>CBDCVQ010000016.1:0-603192 GCA_965223165.1 Saprospiraceae bacterium | reverse complement strand
ACACGATGACGGGCTGTACCAATGTGGATACGGTAGAGATCGCAGTTAACCGGAGCCCGATCGTACCCCCGGTACCCACGACGGTCACGGCCTGCCTGCAAAGCATGACAGAGTTGTGTGCGGGCTGCACGGAACAAGCAGGTCAGACCTATAGGTGGGCTCCGAGCACCTACCTCGATGATCCCACGAAATTGAATGCGATTGCGACGAATGTACTGGGAGACATCAATTATAGCTTGACGATCGTGGACACGGCCAATGGCGGTTGCATGGCCACGGTAGGTGTACAGGTGATGCTCAACCATGTAGTCGGCCCGGCGGTAGATGCCGGTGCCGATGCTAATATTTGTGAAGATGAGACATTGATGCTGGGCATGATGGCGGAGGGCTCCGTGAGCTACATGTGGGACCCGGCGACAGGTCTGACTCCGGATGCAAGCAGCAGCCAGGTGACCTTTACTCCTCCCGGGGTAGGGGAGTATGCCTTTAAGTTGATCGCTGTAAATGACACTTCCGGCTGCATGGCCATGGATTCGGTGGAGGTGACCGTGCTGCCGCGAGAAGAGGTATTTGCAGGAGCTGATCAGTTCCTCTGCACGCAGACAGTGATGTTGGGAGCTACTCCGTTGACGCAAAGTAGCTCGGTAGGGACCTGGAGTATCATCTCCGGAGGAGGCGTGATTAGCGATGTCCACGATCCCATGGCAATGTTTGCTCCGGATGCCATTGGAGAGCACACCTTACGGTGGACCGTGGCGGGAGCCGATATTTGTAACCCTGGTGCCTACGATGAGGTGACGGTGATCGTTTGTCTGGCAGAGATCAATGCCGGGTCGGGAGATACATTGTGTGCGGTCGAATTTATTGACTTGGTAGCCACCATTGCCAATGCCTGCACTGGCAGCGATGGCACCTGGCAGTTACTGCAGGGAGATGGCATGATAGATGACCCCACAGCGTTGAGTACACGGTATTTTCCAGCCGGCTTGGACTATGGCAACCAGACGGTGATCATTGAATTTACCCAGACGGGCATCTGTACCGTTTCGGACACGCTGTACTACTGCATTGGCGAGGAGTCGGTGAATTGTCCGCAGCGCGTAAACGTGAGTTGTGGGGCGCAGATCGAGGCCTGCGATGTACTGCGTACCGATTGCAAGTTCAATAACCTGTACGAGGTCCGATTGACTTTACCTTCGGGAGCGATCCTGCCCAATCCGCTGCCCAGCAATTTTGCGGGAGCGTTTATGATCTTTATCACCAACACCTGCGATCAGGCCCAGTGCATGATCATGGGTAGTGTCAAGAAGCCGGAGAGTTGCTACATCGAAGGTACGTTGGATACAACGGTGTACTGCACAGATCCCTTCTTGGGTTTGGATCCGGAGGGTGGCCTCTACCCAGGCCCCTTGGCCTATCAAGCTTGTACAAAGGAGCCGGTAGAGATCCGGTATGTGTCAGACTGGTCGCAGGCTAATTTTGCGTGTGACAGTGATACGGCAGTGCAGATCATCCGAGAATGGGAAGCCTTCGGCACGGGAGAGAGTCGCTGTGTGGCCTTTGATACGATCACGGTCTTGCGCCTGCCGGAGTTGACCGCGGAGAATACCTGGTGCGCAGAAAAAGATACGGTGTACTGTGGAGAGACCAGCGGGGTGGGACCTTATATGCTGGTGCCCGACCCGAGTGATCCGACCGCCGATTGTGACACGATTTACTTTTTAGAGGTCACCGATACCAATGCCGATGGCCATCTGGAGTTTGCGGGCGTACAGCCCCCAGGCAAGTGCCGGCTTCTGGTGCATGTGGATGCGAGACAGACCAGCACCGGCTGTGAGCGTCAATACAAGGTGACCCTGGAGATCAAGCAGGATTGTTATGCGGCTGCCCAAGCGCTGCAATGTGGCAACGTACCAGCAGCAGGTACCGATAGCGGCCTGACCATCCAGGGCGGGGGAGGGGACCCAGTATATGCCCGTTGCGTCTTTTGGGTGACCGATCTGGATACCGTCGCACCCGTTGCAAAGGTGAAGACGGCTAAGGTAGAAGAGCGTCACCTATTGTGGCCGCAGCGGCTGGATCAAGACGCAGCAAACACCCACTGCTACGAGACCGGTGGAGAGCCGGTGATCGTGGTACCAACAGGCAGGCATGCATGTGCCGTCCACACCTATCTGCCCCCCCTATGTGTGTATGATGGTTGGACAGGCGTCAAGCAGGTGAAGGCGAGTATCGCCGGATTAGGCAGTTGGGTGCTGACCGTCCGCGAAGACAGTTGTGACCTTAAGCTGGCAGACGGCACAGAAGTGAAAGGGTTGTGCTATGAAAGCCATGCCCAAGTGGAGCTGCCCAAGTCGGACGGACCGATCCAAGTGGTGTACGAAGTATTTGATAGTTGCCATAATGTAGGTACGACTTACGCCTATCTGCTCGTCAAAGACGAGACCCGCCCGGTGGCCGTGGCAGACAAGGGAGTCACGGTGAGTCTAAGTGACAAGAAAGTGTGGGTGGGGGCGAGCACCTTTGACGAAGGGAGCTGGGACAACTGCGGGGTCAATCTACTGCTAGCCAGACGAGCAGACTGGTACGAAGCCTGTATCGACCTGTGTGACTCGACGGACTGGTGCTGTGTGGGTCCCCATGGCGATACACTGTGGATACCCTATCTGGAGAGCGACAAGCACCAAGACGAAGTGGAGGCCCACTATGCCAAGACCCTGGACTGGCTGGCCAATGATGGAGAGGCCTGCGGAGAGTTGGTGTACCGAGCCTGGCAGTATGATCTGATGAAACATGCGACGCTGAGCTGTGTGGACCATCCCTATCAAGTGGATGAGACGTACTTCCGCAAGCACTTTGAGGCCTGCCTGACCGAAGGTGGCACTCGAACCAGCAGCAACCAGGGTGCCGAGGGGTATGCGTTCCACAAGTTGGCCGACTCGACCTACTGTCATGATCGATTTGGTCCAGCCATCTCGCATCGGTACGGATGTGACAGCCCAGAAGCAGATCATGGCGAGTTGACGGCCGAGATCGACGCATGGTCACAGATCGGTGGCGGCTGGAGCGATGCGGTACCGTTCAGTTGCGAAGACGCCTGCGGGCCGGTAACCGTCGAGATCTTGGTGATGGACTACTGGTGCAACTGGTCAACCACCTGGACCAGGGTCTGGATAGAAGATAAGACGCCGGTGGAAGTGGTGAAGGATGTGGTGGAAGATGAGCAGATCACCTGCAAGATCTACAAGGACAGTCGCTATGCCTATCCGGATGAGATCCATCCGGTGAGTCTGGAGTACATTGTAGGCCAAGCCAAGGAGGGCGAGCAACAAGCCTACGATGCCTTGGATGATATTTTTGGTGGCTACTGCAAGGCCTGGCGAGACCCCTATGGAAACTATGTCGATGCATCAGGCACAGAGATTGACTGCGACATTACCTTCTATGACAGTGTGTGCAAGTGTACCAGCTACTACGATCCGGTGCGCGTGTATGACGAGCACTTGGGGTACGTATGGGTAGACTCCCTGATCACCAAGTGTGACTATTACCAAGACACCCTCGACTTCCAGAAGGGCGTGGTAGTGGTGAATTGCGCGGAGAATGTGTATTGCGAGCAGGATGTCTGGTGTGAAATTGACCACTGTGGTCAGGGCTACATCTTCCGAAAGTTCAAGATCTGGCAAGGCTGTCCGGATGGGTTTTATGATGAGCACGGGGTGGCCGACAGCTTGCGCCATACAGTAGATACGATTTATCGGCACCAGCGCATTTGGGTAGGCAACGAGTGTGAGCTGAACAAGTACATGTTTGATGTGCCGAAGGATACGGAGGTAGAGACTTGCGAGATCGCCTACGGTCCGGATGGCAACGTCATAGGTGCTGCAGGTCCGGAGAGTACCGGCTATGCCAAGTACAAGTTTGATGATGACTGTCGAATAGTAGGGATCGCCCACAGCGACAAAGTCTTCAAGATCGTAGGGGGAGAAGCCGCTTGCTACAAGATCCTTCGTACCTGGTACTTTGCCGACTGGTGTGGCTACGGTGAGCCCTTAGATGGTCAGTGGTGGAAAAACCGAGAACTGGTGACGGACACCTGCGTACAGAAGATCATCGTGATAGACAATACGCCACCGACCTGTACGATCACCGGCCATCAAGTGAATGGCGATACGATCCTGAGCGGAGGTACGGCAGAGGTAGGCGCCTGTTACTTCGACTTGGCGGTAAGTGTGTCGGCAGAAGATGCCTGTGGGGTGATCAAGTACTACTGGGAGCTCAAGGATGTGACCGATGAAGATGCGGTGACGGTGATTGATAGTGATCACGGAGAGTTGTCGGGAGACATGACGGATGCCTTGGATATTACCTCGGCAGATATACCGCATGGCAGCTACAAGCTAGTGGTGACCATCCAGGACGACTGTGCCAATGAAAGCTACTGTGAGTACTACTTTGATGTGCTATCGGTCAAGAAGCCAAGTCCGGTCTGTGTGACTTCGATCTCGGCCACCTTGACGCCCTGGGATAGTGACCAGGATGGTGAGGTGGATAGCGCCCATGCCGTGGTCTGGGCCGAAGAATTTAACAGCAGCAGCGCTGAGGCCTGCAACGATACGTTGCTGGAGTATCGCATCGAGCTGATCGACGGCATGGATGATGATACCTGGGCAGAGGATACGTCTTACATCGAGTTGGGCTGTTCGGATGCCGGTAGTCACTTGGCCCGACTGTGGGTGATCAGCCACCCAAGTGGTACGGTAGATTTCTGCAATGTAGTGCTGCTGGTAACCTCCAACTCGGAGTTCTGTGGTGGCACCGTCGGAGGCCAACCGGGTCTGATCTCGCAGGTCAACGACATGCATGATGTAGCAGAGCACCAGCAGAAGAGCCGATTGGGTGGTGAGCCCACAGAGCCGGGCATCGGTGGCCGTCCGCTGGGCAGTACCCTGGCACCCACTGGATTCTCGCTGGAGCAAAACCGACCCAATCCCTTCCGCGAGGAGACGACGATCGGATTTGTCCTGCCGGAGGCGATGAAGGCTACGTTGACGGTGTATGATGTCACCGGACGGGTCCTTCGGTCTGTGGAGGGCAAGTACGGTAGAGGTTATCAGACAGTGACTCTCCAGCGTAGTATGCTGGGTAGCACCGGCGTGCTATACTATCGACTAGATGCTGGAAGCTATAGTGCTACCAAAAAGATGATTTTACTTCATTAGCAAACAGACCGTAACGAGGATCAAGACCGTAAGGCACCCTCAGGTGCATCTCCGGCGATTAGGCTATGCTTGGTTGCGGCACGATAGCTAGCAGAATCAGATCAATTTGGGGCCGAGCGCCGGCGTACACGACGGGGACCCTAGGATCGTCTCCCGCCCAGCAACTAATTAGTATTTTCATATACATATGCTCAAAGGAGGTCGACCGGGCGATCGCTCACGACGATCGTTTCTTAAACTCGCTACCAGTGGAGTAGGGGCCCTACCGTTCTTGCCTCCCAATCTCCTTTGCACTGCACCAAATCAACGAGTTATGCCTGAGACAGCAGTAACCATGGAAAACCTAATCGGCCCCTATGGGCCGTGGGCCGCCAAACTCATCGATGAAGAGCCGGCCCCTTTTTCCTTTCGACATGAACGTTGGCAAGATACCAACACCCATCGCGCCGCGGCGCTGGAAAGGGTGCAGTCGCATATGGGTATCCCGGATCTGGGGCCCACGCCCACGGTGCAGGTACTGGACACTTGGTCCTATGACGGGCTGGAGATCGAAGATATCGCTTGGCAATTGCCTTATGGCCGTGCTACCAAAGGCTATGTGCTGAAACCGCAGGGGGCACAAGGTCCATTGCCAGGTATCCTGGCTTTTCACGATCATGGGGGTAACAAGTACTTTGGTCGACGTAAGATCACTCGAGTGCGAGACGATGCTCATCCGCTGATGGTCGAACATCAGGACGAGTATTATGAGGGGCGGGCGTGGGCCAACGAGATCGCCAAGCTGGGTTACGTTGTGTTGGTCAGTGACGCGTTTACTTTCGCCAGTCGTCGAGTGCACCTCGCTGATGTCCCCGAATACAATCGAAATGGTCTCACCGATTCCGACCCCGAAAATGCTGACAATATCGAAGCGTATAATCGGTGGGCGGCCAATCACGAGCATATCATGGCCAAATCCCTCTTTTGCGCGGGTACGACCTGGCCTGGTGTTTTCTTTGCTGAAGACAAAGTGGCCCTGGATATCCTTTGCCATCGCCCGGAGGTCGATACAACACGGGTAGGTTGTGCCGGATTATCCGGAGGCGGCCTTCGCACGGTCTTTATGGCAGGGCTGGATGCGCGCATTAAATGTGCGGTATGTGTGGGATTCATGACCACCTGGCGAGACTTTCTCCTACATAAATCCTTCACACATACTTGGATGGCTTACGTGCCACAACTGCCAAGGGACATGGATTTTCCTGAGATCCTAGCCTTGCGTGCACCGGCAGCCACGCTGGTGCAAAACGATGAGCACGATTTCTTGTACACCTTGCCCCAAATGCAACGGGCAGACAAAATCATGTCTGATATCTACACCAAAGCCGGTGCTCCGGACCGCTACCGATGTTCCTTTTATCCAGGACCACACAAGTTTGATCTGGCCATGCAGACGGAGGCGTTTGACTGGTTCGGACAGCATCTGGGATAAGTTCTCGGGCACACCCATGGCCTCCTTTTACCTTGCTGAGGAAAGTCCTGCATTTGTTTCTTGGACACGGATCCGCTAGCCTATCCGGCGGTCAAGCCTGGTGGACGGACCCCAAGCTGTCAGGGGGGGGCGGCAATGCCGTACCAGTGACTATGCCTTGGCACCCTTCTTCTTGGAGATAAGCCTCGGTGCGACCACGTACGTTGATCGCCTCAGAGATCAGTCGTACCCTGAGGAGACCGCATCATCTTGAGGCGTCGGTCTCTGTTTTTATGATTCATGCGTAGTACGATCGTATCCTCGCTATGGTCCATCAGGTGCACCTGCAACGTATCGGGCTGTGGGTCGCTCACATAAAATGTCAGTAGATCCTTGCCTATCCTGTAGGTGCCCGAGAGCGACTCGCGCTGACTGGGATGATATTCAAATTGCTCATTGTCCTGGAGCAATAGCCGTACGGCGGTCAAGTCCACCTCAGCGGTATCATCATCGTCGGTAGCTTCCACCGCCACCCATGCGCCGTGTACGTCTTCGGCCGAGAAGTGGACACAGCTCGTGATGCCCAGCCAAAGCAGAGAGAGAAGGACAGTGAAAGGCCTAACCATTGATCAAGGGAGATAAGACGATATACACGGCGGCACCTGCCAAGAATCCTAACATTGCCAGGACCGAGACTTTCTTTAGATACCAAATGAAGTCGATGCGCTCCATGCCCATGGCGGCGACGCCGGCTGCAGAGCCGATGATCAGCATGCTGCCACCGGTACCTGCCGAGTAGGCAATGAAGTGCCATAGTGAGGAATCCATCTCATGGGTGTACATACCCATCGAGGCCGCCACCAATGGCACATTGTCTATGATCGCTGATAGGAAGCCCAGAATAATAATGACGATGTTTTGATTGGGGATCATCTGGTCCAGCCCTTCCGCCAGATAGCGCAGTAAGCCGACTTCGTGTCCCTCATGGTTCATCACGGCCACAGACTCAAGACCCGCCACAGCTACCAAGATACCCAGGAAGAAAAGTATGCTAGACATCTCGATACGCGACAGGGCCGTATGCGCACTATAGAGGTGCTTCCGCTCCTCGGTAAAATCCTCTTCGGGGTGAATGTACTCAGATACCAGCCAGACCGTGCCCATGGCAAGCATCATCCCTACATAGGGTGGCAGGTGAGTGATAGACTTAAAAATCGGTACAAAGACTAGGCCTCCAATCCCGGTGAATAGCATCACCCTGCTGCTGAGCAGCTTGTTTTCTTCTTCCTTGCGCTGAGCACTGTCGGACACCGTGATATTGCCCCGAAATACTTTAAAGGTCGAGGCGATAAACACGGGCACGATCAGACAGACGATCGATGGTATTACGAGGTTTTTAATCAGGCCGACGGTACTGACTTTCTTTCCAATCCACAGCATGGTGGTGGTCACATCACCGATGGGAGACCATGCGCCGCCCGCATTGGCGGCAATAACCGCCAAACTGACAAACCAGAGTCGCTCGGTCTTGTCTGGAATCAGGCGCCTCAACAGAGAGACCAGCACAATGGTGGAAGCCAAGTTGTCCAGCGTGGCAGAGAGGAAGAAGGCCAGGATGCCAATCAGCCATAGCATCTTGGTCTTGCTCGTCGTGTTGATGCGATTGGTGATCACGGCAAAGCCTCGATGCAGGTCAATCAACTCCACGATGGTCATAGCTCCAATCAAGAAGAAGAGGATCTCAGCTACCTTGCCGATGTGATGGAGGAGCACATCCTCCATGGGGGCCAGGCCGTGATGACCCACTACGTCCAGGTGCCCAATGCTGATGAAGGCCCAAATCAAGGCCCCCATTAACAATGCAGGAACCGTCTTGTCGAGCTTGAGCGGATGCTCTAGTACGATGGCGACATAACCGATAATGAAACAGATGATTAGGCCAGTAAACATCTCGAAGAGTTAAGGTTTAGGAAAGGAAATTCAAGCTGCTCAATATATAAATAGTTTGAGAACTCTGATGGCAAAAGCAGACCTTATGAAGGGCAATTGCATCGTCAAGGCTTCAGGGTGTCATCGAGCTAGCAATGGTGTTTGGCGGGGACGCCTATCGAGGCCTGCTCTGGGCCGTGTGGCCTTTGAGGCTAGTTTCCGTTGAAATAGCTCGGCTACAGCAACCGGGCCGTGCCAGGCGTCCTCGCCTGACAGCATCTAGCAAGGTTAAACCAGGAGTAGTCGCCCTAAGTGTGTTCAACTACTAAATAGGGCATCTTGCTAGCCATGCTTTGGCCGTTGCTGGCTAGGCGCAGAATCCCATAACGTGATCGCCGTGACGGAACGCGTTGAATCGTCCCATTTGAGCGCTTTTTGCTTTACCTTTGCATCCGCAAATCAGACTGCTTGCTTGATTGATGTTGAAAATAGGTCCGGTAGAGATCCAAGGCTTTCCCCTCTTGCTGGCTCCCATGGAGGACGTCAGTGATCCACCCTTTCGGGCTCTGTGTAAGGCACAGGGATGCGACTTGATGTACACGGAGTTTATCTCTGTGGAAGGTCTGATCCGTGACGCCAAGAAGAGTGTCGAGAAGTTGGACATTTATCCGGAGGAGCGCCCCATTGGCATACAAATCTTTGGGGCTAAGCTCGACTCCATGCTGCGAGCGGCAGATATCGTAGAAGAGGCGCAACCGGAATTGTTGGATATCAATTATGGATGCCCGGTCAAGAAAGTCGTCTGTAAGATGGCTGGGGCGGGCATACTGCGCGACATTGATCGGATGGTTGAGCTGACAGAGGCGATCGTCAAGCGGACCTCCCTGCCGGTGACCGTTAAGACCCGTCTGGGATGGGATCATAACAGTTTGCTCATCGAGGAAGTGGCTGAGCGCCTTCAGGATGTGGGGATTCAGGCGTTGTCCATTCATGGCCGTACCCGCAGTCAGATGTACAAAGGGGAAGCCGACTGGACGCTGATCGGTAAGATCAAGGAGAATCCGCGGATCCACATACCCATCATAGGCAATGGTGACATTGACACCCCGGAAAAGGCTGTACTCTACAAAAGGCGGTATGGGGTAGATGGCATTATGATCGGTAGGGCAAGCATCGGCAATCCCTGGATCTTTGCCCAGATCAAACATTTCGTCCGGACGGGTGAGTATCTGGCCGCTCCGTCTTTTGAGGAGCGCGTGGCAGTGGTCCGGCAGCATTTGGCCCACTCCCTAGCCTGGAAGGGTGAGAGACTGGGCGTGTTGGAGATGCGGCGACACTACGCCAACTACTTTCGGGGGCTTCCAAACATCCGTCCCTTCCGTATTCGCCTGGTGACGGAAGATGATGCCTTGATGGTCGAGGAAATCCTGCAGGAGATGGGCGCTTACTATAGGGAGACTATGCCAGCGTAATTCTTGTATCGATGCTATTTGCCATTACAGATCAGGAGCATGGGCTATTTGAGATCGTGCAGCAAGCGGCCAAGGCCATGCAGTACGAGGTCTATGTGGTGGGTGGCTTTGTGCGGGATCGCTTGCTGGCTCGACCCTCCAAAGACATTGACATCGTCTGCCTCGGCGATGGCGTCGCCCTAGCTGAGCAGGTAGCGAGTTATCTTCGACCCATACCACGAGTGACCGTGTACAAACGATTTGGTACCGCCATGCTCCGGCACGGTGACTGGGAGATAGAGTTTGTCGGTACGAGGAAGGAATCCTACCGACCCGATAGCCGCAAGCCCACCGTAGAGCTCGGATCACTGGAGGACGATCAAAATCGACGGGACTTTACGATCAATGCCCTGGCAGTTAGCCTGAATGAGTCTTCGTACGGTGAGATTATCGACCCCTTTCACGGCCTGCGCCATCTGGAGCAAAAACGCATCAAGACACCGCTGGATCCAGGCCGGACGTTTTCAGATGATCCCTTGCGGATGATGCGCGCTATAAGATTTAGCAATCAGCTGCATTTCAACATCGATGAGGAGACTCTGCACGCGATTTCGCTCTATCGAAACCGGATCAACATCGTGTCCAAGGAGCGGATCACCATCGAGCTGACCAAGATTATGGAGACCGCCCGTCCTTCGATCGGATTCAAGTTGCTCTTGGAGACGGGACTGCTGAAGATCATTTTTCCGGAGGTGGCAGCATTGCAGGGAGTGGAATACATCAATAACATTGGGCACAAAGACAATTTCTACCATACGCTAGAGGTATTGGACAATACCTGCGCTGCCTCAGACAATCTCTGGCTGCGCTGGGCGGCACTACTGCACGACATTGCCAAGCCTGCTACCAAGCGATTTGATCCGGCACATGGCTGGACATTTCACGGGCACGAGGCGCTGGGTGCGGCTATGGTACCTCGCATCTTCAAGAAGCTGCGGTTGCCCCTGGACGGCAAGATGAAGTACGTGCAAAAGTTGGTGCGTCTGCATTTGCGACCCATCAGTCTGAGCAAGGCTGAGATCACCGATTCGGCGGTGCGTCGCCTGCTCTATGAAGCCGGAGACGACATTGATGATCTGATGACGCTCTGTGAGGCGGACATCACCTCCAAGAATCCTCACCGGGTCAAGCGGTATCTCGCCAATTATGAGCGCGTGCGCCAGTACATGAAGGAGGTGGAAGAGAAGGACCAACTGCGCAATTGGCAGCCCCCGATCAGTGGAGAAATGATCATGGACACCTTTCAGATCAAACCCTCCCGGGAGGTGGGTGTGATCAAAAACGCCATCCGGGAGGCCATCTTGGACGGAAAAATTGGCAATAGCTACGAAGAGGCATTTGACTATATGTTGGAGAAAGGCCGCGAGCTGGGCCTGGGTCAATCCTCCTAGATCCCAATCCTTAAATGACACTATAGATGGTAATGCGAGCATCCGTCGGAATACTATTGATCCTCCTTAGCTGGTGTTGCTCGCCGACATCAAGCCTGGAGCAGCTAAAGAACGATCTGATCGAGGTCATGGATGAAGAGGCAGGTACCTTTGCGCTGGCCTTTCACGATCTGCCATCCGGCCAGAAGATCCTGATCAATGCAGACGAGCGATTTCACGCCGCTAGCACGATGAAAACGCCCGTGATGATCGAGGTCTTTAAGCAGGCAGAGGCAGGCCTCTTCCTGCTGGAAGATTCGCTCGTCGTCAAGAATTCCTTCTATAGTATTGTGGACAGCAGCCTGTACAGCCTGACCGTGGACTCCGATAGCGAATCCGAGCTGTACGATCAAGTCGGATCTCGCCGATCCATCTACGACCTGGTGTACGATATGATCATCGTGAGCAGCAACCTGGCCACCAATCAGGTGATTGATCTGGTGGATGCCCGCAAGGTCACAGCTACGATGCGGAGCCTGGGCGCAGATAGTATCGAAGTGCTACGGGGTGTCGAGGACCTCAAGGCATTTGAAGCAGGACTAAGCAACAGCACGACCGCCATGGATCTGGCTGTCATGTACGAGCAAATGGCTCGGGGCAGCATCGTCTCGCCTGAAGTCTCTCAAGCTATGATAGACATCCTGCTGGATCAACGTTTCAACGAAATCATCCCGGCACACCTGCCCGACGGGGTCAAAGTGGCTCACAAGACGGGGGCGATCACTGGCGTGCACCACGACTCGGGTATTGTTTTCCTGCCAGATGGTCGAAAGTACGTCCTGGTGATCTTATCGAAGGAATTGGAAGACTTCGACCAGGGAACCGCCATGATGGCGAGACTTTCTAAGATGATCTACGACTTTGTAGACGGCCGGTGAGCGGGTGGCTTTGATAGGAGATAAGTCAGGCAAGACCCGTTCAGTCGGCCTTGTCTCTACTTTGACAGTTAGATTGGTAAGTCAGGAGACTAATCGTCGAAGAGACCGTCGTAGGAGGACTCGCTACTGCTGCGTTCGATCTTTTCGCGTTGCTGTGGAGGCTGGTTGAGATCGAGGGTCTCACTCTTGCTCTGCCCATCACCCAACAACATTAGCGTGCTTTCTTTCTCCCACTTCTCGAGCATCTTGAGGCCCTCTTCTTCAAAGACCCCATTCTGCAGATCTACGGAGTCCATAAAGGTGCTAGACATCTCCATGAAGCGTTCCATCTCACCCACCTTGTTAGCCAGATCATCGGCAATGCTCTCCAGGGCCTGATCAAACATCTCGCGCTTGCTGCCACTGCCAGATATGATATCCATGGCATTTTTCATAGCGCTATGCGAGGCCCGGATGGCTTTGCGCTCCTGCTCTTTGAGTTTTACCTGGTCCTTGGTGTCCTCCAGGAGGATCTCTGAGTTCTGGTACATCTTGTTGAGTACCCGATAGAGCACGGTCATCTTGCTGTGGAGGGCCTGGTACTTTTCGTTGCTTTCCTTGAGGCGTGCTGCCTTGCGAGAGGATAGCAGCATGTGCTTATCATTGCCCTGCTCTTTGGCTTTCCTGGCGATCAGCATGTGGTTGTTGATCTCCTTGTCATTCTCTTCCATGATGGTCTTGAGCTTGCGCATCTGTCCTCTTAGCCCTCCAATTTGCTTGCTCATCTTGCCCAGATTATCCTGCAAGTCTTCCACATAGTTCTTGAGGATACCGATCGGGTCGATGGTGACAAAGATCCCGGTGATCCAGCGCATGACGCTTTTATACATGTACCACACGAGGTTGCGCATTTTGGGGTCGAGGACCATGTAGATGATGGCCCCGAGCACGAGTAGCATGCCCGCCAGATATAGGACATTTTGAGCTAGGGCGAGTAGTATCGGCATGGCCTGGACCAGCAGGTATCCACCACCGGCGATGAGCGCGATCAAAAAGATGGTGCCGGTAATGCCCTCCGGCCGCTTCCAGAAAGATTTTGACTTGGTACTTGGGATGGAATTGAAATCTGTCATGGCCACTTACAAATCTTGGTGTTATAAAACCTCTTTTAATCTTGCGATGTCGTCGTTAATCTGACGCATGATCGCTTGAAAGGTATTTTCAAACTTCTGCTTCGTATCGTCGATCTTGGCCCGGGCACTCTCAATCTCGCTGTCTGCCCGGTCGAGCTTGTCCTGATACTTCAATATTTCCGTCTCCAGTTCTTTGATTTTGGACTGATAGGTAGCAATCTTACTTGTCAATTTCTCCTTCTCTTCCTTCTTCCCATGTACACGCTGAGCCATCTGCTTTTGAAGAGCACTTTCAAACTGTTCTTGCTCCTTCATCAAAATCTTCTTGTAGTGCTCGGCTGATGAGATCAGTTTGGACTTGGTCAGGCCCACGGTACTGCCGGTAGTGTACGCCGACTTGATGGCTGTAGTCACATCCATGTCCATGGCCTTGAGCCCGTTGAGGGACTGTTTAAATTCTAAGTAGTCAAATCCCGGCAAATTGTTCTCCTGGATCGCCTTGAGCAGAAATGAGACGGACTTCTTGTCTAGCTCCGACAACCCTTCGAACATGCTCGACATTTTTACGCTCATAATCTCACATTCTTGTTATGAACAAATATAGCAATTCTAGGTGCCCAGGCTCCCTTTTTATAAGAGCTGTCAGGCCCTGTCGACCAATCCGATGATCTGATCTATCTTTGACATATGGTAGGAATTTATAATATTTACAGCCTAAGCAGATGGGTATGATCGAGACATCCAAAAAAGACAGCTCCGCCACCGCCACCGGCATCCAGTGTCCCTCGTGTGGGCATAGCATTGACATGGAGCAGGCACTGGAGCAGCAGCTTAGGGATAAACTGCAGGTGAAGTTTGAGC
Organism: Saprospiraceae bacterium; assembly: GCA_965223165.1. GTDB lineage: Bacteria > Bacteroidota > Bacteroidia > Chitinophagales > Saprospiraceae > JABDMH01. Next base: position 588,799 of record CBDCVQ010000016.1, on the reverse strand, counting down.
GAGAACTAAAGCGCCTGAGAAAAGAAACGGAGGACCGCCAACTGCAGTTGGAGCGTGAGCGTTTGGAGGTGAAGCAGTTGAGTGCCAGGACCTGGGAGATCATCCAGGAGGAGCTGAAGAAGGAGCGCATCCGACTGGCCGAGTCTATGAAGCAGGAAGCGGCCCAAGCCAGTGAGTTGGAACGGACTTCTCTGCAGGAAGCCTTGAAAGTGCAGCGTCAGGAAAACCTGCATCTCAAACGTCGCGAGGTGGAGATCATGGCAAGGGAGCGCCAGCTCAATCAGGAGCGCGAGGCCTTGAAGATTGAGATGGAGAAAGAGTTCTTTCTGCGGCAGGACAAGTCGGAGAAGGAGTTTAAGGCTCAGTTCTTTGCTCAGCAGGACTTGGTACGCTTGGAGTATGAAAAGAAATTGGCTGATCAAAAACAGCTCATCGACGAGATGACGCGCAAGATCAATCAGGGCTCGATGCAGATGCAGGGTGAGGTGCAGGAAATAGCGCTAGAGCAGTATCTGACGCACAAATTTCCCTTGGACGTGGTCAAGGCTGTCAAGAAGGGGGCACTGGGAGCCGACTGCGCTCAGCTCGTAAAAAACCGCAGCCATGACGAGTGCGGAGTGATCTACTATGAGAGCAAGCGCACGAAGGCGTTTCAGAATACTTGGATCGAAAAACTCAAGTCGGATATGCAGCGTCGCAATGCCGATTTGGGGGTGCTGGTCACCCAGACCATGCCCAAAGGGATGGAGCGGATGGGCATACGTGACGGGGTCTGGATCTGCTCGTTTGAAGAGTTTAAGAGCCTGGCATTTGTCCTGCGAGATTCGTTGCTGCGCCTGCAGGAGGTCCGTCAATTTCAACGGCAAGCCGGTGACAAAATGGCAATGATCTACGGATTTCTCACCAGCAATGAATTTCGCATGCAGGTGGAGGGCATCGTCGAAGGATTCACGCAGTTGCAGGCTGAGTTGCATAAGGAGAAGCGCGCCATGCACAGTATCTGGAAGCGCAGAGAAAAGCAGATTGAAAAGGTACTGCTCAATACCAACCACATGTACAGCTCCATCAAAGGGATTGCTGGTAAGGAGGTGCTTCCTGTGTCTGGCCTGGAGCTACCATTACCCTAGGCAGGGTCGAGCATACCGGTGTTTTCACCGAGTGCTTGGGGCACTACTTGGCGTCAGCCTTCTTACGGCCTTTCGTCGTTTTCTTTTTCGGGGCAGCTTTCTTTTCGATAACCGGCTCCTGGCTTTTCCCTTTCGGTCGGGTCTTGCCGTATGAACCTCTGGTGATTTTGCCTCGACGTGTTTTTCTATCTCCTTTTCCCATGAATTGAAAATTGTGTGGCAAAGCTAAAAATTTGACGATACATGGGGGCAGCAGGGTAGAAAGACGTACTGCCATCCGTAGTCCCTGGAGGCTATGGTCACTACTTGACATAAAATACTCGTGATGGGCAGGTATCGGATCCATACCTGATGCGGTCATGACTTCTTAGGAGCGGTCAAGTTGGCAAAATAAAACGGGCGTAGGCCCTTAGTTCAATTCAGTGGACAGGACGGCAAAAGAAGGTTGCCGTCCTGTAATGATCGTTGTCCCTTGATGGAGAGCCTTCGTGTGTTGCCCTCTACTAATGTTTTTCCAGCTTATCCAGATGCTCAGAGCCTGGGATATCGAGGGAGTTGCCCAGCTTGCCAATGTCTTTGATATCCATGTCGCCCCTTAAGTCCAATAACACAAACTGGTCGCCACCGCCGACTAATAGTACTAACTCTTCGATGATGTCGCCGCTTCCCTCCTTGATCATAAAACGTACGTTTTCCCCTTCATCACGCACCGTAAGCAGCTCCTCGTACGATCCTTTTCCGATTTCGGTCGACGCCTCCCTGTAAAGTGCATCCGTGTCTCCGCTATCCTTGATCAGTATCCGAAGTCCCTTGATACTTTTGACCAGATCCTCCAGATCGTCCTCCACCTCATCAATGTCCAATTTGGCGATCAGTTGAAACATCTTCGGGCTGATCGTAACTGTGGAAAAATCGGGATGGTCCTGGTATTTGTCAAAGAGGCTTTGCACGGGACTCTGGGCCCATACGACCATGGAACATAGCGCCAGGCAAAGCGTGGTCAAAACAATTCGCATTTTCATGTCTTCTCCTGTTTTTAGTTTGTGCTGCCTCGAGGCTCAATGGATCGAGACAAAGTGTTTATTAATTAAGAAGTTTGATTAATGGCTCCATTTTATCCATGGACCGATGGGTGGTTGTAACACCCCTGTTCATTTTGCCCGAGACGTAATACATCGCTTTTTTGAATTCTTCATAGGCCAGCTCGGGATCTTCAAAGGTGTCTTCATAAGCGATCATATCTGTTGTACTAGTCTGCTGCTGCTGTCGGGTCACAAAAAACAGACCCACCAGTACAATGACTGCCGCAGCAGCTTGCATCCACCATTTCAGGGAGATGACCCTGGCCGGGCCAGGTATAGATTCGGGCTGGGGAGGTGCGATGTCACTCTCCATCTTCAGCGACTGCGACTGGTCAAAAAAGACGAACAGTGGCGTATATGCCTCGAATTCTGCCGAGACCTTTCCAGCGCTATAATACCCACGCAATGACTTCTCCTCGTCCAGGGTAGTGTCACCGTCCCAGTACTTTTCCATCAACAACCTTACTTGATCATCCGTCATTTGCTCTTGCTTTAAGTAATTCCTTCTTTAAAAAGTGTCTAGCTCGATGTACATTGATTTTCACCTGGCTCAAAGAGATGTCCAATAGTTCGCCAATCTCCTTGTAAGAGTACCCTTCTATATCTCTCAATTCGAGTACGTTACGTTGTTTGGGGGGTAGCTTTTCGATGAGTCGCCTGATATGATCCATCATATCATTGCTGGCAGCCTGCTGCTCAGGGTTGAGCCCGTCGGAGACCCGATCGTAGTTTTCTGGAATCTCGGATACCCTTCGGTGCTTGCTCCGCGTCCGGTCGATGGATAAGTTTCGGGTCATCGTCATGCACATGGCTTCCAGGCTATGCCACTGATCCCATTCCGCCCGCTTATTCCACACTTTGACCATAATGTCTTGGACCACGTCCTCTGCCTCCTTGCTGTCCTTGACGATCCTCAGCGAGAATCGGTACAGCTTGTCCTTGAGCGGAGCTACTTCTTCGTTGAAGGTCTGCAGACTCATTACACCCGAAAGACGTTATATTGCCGAAGATTGTTACACACCAGTGTTCTTTTCGTCATTGGTGACTGAATCAAACCGTGCAAGGGCTTGAGAATCAGGATTAAAAAGATCGACGCATTGCTCTTTAAGGAGTTCATTCCTCCTTTCATTATGGCCTATCTCATCGCACTCTTCGTGCTGATGATGCAATTCCTCTGGCTGTACATCGATGACATTGCTGGCAAGGGGGTGGGGCTCTTTGTGCTGGCCGAGATGATCTATTACATGGGGGTTTCGTTGATTCCGATGGCGCTGCCGATTGGCGTATTGCTGGCCAGTGTCATGGTGTATGGCACCCTGGCAGAAAAGTATGAGTTGCCCAGTCTGAAGACGGCGGGTATCCCACTGATGCGGGTCATGCGTTCCAGTATGGTATTTGCGGCATTGGTGTCACTGTCATCTTTTTTGTGCAACAACTATGTGATCCCATACGCTAACCTCAAATTTCGATCTCGCCTGTATGACATCAAGAAGCAAAAACCGGCGCTTTACCTGGAGAGTGGCACTTTCAACGATGACTTTCAGGGATATGCGATCCGGATAGGTAAGAAGCACGCAGACAATCGTACGATCGAGGACGTGATGATTGACGACGATGCCAGCAACAACCGCAACCAATTTAACCTGATACGGGCAAAATCGGGTGAGATGTATGTGACCGACGACGAAAAGTACTTTGTCATGAACCTGCAAGATGGGCATCAATATCAGAAGATCAGCCCCCGTACCTCCGCCAACAATTATCCCTTTGTGCGCACGAGCTTCTCTCAATGGACGAAGACATTTGACCTGACGGAATTTGACCTAAGGCGTACGAACGAAGACCTCTTTCGATCCTATCACGCCATGCTCAGTGTACGTCAACTGGCCGACGGGATCGATTCGATCGACCGCACAATAGCAAAGCTGCGACTCGATGCGCTTGACGATACGCAGAAGAAGATGTACTACCTCTACGCCGAGCCGGGAGAGGAGGTCATCGATACGTTTGAGATGATCCCGGCAGACATGCCACAACAGGCGCCCGCGACCGCAGGCCAGCTACCGGTAAAGCCTACGCCCTCCGCCCCGTCCAGGTTGCCGCAGACAGAAGAGGAGAGGCAACAAGCGATGGCCAGGGTGATGTCGCAAAAGCAAGATCGCTTAAAGGAGCTGAACAAGGGACTGCGTCGCAGTATCACGGTCGATCAACCTTTCATGCACCGGCTGCACACCACCAACAGCATCATTTCCACTTTTTCGGAGGATAACCAGGTGTCATTCCTAGAGGACACGAGAAACATCATCCGGAGCTCCAAGAACAAGAACTACGAATCCCGGAATGCATTAAGGGTCGAGAACGACCGGCGAAGAAAGCACTTGTATCAGCTGCATTCCAAATACGGATTTGCCCTGGTATGCTTCATTTTCTTGTTTATCGGGGCACCTATGGGAGCCATAGTGCGCAAGGGCGGGTTTGGCTATCCGCTCTTGGTAGCGATCTTCTTCTTTATGTTCTTCGTGATTCTCACCAAGATATTTGAGAAACTATCCAAGAGTCACGCCCTGGATCCGGTATTGGCGGCTTGGCTACCTTGTGTGATTCTCTTCCCGCTGGGCTTGTTTTTGACTGTCAAAGCGATGAACGACTCGAAGCTGCTGAACACGGAACGTATCACAGCCTTCTTCGTCTGGGTGGGTCGAAAGCTGCATCTGAGTGGCCAGCGCATTGCTACCCCCTAAGCAGGGTAGCCTATTTATTGAGTGTAACACGGGTACTAGGAGGCGTCCTCGTGGTCGCCCAGGCTTTTTTCTGCCCGGCGGAGCTTATCCTGGCAGTAGGCTACCAAGTCGCGGGCGCGGGTAAGCAGCACATCTAGCTTGTCTACATCCACATCGCCCTGCTCCAGGTCAGCCAGGATCTTCTCCAGTTGTTTCTTTGCTTCGGAGTAGCTCAAATTGTCAAGGATGTCACTCACGCCTCGTTGATCTTTGTGACATGACTGCTGGTCATGCCGTCCGCAAATATAGTCTGCATTTCATCGCCCACTTTGAGATCCCTCACGGATCGCACCAGTTTTCCACCACTCAGCACATAGCTAAAGCCTCGCTGGAGTAGTTGGGTCGGATCTAACAACCGCAGGTTTTGGGCCAACGATGCCAGGAGATTCGATTCAAATTCTAGCAGGCGCTGAGCGGCTGTGCGTAGCTGTTGATAGGTTTGATCGATGAGCAGACGTTCCTTCTCTAAAAACCAGCTGCTGGTGTGTACTACCCGTTGCTCCAGTTGTTGGATGACTTGTCGCTGACGTTGTATCGATCGCCCGGCCAGGTCTTGGATATCGCGGAAATGGCCAAGCAGCGTGCTTTCGTAGTGGAGGTTGCGATCAATGATGAAACCGGCTACTGCGGTCGGAGTCTTGAAGCTGGTGTGAGCCACTAGATCGGCCACGGCCTGGTCTGTCTCATGCCCGATGCCGGTAAAAACGGGAATGGGCATCACCGCTAAGTGTCGGCTAAGGTTAAGACTGTCAAAAGCTTGTAGATCTACTCGTGATCCTCCGCCCCGGATCATCACGACGCAATCATAGCTAGAAGCAGCCTGTATTTTCCTCAAGTTGGTAATGGCCTGATTTTCCACCTCGGGTCCTTGCATCGCATTTTGAAATAGGTCAACGCGAAAGGTGTAGCCATACTCGTTGCTCCGAAGGTGCTGGATGAAGTCCGAATAGCCCGAAGCTTTCTCTGAGCTAATCACGGCAACGCGCTGAATGACAGGGGATAGCGACAATGCCGTGTTCCTACCTATTAGATCTTCCTTTTTTAGCTGGGCGATGGTCCGCTGACGCTCAAGCTCGAGGCGGCCCATGGTGTAGGCAGGATCGATGTTGAGGACCACCAGCTTGAGTCCGTAGACCGGATGGTACGACACTTGTACCATGAGTGACACCTCACTTCCCTCACGTAAAAAATGATCCACATTCGGTAGGCTGGCCTCGACCTGCCGTCGCTGTTTGGCCCACAGCACGGCGGAGGCCTGCGCTGTTACTCGAGCCTGTCCCTCCTGTTTCTGGATAAGCTCTAGGTAGGTGTGACCACGATGGGTCTTGGCCTGTAGGATCTCCGCCCGGACCCAAACGGGCTCTTCAAAATTGAGCGTTATGACCCGATGCAGGTACGCATTGAGCTCGGAGAGTGAGTAGGTCTTCAAATGGATTAGGTTATGCGTTAGTCTGCGAGGACCTGGCGCACCTTCTCAGCCGCTTCGCGGAGTAGAATCGCGGACTGTACCTGTAGGCCAGATTCGTCAATGATCTTCTTTGCGAGATCCGCGTTGGTGCCCTGCAGCCGTACGATGATTGGCACCTCGATGTTGCCAATGTTTCGATAGGCTTGCACCACTCCATTTGCCACGCGATCGCAGCGTACGATTCCGCCGAAGATATTGATGAGGATGGCCTGGACGCTGGGATCACGCAAGATGATACGAAAGGCCTGTTCGACGCGCGCTGCATCGGCGGTGCCTCCCACATCCAGGAAGTTGGCCGGCTCGCCGCCCGAGAGCTTGATAATGTCCATAGTGGCCATCGCAAGACCGGCTCCGTTGACCATACAACCGACGTTGCCGTCGAGGTTGACGTAGCTAAGGCCTAGGTTTTTGGCCTCCACCTCCGTGGGATCTTCTTCGTGTATGTCGCGCATCTCCGCCAGGTCCTTGTGGCGGAAAAGCGCGTTGTCGTCCAGGGTGACCTTGCAATCCACTGCAAGGATGCGGTCGTCTCCGGTCTGCAGACAAGGATTGATCTCAAATAGGGAAGCATCTGAGTGGACAAAGGCTGTGTACAGAGACCGAATAAATTTGGTCATGCCTTTAAAGGCCGTCCCGCTAAGTCCCAAGTTGAAAGCGATCTTTCGTGATTGGAAGGGTTGCAATCCCAGGGTAGGGTCCACGTACTCTTTGTGCACCAGGTGGGGTGTCTCCTCTGCCACCGTTTCAATATCCATACCCCCTTCTGTGGAGTAGATGATCACGTTGCACTTCTTCTCCCGATCCAACAAGATCGAGATGTAATACTCTTTGCATGCGTCGAAGTCAGGGGCATATACATCCTCGGCGACGAGTACCTTTCTGACCAGTTTGCCCGGTCCTTCCATGCCACCCGGTGTCTGGGGTGTCTTGAGCATCATACCAAGGATATTGTCGGCATGCTCCTTCAGTTCGTCCAGGTTCTTGGCCAGCTTGACGCCCCCGCCCTTGCCGCGGCCACCTGCATGAATCTGCGCCTTGACCACGGCAAACTTTGGTGCCGTTCCATCCTGCATCGAGGCGAAGGCTTGCTCGGCCTCCTGGACGCTCTCCACCACCGTACCCTCCTGAATGGCTACACCGTGTCGCTTTAGCAGTTGCTTTCCCTGATATTCATGCAAATTCATATATGTAAATTTTTCGTAAAAGTATACATTTTGGCTCGATGAGCCGGACTAGGTTCATCAGCAATTTTCGGACAAATCAATGGCGACTAGACTCGGTGGTGGTGACCATCCGCACAACGTGGATCACGGGAGCCATGCCTGGCTACTGGACGGTCAGCTTTTTGATAAGGGCACCTTTTTTGGTAGCGATTCGGGCTAGGTAGATGCCGGGTGGTGCGGGTCCCAGATCGAGGGCTTCAAAAGACCTGCGCGGATTGATGTACTCCACGCTGCGGAGCATCTGGCCCGATACGCTATAGACATCGATCTTGGTGTCTAGATTCTCCTGATAATCAAATTCTATCTGCAATACGGGATCAGCAGTACTTAAAATGGTAGGATAGATCTCAATGAAGTTGCCAGACGAGATTTCGTCAATATCGGTGATGTCGTAGGTGGCAAATCCGCCCATGTCTGTGAATTCACTACAGAGGTCGTAAGGATTGTAGGGCTTTACTCTCCAGTAGTACTTCTTGTCGACGGGCAGGTCACCAATGTTGATACGGTTACCCTCGACAATAAATTCATAGTCGACGGTAGCGTAAAAACTAAAGCGACTGATATTGATCAGGTAGTGGGTGGCATTGGGATGATGCTCCCACTCGAGTTCTATGCTTTGATGACCCACTTTTGCGTCCCTGACCGGCTTGACCCCCACCACTGGATCTGTGACCACATCATGTATAATGGGATCGTCAATAATGTAAAAGTTGCGGGCAAAATCAATATAGGCGCGCATGGCTTCTGCTTGCATCGGGCTAAAGGACGACTGACACGCATCCACGGAGTAGGACATGAAGTTGGTTCCATCGGAGCGAAAGTCAGTGCCTGTGGGATCAATCTGTATCTGTACGCTCTCAAACTGTCCGTTGCAACTCCAGCCCACGCTGAGATAGTCCGGTGGTGTATCGCAGAATCGATCTCCAGCGCGGTCACAGTTGGCTCCAGATACCGTCTCTACAAATAGCGTGTCACGACCATTGATGTTGAGATAATCCGGCGTATCACCGTCGGGATCATAATCCACACCTTCCCATCCGGCAAAGGTGTGGGGCAATGACAACCAGTGTCCCACCTCATGGGTCAACGTGTGCGCGCTGCCACCCATACAGCGCTGAATCACCACGATGGCATCGCCGCTCGGGTGATAATAGCCGCAGGCATTATTGGGAGCGGTCTTGGTGATGAAGCAATTGATGGTCAGTGCCCGTTTATTGGACTGCATCATCTTAAAGCCATCAGAAAAGTTATCGTGCTCGTAAAAGAGATCGCGGTTGATCTTTCGGATCGGCTCATTGAGTATAAACTGGATGTTGTGGGGCTCAAAGTCCTTGTTGAGTCGGCAGATCGACTCGAATATCTTGATTGTGGAGTAGTGACCTTCTCCCCTGGAATCACCCACTGAATGCATGGTAATGGGTAAATAGACGATTTCGTCAGCGCTCCGAGCCGTAAACTTATGGGGACTATCGAGGTACTCGGCTAGCCACTCCGGATAATCTCCCGGGGTAGCACAGACCGTAAGCTGCTCGGTGTCCTGTTGCCCATAGACCAACGCCGTCGAAGCTGCGAATAATAGTATGACGATTGTCCTGCCCAAAAACGATAAGTCTGCGTTCAAAGCTAAAAAATTTATCCCTTAGAAACGACCGCTAAGATCACTGTATGTCTTATTTCCAACACAAACGAAGCAAGTTGTTGAGGTGCAGTGTCGAATTGCTTACCGCGACATCTCCTCTCTAACACCAAAGTCGCCCCATTTGTTATGTCGCAAAGCATCCATAAACATATTACAATCTTCTCAAATATGAAAGTCTTAGTTCAACTAGCACAAGTCCTGTGCCACATGCAACGCTGATCACTTTGGGGGAAAGATTTTAGTCAATAATTTCTACATTTGGTCTCCTCATTTCAACACCTTTAGCAAAAAGTTCATATTCATGAGTAAAGTGACTGTGGTTGGAGCCGGCAATGTGGGTGCCACCGTGGCAAACGTGCTGGCGCACAAAGACTTCCTAAATGAAGTTGTCCTATTAGATATTCAAGGTGACCTGGCCCGTGGTAAGGCCCTGGACACTTGGCAACAAGCGCCGATCGACTATTACAGCACAAAGTTGGTGGGTACGGAGGACTACCAGGAGACAGCCAATTCGGACGTAGTCGTAATTACGGCCGGCATACCACGCAAGCCGGGGATGAGCCGCGATGACTTGATCTCCACGAATGCCAAGATTGTCACTTCGGTGACAAACTCCATCCTGGAGCAAAGTGCAGATCCGATCATCATCATTGTATCCAATCCGCTAGATGTGATGACCTATGCCTGTCATAAGGCCTCCGGATTGTCGGATAAGCGTGTCTTTGGTATGGCAGGCATTCTTGATACGGCTAGGTACCGGGCATTCTTAGCCACGGCCCTGGACGTGTCGCCCAAGGATATTCAGGCAGTACTGATGGGCGGTCATGGCGATACCATGGTTCCCCTACCTCGATATACCACCGTCTCGGGGATTCCTGTGACGGAGATGATTGACGAGGACACCCTGGACGCCATAGTGGAGCGGACGAAGAAGGGTGGGGGAGAACTGGTCAAACTCATGGGCACCTCAGCCTGGTATGCCCCGGGTGCCGCCGCTGCCCAGATGGTAGAGGCCATTTTGCGTGATGAGAAAAGGATCTTCCCCTGCTGCGCCAAGCTAAGCGGAGAGTATGGGTTGAGCGATATCTTCTTGGGCGTGCCGGTCAAACTGGGTCGAAACGGGATCGAAGAAATCATCGAGCTGGCCCTCAACGATGACGAGAAGGCCCTGATGCACACCTCCGAGGGACATGTGCGGCAAGTGATGGGTGTATTTGACTCGATGAATCTGCTGTAGACTCTTATCCCAATGCCAGGTTGCGTTGCGATAGACCCGGCGCTATTTGCCTTTGGGGTAGAACTTGTCTCCCTCCGCTGTAAACAAATCGTCGTACCTAAAAGTTAACTAGTAGAGCTTGGCATTAAATCTTGTCGTTAATTCTAATGTCTTTGGTCCGCATACTTCGTTGCAAAGCCTCGCCGTAGCCATCGCTATGACTGTGTGTTGGCGCCTCGTCTGCGAACAAAGTCCTATTAGAATTATTCAACATATCTAATGCGTAACTCTACTAGGACAAGATATGCAGCATATCAGTATCGGGGCCTCTGAACTTCGCTTGATTACGACCAACACAGGCGAGAATCTGTCGGACCTGTCTGCACGGGGCCCCACCATGGTTGTTTTTCTCAGGCACATCGGTTGTGTATTTTGCCAGGAGGCGATGCGGGACATTGCCAAGATCCGCCAGGGGGTCGAGGATGCGGGAAACAATATCGTGCTGGTCCATATGGAGCCCGATGAGATGGCGGAGAAATTTTTCGAGGAGCATGGCCTATCAGACTGTCAGCATATCAGCGATCCCGATTGTACCTTATACCATCGTTTTGGCCTGGCGCGGGGCAGATTATCCCAGTTGTTTGGATTGAAGACCATGATCAGAGGGTTTTCGGCAGGAATGTCGGTCCACCAGTTTGGAGGACGTGCCTTTGGTGATGCCTTTCAGATGCCGGGTATCTTCGTGATTCATCGAGATCAGATCCGCAATGAATTTATACATCGTACCGCATCAGACCGCCCTGACTACTTGGAGCTATTGAGCTGCAGCACGGATTAGACCAAATTCCTATTAAAGAGGGCCTATGCTAGGATGGAGATTCAAGAACTATGTGCCGGACGGGGCCGGTCAGACTACCTTTGAAAAACTACTGTCGATTTTTCAGGACCTGCTGGTGTACACCAGTGGAGATGTGTCAGAGGCTCTGGCCTGGCTTAATGAGCTCGACAAAGAGTATGAGCTCACCACTCCTGATTATGGCATGGCCGACTTTATCCAGGAGCTGATTGACAAGGGCTATATCCAGCAGGAGCAGCAGGAAGGGCCTTTCCGCCCAGCTAAGAAGATGGAGATTGCGCTGCGCAGGCGAGCCCTACAAGACATCTTTGGAGCGGTGCAAAAGTCAAAAAAAGGAAATCACAGCACCAAGTCCACCGGCAGGGGAGACGACTACACTTCCGACCTGCGGCCCTATCAATTTGGCGACAAGCTTGAAAATATCGCCTTGTCGGAGTCCCTCAGAAATGCCCAGATCAATCATGGCATTGACGACTTCAATATCTCGGCTGATGACCTGGAAGTGCGCGAGACCTACTACCAAAGCCAGGTCAGTACCGTGCTCATGATTGACATCTCTCACTCCATGATCTTGTACGGAGAAGACCGCATCACCCCGGCTAAGAAGGTGGCCATGGCGCTGTCAGAGTATATCACGACCAGGTTTCCAAAGGACACCTTGGACATCTTGGTCTTTGGTGACGATGCGTGGCCCGTGGAAATCAAGGACCTGCCCTACCTTAAAGTGGGTCCCTACCATACCAATACGATCGCAGGATTGGAATTGGCCATGAAGATCTTGCGCAAGCGTCGCAATCCCAACAAGCAGGTCTTTATGATCACGGATGGAAAACCGACCTGCATGAAAAAAGGCAAGCGGTACTATAAGAATGCGTTCGGACTTGATCGTCAGATCATCAATCGTACGCTCAATCTGGCTGGCAAGTTTCGGAAGATGGACATACCGATTACGACCTTTATGATTGCCCAAGATCCATACCTTGTTCATTTCGTAGACCAGTTTACCAAGGCCAACAACGGCAAGGCCTTTTATAGCAATCTGGACGGTCTAGGCGAATTCATATTTATGGATTACAAGGATGGAAAGCGGCGCCGGGGCTGATATCATGTGTTCCCATGGGGCATGATTTGGCTTGTCTTTTGCGTTACTCAAGGGGAAGCTTGTTTTTCTCTATGAAGATTTTGATCTCCTTTGTGTTGGGCCTTGTCAGTGCGGCCATATGGGCCCAATCCGACATGCTAAGACTAACCACTCTGACGGAGGATCTTATGATGAGTCAGGACGCAGATCATCGCCAAGCTTGCTACGACGAGATTCCGGAGGTGCTCACCGGCATATTAGCTGCTCCTGGTTCCTTCCACATTGCTTTTGATTCCGTCCGGCGAATGTCGGTCGTCTATCCACCTGATTCCAGCTTTCGCATCTTTACAGGTCAGCACTACATCGATGAAAATCACTACCGCTACTATGGCATCATCCAGCTAGCTTCCGATGAGCAGCATCCCGTGATTTTACGCGATGCGACAGCCGAGGTGTATGATCCCCGGGCCCATGTCGGCATGGCGGCAGACTGGTTGGGTGCGCTGTACTACAAGGTGCATTCATTTGAGCGCGAAGGGCGCCGGCACTATCTACTTTTTGGCTTCAACAGCTATCAACTGTATGAGAACCGCAAAGTCGCCGAGGTCCTGACCTTCGTGGACGGCAATGTGCACTTTGGGGCACCTGTCTTTTTGGACGAGCAGGGGCAAGGGCAACACCGATTGCTGGTCCAATATGCAGCGGACGTCAGCGTCAAGCTCAACTACGACGATCAGTTGGATCTCGTCATTTTCGACCACTTGATACCGATGGCAAGCCCGTATGATGCTAAGAAGATTGCCATGGTGCCAGACGGCAGCTATGCCGGCTATCGGCTGGACAAAAATGAAGGCCATTGGACCTATGTCGACAAGGTGTTTCATCAGACCCTGGCGACGCCTCCGCGCGAGCACCCTGTTCTAGACGGGGAAAACCACGATCTTTTTGGCCGAAAAAAGAACTGACGCGCCGCTTTTTTAAGACATTGGTCCGCGATGTCAAAGCAGCACTCCTTTAAGGTCCACCGAAGCGCGCATTATTACACAGTGGGCGACCTGAGCCCGTCGACGGAATACATTTGGCTGGCCTGTCATGGCTATGGTCAGGCCGCAGACCGTTTCATTCAGAAGTTTACAAGCTTGGACCTTCGGCGCCATCACATCGTGGCCCCCGAAGGGCTCTCTCGCTTCTACTGGGGGGGTGTGAGTGGAGACGTGGTGTCATCATGGATGACCAGAAAGGATCGACTGGACGAAATCGAGGATCACACCAGCTTTCTCGAGGAAGTGCGCCGCCGAGTCCAGGCAAGGGCTCCGGCTCGGGCAAAATGGATACTATTCGGCTTTTCGCAGGGTACGGCCACTGTGCTCCGATATATGGAGAGGTTTCTGCCTGCCTACGCGCATCTCGTGATTTGGGCGGGAATATTCCCTCGCGACGTCGATTATGGTCGACACCCCGATTACTGGTCGCAAGGGAGTCTGCACAGCATCTACGGCGACCAGGATGAGTACATCACACCGAAAAGGCTCAAGGAGGAGCGCGCATTCATCGCTCAGCAGGGGCTCAAGGTGTCTGTGCTTCCCTTCGCAGGACCGCACAGGGTGGATCGGGAGATACTTCAGCAGTGGGCAGCGCAGCTCTAGCTGACTTGAGTGCTGCTTCTTATCTTGCGAGTTCAATGGAGCACCGTGAGTAATATCAGACCAGGGCAAATCCACCGCATTGACCTGGATGCGGCAGACCCGGAGTTGCCGGTGGCCGGGGCTTATCACATACCGACCGGGGTTGAGGGCCACCCTCAGACGTACCTCTGCGGCCATTCACTGGGGTTACAGCCGGTACCGGCTCGTCAGGAGGTCGATCAGGTGCTGGATCAATGGTCTGCGTTGGCTGTGCGAGGCCACTTTGAGGGAGCACCGGCCTGGATCGAGTACCTCCGCTCCATAGAGTCAAAGATGGCGGACCTGGTCGGCGCTGAGGAGGATGAGGTGACGATCATGAATACGCTGACGGTCAATCTGCACCTGATGCTGTCCTCCTTTTTTCGTCCCCATGGTGCCCGAACGAAGATATTGGTCGAGAGGCCCATTTTTCCCAGCGACATGTACGCCGTTAGGTCTCATCTGAGATTGCGGGGCCTGGATGATGACCATCTGATCTTTTGGGAGGTAAATCAAGATACCGGACTGCTAGAGGAGGACGATCTGCAATCCATATTGGCGGATCGGGGAGGAGAGGTAGCGCTGGTGCTGGTAGCCGGAATAAACTATTATAATGGTCAGATGCTTGATATGTCCCGGGTGATTTCATTGGGTCACCGGGCCGGGGCCCGGGTGGGCCTGGATTTGGCGCATGCGGTTGGAAATGTGGAGCTGAGCTTGCACAACTGGCAGGTGGACTTTGCCGTGTGGTGCACCTACAAGTACCTCTGTGGTGGTCCCGGCTCACCGGGCGCATGCTTTGTCCACCAGAAACATCATGGGCAGAGGGACATACAGCGTCTAGAAGGTTGGTGGGGCAATGATATCGCCAATCGGTTTGAGATGCTTGAGACGTTTACACCTGCTCGAGGAGCAGCCGCTTGGCAGTTGAGCAATCCGCCGGTGCTGGCGCTGGCTCCCCTCCGGTCATCTCTCACCGCGTACCATGACCTGGGAATGTCCAAGATTCGTTCGAAGTCCAAGCTTCTCACCCAATACCTATACCGGGTGTTACAGGATGTCCAGGGGGAC
This sequence comes from Saprospiraceae bacterium, assembly GCA_965223165.1. GTDB lineage: Bacteria > Bacteroidota > Bacteroidia > Chitinophagales > Saprospiraceae > JABDMH01. The sequence goes on along the minus strand of CBDCVQ010000016.1, from coordinate 573,592 downwards.
TTTTCCATTATCACACCTCGGGACTCCGAGCGGCGAGGCGCTATGCTGTGCTTGAAATTTGAACGGAATGGTCGGGTGGCTTTTGAGCAACTCAAGGAGGACAATGTAGTGGTAGACTGGCGCAGACCGGATGTGATCCGTGTGGCTCCAAAGCCGGTGTACAATTCCTTTGCCGATGCGTATACTTTCTCTCGCTCGATCGACCGAGCCGCGTCGTAAGACTACTTAATCGTCAATGCGAGCGACGCCAATAGCCGGGCGGGATTATTGTCAAACGCATATTGGCGGCCGGCGAATACGATGTGGCTACCAAACTTGTTGAAATTGCCTTCGTAGCGCACATCCAGCATCAGATTTAGCAGATCCAAGCCGATGCCCCCTTGCCAGCCGTAGGTAAAATCATCAAACTGCTGGTCGTAATTTTCAAACTCGAAGAGATCCGAGCTGCTGCTCAAGAAGTAATGTCCGACCGGACCAGCCATCAGCCGGAGTGGACCCGCCTTCAGGCCCAGGAGCAGGGGAAAGTCCAGATTCTGATATCGCTCGGAGAAGACATTGCCGGGCGTGCCGGTGGTCACTTGATCAAAGGTGAAGTCAACCGTATTGGAGTTAAAGACGATTTCAGGCTGGATCAAAACCGAGGCCATACTAAACTGCAGGAGTAAACCCAGGTGGTACCCGTATTTTGAGTCCTTGACGTTCAGCTCAAACTGGTTGCCCCCCTGCACGATCTGGATGGCATTGTTGACGCCCAGGTCGTAGGTGCTGAGTCCACCTTTTACCCCAAAGCGTACCTGTGCCGTGGCGCTGACAGCCAGTAGCACCAATACTGTACAAAGGAACTCTTTGAAGAAGAAGGACGTTCTCAACACTTGGCTTTTAAGATTGTGGATTTTCTAAGACCATCTAGCGCGGCACGCTACATAAATTATCTTCACTGCTCAATAAGCGGGCCGGTTTTAACACTTTTTAAATCGAGGTGGCAAAAATCGAAAATAATTTGAGATTATTGAAATCAATGGTGCAGCAGGTACGATTTGAAGGTAGCTATCCACAACTGGCTAAAATACCGGAGGTGGATCAGCCGGCCTATGCCTTTGTCGGGAGATCTAACGTGGGCAAATCCTCCTTGATAAACACACTGGTGGGACGGAAAGCGGCGGCCCGGGTATCCAAACAACCTGGAAAGACCCAACTGATCAACGTGTTTCGTGTCAACGAGCAATGGCAGCTGATTGACTTGCCTGGCTACGGCTATGCCAAGGAGTCAAAAAAAAAGCGCTACCAGTGGGAAAGAATGGTGCGCTCCTACCTCAAGGGAGCGCGTAACTTGCAGACTACTTTTCTGCTGGTGGATGCCAATATCCCTCCCCAGGAGTTGGATGTCACCTTCTTAAACTGGCTGGGGCAGGAGCAGATACCGTGCAGCCTGGTCTACACCAAGGTGGATCGACTCAAGCGCAATCAACGGCAGGCTAACCTGTTGAGAATCAAGCGAAAATTTCTAGAATCGTGGGAGTCACTTCCGCCGGAGTTTGCGGCCTCGTCTGTCACCGGCGAGGGCCGAGAGCTAATATTGCAGTATATTGCAAAACTAAATGACCGATACCGTAGCGCCCCCAGGTAGCAAGAGGATGGAAGAGACCATACAGTTGTATCCGCACATTCTGCCCGATTTAGAAGACTGGCCCATACATCAGCTTAGCTTGGATCGACGCCAGTTTGTGGAGTCCGTCAGCCAGTTTACCCTGGACAAGCTGGAAGAGAAGTACGAGGGTGATTTTGCCGACATTTTAGCAAAAACCATCTACCAGGAGCGGATTCGAATACGGGAAAAGCCATGGCGAGTGGATCCTCCCAATGAAGGGGCTTTTTGGAAGCGGATCAGGCAGAAGCAAGAACAGCTCAGTAATGAGAGCGACGCACAAATCATCTACGAGGAGCAGCGTGGCATGCTCTATCAAATCATAGACCGGTATTCGGAAGAGATTGTAGGCTCCTTTGTACCCAAGACCTATCTCCAGGCACGCAAGATCCTCACCGCCCTTTTCAAAAGGCTATTGACCAAGCATGCCAAGAATGGCAAGGGCTGGGGTAAGAAAGAGCAGCTCTACCATCGCATTAAGATCTATGGGCCGATCGAGAAGATTCGACAATTGGCTTCCATTGGTACGGTGGTGATCGTTCCGACCCATTTCTCCAATCTTGATTCTCTGCTGATAGGCTATGCGGTGGATGCCAAGGTCGGCTTGCCTTCCTTTAGCTGGGGTGCCGGACTCAACTTGTACAATTTTGGTCCGGCGGCCTACTTTATGAATCGACTCGGTGCGTACCGGGTAGACCGTCGCAAGAAAAACCCCGTCTATCTCGAAACGCTCAAGTCCGTCTCTAATCTCTCGATACAGCGAGGTACCCACACGCTCTTTTTCCCGGGGGGCACGAGATCCCGGTCCGGCAAGGCAGAGAAGAAGGTGAAGTTGGGATTATTGAGCACGGTGCTGGAGGCCCAGCGAGCCATCTGTGAGCAGGAGATTGACAACAAGGTCTTTGTCGTGCCGCTGATATTGGATTACCACTTTGTGTTGGAGGCGCGCTACTTGATCGAGCAGCATTTGCGCAGTATCGGCAAGGAGCGCTACATGAGTATCCGCGATGACTCCAAAAGCAAGCGCAAGCTTCTGCGATTTCTGATCCAGTACTACAATGAGAGCTCGGAGATCGTGATGTCTTTTGGCCGTCCTTTTGACGTGCTAGGCAATTTCGTCGATGACCAAGGCACCAGTTATGATGAGCACCATCGGGAGGTGCGCATCCAAGACTATTTCAAGAGTAATCAGGTCGTGGGTAAAAACTTGCAGCGCGAATCGGTGTACACCCGGCTGCTGAGCGACCGGATCGTTGAGCGATTCTACAGGGACAATGTGGTGTTGACTTCGCACGTGGTCGCTTTTACGGCCTTCCAACTGCTGATCAAGAGCCACCCCAAGCTGGATATCTTTGGCATACTTAAATTGCCTTTTGAGGACTTTAGGATTGCCCACTCCGATTTCAGAGAGCAGGTAGCGCTTGTGGTCTCCAAGTTGCAGGAGCTCAGCCGACGCGAAGAAGTGCGGCTATCCGATCCGTTGCACTGGGAGCTAGACGAGCTGATTAGCGACGGGATTAAGAAGTTGGGGATCTACCATGCCAAGAAACCACTCAAACTGGATCGCGAGGGTTACGTCACCACAGAAAACTTCAAGCTGTTGTACTATTACCACAATCGGCTGGACGGATACCAGCTGGAGCAGGTGGTGCGAGCTCCGATGCCGGCATACGGTACGGTGTCAGCCACTTGACGGTGGCGGCGACCTGCGAATTTGAACACTAGAACCGAACGAGTAAATTGAATTTTTTTGTATTCGATCTGGAGGCCACGTGTTGGCGAGGAGCTCCGCCCAATGATGTGCAAGAAATCATCGAGATCGGCGCAGTGAAGATCAATGGCTACGGCGAAGAGATTGGCAGCTTTAACAAGTTTGTCCGACCACTGGTCAATCAGCGGTTATCCCCGTTTTGCAAAGAACTCACCGGAATCGAGCAACAAATGGTTGATCGAGCCCAACGATTTCCCGAGGTCATGGATCTGTTTTTTGATTGGGCAGAGCTGGATATCGAGGATTACCTTTTGATCTCCTGGGGCCGTGAAGACCGCACCTTGCTTCGTAACGACTGCGACCTGCATGACCTGGACGCCGCTTGGTTAGATCCGCACCTGAATCTGAAGAAGGCTTACCAGCGCTTGAAGGGCTTGAAGAAACCGACCGGTTTGCAGAAGACTTTGACACGGGAGGGGTTTGAATTTGATGGTCAGCATCACCGGGCCATAGACGATGCAGTCAACACCGTGAAGATCTTTGTACAGTACTTAGACGAATGGCCACATTAATTCTGCCAATCCCCCCATGGTAGCAAATTTGCTGAGGCTGGATGGCGTTATACTGCCGAGCACTTCCAAAATTGTAATAAGAATTCTCATCACCTATTAAAGAAAAAAGATTATGAAGCTTCTCAGATGCATTTTCGCCTTCCTGTTTCTTACCAGTTTACTGGGTCTGTATGCCCAGACGATGGAGCAAGGTCAGATCAAAATGGAGGTGATCGAGGCCAGTGCCAATGACCCCCAGATGGGGCAGGTGGTCGGTGCGATGAAGGGTACTACGCAAAACATCTCCTTTGACAAGTCAAAGCAGCAGATCCAGATCACGATGATGGGCGGCATGATGAAGATGAATATCTACCAAGATCACGAGGATCGCTCGATGGAGACCTACATGGATATGATGGGCCAGAAGATCCGCACCGTTTTGAGTGCCGAGCAGATGGCCGCTCAAGAGGAGGAGTCCAAAGAGGTCATGGAGCGGGCGAAACTCACAGAAGACAAGTCAGATCGCAAGAAGATCCTCGGTTATGACTGCTACAAGACGACTATTGAGATGGAGAGCAATGGACAGGCAATCCGTTCGGTGCTATACGTAACCGACAAAATCAAAGTACCGCAGACCTTCATCCAGAACATGCAAAACCTGAAACTCAATGGCACTCCCATGGAGATCAATATGTCCATGGGCTCGATGAAGCTGACCTATCAGGCCGTCGAGATATCCGACAAGCTGCCGGCCGACTTTTACAAAAAGCCCGAAGGCAAGTACACCGATATGGACATGGAACAACTCAAGAAGATGGGCATGGGCGGTCAACTGGGATTTTAGTACTACACTGAAGTAAGGCTCCTAAAACCGCGAGCCGATGTAGTGGGGCAACATCGCCCTCCAGGTAGGCCAATCGTGGTCCATATCTGCCCCCCAAATGTCTATTTCATGAGGGATACTCTTTGAATGCAGCAATTCGGAAAAGGCACGCGTGGCTTCCGGTCTTTCGTATGATCCTGAGCCTGCTAGCAGATGAATGTGGGACCGACTCCGCATCTGCTCCAACTGTGTATGATCGTCGATATTGCCCAAGTAGTGCATGGGGGAGTTGAAGTACACATCATCATTCCAAAAGCCGTCTGTGTAGGTGGTTAGATCATATACGCCACTCATGGCGATGACCCCGTCGAGTAGATCGGGTCGCTGAAAAAACAGATTGACCGAGTGCAACGCTCCCAGGGAGGCACCGGTCACGACGATCGGCGTCTCATCACTGGTCTTGGATCGGATATAGGGTATAACCTCGTGAAAAACGTAGTGGTTAAATTGATTGTGCTTTATGGCCTTGTGATGGGGCAGCATGGTCGGATGCAACCAGCTCTCCGCATTGATGCTGTTGATGCTAAATACCTTGATCTTCCCTTCATCGATAAAGGGTGCGATGACATCTATCATCTGAAATCGCTCGTACTCCAGATAATCCGCTGCGGCCGTGGGCAACATCAATAGCGCAAATCCATAGTGGCCGTAGGTCACGATCTCCATCTGCCTATTCAGCGTCGGACTGTGCCAAGAATCAATGTGTCGATCCATATCGGTATATTCTGCTTTTTTGGTGCCGCAAAAGTACCAAAAACCGCTACGTGGATGACGATGCAAGACCTGAGGGTAACATCTTGCAGGGGGTATGGCGTCAGGCTTCACTATGCGATAGTTCCGCGATCAAACGTTTCTTCTAAAGAGAACCTCCACGTGAGGAATTTCTAGCCCATACAGTGTGCTGGGTCATGCGGACGCCCGACGGCCCGGCAGGGAGATTGCATGGGTATAACTATCTTTACCTGGACCGCCGGCCTTCCTCATCGGGTAGCCGGTGATTTTTGATCTAATCTATCTATGAGACTATGAAGAAATGGTTTGTTGCCCCGGTTGTCCTAGGCTTGTCCTTCTCCTTGTCACAAGCACAGATTGAGACGGGACGGTTTTGCCTCGAATACTATCCGCAGCCCCTCGTCGAGACCTATGTCGATTCGCTGGTCAGCTACTTAAAGAAGGAGCTGTCGCAAGACGGCGAAGACCTCGATAGCACCACAATGGACTATATCCAACACTTCTCCTCGTTGGCCACACGGGAATCCAAGTGCATTTTCTTTGATGGAGATTCGATCTTGGTCAATGAAAAGGTGGACGACGAGCTGACGAATGCTTACCTCATCATCTCCTCCGAGAACAAACTTTTGTCGAGGGATGGTGATCAGATCATCGAGCAGCAATATTTTTTCGAGCCCACCGCTGAGACCGGGTACTACGACTATGTGGTATCAACCGATGAGAATGACACCAAGTTGATCGCCGGATTTCCATGCTATCGAGTGGAGGTGACGGAACACTTCTTTGCCCCCGGGGAGACCGATTCGCGGGAGCGGGCATTTGTCCTATATGTGACCGACGAGATCAGTGTGCCAGGTAGCTACATTATGGGCGTCAACATGAGCCGGATCATTGGTTGTCCGTTGGAGATCCAGGAGCCGCTCAATTCCAAAGTCAGTATTTCTTATCGAGCCAAAGGCCTCAACCTTAGTATACCCAATGGTACGTTTCAATCACTTTAGCCGACAAGTGCTCTGCTTTGCATTCATCCGAGGAGCGGCTGCCTTGGTGGTGGCGGGCGTGCTGTCCACCGGTCTGATGGCTCAATACGACGATCAGGACAAGACGATAGCGCGTGCCTTCTTCGATCAGGCCCTGACCGAGAGGCAGAGTTATCGTTGGTTGGGGGATCTTTGCGCGATTGGGCCCAGACTCAGCGGTTCGGCGACTTCCCTAGAGGCCATTCACTGGATCAAGGGTATGATGGACACCTGCGGCTTTGACACGGTGTATTTGCAGCCGGTGCTGGTGCCACATTGGGAAAGAGGGGCCCCCGAGCGCGCGACTATACTGGACAGCAAAGGCAATTGGTACCCGGTATCTGTGCTGGCGATTGGCGGCTCGGTGGCTACACCCAAGGGTGGTATCACAGCACCTGTGATCGAGGTAGGTTCACTGGCAGAGATCGACGACTTGACGGAGGAAGAGGTACGGGGCAAGATCGTGTTTTACAATCCCATCTTCGACCAGCGCAATATCATGACAGGGGCCTCGTATGGCGCCAATGTCGGGACGCGGTCCCAAGGAGCCATTCGCGCGGCACGAAAGGGAGCGGTGGCAAGTATCATACGTTCGGTGAGTTCGAGTTTTGATGATGTACCGCATACCGGTACGGGCTCGTACGAGTCCGGCACGGATTCTATTCCGGCCGCTGCCCTTGGAGTCCAGTCTGCAGACTTGCTCCATAACATTCTGCAGCTAGATCCTGACGCCCGGCTGCACCTGACCATGCATTGCCAGTGGCATCCCGATGCCCAGTCCTACAATGTCGTGGCAGAGATGAGGGGCAGGGAAGCGCCTGACGAGATTATCGCCTTTGGAGGACACTTTGACTCCTGGGATGTGGGCGACGGAGCGCACGATGATGGAGCTGGGTGTATGCATGCACTGGGAGCGTTGAAGCTCATTATTGACCAGGGGGTCCGTCCACGTCGCACCCTTCGTGCGGTGATGTGGATCAATGAGGAAAATGGCACGCGTGGAGGGATCAAATATGCCGAGCTAGCCGTGGCGAGACAGGAAAAACATCTCGTGGCCATTGAGAGCGATGCCGGAGGGTACACACCTCGCGGATTTGGCGTGACAGCCACCGAAGCCCAGCGGCAAAAACTGGAAGGCTGGCTACCGCTGTTTCCTGCAAATACAATATCCTATATGAAGCGAGGTGGGGGAGGCGTCGACATCGGTCCCCTTCATCGCGCTGATGGCACACCCATGATTGGCCTGAGTGTGGATGGTCAGAAGATGTTTGACCTGCATCATTCGGCCAACGATACTTTTGACCAGGTCCATCCCCGTGAGCTGGAGCTGGGTACCGCCAGTATGGCCACCCTGGTCTATATGCTGGACCGCTATGGTCTGTAGCCATTGGATCGGATGGATGCTCCTGGCGCTTGGATGGCAGGCATCAGATTTCCACGCTTTCTACGTCTCCACTTGCTATGTACGATGGGATCGTGCGCAGGTCCAGCTAGATACACGCGTGTTTCGAGACGATTTTGAGCTCGGCCTGCGCCAGTTTACCGGCGATCCATCCTGGCAGCTTTCCAGGGATTCTGCAAGTACCGTGGTTAGGTCCTACCTTGCTGAGCGTGTAGCGCTCTACTTTGGCGATCGACAAGTAGACCTCCGTCTGGAGAGCATTTCTTTTGATGGGGAGGGTGCCACCGAGATCGTGCTTTGCAAGCTCGCAGCCTCCGACAGTCCCCCACGACCGCCGGTGGAGTGCAAAATCTATAATGATCTGCTGACCGAGGTATATGACGACCAGGTCAACATGATTCACGTCAAGCTGGGGGAGAGACGCAAATCGAAAAACCTTGATAAAGATGATCCCTACTTCACCTTTACGCTATCCCCCTAGGAGGACCCTTCTGATACTGCTAGTTTGCATGGGCCATGGCTCCCTGACGCTCTTTGCCCAGCGCTTTGTGACCGCGCATATTCAGACCTTGGACGAGACGAATATGCCAAGCCAGACTGCTGCCTCGGTCTCTGACATGGCCTGGTTGGCGGGCAAGTGGGTGGGCAGCGGATTAGGCGGGTCCTGTGAAGAGATGTGGTCTGAACCAAAGAACGGAGTGATGATGGGGATGTTTAGATACGACAAGGAAGGCAGTCTGACATTCACCGAGCATTTTACGCTGACCGATTCAGTGGGTACGATACGGTTTAGATTGAAGCACTTTCATGCTGACTTGCGCGGATGGGAGGAGAAGGACAGCTATGTGGACTTCCCATTTATTGGCATAGAAGGAACCACCGCGTACTTTGATGGCGTGACGATCGATCTGATCCGCAAGAACCATTTGCGCGTATACGTCCTCCTTTCAAAGCGTGGCGAAAGTCCCAGAGAGGAGATGTTTGTCTATCGCCGGCAAAGGCACTAGCAAGACTGCTGGCCTTGCCAGAGTGGATGAGCAAGAAGGCCTTCGGCCGATCTGTTTATAGGATGACTATCCGACTGTTCCCTCCCTAAGACTAGGGGCGGGTCTGACCCTGGCCTGTGATCAACCACTTGTAGCTGGTCAACTCACGCAGTCCCATGGGGCCTCTTGCATGGAGCTTTTGGGTACTTATGCCGATCTCAGCTCCCAGGCCAAATTGTGATCCATCGGTAAATGCAGTCGAGGCGTTGGCATACACCGTAGCAGCATCGACAGAAAGAAAGAAGCGACGAATCTGCTCCGGATCCTCCGTCAAGATCGCTTCGCTGTGCTTGGAGCTGTGCTGGGCAATGTGCTCCAGAGCCTCATCTATATGGCCCACCGTCTTGATTGATAGCTTCATGGACAAAAATTCCGTGCCGTAGTGTACATCGTCCGCCTCGGCCAGGAAGTCATGGTTATAGACGGCTGCCAGTGCATCGTGGGCCTCGGTATCGGCATATACCTGGAGACGGTACTTCTTATCCAGATCCTGGAAGATCTCTGGTAGATCCGCGAGTCGCGACCGGTGTACCAGCAGGGTGTCTAGCGCATTGCAGACGCTCACTCGGCGGGTTTTTGCATTTTCGATCACCTGTTTGGCCTTGACCAAGTCAGCACTCTCGTCCAAGTAAGTATGCACGATCCCGGCCCCGGTTTCGATCACCGGCACTTTCGCATTATCCCGCACAAAATCGATCAATCCCTGACTGCCCCGCGGTATGATCAGATCCACCAGATCCACCGCTGCTAGGATAGGCCCAAGGGCCTCGCGACTGCTATCAGCTAAGTACAAGGCATCAGCCAAACCATGCGAAGCCAATACATGGCGGATCAGGTCTACGATGGCAATATTGGAGTCGTGTGCGTCCCGACTGCCTTTCAGTGCCACCGCATTGCCCGACTTAAAGCAGAGGGCAAAAACGTCAAACGTTACATTGGGCCTGGACTCAAACACAACCCCAATGACACCGATCGGGACCGTGACTTTGCGCAGATGGAGTCCCGAGGGCACGGTTCGCTCCTCGATCTCGAGTCCAAGCGGTGAAGGTAAGTCAGCTACCGCCCGCATGTCACTGGCAATCTGTCGTAAGCGATCCTCATTGAGCAATAATCGATCATACTTGGGGTCGTTGGGATTCATACGGGTCAGATCCTTGGCGTTTTCCCGAAGCAAGATGGCTGATTGCCGACCGATCTCGTCGGCTACTTCATTGAGGACCTGTTTGATTGTATGGTCACTGAGTTGATTCAACTGCCGGGCAGCCCTTCTCAGAGGAAGAAGTTCTTGCGTGATATCGACGGTGGCAACGTTCATAGACTGCTAAACTAAGATTAAATAGTCATAGTGGACCAGCGCTTTCTTACCCTTGAGGCCCAGGTGTCTTTTGGCGGCCGAGTGTCCATATTGGGCGATGCCCAGACCCACCTGCTGGCCGTCTTCCGCGGTGATCCGCAGCACATCCCCCTTCTTGAACGTGCCCTCTATGGCCACAATGCCCACCGGCAAAAGGGAGCGAGCCGCCGAGCCAGTCAAAGCAGCGACCGCTCCGGCGTTGATCTTAATCACGGCCTGCTGCCCATTGTCTTGGTAGGCAAGCCATTTCTTTACATTGGACGTCCGGGGAGCAGATTCAAAATAGGTGCAGGTAGCGTCTCCGGCCAGGATCTGCGCCAAGTCGTGTTTTTTGCCATGGGCGATGTAGACACGTGTTCCGAGCTTTGCCAGTTTCTTGGCTACCCGATATTTGGTATGCATACCCCCTCGGCCGAAGCTGGACTTTTTCGCCGTCCAAGACAGATCATTGAGATCTTGCGCTAGGCCGACGTGATCAATCAGGGTACTGCCGGGATTGTCGGGATGTCCATCGTATATGCCGTCTACGCTGGTGAGGATGATCAGGTCACTGGCATTGAGCATAGAAGCGACCAGGCCAGCCAGCTCGTCGTTGTCGGTAAACATTAATTCTTCCACAGCGATCACATCATTCTCATTGACGATGGGGATCACTCCCTGGCCTAGGAGCACACTGAGGCAATTTCGCATATTGAGGTAGTGCCTTCGATCGCGAAAATCCTCTTTGGTGGCCAAGATTTGCCCCGTGCGCACATCATGCTCGGCAAAGAGCCGGACGTAGGTTTGAATCAGGTGGGGCTGCCCTACGGCGGCCAGCAGCTGACGCTTGCGCACGCGATCCTGAAAGGCAGGCATGGGCATGACCGACAGCCCCGATGCCACCGCACCCGAAGAGACCAGGATGACGCGGATCTCCGCACTACGCAGATGTACCAATTGCATGACGATGCGGCTCATGGCCTGTAGGTCGAGCGAACCGGTATGGTCCGTCAGGACATTGCTCCCTACTTTGACGACAACTGTGCGCTGCTCCATAATTGCTAAAGGGGCAGCAAAGATAATGCTAATTGGGGCGTTGCAGGGTCACATAGCAGCTTTCACATGGCAATCGCATTGTCAAGGCTTCAGGGTGACAGCGAGTTAGCAATGGCGTTTGGCGGGGACGCCAAACCTGGCCTGATCTGGGTTGTATAGCCTTTGAGGCTAGATCCCGCTGGAATAGCTCAACGAAGAACAACTTGGCCCTGTCAGGCGTCCTCGCCAGACATAACTGGCAAGGTCATGCCTATCGTGAAATCAGATGGCCTTGATGCTACCCGATCCACTCACTCGGCTGCGCACCTGTACGTTACTTCCTTTGTAACGAACGTTGCCACTACCGCTGACATTTGCGTTGAGCGACCCAGAGCTGTAAACGGTCGCATTACCCGATCCGCTGACGGACACGGTGCAGTCCTGGGCTTTGAGGTCAATGGCTCGTACATTGCCGGAGCCGCTTATCCCCACATCTAGTTGACCGGTGCTGCCCTCCAGGCGGATACCACCGGACCCACTCACTTTGCCACGAATCTCCGTGGCTTGGACGTCCAGATCAACATTGCCGGATCCGGATACCGCCACATCGAGTTCTCCTAAGTCTCTAAAAGGGGTGACCGTTTCGAGGTCCCCGGATCCGCTCACCGTGGCTACCGTCAGTGTGGGTAGGGTTATGTAGATGTGCACGGGTTCTGCCCGGCGGACCATGCGGTCGTATTTGATCCTGAGAGCCTTATCCTTGACGTCAAACCTGAGATTGTCGATGATATTTTGCTGGCCTTTGACGATGATCTTGTGACTGTTTCCCTGGGTCAGGTGGACATCGCAGGAAAAGCCATTGCGTACGCCTTCAAAGCCGGTGAGGTTAATCTCCTTTTCGACCGTAGGACCTTCGCCCCGGATCGAACCCTTCCAGAAGTTTTGTCCGATTACCGGTGTGGCTAAAAGTATAAGTAAGGCTAGTATTGGATACAGTTTCTTCATGGTAAGCTCCATTTTTGCTTTTCTACTGATAGAGACGGCTAAGTACCGGCTGGGTTGCACCTGCTCTGCAGCAGATAGCAAAAAAAAGTTTGTGTCTGCTCCTGTCGTAGGTCTCTAGAATCTAGCCGTCACGCCTCCCAACACATTCAGACCATAGTTGGGATAGCCGTACCAGCGACGATACTTGTTGGCAGCCAGGTTGTTTAGATGCAGAAAGGCACCGATATGCTGCGTGAAGAAAAAGTCAGCACCAAGACTCACATCGAGCAGCAGATTGGGTTCATTGGGCAGTTCGAGATCCTCAAAAGGGACCGGATCACTCAGATAGGTCTCGGCCTTGAGCCTTAGGCGATCGTCAAGTGCCAGGTACGAGACCCCGATATTGGCTTGAAGTTCTGGCAGGTACCAGGCCTTGTCTTCAATTTTGGTGTCGTAGATGTTGTAAACTAGGCTGCCAGAGAGCTGGAGATTTTCGAAGAGCGTCCCCTTCAGCGCACCTTTGAAGTATACGATGTCGGCGGTGTCGTAGACCACGTCAAATCGAGTCCATTTTTCATCGTCATTGCCTTTAAAGAGTGCCAGATCATCGGTGGGCTTATAGCCGGCCTGAAAGCTGTATTCCAAGCCTGACATAATGCCTTTGATCCCGCCGTAGAAGTCAAAAAAGTTGGCATTTCTGATATCGGACAACTCTGCCACCATATAAGGATTATAGTCTGATAGAATGCGGAAGTTATTCTTGCGCAGGTCTCCGTCGGCTCCGGCAAACACGGAGAGATTATTACCAGCCAGGTTTAACAGCAGTTCCACATCCGGGAAGATGAAATACTCTTCGTTGGAGGTCACCAGCCGGGCACCTAGTTGGGCCCTGACGTTGCGTGTACCAAAACTAAAGGTGGGGTTGACAAAGAAGTTGTTGAGTTTGCGAATTTCGGTGTCTCTGAGGCGGGTCAGGTCCGTACCCAGCGAAATGCTGAGGGGGTTGTCTCCAAACCACTTGGTGAGTCCCAGATCGAGATCTAGGCCCGTCTCCCGGGTCGAAAAATTGTTGTTGAAAAGATAGACATCAATGCCAGCCCAATAGTTGAGCTTGCCCACGGTCTCCGTGTTGTTGTATAGCTTAACCCCAAACTCGTACAGATTGAGCTTGTTTTGGACATCCTGTCGATCAAAGGACTCAAATTCGTGATCATACCCATAGAAATAGTGCTCATCAAAGCTCACGTTGGCCTTGCCATCGACGGCAAATCCGTAGTTGGTCACGACGGTCCCTGCGGCGTGAATATCATTGTCCACAAATCGTTGATTCTCCAGATTGTTGTCGTTGGCCGAGTGGTGTGTCAACCGGGCGAGAAAGTGGGTGGCTTCGCTGTCACCAAAGCGATAGCCCGCATCGAGATAAGGCGATAGCGGGTAGCCGTATCCGGCTTTAACAAAGCCATTGTAAGCGGTGGGTAGTGGTTCGGTTTTGATACCGATGGCCTTGATGGTCGGAGCGGGATACTCCACGCCCAGGATCTGTTCTTGGATTTCGTACTGGTAGTTGCTGTTAACCACCTCCTTCACTTCGGCCTCCGGCTCAAGCTTGATCTTTTGGGCATCTGCCAGTCTGGCCTCAAAGTTTTTGACGACCTCCACACGACCGCCCGGAAGATCCTGGGCAATGAGCCCGTGAGAGATCAGGAGCAGACCGCTGATTATGTTGATTACGATTTTCACGTTGTTCATTTTTCGCCAGGGTGTTACTTAATTGCCATTTAATGTCGAGTCCTCGCCGGCTCCGTCATCAATCCGATTTCTCCTTTCTTCTTCCTTGTTGATCTGATCGACCTTGGCTTGGGCAATTTGTACCAGCTCTGGATCATCGGTAAAGTTGTCAATGACGGCCTCCAAGGCTGCCTTAGCATTAAAGAAGTCCTCCTTATCGACCAGCACATCACTAAGTAAGATCAGGCTCTTGGCCACCCAGAATGGGTATGCACCGCTTTCTGCATAGGCGGTCCGACAGTGTGCTTCCGCTTGATCCAGGTCCCGGCTGACATAGGCGATATACGCTCTCAGGTATCTTGCCTCCGCCGTATTCTCATTGTCGGATTGATTGATGACCAGCTCGAATAGACGGAGTGCCTCTGCATAGTCTTTCTTCTCAAATAGGATCTTGCCCCGATAGAATTGGGCCACGGTGAGTTCCTCTTGCCGGGCGAGCGGATTGGACATCACCTTTGAGGCGTACATCGAAGCTGCCTCCGATTTGCCAGATCTATAGGCCGACCGCATCGAACCCAGCTGAGCGGTGAACTTAGTCTCGGGATCAGTGGTCAGGTCCTCTAGCAGGGAATAATAGCGATAAGCCTGGTCAAATGCCTCTGCGTGATTGTAGCTGATCAGGGCGGCTTTTTCGAGTGAGGGTAGGTAGTACCGGCTTTGCCCCTTTTCGATTAGGGCCTGGTAGTCAGCTAATGCCGGGTCAAAGGTCTTGAGAATACTATTGCATTCCGCACGGTTATAGACCGCATCAAGCGCATGAAACCCGCGAGGGTATCGGGTGAGGTAGTCGGTGAAAGCGTCCACTGCTCGGGCATATTCGGCATTTTCATAAAGCCTCAAGGCCACTAGATAGTTAAGCGAATCGCGCTCGCCCCCGGAAACTTTGTACCCCGGAAGTGACTCCACAAATGCCACATACTCATCCGGCTGTCCGAGGTCCTCGACATAGATCTCTTCGATCGCTGCCAGGGCATCCTTGGCCTCCTGAGAGGTAGGATTGCTCTTGAAAATAGCCTTGTAGTATCCCAATGCGCGATCGAGTTCGCCCAGGTTGTAGCTGATCAAGCCCAGCTTCAAGTAGGCGCTGTTGATGAGTTCTGATCGCCCCTTGTAGGTGCTGACCAACTGTTGCAGGGGATCTAGGGCCTCCTCAAATCGCCCCTGCTCCTGGTACGTGTTGCCCAACTCGAGCAGCGCATCGTCTGCGTAGGCCGAATTGGGATGGTCTTCCACGAGATCTCTGAGTGCAGCAATTTTGCCGGCTGTACGACCTTGCAGGCCCTGTATGACGGCCTTCTGAAAGAGCGCATACTGAAATCCGGGTGCCTCAATGGATATCGCCTTATTGTAGTAATCTAGGGCAAGGTTGTACTTGTTGCGCTTGAAGTGACAATCGCCAGCCCGCAGTACCGCATCGGGAAGGATGCGATTGCTTAGCACTTCGCTGCCACTGCCATAGCGCTGGATCTGTCCGATGCTGGATTCAAAGTTTTTGAGGGCGGTATTAAAATCCGCTGTCTTGAGGTAATTGTAGCCTTGCGTGTAGTGAGCCGCTCCCATCGAAGCGGTGGGAGGGAGATCATGCAGCCCCTTAGCGAGGAGCACATACTTGTCAAAGTCCGCTTTGCTGACGTCGTACTGCTTTTGAAAATGGTGTATTTCACCGGTCCAGAAGGTGGCTAGAGCTTGTATCCTTGGGTCCACGGGCACCTTCAGCGACTTGGCAAAATACTGGAGTGCTTCTCGATGGCGAGTGGCCACATAGTCTTCCAGCCCTTGGTAGTAGCATACCTTCTGATAGGCCTCCTTGATGCGTGGAGAGTGATCGTCCAGCCTTTCGATGATCTTGATCGCCCGCTTGTAGTCTCGGGTATTTATCAGGGTCTCGCTCAGGAGCTCCTGTGCCTGCGCATAGTAGCGAGAAGTGGGTTCAAACCGTTGCAGTGTGTTGACAGCATCTCGGTCAAAGTGCAACTCCGCTGACAGCTTGGCAAAGTTGAAGAGGGCTTCTTCGCGCATATCCTCGTCAAATTTGGCCTTTGACACCTTGTGAAAGGCATTGCGAGCGGAGGCTTTGTCGTCGATCTTGAGATAGGCATCGGCCAGATAGAACATGGCTGACTGCCCCAGTGCGGAGTTTGATTTGTCGAGCTGTCGAAAGCTCTTGATGGCACTCTCGTACTTGGCATTTTTATACTGTACCAGCCCCAATTGGTAGAAGTCCTCTTCTCTGAGCCGCCGGGACTTGCTCTCATAGTACTCCAGATAGCTCAGGGCATGCTCATAGTTGCCTAGCTCAAAGTAGGCCTGGCCCACGAGCTGATGCATCTCGGTCCGTTGCTTGAGTCGATTGTTGGAGAGTTGTGGCTCAGCATAGGCGATCACTTGCTCGAAGTCTTCCTGAGCAAAATAGATTTGTGCGATGTAGTAGGGGATAATGTTCCGATACTTAGAACGCTTCTCCGCTACCTGCCAGCTTGCGATGGCATCGTCGTAGTCCTTGCCGTGGAAGCTGGCCAACCCGTGATAGTAATAGCTAGCGTAGTAATGGTCCCCGGGCTCTGACATCAGCTGGGCAAATTTGGCCTTCGACTCGTCGTACCGCTTGCGGGCAAAAAGACTATAGGCGTGCTTAAAGGCGATGTCTGCTTTCTCTTCTGCAGAAAAGCCTCGCTGGTCCATCATCGCAAAAAACTCGATGGCCTCGTCATACTGCTTGCCATTGTAGTAGTGGTCAGCCAATTCGAGGAGTGCCTTGTTGGCGGCGGGGTCGGGACGATGCTTACGAGCAAACTCTAACATGAGCTTTTGACCATCGGGCTCTTGCAGGCGTACCGCACATCGGGCATAGTAGAGCTCGGCCTTGGTCTTGATGATCCGGTACTCAGGCTCATTGACAGGGTTGACTTGATCGAGTACTTTCTCAAACTCGGCCTGCGCCATGCCATAGACACCCAGGTCAAAGAATTCGAGTCCCTTCTTAAAGTTTGCGTTGGCTTCCGTATAGACGGAGGTTCGTTGGCTGATCGCGCAAAAAGGGAGGAAGAAAGCGAAGACGATAAAGGCACACTTCCTCATCATAGTTTACAATTGTTTACCTAGTTTCTTAAAAGGTGCCGTTCCTCCAAGGAATTGCACGATGTGAGCAAATTTAGAAAAATTTAACCTTTGATAATATAAAAGGTAAAGATTACTAGGTTGATATAGATTATGGTTTTCTCTAATAAGAAAAAGTGTGGCAGAGGTAGGTCATCACACTCGAAAGGGTAAACGTCCTAGTTTGCGAATTTATTGACCGTCTCTCGGATAATCTGACAGCTTGCGCGCATCTGCTCCTCGGTGATGATCAGCGGAGGTGCAAAGCGGATAATGTTGCCATGCGTAGGTTTGGCAAGGAGGCCGGCATCGCGCATCGCCAGGCACAGATTCCAAGCCGTTTTTGAGGTAGGCTCGTCGTTGATCACCACGGCATTGAGCAGTCCCTTGCCCCGTACCAGGGTGAGCAAGTCCGACTCATCGACGAGGTCTTGCATCAGCGATCTGAACAATTGGCCCATCTTGTCAGCATTTTCCGACAGCTGTTCGTCTCGTACCACCTGGAGGGCAGCCATAGCGACCGCACAGGCCAACGGATTGCCTCCAAAGGTAGAACCATGCTCGCCGGGTTTGATACAGAGCATAATCTCGTCATCTGCCAGCACGGCCGAAACGGGAAAGACACCACCGGATAGCGCCTTGCCGAGGATCAGGATATCGGGCCGTAGATCATAGTGATCGCAACAAAGCAATCGACCGGTACGGGCAATGCCCGTCTGCACCTCGTCAGCGATGAACAGCACATTCTTGCTCCGGCACATGGCAGCCGCACGGGGTAGGTAGTCTTCGTCTGGTACCACGACACCCGCCTCTCCCTGGACGGGCTCCACGATCAGACCCGCTACGGTAGGGTCCTCCAGCGCTTCTTCGAGTGCGGGCAGATCGTTGTAGGGTATGACGTCGTACCCCGGCACATAGGGTCCATACCCACCGGTACTGCTGGGGTCGGTGCTGGCCGAGATGACACCCAGGGTGCGGCCGTGAAAGTTGCCACTTACGAAGATGATCCGGGCCTGATTGCTGGTCACCCCCTTTTTACCATAGGCCCACTTCCGACACAGTTTAATGGCGGTTTCGACAGCCTCCACACCCGAGTTGATGGGCAAGATCTTGTCGTAACCAAAGTAGTCATGCATGAAGGCCTCGTACACGCCAAGTTGGTCATTGTAAAAGGCTCGGGAAGTCAGCGTCAACTTTTGCGCCTGCTCCATCAGTACCCCCACGATTTTAGGATGGCAATGACCTTGATTGACTGCGGAGTAGGCGGAGAGAAAGTCAAGGTAGCGCTTGCCCTCTACGTCCCAGACATAGACGCCTTCACCCTTGGATAAGACGACCGGAAGCGGATGGTAGTTATGCGCCCCGTACTTATCTTCCAGTGCGATCAATTCCTGCGAAGACTGGATTGCCGTGTCCATCATGACGGTAGGTTTTTATGTGACAAAGGTAGTCTTTTTGCCAGCTAGAGCCATGCTGATTGGGCAAGTCCGATGGGGCAAGCTGCCGTCGAACTCCTTGGTCGTGCAGCTCGGTCCGATGCATCGGTATCCTGCGCTAGCCCTGGGGTTGAATGACCGACATCAAAGGCTGGGCCGTAGGCTAGCCCGACGTTTTTTTGGGTCGATCCGGAGGTCGAGAGAGTTTGTGGTGGATTTGCCTGATTTGGGGTATGAGTGGTGCCAGGCCATCGTTGGTGATGTGATAATCTGCCATCATCTGCCGCCTCGATTCAGGCCACTGATGGTCCATCCGAGCCAACACTTGCTCCCTTGTCACCTCATCCCGTTGCATGACTCTAGCGATTCGTACTTCCTCCGGGGCTTCTACACAAATGACGGCATCCAAGTGCAGAAAATCGCCACTCTCGAAGACCAGTGCAGCCTCCTTCAGGGTATATGGGACTTTCGATTGCCCTTGATGCCATTGTTCGCTGTCCTTACCGACGACCGGATGCACGATGCCGTTGAGTCGATTTAGCAGGATCATGTCGCTGAAGACCTGCGAAGCCACCCACGCCCGATCTAGGGAGCCATCTTGCCGATAGGCCTCGCGACCCAAGAGCGACTTAATGCGGGAGGCAAGAGCGGGATCTTCCTCCATCAATCGACGGGCAGCTGGGTCAGCATAGTAGACCGGGATATCCAGGACTTCGAATATCTTGGCCACGGTGCTTTTGCCCGCGCCAATGCCTCCGGTCAGCCCAATCCTCCAGATGTACGGTGGGTCACTCATAGCCAAGGTGCGAAGGTAGCGAAACCAACCATTTGCCTCGCTGCCAACAAGCTGTGGAAAAACGGAGGTGAAGTATTGCAAAAAATAGTAATACTTTGCTCTCGGATATCAACTGATAGCTTATGAAATTTCGCGAACCACATGCTCTAAATGACGTGGCCCGTTTTCACGAGGTCTTTGATCTGCCGATCGAAGACCAACCCATTATTCCTTCTCCCGATCGCTGTGCCCTGCGAGTCAACCTCCTGGAGGAGGAGCTCAATGAATTGAAGGAGGCGATTGCCAACAACGACATGACGGAGGTGGCAGATGCCTTTGCAGATTTGCAATACGTACTGTCCGGCGCCATCCTCGAGTTTGGACTTGGTGATCGTTTTCGGGCGATCTTTGACGAGGTGCAGCGCTCCAATATGAGCAAAGTCTGCAGCAGCCGGCAGGAAGCGGAGGAGACCCTCAGCCATTACCGTACGGCCAAGGGCACAGAAGGCACCATCGTGGAGAAAAACGGTGAGTATCTGGTCTTTAGAGTCAGTGATCGAAAGGTCTTAAAATCAGTCAACTACAGCGCCGCTGACGTGGAGGGTCTGCTGAAATCGCAGGACACCCTGGCGTAGCTGGAGGGATACTCAGGACCAGCTCGATGACCGGTGCTCCTGGCCCCGGCGGAGCCAGGATTTAACGCCGATAAATCTTGGATTTCGGATAAAAATCTCAAATTTGCAGAGGATTTGAAGAAATCATTCGATCACACAAAGCATATAAAGACCTATGTATCTTGACAGCGTACTGGAGACTATTGGAAACACGCCCTTGGTAAAGCTACAGCAACTGGATGGCATCAAAGCCACCGTGCTGGCCAAGGTCGAAGCCTACAATCCAGGCCTGTCGGCCAAGGACCGGATCGTACGATACATGGTCGCCAAAGCCGAGCAGCAGGGAAAGATCAAACCGGGCTGTACCATCATTGAGGCCACTTCAGGTAACACGGGATTTAGCTTGGCGCTACACTGCGCGATCAAGGGATATCGCTGCATACTGACCATTACCTCCAAGGCGAGTAACGAAAAGGTGCAGGGACTCAAGGCCTTGGGTGCAGAAGTGGTCGTCTGTCCGGCGGACGTAGCCCCGGAGGATCCCCGTTCCTACTATTCTCAGGCTAAATCGCTGAGAGACAGAATACCTAACGCCTACTACTTAAATCAAAACTTCAACACGGACAATAGCGAGGCACACTATCTCACGACCGGTCCGGAGATTTGGATGCAGACGGATCGAAGGATCACACACTTTGTGTGCTGCGCCGGCACCGGCGGTACTATCTCCGGGTCAGGCCGATTTCTCAAGGAGCAAGATCCCGATATTAAAGTAGTAGCTGTGGATGGACAAGGCTCCGTCCTAAAGAAGTATCATGAGACCGGCATTTATGATCGAAGTGTCATCCGTCCCATCCGCATCGAGGGCTTGGGCAAGACCATCATTCCGGCCAATATGGATTTTGATGTCATAGACAAGTTTGTGCGGGTTTCGGACAAAGATGCCGCACTGAAGGTCCGGGAGCTGGCCAAGGAGGAAGGTCTCTTCGTCGGGTATTCGAGCGGCGCCGCCTTGCAGGGTGTATACCAGATGGCTGACCAGCTCACCGAAGAGGATGTGGTGGTAATTTTGCTCTCCGATCATGGCAGTCGCTATCTCAGCAAGATCTTCAATGACCTGTGGATGCGCGAGCAGGGATTTCTACCCGGACAGGACGTGCGCGATGATATTCTTACGCAGCAGCAAGGCGTGTCGAGCGGTGTCAGCTACTACCGAGACTACTATAAGCGATACCGCAAGATTATTCGGGAGCGCTACAAGGTCATAAAAGAGAATTTGCAGCAAAAAACATGACCAGATAGATCCACAAGAGATCTAGAAAATGCCAGTAGGTGTTGATCAGCTTTAGACGCATCTCCTCCTCCCCATCACTGAAGTAGATGAGCCTGCTGACGGGATCCCGCAAGCGCTTTCTCCCCCTCCACAGAAAGTTGATGAGAAAGGGAATACCGATCAGAATATGTACGAAGTGTAGTCCAGAGATCAGGTAGAGATAGGATGTCCCGATACTGTGCTGTACCGGTATTTCGACGGCCAGTAGTTGTGCCCAACCAAATCCCTGCCCGATCAAGAACAATAGAGACAGCAACAGCGCCAGCGCGAGGGCATACTGTAAGGAGCGGTGTTCATCTTGGCGGTAGAAGGCCTTGGCCTTGATCAGCAGCAGGCTCGCTCCGATCAGCAAGACGGTGTTCCAAAGAAAAATGGCGGGTGGACGTATAGGCTGAATGTCGGCATGCCATCGACTGTAGAGATAGGCGAGGGTCAAGGCAAGAAACAGCGCACTGATCGCTCCGATGAGCAAGTGCACCAAGATCTTAAAGGGGTGCATGCCAAAGGACCCTTCCTTCCGATGTTGCTTCATTCTGAAGTAAGATAACAATTCAGGGCCCTGGGCCGGTTTTGGCGTCGAGAATATATGTCTACATTTGCGATCGCATTTTCAAGTTTTGCTCTGCATGTCCAACCCAGCACTTGTCCGAATCCTGGCCGCACTCGCCCCTCACGAGGCGCGTCTGGTGGCCGTGTCCAAGACAAAGCCGCCGTCAGTGATCCTCGAGATTTATGACGAGGGGCAGCGAATCTTTGGCGAAAACCGGGTTCAGGAGCTGGTGCAGAAACAGCCCCAGCTACCGACGGACATCCAATGGCATATGATCGGGCACTTACAGACAAATAAGGTCAAAGCCATTGCTCCCTTTGTCCAGATGATCCATTCGGTGGATTCGATCAAGTTGCTGCGAGAGATCAACAAGCAGGCGGCCAGATATGATCGGGTCATCGAAGTGTTGATCCAGGTCAAGATAGGGCAGGAGCAAACCAAGTACGGGGTCGCGCCACCCGATCTGGATGCCTTCTTCAGCGAGATGCTGGATAGCGAGTTGCCTCATGTGCGGGTATGTGGATTGATGGGCATGGCTACATTTACCTCTGATCAGGAT
Organism: Saprospiraceae bacterium; assembly: GCA_965223165.1. Lineage (GTDB taxonomy): Bacteria > Bacteroidota > Bacteroidia > Chitinophagales > Saprospiraceae > JABDMH01. Next base: position 551,100 of record CBDCVQ010000016.1, on the reverse strand, counting down.
CAGGTTCGGTCAGAGTTTGCACAGCTCTCCCGCCTATTTCAAGCCATCAGGGATACCCATTTTGCCGGTAGCTCACAGTTTGTCGAGCTATCCATGGGCATGTCCGGTGACTATCAGGTGGCCCTAGAGGAGGGAAGTACGCTGGTGCGCATCGGTAGCCTGATTTTTGGTGCCCGTCCTGACACCTTCGCTCTATAGCTTCAGCCAGCTAAGAAGGCGGCGCTCACCAGCGCCCTGTACATGAGCATGATATACGCCTGGGGCTAGGTGCTCGATATCGATACGCAACTGCATCTGCCGTCCAGCCCATTGAAAGATTCGCTGGCCCAAGTGATCATACATGACCACGTCGGTCATCGGGGAGGAAGCATGAAGCTGAATTTCGGCTATGGCCGGATTGGGAAATAATTGGATCACCCAAGGGTCCTGCTCGATCTCCCGGGTGGGTACGCTTTGATCGCTGAGAAAAGGAGTACGGTACAACGTCAGACCTCCTCGGCTGTTGCCTGTCATCATTTCAGCGAAGCCATCTCCGTCGATATCATGCAAGGTAGCCTTGGAGCGCCCCCCGTCAAATATTTCGCCCACGGCATGCTGCTGAGAAGGCAACGTGTCGGTGCCGTCGCTCGCAGAGAGATCGTACAGGAGAAAGTTGCCAAAAGTGGATCCTACCAGCAGCAGGCTGGTATCGTTGGTGGTGATATGGACCGGGGTGGCGGAGCCAAATACGGCTTTGTCCTGTCGCGCGTCGATTTGCCCAAATTCTTCCTGGTTGCCCGGGGCATTGATATCGGGATCGAAGAGGGGCTCGTTGATTGATCCAAGGTTTGTGAATAGGTTTACATTTCCTTTCTCTTCGCCGATGAGTAAGTCTAGCCTGCCGTCACCATCCACATCGACCATGCAGGGCGAGCTACTAAAGCCCACATCAATACCAAACCAAGGGTACGTAGCCTGACCCGCCTCGAAGGCAGCTCCGGGGACTGCCACGTTCTCGATATGCAGAATCTTGCCTCGCTTATTGCCAACCAATAGGTCTTGGTCCCCATCGCCATCCGTGTCGGCGCAGCTGGGATGGAGCATATCAATTTCATCGGTGTATTGTGCCACGTCGAGCCAATTCGCATTCACCAAGTCAAAGGCAGGGGCCTCTGCGGAGCCCGTATTCTCGAAGAGAAAAAGCAGCGAAGGTACATCTTCATCATAGTCTTGGTGAAAGCGACTCCCGACCACCAGATCAAGCAACTCGTCGCCGTTGTAATCCATGAATAATGGCGCGGCATCCGTGCCCAGATCTAGCATGTCGGCGGTCAAATAGTCGTCTTCGATCAAGGTGAACTGTAGGGCAGCACCGTCCATTTGTCCTTGGTAGCGCCATGCTACCCGCACGTTTTCTCGAGCATCTTTCTGATTGGGACTTGCAATGAGATCAGGCACCCCGTCCATATCCAGATCCTGGACAAAGGCGGCAGGGAAGAACATGATCTGCACCGGCCGATCGTATTCGGGAAAATGACTGCTCGTGCCGGTCACAAAAGCCTGTTGTACCGTGCCCCCATTATGCAGATACACCATATTGTCGAAGGACAGGTCTCCCAGCAGGATTTCCATATCGCCATCGCCATCTTCGTCAAAAGCCGTGACGGTGGAGCCACTGTGCGCACGCCCGATCTGAAATTCCTCAGGGCAAACCCCGGGATCATCGGAGAGAATCACATCATTGGTGGTGAAGCGCTCCAGGACTTTGCCCCAACAGCGATCCTCCAAGATGAAGTCCAGCGTGTCGGAAGGCAAATCCTTCTCAACTACCAGATTGCGATAGTAATGCATCCTTGATCCGTCTGACTGAAAACTCAAAATGTCCATATCGCCATCGCCATCAAAATCGGTGATCGCAGGCAGATCAATGGCACTGACATAGATATTGGCAATGGCCCCGCCCGACGTGGGATAGCCCAGGACGCCGACATTGTTGTCAAAGGACATTTTGGCAAAGCCAATTTCGCCTTCGCTTCGTAGTCCTCGGTACACATCAATGCCGGGGACCCCTGTATCGGAGAACGTAAATAGGTCCGTGATCGAATCACCATCAAAATCCATCGCCAGGCACCAAGAATCGACCCGGGGAAATGCGTCCTCCAGTTCCGGGGCGTAGCGCAAATCGCCCGGTCGCTCGCCGACCCGTATGAAGGGCAGGAATTTGCCGGCTCCCCGGTCATAGACCAAGAGATCGACTTGTCCGTCTTCATCCAGATGCACGGTGGAAAACTGTGGTGCATTAAGCCCCCCCAACAATGCCTGCGGAATGATTTCGCCTCCTCGCGAAAAAGGTACTTCCCATCGTTCCACCGACTGCGCCGGAGCTATAACAGGAAGGGAGAAAGCGCATGCGCATAGGAGCACGCGCAAACGAGTCCACATCAAGTTTGGATCTGTCATCGAGCGTACGGAGATTTCATCATCAGCAATTTGCAGCGGCCGGCACCGCGTGGCCGACTTTTCTGATAACTCGCAAAATATTTGTTTCTTCAACAACAACGCATAATGATTGTCAATATGTGCTTTCGACCGCTGCTTTTGACTGTGTTTATGGCTCTACTGGGTGCGGTAGCGGTCGCACAACCTGGCCATGCCGACGCATTGAGCTTGAGTTTCTCACCGGCCCAGAAAGGCTTGGTGATCTCACACCAGATCAGTGATGGAGTACACACTTTTGTGGTAGATGGTGACGTCGTTCCGATGTCCTTTTCCGACGGGCAAGCATTCGTCCCACATAGCCTCACACCGGCCGGCACATTGGTCTCGTTGAAGACTCCGTCTGACCGTCTCCATCTGTTTCACGTCTCCGCTAAGAAGAATGGCCAGGCGAGGATTGTATCGATCCCTCTATGGCTGTCCATTCTGCCTCCTTTGATCGCTATCACGTTGGCCCTGATATTTAAGGAGGTGTTGACCTCTCTTTTTGTCGGTATCTGGACCGGCGCCTTTATCATTGGAGGATTGCGCATCGATAGTTTGTATTACTTCCTTCAATCCTTTTTTAAGGTCATCGAAAAGTACATCGTGCAAGCACTAACGGATTCGGCGCACTTGAGTATTATCATTTTCTCCTTGCTGATCGGGGGCATGGTAGGCATCATCAGCCGTAATGGTGGAATGGCGGGGGTGGTAAAGTCCTTATCAAAGTACGCTCGCTCACCTGCCAGCACGCAATTTATCACCTGGCTACTGGGGGTGGCCATTTTCTTTGACGATTATGCCAATACGTTGATCGTCGGCAATACCATGCGGCCGGTCACCGATCGCTTCCGGATTTCCAGAGAAAAACTGGCCTACATCGTCGATAGCACGGCTGCGCCCATCGCAGCGGTGGCCTTCATCACTACCTGGATTGGCGCGGAGCTCAGTTATATCGACGGAGGATGGGCAAAGATTGAGGATATACCTTACCAGATGACCCCTTATTCGGTGTTCATCAGTTCGCTCAAATACTCATTCTATCCGGTGCTGACCCTCGTCTTTATTCTGCTGCTGATCAAGATGAAACGCGAATACGGGCCTATGCACTCTGCGGAAGTGCGGGCACGTACGACGGGGCAGGTCAGCAGTGCTGCGACACCGGACGAAGACGAGCCCAACATGGAAGATCTTTCGCCGGTACCCGGGGCTCCGCTAAAGTGGCAGCATGCCTTCTTTCCGGTCATGACCGTGATCCTCATGACCATATTTGGGCTATATAGCACCGGTATGGATGCGCTGGCCGGTGAACTGTCCGCCATCGGGGCGGGGCAAACCAACACCTGGTCTGCCCTATGGAGTGAGATGGGTTTGCTCTTTACAGGAGATGATCCCGGTTTTTTTCGCAAGATCGGCAAGCTGATCGGTATTGCAGATTCCTACACGGCGCTGCTATGGGCCTCCTTGTCAGGCGTTATTGTGGCCATCGGCATTACCCTTTGGAATCGCATTATGCGGGTGATTGACACCATGCACACCATGGTTACGGGATTTAAGACGATGATGCCCGCCCTTCTGATTCTTGCCCTGGCCTGGTCGCTGGCCATTACCACCGAGGAGTTGGAGACAGCACACTATCTGACCTCGGTGTTGAAGGGTGCCATCAATCCCTACATGATGCCGGCGCTCATCTTTGTCCTGTCTGCTGTGACCGCCTTTTCTACCGGCTCGAGTTGGAGCACGATGGCCATTTTATATCCGATTGCCATCCCAACCACATGGGCGATTGCACAGGCTGGAGGTGTGCCCGATCCGGTGTCGCTGGAACTTCTCCTCAATGTCATTTCTATCGTGCTTGGGGCATCAGTCCTCGGCGATCATTGCAGTCCGATCTCCGACACCACGATCCTCTCATCCCTGGCTTCAGACTGCAATCATATCGATCACGTCCGCACACAGTTGCCCTACGCGATCACAGTGGGCATAGTCAGCTTGGTGGGGGGGACGTTGTCCACCTTCCTAGGGGGAGGATGGGCAATCAGTTTTGCCATTCTGCTTGGCGGCGTAGCGGCCCTATACCTGGTGATTTCGCGAGTGGGCAAGCCTGTACCCTTGGCCCCGGCCTAAGCGGCGTGGCCAAGCAAAAACCCTTCCCATCCTGAGTCCCAAATTTGAAGCTGTCTGAACGGTCATCTTCCATCTTGATCGGTGTGCTAGTTAGATCTTCGCATTAGATGTGTCGAATAATTCTGATAGGATTTTGTTTGCAGACGAGGCATGACCGAACGATCTCGTAGAGTCGAGCATGACCATGCGAGAAGTGAGGGTACCCCGAATGCGGGTGGGTGGCCAGACATAGCCGTAGCTATGGCGAGGCTTGGCAACGAAGTATGCGGACCAAAGCCCTTTAGGATCAACCACAAGATTTCATGCGAAACTCTACTAGTCGTTGCGTAGCATGGGACCAATCACATTCGCCCAGATGTCATAGCCTTTGGCGTTCATATGTAGCCCGTCCTTGAGAAAGATGTCCTTCATGACTTCGCCATCAGCGTCGATCATAGGGGACCACACATCTGCAAAGCTGACACCTGTTTGATCCTCCGCGTAGGCGGCCAGCAGACGATTTAGCTCACGGTAGCTATCCGCGCGGTCCCATCGGGCTATACTGGGCTTGGGAGAGATCAGGACAATCTCCATCTTAGGGAGTTTAGATTGGAGCAACTGCACCAGCTCCTTGGTCGTGCTCAAAATCTGGGCGGACGTCTTGCCGGCTCCCAGGTCGTTGTCGCCCTCATAGATGAATACCTGGCTTGGCCGATATCGAATGATCAACTCCTCGGCAAAGTGAAGGAGGTCCGACATGTGCGAACCTCCAAAACCACGATTCAAGATCGTGTACTCGGGAAAGTATGCCGCAGTGTTTTTCCACATGCGAATGCTAGAGCTTCCCGTAAAAACAATAAGGGGCTCATCCACCGGTATGGGTTGCTTGTCGTAGGCTCGAATTTGGTCGGCAAAACGCAGGGGATCTTGACCATGAGCCCGGGGTGAAGTGGCGAAGAGGAGGAGTAAGAGGCAAATCTGGTGGACGGACATATGTGGCTTAGGTTTTTTTAACGGAATCTTAAAATTACGACTGGCAGTAGCGTCGTCTTGCAAATAAAAGGAGATGACGGCTAGAGAACAAAGAAGGGCTCGCAAGTTTCGAACAATAGCGGTGATAGCTACCATCCTGTTTCACCTCATGCTTGCCGCAGGGATCTACCATCTGAGCCGAGCAAGATCTGACGCTAGCCAGACCCCCATCGGTGACGCAGACAAAATGGCTTGGGTGATGAGGCTGGATGCTAGGGCTCCACACGCCTGAAGGTAGAACTGTTGGTGATGATGCGTTCCCACGGCTCCTCCGATTGTGGACGCACCAGGTGCCACATGGTCTTGATGTAACATCCGCTCGAGTCGGCATCCACATAACCGGCCCAGGAAGTCAGACTGCCGAAGCCTTCCCACCGGACGGCAAAGCTAAGCGCGATGGCCCCGCCGGATTGTTCGTCATCTTGATTGACATATCCCTGCAGGGCAAATATTTTGCCTTCCACGCTGGGCAGCGAGCGGTAGCTTCCGCACAGTTCACCCGACACGCTGACGGAGTCAATCAAGAGTTGTGAGCCCAAGTCGTTTTGCCAGACGCCCACCAGGTGGCAGCTAGTATCTGAAGGCGGAGCCAAAGTCAATAATAGATAAAAGCTATGGATGAGCAGCACCATGCCTTGCATTAAAACAATCCATGGAGTTGACTCGATACTTGGTCGATCACGATCCCCAGATCCTCCGGATTGTTGCGAAAGTCGACATTGTCGGCATCGATAATGAGGAGCTTCCCTTCATCGTAGTTGCCGATCCACTCCTCGTAGCGTTGATTCAATTTCTTCAAGTAGTCCAGACTCATGCTGCCCTCATAGTCCCTCCCTCGCTCGTGAATTCGGCTGACCAATGTGGGAATATTTGCCCGTAGGTAAATCAAAAGATCCGGGCCACTGACCTGCGAGCTCATGGTTTGAAAGAGGTCGAGATAATTTTGGAAGTCGCGTGTTGACATCAGGCCCATCTCGTGCAGGTTGGGTGCAAAAATGTAGGCGTCTTCATAGATCGTCCGGTCCTGGATGATCGTACTTTCTCCCTGCAAGATCTTGAGCACCTGCTTATATCGGCTGTTAAGAAAGTAGATCTGCAGATTAAAAGCCCAACGCTTCATGTCGTCATAGAAGTCAGCCAGATAGGGATTATTATCCGCGTCTTCGTAATGTACCTGCCAATTGTAATACTTGGCTAGCTGAGTGCTGAGGGTCGTCTTGCCGGCGCCGATGTTTCCCGCGACAGCGATATACTTGGCTTTGACGGCAGACATTAAGTGATAAAGGCGGTCAGGTTTAAGATTTCGGGCAAAATACGACTTCTAAAAATCAATACTAGTACATTAGATCCATATTTTGGACGACCCGATTTTGACCTCCATCTAAGAACTGAGAATGACAATTGATGAAGCGCTAATATTAAAGTTGGAGAAGCTGGCCCGGTTGAAATTGTCGGCGGATGAGCGGGAGCACCTTAGAAAGGACTTGGAAGACATCTTAGCCATGGTAGAGAAGCTGGATGAAGTCGATACTACGGAGGTGGAACCACTGATACATATGACCGATGTGCACTCGGTGCTGAGAGAGGACGAGGTGAAAGGTCAGTTGGACCAGGCGGAGGCCCTGCGCAATGCACCAAACAAGGTTGACACCTATTTTACCGTTCCTAAAGTGATCAAACGCACATAAATACACACCATATGAAACCAGTCATCGCTGTCAAGAACCTTTCGAAGACCTATCAGATGGGCTCCACGGAGGTGCGAGCTCTTCGCTCCATAGACTTAGATATCTACCCCAATGAATTTGTGGCTCTTATGGGTCCCTCGGGGTCAGGCAAATCGACCTTGATGAATCTGCTGGGTTGTTTGGATACGCCCACGACCGGAGAGTATTTCCTCAGTGGAGAGCGCGTCAGTGAGATGGCCGACGATGAATTGGCAGTCATTCGCAATCAGCGCATTGGCTTTGTCTTTCAGACGTTTAATCTCTTACCCCGATTGAGTGCTCTGGACAATGTAGCTCTCCCTTTGGTCTATGCCGGATTGAGCAAGGACAAACGAACGGACAAGTCGAGGGAAGTCCTGGGGACCGTGGGGCTGGCCGACCGGATTGACCACAAACCCAATGAACTCTCGGGTGGGCAGCGGCAGCGGGTGGCTGTAGCCAGAGCGCTGGTCAATGATCCTTCGATCATTCTGGCCGATGAGCCCACCGGAAACCTGGACACCAAGACCTCATACGAGATCATGGACATCCTGGAAAAGCTTCATGAGGCCGGCCACACGATCATTCTCGTGACGCACGAGCAGGACATTGCGGAGCATGCCCACCGAGTGGTGCGACTGCGCGATGGCGAGATAGAGAGTGACATGCTCAATCCGTCCAAGGTCGCTTAGACATCCGACATCCCGATCTCCATGTAGACCTCGAGGTCGCACGCAGAATTGTTACCTTTATCTGTTTAGGCAGGGGACCGAGATGATGAAGATATATACACGGAAGGGCGACGACGGAACGACAGCACTTTTTGGCGGACAGCGGCTCGGCAAGGACGATATTAGAATTGAGGCCTACGGTACCATTGACGAGCTAAATTCTTTTCTCGGCCTGCTCGCCGATGGGATGAAGGGCCTGGCACAAAGACAGCATTTACTGGACATTCAGCACACGCTTTTTGACCTGGGTTCGACCTTGGCTACGGCCCCGGGTACCACCGCACCCATTCGACTCGATGCTTTGGCCGAGGCCACCAAGATCGAGGGATGGATTGACGAGCTTGCAGCAGAGTTAGCGCCGTTGAGAGATTTCATTTTACCGGGAGGCGATGAGCTAGTAAGCCTGGCACACATCTGCCGCACCATCTGTCGAAGGGCGGAGCGTCGAGTGATCTCGTTGAGCCATGGGGCAGATATCCCGAGCGGCGTGCTGATATATTTGAACCGCCTATCTGACTATTTCTTCATGTTAGCACGGCACATTGCGCAGGAACGAGGAGTCGAAGAAGTGCGTTGGACCAGCAAAGGATAAGATATGCGTGGGTTACTGAGGTGGGTGACTGAACATCGGCACGAGATTGTGACCTATGGGATACTGTTGCTGATCGTATTCCTCATAAGTCTGATATTTCCCAATCATACTCGATTCAAGTATGAGTTTCAGGAGGGGCAGGTCTGGAGGTATGAGGATCTGGTAGCTCCCTTCGATTTTGCTATTCTCAAGCCGCAGAGCGAGATCGACAGTGCGTTGGCCCAGGTAAATCGTGAGCATGCCTATTATTTTGTACGCGACACCTCCGTCTCGGAGCAGGCCATCAGCAATTTTCAAGCGGCGCTGACCCAAATCTTGCCTTCACTCGATCCGGAGGTGCATGGACACATCCTGGCTAATGGCCGAACCTACAGCCTCAAAGGCAAATCCGTCCTCAATAAGTTCTATGCGTTGGGCATCATGGACGGAGACAGTACTGATCTACCCGAATCAGCAGCCAAGCGGATCCTTGCTGGCAACCGGCTGTACGAGGGGCACCCACTCTATGTCGACGACGCTTTGGAGCTGGTGCGACATGAACTGTCGGAAAGCGGGTTGTCGGATGCATCGGTATTGTATCCGCTGATCGAAAGAGAAATAAGGCCAAATATTCGCTTTGATGCAGAGATCGGGGAGAAGTTTGCGGAGGCAGCACGACAGAAGATATCGAGGGTAAGAGGCAAGGTGAGCCAAGGCGATCTGATCGTGCCAAAGAACGGCCTGATCACGTCCGATATCTTTCTGCGACTCCTGTCATATCAGCAGCGATACGAGGCGGAGTTGTCAGCCAACAAAAGTCGTTGGGTGGTCATGGGTGGCTATTTGCTGCTCACGCTGCTAATCGTGGGTATTCTTCTCTCCTTTATCCAGACGCATCACCGACCGGTTTTTGATAGTCCCCGCAAGCTCACCTTTGTCATGCTGTGGCTGGTCTTGTTCAGCTACCTGGTGCATGTGGTCGAGGCCAACGGGACCCTGAGTGCCTATATGATCCCCTTTTGCATCGCGCCCATCGTGATCAAGACTTTCTATAACGATGGCCTCGCCCTCTTTACGATGATTGCCATTGTATTGCTCGCTAGCTTTCTGTCGTCCCTGGGCTATGAGTTTACCTTCTTACAGATTCTGGCGGGTGTGGTGGCCGTGCTAGCCAATCAGGTGACGCGATATTCCTCTAAGTTCTTCACGACGATTCTGCTCATCTTTCTGGCCTACTGCCTCGGATATCTGGGCCTGTCTCTGATCAAGGAGGGCAGCATTGAGACCGTGGATTGGTCTATATATGTTTGGTTTACCCTTAATGTGGTCCTAACCCTGCTGGCCTATCCATTGGTGCCGCTCCTGGAGCGTGTCTTTGGCTTCACATCGTCCATGCGCTTATCTGAGTTGGCCGATCTAAATAAACCCTTGCTCAAAGACCTCTCGCTCAAAGCTCCCGGCACGTTTCAGCACTCTTTGCAAGTCGGCAATTTGGCGGAGGCGGCCCTGGACAAGATCGGAGGAGATACCCAGCTCGTCAAGGTAGCTGCGCTCTATCACGATATCGGCAAAATCAAGGAGCCCGCGGTCTTTATCGAAAACCAATCCACCAGTAACCCCCATGATGAGATGGACGCTGCACAGAGCGCGCGCCATATTATCGACCACGTGATCGAAGGCGAAAAGATGGCAAGAAAGGCTCGGCTTCCGCAAGTCATTATTGACTTCATCAACACGCATCATGGTACGACAAGGGTGGAGTACTTCTACCAGACCTTTATTAAGGACGGCGGAGATCCCGCGGAGGAAGGCCAGTTTCGTTATCCCGGACCCAGGCCCAAGACACGAGAGCAGGTCATCCTCATGCTGGCGGATAGCATCGAGGCGGCTTGCAAGAGTCTCAAGGAGCCCACGGAGTCCGACATCTCTGACCTAGTGGACCGCATCATCCAGTTCAAGCTGGACCAGCATCAACTCGTCGAGGCAGCGATATCTTTTGAGGAGGTGGAATCGGCGCGCCAGACCTTCAAGCAGGTGCTAAAAAGCATACATCACATACGGGTCGAGTATCCGGAGCCCGCTCGCTAGTGGACACATAGCATCGAAAAGAATGCATGGATCACTATTGTTTCGCGCCCAATCGTAGAGACAGAACCGAACATCCCGCCATGCTGCGGCACGTAGGGCTTTCTGGCGATGCAGCATGGGTACGAAAGAAGGCGATCGGGTATTCCGCTTTCAGTGGTACGTTCCACTAGGTCCGCTAGCGCTGCGTGAGCTCGAGAGGCCTTCGCAAGATGGCAAACTCATAGATGCCAAAGAGCACACAGGAGAAGACAATGTTGGCGAGTAGGGAGTTCCAGAAAAAGGGAAGGCCAGCCGCGTAGGCAGATAGTAGACCAGCGGATGAATTAGGGTAAATACCGCCAGGATCCAGCACAAACGATCCAAAGTTGCTGATCAAGAAGAACGCGACCGAGGCCAGGACAGCGGCGAGCAGCACACGGCCGGGCTTGACGACCTTCAGCAGTAGCAGTCCTACACCCACAATGGCGGCAAAGCCTGCGTACACCCAGATAACATTGGCGCCAAACCAGACAAAACCTTCATAGTAATGGCCATACACCACATTGTTCAGTATCAAATCGCTGACCCAAAGAGCTAAGAGCGGCACGAGCAGTGACCAATACTTCTGCTTAAAGTAGGCGGCCCCAAACAGCCCCATGGCACCCACAGCGGTGAAATTATGCCAGTGCGGCAAAAAACGGCTTCCCGCCGCGATGACGATCATAGCGGTGATTACGATCCAGGTCTTGTCGAGCTTCATGGCTAAGTTTCTTTGCTCAAAACTACAATGATATCTCAAACCGCTCAAATAACATAATTCTATCATGTTTGGACGGCAGTTGTAAGAATTGTCACGGTTTTTGCAGGAAGACCGATAGAAGGTCTATTAACCAAATCGAACACCATAATTTTCCCGCAGTTACCGAGCTGCGGGTTTTTTATATCTTGGGCCCTCCCGTAAACTCCTTTGGCCCAAAGTCGCGCATGTTTTTTCAGATTGCTACCCAGGGGAAGAGAGGCTTTCTTCTATTTCTACTCACACTTCTATTTGTCGTTGCCGGAATGTTCTTGGGACAGTTGCCCTTGGCGATGCTTGCAGGGGCGACAGGAAGCGGATTGACCCCTGAAATGCTCAATAGCGCGTCATTGGGTATCTCGCAGACCACCTTCCTTGCGGCCGTGATTTTAGGTTTCCTTGGCGCACTGCTGGGTTTGGCTGCAGCGACCAAGTGGCTGTATCGCAGACCCTTCCTGACCTTGATTACCCCATTTCAAGCCCTGGACTGGCCACGCATTGGTCTTAGCTTCCTCATCTGGTTTGCACTCACGGCGGCGGTAGAGCTGGTGCTTTATATCGACAATCCCGATCTGTATCAATGGACTTTTGAGCTGTCCAAGTTCCTTCCGCTCCTGCTGGTGGCGTTGTTGCTGCCCATTCAGACCTCCTTCGAGGAGATCTTCTTCCGAGGATATCTGCTGCAGCAGTTTGGACTGGCTTTCAACAATCGACTCGTTCCGCTCCTCTTGACGTCCGTGCTCTTCGGGCTGATGCATAGTGCAAATCCGGAGGTGCAGGCCTTTGGCTTTGGCCGGATGATGGTGTATTATATCGGCTTTGGTGTGATATTGGGGCTGGGGACGATACTCGATGACCGTCTGGAGTTGGCCCTGGGGGTGCACGCCGCCACGAACATTTACGGGGCCTTAATCGTCACGTTTGAGGCGTCTGCCATCCAAACACCGGCCATGTTTACATTGCTGGAATTGGATCTCTCTGCGATGACTATCTTGTTCTTCGTTGCTGCCCTGCTCTTTATGGCCTATTTCGCCCGACGCTATGATTGGTGGTCGCAGCGCTACAAACTGATCAGCCCTATTCGTTCAGACTAAAATTTTGCCTCTTATGAAAAGCCGCCTCTTCCTTTTCTGTTTGCTTATTGCACAACTGACCTTTGCCCAGGCCGACCGATGGCAGCAGCAGGTCGATTATCGCATGACCGTAGATTTTGATGTGAAGACGCACCGATATGAGGGGCAACAGACGCTTTTCTACTTCAACAACTCGCCAGATACCTTGTCTCGTGTCTTCTACCACCTCTACTTCAACGCTTTTCAGCCGGGCAGCATGATGGACGAACGATCTAGAACCATCGCTGATCCGGACGGACGAGTGATGGATCGCATCCAGCATCTCAAACCCAAGGAGCAGGGATATATCCAGGTGCATGCGCTGACCCAGGACGGGAGAAATACCAAGTATGCAGTGGAGGGCACCATCCTTGAGGTCACATTGGATCGCCCGATACAGCCGCATTCAGTCACGGTATTGGAGATGGACTTTACGGCGCAGGTGCCGCAGCAGATCCGTCGCTCGGGAAGGCACAACGCAGAGGGCATCGATTATTCGATGTCACAGTGGTACCCCAAGCTATGTGAATACGACTATCAGGGGTGGCATGCTAATCCCTACGTGGGCCGAGAATTTTACGGCGTCTGGGGAAACTTTGACGTGAAGATTTCCATAGACAACGATTATATCATAGGTGGTACGGGCGTCCTGCAAAATGCCTCGGAGATCGGGTACGGTTACACTCCCTCAAAGGTGAAGCACAAGGGAAGGGATAAGTTGACCTGGCACTTCAAGGCAGAAAATGTACATGACTTTGTCTGGGCTGCGGATCCGGAGTATACACACACGTCGACACTCACGGAGGATGGTAAAACGCTCCATTTCTTCTACAAAGAGACCGAATACAACAAGGACAAATGGGAAGCCTTGCCCGCGATCATGCGCAAGGCCTGGTCGTATATCGTCAAGCGCTTTGGCGAGTATCCCTATGAGAGCTATGCCTTCATACAAGGGGGAGACGGCGGCATGGAGTACCCGATGGCAACCCTGATCACGGGTGAGCGCAGCCTGGGTAGCCTGGTGGGCGTATCTGTGCACGAGTTGATGCACACGTGGTTTCAAATGCTGCTAGGTACCAACGAGAGCCTCTATGCCTGGATGGATGAAGGGTTCACCAGTTTTGCCACCACTGAAGTGATGAATGAGTTGCGCAGAGAGCAAATCATCCCTGGCAAATACGATTTGATGCCTTACGTCAGCAGCTACAATGGATATCGTAACATCGCCAAGTCACCGATCGAGGAGCCGCTTAGCATGCACGCGGATCACTTTGCTACCAATAGCGCCTACGGCACGGGTAGTTATACCAAGGGCTCGGTCTTTCTGAAGCAACTTGAATACGTTGTAGGGAAGGAGGTGTTTGACCGGGCCATCTTGCGGTACTACTATACCTGGAGGTTTAAGCATCCAAATGCCAATGACTTCATTCGAATCTTTGAAAAGGAAAGTGGCCTGGAGTTGGACTGGTACCGAGAGTATTTTATCAACACGACGCGTCGCATCAATTATGCCGTGCGAGAGATCGCAGAGTCTGACGGTCACACCCACGTTGCCTTGGCCAACCTCGGCGAAATGCCCATGCCGATAGATGTGAGAGTCGCCTACGTGGACGGCAGCGAGTCCAACCACACGATCCCTCTACGTATCATGCGGGGTGAAAAAGTCAAGGAAGACGAGCGCGAATATAGGAAGGAGCCGGACTGGCCCTGGACCCATCGCGACTACACCCTCCGTCTGGACGTACCGCTGGAGCAGGTCAAGTCGGTCAGCATAGATCCGAGCTTACGACTGGCGGATATTGACCTGTCGGACAACATGCTCAACGTCGCGGATGGGACCCAAATCCGCAAGCCGGACTAAAAAGGCCGACGGCGGTTAGCTGCGGAGTCAGGAACCATTTAGAGGTCTCTCGATTGGAGAAGGTAGTGCCCACCCCATACGAAGAGAGTGAGATAGATCGTGGAAGCAATGACTGCCTGCGTGGGGGACAGGAAGATTGAAGAAGCATTCTCGTCAATGAATTGTTGCGCTAGCGCAAAATCAGTGAGAGGTAGGGGTACCAAGTCCTCAAAGGCGTTCGCCGGATAGAAATGCATGGTTACGTTGTCCACCACCTTTTGGTGCACCACCCAGCGAAATAGCCACTCAAAAAGCAACACATATCCAAAGTAGAGAAAGACGGCCACCGCCGTGCGCCGGATCAGTAGCGCACAAAGTACTCCAAGGCTCATGTAGCCCAGACACATGAGAAGATAGCGAGGAACCATGTAAAGACGTTGCCAGGCAAGCCCTATCTCCGTGGCGTCGGTATAGATGAATCCCACCAATAAGCAGGTGACTGCATAATAGAGCGTGGCTGCCAGAGCCAGCAGAAGGAGAAACTGCCATTTGGCTAGGTAGACTTGTCTCCGGTGCAGACCCGTCAAGACGTTTTGCCTCAGCATACGGTTGGCAAACTCATAGGTGAAGACGTAGACACCCAGAAAGCCAAGCAAAAGGAAGGACAGCCAGTTGCCGACGTAACCTACAAAACTCCATACTGCTGGAAATTGGACCATCGCCTCGGGTCCGTGTCCAGGCATGGACTGTGCTGACCACGCTGTCGGAAGCAGCACGACATATAGCGCCAGCAGGACCCGCACCGTAGTGTTCCTTCTGAATTTGAGCCATTCCAGTTTTAGCAAGAACATAGGGGTAGGCTTACTTGACTAGTTGAAGAAATCCCTCCTCCAGCGTTTGTCTCTTCTCCCGGAGATGAGAGATTTCCAAGCCATGCTCGACCAGATGGCGATTGAGTGAGGCCGCTGACCAGTTTCTTTCTACCGTCACCTCCAGCAGCACCTCCCGGGTCACCACAGATCCGATGCCCGGCAACTCCTGCAGGAATCTCTGCAACGCAGGCATGTCTGAACCTGCGATCTCAAGCGCTAGCCCCTCCGCCAGTATCGAATGCACGGGGCCGTCGGCGATCAGTCGACCGGCTTTCAAAATCGCCACATGGCTGCAGACCTTTTCCACCTCGTCGAGCATGTGACTCGCCAGAAGAATGGTCTTGCCGGATCCCGCAATTTGACGGATGACCGTCCGGACATCTGCGATGCCTTGTGGGTCCAGGCCATTGGTCGGTTCATCCAGGATCAGTGCCTGGGGGTCGCCGATAAGCGCTGCGGCGAGGGCCAGGCGTTGCCTCATACCTAGCGAGTATCCTTGAAAAGGCGTACGTCGACGGTCTCGCAAATTGACGAGCTCCAGGAGATCGTCAAAGTTCGACTCACGAGACTGCTTGATGTGTTTGATCAATGCAAGATTGTCGTCCGCGTGGAGGTTGGGATAAAAACTGGGACGCTCAAGCATACAGCCCAGTTGTAGGCGACTATAGTCACCATACTTGCCGCCAAACCACTCGAAAGTCCCCTGATCCGCTTTGATAATGCCCAGCACCATACCGAGAGTGGTAGTCTTACCACTGCCATTGGGACCAAGTAGACCGTAAACGGTGCCGGAAGGTATGCTAAGATCGAGATCCGCTACCGCCTGGAGCGTGCCATAGCTCTTGCTCAGTCCTCGGGTGGTCAACACATTCACGGCTGCTAATCTACTAGCAATCTCGCCGACTACAAATATTTGTCGACCTGTCGCGGGATGTTCGGGCCAATTGTCCCAATTTAGTGGATAGATGAGCAGGACGGACGAACGGAACGAGGGGAAAGTACTGTTGCAAATTGAAAACCTTTCCCTTGGCTACGAAACCGCCGAGGAATCGCTGGAGGCCCTGAAAGGGGTAGATCTCGATGTGCGTGCAGGCGAGATTACACTCCTCTTTGGAGAGACCGGTTCGGGCAAATCAAGCCTAGCCAAAGCCGTATTGGGCCTCTTGCCAAAAAATGCAAGGCTGGGATTGGAAAGCAGCATCAGATGGCAAGGGGAAGAGCAATTATCATTCACTCGATCGTGGCGTAAGGAGGTGCTGGGCAAGCAGATCACCACCGTGATGCAAAATCCCCTGCTAGCCATGAACCCCATCATGCGGATAGGCCGTCAGGTCGGTGAGGCAGTGGCGATCAAGAATAATGTTTCCGGCAGTCAGCGGCGAGCGAAAGTCCTGATGCTATTTGAAAAGGTCAATCTCGAAGACCCCATGCGGGTCCTGCGTTCCTATCCCCACCAGGTCTCGGTGGGACAGCTGCAGCGGGCGGCTATAGCGATGGCGCTGGCTCCAAGGCCGAAGCTGATCCTGGCAGACGAACCATTCTCTTCGGTGGACACGCTGAATAAGCAGGCATTGGCAGATTTGTTCACTCGGCTCCGAGCGGAGATAGGCTGTGCTTTTCTCGTGATCAGCCATGATCTGGGTTTATGCAGGCGCTTGGGCGCACATCAGTGGTACATCATGCATGAGGGGCAAATAGACAGTCGTGGTAGGGGAGAGGTGCTGGATCATCTCCATCCGTCCGGAAGCTATTCGGAGCAGCTCGTGCAGAGCTATCATCGACTACGCTCTGCCCAAGGCCCGGATGAAGCGGATAGTCCTCGCTCAATCATTGCGGTCAAGGGGGTCTCCCACACGTATCGCTCGGTGCGCTCTCCGGCCGAGGTGCCATCGCACCCTGCGCTTCATCAGGTCTCCTTCTCGGTGGCGCGAGGTGAGTTTTTTGGCATCGTTGGCGCCTCGGGGAGCGGCAAATCTACCTTGGCGAAGATCATGGGTGGATTGCTCTCCGGATACCAGGGGTCCGTCTTGCTTGATGCCAGACAAGTGCAGGACCGGGTCAGCGAGGACCCACGCCAATTCTTTGGATTCGTGCAATACCTGATGCAAGACGCTGCCACGGCCCTACCTCCCTTGCGCCGAGTAGACAAGATCTTGCTGGAGACGCTCCAGGCTTTCCAGCCCAGCCTGCACCGGAAGGAGCGAAGGCAAAGGTTGGAAGAGTTGATGGGCGAGGTACAGCTCACCCCAGGACACCTACTGAAGTACCGCAATCAGTTGTCGGGCGGAGAAAAACAGCGCATCTGCATCGCCAGAGCCCTCGCGGCTGCTCCAAGCATCCTGATCCTGGACGAATCCCTGACATCTTTGGACAAGGGGGTCCAGTGGAGGATGGTACAACTCCTGCAAAAATTGCGCTCGGCGTCCGGTATCACCATCCTGCTCGTGGCACATGACCTGGCATTGATCAGACATTGCTGCGACCGGGTCCTGGTGTTACGAGAAGGAAAGGTCGAGATCTTGACCACTCCCCAGCAGTTGACAAAGGAGCATGAGAATGCGTACCTTAGGGCACTGGCTGCGGCTGGCGGTTGATTTTTTTTGCACTTCATGCAACCAAATCGGACCGCCAGTCGTCTATTGAATAGAATATCTTAAGACTTGCATAGGGGAACCTTAACTTTTTATTAAAGATTATTCTAATATTTTAGCCTTGACGAAATATCAAATGATGAAAACCTTGAAGGTCGTTGGTATTCTCTTGCTTATTTTGATATCAGCGCTGTCGGTCGCTTACTTGAACTATTGCCCGGATGCCTTTGCGCAACCTGGATACCTGTTGGACCAGTCCGAGTTGACAGATGTCAAGATTTCTAAGTTCATCGTGGAGTCGCTTAAGAAGGTGGTAATTACTACTTTCTAGCGCTGAGCGTCGACGATATCTTGTAGCCATTCAAGAAGGTCTGGCTATCCATTCTCTTTCTTCCCTCCAATTGAAGATCTAAGACCTCTACGAAGGTATCAATGCATGCCATCCGGAGGAACGTGCGACCATCTGACACTACTTGCCCAGGAGCCAGATGGGATGATGGCTGATCTGTGCATTTGACGGCGTAGATCTTTAGCGAAACGCCATCGAGCCTCGTCCTTGCCGTCGGGTATGGACTCAGACCGCGCACGAAATCGTAAACGGACGCACAGCTTTGTGTGAAATCTATCTCACAGGAATCCTTGAAGATTTTTGGCGCCCCTGTTGCTTGCGAATGATCTTGCTCTTTGGGCTCGAGCTGACCGGCACATAGGTCCACAATAGTATCATGCACCAGGGTAGCTCCGGCGTGCATCATTCGGTCGTGCAGGCTTCCGGCTGTGTCGTCCTTGTGTATGGGTATTTGTACCTGCTTGAGGAGACGCCCGGTATCGATTTCCTTTTGTATAAAGAAGGTCGTGAGACCGGTCATCTTTTCTCCCCGGATGATCGCCCAGTTGATCGGAGCGGCACCTCGATAGGCGGGAAGGAGAGAGGCGTGTAGATTGATGGTGCCCATGGGGGGCAAGCTCCACACCACCTCAGGCAGCATGCGAAAGGCCACCACGATCTGTAGATCTGGTCGTAGTGAAGTCAATAGATCGATGAAAGAAGCCCGTTTGAGATTCTTGGGTTGGATGACTGGGATGCGATGGGAGAGGGCATATTTCTTTACGGCAGACTGCAGCAGCCATTTGCGCCCGCGTCCTCCCAGCTTGTCCACCGCTGTGATGACGCCGACGACGTTTAGACCAGCAGACACTAATTTTTCCAAGGTCGGCACGGCAAAATCGGGCGTGCCCATGAATACAATTCTCAGGTCGCTGGGAGACTTATTCATTACCAATGCATTTCGTCTGCTTAAGTGAATCGCTACACTCGGAACTTTTGGACCTCATACGCTATTTTTACATTGACACAGCGCGAAACTTACAACAAAAGTTCAAGAGGAGTTTTATGGGACGAACTGTGATGTGCTTGATCGCCGCCGGGTGGCTGCTGGGCTGGACGAACGCGATGGCACAAGTCAAGGTACAGGGCCTGCTGACGGACCAAAGAACTGAGCTTCCAGTGCCCAGTGCGGAGGTGCGCATCTTCGATGCCCTTAATGATGAGTTGTTGTTTGAGACCACGTCAGACCCCGAGGGACAGTTCTATGTGCCGCTCTCCGAACCTGGCTCGCTCCTCGTGCGCGTGCGCAAGGATAGGTATGCTCCACTGAGCTATGAGTGGCAGGTGGAAGAGACATCCGGCCCGCTCGTGTTGAGTCTAGTATCCACACAGTCATTGACCACCCGCACGAAGGCCACAACGAAGGTGACGACCCGTCGTTCGCTCGTGATGGCAACCGATCTGAAGGATCCACCCCAACGAATGTCGCACGATAAGGAGGCCAAGCGTCAGCAGAGGGTGGCTGAGGCGATCGGATTGGTACCGGCTGCCCGCAGCAGGCCAAGTCTGATGTCACTCCCGGCCGATTTTTCTGGTACGAAGATTAGCATTGGTTCTGGCCTCGCAGCATTGCCAGATAGTGCCCCACTCTTTCGGGGTCACAAGAAGGTGTGGAGCGTGGAAAAACCCGAAGGATTCTCGTATTTCATTGGCGAATTTGATAGCTATCACGATGCCTTGCTTTATCTTGACGACAAATTGTTGCAGCGATACCCAGAGGCCACGGTAGTGGAGTTTGTGGACGGCAAAAGATACTGACCCATGACAGCAATAGACTTTCTGATGAGCCTTCCGGACAAGGTACAGACACAAGCGCTCGAAGGACTGGAGACAAGATTTCACTTTGACATCGACGGTGAAGGGGGAGGCCAGGTGACCTTGACCGTGAAAGATGGTGCTTGCCAGGCAGAGGAAGGTCTCACTGGCGAGCCAAACTGTGTAGTTAAAGCCAAGGAAAAGAACCTGATGAACGTCCTTAAGGGCAAGCTCAATCCACTTATGGCTGTGCTGACGGGCAAGCTGAAGATCAGCGATCAGAAGGAAATGCTGAAATACGCAAAGATCTTTGGTCTGATGTGAGTGGATATCGCACCGCTCGCATCCGCCACCACATTCCCCTTCCTCTACTAGAAGGAAAGCACGATGCCCAGGCTGGGTAGCACACCTCCATCGTAGATCGCCTGAGACCAACTTGGCTTGAATTGAGCGGTCAGATCGTCACTGATATCAAAGCTCTTAAGGTGCGCATCGACATAAGCGTCCAAGGCCTGCAAGGCGTACATAGCAACGAAACCCACATAGGTGGTCTGCAGGTTTTTATCAAAACTGTCCCGGTAACGCTTAAGGGCAGATGGGGTGCCGATAATGCCGGTGAACTCGTCATCCTCACCCGATAAGCGTAGTTCGTAAGCCGTATGAAAGCGATCTCGCTGTCCCTTGTTGTAATCGACCGAATAGATGAGTCCGGCAAATGCCCCCCACACGATGGGAGCCTTCCAGTAGCGCTTGTTATAGATTTGACCGGCACTAGGTAGGACCAGGGAGTAGATCGCCGCCCGATATGGGTTGGGGTAGGGTAGTTTCCAATTGGCCTTGAAGCGCCCCTTCTGCTTCGTTTTCTTTTGGGGTGGTGATGCCTCTGCCTGCTCCGTGACCGGGGCACTGCGCGCCGTACCCGGGGAGGGCTGGGCAGCTACCGAGCTGCTAAGCAGCATGAACATTACAAGTACGAGATTCGCCCTGGGCATACCGTTGTAACGTCCAGTCTAGATCGTTAGTTGCCTTCCAGTAGGTCCAGTATCCGGTTGAGGTCTTCATCCGAAGCAAAGGGAATCGTCAAGTTGCCACTACCGGTCCTCTTGCGGTTGAGCTTCACTTTCGTGCCCAGTACCGAGCTGAGGTGATCCACCACCTGCTGATATGCGGGCGATAGTGTCTCGGCGGGTTTGGCCTTGGCCGTTGATTGTTCCTTGCTGTAAGACTGCACCAGTTTCTCGGTCGCGCGGACGGACAGGTCCTGGCGCAGCACGGCATCGAGTACCTCGATCTGTGCGGCTTCGGAGGTGAGGCTAATCAGAGATCTGGCATGCCCCATGCTAATCCGGTCAGCTTTGAGGGCCTGTTGCACGATGGGAGGCAGCTTCAGCAATCGTATGTAGTTGGTGACGGTACTTCTTTTCTTGCCAATGCGGCCGCTCAACTCTTCGTGGGTCAGATTGCATTCGTCGATGAGCCGCTGATACGAAATGGCGACCTCGATGGCATTTAGATCGGAGCGCTGAATGTTTTCGACCAGCGCCATTTCGAGCATCTCCTGGTCATTCGCCTCTCGGACGAAGGCCGGTATCCTGGATAGCCCGGCCAGCTTGGAAGCACGGAGTCTACGCTCGCCCGATATCAACTGGAAGGTGCGACCATCCAGGCGTCGTACCGTGATGGGTTGAATCACCCCAAAAGTTTGGATAGAATCAGCCAGATCCTGTAGCGCTTCGGGTTGGAAGTCATTGCGGGGTTGAAAGGGATTGATCTCGACGGCCGCGAGGTCAATTTCGCGGATACCGGAGCCACCCAAATGCAGATCCTTCTTTTGGGTACTGCCTACATCGGCGTTTTCCAGCAGCGCCTTGATGCCCTTGCCCAGCGTTTTCTTGTCCGTCTTAGCCATCGCAGATTAGTTGGGTGTCAGCTTTAGCTCTACACCATTTTTGACCAAAAATTCCTTGGCCAAATTGAGGAAGTTGTGGGTGCCCTTGCTATTGGCGTCGTACATCAACACAGGCTGATGCATGCTGGGCGCCTCACTTACCTTAGAGTTTCGGTGGATGACCGTGTCGAAGACCACATCTTCGGAGTGGTTCTTCACCTGGTCCACCACGATGTTGGCCAATCTCAATCGCCGGTCGTACATAGACAGCACGATTCCCTCAATGGCCAGACTCGGATTCAGTTGTTGCTGCACCAGACTGATCGTGTTCCGCAACTTTTGCAGTCCTTCGAGAGCAAATACTTCACATTGAATCGGAATGAGAACGGACTGGGCTGCGGTCAGCGCATTAATCGTCAGAATGCCAAGGGAAGGAAGGCAATCGATAAAGATGAAATCAAAATCGTCTTTGACGGGTTTTAGCAGATCACCGATTACGTACTCGCGGCGAAACCGGCTGACCAACTCCAATTCGGCGCCCACCAGGTCAATATGGGACGGCACGATGGACAAATTGGGCGTGGAGGTGGCCACGATGGCTTCTGCCACGGGCACTTCATTGATCATGCAATCGTAAATGCTGTAGGAGATGTCATCATGGCTGACGCCAACACCCGACGTAGCATTTGCCTGTGGATCCAGATCGACGATGAGGACTTTGAAGTCGAGGATAGCCAGACTGGCACCCAGGTTGATCGCAGAGGTGGTTTTTCCGACCCCTCCTTTTTGATTGGCTATGGCTACGATCTTGCCCATATGCCTAGACGGTCATTGATTCACCGATGCCCAGTAGCTCGAGCGTAAGAGCTTCAGTAGCAAAGTGCCCCTTGGCTTCCGCGTGATCGATTTTGATAGGAGGGAAGCTGTCGTAGTGACAGCCGATGACCCGCTTGGTTTCAACAAATTTAGCTGCATGTACAGCCTCCTTGGCATCCATCGTAAAATGGCCGCCAATCGGCAAAATGGCAAAGTCAAGTTTGTGCCCCAGCAAGGGTATCAATTTCATATCCATCGTGAGACAGGTATCCCCGGCGTGGTAGAAGCAGATATCCTCCAAAGTGAAAACAAATCCGCCGGGATTGCCTCCGTAGGAGCCATCTGGCATGGAGCTGGAATGCACGGCGGTCACGTACTTAGCGGTACCATAGGAACCCTTCCATGTCCCCCCGGGGTTGATGCCAATCGTCTCCAACCCTTTGCCAGCAAACCAGGAAGCCACCTCAAAGTTGGAGATGACTGTACTGCCATGGGCGGTAGCGATCGCCTCCACATCTGCTACGTGGTCTCCATGGCCATGGGTCAGGAAGATTTGATCAGGTTTGATACTGCTGATGTCAACATCCTGCGCCAACGGATTGCCCGAAATAAAAGGATCAATGACAAATGAACCGCTGGCTGACTTGACGTAAAAACACGAATGTCCGTAATATGTAATCCTAGTCATTTGCTCAGTTAGTGTGGAGTAAGGGTCCGGTCTGGTAAGATGCCCGCAAAGTACGACATTCTCAAAACTTTTGGCGAATTAGCGCCCTCCGCGGTGCAATCCCCTTTAGGACATTACGACATCATTGGAAGATCAGGGTTCACCGATTCCACCATAGCCCGATTCGACAACCCCCATAGCGTCCTTTGCGAGTCCTTAGCGCTCTCCGCGGTGCAATCCCCTGTAGGACATTGCGACATCATTGGAAGATCAGTTCAACGACTCGACGCTTGGATAATTCCGCGCTTCACCGATTCCACCATAGCCCGATTCGACAACCCCCATAGCGTCCTTTGCGAGTCCTTAGCGATCTCCGCGGTGCAATCCCCTTTAGGACATTGCGACATCATTGGAAGCCCAGTTCAACGACTCGACGCTTCAACAATTCCAAGCTTCAACAATTCCACGCTGCAACAATTCCACGCTTCAACGATTCCACCATAGCCCGATATCGACAACCCCCATAGCGTCCTTTGCGAGTCCTTGGCGCCCTCCGCGGTGCAATCCCCTTTAGGACATTGCGACATCATCGGAAACCCAGTTCAACGACTCGACGCTGCAACAATGCCACGCTTCACCGATTCCACCATAGCCCGATTCGACAATCCCCATTGCGTCCTTTGCGAGTCCTTAACTCTCCGCGGTGCAATCCCCTGTAGGACATTGCGACATCATTGGAAGCCTAGTTCAACGACTCGACGCTTCAACAATTCCACGCTTCGCCGATTCGACAACCCCCATAGCGTCCTTTGCGAGTCCTTAGCGCTCTCCGCGGTGCAATCCCCTTTAGGACATTGCGACATCATTGGAAGCCCAGTTCAACAGACTCGACGCTTCAACAATTCCGCGCTTCACCGATTCCACCATAGCCCGATTCGACATCCCCATTGCGTCCTTTGCGAGTCCTTAGCGCTCTCCGCGGTGCAACCCCCTTTAGGACATTGCGACAGCATTGGAAGCCCAGTTCAACGACTCGACGCTTCAACAATTCCACCATAGCCCGATTCCACCATAGCCCGATTCCACCATAGCCCGATTCGACAACCCCCATAGCGTCCTTTGCGAGTCCTTGGCGATCTCCGCGGTGCAATCCCCTTTAGGACATTGCGACATTATTGGAAGATCAGTTCAACGACTCGACGCTTCAACAATTCCACGCTTCACCTATTCGACAATCCCCCATTGCATCCTTTGCGAGTCCTGGTGCAGTTTATTAATACCTATCTTTGCGGCTGCAAGAGGCATGATAACAGTAATTTCCGGGACCAATAGACAGGGCAGCGAGACCGAGGGTGTGGCGCGTCGGATCCACCGGAAATTGAAGGAACAGGGACAGGACACCCAGCTGTTAAACCTGGTGGATCTTCCGGTCGATTTGCTAAGACCTGACATGTACAAGATTGAGCACGTCTCACCGGAGATCATAGCTATTCAGGACGCCTTTCTGCTGCCCGCGGACAAGTTTTGGTTTGTTTTTCCGGAGTACAACGGGAGCCTGCCCGGGTCGCTCAAGCTGTTCATCGATGCGGTATCTGTGCGCAAGTTGCGGGAGACATTTCATGGCAAAAAAGCATGCCTGACTGGGGTCTCCACCGGACGCGCAGGCAACCTCCGCGGCATGGATCATCTGACCAGCATACTAAACTATCTGCAAGTCTTAGTACATCCGAACAAGCTGCCGATCTCCTCCATTCTACAGCTGAAGAATGGACAGGGTGAAGTAGATGATCCCGAGACATTAAAGGTGCTAGATCAACAGATCGATGAGTTTGCCAAGTTTTAAGCGCACGGGCGATCGACCACTGGTCCACATCATGGATCTGGGTAGGATCTCCTACGCGGAGGCCTGGGCCCTGCAGGAGCGACTGCTGCGCGAAGTGGTGGCAGTCAAACGAAGGAACCGGACGGTGGAAGACCCGGTGCCGGTGCCGCACCGGTTCTTGTTTTGTGAGCATGAGCCAGTGTATACGCTGGGAAAATCTGGCAAAGAAGATCACCTGCTGCTAGGTCCGGACCAGCTATCGAGCCAGGGCATTGACTACTATAAGATCAACCGGGGAGGGGATATCACGTATCATGGTCCGGGACAGATTGTGGGGTACCCCATACTGGACCTAGAGTGCTTCTTTACCGACGTGCATAGGTATGTCCGGTCCCTGGAAGAGGCAATCATTCGCACCCTGGCGGAGTACGAGCTGGAGGCTACCCGGCTGCCGGGTTACACGGGTGTATGGCGAAAGGATGCTGGCCAATCGGGCTGGCGTAAGATCTGTGCCATTGGGGTACATCTCAGTCGCTGGGTGACCATGCACGGTTTTGCGCTCAACGTCAACACAGAGTTACAATACTTCGATCAGATCATCCCATGCGGCATCCAAGATGGGGACAAGGAGGTCACGTCAATGTCCAGAGAACTAGGACTGGAGGTGGACCAGTCCCAGGTGCAAGAGCGACTGCTGTTTCACTTCTCCCGGATCTTTGACTTTGACTATGAAGTAGCCGTCGGTGCCGATGGATCGCAACCTGCTAGACGTTGAAGCGAAAGTGCATGACGTCGCCATCCTTAACCACGTACTCCTTACCCTCCACGGCCATCTTGCCAGCCTCCTTGACCGCTAGCTCAGACCCAAGTGTTTCGTAATCGGTGTATTTGATCACCTCCGCTCGGATGAAGCCCTTTTCAAAGTCGCTGTGGATGACCCCTGCGGCCTGAGGAGCAAGCGCCCCACGGCGTACGGTCCAGGCCCGGACCTCCTTCTCCCCAGCGGTAAAAAACGTGATCAGGTCGAGCAACTCGTAGCTGGCCCTGATCATCTGGTGCAAACCGGATTCCTTCAGCCCCATGTCTTCCAGAAAGACGGCTCGATCCTCGGGATCTTCCAATTCCGCGATGTCTGATTCGATGTTTGCACAGACGATGATCCGCTGAGCGGATTCACCGGCAATTTCTTGGTCTAAGGAGCGCGTGAAGTCGTTGCCTCCAACGGCGCCTGCCTCGTCCACATTACAGACATACAGCACTGGTTTGGCTGTGAGCAGCATCGCTTCTGTGATCAGCGCGGCCTGCTCCTCCGTCCATTCACCTGCCCGGGCGGGAAGGCCTTGTTCCAGATGGGACAGCACGTGCTGGGCGGCTTCTACGGCACTCTTGGATTCCTTGGTGCCGGCCTTAGCCTGTTTCGTCAGTTTCTCCAGGCGTTTTTCCATCACCTCAAGATCCTTCAGCACCAACTCCGTATCCACAATTTCCTTGTCGCGAACGGGGTCCACAGAGCCGTCTACGTGCACCACCTGGCCATCTTCAAAGCACCGCACCACATGAATAATGGCGTCGACTTCACGAATGTTGGCCAGAAATCGATTGCCCAAACCCTCCCCCTGGCTGGCCCCCTTGATGAGACCGGCAATATCCACGATCTCGATCGTTGTCGGAACGACCGATTTGGGCTGTACGAGTTGTACAAGCTTGTCCAGACGGCTGTCAGGCACGGACACTACCCCGATGTTGGGATCTTTGGTGGCAAAAGGGTAATTCGCCGCCAAGGCCTTGGCTGCAGTCAGCGCATTGAACAACGTGGATTTTCCTACGTTAGGTAGACCGACGATCCCACACCTCAGAGCCATATTTTGTCAGCTTTGTTTATTGGTCGCGCAAAGATATAATTTGCGTCAAATGTGAATTTGTCCGGATGAACTTCCTTGCTCACAGTTATTTGTCTTACGAAATCCCTGGCCTTGTGGCAGGCAACTACCTGGGAGATATACTGAAGAACAAGGAGGTGACTGCCCTACCGGTTTCGCTGCAGGAGGGGGTGCAACTCCATCGGCAGATCGATTCCTATGCCGACAATCATCAAGTCTTCCGGCAGGGCACGCGCATCCTGCATCCCCACTTGGGCAAATATGCGCCTGTCGTCCTGGACATTTATTTCGATTACTTTCTGTCAAAGCATTGGTCCAGTTTTCATCCGTTGGCTTTGAGTGACTTCAGTCAGGTGATCTACGAGGTGCTCACGGCGCACATTGCTTTCATGCCGCAGAAGGTCGGCGACCGATTGCGGGGGATGGTGAAAGGAAGATGGTTGGAGTCTTACCAGCATCCGCCGGGCCTACGGAAGACCTTTCATTTCTTGGCACGTCGGGCGAAGTTTCCCTCGCGGCTGGGAGAGGCGACGGACATTCTGCAAGCACATGAAGATCAACTGGAGCAGGTATTCCTTGGTTTCTTTCCAAAGCTGGCTACCTATGCTCAGACTCAGGTAGAGGCGATGGGTTATCCCTCAAAGTGAAACGACAGGGTGATCGTCCGGGAGAGCACATTTTCCAGGATGCTGGACTGAATGATCTGCTCATTAAAGATCAGAATGTTATTGATGCCCTGGGTAAACTTCAGCTCGGGCGAAAGGATGAAGTAGGGGAAGAAAAATTGCATACCAAGTCCGACCTCGACGGAAAAATCGGTGGGCGATATCTTTAGAATCTCGTCCTCACCTCTACGGCGTGCCTTGCTTGCGATATCAAAACTGTACTTGATGCCGCCCAAGACAAATAACCGCATGTCATGGTATGGCTCTGACTTAAAGCGCACATGAAAAGGCACCTCTGCAAAGACGGACTCTACTTTCTGAATGTCTCGATCACGCTCCACGGTCAGATCCCGGTACTGAATATTGCGCTCCGTAAATGAAAACCCCGGAAGCAGTCGAAAATCAAAATAGCGGCCAATCTTCAAGTTAGAAACCACATTGACGTTGTACCCCGGGCCAGTAACGGACTCTACCGAGAGGATCTGATCTTGCGTGTTGAAGTTCTTACTTCGGAAGACGCTGTAGTTGCTGGAGTGAAAGGCAAGAGTCAGGCCGAAGTAGTACGGCTTGTTCTTCTTGTTTTGGAAGTTGTAGTTGCGCCTGCCATAGGACTGTGCCACCAAGGACAGGGTCGCGAGTACCAATGTGCAACACAGTATTATTTTTCTCCAACGTAGAGCGTGCATATGCCAAGCGTTAGTGGATGAATCGTTGTGGTCCGAAAGCCCAGCTCCTGCAGTACGTTTGCAAAATCTTTGCCAGCAGGAAAGGCTTGGACAGACTCAAAGAGATAGGTGTACGCTTTGGGATCCCGGGAGGTGACTCGGCCAACCAGGGGAAGGATATATCGAAAGTAGGCTTGATAGATCTGTCGGAATGGTGTCGCCTGGGGTTGTGAAAACTCCAGCACATGGAGACTCCCACCCGGTTTTAGCACTCTGTGACACTCCTGAAGTCCCCTTCGCACATCCTCAAAATTTCTCACTCCAAATGCAACGGTGACCGCGTCGAAGGTATTGTCTGGCTGTGGCAAATTCTCCGAGTCGCCTAAGACCAGGTCGATCTTAGCCGATAGCTGCCTTTGCTTGACTTTGCCTCGGGCCACTTGCAACATCTGGCTAGAGATGTCCAGGCCCACGACCTGGGTCACCGATGGCTCCCGGCCCAGCAAGATGGCCACATCGCCGGTCCCCGTCGCAATGTCCAACACCGCAGTTTTCGATCGATCTACCACGGAGCGCACCAGACGCTTTCGCCAGCGTACGTCAATGCCCAGGGAAAGTACCCGGTTGAGTAGATCATACCGAGGAGCGATGTTGTCAAACATCTGGGTAACCTGATTCTTTTTGCTCTCGTCGCTGTCGTAGGGCCGGACCTGTTCTCGATTTTCCATATCCACGCTGGGTAGCCATACCTGCTCGGCAGGCGCGGCAAAGATAATGGGATTACCCAGAGGCCGTTGGATTACTGGCTCCATTTGCATCACTACGTTATCTGGCTGGCAGGTAAGGCGTAAACGCAGTCATAGATGTGGCTAGGACAAGGCTTTGCAACGAGGCTTGGTGACCAAAGACATTGGAATTAACCACAAGATTTAATGCGAAGCTCTACTAGGGAGTCGCCGTGACAGGGGTTTCTTAGGAGGTGCGTGACCATACCGGCAAAGCCAAAAATCAAGCGATGGCAGGTCCGCTTCACAGGGGCCATATTCCACATCTCCAACACTGCCAAAACAGCTTTTTTTCACTATATTTGCGGCGCCTTTATTTAAATCTTTCAAAATTTTTAAATGGCTGACAACCAGAAAATTATACCGATAAATATAGAAGACGAGATGAAGTCTGCCTACATCGATTACTCGATGTCGGTGATCGTGGCTCGGGCGCTGCCCGATGTGCGGGACGGGCTCAAGCCTGTGCACAGACGGATTCTGTACGGTATGCATGACCTCGGCCTGGCCTATAACAAGGCGCATAAGAAGTCAGCAAGAGTAGTGGGGGAGGTGCTTGGCAAGTATCACCCGCATGGTGATACCTCCGTGTATGATGCCATGGTCCGCATGGCCCAAGACTGGTCCTTGCGATATCCCCTGGTCGATGGCCAGGGCAACTTTGGGCACATCGATGGCGATAGCCCGGCCGCGATGCGATACACCGAGGCCAGACTGGCGCGCATTGCCGATGAGATGTTGATCGACATCAAGAAGGATACGGTCGACTACGAGCTCAATTTTGATGATTCGCTGGAGGAGCCGAGCGTATTGCCGGCGCGCATACCCAATCTGCTTATCAACGGGGCTTCAGGCATCGCCGTAGGTATGGCCACCAACATGCTGCCACACAATCTGAACGAAGTGGTGGATGGCATCATCGCCACGGTAGACCGTCCGGACATAGAGATCGAAGAACTCTTTCAATACATTAAGGCACCCGACATGCCCACAGGTGGCATTATCTATGGACTTTCTGGTGTGCACGATGCCTATCGCACCGGAAGGGGCCGCGTGATCGTGCGGGGCAAAGCAGAGATCATTGCTACAAATACGGGCAAGGAACAGATCATCATTTCGGAAATCCCGTACCAAGTCAACAAGTCCAACATGATCGTCAAGATGGCGGACTTGGTCAACGACGGCAAGATCGCTGGCATCAGTGACATACGGGACGAATCTGATCGTCGCACCGGCATCCGCATTGTCGTGGATCTCAAGCGAGATGCGATCGGCAAGGTCGTACTCAGTCAGCTCTTCAAGTACACGCCCTTACAGTCCTCCTACGGGGTCAACAACATTGCCCTGGTCAATGGCCGGCCCAAGACACTGAACCTAAAGGACCTGATCGAAGAGTTCATCAAGTTTAGGCTGGAAGTCATCACACGACGGACGCAGTATGACCTGGAGAAGGCAGAAAACCGGGCGCACATACTCGAAGGATTGCTCATCGCACTGGACAACCTGGACGCCGTGATCAAGCTGATCCGCGAGTCGCGCACGGTCGAAGAGGCGACCAATGGACTAATGTCAAATTTTGAACTCACCGAGATCCAGGCTAAGGCCATTTTGGACATGCGGCTGCAAAAGCTGGTTGGACTGGAGCGGGTGAAGATCAAAGAGGAGTATGAAGAGGTGCAGAAGAAGATCACGGAGCTTAAGGCCATTCTCGCTGATGAGGGCTTGCGCCGGGACATCATCAAGGAGGAACTGACCGAGATCAAAGAACGCTACGGCGACGAGCGTAAGACCCGCATCACCTTTGCCGAAGGCGAGATCAGCATCGAGGATATGATTCCGGATGAGGAGGTGGTTATCACCATCTCGCATCTGGGATACATCAAGCGCACCAAGGTGGACGAGTACCGAGTGCAGTCCAGGGGAGGTAAAGGGTCTAGAGGCAGCAAGACGCGAGATCTGGATTATATCGAGCACATGTTTGTGGCCACCAGCCATAACTACTTGCTCCTGTTTTCGGAGAAGGGTCGTTGCCATTGGCTACGGGTGTATGAGATCCCCGAGGCGGCCAAGACGGCTACAGGCCGGGTGCTGCAGAATATCGTAGAGCTACCCAAGGACGACAAGGTCAAAGCCTACATCATCATCAAAGACTTGCGCGACCAGGAGTTCTTGGACAACCACTACATCGTGTTTGCCACCAAAGGCGGGCTGATCAAGAAGACAAGCGTCGAGGCTTTCTCCCGTCCCCGGGTCAATGGGATCAACGCCATCACGATCCGCGAAGGAGATCAACTGCTAGAGGCTAGACTTACAGATGGCAACAATGAGATATTGATCGCCAATCGAAATGGTCGGGCCATTCGCTTCAACGAGCAGACGGTGCGTGCGATGGGACGATCGGCGGCCGGAGTGCGGGGCATACGGTTGGATGAAGATGGGGAGGATGCGGCCATCGGTATGATATGCGTAGATCCGCAGGAAGAGATCTCGATTCTGGTCATCTCCGCCAACGGAAATGGCAAGCGCTCAGCGCTGGACGACTATCGCGTCACGAATCGCGGAGGAAAGGGCGTGAAGACACTTCAGATCACGGACAAGACCGGACCGCTGGTCGGGATAAAGGCCGTCACAGAAGGAGATCAACTATTGATCACCAGTAAGGAAGGCATCACCATACGCATGCGACTGGACAACATCCGTGTAATGGGTCGAGCGACTTCGGGCGTAAAGGTCATCACCCTGTCGGATGGAGATCAGATCGCTGATGTAGCCGTTTTCAGGGAGACGGAAGACGCTGACGACGAAGAGGAATAGCCTCCATGCACATGCCAGATTGCGCTGGTGGCGACCAAGATGCACCGAGATGCTCTACTAGGGGCTAATTTATCATGCACCCGAGGCCTTGGAGTGATGGCGTTACTTTTAACAATTTGCTAAATTTGTTTAACATTTCGAATGTGTATACGGCACACTGCACTCAGTCTTATTATTGCAACAACTTAACTAACAATGCATTTAACCTTTAAAATGATTTCGATGAGACATGTCATTATCACCCTTATGGCAGCGCTCTTCTTCGTAGGTACAGCCGGTGCTCAAGACGACTTGGCAGGTCTCACCGGAAAGAAGGCGCTAAAGAAGGCAACTCGACTCCTTAATGCTTATGTATTGGATCAGCAGACGGCCGGAGACAAACTCGTAGAAGCCAAGACTGTGATCGATTATGCAATCAAGCAAGAGGACATCAAGCAGGAAGCAAAGGCTTATGTCACCATGGGCGAAATCTACAATTCCTTTGTGGGCTACAACCAGACTCAGCGAGTACTGGATCCCGAGCACCAAGATGTGGAGCCAAATGGTGGGATTATAGCCTCTCAGGCTTTCAAGCGAGGTCTGGAGCTGGACGCAGGAAACAAAGCATGCTTAAATGGACTCCGACAATCGATCAGCTCGATCACCAATACCGGGCTGACGGCCTACGAAAATGGCCAATTTTCGTCGGCTTTTAGTGCCTTTAGTTCGGTCCTGCAGATACATGATATTTTGAAGGAAAATGAGTCCGAGAGTCCACTGGATGTGGAAGCGGAGTACGACAATCAAGTCTATGTGACAGGGATGGCCGCACTGAGCGCCGGCGAGAACGAAACCGCACTGTCTTACATGAAGAAGTTGTACGACAAGCAATACGATAAGCCGGCGGTATATGATGCCATGTATAAATTGACCGCTGACGAGGACATAGAGTCTGCGCAGAAGATCTTGGACAAGGCGAGGGCAGACTATCCGGATGATGTCGGACTACTTTTTACGGAGATTAACCACTACCTCAAACTAGAGAAGATTGATGTGCTGGCTGAGAAACTCAAAGATGCCATCGCTAAAGAACCTGACAATCATTCCTTGCATTCCACCTTGGGTAGTGTACATGATAGATTGTATCAGGAGAGCTTTGCCGACAGCAATTATACCGTCGCGCAGGAGCACTTTGATCAGGCGAAAAAGCACTATGAGGACGCCGTCGCCATCAAGCCGGACTATACGGACGCACTGTACAGTATCGGAGCATTGTACTACAATAAGGCCGCCTTGGTCACCGAGGAGATGAATGCACTGGCTGCCGATTACTCCAAAGCGGGAACGGAGAAGTACAACCAGAAAAAGGAGCAGATCGAAGAGCTTTTTGCCACAGCGCTGCCCTACTTTAAGAAAGTGGAGAGACTGGACCCGAGTGATCGTAATACACTGATCGCCCTCAAGGAGATCTTTGCCAGAAAGAACGACTTCGAGGTTTCCAACGAATTTAAAGAGCGCCTATCTAAGATAGAGGCAGGAGAGAAAATCAGTGAATCCTACTTTCAGTAGCGTTTAGACAGCTCCGCAACGAGATAGATCGAAAGCCAGCTAGCGTAAGTTAGCTGGCTTTGTCATTGTGCGCCCGGCAGGGCGCAAATACTCGGAGGTGAAAGTCCTCTGTGCACCCGGCAAGGGGAAGCATTAGCCGAACGGCAAGATTATATCTGCGAGGATATGGTTGAAGGAAGCCGAAAGCAAAGTATTGGCCTGACGAACAGGAATCACATAGTTAGGCATTGTCACTGGATGAGGAGGCGATTATCTCTAAAGTCCGATACTTGCACGGAAGGTGATGATGTATATGTGGCAGGCATAAATGTGAAGGTATTTGCGCATTACCCGGGGATATCTGGAAGGATATTGACTATCGGAATCCAGAAGTCAGCCGAGGTCATAGTAGCATTGAGCATATCGATGTGAAGGACCGAACCTGGCCTAGAGGTGATGAAGGTGATATTAACGTACATCGTGGAGTAGCAGGAGCGACACCTGAGATGCTGTCGACTTATTGGGGAGGTACGGCTCGGAAAGCTCTAAGTACCTGATGAGTGTTACCAACGGAACGGGGAATAGAACCTAGCCAAAAGTTACTCTGGGAACCGCCGTGATACGTGAACCGTACGTCCGGTGGTGTGAGAGGGGCAAGTAAGGTGGACTCCTTTGCGGATTCCGTAGGTATAAAAGTCTATCTTACTTCCTCTACTCGATTCTTATCCTACGATTTTCTATCTTTTGTGAGGCTAAAATCAGACCCACATCAAGGCAATAATCCGGATCATCGACGGCCTCAATGAATCGGTCGGTAGGACAGTGTCCTGGCTAACGACGGCTCTCGTCTTGATCATTTTTGTGGACGTCATCGTCCGGTACCTATTCAATGCCTCGCAGGCCTGGATCACCGAGTTCGAATGGCATCTGTTTGCGATCATCTTTCTGCTGGGAGCGGCCTATACCTTTAAGCACGACGAGCATGTACGAGTCGACCTGTTTTATACAAAATTTTCGGAGCAGACGAAGGCTTGGATCAACATCGTCGGTATCTCGATCTTTGTCATTCCGTGGTGTTTGATCGTCATTCGAGCGGCCCACAAGTATGCCAGCAATTCCTTTCGCATCAATGAGGCATCGCCGGATCCAGCGGGCTTGCCGGCACGATGGATTATCAAATTTGTCATTGTCATTGGGTTTGTGCTCTTGCTCCTACAATGCTTGTCCATTCTCCTCCGCAGCGTCGAAGTATTGAGGGGTCGCCGGCAAGATATCTTTCCACCAAAAGCCGGCGCTTGACGTATGGAGTGGTTAGCCCTGCTGCTGTTTGTGTGCATATTCATCCTGATTTTGGCTGGATTTCCGGTGGCATTTACGCTTGGCGGGCTGTCGGTCATTTTTGGATATTTCTTTCTGGGGGTGGATTTTTTCAACTTCCTGCCTTCGCGGATCATGGGGGTGATGAGCAATTATGTCTTGATTGCGGTGCCGCTATTCATCTACATGGGTATCATGCTCGAAAAATCGGGCCTGGCCGAGAGTCTACTGGAAACCATGGCCATGTTATTTGGCAAAATGAAAGGGGGCTTGGCCATCTCTGTCGTCGTGGTGGGAGCGCTGCTTGCGGCCTCGACCGGCATCGTTGGGGCGACCGTCATAACGATGGGTCTGATTTCGCTTCCGACTATGCTGAAACGCAACTATCAGCCGGAATTGGCCACTGGCACGATTGCGGCATCAGGCACCTTGGGCCAGATTATTCCGCCATCGGTGGTGCTGGTATTGCTGGGTAGTGTGCTAAATGTCTCCGTGGGAGATCTCTTTGCCGCTGCGCTCCTTCCGGGAGTAGGATTGGTCCTGTGCTACGTAGTATATGTGATCGTCGTAGCCCGGCTCAACCCGCAGATGGCACCCGCCATCCCTGAGGATGAAATTGCCGCTTTTCGGCAAGCTGGTTTTGCCAGACAGGTGATCAAAGCGTTCGTACTGCCCTTCCTATTGATCATTGCAGTCCTGGGATCGATTTTTCTAGGTATTGCTTCCCCAACGGAGGCGGCGGCAGTGGGCGCCTTTGGGGCAACGATACTGACCTTGGGACAGGGCAAGTTTTCGTATAGGGTGCTTCAGCAGGTCATGAGGCAGACGACCAGGCTCACCTGCATGGTATTTGTGATATTGTTGGGAGCGACCACGTTTGCACTGGTCTTTCGAGGTATGGGAGGCGATCGTTTCTTAATTCACTTGATCGAGGAGGCCAATCTTTCACCTACTATGTTTCTATTTCTAGTGATGATCGTCGTTTTTGTAGCGGGCTTCTTCATTGATTTCATCGAGATCATTTTTATCATCGTACCGGTGGTGGCTCCTATATTCCAAAACTATGATGTCAATTTGATATGGGTAGGCATTTTGATTGCCCTCAATTTGCAGACCTCCTTCTTGTCCCCTCCCTTTGGCTTCTCGTTGTTTTATCTCAAGGGGGTCGCTCCGCCCAGCATCTCCACGGTGCAATTATATCGAGGAATCGTACCATTCGTGTTGATCCAACTGGTCTTTCTCATACTGGTGATTTTGTTTCCCCAGCTGGTATTGTTTCTCGTGACTTAGTGTTTCACTTCTTTCTCTGCAGCTTCTTGAGGAGATTTCGAGAGCGGGCTCGCAAGGCGGGAGATGCTGCGTGGGCAAAGTCGGATAAAACCCAAACCAGTTCTTCCTCTAGCTCAGGCGTACCCAATGCCATGTTGCACAAGACTTCCATGCTAAAGCAGCGAACAGCGACTGCTTCTTTCACGCTTGCTACGTATTGCATGCAGCGTTTGTAGTACAAGCCTTGCCACTCTTCGGGAATCTCCACAAATTGAAGCATACGCACGATGTTGCGCTTGATCGCGGTGTGGCGCGGCTGCTCCAGTAGTTCCAGCAGCTCGCCATATCGTCCTTCCAGGAACTGGGGATTGTCTTGTACACAATAGCTGAGTGACCAGGCAGCCCGCTGCGATACTCTATAATCCTCCGCTTTAAATAGCTCATATAACTGATTGAATCTCTTAATATCAGCTCCCACATAATTTACTATTTTCATCTTCACAGCCTTGCTGTGTTCTCGCACCAATTCAGCCTTGATATTCATGGATCTTCTTTCGGGTCTTCAAATTGTCGAAATAATTGCGGTCATTCTTGTGCTGCTCAACGTATATCTTTTGACACGGCAGCAGATCTGGGCATGGCCATTGGGCATCGTGGCGGTAGCACTTTATGCGGTCATTTTCCTTCAGTCAAAACTGTATTCGGACTTTATTCTGCAGATCATCTACTTCTTTCTGAATGCATACGGCTGGTGGTATTGGTCCCGAGGCGTTGCCGTCAGTGAGAAGGTGCCGGTGACTACCCTGAGCAAAAGTGTGCGCTTTCAATGGCTGATGGTGATTGTCCTTGGCTTTATTATTTGGGGAGCGACCATGTCGCGCTATACGGACGCTGACTTTGCATACTTTGACGCATTTACCACCGTCGCTAGTCTGGTCGCTCAGTATTTGCTGGCAAAGAAGAAGATCGAAAACTGGATACTCTGGATTGTGGTAGATCTGATCTCTATCAACATTTACCTATTAAAAGGCCTCTACTATACGTCGGCACTCTATTTCTGCCTCATGATCTTATGCATCATGGGCATCCGGCAATGGAGCAAGGAATTGTCTCTACGCATTATCTAACGATGGACGAGTAATTACAGCGCAGCTACTCCTCTTCGCCCACGATAAGCGCATCATCGACCAACTCATTTCCGTCCCCGTCCAGATCTTCAAATCCTGGTAATGGTTCGCCAGGGGTTTCCTGTGCCTGGTCCGATGAGTCCTCACTCTTACCGATAATAACAGGATTGTCCAACGACTCGGTCACTTCGTGATAGCGACCATCAGCGAATGCCTCTGCCTTTTTGAAGAAATCGTCCTTGTCCTCCAGCAGGTCCTTGTGCAGATGTTCGGAAGGTGGGGAATATTCTGGTTTGGCGGCTTCCTCGTCCGCAAGCGCCTTGGCTTTTTCGAGCGTTTCATCCAATTTTTCGCCCAGACCTGCGGCCACGTCTTGTGCCTTTTCTACCAGGTCGGATTTTGTGTCTTTAATCTTCTCGCCTAATTCTTCGGCCAAGTCTTGCGCGCTATCCGCCACATCTCCGGCTCTTGCACTGACATCGCTGGCGGTATCCGTCATTTGATCGGAGAGGGCAGACAAATCTTCCGTGGGATCCTTATCCTCCCCGGCCACAGCATCATCATCCCCTAAGCGATCCGCGACGAAATCCCGGGCACGGTCTGTCGCATCTGAAGCTTTCTCCATGAGATCGCCCCCGACTTCCTTGACTTTGTCAGCCGTCTTGCCTGCGGTGTCCACCACTTTTTCACCTATGTCTTCTGCAATATCCTTGGCCCCGGAAACGACGGTACTCATCTTTCCCAGCACTTTTTCGCCCACGTCTTCTGCGACATCCTTGGCATCCTCGACCAAGTCTCCCGCTTTTTCCCATACCTTGCCTCCGACATCTTCTACCGTATCAACAGCCTTTTCCCACACATCTCCTGCGGTATCGACTATGTCTCCGCCGATATCTTCCACCTTGTCCTTAGCCTTGTCTATTAGTTCACCGGACTTTTCAATGATGGCTTCACCCGTATCCTTGCCTTTCTCCACTGCCTTTTCAGCGGCAGATTTTGATACGGACTTCACACCAAAAACCAACTTCTTTAATTCATTTAAGAAACCCATGATTGATCGCTTTTTTGAGCCAAGAAGATACGTAAATAATCGAATCATTACGTGAAATCAAGGCTTTCTCGACGGGGAAAGTCGCTCACTCTTGCCGTCCATCAGGGTCTGTACGAACTACTTAAAGCACTCTGTCCGAGACCAGTTATGTAGCCGGCCTTTAGTCTGCACTCGAATGTCTCGCAGGTGTGCTGGCAATATAGATCTGACAAGTAGCAGATCTCACACTGCACTTATTTATCGATGCGGTGTGCGTAGTGCGCTCAAGTCAAGTAGCCTGAAAACCGTAGTGGAAGCCTTCAAAGGGCATTGGGAGGGGGCTTATCAGGAGGTGTAGCTCCAAGAGTTATGCAATTAGCTGGTAGAGCTTAGTATTAGATACGTTGACTGATCCTAATAGAACTTTGTGGGCAGACGAGGCGCAAAACATGACCGAACGATCTCGCAGAATCGGGCATGACAGTGCTAGAGGTGAGGGAACCGCGAAAGCAGGTGGGCTAGCCGTAGCTCTTCCGAGTCTTTGCAACGAAGTATGCCGACCAAGGACATTTGAATTACCAACAAGATTTAGTGCGAAGCTCCATTAGTGTCATCAATTTGGTCCGCTTACTCCGAGGCCTTGGACACAATTGTATAATCTCAAAAAGCAAGGTAGGGCAGAAGGGGCATTGCCACCAGCTTCAGCACTTACATCATATGGAATAATTTTTGCAGATGGATTGATCTGTCTCCCCTTGACTTGATCTCGGCGGTCGTGCCGATACAAAAAAAGGATTAGAATATTGTTACATTTGCGTGAATTATGAAACTAATTATCAATCTAATAATTAAGCAATGGCGAAATTAACCAAATCTGAGCTCCAGGATCTTATCGATTCCTATAAGTCAGATCTGAAAAAGCTGGAATATCAAACCTCCATCGTCAAAGGCCAGCTAAAGGATCTTGCAGCACAGTTGAAAAAAGCTGAACCCCAGCGCAAGCCGGGCAGGCCAAGAAAGGCCACTACAGCGACCACATCTAAGCGCGGACCAGGCAGACCCAAGAAAACCGAAACGGCAGCCGCACCGGCTAAGCGTGGACCAGGCAGACCCAAGAAGACGGAAACGGCAGCCGCACCGGCTAAACGTGGACCGGGCAGACCCAAGAAAACGGAAACGGCAAAAGCTCCTGCTAAGCGCGGACCAGGCAGACCAAAAAAAGCAGCGACTGCGACCACGACGGCTAAGCGTGGACCAGGTAGACCGAAAAAAACTGAGACGGCTGCCGCACCGGCTAAGCGTGGACCCGGCAGACCAAAAAAAGCAGCGACTGCGACCACGACGGCTAAGCGTGGACCAGGTAGACCGAAAAAAACTGAGACGGCTGCCGCACCGGCTAAGCGAGGACCCGGCAGACCGAAAAAAGCCGCGACCACGACGACGACAGCTAAGCGTGGACCGGGCAGACCGAAAAAAGCCACGACCACGACCACGACAGCTAAACGTGGACCGGGCAGACCGAAAAAAGCCGCGACCACGACCACGACAGCTAAGCGAGGACCAGGCAGACCGAAAAAAGCCGCGACCACGACGACGACAGCTAAGCGTGGACCAGGCAGACCGAAAAAAGCCGCGACCACGACGACGACAGCTAAGCGTGGACCAGGCAGACCGAAAAAAGCCGCGACCACGACGACGACAGCTAAGCGTGGACCGGGTAGACCGAAAAAAGCCACGACCACGACCACGACGGCTAAGCGTGGACCAGGCAGACCGAAGAAGACAGAGACGGCCAAGGCTCCTGCGAAGCGCGGACCAGGCAGACCGAAAAAAGCGTAGCTGTCAAATACAGAGAATAATTTTAGGAAGAGCTCTCAGTGTTGAGAGCTCTTTTTTTATCAAGGAGAATTCTGGGATATGCAGCGATTTTGTTTGCTTGGTGATGTAAGTCGTTTATAAGGGAAAGAGGGAAAGTCCGCTGCACCTAAAATTTGATCGCCCTTTACTAAGCGGTTAGCTCTTGCTGGAGCGAAACGAAATAAATACCGCGGGCAGATGACATAGACATAGCTGAGGGGCCTCCGCTTTGGCCGGCACTTATGGGCCATCACCTACCCTTCGACGTCAAGTAAACATATCACCCTTGCCTCTTATCGATCTATCGGAGATCTTCACTCGGGTCACGTGGAGGGTTGGGACGATGAGCATAATTCTTCAGACCTGTATCTCCCCGTATTTGTTGATAATAGGTAATATGCACATGATCATCCCCACTGACATAAGTAGGGAACATGCTCCCGGCTCATCCACAGTTTCCAAGGACATACTTTGCCCCTGCGCATTGCCAACGTAAGCCCATCACCTGCCTCATGGTAGTGGGTAATCAAAGGGAATACTGTCATGATACAAATCGATCGGCGTTGCGAATTTATCGGGCTGAGGGCCAATATACTCCACACCGCGCCACCCATCGTCAATAGCAACGGTCAATCCTACCGTGTCAAAACAATCCAAAATGGTCCAATCCATTTCACTTTTACTCGACCACGACAGGGGGCGCACTTTTCGATGGCGCCGGGGGTGCACTTTTCAGTGATAGACTACACTCTCAAACTGACGGGGATCGGTTCCAAAAAGTAGATTTTCGCCTTGGCGACTCAGACATGGATCCATGGCAATCGCATTAAGGGATTCTGCAATTGTCAATCAACGGCCTAAGCATGGCTGGCAAGATGCCATACTTTAGTAGCTGAACATACTTAGGACGACCAGTCTATGGCGTGACCTTGCTCGTATGGGTAAAGCGAGGACGCGGGACGCCGGCCATTTGCTCTTGTTCGAGAAGTGAAGGCACTGCGACAGCGGGTGGCTAGCCGTTGCATGGCGAGGCTTGCCAAGAAGTATGCGAAGCAAAGACATTAGCATTACCAACGAGATTTAATGCGAATCTCTGCCAGCGGCAAAGACCCTGCGAGATTTCCTTACCTTGATGCACTACTGCTTCCGGAGATGAAACAACGCCTGCTTTCGATCGACGTGCTGCGTGGTATGACGATCTTTTTCATGATCGTGGTCAATACGCCTGGATCCTGGACTTATGTATATGCCCCTTTGCGGCATGCCCCTTGGGATGGGCTGACGCCCACGGATCTGGTATTTCCCTTCTTTGTGTTTATCGTGGGACTTTCCATGGCATTTTCCTTTAGAAAGTATAACGTGGGAGATCGTCGGCAATGGTTACTTAAAATCGCTCGTCGCACGGCGTTGATCTTTTCGATCGGCCTCTTACTCAATTGGTATCCGTTCTTTAATAAAGCCCTGGCAGATCTACGGATATTTGGTGTTTTACAACGCATCGCGGTGGCCTATGGCTTGGCGGCCCTGATTGTAGTCTTTGCACGAAAGAGCGCCATCCCCATCATTTTTGCCCTCATTTTATTTGCCTACTGGGCTCTGCTGCTGCTCTGTGGCGGTGCCCAACCGCTTTCGCTCGAAGAGAATGCCGTGCGCATGTTGGACCTATATCTGCTGGGTGAAGATCATGTATATGGCGGCTACGGGATTCCTTTTGATCCCGAAGGCATATTGAGTTCTTTGCCGGCCGTCGGGACCGTACTCTTCGGATATTGGATTGGCATAACCTTGCAGAAAAAGGATCACTTTTCGGAGCAAATCAAACTGATATGGCCCCTTGGCCTCGTGGCAGTCCTGGCGGGAGTTGCTTGGCACCTACTGGGTTTTCCCATAAATAAGCCTTTGTGGAGCAGCTCCTATGTATTGGCTACGGGTGGTCTCGCTACCCTGCTTTTGTGCTTGCTGATCTACGTGATTGACATCAAAGGCTGGAAGGGGTGGACCTTGGTGTTCCAGGTTTTTGGACTAAATCCCCTGATCTCGTATGTGCTGTCGGGCCTGGTGTTAAAGACAATCTTTCTTTTGAAAATCGGGGATCAACATCTCTATAGTTGGTTGTATGGCTCCGTTTTTCAGGGACTCATTACTCCGTATGCCGGATCCTTTGCGCAGGCTATTTTGTATACGATGTTCATTTGGCTGTTTGCCTACTATCTCTTCGTCCACAAGCGTGTGATAAAGATCTAGCGATGATGCCGGCTAGGAGAGTTCGTCTGATACTTGCATCCGTTGATCGAAATGTGGTCGGCGATCGAAAGGCCAAGGAACAATAATATTTGGAGGCATGTTGATTCGGTCGAGCACCAAGTAATTAGCCTTATA
This sequence comes from Saprospiraceae bacterium, assembly GCA_965223165.1. Classification (GTDB taxonomy): domain Bacteria; phylum Bacteroidota; class Bacteroidia; order Chitinophagales; family Saprospiraceae; genus JABDMH01. Next base: position 508,568 of record CBDCVQ010000016.1, on the reverse strand, counting down.
TGAAACTGCATCTCCTTGTCACTGGTACCCTTATACTATGCTTATCTCTTGTCGCACCCGCCCAAGATTTTGTGATCAAGACATATCATGTCGACATCCAAGTAAATGAAGATGGGTTCTTAGATGTCACCGAAAACATTGCTGTCGAGTTCTTCGAGCAAAGAAGGGGCATCTTCCGAGAGATACCCACGAGATATCAACTGGCCGGTGATCAGATAAATATTCGCATCTCCGAGGTAGAAGTGGCAGGTTGGGAGCATAAAGTGGAGAGAAAGGGACACAAATTCGTGTTGCGTATAGGTAGTGCGGACCGATTTATCACGGGGCCACAAGCGTATGTGATCAGCTACCGGGTGACTGGCCCGTTCTTTTATTGGGAGGAATGGACCGAACTGTATTGGAATGTGATTGGCCCGGAGTGGCAGGTCCCGATAGAAAAGGCCTCTTTTGAACTTCGATTTCCATCCGCGTTGACAGCTGAACTGGGCGATTATCGGGTATTTTCCGGTAGAGAAAACGATCAAGATAATGCACTGCTGGTGGAGCGGGAGGGTGCCGTACTCCGAGGAGAAACGAGAGGCACATTGCAGCCGGGTGAGGGTATTTCCGTTGCCCAGAAAATTACACCGGGCGTAATTAAAGAATCAAGAGCCCTCACGGAGCACGAGACGTCAGTGCGGATACCGGATAAGACATATCCGATCCCTGCCGCCCTTCTGGGTGTGCTATATCTGTTTTGGGCTCGTTTTGTGCGGAGAGAAAAAAGAAATTATCCGCGGGAGGATGTGCATTTTCCTCCGGAGGGCCTCGAGTCTCCGGTGGCCGGTGCAGTGATCGATGGACGAGTGCAGACTCGGGATGTTATTTCCCTAATCCCCCTGTGGGGCAGCCGGGGGCATTTAAGAATTAGGTCATTGCAATCGGAGTATGGCTATGAAAAGGATGATCTATACATAGAGCGATTGGAAGACCTTCCGGGGCACGCGCCTTATTATCAGCGAATATTTTTTGACAAATTATTCGAAGAAAAAGATGTTGTGCTGCTCTCATCGGTGAAGGAGAAATTCTACAGCACGATCGCCAAAGTTAAAGCGGAACTGAGACGCGATACGCGTGCGAATGACCAGTGGTACGATCGGGCAGGTTCATCGGTATATAAAGGAGGTGTTTTTATCGGATTGTTTCTACTGTGCCTGACGATAAGCATATTTGTCATGGTCAAATGGCAGTTAATTGCTACCGGGATCATTACCCTGCTGCTGGGTATAGCGTGCCTGATCATACATCTCCAGCCCCTGCGCATGACAGATGAGGGGCAATATCTCCGACACCGGCTCAAAATGCTACGCAATTCTCTAAAATCTACAAACACAGATCGGGTGACCAGACTGGTGGGAGACGATCCGGGATACTTTGAAAAATTATTCCCGTATGCGGTGGCCTTTGGGTTGGATAGAGGTTTTATCAAGCAATTTGAGGCCTTGCAAGAGGTGGCACCACCCTGGTTTTTTAATGATCATTCATATTCAAACAATCAGCCGACCACCTTTCAAGACTTTTCGCAACAATTTGATGTCAAATCGGTCCAGAGCGCTTTTGTGAGTACACCTCCGTCACAGAGCACGGGCTCGTCCTCCGGCACGTCTTTTTCCGGCGGGACTGGTGGAGGCTTTGGGGGTGGGGGAGGAGGCAGCTGGTGATAAAGCTCGAGTAGTCAAAGGTGACAATCGGGCCCATAATTTGCTTTTTTTTATAGCCCTTTGCTTCTGTTTAGGAAATCATCAAAAGGATTTAAGGCATTAAATATGTTACCGCAATAAGTCACGAAATTGTCCTCAAGCACGGTATTGTCTGGCACTTTGTGGACGGCAAGAAAGCTCTTGTACTTTAGTAACTCTATTTCGGGATGGTCCTTGGCATAATCACGCGGCGCGGATTTTAATTTTTCACCAGTGATGCCGCCAAAGTATTTTTGAAATGTTTTGTCCGCGATGATTTTCTTTAGGTCAGCGGCGTGGGCATCGATGTCGGAGCGAATGGCTTTTATCCAGGGTGAAGGTGGCATATAGGCACCACCGGCGAGTATGCTTGCACCTGGCTCGATATGGATATAATAGCCTGCGCGATCATGCGGCTTCTCGGCGCCGGCGACCAGATGTGCACCAAAATGCAATTTGTAAGGTGTCTTATCCTTGGAGAAGCGTGTGTCGCGATAAATCCGAAAAATTGATTTCTTGGGATTGAGATCAGCCACGGGCGCATCAAACTTTGCAATTTCCATGATGAGCTCAGCAACAAAATCCTCAAAATTACTTCTAGCGGATTCGTACTGTTTCTTGTTGGCCGTGAACCAATCTCGATCGTTGTTTTTCTTGAGCCTTTTTAGAAAGGTTAATGTGCTCTTTTTTATGGCAGTCATTTCTTAGATATTTGTAGTGGCCTATTGCGTCGTAGTCTGATCTCGCTGTGGTAGCCAGGTGGAGGAGTCTGGGGAAGATGAATTTCTTCCCCAGGATGGATCCTTATTCTAATAGAGTTTCGCATTAGATAAGTTGAATAATTCTAATAGGATTTTGTTCGCAGACGAGGCATGACCGAACGATCTCGTAGAGTCGAGCATGACAATGCGAGAAGTGAGGGAACCGCGAAAGCGGGTGGGTGGCTAGACATCCCCGTAGCTATGGCGAGGCTTTGCAACGAAGTATGCGGACCAAAGACATTAGAATTAGCTACAAGATCTAATGCGAAGCTCTACTAGGACATGGAGTGCAGAGCAACTCGATTTCCTTCGGTGTCAATGAACTGGGCTATGAATCCATTTTCACCAATGCCGGTCTTGGGCACGACGACCTGACCACCGGCACCTTCTACGCGAGAAAGAGGGGTAGCGAGATCGTCCCCACCGTTGAGGTAAACCAACGATCCTGTCTGCGAGGGCTCATAGCCTTCACCAGCCACCACGGCACCTCCCACTGAGCCTGGTTCAAATCCTGGGAGGAATCCCATGGTGAGCGGCATGTTGGGTGTTTCCATCACTTGAATGGGACCATCCAGGACTTGCTCATAGAATTTCTTGGCTCGATCGAAATTTTTAGCTGGAATCTCAAACCAGTTGATAACATTAGACATGATTCTGCAAATTTTTTAGTTAATGCTGATAACTCAAATGTAGGGTGCTCGTCCCGTCGCCGGATGGCAATAATTGTAAAAACGTAGAAGTCTAAAGTAAAGGATACCCGTCTTATAGCTGTAGAATATAGAACGATAGTGCTATTTTCGTAGGAGTCATATGAAGAAACAAGAGCAACTTTTTTATCTGATCAAGTCAATGTCGCGCAGTGAGAAGCGCTACTTCAAGCTGATGGCCAGGGCCACGGGCGACAGTCCGAATTACCTTCGGATTTTTGAGGCCATCGATGCACAGGAAGTCTGTGATGATCAGGAGATTCGGAGTCGTTTTGCTCATGAACCCTGCGGCAAGCAATTTCATGTCGCGAAGAACTATCTGAAAAGCCTCGTACTCAAGAGCCTCCGTAACTACCATGCCGAGCTGACGAAGGATGCGTTGCTAAAGTCGACCATCCGCAACATTGAGGTGCTCTTCAATCGCGAGCTATACGAGCTCTGTGCAGAAGAGATCCGCAAGGCAGAGAGACTGGCCAAGGCGTATGACTTAGATCTGAGCCTAGTCGAGGTGCTCAACTGGAAGCGGAGATTGGAACAGACGCTCAGACCTACCAATCACGATGTGTTTCATCAAATCGTGCTCGACCAAGCCGGGGTCTTGCGCAGATTAAAAAATCGCAACGATTACTACCGATTGATCATTGAGATCTCAAAGAACCTGGCACTGGGAGAGGAGTTGGGAGTAGACAATATCCATCTCCTGGACGATCCTACGAACGCCCTGAGTTTGGAAGCCAAAGTGCTGCACTACAATGCGGCATACTTCCGCGACATCGGTCAGAATCAACCAGATCCCAGCCGTCATCTCTACGCACTGATCGACCATTTTGAGAACGATCCCAAACGGATTCTGGAGGACCCGGGGCTATATGCGTCCAGCATCAACAACTTGATCAGCTATAAAGCCTTTACCGGACAATATGAGGAAGGCCTGCAGTTGATCGCGACCACCAAAAGACACTACGAACGGATCAAAATAAAATTGCAAAACATCACCCTGTTGAAGCAGATCCTGCGTACGTACAATCTCGAGTTGGAGATCATCCGAGAGTCCGGGGCGATTGCCGATCGATCCACCTTGATTGAAGATGTGGAGTCGTTTGTCCGAGCCAATCTCAAAAAGATGCCGGAGGACTATCTGTTTTCGTTCTGGTTTCAATTGGCCAATATCCACTTTGTGGCTGGACGATATCCGAGATCCCTGCATTGGATTAATGAGCTGCTCACGCGAAAATTTGCTCATCCTCGTCCATACATGATGTTGCACATTCGCTATCTGAATCTGATGGTGCACCTGGAGCAGGGCAATATTTTCGTGCTGCGCTACTTCGTAGATGCCACGCGCCGCTACCTGAAGAAACTACCCCAAGTGGAGGACTATCAGCGTACCCTGCTTCAGTTTTTTTCCAAGATTGGGCGGTCGCCGCTGGGCGAGTATAAGAAGCGCTTTCAAGAGTTGCAGGCTCAGCTTTTTCCGATGGGGCAGCCGACACCCGCACTGTCTGCTGGCCTGCGCTATGTCGACTACCGGGATTGGATTGAGGCACGGGTCAATTAGGCAGCCGAAATGGGATTTCTTGGAGGGGTTAAGCCTCGGGAACTGGCAGTTGCCTTAGACAGACCGGAGGTTTGATTGTCGGTAGCCATTGCCGCCTCGTCAGCACTACCACCGCGGTTGGAGTGTATACGAGGCAATCTCTATATCTATTGCTCTGATTAGTGCGGTAGATTTCGCAGTTTTGTGCGTGCAAAATCTAAACAACAACGTCGACCACTTATGCAATCACAGGAGCTGATAAAACTGTCCGTCGATTCGATTCGTACGCTGAGCATGGACGGGGTGCAGCAAGCCAATTCAGGCCATCCGGGAGCCCCCATGGCCTTGGCACCGGTAGCCTACACCTTGTATCGTCGGGTGATGAAACACAATCCCAAGAATCCCAACTGGTTTGATCGGGATCGATTCATCCTCTCTAACGGCCACGCCTCCATGTTGCTCTACAGTGCATTGCATCTGAGCGGTTATGACCTCAGCCTGGACGACTTGAAGAACTTTCGACAGTGGAGCAGCAAGACACCGGGGCACCCGGAACATGGTCTGACACCCGGTGCCGAGACGACCACGGGTCCGCTGGGCCAGGGGTTTATGACGGGAGTGGGCATGGCCATGGCAGAGGCCCATCTGGCTGCCCGCTTTAATCGAGAAGGCCATACGATTGTGGATCACCACACGTACGTGATCTGCAGCGACGGAGACTTGATGGAGGGAGCCTCCCATGAGGCAGCCTCGGTGGCGGGGCACCTGGGCCTGGGCAAGCTGATTTGCCTGTATGACGACAATCACATCACCATCGAGGGTGACACAGCCTTGGCCTTTAGCGAGGACATTCCCAAGCGGTTTGAGTCCTATGGCTGGCAAGTGATAAACCTTGGCGAGCAAGCCAATGACGTAGATGCGATCGAAGCCGCCTTTGAGGAAGGAAAATCGGACCCATCCCGTCCCACGATGATCATCCTACGTACCCATATCGGATACGGCTCTCCCAACAAGGTGGATACCTCTGGGGTGCATGGATCGCCTTTGGGGCATGAAGAAATCGCCCTGACGAAAGCGGCCTATGGCTGGCCGAGTACCGAGCCCTTTCATGTGCCTGCCGCGGTGAGGGAGCATATGGAGCCGCTCGTGGCCGCAGGAGCAGGAGCAGAAGCGCAGTGGCAGGAGGCGCTCCGTCAGTACCAGAACAAATACCCAGCATTGGCGCAGCAATTTGACGAAGCCTTGCAGCAGGATTTAGCCGAGGGATGGGACGCGGAGATACCCACATTTGGGCCGGAAGATGGCCCCATTGCGACCCGAGCGATCAACAGTCACGTGCTTAATAGTGTCGCCGAGCAAGTGCCTTGGATCATCGGTGGGAGCGCAGACCTAGAGCCTTCGACAAAGACCAAGATGAAGAGCTATGGCTATTTCTCCAAAGATGACCCCACCGGTCGAAATATCGCCTGGGGTATCCGAGAGCTCGCCATGTGTGCGGCGTCCACCGGGATGCAATTGCATGGAGGCGTGCGGCCGTACTGCGCCACCTTCTTTGTCTTTACCGACTATGCCCGACCTGCCATCCGCTTGGCGGCCTTGATGGAGCAGCCGGTCATTTACGTCATGACCCACGACAGTGTGGGACTCGGCGAGGATGGACCTACGCACCAGCCCATTGAGCAGCTGGCCTCATTTCGGGTGATGCCCAATCTCACCGTGATCCGCCCCGCTGACGCCAATGAGACTACCCATGCGTGGAGGGTGGCCATCCGCAGAAGAGAGGGGCCCACGATGCTGGTGTTGACTCGACAGAAATTACCCGTTTTGGATCCCGCCCAGGTGGCTGCGGCCGATGGAGTGGCTAGAGGTGGTTACATCATCCGTAAAGAGCAGGGAGACCGACCGGATGCCATCATCATTGCCACCGGCTCTGAGGTCGATCCGTCGCTCGGGGCTCAGTCCCTTTTGACCGAGCAGGGCATCGATGCACGTGTGGTCAGCATGCCAAGCACCGAGCTGTTTCAAGAGCAGCCACCGGCGTATCGCGATGAGGTGCTTCCGCCCGACGTGTGGGCACGAGTGTCTGTCGAAGCAGGGGCGACGATGAGTTGGCGCCAGTACATTGGAGATAGGGGAGTGGCCATTGGCATCGATCGATTTGGCCTGAGTGCCCCATACAAGCTCATCATGGAGCGTTTCGGATTCACACCAGAGAACATTGCGACGCAGGTAAAGTCAGTCTTGGCGTCCCAGTAGAGATTTCGGATTAGAAGTATGCGGATCAAAGACATTTAAATCAACAACTAGATTTTGTACCAAGCTCTACTGGCGGCAAAGACACCAGCGTCTTGAGTGCGCTGATCGGTCTCCCAGAACTGCGAATTGCCCAAGCGGCCATTCAAGGTCGGTTACACCGTACGCCGATTTTCCATTCGCGCAGCCTCAGCAAATACTTTGGCTTTGAGCTATACCTCAAGGCGGAAAACCTTCAAAAGACCGGTTCCTTCAAGGTGCGAGGAGCATTGAACAAACTCCGAGCAATGCGTTCGGAGGCGAAGGCCCGGGGAGTCATCTCCATTTCAGCAGGTAATCATGCGCAGGCGCTTGCCTGGGCCGGCGCCGATGCGGGTATTCGTTCGACCATCGTGATGCCGGCGACCAGTGTGCGAAGTAAAATCTTGGCTACCGAAAGCTATGGTGGTGAGGTGATCTTGACGGAGGAGGATTTGATGGACACCTGCCTTACCATTCAGCAAGAGCGTGATCTGGCCTTTGTCCATCCCTTTGACGACCGGCTGATCATCGCTGGCCAAGGCACGGTGGGGCAGGAGGTACTAACCGATCTCCCTCAAGTCGATGTGGTCATTGCCGGAGTTGGGGGAGGAGGCATGATTTCAGGGGTGGGAGCCGCTATGAAGCACCACGAATCGAGACCACTGGTCTGGGGCGTGGAACCCGAAGGTGCGGATGCCATGTCGCAGAGCCTGGCAGCGGGACATCCCATCAAATTGGATCAACTGAGTACCGTGGCTGACGGCCTGGCCGCGCCATTTGCCGGTACGCACACGTTGCAACATGTGCAAGGATATGTGGATCAGATGGTCACCGTGGCTGATCATGACATCGTCGAGGCGATGGTCATGTTGATGGAGCGTTGCAAGCTTGTCGTGGAGCCCGCAGGGGCGGCTAGCCTGGCCGCGATTTTGGCTGGTCGGCTTCACCCGCCCAAAGGCAGCTCAACCGTCTGTGTCCTTAGTGGTGGCAATGTAGATCGGGAGAGACTGAAAAGTCTTCTCTAGGAGGCTATTGAATTACTGGCTCCATTTGAGTCGCAACATTATCTTGATTGCAGACGAGCCAAAAAACGCAGGCATAGCACCTGTTGGACTACATCGCCTATCGGCGATGGCTGGCGGAATCGTAGAAATTTCCGAACTCAAGACTATTTACTCATCTAAAAATTCTGTAAGAATGAAAAAGACTAAGCGAAACAGCCGAACCATCATCGACAGAGCGAGAGCAGAAGTTAACCCGACTTGGCTAAGCTCACACGTAAGTTTCAGAAAACCAATGAGATAGGAAATCAGTGGTACACTACATATTTTTTCAGAGCAGTCTGAGTGTTGTTGGTGCCGGTGGCATTATAGATTTGGCGGACTTCGTTGATGGGGGTAGAGGGTTTACGTAGGTGAATGACTTTTTTGTCAGTAGGCAGTTCAACAGTTTGAATGGTTTGGGTATTCATTATCCTAACGATATTGTTCCAGTCGTAGTTGAGATTAGCATTTTTGAGCATATACCTGATGGTATTGACTAACTGGTAGGCAAGAATGGTAAGATAAATATGAGCTTCAATTCTTTGGTCTTTTTGATGGTACACCGGCCTGATGTTTAGATCTGACTTTAGGCAGCGAAAGGTAGCTTCCACTTCTCTGATGGTATTATATATATCCCACAATTTAGATTCAGAAGGATTGTCATAATTCGTTCTGATAAAGTAGACGCCATTGGTTTTATCGTCCTTAGTTTGATCTGATTTTTCAGACCAGGTGATTTGGGTAGCGACTCCATTTTCTTGGGCAACTTTGATGACATATCTAGAGGAAATACGGTTGTGTTTCTGTTTCGCCCTTCCAATACGCTCCCATACCTTGTTGATGGATTTAGTGCCCCCTTTGGTAAAAATAGCTTTCTGGATAACACTCAGATCTTGTTCATACCGTTGCTTGAGTTTGGTGTGCATGGATTGCTCCTTTTTCCTTTTGGCCTCACTTTGCACGTACATCCAGGTATCCGGATAACCCTGGGGCTGAAAGATGGCTAGTTCCACTTGATTCTTTTGTCTATCGGTAAGTCGAATTATTTTCGAGCTAGACTCCTCCACAGGGTGATCTTTTAGTCGCTTTCGAGAGACGCAAACGTATTTATACCCTTTTTCCCTCACCATAGTTAGGTTGTCTTCAGTAGCAATACCGGCATCTATCACAATTGTTTGATCCGGCCTGGAAGGAGAATATTTCTTTAGATCTTCAATCATATCAGACAAAGTACCAGTGTCTGGTGTGTTGCCTTCGTATATTCTGGAGTGTCTGATAAAGCCCTGCGCATTAATAACGCCGGTAAAAACAACCAATGGACAGTCATTTCTTTTCTCCTTACTCTTGCCATACTTGGCAATCTTACTATGATCTTTACGTGATTCAAAGTAAGTATTGCTGATATCAAAAATAACCAGCTTATCATTGAGGTCAAACATATCAGTAATGCGATGGTATAAAAACTGGTCTATGGATTCCCTATGCTTGTAAAGCAGGTCAGATATGGCATACAGTTGTTTATGTGTAATTATTTGATGGTGACCGAAGCAAGCAGCCAGCTCACTATTCATCTGGAGGATTTGTGCGGTCTTATGCTCCGAAGAACAGAAAATCGCTCGGGCCGCAATGCTGATCAAAGCTTTGCGAATTTCACTTTGGGTCATGCCAACCGACCGCATGCATTGTTCTAATTGTAGCTTGTCAAGTACTTGCTTGCAAAGGTGCTCCACTCCAAAGGTCTTCACATCACCAACTTCCAACCCTTTGAGGTCAACGTTGTGAAACTCTGCTTTGGCAGGGGCAGGGGGGATCGATGTAGGGGGATGCTCAGCCTGCTGATATTTAATACAATACTTCTCATAGTAAAAAAGTGCCAGGTCAAGCAAAGGCTTTGCCGGACTCTCAGGAAATAATTCCGGATGGCCAAATATCTTGGACTTCAAAATGTTGAGGACAACATTTCTGTTCTGTTTATCTCTAAGCAAGGGATCAGATCCCAGATATAGAATAGCCCTTTGCTTTACTTTGCCATCTACCCTGGCCGCCTGGGCTAGAGTATACTGGAAAAAGATCTTACTGTCTTTGCTACGTTGCTTTTTGACCTCCCTAATAAACATGTGAGTAAAGGTACGGAGCCATGCGCACATATACAAGTACCGTACCTCACTACAAATGAGATCCCAACAAACCAAACACTGATAATCAACCCGTTAAATTGTCCGAAAGGCTGAAAAAAGATCAATTTTGTCGATTTCTACCCCTGCGCCAGCCAAGTCGGGTTAAGGGTTTTCGTGTAATGTATGCACTGGACTTTCTGTTGCGAGCCAAATCTGCTTCAAATACGGGCACCCCGAGGTAAGACTCGGGGGCAGGCAACAGCACTTTGTGATTTTCACCATAGGGGTGACTATGTCTGCGAGTCAAGTAGCACTGCGAGCACCCGTCTTTATTGCATATTGACTCTCACGACGAAACTCCAACGCATAATCCGGGTTCAACATCCTCCTAGGAGGGAGGTATCACAGGCATGTTCGATATTGAGAGCGATCTCAGCCGTTGAAGGGAAGTATCCGCGCTTTCCTGCCGGAGTTGCCGTCCTCCGATTGCCAGACCCCTTTAGACATGAGCACGTCCATCAGCCAATGCAACTGTTTGTAGTCATGTTCGAGACAGTCTGCAATGAGCTGGATCACCTCCATGGCCTCTTCAGGGCTGCCCCTGCGATAGCCGATAAAATCTTCAGGATAATCTTCCACACCTGATAGAATATACATGGGATAAGGATTTCGGTGAAACGCGTCGAGCAAAGCCCTTTTGGTTTTTGATTTTCTGCCCGTGGTGCCATACAAGTAGAAGTACTTTGCATACCAAAAGGAAATATGATCCTCATCCGGGTAGCGCTGAAGCATTTGCTTGGCCTGATGCCATCGACGACGGACGAGGTAGTACTCAATCAAGAAGAATCTAATGCCTTGATTGTCCTCAGGGTTCATCTCCACGAGACCTTCCAGTAGCTCCAAGCCTTCTTCCGGATGCTCCGTCATCAGTTCAAATCCTAGCAGTCCCATGGCGCGCATGTAGGGGCGCGACTTGTGATTTTTCCACCACATCTTTTCGCGGGTCATCAGTTCACTGTCCACTGTTCTCTCGCCGGCTTCTACCGCATCTTCGAGCAGGTCCAACCTCTTCTCGTCATCTTTTTCCCATCCGGCTTGACAGATGAGCGCCTCGACACAGTCGGGTTGGCGTGCAAGAATGTCAGACACGAGGCGCAAGGATTCCAATCTGGGCAACTCAAAGGCCTTAAGTGCTTGAACCAATGCCTCGGACGCTGGCGTTATCTCATTCACCTCCCTCAGTTCATCTAACGTCATTTCTGCCATGGTGTCTAGCTTCCTCTCGATTTCTTCTTCACTGTAATTCTTAAATTGATCGAGATCCATCAATTCAAATTGCTCCATGAAGTGGGCATAGTGCTCCCCTGGTGCAAAACGATTATTCGCCTCTGAGGCAGTGCCCTCGGCATCGACAAACTCAAAACCCTCCTTCTCGAGCTGCCCCGCCAGGTCCTCGAATGCAGAAGCCTTTCCTTCCAGTTTCAGGACAAACTTCTTCTTGCCCCACTCGATGCCTTCCACCACAATGGGAGCATCCCAACCTTTATTGATGTCACTGCATATCCTCGTGGCCAGTTCTTTGATTTGTAAGGCCCTTGCCCTGGTCAAAGAAGATCTTGACCTAAATTGGGCATGGAAGATCATGATATCTGATGGACAGCAAATGTCTTGGGCATATTGAAACTCATCCTCAGTCTGAGATTCGTCAAGCCCTTGGTCTAGATCGTGTCGATCATTAGCTGGCTCTTTTTTCTTCGACAATGTCCGGAGTAGTTTATGAAGACGCATAATCGAAGGTACATATATAATCTAACACATATGTAATCCAAGGTAGCATGGATTGGGGTTTCACGGCCATATATCGACGCTTGGGCGAAAAAGTTTACCAACAAACTGTCAAAGTTAGCCAATGAGTAGTGACTGGAGAAGTTCCGAGTTCGAAGTGCCTGGAGTGCTCTTGAGTTCTTCTTCTGCCTGTTATGCTCGCTCTTCGAGAGCTCGTCTGGTCCTCCACCTCGGCTTCGGCCTTACTCCGCCTTCAAAACCGCTGGGGCGGCTTTCTTTTTTCAGGCTTGTCCTGTAAAAATCTAGCGCTTTGCAGCAGCCGTCCCCATGGTATCGGATTTTGGGGATTTACCGCCTGAGAGCCCACGATGCCAGTGCTCATTTAACAAGGGCTTGATAATCTGGAATGAAATAGGTCGTGCGGCCCGCGATCTTGCACTGCATTACCTTGCCTTTTCCCTTGAGCACGACATCTTGCTTTCTCCATTTCCAAAACCAGTCGTCGGGGTACACCTGATACTTGGCGCGCCGCTCGCAAGCCGTCCGGAGAATCTCCTGGTTGTGGTGGTATAACCGATTGATCTGTTTCGTTTTTAGCACGCCAGCAGTGGACCCCGGGTGAATGCGAGCCTGAAAGCAAATCTCATCGGCATAGAGATTGCCGATCCCCGCTATCAGTTTCTGGTTGAGTAGGACTGCCTTGACGGAGGTCGATCGGCCCCTAAATAAGCCGCCAAAATCCTCGGCAGAGATTTCCAGGGCGTCCGGACCTAGGGCGATCTCGCGGAGGTACTGGTCTCGATCGGGCAACAGCAGCACATGGGAGAACTTTCTTAGATCTGCGTACCCCATCATGAGGCCCTCCTCAAAGGTAATCCGAAACCGCTCGTACTTCGGTTGATCTTCCAAATCATAATAGTAGCTGATATCGCCTGTCATGCCCAGGTGCAACAGGATGTCCGCGCCTTCCAGGGTGGCAAAGAAGTACTTGCCTTGGCGGTAAGTGTCGGTAAAGGCCTGACCCTCAAGTGCATAGGCAAAGGCATCGGCAGAGGTATTGCGCAAGATCTTATCGTCAAAGACCTCCACTTTGGTGATTTGCTGGTCGAGTGCTACCTCGCGAAACTCGAGCATCACCGTATTGACCTCTGGTAGTTCGGGCATGTCGGGCCTAGTAGTGTTTCATTTTGATAAATAAGTACGATCTGGCTGAACCCATTTTGTGCCTGATCAGAAGAAGCCAAACCGCGCTCAGCGCCCGCTCTGTAAGGCTTTGGACGATGAAGAGCAGGTGCAAAAGAGACAGCCAGGGTGTGCAGTTATTTGTCAGACGAAACACTATGATTCTTCTTGGTAGAAAATGCGGTAAAATTTTCTTCCATGTTCGTCCACGCCCTTTTCAATCAGTCTGCGATCGCCATGAATGTAGATGTGAAAGTTTCGGTCGAGTTTCAGTACGCTGCGAAAACCGCTGGCTTGCTTCTTGACGGCATCGCCATGGAGATCGAATCCGGGCTCGATCTGCAGTTGGTTCCTCGCCCGGTAGTCGTCCCGAAATTCGCCAAACGCGTCTGCGATTTCCACATCCTGAAATACTTCGTCGGCGAATTCCTGCTCATCGTATTGACTTCTGCCTTTGAAGTAGTCCAGTGATCGATTCAGCAAGTCAGCTTGGTCCACTTTCTCCAGCGGCACTTCTCGGGGCAGTCGCGACTTGATGAAATCCTGGGTTAGATCCATCACGTGCTGGGTATGATAGTAGCTGTCCACCCGTTGTTGCAGGCCGAGAAACTCATGGATCCAGTACTGCGCGGGAGAGGGGCCGCGGTTGCTATCGATGGCCCGGACATGATATCCTTGCTCCCGGTCCGTATTATAGATCAGGCATCCCTTATCTACCTTCCCGGTGAAGGTGCCTTCTCCCATGGAGATTTGGTAGGTACCGTTTTCCTTGGCCAGACTGAGGAAGCGATCTCTGGACTCGGCTTTAAAGATGGCGAGTGCCTCGGTCACCTCGTCTTCAATCATGACATCAGAGATCAAGGCCACGTAGAAGTCGCCCGACTTAATGGCCTGATGATCCGATAGTTCGTGCAGCCGTCGAGCAAGATCTACCGAGACCCGATGAAGGTCTTCCGGACGCTCAAAAATCTCCGCCGCAGCGGAAAAGACCGTGTTCATATCAGGTCCCGAGAGACTGCCGGAGAAGTGATAATGCAGCGCCTGCTCAAAATGGCCGAGAAAGTAGGACAGCAGTTCTTGCTCCAACACATCTTCGCTTACTTGTGAAGGCATCTGACTGAGTACGAGCGGCTCCTCCCGGTAGCGATTGCCCACCCGGTGTACGGAGATGGCCTTGAGTTGTTCAATTGCTAAGTTCATATGTGCTAATATACGCAGCGTGACAATCTGAGGAAGACTACCATGGAGGGATTAAGATACCAGCCGGTCGAGTATCTCCAGGACGGCCGGACAAACCTCCGCATTTTTCAAGGTGAGGTCAAAGATCGATTGCTGATTGGCCCGATGCGTATGTGGGTAGTCCCGACAAGCGTCCGGGCGGATGGCATAGATGCTACAGGTGTTGTCATCAGTTGACAGAAATGCACAGGGTGTTGTTTGCAAGACAAAATCGCCGTCTTCATCCATCTGAAGGTACTCCCTGATGAAGTGGCCAACCGGTTGCGCAAGGTGAGCCGCGATGCGCTCAATGTCTTGTTGCGTGAATAGCGGTCCAGTTGTGCGACAGCAGTTCGCACACTGGAGGCACTTGACCTCAGCAAACACCTCATCGTGCAGCTGCTGCATTCGCTGATCTAGGTCCGTGCAGGCTCGTTGTTCCGCCAGCGAGTGACGATGGGCAGCCTTAAAATCGGTGGCAGCGGTGACAAGTGTAGGCAGCGGATACTTCATGAGATATGAAGGTAGCTGTCTGCGGGATAAGTTCTGGGGTACTATTTGCCCATAATTAATATTATGTTAAGTAGTTCATTTAACAAAGTAGATAGATGGAGATGATTTGACCACTGACGATGAGCTGTGCGGACCTGGAGCCATTGTCGCTAGGCGCAGTAAATATGTCACTCATCGGAGTGTAACAAAGTAGAAATTTGGCTAACTCTAAACCCTTCGCGTGCAAGTACTGGGTCTTTTTTAGGATCAACTGTTCGCAGTATTTTCTGCAAATCAGCTCACACCCCACAGGGAGCAATGCACCGCAGTCACACGTTCTCTAATAAAGTGTGATATGAGTCTTATCCTAGTTATTCACCTGGTATTCTCTTTGTCGATATGTAATTTTGGTCCTTTTGGTTTTTTGGAGACAGTTGATTTTGAATTGTATGAAGATCATTCAGGTCGAATTCAAATTGTATTCAAATCCGCTCAGAGTGGCTATTCAAAACTGGTAAGTAAGCTTGAGGCCGAAGATGTGCAAGTGAATATTGACTCTAGGGAAACTTCTCGTAAGGATTGGTATGAACATCTAGTCTTTTTGGCTTTTGATGAACCCAAGAACCTAGAGGATTTCTTGTGGGAATTTCATAAGGCGGCCGACATAGATCACTTTTCAAATTGGATTGACATACATCAAAGCAATGGACTGGAGTCAAAGCACAAGGTGTCATTTAGAGTAGAAAAGGCACACGGCTTGATTAGTGCTTTTTCTTCTATCAAAATTCGGATGCCTGGAAAAGTTACGATGCTTAAGGTGAACGGAGAAGTAGATCTTTCGAAAGTCAAGGAAGATGTGAAAGTCGGGGCAGATTGGGTTCAAGTTCGATTTAAGAGAAGCCATGTTTATGATATGATGTCCATTGACCTGGAATCGGCTGGGAATTAAAGATGGAGCTTTGTGTCAAGCGAAAATCTGTGCTTAGGTGAGTACTGGGTATATTTCGGAACTAAGGTAATCTCGAATAACTGCCTGAACTGTAATTTTGGGGGCCCCAGTTAGATTGGAGTCTTCGCACAACAGAGCTGGAAAAGCTAGATGCCCTCAACACTGTGGGCGAATATGCAGCCACAACTGCAGCCAATTACTACATGTGCGCACCGAATGCCGCTACTGGAGAAAGAAGCTGCTTGTCATACTGAATATGCCAGATAGCTGACACCTATGAAATTTATTCCTCCATCCCTCCATACAGTTATTTTGAGATCAAAGCCCTCCTTGGAAATATTGCGTGCAGTGACATTAACTCGTGCTTCGCCCCTTTTTGCCGAGTAGGTGTCTATTGCATCAATTCCCAAGACTACCTTGACATCGTTGCCTAGGAGGTCGGCGTTGAAGGGCACACTTATAATCTCCTCCTTGTGGTCAGAATCTATTGGACCAAATAGATCGAAACCCGGGGAGTTTCGGTCTCTGTAAACTCTTCCAGATGTTACTCTCACTTTGCCTATTTTTAGTTAGTAGTTATTCGCTCATAAGAGTCCCTAGGATCACTTGAAGCAGGACCTGCTTAGGCGGGCTTGCTGAAGACTATTAGTGCAGTAGTCGCCAGAGGTCCCCTCCACGCTGATGTCACCAGATGTTCCCTCCACGCTGATGTCGCAGAGGTTGCTCCCTTCTCCACACTGATGCCATGAGATTTAGTGCCACTTTTTAATGAAAGATTACCCATAGTTTTGCCGTCGGCAACAACGATCTCTTGTTCAACGTCAATGTTCTCAAAGACCCAGACAGGTTCACTTTTCCAATCATTCTCCAGTCGGACACCTTTCTCCTCAAGCTTTAACGGATCGGTGGTTTCCCAAAGCTCTAGAAATTCTTGGGCGGACAGTTTTATACGAGGCGTATCGTTCGATGACTTCGACATGGTGAGATGTTTTGGTTAACGAAAACTTTAAAGGTACTATGCTCAAACGCAGATAAGATTCGATTTCTCCTACCGGTGGTCAGAAGGAGACAGGAGCCCAAGATCTCCTACCCTATTCTCCACCTTTGTTGCTCAGAAACCCGCGTGGACATGGTAGCTTGCTTCGTGGTACAGATTCGTAATGGGAAAATGAGATGAGATCTTGGAGGCATAAGTGCTGGTTGAGTCAGAGGCCGAAAGATGTAGGTACCTTTTGATTAACAAGTGGACTGGGTTTGTGTGGCAACGCGAACGATCGGTATACCGAAACATCGGAATCTGCGTGCCATAGGCTCTCCACTGTACCGAGATACAATGGCTCTTGACGAAGGGAGGTAGTCAAACTTTCGATCCATATCGGGCTATTTAAGGAAGTTGAACCCGATGATGAAGCCAAACCATTCCTGATCATGGTAGACCCAATTGTTTCTCTCGGCGGCATGGCCAAAGGGTCGGTCGACGCCTGCAGCTACACCAAATGTGAATTTGTTGATCGAAAACAGGAACGAAAGCCCATAGGTAAGACCTGCGACCGTTCGGCAATGTCTGGAATGTGGATGTGCTGTTAGGTGGATGTGGGCAAGTAGAAGGTAATCGGAGTTGTGGTAGTCTCAGCACGGACGAGCTTTTTCAGGATGTCACTTTTATTGCCCAATTCGGGCTGGTCGGGAGAAGCCATAAAGATCCTGAGCCTACGCTCATGAGCTTCCAGCACTTGTATCTTCAGAGGGTCACTATTATTTTGGAAGGGACATGGTCTTTATCTTCTTGTACAGTAATCCGGCCCGTGTGGTCTCATCGCCATCAATATTATTGAGGCTTCCATCCTTCCTTGTGATAATCAGCACAATGTGACCTTCTGCAATCTGCTGAAGAAGCACATGAAAGCCGCTCACATGTAACTTGGTCAGTTCTTCCCCTCTTGCACTTTCGCCAAATATGGCAAGACAGGAATCTTGGTCCATTGGCCCATGCTGGATCTTGGCATCATAGACTATTAAGAAGTATGGTACTCTGAACTAACCCCAATCCTTCAGACAGATAAATTTAAAAATAAGATCATCGACACCATCATTACATTTCTTTCTTTTTGCTTCTTTTTCTTTCTTTAATTTCCACAATCTGATTGTTGATAACTTTTAGGCTGCTGGTTTTTTCTGTTGTTCTGACAGAGCCGACAGATAGACTTCTTGTGGATATCTATCATCAATGGCTGTGTGTCGTCTATTGCCATTGTAGTAGCTGATGTAGTCTTCAAGCCCTTGCTGTAGCTGCTGGACGGTGTGGTATGCGTATATGTACACATGTTCATACTTTAGACTGCGCCATAATCGCTCTATAAAGGCATTGTCTGTTGCTCGGCCCTTGCCATCCATGCTTAGCTTGGCTCCTGATGCCATGACTGCCTCTGTGAAGACCGTGCTGGTAAATTGACTGCCTTGGTCGGTGTTTATGATCTTGGGGGCTCCATAGTCCTGTACCGCTTGGGTATACACTTGCGCACACCACTGGGCGTCCATGGTGTTAGACAACGACCAGGTGAGCACCATCCTACTGTGCAAATCTATGATCGCTGTCAGATACATATATCCTCGTTGCATCGGAATGTAAGTGATGTCCATGGCCCATACTTGATTAGACTTGGTTATGTCCAGGTCTCGCAATAGGTATGGGTAGACCTTATGGTCCTTGTGGCGCTTGGAGGTGTGTGGCCCTGGCAAGATGGACCGCAAACCCATGACTTTGTAATACAGCCGCTCTATCCGATTTTTACTCACCTTATAGCCCAGATCCTTGGTCAAGTAAGTGTGCATCCGACCTGCTCCTTTGAATGGGTACTTCAGGTAGTGTTCATCTATCAACCGCATCAGTCGCAAGTTCAATTCGTCTTCTCCCTTAGGCTCATAGTACAGACTGGATCTACACAGATTCAGAAGGATGCATTGCTGCACTATGCTCAACTCTATGTCCTTGTCTACCAGCTTTTTACGTTGTTCAACCGGCATGGCTAAAGCTTTTTTTTAAGAAATTCATTCTCTACCTTCAACTGCCCAATCACCTGTAGCAGCTTATCGCGCTCACTCTCTTGCTCGCTCTTGACCGACTTAAATCCCCCTTCAAATACCTGGCTGGCTCCTGCTAAAAAGTGCCGCTTCCATTTGGCTATCTGCTGTGGGTGTATCTTGTGTTTGTCTGCTAACTGCTGGGATGTCATGCCCTCCTTGAGGGCATCCAACACTACTCTTGTCTTAAATTCTGCGCTAAATCTTCTCCTTTTCATAACAGTAAAATTTCTATCTTAAAAGTTAACTAATCTTACTGTCTAATTTCTTGGGGATAGATCACTCCCTTCTGCTGTGCATAGACGAACATATTTTCTTTGAAGTCTCGATTTTGAAAACTACCGACATGAGGGGCATCCTTTAGGCTTAAGACTGAGGTGGTCATTAAAAAGACGCTTGGCTTATGTCTCTCGAAGAAAAGATCGATATCAGATTTCATTTTTTTAAAAAGCTGGTCCGATGGGACATAGGTCGTAGGACTTTTGTCCTTGAAATCGTGTGAGCCACCCTGTCTGTATTCGGCAAGGGTCTCAACATCTTCTCGGGCAGGTACACGTGGTGCAAAGGTGGCCCCATATCGACCGATGGGAGTGCCATCGAACATATTGATTGTGATCCAATCCTCAAATACGAAGGCCTGATCAACCAAAATATTGTTGGTTGACAGTCTGACAATCCAGGGTGCAGATGAACCTCGATCCTGATCCTTTTGAGGATTCGGATTCAATTGGACCTTGGGGATTGCCTGCCTTTTCTGAAAAAAACATGCATGATTTAGGAAATCACCAACAGCCATGAAAGTCTTGGCTTATAGCCCGGTATCTTGGTACCAATTAAACGTATAGACTTATGGCTGTTGATCAATTTCCCATTATCGTTGAGCGTGGTGGTCTCTAAGAAATAAGAAGGATCAATTACGAAAGGCACTAACAGGCAGAGTAACAGACCATCATCGATTCATGTTGAAGCTGATACTTGAGTCCATCTCACACATCAACGACCAAATAGCTCAGATAGAAGCTCAGATGGATAAGTATCTAGACTTGATGAAAACCGAAGTGGATCTGCTGAAAACGATTCCAGGAGTGTCTACACAGATTGCCGCTGGCATTTTAGCCGAGATTGGAGATGACATGACCCACTTCCCATCACACGGGCACCTAGCATCTTGGGCTGGCATTTGTCCTGGAAACAACGAAAGTGCAGGAAAGATGTACTCATCTCGCATCACCCACGGCAACAAGCATCTAAAGACAACATTGGTTGAAGCTGCCTGGGTTGCATCAAGGACAAAGAACAATCCTGTACTGGCCACCAAACATCGAATGTTGAGTCGACGCATTGGTAAGAAGAAGGCTACCATTGCCATAGGGCATAAGATCTTGACCGCTGCATACCATGTCCTTCGTGATCAACAGCCCTACAAACCTCACACTACAGACCCCAAAATCCTAGAGATTAGAAGATTGCGCAGAATCAAAAGGTTGGAAAGACAATTGAGTGCACTTAGAAAGACGTCCTAAACAAGATCGTGGCTTTTTTTGGTGGTTAAACTCCCCGGAAAAAAAACTGACATCAGACGTCATGTACCAACAGTTGATGCCGTAGAGCTCGAAGAAAAAATTACACTCTCTTGCTATTTCTTATGCCAAAATTAGATGAATCCGGGCCCTGGGGCAGCGAATGACTTTCAGAAAAAAAACTGACATCAGACGTCATGTACCAACAGTTGATGCCGTAGAGCTCGAAGAAAAAATTACACTCTCTTGCTATTTCTTATGCCAAAATTAGATGAATCCGGGCCCTGGGGCAGCGAATGACTTTCAGAAAAAACAGTAGAAGTAGAACACAAGCTATTCACTTGTATGATGTACGCTCAACCATCTACCACATCTGACCTGTTTGTGAGGTCAGTGATATCTTGTCTTCTTCCAGCGTTTCTTCTTCTATTACTAGTGTAGTAAAGGGCCTGGAGGCTACAGCAGGCAGTCTTCAGGCAACAGGCGATCTGGTCACCTCTACCATTTTTGATCCTGTTTCATTTCACATTCTTGAGAAATTGAAAGGCAACTCTAAGTTAGAGGAAAGGATGAAAGACGAGGAAAAAGAGGAGAAACAAGAACTAGGTGACCTTCTTACGGGGCCCTATGGTGTAGTGACTGAAGGGCTGTCATTAATGCAGTTCCTCATCGACGAGACTCGCAAATTGTCAACAGAAGAAAAACCTAGGTCAATCTTCATTGAATCAGGTTCCACGCTGGCCTACTTGGGCCTATCGATACTTAAATCTGATATTCCAGGCAAGGTAGGTATGTCAACTGCTACTGATAGCATCTCTTTCACAACTAGAATATGCATTCTGTGGCAATCTTGCGATAACAGCGAAAAAAACTGATATTTTGTCCGAAAGTGCGGCAACAATGGCGGGTTGATCCCGTCTCGGAATCACCTCTTCCCGGGGCTAGGTCGGCTTTCTCTGTCCTAGCAAAACCGAAGGATGGAGCAAGAGAGTCAGCGCAGATGAAGAGATTGCGCTGCGTGCCTAATCAAAGTCCTGTATCTAGCGATGATATCCTTGACTAATTGGTATTTCTTGGGCAATGAAGCTCTACTTTTCAACGTGGCAAGTATTTCGACACTACGCCGATTTCTCAGGTCATTGATGTGATTGGAACGACCTTCTTCAGATAAATGCATAGAAACAGGTGGTTATGAAGGTTATACTCTAATGTAACGATATTTCAAGTCGTCACCTATCGGAGTAGGTTGGATGAAGGTCGCAGGCTAGCGTTTGGACCTCGCACGACCAACTACCTTGATCTATAGCCATCCGACTTGGCGTCATCGGTAAGGGTGGACAAGTTCTCTTTTTAGCTCGGCCATGGTAGTTCTATCGATCGACTCGATACCGACAAGCTCCCAAATTTCTGCCCGCCCATAATCAACGGATCGTTTGACGGCTTTGACAATGAGCTGTGTATCGTAGAATATGTGGTGAAACCAAAAGGTCGAGCCATGCTCTGCGCCATGGCTAGCTTCCTCCGATAGCCAATACCGCTCTTCCTGACCGTTGGACTTTTGCTCTTCGTAGGCCAGTGCGGTATGACCCAGGATCTTCGCCCGACCCGGGATTCGGCGCAGGTTTTTTTGCATCGAGAAGTCAACTACGATGGGATTCGAATCCGAGCCCTGCCTTGCATCGACCGCCTGCTGATGTCGCAGCGAGTCTCCCAGATAAAGGGGTTCGCGTCCTGGGACAAACGAATAAGCGGTATGCTCATCCTGGTAGGCTACATAGCTTGGCGCTAGGTCATCGCCATCGAGCTTGTGCTGGAAGATGAGCGTATCACCTCGCACATAGTACACCCGAGTATTTTGGGTCGATGCATTTTCCCTCAGAAATCTCCAGGCCGCTGGTTCGCTGAAATCGGCTCGTTGGATCATCTCCGCAATGGCGATGCGATGTGCGTCGCTATCCCAGTGAATGTGCTCGCTGTACGAGATTTTTAACACACTTTGTGCCTGCATCCCGTGCCCAGAGCTGGATAAGAAGAGCAAGACCGGAGCGATTCTAAGGAGAAGCATGGGCTGGTAAGTAGGTTTAGGTGATGACCCACCGCAGCAAAGGTGCTTGTGGTGCGGTCCTCCTCAGAAGGTGCAGCTCTTATCCAATAATGTCAAGGGACGGAACCCTACAAGTATACTACACCAGTTCTCGTGTCTGTGCCCGTCTGCCACTTCTTGCCCGTCTATCCGAATTACCATCATCGCAATGAGAAGACACCAGCATGCTGCGACATACGGGGGCAAATTATTTTATCGGTGCTGCTAACCTTTGGCAGAGGCCGGTATGAACAGGCACAGGAAAGAAAAAAAATGTACCAATTATGAATCTGCAATGCTACTTACCCAGTCACTGGCTTTTACACTCCTCTCCCCTAGTCTGCCTGCTCAGAGTAGCCATGCCATCAATCCCAATGCCATACTGCCCCTCGGCATGTTGTCCGCGCAACTCACCCATGTCGAGCAGGCCAAGCCGATCGATTGGTGCGCGCGCAGTGTGTAGAAGACAAAATCAGCGCTGCTACGAGACCCAATCTATGGAGCGTCTCCATTAATCCTGACGATCCGAACACGTATGAAGCCGCCGGTATCGAAGCACTGTTGGTCCAGGGGGCATGCATTGCATGTCCCCCTTTGTCGATTGGAAGAATGCCATCATTGCACTAATTTCAGCAGAAACCAAATGGAGGCCCAATGAAGAATACGCATGCCTGCCCCAAATGTCAATCAACCGATGTCATTCGGATCGCCGGAAGTAAAATGGATCACAATAAACATCTCCGATTGACCAAGTGGGGCCTCAAATCCGTGCTTTTGGATCGGTACCTGTGCGTGGGTTGTGGCTTCACCGAGGAATGGATACAGTTTGATAATGCCTTTGATCGCTGGGTGGATAAGAATCATGGACGGCTAGCACAAGATGACGGCTTTGTGTAGGGGCCTCGATCGCGGATGAGTGGCTTCAGATATTGGACCGCCTCACCGCATCCGAGTCCCACCGCTCAAAAGCATTCATCTTCCCTTCCGGGCTATGGAAAACAGATTTGTTAAAGGATGCCTGGCTCCCGGCGGCAGGCATTTTTAATGCCTAAATTTGAAGATACACCATCACAAACTATGAGATTTAGCTACATTCTGCTATGCCTGGGCTGGGCCTTCGGACTAGGGGCACAGACGGAGCTCCCTCCCCATTTCATCGACGAGCTCCTATTGGACAATCTGATCAAGCCCGTCGGAATCACCTTTGACCATTTGGGTGAAGCGTATGTCTGGGAAAAAGATGGTCTGATCTGGCGCATGACGCCGGAAGGTGACAAGTCGGCGCAGCCTCTGCTTGACCTTCGGGAGGAGGTAGCCGGGTGGGGCGATCACGGGCTAGTCGGTTTTGCGCTGGACCCTTACTTTGACCGAAATGGTTGGTACTATGTGTTTTATGCGGTGGACCGACATCATCTCTTGTACCACGGCTCGGCCGACTATGATCCGGGCATGTCGATTCCATCACAGGCGACCATCGCACGGATCACCCGTTATACGGCAGATTCGCTCTCGGGATATCGTACCACCTTGGCGGGTAGCAGAAAAGTGATTCTGGGACAAGAGCCGGTAGATGGCCTACCCATTCTGATGGGATCGCATGCGACGGGCTCCCTGGCCTTTGGCTCAGACGGATCCTTGCTTTTCTCCTTTGGGGACGGGGCGTCTTTTAGCCAGATTGACACGGGCAACGCACGAGATACCTACCATGTGCAGGCCTTAGCGGACGGCATTATCCAAGAGAGCGACAATGTCGGCTCTTTCAAGGCGATGCAATTGGGCACACCGAATGGAAAGCTGTCTCGCATTGATCCCAAGTCAGGGGCTGGGCTGCCTAGCAACCCATTTTTCGATCCCACCGCTCCCCGATCGCATAGATCACGTACCTGGGCCTTGGGTATGCGCAATCCTTACAAATTTATCCACGTGAACAACACCGGTTCTCACCTCCCTTCGCAGGGGCGCCCGGGCATCTTTCTGGTGGGGGACGTTGGCGGGGCCCAATGGGAGGAACTAAACATTGTACGAGAACCCGGAGAATGGTTTGGCTGGCCCATCTTCGAAGGGCATGACTTCCGGTGGGGTGCCACATGGCGAGCAAAGACACTGAATCGAGAAAGCCCCAATCCAGCAGCTTGCCGCGAGTTCTTTCGCTTCAATGACCTTTGGCAGAATGAGAACCGCGAGGGCCGCTACCTCTTTGTGAATCCTTGCGACAATACACCGATCCCGGAGCAGGTAATTACCTTCGTGCACCGCAGACCTGGGCTATGCTACAGTGCGGACAAATGGAATCCACCCGCTCGGACGTTGGTGCCTGGATTTGATCATCGAGGGCGAGCGATTGGGGTCAATCTCCACGACAGCGAGGCCCAGAGTGAGGTCATCGAAGGGGGATCTATTATCCCGGCTGCCTTCAACAATTTCGATGGATTTCCAGAGGAGTTTAGAAACAAACTCTTTGTGGGTGATTATCGCGGATTTATCACGATGGTGACCCTGGACGATGACTACACCGTGACGCGAGTGGAGCCCTTTATGCGAGGGGTCCAGGGGGTGACCGATTTTGCCTTTCATCCTCCGTCCGGTGACCTTTACTATGTCAATCACTTGGAGGGAGAGTTGCGACGGATTTCGTACGGAGGCATCTTACCTCCCCAAATCGAAACCAGGATTAGTCCGCCCTATGGGGCGAGCCCATTGGAGGTAGAGTTTGACAGCAGGAATACAAGAGCGTTTGATGGAAGTGAACTCAGGTTTGAATGGGACTTTGGCGATGGTGAGGAAGCTACCGGAGCTCTCGTCAAGCATGTGTTTAGGCATACGGAGGCCAGATCATTTGATGTGACTCTGGTGGTGACTGATCTAGATGGGCGCGAGAGCCGAAAAGATTATGTGATATCGGTCAACAATACACCCCCAAACGTTCAAATCTCCAGCATTAAAGATGGTAGCACCTATTCGGTTCAGGCCCAAAATACCTTCGAGCTCGCCGCCGTCGTATCTGATCTGGAGCACGCGGAGGAAGATCTCACCTTTGCATGGCGGGTAGATCTATACCATGACGAGCACTATCATCTGGGCACGATCGACCCTGCGCCCCGCACATGGGCCCTGCTCGATCCCGTGGGTTGTGGTCAGGAAAAGTACTGGTATCGCGTGAACCTTACCGTCACGGATCCGGCTGGTCTGGCCACAACAGATTATGTAGAGATCTTTCCTTACTGCGGTCCTGATATTGCCACATTCGAAGATTTAACCGCCACGGCTACTCAGGGAGCGGTGCGCTTGGACTGGCGGTTGTCGACCGGCCATCATGCAGACCGCTTGATTCCTCAGCGGCTGATCGACGGAGTGTTTACAGACATTGCAGATGTCGGTGCCGAGGTTGATCGGCTGGAGTACACGCACAGTGATATCAGGCCCAATATCGGTTTCAATGAATATCGCCTACGAGCCGAGGACCGCGATGGTAACTACTCGATCTCACAGACGGTGACTGCCACGTACACGCGAGAACTGCCTTTTCTCTTGTATCCTATTCCGGCTCGCCAAAGGGTTTCCATCATCGCCGAGAACCCAGATCTTGCGCAGCCCCAATGGACGATCACGGACATGACGGGCAGACTAATGCTTGAGGGAGCGCTTCCAGAGATGGCCCAAATCAGAGAAGTCATTCCGCTCGATAATTTGGCGCCGGGGCTCTACTTCTTTGAATTGAATCTGGGTGGCCACGAATATTGTAGCACTATCGTCACCATGTAGGATCGACGCAGAGCCGACGACGCATCGGGCCATACCGGATAAGGTCGCTGGCCGTGGCAATCAGATGCAAAAACTTTAGGCAGGGATCAGACCTTGTCAGTTGTGCTCCCTATCTTATGCCAAGATCCTGGACCAACCCATCTTATCGAGCCGAAATGAACCGAAAAACCTAACCATGGGCCTTCAAGTGTTATTGACTACGGGCCGCCCTACTGCCGTGGAACGGCTATTGGCCGTCGTAGCCCTCCTGGGATTCCTCGCTTGTGAACCCAAGGATACAGCACCGCCCCTGACCGGCAACGCCACTTTTTTTGATTGGCTGGTCAAGGCTAGTCCCGATGTGATAAGCATCCGCTATGATGCAGACAGTTTGGCCGCACATATCGAAGACGAAAAAGATATCTCTGCAGTGTTGACCATCCCTGGCTCCACTCCACAGACCATCCCTATCGAGATCGCTGCTCGGGGAGAAACGCGCAAACGCATATGTGATGTACCGCCCATCCATCTCAAGCTGCCCAAGGACCTCCGAACAGCACAAGGCTGGGAGCATTTGGGTAAATACAAACTAGTGACCCATTGTCTAGCTGCAGATACGGCCAACTTCCTCCTGCTCAAAGAATATGTCGCCTATAAACTCTATGAGTTGGTCTCCCCTCATGCCTTTGAAACGCTACTCTTCCAGCTACGATATTTACCTCGTGACAGGGATGCCAAGCACTACGCTTTCGTCATCGAAACGGACAAGGAGCTCGCCGCCAGATTAGAATGTGCATTGCTGGATGAGACCACCGCTAAGACCTTGCTTGATAAAAGAGCCTATCAGACTTTGACGCTGTTTCAATACATGATCGGCAACACGGACTGGAATCTATCGCGGGGTCACAACATTAAATTCATAGCCTGCCAGGAGGCGGATAGGCGTATCCCCATCCCGTACGATTTCGATGCCTCCGGACTAGTCAATGCTTCCTACGCAGTGCCCTATGATCGACTGCCGATCCGCAAAGTCACGGAGCGATTCTTCCAGTACCGGGGCAAGAAATCGGACGACTTTGCCGCCGTGGTCAAAACTTTCCTCTCCGCAAAGTCACAGATGTTGCAAACAATCGACTCCTCGCCCTTGCCAGAGCTGCATATTCGTCAGATGAGAGCCTATGTCAGGGATTTTTTTGAGATAATAGAGCAGGAAGATTGGAAGGAAAATGTATTTCCTGCTACGACGAGCGATTGAGTCTGACTTGCAGGTATAATTCAATCTCTTGAATGCTGGCGGAGGAAAAAATGACATTGCCCTCCGGGCCGATCAGGATCTTGGTTGGAATGCTGCGCACACCGAATCGCCGGGCCAGCGACGAGAAGGCCACAAATGGCTGCTCGTCGACAATCTGATATGGCCAGCCAAATCCGAAGCGCTCCTCTCCCACTCCGGTCCGCCCACTCGATTTTTCGAGCGCAATGGACACGACCTTCAACTGCGCAGATTTGTCAAAGGTCGCCTCTTGATACTCCTTGTACAGTTGGGCCAGGCGACGGTTGGAGGGGAAGCAGGGCCCACACCACGATGCCCAAAAGGAAAGGATAACATAGTGCCCGTGTAAGTCCGACAACTGGAATGGGCTTCCGTCAACGAGCGTCGCTTGGAAGTCCGGAACACGGGAGCCCGTATCTGGCCGCTGCATTTGCACATACACCTGAAACAACAAGTACAGCGCAAGAGCGCCTATGACCAGCCAACCCAAGATCTTTGACATTGTCTGTATTTGTTGCCAAAGGACGTCATAATCAAGGTACCATCATGTCCGCTGGCCGAGCGTCCACGCCGGGCGTCCTTGGGCAGAGGGGAAGAGTGAGGAGACAGCAGTTGCTTTTCTATTTGAAGAGTGGAACCGTGTGAAACGACACAATCTCGATGGCCGTGCCCCACATGTGCATGGACTCCATATCGGAGCGGCGGGCGCGAATCCGTACCCGTGCACCCGGCACTTTCAATTGCTCCGGCATGTTGACAGGTAGCCACTTGCCACCTTTATCATCGACGATGCCCCAAAATCCCATTTCGAGATTTTCAAACACCACGGTACCCTTGATGGTCATACGTTGATCATTAGATTATCGATCGTCTGTTGCAGACGCTTAATCAACGCTGTCTGTGTATCGATGGTTTCCTTGAGTACGTCATACGTGTGCACGGGTGTTGCATCATCTGTATCCAGACGGTGGCTAAAATGACTAAGTTTGGTGTTGACCAACCATACTTCTCGTATGTCTCCGACGTTAATCCGAAATGATTTGTAGTACGGATTGTCGGAGATCAACTCCAGGTGTCGGTGCTTCCGCAGGTTGTTGACGGCTCTTTTGATCATGACTCCTGCACGCGTGACGACCACATAGACGTGATGATCTCTGATGTCGGAGAGCCAGCGCGAGGGCTCGATGAAGCTGCAGACCACCTTATCTCCTTCGGACAGGGTGGGCTCCATGCTATCTCCAGCGATGTCAAATGATCGGTGGCTCCCATAACTATATCGGCTGTCAGGCAGGGTGTACGTAGGAAGCTCCTCGAAGAACCCGCCGGTCTGCTGCTCCTGTGAATAACCTGCTTGGGCGGGCACGGGCACATGCACAATGCGCTCTTGCTGCGCTTCATCCGTGACGACAGTCAGTACTCTAAATGTGCACTCGCCCTCTTTGTCCAAAAACATGGCGCCCTCTCCGGCATAGAGGTACATCGGATTGATGCCAAACACTTCCACCCCTCTCCGCAAGACGTCCAAAGGCACATCTCGACGCCCCTTTAGTATCTCGTGCAAATTTTGGGGTTTGTAGTCCAAGGCAGCCGCAAACTGTCTGCTTGAGCGAATTTTACCG
This sequence comes from Saprospiraceae bacterium, assembly GCA_965223165.1. Taxonomy (GTDB): domain Bacteria; phylum Bacteroidota; class Bacteroidia; order Chitinophagales; family Saprospiraceae; genus JABDMH01. The sequence continues at coordinate 479,468 of CBDCVQ010000016.1, read as the reverse complement.
CTGGATTTCAAATAGTCGTGGCATTCGACAAAGCGAGTACTTACAATACTGGCCATGGTACGTGGTCTGTACCACCAAATATAAGACAAATTTGTAATGTATAGGTAGACGGGAATCAGAGGCTGAGGGTGAGGCTGAGGTTAAGGCTGAGGCTGAGGCTGAGGCTGAGGCTAAGGCTAAGGCTAAGGCTGAGGCTAAGGCTAAGGCTAAGGCTGAGGCTAAGGCTAAGGCTAAGGCTGAGGCTGAGGCTAAGGCTAAGGCTGAGGCTAAGGCTAAGGCTAAGGCTAAGGCTAAGGCTAAGGCTGAGGTTTAGGCTAAGGCTGAGGCTGAGGCTAAGGTTAAGGCTGAGGTTAAGGCTGAGGCTGAGGCTAAGGAGTAGTTTCCATCTTGCGACAAACTCAAGTCACTCGCAACTCGCAACTCAAGTCACTCGCCACTCAAGTCACTCGCAACTCCCCTCCTCAAGCCTGCATAATGGCGGCAAAGTCATCCGCCTTCAGGGAGGCCCCACCGACCAGACCGCCATCCACGTCGGGCTGACCGAATAGGGTGGCAGCATTGTCCGGTTTGACACTACCACCGTAGAGGATGTGCATATTTGCGGCGGCTTCCGCCCCGTACTGCTCAGAAATCAGACGGCGAATCTGCTGATGCATCTCCTGGGCTTGCTCCGGGCTGGCCGTCACGCCGGTGCCGATGGCCCAGATGGGTTCATACGCTATGATGATCTGCTTCAGCGCGGCGGCATCGAGATGGAAGAGTCCCAGCCTCAATTGACGGCTGACAAATTCATTTTGGCCGCCCGATTCTCTGACGGAGAGCGATTCGCCGCAGCAAAAGATCACCTTCAGGCCATGCTTTAATGCGGCATCCGTCTTGGCCGCCAGTAGTTCATCGCTCTCTTGAAAGTACTGTCGTCGCTCGGAGTGTCCCAAGATCACATAGGGAATACCTAGGGACTGGAGCATCACTGGGGAAGTCTCGCCGGTATAGGCACCGCTATCTTCCTGATGACAGTTTTGCGCGGCCAGCTCTATAGCACTCCCTTCCACCGCGTGGCGGACTTCGCTGAGAAACACGTGCGGAACACCGAGAATCACCTGGGTATTTTCCGGGATAGCAACGGTGGAAAGGCTGGAGGCCAACGACACCGCTTCGGGCAGCGTCTTATTCATTTTCCAGTTACCTGCGGCAATTTTTTTCCTCATTTTTCTTGGCTTTTTCGTAGGAGAAGCGATGGTTTTAGCGTTATCGATGGTGAGCACACGTCCATCCAGGGCTGCAATTTTAGGTACAATAGTTGACATTAGAAAGGATCGCCCGATGGTTTTACTCCGTCTAATAGACTATATTCTGATATCTGGTACATAAAGAGATGAGATTAGACGCTAATGATTCCAGCACGGCGACCGCTCGACACCTCTTGACTGGCACCGAGCCCTACACCGGACCATGGGGTGAGACCCAAGTGAGACACCTGCTCCGACGCACGATGTTTGGGGCACGAAAGGAGGACGTCACCACTCTCTCCTCGCTCAGCATCGATGAGGCCATCGAGCACCTGCTCTCCGAGTCTGATGCCCCCGCTGTACCCGTCAATGACTACAATCGAGATGATCTGACGGATCCGCAGATTGCCTTTGGCGATCCCTGGGTCCATGACTACGGCCGGGAGAATGCTGACCTTGTATCCGCACGAGTTGTGTCACTCAAAGCGTGGTGGATCCATCAGATGATCTCCGACCAGACCGTGACAGCCCACGAAAAGTTGATTTACTTCTGGCACAATCACTTGGCCACGCAGTCGTGGGAGATCTTCTGGCCGCATCTCACCTACCTGGCACTTTCAGATGTTGCGTAGGCTGGCCTATGGCAACTTCAAACAGATGATCTTGGAGGTGACCCTGGATCCACAGATGTTGCTGTATCTCAATGGAGCGGCCAACAATCGCTTTGCCCCCGACGAAAACTATAGCCGGGAGCTCCAGGAGCTATTCACTATCGGCAAAGGGCCAGACGCTGGCTATACGGAGACGGACGTGCAAGAGGCTGCACGCGTGTTGACCGGTCACTCCGTCGACTGGGAACAAGGCGCCACGTACCTCTTTCGCGACTACTGGCACGATACGGGTGACAAACAATTCTCCGCCTTTTACAACCACACGAAGATTGCAGGCCGCAGCGGCCCGGCTGGTGCGACCGAGGTGGATGATCTCATCGATATGATCTTTGAGGCAAATGAGGTGGCTGCTTTTGTCGTGCGCAAGCTCTATCGTTTCTATGTCTATTCGCACATCGATGCCCAGACTGAGGCGCAGGTCATTCAGCCCTTGGCCCAGGTGTTTCGGGACAACGATTACGAGATCAAGCCCGTCCTCAGAGCCCTCTTCCGAAGTGCTCATTTCTATGACCCGGAGAATATGGGTGCGATGATCAAGAGCCCACTCGATTTCATGATTGGCTTCTGGCGCACTTTTGATGTCAATATGCCGGCTGGAGCAACGGTCACCAATGAGCGAGAGATTCGGACAAGCATGTTGTGGAATATGTCTTCTCTGGGCCTTGAACTCATGGATCCGCCCAATGTGGCGGGCTATCCGGCATACTACCAAGTGCCGCAGTTTGATAAGCATTGGATCACGACCAACTCAATTACCAATCGAGCCGTGATCACGGACTCCTTTATATACTGGGGATTCTGGTCGCAAAATCTATTGACCAACGTCGACCTACTGGCGCACATCGCCACCTTGCCCAATCCGGGGGATCCGGACAGGCTCATCGACGATCTTGTGGCGATGCATCTGGGCTATCCCCTGAGCGACAAGGTCAAACAGCATCTGCGCTCCATTCTGCTCAGCGGTCAGCTGGACCCGAGCTATTGGACCAATGCCTGGTTTGAATATTGGGACGATCCCCAAGATGAGATGAAGATAAACACGGTAGAAATTCGCGCAAAGGTCATGTTTCAGACCTTGCTCCAGCGCGCTGAGTATCACCTGGCCTAACCTGCACCGGAAAAAGTAGTGTACAATGGATAGACGATCATTTCTTAGACATACATCACGCACCGCTTTGCTACCACCCTTGATGGGAGGCATCGGACTACCATCCTTCGCGCAGTCTCCACTGATCTCCAACCTGTACGGCGATCTGGTGGATACAGACAAAGTCTTGGTGCTGGTCTATCTGGGCGGTGGCAATGATGGCCTCAACACGGTCGTGCCCATGCATGATTACGCCACGCTCACGGCAGCGCGTCCTGACCTGATCCTTCCGGAAAGTAGCTTGCTCGGTCTCAGCGACACCAGCGATTTCAAGTTGCATCCTTCCTTGACGAGCTTCAGGAATCTCTATGACGACGGTAAGCTGGGCATTGTGCATGGAGTAGGATATCCCAATCAGGACTTCTCACACTTCCGCTCGACCGATATCTGGATGACCGCCGCCGACAATGATCAAATTCTGTCCACCGGTTGGCTTGGTCGCTATCTCAACGAAGAGTATCCCAACTACCCAGTGGAATACCCCAATGCATCGGTACCCGATCCGCTGGCCATTGAGATCGGATACAACCTGTCGATTGCCTTTCAAGGTCCCATTACCGGCATGGGGATGGTAGTGGCTGATCCAGAGTGGTTTTATCAGCTCGTCAATAATGAAGAGGAGCCCAACGTACCGGGTAAAGCGGGTGACAAGCTAGACTACATCCGATTGATCACCAAGCAATCGCAGGTATATGGGGAGGTCATTCGCGAAGCTGCGGGCAAAGTGCAGCAGCAAGCAACCTACCCCGAGAGTGAATTGGCGGAACAGCTAAAGATCGTAGCCCGACTGATTGCCGGAGGACTGCAGACCAGGCTCTACATGGTCAGCCTGCATGGGTTTGACACGCATGATAGTCAGGTGGTGCCCAGCGATCATCTCCGCGGTGAACATGCTACGTTGCTGGAGACCTTGGGCTCTTCGGTGGAGGCGTTTATAAAGGACTTGCGATACCTTGGTATTCAAGATCGAGTGCTGGGAGCGACCGTGTCCGAGTTTGGTCGGAGGATCATTTCAAATGCCAGCAATGGTACGGATCATGGCGCTGCGGCCCCGCTATTCGTCTTTGGCGAGCACGTGCGAGGCGGCTTGTATGGGCAGTCACCAGAGATACCGGACAATCCCTCGGTGGAGGATAACCTTCCCATGACCACGGACTTTCGGTCGATCTATACCTCCATTCTGCAGGACTGGTTTTGCGTGGAGGGTACCCACCTGCAAGCTACCTTTGGACAGGACTTTCCTACCATTCCCTTCGTGGCCAATAGCCCCTGCGTGAGCACATCCACCCACCTGCTACACGAAAAGGCAGGTCTTTCACTGATCAGAGGATTTCCCAATCCATTTCAAGACACAACCACCATCGAATTTGAGTCGAATGGCGGTCCACTCCAGATCAGCATATCCGATCTGGCCGGTCGGACCCTGCAGGTCTTGGCCTCGGGCACTTTTGCCACCGGCACGCACCGGATCACTTGGCACGCCGGGCATCTACCACCGGGCACCTATCACGCCACCTATCGTGATCGGACCTATCAGCAGTCCAAATCGCTGATAAAGCGATAACACGGCAGACTTTCCCCCAGGGCTATGCAGGTCTTTGGGTAACTATTCTATATTTGGCTGCTGTTTTTCCGAGAAAAAATTGGCCACATGCAGTTAATCGATGGACGGTATTTGATACAGGGGGTAGATCTGCTGTCACTGGGTGACCAATATGGCTTGCCCCTATTCGTGTATGACGGAGCCACCATCACCCGGCAATACGAGAAGTTGCGTGACTCTTTTGATGTCGACAAGCTCACCATCAACTACGCCTGCAAAGCGCTGTCGAATATCTCCATCTTACGCCTCTTGCGGAGACTGGGTGCGGGCGTGGATACGGTCTCCATCGGAGAGATAAAACTCTGTCTGGCCGCCGGATTCTTGCCGCAGCATATTGTCTTCACCCCTAGTGCGGTGTCCATTGCGGAGTACGAAGAAGCAATGCAACTTGGGGTACGCATCAACATTGACAATCTGGAGACCCTCTCCTATTTTGGCGAGCACCATCCCCGCCAGAAGATCTGTATCAGAATAAACCCACACATTCTGGCCGGCGGAAACAAGAAGATCTCGGTGGGACATATCGACTCGAAATTTGGGATATCGATCCACCAGCTTCCGCAGGCATTGGAGATCGTGCAACAGCACGAGATCCACATCGAGGGAGTACACATGCATACCGGATCTGATATTCTCGACGTGCAGGTTTTCCTCCGAGCCACCGACATCCTCTTTGAGGCCGCACGCAATTTTGATCAGTTGGCATACATCGACTTCGGCAGCGGCTTTAAGGTGAAATATCGGCCGAATGACGTGGAGACCGATATCGAGTTGTTTGGCGCTGAGATGAGTCGAAAATTCAAGCAGTTTTGTGCGGACGCGGGCCGGGATCTGGAGTTGATGTTCGAGCCCGGTAAATATCTAGTCTCGGAGAGCGGGTACTTCTTGGCGCGGACGAATGTGGTAAAGCGGACGCCCTCCAACGTTTTTGCCGGCCTGGATACCGGCTTTAATCACCTGATCCGCCCCATGTTTTACGACTCCTACCATGCCATTGAGAACATTTCCAATCCGGCCGGGAAGTCCAAGATCTACTCGGTAGTGGGTTACATCTGTGAGACGGATACCTTTGCCTGGAACCGACCCATCGCCGAAATTTCTCCTGGCGACGTACTCCTCTTCAAGAATGCCGGTGCCTACAGCTTTATGATGGCCTCCAATTACAATTCTCCGTCTTCGACCTCCCGAAGTGCTCATCCACAAAGGACAGGCTTATCTTATCCGGACTCGGGAGCGACATGAAGATCTGATCAAGCACTTGACGGATCCGGCCATTGACTTCTAGCGAAGACCACTCGGTGAGTTAAGGCTGCCATACCCCGTCCGATGATCAGCCCGAGCAGTAGACCACAGATCACATCCAGGGGATAGTGCACCCCCACAAAGATCTGGGCCATGCCGATGCTGATGGCCCAGAGGACCAATGCCCACCGCCATCGACCCTTGTGGGCCGCAAAGAGAAAGAAGAAGAAGAAAGCGATGGCGCTGTGATTAGTCGCATGTGAGGAGGTAAAGCTATACCCCCCGCCACAGCGAATCCTTTCAATCACCCGAGCTGACATCGAATGCTCATTGCAAGGACGTACTCGCTTGACAGTGTTCTTGATGACTTTTGAACTCATGGTATCAGACACACCAGCGGTAGCAAAGGCCAAAAGAAGCACCCAAAGACCCTTGCGCCCTAGGTTCCAGATCAGGGTGCCGGCCATAAAGGTGTAGAGCCGGGATCCAAAAGAGTTTATGTCGGTAGAACGGCATAGCGGCATCCAGCCATTCGATCTGTATGCCATTGATGACATAAAACGCTGCCCGATCCCATTCCAGGAGGTTCTCCCACATTCTCGCAATCATTGCTGCATCTAAACTAGCGCTTCTAGTAGAGCTTGGCACTAAATCTTGCTGTCAATTCTAATGTCTTTGGTCGGCATATTTCGTTGCAAAGCCTTGCCGTAGCTCAAGCTAGCCACCCACCCGCGGTCGTGGTTCCCCCTCTTCTCGCATGGTCATGCTCGCCGCTACGAGATTCGTTCGGTCATCTTTTGCGCCTCGTCTGCCAACAAAATCTATTAGACCCTAAACAATGTCTCTAGTGCCAAACTCTAGTGGGATGGAAGGGCAAAGGCATGCTCAAAGAACTCAACAAATCCACGGCTAAATACCTTTCCCCTGCGAGAAACCCCATCCGAGAACACGTGATCTGCCCCACCCTACGATCCGTCAAAGTCCACGCGATCCATTTGTCTGCCGGGGATCTTCACTAAATCAGTACCTTTGCTCCCACTAATTCTCACCCTCTTTTCGATGACGTTAATAAAGTCGATTTCCGGCATACGCGGTACTATAGGTGGCCGTATCGGGGACAATTTTACGCCTCAGGATATCGTGGCCTGCACCGCTGCTTACGGGCACTGGCTGCTTGGCCGATCTGTGAGCCGCAAGGTCGTGATCGGCCGGGATGCCCGCATCTCCGGAGACCTGGTCAGCCGTCTGTGCTGTAGCACTTTGCAGGCACTTGGTCTGGACGTCGTAGATCTGGGGCTATCTACCACTCCCACCGTTGAAATGGCCGTGGTCGCCGAGCAGGCTGCCGGCGGTATTATCCTGACCGCCAGCCATAATCCGGTCCAGTGGAATGCGCTGAAATTTCTCAATGAGAAGGGGGAGTTTATCTCCGCACAGGCAGGTGCGTCCATACTGGAGATCATCGCCGAAGGGGCCTATGCATATGCCGATGTAGATTCTCTGGGATCTTACAAGGTCAGTGATCAGTCGCTAGACCAGCATTTGGAGGCCATACTGGCATTGCCCCTGGTCAATGCAGATGCCATTCGAGATCGGGGTTTTAAGGTGGTCGTGGATTGTGTCAATTCCACCGGAAGCATTTCCATGCTGCCCTTGTTGGAGAGAATGGGGGTCCAGGCCCTTGCGATTCACGATGACTTGTCCGGACGATTTGCGCACAACCCTGAGCCCCTACCGGCCCATCTGCAAGATTTGTCGCAAAGCGTGGTCAGCCATGGCGGTGATCTTGGGATCGCCTTGGATCCGGATGTGGACCGATTGGCATTTGTGAATGAGGACGGCAGCATGTTTGGGGAAGAGTACACGATTGTGGCCATCGCTGACTATGTGTTGCGCCACCGTCCGGGCAATACCGTCTCCAACCTCAGCTCTACCCAGGCGTTGAAGGATGTAACAGAGCAACATGGAGGTCAATATCATGCCTCTGCGGTGGGTGAGGTCAATGTGGTTGAGAAAATGAAGGAGGTAAATGCGGTGTTTGGTGGCGAAGGTAATGGAGGAGTCATCTACCCTCCGCTGCACTACGGGCGGGATGCCCTGGTGGGCACCGCGCTTTTTCTCTCGCACCTGGCCACCCTAGGCAGCACGATGACCGAACTCCGTCGCAGCTACCCGCCCTACGAAATCTGTAAGCTTAAAGTACCACTGGACAATGGCCGACCTGCGGATGAGATTATTGCGGAGATGCAGCGACGGTATGCCAGTCAGGATCATATTGATATAGATGGACTCAAGCTGATTTTTCCGGGCGAATGGGTGCACCTGCGCAAGAGCAATACCGAGCCCATCATCCGTGTATATGCCGAGAGCCAGACGCTGCAGAATGCGACGAACCTGGCCCAGCGGTTTATCCAAGAAATCGAAGAGATTGCTGCCAGATGATTGCCACGAGCCTAGAAACATATTTTGCGCCCTATCGCGAGCAGATCATTGGCCAGACGCAGGAGTTTGAAGGGCCCTACGGCAGAAAGCGAATTATCTATGCCGACTGGACGGCCTCGGGCAGACTGTATGGCCCAATTGAGCGCAAACTGTCCGAGGAGATTGCTCCGTTTGTGGGCAACACCCATACCGAAACGACCATTACCGGTGGCTCGATGACCATGGCCTATCAACGGGCCAAGCAAATCATTAAGCAGCATGTGGGCGCCAGTGATCAAGACATTTTGATCTCCTCCCATTCGGGGATGACCGGCGTAGTGAACAAACTGCAACGGATCCTCGGACTGAAGGTGCATGAGAAGTACCTGGACCGGGTGCAGCTCTCCGATGAAGAGCGTCCCGTGGTGTTCATCAGTCATATGGAGCATCACTCCAATCAGACCTCATGGCTGGAGACGCTGGCTGACGTAGAAATTATCGCCCCGGATGATCGGGGATTGATGGACCTCACACACCTCCAGCAGCTCTTGGATCGGCATGCGCATCGCAAGAGGAAGATAGCTGCCATCACGTCCTGCAGTAATGTGACTGGCGTCCGTACCCCCTACTACCAGGTTGCCCAGCTAATGCATGAGGCGGGCGGTTTGTGCTTTGTTGACTTTGCTTGCTCGGCACCCTACATCGATATGGACATGCATCCGGGGCATCCGGAGCAATACCTGGATGCCTTGTACTTCTCTCCACACAAGTTTCTCGGTGGGCCCGGATCCTCGGGCATACTGATCTTTAATGAAAAACTGTACAAGAATCGGATCCCCGACAATCCCGGTGGCGGCACCGTCGACTGGACCAATCCCTGGGGCGAGCACAAGTACTTGGATGCCATAGAAGCACGCGAAGATGGTGGGACCCCGGCCTTTCTGCAAACGATGCGGGTGGCCCTGGCCATTCAACTCAAGGAGGAGATGGGCGTGCGAGAAATGCTGGAGCGGGAACATGAGATGCTGGAGATCCTGTGGGCAGAATTGGACCAAGTCGAAGGCTTGCATTTTCTGGCGGATGAGCATCGAGATCGGCTAGGTGTCCTGTCGTTTTATGTGAATGACTTGCACTACAATCTCTGTGTCCGCCTGCTGAACGATCGATTTGGGGTGCAAGTGCGTGGAGGCTGCTCCTGTGCCGGAACCTACGGACATTACCTGCTGGAAGTTTCACCTCAGATCTCCGGCCAAATCACCAAGAAGATCGGCCTGGGAGACCTTTCGGAAAAGCCTGGCTGGGTGCGACTGTCGATTCACCCGACGATGACCGACGAAGAAGTACGATACCTTTGCATGGCCATCAAACAAGTCGTAGAAAACTGGCGGCAGTGGAAGTCTGACTATACCTATGACCTTAAGACCAACGAGTTCGTTCACAGGAGCGGTCTCCAGATGGAACAACAACTGGTGGACCGATGGTTTGCAAAATGACATAGGATGAGAGTTTATTTGGACAATGCGGCCTCCACGCCTATGTTTCCGGAGGTGGTTGATCTCATGACGGAGAGTATGCGGGACCTGTTTGGCAACCCCTCGTCGGTACATCACTTTGGGAGAAGGGCCAAGGCCTCTGTGGAGGAAGCACGCAAAATCATAGCCAACCGACTCGGGGCTAGCCAAGGAGAGATCTTCTTTACGAGTGGAGGCACAGAAGCTAACAACACCGCCCTCAAATGCGCGGTGCGCGATCTGGGTATCCGCCGCATCATTAGTTCGGCGATAGAACACCATAGTGTGCTGCATACGATAGATCGGCTGGCCGATAGCGGTGTGGTGGTGGAGCATGTGGAGTTGGATCAAAAGGGACGCCCAAGACTGGATGACCTGCAAAGGCGCTTACAGGCTCGTGCATCCAAGACTTTGGTCTCCCTCATGCATGGCAACAATGAGCTGGGCACCATGATCGATCTGGATACCGTGGGAGAGTTGTGCCAGACGTATGGAGCCCTTTTTCACACGGACACGGTGCAAACGATTGGCCACTTTCCCTTTAACCTCTCCAATTTATATGTGAGCTTCCTGGCTGGTTCAGCGCACAAGTTCCGGGGCCCGAAGGGCGTGGGTTTTCTCTATGTGAGCCAGCGCAATATCATTGAGCCGCTCATCGATGGCGGAGGCCAGGAACGGCAACTACGGTCAGGTACGGAGAATATCGCCGGCATTGCGGGATTGGCCAAGGCCCTCGATCTGTCATGCGAGCGCATGCAGGAGACCAAAAGACATATCCTGGGACTGAAGAAGATGCTGGCCGATAGACTGCTGCGAAAGTTTCCAAAGGTACGTCTCAACGGGGACCCCTTTGGTCACTCCTTGTACACCGTCTTAAGCGTCACCTTTCCGCCGGATGAAATGAGCGATCTGCTGGTCTTCAATCTCGACATAGAAGGGATCAGCGCTTCCGGTGGCAGTGCCTGCGCATCAGGCGCACAAAAGGGGTCGCACGTCCTGCAGGCGCTACGCCCTCTGGACAAAGGTATTACGGTCAGATTTTCATTCTCCGACCTCAACACAGCCGAGGATGTGGAGTTTCTAATGGAAAAGCTGGGTAAGATCCAGTCCCTAAAGCCGGCCTAACAATCTAATTATTTGCTAGGGCCTTTTTTTTTCGGCGGATCTTATTAAGCTTGGCCATGTCACCATACACCTCCTTGGCTCGCTTGTTGTAAGCCCTGGCAGCCTCTTCCGGTGTGTTGAACATGCCAATGTGCACCGCCTTTCCATTGATCGTAATAATGGCACGGTACTTCTTGTTTTCCATGTACACCCCAGTGTAGCCCGTTTTGCTCGTTGTCTTGCGATTTCTGGAGGAGGTGGACCTTGTTCGCCACTCCAGATTCTCCAGTCGGCAATCCAGTTTATTACCATTCTTCGCACCCACCAACTTCATGTCGGGTGAGGCGGGCGGTGGTAAAAACTTCTCCGCGATATACCGATGCAGATAAATGGTCTCAATCTTGTAGTGACCATCTGCTCGCTTCCACGATTTTTGAAAGACGGCACAGCCAGAGGAATGCTTCCTCAAATTGCTGATGAAGTCAATTCTCACCAGATACGGCTCAGTGACCAGGTGATGATAGATGTGATCATCCAGCATGACACTAGTGTCAGCGTTCTTAAGTTTAACCTTGTAAAGCAATGTAAATGAGTGTTTAAATTACGGATATGTGTTATATCGTCGTTAATAATTCGGTAGTCACATTAACCTTATCCGTACCGGGATGCGTTGATTTCATGTGTCCGTCTCTGCGTGTGTCTTAACCCATTCTCCGTTTTGCGTTAAGCGTTCGGTCTGACACCTAAATATCAACTAACTTCCAATCAATTCACGGATAAAGAAATGTTAGTACGCCAGTAGTCTTCCTACGAATATCTAATATTTTTGCTGAATTCAAAATTATTGCGAGGGAATTTAACTAATTATTTTACAATGAAGTAGTTATGCATCTACAAGATAACCTATATATGGATCGTTGTGCAGACCTGGCTCGACTGGGTCGCGGGGGCACCAAGACCAATCCGTGTGTAGGATCACTGTTGACACTGAGCGGGGAGATTGTCGGTGAAGGGTATCACCGTCGGTTTGGTCAAGCGCATGCCGAGGTCAATGCCTTGGCAGACGTACCCGGTCAGCTCGAGCAAATAGCAGATGCCCGGATGTACGTGACGCTGGAGCCTTGTAGTCACCAAGGTAAGACCCCTCCCTGCTGCGAGCAGATCGAAATCAAGGCGATCAAAAGCTTGGTGATCGCGCAGGAGGATCCCAATCCCACGGTGTCAGGTCGCGGTATCAACCGATTACGGTCAGCCGGCGCCGCAATTTTATTGCTTACCGGCCATGGCAGGGCCCGTCAGGTGCTGCATCCCTTCAGGGTTATCCAGCGATTCCGGCGGCCCTATATCATACTTAAGTGGGCGGAATCCGTGGACGGCTTCCTTGCTCAGGGGGGCCAACGTACGAAGATCAGTGGCCCTCTTGCCGATCGACTGGTGCACAAATGGCGATCCGAGTCCGACGCTATCCTGGTGGGTACAAACACGGTGCAGATCGACAATCCGCAGCTAAGCAATCGCCTGTACCATGGAACACAACCGACCCGGGTGGTGATCGATCGCCATGGACGGCTCTCTGCCGATGCAAAAGTCTTTGATGGTAGTCAAGCTACGATGCTATTCAGCTACGATGCTCCCCCTGTCGTACCGGATGGTGTACAGGCTTATGTGTTGCCGGAGGGTAGCCAGGAGTTGTCCTTTATCTTGACCGAACTACTCCGGCAAGATATTGGTGCGGTATTGGTTGAGGGTGGAGCCCAACTGCTCCGTAGTTTCTTGGAGGCAGGCCTGTGGGATGAGTGTCGAGTGATCACTTCGAGTCGCCCCTTGGCCAGTGGAGTGAAAGCACCCTACCACCCCACGGGTACAACGTCTCGGCTGCCGCTCGGCGAGGATTATGTGACCTGGTACATGCATGATCACAGTGGCCTATATGCCCGATAACACGGGACTTTGCCAACGGCGTTTCACCCCTGTTAAAGTTCTTTTAAAAGCACCGCCGGAAGCCATAAGTGGTTTGTGATTTTTGTTTCAAAGTTGTTATTTCGTTATGGTTTTGGCGAGAGCTCAGATACGATTGGAGATGTACAAGATGAGAATTCTGGCGATGAGCATTTTTCTGGCTGCCACCCTTTGCCAGGCGCAGGAGGTGAATTGGATGTCTTTTGAAGAGGCGATCAAGGCCACAAAAGAAGAAGAGAGGAAGATCATTGTCGACATCTTCACCGAGTGGTGTGGCTGGTGCAAGAAAATGGATCAAACCACCTTTCAAAATAAGTACATCGTTGACTATATCAACACCCATTTCTACGCTGTCAAGTTTGATGGCGAGCAGCACGATCCCATCGATTTTAAGGGCCAGACCTATACCTATGTGAAGAACGGTTTGAGGGGTTATCACGAGCTGGCCGCAGAGTTGACGCGTGGGCGTTTGAGTTATCCGAGCGTCGTGTTTATTGATGAGGAGCTAAACGTGATCCAGGCACTACGTGGCTTTCAGCCCTCCCTGCGATTTGAGCAAATCATGTCCTATTTTGCACAGGATTACCACAAGACAACACCTTGGTCCAAATACAGTGAGAACTATCACCACGTGGCCACGAAGAACTAACTAGTCCAGTGCGCGCCTCCCCTCCTACCTCCTCCTTCGTCGAGTCTTAACACCCAATACACCGAGGATGCCTCTGGATAGCTCACGAGCCAACGTTCTGCCAATCTGGCGGGTGGCGTCGTCCCAGGTTTTTTCCGCTATGCTTTTTCGGGGTCTTCCCCGGCGGCGGGATCGCGTCACCTTCTCGCGTTCTTTGCGCATCTTTTCTTGATGCTCCGCTGCCTGCGCCTCTTGGATCTTCTCGTTTAGTATCTCATAGGCACTGTCGCGATCCACCTCGTGGTTGTATTTGTCTACCAGATAGGAGGACCGCACGATATAGTTGATCTCAGATGGAGACAATATGTCCATGCGGGATTGCGGCGCTCGCATCATGGTATGCACCAGCGGTGTGGGAATGCCTTTCTCATTTAAGACACTGACCAGCGCCTCACCAATCCCCAACTCGGTCAAGATTTGATCGACCTCATAGTGATCTGAGAGCGGGAAGTTCTGGGCCGCAAGCTTGATCGCCTTACGATCTTTGGCGGTGAAGGCCCGCAGGGCATGCTGTACCTTCATCCCCAGCTGACTGAGCACGGTGTCTGGTATGTCGGCGGGATTCTGGGTGACAAAGAAGATGCCCACACCTTTGGAACGTATAAGTTTGATGATCGTCTCGATTTGGTCGAGCAAGGCGTCTGAAGCCTCACTAAAAATCAGATGTGCCTCGTCTATGAAAATCACGAGCTTGGGCTGCTCAGCGTCTCCCTCTTCTGGAAACGTGGCATAGATCTCCGCCAGCATTTGCAGCATAAAGGTGGAGAACAAATGCGGCCGGTCCTGGATGTCGGTGAGGCGTACGATGGAGATGATCCCCTTGCCGTCCTCGTCGATCCGGACCAGATCATCCATGTCGAAACTCTGCTCACCAAAGAATTGCTCTGCCCCCTGCTGTTCCAACTCGATGATCTTGCGCATAATTGTGCCCATGGAAGCCGTGGAGATTCGGCCATATTCGGCCTCGACTTCCTTTTTCCCCTCGCCGGTGAGCCATTGGAGTGTCTTCTTGATATCTTTTAGATCTAGCAATGGCAGCTGATGGTCATCGCAGTACTTAAAGATGACGGCCATGATGCCCTGCTGGGTCTCGTTAAGATCGAGAATCTTGGAAAAGAGCACCGGTCCAAACTCTGTGATCGTCGCCCGCAGTCGAGCGCCCTTTTCCTCCGACAGGCTGAGAAATTCGACGGGGCTTCGGTCCGCCTGAAAGGGCAAGCCGATTTGTTCATGCCGTTCGTCGATCTTGGGGTGTCCGTCGCTGGCCTTTGCCAGGCCGCTGAGATCCCCCTTGACATCCATCAGCAAGACCGGGATGCTATGGGCGGATAGATGCTCGGCAATCACCTGCAACGACTTGGTTTTGCCCGTACCCGTGGCACCGGCAATCAATCCATGCCGATTGAGCGTCTTCAATGGCAGACGCACGTGCGTGCCAGTCAAGCACTCTTTGTCCAACATGGCCCCGCCCAGTACAAAACTGGGGCCTTCAAAGTCAAATGCCTCAGAGACTTGATGAATGAATGTGCTGATATCCTTCATTGGGTTTATCGTTTATTCCAGGTATCTATGCGCAACCGATACCTCGCCTGACTGATGGGCCAAAGCGACAGGTCAACTTCGCGCTCTAGTTGGTCCTCTAATGTATCGGTAAAAAGCTCGTGGTAAAAGTCGATGCCGGTTTTTTCCTCCACCGCATCCACAGAGAGAGCATACGTCTGCAGAGGCAATACGGATCGTTCGTTGGGTAGTACAAAGCCGATGGCCTTGCGCCCCGGTTCATCCGCGTCAAGGATCACCTTGTAGAAACTAGAAGGAATCCTGACCCGATTTTCGCCGATGGTCCGGGTGTCAGATGCCTCGAAAATGGGGCCCGTCACAATGTAGAGGCTGCCGGCGGCCCGGGTCCAGTCCCGTACACTCTCCTCCAACTCGCGCCAGACGCCCCCGTTAAAAGCCCGGGCCTGGGGGCTGATGTTGCTCATCAAGAAGGTCTCTTCCATGGCCTGGCGGGAAAAGGCGCGGTCAGCGGCAGGCACCAGGTGCCCCTTGGTATAACCAGAGCCTTTGTAATCGTAAAAGGAGGCGGAGCCCTGTGACAAGCTGGTGTCCTCGTCGAAGTAGTCTGTACGCTCTACCCGCGGAGCGTCCAGTTGCCTTCGCGACAGCTCGTAAGCGATCCAGTCGGCTTGCTCCGTCGACTCGTTGTAGGCCAAGGAGTGATAGGTATGGTGTACGATCTCGCCACCGTTGTCGGCAGGCAAGTAGAAGCGATCTGAAGGTTCATCTGTCGGGATGGTTTGAAACAGATTTTGTATCAAGGGCCTTCCCATAATGAGGACGATCAGGAGAAATGCAAGGATGAAGATGAGGCGAAAGACGCCTGAAGATGAGGTGCCTTTACGACGGCGTACATGTGAAGAACGGAATTTTGCCAAGGCGAGAATGTCGGTGTGCTGCAAGGTACAACATCGGATCGACGCCGGCCCACCGGGGCTGCTATCGAATCAATGTCAAGTCACCGGCAAAGTGCTGTTTGGTACCATCGGCCAATCGGATGGTGGCAAGATAAACATACACTCCTGGATTCATCAGGGCATTGCCGGAAATGCCATTCCACCCGGCCGCTTCATATCCGACAGGCACGTTGTTGGTGTGGAAGAGCCGCTGGCCCCAGCGACTGAAGATCGAGAACTCCTCCAGCTCGTAGGGGTATCGCCCGGCTACGTAGAAGAGGTCATTCACGCCATCACCGTTAGGTGAAAAAGCGTTGGGAATCCAAATATAGACGGTGCGGTCCACCTCAATGTCCAATTCGTCTCGGGCCGTACAACCTGCCGCATCGGTCACTTCCAAGCCAATCGTGCTGGAGAAGTAAGGAGTAATCGCCGTGCTGGGACAGATCGGGCACGAGATTGTGCCAGAGTTATCCGTGCCCTGCCACTGATAGCTGAAAGGGCTCAATCCTGTCACCATCGGGTCGACAAAGACGCTGTCTCCCAAGATCACACTGTAATCCGGACCCACATCCACGATCAGGGGTGGTGCATGCTCCACATGGATCGTGTCAAATCTCACGTCGCAGTTAGATCGGACTTCCACCCAATAGGTACCTGGCTCTCGCACCACGAACGAATTGGTCCCAAACCGGTCTTGCCAGAGATACGAGGCATTGGGGAGATTGGATGACAGCACCAGGGTATCGCCCTCGCAGATGTAGCGATTTTGGCTGCTAAGATCTATCTCCAATGGTACGACCTGCAAGCTGGTGGAGTCTTCGATGGGGATCGTGGTGGGGTCATCCGAGACGGTAAACCGGCCCAAGGACTCTGGCAGGTTGGTGAGTTGCGCCTGATTCCGGTAGATGCCTTCCAAACCTTCACCAATTCTTACCCGTACGACTATGCTGTCAATGCCTAGGGGTACCTCCATACCCGTGATCCTAATCTCGTTGTCGGGTGTGTCTTCTACGGTGCCGCCAAAGGGATTGCGTACGACCTCCAATACCTCAAAGCCCCGGGGCATTTCATCGCTAAACTCGATGCCGCGCTGTACGTTGCCCGAGGCATTAGCCACGCTAAAAGTGAAATCCACCTCAGCACAGGGTAGCACCACCCGGGGCGACACATCCTTAGAGAGTTTGATCGTAAATGGGCAGGAGCAACCGTCACTTCGATCCGCTGATTCGCCAGTCGTGACCACGGTGACGTTCCCATTTTCTTTGTCAATGGCAAACAGGGTATTCTGCAGGTCACCACCGTTGGGTCTACCATAACCGAACAGGTTGCCAAAGGCGTCAAAAAAGAGCGTGCCCATCGAGTTGGCAATTTGACCGGGACGTCCGACCGCCCTTACCGTTCCTCGATCGACATCGATTTCGACCAGCACCTGATTGTTGCCATCATAGCCATAGCAGATACCGGTAAAGGGGTCAAAAGCCATGTCAAAAAAGAGATAGGGGTGACTCTGCAGTGGCAATTCTCGGGTGGGATAGGATGGATCCCGCAGGTCGATGAAGATCAAATTCAGATTGGAACTTCCGGCGCGGAAGTTGGGCGGGGAGCCGGAAATAATCAAGAAGTTGCCATCCGGTGTACACTCACCTGCGAAGTAACTCAAGGCCGGAAGCTCATCCAGTGGACGCAGGGTTGCAATGCGGCCATTGCCATCAATGCGCAGCAACCCGGTCTCATCCTGATCGATCACGTATATGAAATTGTCCGTGGCCCGATAGCCCATCGCATTGAGGTTGTAGCCGTCATCGATCCGGATCGGATTAAATGTGACTAAACTTGTCTGCGGATCTATCTCCACGGTGAAGAGTTCATTGAACATCCGTGATCGCAACGTCAGGTAGTATTCGCCACGGCAAACGAACGGGGTCTGCGCTTGCACCAAGTCGGTGGCAAGCAGCAGCAGTGCTGACAATATCCAACGGATCAAAGGCTGAGTCACTCTCTCCTAATTTACGGCAAAGCGATCAGACGGGTACGGGTGTGCAGTCAAAGTCAGATCTCCAAGCACCTCCCAAATGGCAGCCAACCCCCGTTGGCATTCCTTTCTGGGCACTTGGTTTTTCCTAACTTTAACTCCATAGTAATAAACTGGATCATGAAAAGGTTGGCCGTCCCTGTCTCTTTTAAGACTCTTTTAATAGTTCTTTTGTTGTTGCCCTCCCTGACACCGATGCAGGGGCAAAAGCTGCTCAATCGTGTGCTTAGCCGCTCGAAGGACAAGATCGAGCGCAAAGTGGAGGACATGATTGTGGAAAAAGTATCCGAAGCCGTGGCCCAAAAGGTGTACCGCTCCATGTCTGATGCCTTTGACCAGATGCTCTTGGACGCCATGAAGGAGGACAGCCTGTATCGGGCCAACTACGGTGATTCGGTCCATATCAAGTACGGCCAGCTGTCTAAAGATTGGATGGAACGGCTCAATCAGGCCGCCGAAGTGCCCGAGGCATATAGCTTCGATCGGAAGATACACGTGGAAACGACCGACGGGAAAGAAAAAGATGAGATGATCATGTACTTGTCCGATGCACAGGCGGTATTCGCGATAGAGCAGACCGAGCGAGACGAGAAGCGGACCATCCTGATCGACGGCGAGAAGGACGTGACCGTCATGTACTCAGAGGACAAAAAGGGTAAAAAGACTGCGCAGGCGATCCCTAATCTTTTAGGCATGGGAGCGTCCATCGCTAGCAGCGTACCGGTCAGTGATACGATCGAGACCTGGAACTTTGAAAAGACGGGGAAGAGCAAGAAAATCGCCGGCTACAAGGGCGAAGAATATAAAGGAAGCAACGATGAATATGAGACACTTTTCTATATCACGACGGAGCTTGGTATGGATTGGAGAAAGTCTTTTGCCACGCTCGTCGGCAAGTTCACCACCGTGGACTACGAGCAGCACGAAGATCTGATGTCAGGATTTATGTTGGAGTCTCATACGGTCAACCTCAAGAAGCCCAAGGACAAATCCAGCTGGGTGACCAAGAAGATCGAGGACAAGCCCTTTGAAATTGTCAACGCTGACTACGAATTTGGTGGTATTCAGCAGTGAGTTCAAGGTGATTTCGTGTACAAAGAGCGACTAATCACGCCCATCTGAAAGACGGAACGACGACGGAAAAGCTGAAGTAAAGTAGATGCAGGGACGCACCTGCTCAACCACCTACTGCTCATTTTTTTCTAGATTTAGTCGAACCAAATTGTTAATTATGATAGTCTTGTATATCCTGGCTGCACTGGGAGTGATCATACTCATACTCGGTGCCGTAGCTCCAAAAAACTATGCGGTCGAGCGTTCAGTCACGGTGGATAGACCGGTATCGGAAGTCTACGACTACATCAAGTACCTCAAGAAACATGATGAGTGGTCACCTTGGGCTTCTAGAGACCCAAACATGAAGAAGGAATTTCGGGGAACAGATGGAGAGCCCGGTTTCGTTTCTGCCTGGGAAGGTAACAAGCAAGTGGGATCCGGAGAGCAGGAAATCAAGAAGCTCACGGAAAACAAGCGGCTCGACACCGAGTTGCGATTTCTAAAACCCTACAAGTCAACCTCAGATGCTTACGTGAATCTGGATGCTGTAAGCGAGGGCAGCACGAAAGTATCCTGGGGATTCACCGGGGAGAATAAATTTCCCATGAATATCATGATGATGTTCATGAATATGGACAAGGCTGTTGGCGGCGATTTTGAAGAAGGGCTCGCTAGCCTAAAGGCCAAGATGGAAGGTTGATTAAAGCTGGCGACGAGCCATCTTGAGTATCTTCTTATGGTGAAGTGAGGCGACCTCCCTGCGCCCACGCACCGTCATCTGATTGATCCGCCTTGCTGTCGGACAAGGTGAGACTTTGCTGACTATGGGGAGAATCCTAAGCCAGCAGTCATGCTTAGGATGCGTTCTCGCACGATTTACCGGCGCGAAGAGCCACCATAGATCCGCGCAAAACCCTTCGCTTACATCACCATTTCGTATGGATGTCATGCCCTTGATGGCAGTAGCAATACATTGGTGACGGCCCGATCATGCCATAGATACACGGGGACTGATCGTGTACGGCCGCATGAGCTGACTTCTGGAGTCGAAGGGGTTGATTTAATCAAGTATTTTTGGGTGCGAGAGGCAGCTAGATAAGGGATATGATTCCATTGGCAGAACGAATGCGTCCTCGTACGCTGGATCAGTACGTCGGCCAGGCCCACCTGGTCAGCCCGGGGGCCGTGTTGCGCAGTGCCTTGGACAAGGGTCAGCTGCATTCGTTCATCTTATGGGGACCGCCTGGAGTGGGCAAGACCACGCTTGCCAAGATTGTGGCCAATCAACTAAAGAGTCCTTTTCATGCCCTGAGTGCGGTTAATTCCGGGGTAAAGGATGTCCGGGAGGCCATAGAAAAAGCGCGTAGGCAGGCATTTTTTGACGCCCCCTCCCCCATCCTGTTCATCGACGAAATCCACCGGTTCTCCAAGTCGCAACAAGATTCTCTACTAGGTGCGGTGGAGCAAGGTATTGTGACCCTGATCGGAGCCACTACCGAAAACCCCTCCTTTGAGGTCATTTCCGCTTTGCTGTCTCGCTGCCAAGTCTATGTGCTCGAACCGCTCGATCGAGAACTCCTCACCAAGTTAGTGCAGCAAGCCATAGCCTCGGATGACGAACTCAAGAAGCGCAGCTTTGACATTCAACAATACGATACCCTACTGCAGTATTCCGGTGGCGATGCGCGCAAGTTGTACAACGCCCTTGAGATCATCACCGCAGCGGTGCCAGTCGACGAGACCGTCGTAATCAACAACGAAAACGTCCACGAAATCATCCAACAAAATCTGGTACGCTATGATAAAGCGGGTGACCAGCACTACGACATCATTTCCGCATTTATCAAGTCGATACGGGGCAGCGATCCCAATGCCACCGTCTACTGGTTGGCTCGGATGATCGAAGGCGGTGAAGATGAAAAGTTTATCTGCCGTCGAATGATCATTTCGGCGGCGGAGGACATCGGCCTGGCCAATCCCAATGCGCTCCTGATGGCCACCCAATGTTTTCAGGCGGTGCAGTCCGTGGGATTTCCGGAAGCCCGAATCATCATGTCGCAGACGGCCATCTACCTGGCCGCTTCTGCCAAGAGCAACTCTGCCTACATGGCCATCAAAAATGCGCAGGCACTGGTAAAGGAGACCGGGGACTTGCCGGTGCCACTGCACTTGCGCAATGCGCCCACGGGCTTGATGAAATCTCTGAACTACGGCAAGGGATATCAGTATGCCCATGACCACGCGGGGCAATTTGTGGATCAGGACTACCTCCCTGAGGCCGTCGCCGGTCGCCAATTGTACCAGCCAAAGGTCAATCCCACCGAGCGTAAGATTCGCGAAAAGATGGCTGAACTCTGGAAGGGGCGGTATGGCTACCAGATAGAGTAGTCACATTTCGATCGACCTGTGTAACCTTCAAGCCATCCTTGCCCAGCCTCAAGCCAAGGGCAGGACAACCCAACATTTTGTCCAGACTGATTTTAGACTGAACATAGGAGCGACAGCGGATCTCGCAAGGCACAGGGACGACGGCTATCTTTAAACAAATGTGCCGGCAAAATGTCCTAATACCAGGCATTTTCAATTAATTTTAGCGCCGATGAATGTAGAGACTATCGACAATGTGGCGATCATCAGAGATAGTGTGCGGGCCTTCGCGCAAAAGCACATGAAGCCCCATGTAATGGACTGGGACGAAGCGCAACACTTTCCTTTGGACATGATGCGCAAGATGGGTGAGCAGGGTTTTCTGGGTGTGCTGGTGCCGGTGGAATACCAAGGTGCCGGATTGGGATATCAGGAGTATGTGACTGTGATCGAGGAGATCTCTAAAGTCTGCGGCGCGATCGGACTTTCGGTGGCGGCCCACAATTCGCTTTGCTCGGGCCATCTGCTACTTTTTGCCAATGAGGATCAAAAGCACGAATATCTCTCAAAACTCGCGACTGGGGAGTACATTGGAGCCTGGGGGCTGACAGAGCCCAATACGGGGAGCGATGCCATGCGAATGCAATGCATCGCCGAGAAGGATGGCGATCACTACATCATCAATGGGACCAAATCCTGGATCACGCATGGCATCTCCGGAGACATTGCTGTGGTCATAGCGAGGACGGGTGAGCTTTTAGATAGTCGGGGTATGACGGCATTTATCGTGCCGCGAGGTA
The DNA here is from genome assembly GCA_965223165.1 of Saprospiraceae bacterium. Lineage (GTDB taxonomy): Bacteria > Bacteroidota > Bacteroidia > Chitinophagales > Saprospiraceae > JABDMH01. The sequence goes on along the minus strand of CBDCVQ010000016.1, from coordinate 457,179 downwards.
CACCGGGCTTCTCCGCGGGTAAGAAGGAAAATAAACTAGGTATGCGTGCGTCGGAGACGGCGGAGATGGTCTTCGAAAACTGTCGGGTGCACCGGAGTCAGGTATTGGGCGAGGTCGGAGAAGGCTTTATCCAGGCGATGAAGGTGCTGGATGGCGGTCGCATATCGATTGCCTCTCTGTCCCTGGGCATTGCCAAGGGAGCCTATGAATGCTCCGTAGCCTATGCCAAGCAGCGAGAACAATTTGGCAAACCCATCGCCTCATTCCAGGGGATCAGCTTCAAGCTGGCAGACATGGCCACCGAGATCCACGCAGCCGAGCTGCTCACGCGCAAAGCGGCCGACCTGAAGAATCGGGGTGAAAAGGTGACGAAATTTGCAGCCATGGCCAAGCTGTACGCCTCCGAGGTGGCTGTGCGATGCGGCAACGAGGCGGTGCAGATCCATGGCGGTTATGGCTACACCAAAGAATTTCCCGCAGAAAAGTTCTATCGCGATGCCAAGCTCTGCACGATCGGTGAAGGCACATCCGAGATCCAAAGGCTGGTCATCGGTCGGGAGATCCTACGAGACTTTGACGGGGTATGAGTGCACCAAAGCGAGCATGCCTAGAGTGTGGAGAGGCTTTCTTCGGACGTAAGGACAAAAAGTTTTGCTCGGATCAGTGCCGCAATGCGTACAATAATCGCCTGAACAGTGATGCCACCAACTTCGTACGCAACGTCAATAATACCCTCCGAAAGAACCGACGGATTCTCGCTGAGCTAAACCCTACCGGCAAGACCAAGATTCGCCGAGACAAACTGCTCGCCAAGGGATTCAACTTCACCTATTTTACCAACATATACCGTACAAAGGCGGGCAAGGTTTATCACTTCTGCTATGACCAGGGGTATATTGCCATAGACGACGACTATCTCGCCCTGGTCGTACGACAAGAATACGTGGGCTAAGCAAAGACAGATGGTAACAGCCTGCGCCAACTTGGACACAACAAAACTGACTTATGACAAAATGGATCACGCTGATCGCAGTGGGACTCATGGCCGCCAAATGTCCCTCTGATATGAGCCTGAGCCAGCGCATTGACGTACAGGGACATCGGGGCTGTCGAGGCCTCATGCCCGAAAACAGCATCCCTGGCTTTCTCAAGGCGATCGAATTAGGCGTGCACACCCTCGAAATGGATGTGGTCATATCAAAAGACAGACAAGTCGTCGTATCTCACGAGCCCTACATGTCGGCCAAGATTGCCATGGATCCCTCCGGTGCACGAATATCGGAATCCACGCAAATGGCTTTCAATCTCTACCAGATGGAGCTGGAGGAGATCCAGTCTTATGACTGTGGATCGAAGGAACATCCCGACTACCCCGAGCAAGAGAAGCTGAAGACCTACAAGCCTGCGCTCGCGGAGGTGTTGGCACAAGTGGAGCAGCTATTTGAAAACCGTCCGGATGCCATTCGATACAATATTGAAATCAAACGTCGTCCTGACTGGGACGGACTCTATCACCCACCGGTGGCAGAGTTTGCCGCGTTGGTCGTAGATGTGATCCTCGATCATGGGGTGAGCGATCGCACTGTCATTCAGTCCTTCGATCCTGAGAGCCTGCGTCAGGTTCGCCGGCGAGCTCCTGATATCGCCCAAGCATTTCTCATAGACCGACCGATCTCCGTGCAAGCAGCCACAGATGAGCTGGGGTACGTACCGGCCATCTACAGCCCCAATTTTCGTCTGGTGGATGCGGTGATGGTGCGTGAGGTCCACGCACAGGGCATGAAGCTCATCCCTTGGACGGTAAATGACCGCGATGACATCCGCCGGATGATCGAGTTGGGCATCGACGGGATCATCAGTGACTATCCCAACCGTGTCTTCGCTGTCCTGGAGGCATTGAAGTAAAAGTGGCTGTTCTCCACATCCTTAACGGAAGTGCGGTGCGACCGTCGCTGGAGGCTTCAGGCCTCGATCTGAGTCCACCTAATGACGTGGTGGTGTGGCGAGAAATGCTGTGCGAAGGACCAACCCTGCCTGAAGTGGACCAACCGGGTTCCATTGAGGTACGAGCTCGCTTCTTAGCCGATCACATGGCCGGGGAGGTGGATGAGCGATCATACCAGCAACGATGGTCTCCTGAGATGCATCGACTGCTGACATTTGCTGGAAGAGAGGTGGTCCTCTGGTTTGAGTATGATCTGTTCTGTCAGATCAATCTGCTGGCAGCCCTACACCTGATTTCCCTCCGGCATCCTCGTAAAGCCGTCTCTCTAGTCTGCACTGGATTATCATCCGCGGGGCAATGGACGACGTTGGGTATGGTCCCGCCGGCTGAATGGCAGAAACTATATATGAGGAGGCAACCCTTGGATGCTGATGTGATTGACTTTGGATCCCTAGTGTGGCAGACCTATTGCAGCGATAGTCATGGCGATCTTATGCATCTCATCCAGCAGTGTCCAAGCGTCCTCCTCGATTTGGGACCTGCACTCCATCGGCACCTACAACGCTTTCCTTCCCGGCTAGATGGCCTGACGGTGCTCGAGCGATATGTGCTTCGGCGCTTGATATCGGGCCCAGTGGAGTCCGGGGCATTCTTGGGCGAGCTCGTGCGGGTCTTTCACGACTATGGCTACGGTGATCTCCAGTGGAAGGCCCTCTTGCAGTCGATGCATCCAGCTGTACAGTTGCTAGACTATGGCTATGGCCTCCGCAATGGAATACCTTCCACTTGGTCGGTCAGATCGATGATATATGGTGGAGCTTCGACCCAGTCCGTGCACATCGAGGACTTGATCTAGTCAATGCCTAGGTCACCTATATATTTTGGTTTGGTGTAATATCAAATTATCTTTAGTGCAACTTACACCACGCCGCCTTGGGAGTTCAAACAAAGAAGAAGTCTGGCAAAGTGACCCCCCTGATGGAGCAGTACTTCTCCGTCAAGAAAAAGTATCCCGGCACGATCTTGCTTTTTCGAGTGGGTGACTTTTACGAGACCTTTGGCGAAGACGCGGTACTCGTATCTCGCATCCTCGGAATCGTACTGACAAGCCGAAATAATGGTGGCAGTGACATCGAGCTGGCTGGGTTCCCCCATCACTCGCTAGATCTCTATCTGCCACGGCTCGTACGGGCAGGGTATCGGGTGGCCATCTGTGAGCAACTGGAGAAACCCAGCAAAGAAAAGAAGATCGTCAAGCGAGGAGTCACGGAGATTGTCACCCCGGGGGTGGTGATTGACGACAGTCTCCTCGATCAGCATACCAACAATTTCCTAGCATCGGTCTATTACTCGCCTAGCAACCAGGATGCGGGTGTGGCGTTTCTCGATCTTTCCACGGGTGAATTTTTTATGTCCGAGGGCGATGCCAGCCATGTTGAGAAGTTGTTTCAAAGCTTTCCGCCTTCGGAGATTATCTTTAGCAAGGACAAAAAGAAGCACTTTCAGGCCAGGTTTGGCGATCAGTACTTCACTTATCCCTTGGATGAGTGGATTTACACCCTTGATTATGGTCGAGAAAAGCTCCTGGGCCATTTTGACATGCATTCGCTGAAGGGCTTTGGCGTAGAAGCGCTCGAGAAAGGGCAGGTGGCCGCCGGAGCTATATTGCACTACCTGGGCGCCACCGAAAACGACCAGGTGCCCCACATTCGCACGATTCAACGTATCATCCCGGACGAGTTCGTTTGGATGGACCAGTTTACCATCCGAAACCTCGAGCTGATTAGCTCCAATCACCCCACCGGTTGCCCGATGATAGAAGTGCTGGATGAGACGGTGTCTCCGATGGGAAGTCGGCTCCTGCGAAAATGGCTACTCTTACCCCTCAAAGACAAACAGGAGATCACCGGCCGACTGGATGCGGTCGGAACGATCATGGATCAGCACGATCTGTCGGACACGATCGAGAGGGTCCTGCGAAAGACCGGTGACCTAGAGCGCCTGATCTCCAAAATCTGTATGGGCAAGGCCAACCCGCGGGATATCCGACAATTGGAGCGATCGCTCTCCGTCATACCGGCGCTCCAAACTGAGTTAGCCAAGGTGAAGGACGCCATGCTCGAGCAGGTCGGACAGGGATTGGATGCCTGTCCCGACCTCAAGGCACAAATCGATAGCCACCTAGTGGATGATCCGCCAGTGTCCCTGCAGAAGGGAGAGGTGATTCGCAATGGCGTGTCGGAGGAGTTGGACGATTGGCGTCATATCATAGTCAATAGCAAGGATATCCTACTGGACATCCAGCAGACGGAGGCGGAGAAGACCGGCATCAGCAGCCTGAAGATCGGATTCAACAATGTCTTTGGGTATTATCTGGAGGTCACCAACAAATACAAGAATCAGGGACTCGTACCAGACAATTGGATTCGCAAGCAGACACTGACCGGGTCTGAGCGCTACATCACCGAAGAACTAAAAGAGTTGGAGGTCAAGATCCTGCACGCAGAAGAGAAGTCAAAAGAATTGGAGGCCAGCCTGTTCGAAGAGCTGGTCCGCCAGGTGCTTGACTACATTGAGCCCATACAGCGCAATGCCCATCAGCTGGCCCGGATTGACTGCCTAAGGTCCTTTGCCACGACTGCCTCCACTCGATTCTACGCCCGTCCCGAGATGGATGACTCGCTGCAGATAGACATCCGCGAAGGCCGACATCCGGTCATCGAGCAGCAGATGGAGCCGGGCGAGCACTACGTGGCCAACGACACCCTGCTGGACAACGAGGACACGCAGATCATGATGATCACGGGACCCAACATGTCGGGTAAATCCGCCCTGCTGCGGCAGACCGCCCTGATCTGCATCATGGCCCAGATGGGCTCGTATGTGCCGGCCAAAGCTGTGCGGATGGGCATCATTGACAAGATCTTCACCCGGGTGGGGGCTTCTGACAATATTTCCTCGGGCGAATCCACTTTCATGGTGGAGATGAACGAGACGGCGAGCATCATGAACAACATCTCCGAACGAAGCCTGATCCTACTCGATGAGATTGGCCGCGGGACCAGCACCTTTGATGGTATTTCCATTGCCTGGTCCATTGCAGAGTTTTTACACGACAACCCTTTAGCCAGCCCCAAGACCCTATTTGCCACCCACTACCACGAGCTCAATGAGCTGGCAGAGAAGTTTGCCCGCATCAAAAATTACAACATAGCGACCAAGGAAGTATCCAATAAAGTCATCTTTCTGAGAAAGCTCGTGCCGGGAGGCAGTCATCACAGTTTTGGTATACACGTCGCCAAGATGGCCGGCATGCCATATCAGGTATTGCGACGGGCCACGGAGATCTTGAGCCAACTGGAGGCTAAGTCGCTCACCAGTTCCATCGATTGCAAGGACCAGATCAAGGAGACGCTCACCAGCCTGCCCTTGTCCCAAATGCAATTGAGCATTTTTGACGCCGGCGACAAGCAGGCAGCTGCCCTGCGAGATACGCTTGTCGCATTGGATCTGAACAGTATGACCCCCATTGAATGCATGTTGAAGCTGAATGAGCTGAAAGACATGCTCCAGGACGAATAAACCTTAGCAAGCGTATGAAGCACACGGGACCAATGTACACCACCCCGATATTTGCCGGCAAGACCATATTGGTGACCGGCGGCGGATCGGGCCTCGGCAAGGCCATGGGCCGTTATCTCTCTAGCCTGGGAGCTAATCTCGTCATCACCAGTCGCCGGCAAGAAGTATTGGAAAGTGCCGCCAGGGAAATTGCCGATGCCACCGGTCAGCCCGTGCTACCCGTGCCGGGAGACGTCCGCGAGATGGATGATGTGCGACAAGTACTAGCCAAAGCGATTGAGCAGTTTGGCACCGTAGATGCCTTGATCAACAACGCCGCAGGCAATTTCATCTCGCCCACAGAACGCCTCAGCCATCGGGCCTTTCAGTCGGTGATTGGCATCGTCTTGCAAGGCTCGATCAACTATACGCTTGAGCTCGGAAAATACTGGATCGATCAGGGCATCCGAGGTAACATGGTCAACATTGTCACCACCTACGCTTGGACAGGTACGGGATACACCGTACCCAGCGCATGTGCCAAAGCCGGGGTACTGGCGCTGACACGATCCTTGGCGGTAGAATGGGGGCGCAAGTATGGCATCCGGGTGAATGCCATAGCGCCGGGTCCCTTTCCGACGAAAGGTGCCTGGGACCGCCTATTTCCACCTTCAGTGCGCGAGAAGTTTGATGTGGCTCAGCGCGTACCGCTGGGTCGAGTAGGTGACAACCAAGAGCTCGCCAACCTGGCGGCCTACCTGCTATCTGACTACGCGGCGTACGTCAATGGTGAGGTCATTACGATCGATGGTGGCGAGTGGTTGGAAAACGGTGGCCAGTTTAATGCATTCCGGCACATCACCGACGAGATGTGGGATCAGCTAGCGGCCATGCGAAATAAGAGTAAGTAGCGGCGGAATATACTACGCCTTTCGACGCTCCTTGCGTAGGACCAGCCGCCCCTTGCGATATCGCCGTAGGTCACGGTACTCCTGCCAATGGCCATCCAGGACCAGACCGCCTCTTTCAAACTTGAGGACGAATTGCAGCCGGCTATACTTCTTACCTTCGCGTGCTTGGACATAGCGGTCCGCGACATCCCCCAGATAGACAGAATAATCACCATACATGGTGCCCTGTAGCTCAATGACCTCCTTTCCTCCGTTTCGATCGTGGATGGCGACACCCCTCAACTCTGGTGCATTGCCCTTGCCTGGCCGGATATCGAGATTAAACTCGTATTTGCCCTGGCTTCCTTTCATCTTGCCATGCCAGTAGCCGTACAAGTGTTTCTCCTGCGCCGTCAATCCCACGCACATGCCCATGCAACAAAGCAAGAGCAGTCCCAATATAACGTCCTGTGTGCGGTTCAACATCGATGGGATTACTCGCCCCCTTCTTCGGGCATCATCACAATCTCAATATAGTTATCTGTATCAAAAAGTCTTGTCGCCATCTGCTGAATATCATCCGAGTCCAGATTTTCCAGTAGCGGCTCATAGTTCTCCAGGAGCAGTAGCTCAGCGTCCAATCCATAGGAATAGTACGAACGCAGGCTGTTGGTCCAGAAGTTGTTTTCCTTCAGGCCTTTGATCCGGCTTTGCCTTTGCACCTCTACCACTTTGACAATATCCTCGTCACTGGCACCTTCTTCCATGACCTTTTGGATCTCGCTGAGCGCGGTACGGATCAGCGTATCCACGTCCGTGGGCTCGGCATTGAAGGAGATCGTCACCCCGTAGCCCTCCCTGGGTTCTTTGGAAGCCCGGCCGCTGACCCTGACGCCGTATACGCCTCCCTGATCCTCACGCATAGATTCCCGGAGCTTATTTCGCAGCACCTCCATCAGTGCATTCAGATGGTAACGATCTTCTCTGATGTCCCAGTCAAATCCACCGTGCCAGTTCATCTCTACCTGCGCCTTGGGAGCCTCCCCATAGGAGAATCGATCAATGTGTCGTCCTTTGATCATCGATGCGTCTACATCCTTCCAGGTCTCCTGCCTGCCCGTACTGGGTAGACTTGCCAGGTATTTTAGGATCAGTGGCTTGATGGACGCCTCATCAAAGTTACCCACAAAGATGAAGGTGAAATCACCTGCGTCCGCAAACCGATCTCGATAGACCTCTGTCACCTTCTCCAGACTGACCGATTCCAGATCTTCGACGGTGGGGATCCCTCGTCGAAGATGATCCTTGTACTTGAGCTTCGTCGCCCGATTGCGGAAGTAGTAGGTGGGATTGACGAAGAGGTTTTGCAGTACCTGCTTCTGCCGGCTCATCAACGAACTAAAGGCGGCTTCATCCTCCCGCGGAGCCGTAAAGTACAGATGAATCAGTTGAAACATGGTCTCCAGATCCTTGATCGTACTAAAGCCCTGCATGCCTTCTTCGAGCTCAGATATGAAGGGGCCTGCCTGCACCTGCTTGCCGGCCAATACTTTCTGCAATTGGATGAGGTCAAAAGGTCCCACGCCCGACTGGTTGACGATGGCCGAGGCCAAGGACGCGGACCGATAGTCCTCATCCCCATAGATCGAGTGTCCTCCCGGGCTGAAAGCCGTGAAGTTGATCTCATCGTTCTGAAAATCCGTGGGCTTGAGGACCACCCGTACCCCGTTGGAGAGGGTCCACTCGGTCACCCCAATCGACTCGATGGTTTTGGCGCTCGCGACGCTGCCTGCTGCCGGAGCAGCTTCCATGAGTGGCACGTTGGCCACGTTGTCTTCGTATGGGCTTACCTCCCGGGCATCCACCGCTTTGATCAGTGATAGGATTTCGGCTTCCGTAGGTAGCGGCACTTCTTCTTTGTCGGGACCCGTGACAACCACCACTCGATTGCTGCCATCGGTGATCCAAGTTCTAGCCAGGTCGTTGATTTCCGCGATCTGGATGGTGGGTAGCAACGCCTGTTGTAGTTGATGCCGTTGAGTGGGACTGGGCACCGGATTTTCGTTGAGATAGTGATATACGTATCGCATGGAGAGCGTGCCCGACTGTGTCTTGTCTTCCTCCTTGGCGGCGGTCTCTGCCTCACTCAGCATTTCGATGCGGGTGCGATCCAGCTCCGACTGCGTAAATCCGTGATCCAGCGCCCGCTTGTTTTCGACCAGCACTGCCTCTAAGCCCTTCATCGCTTGCCCCTCACCGGTCGACACGTACGAGGTATACGTATCGAGATCTCCGACCTGTCTGCCGTAGCCGGAATATCCATAGATAAAGGGTGGTTCTGAGGATTGACGTAGTTCATCCAGTCGATTGTTGAGCATTCGATTGTACAGGCTTTGCACTAATGAACGACGATAGTCCATGAGATTTCTCACGCGCTTGTTCTTGTGCTTGTAGTACACGCTAGCGGTGGTAAAAGCGGCTTCTTTATCCTTGGTGACCACCACCAAGGTCTCGTCATGATCCGGAAAATCAAATTTTTCGCGCTGACGTGGAGATGCCGGGTTCGTCAGCTTGCTGAAGCGGCGAGTGATGTCCTGTTCCATCTCGTCCACATCGATGTCGCCCACGACCACGACGGCCATCAAGTCCGGACGATACCAATCCTTATAGTATCGCGTCAGTGCACTGTACGGGGCATTATTTATGATCTCCCGGGTGCCAATGGGCAGGCGCTCGGCGTATTTCGATTCGTGAAAGATGACCGGCAGGTACTTATTGCGCATGCGCTCGTCAGCGCTCAGGCCCGATCGCAATTCGGATTCGACCACACCCCTTTCTTTGTCGATCTCCTCCCCTTCGAAGGTAATGGCATGAGACCAATCTTCCAAGATCAGCATGCCTTTGTCGAGCAACTCCTGCGAGTCGGTACGCACCTGTAGCATGTAGACCGTCTCGTCAAAACTGGTATAGGCGTTGAGATCGGGTCCAAATCGGGTGCCGACACTTTGGAGATAGTCGACGATCTCACTTTTCTCAAAGTTCTTCGTGCCATTAAAGGCCATGTGCTCCACGAAGTGGGCCAGCCCGAGTTGATCATCATCTTCATTGATGGATCCCACCCCGACGGCCAGTCGCAGTTCAGCGCGATTTTCTGGCTTTTGATTGGCCTGAATATAGTACTTCAGCCCATTGTCTAGCTGCCCCATGCGCACTCGAGGATCCAGTGGTATGGGCTGGAGCATAGGGTTGGATGGTGCCTCCTCGGGTGCGGCTTCTTCCATCTTCTCTTGGGGCTCGGCAGCGGTCGCAGACGCCGTGCCTTCCTCCATCTTATCTTGGGCTTCTGTAGTTGCGGCTGTCGCAGCCTTTTCTTCTACTCTATCCGGCTGGCTTACCACGCTTGCCGTGCGAGGCGTGCAGGACACTAGCAGTAGCAGCAGGGAAAAGAGGAGGGTACGGCCTAAGGGGGAGCAATTATTGTGGTGCATATCAGCGAAGTTGTGAATACTAATCTAATAACGTATTTACATCAGAAAAATGCTGGGTTGATGGATCGGGTGTGGTCGCATGCCTTATCGTCGTGGGGGTTGCATACCCGCAAAAGCATCGTTAAACTTGCCCTTACTCATCATGTGCATCATCTTACGCATCTGATGAAACTGCTTTACAAACATATTAATCTCATGAATGTTGTGGCCACAGCCACGGGCTATCCGACGCTTCCGACTCATATTCAGCAGCTCCGGATTGGCACGCTCTTGTAATGTCATCGATTGGATGATAGCCTCGACCTTGTTGAAGGCCTTGTCATCGATGTCGATATTTTTGGTGAGCTTGGCCATACCTGGAATCATCTTGATCAGCGACTTGACATCGCCCATCCGTTTGATCTGCTTCAGCTGGCCGTGAAAATCGTTGAAGTCAAATTTGTTCTTCTTGATCTTCTTCTCCAGCCGCTTGGCCTCTTTCTCGTCAAACTGCTCCTGCGCCTTCTCGACAAAAGAGACAATATCTCCCATGCCCAATATGCGCTGCGCCATGCGCTCGGGATGAAAGACATCCAAGGTCTCGATCGTCTCACCGGTACTGGCAAACTTGATGGGCTTACCCACGGTATACTTGACCGTCAGGGCGGCACCGCCACGTGTATCACCGTCCAGTTTGGTCAGGACAACCCCATCATAGTTGATGACTTCGTTAAAAGCCTTGGCCGTGTTGACCGCGTCTTGACCGGTCATCGAATCGACTACAAAGAGGGTTTCGGTGGGCGTGATAGCCTCTTTGATGTTGGAAATCTCCTCCATCATCACCTCATCGATGGCAAGTCGCCCGGCGGTGTCTACGATCACCACATCATGATTGTGCTGAAGGGCGTGCACGATCGCATTGCCGGCTATCTCCACCGGGTTTTGGTTGCCTTCTTCCTTATAGACCGGCACATTGATTTGGCCGGCCAGGACCTCCAACTGGTCAATGGCCGCAGGACGGTAGACGTCGCAAGCGACCAGCAGAGGATTTTGTTTCTTTTTGCCTTTCAGAAAATTGGCCAGTTTGGCACTGAATGTGGTCTTACCAGATCCCTGGAGACCGGCTACCAACACCACCCCGGGACTACCCTTGGTGTTGATCCCCACCGACTGTCCTCCCATCAGCTCGGTCAACTCGTCCATGACGATCTTGACCATCAGTTCGCCTGGCTTGACGGACTTCAGCACGTTCTCGCTGACCAACGCTTTCGCCTTGACATTGTCCGTAAATTCCTTGGCAATCTTATAGTTGACGTCGGCACCCACCAGCGCTCTCCGAATCTCCTTGATGGACTGCGCAACGTTGATTTCCGTGAGCTTCCCTTCGCCCGTTAGCGTCTTAAAAGCGCCCTCCAGCCGGTCGTTTAAACTTTCAAACATGTCTATTCACTTTTTCTGATGTTTTCCCAGGTGTTATTGGTGTCCAGCCCCCTGGCAGAGACGCAAAAATAAGATGAATATTCTAATGAAATTGGCGATGAAAAACAAGCCCAGCCAGACCCTTCATCCTCCCCTTCTCGGCCTTGGTCCGAGTTTTGAAGGTCGGTATGTCCAAAATTGTACCTTTGCCAGGATTTTTTTGAAGGCCCCAGCGCAAGCATATGGATAAGAACACGATCATCGGTATCAGCTTAATCTTTCTGCTCTTTTATCTATGGGCAAAGATGAATGCTCCCACCGAAGAACAGTTGGCAGAGATGCAGCGAGTGCAGGACTCAATCGAGCAAGCGCAAGAACTGCCTCCTCCCCCGCCGCAGGTGGATCTGGAGAGCCCCGAGGCTCCCGTGGTCAATGAAGATTCGCTCAAAGAGGCGCTCACATCGCAGGAGTTTGGGCCGTTTGCGGCTGCCGCTGCGTCTGGAGTGGCCGAGACCAGATCCCTGGAAAACGATCTGATCAAAGTAGATTTTTCCACGCAGGGCGGACACATTGAATCGGTCCAACTGAAGCAATACACCAAGTCGGCAGAAGGACCGGATCGCAAACCGTTGTACCTGGATCTCCTCCTGCTCAATGACGAAAAGAATCGATTTGAGTATTTGCTGCCCGTACCCACAGCCCGAGGTGGGATCGTCCGTACCAGCGACCTCCATTTTGCACCTACCCTAGAAGGAAATACGCTGACGATGTCCGCTGATATTGGCGGCGGTCGCACCTTGTCACAGATATATACGCTGGGCGAGGGTTATGATGTGCAGTACCGCCTGCAGTCAGAAGGACTGGATCAGATACTGGACCCCAACCGGCCTGCTCTACAGCTGCGATGGATCAATTATCTGGACAAGCTGGAGATCAACACGCAGTACGAGCGGATTTACTCTTCCGTATACTTTAAAGAGGCCAATGAAGACCCCGACCACTGCTCCTGTACCAGTGACGATGAGGAGGACCTTAGCGGCGCTCCGGTCAAATGGATCTCGCATGCCAATCAGTTTTTCAACACCAGCCTGATTGCGGCTACCCGATTTGATTCGGTGTACCTCGAGACCCGCATGCTGGATGAAAAAGGGGACGACCTAAAGTTGCTGACCACTCAGCTTAGCATTCCCTATGCCAGCAGTAAGGGCAATGGATTTGACATGACTTGGTACCTGGGGCCCAATGAGTTTGACATACTCCAGGCATACGAGCTCGACCTCGAAGACATCATACCCTTTGGGGCCAGCATATTTGGTACGATCAATCGCTGGGTGATACGGCCCATCTTTAGCTTCCTGTCGAGCTATGTAGGCAGCGCCGGAATTGTGATTTTGCTCTTGACCCTGATCGTCAAGTCCCTGGTATATCCGCTGACGTACAAGATGCTTTACTCGCAAAGCAAGATGGGGGCACTCAAGCCTCAGATGGCCAAGCTGCGAGAGAAGTACAAGGACGATCAGCAGAAGGTGCAGATGGAGACCATGAAGATCTATCGCGAGTATGGAGTCAATCCGGCCGGTGGTTGCTTTCCTATGATCTTGCAGATGCCCATCTGGTTTGCCCTCTATCGCTTCTTCCCTGCGTCGATCGAATTTCGTCAGACGCCGTTTCTTTGGGCCACGGACCTGTCAAGCTACGACGTATTTTTTCGGCTGCCCTTTGAGATCCCCTTTCTCGGAGCGCATCTGAGCTTGTTCACGTTTCTTTGGGCCGTGTCCATGCTGGTCTACACCTATTACAACAGTAAGATCATGGACATGTCCAGCATCAACCCCATGATGAAGTACATGCAGTACCTCATGCCGTTGATGTTTGTCTTCTTCTTCAATAGTTATGCGTCGGGACTGACCTGCTACTTGCTCTTTAGCAACCTGCTCAACATCACGCAGACACTGGTGACCAAAAACTACCTCATCAACAACGACAAGATTCTGGCTGAGCTCGATGCCAACAAGGCCAAGCCCAAGAAAAAGGGTGGCTTTCAGGCCCGACTGGAGCAGGCCCTGAAGGAGCAGCAACGCATGGCAGCGGAGCAGCAGCAACAGAAATCAAAAAAACGGCGCTAGATCAGCGCTTATCGGCACTTGTTGCTACCAAACAAACTTCATCGGAGAATCTCGCCAATGTTTATCTTGATCTCAATCTAATACCCTGTTTTTGAGCGATCGTCCGCATGTGGTGGGAGTCATCGGGAGTGGCAATTTTGGCACCACGATCGCGACCATGCTTGCCAGCAACGTAGACGTCCTACTGTACTGTAGACAGGCGGAAACCGCGGAACAAATCAACCAGACTCATCGACATCTCGGTCACCCACTGCCGGCCAATATCCTGGCTACTACCTCGCCGGACCAAATCTGCAAAGAGTGCCATCTACTTTTCCCCGTGCTCCCTTCCGCCGTCTTTCGGCAAGTCATTCGAGCCTTCGCCGTGCATCTATTTCCGTATCATATCTTGATTCACGGTACGAAGGGCTTTGACGTGTGGGACCCCGACACGTCGGAAGACGCATCTGTGGTAGATAGTTCGAGGATTCGCACGATCAGCCAGGTCATTGGGGAGGAGAGTCAAGTGGTCCGCATCGGATGCATCTCCGGGCCCAATCTCTCCTCGGAGATCCGGGCCGGGCTGCCGGCGGCGGCGATTATTGCCAGCGAGTTTGACGAGGTCATCATGCTGGGCCATTCGGTGCTCAATTCGGAGCAGTTCAAGATTTTTGGATCACACGATCTGCTCGGGACCGAACTAGGTGGAGCGCTCAAAAACATGATAGCCGTGGGTACCGGCATGATCGCGGGCCTTCAGTTGGGGAAGAACGTGGAGGCGCTGTTTATCACCCGGGGGTTGCGAGAAATGGTGATCATCGGCAAAGCACTTGGAGCCACCGCCGACACCTTCTTCGGTATTGCAGGACTAGGAGACCTGATAGCGACATCGGCAAGCCCGGCTAGCCGCAACTACAATTTTGGCAGGAGGATAGCTTTGGGAGAAAGCCAAGCGGAGATCGAGCAGTCGAGCGACGATCTGGCAGAAGGGGTACGGACTATCCGGCTGATTCATCTGATGGCTACGAAAATCAAACTTGAAGTCCCCGTGATTGACATGCTCTATGCGATCATTTTCCAAGGCATGCCGATCTCGGAGGCGATATCGTACTTACTCAACTATCCCTACCCTCCGGACATGTCCTATTAGTGGATCTGGTGGCCATGTTTGACTCCCTCTAGGTGGCTCAGGATAGCGGATTGGCTACCCCCTCTGTGATTCCAACGGCTAATTGTTCCGCAGAGCCCTCGCTTTGCACTATATTGGTAGGCCCATTTTTCTCATTGTACAAAAGCAGGCAAACCGATGGACAAAGAGGCACCGTATATAGAGAGAGACATCAGCTGGCTTTCGTTTAATTATCGCGTACTACAGGAAGCCAAGGATCAAACGGTGCCCCTGTTTGAGCGGATCAAGTTCATGGCGATCTACTCCTCCAATTTAGGGGAGTTCTTCGCCGTACGAGTCGCCCAGCAGCGCAACCTGCTTAGGATTGGGAAAAAGACCAAGAAGGAGCTCGAGATCAAGCCGAGGGCAATCCTGAAGGAAATATTGAAGACGGTCAATAGACAGTTGGAGGAGTTCAATACCATCTTTGAGAAGGGCATTGTGCCCGAGCTGGGCCGAAACAAGATCTTCTTAAGGCGGCGCTTGGATCTCAATGAAGAACAGCAAGCGTTTGTGGAGCGGTACTTCCGGGACAAGATGCTCCCCTTTGTCCAACCGGTGCTCTTGGTGAAAGACAAGATCCGACCCTTTCTGACCAATTCGTCGCTCTACCTCACGGTCATGATGCGCACCAAGGGCAAACGCAATGCCCACCTGCAATATGCGATCGTCAAGATCCCATCGGATCATCTTCCAAGATTTCTACAATTGCCCTCGAGCAGTAACAGTCACGACATCATCATGATCGATGACATCGTCAGGCACAGTATTGCCTGGCTGTTTCCCGGTTATGATGTGGTGGATACGTTTTCGATCAAGTTGACGCGGGACGCGGAGCTGTACATTGACGATGAGTTTTCCGGTGATCTATTATCCAAGATCAAGACCAGCCTGGAGCGTAGGGATGTCGGGCCGGCGTCGAGGCTGGTCTATGATCGCTCGATGCCCAAGGCCTTGCTCAAGTATCTGCAGGTGGTGCTGGAACTGGAGAACTTCGACCTACTGCCCGAAGGTAGGTACCACAACAATTTTGACTTCTTCAAGTTTCCGGACTTCGGCATGAAGCATTTGAAGCGGAAGGGTCTCGATCCGATCCCGTATCAGCCGCTGGAAGACTGCCCGGACATCTTCGCTGCCATCATGGAAAAGGATCACCTGGTGCACGTGCCCTATCACAGCTTCAACTCCGTGATTAGGTTCTTTGAGGAAGCGTCGCGCGATCCCAACGTCACCCACATCAAAATCATTCAGTATCGGGTGGGCAACAAGTCGAAGATCATGAATGCCTTGATGGAGGCGGTAGAACGAGGCAAAAGGGTATCGGCCTTTGTGGAGGTCAAAGCCAGATTTGACGAAGAGGCCAACCTCTCCTGGGGTGAAAAACTGGCGGATGCTGGAGTAAAGGTCCATTATAGTTTTCCTGGGCTTAAGGTGCACTCCAAGGCGGCCTTGATCCGCCGGGTGGAGCATGGTGAGCCCCGATTCTACGTCTATCTCAGCACGGGTAATTTTCATGAGGTCACCGCCAAGATTTACAGTGATTTGGGCCTCTTCACGGGGGACGAACGGCTCACCGGCGAAATCGCTCGAGTATTCTCCATCTTAGAGACCCGTAAGCTGCCGGAGGCCGACTTCGAACACCTACTGGTGGGCCAATTTAATCTGCGCACGGAGCTGGTCAATCTGATCCAACGGGAGATGGACAACGCGGCTGCCGGCAAAAAGGCTCAGATCATCTTGAAGCTCAACAGCCTGCAGGATCCGGACATGATCGAGCACCTCTATGCGGCCAGCAATGCCGGAGTACGGATCAAACTGATCATCCGTGGTATCTGCTGTCTCGTCCCAGGCGTCAAAGGCTTTAGTGAAAACATCAGTTGCATTAGCATTGTCGACCGGTACCTCGAGCATGCGCGGATCTTCGTTTTCCACAATGATGGGGACCAGAAAATCTATCTCTCTTCCGCCGACTGGATGACCCGCAACCTCAGCTACCGCATTGAGACGGTATTTCCCGTTTACGATGCCTCCGTCAAGGAACTCATCATGGATCTGATCAAGGTGCAGTTGAACGACAACGTCAAGGCGAGAATCGTGGATAAGGCGGGCAAAAACAAATATGTCAAATCGAAGAATGGGCTGCCGGTCCAGTCTCAGATCGAAACCTACTACTTCCTGAAACGACAAATGGATGCCATGCATCCCGTGACTGAAGCATCTTCGGATACTCAAAGTCAGCTCGAGGAGGAGGTTTAGTGTTTCGCTTCATCGCTTATTGCCCTTTGTTGCGGCCATTTTTTCCCTCACGCTGCGTGGCAGCGCCTCGCCGCAAGCACCTGCTATGCCTGTGCTGTCCCTCAAAATATCGTCGCGATCCAAATTAGAGCCAGTTATTCGCCAGCCTCCTAGATCTCAGGCAGAAATGCCATGTTAATCAACAGGGACACAGCTAGCAGGTGCAGGAGGTAACAAATCACCAGCAGCATCAGGACTTTTCGTCTTCCGAGCATATGCAGTATTTTTGGGCAGCTCGGCACATGGATGGAACACTGCTGAAGCTACTTGGCTCCCTCCGTTGGTATCTGCGAGTAACATGATAAAAAACGGCGGACGACCATCCTTATTTCATCTGATAAATAATTGGCATATGAAAGGACTGTTTTTTCCCCTCGCCGCTTCTTTGCTGCTTTGGCATTGTGATGGCGCACGAGTCTCTGTCGAGGAGGGACCTGAAGTCGATGCGACGGCCAGCATCCGATCCGAGATCTATACCCCCGTCCGATTGACCTCAGATCTCAGCGACCTAACTGACAACCAACGGGCCATGCTGCCCCTACTGATCAAGGCCGGTGAGATCATGGATGAGCTCTTCTGGTACGAGGCCTTTGGCGATCCCACCGAGCTGATCACCGAGTCCACGGATGAGGCGCGTCGCCGCTTCATAGAGATCAACTACGGACCTTGGGACAGACTTGATGCCAATCGACCCTTCATCCCGGGCTACGACGAAAAGCCCAAAGGCGCCAACTTCTACCCAAAAGATATGACCAAGGAGGAGTTTGAAGCTTCGAGTCTACCAGACAAGGAGAGCCTCTACACCTTTCTGCGTCGCGATAATGAGGGGAACCTGACCAGTGTGCCCTACCATCAGCAGTTTGAGGCAGAGGTAAGGGAGGCGTCCGATTTGCTCCGACAGGCGAGTGAACTAGCCGATGAACCGGGCCTCAAGAAATATCTCTCCCTGCGGGCAGAGGCCTTGCTCACCGATGACTATCAGGCCTCTGATATGGCCTGGCTGGACATGAAGGACAACCTCATCGACGTCGTAATCGGACCCATCGAAACGTACGAGGATCAACTGTTTGGCTATAAGGCGGCCCACGAGTGCTACGTACTGCTCAAGGATAAGGCTTGGAGTGCCCGCTTGGCCCGCTACGCGGAGTTCCTCCCTGATCTGCAGACCTATTTGCCAGTACCTCCTGCTTACAAACAGGAGCAACCAGGGACGGATACCGAGCTGAATGCCTATGACGTGCTCTATTACGCGGGGGACTGCAACGCCGGTAGCAAGACGATCGCCATCAACCTTCCTAATGACGAAGAAGTGCAGCTGGCCAAAGGGACTCGGCGATTGCAACTGAAGAATGCCATGCAGGCCAAGTTTGACAAGATTCTGGTGCCTATCTCTGAAGTACTGATTGATGAAGAGCAGCGCTCTCATATAACCTTTGATGCCTTCTTTGGCAATACCATGTTTCACGAAGTGGCCCATGGTCTCGGCATCAAAAATACGATCGATGGCAGCAGTACGGTGCGCAAGGCACTGAAAGAACATGCGTCTGCCCTGGAAGAGGGTAAGGCAGATGTACTGGGTCTGTTTATGATAAATCAACTGCATGAGCAGGGCGAGATCGAGGAGGACCTCAAAGACTTCTATGTCACCTTTCTCGCTAGCATCTTCCGGTCGGTCCGATTTGGAGCATCCAGCGCGCATGGGCGGGCCAATATGATCCGGTTCAACTACTTCCAGGACAAAGGTGCCTTTGTCAAGGACGCTGCGGATGGGACCTATCGAGTCGAATTTGACAAGTTTAGGCAGGCCACAAACGACTTGTCCAGGAAGATCCTGACCCTCCAGGGTGATGGTGACTATGAAGAGGTGGGTCAGTTTGTTGCTGAGAATGGCTTAATCAAGGAGGAGCTTCAGGCGGATCTTGATCGGCTGACGGAGCGCAGTATACCGGTAGACATTGTTTTCGAGCAGGGCCTTCATGTCCTGGGTATCTAGTGGCGGCCACTTTATCCGACATATTGTTGCTGGGAGATCCTCGACTGACCGAGGTGTGCCAGCCCGTACGGCAGGAAGAAGTCGATGATCTGGCGGATAGTATAGACAAGATGGCCCATTTGGTCTTGCTCTTTCGCAAGACTTATGGAGCTGGCCGAGCTATTGCTGCCCCTCAGATCGGCTTGATGAAGCGAATGGTCGTGATGAATATCGAGCAGCCGCAAGTCCTCCTCAATCCGGTCATCGTTGATCGCAGCCGGGAGCTGTTTCGACTCTGGGATGACTGTATGTCCTTTCCCAATCTACTGGTGCGAGTCGATCGCCATCGGTCTTGCACGCTCCGATTTCGAGACACGGACTGGCAGGAATGCCAGTGGGCACTGGAAGGTGATTTGGCGGAATTGCTGCAGCATGAGCTGGATCACCTCGATGGCATCCTGGCTATCGACCGGGCGGTGGGCGAGCATCCGTTCCGCTGGCGGTCTACGCCCGATGAAGCTGGCCTGACAGGTGGCACCGCCTAGTAGAGTTTCGCATTAAATCTTGTAGCTAATTCTAATGTCTTTGGTCCGCATACTTCGTTGCAAAGCCTCGCCATAGCTACGGCTATGCCTGTGTTTCGCGCCTCGTCTGCGAACAAAATCCTATTAGAATTATTCAACATATCTAATGCGAAACTCTACTAGTAGAGTTTCGTTTTGATAAATAAGTGTACCATCTGGTTGAGCTATGTTGCGCCTGATCGAGGAAGCCAAACCGCACATCGCCTGCACGCTGTAAGGCTTTGGATGAAGAAGAACAAGGTGCAAAAGAGACGGCCAGCGTGCGTAGTTATTTGTCGGTCGAAACACAAGTAGTCTAGTTGTTACCCCCTTGCTGCCCTTGACCACTGTCCCCTTGCTTCAGATCGCTGTTTCGGATCTTGCTCGAGCGACGTTTGGCTTTAAAGTCCAGTTTGCCAAACGTATAGGAAAAATTGATGCCGAAGGAACGGAAAGGAAGATTAAAGTTTGTCTCCTGGTAAAAATTGGCGCCCTCCAGCTCGGACTTGAAGCGCTTGATCTCACTAAAAGGATCAACGATGGTGATGCCGACACTGCCCTTCTTGTTCCAGATCTCCTTGCGCACGCCAAGGCTCATCATGGAGAAGGATGGATTCTTGCCCTGCAGGGTGATTCTGGGCGTGTTGTAAAATCCAAACAGGTCAGCCTTCCATCCCTTGTCAAAGTTGAAGCTGGAACTGACAAATAGCTTGGCCAGAATGCCCTCATTCTCCAGGCCGAGGTCTGTGCCACTGCGAGCTTTGAAGGCATGTACATCTACGTTGCCGCGTAGTGTCCACACTTTTTTAATGGTAAAGGAGGTGAATACGTTGAGACCCAAAGCGTCCGTCTCACCCGTGTTAAGATAGCTTGTCTCACTGACGCCCTCGGCATTGACATTGAGCAGAGATTGAATAACATCGTTGGTCACGCGATAGTAGATAGAAGAGCTTATGACCGTGCCTCGCTTGAAGGAGGTATAACCCAGATCAAATTGATGCGAGATTTCTGGGGCCAGGTTGGGGTTGCCAAATGAAATGTTGCGCCGGTCGCTGCCATTGACATAGGGATTGATGTAGAAAAGGCTGGGCCGCTGCAGTCGCTTGACATAGCTGACCTTGAGCGTATTAAAACCAAACTTCCGACTTAGGATGATGCTGGGTACCAAGTTGTCATAGTCGTTGGTAAAGGTAGAATTGCGGAACTGAAGTCGCCTTCGATATCGGTCCGCTCATAGCGGCCACCGGCCACAAGGCTGTACTTGTCATTAAACTCGACCGTAAAAGACAAATAGCCGGCATAGACATTCTGCCGGTAGTCGAAGCGATCCGAGCGAATCGGGTCACGTTCGTACCGTCCTGCGTCCAGATCAAAGAGATCATAGTGATAGTCACTGTCAATATCTCGAAACACGCCCTTGGCGCCCACTTCCATCTTGAGTCCCTTCTGCAAAGGATAGACATAATCTACCTGTATGGTTGACTCCAGATTGCGACCATCATTCATGGCTTGTTCGTCCAATCGCAGCGCTACCTCTTCACTGGATTGCAAGTAGGTATATCGGTCATCGCTATCATTGCCCGTCAGTTGGAAGGCGACGGAAAACTCTTCTGTGGGCTTTTTTGACGTCTTGCGGTAGTCCAGGTTAATGTCGTACCCACTGCGCAAGGTCTCATTGATGTTGCTCCGCCGGTAGTTTTGGATCAAGTCAATGGTTGGATCATGGAAGAAGGCGTCCTGAAAACCGTCTCGGTCGAAGGTGTGGCCACGCAGATTGGCAGAGGCATTGATCGAATTGTAAGCATTGAAGTCGTAGAATGCTCCTGCACTCCCCCAGAATCCGATGCGAGAGTTCTCGGTGACGCCAACTTGCTCTAGGACTCGATTCTGTCCATTGATTCGATCCTCCCGATAGAAGGAGTTGCTGGCCTCCTGGGGCCACGAGTAGTAGATGTTGCCAGATCCGTTCAGGCCAAATCTGCCCTTGGCCGCATTAACGCTAAGGGATGCGCGGTTTTGCCGGGTACCGATGGCTCCGGTAAACGTTCCGCTATAGCCCTCGACTGACTTCTTCTTTGTGATAATGTTGATGATGCCACCCGTTCCTTCCGCATCATACTTGGCCCCCGGTGTGGTTATTACCTCCACGCTCTTGATTTGATCGGCAGGAAACATCTTGAGCGCATCCGCTACATTGTTGGAGAACATACCCGAAGGCTTACCATTGAGCAAGATCCGGATCTGCGTGGACCCGCGTAGGGACACATTACCGTCCAGATCGACGGATAGCATGGGCACCTTTCTCAGCACATCGGCAGCATCCCCTCCCACAGTGGAGACATCCTTATCGGCATTGTAGACGATGCGGTCTACTTTGTTTTCGATGACCGCCGCCTCTGCCGTCACCTCCACTTGGTCCAGCAGTACTTCATCCTGCACCAAATAGACCTCACCCAGGTCATAATCAGGCTTCCTTGGGGTAAGCTTGATCCCACGCACCGTCTTTGACTGGTAACCGATGAAGCTGATGACAACATCGTAGGCGCCCAACTTGAGCTCCGTCAACTTAAACTGGCCCTTTGCCGAACTGATCGTGCCATCCATGTCTTTAAT
Source organism: Saprospiraceae bacterium (assembly GCA_965223165.1). Taxonomy (GTDB): domain Bacteria; phylum Bacteroidota; class Bacteroidia; order Chitinophagales; family Saprospiraceae; genus JABDMH01. The sequence continues at coordinate 435,181 of CBDCVQ010000016.1, read as the reverse complement.
TGAATCCTGCAAGCGCAAGGCGATCGTAGCAAAATCTACCGGTTGATAGGTCATGGTGTCAATCACGGTGCCGGTGATCCTTCCCGTCAAGGACGACTGGTTCTGCCGGTTCCAATTTTGAGCGGATAGCTCGAGTAGACTACAGGCGAATAGAAGGCAGCACAGGAAACGGGTAGAGCTAAGTTTCATTAGCGCAGAAGCTTGAATCATGTAAAGATAAGCAGGGTTGAAGGCTGCTTGTTGCAAAATCGACGAATGCACATCCTGCGTCCATCAAGGCAGAACTCCGCAGGCCGTTCCGCGCTACAAGGGCTACCGTGATGAAAAACCCGTGCGAGCAAAGGGAGCTGCCAACGGTGGGAAATGCCGTGCACACCTGCAGGGCATGAGCCTTTTCTGGATAATGTCCTAAATTGTACGTCAACATTCCGGACCTACAACGTTAAGACATGCCAGATATTCACAAAGAACTAAAAGCAACGCTGATCAAGCTGGAGCAGGCGCGCAAGGTCGACCGCCACCTCGCTGACCTAAATCAGCAATTGCAGCAAGCCTATGACGAGCAAGATCGCTTGGAGCGAAAGCTTGCCAAGGAATTCAAGGATATTGAGAAACTGGAAAAGCTGAGTGTCAAGGGCTTGTTTCACACGGTACTAGGCAGCAAAGAAGAACAGATCGAAAAGGAACGGCAGGAGTACCTGCAGGTGTCGCTCAAATTTGACGAGGCAAAAAAAAGTACGGAGCTGCTGGAGTACGAGCGCGACCTGCTCCAGAAAAAAGTGTCTGACCTGGCCAATCTCGAGCGAAAATTGGAAGGCCTGCTAAAGATGCGAGAGAAGACCCTCATCGCCGAAAACACGACGGTAGGTAAGCAGATACTTGATATCGTCCTGCTGATTGACACGCATCAAGAATTCATCCGCGGGATCATTGATGTGAAAGATACGGGGCAGAAGGCATTGCTCATTCTCGAAAAAATGGAGGGGCACCTGAAAAAGGCCCGAAATTGGGGCCAGTGGGATATGACCGGTCGCCAGCGGGGTGCCTCCTACATGAAACATTCGGCCATTGATCGGGCACGTGATCTATCCGTGCATGTCAAGCACCTGCTCGTACGCTTTCAGAAGGATGTGCGTCATATCTATGGCCCGGAGCAGTTTAACCTGCATATTCAAATCGACAATTTTAGCCGATTTACAGACATCTTCTTTGACAATCTCATCTCAGACTGGATCATCCAACAGAAGATTCAAAATGCGCTCTCCAGCGTAGTCACGGTCCACGATCGGGTAGCCAGAATACTGCAGTCGCTCGATGGAGAGATCTCCAAGACTCAGGACAAGATGGCGCAGTTGGAGGACAAAAGAAAAAAGCTCATCATCACATCCTAGTACCGATGCGCGAGTCGCCTACTCAGCTGGCAGCACTAACCTGTCAACGGGCTGCCTTTGATCTTCCCGAGGCCATCACCTATCTCAATAGTGCGTATATGGGGCCGCTGTCGCGCCAAGTGACCGAGGCGGGGCAGCGAGCCGTGGCGGTTAAAGCCAGACCGTACGAGGTTTTTGCGCAGGACTTCTTCCAGCCCTTGGAGTCACTCAAGTCGCTCTTTGCGCAGTTGGTGGGGGCCCGAGACTCGCAGCGAGTGGCATTTCAACCGTCCGTCTCCTACGGTATTGCCACAGCGGTCAAAAACTTGCCGTTGAAGCCCGGCGGCAATATCGTGTTGCTAAAGGATCAGTTTCCTAGCAATGTGTATGCCTTTCTCGATCTCGCGAAGCAGGAGGACGTGCACCTTCGCTTTGTGGCGCCCCCTACGGCGGCCAAAGGGCGTGGAGCCATCTGGAATCAGCGGGTGCTCGAAGCTATCGACAGCGACACGATTTGTGTGGTTTGTCCACACGTACATTGGGCAGACGGAACACTTTTTGACCTACGTGAGATCCGTATCGCGGCACATAATCGCCAAGCCTTGCTGATCGTCGATGGGACTCAGTCGATCGGAGCTCTTCCCTTTGATGTTGAGGTGATCCAGCCGGATGCCCTGGTCTGCGCGGCATACAAGTTCATGCTTGGCCCCTACAACAGTGCCCTGACATACTGGGGTCCTGCGTTTGATGATGGTCAGCCCCTCGAGTACAATTGGATAGCGCGTATCGACAGCGATCGGTTTGGTGGGTTGGTGCAGTACCAGGACGAATACAGGGACAAGGCCTTTCGCTACAACATGGGTGAATGCTCCAACATGATCATGATCCCGATGTTGCAGACCACCATCCAGCAGATCCTGGACTGGCAGGTGGATCGGATACATGACTACTGCCATTCGCTGGCGGATCCCTTTAAGCAAGCATGTCTGGCCGCCGGGTTGCAGCTGGATGATCGACATACCGCCGGCCACTTATTTGGTATCTATCTCAACCTGGATCGTCCACAGAACGCATTAAAGCAACGGCTTGAATCCAAACAGGTGTTTGTCTCCACCCGTGGCGAGGCAGTACGGGTCTCCACCCATGTCTTCAATCGACCGGAAGATCTCGATCGCCTACTATCCTGCCTAGTTGATATCTAGGAGCCCCTCGGGCAGGTGAGTTCTTAGCATCTTCTGCTCGGGGGAGATCGACCCGACGAATTCCTCTATTAGGGGGATCATTAGTTCCTCCCCGCCTGGCTTGAGCACAAAAGCCATCTCCTGCTGGGGATAGGATTCGATCCGTATGATGGGTCCCAGCGGGCCGGCCTTCTCATCCACGATCGTAAAGCCAATCAGTAGGTCATTTGCCGGAAGGTCGGATGGCCCCAGATCCAGTTCCGGAGGCAGGTCTTTAGCGGCCAGATAAAGGGGCTGTCCCGCGAGTAGGACCGCTTCATCCGGATTGTTGACATCGCTAAACTTGAGTAGCAGTTGGCCGGACCAGCGCCAATCCTCCAGATGGAAGGGCACTTTGATCCCCTCGATATCAAAAAACAAGAAGGTAAGAAGGTCTAGGTGCTGATCAAAGGGCTCCTCAACCGTGGCCTTGACTTCACCTTTGACGCCATAGGTCCTTTTGGTATGTCCAATCCGGATAAAGTCCACATCAGTTGGCTTCAATCAGGACCTCCCTGACGATAAATCCCCTGCCGGCTTTCTCCCGCCAGGTCTTGTCGATACAAGGGTCATTAAAGCTGATGTACTTGCAGTAAGAATCCAATATCTGCCGGAAGCGATAGATACGACCGACGTCCTTTGCGTACTTCTCAATAGAATGTCGATACTCAATGAGGTTTTCGTCATCGGATTGCTGTATGGTCACGACCGCATCGTACGTGTGTGGGCCGATGGTCTCTGCCTGATCTGTCGCCAGTACCTTGTACTGCCAGCCTTTAAACATTTCGATGCTTTCGCCCAGCACCAGCACCACCATGTCCTCCGGCACAAAAGCGTTGCCATCCCACTCCTGCCCTTCCTTGATGGGAAAGACCATGGGGATGTACTTCACGTTGTCCTCGGTATGATAGGCTTGATTGATGGAGCGGCTTTGGGTGACGACATCCACGATCCTCCATGGGGCACCCAGGGTGTCCGCGCGATAGCGTTCGATGCGATAGATCATCGCGCCGGTCTCGTCTTCGTACTGCTCCACGGTCTCCTCTCGAAGGAAGAAGGTGGATGAGTCCTGGGTCGGTAGATTATCTCCTCCCACGTCAAATTGGATCGAATCGACTTGGTAGACCCGGTACTTTCCGACCTCCAAAGGGAAGAACTCATATCCGTACACCTGTGGGTCAATCGGTGCCTCCACTTCGGTATCGCAACTCACCAGCAGGGACAATAACGCCAGACCTAGAATTTTCTTCATCATAGTGCCGAACTATAAATAATACCTCCCCCCACGACATCGTCGCCTTCATAAAAGACAGCCGACTGACCGGGTGCGACCCCAGATACACCTCCATAAAAATGAACGTCTACGGCGTCATCTTCTTGCCTCAGCTCGCTCAGCATTCCCGGATCTCCATACCTCACCTTAGTCACAACCTCCATGCCAGGTGGCAGACTCGCATACTTCATGAAGTTGGGTTGCCATACCTTCATCCGACTACGGATCAAGTCCTGCACAGGGCCGAGTACCACCGTGTTGGTCTCCGGTCGGATCTCAGACACGTACATGGGCTCACCAAATGCTTGCCCCAGCCCCCTTCGCTGTCCGATCGTAAAAAAGGGATAGCCCGCATGGGTCCCGATGACCTTGCCCGCCGAATCAACAAATTGGCCGCCGGCCACTTCCGCTGCTAAGCTGGGTAGTCGCCGCTTCAAGAATCCGCGATAGTCGTTGTCCGGTACAAAGCAGATCTCGTAGCTCTCTGGCTTCTGCGATAATTCCTCGTATCCAAAATCGGCCGCCATCTGTCGCACCTCTGGCTTGAGATAGGGTCCTAGAGGAAACTTGCTTCGGGCCAGACATGCCTGATCCAAGCCCCATAGCACGTAGGACTGGTCCTTACTGAGGTCTTTGGCCTTTTGCACATAGCGTCGTCCGTCAGACTGTGCCAGACGGGCATAATGGCCAGTGGCGATAAACTCGCAATCCATCGCATCCGCACGTTTCATAAGTGCCTGCCACTTGATGTGCGTATTGCACAGTACACATGGATTAGGCGTCCGGCCAGCGATATATTCATCCACAAAATTGTCGATCACGTAATCACCAAATTCCTCCCGGATGTCAATGATGAAGTGATGAAAACCCATCTGGACCGCCACTGCCCGCGCATCATTGATCGAATCCAGACTGCAGCAGCCCGTTTCCTTTGTGGTGCCGCCCGACGTAGCATAGTCCCAAGTTTTCATGGTGATACCCACTACCTCATAGCCTTCACTATGCAGCATCATCGCCGTGACCGTACTATCGATACCACCGCTCATGGCCACCAGTACCCTACCCTGCTTACTCATCGTCTCACGATTAAAAATCGACCGCAAAAATACAGATTGCCCCCGTCTTGTGCTTGCCTCGTATGATGATCCGCTGGACAAACCAAGTCCGATAACGACTGCTTAAGGCACACCTCTCTTGCTTGATCAACCTGCTTTCCCCTCTGCTTCAAGGACAAGTCCCTGGTGAAGCGTAGGGTCTATCAGAAGCATCTGACGGACTATGGGTCTGGTGTCAAATGGATGCAAGCCACTAAGTATCAGTACATCCTGTGGATCAGTCGGTCTGCCTCCATGCAGGAGATAACTCCTCCAGACGTGATCGAGGTACCAGGCCGGCTCAAAGCCCCATCTTTTCTCCTCTCGGCGTCTTCGGACGAAAGTGCCAAAATCCACGTCGATAAAGATCTTGAGGTCGGCGCGGAGCAACACCTCAGGCTGGCCGAAGACCACGTGCCCCTCGGCGATCACGAGGTCATAATCGTGGGCAGCTCCGTCGATCCTCCGCAAGAATCGATGCCAATCGATCGATCCCGGATGTTCCCAGTCGGCCAGTCCCCGCACCTGCGGCATCTCTTTTCGAGGCACGACAAAATCGTCCTGACTTAGGTGTATGGCAGGGCAAGTAGCATGGCGGGCGATTAGCTTTTCAGCCAACGTAGTCTTGCCTGACTGACTGGCTCCACCGATGATCACGACCATATCCCAAGAATGAACTTTTCTTTAAATTACTTGACATTACTTAATGTTCCCGCGATGAAAAGGTTTCCCCATGTCCTCATCTTCTTGCTGGCCTTTTCGTCGTGCACTGCGTCCTACGATCTGATTGTGCGAGGTGGAGTGGTGTACGATGGTCTGGGCAAAGGTCCCAAGCGTCTCGACATAGGCATCCGGGATGGGAGAATAGCAGCACTCAAGCGAGATCTGCGGGGACACGCGGATCGAGAACTGTATGTCGAGGGAAAGGCGGTGGCACCGGGCTTCATCGACGTGCATGCCCATTTGGAGCCGTTGAGCTTGTATCCCGACGCCAAAAGTCACTTGATGCAGGGCGTGACCACGGCACTGGGCGGACCGGACGGCAGCTCACCGATGCCCATTGGATCGTATCTGGATTCTTTATCCGCTGCGGGAGTGGGACTAAACGTGGGCTATCTCATCGGCCACAACACCGTGCGCACCCACGTGATGGGCCTGGAAGATCGCAGCCCTTCCAACACAGAGCTCGCGGAGATGGAGCAGCTGATAGATGAGGCAATGGATCAGGGCGCCTTTGGCATATCCACCGGGCTCAAGTACCTGCCCGGCACCTTTGCCAAGACGGAAGAGGTCATCGCGCTATCGAAGGTAGCCGCGGCTAAGGGAGGTATCTATACGTCGCACCTAAGGGAGGAAGGCCTCGGCTTGCTGGAGGGAGTTGGCGAAGCTATTCAAATAGCTAGAGAGAGTGACATTCCCGTGGTCCTGACCCATCACAAGGTGATTGGTCAGCCTATGTGGGGGGCCAGTACAAAGACCTTGCAAATGGTGGACTCGGCACGTGCGATAGGGCTTGATATCCGTATGGATCAGTATCCGTATACGGCCAGCCACACCTGGCTAGGGGTGATCATTCCGCCCTGGGCGCTCGAAGGAGATCCCTACCAGCATTTTGCGGAGCGGTGCCAGGACCCGATACTGAGAGATAGCATTAAGCGAGGCATCATCCACAGCATTATCACGGATCGGGGAGGCAATGATCTCCGCCGCATTCAGTTTGCCAAGATCGACTGGAAGCCCGAATACATGGGAAGGACATTGCATGATCTTGTGGTAGAACAGGGGTTGGAACCCACGATTGAGAATGGCGCAGAAATGGTAATCGAAATCCAACTGCACCGTGGGGCAAATTGCATCTATCACGTGATGGCAGATGAGGATGTGGAGAGGATCATGCAGCATCCATTCAGCATGGTGGCTTCCGACGGGAGAATCACCCAGTTTGGCAAGGGGCACCCCCATCCCAGGGCCTATGGTACCTTTCCCCGTGTACTCGGTCACTATGTGCGAGAAAAGCAAGTCATCTCCCTTCAGGAGGCGATACGAAAGATGACCAGCCTTCCCGCCGAGACCATGGGACTGCTAGAGCGAGGACAAGTGCGCAATGGCTGGTACGCCGATCTTGTGATATTTGATCCAGCGACCGTCATAGATATGGCGACCTTCCAAAAACCGCACGCCTACCCTGAGGGCATCGAACATGTGATCGTCAATGGTCAATTGGCCGTATCCGATGGTGAGTTTCACGACGTACGAGCAGGAGAAGCTTTAAGAAAAATACAACAGTAAATTAATAACATATTTGGGCGGCTATCGTCTTTGAAAAAAATGGAATCATGAATAACTGGAAGCAATGTGCCGGATACTTCCTCATTATACCCCTGCTGGCGCTGGCAGGTTGTGCCGTCAATCCCGTGACAGGGAAGAAAGAGGTGATGTTCATGTCAGAGCAGCAAGAGATTGCGCTGGGCAAGCAGTCCGATCCGAGCATTGTGGCCATGTACGGCCGCTACGAAGATGAAACGCTGCAAAAGTTCATCGACGAGCGAGGCCAGGCGATGGCCAAGATCTCCCATCGGCCGCACCTCAATTTCGAATTCAAGATTCTGGACTCGCCGGTGGTGAATGCCTTTGCCGTACCGGGTGGATATGTGTACTTCACCAGAGGTATCCTGGCACACTTCAACAATGAGGCGGAGTTTGCCGGGGTGCTTGGACATGAGATTGGGCATGTGACCGCTCGTCACTCCGCTAAGCAACAGACCAAGGCGACCATCGCTCAGATCCTCTTCATCGGGGGGTTGGTGGTATCGCCGGCTTTCCGCCAGTTTGCCAATGAAGCTCAGCAGGGTATGCAATTGCTGTTTCTCAAATACAGCCGCGATAACGAGTCGCAATCGGATGAGCTCGGCGTGGAGTACTCGACCAAGGTCGGCTATGATGCCCACCATATGGCCAACTTTTTCCAAACCCTGAAATCCATGCGAGACGATACCGGTGCTGAGCCGCTGCCCACCTTCCTTTCTACCCATCCGGATCCGGCAGATCGCTACAACCGAGTCCATCAGCTGGCTGCCGCCGCACAAGAGAACGTTGACAAAAGTGCATTGGTTACCAACCGCGACGGATATCTCCGCATGATCGACGGCATGATCTACGGGGAGGACCCAAAACAAGGATATGTCGAAAACAACACCTTCTATCATCCGGAAATGCGCTTCCAATTTCCCATTCCTGAAGGATGGCGCACGGTCAATACCCCTTCGCAAGTGCAAATGGCTCCGGCAGACGGCAAGTCACTCATGCTACTGACCCTCGCCGAAGGAAGCAACCCCGAGGAAGCGGGTCGCGCGCTTGTAGAGAAGTACAAACTTCAGGTGGTCGAGCAGAAGAGTCTGACGCTAAACGGCATGCCCGTACGCGCAATCGTTGCCGATCAGGTCAACGAGCAAAATCAGCAGAAGATCCGGATACTGACTTACCTGATCTCCTACAACAACTTGATTTTTGCCTTTCACGGACTGGCAGAATTGGAGGCATTTGATCACTACGTGTCGTATTTCAATGTGTCCATGCGCAACTTTAAGCAGCTGACGGATCAAGCGAAGATCAACAAAAAACCCGACCGCATTGATATTCGAACGGTCAATCGCGATGGCACACTACAGTCCGTACTCAAGGCCAATCGCGTCAAGGAAGAGCGCTTGAAGGAGCATGCAGTCATCAATGGCCTGTCCCTCGACGCGCAGGTCAAGCGAGGTTCGCTTATCAAGGTCATCACGAAATAGCCTAAGCGACCTCACTCAAATAGGGACAATTGGCCGTCTGGAGTGCCTGCCTCGGCTTGCTGTGTTTTTTTGTCTGCTAGATCGTCAAAGACCGTACGGCCTCCATAATTCTTGGATTGCCTTCTTTCTTGCGCGATCAGATCATCAAACTTAGTACTGTCGGGTGTGAAGTCCGCTTCCAAGCGTTTTGAAATTTCGAATAGCTTTTTGAACGCCTGGTTCTTGTCCGTGCGGTCGATCCGAGCGCGCTCAACGGACTGATTGAGAAATGAAATCGTCTCGTCATAGACCTGGAGCGGGACCGGAAAAGGATGGCCGTCCTTACCTCCATGCGCAAATGAGAACCTTGCCGGATCGCTGAACCGGATCGGTGTTCCGTAGATGATCTCGCTGACCAGTGCGAGCGACTGTAGCGTCCGAGGACCCAGTCCCTCCAGCAACATTAGGTCTTCGAAACCATCCAGATCGCGCTCATGGGCCAGAAATAGCATGGCCCCCAGTCGCTTGAGATCGATGTCGCTCACACGCACATCATGATGGGCGGGCATCTGCAGGTGCATCACCTCCTTCAGCATCAAAGCCGGTGCCTCCTGGACGATGTCGAGCACGCCCTGCCTGGCGGGTTGCGCTCCATGCGCCACCATATTTAGGATGCTTCCTTGATGAGGTCCGTAGATACTCGCATGCGGTTCGTCTACGAAGGAAGTCAGGGACGGAGAATGCCAATGATAGCGCCTCGCTTTGCCCACCTCAGGATTCATGCCTTGTTGCACGATGGACCAATCTCCCTCTGCAGACAGAATGAAGGAATGCAGGTAGAGCTGAAACCCATCCTGTATAGCCGTGTTGTCGATCTTCGCGCTGAGTTTGCTGCAGCGGACCAGATAGTCGCCCGCATAGCCGTGACGGTCAGCGAGGTTCAGCAGCTCATGAGGTGTGCGCCTGGACTGCCGGCCGCGCCCTCCGCAGATGTGTAGTCCCAATTGGGCAGAGATGGGATTGATGGATTTCTTGAGGGCACCCATCACGGAGGTGGTAATGCCGGACGAGTGCCAATCCATGCCCAAGACGGCACCAAAGCTTTGAAACCAGAAGGGATCACTCAACCTTCGCAGCACCTCGGCCCGGCCATATTCAGCGATGATGACCTCCACAATGGCCACCCCCAGTTTGGCCATGCGCTCATGCAACCATGCAGGCACGCGACCTCCGTGCAAGGGCAAGTCTGTGAATCCTGATCGCTTCATTAGCAATACTCAAAGTTGGCCTCCACTAAGGTCATGATAATTATCGTCAAAAGCACAGGTTCATGGAAGTATGCCGTTAGCCAGCCCACTGAGCACCCTTAGCTCAAACGCCGACGGCCCGACCAGGAGCTGAATCCGTCATATGCGGTTTAACACAGATACCACAGTAATTTGCCTCCCAGATATCGACGCTTTTTTTATGTTTGTGGCTTCCAAGCTTATCGACAATGACCACAGCAAACGAAAACGCCCGCAAATACTGGATCTACACAGGCATCTCGCTCTTGGCCTTCATCCTTTTGCTGGCATTCATGCCCGAGTTTTTCTGGGTGAGTCTTCCTTTTCTGTTGACCTTTGGAGTGAAGGCCTACGGCGCGATCTAAGCTTGTGATTTGATCGTGGGCGTGCCTGCCCGGAGATCGGAACAGCGTGAGATCTTGTATTCTACCCTTGGGTTGACATCTTCTAGACACCACTGAAGCTGCTGAAGCCCCCATCCACGGGAATGATGGTCCCTGTGACGAAGGAGGAAGCATCGCTGGACAAGAATAGCACAATCCCATTGAGCTCATCAATCTCGCCAAAGCGCTGCATCGGCGTATTGTCGATGATCTTCTGCCCCCGATCAGTATAACTACCGTCGTCGTTGATCAGGAGCTTTCTGTTTTGGTTGCCGAGGAAAAACCCCGGAGCCACCGCATTCACGCGGACCCCGTCGCCAAACTTCAAGGCCAACTCGGTAGACATCCATTTGGTCATCATATCGATCCCTGCCTTGGCGATGGAGTACCCAAACACACGGGTCAGCGTACGAGATGCCGCCATAGAAGACACGTTGATGATACTGCCATGTCGTTGATCGGCCATCACCTTTCCAAAGACGAGGGAAGGCACCACAGAACCCATCAGGTTGAGATCCACCACGGCCTGTACATCCTGGATGGATACGTCAAAAAGGGTCTGCTCGGGCGAGATGGTGGCGCCCGGGAGATTGCCACCGGCGGCATTGATCAGTACATCGATCCGACCCCATCGATCCAGGATCTTACGACGTGCAGTGAGCAACTGCTGCTCGTCTTTGACGTCGGCCGCAAAGCCCAGCGGATCGCCACCGTGCACGGCTAAATCCTTGAGGCGGGCCAAAACGCGCTCCTCCCGGTATCCCAGGATGACTACTCTGGCTCCCCGCTGGATCAAGAAGTCTGCCAATGCCCCACCGATCACACCTGAACCTCCCGTGATGACGATGACCTTTCCTTTAACACTGTGATGATCTTCCACAATTCTCTACTGGTGTCCTCAGTGCTAAAATTAAGCAGAATTCTACGGTCCCAAAGGTGCAGCACTAAATCCGGCTACTTTGTTTTACTAGATCGCAAAAGTCAAGTAAATTGCCATCCATCTGACGTATAAGACATGTCGACACCGGAGGGTCCGCAACGTATCGAAACGGAACTCAGTCGGGATCTGGGTTTCATTTCTGTTCTAGCCATTGGGGTTGGAACGATGATTGCCGCCGGCATCTTCACGCTGTCGGGTCTGGCCATCAGAAATGTGGGATCGGCGGCCGTAGTATCCTTTCTGCTCGCAGCCACCGTCTCCCTGCTTACGGCCTTGACCTATTGCGAATTTGTTAGCATTTATCCGCGGTCGGGGGAGGGTTACCTCTATGCCAGAAAGACCTTTACGCCGCCGCTGGCCTACTTGGTAGGCTGGTCTTTGTTTCTCGGATACACCGCCAGTTGCGCATTTTACATCGCCAGTCTCTCTACCTACTTCCTGGAGTTTATCTATCACATCCCCTACGAGAGTCTCGTAGGGCTGGTGTGCCTGATCGCCTTGACGATGCTCAATATCAAGGGGACCAAGGAATCGGGAGGTTTTCAAGTAGTGGTGACCGCTGCCAAGGTCGTACTGCTTATCTGGTTTATCGTCGGAGGACTGAGCCACGTCGACTGGACGGAGATGGCTGCCAAGTTTAGCAACGATATGGTTGCCATCGTCAGCACCTCGGCGTTAGTCTTCATCACCTTCTTTGGTTTTTCGGCCATTGCCGCTTCTGCCGGCGAAGTGCAGAATCCGGTGAAGAACATTCCCCGGGCTATTTTCTGGTCGGTTGGGCTGGTGACGGTCCTGTATACGCTGGTCGTCTTAGTGACGATAGCTGCTCAACTCACCGAGTACACCGAAGCGGCCATGGGCGTAGCAGCCACCAAATTTCTAGGGGGTGTTGGTGGTCTCGTCATCGTGGCCGGGGCCATATTTTCAATGGTGTCAGCGTCCAACGCCTCGATCATGGCGGGCTCCAGAGTCGCTCTGGCGATGAGTCACCTGGGGCACTTGCCCAGAGAGATTGGCTTGATCAATCACCGGACCCGTACGCCCATTGTGGCCTTGTTGCTGGTCGGTGGAGCCATTGCCCTGTTTACGGTTTCCCTGCCCTTGGAAGACCTCGCGCATTTTGCAGATACCGTGCTGTTGCTGGCTTTGATCATGGTCAATGCGGCTCTGATCGTTCATCGAAGACGATTTCCCAACATCAAACGTCCCTTTCGGGTGCCGCTGGTGCCATTGCTGCCGATGGTCGCTATTGTGGCCAATATCTATCTGCTGGTCCTCATCTTTCATCATACGTTGCCTTTCTTGCTGGCGCTGGCCTCCATTTTGCTTGGTCTGGTGGGTTTTCTCTCCTGGAAAGGAGCACAGCCCGAAGAGGCAGCCATCCCCGGTGTGCCGTCTCGCATCGCTTTGGAGACCTATGTGCCGGACAAGAAGGACAAAAGATTTCATGTACTGGTGCCGCTAGCCAATCCTCAAACGATGCCCGATCTGGTGAAGATGGCCAGCATCATTGCCAAGGCCCGAGGCGGTGTGGTGGTGTTGTTGCGGGTGGCGACCGTGCCTCAGCAGATGCCGCTGGAGTACCGGAGCTCGACGGTCAACCACGAAAAGGGCATTTTGGAACTGGGTCAACGGGAGGTAGAAAAGTACGGGGTGCCCGTCAGCTCCATCCTGAAAATCGGGCACAATGCGGCACGGGCCATTCTGGAGACAGCGAGACAGCGCAATTGCGGGCTGATCATTCTGGGATGGAAAGGGTACTCGAGCCGTGGAGACAAGATCTTTGGCCAGGTGGTTGATACGGTCGTGACGCATGCCCGATCGGACTTACTGCTGGTCAAGTTGTCTGCCCCCTTGCAGATGCAGAAAGTGCTCATTCCGTCGGCGGGTGGAGCCCACGCACGCGTCGCAGAAAACTATGCGGCCACCCTCGTCCAAGAGTCAGGCGGTGAACTGTCCGTCTGCCGCATCCAGCTAGCGGACAGTGAGCAAACAGAGGAGGCGGTGCAGGCCCAACTCTCCGCAGCACAAAAGCGTATACAGGACTTCAACGGCCTTGAGACCAAGACACGAATCCACGAGCACACGTCCATCTCACGTGGCATAATAGAACTGAGCAAGGAATACGATACACTGGTGATCGGAGCTACCCGCACCAGCATTTACCAGCAGATCATGTTCGGAAGTATTCCCGAAAACGTGGCAAAGTTTACCAAGAAAAATGTCATCATGGTCAAGCACCACGATCCGATGCGGGCTTTACTGGGGAGAGTGCTCACCGACTAGCTTTGGGATCGACGTACTCGGTGGCCTGGGACGTCTTGTCCGGGACAGCATAGCGAAGGAAAGAAACGTATATTTAGATAGGTGGCGTCTTTTGCGTCCACTGTACCATAGTTACGCCTATTGCACAAGCTTACACTCATTAGTCTGGTCTTAGTTTTGCTGGCAGTCCCCTCTATCTGCGAAGCCCAGCAATTTCGTATGGGTCTCGGTGCGGGTGTCAACTTCTCGCAACTCGACGGGGACGATTTTACCGGGTATGACAAGGTGGGGACGCGCTTCGGGTTGCGATCGCATGCGTACTTGACGGAGAAGCTGGATTTGGTCATCGAGATGAATCTGGAGCAAAAGGGCAGTCGTTTTGGCACCCCGGAGCAGCCTCAGGTCGAAGGAAAGAACCGGACGATCGCACTGCTTTATGCGGAAATTCCCGTGATACTTCGCTGGTTCTTTACTCCCAAAGACGACTTCTTCTTCGAGATGGGAGGTAGCATCGGCTACATGGTGAAAGACTCCTACAAAGTCGAGCAAGCAGCGGGCACGTTGGCACCATTTGAAGAAGTATCTGGTAAATTCAATCGGTCAGAGTGGAACATCCTAATGGGAGCCGGGTATGAGTTTTCAGAACATTGGGGATTTCTCTTCCGAACCAGCTTTGGCGTGACGCACCTGTACAACGATCCAAGTGCTATCGATGCCTTCTTGGCCATACCCCATAACCTGCGCGGGGACGAAGAACCCATCACCCAGCTTCGTAATTACCTGGTGTCTGCCGGTGTGTATTACATGCTATGACCGCCCTCGGCGACCTAATTCTACTACTTCCGCATCTTGAATCTTGCCCTCCACTATGCTAAAGCGCAGCAGGGTACGCACGTGATGAAGTCCGTGATGACCACAAGCCCCGGGGTTCATATGTAGGCATTGGTATTTTTTGTCGTAGATGACCTTCAGAATATGGGAATGTCCGCAGATGAAGAGGTCTGGGGGATCTACTTGCATCAGCTCCTTAATGCGACGATTGTACCTCCCGGGATATCCCCCGATGTGCGTGATGAAGACATCCCGGCCCTCACATTCAAATCGCAGGTCTCTCGGATACACCGAAGTGATATGCCGATCATCAATATTGCCATAGACAGCACGGACTGGGGCGATCTTGGATAGCTGCTCGATGATAGGCCCGCTGCCAATATCGCCCGCATGCCAGATCTCCTGGCACTGGCCAAAGTGCTTTGCGATCGTCGGATCCAGATAGCCGTGTGTATCTGATAAGAGACCTATGCGCATCGCGGATCTTTGGCATGGGGGACCAGCAGCCTGCGGAAAGAAGATGGATCGGCGGAAGGGATCATGCTGCTACAAAATTTGAAAGACCAGTCGAGGCAGACTGGTCTTTCCTGCTAAACTAAAAATCATGAGTATTTCTTTACCATTCGGACGACGAATCAGCCATCTGAACAGCACTTTCCGGCCTATCTATCCCTAGCCCCGGCAATGCTAAAGTTGCAACATTTTCTTCGTTCGTCGCAAGTTCCCTTGCTGAAGTTCATAGAATAACAATCCACTGGCCCGCAACTCTGATCGTCGGACGGTCACTTGTTGCAGCCCCTTGGCATAGTTTGCACTGTGCCGGTAGAACGTCTTGCCATTAGCGTCCTTGATGGTCAACTGCACCTGTCCGGGTTCAGCTACATAGAATGCGATATTTGTCTCCTCCTTGAAAGGATTGGGACTGTTTTGATATAGTTTCAGTTCCTCCCCCAGGTCAGGTGACTGATACCTCAGTTGGATGTCGCTGTCCCCTTGGCTGATGCCAAACGTCTTGGCGTCGGCCAGGGTGGAGTTGATCTGCATGCCCCGGCTCAGGGCGACAGATCGGGTGGCTCGCAGCGTGACGGCAAACAGCACTTCATCCGGGTTGAATGTACGCTCGCCCAGTGAGTACCAGATAGCGGCTAGGTCTCCCTCTTCTGCTTGGACGAAGTCCAAGTGACCCTTTTGCTCTAGGGATCCGCCATCGATCTCCATGATCTCCACTTGAGTCGGATCCAAGTCCAGCGTGAACGAAATGCTATTGGCAGACCGCTCTTGATCAAACGTAAATGGCACGGAGAATACCTCGCCAGGCGCTGCTACACGGTCTTTGACTACCAAAATGCTCTCTCCCACACCTGCGTCTTCTTCCACGGGAGCACTGAGATGTGCACTGGCCACGTCACCGATCTTGATCGCCTCAAACTCGATACGCATATCCCCACCATTGTAGGGCTTGATCTCGTAGTAGGCGGGAAGTTCGACCGTGAGAGGATTCGTCGTATCGGCAAACTCAAAACGGGCGTCATAGATCTTCCATGAAGTGTTGGACGTGAAGTTTTGATCAATGCCAGTGATCAACCTGCGCATGGCACGGAGATCCATAAAGTCAATCACCCCACTACCGTCAATGTCGGCAGCAATCAGTCGCTTGGGGTCTTCGATTTCCTTGTATCCATCTACATGGAGCGACAAGATGGCATAGTCATACATATCTACGCCCCGTAGCGGATCCGTGTCCTTATGTCCGGAGATATAGATTTCCTGCCCTAGTGGGATATCGTCAAATTGAAATGCGCCCTGAGCGTCTGTCATCTGTGTCATGCCCTGCATCAATGTCACCTCTACCTGATCCACCCCTTGGTTGGCATCGGCCATGACATTGCCACTGACCACCCCTCCCAGACAGGGGAAGCTATTGGCCTGAATAATCACTTCCACGGTAATATAGGCGCTGTTGCCAGCCTCATCCTCCACGATAAACTTCACCTCGTTGGGTCCGTAGTCCTCACAAGTAAACGTGCTTGGCTCCAGTCTGAATTTGAGATCTTCTGGTGCCGTACAGTTGTCGTAGCTGCTACTGTTAAATTCCTCCGGCCAGATCTCGATGGTCCCATCGTTGGTATCAGCCATCATGAGTGAGGCAGTCACCGAAGAAATGCCAATGACTGATGGAGGTACATTGTCTTTGGCTACCACTTCTACGATGAATTCACATTCGTCCTTATTACCACAGATGTCGAAGGCTTTCAGCGTCACAAGCGTCTTGCCCGGATGAAAGTATCCGCTGGCATCTGGCCCGCTGTAATTGACGCCACCGCCCTGACTGTTATGACTGGAGCTGTAGTCATCTGCGCCGAGAAACTTGCGTGAATGGGCGTAGTAGACTTCGCCACAATTGTCTTTGGCAGTAATCTTGGGAATCTCGACATAGACCTTTCCTGCGTCACAGTCACTGACCTCTACTTTGATATTATCGGGACAAGAAGTGATCTCCGGAGCTTCGTGATCGTGGAGATAAATCTTCTGCACATAGGTCCACTTGCCGGAAGGATGTCCATAACTACCATAGTGGCTGTTGTACTGACACCAGTCAATCAGCTCCCAAGTGCGGTGGACGACCTTGCAGGGACGATGTCCGTATCCGTAGCCGTAGCCATGGTGACCATGTGAATAGGGATAGACCTTGTCAGCGTAGCGCAACCCCAACTTGGCACATCCGTGGTGCTGAAACTTGGGCCAATTGTAGCCGTGAGGCAGGTGATCGGGGTGCATGTCTCCCTCGCACTCCTTCATGTCGTAGTCCTTGGGCCAATGAACATCCTTGTGGCCATCAAATGACCCATAACTCCCGTGGGGCTCTTTGATGTGTATCGTCTGCTCACACCAATACCAGTCATAGTGGTGTTTGATCTTCCAGCGTCGAGTGATCTTACCCTTACCACATTTATCTAGGTGCTCGTGCACCTCCGGACCATACACTTGGATGCTGCCATAACCATACAGCGGCTTGGGGTATCCATAATAGTCCAGGTTGGAGTGCAACTCTCCGCAGTAGATATAGACGTGCTCATCCGGGCAATGGAAAGGTTTTGATCCCGCATCTCCCTGTGCGGCATGGGTCAATGATACCGTCATCAAGAGACAGGTGCATAAACGAAGCAGCAGGGTTTGTGTTCTCGTTATTCTCATGGGTTTGCGAAAGAATTTAGGGTTATGTACTATCTGGGGGGAGCACTTCGACTTTTCGAAATATTTCGGAATTACAATTAAAACTACACAATAATATTCGCAAAATGGATGCCTAAAGCGGCCCGAGGTTGATATTACTACTTTAACTAAACCTTTAAGTCCTAAGCATTTATGGATTACACATTCAACCCCCTTTGGAGGAGGCGCCCAAACATCGGCAAATCGGCACTCTTTGCTTACTTTTAGCCTGCAATAGCGCTTTGGCAGTGTAAAATGCTCATGAGAACAATGATCCTCCCGCTCGTCCTCGCCCTAGCTGGGTCGCTAGACGGGTGGTCCCAGAAGACCCTCTCCCACCATCAGTACGACTTCACTTTTGATCAGCTTGTCCAAGCCACCGAGGTCAAGGATCAGGCGAGAAGCAATACTTGCTGGAGCTTTAGCACGAGTTCGTTTATCGAGAGTGAACTCTTGCGTCTGAAGAACCAATCACTTGACCTGTCTGAGATGTATTTTGTCCGGCAGACTTACCTGGCAAAGGCCGAGCACTACCTGAGGCTCCATGGCAAGACAAATTTTGGTGAGGGTGGACTGGCCCATGACGTATTTAATACCTATCGGCGGCATGGCGCCATGCCTGAGTCGGCTTACTCCGGTCTGATCGAAGGGGCAACCAAGCACAGCCATCAGAAGCTACACAGAGAACTAGAGACCTACCTGGACGAATTGATCAAGGGCAGGCATATTGATGCCGATTGGAGGGTAGACTTTGAAGAAATCCTCGACAAGCACTTGGGGTCGCTACCGACCGAGTTCTCCTATAACGATGAGACCTACGATGCCCAACGCTTTGCGCAGGAGGTCGTGGGCTTGCACGCAGACGACTACGTGACGTTTACCTCTTTTCAACATCATCCCTTTTATCAAAAGGTCGTGCTGGAATTGCCCGACAATTTTTGCATGGCCTCGTACTACAATGTGCCACTTGAGGAACTGGTGCAGATCAATGAGCGCGCCTTGCAGCTGGGACAGAGTGTGATCTGGGACTGTGACGTCAGTGAAAAGGGCTTCTCCGCTAGTCAAGGACTGGCCATTTTGCCGGACCCGCAAGATGCCACAGCTTCGTCCAACACCCGGTTTGAGGTTCCGCATCGGCAGTCAGTCGTCACCTCACAGATGCGCCAAGATGAGTTTGACAGCTATTCGCTGACGGACGATCATCTGATGCACATCATTGGGGTTGCTCGAGATCAGCACGGTGACCGCTACTACTACGTGAAGAATTCTTGGGGCAAATCGCCCGGTATGGAGGGGCATCTACTAGCTTCTGAGGCTTACTTCAAGCTGAATACCATTGCTATCACAGTGCATCGAGAAGCCGTCCCGGATCATGTCAGGGCCAGGTTTCGACCCATGATCGACACCAATTTCTAGCGCCCACTCATCGGGCTTCCCATCCCCTTGATCTTGGCCCCACATCGGATCTGTCTAACAAGCTGGGTAGTTCGATGATTTCAGATTAACTTACGCAAAACAGCTACTACAGATGGAAAAGAAGAATGAGCTCGCCCAGGACATTGTCAAGAGTCACGTGATGTATTCTCTGGGTGCAGGCCTGGTACCGGTCCCCCTACTGGATATCGCTGCTGTGTCGGCGGTCCAATTGGATATGCTTAAGCAACTGGCCAAAGTCTATGACCAGGATTTTAAAGAGTCGGCAGGAAAGGGTTGGATCTCGGCAATCACTGGTAGCACGCTCGCCCGCATGGGAGCCTCGTTAGTGAAGAGTATACCGGGCATCGGCACGATCCTCGGTGGGGTGACAATGTCCGCGCTCAGTGGTGCTTCTACCTACGCGATCGGCCAGGTATTCGTCTGGCACTTCAGCTCCGGCGGCACCTTTATGAATTTCAACTTTGACAAGGCCAGGAAACTCTACGAGCGCGAATTTGAAAAGGGCAAGAAGGTGGCCAAGGAAATGGAGAAAGAGGTCAACAAGCGGGAAAAGACACAGACGGACGGAGGCGAGGACGGTGATGATGTGTACACACGCCTAGAGAAGCTGGCCGCACTAAAGAAGAAAGGTGTGATCAACGAGGAGGACTTTGAAGCGCAAAAGAAGCGGCTGCTGGATGAAATCTAAATCGGGCATCCTTGGCTCGTGTATTATCATAGCCGGTGGATTCTTCGCACCGCCGCCACCACAGCCTTTAAGCCGGGCAAGAGTAGGGCCTGTAGCATCGGTCGGCACTTCAAGTGTGGTTTGAGCCATGTGCCCAATCGATAATATACGCTGACCATCTGCCTTCCACCTCGCGATGGCAGTAATATTTCGTCTCTAAATCTGATCATTGCCTGATAGTCCTGGGAGTGTCGACCAAACACGAAGGTGACCAGAAAGCAGTCCTTCTTTCGGCCGCCCACCTCTTCTTCCAGAAAAAAGGCCTCGCCGGACGGAACCATGTGAAGGGTTAAGATGATCCGATCGGCGGGATGTACCGAAGCGACCTGCTTGGCAGAAAAGTAGAATGCCAGGCTCACGGTAGCCCCGGCGTAGATGCTCCCATGTTCAAAGCTATCTTGGCTCCAACCCTGGGCCCCATATTGCTTTCGTGCATGTGTGATGTACGTAGGGAGCTCGCAAAATAATTGGATGTTTGAGGCGCTAGTGTTTTCCAATTCGGCGGAGACATAGCGGCGACCTTCTTCATCGAGATCGTCCTCTTCTACCTCCGTCAGTCGAAATACGAGTCCCACATCGCCCGCCTTCACCTGGGCGGGGTTTCGGCGGTAGTATTCAAAATAATCCAGGCCTCCCCAATAGGTATCTGCCAATGCCTGCAGTAGGCGGTACCAGTCCCACAACAGGATCTCCGCTTTTTCCGCTAGCTCCCTAGCTGAGCTGGTATAGGAGGAGGTCGTGATGACCATGCCCTGATCGCAGTGATAGTACTGCTGTGCTCCGATCACTTGATTGATTTCGGGCACACCCACTTTGTGCGCTTCATGAAATCTCTTAACCTGCACGGCGGTCCGGGTGCCGTCTAGCTCCACAATCAGATCTGCGCCAAAATCAGCACTGTAGCTCGTCTGCTCGAGGAGATACCCATTGTCCTCAAAGAGGCGACCGACGAAGTCTTCAAAGTCACGGGGATCCGTATCCTGAAACCGTGTGGGAACCGCCGAGTACAAAAACGCCTGTATGTCGATCTCTTCAAAGTTCATGCAATGGCATCGTAGAAATGATCGCGATTAGTCACTACATTTTCCTTGCCAATCAAGGTTTGGGGAGAAGCTGCATTCAATTCAAAATAAGAAAGTTACCGTAGGAGGAAGCCGTGACGCAAAGGATCGGTTGGATCGATCAGAAACTCGTGCTGGCCGGTGAGAAAAGCATTGCCACGCACATGCGGTATCACGGCCTGGTAAGGGCCGACGGAAAGTGTCTGAGCGTAGGAAGCGGCGAAACGACTGCCCACCAAACTTTCAATCACAAAGACTTCGTCCTTTGCCAACTGGCCTTTAGCCTGTCGTATGGCCATACGACCGGACGCACCACTTCCCGTGGGGCACCGATCCACTTCTCCATCGGCAAAAACACAGACATTGCGACTGTGCGCGCCATCGCTGGCGATCTGACTGGTGAAAATGGTGCCATACAGAAAACCGAGTCGCTCGTCATGCGGGTGGGATAGATCGGGCTCCTGCGATATCACCCTGCTCTTGATCTGCCTGCCTAATGATATGATTTGGTGATAATTAGACTCATTCAGCTCAAGTGAGAGTTCATCGGCATCCACGTAGGCATAGAAGGCGCCTCCGTAGGCTAGATCATAGCGCACTCTACGTCCATCCTGCAGCTGCAACTCACGATCCCTTTGTGCCAGAAAGGAGGGTACGCCATCAAATCCGATCGGATAGTCCCCTGGATCGGATGTTGCGATCTCACTCCGTACTCTGCCGCAAGGTGCGTCAATCTCTAGGGTGATCATCCCGTCAACAGCCGTCTTCCAGGACAGCTCCTTGGCCAGTCTGGTTAATGCTATGACGGCATGGCCACACATGGTACTGTAGCCGGCATTGTGCATGAAGACGACTCCAAAATCAGCCCCATCATCGTTGGGCGGGGTGATCAGGCACCCGTACATATCGGCATGGCCTCGAGGCTCCCACATCAGAGCGGTGCGGAGATGATCAAACCGCTGCCTACAGTCGTCACGGTAGTCCAGCACACTCCTCCCCTGCAACTCTGGCCATCCGCCAAGGATCACCCTTAGGGGCTCTCCGGCGGTGTGTAGATCAATGGTCTGGATGCGCAGCAGACGAGCATCCGGCAGCTCCGGTCGAGGACCTTTCGTGATTTGTGTGTATATGCTCATCGTCCCAGCTGCATAGGATTGACACAGGAGCCTTGCCTAGACCGAGCGCCGGGTTATCTGGCGATAGACGGCCTGTCGGCGGCTAAGCTACGTACATCACCTCCTTGACTGCCTTGATGACCTTTTGCGGATTGGGAAGATACTCTTCCACCAAGGTAGGGGCGTAGGGCAAAGAGGTATCGGCCGAATTGACTCTTGTGACCGGGGCATCTAGGTAGTCGAATGCGTATTTCTGCACCTCATAAGCCACTTCCGCGGACACACCTGCAAAAGGCCAGGACTCATCGACGACGATCAATCGATTGGTCTTCTGGACGGACTGCACGATGGTCGCATGGTCAAGCGGTTTGATCGTGCGTAGGTCGATGACTTCGGCAGAGATCCCCTCTTTGGCCAACTCCTCTGCAGCTGCTTTGACCTCCACCATCATCTTATTAAAAGATACAATGGTCACATCGGTGCCTTCCCTCCTAATCGCCGCCTGGCCGATCGGTGTGAGATACTCGTCTTCCGGCACCTCACCTTTCATTCCGTAGAGCAATTCGGACTCCATGTAACAGACGGGGTCATCATCTCGAATGGCCGACTTCAACAGGCCTTTCGCATCGGCCGGATCCGTGCATGATACTACCTTGAGGCCAGGGCAGTTGGCCATCCAGCTTTCGAAGGTCTGGCTGTGCTGCTGTGCCAACTGACCGGCAGCACCCGAAGGGCCCCTAAAGACGATGGGGCAGTTAAACTCTCCAGCGGACTGCGATAATGTCTTGGCCGCGTTGTTGACTATTTGATCAAAGGCCAAAACGGCAAAATTCCAAGTCATGAACTCCACGATCGGCCTCAGGCCGTTCATGGCGGCGCCCACTCCGAGACCGGCAAAACCAAGCTCCGTAATAGGGGTATCGATGACGCGCTCCGGACCAAATTCGTCAAGCATACCCTTGCTCACCTTGTATGCCCCATTGTACTCGGCAACCTCCTCGTCCCATCAAGAAGACATTTGGGTCCCTGCGCATCTCCTCGCTCATTGCTTCCCGGAGGGCGTCTCTCAGTGCGATCTCTCTTGCCATGACTCTCTGTGGTTTATGCGCCGCAAAAATAGCTTTTCTCCGAGAATGAAGTCAAGGTGATCCTTGCCGGTGCACGACCTCTCCTACGGTTATGGGGAGCCTTTTCGTCACGTAAGCGCCTATCACTAGAAAGGAATGCTGATTGTAGAGCTGTTGGATGGTTGCGCAGACGTCTGTATTTCTTCCGAAACCCCGCGACCCCATGCCCCCCTGATTAAGACCGTCCCTTCAGCATGAAACTCCGCTAGTCTTCCTCTTTCCAAATGGTCGCGTGATCGAGTCCACCAAACGTACCGGAACTCATCAGCAGGAGATTGTGGTCTGACCAACGTTGCCCCTGCAGATAGGCAGTCAGTGCCTCGACCTCGGTAAAAACCATCAGGTCTTGCCGGCCAAAGGAAGCCGTGATGTCTTGATCCGTAATCGGCGGCATTTTCTTCATTTTCAGCGTATGTTTGCTGAAGTACACGACGGCCTGATCAGCAGCATCTAACGCTCCCGCGTACTGCACCATAAATTGTTTATTGAAGCTGCTATACGTATGCAGCTCGACACAGGCAGTCAGACGGCGAGACGGGTATCTTTGCTTGACTGCGGAGGTGGTTGCCCGCACCTTGCTTGGTGCATGGGCAAAGTCTTGATAGCAAATGGAAGTCGGCCCCTCATGCAAGACTTGCAGTCGCTTGGCGGCCCCGGTAAAGGTGGCCATGGCGCGCGCAAATTGATCATCGCTCACCCCGAGACGTTGCAAGATGCCATAGGCCGCATGCATATTCTGCATATTGTGCGCACCAAACACCTGCACCGGGTGCCATTGGCCCCCTAGCAGAAAATGTCCCTGCCCACCATGAAGTTGAAACCCAAAACCCCGATAAGGCGTACACATCAGCCGGGCCCGATAGGGCTTCAATAGTGCTTCCAGGTCGGGCTCCTGATGATAAAGGACCTGCGCGCCATCCGGCATCCGATCGAGAAAGCCTTCGAAGGCAGCTAAGTAGTCGCGGTAGGTCGGAAATACGTTCATGTGATCCCAGGCCAGGACGGTGATAATGGATAGTTGGGGCCGATAGTGCCATATCTTGGGCACGCGATCTTCCGCTGAGGAGAGATATTCATCCCCCTCCATGACGATCAGGGGTGCATCGCTGAGTTGGACCATGGTCTCAAAGCCGTCTAGTTGCGCTCCCACCAGATAGTCAAAGTCGCGTTCGACCGCCCGGAGCACGTGTAGGATCATGCTGGTGGTCGTCGTTTTGCCGTGGCTGCCCGCCACGACAACTCGCTGTTTCTGCTTGGATTGGGCGTAGACGAAGGCCGGAAAGGACAGGACCGGGATCTCCAATTCGTGTGCGCGAGCCAGCTCAGGGTTGGTTTCGCGGGCATGCATGCCGAGGATGACGAGATCGATGCTGGGATTCAGTCGAGCCGCGTCCCATCCCATCTGAGCTGGAAGCAGCCCGTGCGCGGAGAGTCTTGACCGGGCCGGATCATAGATTTCGTCGTCAGAACCGGTGACATCGTGGCCCGCTTTTTGTAATGTTAGGGCGAGGTTGTGCATTATACTGCCACCTATCGCGATCAAGTGTATTTTCATAACTAATTTAGGCTCGCAGAACGATTAGACTGGCGCCGGCTGAGAAGAGACACTAAAGAAAGTGCCAAGGTCGTTTGAGATCTATGAACAATTTTGCTCAAAATAAATAAAAGAAATCATGAATATGAGGGGTATCAAAAAAGTGATTGGTAGTCTCTTGTGTATCGCTGCCTTGCTCCTGACTTTGTCTTCCTGCAACCGGGGTATCGGGTGTCCCAGCGACTTCTCACTTGAACAAGTTGCTACTCCCGTTGTTAAGACGGTTTTGAACATCCACAAGTAAAAATGATTCATTGGAAACCTTTGTCTTCAGATGACCATTTGGATCACATCATAGCCAAATCATACACACATCCCATACTTATCTTCAAGCACAGTACGCGCTGCAATATCAGTACGATTGCCAAAATGCGGCTTGAGGATCAATGGGATGGCTCCCACCCCATCGACACCTACCTGCTGGATCTAATCAGACATCGCGACCTCAGCTTTCGTATCGCAGACACTTTTGCCGTACATCACGAGTCTCCACAAATCTTGCTCATCAAGGATGGGGAGTGCTTTCACGATGCATCGCACTTCGACATCACCGCTGAGGAGGTCTCGGAGGTACTCTAGTGGTCGATTTCATATCTTCTGACCTTTATTGTGGCATATTTGCCCTTACTCTCTGTTGTAAAGCCTTGCCGTTGGGCCTGCTATGCCTGCGTTTTGCGCCCTGATTAAGATGAAAAATGATCTCAATATTCTTTGGCGAAACTTAAGACACCACTAGGCTTGGACCTGACTAAGCAACAGCCCTTCACGACTGGCGACGGCTCGGATTCGCTGAGATCTGACCACTTCAACGATACCTATCACTCCGTCCATGGGGCTCTTTCCGAAAGCACTCATGTCTACATCGAAGCTGGCCTCCGCCATTTTATGCAGACGTATAGACCAAAGACGGTGCGCATCCTGGAATATGGGTTTGGGACAGGGCTCAATGCTGCCTTGGCATGGGAGGCCGCCACTAGGTTGTCCGATTGTACTGTCGACTATCGGACGCTGGAAGGCTATCCGATTGACATTTCTGTGGCGATGTCGCTCAACTATGTGCATCTGTTGCCTGACATCGATTTTCTGGCCCTGCATACGTTGGACTGGGACCGTTCCCATAGCCTCGCCGACAATTTCACTTTTGAAAAGAAGCGTGTCCTCTTTGAAGATTACTGCCAGCCCAAGTCGTATGATGTAATTTTCTATGATGCTTTTGGCCCTTCCGCCCAGCCGCAGCACTGGGAGACTGCCCAGCTGTCTAGCGTCGTGGCCAATTTGGATCGACCCGGTTGTCTGGTCACCTTTTGTGCCAAAGGGAGCTTCCGGAGAGGACTCCAGCGGCAAGGGCTAACCATCGAAAAGCTCGCTGGTCCTCCGGGCAAGCGTGAGATGACCCGTGCGTTCCAACTTTGAAGATGGTAATAGGATTGGCAGGGTACGGATCAAATACGCGGAGCGCTCGACCGATCAATCATAGTCATACAACTCCTTGGCGATCTGCTCGTACTTGTCATTGGGAACCCATTGGGGACGTTGCTCCCGGTTGGCCAATCTTTGGGCCGTACCGACAAAAGCCCTGCAAAATCGATAGAGATAGCCAAAATCCAATGCGGAAATATCGTCCGATGGCTGATGATAGTGCCGCGCGATGGTCTCATCAAATTCTCTGAAACCCGGCGAAAAGGTGACGCACGGAATGCCTATGCGGGCAAACCAAACATTGTCTGAGCGATCAAAAAGATTTTGCCCGGGTGCAGGGTCGGCAAATACCTCCAGCCCATACGGGGCGCATGCCTCCTCGGTCACATGTCGGATGCCTACTCGATCCAGCCCCATGACCGACACGAGATTTGTGTCTGCATAACCCGCTCCGTCCGTGTTCAGATTGAAGACAATCTGCTTCGCCGGCACGGGAAGATGTTGAACAAAATACTCACTGCCCAACAGGCCACTTTCTTCCGCTGTAAACCCAACAAAGATGACGGACCGTCTGGGAGGATCAGCAGCTAGGACTTCTGCGGCGGCAAGCAGTGCGGTAATCCCAAACCCATTGTCCCGAGCTCCGTTAAAGATTGTGTCCTGCCCCTTCTCCGTCATCATCTTGGTGCCAACATGGTCGTAGTGTGCCGATAAAACAATGTACTCCTCTCGCAGCAAGGGATCGGTGCCCTTGAGCAATCCCACCACATTCATAGCCGCCAGACCTACCGTTTGCGGCTGAGCCGCCAGCGACAGCATCTGTCCTTCATGAATGTCCTCCTCCACGGACCGATCGATGACCAAATGAACAAAGGCGTTTCCTACCCTAGCATCGTCCAGATAGATGCTTCTGCGTTGCAGTTGACGTTTGACATGCGACCATGGCAGACGGTCGCTGTAGACTTCGATGAGTGCCTTGCCCCTACCCTGCTCGATGGCCTCCATCTTGACCGGTGAAAGGCCCATCGCCCTGCGGGTGTCCAATGTCTCAGGAGATCCCAATCTAGCCAGTACCGCCCGATCTTCCACCATCATATTGGCTACCTCATCACGAAGGGCAAAACCAGTTTCGACGATCTCCGTCGGTGACAATGTGTCCGGTCCTCGGAGCAGCAGATAGTCCTCCGCATCAAGCGCTTTCCCATCTAGGTAGATACGCGGGACCTCATGGCGCAGTCGCTGCTTGATCGGCACGGACTGGTAGTACTCATTTGACCCGCCGACAGGAAGCAGTCCAAATTGTCTGAAGTGCTCAGCCAAGTATCTCGCCGTAACCGCTGCCCCCATTTCTCCGACCTTTCTACCCTGCATTTCGTCTGACGCCAGGATGCGCATGTGGCCTTCCAAATGACGTTGATCCAACGGCGCTTCCATCGACTGAGCTGTCACACCGTATGAGCAGCTCATTAGGCATAACAGATATAGCACACTCCTGCCTTTCATAGTACTAATTTGCGGCGAAAATACGCGATTTAGGGGCCATATGCCTTAAGGTAGGGCTACCAAACTATTTTCTATTTTAAGGCCTCCAATCGAAACAAACCTATCTGATGAAAAATTTAGCTCTGCACTGGAAAATCCTAATCGGCATGTTCTTGGGAGTGGTGGTAGGAATCGCCGCCAGCATGGCAGGACTGAAGGAGTTTGTCATCGATTGGATCAAGCCGTGGGGTACCATTTTCATCAATCTGCTTAAGCTCATTGCGATTCCATTGATCATTGCCTCGCTGATCAAGGGCGTGAGTGACCTAAAAGATATTTCCAAGCTCTCGAAGATGGGAGGTCGTACGATCCTCATCTATTTGATGACCACCGTATCAGCCGTGCTCATTGGTCTTTTCATCGTGAATATGGTCAAACCGGGGGTGTCGATCAGCGAGGCCAGTAGGCAAAGTCTAATGGAGGGTTACTCAGATGAGGCCTCCGACAAGATCG
The DNA here is from genome assembly GCA_965223165.1 of Saprospiraceae bacterium. Taxonomy (GTDB): domain Bacteria; phylum Bacteroidota; class Bacteroidia; order Chitinophagales; family Saprospiraceae; genus JABDMH01. Next base: position 407,064 of record CBDCVQ010000016.1, on the reverse strand, counting down.
AACTAGCGATGGCGCAGAAGGACCAGGGCCCTCTTTCGGCTATTGTAGACCTGGTACCAGGCAACATCTTTGGGGCCATGACCGACAATACCAATATGCTTCAGGTCATCTTCTTTGTGATCCTCTTCGGCATCGGCTTGATTTTGATCGATCCGGAAAAAGCCCGGCCGGTCAAAGAGTTTGTGGATGCGTTAAATGAGGTGATTCTGAAGCTTATTGACATTATCATGCTGACCGCTCCTTATGGGGTCTTTGCGCTGCTGGCTGCCCTGGTGGTGGAAGCACCCACTTGGGATCTATTTCAAGCACTCCTGTGGTACTCCGTATGCGTCCTTTTGGGACTGGGATTGTTGATACTTTTCTTCTATCCCACCCTGGCACGCATCTTTGCCGGATTCTCATACAAGCGCTTTTTCTCCGGCATCGGGCCTGCTCAGTTGGTGGCCTTCTCGACAAGTTCGAGCGCGGCCACCCTTCCGGTGACCATGGAGCGGGTACATGAGCACATGGGGGTGGACGAGGAGGTCAGCAGCTTTGTATTGCCGATCGGCGCGACGGTCAACATGGATGGCACCTCCCTCTATCAGGGAGTGGCAGCCGTCTTTATCGCCCAGGCCTTTGGCATTGACCTGTCCTTAGGCGCTCAGATTTCGATCGTTGTCACTGCCACGTTGGCTTCGATCGGCTCTGCCGCCGTACCCAGCGCCGGCATGATCATGCTGGTCATTGTACTGGGGGCTATCGGGGTGCCGGAGGCTGGCCTCGCCTTGATCTTTGCGGTGGATCGTCCGCTGGATATGGTTAGGACGATCACCAACGTGACAGGGGATGCTACCGTCTCCCTCATGGTGGCCAAGAGCCTGGACAAACTTGGAGAACCTCGTGTGCGTGAGATCGATGACTACTATCAAAAAGAAGCAACATCCTGAATAAATGAGTACAGAGCAATTATTGGGCATTGGATCCCGAGTACGGCATCCTGCCTATGGGGAGGGTGCGATCATCAGAGTGCACAAAGCGGCCTACGAGGTCTGCTTCATGAAATTTGGAATCAAGCAGGTCGGCAAGAGCTACGATCAATGGGAGATCGTCGAAGCCATCCCTGCGGATGAAGCCCTGACCTTTACCGAGGCTGAGAAATCGTTGGTGCGGATCCTTAATCATTACTCCGACATCAGTCAGACCATTGACCTCGGAGACAAGTGGACGGATGGCTTGATGATCCTAAAGCCCGGTGAGGAAGGACTGAAGTCCAAGGAAATATCGATCGATGCGTTCTTTCACAAGATTGTCATGGTACGGGATCGCCTTCGCGTCATGGAGCAGCGGATCAATGCCAGCAAACTGACGGACGAGGAGAAGGTAAATCTCCAGCAGTACATCACCCGGATTTACGGCAGTTTGACCACGTTTAATGTGCTATTCAAATACAAGGAGGACCACTTTGTTGGCGAGCGATCAAAGTAGACCGGGCGCAGCACCCTTCTGTGGGATGACTGCGCTCCTACTTGTGGGTGTGCTGCTGTCGGGCTGCTTCACTATGCCGGAACCTTATAGCCAGTTGCCACCCGGTATGTGGCGAGGTACCCTCTATTTAGATCCGGACAAGGCGCTTTCGCAGATGGTTTCCCGAGAAACCTCCGTACATGAGCAACTACCCTTTGACGAGGTCTCCGAGGGTGAACTGCCCTTTAACTTCCATCTCACCTATGAATCCGACGAATCATTCTATATCGAATTGATTAATGCCGAGGAACGCATTCGTCTGGATAGCATCACGATCAATCATGACCCGGCGACGAATAAGGACACCGTCTTGATTGCACTCCTCCCCTTTGACTCCTACATCGAGGCCATATTTGAGGACAACGTGCTGGAGGGCACCTGTATCATGCCGAGCAGGGGCGACTACTCCGTGGGGTTTGTGGCCCACCACGGGGAGTCGCATCGATTCACACAACTAAAAAAGCAGCCAGTGGCTGACCTGAGCGGCAAGTGGGAAGTGTACTTTGAGATTGAGACAGACGAGCCTTTCCCTGCTATTGCCGAATTTAGGCAAGAAGGCAATCGGCTGACCGGGACATTCCTAACAGAGACGGGAGACTATCGATATTTGGAAGGGACAGTACAGGAGGACAAGATGTATCTGTCTTGTTTTGACGGCGCTCACCTTTTTCTATTTGAGGCCAAGATCATGTCTGACGGGTCGCTAAGTGGCATATTCCGCAGTGGTGTCCACTACATTACCAGTTGGCAGGCGAGCCGAGATGACGATTTTGCCTTGGCTGATCCGGATTCTCTGACCTTCCTGCGAGACCCTGGGACTCGGTTAGCCTTCTCGTTCCCCGACCAGGAAGGCAAGATCACATCGCTGGACGACGAGGCTTTTGCAGGCAGACCGAAGGTCATTCAAATTCTGGGCACCTGGTGCCCCAATTGCCTGGACGAGACTAGATTTCTTGTTGATTATGCCAAAGGAGCCCCCAAAGACCTGGTGATTGTGGGGCTTGCGTTTGAGCGACTCAAGGAGCCCGCCCAGGCCAGATCACGGATTGCTCGATACAGAGAGAGGCTAAGGGTGCCCTATCCCATTCTGCATGCGGGTCTATCGAGCAAAGAGGAGGCGGCCAAGCAACTACCTATGCTCAACGATATCATTTCGTTTCCCACGCTCATCTTTCTCAACCGGCGCAATGAGGTGGTCCGAATTCATACGGGCTTTCATGGTCCGGCCACGTCTGAGTACCAGACATTTGTCAAAGACTTCCATGCGACGATGGAAGGGTTGTTAGCCGAAATCTAAGTACATACCATGCGAATCAAACACCACACTTTACGAAAGATGCGACCCATTCTGACCGGCATCCTGCTGCTCTTGATCTTTGTTCCATTGTGCAGCCAAGAAGCGAATTATGATGAGGCATTGGTACCCACGTACACTTTGCCTCCTCTCTTCCAGGGCGGGGGGCCACCGACCGTTGCGTCATGGACCAATGAGCGAGCCCGCCTCCTCCGTATGTTTGAGCGAGAGATGTATGGCCAATTCCCAGGTAAGCGATTACAGGTGTCGTTTGAGGAGACCAAGAAGGAAACGATGTTTGATGGCATGGCGGAGATGCGTGAGGTGACTATGACGGTCGCTAGTGGCCGAGGTGCCCAGGAAGTACATATACTTATCTTTCTTCCTACCGGAGTGACCGGCCCGGTGCCGCTGTTTCTCGGCTTAAACTTCTATGGCAATCATACGGTACATGCGTCGGATAAGATCAGTATACCCACCAGTTGGGTGCGCAATAATGAAGGATTTGGCATCACGGAAAATAAAGCGACCGCCAAAGGTCGTGGTGTACGGTCCAGCCGATGGCCGATAGACACCCTGCTGACGCATGGTTTTGGCCTGGCTACCATATATTACGGAGATGTTGATCCCGACTTTGACGATGACTTTGAAAATGGTATACATGGATTAGTCAAAGGTAATAAGAAGCACTTCAGCTCGATCAGTGCGTGGGCCTGGGCACTGAGCCGAGCTATGGACTACTTTGAACAAGAAGCGTCCATCGACCAGCACCGGATTGCGGTCATTGGTCACTCCCGTTTGGGGAAGACCTCGCTCTGGGCAGGTGCAACTGATCCGAGGTTTGCGCTGGTGATATCCAACGACTCCGGATGTGGGGGTGCCGCCCTCTCTCGCAGGGCTTTTGGGGAGACCGTGCAGCGTATCAATCAGTCCTTTCCGCATTGGTTCTGCGCAGCCTTCGACCGATACAACAACAACGAAGCATCCCTACCTATCGACCAGCACATGCTAATCGCGGTCATGGCCCCGCGGCCGGTCTATGTGGCAAGTGCCGAAGAGGATCGCTGGGCGGATCCCCGTGGAGAGTTTCTGTCGATTGCCCACGCCTCAAAGGTTTATCGCCTGTACGGCGATCAAGGGATCGAAGCCGATCGCTACCCGGAAGTGAACATGCCGTATACCACCGAGCTGATGGGCTACCACCGAAGATCCGGCCGGCACGACATCAACATGTATGATTGGAGACAGTACATTTTGTTTGCCAAGCAGGTGTTCGGGAATTGAATAGAACGGCATGAACCCCCTGATTGGCGCTAACATCAAGCAGTGCTTGCCCGCTCGTAAGCCAGTATTGCCGCGATCAGATCTTCTGAGGCGTGCCCCACTGACTTGAAGACCGTGACCTCATCCGGCGATCCACGCCCCTCTCGCTGTCCCCGGCTGAGGGAGATCAGCGTGCCCTGGATGTCCTCCTTTGTGATCAGTCCCGCGTGGAGTGGTTGGGCGATGTCTCCCGACTCCCAGATGCCGTCCAGGGTGTCCACATAGACTTTTGCTTTTTTGATCAGGTCATCATCTCCCTCTCGCATGTCCGGGCGATATGCACCAACTAGATCTATGTGTTGACCGGGCCGCACCTCTCGACCGAGCACGAGAGGACGGGGGCTCATCGTGGCAGCGGTAACAATGTCTGCGATCTGCATTGCCTCTTGTATGGAGGGGCATGCCTCAACATGCCACTGATCGCCAAGGGTGCCTACCAGTGCTTCGGCTTTGGCAGGGTCTCGTCCCCACACGAGCACCCGCCGAATCGGCCGCACCGAGGCATGGGCGCGGACCAGAAAGGGGGCCAAGCTGCCCGTACCGAGGATAAGCAATGTCTCCGAATCTTCCCGGGACAAATGGGAGCTAGCCAAGGCACTAGCGGCCGCCGTACGCAGGTTGGTAAGAGTGGGGGCATCGATGGATGCCAGCGGTCGTCCGTTGGTGGCTGCATAGAGGAGATAGTGCCCCTGAATCGTGGGCAGGTTTTGCGCCTGATTTCCTGGGGTGACCGTGACCACCTTGAGGCCAAGATACTGCTCGGGGATCCACGCCGGCATCATCAAGAGGGTACAACTCCGCGCACGCGTTTGGTTGTAGTCATGGTGCTGCCGAGGCGGTACCTGGATCTTTTGCTTTAGACCCTGCGCCAGGGCTTTTACCAATGACCGATAATCAAGCAACTGCTCCAACGTGACGGCATCGATTTGGATTTCCGAATGCCGATCTTTCACTTGGCACATGAACTTTGCATGGACCTAAAATAGGAAGAGACGCCCAGATTGGACGCCTCTTCTCCGTTACTCATGTGCAGGCTTGGGGGCCTACTTCATCAAAATCATCTTCTTAGTTGCGCTAAAGTCGGCTGCGTCCAAGCGATAGTAGAGTATCGCATGACCAGCCAAGTTAGCCTTCTGCAGTTGAACCGTCTGATAGCCCTTGCTGTAGTCACCCCTGATGGAGCGAAGTACGCGTCCGGTGACGTCGTATACAGTCAGGGTTGCCTCCATGGCCTCCGGCAGGGCAAATCCGATCGTGGTCTCCTCTCGGAAGGGATTGGGTCGGTTTTGCTCCAGCGAGAATCCAGTGGGTGCCAGGATGCTGCCCAGCGGACGGCCACCGATACCCAATTGCGCGGGCTCACCGCCCAATCGGCTCTTCTGCTGGTGCTCCACTACATCATGCATGTCGTTGACCTGCGAGATCAGACCCGGTTGGCCACCGACTGTGCCACCGCAGAACTCCGAGTTGGAGGCTACCAGCAGCACTACATTACAGAAATTGACCGTACCACTCGGGTGGCTGATCACCCACAGTCGGGCCATGTGACTACCGGCATCCGAACAGCCTAACTCAATGTAAGACGTATCCTCTGCCCAGGTATCATCATCCATGCCGTCGATCAGCTCGATGCGATACTCCAGTAACGTGTCGTTGCAGGCCTCTGCGCTGCTGCTGTTAAATTCTTCGGCCCAGACCACGGCATGGGCGCTATCCACCTCACCATCCTGGTCACTATCCCAGGGCGTCAAGGTGGCCGAGATTGAAGTCACACATACCGGACTTGGCTTCTTGACCGATACCACATCAAAGTAGTACTCACAGTAGCTTTCATTGGCGCAGTCGTCCTGGATAGTCACTACTAGCTTATAGCTGCCATGTGGTATGTCTGCCGACGTAATGTCAAAGGCATCCGTCGTGTCTCCCGACAGCGCACCGTGATCACTGTCAACCACCGTCACCGCATCTTCATCGGTCACATCCTTGAGCTCCCAGTAGTACTTGATCACACCACAGGCATCCATACCTATCACGCTGGCCTCCAGATCAAAGTAGCAGGCGCCTACATCGATCGAGCCACCATCTTCCACCGGTCCGACAATCTCACAGGTCGGTGGCGTATTGTCTATCACGATGATCTTCTGGACGCAGGTGTCCGTCACGAGTTCTCGGTTTTTCCACCACTGACCATCCAGCGGCTCACCATAGCCACACCAGTCGGCAAAGTACCAGGTACGAAGGATCTTGTAGCAAGCGGCTTCTCCACCTACGATCTTGAATACTTTGTCACTGTGGGCAATCCCTATTATTCGACAGTCATCATCAAACTTGTACTTGGCATAGCCGGTACTCTCCGGACCGGCAGCACCAATGACGTTGCCATCCGGACCGTAGGCGATCTCGCAAGTCTCTACCTCCGTATCCTTCGGCACATCAAACATGTACTTGTTCAACTCACACTCGTTGCCTACCCAAATGCGCTGGTGACGATAAATCGTATCCACTGTATGGCGCAAGCTATCGGCCACACCGTGCTCATCATAAAACTCATCCGGACAGCCCTGCCAGATCTTGAACTTTCGGAAGATGTAGCCCTGACCACAGTGGTCAAAGTCGCACCAGATATCTTGCTCACAGTATACATTCTCCTCGCAGTTAACCACAATCACCCCTTTCTGGAAGTCCACGGTGTCTTGATAGTACTCGCAGTGCGTGACCAATGTGTCTACCCATAGATATCCCTGGTGCTCGTCATACACACGCACCTGATCGTAGTAGCTCGTACACTTGCAGACGCTGTCATAAAAGGGAATGTCGCATTCAATCTCTTTACCAGCAGCATCGACGTAGCTGCCGTATGGATCTCTCCAAGCCTTGCAGTAGCCACCGAAGATCTCGTCCAGTGCATCATACGCATCTTGCTCACCCGCTTTGGCTTGGCCTACGATGTACTCCAAACTCACCGGATGGATCTCATCCGGATAGGCATAGCGACTGTCTTTGTAGATCTTACAGGTGATGCTTTCCTCAAGAACTACGTCCTTGACGACCTCCACCGGTGTCTTGTCTTCGACCCAGACCTTGGTCCATGCCGTAGCCCAGTTGCACCAGTAGTCCATGACCAGTACTTCGACGGTAACCGGTCCGCAAGCGTCCTCGCAACTGAACGGAACGGCATCGCTCCAGCCACCACCGATCTGTGACCACGTGTCGATCAATGCTGATTGCTCCGTAGTGAGTTCAAACTCCTCAATCGTCGCTTCCACATTGGTCGCATCGACCACCCTTTTACAGCCAAACTGGTGTGCTTGATCAAGAATAAACTTATCAAAGCAGTAATCCCCATCATCCAGTCGATGCAGTGTGGGCGTCTCCTCTTGCGGCGCCACGACACTCTGATATAAGTAATAGGTGAAGCACTCCTCGAAGTGCTTTCGGAAGTAGTGATCATCTACCTCGTAAGGATGCTCAATGCAATCCAGGGTAGCATGTTTCATCAAGTCATATTGCCAGGCGTTGTAGATCAGCTGTCCACAAGCGTCTCCGTCATTTGCCAGCCAGTCCATAGTCTTGGCGTAATGTGCCTCTACTTCATTCACATGCTTGTCATCTTCGAGGAAGGACATCCAGAGTGTATCTCCATGCGGTCCTCGGCAGCACCAATCGGTATCGTCGCACAGATCGATGCAGGCCTCATACCAGTCAGATCGACGTGCCAAGAGAAGATTGACCCCGCAGTTGTCCCAACTGCCTTCGTCAAAGGTCTCGGCATCCACCCACACCTTCTTGTCACTCAGGCTCACCGTCACACCTTTGTCTACCACCGGCACGGGCCTCACTTGGTCTTTTGCCAGGATGTAGCAGTAGCTCGAGTCAATATTGTGACAACTGTCATATACTTCATATAATATACGTATCGGCTCTTCTGTTTTGGGCACCTTCACCTGCACATGGCTCTCGAAGCAGTAGCCTTCCACCTCGGTTCCATTCTTCAATTTCATTTCACACTTGGTACCATCGGTCGTCAGCACCCAAGTACCTGTGCCAGGAATAGTCGCCTTAACCTGCTTTATGCCAGACCAATCCTCATAGACGCAAATGGGCGGTATATAGGTATGTGCAGCGCACTCATGGGTGGAAGTCGGCGCGAGGATAACCGGGGCACCGTCCGTGTCAAAGCAATGCGTTTGGTTGGAAGCGACGCGGCCGTCAATTGAAAGTGGCCACAGCAAATTCTGCTCGCCTACCTTGTCGTACTTGCAGACCGACTCCGGCGGCACTGTATCTAAATCCACCAGCCAGAATGTGCATCTCCAATAACCTTCGGATACTCTATCCAAGGGGTCAGGCAGGGTGACCGACTCGACGAAGCTGAAGTTGGTGAATATGGTATACACGCCACTTCCCTTTGCACGATTAATGAAGAGACATAGTTCGTCACCCGCTCGAAGATCTAAAGATACTGAGCCGCCTCCACTGACCGAAGTTACCCATCCGTTAATCGAATAGCCAACGACATCTGCGCCGGTCTGCAGGAAGGTATTGTAATCAAACTGCAAGGTACCATCCTGGGGAATTGTAATGCAAGCCTCGGTCAGTCCAGCGATGTCTTGATGCGGATTGTATGTGCCTATGAAGAGTTGATCGGCTGCATTTTCAGCTTTTAAGGCAGGATAATCCAACTGCTGAGTGGTTGTATTCCAAACATCGGTTCTAAATGGAGCGGTGACTGTTCCAAACCATATTCCCTGCTGGGTTGTAACACGACTATAGCTCCACTTGGCTGGGTGAGCCCAATTTAGAAAGTCCGTGGTGCTACAGATCGGCGGGGTCACTGGTGCGCCTGCGCAAGACTGTTTGACTTCTACGTCCACTTTATAGGTCTTGGCACAGCCGTCACTGCCAAACTTCCACGCATCCACATGCACAACGATCCCACACTTTGGATCAAACGCAGCTGGCTTAAACTCAAGATCTCCACTCGCGTCCACCTCGGTCTCCACAAAGAATATAGGATTGCACTCGGTCTGTCGGGTACTGGGATCGCCCCACAAGGGTCCGTCCACAACCATGTATGGTCCGACCTTGGAGCCATGACCGCAATACAAGGTGTCTGTCTCCCGACACCAGGCATTGTCACCTCCGACGATTTGTGGAAGTCTCAGGACTACGATGGTATCGTAGGTAAAACCTCGGTTACCTTCTTTGTCAAATGCTTCATACTCCCGGAAGATAATCTTGGCCGTATCGTTGGCAGGTGTTCCAAACGGTCCACACTCGTACAGCTCAACCCAGTCAGACACAAAGGTGGCGCTAAGATCTTCGCCACATGGAATGGCAGCAACAGGTGCGGTGTGCAGGATATGTCCCCCGCTTACCAGGGGGTCATTGCAGTATACTGTTTTGGATCTGCCCACCAGCACCGGCAAGTTGCCTTGCTTAAAGGTCAGGGAAGACCAACAGGTGCCACCATCATTTGATATGGTGACCTTCAACGCCTGATGACGGTAGGCGCATGCCTCTATGTCAAGCACAGACCCTGCAGCTAGTAGCTCCGGACCGGACACAACACCGCCAAAGCTATTTGTCACGGTCACCGTCGCCGGAAAGGAGACGCTGGAGTTGGTCACCAGCTCGGACATCGTGATTCGAGCCACGCCATCAGGATGAATGTGTGCGTTGAGATTTCGACAGTTAGGGCCGTCTTGTGCAGCAATGGCACTGTAAAGGCCTGACAAACAGACGGTCATAACCAGGGTGTAAAGTTTCTTCATAGGTAAATACTTTCAATCGGTTCAAAATCAAGTATAAACAACAAATATAATACCAAAAAATTGATATTACGAGATCTCATTCAATTTAGGTGTAGAACAATTACTACAGGCTTGGCACCAGCAAATTTGATGTGAGATCCGACAGCGATCCAACAAGATCTGAACGTCGGCAGATAAGATGCATTGGTGCTTACATGGCAGGACTTGTCATCTCAAAGACCTGGGCACCGGCATTGTTATTGGCCACAATCAGATGCGGTTTGGCTGTGGCTATCCATATGCACTGTCTGGCATCGAGATGTGCATCCAATCCAGAAAGGTGTGGTGGCACAAAGTCGAACTGTCCCGTCCCATCTCCCAGCAAAACGGCACCCAGTGACGCATCTGAACGGATCGTCTCGACTTCGCGTTCATAGTAATTTCCGATGACCAATAGGTCCAAATGGCTATCACCGTTCAGGTCACGGCACAGGACGTCTTGTACCGTGGATACCTGGGCCTGAATAGGCAAAGGAGCCAAGGCAAACTCGCCAGCGCCCTGATTTAAGAGCAAGGATGAGCTAAATGTATGGGCTTCGAGCAGTTGGCCCTCGTTAATGCGAGGTGCCAAAACCTCATCAAAAGTGGCCGCTGCAAAATCAGCATAAGTCGGAAACTGGTCCTTGATGTATGGCATTTGACCTGACGAGCATTCCCGTCCTCGCACGGGATAAAGTACGCCCGTGTGGTCATAGTACCCTAGATAGACATCATTGCTTCCATTTCCGTCAAGATCGCCCACGCGTGCGGTAAAAGGACTTTCTGGCGAAGCCTTGTACTTGCTATTGAGGCCCAGATTGCCAACCACAAAGTCTATATCACCATCCTGGTCCAGGTCTGCAGGTTCGATCGTATTCCACCAGCCACTGGAGTGAGCCAGGCTCGCACTCTTGGACCGGGTCAAAACACCTTGATCATTGATGTATACCGATATGGGCATCCATTCACCTACGACGACCAGATCCGCATCTTGGTCGCCATCAATATCCGCAAAGGTGGCATCCGTCACCATGCCCACAGATGTCAAGATTTCTCCATCCGGGTCACGCACCTGCTCCATCCGGTAGGTCGCCCCATCACGTAGTAGCAGATAACTAGCGGGTGCATATCCGTAGCGCCTAGGCACTTGGCGGCCACCGACGAAGAGATCCAAGTCACCATCTTGATCAATATCGGCCGCCGTGACGCAACCACCACTGACTGCCTGGTCAGGGAGTGCGCTGCTTCGGATGAAATTGCCCCCTTCATTCAGGTAGAGTCGGTCGACATATTGCGGAGATTCCGTCGCAAATTCATTGCCACCGCTGACGACATACAGATCTAGATCCGTGTCCCCATCGGCATCGAAAAACAAGGCATCGACGTCTTCGTGTTGGCGGTCACTAGACAATGCCGGAGCAGATATGGGTACATACTCTTGCTGGGCGGCGGAATATCGGAACAGCTGTCCGGCCTGCCCACTAGCACCTCCCAGGAAAATCTCCGGAACATCGTCACCGTCGAGGTCGCCCGCCGCGATGCAGGGACCCAGCCGAGACATGCGATGAGGTAGCAGCGTCTCCTCGGCATAGTCGTCAAACGCATTCTCGACATGCTCCAAAGCCAGTCCAGGTCGCTCCCGTAGCCATGGCTCAACGGGATTGACAAGTACCGGTCGAAAGTCGAGTTCGTCTAGGTGGATGTCCAGCTGCTGATCAGCCGGCATAGGGTCACTTTGTACGGCCACCTGACCATTATGCCAGATCTTAAGTGAGTCGGCCTGTACGGCTCCTCCGATCCCAAAGTGCAGGATCGGCTCATTGGTGGAGAAATAACCACGCACGGGTGAAAGCTCCTGAATCTGTTGTTGGCCACGAGCGTATATGGCCACTTTCGCCCCAAAAGTAGGACGCCCATTGGTCAAACGAATGCGCAAATAGTGGTTTGCCGACCGGTCCAAATTGTTCTCCAATAGGAAGGCCGGATCATTAATATTGTTAACCACTAGGTCAAGATCGCCGTCGTTGTCAAGATCTGCATAGGCGGCGCCGTTGGACCATGAGGCTTGGTCGGGAAGCCACTGCTCGGTGGTATTGTCAAATGTCAGGTTGCCCTGATAGGAAAAAACTTGATTTTGGATTCTGTGCGAAGGGGCTAGATCTACCAGGGAGGCCGAATTGATGGATGGCCTTCTCCCGGCGCTTCTAGCCAGCTGCGCCAGCGAATCAATGACCCTTGTCCGATAATTTATGTAGTCCTTGTTCTTGATATCTCGCACCAGACCGTTGGTCACCAGTAGATCTTTCCTACCATCATTGTCAAAATCGGCAAAGAGTGTCGCCCAGCTCCAGTCCGTATGAGCCACTCCGGCCAGTTGCCCAATCTCGCTATACCGCCCATTCCCCTGGTTATGGTGCAACATGTTAAACATGTACTGTAGGTGATAACCGGCTTGTGCCAAAGACCAAAATTTCTCCGGATTCATGCCGCCCATGTTGGTCTTTAGGCGATAGTTATCGCTGGCCACCATGTCGGCCACGTAAATATCCATCCAGCCATCATTGTCAAAGTCAGCTATGTCAACGCCCATGCTGAAATTGCTCATATGCTTGAGTGCGTGATGGATGATGTTGGCAAATGTGCCGTCGCCATTGTTTTGGTATAGCAAGTCTGGCTCCTCATAGTCACTGGCCACATAGATATCAGGCCAGCCGTCGTTGTTCAGATCACTCACCGTGGCACTCAGCGTATAGTTATGATTGGTGATACCAGCCTGTCCGGTCACATCCCGGAAGGTCCCATCCCCTTGATTCTGGTAGAGGTGATCACTGTATTGATGTTCTGTGGCGGGTCGCTTATTCAAGCTCTTTTGCCGCCGTAGCACAAAGGGTTGATTGCCCACGTAGAGGTCGAGATCGCCATCACGATCATAGTCAAAAAAATTAGCGGCGGTGCAATGTCCGTCGTCGGCCACCCCATATGATTCTGCCGCCTCCACGAAGGTCAGGTTACCCTGATTGATATACAGCTGGTTTCGTCGTTGGGCTGGATCCTGCAGCATGTATCTCCCTACATACAGGTCTTGCCAGCCGTCATTGTTGATGTCCGCCACAGCCACCGCTGTAGACCAACCGTCTCCTTGTATGCCGGCGGCTTTCGTTACATCCTCAAAGACCAAGTTGCCCCTGTTGAGATACAGCTTGTCTGGCACTCGGTTGCCAGCCAGGAAAATGTCCTGCAATCCGTCGTTGTTTATGTCAATGATACCGACCCCTCCACCGTTAAAGACCACATCTTGAAGGATATGATTGTAGTACTCGTCCTCCCGGATCTCGTTGTTGAAGTGTATTTGACTTTCCGCCGCTGGGACCGCACGAAAAAGGGTCTGTTGGGCTGACGGTTGAGCGGCTTGCTTGCGGTCGCAGGACAAACCGAACAGCAGGCCCAAGACAACTGGACCAGTTTGAAGTAATTTGGGATTAATCATCGGCCAAAAACCTTTAAGCGATTGATTTGACGACCAATTTACGGCATTCTTGATTCTCCTAGGTCAAACTCAGGGTCAAGGCAAGATGATCCTTGGAACCCGTGGGCCTACCAAGCCAGCCATGACAGACATGGGCATCCACCTGCTTCAGACCCCAAACAGCTCCCCCGACAGTTTACTTTCTTGATTTGCCGAGGACCAACGCCGGCCACAAGCCCGGTGACATGTCCATCTGGTACGCCATTACGTTTGATCAGCACTCCCTCAGGGATGACTATTGAAGATCTATGTGCCCTTACAAGGACAAAAGGGGCCCCGTATGAAGCCCCCTTTGCAATCACGATTACGCTCTTTGATCAATCGAACAGGATCATTTTCCTCGTCGCTGTGAAGGCTTTGGCATCCAAGCGATAGTAGAGTATCCCATGCCCGATAAGGCTACTGCGATGCAACTGCACGGTCTGATACCCTTTGGTATAGTCACCTTTGATCGACCGAAGGACCCGTCCGGTGACATCATACACCGTCAACGTAGCCTTCATCGCCTCCGGCAGGACAAATCCGATCGTCGTCTGCTCGCGGAAGGGATTGGGTCGGTTTTGCTCCAGCGAGAATCCAGTGGGTGCCAGGGTGCTGCCCAACAGACGGCCACCGATGCCCGGCTCTGTGGGCTCACCACCCAATCGGCTCTTCTGCTGGTGCTCCGCTACATCATGCATGTCGCTGACCTGCGAGATCAGACCCGGTTGGCCACCGACGGTGCCACCACAGAACTCCGAGTTGGAGGTTACCAGTAGCACTACATTACAGAAATCTACCGTACCACTTGGGTGGCTGATCACCCACAGTCGGGCCAAGTGACTACCGGCATCCGAACAGCCCAACTCGATGTAAGACGTATCCTCTGCCCAGGTATCATCATCCATGCCGTCGATCAGCTCGATCCGATACTCCAGCAACGTATCGTTGCAGGCCTCAGTGCTGCTGCTGTTAAATTCTTCGGCCCAGACCACGGCATGGGCGCTATCCACCTCGCCATCCTGGTCACTATCCCAGGGCGTCAAGGTGGCCGAGATTGAAGTCACACAGACCGGACTTGGCTTCTTGACCGATACCACATTAAAATAGTACTCACAGTAGCTTTCATTAGCACAGTCGTCCTGGATGGTCACCACCAGCTTATAGCTGCCATGTGGTATATCTGCCGAGGTAATCTCAAAGGCATCCGTCGTTTCACCCGACAACTCTCCGTGATCACTGTCAATCACCGTCACAGCATCTTCATCCGCAACGTCCTTGAGCTCCCAGTAGTACTTGATCACCCCGCAGGCGTCTTCTGCCGACACACTTACCGCCAAGTCGAAGTAACAGGCGCCTACCTCTGCCGTGCCTCCGCTCAGGATCGTATCGCCATTGACTTGATGGCCGGTGATCGTACAGGTCGGTGGCGTATTGTCCAGTACAATGATCTTCTGTACACAGGTGTCCGTCACCAGTTCTCGGTTTTTCCACCACTGACCATCTAAGGGCTCACCGTAGCCACACCAGTCGGCAAAGTACCAGGTACGAAGGATTTTGTAGCAAGCGGCTTCTCCCCCTACGATCTTGAAGACTTTGTCGCTGTGGGCGATCCCTACTATTCGGCAGTCATCATCAAACTTGTACTTGGCATAGCCGGTACTCTCCGGACCGGCAGCACCTATGACGTTGCCATCCGGACCGTAGGCGATCTCGCAAGTCTCTACCGTATCCTTTGGCACATCAAACATGTACTTATTCAACTCACACTCGTTGCCTACCCAGATGCGCTGGTGCCGATAAATCGTATCTACTGTATGGCGCAAGCTGTCGGCCACCCCGTGCTCATCATAAAACTCATCCGGACAGCCTTGCCAGATCTTGAACTTTCGGAAGATGTAGCCCTGACCACAGTGGTCAATTTCACACCAGACATCCTGCTCGCAATACACATTCTCCGCGCAATTCACCACTACCACGCCCTTCTGGAAGTCGATAGTGTCTTGGTAATAGTCACACTTGGTGATCAGGGAGTCTACCCATACGTACCCTAGGTGCTCGTCATACACGCGCACCGGATCGTAGTAGCTGGTACACTTGCACACACTGTCATAGAAGGTAATGTCGCAGTCGATCTCTGTGCCTGATGCATCGACATAGTTGCCATAGGGGTCTCGCCAGGCCTTGCAGTAGCCACCAAAAATATCATCCAAGGCATCGTAGGCTTGTTGCTCGCCCTCCTTGGCTTGGCCTACAATGTACTCCAGACTCACCGGATGGATCTCATCCGGATAGGCATAGCGACTGTCCTTGTAGATCTTGCAGGTGATCTGCTCATCTTCCACCACCTCCTTCACCACTTCCACCGGCGTCTTATCTTCTACCCAGACCCTGGTCCAGGTGGTTGACCAGTTGCACCAGTAGTCCATCACCAAGATCTCGACGGTTACCGGCCCGCAGGCGTCTTCGCAACTGAACGGTACCGCATCGCTCCAGCCGCCACCGATCTGTGACCATGCGTCGAGCTCGGCCGTCAACTCGCCATGATCTGCTTCTGGGCTGTCACATCCGTACCGATGCGAGATGGCTAGACCAAATCGATCATGACAGTAGGTCGAGTCGGCCAACTTGTTGAACGCATACCCCTCGGCACCCTGGTTGCTGCTGGTTCGAGTGCCACCCTCGGTCAGGCAGGCCTCAAAGTGCTTGCGGAAGTACGTCTCATCCACTTGATAGGGATGGTCCACACAGCTCAGCGTCGCATGTTTCATCAGATCATACTGCCAGGCTCGGTACACCAACTCTCCGCAGGCCTCTCCATCATTGGCTAGCCAGTCCAGGGTCTTGGCATAGTGGGCCTCCACTTCGTCTTGGTGCTTGTCGCTCTCCAGATAGGGTATCCACAGTGTATCGCCATGGGGACCCACACAGCACCAGTCCGTCGAGTCACACAGGTCGATGCAGGCTTCGTACCAGTCTGCTCGTCTGGCTAGCAGTAGATTGACCCCGCAGTTGTCCCAGCTCCCTTCGTCAAAAGTGCTCGCCCCCACCCATACTTTCTTGTCACTTAGACTCACCGTGACTCCCTTGTCTGCCACGGCCACCGGGCGGGTCTCGTCTTTGACGAGCAGATAGGCGTAAGTCGTACCTACATTATGGCAACTATCAAATACTTCGTACACCACTTGGATCGGTCCGTCCGACTTGGGCAGCTCCACTTGGGCATGGCTTTCATAGCACAACCCTTTCACTTCTGTGCCGTCTGCCAGCTTAAGGTCACAACTGTCTTCGCGGACGGTCAGCACCCAACTGCCTAATCCGGCGATACTCGCCTTCACCTGCTTGACGCCTGTCCAACCATCATACACACATAGGGGGGGCAGATAGGTGTGGACGGCACATGCATGCCTGCCTGTTGGTACCACGATCACCGGCTCTCCACCGGTCTCGTAGCAGTGGGTGTTTGCTGCGTCTTGATCCAGCCGCTGCGGCCACAATAGGTGACGCTCTTCTACCTTAGCCGTCTTCACCTTTGCAACGGGTGCGACGGTATCCAGATCGGTCACCCAAAAGACGCAACGGGCATATACTGGGTCCCCTCCCCCGCCCTGGATGGTCAGGCCGCTATCGGTACCTGCTGCTGGTACGTTGCCACATTGCAGCGCTTGGGCAGCCGCATAACAATCCTGCTTGATCTCCAGGGTCACCTTGTATTGACGCTCACAGCCGGTGCTGGTCTGTCTCGCATCCACATGCACCAGAAGCCGGCACTTGCCTGGGGGCTGTACGCCCGCAAACTCCAGATGGCCATCGGCATTGGTATCGGTGACCTCTAAAAAGTAAATCGTGTCACAATCGGCGGTCGGATCACTCGGGTCGGGCACCAGCATATAAGGTCCCACCCCGCTGGTCTCTCCACAGTACACCGTATCTTTTTCTGCGCACCAGGTATTCTCCGCGGTCAACTCCGGCAGGCGCAAGACCGTGATCGTATCAAAGGCCACACAGCGACTCTCTCCCGTGCCGAAGGCTTCCCATTCTCGGATGATCTGCACTGCCGTATCACTGTCACACGCAAAATTAGCCTGCGACCAGTCTGACACATACCGGATCTCTACCGGCTCCTTTGTACAAGCTTGATAGGCCAAGGGGCCTGGGTAGAGGCCACCCTCCGGATCCAAACCCAAGAAGGGATCTGTGCAGTACACCGTTGTATCCAACGTACCTTCGATGTAGCAACTCTCCGGCTTCTTGACACTACCCATGATCATGCACTGGGCCTGATCGCAGGTGTTGGTGATAAAGATCATAAACGCTCCCGCAAAATTGCTGGGCAGCGGATTGGGCAGGATCGCTCCCGAAGGTAAAGTCAATCGGACCTCGTACAGGTTATTGAACTTGCAATCGGTACGCAGTACATCGCAGGCCTCGATCTGCGCCCCACAACTCACGTTTACGCGCTGCGGACAATTCACCGACTCCTCGCCAATGCAGTAGTACAGCGTGTCCGAAACGGTACAGATGCCCGTCTGGGTAAATTCAATGATCACCGTCTGGTTGCCATAGTCCAAGCCGGCTGGAAAATACCGTGTACTCAACGCTGTGGGGTCATCTATCATGCCATCTCCCTGCAGTAACTGCCAGGTGCCATCGCTGCCAGTGCAGGCATTGGCAATGGTGGCTACCAAGTCAATAAATTCGACCGCACACAATGTATCTCCCGACCCGGCATTGATCTCTGCCAGACAAACGATCACCGTCACCTCATCGTAGGCACCAGGGTTACAAATATCGGCTCCCGCCACGGTCCACCGTAAGGTGTGCTCTCCAATGGCATCCGGAGCAAACATTGCCATGGGATCGTGGACATCGCTAATCACGCCTCCTCCGGAGATGATACTCCAGGTCCCTACCGAGCTACTTTGCGTCAACGGAGTAGCTCCCAACATCACTGTCTGCGTGCAGAGGAACTGATCAGCTCCTGCAAATACCTCTTCTCGCGGCAGCACGGTCACCTCCACCGAATCCATGGCCATGCAGCCGGAAGTGTCATTTACAGCGATCAACTTAAAGGCATACTCCCCTACCCCGGGAGGAGTAAAGGTCACCTGGCTGCTGCTTGCATCCGGAGTCAGACCTGTCGCCGGGTCCCACATGTAGCTCACGGAGCCCTCCGCCATCATGCCCAGCATCAATGTCTCATCTTCACAAATATTAGCATCGGCACCGGCATCTACCGCCGGGCCGACTACATGGTTGAGCATCACCTGTACACCTACCGTGGCCATGCAACCGCCATTGGCCGTGTCCACGATCGTCAAGCTATAATTGATGTCTCCCAGTACATTCGTCGCAATTGCATTCAATTTCGTGGGATCATCGAGGTAGGTGCTCGGAGCCCACCTATAGGTCTGACCTGCTTGTTCCGTACAGCCCGCACACAACTCTGTCATGCTTTGCAGGCAGGCCGTGACCGTCGTGGGTGCCGGGGGTACGGTCGGGCTCCGGTTAACTGCGATCTCTACCGTATCCACATTGGTACAGCCCGTCATCGTGTCCTTTACAGTCAGGATGTACTCATACATCGCCGGCGCCGGCATCGTCGGTATCTGCAGGGTAGGTTGGGCTACGTTCACCGATGGGCTCAACGGTGGGCTATTGGGACTCCAGCAGTACTCCAGGCCGGGCAGTGGCGCCGTGCCGATCTGCACAAATTCGCCGGCACATACCATCGTGTCTGGTCCCGCATCTACTGGCGGGGCTGGTGTGGCAGATACGGTGACTAGAACCGTGTCTGAGGCACTGCACCCTGTGATTCCATCGGTCTTGGTCAAGATATACGTTGTGGTCTGCATGGGACAGACCGTCTGTGTTGGTGCCGTAACATCCAGCGAAGGATCGAATGGGGTGGAAGACCATAGGTATTGGGTCCCTGGCACCGGCGCTTCTCCACCGATGGTGAAGCATGCGCCCAGACATACCACGCCGTCCATTCCCGCCTGCACAGCGGGTAGCGGTGACACCAAGATCGAAACCATGTCGGTGCTGGTGCATGTTGCGCCCATGTTGGTGACGGCTAGGGTATAGGTCGTGTTTTGCATCGGGCTGATGGTTGGCATCAATGTCATCTCCTGCCCTGCTAGGCTTGCATCCGGCGGATTGGCTGTCCACAGGACCGTGGCCCCGGCAGGCAACACGGAGCTACCACCAATGGTGACCGACTGCCCCACACAGATCGTACCATCAGCGCCAGCATCTGCCGGCACCTCTGGCGTCACCGTTACGGTATCTTTGGATGGACAGCCAACTAGTGTAGGGGACACCATAAGGAAATAGCTCGTTGGTATGGTGGGTTGTACGGATGGCATGGCAACATCGGAACTAAATCCAGGAGGATCTGACGTCCACATGTATACATATCCTGGCTCGGCCATTGCTCCGATCGTTATAGGACCGTCATCTGGGCAATACATAACATCAGCCCCCGCATCGGCGACGGTAGCTTGAAAAGTCACCACAACTGTATCCATGGCCATGCACCCTTCAGGATTGACTGCCGTAACTTTGTAAGTCGCGTCCTGTCCCGGAGCGACCATAGTCATGCTGCTGTTCGGTTGGCCTATGCCCAGATCGGGTGCTGCCGGGGGCAAGGCCATCCAGGTGTAGGTGTAGCCCGACTGGGGCATGCTGCCAATTTTGATACTATCCCCTTCACACTGGAGGACGTCCGGACCGGCATCAACAACGACCTCAATAGGGCCAATGGTGACATCATCCTCCTGCATGCAGCCGCTTTGGTAGATGACCCTAAGGGTATAGGTGATCACGCTATCGACAGACATCACAGTGGGGTTAGCGGAAGTGGGGTCATCCAGTCCATCGCTCGGAGTCCATAGGAAGCTCACTGCGTCCGGATCGATCGAGCCTCCCAACATGAGCATCTCACCTTTGCACACCAACGTGTCGGCCCCCGCGTCGATATCTTCCGCTGGCAGCACGGTCACAACCACCATCTCCTCCGTGAAGCAACCCGGATTTCCATCCGTAACAGTGACCGTATATGTCGTACTCGTCGCAGGGCTTGCCAGAGGATTGGCAATATTGGGATCGCTCAAGCCAGATGTGGGACTCCATTGATAACTTTGTCCGGGCACGGCGTCTGCACCGATCCGAATACTGCCACCCAGGCAGACGGTTCCTCCCACAGGACTGAATGTGGGAGGCACGGTCTCCGTCCAAACCACCGTGTCCATCTGTGGACAATTTCCTTGGGCGTCGGTGACCGTAAGATAGTAGGTCGTATTTGCGAAGATGGTATCTAGCGGTTGTGCGGTCTTATGGTTGTGGAGGGCTCCCCCCAGATCATCCCAACAATAGATCAGACCCGGGACACCGGGAGTGCCCAATTGAATGACTGCATTGCCACAGAACATTCCATCCGGACCTGCATCCGCAAGCACTTCACTGACCATTATAACTGCCGTGTCTCGTGCCTGACAACGGTTTCCAACCACATCGGTCACCACCACCTCATATATGAATGTGCCCGGTGCAGGTGGGTTGAACATGGGATTGAAAGACATGGGATCATCCAAACTGTCGATAGGGCCTTGGATGGCAAACCATTCGGCACTCCACCCGGCCGTCGCAGGACCACCAATGGGCACCGGTTGGCCAAGACAGGTCATCGTATCCATAGCCGTCGCGACCGGCAAGGATTCAATGCCGGAAAAAATGTCTACCTGCTCCGAGCAAGAAAACATCGGGGCCGCTTTTGCCGTGGCTGTCAGCGTGACCGTTATGTCAGATGGTAGGACTTGATTGATGGCTTGACCAAAGGGATTGGTCAGATCGTCCACAGGAGTGTTGGCCGACCACATGTACGTGTAGTTGGCCGTGTCCAGGTTTTTCCCAAATAACATCGTGTTGTATCTAGGATCGCCTATGGCACATCCTACAGATGACGTCACGCAGGGGTTAGGTATGGGGCAAAGACATCCAGGCAGGTACACCGTATCACAACACTCGACGCCCAATGCAGATACGCACAGCTCGAGGGTTACGGTGGTGGTCATGGTGTCATAGGTCACAAAAGGTTGGGGACAATCTGTGCAACTCAAGGTGATTGGCCCCGGGCCGGTACTGTCAATCTTTGTCCACTGATAGGTGACGGGAAAGTTGTGCATGTCTGGGGTTCCCACCGACCTAGGACCGCACCCGTCTATCCCCGCATCTGCGAATAGGGACAGGATATATACTGTGTCAACGTCCTGACAGCCGTTTGCATCGGTTTTGGTGACTTGGTATAGCTCTGGATTCACGGATGGTAAGCTTACCCGCTTGAACGTGGGCTGCGCTGAAGTGGCATCATCAATGTTGGCGACCGGCGACCAATGATAGGTGCAACCCGGGTCACCTGGTTCCCCAAGCACCAATTCATCGCCGAGGCAAACGGCCACGGAATCTTCTAGGTAGGCCTCGGCCTGGACTTGGGTAGGTGTGACCAGGACCTGATCGGTCAACACGCAGCCATCGGGTCCTGTGATCTGGACCTGGTAGGTTGTGACCATATTGGGCGTCACCAGGGGCTGTGCGCAGGTCGTGCAACTCAACGGTGTGGTCATGTCTCCGCTGACAACGGTCCACAGATACGAGAAGCCAGTGATGCCCGGACCCACGTGAGGTGTTCCGATCCGAACACCTAGCCCATCACATGAGACCTGATCTGGCCCCGCATCAGCCGTCCAGACGTTCACGGCATATTGCTCCGTTTGAATGCAGCCGGTGCTCGTGTCTGTGACCTCCACCAGGTAGATCACATTTTGGGTGCTTGTCACCGTCATGACCGGACAGTTGGGAAAGTCAGGACAACTGGCTGGATCGAGACCGAGGGTCGGCGTCCAACTGTAAACATATCCATCAGGAGAAATATCGGGAGTAGCCGTGACGTTGAGTTGAAAGTCCATCGAGGTACAGGTGAAGTATGTGCTGTCCGGGGGCAGCATCGGTGCGACATCTGTCGTCAGTTGGATAGATACCGTGTTGCTGATGGAAGTATCGCAGTCCTCGCCCTGAATAAAAGCGAGTCGACGAAGCATCAGATTGGTCGTCTGCGGAGCGGCCTGAAAGTCAGCTAGAGTCGCGCCGGCTATGTTGATCCATGCCATGCCGACCGGATCGTAGGACTGCCACTGGTAGTGGGCCTCTTCTCCGGTCAGGGAGTAGGGAGCACCTGTCAAGGTGTTGTAAGCACTGTCGGCCCCAAAGGCGATGAGATCTACCTGCATGATCGTTCCGCTGAAGGGCGGCACCGTGCCTTCGATACAGGCGGACACGGATGAGGGCGAGATCACATTTGTTGTGTCAAAATAGTCGCTGCTTGGGGGGCAGTCAAGTAGGCCAACGCACCCCAAGTAGATGTCGGTCTCTCCAATGTTCTGGGTGAAGGGAGCCCCCTCCAAGCTTACAGACTCGCCTTGCTCCGCTGCCAATGCGTAATACAGTTGGCCGTCGCAGCCAAGAACAGAGGCTCTTGTGCGGTCGATGCCAATAGAATTCATGTCACCCAGTGGTATGGAATAGTCGAGTTGGCCATTTTGGTCGGTCTTAAAAGCATAGCTAAGGCCACTTTGAGGGGTCATACCCAAGGGATCTGACGTTACCGGAAAGTTGCCGGAACTACTCCCTAATAAGTATAGGCACCCGTCGTCTACGTCCATTGCATCTAATGCATCTGTCCCTAACCCATCGAGCACGTGGACATAATCGACGTTGCCGTCTGCGTCAAATCTCCCAATGAAGTAGCCTGGCGGACTGGAGGGAGCGCTTCCCGAGGTTACCGGGAAGCCGGGCGTATTAGCCTGTCCAGCCACATAGACATAGCCATCGTCATATTCCATAAATAGGCCTCGATCCTGCGGAAAACTTCCAAGATAGGTACCCCACAACTGTGTCCCATCACAGTCAAACTTTGACAGGTGAGTAGAGAGAAATGGCGTTGGCTTAGTCTCAATATAGGCCCCTGGTGTCGTCGGCAGATTTTCTGTGGTATTAGTGTAGACATAGACATTGCAGGCATCGTCCACATCCACGGATTCGATTTGCCAGGCAGTACCGCCGGACCCAGCGGATTGGTACGACATACTGAAAGCCAGCGTGCCATCGCTATTGTACTTGACCAGGATGTGTCCTTCCTCATTAAATCCAAAGAAGGGTTCCACCGGTGTGAATGAAGGCAAGGTGGTGGGAAAGGTGGAGCGCATCGTGGTGTACACACTCAATACCATGCAATCGTCATTCGCCGCCATGCCACCATACCCGACCGAGGGATTTGTCACGTCGAGAAATGAAAAGTCTAGACTAGGGCCGCCCAGATAACTGGCAAAAACCGGATTACCCGCATGATCTAATTTACCGACGAAGAGATCAGATAGTCCTCCGTAGGTAGGCTGAACCGCATTGTACACAGGTAGGTCATGCGAGAAGGTCACAAATCTAAACCACACGCACTGATCTGTGACCCTCAAGTTGATGTCTTGCTCTCCACCAAACTCCACGAAATCAGCAGAAGAGCCGTCAAACACTTGCCCCCAGACCACATTGCCCGTGGGGTCAAACTTCTGTATGACCACGGCTTCCTGGCTGGTCATATTCACAACGCCATCATGGTCAAAATCGGAAGCTGTGATCGCACCTGGCAAGAAGGAATCGCCAGGGAAGGTTTGAAATAGGACGTAGCTACAATCCTCATGCACAGCAAAACCGCCCAAACGAGGTGAAAGCGTGGTGGTGTTGAGTGTACTCCAAATGAGATTGCCGTCTGCGTCAAACTTTGAAATAAATATCGCATTATCTCCAAAAGCGAGTGCTGGATCCGCGATGTGTACGCCCGGAGTGGTGGGTACATTGATACCGCCGGTGACTCTGGTGGTGCCATTCACGTATATGCTCCCATTGGCCCCCTTCTTGATGACAGGCATTCCATCTTCGCCTGCTCCCCCCCATACAGTGGCCCACTCCCAAAATATGGGGTCGATGACTAGCGGCAGCTCCGTATCATAGCGGTCCAGGGTCAGACCTACACTGCCATCCTCATGTAGCTCATAGGCCGACTGCACATGCGTTTCTTCTCCTTGGACCATCTGATAGACATACGGAGCGCCTTGCATGAGGGGGCCAAGCGGTGTTTCCAACCATAGATTGCCTTGGGCATCCAACCTGAGATCTGGCCCCTCATGTCGCACCCGAATCTGCGTAGGATCTGCCTTCGGATGTACCACATAGTCGTGCTCCATCAAACCGTCGCCCCGGCTGTAAAACCGAAGGTCGATACCGGCATAGAGTTGGTCATACCAAATCTCATTATACAACGGGGTTGGCCCTAGGCCCACGAGGTTCTGGTGATAGCTCTTCTCACATTCTCCCCGTGGGCTGACAGCAGGCTGGGCACCGTCAAAGGACATGTTCCAGACAAAAGATCTGGTTTCGTCCTCTGCTTTGTGTAACACGGCAAAATTGATCTGGGAGGCTTGAAACCGCACGTGACCTCCCGCAAAAGTCGAAGCGAACCGTATCGAACTATCCATTTGCCCTACGTTCTCAACAAACGTGAGGTCTTCGTCGTATTTCTTGAGCAATTGCCTTACATCGTCCTCATCCACGTATGCCGGCTGATCCACCGGCTCTATTGGGCAATAGGAGGGATCAGGCAGGCAGAGCAAGGGGTTGTACCAAATGCAAGAAATCAATAGGATAAAGATGTCCTTAGTCATATTCCTTATGTTGAAAGCTGGGGTACTATCGGAGATCTGGGGGCAACAAGCTGAAGGAACTCCTACAGCATTTGAGTGAAATGGTCGAGTTGAGGTCAGGAATCGAGGGGAAATATAAACCAAGCGGGGAGAGACAAATAGGCTCTTTTCATATATTTGTTCTGGCAATGCATAGTCGCGTGACTGATCTCTCGTTATTCATGGTCAATTATTCGCATGAGTTCGGATGTAGTAAAAGGCTTACATGTAAGAGTTTTGCTACTCGTCGGTCATTAGAAGTGACTGGCCAGATTCGACCAGCCTCGCTGCTTCGGCTCTCCCAAGGAGATCAGGCAGATTGATCTGCTGGTGATCTTCCAGGGCTGGCTTTACGCTTGGGTATTGCTTTCACGCGATCGGAGACCGTGGATCTACGTTGGTCCCAGCAGAGGCGAAAGGTAGCCTGGTCATGGTGCGATGATTTTCATCTCAGTGATCGTACGGGATCAGGGCAATCCAAATAATCTAGCAAAACAAAGCCTCGAAGGAGCCCCCCCTTGGCTAACACTATTTGACTCTGATCTCTTGTCAACGCACAAAGATCATCTTCTTGTTGGCCACGGTAAAGTCCTTGGTATCCAAGCGATAGTACAGGATCGCATATCCGTCCAAGTTTTGCTTGCGCACTTCCACCGTCTGAGACCCCACGGAGCACTCTCCCCTTGTCTTTACTATTCCCCGGTCCGTTTGTCGCACTCATCGGTTATCTCTTGCTTTCCGAGCCGTTCCTCCCCAATAAGTCGACAGCATCTCAGGTGTCGCTCCTGCTACTCCACGATGTACGTTAATATCACCTTCATCACCTATACTCCAGGTTCGGTCCTTCACATCGATATGCTCAATGCTACTATGACCTCGGCTGACTTCTGAACTACGACAGTCAATGCCCATCCAGATCTCCCCGGGTAATGCGCATATACCTTCACATTTATGCCTGCCACATCTACATCATCACCATCCGTGCAAGTATCGGACTTTAGAGATAATTGCCTCCTCATCCAGTGACAATGCCTAACTATGTGATTCCTGTTCGTCAGGCCAATGTTTTGCCTTCAGCTTCCTTCAACCATATCCTCACGGATATAATCTTGCCGTTCGGCTAATGCTTCCCCTAGCCGGGCGCATAGAGGACTTTCACCTCCCAGTATCAGCGCCATGCCAGGCACAAAAAAAACATGCATGATTTAGGAAATCACCAACAGCCATGAAAGTCTTGGCTTATAGCCCGGTATCTTGGTACCAATTAAACGTATAGACTTATGGCTGTTGATCAATTTCCCATTATCGTTGAGCGTGGTTGTGGAATGGATGTGCACAAAGATACGGTTGTTGCGACAATTCGAGGGGCAGATATTGAGGTAACCACAGCGACATTTAAGACGTTTAGCGACGATCTGACAGAGATGATATGTTGGCTTCAGAACCATGGAGTTACGCATGTTGCGATGGAGAGCACGGGAGTGTACTGGAAGCCGGTGTACTACATGCTGAAGGAATTCTTCGAGGTTTTGTTGGTCAATGCCCGTCACATCAAGAATGTTCCTGGGCAGAAGACGGATAAGAAAGATTCAGAATGGATTGCCAAACTGTTACTCAGTGGTCTTCTGAAGGGGAGTTTTGTTCCTGGCCAAGAGATACGGGAATTGCGAGCATTGCACCGTCACCGTCGAAAGCTGATCGGTCAGCGAACGGCACAGAAGAATCGACTGCAAAATGTGTTGGAACAAGCCAATATCAAATTACGCAGTGTGCTCAGTGACGTATTTGGTGTGTCGGGTTTGTCGATGATACAAGCCATATCTAGCGGGCAAACGGACCCTGAGGTATTGTGTGAATTAGCAAAAGGGTCTCTAAGAAATAAGAAGGATCAATTACGAAAGGCACTAACAGGCAGAGTAACAGACCATCATCGATTCATGTTGAAGCTGATACTTGAGTCCATCTCACACATCAACGACCAAATAGCTCAGATAGAAGCTCAGATGGATAAGTATCTAGACTTGATGAAAACCGAAGTGGATCTGCTGAAAACGATTCCAGGAGTGTCTACACAGATTGCCGCTGGCATTTTAGCCGAGATTGGAGATGACATGACCCACTTCCCATCACACGGGCACCTAGCATCTTGGGCTGGCATTTGTCCTGGAAACAACGAAAGTGCAGGAAAGATGTACTCATCTCGCATCACCCACGGCAACAAGCATCTAAAGACAACATTGGTTGAGGCTGCCTGGGTTGCATCAAGGACAAAGAACAATCCTGTACTGGCCACCAAACATCGAATGTTGAGTCGACGCATTGGTAAGAAGAAGGCTACCATTGCCATAGGGCATAAGATCTTGACCGCTGCATACCATGTCCTTCGTGATCAACAGCCCTACAAACCTCACACTACAGACCCCAAAATCCTAGAGATTAGAAGATTGCGCAGAATCAAAAGGTTGGAAAGACAATTGAGTGCACTTAGAAAGACGTCCTAAACAAGATCGTGGCTTTTTTTGGTGGTTAAACTCCCCGGAAAAAAAACTGACATCAGACGTCATGTACCAACAGTTGATGCCGTAGAGCTCGAAGAAAAAATTACACTCTCTTGCTATTTCTTATGCCAAAATTAGATGAATCCGGGCCCTGGGGCAGCGAATGACTTTCAGAAAAAAAAGGGAGCTTCGATTTGAAGCCCCCAGCTTTGTTATATAGATCACAGAAGACTAATTAGTCCAGCAGAATCATCTTCTTAGTAGCACTAAAGTTGACAGCGTCCAAGCGATAGTAGAGTATCGAATGGCCAGCCAAGTTAGCCTTCTGCAGTTGAATCGTCTGATAGCCCTTGCTGTAGTCACCCCTGATGGAGCGAAGTACGCGTCCAGTCACGTCGTAAACGGTCAGGGTTGCCTCCATGGCCTCCGGCAGGGCAAATCCGATCGTGGTCTCCTCACGGAAGGGATTGGGTCGGTTTTGCTCCAGCGAAAATCCAGTGGGTGCCAGGGTGCTGCCCAGCGGACGGCCACCTATGCCCGGCTCTGTGGGCTCACCGCCCAACCGGCTCTTCTGTTGGTGCTCCACTACATCATGCATGTCGTTGACCTGCGAGATCAGACCCGGTTGGCCTCCTACCGTGCCACCACAGAACTCCGAATTGGAGGCTACCAGTAGCACTACATTACAAAAATCGACCGTGCCACTTGGGTGGCTAATCACCCATAGTCGAGCCATGTGGCTCCTTGCATCTGCACAGCCTAACTCGATGTACGAGGTATCCTCTGCCCAGGTATCATCATCGATACCGTCAATCAGCTCGATCCGATATTCTAATAAGGTGTCGTTGCAGGCCTCAGCGCTGCTGCTGTTAAATTCTTCGGCCCAAACAACGGCATGCGCACTGTCCACCTCGCCATCCTGGTCACTATCCCAGGGTGTCAAGGTAGCCGTGATCGAAGTCACACATACCGGACTGGGCTTCTTGACCGACACCACATCAAAGTAGTACTCACAGTAGCTTTCATTAGCACAGTCGTCCTGGATGGCCACCACCAGCTTGTAGCTGCCATGCGGTATATCTGCCGACGTAATGTCAAAAGCATCAGTCGTGTCACCCGACAACTCTCCGTGATCACTATCAATCACCGTCACCGCATCTTCATCGGTCACGTCCTTGAGCTCCCAGTAGTACTTGATCACCCCGCAGGCATCTTCTGCCGACACCCTTACCGCCAAGTCGAAGTAACAGGCGCCTACCTCTACCGTGCCTCCACTCAGGATCGTATCGCCATTCACTTGATGGCCGGTGATCGTACACGTCGGTGGCGTATTGTCTATC
Organism: Saprospiraceae bacterium; assembly: GCA_965223165.1. GTDB lineage: Bacteria > Bacteroidota > Bacteroidia > Chitinophagales > Saprospiraceae > JABDMH01. Next base: position 378,017 of record CBDCVQ010000016.1, on the reverse strand, counting down.
ACGATGATCTTCTGGACGCAGGTGTCCGTCACCAGTTCTCGGTTTTTCCACCACTGACCATCTAAGGGCTCACCATAGCCACACCAGTCGGCAAAGTACCAGGTACGAAGGATCTTGTAGCAAGCGGCTTCTCCACCTACGATCTTGAATACTTTGTCACTGTGGGCGATCCCTACTATTCGACAGTCATCATCAAACTTGTACTTGGCATAGCCGGTACTCTCCGGACCGGCAGCACCAATGACGTTGCCATCCGGGCCGTAGGCGATCTTGCAAGTCTCTACCTCCGTATCCTTCGGCACATCAAACATGTACTTGTTCAACTCACACTCGTTGCCTACCCAAATGCGCTGGTGCCGATAAATCGTATCCACTGTATGGCGCAAGCTGTCGGCCACCCCGTGCTCATCATAAAACTCATCCGGACAGCCCTGCCAGATCTTGAACTTTCGGAAGATGTAGCCCTGACCACAGTGGTCAAAGTCGCACCAGATATCTTGCTCACAGTATACATTCTCCTCGCAGTTGACCACGATCACCCCTTTCTGGAAGTCCACCGTGTCTTGATAGTACTCGCAGTGCGTGACCAATGTGTCTACCCATAGATATCCCTGGTGCTCGTCATACACGCGCACCTGATCGTAGTAGCTCGTACACTTGCAGACGCTGTCATAGAACGGAATGTCGCATTCAATCTCTTTACCGTCAGCATCTACGTAGCTGCCGTATGGATCTCTCCAAGCCTTGCAGTAGCCACCGAAGATCTCGTCCAGTGCATCATACGCATCTTGCTCACCCGCTTTGGCTTGGCCTACGATGTACTCCAAACTCACCGGATGGATCTCATCCGGATAGGCATAGCGACTGTCTTTGTAGATCTTACAGGTGATGCTTTCCTCAAGAACTACGTCCTTGACGACCTCCACCGGTGTCTTGTCTTCGACCCAGACCTTGGTCCATGCCGTAGCCCAGTTGCACCAGTAGTCCATGACCAGTACCTCGACGGTAACCGGACCGCAAGCGTCCTCGCAACTGAACGGTACAGCTTCACTCCAGCCACCGCCAATTTGCTCGTAGATGTCCAGCTTCTCACTGACACATCCTTCTTCCAGTGCTGCCAAGCCAGTAAAGTTTGCATGTCCAGTATTTCCAATCAGCTCACTTTCTCCCGTCACTGGATCAATCTCGATGAGATACCCTGGTCTGGAGGAGTTTTTACCTAGGGCCCCGTATAATTTGCCATCAGGACCAAACTCGATGCTGCCGATTCGATTATAGGGCAATGGAGTTAACTCCTTGGCCTTGCCATTATTTCGATCGATTTCAAGCAATATTCCATGGATGTCCACCCCATAGAGGATATCATGACAATCGTCGTAGGCCAACCCAGGGATGGGACCAAATCCTGTCAACCCAATTTTGTCGAAGGCTCCAGTAGCCGGATCCACGACAACCAAGGTGCTGGGTTGATTGCCTCCTCCTCCTTCTATATACGTGCCATAGAGCTTCCCGTCCACATATTCCATGCCATTCAATGCCCCTAAATCGTGCGCTACTATATCTATGGAGGAAGCATTCCCTACATCCAACTGCCTGAGAATAAAGTCACCATCCTGACCCTCGCTGAATAGCTTCCCAGATTTAACATCGTACTCGATCTCGGTGGATCCAGGTATGGCACCTATGTCAGTTGATTTGCCTGTCTCAAGGTCCACCTTAAATAAATCACCTAATCCTGCTGGACCGACGATACCACTGGAAGATGCACCGATAATGTAGTCTCTGTGCTTGAATTTCTTGTACAATTCATCTTCAATCCAAGCTTCTTCAATCAGCTTTCGAATATGATGAGCTCCAACCTCATAGGGGTGCTCTCGGCACTGAGTTGTAGCGTACTTTATCAAGTCATACTGCCATGCATTGTAGATAATGTCCCCACAAGGCACATCATCGTTGCAGAGCCAATCAAGAGTCTTTGCATAGTGAGCCTCAACTTCATCGCGGTGCTTATCAGGCTGCAAAAGGGCTTGCCACAATGTGTCATGGTGCTCGCTAATCCAACAGGCATCTATGGAATCACAAAGATCGATGCAGGCCTCATACCAGTCAGATCTTCTGGCCAACAATAGATTGACCCCACAGTTGTCCCAACTTCCTTCGTCGAACGTTGATGCATCCACCCAAACCTTCTTATCGCTCAAGCTGACGGTCACTCCTTTGTCTACGACAGGTACCGGCTTGACTCTATCTTTGACGTAGATCATGCAACTGTCTATCACGACATTGTGACAACTGTCGTAGGCCTCATAAACCACGTAGTAAGGTCCTTCCTTTTTTGGCAGTTTTACCTGCTCGTGGCTCACATAGCAGTCCTCGTCCTCGTCATAGGTCAGCAGATACGTTCCCACGTCTCTAATCGTCGCTTTAACCTGCTTCACACCGCTCCAATCGTCCTCAGCCGATAGGGGCGACAAGTAGCTATGGGCTGCGCATTCGTCTGTGGAGGTGGTCACGGTCTTCGCTGGTTCCTTACACACAATGATTGGCGGCACTGTATCCAAATCCACTAGCCAGAACTCGCACTGATAGTATCCTGGAGTAACTTGTGTAAAGGCATTGCTTGTCCAAAGTGTGAAATCGATACCGCAGGCGAATTGTCGTGAGCCGAGACATTGTTGCTTCACGTCCAGTCTATACTTTACCTGCGGCTCACAAGGATGCGGTCCAAAGTCCCATCTGTCCACATGGACAGACACGCCACATTTGTAGTCCGTAAAAATCGGATTTGGCACCCACATATGCGTGGTCGTATCGTACACCAGGAAGTACAGCGTGTCACATACTACACCATCATTGTCCTGGTCCATGCCAAACGTATTCGGATTGCATCGTTCCTGATAGAGCAGATAGGGCCCGGCAAAACCTTCGCCACAGTACGTCGTATCTCTGATCGCACAATACGCGTTGGTACCAGTGGTGCCTGAGACATCAATCGGAGGCAAGTTAAAGACCGTGATGGTGTCAAAGACTGACCCTCGGTTGCCATTCTTGTCAAAGGCTTCATATTCGCGGTAGATCACCTTGGAAGTATCATTGGCCGGGTCCAAAGGAGTCGCATTGCAATTATGTGCAACCACCCAATCTGCCGCGAAAGTCGCCTCGACTACCTCGCCGCAGGGAATAGCTGCCGTCGGAACAGTGCCGTCGATATGTGTGCCTTCCTGCACTAGCGGGTCAAAGCAGTAGACATCCTTGGATCTTCCCATCAGCTGCGGAACATTGCTCTGCTTGAAAGTCAATGCGGACCAACAGCTACCGCCTTGTGTCCGGAATGTAGCCTTCAACTCCTGATGGAGAAACGGGCATGCATCCAGGAAGATAGTCGTTCCTGCAGCCACCAGTTGGGTCGGATGAACCACCGCCCCCGATTTGGTCGTGATCGTCAGCTCAGCTGGAAATGCAACGGTGTAGTTCGACACCATTTCGCTCATGGTTACTTGGGCAATGCCCATCGCATTTACATGTGCATTTAGAGCTCGACAGTTGGGACCAACCGTCGACGTCTGAGACCAGGCAAAGGAAACTGTGAGTAGTGTAAGTAAAAGTGTGTACAGTCTCTTCATGTTCGTGAGTTATTAAAGTTCTTCAATCGGTTCTATCCCAGGGGATAATGGCAGCAAATATAGTACCATCATTTGCTTTCTTGGAATATTTAGGCATGTATATAATCCAGGGGTCAAAAATATCTGACTTATAACTACTTATAACGATTTATTCAATCATTGATAAACAATCAATTACACATGCACGCAACTATCGGATTACGTGCTAATGTGTAGTAGTAAATCAGGGTAGTGATGCGTGGCAGATCACTACAAATACCCTACAACTAATGATTTAGCGTGCCGCCGATCACGTCTCTTATGCTCTCGTATGTAGAAAGGTTGGATAGGAGAAAATCGCTCTTGGACATCCATTTGTGGCCGGTGATATTCTCCTCGGTCTGCAACTTTATGCTGCCCCCATTGACGACCATTTTGTACCAGGTGGTCTTCTTGAGATAACGAACTCCCTTCTTGTTGCGGTAGGTATGCAAAGTATGACCTAGTTTGCCTTTGGAGGCGCATCGTAGGCCCGTCTCCTCCTCCACCTCACGGAGTGCTGATTGTTGATTCTTCTCTCCCTTCTCTCTTTTGCCCTTGGGCAAGTCCCAACGGGATAGCCGCTCGATAAAAAGCACCTCGCCGGCCTTGTTGCACACGACTCCACCAGCAGCTCGGATGTATTTGTACAGCTTTCGAAAGTCCTTACGCAGTCGTTTCGCATCATCATGGTAGATGAGGATCGATGTACCACTTGGAGATTTTTCGAGCTTGTCGACATAGTTCAAGAGAGACTTGCGATTGCCCATGTAAGGCACCATGATGGCGCCCTTTTCCTTCATTTGTAATCTGTCTACTGGAGAGCCCAATATCAGCAGATTGTCATTGATGTAGATTTTGTACATTTGGGCGAATTTTCAGAGACCCGTGGAATTGATGGACATCTCGAAGAGAATTGCTAGCCAACTTCTGCAAATAAAAGCAATTCAACTAAACCCCAGAAATCCGTTCACCTGGGCCTCTGGACTTAAGTCCCCTATCTACTGCGACAACCGGCTCTCGCTCTCTTATCCACATGTGCGTCAGGAGATCTGCCAAGGTTTCGTCACTTTGAGTCATCAGTTTGATCGCTTCGAGGTCGTTGCCGGGGTGGCTACCGCGGGGATCGCTCATGGAGTGCTGCTAGCTGAGGCGCTGGGATTGCCCTTTGCCTATGTCCGCTCTGCCGCTAAGAAACATGGCCGCCGCAACCGCATCGAAGGCCGGATTGAATCTGGTCAAAGAGTCATTGTGGTAGAGGATTTGATCAGCACCGGTGGCAGTAGCTTGGATGCCATCCGAGCTTTACGTGACGCCGGCGCAGAGGTGGTTGGCCTCTTGGCCATTTTCACTTATGAAATGTCGTTTGCCGCGGAGCGATTTTCCTCGGAGGAGGTAGTAGTGTCTACCCTGACGAGCTATTCCTCCCTGCTACCCGTAGCTAAGGAACAAGCCTACATCAATGCAGCCGATCTAGCCACGCTACGGGAATGGCGAGACGCACCGGCCAAGTGGCAACCAAACCCAAAGTAAAAGCTCTGATGGCGCTTATCAACAAGAAATCTTCCGCATTCCTTCGATCGTATATCAACAATGCGTCACCCACAGGTTACGAATCTTCCGGTCAAAAGCTCTGGATGGAGTACATCAAGCCCTACGTGGACGAATGCAGAGTCGACAATTATGGTACCGTATACGGAGTGATAAATCCGGGTGCGGACTTCAAGGTGGTTATCGAAGGACACGCGGACGAAATCTCCTGGTTTGTCAATTATATCACCAAGGAAGGCTTCATCCATGTCATTCGCAACGGGGGATCTGATCACATGATTGCCCCATCCAAGCGAGTCAATATCCATACAAAAGAAGGAGTGGTGCGTGGCGTCTTTGGTTGGCCTGCCATTCACACGAGGAAGGGCAAAGAGGCAGCACTTAAGCCGGCGATTGACAACATATTCATTGATGTAGGTGCCAAAGACAAAGACGAGGTATTGGGACTGGGTATCCATGTGGGCTGCGTGGTGACCTATGGTGATCCGCTGGAAGAGCTTAATGAAAGGTACTACGTAGGACGCGCCTTGGACAATCGCATGGGCGGATTTTGCATCGCCGAGGTAGCCCGATTGTTGGCGACCCGCAAGAAGAAATTAGACTATGGTCTCTACGTGGTCAATTCCGTGCAGGAGGAAGTAGGTCTACGCGGTGCCCAGATGATTGCCAACACGATCAAGCCCAATGTGGCCATCGTCACGGACGTGACCCACGACACGCACACGCCGCTGATAACCACCAGAAAGCATGGCGACGTACGTTGCGGCGATGGCCCCTCCCTGACCTATGCTCCAGCAGTGCATAATATCCTGCTCGATCTGGTGATCAGTGTGGCCGAGTCTAAGAAGATTCCCTTTCAGCGTGAAGCCGCCTCTCGAGCCACCGGCACAGATACCGACGCTTTCGCTTACTCCAACGAGGGGGTGCCTAGCGTGTTGATCTCGTTACCCCTGCGATACATGCACACCACGGTCGAAATGGCCCATCGCCAAGATGTCGAGAATCTGATCAAATTGATCTACGAAACCCTTCTGGCCATCACTCCGCAGCAAAGCTTCAAATATCTTTAGAAAATTGAGGTGGTATCGCAATGCGACTGGCGGCGACCAGTTGCGCTGGTAGTCTCGTTTTCGCATAACCTTTATTTTCTTTGGTGCTGTAGATGACTCGGTCAACACCAAAATCTCCACAGCGCTGGTCAGCATGGCTGGTCGCACTTGTTGATCTCATCCTGTATAGTAACCTTTTCATTGCGATAGGTGCCATGGCTTTGATATGGGAATGGCGCATCATCCAAGGTACCTTCCGTTGGGACGATCCATTGGCATGGATGGTCCTATGCTCGACCCTCTGCGTATATAGTTTGCACCGGCTCCTCGGGCTCGATCGCGCATCGCCATCGATGGACACACGACGATGGTCTGTCATCAGAAAGTTTCGTTCGCATATCCGAGCTTATGGCACCTTATCCTTGATTGGCATCGTTCTTCTTGTCCCTAGGCTACCAGCGGAGACACTTGTGCTCTTGGGTATGGCCGCGTTACCTACCTTTCTGTACCTCGCACCCATTTTCAAAGGAGGCCGGCGGCTACGAGACTTAGCCTATGCCAAGATTTTTTTGATCGGCCTGGTCTGGGCGTGGGTCACCATTCTGGTGCCAGCTGCCTCAGGGGATACCGCCCTCTCCTGGTCCCTGTTGCTACCTTTTGGCGAGAAGTTCTGTTTCATCGTGGCCATCACCATCCCATTTGACATCCGAGATATGGCGGTGGATCGCAGGCAATCCGTCCGCACCATTCCTATCGCCCTGGGTGTGAGAAAAAGTGCTGTGTTGGCTCAATGTCTCCTGGCCATTGCTGTGCTTCTGACGGCCCTAAGCTTGTTTTTTGACCTCTATCCACTTCGTATAGCTATTGCAATAGGTCTCAGCTATGTCATCACCATGATCCTTGTCTCCAGGGCGACACTGAAGCTCCATGATTACTACTTCTCTGCCATGATCGATGGTGTTATCGTGCTACAATTCATATTTGTCTTACTGGCTACAGTTGTCCCATGATCAATTCAGTAGACAAGACGTTTAAAGAGCATAGAGACAGTCCATCCTCGATTTGCGACTCCATCACATACTGCTGACTTTGGCCACCCTCGGGCCTACGCTGGGGATTGCGCAGACCTGTTGCTCAGGAGGAGTCCCCGTCTCAAGTAATCTGGGTATGCCCCTCGAAAATGCCAAGGTTTTTCAAGTCAATCTGAGCTATGACCTCAACGTGTTGCGCACCCTGAAATCCGGGGGTGAGGTGCTGCAGGACCGCAATCGGGAGCGGATCACACATGCTGTATTGTTGGAAGGAGGGTATAGCTTCACGAGAAGATTGTCGGTCGACGCGCTGCTCTCGTTTGTGAGGCAAGAGCGCAACGTCAACAACTTTGGCACGGATCAATTCACCAGCACACAAGGTGTGGGGGATGCCACCATACTGACCAAGTATCTGATCACAGATAAGGAGGCCCTTCGACTCTTTCTGGGGCTGGGGGCTAAGATTCCAGTTGGTGCTTCGGATCGCGCCAACGACCAAGGCATCACGTTAAATGCCGATCTCCAGCCCGGCAGTGGAGCCTGGGACGGCATCACCTGGATCTCTGCCACACATGCTTTTAAGAAGCGACCCAGCGCAGCGATATACCTCAATAGTATCTACTCCCTGAAAGGTCACAACACGGAGTACCTCGGTAGTCAGGACTATCAATTTGGTGCTGAATGGCAACTGATCATGGGCTACGGGGACCAAATCCTCCTGGCCAATCAGCTATTCGACCCGGGTATCACCCTACGGTATCGTCACGCTTCTCCAGACCAAAACAATGATGAGACCGTGCCCAGCACAGGGGGGCAGTGGCTATTTGTCAACCCCTCCCTTGCCTGGTGGATAGATAAGAATCTATCGTGGAACATAAACGTCGAAGTGCCGCTGCATGCCCACATCACCGGCACGCAAGTAACGCCGACCTACCGGTTTAATACCGGAATTTATTATAGATTCTCTAAAAATCAGAAGCACTAGGATTATGAGAAATCTCATTTCAACTTTGACCAGCCTGGCAGCCTTTGCCCTGGTCTTTTCTGCTTGTAGCGACGAGGTGGTGGCCCCGCAGACCGGTGGCGGTTCCACCGGCACCAGTGACACCTGGTTGATATCACAGAGTGAGGTCTTTGATGGTGGTCCAGGTAAGGATGGAATACCCTCCGTGGATCGCCCGAGATTTGTCAAGGCATCCGAGATAGACTACATGGGCAATGACGATCTGGTGCTTGCGCTGTCCATCAATGGCGTTACGAAAGGATACACGCATCCGGTGCTCGATTGGCACGAGATCGTCAATGATCACATCGGTGGTGAGGACATCGCCATCATATACTGTCCGCTTACCGGTACAGGCATTGGCTGGAACCGGGAGATCAATGGTGTCACGACTACCTTTGGGGTGTCCGGGCTCCTTTATCGAAACAACATTATCCCCTACGATCGACACACGGATAGCAATTGGTCGCAGATCCGGCTGGAATGTGTGCAGGGCCAACTCCGGAGCACCAAGCCCCGGAATCATCCCATGGTAGAAATGCCGCTGGGCCTTTGGAAGAAGATGTTTCCCGGAGCAGATATTCTCTCTAGCGAAACGGGTTTCAGTCGCAACTATGACGTCTACCCCTACGGAAACTACAAGACGAACCACAACAATCTCCTCTTTCCAGTAGGAGAAATCGATAGCCGCCTACCCGCGAAGGAGCGAGTGCTAGGTGTCATGATTGATGGGGTATCACGTGTCTATCGATTCACCAGTTTTGAAGGTGGGCTTGCCGTGAGGCACGACAGTTGGCAAGGGGAAAACCTGGTGATAGTGGGCAGTCAGCCCGACAACTTCATGATGGCATTTCGCAATCTGGATGACCGCCAGTTCACTCCACTGGATATTGGCCCAGGTGGTGTGGTCATGGCCGACGATCGGGGCAATGAGTTCAATATTTTTGGCTTGGCGGTATCGGGACCCGAGGCGGGACTCCAACTGAGGTCCCCAGATCTCTGCATTGGTTATTGGTTTAGCTTTGGGGCATTCTACGATCCGGAGATTTTTGAGTCATAGGCTAGGCTGTATCCTCTGACAGCAGGTCTGGCCTTCGCTCCTGTGTGCGTTTGAGCGCCTGCTCTTCCCTCCAGCTTTCGATGGCAGCGTCATTGCCAGACATTAGCACGTCCGGTACCTTCCAACCCCGAAAATCTGCCGGCCGGGTATACACCGGGGGGGCTAATAGTTGGTCCTGGTGACTGTCGAGCAATGCAGACGTCTCGTCGTTTAGGACGCCTGGGATCAGTCGACCAATGGCATCAACCAACACCGCGGCCGCCAACTCACCTCCCGACAGCACATAGTCACCAATCGAGATTTCCATCGTGACACAGTGTTGGCGGATGCGCTCATCAATGCCCTTGTAATGTCCGCAAATCAACAACAGATCACCCGCTAGCGAAAGTCGATTGGCCAAGCTTTGGTTCAGTGTTTGACCATCGGGGGTTAGGAATATGATGTGGTCATAGGTGCGACGGGACTTCAGATCCTCAATCGCAGCATAAAGGGGTTCGGCCATCATGACCATACCGGCGCCGCCGCCGTATTGATAGTCGTCGATCTGCTTGTGCTTTCCCAGCCCAAAGTCGCGGAGATTAATCACGTCGACAGTGAGCAGACCTCGATCGGCAGCCCGATGTAGTATCGAATGCCTGAAGGGCCCTTCCAACAGACCCGGTACAGCGCATAGTACATCAATGTGCATGGACTAGTCGGTGTTCGTCATGCGCTCCCCATAGTAAGCATAGAAATAGGGAATCGTACGAATACCCTGATAAAAGTTGTACACGCCGAAGTGCTCATTGGGAGAGTGAATATCATCCGAGTCCAAGCCGAAGCCCATCAGCACCGTTTTTACTCGTAAGACCTCCTCAAAGAGCGATACGATGGGTATGCTGCCGCCCCCCCTGGCTGGGATGGGCACCTTGCCATAGGTCTTTTCCATGGCTCTGGCTGCCGCTCTGTATTCCGGGCTGTCTGTAGGGGTGACGGCTGGCTTTCCACCGTGGTGAGGTGTTACCTCGACCTTGACCGAAGGCGGTGCCAAGGAGGAGAAATACTGAGCGAAGAGCTCCGTGATCTCGTCGGGATCCTGATCAGGCACCAGGCGCATGCTGATCTTGGCAAAGGCCTTGGCCGGCAAGACGGTCTTGGCACCTTCTCCGATGTACCCACCCCAGATACCATTGACATCCAAGGTGGGTCGCGTAGACGCTCGCTCCAATGTGGAGTACCCTTCCTCTCCCTGCAGGGCATCGACTTGCAAGCTTTCCATATACTGCCGATCGTCATGGGGAGCTGCATTGATGGCTCGTCGCTCGTCCTCCGACAAGTCCACAACCCGATCGTAGAATCCCGGTACGGTGATCCGGTGATCATCGTCCGTTAAAGCAGTGATCATCTCCGCCAGGACATTGATGGGATTGGCCACCGCACCCCCAAACACGCCCGAGTGTAGGTCCTTATTGGGTCCAGTGACCTCGACCTCCACATAGCTCAACCCTCGCAATCCGGTGGTGATGCTGGGTACGTCGTTGGAGATGATCGCGGTATCAGAGATTAAGATCACGTCGCAGGCCAACAGCTCCCGATGTGTACGACAAAAGGTCTCGAGATGCTCGGAGCCAACCTCTTCTTCGCCCTCCAGGAGAAACTTGATGTTGCAATTTAGCTCCCCACTCTGCGTCATGCTCTCCAGCGCCTTGATGTGCATGAATAGCTGCCCCTTATCATCACAGGCTCCCCGGGCAAAAATGGCGCCATCCGGATGAATATCCGTTTTTCTTATCTCGGGCTCAAAGGGCGGAGAGTGCCATAGATTCAATGGATCCGGGGGCTGCACATCGTAGTGGCCATAGACTAGCACCGTGGGCACGGCTGTGTCCACCGACTTTTCTCCGTAGACAATCGGATGCCCGTCTGTGGTATGGATCTGCGCCCGATCTGCGCCGGCGGCCAGCAAGTGTTCTTTGATCTTTTGGGCCATTTCATGCACATCGTTAGCATAGTCCGGATCGGCGCTGATGGACGGTATTCGCAAAATATCCAGCAGTTCGTCCAAAAAGCGCTCTTTGTGCTGCTCGATGTAGGCCTGTGTCTTCTCCATCATATGGGGCAAATCTTTATGGGCTGCAAGATAGGATTCCGAGTGGAACAGACCGGCTTTTGCCGTGGCTCAGTTCATGTGTTTCTTCAGCAGCGTCGCCAATCGATCGCTGCCGATGTTGCGGTAGAGGGTGCCCTTATGCGCAAAGGAGATCTCGCCTGTTTCTTCGCTAACCACGAAGACGGCGGTATCTGTGTTTTCTGAGGCTCCCAATCCTGCCCGATGCCGGAGGCCCACATTTTTGGGCAGATCCGGATTGGATGAAACAGGTAGTACACAGCTTGCTGCGTAGATCTTATTGCCGTGAATCACCATGGCCCCATCGTGGAGCGGGCTCGTTTTGTTAAAGATGCTCTTGATGAGATCTTCACTAATTTCTGCGTCCAGGATCTGGCCCGAGTTATTGTATCCCTCAATATTCAGGTGCTTGGGAATGACAATCAAGGCACCCGTCTTCGTTCCGGCTAGGTACTCCACGGCATTGTGGATGGCACTGATGCTCTGATCCCTCACACGGGTGAAGGAGGATTTAAAGAAACGGCTGAGAAAGCCCGACCGGCCCTGCAAAGTGGTGTTGCCCAGATAGAGAAGGAATCGGCGGATCTCCGGCTGAAATATGATAATCAACGCAATGAAACCAACGCTGATAAACTGACCCAAAATCTCTGACAACAGCGGCATCTCCAGCACTCCTACAATGCCCCACAGCACGTAGAGCAACACGATACCGATGACGATGTTAAAAGCAATGCTGCCCTTGAGCAATCGGTAGATCGTGTACAGAAGTAGGCTAACCACCAAGACATCCAGCACATCCCAGACGCGCACAGGCAAGAATCCGATATCTATCACCGGGACTTTCAAGTGCTATTCAAATTGTACTGACATCCCATAAAACATACGCGACCATCCATGACATCCGTGGTCGAAAGCAAGATTGCCTTTTTTGGTTACTTTTGACAAATTACTTAGACGTATACTACACAAACGGCTGATCGACAAGATATAAAATAGATTGCGGCATTGAAACTCTCCAAATCTCTCGTCTTAAGTACCAGTTTTCTCGCTAGCGTCCTTAGCTGCCTTCCGGTGCTGAGTCAGGATATCAGGATTGATCCTTCTGGCAACAAGATCGTTGTCTTTGATGATGGCACCTGGCGATATTATGAGCCTAAGGATTCCATCTATGAACAGCCGCAGACAGACCTGATCGAAGACATCACATCCGAGCCTGTACCACGGGATCTCACTCCCACCGAAGGGACCGTCTACAACTACACCTTATATAAACAATACGTGGTTGCTGCCGTGGCTTACGAGGCAGAGATGGTTGAGCGGGTGGATGAAGTGAGGGATAAAATGCTCGACCTGGAGGACCAGATCGATGCCCTACCCAAAGGCGACCGTAAGAAAGAGCTAAAGGCCCAGCACAAGCAATGGAAGAAAGAAACGGAGGACGAACAGCGACTGCTCGTGTACTCCCGCAATCTCATCAAGAAAATTCTGAAAATTGGCAAGTCGGGCGACTTTCATAAACTAGAGAAGATTCATGTGCCAAGTGTCAAGGTCAAGTCGCCGCCCACCCGAGATACACCACCAGCGGAGGACTCGACGACCAACACCGTGGTAACTACGCAATCCGACGCAATACACGAAGGGCCCGCAGAAACGGAGGGCGACGAAGTCGAGATCACTACCGACCCCGCAGCGTCCGAGATTACACCCCCGCTTCAAACGGATCCGAACCTCCCCGACGCTACCGATGACCGTGTGACATCGGCCACCGAGCCACGCAGTGGTAGATCTGCCACGTACATTCCCGTGGCGCCTATCCGCTGGTCATCGGTCGAGGTAGAAAAGCTGGAAAAACCCCCATGTAATTTTAGGTTTAACGGCACCGACCAGCTTACGCAGGAAAACCGTAAGCAACTGACCAGTCAACGGCTCTTCACCCATACAGACGCCCACCTTCGCAATATTGTCTCTGGTCAGGAATATCTGAGCTGCCATGGCTTTCTGACCAGCGTCTCGGGCGGCTTCCGATTTCTCACCCTACGTATCGAGATCGCCTCCAAGACGGCAACCAGGGATTATGGCTATCTGCCCTCCGGCAGCCTGCTCAACATCAAACTGCTAAATGGACAGATCATTTCGCTGTTTAGCCAAAGCCAGGCAGCGGGCAAATTCAACCCTCGCACAGGCCTGACTACCTACGTGGCACGATATCCGATCGGCTATCAAAAGGAAAAACTGTTTCTCAAAAGCGAGTGGGATGAGGTACGAGTCGTCTGGTCGACGGGATATGAGGACTACAGTGTACACAATGTGGATTTTTTCATCAACCAATTAGGCTGCCTTGCTTCAAAATAACACCTTATTTACTCAGATAGGAAACGGTGTCAGCAGGGAAGTTGACGACTTATGTTAGGACTAAAATTGCCAACGGATCCGCGATGGGTCAATCTAGCAGAGAAGAGCTTGGAGGAGATTTTGACCGATCATGCCTACTGCGAGCAAAAAGCCGCCACCTTTTGCATCTCGCTTATTCAAATGTACCCGGAGCGAGAACGTCTGGTGTCCGAACTAGCGCCCATCGTGACAGAGGAATGGGGTCACTTTCGGCAGGTACTGGCTGAACTGAAGCGCAGAAACCTGAAACTAGGTCGCCAGCGCAAGGACGAATATGTCCATGCCCTGATGAAGGTGCAAAAAAAGGGAGGTAGTCGCGAGGACCGCCTCATGGAGAAACTCTTGACCTGTGCAATGATCGAAGCGCGCAGTTGTGAGCGCTTTCGTCTACTCTCTCTTCACATTGCTGATGAGCATCTGAGGCAGTTCTATCATCAGTTTATGGTGTCGGAGGCGGGTCATTATCGCCTGTTTATCGACCTGGCTAACGAATATGGTGATCCAACCTATGTAAAGGAACGTTGGTCAGAATATCTGACACAGGAGGCGAAAATCATGAAAGACATTGCCCTCCGGGGCGACCGGGTTCATTGATGCACTCTTCGCAGCACCTTGTTGTCCCATCGAACGACATGGGCTGAGCGAAATCCCTGCTCTTGTGCCAGTTTACTGGCTTTGCGGGCTTCGTCCAGCTCCAAGTAACCCTCTAGTAGCATAATAGTCCAATCTCCTTTCTTGAACGACTTGATCGTACCGAGTTCGGCTACCTTAGTGGCATCAAATAGATCCGGATTTAGATACGAAGCGAGACGAACCATGTATTGTGGCTCATCCGGTAGTGCTTGAGAAGACACAGGCAAATCACTCACTTCCACATAGGGGGTCAGAAAGGCAGATTCGTAGCCAGGCTTACGCTTGATCATAGCCTTGATGCGCTTGGCCACGGATTGATCAAAAAATTTGCCCACCTTGACCTTGGCCACTTCCTGCGACCGATCAAGATAGACCTTTCCATATCTGTCCAAATTTCTTCGGTGCAGATCCATATCAATGTCCGTGGCATCGCCAGCCAGTACCTGAATGCTGTAGTAGACTGGATCCCCTTCACCCGCTTGGACAAGGTCCTCTTTCCGTGTGACCGCAGGCTCCGGGGGACGAGATCGCAGCTCCGTCACTAGCGGTTCGAGATACACCACTCGTAGGATGCCCGGATCCACCAGTGCTCCCGTGCGAAACTCCTTGTCCACCGGTCGGTAGTCCTTTCTCCGGATACTGAGTTGGTACGTGGATTCCGGCTCCAGGTACAGGGCAAATTCCCCTTGCGGACTGGTCTTGACCCGTTGCGTCCTTTGATCAGCGAGATTGGTCAATTCGACCATCGTTTCTCCGAGGTAGAGGCTTCGTTTAGATTTGTCCTTCAGATGACCCCAAAAGTAGTTGGGGGATCGGCTGAGAAATACGTTAAAGGTC
Organism: Saprospiraceae bacterium; assembly: GCA_965223165.1. Classification (GTDB taxonomy): domain Bacteria; phylum Bacteroidota; class Bacteroidia; order Chitinophagales; family Saprospiraceae; genus JABDMH01. The sequence continues at coordinate 362,714 of CBDCVQ010000016.1, read as the reverse complement.
TTCTCCTCTCCTTTAATCTCGATATAGTCCAACAGCAGATCCAAATCGGCATAGCCGCTCTTCGCAATCTTGACATAGCACGCAAAGCCTTCCGCTGTCTGCATTGAGAAAATGCCCCGCTCATTGCTCTCGTAGACAGGATGACCACAGGAAGTAAAATCAATGGTGAAGAAAGGGATCGGCTCCATCGTCTTGATATCCATCACCTTGACGGAGATCGACTTGGTGGAGGCTGAGGCCAGCGCTCCGTGTAGATCATCGGGGTGCTCCATACCCAGATCAACGGTGGCAGGTCCAACAGCCTGGCCTAGTAAGAGGCTGACCTGCAGCAATAGAATCACGGTGAAATGTGCTCGCATTTTGTCCAAACTTATATAAAATCCAAAGAACTCATATTATAAGTAAATATAATGTAAAATTAGCTAATTATCAATTATTAACAGAAGCTTGATCTCGCTTATATGTCTCCATCCGGGGTCGTCTATCCTTCCCTTGTGTCGCGATAATTAACACAAACACAGCCTCTTTGAGACGAAATGAGCTCATGACATTTGATATTTTGGATTAAATTTGGTTCTCATACGAAATCGATTCGAACAGATTCCTTTGCACATGATGAGAAATTGCCTTTTGATACTTCTTTTTGGTTGTGTATTGCACGTCGCCTCGCTCTGTGCCCAGGTCCTTGAGCATAGGCAGGGCAGCTATATCATGTGCTTCCACCCCGGGGCTGATCGCAGCGAGACAGAAGGGAGACACGCCGACTTTAACGGAACACCTACTGCTTTTCGCATACAAAAGTGTCTCTCTGACCGGATGAATATTTGGGCGGCGTCCTTTGACCACACCTCGGTGCACGAGGGCGAGTTTATGGAGGCACTGGCTGCCGATCCCGACGTAGCCATCATACAGTACAATCACTTCCTATCTAAGCGATCTCAGGTGCCCAATGATCCTCTGCTGGCAGATCAATGGTTTTGGATCAATCTGGGTCAGGCCGGCACCGCTGATGCCGACATTGATGCCGACGACGCCTGGAGCATTACGACCGGCGGCACCACACGGGTTGGAGACACGATTGTGGTGGCATCCCTGGATGTCGGCGTGAACTACCAACATCCCGATTTGGTGTCCAACATCTGGATGAATCGACATGAGATTCCTGGCAACGGCATCGATGATGACGCCAACGGCTACCAAGACGATGTCAGGGGCTGGAATGTGCTGCTGGAAAATGATAACATCGAACCGGAAATCTTCGGCGGTGGGGTGATGGAGTCACATGGTACCGAAATACTTGGCGTCATAGGCGCTGTAGGAAATAATGGGATTGGTGTCAGCGGCATTAATTGGCATGTGCAGATGATGAATGTGTATTTCAACTCGGATCTGAACGAAGCGGATATGATCGGGGCCTATGGCTATGTCTTGGATCAGCGCATGATCTATAATGAGACCAATGGGGAGCAAGGAGCTTTTGTGGTCGCGACCAATCTCTCGTATGGGGATGAAGATATCACCCCGACGGATGCCCCCATTTGGTGTGCCGTCTATGATAGTCTTGGAGCCGTCGGCATCGTAAGCTGTGTTGCTACCTCAAATTCTAATATTGATATTGATACGGTGAAGGACGTCCCAACCTCCTGCGCAAGTGAGTATATGATCTCCGTGACGGCCACGGATGCCAGTGATCAGCGCGTTTTTGCGGCTTATGGGCAAAATGATGTCGACCTGGCCGCACCGGGCGAAGGTCTCTTGACGACCGATATCGAGGGCTACAGTCGTGTAAGGGGTACGTCCTACTCTTCACCGATGGTAGCTGGAGCGATCGCTTTGCTCTACGCGTCCCCCTGTCCAGACCTAGCCGCACTAGCAGCCACGGATCCTTCAGCGGCCGCACTGCAGGCTCGAGACCTGATTCTTCAGAATGTGGACAAGTTGGCTGGCCTCGCGGCCGAGGTTAGGACTGGCGGAAGACTCAACGTGTTCAACTCGCTGAAGGGGGCTTTGTCGGCCTGTCAGACCTGTGTTCCGGCCTTTAGCATCGAGGCGAATGCAGCCATTGATTCCGCCGTCATCACATGGGCCCAGGCAGATTCCGTGACCCGCACCGCCCTGTCATACCGCTTGTCGGGAGATACGCTTTGGCAGCAGGTGGATTCAGTGCAATCGCCCCTGACATTGACGGGACTGCAGCCCTGCTCCAGTTATGACTTTGCCCTCCTCACCTTCTGCCAAGATAGTACCAGCAGCGCTTCGGACACGTTGGCGTTTGATGTTGCCGGATGTTGCGCCAATGTAAGCACCTTGGATGTGCTGGTCCTGGACGATACGAGTGCGAGAGTGTTGTGGCAAGCGGCTATGCTGACAGAAGGATATCTGATCCGTTATTCATCGACCGATAGCATTGTATGGGACAGCGTTTTTATCAGTACGGTCGGAGCTGGACTGACAGGTCTGACAGCCTGCACGGACTATGTGCTACAGATACAGACCCTTTGCGATACGGGCGCTACTGCCTTTGGCGATACCGTGCTATTTACCACACTGGGTTGCAATACCTGCCAGGATCTGGACTATTGTCCAGTCAATGCGGAGGGCATGGATCAGGAATGGATCGATAGCTTTGCCATGCACACGATCGCCAATGCCTCGGGCAATGATGGAGGCTACGGAGACTATACCGACCAGTGCACAGAGCTTGAACAAGGCATGTCATACGCTGTCAGCTTCACCCCTGGGTTTGTCGGCGATTCGCTCCTTGAGCCGGTCGGATATTATGCCTGGATCGACTATGATCAGGACGGTACATTTGACAGCGGCGCCGAGCTCGTATTCCAAAGTGATAGTGCATCCACTGCCAGCAGCTATACCGGGCGCATCGAAGTACCCGAAGATGCCATGTTGGGCAGTACACGGTTGAGGGTGCTGATGATGGCTTCGCCCCCAGACAGTGTGCCGGGCTGCAATCTGACGGTGGCATTCGGCGAGGTGGAAGACTACTGCTTAAATATTGTGATTGATTCGCTGCTATGCCCGGTGCCGGAGGATCTGGACACCATCAACTTTGCTGGCACCAGCACCGAAGTGACCTGGGGTCGGGTGGATTCGGCAGTAGCGTATGTGATTAGACACCGCAAGGTGGGTGACGGAGATTGGGAAGAGATGGTGGACACCTCAAACAAGATTGCACTGATGGAGCTCGATGAATGCAGCGAATATGAGGTGCAGGTGCAAGCCGTCTGCCACTTTGATACCAGCAGTTTCACCGAGAGCTTGATCGTAAAGACGTTTTGCAGCACCGGCATTGAAGAACTCCTGGCGGTCTCAGAATTCACTGCCTATCCCAATCCTTTTGTCGACTGGCTTGCGGCATCGATTACAGTGGAGCGTCGGATTGACGGCCTACTCCGTGTGTACGATCTCGGTGGCCGCCTGGTGAGCACACAAGACGTAGGCTTGCCGCCGGGCAGAAATCAGCTGTCTGTCCAGGGAGCATCGAAATTACGCCCGGGCATGTACCTGGTTTCGCTGGACACTCCGGACGGGTCCATCCTACGTAAAGTGTTGAAGCACTAGCAAGCATTGTCGGTGGGAAAATCGCAGTTAATGCTAGTGCTGAAGGGCATGGCCATGGGGATGGCCGAGGTGGTGCCCGGTGTGTCGGGTGGGACCATCGCCTTTATTACCGGCATCTATAGCCGTCTAGTCAATGCCATCAAGCGTATCAGTGCCTTACCTATCGGTATTTGGCGCAAGCAAGGCTTTACAGCCCTGTGGCAGCACATCGACGGTTGGTTTTTGGTGCGTTTGGCTGCCGGAATGGCCATCGGTATCTTGATTGGAGTTTTTGGCATCTCTTTTCTCCTACACAACTACCCAACCCTCATTTGGGGTTTCTTTTTTGGGCTGATCATCGGTTCGGTCATCTATGTGGGAAAGCAGATCCGGCACTGGACATGGCTCGAGGTACTGTGCCTGCTCGTGGGCGCCTTGATTGCCTATTACATCACCGTGGTGAGCCCGGCCGAGGGAAGTCGACACCTCTTTTTCGTCTTCATCTCCGGCGCCATCGCGATCTGTGCCTTGATCTTACCGGGTATCTCCGGAAGCTTCATTCTCTTGCTGATGGGCATGTACACCTTCGTGCTCGAATCTGTGAAGACCTTGATCAGCACCCAGTCAACCACTGCCCTACTCATTGTCACTGTTTTCGCCGCCGGATGCCTAGTCGGGATCATGCTATTCTCCAACGTACTGAGCTGGACCCTGCGCAAGTATGAGTCCCCTACCCTAGCCCTGCTGACCGGATTTATGGTCGGCTCGCTCAACCGCATCTGGCCCTGGCGAAATCCCTCACTGTACCTGCACGATGAAACGGGAAGCTACCTCGAACAACTTCCGCCGGATGCCCCGGTTGACGCCTACCATCTAGTGAGCGAAATCAATGTCTTGCCTGCCACCTACAGTGGTGAACCCCGACTGCTCGGAACACTAGCATGCTTTGTGCTTGGTCTGGCCCTGGTCTATGCCTTTAGTCGAATGGGTGGTCAGCATGACGAATCGAGCTAGAGCAGCGTATACCAAGGCCGTCTGACTGCCTTTTTGGAATGCTTGGCCATCATCCTTCCACAGAAAGGTATGATTGGCAGGACGTTTTGATCTTGGAGCTGCTGAATCGCATAGCATCACGTGATAGAAACGCTCGCAACCGGACAGACCATCATCGATAGCCCAATTTGGCACACTATGAGCAAACACCGGCGCCATTCATTTGTCATCCGCAACTACGACCTCGGCACCCGAATATTCTCGACCAATTTCTGAACATGATCGGGGGGAGGTGGAGTCAGCGCGGAAACCGTCAGAGCCACCGCGAGATTGAGCAGCATGCCCAAGGTGCCGATGCCCTCAGGGGATATCCCAAACCAGTACTGATCTGGTGTACCGCCACCGTACTTAAAATACAGGATATAGGCCGCCGTGAAGACCAATCCTACCACCATGCCTGAAATAGCTCCCTGCATATTCATGCGTTTGAAAAAGATACCCAGCACGATGGCCGGGAAAAAGGAGGCAGCTGCCAGGCCAAAGGCAAAGGCTACGACCTGGGCGACAAAACCCGGCGGATTGACACCGGCATAACCGGCCACGAGTACCGCTACGGCAATGGCAATTCTGGCGGCCTTCAATTCACCCTTGTCCGAAATATTGGGGCGGAGCCACTTCTTAAGCAAGTCGTGGGAGATGGAGGTGCTGATCACTAGCAAAAGTCCCGCCGCGGTAGACAAAGCGGCAGCCAGTCCACCGGCTACGACCAAGGCGATGACCCAATTAGGAAGGTTGGCGATCGAGGGGTTAGCCAGTACCATGATATCGCGGTCCACTGTCAGCTCGCTTCCCCGCCAACCTTTGGCCTCAGCAATCGGCTGAAAGTCCGGGTTCTGATCATTGTAGTACTGGACGAGACCGTCGTCATTTTTATCCGTAAATCCCAGCAAACCGGTTTTCTCCCAGTTACCAAACCAGGTAGGCAATTCGGCATATGGTTTCTCATTTACCGTCTCAATCAGGTTTGTGCGCGCGAAGGCCCCAATCGCGGGGGCGGTCGTATAAAGTAAAGCGATGAATAGCAATGCCCAACCTGCCGATCGACGAGCGTCAGACACCTTAGGCACGGTAAAGAACCGCACGATCACGTGCGGAAGACCTGCCGTACCCAGCATGAGGGCCGCGGTGACAAAGAACAAGTCCACCCTGCCTCTGTGTGATGTGGTGTATTCTCTAAATCCGAGATCTGTCAGCACCTGATCCAATTTATCCAGGAGATACGTGCCATCTTCCAAGGTACCTCCCAGGCCCAACTGTGGGATGGGATTGCCTACCATCAGGACAGAAATAAATATCGCAGGCACCAGGTAGGCAAAAATCAGCACACAATACTGGGCTACCTGCGTATACGTGATGCCCTTCATGCCACCCAGTACAGCATAAAAAAATACGATCGCCACTCCAATCACTACCCCCAGCTTGAAGTCGATATTGAGGAAGCCAGCAAAAGCAACTCCTACCCCTTTCATCTGGCCGACAACATAGGTGAAGGATACGAACAAGGCACAAACGACGGCCACAATCCGGGCGATCTGCGAGTAGTATCGCTCACCAATAAAATCTGGTACGGTGTACTTGCCAAACTTGCGCAAATAGGGCGCGAGCAGCAGTGCCAGTAGCACATATCCTCCCGTCCATCCCATGAGATACTGGGCTCCCTGATACCCCATAAAGGCGATCAGCCCAGCCATCGAAAGAAACGATGCCGCAGACATCCAGTCGGCTGCGGTAGCCATTCCATTGGTGATGGGATGCACTCCCTTGCCGGCCACGTAAAATTCTGCGGTGCTCGAAGCCCGGGACCAGATCGCAATCCCGATATAAATGGCAAAGGTGAGTCCTACAATGATGAAGGTCCAGGTCTGTACGTTCATGAGATTACCTTTGGTGTTCGCTGCTTAATCGTTCACGTCAAATTTTCGATCCAGTCCATTCATCAGTCGGACGTAGACGTAGATGAGAAGCACGAACACATAAATCGACCCCTGCTGTGCAAACCAGAATCCCAGCTTGAAGCCTCCAATGCGGATATTATTCAACTGATCGGCCCAAACAATACCAGCTCCATAAGAGACCAAGAACCAGATCACCAGTAGGATGGCGAGATACTTGAGATTCGTCTGCCAGTACTTCTTAAACCGTTCTTCCTGCATAGGGCTGATACGTCTGATTTCAAAAGGTTGGAAATTAGTGAAAATTGCGCAGTTGAGGGCGAAACGGACATCCGGATCACATCCTGATTTGAGCGGCTTGACTTGGCCCACCAGCTTCGAGCGACCGCCCTGTCAATCCCCACCTGATTGGTCCATCGGGGACGGGATACTCAATCTCGTGAGAAGGGTAATACCTTTTCCATCTTGCCCTCCTTCACGTACCAATGGATGATCCGCCGGGCATCGTACGAGCCAGGCATGGGTTTGATCACATCGCACAGTTCGTTGACATGACCATATGAAAAGTCCTCGGATATATAGCCGAAGCCGCGCATCTCGCCTTCTTCGACCATCACCACTGACTTTTCGTTGGACTCCCGTCCCTTGTCCAGGATGAAGAAACTGTCTTTGATGATGCGCTGAAGATAATGGATCGCTTCGCGGGCGCGCTCGTTGTAGCTGCCCACGTCCTCTGCCCCGTGGCATGCTCCTTTGCACTGACCAATTCGAGCATTGAAACATGAACCCTCACCTGCATGCTCCCCACACTTGTGTGTGCAAAGCTCAAACTCTTCTACCAGGCCCTGGATGTGACCGCGTGCATAGGCCAGCTTGGGATACTCCTTGATGAGTGTGTATCCGTCGGGGGCTTTCTTTTTCAGCCGCTCAGCGCGAATGTTGATGTAGCCATGTCGATCCCTACACTCGTACAGCGCATAAGCAAATCGCTTCTTACGCAAGGCTCGATTTACATCAGGTTGCAGCCGCTTGATCTCTTGTTCTTCCAGCAGTAGGGCCACCAGCTCACTACCCGTCTCTGTGTAGGTGATATCGTGTACTCTCTGCTGCAGGCGATGTGCCTTGGGGGTATGCTTGGCAAAGTGCTGCATTACCCGCTTCTTGATATGAATACTCTTTCCGACGTAGATGACATCTCCTGCCCCATTGTGAAAGTAGTAGACACCACAGGTCTCCGGCAAATCATGCAATTGCTCCAAGGAGATCGCTGCGGGCAACCGGGACGCTTTGATCCCATAATTGATGATCTGGTTGACCGCCTCCGGGCCTTTTTGGGTCTCCACCAGATGCTCAAACACCTCGCATGTCGCCAGTACGTCGTCCATGGCTCGGTGGCGACGCTCTACGATGATATCAAATCGAGCGATCAACGAACCCAACCCGTGTCGCCTATGCTCGGGATATACCATCCGGCTAAGTCGAGCTGTGCACAATAATTTGCGGGTATAGGTATAGCCGAGTCGCTCAAAGGCCTTCTTGATAAAGCTGTAGTCAAATCGCACATTGTGCGCGACAAAGATGCATCCCTCGGTCATCTCCACCACTTGGCGGGCGATCTCGAAGAATCGAGGAGCATCCTGCACCATCTCGGTTGTGATACCTGTGAGCATGGTGATGTGTTCCGGCACCGATCGGCCGGGATTGACCAGGCTCTCAAAGCGATCGATGATTTCAGTGCCATCGTGCACTGCGATGGCAATTTCGATTATCTTGTCCCTGCGGAGCATACCTCCCGTGGTCTCGATATCAACGATGGCATACTGTCGAACCATAAGCAGTGAAATTATAAAAAAACAGCATGTATTATAATCTGTTAATCATTTTATTATTGAGTCTTGGATTTTCCAGCTGTCAGGGAGCAGATCCAGGCACCCATAGCGATTCCGAGGCAGCCAAGGCGGAGATGACGGTGGCCCCTGGTGCGCATGATCTACCCGCTTATCTGCCCAGTCTTTCCGGCAAACGGATCGGGCTCGTCGTCAATCACACCTCTACTATCGGACCGGTACATTTGGTGGATACCCTCATGCGGTTGGGGGTGGAGATTGACAAGATCTATGCCCCGGAACATGGATTTCGAGGGCATGCGGACGCAGGTGCCCATATCGAGGATGGCGTAGACCCCGAGACCGGACTCATGATTGTGTCCCTGTATGGCTCGAAACGGGCGCCTTCTGCGGAGGATCTAGCCCAAACCGATCTGGTGATCTTCGATATCCAGGACGTAGGTGCACGCTTCTACACCTATATTTCTACGCTGCACTACGTCATGAGCGCCTGTGCCACTGAAGGGGTACCTGTCATGGTGCTGGATCGACCCAACCCAAACGGACATTACGTCGATGGCCCCATGCGTGAGGATTCGTTTCGTTCATTCGTGGGTATGCATCCTGTCCCGGTGGTGTATGGAATGACGATTGGAGAGTATGCGCAGATGATCCAAGGCGAGGGATGGCTGGAAGGGGGTGCATCTTGCGATTTGACGGTCGTCCCCTGCCAAGGTTACGACCATCAGACGATGTACGAACCGCCGATTGCACCCTCACCTAATCTACCCAATCTCCGGGCGATTCTGCTGTACCCCTCGTTATGCTTCTTTGAAGGGACACCACTCAGTATCGGGCGGGGTACGAATCAGCAATTTCAGGTCATTGGTCATCCGGACATCCCTGAGAGCACCTACAGTTTCACCCCCACCTCCACTTTTGGGGCCGCAAATCCCAAATTAAAGGACCAGCTCTCCCACGGAGAATCCCTGGCATCTCTCAGTCCCGAAAGCATCTTTGCCCAAGGTAAGCTGGACCTAACCTACCTGACTACCTACTACGACCTTTTTCCAGACAAGTCCAAGTTTTTTAATGCAAACGGGTGGGTGGACAAACTAGCAGGCACCACCAGCCTTCGCCTGGCCATCCAAGAGGGCAAGTCCATCGAAGACATTCGAGAGTCATGGGTCGCAGATTTGACCGCCTTTCGCGCGATCAGAGCCAAATATCTGCTGTATGATTGAGTCTGGGCGTCGTCCTACTTTCTGTCTTTGACCATCTTGACGTAGTCCTGGACCACGTCATTGGGTACCAGGATGGCGAGATTGTATTGCTCGATCTTCCAGTCGCCCTGATCGTTGCGCCTCAGGACACCACTGCCACGGCAGGTTCCCATCCAAGTATCCAGGAGCTCATTAAACCAGGATATGTGACCGTCTTCCGAGAAGAACACATTACGTTCTTTCGCCGTGAAGTTCCACGCCTGCCCCTTGTTGAAGAAGGGCTTGGCAAACTGGTAGAAGGCATCCTTGTCCCAATTCTCTCCGGGATCTGTGCCCAGAAAGACGCCGTGCTGTGCAATCCGATCAAAATAGGTCCTGGCGTCAGCACCTGCGGCGGCGGCATGCCACTGGTCCATTAGTGCGTTGACCTCTCCCTCTGGCCCACCGGGAGTGCAGTCGTTTCGCCGAGTGTCCGCAATCTGGGTGATCAACCATCGCTGGCCGGTATGCATAAACTGAAATGCGTCTACACCGCAGTGGTGAAAGTCGTTGTTCAGGTAGAAATCATAGCCCACCCAAGCCGTCGCCAGATTGTCGTCGATACGGATCTCCAGACTGGTCACTTCTTCCTTAAGGGATCCACGGGGTGACTTTGCGATCGCATTGCCAAAGTCTTGGGGGGTCATCACCGTGATCCGACCATTGTCATCCGTGCCCAGCAACCTTCCTTCGGGCGCAAAGAGCGAAGTAATGGTCCCTGCACTGCTCTGATACATACCGTCAAAGAGTCGCTGAATCACAGCGGTTATATCGACCTCGGCGTCGCCCGTCACGCTGGGGGCCTGAGGACTCGTCGATGTCTCTTCGCCTGCATCCGGGATGTAGGTCTTATCTCGCTTCTTCTTGTAGGGGTTGTTGATCTTAATGTCCTTCGTTTGGGCCCAAGCTCCCGCGACCAGGCAAGAGGCAAGTAGCGCCAGTGTGAATTTTTTCATTGTTGTCGTTTATTATAAAGGATTTGTATCATACCATTAGCCTTGGCAGGCGTTTGCAGGAGACGTTCACTTGGCAATGTGGGAGGGTTCTTGACCGCTGAAATCCGTGAGGCCTCCGATAGGGTGGCACGGACACTGGGGATAGATATCTGCATTCGCACGTTGATATCTTTCGGTAATTTATGGATAAATTTGGACGAATTTTAATATTTCATCGCAAGCCTATGAGAATTCTGGTGCCCATTGTATGTCTATGCATAGCGCTCTTCGCATGTCGGAGCACGCCCAAACAAGATGTCTCGGAGGAGATCGCAACGCTCGAAGCAAAGCTCGCCAACACTCCGGACCAGGAGACACTGAAGGATCTCTTGGCTTTATACCAGCGTGCCGGTGACCGCGCAAAAGAGCAAGAAACAAAGCTGGATTACCTCTGGAAGACCGGCGAGACGGCCAGAGCCCTGCGCGAGTTTGACATCGCCGAATCGGCCTTCGTTGAAATCTACAACCAGCACCCCGAGACGGAGCAAGCTTCCAAAGCACTGTTCCTGCATGCATTCATGTGCGACGAGGATCTTAACCAGATCGATAGGGCAAGGCAGCTGTATGAGGATTTCATCGCCAAGTATCCGGAGAGCGACTTCAACGATGACGCTCAATTTCTCCTAGAACACCTGGGCAAGTCGGATGAGGAGATGCTGGAGTTTCTCAATCAGCAAAACAACTAATGCAAACTCTGTCTAAGGGTTGCCAGCGTTGATCCATCAGATGCTGGAACAAAAACGGCCAGCCGTACCTTTAGAAGGTAGTCACAGGATAACCAAGAATGCTAAAGAGAGTAAAAAAATGGTTGGGTATCGAAGGGGTAAAGGTGGAATTGATATTGCCCGAAGAGATCTCCAAGACCACTGGCTTGATCGAGGGCACGATCCGGTTTACCTCGATGCATGCACAGACCGTTTCGTCTGTGCAACTTAAACTGGTCGAACGATATGTGCGCGGCCGGCGCAAGAAGAAACGCACAGACGAATACTTACTTGCCGAAAGAACTATCCACCGCCTCATAGAAGTGCCCGAACAAGAATCGGTCGAAATCGAGTTTGAATTGCCTTTTGATCTCCTAAAGTCACACATGGATCACCTGGAGGACAAGAACTTCCTGCTCAAGGGGCTGATCAGAGCGGCAAAAGCGGTGAAAGCGGTGAAATCGGAGTTTAGAGTGGAAGCCGAAGCCGACGTCGTGGGTACGGCACTCAATCCATTTGATCGACAGGTCGTTAACCTCACGTAGGAGCGACGACTAGACGAACCGGCGGTGCCAACTCTCGGCCAACGGCTTGAGCCACTGCGTCTCAAGTGCTCCCTTGGTCTTCACCAGATTGTCAAATACCAGGGTGCTATCGTCAATCTCTCCGTCCCTATATAGCTCACTAAACGTTTGCCGTGGCACGGTGTGCACCTGCCCATCTTTTTGATAGGAAAAAGACATCCGGTCAAACAGTGACAGGTCAAACTCCCGCTCCAGCGATTGGACAAACGCGACCGACGAATCAATCGAACATCCGCTGGCCTGGTGCATAGCCTCATCCACCATCAGTACGATAAAACGCCCATGATAGATCTCAAATCCTGCCATCAATTGGCGATTGTGCGCCGTCCACTGGGGTACAAAGGTGCCCAGGCGATCTCGGATGGCCGCCTCCACTTCCTTGGTAAATGGCGTGGTGCTTTGATAAATCCAGATTCGAGCACTGGGACGCAAGACGTCAGCTTGTACCATCATTGAGACATGTTTTGCAAAATCAGTTCACTGAGATCATAGACCAACATTTCCTCTTCGTTCTCCGTAGCTTTGATACCGTCTGACATCATGGTCAGGCAAAAGGGGCAGTTTACTGCAACTACCTTAGCATCTGTGGCAATTGCCTCCTTGGTGCGGGCTACATTCACAGCCATATCACCAGGCTCATCCTCCTTAAACATCTGCGCCCCACCTGCCCCACAACACAGACCTTTTCTCCCGTGCTGCTCCATTTCAACAAGGTCCAAATGCAGATGGTTTAGGACCACACGAGGGACTTCATAAATGTCATTTGCCCGTCCGAGGTAGCAGGAGTCGTGATAGGTAACGCTCATTTTTTCCTGGGCCTCTGCCGACACAGTGATTCTACCCTCCTGCAGCAACTGTTGCAGCAGCTGGGTGTGGTGTATTACTTCGTAATCGCCACCCAAGGCCGGGTACTCGTTCTTTAAGACATTGAAGCAGTGCGGGCAGGTCGTCACGATCTTTCGCACATTGTAGGTATCGAGTGTCTGAATGTTCTGCAAAGCCAGCATTTGAAAGACAAACTCATTGCCGGCACGTCTCGCGGGATCGCCGGTGCATTGCTCCTCATTGCCGAGGATCGCATATTTGATCTTCGCTGCCTCCAAGATATGGACAAATGCGCGTGTCACCTTTTGGGCGCGTGGATCAAAGCTGCCTGCACAGCCTACCCAAAAGAGGATCTCCGGCTCTTGACTCGCCTCCTGTATCTCAGACATGATCGGTATTTGCTCTTGCATTCCTCTACTAACGCATTGGATTTCTGACTCAATCTGATTCCTTTGCCCAGGCATCTCGCTCTGTCGCCAACTGCCAAACCGCCCCATTGTTCTCCAGGCTGTTAAACATGGGCAACCAATCCGCTGGCCCGCCACCCTCCGTAAGGATTTCGTAGCGCCGCATCTCCAGGATGATCTCCAGTGGGTTGATCAGTACCGGGCACGCCTCCACACAGGCATTACAGGTGGTGCATGCATGGAGTTCTTCCCTGGTAATTCTGTCAAAAAGGGACTGACCGTCCGAAAAGTTGGCCTTGGACAGGGCCTTGTTCCCCTCACCTTGACCGGTGTCGATGTAGTCCTTCGACCTGCTCCTGAGCTTACGCCCGACTTCCTCACTCCGATCTCTCACATCCATCATGATCTTGCGGGGCGAGAGCTTCTTGCCTGTCTGATTGGCCGGACAGACGGACGTACAGCGACCACACTCCGTGCAGGTGTAAGCATCCATAATGTTCTTCCACGACAAATCCATGACGTCCTTGGCGCCAAATTCTGGAATATCGCCTTCTGCCGATGCAGCGTCGGACAGGCCCAGCATGCTTTTGACCTCGTCCATCACGGCGGGCATATTTTGCATCATGCCTTTCGGCCGCGCCGAAGCGAAGAAGGTATTGGGAAAGGCAAAGAGAATATGCAGATGCTTGGATATGGGTAGATAGAGGATAAAGGCAAAGACCGTCAATACATGCAGCCACCAACCAAATCGCTCGATACCCTGCAGCGCCCCGACCTCTAGTCCGCCAAACAACCAGGGTCCCATCCATCCCGAGACGGCCAGCGATCCCGTGGATGGGTAGTGAGCCACGCCACGTCCTTGCAGCACCATATCGGCTCCGTTCATGCTAAAGATGCCGACGATCAAGATCAATTCACCGATCAAAATCAGATTGGCGTCGCGCCTGGGCCAGCCACGCATCTCCGGTTTTTCGAAGCGCTCCACCCGTCGCACATTCCGCCGCCAGAGAAAGGCAACGGTGGCGACCAAGGCCAAGATCGAAAGCACTTCAATCGTACCTATCACAAAGGTGTAAAACCCGCCCAGGGGCTTGGCAAACACCCGATGCTGTCCACTGATCCCGTCTACCAAAATCTCGATGAGCTCAATCTGGGTAATGACAAATGCCAAGTAGATAGCCAAGTGAAGGAGCGCAGGCAGCCATCGCTTGAACATCTTCTTTTGGCCGAAGGCCACGAGCAGCATCTGACGCCAGCGCTGGGCCGGGGATGTCTCCGGAGACCATGCTTTGCCTAGTCGGATGTTGGAAATGATTCGTCCATACAATCGCCAGGAAAGGAAGCCGACGACGACGATGAGTACGGTGAAAATGATTTGTGGCAGGCCCATGGAAATGGCTAACTTACCCCCGTAAGAAAGGCATATTTCCGGAATTTCAAATGAAAATACTTAACCAATCACAGATAAAGCAGAAGATCCAACGGCTGGCCATCGAGATCCTGGAGCAGAATTACAACGAGAAGCAGATCATACTGGCCGGCATCAATAACAACGGGGCATTCTTCGCCTCCCTCCTACACAAAGCCCTGCGCAAAATCTCCGAGATTCCCATCGTACTCACCCACATCCGACTCAGTCCCGCAAAACCGCTGGAGCGGGATATTGAGTTGGGACTCCCCTTGAAGAAAGTGAAAAATCAGGTCGTCATCGTAATCGATGATGTGGCCAATACCGGCCGCACGATTTTTTATGCCTTAAGGCCACTGATGGAGGTACTACCCAAGAAGGTAGAGGTGGCTGTGCTGGTAGATCGCAAGCACAAATCCTTTCCGATCCAGGTCGATTACGTGGGCTTGTCGCTCGCCACGACCCTCAAGGAGGAGATCGATGTGCAGATCCGCAATACAAAGCAGATGGCCGTCTACCTGCGGTAGCTATTCCTGCCTTGGGGCCGGCACCAGGTCCAACTCCTGGAGCTTGACCAGCTCCTGCTTGGCTGCCTGGTATCCCAACTCAAAGATTTCACTTGCCCGGCTGAAGTTGAAGATGTGGTAGTTGTTGAGGCCAGCGGGTTCGATGATCAGATCGCAAGCATCGTAGTGGAGCCGAGACCGATACCACAAAGAGATCTCGAAGACCCTGGCCAGGATACTCTTCAGGCCGCTCAGCTGCTCGGAGGACTTGGCGACCTTGGTCACGGCATTGCTGGCGATCAAAAGATCGCACTGTTGTCGGATCACATGGGCCGGCATATTGTTCATGACGCCACCATCCACATAGAGCTTGCCCTTGATCTCGATCGGCTGAAAGATACCGGGTACCGCCGACGATGCGATGACCAAGTCATGCAGGGGACCGTCCTCCCATATCTCATGCTTACCGTCGTTGAGATTGGTCACGCCGATGTAGAACTTTCGTTGAAGCGCATCAAAGCTATTTTCAGGCACCAGGGTACGGAGCTGATTAAGCACATAATCCTGATTGCTCAGGCCTCGGCGGGGCAAGACTAGGCGAAAGACTTTACGTAGTTTGCTCTTCTCTGCATACCTCCGGATTTCCTCCGGGCTATACCCGTAGGCATAGAGCACCCCGATGATCGCCCCGGCGCTGGTACCACAAATTACGTCGGGCGCGAGGCCATGCTCTTCCAATGCCTTTAGCACCCCAATATGGGCGAATCCCCTTGCTCCGCCCCCAGACAAGGTAATGCCTATCCGTACTTTCTGATTGATCATGGCCATATAACGAAATGAGAGGCAAAGATCGGTATGGTCACCCACAAAAACGACAGCGAGCAGCAAAATTACAAGGGAGTGTTCTTGGGAGACCCCATGCACCACTGGGATGAGACTTGACCAAACTAAGAGTCAAATGTGGGACCGGTGGCGTGAGGGATCAGACGACCATCTCACCCAAACTTGATCCTGGTTTGAGAGGTCAGTAGGTATCATGACTGCCCTATGAAACAAATTGCACCATGCACCGTGGGATCACATTTCCTCCATATCCATCTCCAGGCCGAAACTTTGCGACAAACGCAATCAACAATTAACTTTCATTCAGAAATTTAAAGGTTGCGGGGCTGACTCTATGAGAGTTGCATGGATGCAAAGATCCTTGTACCCTGAGCTATAAATGCCTAATTTCACTTTACAATAAACCTTCATATCATGAGTCAATTTTTTTACAAAAGGACATGCTGGTTTCTCGCCTTGTTCTCCCTGATCAGCCTGTCGGTAGCGGCCCAAACGGGCTCTGTGACAGGTAAGGTCATCGATGGTGATACCGGAGAACCACTCATCGGGGCCAGTGCCCTTCTTAAGGGGACCCTCACCGGCTCTGTCAGTGATCTGGATGGTTCTTTTACCATCACGAATGTCGACCAGGGCGCACAGACGATTGTCATCTCCTATACTGGATACCAAACGGAGGAGATGGAAGTCGAAGTCGGCGGCGGAACCATCAGCATTGGCGATGTACACTTAGTCACCACAGCCATCGGACTAGCTGAAGTTTCGGTGATCGCCTCTGTCGCACGAGATCGCGAGACACCCGTAGCCGTCTCCACGGTGCGTGCCAAGCACATCGAAGCGAAGATTGGCAGTCAGGAGTTTCCGGAAATACTAAAATCTACGCCTGGGGTATACGCTACCAAAGCGGGCGGCGGCTTTGGAGATGGTCGAATCAACGTCCGAGGATTCTCCTCAGAAAATGTGGCGGTGCTCATCAATGGAGTACCGGTCAACGATATGGAAAACGGGCGCGTTTTTTGGTCCAACTGGGCCGGACTCACCGATGCGACCTCCTTCATGCAAGTCCAGCGGGGACTCGGCGCTTCTAAGGTAGCCGTACCTTCGATCGGAGGCACCATCAATATCATCTCGAAAGCCACCGATTTTGAAAAGGGCGGTCATGCCTACATTGCCACGGGCAATGATGCGTACTCCAAGGTAGGCTTCAGCCTTTCCTCCGGTGTGAGTGATAATGGCTGGGCATTTACCATTTCCGGTGCCAAGACGCAGGGAGACGGATATGTCGATGGTACCGAGTTTCTATCCTATTCCTACTACGCAAACATCGCCAAGAAGATCAGCGATGCCCACGAATTGACCTTTACCGCGATTGGAGCCAAGCAAAGGCATGGTCAGCGGCAAGACGAAAGTCTCCTCTCCGAATACGAACAAAGCTCCAGAGGCATTCGCTACAATCCAGACTGGGGATATAAGAACGGCCAGGTAGTCCATATCGAAGACAACTTCTACCATAAGCCGCAACTGAGTATCAACCACTATTGGACCATCAGTCCTAACACCGAGCTGGCTACCTCTGCCTATGCATCCTTTGGATCGGGAGGTGGTGGCGGCACCCTGGGTGAAAACAAATTTAACGATCCCAAATACCGAGTGGATGGCGTGGTCGATCTGGACCGCATCGTAAGGGAAAACCAAGAGGTGGCTGATTTTGGCGCACAGTCCATCCTACGTGCCTCACGCAATGATCATCAGTGGTACGGCGTGCTGTCCTCCCTGACCAAGGAGCTGTCCGGCAATCTATCCCTGTTGGCGGGCTTGGACTACCGATACTACAAGGGCGAGCACTTCCGAGAGGTAACGGATCTGCTTGGTGCCACCTACTGGCTCGACGACGACGATATCAATAATCCTGTGCATGCCGCCACAGTGGGTAGTGTCATCGACTATCACAATGATGGCATTGTGAACTGGTTGGGAGGATTCCTGCAATTGGAATACTCAGAGGGTCTGCTCGATGCCTTTCTGTCGGTCAATGCAGCCAACACGGGCTATGAGCGGATTGACTACTTCAATAACCTGGACTCCGACCCCAATCAGCGGGTGGGTACGTTCAACTTCTTCGGATACGGCGTCAAGGGGGGAGCCAACTACAACCTGGATGCCACTCAGAACATCTTTACCAACATCGGATACTTCGAAAAGGCACCGGGATTTGATGCCGTCTTTCCCAACTTTGTCAATGAGAACCCCAACGTCGATGCGGAGAATCAGAAGATCTTCAGCATCGAACTCGGCTACGGACTTCGACTGCGCAATTTCTCGGCCAATGTCAACCTCTATCGTACCGAGTGGAAGGACCGGACCTACACAGACTTCTTCACGGGGCCTAACGGTGAGGATCTAGTCGCCAACATTCTTGGTGTGAATGCGCTCCACCAGGGTATCGAGTTTGACGGTGTCTGGCGGGCTAGCCGTCTGCTCAGCTTTACCGGTATGATCTCCCTGGGGGACTGGACCTGGCAAAATGACATTGAGAACCTTGGGATCTTCGATGGCAACACCCAAGTGGGAGAAGTTGATGCCTTCATTGCTGATCTACACGTGGGCGATGCAGCACAGACCACGATGGCCTTTGGACTCAACTACAATCTCATGCCCGAGCTACGTATCGCGCTAGACTACAACTACTACGATAAGCTTTTTGCTGACTATGATCCTACGGACCGCGGGGATGAGGCCGAGCGTGGCATAGACTCCTGGCAGATACCCGCTTTTGGCACCTTCGACCTCAACGTCGCTTATGACTTTGATCTCGGTGGCTTTGGAGCTTCACTCTACGGAAATGTGTACAATCTCACGAATGAGGAATATGTGATGGACGCCCAAGACGGAGCTAATCACGACGCCTTTACCTCACGTGTGTACTATGGCTATGGTATCAATTGGAATGTTGGACTCAAACTTAGATTCTAAGCAAGAAAAAGTGGAAATCATGAAAATCTTACATATTCTATCCATTGTCCTCACGTTGGCCATTCTGCAGAGTTGCAACCCATTGGAGGACGAAATCGCGGCCCTGGACATACCATCCACGGTAGCTGCTGATATTGAATACACATTGGTCGATGATGACTACGATACCGCAGACGACTTCTGCAGTTGCGCCCGCTTTGGCAACTTCAGCTCAGATGAGGACGTGAAATCTGCCGTGCCGGTAGTGCTAGCGGATGTCTTTCCTGCCCTTGGCGAAGGTTCTTCCGCCCTCGTCAGCTACGATTTCTTCAACGGTAGTTCGCCTGATCTGCGGGATTCCTCAGGCTACACGGTCACCGCTGAGGAGTACGATGCGCTGGGCTTCCGCTTTGGCAACTTCAGCAATTTAAGCAGGGATATTCCGATCTACGCAACCTTTAAAGAGCCGGATGGACGAGACCATGACTACATGGACATCACCCATGAGTTTTGGAACGGAAGCGGTGTCGAGACGCTCACGACCCGCGCTGTCTACACCGTCGCCTATGGCTGGCAATACGTATGGATACTCCCTGACAACGAATACGGAGACTACTTTGGAGAAAGCGGCATAGACTTTAGCACCAGTGACGAAGGAAAGGAGAAGATGCCGGTCTACCTCAATGAAAATAATTCGCGCTTTATTGACGAGGGAGCGATTCTGGTCGTTCAGTTTAACCACGACGATGACAATCAGGGTCCAATTCCTGACGTGGGCCTCTACATTTTTGAAGGCGGCGAGTGGTTGCTCTACAATGATCATTTCCAGGTGACCTCCGAGGTACTAAACTTTGGACATGACGGTACGGGCTGGGTGCCCGATAATACGATTAAGTATAGCCTGACAGCCGCGGACTATGCCGCCATCGCTGCCGCCACGACAGGGACCAATAGTGCCGGCTCCGCTAGTATGGCAAACTTTGGCAACTACGATGTGAGCCTGTGGCCTGACGATCAGATATTTACCACCATCACGAATAGATTGCTGGAGTTGTTTCCCGCTGTGGAAGGGCAAAAGTACCTGGTGACGTATGCCACGTGGGAGCCAGGCAACGGTACGCGTACACTCAATGTGATCTACCAGGGAGGTGCCTACGTACTGATATCCTAGCACCATCCCCATCATCCGCCGAGAAAGCCAATCCATATGGGTTGGCTTTCTTTTAATCCAGCTGACATGCCCTACATACGTACCTTGCTAGTGACGGTTTGCAGCATAGCCATCAGCAGCATGCTGTCCGGCCAGCGCTTGGCGGAGCTTTCGTTTGGCACCGACACTACCCTGGACATTGCCACCTGGAACATTGAAATGTTTCCCACAGCTGGGGTGAATACGATGGATACGGTGTCTGCGATCATACGGCAATTGGATCTTGACATCATCGCTCTCCAGGAGATTGACGACACCCTGGCCTTTGCCGAAATGATGGCAAGTCTGCCCGACTATCAGGTGATCTTCACCACAGCCGGCTTGGGTGGCCTTGCCTATCTCTACAAGCCCTCTGAGGTACAGGTCAGGTCCGTCTACACCATCTATGATACCTATTGGCGAGCGTTTCCCCGGACCCCTATGGTCATGGAGGTAAGCTACTTCGATGATGATTTTGTACTGATCAATAATCATTTTAAGTGCTGTGGCGATGGGCTCATCGATGTGACTCGGATCGACGATGAGGAGATGACGCGTTTTAATGCCTCCAACCTATTAAAGCTCTACATCGACGATAATCTGCCCGGGGCAAAGGTGATTGTCTTGGGTGATCTTAATGACCGGCTGACCGATGAGGAGTCGGACAATGTCTTTCAAGCCTTTTTGGAGGACAGTCTCAACTACTTCTTTGCTGATGAAGACATTGCTCATGGTCCTATGTCCGACTGGTCATTTCCAAGTTGGCCGTCGCACTTAGATCACATTCTGGTGACCGACGAGCTGTCAGGCATCCTGTCCAATGCCGGATCTCAAGTCGCAACGATCAAAGTGGATGATTATCTAGCCGGAGGCTACCCAGCCTATCAGGCAAATGTATCCGACCATCGCCCTGTTGCAATCAAGCTACGCACGGACGCCGAGATTGTACCGCTGCGGGAGGCACCGCAGAGGCTGCCCTTTGCGATCTTTCCTAATCCAGCCAGGGATCAGCTCCAGATCCGCCTTCCAGCGGTGATGGATGACGCGCAAGTGACGCTCTACAATGCCCGAGGACAGCAATATTTGAGTCAGGCATTAGTGGGATCTCGACCCACGATCTGGCTCGACGCCAGCCTACCCGCTGGCCTATATTTTGTGCAGGTGGTTGCCGCCAACAAAGTGGGGCTCTCGCCACTCTCCATTGTCCGTTGAAATGGCTCTAGACTTCCTCCGCCCGGCGAGCCGCAAAGATCTCGGCGAGCATGCACCGGGCGCTACCACCGCCAAATTTTTCGATGGTGTCCAAGGGACTATGCAGGGGCCGCGCATGCGCCTTAATTTTCCTGATCTGCTCGGTGGTCAAACTTCGATATGCTTGAGATGACATAACCATATGGGCCTGTCCACTTTCGCTACGCACCTCCAGCATATTGCCGGCAAACGCTTCCATCTGCTGCATCGAGATCGCTATCGTGTCCCGCCCCGATCTCTGCAGAGATTTTTCGAGATCTGATCGCTCGGCGGGTGAGGCAATCGAATCCCAACAAACGACCGCAACATTCTCTCCCAACGACATCATGACATTGGTGTGGTAGACCGCCGCCCCCTGCTGGTCCTCGGCATTAAAGAGCAGTCGATCGTAACCCATGAGGGCACAGAATTTGTCAAGGACCGAGGGGTTCGTGCGAGGGCTCAGACATGCGTACACCTTCTTCCGCACACGATCGAGCACCATGCTGCCGGTGGACTCTAAAAACTGTTCCTTATCCTCGTACTGCTCCAGGGAGTATCTCCGCGGGATATCGTAGGTGGCCATGAGGCCTTGGATCACATCCTCCCGACGCTCTGCCCGCCTGATCTGCGAAAACAAGGGATAGGTGATCAGGGACCCATTTTCATGGATGCTGATCCAATTATTTGGAAATAGTGCATCGGGCTTCTGAGGCTCCGCGGTGTCCTCAAATACATCGATGTGTACCCCCTGACCGCGCAACACCGCTACGAAGTCGTCAAACTCTTTGAGCGCAGCCGCCTGCACATCTGCGGCGGATCGGGTATCGTCCGCTTGCTGAAAACTGTTGTTGCGTGCGGTCTCTGCATTGTAGCCAAACCCTCGGGGCCGCACCATAAATAGGGTTGACGTAGTCTGCTTGCTCATAGTTTGGTGCTCGATAGCTTTTGGCTAAAAATAGGGCTAAATGTTGGACTCCAGTGTGGGCCGGAAAGATCTGTCCATCTGGCAGGAAGGCCGTGGCCTACCTCGGCTTGCGGATCTGCCTACATCGAAAAAACGGTGGCGGGTCGGGATGGTGGAAAAACTTTAGCCATGGCAGCTAGGCCCACCGCGTCCACGATACCGTTCTGAGCCAGGAAACCTGAAATCTCTGCTCGCGGGATGACCCTCAACCGTAGATGCTCGGTCGAGTCCTGGGGCAAAGGCTCCTGCGCTTTGACGGCACCCTCAGCCAAAAAGTGAAAACAACGGTTGTCCACATAAGCTGGATTCAGGTAGGACCATCCCAGAGCCGTCCAGGTGTCTGCCATGTATCCGGTCTCTTCTAGGAGTTCCCTGCGAGCGGCCACTGCCGGGTCTTCGTCTCCATCTATCAGACCGGCAGGCAGTTCCAGCAGGTTGTCGTCGATCCCAAACCTAAATTGCTCCACCAGAAGGAGGTCGCCTTCCCCCGTTAAGGCAACGATATTGACGGTATCCTTGGCGTGTAGCACCACCGCCTCCAGATCGATCTGATTGCGCGGATTTCTCATCTTTCGCAGCTCAACCTCAAATAAGGGGAGCCGCGGGCCAGGCCTACTGGCGATTAGAGTCCACTTGTCCATTGCTTCTATGGCCATGGCTAATCTTATTGCTTTCAAAATATCGCTGGCAAAGATCCAAAAATCCAAGTCAATGGTGAGGTACCCTCCCCAAGTAGCCATGCACTAAAGCCTATTGCCAATTCCCACGTGAAACTCTGCTAGAATTCCAATCGGATCTGTGGTGTCTTATACTTCGCATAGAGGGAAGTATCAATCGTGTGTTCTGGACTGGGTGTCATGTATTTCTTGACGGCCAGCTTGTACTGATCGGAAATGATCTTGGCAAAATGTCCCTCGCCCCTCATCCGAGTGCCAAATCTGCTGTCATTGAGCTGACCGCCATGACAGTCGGAGATCTTGCCAAGCACCTTGTCGGCCCGATCCGGATAGGACTTTCCAATCCAGTCTTGAAAGATCGTCGCCACGTCTGCATTCAGTCGAACAATCGTGTAGCCGGCTTTGGTCGCCCCCATCAGCGACGAAATGCGAATGATCTCCATAAGCTCATGATCGTTGAGACCCGGGATCATAGGGGCTGCCATGACACTGACAGGGATTCCTTCCTTGGCAAGGATCGCCATGGTCTGCAGTCGCTGCTTGACCGAAGCTGTGCGGGGCTCCATCTTTCGTCGCAGGCTCTCGTCCAGGGTAGTAAGTGAGATGATGACTTGCACCAAATGGTGCCGACTCAGCTCGGTCAGTATATCCAGGTCACGCTGAATCAACCTGTTTTTGGTGATGATACCTGTGCTGTGCCTGAAGTCCAGAAACGTCTGCAATAGCGCCCTGGTAATTTTGAATTTAGCTTCTGCTGGCTGGTAGCAGTCCGTATTGCCCGACAACATGATTGTCTCGCCCTTCCACCTGGGCTGGCTAAGGAACTTGTGTAGTAGATCCGGGGCATTCTTCTTGACCAGAATCTTTGATTCGAAATCCATGCCAGCGCTGTAGCCCCAGTATGGATGCGTGTTACGCGCATAGCAATACACACATCCGTGCTCGCAACCTTGGTATGGATTGATGGAGTAGTCCATGCCCACGTCCGGGCTTGGGACTTTGTTCACGATCGATTTGGGGTGGACTTCAACATACTGACTGGTACGATACCTGCCCTCCGATATTTCCTCAGGATCCAGATGGTCATGCACGCGAATATGTTGTGCAAAGGGATCTTGCGTGTTGATTTGTGCACCCCTCCCCTTAATCAGTGTTTTCATGGCAGTCGAATTATTCGTCCATTTGAAGACGATTTATTCGACTAATGTAACACAAAGCCCTTATACTGTCAAGGCCTCAATCGTGTTTGGCAAAAAAGACCAGTAGCGTAAGGTCTTCAGTAATGTCATAGAAGTGATGTGAAGCATCGGCTGCAACGAAAATGACATCTCCTGGCTCCACCGGGGTCTCCTGACCATTCACCTCAAATTTACTCTTGCCTTCCAGCACATAATACACTTCATCGATCTGGTGCGGCGATTGCTCATCTGTAGTGCCCGCGGCCAGCTTGTATATACCCATGCTGATATGCTCGCCGTCAAAGAATCGCAGGTAAGGACGACTCATGTCGGCTTTGGCCGCTAAGAGCTTGTCCATGGCAAACAGGGCAAGCGTCCCATCGTCTGACTTCACATCATGCAGCGAATCCTGGCCGAGTACGGGTATCGTCCAGAGCAGGGCTAATAAGATTATCGTATGTCTCATGCAGGCAATCTTTTAACTTATTTGAACCAACGTTACTGAAAATAACTAATCCCTTGGTAGAAGCAGCCGTGCTAGCGACCAGCCCACACGGGACGGGTCATATATCTATTACATTCATACGTTTCTCGCCGAGCGACGGAGCCAATGCCCCCATTACGCCCACTTTTTTTTGGATCTTTGAGAGCTGCTCATGAGCACACTAAGAATATGCCCTAAGCCGTTAAAAAGCTTTGAATTACTCAGTGGCGTCGATCGCTGTATATTGCCCAAATGCCCTGATTCTTTTACGTAAAAGTCAGTCACAATATGAGACTATTCACATACACCATTCTTTTGTTTGCACTTACCGTCTTCCTAGGCTGCGAATCTAGTAGTGGGACGGTGATCCAGGGCAAGGTGGCTGATGCCGCCGATATGCAACTGTTTTTGGATATGATCAAGCTACAAAAGATGCAGGTAGTAGCTAAGTCGCCCTTGGCAGAAGACGGCAACTTTCGAATTGAGATGGAAGAGCCCTTGGAGCCCGGTATCTACCGGCTACGCGTCGGGACGCAGAAGGCCTTTATCTTTCTGGACGGCACCGAGCGCAACATCAAAGTAGATGCAACCCTTGACCAACTGGGAAAACATGAGTTGGAGATCCAAGGCGCAGATGGAGCCAAGGACATGCTAGCGAATATGGCCAAGTTGCAGCGTCGCGAGCTGCAGCCAGACGATCTCGCCCAACTGGTCAAGGAGACGGACGACCCTATAGCTGCTATGCAGTATGCGATGGCCCTACCCGTTAATGCCGCCAACCTTGCCGTGATGAAGGATGTAGCTACAAGATTGGAGGACCGGTATCCCGATTCCGAGTATACCTCTACCTGGAAGGCCGAGGTCGGCAGTATGGAGAAGCAACTAGCGAGAAGGCAGGCGCAGGAGATCATCAAGGTGGGACAGCCGGCTCCAGACATTGCTCTTCCCAATCCCGATGGTCAAATCATGAAGCTCTCAGATCTCCGAGGACAAGTCGTGCTCCTGGACTTTTGGGCCAGTTGGTGTGGGCCATGCCGTCGTGCCAATCCCCACGTGGTGAAGACATACCAGAAGTACAAAGACAAGGGGTTTACGGTGTATAGCGTCTCTTTAGACCGACCTGGCCAAGCAGCACGATGGCAGCAGGCGATAAAGCAGGACAATCTGACGTGGCCATACCACGTGAGCGATCTCAAGTATTGGAATTCGGAACCGGCATCGGTCTATGGGGTGCGAGGGATACCAAAGACATTTCTCATTGATCGGGATGGTAAGATCGCCTCTACCAATGTGAGTCCCTATCGGTTGGACCAGACGCTAGAACAACTGTTTCAGGAGTCGTAGGCGGCTACGCCCACCAGATGATGCATTAGGATGCCGGCCGCCACGGCGGCATTGAGTGATTCCACACTATCCGATCCTCTCCTACGGATGGTAACGTATTCATGACCAGCATGCATTAGTTCTTCACTGATGCCATGAGACTCTCCACCGATCACTAGCACACCTGCTTGATCTGGCTTTGTCATGAGATCACTGTCGGCATTTCCAGGGACCGCCAAAAACCACCTATGTCTCGGCAACCGAGCTTGCAGATCCCGGAAGGCGAAACGATAGCATGGCACCCGTACCGCGCTGCCCATACTCGCCTGCAACGTTTTGGGATTGTACAAATCGACGCAACCGGGCGACAGCACCACCTGGGCGATGCCAAACCATTCGGCCGTCCGAAGCATAGTCCCCACATTACCCGGGTCCTTGAGTCCATCCAGATAGAGCACCCAGCCTCGCGGCTCCTGCCAATCTTCCGTGGGCATCTTGCATTCTCCCATGACCTGATCTCCTGTCACAAAACTGCTCACCCTGTCCAGGTCAACCGGGCGTATCTCCTGATAAGGGATTGTCAGCCGATCCAAGGCGTCCGCATGTGCACCGATCCATGAATCAACTGCATATATCTTGCTGAAAACCTGCGGCTTATCCCTCAGAATATCATTGACTACTTTCCGCCCCTCGATCAGGTAGCGCCCATACTTTTGTCGATACTTTCTTAGTTTTAAAGATTGTAAATACTTAAGCTGATTCTTTGAGACTTTCTGCGGTTCCATATGGCTGCTCTTTCCCAGAAAGCAAAGTTAAATTTTCGCATGTACCGATATATATTGGGATTGTGTTATGGGCGTTGGCCAGCCAATCATGCAATACGAAGAAGTATCTAAAGCCCGGTGAAAACCTTCTGGTCAAGAATCAGATCACCATCATTTCGGATCAGCCCAATGCAGAGAAAAACGCACTTAGATACGAACTTCAGACGGCGCTGAGACAAGTGCCCAATGATCGTTCTTTCCTCTTTTTTAAGCCACGACTTTGGTTCTACTACCGACAGGAAGAGCGGGGAGACACGACGGACTTTGGCAAATTTGTCCAGCGAAAATTGGCTGAACCTCCTAGCCTGTACGATCCCGCCCTGTCTGACCAGACGCTTGACGATATGCGAGAAATCGTGCTCAACAAAGGCTATCTGGAGCCCGATCTGTGGTATCAGGACACGATCATCGGTCAATATGTCCGCGTACGATACTTCGTCAAGCCAAATCGTCAATATCGCATCAAGTCCTTTGATCTACTGGCGCCCGATCCGGAGGTGGGCGTCGTATTGGAAGAGAAGAGGCACGCCTCGTTCATGCAGGAAGGTCAGCCTGTATCCCGGGCCTTGCTGGGACAGGAAAAACAGCGCATCATCGACGATCTTCACGCAGAAGGATACGCCGACTTCACCTTTGGAAATTTTAGTACCCTGGAAGCCACAGATACCACCGATGGCCTGGTGGACATGCGGCTCCGTGTCTTGTCCGGACAAGGCGGCAAACTGGAACGCAAGTATATTGGCGATGTCACGGTGATCAATCGCTTTGAAAGCATATTTGCCGGGCAAGGTGATAGCCAATTTTTAGACTCCATTAGATTTGTAAATTTTGATGTCGAAAACAGGGTGCGCCCCTCTACTCTACTCAAGTACATCTACCTGAGACCGGGAGAGACCTTCAAGAAGAATGATCTGGCGTTGACCCGGGCACAGTTACAACTGCCAGCCATACAGTTCGCCGATATTCGCTATCAGCCTCGCGCAGATGAGCCCAACATCGTCGACTTCTCCATCGAGCTCCTTCCTGCCAAGCGGTTGGAGACAGACCTCGAGTTTGAAGTCAACATGACCACCGTGAGCAGTGAGTCTTTCATTGGATTGGGGTCCAATCTCAACCTTGTCGACAACAACCTCTTTGGCGGCTCCGAGCGCTTTTCTACCGGTCTTGACATCAGCTTTGAATTGCGACCGAAGATTGCCGACTTGTTCAATGCCGCTAATGTCAACTTTTACAACTCGCTGGAGATCCCACGATTTGCCGATTACTTTGGGCTGTACCGCCTGCTGCGGGGGACCAACCTGCTGAGCCCTGCCAAGTATGGGCGCCTCCGCTCAAGTGCCAATTCAGTGTTGGATGTGGGCTACGAGTACGTGGATCTCTTTCGGTTCTTCAACTACCACTCGATCTCTGCGCAGTACGGATTTAGGACACAGATCAACGGGGTCACGAGCCGAAAGCGCATCCAGATCACCCATCCGTCGCTCACGTACTTTGATCCAACTATCCGTGTCGAGTTTGATTCTTTGTACTCGGAACAGACGTTTGCTCGCAAATCCTTCGGACCACAACTATTTACCAGCCTTTTTTTCAACGGCATCAACTACTCGGTGGAACGACTCCAGGGTGCTCGGGGCTTTTCATCGACGCTGATCGCCGCCTTCGAGCTGTCGGGCGGAGAGGCGTACCTTGCCAATCTTATCGCCAATGGCCTCGACCGACCGTTTCGGATCGGCTCGCTCACCTTTGCTCAATTTGCTAAACTCGATCTGGACGGTCGCCTGTACAAGCAGCTGTCTAGAGACCAGGTACTGGCACTTAGAGCGAGTGTCGGCCTGGCCGTGCCTTTTGGCACCAGTGATGTGATCCCCTACGTGAAGCAGTTTTACCTGGGAGGCCCCCTAAGCATGCGAGCCTGGCGGATACGAGAGCTCGGGCCGGGTGGCTACGAGGACACGACGGTGACGCGGGCGAGTGGCAATCCCTTTTTTCAGGCCGGTGATGTCAAGATCCTGCTCAATGCCGAATACCGCTTTGACGTCTTCTGGCGGATTGAGGGCGCCGTGTTCCTTGACGCCGGCAATATCTGGTCCCTGAAGAAAGACGAACGCACCGGCGGGCTATTCACCAGCCGCTTTTTGCAGCAGATGGCAGTGGGTTCTGGTGCAGGCATGCGATTTGATGCCGACTACTTCAAGGTGGTGTTGGATGTCGGCCTCAAGCTCCGAAACCCCTTTCCAGATGAATCAGGGCGGCATCGTGCGCTGCGGTCAGGCATCCCCGCCCGTGAACTCATCAACTGGAATTTTGCGATTAACTACCCTTTTTAAAGCCGGCGAAGAGGCTTTTCCTGCCATAGTCCTTACAGATCGGACAGTGATACGGATTGTGGCCGCGGGCGGGACAATAGGCACGACCAAAGTAGATAATTTGTAGGTGCACCTTGCCCCAGGCAGAAGCAGGAAATACTTTCTTCAGATCCACTTCCGTCTTCTTCACAGACTTACCCGTGCTGAGCTTCCACCGCCAGGCCAATCGATGGATATGGGTGTCCACCGGAAATGCGGGCTGTCCGAAGGCTTGTGTCATCACCACTGAAGCGGTCTTATGCCCCACCCCCGGCAATGCTTCCAGGGCCTCCATAGAGGCGGGCACCTCTCCACCGTATTGCTCCACCAGGATCTGCGACAATCCATGGATGCCCTTGGATTTCATGGGAGCCAAGCCACATGGGCGAATGATCGCGGCGATCTCGTCCACACTCAATCGCGCCATGTCATGGGGGTTATCTGCTCGCTCGAAGAGTATGGGGGGTGATCTTATTCACGCGCTCATCCGTACACTGAGCTGACAAGAGTACGGCCAGCAATAAAGTGTAAGGATCTTCATGATTCAGTGGAATGGGTGGCTGGGGAAAAGTAGTGGTCCCAGCACCTCGCCGATCTGGTCAGCCCGTTGTTGTCTGGTCATGCGTGAGTTCGCTGAGAAATTTTAATGTATCGATTTGATCGGCATAGTCACCTAAGTTCGGTCGTTGGGCCGCTCCCGGGGCGACGACACCCTCACCCAACGGCAACTGGCTGACCACACATTGAATCTCTGCACTGTGCGCCACGCAGGTGCTCCTGCACCTCGTCGAGATGCGCATACGTCGTGTAGTGCAGGGTGGCGATGCGAGAGGCAATACGCTCATCCTCGATCAGCAACATGTTGTCGCTGCTGAGATACGCCATGCGATTGATGATGAAAGTGGCCAGGTTAGTAATCGTAATTGTGTTTGTACTTGGTCTGCTGCAGCAGCTCTGTCCGGTCATGCAATGTCGTGAGCAAGGGTTCAAAGGCATATCCGGAGGGGGACGTAGAGCTTTGACACATTGCGACAGCCCAGTCCGAAATAGAGGCATATGTCGTCACTCAACGCTTTCAACTCCTCGGGAGTCTCCCGTCCCGAGAGCACGGCGACGGCATTTCGGGTCTTGCGAATGATATGCGGATACTTGCCGAAATAGCGGAAAAAGTGATCTGCCGATTGTGTGCTGCCGGTGGCAATGATGGCCTCGACCTTGCTGAGTCGTTGCACTACCTGCAAGGTCCTTGCGCTGGATGGATCGAGGGTGTGCAGTTTGTCTACCAGAAGCCTGACCAACACTTCATCTCGCTCAGATGCCTTGATGTGTGCCACGTGACCAGCGAGAGGTAGACACACATGATGTCATGCCAACCGACCAAAGGTATATTCCCTGCCAGTATCAATCCCACCACCTGCTCGTCGTCACCCGCCGACAGCTTCGGATAATCACCTAGCCATAATTTCAGTGATTGGGGATTCAGATAGGCACGCGTGATCTCGCCCAGGGCAAAGTTGATGGAGTCTATGGTGAACCAGGGGTTGCGGATGCTGGCTCGGTGGATACTTGCACCGATCAAAGGATCTTCTCGAGCGCGTAACCAGTCCCCTAGTTGCGCCAAGCATTCGATTCGTCGCCCTAGTTTCGTCATGATTTGCGCGATGAAAGATACGTCCGCCACTTGGCCAACAACAGATCAAAATTGTCCGGAGTTGGGATCTCAAATCGCAGACGCTCGCCACTGTGCGGATGAGTGAACCCAAGCACGGCAGCATGCAGTGCCTGGTAGGGCATCACCTCAAATCCGTTCTTGACAAATTGTCTATACTTCTGAAATACGGTGCCCTTGACGATCCGGTCACCCCCATATCGTGTGTCTCCAAACAAAGGATGACCCAGGTGACTCATATGCACCCGGATCTGATGTGTGCGACCGGTCTCCAGCCAGCAATGCACCAGACTGACGTAGTACATCGGCTCTATAAGTTTGTAGTGGGTGACCGCTCGCTTGCCCATCTCCCCCTCCGGGTATGCCTTTTGCTTTAGACGGTCCTTTAGATCCCTTCCGATCGGTACATCAATCGTCCCTTCGACGTGGTCCGGCTGCCCCCATATCAGCGCTACATACAGGCGCTCCACGGTGTGATCAAAGAATTGCTTGGCCAGATGCGTCAGGGTGTATTCGGTCTTAGCCACGACCAGCAGCCCCGAAGTATTCTTGTCGATGCGGTGTACCAATCCCGGCCTATCGCGTGTGTTGCCTGCCAAGATGGGTAGATCCAACTGCTCCATATGATGGGCCAGGGCATTGACCAAGGTCCCGGAAGGGTTGCCTATGCCTGGATGTACGACCATACCCGCCGGCTTGTCTACCACTAGCAGATCATCATCCTCGTAGACGATGTCCAGCGGGATATCCTCCGGCTTGACTCCATGGTCTGTGTCCACTGATTTAGGAAATACGATACTGATATGGTCTCCTGGACGGACCTTGTAATTGGGCTTGACCGTCTGGTCATTGACCAAGATCGCACCACTCCGTATACCTACCTGTATGCGATTTCTGGAAATACCCATGAGGCGATCGAGGAGATACCGGTCGATGCGCAGGGGTGATTGTCCTGGGTCGACATCAAGGGTGCGGTGCTCCAGAAGCTCTTCAGGCATGATGGACGGTCCAGGCTGCGATACCAATTCGCTATCTTCAGGCTCCATTTTTTTAACCATGACCGTTATGAAGCATTTTTCCTCCCTGTGTGTGCGCGAAAGTAAAGAAAATAGGACCACCAAGCCGCACATCCTGCCCATCTACGCGACTTCCTCCTTTGACTTCGAAGACATGGATCAGCAGATGCGCATTTTCGCCGGTGAGGAAGAAGGGCATGTCTACAGCCGATATGGGAATCCCACGATTGATACCGTGGCCGCCAAAATTGCTGCCCTGGAGGCCCATGGGATCGACGATGTAACCCCCTCTGCCCTTTTGTTTAGCTCAGGTATGTCCGCTATTCTCACGCTTATGCTGGGCACGCTCCAGGCTGGTGACAAGATCCTCACGCAAGCCAATCTCTATGGAGGCACCACGGAGCAATTTGTCAAGGTTCTTGCCCCATGTGGCATCAAGCCCATATTTATTGACCTGGGCGATATCTCTACCGTCCGTGCGACCCTGCAAAGCGACCCTAGCATCCGCATGATATACGGGGAAAGTCCCGCCAACCCTACCTTGGCTTGCATCGATCTCCAGGCAGTTTCTCAGTTGGCTCGCTCATATGGTGTCCTCACCGCCATCGACAATACATTTCCCACGCCCTACCTACAGCAACCCTTTGGGTACGGCATCGACTTTATCGTGCACTCGACGACCAAATACCTCAATGGCCATGGCAATTCTATGGCGGGAGCACTCGTGGGCAGGGATCCGCAGCTGATGAAAAGCGCCGTCTGGCCCGTGATGAAACTAGGCGGAACGAATTGTAACGCCTGGGATGCCTGGCTGCTCAACAATGGACTGAAGACCCTTCCCTTGCGGATGCAGAAACATTGCGAAAACGCCAAAGAAGTCGCCTCCTATCTTTCCGAGCATCCGTCTGTGCAGACGGTCAACTATCCAGGCCTGGCGGGCCACCCCGATCATGCGTTAGCTAAAACCCAAATGAAGGACTTTGGAGGTATGATCAGCTTTGTCCTGAAGGGCGGGATGTCACAGGCACTACAGTTCATGCGGCGCTTGAAATTTTGCACGATGGCGCCCACCCTTGGCGATATTGACACATTGGTCCTGCATCCAGCCAGTAGCTCTCACATCAACGTGGATCGGGCTCTCCGCGAGCAAAACGGGATCGTAGATGGCCTGGTCCGCATCTCGGCTGGTATCGAAGCGGTGGAAGATATCATCGAAGATCTCGAACAAGCGCTTGCTTAGATCCAGCGTGTGAAACCTAGATGCCCTCGGGACCGAAAATGACAATGGGATTCGACCGAGGTCAAATCCCATTGTTCTTGAGTCCTAGATCCGAATCTCGGATCGTGGTTTATCGCATTAAAATCATCTTCTTTACGGCTGTGTTACCTTCAATCTCCAGACGATAGTATAGGACACCGGCCGCCAGACCCAACTCGGCTCTTTGCACGATCCAGGTATTGTACCCCTTGGCAACGTCTCCCTGCCTGATCTTCACAATTCTTCCCGTCACATCGTATATGGTCATCACCGCTGGTGCCGACACTGGAGATTCGAAGCCGATCATTGTCTCCTGGGCAAATGGATTTGGCTGGTTTTGTCTCAGCATGAATCCATCTTGCTGACGTGCAAACTGCAACGCCACATCAAGGTCGTGACCATCAATATGATAGGCTTCTGCCGCCGTGACATCGTCCCCGATAGTCAGGCCTTCGTTCAAGGTAAGATCACTTCTGATCTCCACATCGAGATGGAACAGCACTTCTCCGTCAGCGACCGAAATCGCTTCTCCGCTAGGTGCATTCCAAGATGCTGTCAGCCAGCCCCGCGATACATTTTCTATATTGACATTTTCTTCGGTCAGGGCCAAGTGGGCCGGCCTCACCCCGTGGACAATCAAGCGAGCTGCATCCGTCTTCAGGGTAAACTGAAGACCATCGATGCTGCTGAAATCCTTGGCCCGAACGGCTACCCATTCCCTGCTTCCCCGCTGATACTCCTTGTCGTCTACCATCAGGACTAGCGATTCACCGGAGCGAGGTGATCTTCGGGTTGGATCGTTGTCCAGGTTTACATCACCGATCTTGACTCCGGTAAAGTCCATGTGCATTTCCTCCTGCATCGCAGTGATATGATAAGATTGCTGCTTAGTATCGTTGTCATAGAACCTCCAACTCGGGCTGTCAGGCAGTGTCTGATCCTTACCCAGAATCAGTTTGCGCAATTGGATCAGGTCTAATGCATTCACCTGGCCATCAGCATTTGCATCCGCAGCTTGCTGTTTAAACCAGGTATCCAAGACCGACTTACCCAAGATTTGCTTCTGGATGGCGACCAAATCTCTCGTGGAGACGCCGTTGACATAGTCCGTATTTTTCTTCGGAACGATGAACGCCTCCATACCAGTCGGGATCCTGAATTCATAGCTTCCGCTGAGGTCACTCGATACCAGCATCGCCAGTCCATTCGATCGCTCTACAGCTACATCGACCAGCTCTACGGCATCTCCCAGCTCCGTCTGAATGGTACCGGAGATAGTGCCGGTAGCCCCGGAAATATCGCCACATCCTCCCATGTTATTCTGTACGATCAGCAGCACAGAGCAATAATCCCAACTACCGCTTTCATCCAGGACGTACATACGCACTACCTTATCTCCGATGTCCACACAGCCCACATCGAGGTGCGTGGCCGTCAGCGCGGGCAGCGCAGGATCTCCAGATCCATCGTCAATCAGGTAGGTCAGGCTCTCGACCGAACTGCCACAGGCAGGCGTACTGCTCTGGTCAAAATCTACCGCTGGCACCGTAGCCATCGCCGTATCGGCCTGACCATCTCCATCGGTATCCATCGGCGTCAGCTCGACCGTGAGACTAGTGAGACAAATCGGTGTGGGCTTCTTGCCGCCCACCACTTCGAAGGTGAGCTCGCAGACGCTTTCATTCTGGCATTCGTCTGTCACCGTAGCCTGCAACTTGTAGAGTCCTGCAGGCAGATTTGGCACAATGACCGGGAACGAATCCGTCGTATCGCTATTCAGCTCACCATAGCCGGCACCCACCGTTTCTTCCGTCTTTAGATCCTTCACTTTCCAGACATACCTCAGCACACCGCACTCGTCTTCCACCGTAACGTCCGTGTCCAGTGTGTAGTAGCATCCCGTAGCAACGATCGTATCGGGCAACGGATTGATGGTGCAGATCGGTGGAGTGACATCATACAAGATGATCTTCTGCGTACATGTGAGGAACTTGCCGTCATACTTGGGATCGAACCACCAAGCCTCTCTGGGCTCCTCGTCGATCGCACACCAGTCAGCAAAGCACCACGTACGTATGATCTTGTAGCAAGCCTCATCCCCTCCGACGATCTTGAATACCTGATCATAATAGCCTATACCTACCTGGCGACAATCGTTGTCAAAGGTGTAGTATGCATGCCCTGTGTACTCCGGTGCTGCCACGCCTGCTGCATTGCCGCTGCCATCGGCAGCATACTGGATGCCGCAGTCATAGATCACTGTGTCTTTTGGCACTTCAAACATGGCCTTGGTGATGTCGCAATCACTGGTGATCCAGATCGTCTGATGTCTAGTAATCGTATCAGTAAAGTGTCCTGAACCCTCGGTATAGCACTGGCCGACAAACTTGAATACTCGCTTGACGAAACCATTACCACATTCATCAAATCGGACCCAGGGCTTTTCTTCAATACACACCAAGCCGCAGTTGTCCGCTACCTGGCCGTTGTACTGTTTGTGCTCCACCGTGTCATATTCCGCTCGATAATAGTTATACGTCTTCCAGATGTAGCCCAGATGCTCATCGTAGATCAAGCTATCCTTCGTAACCAGATTAGAATCACAAGTCAGCTCGTAGTAGATGAATTCACTCTTCGGTGGCACCGTATTGCCGTACTGATCGATGCTCACTTTTTCATAGGTGCCCAGTGCACTCTGGAGTGCGTCAAAATCTCCCGCCAAAGCCTGATCGACCGCATCTGCGTAGTAGGTCTTATAGCTGGCGCAAGTCAGGGAGACATCATATAACTCGCATACCACTTCCGGTGGCGTCTTGTCTTCGACTCGCACGGTGGTCCAGCACTTGGACCAGTTGCACCAGTAGTCCATGGCCAACACCTCGACCATCACGTCTTGGCAGGCATCTTCGCAACAGAAAGGCACTTCCTCGCTCCATCCACCTCCGATCTGTGACCCTATGTCAGCGATGGTTTTGTCACTGGCAAACTCGGTTGCCTTCATGAAATCGGCATAGGCCTGATCGAGATCCGGCGTGTCGTCATTCTTATAGCAGGAGAGAAAGGCAAGTGCATTCAACAGTGCTCCGTCGTAATCTACCGACCCTGATCCATCGACCGTCAGTCTGCATCGAGCTGTATCCTTCAGAATCTTCAGAAGGTCGTGACCCGTGACATCATAAGGATGATCAATGCAGTCGATCGTGGCGTACTTAACCAGATCATAGGCATATCCCGCCAGGACGAGTGACGAACAGTCCTGTCCATCCTGGCACAGCCAATCAATCGTCTTGGCGTAGTGGGCTTCGATTGGATTGACGTGCTTGTCGCTCTCCAAGCGAGCACACCAGACCGAATCATGGTGCTCTGAGACACAGACCAGCTCTGAATCATCGCAGAGATCCACGCCACAAGCCGTCGCCCAATCGGTACGACGAGCCAGCAACAAGTTGATGCCGCAATTGTCAAAGCTACCTTCGCTAAAGCTGCTCGCGTGTACCCAAACCGTGGTGTCTGTCACCGTGACATTCACCCCTTTGTCACAAACCGTCACGGGTTTGGTGAAGTCTTTTACGCGGAAGTAGCAGGTATCCCGCGTGATATTGTGGCAGTGATCATACGCCTCATAGTACAGCGGTATGCGCTCGAGGTTCTTTGGCAGTTTGATCTGCTTGTGCGACTCCCATTGCTCCGCGTCATCGTTGTACTCCAATAGTACGGTGGCTATGTTTGGAATCATGGCCTTCACCATCTTCACGTCCGTACAGGTGTCTGTTGCCGTGATGCTTGGAATATAGGTGTGCCCCTCGCAGTCATGACTGCTGGTAGGTACCAGGATGTTTCCAAAACCATCAAGCGTCGCTTTGGACAAGTCCTTTTCGATCGTCGGTCCGATGGTGTCGAAGATCATGAGCCACTGCACACATGTGTCAAACGATCCGGTACAGGTATTCTTGATAAACCACTCTCGTCTAATCGTCTCCGGGCACTGACCCGCGAATTTCCAGTCCTTATAGGTTACCAGGATATCACAGACAAAGTTGGGCTGGGGCCAGAGCGGAATGCTATCTGCCATCGGAAATCCAGTCTCCAGGGGAGATGGATGACCATTTTTGTCCTTCAAATAGCCGGTGTGGCAATAGACACTGTCTCGCTCAGGTGGGCAGATGACCGTATCCGGCAATGCCAGCACAGGGATAGTATCCATGCAGTAGTAGTCCTCCTTGGCATAGGTAAACTGGAAGGTCCGCTTGATTTGCTTGACAATATTCTCACAGTCTCCAGGTATGATGCTGTAGTCGACAACGCTTCCTCTCAGCGTGTCCACGCATCCCGCCACCAGGCGACAGCCTGGAAACGTATCATTGTTGACCTGATCGATCGCAAATGGATGGGTGCAATCGATGGTATCCCGCCGGCCGGGTATGATGCGAGGTCTTGCGGGTTCGATCGTGATGACCACCGTATCGGCCGTATTCATGCATGGATCATCTATGGTGCATAGGATCAGTCGCACTTCACCAGCATACATGTCCAAACTATCCGGACAGTACAACCTGGCCCCGGCAAAGGTCGTGTCCTCCACAAAGGTACCGCCTCCGAGGGTCTTCCAGCCTGCCATGGTCGCCCCGGATCCATTAGCATTAAACGATGCATTGATGGCCGTCAGATCTACACACTCCAAGCCGCAAATGGTGGTACTGTCCCCTGCATCCACCATAGACTGTCCCGCCTGGGTGAAGATGATCATTCCACATCCCAGACAACTGCCTGCGGATGGCGTCGCCTCAAAGTGCACTGTATCAGGTAAGCTCGGAGGCGTATACATGGTCGCGTCGGAAACCGGCGTTCCGCCACACATATCGGAGTAGAATACGGGAGCTGTGTAGCTTCCAAATTCTGCCAGCACAGTTGCCAGATCCAGCACCTCCGGTCCACAAATCGGGCGGGTAAATGCCACGATATTGCCCCCGTCACTTATCACCGTCAGCGTGATCTTGGAGACGGCATAACACATCGTATCCCCTTGCATACTCACTCTCGCATACACGCAAGAATCTCCACCACAAACGGATATAGGGCCGGTCGTGATGGGATTCATCAAGCTGTCATTGACAAAATCCGCGTAGATGCCTACTACATTCATACCAGAGGGATCGGCACAGTCCATGATGTCAGACAAGGCAAAATCTGCACAGAGTGCCATCGCCGCTGCAGACTCGTCGCAAAGTACAAGTTGGCAAGTATCTGCCTGTGGCCCGAGAAAGGCAAAGTCGACGCTGTGATCATTTTCGCCCAAGGCTCCCGAGCAGAACATCGCCACCGAGAATCCTGGGATCATATCGGGATCACCATTGGAATCATTGAGGGTATCGCCTCCCTGAAATGGAGCCGGCACCTCACCTGAGAAGCCCATGTCCTCTAATTTGGATAGATCAATTCGCACCGAGTAGCACCGGTTAGGCAACAGATTCGTGAATAGGAACTCACCGCCGTTTGCCGTCGTCTGCATATCGACCAGGGAGTCACTGTTCTCCTTGTCATGTAGGGTGAGCATCACCCCATCAATACCAAACTCGGTCGGATCCTGAATGCCGTTGCCATTACCGTCGCACCAGACAAAGTTGCCCATTTCGCCGCCCACAAGGGCAGAGGCAAATTCCATATCGCCGAGGCCATTGGCCTTGCCTTGAACGTATTGGTCTACGAAGAGATAGGCCCGCTCCTTGTTTCCGGCTTCTGTATCATAAAAATGAATACCCTGGGTGTATACACCACTGAAATCAAAGTTGCTGTTGCCAGTGGTCACAATGGGATTAAAGACAGAATTTACCACTTCGCCAGACCCTGGGAGGATACCCATGCCACCCGTGAAGATCTCTCCATGGTGAGCTGCCGAGGCTACAAAATGATCGTCGTAGAAAAATTCTCCATCAAAGCTAGGTCCATCATCGTCCCTAAAATACTGTCCGTTATCACTGTTCTGCAGTTCCAAGCGCATGATCCCCTGGTCATCAAAGGCTTTTAGTATGTCTCCTGCCCCATACGAGATAATCAGCGTCTGGTCCTCCAGCACTGGGGGATAGTTTCGATATCCGCACTGGTGGGCAAATCGGTCCATCAGGCCGATGACCATGTCTCCATCTAGTGTGAAATCGATATCAGAAATGATCGGCTGTGGGTAGGCACAAAGTAGTGCGCCGGTCGAGGACAACTGCTCCTCGTCCGTCATGATAAAAGTCGACTCCCAATCACTCACCCAAGCCTGCCATTCTGCCGACCGGAGGGGTTGCGGTGATGGAAGATGGGCATTGGATGCTCGCTCCCTTGGGTAGCCAAGCGGAAATGCCAATTCCTCCGTAAAGCCAGCGGCCATGTTGTTGGGATCGAAGGACAGCACGTAGCCAAACAGGTGATCACGTGACTTCGAAACCGAGGCATCTGAGACGACCCCCAGATAACCGCGTCCATTCTCAAACGTCAAACCCCAGGGACGCAGCACGCCCGATTGACTGATCGTAGTGCCAAGTACTTCTACCGCTGATACTAGGGCTTCGGTGATCTTGTTACCCTGCTTGCTGACGAATTCGATGTTGATCTCATCTCCCACCGACTGCGCCTCGTGAGCGATCGTCACGGCCATTCTTGCTCCCCCAGCTGCTTGGACGATGTCAAAATTCTCGCGAACCAATTGCCCCTCAATGAAGATATCAAATAGGCGATCTCCTGCCGTATAACTGGAGATCGGCTCCGCAAAGTGCAGAATGACATTATAGGTGCCCCCCTGATTGATCGGCACGTCATAGCTGAACGTCCCCTTGCGATAGGTCTGATACAGCAGGCTCTCGGATGTACCCAAAGCTGCATCCAGCTCGTTGCCGACATTAAATGCCGAGTAGGAATAGCCACCCCCTGTCGAATACTTATTCTTATCCCAGGAGACGTGATTTCGATCCGTAAATGGCTCAGATCCGGTACCATTGAGGTTGCCTCCGGCATTGAGACACATGCTATATGCAAAATTCAGATTGGGAAGACCCGACATGTTTTCGATCGGATAATTTTGCAGATTACCCCCGGCCGGAGACACACTCTCTCCGGTCACATCCATGCTCATCAGCGATCGCTGCTTCAGGTTGACCATCCACAGTTCCTTCTCATCCTCCGTCAAATCGATATCACCAAAACCCGTCTTGCCAACCTTGTCAAAGGCATCGATGTCATAGGTGGCCTTTCCGTCTGTGAAGGTCAATGCATAGGGCATTGTTGCATCGACGTCACCCGTGACGTTTTCTCGACTGACATTGCCCAAATCTTGATATTGCCCTAGGTCCATACCTGACACAACAGGAGTCCCTGAGCTATAATCGATCATGTACAGACCACCTGCCCCCTCTGGCCCCAGTCCAACATGCCGCTTGACCAGAGTCGAACTAAAGGCCCGCTGCATGGTCGTCTGATATGCCACACCCCAAGTAGAGCCAATCTCTTGTATCTGGGCATCGACGGCAGGATCTACCTCGCTGCCGCCTTGCTTGGCGGCTACACCATCCACCCCATACGGAAAGGATACGAAAGCAGGTCCTTCATCGCCTTCGGCAGGCCCTCCATCGTAGCACGGTATAAGCACCCTCGATTCCAGTGGACTCAGATTAGGTCCTGTACTAACGGGCACCGATATTTCATCTCCATCCACGGCAAAGAACACGGATGTAGGTCCCGCTACCCCCTGTCTCAGATTACCATCATAGCCAGTGACTTGCACTCTCAGTCTGGACGTGATCAGCACCCCCGGGAGAATGAACGTGCCACTGCCATTGTCAAGAAAGAAGTGCTCGACGCCAAAGGCATCGTAGCCAGTCACTTCTAGTCCCGAAATCAGCTGTTCCGACTCGTCCTGAACTCCATTATTATTTGCGTCGTGGAAAGTGGTTACAATGATGTCGGCCTGCAGGAGGGATACCGAAATCAACAATACCAAAAGCGCTGTCAAGCAGCGCTTGCTCAAAGCAATTATCCTCATGGTAGTGTAGTTTTGGCTGTAGTAGGTTATAATTTGTTAACAAACAACCTATTACGAATAACTATTTTTGCTTAGGTTTTGTAATATGCTACCTGGTCACGGTCAATGGTCAAATGTATCTAAACTTACTCGAATAGCATTCATTTGAATGCGAAAAACTTAGATATGTCTTCTTAACCGTGTGTTTTCACTTTGGCGAGGTCTGAGGCCATGATACCTCAATAAATATAAGGCGAATATACATTTATAAAAGACATATATTACAACTTTCCGAGCGTCTTCAAACAAAAAAGCCCCGATGCCTCTGCACCGGAGCTAAGTGAGTAATCAAATGGTATCTTCTAGTTCTTTATTCCAGCAATAACAGCCTTCTTGACTGGCTCAGGTTGCCTGCCCGCAGGTGATAAAAGTAGAGTCCCGGTGCGCCCAAGTCCTCCCCCTGTATTTCAATCGTATGGACACCGGCTTCGAGCCTTGCAGCTGCCTGTTTATAGACCTTGCCTGCAGGCCCCACGATAGACCATTGCACAGCTTCTGCCTGAGGCAAAGTGATGTCTATCCGGGTAGTTGAGCGAAATGGATTGGGATAGTTTTGGCTTAAGACCAACTCATCTCTGACGCCAATGGGCCTCAGACTAAGCCACTCCGCATCGTGTGTGCTGTATAACTGCGAAACGATGCGGTCCGAGCGCAGGTCGACTGCATCTGCTAAACGCCCAGGCTGCTTCACATCCAGCACTGCTACAAAAAGGGTATCCCCAGGTTGCGTCCACTTTGCCCTTTCGCCGTACCAAGAGAGTGAAATCCGACCCTCCTGATAGTGCCAATGTTCGCTAGTGATATCAATCATGCCTCGCTCCAATGCTATCAGTTCAAGTTTCGTCTCGTCCAGCATAAGATCCAGCTGCAGACCTAAGATCTCCCGCGGTTGCTCCATGACCATCGGGACCCGGATTACCTCCGTCGCCAATGCCATATTTGGATACGTCAAAACCGCCTTCCCTCCCGCTCGAGAGGTCACCGCTGCCTGTCCGGCATCACCCGTCACATCACCTACCTTCACTCCGGTAAAGTGAAGCAGGGGTTGATAGTCAAAGTTGCTGGACAATGTAGATTGGCCTTCTCCCTCCGTATTGAAAAAGTACCAACTCCGCTCATGTGGTAAAGTTTCGATCTTACCCAAAATCAACTTTCGCAAGGTGATGATATCCGCGATGGACACGGATCCATTATTATTGACATCGGCCGCTTTCAGTTGCATGGGTGATCTCAGGGGTTCTCGCTTGAGTAGATGTCGGGAAATCTTGATCAAGTCCAAGGTTCCGACGCCATCTAGTAGGTCTGCGTCATGCTTCTCTGGTCTCAGATCGTACGCTAGACCGGCCGTCATACGGATGGATCCAAAGCTATACGTGCCGTCGCGGTCGGTACGCACCTCCCTTTCAAACCCTCGTGACTGCGCCAAGGTCAAAGAAACATCTCTCAGTCCGTGTCCCTGCATGGCCACTACATCTCCTGCAATGGTCCCATTGTTGTCCGGACAGCCATCGAAAGGCTCCATGGTGATAATCAGCACCTCGCAAAAATCTGCATTGCCCCACTGATCGACCACCCACATTTCAGCCATCCGAGTACCGATATCACTACAACCCAGGATGAGTTTTCGCTCAGTGCTATCGGGCGCAACCAGGTTACCATCCGGGCCCTCCATCCCAGAACCGGCCCAGCGGATGCGAAAATCGCTGACCTCTGCTTGACAATTATCGTAACTGCTGACGTCCAGCTCCATGGCCCAAATCTCGCCCACAGCCGTGTCTACCAATCCATCCTGATCCAGGTCCAATGGAATCAATCTCGCCGTAGTAGAAGTAACACATATCGGCGTGGGTTTGACACAATCTGACACGCTAAAGTTATCCGTGCAATGGGTCACATTGCTGCAGCCATCCTCGGCATTCCACACGAGCTTGTAGTCGCCAATTGCTAGACTAGGCACTTGGGCATGGGCCGTTTCGCCCCGATCCACAATCGAAATGCCGACGTCATTCAGGTGATAAAGTGTCCATGATACTTTGATGTCCTCTGGATCGGTGCAGTCGTCGGAGACCGTGATGCTGACATCAAGATCGGCGGAGCATTCGCTGCCGATGCAGAGGGTGTCAAGGTCGCAGTCGGCAAACGCTGGACCGAACTGATTCTTGATGTAGATCGTCTGCTGATACTCATAATAGTGATATCGCTGATCGCCAATCCAATCTTCATGAAAGGGCTCCGTCTGTCGGCACCAGTCGATCACCGCCCATGTCCGGATGATCTTTAGGCAAGTGCTGTCGGCATTAAAAAGTATCCCGATGACCTCGTCCTTGTGATGGATACCAATCTCACG
This sequence comes from Saprospiraceae bacterium, assembly GCA_965223165.1. GTDB lineage: Bacteria > Bacteroidota > Bacteroidia > Chitinophagales > Saprospiraceae > JABDMH01. The sequence continues at coordinate 319,336 of CBDCVQ010000016.1, read as the reverse complement.
GCAGTCGTCCTCTTCTCGCATCCGGGGTCCCTCCGTAGCCACTTCTACCAGCCCGCAGCCGTAGACCGTCGTGTCTTTGCTGGGCCAGATGATATCATACTCCCTCAGGGGGCAGTCATTATATATGTTTATTCGCTGTATGACCTTCGTACTATCTCCCTTCGAGGTATTACAACTCCCTTTAAAGACAAATTTGCGCTCGATCCACCCCTCTCCACATGCCTCGAAATGCAGGGACTGCTCCTCATAAATCGTCAGATCACAGTTTTCTATCACAATACCATTGGTGACCGTGTCATAGACCAATTGGTGATGTTCTTCATCACGGTAGTCCTGATGGTAGCAATGCCGATCCTTGATCACGGTGGTACTTAGCTCACCGTATGGCACGTACTTGCCAAATACCTCGAAATTGCCCTGGGAAACCGAGTCTCGGTAGTATCTATTGTAGGCCCAGCATGAAATATCAATATCCTTGAGTTTAAAGTGTACGTTGGGTGCTGTCTTGTCTTCTACCGTCACATCCACCCATAGGAAGGACACATTGCAACTTGCGTCAATCGCCATGAGCTGCACCGTCACGGTGCCATATTCACAGGCATCGGCGCAGCAGAAGGGAATCTTGTTGGTCCAGCCATATCCGATGGTATCTCGGCAAAGGGTGTCATTGTCATTCTGCAGCCAATCCCAAAAGTTGTCATAGTGGTCTCTGACAGCACTACTGACGGTGGTGTCACCGGTGTAACCACATGCGGTGTCCCAGTCGACTCGGCGACCCAACACAGTGATCAGCTCACAGTTGTCCATGGTACCTTCGTCAAAGACAGAAACGTCAATCCAGGTCACATCGGCAAACTGACCTAAGGCGATCACCGGGTCCTGATCCGCCACCATGTAAGGTGCCTTTATGTCTTCCGCAATCACGATCAGGGTGTCCACCGATCCATTGTGGCAGGCATCGGTCGCCTGCACCGTCACCAGATGCTTGCCTCTTGGCAGATTTTCAAAGCGTCGGTGCTCGGTGGTGTCGTCGGTAAAATAGCTGATGTGGCCTCCTGCCCAAAGGATGTCCACCTTCAAGCTGTCAATGGGGCTACATAGATCTTGCACCAGTGGCTGAGGAAAGTACCCATGCGCCACGCAGTGAAAATCCAGTGTAGGGAAGGTGGCGGTCGGGTACGCTCGGTCCGGATCTACGCCAAACACATCGGGATGCTTCACAAACGTCACTTCCTTCAGGTCCCAAGTGATAGAGGGCCCCACCGTATCAATGATGTTGATCTTCTGATGGCAGTTGAGCACTTGTACGGTCGGGCCGGTCAGATTGGTTAGTGTCCAATCTCGATGGATGGCATATCGGCCCGGACACTCGTAGATAATCTTGTCATGGTAGCTGACATCAAAATCACAATACGTCTTGTTGCTGTACAAGGTGAATCCATCATACATGGGCACGCCCGATGTCCTGGGATCGTCAATGTCAAAGCCCGCGTTGTCACAGGCAATGGTCGTGTCACTGGGACAAGTGATCTCATCAAAGATCACTCGTCGCATGAAGATGGTGTCTTGGCAGTCATTGCGATTGCCATTTTTATCAAAAGCCCGCCAACTACGTACGATGAGCGCACTGAAATCGGGATCGGCAAATAGTTGAATCCATTCGTATCCTTGTTGCTCCACGGCAACCTCACCGTCGCAATTATCAACGGCTGTCGGGATCTTGAATTTGGGATCAAAAGGGTCCCAAGCCTCGGGATCATTGCAAATGGTTGTGTCGTTTTCGCAGACAAAAGTGGGGCCCGTCGCATCCTTCAGCGTGACCAATGACTCACACGCTCGGCCGCTCTCTCTGTGGATGACCTTGGCCGTGATGATCTGTCCCAGATACTCAATGGTGACCGGGTTTGGCACTGGTATATCGCCGTCAATCGAAAGTTCGATTTCAAAGGTATTAGGGCAATCGGGCACACCATTCGTCAGCAGGTGCTGGGGTAGGATTAGTTTCTGACATTGATTATCTATGGGAATGTTGATCTCGCTGTAGCAATTGAAGGGATATCGGGCGATGTCGTCGGCCACATAGACCTCCAGGTCATTCTGGTACAGACACTGACCGACCTGCTCCGTCAGCCTCAATGTAAAGGGCCCGCCGTTGACATCCTGCCAGTCGATGGTGATACTAGCGGTATTCGTGGGACCAACGATGACGCCACCACCGTCCAGCAGCTCCCACAGATAGGAGCTAATGGGCGAGTTGTCAACCACCGCATAGTCAGCCGAACTACCGGGACAAACCTCGTTTGCACCGGCAATCGGGTTCGGATCCGGACATTGGCCGGAAGCGAGGAAGCTCATCCCCACCAACCCACCTGTAGCCAAGACCTTGACCCAATGTTTGATCGAATTTGACATCATACCATTCGAAACTTACTCACGTAGACCTCTTCAAATATTATGCCAAATTGTAATATGTATTAGCTTTTTAAAGAATGAGAAAGATATATGCCTATTATATAATATGTCTTAGGTCTGCACATGACCATGATCCATCAGGTTTATACCTCAGACGGATCTGCGGTGGCTGGAAGAAATGAGTCCTAGACCACCCACTCAGACGTCCCCTAGCAAAATGACAAATGACCACAGCCCAGACGAGAATTATTATAAATTTGGTGGCTGAAAATTGATATATAGAAAATTTTGTCATCTATGAGAGACCCTCGCTTATCCGACCGCGTCAACCGAATGGAAGAATCAGCCACACTCGCGATGACGCGGATGGCGCGAGATCTTCGCTCCCAGGGACATGATGTGATCAGTCTGAGTATTGGCGAACCTGATTTTGACACGCCCGATCACATTAAGCAGGCGGCTGTCGAGGCCCTCGCAGCCGGACATACTAAGTATACACCGGTGCCGGGCACGCTGGAACTAAGGCAAGCCATCACCGCTAAGTTCAAGCGTGATAACGGCCTGGAGTACGCTCCAGATCAGATCGTTGTGAGTAATGGAGCCAAGCAGTCGATAGCCAATCTGGTCCTGGCGCTGATCAACGATGGCGATGAGGTCATCTTATTCACGCCTTATTGGGTGTCCTACAAGGAGATCGTGAAGATCGGTGGTGGCGTGCCGGTGGCCGTCAAGGCAGACATCGACAGTGACTTTAAGGTAAGCCCAGCTCAATTGCAGGCGGCCTTGACCGACAAGACCCGCATGATCATCTTTTCGTCTCCCTGCAATCCGACCGGATCCGTCTACACCCAAGGGGACCTGGAAGCATTGGCAGCGGTACTGGCCGACCATCCGAACGTGATCATCGTATCCGACGAGATCTATGAATACATCAATTTTACTGGCCAGCACGTGAGCATTGGCACTCTGCCTGGAATGCTAGATCGTACGGTCACGGTCAATGGTTTTTCCAAGGGATTTGCCATGACCGGATGGCGATTGGGCTACCTGGGGGGCCCTAAGTGGATTGCTGCCGCCTGTGCCAAGATCCAGGGCCAATTCACCTCCGGAGCCACGGCTTTCGGTCAAAAGGCAGCTGCCCATGCCCTGCAGGCCTCGATGGAGGCATCAGATCAGATGAGAGATGCATTTCTGCAGCGGCGAGATATGATGATCGACTTACTGTCAGCGATCCCGGGATTTGAGGTCAATCGACCGACCGGTGCGTTTTACATATTTCCTGATGTCAGTGCGTTCTTTGGAAAGTCATTTGGAGACCAGAAGATTACGAATGCCGACGATCTCGCACACTTCATTCTGGAACAAGGCCATGTCGCCGTGGTCTCGGGCAGTGCCTTTGGCAGTGACGAGTGCATCCGGATCTCCTACGCGGCCTCAGAGGAGGCTCTTAGAGAAGCTGTACGGCGTATCAAGGAAGTCGTTGGCCAATTGGTCTAGACGGTTGCTCACCCGGTGTGCATCCCCAAGGCTTGTGCTTTTAGTTCTTTAGCCTTTGCGGCGCCCAGGTATGCGTCTATCAGCGCGTGTGCCAGGTAGATCAATGGAGTGAGCACGATCGCCATTACAAACTTGTAGATGTAGTTGACCGTACCGATGGCAAGAACAAGGGTCAGGTCCCATCCGGCGCCGATGTAGAATGCCACGAAGAGGACTACATAACTGTCTATGAACTGCGATACGAAGGTGGAACCTGTAGCCCGGAGCCAGACCATCTTGTCACCGGTGATTCGTTTGATCCGCTGAAAGACGAGCACGTCAAGCATTTGTCCAATCAAGAAGGCGATCATCGAGCCTCCAATGATCCAAAGTCCCTGGCCAAACACTAGTCGAAAGGCATAATCGTAGTCACCTACCTTGCCAGAAAGTGCTTGGCGGGCTGATTCACTCAGCGCAGGTCCCAAATGCGAGGTGGGCCAGAAATCGGCAGGCACCAGCCGTATGGCAAAGAATATGACCAGGAATGCGTACAGGATCAAAAGCACGGCCAAGAAGGAGAGCATCTTGACCCCGCGGCGACCATAATATTCGTTGATCACATCCGTCATGACGAACACGACCGGCCAAAGCAATACCCCGGCGGTCAGATTGAAGGACAAGTTGCCCTGGCCAAAGAAGGAAAGGTCCGCAGGCAGAAGACCAAACGTCTTCTCCAGCGAAAAGATCTTTACGCCAATGAACTCGGCCACGATAGCATTGGCCACAAAGAATCCACCCAAGAGGATGAATAAGCGCACACCCTTATCTTTCAATAGCATATTCGGTCCCTGAAGGTCTAAGGATAAAAATGCGCTTTTTTGGTGCAACAAAAGCCAGGAAGCCTTTGTATTGTTAGAAGATCTCCTCCCAGATCCTATTTTTGTGCGCTGAAATCAAATTGATCAAAGATGGCCAAGATCCCCATCAATCTGAAAGCGGGTACAGTCCAAGAATCGGACTTGATCGTGGGTATCGATCTAGGTACAACCAATAGCCTCGTAGCCCATATGACACCAGATGGGCCAAGGACGGTGCGGGACGCACAAAACAATAGATCGCTCATGCCCTCCATCATACACTTTGGCGCGTCCGGGCAAGTGCTCGTGGGAGATGCGGCTAGGAGGCAGCTGATTTCAGCACCGGGGCGTACCATCTTTTCGGTCAAACGCCTGATGGGCAAGAGTTATCAGGACCTGGCCACTTATCAGGACTTCTTCAGTTATGAGATAATCGACACCTCGGAAGATGACCTGGTCAAAGTCAAAATCGATGACCAGTTCTACAATCCCGTGGAGCTTTCGGCCCACATACTGCGAGCTCTTAAAGCGCGGGTGGAGCGATCGGTAGGCAAATCCGTACGTCAGTGCGTCATTACCGTGCCTGCGTACTTCAATGACACTCAGCGCCAGGCTACACGTGATGCCGGCAAGGTGGCCGGATTGGATGTACTCCGGATTATAAATGAGCCGACGGCAGCGAGCCTGGCCTATGGTCTGGAAAAACAAGCAGCGACTCCGCAGACCATTGCCGTCTACGACCTGGGGGGAGGCACCTTTGACATCTCCATACTACGCATCGAGGATGGGATCTTTGAGGTTCTGGCGACCCATGGGGATACCTTTCTGGGCGGAGACGACTTTGATCGGCAGATCGTTCAGCACTGGCGACGGTCTCATGACTTCGGCAGCGACACAGAAGGATCGGCAGCACTACGTTTGGCAGCTGAACAAGCGAAGATCCAATTGTCCAAAAAGAACGAATTTGAAGGTACGGTAGCGGGCCAGACGGTCAGTCTCAATCGCTCGTCGTTTGAGACCCTGATCCAGCCGCTCGTGGATCGCACGATCGTATCCTGCAAGCAGGCATTGAAGGATGCCAATCTCGCACCGTCCGACATCGAACATGTGGTCCTCGTGGGCGGCTCAACCCGAGTACCGCTAGTCGCCGAGGCCGTGACCTCCTTCTTTGGCCGCCCGGCATACGATGAGCTGGATCCCGACGAGGTGGTGGCACTGGGAGCGGCCGTCCAAGCAGACATCCTCGCAGGCAATAGAAGCGACCTGCTGCTGTTGGACGTGACACCGCTATCACTTGGCATAGAGACCGTGGGGGGGCTGATGGACGTGATCTTACCGCGAAATTCGAAAGTCCCATCGCAAGTGGCTCGAAACTATACCACCTCCGTCGATGGCCAAAAAAACCTAAAGATTGCGGTATATCAGGGTGAGCGCGATCTGGTAGAAAATAATCGCCAGCTCGGTGAATTTATCCTAAAGAATATTCCACCCATGCCCGCTGGCATCCCCAAAATAGAAATTGCCTTTTTGGTGGACGCTGATGGCATCCTCCGCGTGCGCGCCAAAGAACTCCGATCCGGCGTAGCCCAAGAAATCGAAATAAGGTCGACCTATGGCATCAGTGAAGAGGAAATGGCACAAATGCTACTTGACTCGCTGCAGCACGCACAGGCCGATATTTCCGAAAAAGCTATCCGAGAATCCATCAACGAGGCCAATCACCTGATCCAGACGACGGATAAATTTATCGTGCAAAATGCCCATAGGTTTTCGAAAGGTCAAATGGCCCGGTTAGCAGAGCTCAGTGAGGCTGTCGGCAAAGCCGTGCAATCCCGGGATAAGAATATCATTCAAAATTCGATGGATGCGCTCAATAAGTTTGCCACGCCTATGGCACACGAAGCTATGGATGCCAACATCCTGGAGGCGATGAAGGGAAAGAAGATTAGTTAGGCCTATCTTGCCGCCGGATTGTCCTATGCGCATGCGGATGCTCGCCTATATACTGTCGTTTCTATATCTTGCTTTATATCTGCCGGACCTTTCTGGGCAAGCTGGAGTCACCCAGCACCTAAAAGAAGAGATAGACAAGATCATCGCCCATGAAACCGACATCGACTTCGATCAGGTGCCTGGATTTATGGTCGGCATTGTGGATGGCGATTCCACCTACCATGTAGCATTTGGCAGCATGTTTCCCGACAGTTTGGTTTTACCGACCGACAGCACACTCTTCGAGATTGGAGGTCTGACCAAGGTATTTACGGCACTTCTCGCCAACCTCTTGATGAATAAGGGATTTTTAAGCCGGGACGATGCCATGGTCAGGTACTTACCGGAACAATATCGAAACCCATTGGTAGCAGAGATTACCTGCCGCCAACTCCTGCAACATTTTTCCGGTCTACCTTCTCTCCCCTCAGACCTCGCTCGCAAAGAAGAAGATCCAACCAACCGATATGCCGACTACGGCGAGCAAGATCTCTTGTCCTATGTGGCATCCATTGATCGAAAAATACCAACAGGTCGCTTTGGGTATGCACACACTAATTATGCGCTGCTGGAAGTTATTCTCGAACAAGCCACCGGCACCACCTTTGATCGCCTTTTGGCGACCTCAATATTCGAACCCCTTGAAATGACAAGTTCAACCATTTATCTAGACCACGAGGCCAGCGCTAAATTAGCTCCCGGATACGACCGTGCCGGCTCCCTGGCACAGCCCTGGACATTTAGTTCTTTTGCCGCATCGGAAGGCCTTAAAAGCACCTCGGGAGATCTTTGTCGCTTTGTTTCTCACGTTTTGAGTAGACAGGATGAAATCGCCAGCGCGTTTCGCGCCTGCCTCCAGTCTCCCCGGCGCATTCCCGGAAGCAGGCGCACCTACGTCAATGATGCTTGGCACGAATTTAAAAACAGAAAATATCACAGCATTTATTTGCACAGTGGCAAGACACAAGGGCATGCCGCATCCATTCATTTTGTCCGAGAGACAAGGACGGCGGTAATACTATTGACAAATTCTCCCGGCAGTATGGATGGCTTAGCTACGCATGTCTTGCGTATGATTAATTACAATTGGAAAAGAAAAGCAAATGGCGAAGAAAAATAAAAGAATACATGGCGGCGGCCTCGTCTATTCTACTAACAAAGAAACGATGCGTGATATTTTCGCCGGCATAAATGTCGGCGGTGATAGCCCAAACCCTGAACCCGCTGGCAAGACAAAAGAGGATCAGGTGCGGGTCTGGCTCGACCGAAAAAGCCGTGGCGGCAAGGAGGTCACACTTGTGAAGGGCATAAAGATGCCTGATAGTTTTTTGAAGGAAATTGCAAAAAAACTAAAGGCAAGATGTGGCGTCGGTGGAAGTGTAAAAAACGGTGAAATTATCATCCAGGGCAATCAGCGAGAGCGAGTAGTGGATTATCTCCTGGAAATGGGCTATGTAAATACCAAGAAGGCGGGTGGTTAGTTTGCTTTTGTCACCTGCAATATTCTTGGACGATCCTGCAAGTCCTTAAAGATCCGCACATCCGCAAATCCGATGCCCTTGGCACATGCTTCGACCAACGATTGATGAAATTCATTGATTTCCAAAAAAGCCATTCCCCCCATCGGCTTAAGTTTTTTTTCTGCGATCGATAATATCTGCGTATAAAGTGCGGGCAGATCATCCTCGGGCGCAAAAAGGGCTAAGGCGGGTTCAAATAATAGCGTCGATCGAGACATCATCGCTCGCTCTGATCCGATCACATAGGGCGGGTTGCTAATGATACAATCCAGCGAATCATCCGGCATCCATGATAAACCCTCAAATAAATTGTCTACTCGAAATTGGACATCGACGTTGAGTCGGTCCGCATTCGTTTGAGCCACCTCCAGCGCGGCCTTGCTTATATCGGTACCCGTCACATGGGCATTGGGCATTAAATCACGCAAGCAAATGGCAATGCAACCCGAACCCGTACCAATATCCAAAATCCGCAATCTATCTTTCGATCTGCCTCTGAGCCGTTGAAAGGCGTGATGCAACAACTCCTCCGTCTCCGGCCGTGGAATTAGTACGCGCTCATCCACGTAAAATTTTCGGCCATAAAAGTGGGCAATGCCCGTGACATATTGCACCGGACGGTCATCGTTCACCTCCTTGATCGCTCCTTGTAGTTTCTCGCGGTTAGCATCGGAAAGGAGCTCTTCGCTGCTGAAATCGTAGATGGCCAGAAGATCCTCAAAGATGGCCCGGGCTACGTTACGTCGCTCTCTTCCTTCCAAAGTACACCGGATAGCTTCGACCGTATCCGCAAAAGCCTTAACCACCGAGATAGATTGTACGAGCATCTACCCAATTTCGGGATAAATCACAAAGGTGAGAGCGTAGGCTGTCAAGAGTCCCAGAGAATAATACACCAGCGCTGCCCGGGGCACATATGCGCTGGGGCCGATCCCCCGCCTGAGCCTGACCCAAAGGACCAGGATGAGTTTCTCCAACAGGAAGGCGACCACCGTGGCCAAAGCGACGCCCCAAAGTCCCAGCGATCCGATCAACGCAAAGCTCAATAGCACATTGACAAGAAGCTCGATCACACCCACGGCGAGTAACACGTTGGTCTGGTTGTCCGCGATCAGAATCGCATGTGGAAATAGCCAGCGGGAAATCATGAGCAGCAGGTAGGTATTAAAGATGATCGCACTCTCTACAAATGCCTCATTATAGATCCAGCGAAAAAGTATGGGACTGAGTAGCATCAGCGTGGTGGCCAACGGAAAAAAGATGTGCATCAGTCGCCTAGTCCCCCGTCGCATCCGCGCCAGTCCATCGGCAGTCGACTGCGCATATGCCACGACCATCGCGGTGGTAAAGGCGCCGGCCAGGGCTATGGCGCCGGGCAACTCGCGAGCCCCGTATTTGAAGACGGCAAATGTGGCTAGGTCCGGATAGTACAGCGTCACCAGCCATGCGTCAAACACCTGGGCCAACAATCCGAGACTACCGTAAAGGGTCAACGGTACGCCCACAGCCAAAAACTGTCGCAGGATGCTTGCATCTGGTCGCCAACGTGCATATCTACCCAGCAGCCGAAGGGTGACCACCTGTTCGAGCAAGCCAAAGCCGATGAGCCAATGCAACAAGCTATCCAGTCCGCCCCCAAGCCATAGCGGCAAAATCACGCAACTGAGAAAACCGACGCCATAGCACGCAGCATAGGGCAAGAAGAGAGACGTGCGATCTCGTAGGAGTAAGACATAAGGCACGATCGAAGCTGAAAGGTGCAGAAGAAGAAAGATCAAGACGCCCCCCAGTCGATCAAGGTCGGTGATATGGAGAAAGTGTCGTGCAAATGCCTCCTGGAATATCCATACACCCAGCGCCAGCACGATAGCCGCAATCCAAATCGCGAGATAGGCATTACCTAGGAGCCGAGGCTGTCGCTTATCGTCGAGTTTGGGGTAGAGCGCAGCGATCGCTTGTAGACTACCACTATAGCAGAAGAGGGTAAATATGAGTCCGATGTACATCCAGATCTCATACCTGCCTATATCGGACAAACTCAACGCACTCTTGGCCAAGATCACGCTGACCACGAGCGCCGTGCCCTGCCGGGCGATCGCAAAGAGTTGAAAGCCACGTGACGCGTCCGTCGAAAGTGATCGGTAGAGTTTTGGCAGGTTCAAAGTCTCTTAAGGCAGCTCCTGTTCGGACTCGACAAAATAGACACCCAGTTTCTCCAGCTCTGCCAGGACAGGATTGTACACCTCCTCGCTCACCGGAATGCGAACGCCGGGTGTCCGAATCGTACCGTCCAAAATGAGCTTGGTGCAGATGCCCAAGGGTAATCCGACCAGCCTCGTCATCGCCGTATGGGCCGCGTCTTGGCCCTTTTGCACCAGGGTACTGGTGAGCAAGCGACGCTGTCCGTCCAGCTCATATTCGTATTCATGCTGCATGATTACCATATCCTTATCTTCGGGCTGCAGCCGCCATTTCTCCAGGAGTAGATGCTCCAGGATATCCGCTGGGCTCGCCTGATCAAGACCAATCTTTCGCCCTCCCAGCAACCCTAGCCAGGCGATTTTGTCCATGACTTCTGAGTCGGAAGGTATGCGTAAGTGCTTAGCCACCCGATCACGCAGACTGCCATATCCTTGAGGCACAAATGCCTCCACCAGCTCACGATAACGCATCTGCTTGGACCCCTTGATCGGAAAGGTGTCGTCGGTCAGCCCCAGGTTGATCAGCGCATCCCATGCTTGTGCATACCCACAGTGCCGTAATGTACCACGTAGAATATTAGGGATGTCTTGCAATCCGTAGTGCGAGCGATAGGTCAAGCTATCTCGATTAGGATACATTTCGTAGGTACCCAGGCCGGTGATACTCACCTCTCGGGCACTTTTGAATAGCTGGTGGTACGGTATGTATTTCAATTTACCATCGACCAAATACTGCGCAGTGCCCTTACCCGCCAGGACCACGTTTCTCGGACTCCAGGTGAACTTATAGTGCCAGGGATTGGTATCGCTCTCTGGTGCTACGAGCCCTCCGGTGTAGGATCTGAAGTGGGATAGGGTGCCACCCATCTCCTTGATTTCGGTGATCTTTTGCATCGCCGACATGTGATCGATGCCAGGGTCCAGCCCCATCTCCCCCATCAAGACCAGTGATCGTTCTTTCGCTGGATCATCTAGCTTCTCAAATTCCGCTGACACGTAGGAGGCCGTCACCAAGTGCTTGCGCAAGACGATACAATCGCGGGCGACCAGCGTATGTAGATGCGGAGGCAAGAGCGATACAACAATGTCCGCCTTCTTGATCAGGTCCTTGCGATCGTTGGGCTTCTCTACATCCAGCCAGACGGCCAGTCCATTGCTGTGGCCCGAGATCTTGGCTTCTGCCAGCTCAATCTGCGCATCTGCCACCATCACCATCCAGCCCGTTTCTTCTGATACGGCCAGCAGATAGTCGATGAGCGACTTAGAAGATCTCCCAGCTCCGACAACCAAGATATTTTTCATCAATTTGGACAGATGCTGCTCTCGCAATAATGAGGCAAAAAAACTAGAAATGAATTGTTAATTTCCAAAAATATCAATCAGCCCAGGACCCGGTGCGACATGGGAGAGAAGGAAATCAACATACGGTATCAAGCACACGACGACGTATCGACACTTAGCCCAGCCCAGCAAGAGCTGCTGGCACTAGCGAAGACGGCTCTCCCCCACTCCTATGCACCCTACTCCAGCTTTGAGGTAGCCGCCGCCCTCCGCTTGTCAGATGGAAAGCTCCTCACCGGCACCAATCAAGAAAACGCAGCGTACGGGCTCACACTTTGTGCCGAACAAAATGTACTCGCCATGGCGGGCTCACAACATCCTAATGTCACGGTTGAATCCATTGCCATCACCGCCCGCTACCGTCCCAAAGTCATCGATCATCCCATCACACCTTGCGGCGCGTGCAGGCAGGTGTTGATGGAGCACCAGGACCGACATGCCAGTCCGATTGAGGTCATATTGCAGGGAGAGTCCGGCCCCATCTTGATCTTTTCCTCGGCTGGGCATCTTTTGCCCTTGTCCTTCTCCAGCCGGGACCTACTTGTGCCGCCGACGGATTGACCGCGATAGATCTGTACGCAGTCGGAGGCGGTCTCCCAGCGACTAGTCAATGCCCTCGTCGATCATCCACTGGACCAATCGAGCCAAGTCAGCAGGCGTGTCCACACCGGCGGGAGCGCTGGGTACTTCTACGACTTCAATCTCATACCCATTCTCCAACCAGCGCAGCTGCTCCAGTTTTTCCGCCTTCTCAAGAAAACTCTGAGGCATCTGGGTGACTTCCAGCAATGTACTTCGTTGGAAAGCATAGATACCCATGTGCCGAAGGTGGGCGACCGAGGTCTGGCTAGGATCCCACACATAAGGGATCGTCGATCGACTGAAGTACAGGGCGCGATGATCGGCGCGGGTCACCACCTTGACAATATCTTTCTTCTGCTGACTGGCGTCCGTGATCTTAGTAGCCAGGGTGGCAATCTCCGCCTTGCCCTCCATCAATGCCCTTACCAGCAGATCAATGTAATACGGTGGGATCAGGGGTTCGTCACCCTGGATATTGACCACATAATCGGCCACGTGCTGCTGGGCGACCTCCGCGATGCGGTCCGTACCAGATTGGTGGTGTGGCGACGTCATAACCACCGGTATTTCTTCGTTCTTACAGTGGTCTATGATCTTCTTGTCATCAGAGGCGACCATCACATGGTCCAGCAGGTTGGCCTGGCAGGCTTGCGTGTATACACGCTTGATCATGCTGCTGCCACGAATGTCGGCCAACGGCTTGCCAGGGAAACGAGATGATTCATAACGCGCGGGAATGACTCCAATGGCTCTCATTCTATATTAGGGATCTAAATAATATATATACTATTTTTGCACAGCAATCTATGAACAGCACTCACGTCATAATCACGTTGTTTTTGTCATTGGCGATCATCGCACAAGTGCATCAGCTTAGTGCCCAACAAAATGGCAGGAATCCGGTGTTCGTCCATATAGATAGCAAGTTAGGAAAAGTCGTCCATCACCGCGTGCTAGAGCAGCAGACGCTCTACTCGATCAGCCAGCATTATGGCGTTGATCCAGCAGCCATACGCAGGATCAATCCGGAGATCAAACGCGATGCCCGCAGGTTGCCCGCCGTGGTGGTCGTGCCCATCACAAACGACCAGGTCATCTATCGTTTGCCGCTCTTCAAGAGCAAGCGCGACTTTGTCCCGGTCTACTATCGTGCACAGAAGAAGGACAACCTCTTTCGCATTGCCCGGCACTACTTTGACATGCCGATCAATCTACTCACCAACCGCAATGACCTCCGGGGCAATGATATTAAGAAGGGTCAAACGCTTCACATCGGTTGGCTATCGCGCACCTATCGCCCGCTCTTGGTCACGGAAGGAAGTCGTGCCGATGAAGATGAAGAGCCTGAAAGTGAGCTTGCCCGGATGTTTGGCGATCAGCCGGGAGTCCAGGACATGTCCGTGGAAAATGAGGTGGCCTTTTGCAATATCGAGGAGACGACCAAGGGCTTATTCGTGCTACATCGCTCGGCACCCGAACGATCTATCATTGAAATCCACAATCCCATGTTTGGCACGACCGCCTATGCCAAAGTGATTGGTAAACTACCTACACACCTCTATGCCAAGGAAATCGACATGGTCATCTCCAAGGAGGTGGCCGAGGTGCTTCGCGCGGTGGATCCCAAGTTTTTTGTCCGGGTCAGATATCCCAAAAAAAGAAGTACCGTAAGTCGCTAAAGATTAGCTTTGCCCCCTGAAAGTACCGCCATGGCAAGAGTGTACGACAATATTTTGCAGACGATCGGTGACACCCCGCTCATCCGATTAAACCACACGGTGAGGGACATTCCCTGCCCCGTCTATGCAAAGGTGGAGACATTCAACCCGGGCCATAGTATCAAGGACAGAATGGCCTTGCGCATGCTCCAACAAGCCGAGCAAGATGGCAAGATCAAACCCGGGGGCACCATCATAGAATGCACCTCTGGGAACACCGGGATGGGATTGGCGATCGCTGCCTGTGTCAAGGGGTACCGATGCATCTTTACCACCAATGACAAGCAGTCAAAGGAGAAGATTGACATGCTGAAGGCGCTGGGGGCAGAGGTGATCGTTTGTCCGACCAATGTCACTCCCGAAGACGAGCGTTCGTACTACTCCGTGGCCCGCAAGCTGAGCAAGGAGATCGACAATTCCTATTGGTTCAACCAGTACGACAACCTCAGCAACACCGCGGCCCACTACGAAAGTACCGGACCCGAGATCTGGCAGCAGACCAAAGGCAAAGTGACGCATCTAGTGGTCGGTGTAGGCACCGGAGGTACGATATCGGGCACCGCTAAATTTCTCAAAGAACAAAACAAGGACATCCAAGTCTGGGGCATCGACACCTATGGCTCGGTATTCAAGAAGTATCACGAGACCGGGATCTTTGATGCAGAAGAAATCTATCCGTACATCACCGAAGGCATCGGTGAGGATATCCTTCCCAAGAACGTTGATTTCAGCCTGATCGACCACTTTGAAAAAGTGTCCGACAAAGATGGGGCGCTCGCTGCGAGAGCGATGGCCCGCCACGAGGGGCTACTGCTGGGCTACTCTGCCGGCAGCGCCTTGGCAGGACTCTTGCAGTTGGAGGATAGATTGACTAAAAATGATCTTGTCGTGGTAATATTTCACGATCATGGTAGCCGCTACGTAGGTAAGATCTATAATGATGACTGGATGAGGCAACGTGGCTTTCTCGACCACGAGGTGCGCATCCGTGATATTGTGCGTAATAAGGTGGATGCCTCCTTTGTGTCTGCGCAGGAGGACGATCCACTATCCGAGGTGATTGAGGTGATGAAAGCCAAAGACATCTCACAGATGCCGGTGATGAAAGGAGAAGAGATCACGGGATCGATCACGGAGAGCCAGTTGATTGAGCACCTGCTGGGTGGCGAGGAGGAGATTCGGTCCCTGCGCGTGGCCGACGTCATGCATCAGCCGTTTCCTGAATTGGCGGAAGACACCACTTTGAGCCAACTGAGCAGGAGAATAAGCCGACAAAGTCCTGCGGTGGTCACACAGGATGCCGGAGGTCGATACCACATTGTCACACAGTACGATATCATTCGAAATCTGTAACGGAATCATATGAATGTACTCCGCTCCGTCACGGTGTTTCTTGCAGCCAGTCTCTGCTTGAGCCTGGGTGCGCAAGATCCGCAGTTTTCCCAGTATTATGCCCTACCTACCCACCTCAATCCAGCGCTCACCGGAGGTTTTCCAGCCAAGTATAGAGTCTCAGCGATCTACCGCGATCAATGGCGCGGACCACTGGAACGGTCGATCAGCACCTTTGGCGCCGCCCTGGATCTACGTTTTGATATTCAGTCTACACGTCTGGAGGGGGACGCGGCCGCGGTGGGTCTCAAGTTCTTGTCGGATCAAGCTGGGCCCGTTGACTTGTCGACCAATAGCATTGCCCTTTCCGGTGCTTACCACAAGTCGCTCAATAATCAAGCAAACAAATATCTGTCTGCAGGGGTCACCTTGACGACTGTACAACGCAACATCCTCTACGAGAATCTCGTGTTTCAGGATCAGTTTGATGGCGTGAATGCCTTCACCGGACCGACCAGTGAGGACCTTCCAGAAAACAACTTCAGCTACAGCGATTTTACCGTGGGAGTCAACTTTGTCTCCGCTCCGCCCAATGCCACCGCCTTCTATGTTGGAGCCGGCGTGGACCACGCGCTTCAGCCCGAGGTATCTTTCTATAAAAATGACTCCGACGAAGACCAGCAACTGCTTTCTTCCAGTGAGCTATTCACCCGGTACTTTGCCCACGGTGGTATCACTACCCGCATGAGCGAAAACGCTGACATTTCGCCACGGGTCTTTTTCACCAGCCAGGGACCACATACCGCCCTCAACCTGGGCACAAATTTCATCTTGGAGCCCGCTCGCACCGACGAGTTCAAGTTTCACCTGGGCTCTTGGCTCCGGATCGTGCAGGATTTTGATGATGCCATTCAACTGGATGCCATTGGATTTATGGCAGGATTTGGGATCAATGACCTACTCATCGGACTGAGCTACGACTTAAATCTCAGAGACTTGGTCAACTATCGCACGGGACAAGGAGCCCTGGAGGTTTCCATTTCTTACTTCGGCAACTACGAGGTGGATGGTGGTGCCTGCCCCACATTTTAGGGACGCCCGACGTCTGAATGCCAGCTACCTCAGGAACTTTTATTGGTACTAGAACAAAGGCACATTTTCCACGATCTCTAGGCCGTAGCCATCGAGTGCGACCCTGCGCTTGGGATGCTTTGTGAGTAGTCGGATCTTTCGCACGCCCAGGTCCCTCAAGATCTGTGCTCCGACGCCAAAATTGCGCTGCTCTTGTCGATCATGTTGACCATTGCTGAGTGCTTGCAACTTGTGCACGAGGCTATCTCCCTCGGTGTGACGCATGTACAGCAGTAGCCCCCGACCTTCTTCTTTGATCCGCTTCATCGACTGATGCAATTGAAGCCCATAGTCGTCAAAGAGAGTACCCAGAATATCGCCTGTCTCTGTGGACGAATGCACCCGCACCAAGACCGGCTCGTCCTCTGTCCACTCACCTTTCACCAAGGCTAGGTGGGTATCTCCCGTAGTCAACTGGGTGTAGGCAATCACTTCAAAATTGCCCCATTTGGAGTCGACTGAGGTGGTGACCCTACGAGCAATTAGTCTTTCCGTGTTCATTCGGTAGGCCACCAGGTCTTTGATGGAGATCAACCGCAGTCCATGCTTGTCAGCGATGGATCGCAACTGTGGCAGCCGTGCCATCGTCCCATCTTCGTTCAAGATCTCGACCAGTACTCCCGCAGGTCTGAAGCCGGCCAGGCTGGCCAAGTCGATGGCGGCCTCGGTGTGCCCGGTCCGCCTCAATACACCGCCTTTCTTGGCTTTGAGTGGAAAGATGTGGCCGGGGCGACCAAAGTCGGCGGGTTTGGTGGCTGGATCGACCAAAGCCCGGATGCCGGTAGCCCGGTCATACGCAGAGATTCCCGTGGTGCAGCCCTTGCCAATGAGATCAACGGAGACGGTGAAAGCCGTCTCATGCAGGGCTGTGCTCTCGGTGACCATCAGATCCAGTTCCAGCTCTTGCGCTCGCTCCTCGGTGATCGGCGAGCAAATCAGCCCTCTACCGTACTTGGCCATGAAATTGATGATCTCGGGCGTCACACACTCCGCCGCACAGATGAAGTCCCCCTCATTCTCGCGGTCCTCATCATCCACCACAATCACAATCCGCCCCAGCCGGATGTCCTCAATGGCTTCTTCTATGCTATCCAGTTGTATCGTCATTTGCATTATACCCTTTTAACATCCTTCGCCACCGCAAGTTTAGTGAGTGGCTCATTGCATTTCTCCCAACTATACTCCATCTGCACAAACGATCTCCCCTTTTCTCCGAGTTGTATCCTCCGGTCCTGATCAGTCAAAAGCAGGGAGATACGGCCCACAAACTGCTCCACATCATCGGCTACGTGGATGAGGCCTGGGGGCGCACCGATGGACCTGTGCACCAGCGAGGTAGTAATACAGGCAAGCCCCATGGACATGGCCTCCAGGATCTTATTCTGCAGTCCACTGCCGGAAAAAATGGGAGCTACGAAGATCGGAGCGGCATCGTAGGCCAGGCGTATATCTTGCACATCACTCCAGACTTCCACGGATGCGTCGACGAGTCTCCACACGCGCCTTACGGGCGTCGCGCCTGCGATCAGCACCTTGACATCGGGGTGTCTGGATCGCAAGGCAGGCAAGATTTGGCCTGCCAGATACGCTGCCGCGGCAATGTTGGCATGGTAACTCAAGTTGCCCACAAATACCAGATCAAAGGCCTTTGCTGTGGTCCCGGATGATTGAAAATAGCTGGCATCGACCCCGTTTCGGAGAACCTGGAGATGGCGGACACCCGACGCTTCCAGATGCTCCTTATCGTGCTGGCTGATGATAAATTTATGACGAAATTTGCTGGAGACCGAGGCCTCATATCTAGCCAGTCTGCGCGATTCTTTCCTCCAGAACAGCGCCCGCAGGCCACCCTCCTTTGTCCGGCGCTGGGCACGTAAGGAGAACGCATCCATGTAGTCGAGGGCCAGCACTTCGCTCATCTGCTCCAGGTAGGGCGCCATCCGGATGAGTTGCGTGTAGATGCCGTCCGGCTGTACTCGCTCGATCAGCTCCATCACCCGGCGGTGCGCCGCGGATGCTCTAAAGTAGCCCACATTCACAGGCATGCCCCTCAAAAAGCTCCAGGCACCACGCCATAGCGAAAGAAAATGAGACAACGGTATGAGATGGACCTCGCTGCAGTAGCTACGCATCTCGGTGATGGTCGACGGTTCCACCCTCTCGTGTGTCAGGGACACCAGGATCACCTCATGTTGGCGAGATAAGTACTTGATCTGGTGAAAAAGCCGCAGCTTGTCCCCCCTTTTCAGGGGCAAAGGGAACCTCGACGTGAGCACCAATAATCTCAATCCTCTAGCAACAATGTTTCGAAGGGCAAAAATATCATTTTCATCTGCCTAACATGGTCTTGAAAATGTTGTTATTGGGCCGTGACGACGGTCCTATCACTTGGCTATGGCCGTCTGCAGGGACTTGATGAGCTTACGGCCGATCTTCAGATGATCAAACTGGTCGTCAGCAAATCGACGAGCTGCTTGACTGAGTGAAGGCAGGTGGCGACGGTGGTGATAGCAAAATCTAAACTTGCGGATGAAGTCACTTGGGCTGTCAGCGATCAACACCTCCTGCTTGTCTTTGGCATGAATGCCTTCCAGGCCTAGCGAGGTAGAAATGACGATTCTGCCCAGTGCCATGGCCTCAATGATCTTGGCCCGCATGCCACTTCCAGAAAGCAGCGGTACGACCGTTATCGGATGTGCCCGCAGAAACTCATGGGCATCTCTGACCTCTCCATGGACCATCACATTTTCCATCTGGAGGTTTTGCACCCATTCCGGACAATTGCGTCCGGCCACATGCAGGGTCAATTGAGGAAAGATCTGATTTATATGCGGCCAGACTTGGTCGAGAAACCAGTTGAGCGCCTCCACGTTGGGCATCCAATCCAGCGAGCCAATAAAGGAGACCGACAGTGGTACATTGCTTTTCACCTGCTCAAAGGGCAGTGTGGAGAGGTCCAAGCCAATAGGCGTCGATACCCAGGGCCCCTTATAGCCCAATCGCATAAACTTGTGGGCATCCTCTGCGGTGATGGGCACCAAGTGATCAATCTGCTGCAATTGCTCTACTTCGTAGTTCTTGAGCTTGCGAGCCGAGTACTCAAAGTACCACCGTCTCAAGGCCACGACCTCGTTGGTAGCCATGCGCTCCCAAATCTCATGCTCTACATTGTGTGCCCGCAGGATGATGCGGGCATCGGAATACTGGCGGATGATATCGATATAAGGTGCCAGATACAGCGACTCCAGTTGGACCACATCAAAAGCACGCTGCCGCAGGACGTGGATTAGTTTGCTCCGGTACGCGGAATTGTCAAATCGACTGATGTTGTACGAGTCCGATGAGAACAAATTGAGAAAGGCATGAAGCGGCTTAACCTCGTTGTCCAGCTCGGTGTGATGCACATGACGGTAGTGGGGCAGTTGTGACCGCACCTCGCCTACGTCCACCGGATGCTTAGTGGTGTTCATCGCAAGCAGACTCACTTCACACCCCAGCTGATGCATAGCCCTGGCCAGATAGGTGACCGCGATTGACTCGCCATCTTTGAGCGGATAGGGAAATTTCTTACAGAGTTGGAGGATTCTCATCTGCGACTACTAAGACGCTGCAACAGTAAACTTTAACGACCGGCAAGATATTATGTCTTATTCGAATGTAAAGCTTATTGTTCAGATCGTGGTCCCATCCGGAATAAAATTCCGCCCAGCGGGTCACGATGAGGATTAATCCGATAGCAGGTCAGGTGCTATACCCAGGGGCAGCCGCGCGCAATGGTCCCGTGTGTTTACCTTTGAATGCCTGATTGCAGCTTTTCCATATTATATTTGATCGCAAAGCAAGGACTTAGATGATACAGGCCTCCGGCATCCATAAGTACTATGGCAACCTGCATGTCTTGCGGGGGGTCCAAGCAGAGATTAGCAAGGGCGAGATCGTGGCCATCGTCGGCAAGTCAGGTGCCGGCAAAACGACCCTTCTTCACATACTGGGGACGTTGGACCGAGCCGATCAAGGCCGAGTACTCTACGATGAGACAGACGTGCTGGCCCTCAATGACAGGCAGATTTCAGCCTTTCGCAACGACCACATCGGATTCATTTTTCAGTTTCACCATTTGTTGGACGAGTTTACTGCGTTGGAGAACGTCTGCATTCCCGCCTATATAGCAGGAAAGCAGCGGGCCAGGACGCAGAAGCGCGGCATGGAGCTCTTGGATTATCTGGGTCTGGGCGATCGAGCGACCCATAAGCCCAGTGAGCTGTCGGGGGGCGAGCAGCAACGAGTGGCCATCGCCCGATCCCTGATCAATAAACCGGACGTGATTCTAGCTGATGAGCCCACCGGCAATCTCGATACCCAGACATCCGATGGCATTCACGAGTTGATCTTCCAGCTGCGAAGGGACTTTGCACAGACCTTCGTGATCGTGACGCACAATCAGGAACTGGCTCAGCGTTGTGACCGCACCTTGAAAATGGCTGACGGCCAAATAGTACAGTAGTGAATCAAGAAGAAAATCCTCCGAAACAAGACAAAATTGGCCTACAAGATGTCTGGCAACGTGTCCGAGACTTCTTTGATCGGTTGACTGATCTTAAGGTCGGCCTGGACCGGGAGGGCACGATCAGAAATATCTACGAAAACAAATTAATGCAAGGAGCCAATGCCTGGCTCCTGATGTGCAGCATCATGATCGCAAGCTTGGGACTCGATCTCAACTCCCAAGCCATCATCATTGGGGCCATGCTTATCTCTCCTCTTATGTCACCCATCTTGGGAGTAGGGCTGGCGGTCGGAACCAACAATCGGGACTCCTTGCTGGTGGCTTTGCAACATTTTGGTATTGCCATCGGCATAGCGATCGTGACGAGCACATTGTACTTCTTCCTAACCCCCTTTGGCAACATTACCGAGGAAATCAGTAGGCGTACGGAGCCCACATTTCTCGACGTGCTGGTAGCTTTCTTCGGAGGGGTAGCGGGCATCATTTCTGGATCTCGCAAGGATCTGTCCAATGCCATGCCCGGTGTTGCCATTGCCACCGCACTCATGCCACCACTTTGTGTGACGGGTTTCGGCTTGGCCAAGTGGATTGAGATCTCTATCGGCCTTTCTACCGAGGCCGATTTTGATGCCGGTGCGTTCATTCTCAATTCCTTCTACCTCTTCTTTCTCAACTCCTTCTTTGTTGCCTTTGCCACGTTTATCATCGTGCGATCTCTTCGCTTTCCCCTAAAGCGGTACGCAGACAGGAAGATGAGGCGGAGAACGACCGCTGCGCTTGCCTTCTTCTGCCTGGTCATGATCATACCGAGCTTGTTCATCTTGCAGGATGTGATGCGTAAGGTGAACAATGACCGCAACAAGGACCTCTTCATCTCCAGGTATCTGGGTGATCAGGCCATCTACATTGATGAATCCAAGCTGGTAGAGACCTCCCAAGGTCGTAAGCTGATCCTAAAAGTCTATGGATCGGCAATCAGTAACGAAAACCTGGACGTCTATCGAGAGGGACTGTCCCAATGTGGCCTGGCCGATACAGATATCGAGATCATCTCCACCTCAGAAATCGATCTTTCCACCTTCAAACTACTCCAGTCGCAGGTGTCCGATTTTGGTGCAACCCTCGAAGAAAAGCTGGAGGCATCTCGTGAAGTGGAAGCCACCAAGGATAGTGAGATCCAAATCCTACGGACTCAGATCGACAGTCTCATGAGTGTGCCAGCGCTAGACATCCGACTGCTCGAAGAGATCAAGATCATGATCGAGCAGATCCAAACCATGGCCTTTGCCCAGACGGCCATATCTGACCAAGTGGAAGAAGATCCCGTACTGCTGATCAAATGGTTGCCCGCCAAAACAGCCAGCAGCCGACGGCGAGACCTGCGCAAAGTCGAGGAGTTTCTACACCATCGTGACTCTACTCGTCGGATCAAGGTGCTTGCATTCTAGTAGAGTTTCGCATTCAATCTTGTGGTTAATTCTAATGTCTTTGGTCCGCATACTTTCGTTGCAAAGCCGCGCTATAGCCCGCGCTAGCCACCCGACCGCTGTCGCGGTTCCCTCCCTGCTCGCATTGTCATGCTCGACTCTACGAGATCCTTCGGTCCTGCGAACAAAACCCTATTAGAATTGAAGCAACATATCTAAAGCGAAGATCTACTAGGAGCAAGCCTCGTTGAGCTGGTGGATCTCTCCCGCGGATTTATCGGCATACTGCGGAGCCCACCGTCGAATATAGGTGCCTGCCGGGTCCAGTATCCTTGCTTGGGAGGCCAGATTCCAGACATGCTCCTTGCCCCCTTCCGGCCCTACGCCTGCCACCAGATTCCAGTTGCCATAATTGCTACAAGGGTCATAGTCCAACAGGACAGACTCAAAATAGTCTGCACCCATCTGCCAGTTGACCTTGCGGTCATGCACCAGATAGGACGACACCAGCTCCCGGCCCCGCGTCGACAGATACCCCGTCTGTGCCAGTTCACGCATACAGGCATCGATGATAGGCAAACCCGTGCGTCCTTCGGCCCAAGCATCCAAGGCAGTACGATCATTGCGCAGCACATCACTGCGTGGCCCCCCCGTACCCTGCCGCAGAAAGATCTTGTTCTTAAACTTCTTGCCCATCAAGCGGTGATAGTCCCTATGCACCAGATGGCCCAACAATCGCTTAGTCGCCTTCGTCTTGTGATCTCCGTGGGCCTCCAGGAAGCATCTATAAAGCATCTTCGGTGAGAGACAACCATGGCTCAACCAAGGGGACAGTCGACTCGACGTCAGACTGGCCGCTGATCTCGAGTACAGTCCCTCTTTGGTGTTGTGCAAAAGCTCAGCCAATCGTGCCAGAGCTGTTGCTTCACCTCCCGCAAAAAAGGCTCGCTCCGGGCGGTCGACTCGATCCTCCTCATGACCCAGCTCCTCCATGGTCGGTATGCTACCCACTCGCGGAGCCGGTTGAGGCCCTTGCAGGCGCTGCGGAGCGGGCAACGGAGCCCTGATCGGGATCAGCCCCATCACCTCTTTGCGAAAGGCTGCGATCGAATTCGGCGTGTGGGTGACGGGAAAGGGCAGGTCCTGGGTA
The DNA here is from genome assembly GCA_965223165.1 of Saprospiraceae bacterium. Taxonomy (GTDB): domain Bacteria; phylum Bacteroidota; class Bacteroidia; order Chitinophagales; family Saprospiraceae; genus JABDMH01. The sequence goes on along the minus strand of CBDCVQ010000016.1, from coordinate 295,690 downwards.
TAGTACAACATCTTTCCTCTTGAGAAACGCACTTCCTGGCCGATCGACCACAGTCGCTTCTCCAATCGAGATTGCACCTGCACCTCATCCCGGGTTCGCTCGCGATTGCAAAAGACCCAATGCGTCTTGTAGCGATGGGCCAATTGGTAGATCTCATCCTCCGGATGACCAAAACGCACGACGAGTTCCGACCCAATCGCCCGAAGTCTATTTCGCAGGTCCTCCACAGACTCGCGCACGAATCGGGTGCGATGCAAGCCGGTTTTGGGAAATCCGTATCTCGTCTCTGCTCCAAACACCCGTGGATCAAAGACATACACGCAGATCACTTCTTCAGATGCTCGAATGGCATCCGTAAGCGCCTCATTATCGTGCAAGCGCAGATCTGACCTAAACCAGACGATGGACCGCTTTTTCATAAAATGTCCTTTGCCCCTCGAATCTTGCCGGGACAGTCCCCATTGAAACGGTGAAATGATAACTTTGTGCCGGCATTCCTAAAACATCTGCTGAAGTACGATTGTTGGCTTAATAATCACGAATCGCACCATGCTACTACAAACATACGCAAGCGATACACGCCTATTGATGATCTGTATCATGCTACTCACATCCTGGATCGGGATGGGCTGCCAGGGGGGTGGAGGCAGTCACACTGATTCCAACTACGAGGACGCTCGCGTGCCCGCTGAACTGCAGGGCCTATATGCCGAAATTATGACCGTGCATGACGAAATGATGCCAGAGCTGCAGACCATCACAGGTATGCAGCGGCAGCTGCGCGATATGCTGACGGAACTACGGGCACAGGAGCCGGTCGACCTTGACAAACTGGGAGAGGTCAATAAACAATTGGCCGGCCTCAACAAGGCGGAAAATGCCATGTGGAGCTGGATGCACAATTTTGGCAAACTTGACTCGATACCCGACAGTGAAAAGGAGAAGTTCCTGAAGATGGAAAAGGTCACTGTGGACGATATGAAGCAAATCATGCTGGACAACATGCATTCCGCAAAGACTTATCTAGATGTTCAGGCACCGCAGCATGGCGAATAGATCTCTTGCAGTAATACTGGTGGCAGTGGTCCTTGCCTCCTGTCGTACAGGTGTTGAAAAACTGCCAATCCTCGGCGACACTGTCTACGAAGATGGTGATACGATATACCACACCATCTCGCCATTTACCTATGTCAACCAGGACAGCATCGTCATCTCAGACGAGATACTGTCTGGAAAGGCCTACGTGGCAGACTTCTTCTTTACCTCCTGCCCTACCATCTGCCCCAAAGTCAAGCAGCAATTGATCCGCCTGGATAACCGCTTTGGTGAGGATGAGAGACTGCACATACTATCCATGTCCATCGACTACCGCAAGGACTCGGTACCCATCCTAAAGCGCTATTACGACAAACTCGGCCTTAAGAATGACCGTTGGCATCTGGTCCAGCTGACCAAAGATCAGGTAGAACCTGTGGCCAATGAGTATTTTAACATTGCCTTTGAAGACAAATCCGCCCCGGGCGGCTTTGATCACAGCGGTCGCTTGATCTTGATTGATGGTCAAGGGCACATTCGTGCCTTCTGTGATGGTACCGATCCCGATTCAGTGGACAAATTCATGGACGATATCGACGTCTTGCTGAATGAAATGTAGGTGGCTTTGCCTCGTGCTTGTCCTGGCCGGAGGGTGTCATCAGATGCCCTATCCTCAAGGCAAGCGTCTGTACGATGTGCATTGCGCCAACTGTCATATGGAGCAAGGCCAGGGATTGGCACGGCTATATCCTCCCTTGCGGGGTACCGGCCTGGATGAGCGTATTTCCGACTTGCCCTGTATCATTCGCGGGGGCATACGCGACACCATCGTGGTCAATGGGATCATCTACGACACCGATATGCAAGGCATCTCAGGCCTGACGGCTGCCGAGATCGCCAACATTGGCAATTATATACTGGCTGCCTGGTACGAGAGCGGGGGGCAGCTGACCGAATCAAGGGTGGAAGAGGCCTTAGAGGGATGTACAGACGCATTGCGATAGCCGTTATTAGTATGTCTTGTGTCCCGAAACGGCACCGCTTACCAGGCAGTTTTGGATGCCTTTCCAGGGTAAGTGATTGACAATAAAGAATTTTTAGGTGATCTAATTATTGTATGTATTTTTGGTCGCAATACGTTATCAGTCTATGAAAATCAGATACATCGCGTTTCTAATGATGTGTGTCAATGTACTGCTGGCACAGACGGACGTGGAGCTGTCGCTGGATACAGAAGCAGCCGGGACTTTTCTCGTAGAAGCCTGCGCAAGTGACCTAGACAGCCTGACCATCGGCCTTGAGCCCAGAGATTCAGCCGTGCAATACATCGTGGCCTTTGGTGGTACGGCACTCGAAGGTATTGACTACCGTCATGAGCTTCCCGATACGATCCAGATAGACTCCGGCTCAACGAGTGTGAAGTATTTGATCGCGCCGATTGCCGACGGAGAGGTGGAGCAAACCGATACGATCGAAATTCGTCTCCTGGACCTGGATGGCGGCGAGGTGTCCGCTTTGACTGTCTTGCTGCTGGACGAGCTAACCGTCACGATCACACCAGACGAAGTGGAGGTATGCCAGGCAGACACCGTCACCCTATCCACAGAAATTGCTGGTCTCTACCATTGGATCGTCGGTGGGGATACCATTCGGGGATCAAGTGTCAGCTTTGCCGCGCACGAGCCATCGGAAGTACAGGTGTATACCAGCCTCGGTGCCTGTCAGGCCACGGATGAGATCGACATAGAGCTGCTGGCCGGGATTTCGTTTGATGCCGGTGATACGACCTTTGTGTGTTTCGATGATCAGGCATTTGTCTCCGTCGACATCATCGGTGATCCCGCAGGAACTTACGAATGGTCTCCCATGGACTCGACGCTAGAAGTCTTGAGCAACCAGTCAATCCGGGTGACCACGGATGTGACTCGCACCTACTATCTGACCTTTGAAAATAGCTCGTGCCGGATCACGGACTCCGTGGTGGTTCGAGTGGATTCATTGCCTGAGCTCCCCATCACCGTGATTGTAGAAAAGGACGAGTATTGCCCAGGCGAGACCGTGACGCTGTTCTCTCGGTATCTAAGCCCAACCGACTTTCCCGATGTCGAATTTGAGTGGATGTACGACGCCGGCACCTCCCTCAATGGAGACAGCAGCCTTAACTTTACGCTGGTCACCGAAGACACGGCGGTGTACCGACGTATGACCACGAACAATGCCTGTATGCGGACCGATAGCGTGACTCTCTACGTGATCAATCCGCCCGTCAATCTCTCTTTGACAGACACCGTGGTCTGTCCCAACAATCCCGTACAGGTTGAACTCCTAAACGCAGAAGATTTTGATAAGATCGAATGGATGCCCGAGCAGGGCTTATCTTGCACCGAGTGTGCGGATCCAGTAATTCGGACCCCGCAGTCCATGACCTTTACGGTCAGTCTCGAAAGCATGGGCTGTCCGACCTCCGGCTCGGTGAATATTAACATCTTTCCTCCGGAGCCCATGACCGTGGTGCCTGACACAGCGGTATGTCCAGGTGAGCCTGTCGGCTTGTCCGTCGTGGAGGCTGACCAATATGATGACATCACCTGGCAGGGCCCTGGACTCACGTGTACTTCTTGTGATAGTCCGACTGCATCACCGGTGGAATCCAGCTTTTACCAGGTTGCAGGTACCAAGCCCGATGGATGCCTGGGCGCAGGCAGTGGCGGCATTATTACCTTCTCCCTTCCTCGGGTGGGTGGTATCGCTGCGAGCCCGGCTGGGGCAGTTGAGCAAGGGACCATCGTAACGCTGACGGCAACAACGATACCCGACATCACCAACACCGGCACTTTCCGTTGGTATGCAGATGGTGTAGAGTTGGAGGGCGCCACCAGTGCGGTCGTCATGACTCCGGTCAACTCCGAAGGCGCCAATGTGTTTAAGGTCGAAATTGAATCTCCCGAGGGATGCATGGGCATGGGCGAAATCACGATCGAGGGTAAGCCGCCAAAGTATGAGATACCTAGTGCCTTCACCCCCACGGGTGACGATATCAACGATCGCTTTAAGGTATTGATCTTTGGCAATGTCCGTCTAGCCGACTTCAAGATCTTCAATCGGTATGGGCAGATGGTCTACGACAGTGTTGCAGAGGAAGGATGGGACGGCAGGCATAAAGGAAAGGATGCGCCGTCTGATATCTATGCCTACACGGCCGTGCTTGAAAGGGCAGATGGATCTATTGAGACAGTCCGAGGCGAAGTCGCCCTGCTACGCTGAGCTCGAACCGTACTTGACGTTGTGTGGGAAAGTCGATGATGGTACCCGACCGTACCGCTGCTATCCCCATAGCAACCCGCCTAAAAAGGAAAGAGCGTTTGACTTTCATCAAACGCTCAATACACCCTAAAAAATTAATAAACTATGAAAACAGTTGCCTAAAATTATTCGTCGAAAGATACGACTTACTTTCGTTCTCACCAAAACAATCTGAAAACGGAAGCGATTATTTGCTTTTTGTCCAGCCGTACCAAAGATCGTTCCAGCGCCAAGTATAAGTAAAATTGACTTCCAGTCAAAAACGTTCCTCCTTTTTTGTTAAAATTCGTTAATTGGCCCGATTTGTTGGAAACATCTAACCTCTTTGAATCGTTACTCATATACCTTATAACAAATTTTAATCCGATGTCCAGCAAAGGCCAATTCGCAGAGCAGCCCCGAGGCGGCACTGAGAAAGAGCAGCGAAACGTAGTACAGGCATTCATTGTAGAGCAATTTGACAAACTGTCTCTGCAGGAGAATCTTGGTTTAAACTCTAAGATTAAACGGACATTTGCCCGGCCCTAACGGCTGTGGCAGTGTGCCTCTTTACATTCCTCGCCCCAGCACCTTCCACGCTTGCTTCCCTCAGTATGACTTTGGTCAAGAGGCAGCCACACGTCTACTGCCTCACATGAAGGCCTCTCTCTCCCGCTACCAGTGTTTTTTCGTTTTGGGGTAGCTCCGGAAACCTATAGAAAAAATCGTAATTTGTTGTAAACAAATCGAGGCAAGATGGCATCTACGCTATATGATGAGGAATTTCGGTTAATGGAACTGTCAAAGATGGGAGACCCGTTGGAGAAATTGAGTAAGCACATAGATTTTGAGGATTACCGGGATTTGGTTGAGCGAGTCTTTAAGAAGGCAGATCCAAGTAAGGGAGGTCGACCTTCGTTTGACAAGATAATGATGTTGAAGGGCTTGATTTTGCGATCAACGTATGGTCTTTCCTTTGAGAAGCTGGAGTATCATATTAAGGATAGATTGAGCTTTCAACGATTTTTGGGACTTAGTTTGGGGGACAGGGTACCAGATGCGAATACATTTTGGGATTTTAACGAATCGTTAGCTCGAGGAGGGATAATCGATGAGCTATTCGTTTTATTGACATCTCAGCTTAGGGATCAGGGATTGATTGTGAATAATGGATCAATAGTGGATGCCAGTATCGTAGATGCGCCGGTACAGCGAAATAGCCGCAAAGAGAATGATGAGATCAAAAAGGGTAAAAAGCCAACAGATTGGTCTATGAACAAGTCACGTCAAAAAGATACGGATGCAGATTGGACCAAGAAGAATAAGCAAAGTCGATATGGTTATAAGAACCACATAAAGGTGGACAAAGGCAGTAAGTTGATTACTAATTTTGAGGTTACGCCGGCGAGCGTCCATGATTCTCAGGTGCTGGAGGATCTATTGGAACAAACAGATAGTCACCATGAGCTATATGGGGATTCTGCCTATAGGAGCAAAGAAATAGAAGATGATTTAAAACGAAGGGATGTAGTAAGTAGAATACACCGAAAGGGCTACCGAAATAAACCACTCAACGAGAATGAAAAAGCAGTAAATACGAGGAAGTCAAAAGTACGATCGAGAGTAGAACACGTCTTCGGGGACATACATCAGCAGCTGGGTCGTGTAATAGTTAGTCAGGTCGGGATAGTTCGAAATACGGCTGCCATTACCTTGATGAATATTTGCTACAACATGCGCAGAGCAACATATCTGAAGGCTATGGCTCACTAGAAAATCAGGTCCTGAAGGGCTCAAACAAGCAAAATACGACCAAATCCGACCGATAGTCGGATGAAAAATCCTAGAATTTGAATGATATCTACACCCGCTCATGTTGATCATGTGCGGATATTTATCCTGAACTCGGAAATATGTCATCGGAAGCGATCTTTATCTCCAAAAAGTAGGTTATTGGAGGTTCCCTTTGATAATATGCGCCAGACCAGACTGCGTGCTATCATGAGCCTGATCGAAGCTTGGATGATGAATAGCAGGTGCAGGAGAGACAGCCAGGGTGCCGTTATTTTATCAGACGAAACACTAATTGTCCAAGTCATCCAGCATGTCCGCAAGCATATCGCGAAAGGTCAGCTTGGAGTCCACCAGTTCCTTGGTGAGTACATTAAACTCTGACATGGCATGCAAGATCAGTTCTTGAGCTACCCAGGCGTCCGGCTGATCCACCTTCAGTCGTCTGGCTAAGGCAGAAAGCCCCGGCACCCGGGACAGTTTATCTCGATACGAAGACTCTGGTTCCGCATGCAAAAGTTCAATCGTGTTGCCCGTCCCAAACCAATTTCGAATGTCCTCAAAGATGTCCACCTCCGTCTCCTTGAAGTGCTTGTCCGGGTGAGGAAATGCGGTGAGAAACTCCTCTCTGATAGCCTCGCCGATCAACTTCAGCGCCACAGCATAGGGTCCTTCTTGCTCCCCTTCGTAGACCAGCTCTACCTTGCCGGTGATGGACGGAATCACACCCCAGAAATCACTGATCCGCACCGTAGAATCTGACTCGCGGTTGATCAGGGATCGTCTTTCCGCTCCACTGACCAGGTTTTCGAGGCTGGATATACTGAGTCGAGCCGATACCCCACTCTTCTCATCCACCAACTCTGAGCTCCGAGCCGCAAATGATATCCGCTCTACCAGGGTGGCTATGAGGTCAGGCACACGTACGTGCGATTGACCGTTGCTGATCCGAGCCTCTTGACGGGTGATGGCCCGTGCTTCATCTAGAGTCACCGGGTAATGAGTCAAAATTTGGCTTTCGATCCGGTCTTTCAGCGGAGTAATGATGCTACCTCGATTCGTGTAGTCCTCCGGATTGGCGGTGAAGATGAACTGAATATCCAGCGGCAGCCGAAGCTTGAATCCTCGAATCTGGATATCGCCTTCTTGCAGGATGTTGAAGAGGGACACTTGGATTCGAGCCTGCAGGTCCGGTAGTTCGTTCATCACGAAGATTGACCGGTGGGCTCTGGGGATCAGGCCGTAGTGAATCACTCTCTCGTCAGAGTATGGCAGCTTGAGGGTCGCGGCTTTGATCGGATCTACATCACCGATCAGATCGGCCACGCTGACGTCGGGGGTGGCGAGCTTCTCGACGTACCGCTGTTCTCTTGCCATCCAGTCAATCTCCGTCTCGTCACCTTCTTGGGCGATCTTGTCCAGGGCATACTTTGACAGCGGTCGCAGGGGATCGTCATTGAGCTCGCTGCCGCGTACGATCGGAATCATCGGGTCGAGCAAGTTGACCAGTAACCGGGCGATGCGTGTCTTCGCTTGGCCACGCAGGCCTAGCAGTAAAATATTGTGGCTAGACAATATCGCACGTTCGATATCTGGTAGCACGGTCTGATCAAATCCGATGATCCCTGGAAAGATCCGCTCCCCCTTTTTGATCTTCTCGATCAGATTGGACCTCAGCTCCTCCTTGATCGATCTACTTACGTATCCCGAGGCCTTCAACTGCCCCAATGTGGTTATCTGCTCCATGATTGCCTTAGCTAATGGTGAGCGAGGCCAACTTCCTTCGCTTTTCTTGAAAAACATCCAATCCTCGCAAGTGTCGATCGGTGAGCTTATACTGTATTCTGAGACGCAAATAGTCGCTGAGGTTCACCTGCGGATACTTCGCCCCATATTCCTCCACGATGGTCGGGATCTGCTGTAGGCCTTCCTCAAAGGCGGCTTCGAGCTCGGCGGTCACCTCGCTGTCAATGCGGTCGTTGCCTACCCACCGGGCAAAAACGAATGGAAGTCCCTGATAGTCGTACCAGGTCTGTGCCAGATCGATCTGAAAGTCAAACTTACCCAGCACCTCCAGTGCTCGATCGCCGATCAGGAGTCCCCCGGTCGTACCCGAAATCCGATCCTCATACCCGTCAGCCGAAGGCAAGAAGATCACCTCCCTTTGAAAATACTCCGACAGTAGGATCTGCATCAGCGTGTTGGAGGTCTGCGATTGGTAATCCAGATAGACGGACTCCAGCTCAGCCGGTGGCACCTCACTAACCAACAGAACGCTGGTGACGGCCCCCTCGGCCGCTATGCCATAATTGGTTATTGGCCGGTAACCTGGGAGGCGCTCCATTGCAGCGACAGGAACGAGGCCAAGGTCCGCCTCCCCAGCCATCAACCGCTCGGCACACTGGGCAGGGGTCTCTGTAAACAGCACAAATTGCATAGCCGTCTCATGATGCTCCAGGCCTGCCAGAAGGGGTTGCGTGTTGAGGTAGGACACCGCAGAAATTCGTATTGGTCTTTGCATACGATAAAGTGAACGCGATTGAACGCGAAAGGTTTGGTCACACTAAAAAGGGTCCTAAAGAAAGGATAAAAAATCAATTGTTGATCACGGGCAAAGAGAGATAGCCTCGAAAATCATCCGAACCCTCAAAAGACACTTCCTCGTAGTCCTGCACTTCCTCGTAAAGGGTGTCTCTCTCGATCGGATGCCTATTGGCTTGCTTGATCAACTGGACCAACTCTCGTGTGGACATCGCGGGATGCTGCTCTTCAGAGCCGGCCATCGTATATATCTTTGTCGTATCGTCGATCGTGCCATCGATATCATCGACCCCAAATGCAAGTGCCAACTGTGCCGTCGACCGTCCGATCATCGGCCAGTAAGCTTTCACATGATCAAAGTTGTCCAAGTAGATGCGAGACACCGCGTAGTTTCTCAGGTCTTCCAGCGTGGTGCTTTCCGCTATGTGCGACATTTCGTTGTCCTTATTGCGAAACTTAAGGGGGATAAACGTCTGAAACCCGCCCGTCTCATCTTGCAAGCTCCTTAACTTCTGCAGGTGATCGATGCGGTGCTCATAGGACTCTACGTGGCCGTACAGCATGGTTGCGTTGGATCGACCACCCAGCTGGTGCCAGATGCGATGGATCTCTAACCACTGCTCTCCCGTACACTTGTCTCCGGCAATCTGCTCACGTACCTCGGGATGGAAAATCTCCGCGCCACCCCCCGGCATCGAGTCCAACCCGGCTTTCATCATCCGCTCCATCCCCTCCTCATAGGATATCCGCGCCTTCTTAAAAATATAGTGATACTCCACCGGGGTGAGCGCCTTGATGTGTAGCTCTGGTCGGTGTGACTTGATCAAGCGGAAAAGTCGCTCGTAGAAATCCATATCATACTGTGGTAGCACTCCACCGACAATGTGTACCTCTGTCACCGCTTCTTTGTCATAGGAGCGGATAATCTTCATGATGTCCTCCAGGGTGTACTCCCATCCCTCGTCGCGCTTCTTGATCAACCTGGAATATGAACAAAAGGAGCAGCTATATATGCAGACATTGGTGGGCTCCACATGAAAATTGCGATTGAAATAAGTATGGTGTCCATGCCGCCCTTCCCGGATGTGATTAGCCAGGATACCCAGAAATGACAGTGGTGCTTGTTCGAAGAGATGCAGACATTCCTCCTCCGTAATACGTCTACCCCGACTGACTTTCTCCACTACCTCTTTCTGAATAGAGGAAAGTCGCTGGTTCTTTGTGAGCTGGCTGATCATCCTATTGTTTTTGTCTCTTTCATAGTATAAGTCAAAGGTACTCCCACTTCAGATAATATGTAGGCATCTCATTGAAGTATTTGTAAGAAAGCCCTGTAAATCAAGTGAATGATCATAGCGCAAAATCTGTCGTACATACCCGATATTTTGAGTATTTGCTTATCTTGACTCAAGACCCTTCGTACATTTAGTACTCCTACGACTGCAGAATTAACGACCTGATTATCCATCTATGCAAAGGAAGTGCTTCGCGCGAATAACCATCCAGTGTCTACTGCTATGCGTCAGCTTTGCGTCTCTAGTCGGTCAGTCCCGGATTAAGGGCACGGTGCTCGACGAGGCCACCGGAGATCCCCTGATCGGAGCAAATCTGTTGATAAAGGGTAGTAGCCGTGGTACAATCACCGACTTTGATGGTTCCTTTGAACTGAAAGTCGACGGGCTGCCAATGACACTGGTGGTCTCCTACATCGGGTACACTGACCTCGACGTCGAAGTGACCGATGCGGCGGAGCCCTTGCAGATCACCCTCTCCGGTAGCGAAGGCGTCACCCTCACGGTGACCGAAGTCAAGGGGCAACGCATCTCTGACAAGCAAAAGGCGGCACCACTGACGGTAGAATCGTTGGACGTCCTGGCGATCAAGGAAACACCCTCAGACAATTTCTACGACGGGCTAGGTTCCTTGAAAGGCGTGGATTTGACAGCTGCCAGCCTGGGTTTCAAGGTTGTCAACACCCGTGGGTTTAACAGCACGAGTCCGGTGCGATCGCTGCAGATCATCGATGGGGTGGACAATCAGTCGCCAGGGCTCAATTTTTCGCTGGGTAATTTTCTGGGATCCTCAGAGCTAGACGTCCTCAAAGTCGACCTGGTTGTGGGGGCAAGTTCGGCATTCTACGGACCTAATGCCTTTAACGGAGTCATCAGTATGCAGACCAAAAATCCCTTTTTCCAACGTGGTCTGTCTGCGATGGTGAAGGCAGGCGAGCGCAATCTCATTGAGACAGCAGTGCGATGGGGGGACGCGGTCAGCAACAAAGAGGATCTGGACTGGTTTGCCTACAAATTTAACCTTTCGTACCTCCGAGCAGATGACTGGGAGGCCAACAATTTTGATCCCATCGATGGGAGTCGAGTATCAGCAGATAATCCCGGCCGCTATGACGCGGTCAATATCTACGGAGACGAGTATTCACCAGCCAATGACTTCTCCACTTTCGAACCATGGACCTATCCTGGGCTGGGCACCTGGTATCGCACAGGATATAAGGAGAGAGACCTCGTAGATTATGACACGCGCAATCTCAAGGCCAATGCGGCCTTTCACTTCAGACTCGATCCGGCTGCCCGTGATCAGTCAACGGAACTGATCATAGGAACTAGCTATGCCAACGGCACAACGGTATACCAGGGAGATAACCGGTTCAGTCTCAAGAATATACAGTTTTTTCAGCACAAGATTGAAGTGAGAAAACCGGAGACCTTCTTCTGGCGAGCCTATGTCACGCACGAGGATGCAGGCGATTCCTACGATCCGTATTTCACCGCCCTGAAGCTTCTTGACAGTGCAAAGCAGGTCCGATCCTGGGCACAAGACTACGAGAGCTGGTGGAGGGCAGAGGTGGTACCACAGATCAACGAATCCGGTTACCCCCAGTTGGAGATTACCGTGAATCCGGATGGTAGCCTCAGTGTCTTTTTTGACGAAGAAGCGGCCGACCAATGGGAGATCGACAACCAAGGACGATTGCACGACTGGCACACGACGGCCGAGCAAATCGCCAACGATGCCTTTGACCCCGGCCGATCGCAGGCATTCTTTGTCCCTGGCACAGCCCGATTTGAGGAGGTGTTCGAGAGCATTCGCACCCGCAAACGGACAGAGGGCGGCACCCTGTTTTTTGATCGTTCAGCGCTGTATCATACACATGGAGAATATACATTCAAGCCGAGCTTTGTCGACAAGTGGGTAGTGGGCGCCAACTACCGCATGTACCGTCCCAAGTCAGAAGGAACGGTGTTTTACGACACTGCTGGGGTCAAGATCACCAATCGGGAGTTTGGGCTCTACACAGGTGTTGAAAAGGGTCTTTCGGACAACCGCCTGCGGCTGTCAGCCACCGTGCGAGCCGACAAGAATGAGAATTTCAATGTACTTATATCTCCGGCGGCGTCACTGGTATACAAGCCCAGAGCGGGCAACTTTTTGCGGGCTTCATTTTCATCAGCAATACGCAATCCTACGCTGACCGACCAGTATTTGTTCCTCAACGTAGGGCGCGCGACGCTGTCAGGGAACCTCAACGGCGTCGAGGACCTGATCACGATCAGCTCGTTGAGGGATTATCTAGCAAATCCGGGTCCCGATGTCCTGCAAATGTTTGATATCGATCCGGTGCGACCGGAGAAAGTAAAAACATTCGAGGTCGGTTATCGCACCACACTTTTCAATAGATTGTATGTGGATGCGGGCTACTATTACTCGATCTACAATGATTTCCTGGGCTTCAACATTGGCGCTGATGCGGCATTTGATCCTACCACCGGTTTTCCAACACGGGTAGATATCTTTCGCTACGCTGCCAATTCGACCAATGAGGTCACTACGCAGGGGTTCTCGATCGGACTCAACTACTATTTCGCGGACAACTACACGCTGTCTGGCAACTACTCATGGAATAAGCTGAACAAGGAATTTGAGGATGACCCAATCATACCAGCCTTCAACACCCCGCAGCATAAGTTCAACATCAGCATTTCAGGAAGAAACCTCTCAGGATTTTCACGAAATCCGCTTGGTTTCAACATCAATTACAAGTGGATCGATAGCTTCATCTTTGAGGGCTCCCCCCAGTTTACAGGAGGGATACCATCGTATTCGCTGCTTGATGCACAGATCAACTATAATGTCCGGGACATCCACACGACCTTTAAGATTGGTGCATCCAATCTCCTGAATAACCAGAGATTTCAAACCTACGGAGGACCGAGAATAGGCCGGCTTGCCTACGTGAGTCTGGTATACGATTTTAAAAAAGCGATTAATTAACCAAAACTAAATAGACAATGATCAATAAGTACATATTGGGGCTCGGCTTGCTGGTGATGGGAGCGAGCCTCCTCAGAGGCCAGGAGCGGTATCTGGACCAGATCTTCGATGACGTTACGGTGACTAGCGATGTGCTCTATGGACAAAATGCTACGGTACTGCTGCTCGGCATCGCCGGTCAGGCCATCACACAGTCGCTCGTCATGGATGTGTATGAACCTGCGGGAGACACAGCCACCAATCGGCCACTTGTCATCTATCTGCACACGGGTAATTTCTTGCCCATTAAGGTCAATCAAGGTACTTCCGGTACCAAAACGGATTCGGCCACGGTGGAGATATGTACTCGCCTGGCCAAGATGGGCTACGTCGTTGCGTCAGCAGATTATCGACTGGGCTGGAATCCTCAGGCTGAGACCCAGCCCGAGCGTGCCCTTGGTCTGATCAACGCCGCCTACCGGGGCATTCAAGATACTCGGACTTGCGTCCGCTACTTCCGGAAGGATTATGCCGAAGCGGGTAACAGCTACGGCATTGACCCAGATAAGATCGTAGTGTGGGGACAAGGTACGGGAGGATATATCGCACTGGCAGCAGCCACCCTCGACAATTATAACGAGATCATCACCACGAGCACGCCTCAAGGAAAATTTCTGACCGATTTGAATGGCGATGGCCAGCCAGATCCTATGGTCATTGAGGCCTTTAATGGTGACATCAACGGCACCAGTACTGGCGTCTGGCCTGGAGGCGGGGTGCTGCCGGCAGGAGATACTCTTTGCATTGCCAACCACGTGGGCTATTCTTCAGAAATCTCCCTAGCGGTCAATTTGGGCGGTGCACTTGGTGACATCAGTTGGGTGGATGAGAATACAGCCCCGATTATTTCCTTCCATGTCCCACTGGACCAATTTGCTCCGTATGAAAGCGCCATACTTGTAGTCCCTACCACCAATGATCCCATTGTCGAGGTGCAGGGCAGTCTAACTACCATCCAGGCAGTCAACGACTTGGGCATCAATGATGTCTTTGGACAGATCGATGATGAATATACCACTTCGGCACAAGCAGCATCCGCACGTGCCGGACATGACTATCAAGAAGGGCTCTATCCGCTGGTACGCGGTCTCAACATGTTCGGACAGCCCGAAGGTTCTCCCTGGGACTGGTGGGAGCCACAAATCTGGGATACGGTTGTGCATAGTAGCGCTGGAAACGGTACCATTCCGGAAGGTGCAACTTTCCATTTCGTCGGACTGCTGACCAATGCCGATATGAGCCCTGAAAAAGGCCGAACCTATATTGACACTATTATTGGATATTACGCGCCAAGGGCTTACAATGCACTGAATCTGGCACCCGACACCAGTTCCACGTCGGCCCCCAGCCTGACCAAGGAGGAGGTCAAGCTCGTGATCGGACCAAATCCATCAAAGGGGATGCTTCAGATTCGATCTGCCAGTAGCGATCCAATGATCAACCTGGAGATTGCCGATATCGCCGGAAGGAGTCTTTGGCTGAAGAGAGAGGTCAACAGCAGTCAATATACCGTGGATCATCTCGATCTGCCCAAAGGTCTATACCTGGTCAAGATACAGTTTGCCAAAGGGACGGTCACAGAGAAGATACTCATAGAATAGACCAAAGGAATAAGGTTGTTAAACACTGTTCGGGCTGCAGGTCTCCTACCTGCAGCCTTCTTTTTACCCCTACCTCTCACTAACCAGTCGCCAAAGTACATCTAGACATGGTCCGTCATTCGACCGTAGCATAAAGGAGATAAAGGCAAAATGCCACTTCCACCACACTGACGCACCCAGCTGCCAGGTATTGTATCGAGTGAGGAGCAAATATGGCTGGTGCCCCCTGAAATCAGCACCCACTAACTACTCGGACCCTTCAGACCGCGATTGGCCCACCTCAATCACCCAGTTGCTGCCTTGCCTCCCCGAACCCTCCGCAGATCGACAGCCATAAATATCGATTGTCATTCAACCGTTCTAACAATATTATTCCTTGATTTCGTATATTTGTCATATATATTAGCCCCAAGGAAGCCAACACCCACCACCTAGGCAAGACTCCTCCGAAAAGCAATTGATTATCTTTATTATCCTAGCCCTGAGTTAGTCCGTGTGCTTCCGCCGACGAACTTGAGGCCAAGGGCTCCATCAGTAGGAGTTTAATCTCAAAATCATGCACATAGATACCATCGTCAAGGTGTGGGCCGACAGGCAGTCCTCCCTTACCCATCCAAAAACCCAGGTATTTGATGACCTGCCAAGCAGTAGTTCCGCAGACAAACTATGTGCAGGTCCGTCCTACCACTTCTCCTTTAATCTTGGCCGATTCGAATTTGAGTACTTCAGCTCGGAGGTAGAAGAGGTTTTGGGTAGAGAGGCCTCCACCCTGGACCTACAGACATTTATTGGACACATCCATCCCGACGACATCGATCACGTCACGAGATGTGAGCGACTGTCCGGCCAGTTCCTGCTCGAGCAAATTCCGGCGGAGCAGATTACGAAATACAAAGTGTGCTACAGCTTTCGCCTCATGCGGCGGGATGGCAGCTATGGTCTCTTCCTTCATCAACTTATTCCGGTGGAAGTACAGGGCACAAGATTGGCCAGGAACTGGGGCATACACACGGACATCTCGCATCTCGGACTCGGTCGCAGCCATCAAATCTCCTTCCTGGCTATGGCCCCCAATCTACCTCATGTGACCTTGGATTCTCGTACCGGGCAGCCGATAACTGAACCCGTCAATCCCTTTAGCCCTCGCGAAATTGACGTACTTCGCCTGTCTGCCGAAGGACTGACTATACACCAGACGGCCGATCAGCTCAATATCTCACCAGGCACGGTGCGGGTCCACCGCAGCAACATCTTGCGAAAGTCAAAGTGCCACAACCTCACCCAGGCGGTCGCTAAATCGATTCGTAAGGCGTATATCTGAAATCACATGACTGGATTAGGGAGGCCGCGGGCTCACTCTCCACTAAATGCCAAAAAAATATGCTTTTTGGCGTATTGTGCACGTTTGCACTCTGAGGTACCTTAGTAGGCCTAAGAAGACAGTTCTACACGCACTCATCGCCATAAGTTCTCACTAGTATATAAAGACGCTGCAAGGGGAATGTGCCCAGGCAGGAACGTCTAGCCAGCAATTATTGCCTTGCCTGAAGTCTTGAAGACTCCAGAGAACCAGGCGCGGGCCACTGGGAACCCTCCGGTGGCCTCTTTTTTTGCGCTTTGACCACATGTGCTATCTGCGTAATATTGTCACATGCTATCTGTGCTGATACCCGTATACAATGTGGATGTCAGAGTACTAGTCGACGAACTGCTGTCACAGGCAAGTACCGTATCTGAGGCTTGCGAGATCATCTGTGTGGATGATGCTTCCAAGCCCCAGATCCAAAGACTCAACCGATCGCTTCGGGCCAAGACAGGCTGCCACTATGAGGAGCTGGAACGGAATATCGGGAGATCCCGGATTAGAAATCTCCTGGCCAGTCGAGCTAGTCAACCGTTCCTGCTATTTCTGGATTGTGACGCGCACATATCCAATAATGACTTTCTCGCTAGCTACTTTCGCCAGCTTTCGCCAGAAAGGGTACTGGTAGGAGGCCGCCGGTACAGCGCTGCTCCTCCGCCAAGACGGTACAGACTCCACTGGAAGTACGGTCGCCAACGGGAGATGCGGTCGAGAGCACAGTTCCAGTCAAATAACTTCGCCATAGCAAAAAAACTGTTTGAAGAGATTCGATTCGACGAGGCGGTCGAAGGCTATGGACATGAAGACACGCTTTTTGGCCATCAGCTAAGGGCAGCCGCCATTCCCGTGGTGGCCATCGCTAATCCTGTAGAGCATGCCTCACTCGAGGACGTGGATGACTTTCTAGCCAAGCAGAGGGAAGCCGCAAGAAACTTGGTCCGCATCCGGGCAAGATATCCCGAAGTCATGACCAGGCTTGCCGTGCTTGCTGCCTCCGTGCGCAGATGGAGGTTATCTCCAGTACTCACCGGCCTGGCAGATCTTTGGATACCTACCCTAGG
Source organism: Saprospiraceae bacterium (assembly GCA_965223165.1). Taxonomy (GTDB): domain Bacteria; phylum Bacteroidota; class Bacteroidia; order Chitinophagales; family Saprospiraceae; genus JABDMH01. Next base: position 278,687 of record CBDCVQ010000016.1, on the reverse strand, counting down.
CCGGATGCTCAGGGGTCCTATGCCAAGCCTGGCACTACTGGACCTGTACAAGCTGATCCACTATCTACAGGCGGAGTCTATGAAATGAGAAGGGGCCTTCTCGCGAAAGCCCCTTTCATCTCAGATTAGGTTTATTGTCCTTTAGATATTGAAACCAAATTATCTTATGGTCTACTGCAATGTAACACTTCTTCTCGCGCTATAAATACCCTGTAGCCGGTATTTTATCCCTGCCATTTCATTGACACATGTAATCCCTTATCGATCTGAAATTAACACATGGCAGCCTGGCATAATGTTAATGATCACAGATGCTATGGCCTCGAAAACCGGGCAAGATGCCAAAGCACGATGCCTGCACATACGGCTACGTTGAGGGAGTGTTTGGTTCCAAATTGTTGGATCTCGATACCAAGGTCCAGATGTGGAATGAGGTCGTCGGCCAAGCCGCCTACCTCATTGCCGAAGATTACCGCTGTGGGACCGGCTTGGATATCTGCTTGCTCGAGCGGCACACTCTGGGTGGTCTGCTCCACACCCCAAATATTATACCCTGCGGCCCGGAGGTCGAGTGCCAGCGCCGTTGTCGACGTGGCGTAGGACCATGGCACCGATTCGGTCGCTCCGATAGCCGACTTGAGCACATCGCGGTGCGGCGGCTGGGCTGTTATACCGCATAGCCAAAGATGCTCGATGGCGAAGGCATCACAAGAGCGAAAGATGGCACCCACGTTGAGCGCCGAACGCACGTTGTCCAAGACGACGACGACGGGTGTTTTAGATTGTGCACGATACTCCTCCAAGCTCGGCCGGCCCAACTCCTCCAGCATCAGTTTTCGCATAAGTGATATCTTCGGTTTCTCTCGCAGAGCTAATATCTCGCTTTTCCGAATGTCAAATTCCACTCCGCCAGTTTTATCGCTATCCAATGCTCTCTGGTTGTCGCTGACCACGATGGTTGTCCTCGCAGCCTTTCACGGCTACCGCTTTGGTGACCAGGACTTGAACGAAACCCTCAGCTATGCACTAAAGCTGCGGGATCCACAGCTCTACCCAGGCGATCTCTACATCGATGCAATCTCTTCGACCCTACTCAACGAGCGATTACCGTTCACCCTATTACTGGCACTAGTGCCGCAGGGCACCGACTGCTACGCACTAGTCTTGCATACGGCAACTACATTCCTACTACTCTGGGGGTTTCTGCGCATCGCCTGTCGCTATCTTGCGCATCCCCTATTTCAGCTGGCTTTCCTGCTGATCTCCCTCTTGCCGCTCTACCACCTCAATTTAGGCGGCAACGAGGTGTGGTACAACTACTTGGTACCGAGTCAGGTATCCAAAAGTATCGGTGTCTGGAGTATCGTCTTCTACCTGGAGCGTCGATATCTGTGGTCATTCTTGGTCCTGATCCCCTGCACCCTCTTCCAACCGATCGTCGGCGCGCAGCTACTGCTCATCATATTCTTGCTGCTGGCCTGGGAAGACTGGGACACCCGCAAGCTGCGTTGGCGGCAATACCGAGGATTGATCGTCTATACGTTGACAGCGGGCATCTGGGTCTTGAGTGTTTTTGTGGCACATGTGATAGCCGATGACAGTGTGTCGGACAGTGCATTCTATGCTATCATGGAAACGAGGTTAGCGCATCATTTCTTCCCAAGCTACTACCCTGGGCGATCCTACTTATTACTCCTCCCCCTCTTTGCCCTGGCCTGGCTTGTCTGGCGAAACCAGGACAAGAGATTGCAACGGCTCTATACGATCGCAGCGGTGGGCATGGTACTTTATACGGTGGCCATCGAATGGATCCAAGTCTCCCATCTACTGGGCGTACAGTGGTTCAAAATCACGGTATGGCTCAAGCCCCTTAGTGTTTTGGCGATCTTGGCATGGCTGGAGCAGAGGCCTTGGTGCCCTACCCTGCCCCCGTGGTCCTTATCGGCAGGTTTGGCCATCACAGGCTTGATCTGCATCCTCCAATTCAGGGGAGTCCTACCCTTGAGTGATCGCCCGATGTACTATCCCTGGAGGGCTTATCACACCGACGAATGGCTGATGGCTGCACAAATCAAGGAAAAGCTGCCGAAAGACGCCTGCCTAATATTGCCTCCCGTCGCCACGGCCATCCGCTACCAATCTGAGCGATGTATCTATCTGGACTACAAAAGCAATGTGCACTCGAAGCGATTTCTTGCTGAAATGAGTGCCCGTAGAACAGCACTATACGGGATCGGCTTGCAGCAAAGACAAGCTCGGTTAGATCCACTCTCGTACGGCACCCATTACTTTGAGCAACTAAACGAGGAAACGTTGGTGGCTTGTAAGCGAGATGGTGCGACGCATGTGCTTATGCCAAATAGCCGATCTCTCACCTTGAAAAAGGTGCTTTCGAATGCGACGTATTCCCTCTATGAGTTGTGACTGGCCTCCACCCCTTCTTCAACCCGCGCCTTGTGGTGAATGGCAGCTGCAATGAAATGCACAAACAGCGGATGTGGACGCTCGACGGTGCTCTTGAGCTCCGGATGAAATTGTACACCGACAAACCACGGATGGTCCTCCAGTTCCATGATCTCGACCAAGCCCGACTGCGGGTTTATCCCCGCCGGACGCAAGCCTCCGCTCTCAAATAGCTCCAGATACTCATTATTGAACTCATACCGATGCCGATGTCTTTCTTCAATACGGATGGCACCGTAGGCTTCATGACTGTTGGTACCCTCCTCGATCACGCACGTGTAAGCTCCAAGTCGCATCGTCCCCCCCTTCTTGGTGATCTTCTTCTGCTCCGGCATCAGGTCAATCACCGGGTGCGGCGTCTTGGGTGACACTTCTGTAGAAGCAGCCTCCTTCAGGTGCAGTACGTTTCTAGCAAATTCCACCGCCGCACATTGCATACCCAGGCAGATTCCAAAGAACGGAATATTGTGCTCTCGCACATACTTGATCGCCCTTATCTTGCCCTCGATGCCCCGCTCGCCAAAGCCAGGAGCCACGAGCAGTCCGTGTAAATCACCCAGCAGTGCAGGGAGATCCACATCCTTCTCCAGTCCTTCTGAATGAATCCTTACCACCTGCACCGAGCACTCGTTTACGGCGCCTGCATGAATAAATGCTTCATAAATCGATTTGTAGGCATCTTGAAGCTCCATGTATTTTCCGATCAAGCCAATGCGGACGATCTGAGATGGGTTCTTCAGCTTGCTAAGAAAACTCTTCCAGGAAGTCAAATCCGGCTCGGCTCGCGGGGTGAGATGTAGTTTGCTTAAAACGGTCAGGTCCAACTTTTCTTCCAACATCAAAATGGGCACGTCGTAGATCGTCTCTGCGTCCAACGCCTCAATCACAGAATTGACGTTGACATTGCAGAAGAGTGCCAGCTTCTTTCGAATGTCTGAGGTCAGTGTCTGCTCCGTGCGACACACCAAGATGTCCGGCTGAACCCCAGAATTGAGTAGCTCCTTTACCGAATGTTGCGTCGGCTTGGTCTTGAGCTCTTTGGCCGCGCGCAGGTAAGGTATCAAGGTCAGGTGAACCACCAGGCAATTCTCCTGCCCCATTTCATTTCGCATCTGCCGGAGCGCCTCGATGTAGGGCAAGGACTCGATGTCCCCAACGGTACCCCCAATTTCTGTGATGACGATATCATAATCTCCGCCTTGTGCCAATCGGAACACTCTCCGCTTGATCTCATCGGTGATATGCGGAATGACCTGCACTGTTTTTCCCAAGTAGTCCCCTGCCCGCTCCTTATTGATCACCGTCTGATAGATCCGGCCGGTCGTCACATTATTGGCCTGCGAGGTGGGATCATTGAGAAAGCGCTCGTAGTGACCCAGGTCCAGATCGGTCTCCGCCCCATCGTCTGTCACATAGCATTCTCCGTGCTCGTACGGGTTGAGTGTCCCCGGATCGACATTGATATAAGGGTCAAATTTTTGGATGGTCACTTTGAAGCCCCTGGCCTGAAGCAACTTGGCCAGGGATGCGGAAATAATGCCTTTGCCCAAGGATGAGGTCACCCCGCCCGTAACAAACACGTACTTCGTCATATCGTCGGTTGTGAGATCAAATGGATTCGTTACGGAACGTAAAGGTACGATGGTTTTGGCAGAATCAGCCCATAGTCCCCGGTCGTATTTACAAAATTCCTATATGAATAGCCTTCATATTCGCCTTGGTTCTCATTCCGTGCAGCACTACTTGTCCAAATGTTTGAGGTACCGCTGGGCATCCTTCGCACAGCGATATTGACCCTTGAGGTGTGGGCTGCCGCGATTCGCGTTTATGGACTGAAACTTGGTACATAGACCAATACTCGGTCGAGCGTCCAGGCATTGGCAAATATCAAATCCTATGCTGTGGAGTGAGCTGCGATGTCTGCCATTCAGGTGCCATTTGACTCGCACAGACCGCCTTGCTCTAAGGACCGAAGTCCAAGCGATTCTCTATTTTACGGTCGACATTTCAGTCATACTTCAACAAGATCGAATCATGAGAAAGTTACACCTCCCTTGGGCACTAGGCAGTTTGATAGTCCTATTATGCTGTGGTGCACCCCAAGTGACATATGCCCAGGATGCTCCCATCCAATATGACGAGTCCCTATATCAAGGTATGAAGTGGCGTTTGGTCGGGCCCTTTCGAGGTGGCCGTGCCGGCACCGTGAGTGGCGTCATCGGACAGCCCAACGTGTACTACATGGGCACCGCCGGTGGTGGCGTATGGAAGACCATCGATGGAGGAGCCACCTGGGGCTGTATCTCCGACAGTTATTTTGGGGGGTCCATCGGTGCACTCGCAGTGGCAGAGAGCGATCCTAATGTCATTTATGTGGGCGAGGGAGAGCAGACAGTGCGGGGCAACGTCAGTAGTGGGTGGGGATGTTGGAAGTCGCAGGACGCCGGCAAAACTTGGACGCACATCGGACTGTCAGCGTCCGAGCATATCGGACGTATCCGCATCCATCCCACGAATCCCGACATCGTGTACGTCGCAGCCATGGGCAATCTCTGGAAGCCCAATGAGCAAAGGGGAGTTTATCGGTCCAAAGATGGAGGCAATACGTGGCAGAGAATCCTCTATGTATCTGATAAAGCCGGGGCAGTAGACCTTGTCTTCGATCCCAACAATCCCCGGATCATGTTTGCCGGCATGTGGCAGATCAGACGGAATGGCTACCGGATGGACAGTGGGGGACCGGGTAGCGGACTGTGGAAGAGCCTCGACGGTGGCGACACCTGGACCGAGATCAGCGACCATCCCGGATTGCCAGATAGTACCTGGGGCATCGTAGGGGTGGCCATTTCACCACGCAACTCCAATCGTATCTGGACCATCATCGAAGCACTGGACGGCGGGGTCTTCAGATCGGACGATGGAGGAAACACCTGGACCAAGGTAAACGAGGATCGCGCACTCAGGCAAAGAGCCTGGTACTACTCCCGGATCTATGCCGACACGCAGAATGAAGACATGGTCTACGTACTCAATGTGAGTTATCATCGCTCCAAAGATGGCGGACGAACCTTTGCCTCTTTTCGGGCACCCCACGGTGATCACCATGACCTGTGGATAGATCCTCACGACAACCAGCGCATGGCGATGGCGGATGACGGAGGCGCTCAGATCTCGTTTGATGGCGGCACCAATTGGACCACCTATCACAACCAGCCCACGGCGCAGTTCTATCGCGTGACGACGGACAATCACTTTCCGTTTCGCATCTACGGGGCGCAGCAGGACAATAGCACCGTGCGCATATTGCATCGGACGTCGGGCTCGGTGATAACCGAGCGGGATTGGAGTCCGTCAGCCGGTGGCGAAAGTGCCCATTTGGCCCCAGACCCTGATGATCCAGACATTGTCTATGGTGGCACCTACAAAGGATATATGTTTCGAAAGGACCATCGCACCGGTCAGGTGAGGTCTACCAATGTTTGGCCGGACAATCCCGCGGGATCCGGCGTCGAGGTGATGAAATACAGGTTCAATTGGAACTTTCCACTCTTCTTCAGTCCACACGACGGCGACAAGCTGTATGCCGGCTCCAACCACCTGCATGTGAGCACCAACGAGGGGCAGAGTTGGCAGGTAATCAGCCCGGATCTCACCCGCAATGATCCGGAAACCTTGAAGTCATCCGGAGGTCCCATCACACAGGATAACACGGGAGTGGAGTTCTACGGTACAATCTTCGCTGCGGCAGAGTCGCCCTATGAAAAAGATCTGATCTGGACCGGATCAGATGACGGTCTCCTGCATATCAGCACAGATGGCGGAAAGAACTGGAGTGATGTCACTCCCCCGATGGCTCCCAAGAATCTGATGTTCAATAGTGTGGATCCCGATCCGCACACGCCGGGCGGAGTGTACGTGGCCGGCACGAGCTACAAGTTTGGGGACTATCGGCCGTATCTCTTTGTGAGTAAAGACTACGGGAAGACCTGGAAGAAGATCACCCGTGGCATACCTGATCATCACTATACCCGAGTGGTGCGAGCCGATCCCGACCGAGCAGGCCTGCTCTATGCCGGGACAGAATGGGGACTCTACATTTCCTTTAATGACGGGAACTCCTGGCAGCCCTTTCAACTCAATCTGCCGATCGTCTCTATCCGGGACCTCCACGTCCGAGATAAGAGCCTTATTGCGGCCACGCACGGGCGAAGCTTCTGGATGTTGGATGATCTGAGTCCGCTCCATCAGTTAAATGACGAGATCACTAGCCAACGCTTTCATCTGTTCGCACCAAAGCCTGCCTATCGATTGGCACAAGAGGCCAGCCGGGGAGGGTCCAATCTCCGGCTCTATGGAGAAAACCATCCAAACGGTGTACAATTTCACTACTTCATCAAAGATCTACAGGAGGACGAGGAGGTCAAACTGGAGGTCCTGGAGCTCGACGGCACCCAGATCAGAGCGTACAGCAGCGAGGGCGAAAATGGCCTGGCCATTGATTCCACAGGCAATGCACACGTCTGGAATATGCGCTATGAGGGCTTCAAAGAGTTTCCGGGCATGGTCCTGTATTCCTCGCCCAATCTTGGGCCCAAGGCAGTGCCGGGCCAGTACAAAGCCCGGCTGGTCGTGGCACGAGACACCATCGAGCAGCCGCTGACGGTCACGGCCGACCCACGTCTTTCCACCACCCAGCAGGAATATCAGCAGCAGTTTGACTTCATCATCTCCGTTCGTGACAAGGTCAGCGAGGCGCACCAGGCCATGATTGACATGGCTAGCTTGCGATCTGATCTGCAGTACTTTCAGGGCAAGCTAGCGGGCGAAGAAGAAAATGGACCGATACTGGATTCGATCCAATCTCTTTTGGATGCCATGGAGATTATCGAGAACAACATTCACCAGACGAAAAACAGGAGCTATCAAGATGCGCTGAACTACGGCATCCGTATCAATAATCGGCTTGCTTTTCTGATGGCCGATCAACAGAGAGGCGACTTCCCGCCGACGGATCAAGCCGTCGAGTTTAAGCAAGAAGTGTCTGCAGAACTAGACGCCGAACTCGGATCATTGGACGTGCTCTTGCAAGAGAAGATCCCACTCCTCAATCAGATGATGGAAGAGCGGGGCATCTCGATATTGCAGGTCAAACCCCGGGTAGTTAAGCCCTGACAGCGCTCGTTTAAATTAAGAAGTAGTGGGTCAGCAGCAGGTCGGCCCACAACAGGCTTCTTCGTCTTTGGGTTTTTCACCGTAGACGGTGATGCTGAATATGCCTACCTGACTTGACTTCCATAGTTGCTTCTTTTCGCTGTCCAGAAATCGGTCCAAGAGTTCTTCCGGCAGCTCGATGACCCGCTCTTTTTGGAGCGTAACATTGGTGAAACCGGCGTCCTGTATGACCTGCAGATACGCCTTCTTGTCCATCGCACCGGACACACAGCCGGCATAGAGCTCGGCCTCATCCCGCAGCGCAGTGGGTACTTGGCCCGTCACCACCACGTCGGAGATGCTAAAGTGTCCACCTGGTTTGGTGATGCGAAAGGTCTCTTCAAAAGCCCTCCTACGGTTGGGCACCAGATTGAAGACACAATTACTCACCACCACATCGGCTATGTTATCAGGCAAGGGATTATGATCTATCTCACCCAGTTGAAATTGCACGTTATCGTAACCCAACTTCTGGGCATTGGCTCGGGCTTTCTCTACCATCTCCAGAGTAAAATCTACCCCGATGACTTTGCCGGAAGGTCCGGTTTCGGCGCGAGCGACAAAGCAGTCATTGCCTGCCCCTGATCCCAAATCAACGACGGTATCTCCCTCCTTTATCTTGGCAAATTCCGTGGGTAGACCACATCCCAGGCCCAAATCAGCCTCGGGCACATATCCCTCCACCGTCGTATACTCGTCCCCGATGAAGGAGTAATCCGTGCCGCAGCCCGATGGTCCGCAGCAGCTACTTTGGCCCTGGCTAACCGCGATGGCGGCGTATTTGTCACGCACGATCTGCTTCAGATCTGCTTCTGTCTTTTGCACTTTCATTTTTAGCAACATTTTATATCGTGAAATAATATTGTCAACATTTGCATGGCCTTCGCACAGCGCTGCCGATTCAGACAGTAGCAGACCCGCGGACCATCAATTTCGCCAGAGATCAACCCCACTTGCTTGAGTGCTTTCAAGTGCTGAGACACCGTCGACTGTGACAAGGGCAATGCTTGAACGATGTCGTTGCAGATGCAAGATCGCTGCTTGGCCAGGAAACGAAGTATAGCTACTCGGGCCGGGTGACTAATTGCCTTGGCCATCTGCGACAGCTCCAGATCTTCTGCGTCAAATATTTCTGCTTTTGAATAGGCCATAATTGTATATCGTAAATATACGATAATAAACTACTCGCTAACCAATATTGTTGTACCACCTCCCAAAAAAATTTCGTCTTCGTGTAGATCTGGTTTCATTGCTCCGCATCCAAGACGTGCGCGACAAGCCAATCGCGGCTTAGTAGAGCTTCGCACTAAATCTTGTAGCTAATTCCAATGTCTTTGGTCCGCATACTTCGTTGCAAAGCCTCGCCATAGCCACGGCTAGCCACCCAGCCGCTTTCGCGGTACCCTTACTTCTCGCACTGTCATGCTCGACTCTACGAGATCGTTCGGTCTTGCCTCGTCTGCGAACCAAATCCTATTAGAATTATTCAACATATCTAATGCGAAACTCTACTCGTTCAAGCTCTCCCAATTCTTTATTTTTGTTAGTTAAGAAATCCAATGTATGGCAGGTCATAATAAGTGGTCCAAGATCAAAAGGAAGAAAGGCGTAGCTGATGCTAAGCGCTCCAAGGAGTTCAGCCGCATCATCAAGGAGATCACGGTGGCAGTCAAAGAGGGCAATAGCGGCGATCCGGATTTCAATCCCAGATTGCGCGTGGCCTTAACAAATGCCAAGGGGGTCAACATGCCCAAGGAGAACATTGAGCGAGCCATCAAGAAGGCCCTGGATTCGAGTGGAGAAGCGCTGATGCAACCCACCTACGAAGGTTATGCACCGGGTGGTGTGGCGGTCTTTGTGGAGTGCACCACCGACAATATCAATCGGACGGTTTCGAGCGTCAGGGCCATCTTTAACAAGCGTGGAGGCAACCTGGCCACGACTGGGTCGGTGGACTTTTTGTTTGATCGAAAAGGCATCTTTACTTTGATGTCAGCGGACCATGATCTGGAGGAGCTGGAGCTAGAACTGATCGATGGAGGAGCCGAAGAAATTGACGTCGATCAGGCGTTGGGTGAAATCACCGTGACCGTGGCCTTTGAGGATTTTGGGGTCATGCAGAAGAAGCTGGAGGACCTGAACATTGAGCCGCAGAGCGCCACCCTGGAGCGAATTCCGACTACGACCACTACCCTGTCTGTGAGCGACGCAAAGACCGCTTTGGCCCTAATCGATTCACTGGAGGATGATGACGATGTACAAAATGTCTTTCATAATTTGGAAATGACCAGCGAGCTGGAGGCCGTACTCGAGCAGGAGGATTAAGGCTGTCCTTTCTCCCATCTACGCATGATATCTCAGCATTCTATCGACGCCATATTCCAAGCGATACGCATTGAGGAGGTCGTCGAAGAGTTTGTGAATCTGACGAAGCGGGGAGTCAACTACAAGGGACTCTGCCCCTTTCACGACGAAAAGACCCCCTCATTTACCGTGTCGCCCACGCGCAATATCTACAAGTGCTTTGGATGCGGAAAAGGAGGTAACGGAGTCAATTTCTTGATGGAGCATGAAGGGTTCTCCTACCCCGAGGCCCTGCGATATCTGGCTAAGAAGTACAACATCGAGATCGAAGAGACCGGCGTTCCGGCAGAATATGAGGCGGAAAAACTGGAACGGGACAGTCTTTACCTGATCAACCAATATGCCAGCGAATTCTACCAGAAGCAGCTATTTGAGACTGACCTGGGAAAGAGCATCGGACTGAGCTACTTCAAGGAGCGAGGGCTGATCCTCAAGACCATCCAGCAGTTTGAGCTTGGCTTTGCTCCGCCTTCGGGTGATGCCCTGACTCAGTCGGCAGTGGATCAGGGCTACAATATTGATTTACTGCGTAAACTGGGCCTGACGACTGACCGCGACCGGGACTTCTTTTTCAATCGGGTGATCATTCCGATTCACAATCTCTCCGGCAAGGTAGTGGCCTTTGCCGGGCGACAATTGAGCCAGCGCAAAAAATCGCCGAAGTACATCAACTCCAAAGAGTCAGACGTCTATCACAAGAGCAAGGTGCTGTATGGCTTGCACTTGGCCAAGCAGGCGATCCGCAAAGAGGACTTTTGCATCCTGGTCGAGGGCTACACCGATGTGCTGGCGATGCATCAATCGGGTATTGAAAACGTGGTGGCTTCATCGGGTACCGCACTGACGCCCGACCAGATCAAGCTGGTCAAGAGATACAGCCCCCAGATCACGATGCTTTACGATGGGGATACTGCGGGCGTGAAGGCGGCGATACGTGGCATTGACCTGGTGCTGGAACAGGATATGAACGTCCAGGTTGTCATGTTGCCTGACGGAGAGGACCCCGACAGCTATCTCAGCACTGTGGGTAGTGCCAGCTTTCGGGAGTATCTCGAGCAGGAGGCCAAGGACTTCATCCTCTTTAAGACAAATCTGGTGCTGGAAGAGTCCGCCGGTGATCCTGTCAAGAAGGCTTCCCTGATCAAAGATATCGTGACCAGCTTGTCCTGTATACCAGACCCCATCAAGCGCGCCGTCTATCTCCGCCAATGTGCCGGCCTACTTAGCGTAGATGAGCAGATATTGGTGGACGAGACCAACAAGGCGATGAGCAAAAGGGTGCGAGATCGCAGGGTCGAACGTATCCGGGAGGCGCATACGGACCACCAATTGGAGGCGGACTACTTGGCGCGACAAAGAGCCTCAAGTCAGCCCCAAAGTACCGCGGGCGCTCAGGCCACCGATGAATTTCAAGAGCGAGACATCGCCCGGATTCTTGTGCTGTTTGGACACAAATTGATGGGGGCTGACACGGACGCACTCTCGGTGGCAGCCTATCTACTGTCCAGCATACAGGAAACCATCCCGGCTTTTGACAATCAGCTGTACGCCCAGCTGGCCACGGAGTACGGTGAGCGTCTGTCCCAGGGCTTGAAAGTAGATACGGACTACTTTCTGCAGCACTCCAGCGCTGAGATCGCGTCGCTAGCCGTTGAATTTTGCGCCACACCCTACGAGTACAGCGAGAACTGGCAGGAGAAATGGGGCATCCGGCTAGAGACACAACCCGAACCCGATGAGAACATTGAGCGGGACACGACGCAGGCGCTGCTGCGCTTTACCCTGCGCAAGTACCAAAAGATGAGTGAGGAGAATCTCGCCAAGATCAAGGAATACCAAGAGGCCAGCAACGAGTCCGAGGTCCTGAAGCACCTTCAGGTACAAAGCGTTTTGATGGAAAAGAGAAACGAAATCGCTGAAAAACTCAACACGGTCGTACTCTGACCATCATCACTGACAGTGATGGACCAGGCTGCGGGCAAAGGCGATACCCCCTGTGCTTGGTCATAGACTCAGGACACTTTTACAATCGATCCATGCAATTGAGATCCTCGAAGGCTTGCTTCAACCGGGCCACAAAGGCATTCTCACCCGCTCTCAGCCACTGACGTGGATCATAGGACTTTTTATTGGGCTTGTCGTCACCGTCCGGATTACCTATCTGGCTCTGCATGTAGTCCCGCTTACCCTCATAGTAGTCCCGCACGCCTGTCCAAAAGGCCCATTGCATATCGGTATCGATATTCATCTTGATAGCCCCGTAACCAATCGCCTCGCGGATCTCTTCCTGCGAGGAGCCCGAGCCGCCATGAAAGACAAAATTGATCGGATTGGGCCCCGTGCCAAATTTCTCCTGCACGTGATCCTGCGAATTCTTGAGGATGATGGGCCTCAGTTCTACATTGCCCGGCTTGTAGACACCGTGCACATTGCCAAATGCGGCTGCCACGGTAAATCGGTCACTCACCTTGCTTAGCTCTTCATACGCATAAGCTACCTCCTCTGGTTGTGTGTACAGTCTCGAGCTGTCGACATCGGTGTTATCCACTCCATCTTCTTCTCCACCGGTGACTCCGAGCTCGATTTCGAGGGTCATGCCGATCTTTGACATCCGCTCCAGGTAGCGCTTGCTGATTTCGATGTTTTCTTCGATAGGCTCCTCGGACAGATCCAGCATGTGTGAACTGTACAAAGGATAGCCTCGAGACGCATAGAATTTCTCGCCGGCCTCCAGGAGGCCATCTATCCAGGATAGGAGCTTCTTGGCGCAGTGATCGGTATGCAAGATCACCGGCACCCCGTACTGGGCGGCCATAGTGTGCACGTGCATGGCTCCTGAGATACCACCCATGATTGCTGCTTTCTGTCCCTCATTGGACAGTCCCTTGCCAGCAAAGAAGACCGCGCCTCCATTGGAAAACTGCACCATCACCGGCGAGTTTACGTCCCGTGCGGTCTCCAGGACCGCGTTGACGGAGTTGGTCCCCACGACATTGACGGCGGGAAGGGCAAAGTCATTTTCATTGGCATATCGCAATAGGTCCGTCACTTCTTGTCCATGAAGTACGCCGGGCCTAAATGTGGTTTTCGTAGTCATTTGTTGTAATTGTTTCTTTTTTGAAGATTATATGATTCCTTTTTCGGTAAGGTATCTCTCTGCGTCCAGCGCCGCCATACAACCTGTGCCCGCGGCAGTGACGGCCTGCCGATAGACCTTGTCCTGCGCATCGCCACTAGCAAATACCCCCTCTACATTGGTATGGGCCGTATCCGCTTGAGTGATCAGGTAGCCGGTCTCATCCATATCCAGCCAAGCTTTAAAAAGGTCCGTGTTGGGTTTGTGCCCAATGGCGACAAAGAAACCCTTGATGGCAATCTCCGATTTCTCGCCAGTCACATTGTTCACCACGCGAACACCTTCGACCTCAGCTGCTCCCAAAATCTCGTCCGTCGACGTATTCCAATGGATGACAATATTTTCTGCGGCTTTGACCCGATCTTGCATGATCTTGGAGGCCCGCATTTCGTCCCGACGTACCAGGAGATGCACCTTAGGACAAAGTTTAGCCAAGTACAGGGCCTCTTCCGCAGCGGTGTCGCCACCACCGACGACTGCGACCTCGGTCCCTTTAAAGAAGAACCCATCGCAGACGGCGCAGGCTGACACACCCTGATTGGCCAATCGGGTCTCGGATTCCAATCCAAGCCACTTGGCACTCGCGCCGGTAGATATGATAATGGTATCGGCGTGCAGCTCGGTACCTGCCTCGCTCCATGCCTTGTGCACCGGTCCGGTCAGATCCACTTTGGTGATCAGCTCCATACGGATATCCGTACCAAATCGCTCTGCCTGTTTCCGAAAGTGCTCCATCATTTCGGGCCCCATAATTCCGTCGGGATAACCGGGATAGTTCTCCACATCCGTGGTGATCATCAACTGACCCCCTGGCTCCTGCCCGGTATACAGCACAGGCTTCAGACCGGCCCTAGCCGCATAGATGGCCGCCGTGTATCCGGCGGGACCGGAACCTATGATAAGGCAGTGGATTCTTTGCACTTCAGGCATGCTCAAAATTTAAGGCTCAAAAATAAAAATTATTGAAAGATGGCATTCCAATCGCGATCATACCACGACATGACTGATCTCAAACAAATGAGGGGTGGTATAGTTTACGAGGGACCGCCAAACCGTCCGACATCGAATTATTTGCGAGATTTATCCGTTATCATAGGGTGAGACGGGATTAGCATATACCTTAGTCCGTCAAGAGACATCATTATCTATGGTCGAATTACTTTATCCCTACACCTACCTACTAGCCCTCATCGGTCTACTCGGATGGAGTCTGTTTCCGGGGCGAAGGCAAGTCAATGGACTCTTTCGCACACTGCTATTTGCCGGTCTGGCCTGCTGGGGTCTATCCATCTTCCTGGCCGAAGCGAGCACGCCCATTAAGCTCTTGATCGTCTTTCGTGACTTGATCACGATGGCCATTGGCGGAGCGATCATGCATCGTGCACGATCGAACAAGATCGTGGGCATTGCCTTGTTCTTGGGTATTGCCCTGATGGTGAAGACAGCTTACCTGCCGATCCTCAAGAGCACCTTTCAAGCTGAAGCCCTACCCTTGGCAGCAGATGGGGAGTTGCTGATTGAGCTAGGCGACGTGGACGTCTCCGAGCTTGCTACTGCATTGGCGAAATACAAAGTTGCCATAGATCGTGCTTTCCACCCGGAGGATGGCCAAATGACCGATCTAGACGACTATTATACGATCGACATACCATCCGACGACCCTAAGACCATCCGAGCGGTAGCCGCTCTATTACGTGACAGTGATCTCATCGATCATCTGGAAGAAAATGAGGTAGTTTCTGTGGTACCCATGGAGAGTACCCCCACTAGAAGTAATCCTCCGGCATCAGGATTCAATGATCCCGACGTCGGCAAGCAATGGGCCATCGATGCCTTAGACATTTCCGGCCTACACAGCTTGCTCACAGAAGCCGAGGCGATGCGGCAAAAAGTACCCCTCCTCGCCATCCTCGACACCGGGGTGGATGCGGCACATGAGGACTTGACAGCCAATTATCAAAGCCTTAACCCATCACATGACCAGGATGTGCGAGGACACGGTACCCATGTCGCTGGTATTGCAGCAGCCGTCAGCAACAATCGAATTGGCATTGCTTCCTTGGTCCCCGGTCAAGATCAGCTACGTGTCACCAGTGTCAAGGTGCTTTCAGATATGGGCTTTGGCAGCCAAACCAGCATTATCAAGGGCATGATCTATGCCGCCGACCAAGGAGCGGACGTCATCTCCATGTCATTGGGGAGCCGCAGTAACGACAAGAAGCAGACTGCTTACAACAAGGCGGTCAAATATTGTCGGGACAAAGGCGCCATCGTGATCGCGGCGGCAGGTAATGCCAACATGGATGCCACCAAGTATTCCCCGGCCAACAGCCAGGGAATGATCGCGGTGAGTGCCATCGATCGAAACCTGGCCAGGGCCCCTTTTTCCAATCATGTACAAAATATACAATGGGGCTTAGCTGCTCCCGGCGTGGATATTTACTCCACCACACCTAAGAACACTTATGCCGCCCTCAATGGCACCTCAATGGCTGCTCCCTTTGTAGCCAGCGTCGCGGCGCTCATGAAAGGCTTTCAGCCAGATTTGAGCACCGAGGAGTTTTATCAACTGGTATGGGAGACCGGAAAAGATTCCAAGAATACTAGAGCAACCGGGGCAGTTGTCCAGCCAGCCGCGGCACTCTCAAAGCTCCTCGCCAGTCATACCGTGCCGGCCCTTTAGCGCATTCTCGACTGCCGAGACGAGCAGGGAGATATTACTCTGCTTACTGCCAGTTAGTGGTATCGGAAGCGTGAGTCGAGCCAGCTCGTAGTAGGATCGTCGGGCAGACAACAAGTTTTCGATGTGTGCCTGGAGGTTGTCCGAGGCAATCGCTGCAATCATGGGTCTTGTGGCTCTGGAGGCATACAGTCGCTTGGTCAATGCCTTGGCATCGGCTTGAAGATAGACGGTAAGTCCCTGTGCATTCATCACCTCCATATTGTCTCCCTGGCAGGGCAGTCCCCCGCCTGAGGCCACCACCACCGTCGGAAAATCCTGGATGATCTCATGCAAGGCGTCATGCTCCAGACGTCGGAAGTAGGCTTCTCCGCACAAGTCAAAAATATCCCGAATAGGCATGCCCGCCTGTTCTTCGATCACCTCATCGACATCAATAAACGGCATTTCCAGAGCTCGGGCCAAACCTCGGCCCAAGGTGCTCTTGCCTATACCCATAAATCCAATCAAGAAAATGCGTTCTGCCATTTGCCTAGCGAGCTTGTACAAAGAAATGCAAATTTTGTGCGAATGGTGCCCTAAGGGAATTGTAGGCATACACTCACTGGCGTATCATCCAAGCAGGGTCTTGCATGCAGTCATATGGAAATGGTCATGGGCTGGGTATGGCAGGGCAATCGCATTATCAAGGCTTCAGGGTGACAGCGAGCTAGCGATGGGGTTTGGCGTCTCAGCGAAAAGCGGCCTGATCTGGGCTGCGTGGCCTTGGAGGCTAGTAGAGTTTCGCATTAAATCTTGTAGCTAATTCTAATGTCTTTTGTCCGCATACTTCGTTGCAAAGCCTCGCCATAGCTACGGCTATGTCTATGTTTCGCGCCTCGTCTGCGAACAAAATCCTATTAGAATTATTCAACATATCTAATGCGAAACTCTACTAGTTGCCCCTTTGGAATAACTCAATAACAGAACCTGGCCGTGTCAGGCATCCTCGCCTGACACCATCTAGCAGGGTTATGCCGTGTAGGAGTCGTCCTAAATGTGTTCAAGTAGTAAAAAGGACATCTCGCCAGCAATTCTTTTGCCGTTGATTGATAAGTGCAGGATACCATAGTCCGATTGCCCTGCGTATACTTGGAATCGCCCATCGGAACCGTAAATAGTCTTATTTTTGGCGTGACTAATTTAGAGTGCATCAATGATCTTACTTCAAGCACAGCAGAACCCTTTCATAAGTTTTCTTCCGCTCGTCGGTATTGTTGTCGTATTCTATTTCTTCTTCATGCGGCCGCAGCAGAAGAAGCAGAAGGCACAAAACCAATTCATGCAGGACATAAGCAAGGGTGATGAGGTAGTGACAGCCAGTGGTATCATCGGAAAGATCAACAAGATTGAAGACAATACGGTGACCCTGCAAATCGATCAAAAGACGTTTATCCGCGTGACGAGAAGCTCCATTTCCAAGGAGATGACCGACTCGCTGTCTAGCTGATGCAGACTCCGCAGCCCAGCAAAGGCAAGTCCTTTTTTCGGACTGATCGGGCTAGCATCACCATTTGCCTGGTTATCTCGTTGATCGCCTGGTTTTTGACCAAGATGAGCAAGGAGTACTCTCATAATCTGACTTATCCGGTATCGTACAACATCCCAGCACACCTTACGCTGTCCGGTTCGGCGGTCAAAGATGTGAACGCGGAGTTGAGAAGTACCGGCTGGGCCCTATTGAGATTGGCCCTGTCACAAGATAATGATACGGTGGAAATTGAGGCCGGCCCTTATCAGCAGCATGAGTTCTCCAGCAGGATCCTGCTGTCCAATGCGCTCAAGGAGGCTGTCAACGATCAGGTAGAGATCCTGTCGGTCGATCCGGAGCAGGTAGCCTTAGAGCTGGTCGAAAAACATTCCAGGGTCGTACCGGTCTCCCTGCCGCTGCAGATTCCGCTGGCAGCGTTTCACGCCCTCAAAGGTGAGGTACAGATCATTCCGGATTCCATCACCGTGTATGGCCCCGAGTTTCTCCTAGCCAACTTTCGCGAATGGCCCATATCACTTGAGCTATCTGGTCCGCTGAGTCAGACATTTCATACGATCATTCCCCTTCGTGACACCGAGATCATGCCAGGGGTCTATACCTCTGAGCAGGACGTGGCAGTCACCATCGAGATTGAAGAGCTTACCGAGAAGGAGCTGTTCGTACCGATCAACGTAGTCGACTCGCTGGCGCAACGCATTCAGATTTTCCCGGACGAGGCGCTGGTCAAGTGCCTAGTGGGGCTTAGCAAATTTGATGCCGTCACCGAACAAGACTTCACCCTAGTTGCACATCCGCAAGGGGACCGCTCCTCGAAGGTCTATGATGTCCATTTGGTCAGGTGGCCGGCGCACGCATCGATGCTTGAATACTCTCCCAAACGAGTCGAATATTTCCTGATCAACCCCTAGCAAACACATTCCGTTTATTTTGGCCATTTTTGCCCTTGCTCCGCGTTGCAGGGCCTCGTCGAAAGTCTGGCCATGCCTGGGTGATCACCTTGATTGAGACCACAAGGTGATCTCCGAATAATTGGGCAAGAACATAGAAGACAGAAACTAGCCTACATGTTGGCCGAAGACATCCTACTGATTTTTGATTGTGACGGCACCCTGGTCGATAGCGAAGGGATAGCCAATCAAGTGTTTATAGACTTAGTGCGGGAGCTCGGTGCTCCACTCACTGCGGAAGAAGCCTGGAGGCACTTTCCAGGCACCTCTCTGCGAAAGTGCATGGAGTACGTCAGTGAGACCTATGGACAGGTCTTTCCCGACGACTTCGTATCCGTGTACCGAGAACGTCAAAAACCGGCATTCGCCCAGCAGCTGCAACCGATCGATGGGGTGACTGCCGTGCTCGAGCGATTGGTGGGCCCCAAATGCGTCGCATCGAATGGCCCCCGTGAGATTATGTTGGCCAACCTGGCCACTACCGGACTTGTCCATTTCTTCGGCGAACGAAGAATCTACAGCGCACATGATATCCAGCTCTGGAAGCCCAAGCCTGACTTGTTTCTTCATGCAGCTGCGGACCAGGGATTTGCGCCGGAGAGGTGCATAGTGATTGAAGACAGTGATGCTGGCATAGAAGCTGCCATCAAGGCTCAGATGAAGGTCATCGCTTATGTACCTGCCCATGGTCACTACAAACCGGATCAGGAGGGCGTGTATACCATAGAAGACATGGCACAACTTCCACAAGCGTGTCTCGATCTACTTGAGTAGGGTTATGTTGCCTTTTTCGATGTGCTGATCACCGCCAATGCACTGCACCCGCAGATGATACCCAAACACGTCCGGACTGAGCTCCTTGCCCCGGAATGTTCCATCCCATCCATCCTCGGGATTGTGGGACTCAAAGACCAATTGCCCCCAACGATCGTAGATGAATAGGTCCATATTGTCAATGTACTGGCCTTCAAGGAATAGTACGTCGTTGACCTGATCAGCATTGGGGCTAAATGCATTGGGCAGAAAGATATAGGGCGGCTCGCACATGACCACGATCACCACCACCTGGACTGACTGTTGCGTCATACATCCATTGGCATCCGTGATCTTGACATTGTAGGTCGTGGTCTCCGGCGGCACTGCCACGGTAGAATTTTGATTAGGCGTCTGGAGGTCGTCCGTGGGCGTCCACTCATACATTGCCCCCTCCTCCGGTGTAGCCGTTAGTGTGGTAGTCTCGCCAAAGAAGATCGTATCCGGGTCAGCGGTAGCCATAAATCTATCATCGATGTCGCTCACCGCCACGGTCACAGAATCGGTGACGACACATCCGTCCTCAAAAATGACCATAGCAGTGTATACCGTGGTTACGTCGGGCCTCACTACCACTGTCTCACTACCTTGACCCAAGGCGATGTCATCCTCGGGCATCCAGATGACCGAATCGATCAAAAAGTCCGAATCGTTGGTCACGGTAATTTCTGCAGGATCACCCGCGCAGACGGGTCGATCCGGATTGACGGTGAAAGAAATCCTACGCAAGCCCAGGAATACACTATCCACAAAAGTACAGCCGTCGACTTCACCCTTAACCGTGTATGTGCCTCCCTCAATCAATGGAAATGTCAACTCAGGCCCCGTCCCTATCACGTCACCGCTTGGGTCACACCAAGTCAGTGAATCCACCAGATCGGCCTTGGCGGTCACCGTGACCGTATCTCCCAGACAGGCCATGTCCACCGGATCGGAAGTGATCAAATCCACTTCGTCCTCCATGGCAATAACCACCTTAACCTCCGTGTCCACTGCGCAGGTCGCATCTGAGGGATCTTCAATAGTCACCGTAAAGACCGTGGTGGCATCCACCGTTGCCGTAGGATTTGGACTGGTCGGATCGTCTAGCAGGTCGGCTGGCTCCCACCTATAGGAAAACTCAGACTTTCCGGCGGGGTTGAGCTCGTACGCACCGGGCATACATCGGATCAACGAATCGGGCAAACTATCCACCAGCCGGTCATCGGCAATCACGATAACTTCTCCGCTGATCGTGCAGGTATCATTTAGCGGATCCGTCACGGTGACAAAGAAGGTGCGATCCTCCGAAAGGCTAACAATCGGATTAGCTTCGGTGGTATCAGCGATGGCCGGATCCGCCTGCCAAGCATAAATATAATTGGGATTTCGATCTGGGTTAAGCGGTACTCGCCGTGGGTCACAGGTGCGTATGGTATCACTAAAGTCATCGAAGTCATCTCCTGTGATCGTCACCCGTCGGGCACGTATTGCCGTGCAGTTGGGATCGTCGCCCGATCGCAATTCAACCTCAAAGGTTCCGGCCTTACTATAGGTGAATGTCGGACTCACCTCTGTGGAAACTGAATCTGGAAATGCTGGATCCCCAAAAGTCCAGGCGAAGGTGCTAGCTCCCACACTCTCGTTGATAAATTGGAGGGTAAGCGAATTACATTCCTTGGAGATGCTAAAGTCGACGGTCACGTCAGACGGTACAATCTCCACATGGATTGACTTCATGATGCTACACATACCGCTAGAATCGCTGACGGTAACGGTATAGGTGATACTTTCTGTCGGCGAAGCAATAGGATTTGGCAAGATTGGATCATCCAGACCCTCGGCGGGCGACCAGACGTACACCAGGTCAGGATTAGCTCCAGGATTGATGAAGAAGCTGCTGCTATCGCAAATAATCAAGGTATCCCCATCCTCAAAGCCACCATCATCTAGACCAAATAGTACATGTACCGGCAGTCTCACCATGCAGGATGCGTCGGTCGGATCCGTCACTTTCACTACAAATCGCACCTCCTCATCAACCGTAGCCGTTGGATTGGCACTCGTGGGATCGTCTAGCAGCTCGGCAGGTGTCCAATCATAAATGAGGCTTTCGTCACCATCTGGATTCAGCTCCACCGAACCGGGCTCGCAGATGTATATAGTATCTTCGATCTCCACCACCAGCTGATCGCCGATGGTCACATTAACCGTACCGTCAATCACGCAGGTCTCATTCAAGGGATCCGTCACTGTGACGCGAAAAGAGGCGTCTGCATCTAGGAATACCTCAGGAATTGCGACCGTCGGATCCGATATCTTCGGATGGTCTTCCCATCGATAAATGTATAATGGATTTAATCCTGTATTAAGGTCAACCAGACTGGGTCCACAGCTCTCCAGTTCCGTGACAAAGTCGTCAACAAAGTCTTCTCCGGTCACAGCAAGTCTCTTCGATCGAATGGCATTACACTCATCGCCAGGGATGGTTAGTACTACATCATAAGTGCCACCGGAAGGATAGGTATACGTTGGATCTCGCTCGGCTGAGATAAAGTCGGGATTGTCCGGATCACCGAATGTCCACACAAAGGAATCTCCCCCCATGCTCGTATTGATGAAGCGTATGGTCAACGATCCGCAATCCTTTTCCACCCGGAAATCGGCCTTGACCGACGAATTGGGGACCACGATCACATGAATAGACTCCTCAATCGTACAATTTCGCACGGGATCAAAGACCGTAGCGGTATAAGTGATCGATTCTGTTGGCTCCGCGAGCGGGTTAGGGTCATTGGGGTACGTCAGGTAGGTCGTTGGGTCCCACGTATAGGTGTAGAGAGGGTTAAAGCCCGGATTAAGAAATACCGAACTGCCAGCGCATATGGTGAGCGTATCATTTGCATCGATACCCGTGTCCTCCAGATCCAGATCAATCGTCTGCGAGTTTGTGGTGGTGCACTCTTCGTCTACTATAATTGTCTGCGTAATGGTGATTTCTTGACTTCCATTGAGTTGAAAGCTGGGATGCTTGCCTTCCAGCACAATATCCAATCCCTTGTCCGAAGTAACTCTATAGGCGTAGATGTTGGTGTCATCCCCTTCGGGCTCCTTCGCCGTGATCTGGATATCGACCACGTCGGCACAAATGGTGTCCACCTCCAGACTAAAGCCCGGGACCACCTTAGGGATCACTACAATGTAGTTCTGCGACAGCGTGTAACAAATCGAGGCAAACTCGGCATCATTGATGTTCTGGCCGATAATTTCTTCATTCCAAAAGCCCCACCACGAGACACCATAGATCCGTAGCGGCTGCGTCTCAATCTCAGACAGGACGATCCAAGAGGCACCTTGGTGATCCACAATGACCCCATTCTCATCTGTCAGTACAAATTGGTACAGTCCGGGTGCGCCAATCTCGACGCCCACTTTCTTGTCCAGAAACTCGCAGATAACCATCGTATCGGGACCACCGCCGACAAAGGCCACACTATGATCCTCGACGCACTGCGCCCGCAGACTCTGTGGCAAGAGCACTGCGCAGCATGCCAAAATGGCTAGGCAGATCGATATCCTATTCATCATCCTTTACAATTCTGACATCAATGATTTCGACTCGTCGCTCTCGTGATGCCGGTACCCCATAAATCGAGTTTCGCTCATCAGAAATTTCGTCGCTGACGTAGATCGGCGATGTCGTTTCACCCAATGGTTCCTGTATTATCTTGAGCTCTCCCCTATTCAGGTATTTGATCAGAGCTCCATCTGAGAATCTTCTAAACTGGTTCAGCACGCTGCTAATTCGCCTGCTGCTAAGTAGATCGTTGTATGACGAGCCGGCACGAGGACTGGCAAACCCTTGAATGACCACCTCGATCTTCTGACCTTTATCCAGGGCATCTGTTAGCGCGCCAATAAACATGATGATGTCGTTGCGTCCCTCTCGAACATCGTATTCAAAGAAGCGCTCAATGTCATCGTCTGCCTTCACCCGGGCATTGTCGAGTAGTGGCGCCCCAAAGTTCTCCTTAAACGCTTCTTTTCTTGCCATATAGGGCGGATAGGTATCGTCATAGGTCACCCGGGTGCGCCGATAGTACGTCTTTGGATTGGGATGGTCATTGTCAAAATAGACGGCCAGTGGCACATAATGCGTGGGTCCACCTCGCTTGAGATACACCCTACGAGTCATGCGATCATCAGGCACGTTGCTTGTGCTTAGCTGCATAGTGTCCGGCACATATCCTCGGCGGGAGGTGATGATCTGATAGGACTTATCTCGCTGCAATGGGAAGATGAAGCTATTGTCATCTTCATTAATTTGTACCACGGTCTCACTAGAAGGATCGGAAAGATCCAATAGCTTCACGGTTGCACCTCTAATGGCCTCTCGGGTCGAGTCGTCAAATACCAACAGCTCCAGATCCAGCGACTGTGATCGCAGGTACAGTCTACGTGTGATTTCCCGGCTTTCATTGATACCCCGAGTGCTCAACATAATCGTATCGGGGAAGTAGCCGGGTTTTTCTGCGATGACCTTGTAGCTCCTGTTTCGGAGGAGCGGAAAATTGAATTCGTTTGTGTTGTCTGCCGTCTTACGGTCAACCAAAATCTCCTCCCCATTCACTTCCAGCAAGGTCACCGTCGAACCCAACAGATCGGCCCGGGTGGCCTGATCATAGGTGATCGCCTTGAGACTGATCTCCACCTTGTCAAAGGTGGCCTTATAAATGTCGTTGCAGCAGGACTTCATACCCTCCTCGAGATACAGCGATCCCTCTCTATTGCTGGAGAGATAACCCGTCTCCTCTGCTTCTCCTAAGAAATAATAGATGTCATTGTAACTGCTATTGATCGGAGCGCCCAAATTCTCTACATAGGGATCATCTATGTGCTTCATGTACACACCGTAGATGTCAAAACCACCGTATCCTTGGTAGCCTGTAGAACTGAAATACAAGGTCTCGGACTTATGATGGTAAAACGGCGTGATGTCATCCTCCATGGTATTGATCGACATCAGGTTTACTGGATCCCCAAAGTTGTCCCCGATGACGCTGTACCAAAGATCCAGCTTGCCCTTGCTGCCCGGACGGTCGGAGGCAAAATACAGCGCCTCCTGCTTCGTCTCCGGATCAAGGCCGACGGCAGGCTGCGTGCTGGTATGTGTGCTATCGTTGATGTTGCCAGGCAGCTTTACCGGGTCCCCGAAAGTGTCATTTTCGATATCTCGATAGTATAGATCGCATCGGATCTCCGAAGGTGTGATATACTCACAAATCGTGTAATAGACCCGATCCTTGGCATGGGAGAAGACCACATGACCGGTATGAAGCTCTTTGTCGTTGAACTCGGGATCAATCTGAGTACCCTCCGCGTCGCTGACAGACCAGAGCGCATTGGAGTAGATCCTTTCGGGCACCGACTCGTCAAGCTCCGACGGAAATCGCAGGGAGGAGTAGTACAGCGTATCTCCATGGTAGACGGGCCCATACTCCGAGTAGCGAGTATTGATGTGCTCGCCAAGTCGTTCTATGGTCACATCCGCGCGTGCACTGTCGGCCTGTGCCACTGCCCATTCGCAGTCCTGCACTTGCTTGCGTGCCGTATTGGTGTAGTAGGGATTATCTAGCTCGTTCTCCGAGAGATATAGTTCGTAGTTGCCTTTGGCATCCGTGTATTTACCCTGCAACTTCTGGACCTCGGCAAGCCAAAAGGTAGTGAGTGGGTGTTCGCCGTTTTGCTGAAGGTCCGCTACTTTCTTGTAAAACTCTTCGGCTTTTTCAAAGGAGTTAAAGAGTCGGGCCGACTCCGCTGCTTTGTAAAGCACGCCAATGTCCTCACGAAACTCCAGGACATTCATATAGTATGTCATCGAGGAGTAATAGTCCTTAGCCTGAAAAGCCGATTCGGCCGCATCCAGAAATGCCTGCCGTGTTTGACCCCAGACCGCCTGACTACCCAGGAGGGTGAGACAAATGATTATCAATTTAGCATGCTTCATTCTACACAGCGTCGTTTTTTAGAAAATCGGACAGGTCTCAAATCGTCCCAAAGGCTGCACCTTGACGATTCGATAGGCTACCCAAACTTCTGGTCCTCCACGTCTATCTGTCGCTTCCTTAAAGTCGGACACATTTACATCATAGCTGATCCCCAGGGAGAATGTATTGTAGTGGAACTCGACCGTGGGAATAACCGCATCATTTTTTACACCGGTCTCGAGAAAACGAGCAAAACGCATGGTGGCGCCGACCTGCAGCGCCAGTTCCTTTCCTCGCTTCTGATCCAGGTAGATCTGCAGGGCAGCTCCCGGAACATACTCGTTGTACTTGCCCTGCCACTGCAAGCTACCTCGAAGCATGAGGTCTAGCGGCTCGGCCAATTTGATCGCCCCGATCCCGTAGACGGCCACCCGACTGGGCAGCTTAGAATCGCTGTTGTCAAAAAACTCCTGCCGGGGCCGGTTGAGGTGGTAAAGCGAGGCTCCTATGTCCACCTTGGTCCGCCGGTCATCCTTCTGTAAGCGCAGGTTGCCCCCGATCGAAAAGTCAGCAAAGAAGAA
The DNA here is from genome assembly GCA_965223165.1 of Saprospiraceae bacterium. Classification (GTDB taxonomy): domain Bacteria; phylum Bacteroidota; class Bacteroidia; order Chitinophagales; family Saprospiraceae; genus JABDMH01. The sequence goes on along the minus strand of CBDCVQ010000016.1, from coordinate 252,995 downwards.
GGATGTATTGTCAAAATCTTCGCCGGTCGGAGTGGCAGCGTCAAAAGCCCCATCCACATACTGCCGGCCAAAGGTCAGATCCTCCTCGTTGAAGCTGCGATTGGCAAAACCCAATTGCACCCCACCCGTCAGGAAGACATTCTTGCTCAACTCCGAGCTATACGACCCACCAACCTGAAGTCCATTCAATGAAAGTATGGAGGTGCCAGCATCATCATGATTGAAGTTGATACCAAAACCAAAAAAATCGTTGCCCTTACGTTTCTTCGGATAAAACTTCTGATCGTAGGTGGCAGAAAAAGTCAAGTAATCCGCCGTCACGCGCTCCCACTGACGCCGGTAATGTCCCATCAGGCGGATGTCACCGTTGAAGATACCAGTCAAAGCAGGATTCAGCAGCTGTGGAGCGTTGTAAAACTGTGAATAGTGGATATCCTGGGCCCTACCCTGAACGCTGCAGAACAGACATAAGATGGCTGGAACAATGATGCTCGGTAAAACTCGGCCCAAGGTGCAATTATTTTTGGTTATAATCTCTAATTTGGCTGCAAAGACTGTACCATAAGAGACTTCTAGGCAGCATTTAACACTTGGTAAAAACTTTTAAGTGTTAACATAAATGTAACCGTTCGGCCTAGGCTGGCAAAAAACCGTTAACACTTTAACCTATATGATTTTAGCTAAAGTATTATCTATTCTTAGCGTTGCAGTTATACATTTGATATTTTGCCAAATCTAACTGATATATAAAGGTTTTATATATGATAAATATTCATATGTATCATATGCGAAAATCTTAATATATATAGCCGCAAGAACTACCCAATGAAGATCTTCTCCGCTTCTCAGATCCGCGAAATAGATCAATATACCATCAACAATGAGCCGATCTCCTCGCTCAATCTCATGGAGAGAGCTGCCGAAAGTATACTAGGATGGTTGCTCCCCTTTCTCCAAAATCAACACGCTGAAGTGGCCATTTTTTGCGGTCCCGGCAACAATGGCGGAGACGGATTAGCCGTGGCTAGAATGTTAACTAGGCACGACATAGAGGTTAAGGTATTCTTATTGGCTTTTGGAAAGGTCAGCCCCGACCATGCGGCCAATCTCGCTCGACTACCCAAACGGTCCTATCTCAGTGTACAACATTGCGCCGTAGGAGAGCCATTCCCGCATTTGAGCGAGGGAAGTGTGATCGTCGATGCGATTTTGGGTAGCGGTCTCACGCGTCCTGTCGAAGGATATTGGGCCAGATTCATTACTTACTTGAATCAACTGCCCAATCCCACCGTTGCTATCGATATCCCCAGTGGTCTCTTTGCCGACCAAGCCACTCAAAGCGTTACGATCGAAGCACAGCACACCATCTCGCTACAAAGCCCGAAGCTCGCCATGCTGCTACCCGAGAATGCTAGGGCAGTTGGACAATGGCACCTTGTAGACATCGGACTACATGCACAAATCCAACAGGAGCTGGATGTAGATGACTACATCATCGATGCCAGGATGATAGCGGATTTGCTCACGGCGCGTCCAAAGTATGGCCACAAGGGTAACTTCGGGCACAGCCTACTGATCTGCGGCAGTCGTGGCAAAATGGGTGCGGCCGTGCTAGCTGCCCGAGGATGTCTACGATCGGGAGCTGGGCTGGTCACCTGCCACACACCCGCATGCGGGCTCGATATCCTGCAGATCAGTGTGCCTGAGGCCATGGCCTTGCCAGACCCACATCCGGATTACTTTTCGCAGGTTGATCCGGTGGCACAAGATCGTACCGTAGGAGTGGGATCAGGACTGGGCACTGCAGAGCTCAGTGTGCAGGCGATGGGAGATCTACTCCGCCTGGTGCAAAGACCGATCGTCATCGATGCTGACGGACTAAATATTCTTGCGAGGAATACTTCTCTCCTCGAACTCATACCAAATGGATCCATTCTCACCCCCCACGTCGGCGAGTACCGCAGGCTCTTTGGAACGGACCCCGATGATTTCACGCGCCTCCGACGACAAAAGGAATTAAGCCAGTCCCTGGGCGTGCACATCGTGCTCAAGGGAGCGCATACTTGTGTCACTACCCCAAGTGGCAAAGCATACTTCAATACTACGGGAAATCCGGGCATGGCCTCAGGCGGAAGCGGAGATATTCTCACAGGAATGATCACTGGATTCCTTGCACAAGGTGTTACCCCGCTCCAGGCCTGCTTCATGGGCGTATACCTGCATGGCTTGGCTGGCGATCTGGCAAAGGCTGTCCAAGGAGAACGGGCTATGATTGCGACGGATATCATTGACCAGATCGGCCCAGCCATACTACGGGTCACAAAAGAATAAAGCATGAAACGAAGAATGGTGGTATTGACCGGTGCCGGAATGAGTGCAGAAAGTGGGCTCAAGACCTTTCGCGATGCAGATGGCCTATGGGAAGGTCACGACGTCATGACCGTGGCTTCCCCCGAGGGTTGGCAACGAGACAAGGCTCTGGTCCTTCAGTTTTACAATGAACGACGAAGGCAACTGCAGTTAGCGCAGCCCAATCAGGGTCACTACAAGCTGGTCGACCTGGAAGAACACTGGCAGGTAGACATCATCACCCAGAATGTCGATGACCTACATGAGCGAGCTGGAAGCTCCCACGTACTACACCTGCATGGTGAACTCCTCAAGGTGCGGAGCACCGCCAATCCTGAGCTGGTCTACCACTGGAAAGAGGACTTGAACCTAGGGGATCACTGTGAACTCGGTGCCCAATTGCGACCCCATATCGTTTGGTTTGGTGAAGCCGTACCGATGATTGAGGTGGCCGCAAGCATAACCGCACGTGCAGATGTCCTGGTGATTATCGGGACATCCTTGCAAGTGTATCCTGCCGCTGGATTGATGACCATGGCACCCCCGGAAACCCCCATTTTCTACCTCGATCCTCGACCGGCAAGATCGTTTGAGATGGACAGACGTTCCTCCGTGACCATCATCGAACAACCAGCATCGACGGGCATGTTGGAAGTAGAAAGGCTCTTAGGAGAATTGTAGTATTGCCTGCGTCAGAGGCTCAGAATAGTTTGCGCCTTCTAAACACCCAGGCCAACATCAGGCTCAGCACGATGGATATGGCAATGACATAGTAAAATCCACCTTCGGAATTGGCTAGTGGTAGATTCTGCAGGTTCATACCATAGTAGGAGGCTATCAGGGTCGGTACCATGAGGATGAGCGTGATCAGGGTCAAACGTTGAATGACGACGTTCAAGTTGTTGGAGATGATGGACGCATAGGCTTCCATGGTGCCATTCAAAATATTGGTATGTACATTAGACATTTCCAGCGCCTGGCTGTTGTCAATGATGACGTCCTCAAATAGATCCATCATGTCTTCATCGTCCTGAATCCGCAAGAAGTCCGTACGTTTCATCTTCATCTTCAGTAGCTCATTTGAGCTAAGCGAATTCACAAAGTAGACGAGGCTCTTTTCTATGCGCAGTAGCTGCTTGAGCTCGGCGTTCTTACTCGAATTGTAGAGTTCCTGCTCGATCAGATTTCGTTTCAGGTTTAGCTTCTTCAAGCAAGCAAGAAATCGATAGACCACTTGCTCGAACAATTGGAGGACAAACTTGGGTTGATTGATGGTGGAAAAGTTCTTCACCCTCCCCTCGATGAAGATATCCAGCACGGGATTAACGGCGGCTGATATCGTCACGAGATGATCAGCCGTGAGCACGATGCCGATCGGAACGGTCGTGTAGTACGCCTCGTTTTCATTTTCATTCTCATTGAGGATGGGTGTGTTGAGAAGAATGAGGTTCCCCTCCTCTTCACGCTCATAGCGAGAACGTTCGTCCACGTCCAGCGAATCTGTCAGAAAATCTAGTGGAATGTCCAGGGTATCAGCCAGTTGTCTGAGCTCGTCGGGACTGAACGGTGGGCTAACGTTGATCCAACATCCCGGTTTGCGAGAATCGAGCTCCGCAATCTTGCCTGTGTCTTTCTCGTAATACTGAATCATCGCCTGAAGAACTATCCATGAGAATCAAATCTGAGGTCATGCGGCCCAATGTTCGTGCCCCGGTCACGAGGTCCACAAACATACATAATAATCCATTAGTGCCTTGACTGATCGGGACGATGCCAGGGCAATCGCATTATCAAGGTTTTGGGTGACAGCGAGCTAACGATGGCGCTGGGGCGCGGGCGCCAAACGCGGCCTGATCTGGGCAGTGTGGCCTGGGAGACTAGTTGCCGTTGAAATCACTCAACAACAGACAAACCTGGCCGTGTCCAAGAGCGCATGGCACTAACAGGAATTCCTTATGCCCGGTGCTGCAGTACCTGTGAGGTATTAAAGTATCGACGTTTTCACTAGGCGGCTCTCCTTTTTGACTTGAGATCTTGCAGGAGGTGCTCAAACACCCAGAGATCCTCTTCCGAGGTCAAGCTCCATCTCGGTTGCTGCCCCAGCAAGATGCGACGATAGTCCGCCATAATGTCGCCCTGTTGCTCCAGATTAAAGTGTTCCAGGCCTCTCCCCGACCGGATGGCCAGCACCAAATTAGGTAGGCCACCGTAGTCATAGCCTTCTTGTGAAAATTGGGCTTGCAGAGCTCGAGGTATATACACGGATCCCAGACGTTGATACTGCCAGATATGGACCAATTCATGCATGAAGACTTCCTCTGCAAGCGTACCCCAGCTATTGACAGTATAAAAACTCACGTAGGCGAATCGATGCCTCCTGGGGCCCATGAAGGCATGTTCGTCTATGCGAATTCGCTTGATATTGATTGTGTCGCCAAAAATCTCACGCACGGCTCGCTTTTCATCTGCCGTGAGTGGACGAGTATTAAACTTTACGATCTCTGCCAAAGTCTCATAGATCTCACCCAGCCCCACGAGATCAATCAGGTAGAAGCAGAGTTCAATCAACCAGGTCAGTAGATAAGAGAAAGACAGCAACCGCACGGGGTCTGACCAAGCATCAACAAAAAGCCGTCGAAAATGATGCAAGATCCTCCGGAACCGGATGGGCAACAACCGCATGATGTCGATCAGTCGCAAGACCAAACCGTCCAGCTTGGACATAAACAGCCTGGCGAGAGGCGTGTCAAAAAGTGTGTTCATCAATTAAATCGAATGGCCTGGGTAGGTGATATCCGACTAATAAAGTAAGAAGGCAAAATTAAGAATAAAACGGTTACCAGGACGGTGCCCACATTGATCAATACGATGACCCCGAGATGAAAATCAATGGGTGCTACGGCCAGATAATACTCCTCCTCCCGGAGTTTGACAAACTCAAATTTTCGCTGTAGCAGGCATAGAGACACGCCGATCAAGTTGCCCAGGACCAGGCCCTTTACCAATACGTGGGCTGCCTGACGGATGAAGATTCGGCGGATCTGCCAATTATTGGATCCCAGGGCCTTGAGCACGCCGATCATCTGGGTTCGTTCGAGGATTAGAATCAGCAAAGCGGTGATCATGTTGATGACGCAGACGACCAGCATCAGGGCGAGAATGATGATCTCATTGATGTTTTGCAGATCCAGCCAATCAAAGGTGCTACCCGCTCGCTGCCGGATGGTGCGGGTATACTGGTCGGCCGGCAAAATCTCATGATAGATGTAAGCGTCAAGAATGTGGAGATCGTCTATGTCATCCAAGAGCACTTCGATCCCGCTCACCTGATCCTCCGACCAGTCCAGTACGTCTTGCACAATTCGCAGATCGAGAAAGGCCACCTTTTTGTCGTATTCGGCCAGGCCGGTGTTATAGATACCCTTCACGGTAAAGGCACGAGGCTTCAGATTGCCCTCGATCACGAAATGGAGTCTCACCCGATCTCCGACAGCCAGGAGCATCCGCTCCGCCGTCATCTGCGAGATGACCAGGTCCCTACCCGGGTCTTCCGCATCAAGGGACAATCCGGTTCCAGCATCTACATACTCCGCAAAGAAGTCGCCGGGAAAGTCATCGGCTACGCCCTTTAGGACCAGGCCCTCCATGTCGTCCTTGGTCGTAAGCACAGCCGGATATTGGATGTACTTGTAGGCTTTCTTGATCCCTCCTTTCGTCTTCAGATGTCGGGTGCGTCGAGTCTCTCGCCCAAAAAACCACCACGGCCACTCATAGGTGATCTGCCCCACGGAGGTCAACGAGTCCACCAGTGCCTGGTCAAATTGGATGGGGGTGCTTTCGATGATGGGACTGGCAAAAGCGTCCGTGATCTGGATGTGCCCCCAAAAGTCAAAGATCTTCTGGCTGATCTCCTTCTTAAAGCCGTGAATCACCGAAGACGCCACGATCATCACAGATACACTTAGGGCCACCGATGTAATGGCGATACCTATGATGACGCTGGTGAACGACCGTCCACCGGTGCTACCGACTAACCGACCTGCAATGAATTGCTCTATCCGCATCTGCTATTCCTACTCATTATCTCAACGCCATAGCACTGGTTACATTTGCTTTGTTGGGGCCTTTGATATGGCAATGCTGACGCCCGCAGCGATGACATGCCGCTAAAAATAAGAAAGGCTCGAAGCAATGCCATTATGTTATTTTTGAAGTCCATCGCATACAAAATGTCTTTATGAATTTTTTGCAGGAATTGGCGTGGCGAGGCATGTTGCATGACCGGACGGAGGGGGTCGATGAGGTGTTGAGGCAGGGATCTGCCTTGGGATACATCGGCTTTGATCCTACGGCGTCGTCGCTCACGATCGGCAACTACATTCAGATCATGTTGCTCACCATCTTTCAGCAGCATGGTCATACACCCGTGGTACTGATGGGAGGAGCCACCGGTCGGATCGGAGACCCATCTGGCAAGGATAGCGAGCGTCAGCTCAAGAGCTACGAGGAGTTGGATCGGAATCTAGCACACCAGGAGCAACAGATGAGGCAACTCCTCAATTTTGATGAGGGACCCAACAAAGCTATCCTGGTGAACAATCTGGACTTTTATCGAGACATGAACGTACTTGACTTTTTGCGTGACGTCGGTAAGACCCTAAGTATCAACTATATGCTGGCCAAGGACTCGGTCAAGAATCGCATTGAATCCGGCCTGTCCTTCACAGAATTCAGCTATCAACTCCTCCAGGCATATGACTTCCAGTGCCTCTATCGCCAGCACAACTGTGTCATCCAGATGGGGGGATCCGACCAGTGGGGCAACATCACGGCAGGTGCCGAATTCATTCGACGTAACCTGGGTGCCAAGGCACATGCCATCACCACACCTCTGCTGACCAAATCTGATGGTTCGAAATTTGGAAAGTCAGCCGAAGGTAACCTCTGGCTGGATCCGGCTTTGACCAGCCCATACCAGTTCTATCAGTTCTGGATCAATACCGAAGACCAGGATCTGCCGAAGTTTCTCCGATATTTCTCTCTGCGCAGCCGATCGGAGATTGAGGCGCTCGAGCAGGCACTGGTCGATGATCCAAATGACGTCAAGCGCGCCTTGGCACATGAAATGACAGAGCGAATTCACGGAAATGACAAATTGCAGTCGGTGCTCAACACCACCGAGCTCCTATTTAACAAGAAGGCCAATAGGGACTTTCTTTTGCATCTGGAGCTGGCCGACTGGCAGATGCTCACCGCCGAGATACCATCATATACGATCGACAAAGGCCAGGTCGAAGCTGGAATCAACATCATCGATCTGCTGGCCGAATCAACCACGATCGTCAACTCCAAGGGCGACGGTCGGCGAGCGATCAAAGGAAATGCCATTAGTGTCAACAAGAACAAAGTGACGGATCATGACTTCGTGATAGATGCCAAAGAACTGATCCGTGACACCTATCTGATGATCGAAAATGGCAAGAAGAACAAATTTGTAGTCCAAGCACAGTAATAGAGCAAAGCTATGGCCAAAGTCAGTCGTAAGACATTTGTGAAGAAGGCTACTGCCGCCGTCCTGGGTTCTGCGTTGGTGGCTAAGGCATGTAGCACGACCTCACAGGAGGGAGCTACCTCCGGCTCGGCCATCACCGGCAAGAAGTACCGCTGGAACATGGTCACCACTTGGCCGCCCAACTTTCCGATCATTGGTGAAGGTTGTAATGCATTTGCGGAGTGGGTGGACAAAATGTCGGGAGGGCGCTTATCTATACGAGTGTACGGAGGCGGCGAACTGATTCCGTCCCTGGAAGCCTTTGATGCCGTCAGCAGCGGCACCGCCCAGTTGGCCCACGGAGCTGCCTACTATTGGGCCGGCAAAGTGCCTGCCGCTCAATTTTTTGCCTCGGTGCCCTTTGGCCTGAACGCGCAACAGGTCAACGCCTGGATACTAAGTGGCGGGGGCATGGAGCTCTGGCGAGAACTCTACGAGCCATTCCATCTCATCCCTTTCTTGGCGGGCAATACCAACGCGCAGATGGGGGGCTGGTTTAACAAGGAGATCAATACCGTCCACGATCTCAAGGGCCTCAAGATGCGTATACCTGGCCTCGGAGGTCGCGCCTTCGAGCGAGCTGGTGGATCCGCGATCCTCTCGGCCGGTAGCGAAATCTACACCAACCTAGAACGAGGGGTGATCGACGCCACCGAATGGATTGGCCCCTTCCACGACTATAAAATGGGCTTTCATAAGATTGCCAAGTACTATTATAGTCCGGGGTGGCACGAAGCCGGCACCGCACTGGAACTCATCGTCAATAAAGAGAGCTTCCAATCCCTTCCGTCAGATCTCCAAGCCATTTTAGAGACCGGCTGTTATCGTCTCAACCAGCAGATCATGACGGATCTGGAAGCTAAGAACAGTGAGTTTCTGGCGACGATGCAGCAGGAGGCCGATATTGAGATCCGCAAGTTTCCAGCAGAAGTCATCTCCACCCTCAAAGAGAAGACCGCGGAGATCATCGACGAGTTAGTGGCCGAAGATCCCAAGGCGGCCAAAGTCTATGCCGCGTTTGTCGAGTTCAAGCAGAAGAACAAACCCTGGAGCGACCTAACCGAGCGGGTCTTCTACAACGAAATCGCGTGAAAACTACGTCTGCCGAGCAGCACAGGACCGGCTTGGAGCGGCAGAATACAAATCACTGTAAAATCACATACGTCTGGCCCGGTTGGCTTGGCACGAGCGCGTTTACAGCTCCCAAATTTGGTCTGTTATGGTTGAGCAAAGTCGCTATGTCTCTGAGACCCAGTCCTTAACAGTGCAATCGGTTGCTCAATTGACTTTGGGTCAAAAAGAATGAGCTATGTGGCTCAGGGTCAGGACCCAGCGCAATTATTTCGATTTTCGCACAATCTGTAACCTGCAGTACCAATTTTAGTTAACTAATGCCGATATTTTTGATAATTTACGAGCAAATCATCAAGTTCTTTTTTTGTAGGGGAAAAAGAATATCCACAGCATACGATACATACGAAACCCTGAAATTGAGATCGAACTGCTACTGATCTCCCTGATATTCTTTTGTGAAGGGAAGTTTAATTTTTGTTGAATCATTTAAACCTAATTGAGTATGAAATTTTCAGTGTTACCAATGATCCTTCTGATGGTGGGATGGCTGGGATACCAGGCCACGGGTTCGCCTTTGGTGGCGGAATCCTCGGCTGCCCCCGCTGTAACCGTCACCGGAACGGTGACCGACGGCGCAGGAAATCCGCTGCCGGGAGCCACCATCATTGAGAAGGGAACAGCAAATGGAACGACATCTGACTTTGACGGAAAGTACACACTGACTGTGGAGGACGGTGCCTCGTTGGTCGTGTCCTTTATTGGATACACCTCTCAAGAGATCGCCGTCGCCGGACGAACGATGATCGATATTCAGCTGCTTGAGAGCGCCTCGGCCCTTGACGAAGTCATTGTGGTCGGCTATGGTATTCAGAAGAAGAGGGACGTCACTGGCGCGATTGTCACCATCGACAACGAGAAGATCGAGAAGATTCCAGTAGCGTCCGGTGTACAGGCCATGCAAGGTCAGGTCGCCGGTGTGGATGTCCTAAGCACAGGAGGCCGTCCCGGCCAGGCACCGACCATACGTATCCGGGGCCGACGATCGATCTCTGCCTCAAACGATCCGCTGTTTGTCATTGATGGGATTCCACAGACTAGCGGTACCAGCGCAATCACCGACATTAATCCCCAGGATATTGCATCCATGGAAGTGCTGAAAGATGCGGCTGCCACGGCGATCTATGGTTCAAGAGGAGCTAATGGCGTCGTTATCATTTCGACGAAACGAGGTCAAGAAGGTAGGACCGTCGTTTCGTACGATGGCTACTTTGGCGGCACACGGGCTATCACTAATGTTGAGATGATGAATGGAGAGCAATGGGCTGCTGGCCGGCGTGAGGCTTTCAGAAATGGATTCGATGGTGCAATTCCACCTGATGAAGAGATCTTTGATGTGATTCATCTACAGGCCATTCAAGATGGACCAGTAGATTGGCTCGATGAAGTCTTGAAAACTGGATGGCAGACCAATCATCAGTTGAGTGTCAGAGGTGGAACAGCAAAAACGCAATTCAACCTCTCCCTGGGCTATTATGACGAAGACGGAATCATTGATAACATGGACTACCAAAGGTATACCGGACGGTTGAACCTAGACCATGAGATCAGCAATGTCTTTAAAGCAGGGGTATCATTCACCCTTTCAAATAGCACCCAAAACTGGGGCTCAAGCTCCACCATGGGTGAAGCTCTGGCTAATGTACCCCTAGGCATCCCCTATCAAGAGGATGGAGTCACCCCACGGTTTCTACCAACCAACGACGGTATCCGCACCAATCCCCTCAATGAGATCCTGGACGGTGCATACGTCGATGAACGCAAGGTCACCAGAATCTTTTCTCCTATTTATCTGCAGGTGAATGTTGCCGAGGGTTTGAGATTTACCTCGACTTTTGGCCCCGACATTCGATTCTTCCAACGAGGAGAGTTTAGGGGTAGCCTCACCAACGACAATCGAGGTGGACCAGCAGATGCCGAGATCGAGAATGTGACTGACTATGGTTACACCCTGGAAAACCTGTTGAATTATACGCGTCCTATTGGAAACAGCAACCTAGGAGTCACGCTGCTGCAAAGTATTCAAAGCTTCCGCGCTGAGCAGCACTACACAGCTACCGCCAACTTGCCGTACGAGTCGCAACTCTTCTACAACCTAGGAACTGCAGCCGTCAAGGGAAATCTGGCTTCCAGACTTACAGAGTGGAGCCTTGCTTCCTTCATGGGTCGAGTCAACTATGAGATTGCCGGGAAATACATGATCCAGGCTACGCTCAGAGCAGACGGCTCATCTCGCCTTTCCGGTGACAAGTGGAACTACTTCCCAGGGGTGTCCGTAGGATGGCAGGTAGGCCAAGATCTCTTCGGCGATGTAAGCTGGCTGAATTCTCTTAAGCTTAGAGCCTCTTATGGCGAGGTTGGAAACACGTCCGTCGATCCTTATCAAACAGCCGGTCGTCTTACTAGGCGAGTGTACTCGTTTGGAGGAAGCAATGCTTTTGGTTTTGGTCTGAACGAAATACCCAATACCGAACTGAACTGGGAAGTTTCAAAGACGGTCGATATCGGAATTGACTTTGATATCTTCAACGGCCGATTCTCAGGCTCGTTGGACTGGTATCGGACTAACACGGAGGATATCCTCCTGGAGAGAAATCTTCCGCCCACCTCCGGGTATGGCAATATTCTCCAGAACATTGGATCCACACGAACCAGCGGCCTCGAATTCGGCCTGTATGCCACCTTAGTCGAGACCAACGATTTTTCCTGGTCGATAGATTGGAACATTGCTGGATACAAAGAGCAGATTACCGAGTTGGCCCTGGTGGACGAGAATGGCAATCCGACCGACGACGTCGGAAATCGGTGGTTTATCGGGCAACCCATTCGGGTCTGGTATGATTACGAGAACATCGGCATATACGGAACAAATGAGGCAGACCTGGCCGCCTCGGCGGAAGCAAAGCTACCAGGTGAGATCAAACTGCGAGATCTGGACGGTGACGGCATTATCACCGGCGATGATCGAAAGATAATTGGTACCGATGTGCCCGACTACTATGGAGGACTCACGACCAATTTTGCCTATAAGAATTTTGATCTAAGTGCCTTCTTCTATTATCGACAAGGCCAGACCGTTTATTCAAACTTTCACGTTGGAAACAATTCACTGTTCTTTCGGTACAACAACTTGAATGTTGACTACTGGACAGTGGACAATCAGGATGGCAGATATCCCCGCCCGAATCAGAATCAAGAACGACCACGCAATAATACGACCATGGGCTACTTTGACGGCAGCTACGTCAAACTGCGGAACGTTTCCTTGGGATACACATTTCCATCCTCCATCACTGACAAACTGGGACTTTCGGGTTTGAGATTGTATGCTTCGGGACAAAACCTTTGGTTTGCCGCCAAGTATGACACCTTTGATCCCGAGGTGGACGATCCTGATACGGAGGATCTGCCCTCACTTGGTGCCGGCACTACGCCAAGCACCCGCTTGGTCTTAGTTGGTATTAAAGCTCAGTTCTAAAAAATAAAGCGATGAAAAACTATATATATATTCTACCCTTGCTCCTTGTCGGGGCAATGAGCCAGTCCTGTAGCGACTACCTGGAGGAAAGCTTGGTATCGGATGTTTCCGCCGCATCCTACTACACCACTGCCCAGGGTTTTCAGGACGCTGTGAATGCTACCTACTGGTGGAGCAAACCATTTTTCGGCCCCGAGCGGGGATTTACCATGTCGGTATTCGGAACGGACACGTATACCGAAGGGGCTGACGGAGGGCATAAGACCTTCAATCGCTATGATGGTGGCTTAAACCCCCAGCAGAACTTTGTAAATGCGGCTTGGAGAGACTTCTATCAGGGCGTCAACCAGGCCAACGCGGTGATCAGCCGTTCGGCCGACGTACCTGTTGCGGAAAGCGTAAAGACAGCCCGGATCGCAGAAGTGCGTTTCCTCAGGGCTTTGTACTATTTTATGCTCACTTCTCACTACGGGGACTGCCACCTTACATTGGAGGAGACGGCGGGGGTGGAGATCGAAGCAAATCGTACCTCCGTGGCAGAGATCTACAACCAGGCAATTGTTCCTGATTTAGAATTTGCCATTGCCAACTTGCCAGATGAGCAGAGTAATTTCGGACGAGCAACCAAACCAGCTGCAGAGTTTCTTTTAGGCAAAGTCCTCCTAAGGAGGAGTTGGAAATCCTATGCAGAAGGTGGGGATGCTTCACGCGCTGAATCACTCATGAGCTCAGTCATCAATAACTATGGCTTTGAATTATTGGATGAGTTTGCTGATCTATGGACAATTGGCAATGAGCAGCATTCGGAGGTTGTGTGGACGATCCAAAACAGCAAATCTCAGGTCGACGAGGGAATCGATCCCGAAGGACATCGGGGACACCTATATTTCCTGTTCGAATATGACGTGAGACCGGGCATGACCCGCGACATCGCCAATGGACGGCCGTGGAAGAGGTTTCGACCGACCGATTTTCTGCTCTCCCTCTGGGACCGGGATGTTGACGCACGCTATGATAAGTCGTACAAACATGCTTGGCTTGCCAACAATGCGGGAACAATTCCCATCTGGACTTCGGAGGAAGCTTCAGCAGGATATGTCGATGGCTCTCTCGTCGGACAGCCCAAGTTTTGCGCTTGGAGATACAGCCTTGTTCATTCCTGGACCTCAACGCGATGAAGACTGGGATGAAGACCGAATTGCCAGGACGAGATATACGGTCTACACGAAGCGAAATGAGTATTGCTTTGAATGCGTAACCCACTTGCGGATCTTTCCATCCATGAATAAATGGATTGATGATACGCGCCCGGACCGTCAAAAGACCCAAGGTCAGCGAGACTATGTGCTGATGCGCCTGGGAGAGGCCTATCTGCTAAGGGCAGAGGCTCGGTTGCAGCAAGGGAATACCACTGGAGCTGCCGAAGACATCAACGTGATCAGACGTCGCGGAGCCTGGCCAGGTCAGGAGGCCCAGATGGAGATCACGGCTGCTGAGGTGGACATTGACTTCATCTTGGATGAGCGAGCCCGAGAATTGATCGGTGAAGGCCATCGCTGGATGGACTTGACTCGCACTAACAAACTGGTTGAGCGGGTCCGTCTACACAATCCTGTAGGACGGAGCAAACATCCAGGACTTCCACGTAGTAAGACCTATACCGCAATCGCAGATAGACAGAACGCAAGGAGGCTACCCACAGAACCCCGGGTACAACTAGGACTGACAGAGCTTCTTGCTAATAGTACGAACTCGCGTCTTCACCCCTGTGGTCAAGGCGCGAGTTCTAATCTTTTAGGCCTTATTAATAACTTTGCAAAAGGAGGATCGCCCTCCGCTGGTGGATGACACGACCAGCTTTCAAGTATCCCGGTCAGTTGCCACTTTGATTTGACCGCAAAATCTAGACGTTTATGCATTTCAAACTCTTTTCTATTCTCCTGAGTCTGGCCTGCGCCGTGCCAGTGATCGCCCAGGATGAGGCACCATGGAAAAACCTCTTCAACGGCGAGAATTTTGATGGCTGGACCAAACGCAATGGCAAGGCCGAATACAAGATTAAGGATGACAAGATTGTGGGCATCTCGCAATTGGGTACCCCCAACACCTTTCTGTGCACCGACAAAGACTACGAAGATTTCATACTCGAACTCGAGGTTAAACTTGAGTATGGACTGAACTCCGGGATTCAGATCCGGAGCGAAAGCAAGGCCGACTATCGCGATGGACGCGTACATGGGTACCAGGTGGAACTGGATCCATCGGACCGACGCTGGACGGCAGGCATCTATGACGAGGCCCGTCGCGGCTGGCTCAATCCCCTCACTCGCAATCCAGTCGGCACGCACGCCTTTAATGTAGGCGATTGGAATAAGATCCGGGTAGAAGCCATTGGCCCCCACATCCGCACCTGGGTCAACGGTGTACAGTGCGCCAATCTCGTCGATGACCTGACACCCAAGGGGTTCATCGCCCTCCAAGTGCATAGCATAGGCAAGGAGGAGCAAGTGGGCAAGACCATCGAATGGAAAAATATACGCATACTCACTTCTGACCTTGACAAATACAGCTGGCCTAGCAGCGTCGATGTCCCTGAAATCAACTACTGCTCGGAGCTGACCGAGCGAGAGCGCAGGACCGGCTGGAGAATGCTCTGGGACGGCAAAACAAGCAAAGGCTGGCGAGGAGCCAAGCTCGATCATTTTCCTGAACAAGGCTGGAAGATGGAAGACGGGGTACTGACGGTACTCGAGTCCGGAGGAGGTGAGTCCAGAAATGGCGGGGATATCATCACGAAGGATACGTATACCAATTTTGAGCTGGTGGTAGACTTCAAAATCACCGAAGGGGCCAACAGTGGAATCAAGTATTTCGTCGATCCGGAGCTCAACAAGGGAGCCGGGTCGGCCATCGGCTTAGAATTTCAAGTTTTAGACGATGCCAAGCACCCGGATGCCAAGCATGGGGTCGGAGGAAATCGCACGGTCGGTTCACTGTATGACCTTATCCCGGCCAGCAACTTGTCCGAGAAGAGTCGGGCGGGCAAGCGTTTTTCCTCCAAGGAGTGGAACAGAGCTCGCATCTTGGTCAAAGGGGGCCATGTGGAGCACTGGCTAAACAACATCAAGGTGGTAGAATACGAGCGAGGCTCGCAGATCTATCGGGCCCTAGTACAAAAGAGCAAGTACAAAGACTGGCCCAACTTTGGCGAGGTGCCCGCTGGCCACATCCTGCTGCAAGATCACGGCAACACCGTTCACTTCAAAAACATCAAGATTCGAGAATTCTAAAAAGCAAAAAATCATGGGAATCGATAAATCAAGGAGAAAATTTCTCAAGCACTCTTCGGTGGCTACCGCTGCGATCACAGTGGGCATGTCAGCTACGAGCTATGGCCGAATTCTGGGTGCAAATGACCGCATCAACTTTGGCGTCATTGGTATGAACAGCCGAGGTGGAGGTGTGGCCAAGTCTGTCCTAGATGTCAAGAATACCGGCATCACTGCCGTCTGTGACGTCGACGCTCGGGTGGTCAAAAAATTTGTCGGCAAACTAGGCGAAGAAACAGATCACAAACCTACGGGTTATGGAGACTACCGAAAACTACTCGAAAGCTCGGATGTGGATGCCATCGTCATCGCCACACCCGATCACTGGCATGCACCGATGGCTATTGACGGGGTTAAGGCCGGCAAGCATGTATACGTAGAAAAGCCATGCTGCCACAACCCGGCCGAGGGCGAGCTGCTGATTGAAGCCCAAAAGAAGTACGACAAAGTGGTACAGATGGGTAATCAACAGCGATCCGGGCATGCCTCGATCCAAGGCATTAAAGACATCCGAGACGGTCTGATTGGCGATGCATACTTTGGCAAGGCCTGGTACAGCAACAGTCGCGGTAGCATCGGAGAAGGCAAGAAAGTTGACGTCCCGGAGTGGCTGGATTGGGAATTGTGGCAAGGCCCGGCTCCCAGACGTGCCTTTAGGGACAACTATGTGCACTACCATTGGCATTGGTTTTGGAACTGGGGCACTGGGGAGATCAACAACAACGGAACACACGAACTCGATGTCTGTCGCTGGGCACTAGGGGTGGATTATCCGATCAAAGTGACCTCCGCCGGTGGACGTTACCACTTCGATGACGATTGGGAATTCTACGACACCCAGGTGGCCACCTTTGAGTTTCAAGGAGGCAAGAGCATCACGTGGGAAGGTAAGAGTTGCAATGCGCACCAGTACCACGGACGAGGACGGGGAGTCACCATCCACGGGACCAAAGGTACGATGCTCATTGACCGGGGCGGTTTTATTGCCTACGACCAGAAAGGTAACGTGATCAAAGAAATGAAGGAAAGTGTCGATTCTGGCACCATGGACTTGGTAGGTGCGGGAGGACTTACTACACTGCATATGCTCAACTTCTGCAATGGCATCCGCAAGGGAGAGGAGCTCAATGCGCCGGTGGCAGATGGCTACATCAGCAACCTGCTCCCCCATCTTGGCAACATCGCCCAAAACTACGGTCGAGTGCTTAACATTGACCCGTCCAACGGTCACATCATTGGCGACTATCAGGCAGCCAGCATGTGGAGCCGTGACTATGAGGATGGTTGGGCACCATCGTTGTAATGTGTTTTTGAGCGGCACCCTCGAAAAGAGCCGCCGACAGTTGAGCCGGGCCCATCACATGGGCTGGTTGCTATGTCTACTGGCCGGTCTGATGGGCTGCGCCACTGCTGATCTGTCGGACCAGGAGACCTGGAGAACGCTGTTTAACGGCAAAGACCTGGACGGATGGCAGGTCAAGATCAAAGGGTATGCGTTTGGTGACAACTTTGGTGAGACCTTTCGGGTGGTCGACAGTGCACTGACGGTCGACTATGCGGCCTACGATACCTTTGACCAGCGCTTCGGCCACATCTACTATGAGGAATCGTTCTCGCACTATCGGCTTCGGATCAGGTATCGGTTTATCGGTGCACAGGTCCCCGGAGGGCCGGGTTGGGCAGTCAGAAACAGCGGCATTATGGTGCACGGACAGCCACCAGCATCGGTCTTGAAGGATCAGGATTTTCCCATCTCGCTCGAGGCACAATTGCTGGGCGGAGATGGTGTCCAAGAACGACCTACCATGAATCTATGTACACCCGGGACCCATGTGCATATGGAGGACACCTTGACCACCCGGCACTGCATGCGATCGGAATCGGCCACCTACCACGGTGACCAGTGGGTCAATGCCGAAATGCTGGTACTGGGGGACTCATTGGTGGTGCACTATGTGGAGGGACAGGAAGTATTAAGATTCACCAAACCCCAGATTGGCGGCGCAGTGGTCAACAACTACGACCCCCACCACAAGCCCGATGGTGCCCCCTTGACGAGTGGCCACATTTCATTGCAAAGCGAAAGCCATCCCGTGCAGTTTAGCAAGGTGGAACTGCTCGATCTGTGCGGCTGCATGGATCCCAAGGCAAAGAACTACAAGTCATACTTCGTCGAATCAGACAATAGTCGTTGTCAATATTAATGAGGCGAATGCCTAAGCTCGCCCTGGCTTGCAACCTCAGGCCTGGCGTCACCAAACAAAACCGACCTGCATGTCGTTATGCTAAGAAAGAGCGACAGGGAAAAGGCTATCCATGACGGGTAGCACAAACTTGATTTTATATTAGGCTATTTCTTAATATTTTAGTGCAAACAAATTACTGTGGATTCCAGTTTTCTCGAGCGGCTATATGAAGAGCATCAGGGGGCTCTCCGCTTTCCCTCCCGGAGGACGGTGACAGACCTGTTTCAGGAACTGGTAGCCACGCTATTTCCTGAGTTTCATGCCCAGACCTATGTCTCCTTCACCGACTTCAAGGCGCACCTAGAGCGGCTGCAGATTAAGTTTGCCGAAATCTTACACTTTGACCATGCGGCATCCCTGGATCACAAGGACCAGGTGATTGCCTCATTTTTTGAACGGCTGGAGTATCTGCATGCAACGATCAACAAGGACATCGCAGCCTTGGAGAGTGGAGATCCGGCAGCGCAAGGCAGACACGAGATTATTCGGAGTTACCCTGGTTTTTATGCCATCGCGGCATATCGCATTGCTCACGA
Source organism: Saprospiraceae bacterium (assembly GCA_965223165.1). GTDB lineage: Bacteria > Bacteroidota > Bacteroidia > Chitinophagales > Saprospiraceae > JABDMH01. The sequence goes on along the minus strand of CBDCVQ010000016.1, from coordinate 234,375 downwards.
ACTACACCAGTTGCAGGTCCCGATCATTCCCCGGATGATCACGGAGCATGCGCATAGCCAGACGGGCATTGACATTCACCCGGGCGCTAGCATTGGCGAGTACTTCTGCATCGATCACGGCACCGGCATTGTCATAGGAGAAACCTCTGTGATCGGGGCACACGTCAAGATCTACCAAGGGGTGACTCTAGGGGCACTGAGCGTACGCAAGGAAGATGCAAGCAAGAAACGCCATCCGACCATTGAAGATCATGTGGTGCTCTACTCGGGGGCCACGATCTTGGGCGGGGACACCGTCATAGGCCATCACAGTGTCATCGGAGGCAACGTCTGGATCACCAAAAGTGTCGGACCCTTTTCCAAGGTGTACTACCAAGCCAAAATGCACTATGACAACAAAGAGGAGCTCGACATGCTCATCTACAAAATAAAAGAGTAACTCCCTCATCTGCCCGCGGCGGGCTACCAAAAATCAAATCTGAACCGCACCGATGAACATTCTGGATCTGATAGGTCACACCCCGATAATCAAGCTGCAAAACATTCCCACCAACAAGAATGTCGAGATCTACGCCAAGCTCGAGGGGCAAAACCCCGGGGGAAGTGTCAAAGATCGCGCAGCCTACGGCATGATCGTGGGCGCCTTGAAGAAGGGAAACATCACCCGCAGAAGCCATCTCCTGGAAGCCACCAGCGGTAATACCGGTATCGCACTGGCCATGATAGCACAGTCATTGGGTCTGAAGTTGACGCTGGTCATGCCCGATGACGCCACCCACGAGAGGGTCAAGACGATGCGGGCCTACGGAGCGCATGTCATTCTTACGCCTTCCGAAAAGACCATCGAGTACTCCAGACAGATGGCCGAGGACATGGCCGCCTCGGGGGATTATCACATTCTCAACCAGTTTGCCAATCCCGACAACTATATGATGCACTACCGCACCACGGGTCCGGAGATCTGGCATGACACGGACGGCAAGATCACGCATTTCGTTTCCGCCATGGGGACCACCGGTACGATCATGGGAGTATCCAGGTACCTCAAGGAGAAGAACCCCAAGGTTCAGATCGTAGGAACGCGGCCGACTGAAGGCTCAAGCATACCGGGCATCCGACGATGGTCTCCTGAGTACCTGCCCAAGATCTTTGAAGCAAACAGGGTGGATCGTACGATCGATGTGAGCACCGACCAAGCGATCGAAATGACTCGCAGATTGGCCAACGAAGAGAGCATATTGGCGGGAATGAGTAGTGGTGGAGCCATGAGCGCCGCCTACCGGCTGAGCCACGAACTGGACGAGGGGCACATTGTATTCATCGTCTGCGATCGCGGCGATCGCTACCTTAGCTCGGACCTATTTGCATAGCAGTTGAAATGTAGTCTCTAACTCCCCCATTGCTGTCGCTGCCAGAAGGGCATCCCCACTTACCTTGCCTTCACCCATGTAGAAGATCCAGCGACACTAGTGGCGCTTCACGATGCTACAATTTGTAGAAACAGTAAAGGGCCTGCTTCCTGGGAAGAAACAAGCCCTTACATCAATTGGCTAAGAAAACTACATTACTTTATCAAGGGTGAGTTGCTCCGGAGCAGGCAGCTCCTCCACCTTGTTTAATCTTCGCTCAATGGCACGTCGCCGCACGCCCGCCTGATCGATCACATTGTTGGCCTCCGACAGCTTCTTTTGCACCTTCTCCAAAGCGGTACCAAACTTGCCAAACTCAGTCTTGATCTCCGACAGAAGTGTCCATACCTCACTGGAGCGACGCTCGATCGCCAGGGTTCGAAAGCCCATTTGCAGCGAACTCAGGAAGGCGCTTAGGTTATTGGGTCCCACGACCAGTACTTGATACTCAGACTTTAGTCGGTGCACCAGTCCGGGTTGCCTGCAGACCTCTGCGTACAATCCCTCGACAGGTAGGAACATAATGGCAAAGTCAGTCGTGTAGGGCGGCGAGACGTACTTTCTTCGAATGTCCTTGGCCGCGGTGACCAGGGCACGCTGCAATTCCTTTGTCTGTACAAGAATCTCGTCCTGATTCGCCAGGTCATAGGCCTCGATCAATCTTTGGTAACGATCCATAGGAAACTTGGAGTCAATCGGCAAGTACAAGTAGGTATCGTCGGCCTGCTTACCTGGCAATTTGATTGCCACCTCTACCCTACTGTCACGCCCTGGGACCAGATTGATATTTAGAGAGTACTGATCCAAGGTCATGATCTCCTCAATGATGCTCAACAACTGAAACTCCCCCAGTATGCCGCGGGTTTTCACATTTGCCAATACCTTCTTGAGATCCCCTACCCCAGCGGCAAGATTTTGCATCTCGCCGAGGCCCTTTTGCACCTTTTCCAGATGATCACTCACCAGCCGGAAGGAGTGACCCAATCTATCTTCCAAGGTCTTGTGCAGTTTGTCTTCGACGGTGGACCGCATCTTCTCCATATGCACCTGATTGTCTGATTGGATAGCATGCAGGCGCTTATCCACCTCATGCCGAATCTTATCCAATGACTCCACGGTGGTATGTTGCAGGCGCTCAAATCGCTTTTCGTTGGAGTCCATCAGTTGTGAGACTTGGGCGTTGACCACCTTAAACACCTGCATCTGTCGTTCGCCAAAGCTACCCAGCGACTGGCCCAGTTCCATCCGCAGGTCCTTGGCTGTTCTGCCCGTCTCCAGCCTATTCTGGGTCAGATCTTCCTTCAGGCTTTGCATTGATTGTCCCATCTGCGAGGAGATTCCCTCCAGTCCTTGAGACAACTCCTCTGTCATCGGGTTGCGCCGTAGATGCAAGACAATGTTGCATACGCCCAGCAGCACGACAATCCCCATGATCATAAACATGATAGTTTCCATAGCTAAGATTATTTAATGGTTGATGCTATTTCTCAATCACCGCTGCCCACTTGGTTTGGCAAACCGTTAAGCATTTCTGCCGCAATGTTCATGAAGGTCAAAATGCCCAGTGCGATGATTGCAATCAATAAAAAATGTACCATGACTTCTAGTTGTTTGTTTATCGAATACAGCACAAGTCTAGATGAGCTTCGTGCAATGTTTTTGCACGGTGATGGAAAATGATATATTTTTATTTTTTAATGTGTTATCAAACATCACATGCCTACTAACCTACATGCCTTGATCCGATATCGGGCCATCGATGAGTGCCTGGGCAAGAAGGGGCGCAGCTGGACTTGGCAGGACCTGGCCGACGCCTGCGCTGACAAGATCTACGAGTACGAGGGGGTCGACGTAGCCCCTTCGAGGCGGACCATCATGTATGACATACAATACATGCGCAGCGGCAAGTTGGGATATGTGGCTCCCATCCTCTACGATCGACGTACCCACAGCTACCGCTATGAAGACCCTGAGTTTTCTATTCAGAAGTTCCCGCTGAGCAAGGACGACCTTTTTGAATTGCAATATGCCCTATCCATCCTCAAGAACTTTAAGGGCTTTAAAAACACCTCCGGTATCGAGAACATCATTACTAAGTTGGAGCACACCGTGACGCTGCAGGAGACCACAGACAAGGAGATCATTCACTTTGATCATAGCCTCAACGAGCCCGGTCAAAAGTGGCTCCACGAGCTATATGATTTTATACAGGAAGAAAATGTGCTCCGCATCACCTATCAGCCCTTCTACCTAGACGAGCCCTATCAACGCACGATAAGCCCGTATCTCATAAAGGAGTACGACAATCGGTGGTTTCTCGTCTGCTGGGATCACGATCGCGAGGCCATACGAAACTTTGCCTTGGACCGCCTGGTGGCCCTGGAAAAGGTACCCATCCGCTTTTTCCGGGACAGGTCTTTTGATGCTCGCCAATACTTTGAGGACATTATCGGCATCACCTTGCCCAAGGATCAACCCAAACAAATCGTGCAATTTGGTATTGTAAACGAGGACGCAAAATACCTCGTTACCAAACCATTACACAGGTCACAGGCATTAGTCCGGGAGTCGTCCGACTACACGTATTTCAGCATTGAGGTGATTCCCAATTTTGAGCTGGAAAGTGTCTTGCTGGCATTTGGCGATCGGCTGAATGTGATCGAGCCCCAAGAACTGCGGGACCGGCTGGCTAGCCGCGTGGCTCGTATGCACGAGCGCTATGCGGGGGACTAGTCCTCCCTTTGCCCCTCACCAGCCTTCATGCAATCTTCGATGACCGCGTCCAATAGGTCGCCGATGGTCCATCCATGTGCCAAGGCTTGTTGCGGAAGAATGCTAGCCTCACTCATGCCCGGAATGGTGTTGGCTTCAAGCAGATAAAAAATGCCCTCCTGCAGAATGTAATCAAAGCGAACCATGCCCCGACAGCGCAAGACCTCATACAGTCGCTTGCTTAAATCTTGACAGATCCTAGTAAGATCCATAGGCAGATTGGCCGGCGTTATCTCCTGGCTGGCCCCCTCATATTTGGCCTCATAGGTAAAAAACTCTGCCTCTGGAATGATCTCCGTGATGGGAAAGGCCACTAGCGCACTACCCCTCCGCACGACACCACAACCAAATTCCCGGCCTTCGATGGCCGCTTCCACGATTACTTCTGTGTCATATGCAAGCGCCTTTCGGACTGCTTCGTCTATATCTGCCGACGCCTTGACCTTCGTGATACCATAGCTGGACCCATTATTATTTGGCTTGACGAAGACGGGTAGGCCCAACTGGGCAATAGCCTCATGTGGGATAGCCTCTCGTGCCGCGAAAGACAGTGAAGAGGCCAGTGGGATGCCATGTGCCTGAAGATAATCTTTGCACATCTGCTTGTTGAAAGTCAGCGAGGAGGAAAGCGTGTCACAAGTACTGTGAGGTATGCCGAGGTACTCAAAATATCCTTGGATCTTGCCATCTTCCGCAGGTGTGCCGTGTATCATTAGAAAGACCAAATCAAAATACTCTCTCCGATCGTCAACCATCAGACTAAAGTCATTGAGATCCATGGCTACCCCGCTCTGCTCCTCATACCAGCCGTCTGATTCCATCAAGATGTACCGATAACTGTATTTACTGGGATCGAGATATCTCGCCACGACCTGGGCGCTCTTTTCCGAGATGCCACGCTCAGCACTGGGTCCCCCGGTCAGTATTGCAATGTGCTTCATATCCTTACATATTACTATCAAATATAATATTTATATCGCTGAACTATAAGGTCTGCGGGAGATAGAATCAAAGTTTCCACCACGCGCTGACCAGCCCCAGTCCTAGCCGGCCCAAGTATGACAAGCCGCCACCGAAAGGTCCGAAACACTTGTATGGTCAGGCGAGGGCGCCTGACACGGCCAGGGGGTTCTTGTTGCGTTATTCCAACGGCAGCTAGCCTAAAAAGCCCACCATCCAGATCAGGCCGTGTTAGGCGTCCCCGCCAAACGCCATCGTAGCTCGCCGTCACCCTGAAGCCTTGATAATGCAGTTGCCCTGGCAGGCTGCTACTGGCAACACTTTGCAGTCAAATATTCTTACATTTGCGGTCCCTACGCCAGGCATTAAAAAGACACATCGTTATGGGCAAGGTGGCACGCAAACCGAAACAGAAGCATACCAAGGAGACGTACCTCAAGTGGTACCACCTGATGCTCCTGATCCGAAGATTTGAAGAACGCACACTAATGGCCTATGGTCAAAACAAGGTGCGAGGCTTTTGCCACGTGTATATTGGTCAGGAGGCCATTGCTGCCGGAATGCTCACCGCGATACGGCCCGAAGATGCAGTGGTGACCGCCTATCGCCAACATGGGATCGCGCTCACTCGAGGGCTCGACCCAAAAGCGTGTATGGCCGAGCTCTATGGCAAGGAGACCGGTGTGGTCAAAGGGAAAGGTGGCTCTATGCACTTCTTTAGCAAGGCCCACCGCTACTTTGGCGGCAACGGTATTGTGGGAGCTCAAATCCCGATCGGTACAGGCATCGCCTTTGCCGAAAAGTACAGAGGTACCGATAATCTTTGTGTCACGATGTTTGGCGATGGTGCAGCTCGACAGGGTGCCGTCTATGAGTCATTTAACATGGCCAAGACTTGGGATCTACCGGTCCTGTACATCTGCGAGAACAATCACTATGCCATGGGCACCTCCGTGGAAAGGACCAGCAATATCACAGACATATACCGCATCGGCACTGCCTTTGATATGCCTGCCGAACCGGTAGATGCCATGGATCCGGAGAAGGTGCATGAAGCCCTCGAAAAGGCCGCCCAATACATCCGGTCAGGCAAAGGTCCCTATTTCCTTGAGCTCAAGACGTACCGCTACAAGGGCCACTCCGTGTCCGATCCAGCTCGATACCGAAGCAAAGAGGAAGTACAGGCATATCGGGAGCGTGACCCAGTCAAACTCCTGGAAGGGCGCTTGCTGGATGAGAAGATCGCAACCGAAGACGAGGTGAAGGCCATTAAGGCGGAGATCAAACAGATCATTGAGGAAGCAGCTGCCTTCGCCGAAAACTCTAATTACCCAGATCCGTCTGAACTATACACAGACAACTACGTACAAGAGGATTTCCCTTTCATTTGCGACTGAGGCTTTTCCTTCGATCCGATAGCCAAAGGCCCGTGCCCCTGGCTACATATGCATGAGATTGGTCATATCTTATTGACTAGCGATCAGGTTCAGTATAACTCAGTTAGATCTCGGATGGATCACTGGGACATTAGGCCATTAATGCTATCTTTGCGAAAATTTTTTTCAACCCTACGGATTTATGGCAAGGAGAAAAAGGACCCGTCGTCAACAGGAGGAGACCCTGGTCGATATTGTGGAAGCGAAGGAGACGGCGCAGAGTTTTATTGAAAATAATCAGCAACTGGTCATGGCGATCATCGGTGGAATCGCTTTGATTGTTGGAGGACTCTTTGTGTATAAGCAGTTTTTTCAGCTGCCCAAAGAACGCGAAGCGGCCGAGCAGATGTTTCAGGCTGAGTTTCAGTTTGAACGTGACTCGTTTGAGCTGGCGCTGCTGAATCCGGGCGGCGGATATGCGGGCTTCCTCGACATTATTGACAATTATAGTGGCACCAAGGTGGCTAACATTGCCAACTACTACGCCGGTATTTGCTACTTGCACTTGGGCAAATTTGATGCGGCCATCAGTTACCTCAGCGACTTTTCACCGGGTGGCGATGTCACTCCTATCATGAAGTTTGGGGCGCTGGGCGATGCCTACTCGGAGATGCAACAGTTTGATGACGCTTTGGCTAGCTACCGAAAGGCCGTCAACGCAGCTGACAACGACTTTCTCACTCCTTACTACATGAAGAAGTTGGGTTTGCTCTACGAGAAACAAGGAGACTTCCAGTCTGCGGCGAAAGTGTATCGAGATATCAAGGGCGAGTACGCTAAGAGCCAGGACGGATTTAACATCGACAAGTTTATTGATCGGGCAGAGGCCCAGATGTAGAAGCAACGCCAAGCATAAAGACTAAAGGTGGGGAGGTCGACTTTGGCCTCCCTTTTTATGTCATGAAAGGTTAGAACCAAAGGTTGGTGGCACAGGTTTCTTATCTTACACATAGGCGCTATGAATCCAGAAAAACAAAGTCTTTCCGAACATAACCTAAATGATCAGACAGATGCCTCACAACTTCGGTTTGGCATCATCGTCTCCCAATGGAATCGCCAGGTCACCGACAAGCTCCTGGAAGGATGCCGAGATACGCTGACCCAATACGGGGCCTCCGACGACAATGTCTTCGTCCAATCTGTTCCCGGCACATTTGAACTACCTGCTGCCGCGCGAATGCTGGATGACCGACACAACCTGGATGCGGTGATCTGCCTGGGCTGCGTGATAAGGGGAGAGACCAAACACAATGAATACATCAACCAAGCCGTGGCGACGGGCCTGGTTCAACTGGGTGTCATGCGATCGAAACCTTTCATCTTTGGTGTGCTCACCCCCAACGATATGGAGCAGGCATTGGCAAGGGCTGGCGGAGACATGGGCAACAAAGGCATTGAGGCCGCCACCACCGCCATCTCCATGGCCCAATTGCGTCAAGCGTTGCGTACTCAAAAGAAACAAATCGGATTCGGATGAAGTTGACGTCGATCGAAGCCGGCCGACTTAAGCTGGACGGGGGCGCTATGTTTGGCGTGGTCCCAAAGAGCCTTTGGCAACGCCTCAACCCCGCCGACGAAAACAACCTCTGCTCCTGGACCATGCGCAGCCTGCTAATAGAGACGAGTGACCGGAAAATCCTGGTGGATACAGGTCTGGGATTTAAGCAGGGAGCCAAATTTCGGTCGCACTTTCACCCGCATGGCGAGGAGCTTGAGACCTCTCTAGCCCACGCGTCCTTGCATCTGGAAGAAATCACCGATGTCTTCATCACCCATTTTCACTTTGATCATGTCGGAGGCGCTCTCAAACAAGATGACCAGGGAAACCTGCTGCCGACGTTCCCCAATGCGATCTATTGGTCCAACCAGATGCATTACGACTATGCCGCCTCTCCCAATGCCCTGGAACGAGCCTCGTTCCTACCCGAAAACTTTGTACCACTGAAGGAACAGGGTAGACTGCAGTTTATCGATGTGCAAAATGACGATGTGGAGTGGCTACCGGGGATCGTTGTACGATTTGTACATGGTCACACCAAGGCACAGATGTTGTTGATCGTCGACACAGAAGATGATACCGTCGTCTATTGCGCAGATCTTATTCCCAGCGCCTGGCACATAAGACTACCCTACATCATGGCCTATGATCTTCATCCCTTGGTCACGCTAGCGGAAAAGCAACAGTTGCTGGATGAAGCCATCGAAAAAAATTGGCGCTTGCACTTCGAGCATGATCCCGTCACGGAATCATGCAAGATCTTCAAAGATGATCGCGGAAGATACCAGATGCAGCCCCAAAGTATCATAAAGCAAGAAGCTTGAGACGCCTCACTTTGATCGCTACGCTCCTACTGTCATTAAGCAACTATGACTCTTTTGGCCAATGCCCGCAAATGATCTGGTCCGACGAGTTTGACGGTAGCGGCCTCGACGCCAGCAAATGGACTCCTCAAATCGGCGATGGATGTGCCATGAATCTCTGCGGATGGGGAAATAACGAGTTGCAATACTACCGCTCGGAAAATGCCGAAGTCGTGGACGGTGTCCTGAGGATCATTGCCAAGCGGGAGGCTGTGGGAGGTAAGAGCTATACCTCGGCGCGACTGCGTACAAAGGACAAGGCCGAGTGGACCTATGGTAGGTTTGAGGCCCGGATCAAACTGCCTACAGGCAAGGGCATATGGCCAGCCTTTTGGATGCTATCGACCACGGAGCCCTACGGCTCATGGCCACAAAGTGGCGAGATAGACATTATGGAGCTGATCGGCAGCCAACCGAGCACGGTACATGGTACCATCCACTTTGGACCGCCTCCGCCCAATAATCGTTCTTCGGGCGCCAGCTACTCCCTAAACACAGGGATCTTCCAGGATGACTTTCACACCTTTGCCGTCGAATGGGAGGCCAGTGTCCTTCGCTGGTACGTGGATGATTACCTCTACTCCACCAAGATACGATCGGTGGTGGGAGGCTCAAGGTGGCCCTTTGATCACGATTTTCACCTGCTGCTCAATCTCGCGGTTGGGGGAAACTGGCCTGGTGCCCCGGATGGCAGCACGATGTTTCCGCAGACCATGGAAGTGGACTACGTACGGATATACGATGGTTACAAACCAGCCATCTCAGGCAGCCGATCCGTGGCCCATCAGGCGGCGGGTGTCGAGTACCAGGTGCATCAGGTGGATGCGCAGCAGTCTATCACCTGGCAGTTGCCCGATGGGGCGACCATTGTGGCAGGGCATGACAGTCCCCATATCACCGTGGACTGGGGGGAGCAAGGGGGTCCGGTGTGGGCGATATTTGAAACCGATTGCGGGCCGGGTACACTTCGGATGGAGGTTCACGTGGATCCACCTTTTGAAAGGCAGGTCTCCTTTGAGAACTTTGATGAGCCGGGGAGCCTCACCTTCGATGCTTCCACCGGGATCCTGACGGATGATGTAGCCAATCCCGCACCAAATGACGTGAACAGTTCTGCACTATGTGGCAGATATGTGCGCAATGCCAGTGAACAGTTTGACGTGCTGTCGTACAATGTCCAGGTAATAGACGATGCCGGACCCTACATCCGTGGGGCAAAGAAGTTTTACATCGATGTATTCACCGATGCGCCGGCCGGCACCTTGATCCTACTGCAGCTCGAAAACGATGCCCGATCCCAGCCGGACAACTTTCCCTCGGGTCGCAACAGTAGATTTGAATCTCGGACTACTACACAGAACGCCTGGGAACGCCTGGAGTTTAGTTTCCTCGATCAGCCAGACGCCGCCACGAATAACGCGACGATCGACCAGATGATCCTCCTCTTTGGATCGAACACGAACCTGGGCAGTACCTTCTACTTCGACAACCTGGATAGCTATGCCCCCAGACAATCCGTAGGTGTGACTTCAAGAGACGTAAAGTCCATGGCCCTCCACCCCAATCCTGCGGATGATCAATTTACAATCTCAGACAAACGAGTGCGTCACGTATCCGTGGTCGATGTGAGAGGAACCACTTGGCTTAGTCTACGGATGGATCATGATGTCGTACGGATCGATGGGCTCCCAGCCGGCGTGTACGTGGTGCACGGGCATGACGGTGCAGGACAGCGATGGTTGGCAAAACTGATTAAACTCTAGCGACTTCAGGAGTTTTGCCTAGTAGAATTTCGCATTAAATCTTGTGGTTAATGCTAATGTCTTTGGTCCGCTCACTTCGTCGCAAAGCCCCTCACAACTGTTCACCCAACGGATACTCACTATCAATCACCCATCCGGCGGTCTGGTGCTTTAGCAATGCCACCATCGTCACTTGCCAGTGAGCGTGGAATCGCTCGCCACTAAACTGCTCCCAGGCACCATAGAACATTCTCCTTGAGAGGTCTTTGAAGGCCACCGTCATATGTGGTCTGTAGGCGGGCCGTTTGTCGGGGGTGATCTGCAGGACCTTGTCCCATGTGCCTTTCAGGTCCAGATATAGATTCTGCAGTGCGCCATCTGTACTCTTGACGTCGATGTAGATTACACGTGGTCTAAAACAGTTGTAGTCTTCCAGGCTCAGCGCAAAAGGTTGGTGTCTGGCAGCGACCCCCGCAAGGGTGGTCATTAGCATCTCGATATCTGATGCCTCGTACCAGAATGGAGGTAGCAATGTCACATGTGGTGGTGATCGAAGGGCATGTCTGCTGGCAAACTTCCGCGATATTTCCCTTTTGATTTCCGCGACACGACTGCTGATCGGTTCTGGCGGTACGATAGCAATGAAAAATAATCGCTGTGACATGCTCCTCAATTATATACACATGGCCGGAACGATTGATGAGCATGGGTGATCGCACCCCACTATCCAGATCAAGCTCGGCCCCTCCGGTCCCTCGACAGTGCACGGTTTGTGCTAAATTTAGGGAGAATCTATTAAACTCATGGTTAACTTCTGTATCCATAGTCATCTCTTAATCATCCTTTTAGCTGTGGGTTGTGGTGCACCCATTTCCATGAACAGGGATATGTCCAAGCCCGTCATTTCCCAAGATGACGAAGCGTTGGCAGGGGCCTTTGCTTCGTTGGACGGCACCTGGGAAGGAACCTTCATCATCTATCACCTGCCTGATGCTAGCACGGTGAAGCGCCCGGCAGATGATGCGGTGGGGCTTGAACTATTGAGGAGCTTGCCGCTAGAAGAAAAGGGCCGGGTAAAGGTGAGGCAAAATTACCGCTCGGAGAATCCCTTCTTTCAAACGGTGACCATCGAGGACAGATACAATGAAAACGGAGTGGAGCAATTGGTGGAGTCCCACGGTGTCAACAAGGTCGAAGACGGGCACCTTTGGTGCGTCGTGGAGAAGCCCGATGAACGAGTCATCCACTTGGGCCGCTTGGATGGCAAGCACACGATTATTTGGTCTCGATACATCAATAATCCATCTCGCCTGGAGTATTTTCGAGAGACGGTTGGACCCGAGGCTTATGACATTGTCGGCTATGGGTACTATGAGGGCGATGATCGCCGAGATGGGCCAAGCACCTGGTTTCATGGGCTGTACCACCGTGTCACCGATCCGTAGGGTATAAGGAAATCAAACGATGAAAGGAGCCATTCGACTGCTGATGCGAGACCGGTATTACGCCTTGCTCAACGTGTCCGGTCTGGGCCTCGGTCTGGCTGCCGCCTTGGTGATCCTGCTATACGTCTGGAATCAGTGGCGCTTCGATCGCTTTCATAGCCAGGTCGACCAGATCCACCAGCTGGTACTGGAAGAGTCCCTGGCCGGTCGGAGGATTTTCACGGAAGGTCTCCCCGGTGGGATTGCACCTTGGGTCCAGGATCACTTTGCCCAGGTAGAAGCAGCTGCGCGCATCATCAATCCCCCCTACATATCCACCTGGGCAACGACCAACACGGAGGCCATTCAGCAGCAGATGTGCGTGGCTGACCCCGAGATCCTGGAGATTCTTACGTTCAAAGTGCTCGCCGGGCATTTGGCGGGTTCCCTGGATCATCCCAATTCGCTAGTGATTACCGCTGGAGCGGCCGAGCGCCTCTTTGGTCAGATCGAGGCGGTGGGTGAGGTGCTCGAGGTGGATGGTTTCTGGGCTGGGAACTACCAGGTCACGGCCGTGATCGCTGACCTCCCCCGGCAATCCAGTCTGCAGTTTGATCTGTTGCGCGGGAATGTCCCGACGACTTTCGACGGCTGGGACCGGAGCGACTGGAACCCGGTACATATCTTCCTGCGACTGCAAGAGCAAGCCGATGCTTCGACGCTCGCACGCGAACTGACGATAGGGACTCAAGGACATTTGGTCGACAGTGAGTGGCAGCAAGTCCAATGTCACCTGCAACCCCTCAAAGAGATTCACCTGTATTCGAAGCGAGACTTTGACTTCAGCGGTCATGGTGACATTGCTCAGGTGAAGATGCTACTGCTGCTTGCCTTGATCATATTGAGCATATCGATTGTCAATTTTGTCAACTTGACCACGGCCAGGGCAACACAACGGATGCTTGAAGTGGGCATCCGAAAGACGATCGGTGCTAGCCGCTGGCAATTGGTGCAGCAGTTTCTCCTGGAATCTTCGATCCTCGTCTTTCTGGCCATAGGGATAGCCCTGATCGCAACGGCCCTACTTCAACCGGTAGTGGAACACAGGCTGGACATTTCAATCTCGCCGGGTCCGATTTCGCTCGCAACCGCTAGTGCCATCATTTTGGGGTGCTGGACAGGCCTGACGCTTCTGGCTGGACTATACCCAGCTATGGTGCTGACTCGATTTCAACCGGGGGAAGCATTTTCTGGACGTCTTATTTCAGGCAGAGATCACGCGACGAGAACACGTCAAGGGCTGGTCTTCCTCCAATTTGTTTGCACTTCTGCTCTGCTGGTAGGAGCCATTATTATACATCGACAGTGGGATCACTTGCAGGATCGGCACTGGGGCTTCTCGTCGGAGCAAGTAGTGGTTCTCCCCCTGTTTATGGCCGATCCCACCCCGATGTGGACTCCCCAATGGCTCGGATTTAAGCAGGAGGTTATCAAACAGGCGTTCATCGCAAATCCGCATGTCCATGCCGCGTCGGTGTCACATGTCGTGCCACCCCTGAGCATCGACACGGAGGTGACCATACCCGGTACCTCCTTGAGAAGTCGCTATATCTATGCCGACCGTGACTTTCTAGATACGTATGAAATCGATCTCACAGCCGGACGGAATTTGACCCGCGAACTACTGTCAGATACTCTCCTGCAGGACATACTGATCAACGAAAGCCTGGTGCAAGCCATGAATTGGAGCGATCCCATCGGCCAGAAATTAACTTGGGAAACCGAGGGCGTGGAGCTAAGCGTGGTAGGTGTGATCAGCGACTTTCATAATACGGATCTGACCCAGCCCGTGCAGCCGCTCTTCATCACCCAGATGCTACAGCCACCGCAATTTCTTTCGCTCCGGATAGATGGCCATGAGTTGGCAGAGACGTTGCCCTTTCTCGAGACCACTTGGAAAACCTTTCTTCCATCCCGACCTTTCCAATTTCGGTTTGCCGATGACTACGTGAGTGACATGTTTGCGGCGGGTCTGCGTATGGCGCGTTTGATGGATATCTTTACGGGTCTCGCCATCTTTCTGTCCTGCCTCGGCTCCTTTGGATTGGCGTCTTACTCGCTGGAGCGTCGACTTAAGGAGATGGGGCTCCGAAAGATCCTAGGTGCCACGCCCTGGCAGCTTTTTGTGCTCTCTTCCAGTGGTATAATACGCATGGTGCTATTGGCCAGCATCGTAGCGTGGCCTATCACCTACTACATTAGTCGAGACTGGCTAGCGCAGTTTTACTATCGTATGGATATCTCGGTGGTGCCATTTCTGGCCGGACTGAGCCTCATGATCGGCCTCTCCTTAATGACGGTCTGTGTCCAGGCACTGAAGTCAGCCACCCTGAATCCCGTGGATGTGATCAGGAATTGATGCTAGATCAAGCAAGAAAATCCCTCTTATGAGGGACATAAGAGGGATCAACCAAACTTACAAAATCGATCTTAGGATGTTTATGAACCGAACACTTACGTTCCTATAAGTTAGCACATATTTTAGACTGATGCCACGATTTCGGATGTTGTGCCACAAAAAATTGTGTATCGTGGCCAAGGCATTAGGTGCTCATTAGGCCGTTTACGCGACGAGAGGGGGCAGTCAGCGGCTGGCTTATTTCACCCACCACATCAGCGGTTCCTGGCCTGAAATCGGCTAGATTTGCACCTACCCCACCATCGTTAGTTGACGACGTTTATGCAGGGTACATGGTCATTTTCTCGCACAGGTAGTTTGCTGCCGTTGATCGGTCGCTTTTACGCGATCCCTATGAACAGTCTTGAGCCTGCTCTATGATGAACTGGGATCATCCGGCCAGACGTAAGAACTTTGATCCGATCCAGGAGGCGTATGCATTTTTCTTGGCGCACAGCACGGAGGCACAGAATGACCTTGGGGCTATGGAGCCGTACCTGCAGCAAGTCATAAAAAACCAAACTTCAATCAGTATCCTTGACTTCGGCTGCGGCGATGGACAGTTTCTAATGTCGGTGCTGGACAAGATGTCTAGGAGTACGCAGCAGATAGATGTCACTCTGGTCGAGATCGCAGACGTAGCTCGTTCGAAGGCAAAACGGTTACTAGAGTCCATGCCAGCGGTCAAGGTTCGGTCGAGGACTAGCTTACCGACGGAGCGGGGTCTCGGGCTGGACTTGATCATCAGTAATCACGCACTCTATTATGTCCCTAACCTAGCTCATGTGCTCTCCACTTTCAAGCATCTACTGAATGCTGACGGTGCCATGTTATTGTCCATGGCGGGCAGTCGCAATGTCCTCATCGATATATGGTCCAAAGGGTTTGCCTTACTCGGCCGAGAGATTCCTTATTATGTCTCAGAGAATGTAGCCACCACCTTGGACGAGCTGGATATGGGCTTTGCGGTGATCGACGTGCCGTATGTCATTCATTGCGAGGACAGCCCAGGGCATAGACAGCACTTGCTCACTTTTCTCTTTGGCGAGTACCTAGCCCAGATGCACCGCGGAAAAGCCATGGCCCTACTCAATCCCTACGTACGATCAGGTCAACTGGAGATAAGCACCTCGCACGAACTATTTGTAGTCACCCAGTAGAGCCGATTTTGGTAAAAGCGGAGATCGATCACTGTAGATAAATAAGCATCACCCCAATACTGGTCCCGTTGCTGGCTCCGTAGCAGCTCTTGACGCCGCACTTATGGCAGGTCCGTCAAAAGACTGGGCCGCGGCACCTGCGCTTGATTGACATGAAGGAGTTTTGCCGTCGTCTAGAGAGGCTCGTCTTCTAAGAAAGAGCTAAATGCCATGCTCGGCAATTAGAGCTAACCCTTGGGAAAAGAGAGTTCGTGAATCGAACGGTTGATTAAAGAGCGCGCTGAAGATCACATCCCGATCAGGTATAAATAGGTGAAAGGCACGGAAGCCACCTTGGCTACCCGTGTGATACACCACCTTACTTCCGGTTTGTGGATGCTTCTCCTCAACAAACCAGCCATATCCCACCTGCGGCTCGGCATCCGACGACCAGTTTTCCGGATGGAATGGCGTGCGAGACTCCTTCAGTAGGGCCAGTGAAATGATCTTACCCTCTTGTAGTGCCCTTTCGTACTGCACCAGATCACCTATGCTACACCAGACACCGCCATTACCGCTGGCAGCAAAGGTGGGGAACTCGCCATAGTCGTACTCTTCAAACCCAGCGCCGGTCGAGACGTAGGCATGCGCCACGCCTGAAGCAGGATGTGGACCTTCCGTGATTGTGCTTTCCTGCAGTCCGGCCGGCCCGAAAACGTGTTGCATAACGAACTCCTGCCATTTCTGGCCGGACACCCGCTCGACAATGAGGGCAAGACCATTGTATGCCGGGTTTGAATACTCGAAACGGCTCCCGGGAACGAAGTTAAAACTGCGGGTGGCCTTCAGGGGCTCGAAATTGGCGGTGTCGCGCGCAGTCAAGAAGAATTCACGATTGTCTCGCACATTCCTTGAATCCGGTAACCCGGAGGTATGAGACAGCAGATGCCTGATTGTAACCGCTGCTGCAATCTCCATATCATCAAAATCGTCGAAAAACCGTGACAGCGGGTCATCGATGGACAGCTTTCCCTGTTCGTGCAGGATTAGAATTGCATTGGCCACAAAGGTCTTGGAAATAGAACCTGTATTAAAGATCGTATGTCGGTCGATCGGTGTGCCAGCCTGGAGGTCTGCTCGGCCACCGACTTTCTCATAGATTACGTCATCCCCCTTCACGACGAGTATCACACCCCCGGGGGCATCTTCCTTGAACCAGGATCTTGTCAGCTGATCCATGTCTTGGGCAAAATCGAAAACCTGGCCAAACGTCGCTGCTGGCAAAAGCGTATATACCAGAATGGCGATCGATCCAGTCTTGACAATACCCATCATTATGTTGGCAGGCGCTTCTTGATAAATTTGATTTGACCGTTGTGGTTAGACTCGTGTTCACACACGTGAAACCACTTGCAGTGGTTGTTTGTGGGTTCATTCCCAAAGAAGGGTTCTGATTCCATCAGCCAATTGTCGTCCCGCTTGGCAAATTCGCGTTCGGTTATCGTGCGCACGCCTTCGAGCTTCTCCAAGTAGAATCCGATCTCATGGCCCTTGATTACCTCCCGTGCCCTTGATCCCAAATTCATTGGCACGTCCCACTCATCCTTGATCTCCTGGCTCCAGGAGCCCCAGGCCATCCCCTCAAATGTATTCAGCTGGTAGTATCGCTCCGTAGCAGCCAGATGCCACAGCATCGCACCGATCGAGTTGGACTGATCGTCAATCTGAAAGTCCAGCTCCTCAATCGAGAGGTCCTCCACCTGCCGCACCACCCATGCTCGCATCATGGTCATGGTCGAAAGCAGCGTACCCACGCGCGGCGCATATCCCTTGCGTGGACCAATCATGTACAGACCCTCATTTTCGACCGTTCCAGTGGAAAGTACGCCACTGAGGGGAGTGGCTGCCATACCGACTGAGAGTGCAGCGGTGTGCTTGAAAAAACTTCTCCGATTTTGCATGCTTTGATTTTATGTCTTTGGAAAAAGTGTCCTTGAGACTGCTGTAAAGATCGGGAATTGTTTGGAGACCGATCAACGGCAAACGGCCGATGGATTGTCGAGCTCGCGATCTTTGGATCCGCAAGCCTCGCACGAGCTGCCGAGCCCCATTTGCTGGCCACGAACTAGACGCTCTTGATTATGATTGATAGATTGTGATAGGTGATTGTGATGTCCAACTTAAACCAGCTAACCCCTCCTACAACTAAACATTATCTCTGGTAGGCACGGCCCACGTCAACTCGCAACCCACCAGCAGGCACAGCCTGCCAAACCCGCAACCACACCGGTACCAAATTCTGGGGGAGGACTCCCCGGCGTTTCGACGAAGGAGAACGCAGGGGCTGGGGGCGCGACGAGCCCCACGGGCCACAAACTACCGCTCTTGATTGCGATTGCATGATGGTGATACGTGATAGCGATGTCCACTCGAACCCGCAACCACACCGGTACCAAACTTGGGCGGGAGGACTCCCCGGCGTTTCGACGAAGGAGAACGCAGGGGCCGGGGGCGCGACTAGCCCTACGAGCCACGAACTAGACGCTCTTTATCGTGATTGATAGGTTGTGATAGATGATTGCGATGTCGACTCGAACCCGCAACCACACCGGTACCAAACTTGGGCGGGAGGACTCCCCGGCGTTTCGACGAAGGAGAACGCAGGGGCCTGGGGCGCGACTAGCCCCGCGGGCCACGAACTAGACGCTCTTGATGGTGTGATTGCATGATGGTGATACGTGATTGCGATGTCGACTCGAACCCGCAACCACACCGGTACCAAACTTGGGCGGAGGACTCCCCGGCGTTTCGACGAAGGAGAACGCAGGGGCCGGGGGCACGACTAGCCCCACGGGCCACGAACTAGACGCTCTTGATTGTGATTGCATGATGGTGATACGTGATTGCGATGTCGACTTAAACCCGCAACATCGGCCACACCGGCACCAAATTTGGGCGGGAGGACTCCCCGGCGTTTCGACGAAGGAGAACGCAGGGGCTGGGGGCGCGACGAGCCCCACGGGCCACAAACTACCGCTCTTGATTGCGATTGCATGATGGTGATACGTGATAGCGATGTCCACTCGAACCCGCAACCACACCGGTACCAAACTTGGGCGGGAGGACTCCCCGGCGTTTCGACGAAGGAGAACGCAGGGGCCGGGGGCGCGACTAGCCCTACGAGCCACGAACTAGACGCTCTTTATCGTGATTGATAGGTTGTGATAGATGATTGCGATGTCGACTCGAACCCGCAACCACACCGGTACCAAACTTGGGCGGGAGGACTCCCCGGCGTTTCGACGAAGGAGAACGCAGGGGCCTGGGGCGCGACTAGCCCCGCGGGCCACGAACTAGACGCTCTTGATGGTGTGATTGCATGATGGTGATACGTGATTGCGATGTCGACTCGAACCCGCAACCACACCGGTACCAAACTTGGGCGGAGGACTCCCCGGCGTTTCGACGAAGGAGAACGCAGGGGCCGGGGGCACGACTAGCCCCACGGGCCACGAACTAGACGCTCTTGATTGTGATTGCATGATGGTGATACGTGATTGCGATGTCGACTTAAACCCGCAACATCGGCCACACCGGCACCAAATTTGGGCGGGAGGACTCCCCGGCGTTTCGACGAAGGAGAACGCAGGGGCCGGGGGCACGACGAGCCCCACGGGCCACGAACTATGCGCTCTTGATTGCGATTGCATGATTGTGATACGTGATAGCGATGTCGACTTAAACCCGCAACATCGGCCACACCGGTACCAAACTTGGGCGGGAGGACTCCCCGGCGTTTCGACGAAGGAGAACGCAGGGGCCGGGGGCGCGACTAGCCCCACGGGCCACAAACTAGACGCTCTTGATGGTGATTGCATGATGGTGATACGTGATTGCGATGTCGACTTAAACCCGCAACATCGGCCACACCGGTACCAAACTTGGGCGGGAGGACTCCCCGGCGTTTCGACGAAGGAGAACGCAGGGGCCGGGGGCGCGACTAGCCCCACGGGCCACGTACTAAACGCTCTTGATGGTGATTGATAGGTTGTGACAGGTGATTGCGATGTCGACTTAAACCCGCAACATCGGCCACACCGGCACCAAACTGGGGCGGGAGGACTCCCCGGCGTTTCGACGAAGGAGAACGCAGGGGCCGGGGGCGCGACGAGCCCCGCGGACCACGAACTAGACGCTCTTTATTGTGATTGACAGGTTGTGATACGTGATAGCGATGTCGACTTACACCCGCAACATCGGCCACACCGGCGCCAAACTTGGGCGGGAGGACTCCCCGGCGTTTCGACGAAGGAGAACGCAGGGGCTGGGGGCGCGACGAGCCCCGCGGACCACGAACTAGACGCTCTTTATTGTGATTGACAGGTTGTGATACGTGATTGCGATGTCGACTTAAACCCGCAACATCGGCCACACCGGTACCAAACTTGGGCGGGAGGACTGCCCGGCGTTTCGACGAAGGAGAACGCAGGGCCGGGGGCACGACGAGCCCCACGGGCCACGAACTAGACGCTCTTGATTGTGATTGCATGATGGTGATAGATGATTGCGATGTCGACTCGAATCCGCAACCACACCGGTACCAAACCCTGGCGGGAGGACTCCCCCGGCGTTTCGACGAAGGAGAACGCAGGGGCCGGGGGCGCGACGAGCCCCACGGGCCACGAACTAGACGCTCTTGATTGTGATTGCATGATGGTGATGGATGATTGCGATGTCGACTCGAACCTGCAACCACACCGGCACCAAACTTGGGCGGGAGGACTCCCCGGCGTTTCGACGAAGGAGAACGCAGGGGCCGGGGGCGCGACGAGCCCTACGAGCCACGAACTAGACGCTCTTTATCGTGATTGATAGGTTGTGATAGATGATTGCGATGTCGACTCGAACCCGCAACCACACTGGTACCAAACTGGGGCGGGAGGACTCCCCGGCGTTTCGACGAAGGAGAACGCAGGGGCCGAGGGCACGACTAGCCCCACGGGCCACGAACTAGACGCTCTTGATTGTGATTGCATGATGGTGATAGATGATTGCGATGTCGACTTACATCCGCAACATCGGCCACACCGGCACCAAACCCTGGCGGGAGGACTCCCCGGCGTTTCGACGAAGGAGAACGCAGGGGCCGGGGGCACGACGAGCCCCACGGGCCACGAACTATGCGCTCTTGATTGCGATTGCATGATTGTGATACGTGATAGCGATGTCGACTTAAACCCGCAACATCGGCCACACCGGTACCAAACTTGGGCGGGAGGACTCCCCGGCGTTTCGACGAAGGAGAACGCAGGGGCCGGGGGCGCGACGAGCCCCGCGGACCACGAACTAGACGCTCTTGATTGGTGCTTGCATGATGGTGACAGGTGATTGCGATGTCGACTTAAACCCGCAACATCGGCCACACCGGTACCAAACTGGGGAGGGAGGACTCCCCGGCGTTTCGACGAAGGAGAACGCAGGGGCCGGGGGCGCGACCAGCCCCACACCAAAAAAGCCCCGAAGCAATACACCCCGAGGCTTATATGATCTGGTTCTAATCTCTTGTCAATTCATCAAGATCATCTTCCTGGTCGCGGTAAAGTCATTGGCATCCAATCGATAGTATAGGATCGCATGTCCGTCCAAGTTTTGCTTGCGTAACTCCACCGTCTGGTACCCCTTGGCGTAGTCTCCCTTGATGGAGCGCAGCACCCTGCCCGTCACGTCGTACACTGTCAAGGTGGCGGTCATCGCTTCCGGCAGCACAAAGCCGATCGTCGTCTCCTCTCGGAAGGGGTTGGGCCGGTTCTGCTCCAGGAGGTAACCGCTTGGAGCAAGGCCTTGACCTACAGGCCGCCCGCCGATACCCGGTTGCGTCGGTTGACCCATGCCTTGCCGTTGCGGTTGTCCCACCACATCGTGCATATCGTTGACTTGGCTAATCGGACCTGGCTCACCACTCACGGTGGTTGCGCACCCGGAGAAGTCACTCTGGACGATCAGCACTACATCACAGAAGTCCACCGTGCCGCTTGGCCAGCTGATCACCCACAAACGGGCCAGGTGACTGCCAAAATCATCGCAGAAGACCTCCAGATAGCTGGTATCTTCTTCCCACGTATCGTCATCGATGCCGTTGATCAGTTCTACTCGATACTCCAGCGCGGTGTCGGTGCAGGCCTCTGAGCTACTGCTGTTAAACTCTTCTGCCCAGACGATGGCATGCGCACTATCCAACACCCCATCCTGATCGCTATCCCAGGGGGTCAAACGAGCGGTCAAAGAGCTGATACAGACCGGACTCGGCTTCTTCACGGAGACCACATCAAAGTAGTACGCACAGTAGTTTTCATTGGCACAGTCATCCTGGATCGTCACCACCAGTTTGTAGCTGCCGTGCGGCAGGTCTGCTGAGCTGATGTCAAACCCTTCCGTCGTATCACCAGACAGTTCGCCATGGTCATTATCAGATACGATCACATTGTCTTCATCCGTGATGTCCTTCAGCTCCCAGTAGTATTTGATCACGCCACAGGCGTCCATACCCACCACGCTAGCTGCTAAGTCAAAGTAGCAGGCGCCCACCTCGATCGAGCCGCCATCTTCCACGGGCCCAACGATCAGGCAGGTAGGTGGGGTCGTGTCTCGTACGATGATCTTTTGCACGCAGGTATCGGTGACCAGCTCACGATTGCGCCACCACTGTCCATCCAGGGGTTCTCCATAGCCGCACCAGTCGGCAAAGTACCAGGTACGCAGGATCTTGTAGCAGGCCGCTTCTCCGCCCACGATCTTGAAGACTTTGTCGCTGTGGCCAATGCCCACAATGCGGCAGTCATCGTCAAACTTGTAGGTCGCATAGCCGGTATACTCGGGACCCGCAGCGCCGGTCACATTGCCATCCGGGCCATACTCGATGTCGCAGGTCACTACCTCGGTGTCGTACGGCACATGGAACATGTACTTGTTTAGCTCACATTCGTTGCCGATCCAGATCCGCTGATGTCGATAGATCGTATCCACCGTATGGCGCAAGCTGTCTGCTACTCCATGCTCATCATAAAACTCGTCCGGGCAACCTTGCCAGATCTTAAATTTCCTAAAGATGTAGCCTTGACCGCAGTGATCAATTTCACACCAGACATCCTGCTCACAGTAGACATTTTCCTCGCAATTCACTACGACGACACCCTTCTGAAAGTCGATAGTGTCTTGGTAGTAGTCGCACTTGGTGACCAAGGAGTCTACCCAGAGGTAGCCTAAGTGCTCGTCATACACGCGTACTTGATCGTAGTAGCTGGTGCACTTGCATATACTATCATAGAAGGTGATATCGCAGTCGATTTCCGTACCTTCATTATCCACATAGTTGCCGTAGGGATCTCGCCAGGCCTTGCAGTAGCCGCC
Source organism: Saprospiraceae bacterium (assembly GCA_965223165.1). Taxonomy (GTDB): domain Bacteria; phylum Bacteroidota; class Bacteroidia; order Chitinophagales; family Saprospiraceae; genus JABDMH01. Next base: position 211,267 of record CBDCVQ010000016.1, on the reverse strand, counting down.
GAAGATCTCATCCAGGGCATCATAAGCATCTTGCTCACCGTCCTTCGCCTGGCCCACGATGTATTCCAAACTTACCGGATGAATTTCGTCCGGATAGGCGTAGCGAGCCTCTTTATAGATCTTGCAAGTGATCTGCTCCTCATCCACTACATCCTTCACCACTTCCACGGGCGTCTTGTCCTCCACCCAGACCTTGGTCCAAGCCGTTGACCAGTTGCACCAGTAGTCCATCACCAGGATCTCTACTGTCACAGGCCCGCAGGCATCCTCGCAACTGAAGGGTACCGCATCGCTCCAGCCCCCGCCGATTTGTTTCCAAGTGTCGATGATTGGGTCCAGGGCAGGAAGGAAGGCGGCCCCACCTACCTGTGCTCCGTTGGTGGTGACTGGCGATGGAATGGGATCCTCGTAGGTCCCCGTCGCTATATTGTAGACATATATGACTCCGGGCTCGTCGGTAGATAGGTAGATTCTCCCATCACCCACAGCCAACCCGTCGATATCACTCTCACCAGCAGGATAATTTGCCACCTCCGTCAAGAGACCAGTCTCTAGATCCAACTCCATGATTCTGCGGCTGAAATCGTCTGCCCCGTACAATTTACCCGTCATTTGATCCGCACCAATTCCCGCGAAGCCAGATCCGCTTGTCGAAAACAGGGTTGTCAGGGAGAAGTCATCCAGATCAATTTCCACAATTTCGGCGGCACCTGTGGCAGCAATCAATCGACCATCGATACTTGCCAAGCCAAATACGTTGGCTGAAACCGTTCCAAGCAATTCTGGCGCGTCACCCCCAAAGGGCACTGCATACAGTTCACGGAAGCCGAGACTCGTCCTGTGTGAGTAGATGATCTGTCCTCGCATGTGATCAAAGGTCGCCCCACCAACCTCAGCATCGGCAAAAGCGTCCGAAGAGGTGCCATCCAACCCCACATAAAATGATGTGTTGGGCACGCTAGTTCCAAGAAACAGGCCACCAGGCCTCTTCCATTTTTGACGAAACTCGCCAGTCATCATAGCTTCTCTGAAGACGCGGTCGAAATACGCCTCATCCACATCATAGGGGTGATCGACGCAATTTAGCGTCGCGTATTTCGCCAGATCATATTGCCACGCGTTGTAGAGTAGCTCTCCGCATGCATCTCCATCCTCGCACAACCACTCCATCGTTTTGGCGTAATGAGCTTCCACCTCATCCTCGTGCTTGTCTGTTTCCAGGTTGGCTCGCCAGATGGTATCGTGATGCTCACCTATAAAGCAGGTATCGAGATCGTCGCACAAAGTGATGCAGGCGTCAAACCAATCCGATCGACGGGCCAACAAGAAGTTGATGTCGCAGTTGTCCCAGCTACCTTCGTCAAAAGTCGCTGCATCAACCCACACTTTCTTGTCGCTCAAGCTCACCGTCACACCCTTGTCTGATACGGCCACCGGACGCATATGGTCCTTGACCCGGATATAGCAAGAATCATAGCCGATGTTGTGACAACTATCGTATACCTCATAAATCACCTTGTAGGGCAATTCCCTGTGTGGCAGTTTCACCTGCAGATGACTGTCATAGCACTTGGACTCTGCATTGTAGGTCAATACCAGCGTGCCAACACCATCCACAATCGCCTTCACCTGCTTTATGCCGCTCCAGTCTTCTTTCACCTCCACCGGAGGGACATAGGTGTGGGCTGCACATTCGTGGGTGCTGGTGTAGACCGTGGTCAACAACAGGTTGTCGTCCTTGCAATCTACGACCGGAGCCGCCGTATCGAGATCCGTCACCCAAAACTCACAGGTCCAGTACCCATTGTTACCAACTAAGCCGTTGGGGGGAGCCGTCGGCACGGTCTCGTCACATCTGATGCTCGCATAGCAGCTCTGCTTAATCTCCAGCTTGATCTTCCACTGTGGGCTGCAAGCGTCTGATTGATAAACCCAGTCATCCACATGCAATAGCATTCCACACTTGCTATCTACCTTATTCAGATAGTAGTGAAGGCTATCGATATGCCCATCACCGTCCGCATCCTTTATGGTAAGTCCCTCTTTGAAGAAGCAAATTGTGTCGCAAGATGTACCATCATTATCAATATCGTTTAGGGGATCTGAGGGATCTTCAGGAACCAGCATCCAAGGGCCAAATTTACCCTCGCCACAATACACCGTATCCTTCTCTTGGCAGTACGTATTGGCCAACGTGATCGCCGGAAGCTTCCAAACTATGACCGTGTCAAATACGCTGCCCCGTACTCCATCCTTGGAAAATGCCTGAAATTCTCTCAAAATCACCTTGGCGGTATCGGAATCACAGGGTGCATCCAAAGGCCAATCACTTACGAAATGGGCAGGTTGGGTCCCGACACATGGAATAATGGCCATCTTCCTATCAATCGATGGCTCATATTCTCCATTGTTGTTGCCATAAAATCGATCCAGATACCGTTGCCAATCCGATGCGGCAGCATCATTACAGTAGACATCAAAGTTGCCAGGCTGGAGGAGGGGAATGTTTGCTTGCTTTACCGTGATCTCACTCCAACAAACTCCAAATTGGTTGGATGCCGAAAACTTTAATGTTTTGCCCACGAAATCGCAACCGGGGATGATGATATTCTCGATACAAGAGGCTTGATCATTTTGATAAAGTATATTGCCGGCATCATCCTCCAGGGTCATGATGGCCGGTTCAGCCTCCGTGCAGTTGGTTATAAGTTCCTGGGCTAGTATTACTACACTTCCGTCGGGATTTAGTGCCAGGTTGAGATTACTCCTGCAATTGGGACGTTCCGTCGGATCACAGGCTTCGGCTGGTGGGGCCACTTGGACTGGACCCGCGGTACATGCTCCATCCCAAAAGTCGATTTCAACGGTCGTGCCTTGGGTAGGATCAGGTACAATAACCCCGATTCTAATACCGGGATTGTCACAGAAACTGGAGTTGGGCACCACCACCAAAGGAGGCGTGACAACACCATTCAGTAGCAAGACAACATCATCCTTCGCAGAGGGCAGGCCTGTGCCTTCCACACAGAAATAAGCAATGTAGCCCAAGCTGCCACAACCGCTGATCTCCACATTAGTTGGGGTGACAGCCGCGATGTTACAATCTGCACAGCCAAGCGAAATAAGAAAGTCCCCCACCTCGTACACGGGAAAGAACGATGGAGGTGGATTGTACACTTCGATGGCAAAGCCCGACACTAGTATATAGTAGATCTCCCCAGGCATCGACAGAAAGGTCACCGCCTCGGAACTGAATCTGCCCACATCATCAGAGCAGGCTATTCGTTCTAGATTGGCACAGGTGGTGCCTCGGTAGACATCGAGCGCAGCATCGAAATCCGAGAACACCGATAGGTCTATGACCTGTCCATTACCGGTGAATGTGTACCACACAGCATTACCCTGTGCGGTCCGAGCTGCGCCGTTATCAAACTGAAAGCAAGGAATGCCATCAGATCCGGACAATGCGGCAGGCAGGGTGCTAACATTGTTACCAACCAACTGATCTCCGCAGTTTATAGAGATGGCTGTCTGGCACAGCAAGCCCGGATCCGTCATAGGAATGCAGTTCAGCTGAAGCCCAAATAATCCCGTCGCCACGCCAGCGGGATCTCCGGTCACATAAATGTAATATTCCGCACCTGGCACCGAGTTAAAGAAAACGTCGAACGTCAAGGGTACGCATTGGAAGCTGCCACATGATCCCTGGAACACCTGGATTCGATGATCAAATGTGCTAAAGGCTAACATCTGGACCACGTCACCTGTACCCACAAACCTGTACCAAACTCCTGGCACTGTACCACCCCCGCAGGGTGCCGCTTCCGGATCTGCGATGGCGTCCACGGTAGATCCGACGACAAGAACACCACAAGTCAAAACGCTCGCAGCAGAACAAAGATCATTGGCTGGGGCGCCCGGAGGCACCATCGCCGATGTGGCGGAAATCTCCAAATCGTCGGCGGCGCCTTCCCATCCAGAAGCGTACACGTAGTACGTCACTCCCACCTGCGACGGAAAAATGACTGTCGACGCCCCACCCACGGTCCCATCGTCATCATTGTACCCGACGCAAGACAATGAGCCGCAACTGCCGCTATAGACGTAGAGATACGTGTCGAAATTGGTGCCGCCATTGTTGGTGGTAACCGTTATTACTTCGCCATTGCCCTGGATGCTGTACCAAATGCCATAGGGAGGCTCATCGCTGCCAGGACAAGCAGCTGGCGCATCTGCCATCGTTGCACCACACAGATTAGCGGTCTCAGAGGGACCGTTAGGGACCAGTGCAATGGCCCCAGCGCAGAGGTCATTGACAGGCAGAGGGGGTGCGATCCCCAAGTGCACCTGCGAATTCAATAGCTCCATCCGTCTGGGACTGTTCATCAGCACCGCCATCACGCGAGCGTATTGACCATTGGTAAAGATGTTCTTGCAATCATCGGGTCCATAGTCCATCCAGTTTTCGATGAGATCAGGAGATCCGCAGGTATGCTTCGGCGAGCAAGAACCATTCGCTCCCATCTCCAAAGGTGTATCACTGACGAAATCGTCCACCGTACAATCTCCAGGGCCATCACCCCAGGTATGACGGAGGCCTAGGAAATGGCCCACTTCGTGAATGGTGGTACCGCCAAATTTGTAGCCTGGAAACAAATTGTAGGCACCCCCATACTCATGGGATCCAATCGTCCGATAATCGGAGACGACGCCATCGGTCCTTGCTGGTTGAGCAGACGCCGGTAGACCCATGAGTCCCGAGAAATCCGGAAACTGCGCATAGCCCAAGAGACCGGTGAGATCACCGTCAGTTAGGTTGGCCGACCATATGTTGAGGTAATACTTCGGATTCCATTGCGTCATCGCCTTCACGTCCTCCATCTGATCAACATCCGGATCATAGGTGAGCCTCGGCCCTTGGTACCGATTGATACCATTGGTGGGATTACCCTCGGGGTCTACCGTGGCCAGGACGAACTCTATGTCCATACTTGCCGCTAAAGTGCTGTAATCATAGCCTCCGGTATTGATCGTGCTTCCGTAGCGCGTCGCGATATTTCTTTGAAAGGCATCATTGAGTGCCCGAATCTGGTCAAAGACGGCCTGATTGGAAATGTTAGACCCCAAGCCAATAGGCTCTCCGCTGTGGATGACATGTACCACTACCGGAATCGTCATACTGGCTGGCAGTGCGGCTAGATTAGCTGATGCCAGATATGACGCAATGGCTTCTTCGACCATGTCATCGGGCGGCAAATTGTACCGTTGCCGTTGCCATGCTAAGTATTCGGTTGAAGCGCACTGTCGATTGTCAATCTGCATGCTGGAGAATTGGAGGGCAGCCTTGTAGGATGCCATGTCCGTACCAGCATGTGTCAAAATGTTGTCGAGCTGCTTGTGTGTCTGCTTTTCTTCCTGCAAGTGTTGCTGACAATCGCCCGCAGGCATATTCCAACACAGCAGCCCTCCGATCAGCAGGTGCTTGAGATAGTGACAAAGTCGTGAGAAATGAGCCGAACGGCAGGGGTTGCTCTTTTTCATCGTGATAGTTTTGACCTCTCCCCCCATTTACGGAGCCGAGTGAACGGTACTCGCAGACATTGCTCCCAGTGAGACTCATTGCAAAAGACCAAACTAGGATGGTTCAATGAGCACCGTCGACCGTATATGTAATAGGCTACGTACCAGGAAGGTTAGATGGCATGGTTCAAGAGTTAGTGTATAAATAGCTTGTTCTGGGCGGTGTTCCCAGCTTGAACCTCACTATCATGGAGAAAATTCAAATTGTCCGGAGACTCAATGTTTGGGGCACGACACCTCAAGTTAATTTTTTGATCTCTGAATGCGAAGTTTTCTTGGAGAATTCTTCAGATAACTACGTGATGAACAACATTTTATATTAAGATAAATTACCATGTATCTAAGGAAACGAGCGTCCAACACAAGACGGCCGCACGAGCTCGCGACCGATGGATCGTCGAGCCGTGGGTCGGCCAGTGGGTGGCAAAGATCGGCAAGCCGCCCATTGGATACAAAGACGGTGGACGGTCGAAGGTAGACGGTGGACGGCTAACCCGAGCTCGCGATCTTTGGATCCGCAAGCCTCGTAGGAGCTGCCGAGCCCAATTTCCCGGCCACGAACTAGACGCTCTTGATGGTGATTGTGATTGATAGGTTGTGATAGGTGATTGCGATGTCGACTTACACCCGCAACATCGGCCACACCGGTACCAAACTGGGGCGGGAGGACTCCCCGGCGTTTCGACGAAGCAGAACGCAGGGGCCGGGGGCGCGACCAGCCCCACGGGCCACGAACTAGACGCTCTTGATGGTGATTGCATGATGGTGATACGTGATACGTGATAGCGGTGTCGACTCGAACCCGCAAACCACACCGGGCACCAAACTTGGGCGGGAGGACTCCCCGGCGTTTCGACGAAGGAGAACGCAGGGGCCGGGGGCGCGACCAGCCCCACGGGCCACAAACTACCGCTCTTGATTGTGATTGCTTGATGGTGACAGGTGATTGCGATGTCGACTTAAACCCGCAACATCGGCCACACCGGTACCAAACTTGGGCGGGAGGACTCCCCGGCGTTTCGACGAAGGAGAACGCAGGGGCCGGGGGCGCGACTAGCCCCACGGGCCACGAACTAGACGCTCTTTATTGTGATTGATAGGTTGTGATAGGTGATTGCGATGTCGACTTAAACCCGCAACATCGGCCACACCGGTACCAAACTTGGGCGGGAGGACTCCCCGGCGTTTCGACGAAGGAGAACGCAGGGGCCGGGGGCGCGACTAGCCCCACGGGCCACGAACTAGACGCTCTTTATTGTGATTGATAGGTTGTGACAGGTGATTGCGATGTCGACTTAAACCCGCAACATCGGCCACGCCGGTACCAAACCTAGGCGGGGGGACTCCCCGGCGTTTCGACGAAGGAGAACGCAGGGGCCGGGGACGCGACGAGCCCCACGGGCCACGAACTAGACGCTCTTTATTGTGATTGATAGGTTGTGACAGGTGATTGCGATGTCGACTTAAACCCGCAACATCGGCCACACCGGTTACCAAACTTGGGCGGGAGGACTCCCCGGCGTTTCGACGAAGGAGAACGCAGGGGCCGGGGGCGCGACCAGCCCCACGGGCCACGAACTAGACGCTCTTGATTGGTGCTTGCATGATGGTGATAGGTGATTGCGATGTCGACTTAAACCCGCAACATCGGCCACACCGGCACCAAACTGGGGCGGGAGGACTCCCCGGCGTTTCGACGAAGGAGAACGCAGGGGCCGGGGGCGCGACCAGCCCCACACCAAAAAAGCCCCGAAGCAATACACCCCGAGGCTTATATGATATGGTTCTAATCTCTTGTCAATTCATCAAGATCATCTTCCTAGTCGCGGTAAAGTCCTTGGCATCCAATCGATAGTATAGGATCGCATGTCCGTCCAAGTTTTGCTTGCGTAACTCCACCGTCTGGTACCCCTTGGAGTAGTCTCCCTTGATGGAGCGCAGCACCCTGCCCGTCACGTCGTACACCGTCAAGGTGGCGGTCATCGCTTCCGGCAGCACGAAGCCGATCGTCGTCTCCTCTCGGAAGGGGTTGGGCCGGTTCTGCTCCAGGAGGTAACCGCTTGGAGCTAGGCCTTGACTTACAGGCCGCCCGCCGATACCCGGTTGCGTCGGTTGACCGATGCCTTGCCGCCGCGGTTGTCCCACCACATCGTGCATATCGTTGACTTGGCTAATCGGACCTGGCTCACCACTCACGGTGGTTGCGCACCCGGAGAAGTCACTCTGCACGATCAAGACCACATCACAAAAGTCAACCGTACCACTCGGCCAGCTGATCACCCAAAGGCGTGCCATATGACTGCCAAAGTCCTCGCAGAAGACCTCCAGATAGCTGGTATCCTCTTGCCAAGTGCCGTCATCGATGCCGTCGATTAATTCTACCCGATATTCCAGGGCTGTATCCGTGCATGCCTCCGAACTGCTGCTGTTAAACTCTTCTGCCCAGACAATCGCGTGCGCACTATCCACCACTCCATCTAGGTCACTATCCCACGGCGTCAGACGGGCGGTCAAAGAGCTGATACAGACCGAACTGGGTTTCTTGACCGAGACTACGTCAAAGTGGTACTCACAATAACTTTCATTGGCACAGTCATCCTGCACCGTTACCATCAATTTGTAGCTGCCATGTGGCAAATTGTTCGAGCTCATGTTGAACCCCTCGATGGTATCCCCTTGCAGCTCACCGTGATCCGCATCGAATAGGGTCACATTGTCCGGATCGGTGATGTCCTTCAAGTCCCAATAGTATTTGATCAAGCCACAGGCATCCGTGGCGACAATCCCTGCTGTCAGGTCAAAATAACAGGCACCTACTTCAATGCTACCTCCGTCCTCGACGGGACCGATGATCGTACAGGCGGGCGGCGTGGTATCACGCACGACGATCTGCTGCACGCAGGTGTCGGTCACCAGCTCGCGGCTACGCCACCACTGACCGTCTAATGGCTCGCCATTGCCACACCAGTCGGCAAAGTACCAGGTACGCAAGATCTTGTAGCAAGCGGCCTCTCCGCCCACGATCTTAAAGACCTTGTCGCTGTGGCCAATGCCCACAATGCGGCAGTCATCGTCAAACTTGTACGTAGCATATCCGGTGCTCTCCGGTCCAGCGGCACCGATGACATTACCATCCGGACCGTATTCTATGTCACAGGTCACCACCTCGGTGTCGTATGGCACGTGGAACATGTACTTGTTTAGCTCACATTCGTTGCCGATCCAGATCCGCTGATGTCGATAGATCGTATCCACCGTATGGCGCAAGCTGTCTACTACTCCATGCTCATCATAAAACTCATCCGGACAGCCTTGCCAGATCTTAAATTTCCTAAAGATGTAGCCCTGACCGCAATGATCAATTTCACACCAGACATCCTGCTCACAGTAGACATTTTCCTCGCAATTCACTACAACGACACCCTTCTGAAAGTCGATGGTATCCTGGTAGTAATGACACTTGGTGATCAGGGAGTCTACCCATAAATACCCTAGATGCTCATCGTACACGCGTACCTGATCGTAGTAGCTCGTACACTTACACACACTATCGTAGAAGGTGATATCGCAATCGATCTCCGTACCTTCATTATCCACATAGTTGCCGTAGGGATCTCGCCAGGCCTTGCAGTAGCCGCCGAAGATCTCATCCAGGGCATCATAAGCATCTTGCTCACTGTCCTTCGCCTGGCCCACGATGTATTCCAAACTTACCGGATGAATTTCGTCCGGATAGGCGTAGCGATCCTCTTTATAGATCTTGCAAGTGATCTGCTCCTCATCCACTACATCCTTCACCACTTCTACCGGCGTCTTGTCTTCTACCCAGGCCTTGGTCCAAGCCGTTGACCAGTTGCACCAGTAGTCCATCACCAGGATCTCTACTGTCACAGGCCCGCACGCGTCCGAGCAATCAAACGGTACCGCGTCGCTCCAGCCCCCACCGATCTGTTCGTACATATCAAAGAGGGCCTTTTCTTCGTCTGTCGCTCCCTGGCCGTGATCCTTACTGGCGTTGGTCAAGGTGACAAGCGGTTCATTGCAGAAATTTACCATGAGTGTTTTACATCCATTACCCGGATGGAGGTCCACGGTCTCGAACTTGCAAGGCAGGCCAATATGGTCTTGGTTGAATTCCACTTGGTCTCGCTCAGGAGCAAACACAATTTGATCAAAAAATGCGGACCAGCACTCCTCAAACACATGCCGGAAGGTGGCATCATCGATCGGGTAGCTTGGATCTGCGCAAACCTGGGTTGCGTACTTCATCAGGTCGTACTGCCAGGCATTGTAGATGATATCACCGCACGGTACATTGTCACTCTTCAGCCACTCCATCGTCTTGGCGTAATGGGCTTCCACCTCGTCGATATGCTTGTCCGTCTCTAGCCATGTTTGCCACAGGGTGTCATTGTGATTGGCGACACAGCACCAATCCAGGGTGTCACAAAGATCTACACAGGCTTTGTACCAATCTGTACGCCGGGCCAGGAGTAGATTTACACCGCAATTGTCCCAACTGCCTTCATCAAACGTCTGCGCATCGACCCAGACTTTCTTGTCACTCAGGCTGACGGTCACTCCTTTATCGGACACAGCCACGGGGCGTGTGCGATCTTTGACAATCATATAACATCGCACATAACCCAGATTGTGGCAGCTGTCATAGATCTCATATAGTACTTCTATAGGCTCATCCGTCTTCGGCAGCTTGACCTGCACATGGGATTCATAGCAGATGCCATAGTAGGGTCCGGAATCATAGACCATGGTGGGGGGCATAAACTCGCAGGTGTCACCTGTCGACTCTAGCACCCAGCTGCCGACACCTTCTATGGTGGCTTTCACTTGCTTCACGCCACTCCAGTCTTCATAGACGCAGATCGGCGGAAGATATGTGTGCCCGGCGCAGTCATGATCGCTCGCATCAACCACGATCACAGGAGCTCCTACGGGGAAGCAATGGGTGCTGGCAGCACCGGCTGCTCCGCTGTCAAAACTTAGGGGCCACAAGACATTTTGCTCTCCGATCTTATCCAATTTGCAGCTGGCCATTGGTGCCAGCGTGTCCAGATCCGTCAACCAGAACTCGCATCGATAGTACCCGGAGGACACCTCCACAAAGGCATTGCTAGCCAGCAACGGCGGGTCAATCCCGCACACCGCTTGCAGGGTGCCCGGACAGCTCTGCTTAATCTCCAAGGTATATCTGGTCTGCTCCTCGCAGCCATTGGAGCCAAATTCCCACTTGTCTAAGTGGACGGAAATGCCACATTTGGCATCTTCAAACACCGGATTGGGTATCCACCTCTGGGTCGTGTCGTCGTACACCAGGAAGTAGATCGTATCACAGAACGTACGATCCATGTCCGGATCATTGCCCATGCCCACGGGCAACGTCGGATCACAGCGCTCCGGATACACCATGTAGGGCCCGGCGAAACCTTCACCACAGTAGGTCGTATCTTTCTCAGCGCAGTAGGCATTGACCGAACTAAGGACACTGATCGGAGGTAATCTAAAGACGGTGATCGTATCAAACACGCTGGCCCGATTGCCCCTTTTATCGATGGCTGCATATTCGCGATAGATCACCTTGACCGTGTCATTTGAGGCACTAAATGCCGGACCACACACATAGGTCTCTACCCAGTCTACCCCGCCGGATACCTCCACGGGACCTCCGCAGGGGACATACGCGGTCGGAAACTCATCATCGATGTGGCCGCCGAATACCAATGGGTCAACGCAGTACACGTCCTTCGAGCGACCCGGTCCTATGATGGGACCGCCGGCGTCCCTGATCGTCAGGTAACTCCAAGAGCTGCCATTGATACCATTGATATTTGCCTTAAGCCGCGTACCGCGAAAGGCACACGCATTAAACTTTATGAAGTCGGTTCGGATTAACCCCACTCCGTAATAGACCCTGGCTCCAGATTCTGTTTCTACGAGGATATCTACAGGTTCGGCGCAAGAAACGTTGCCAGCGATCTCAAGCACCTGAAAGCACACGTCTCCAGCTACGTCCAGACTCGGTGTCAAATCATTGGCATTGGGCAAAGTATTGCCCTCGAACAGATCAATGACACTCAGCACCTGTACACAAGATGCCGCATTATCTGAAACATCATGTACGACGTACGTCCGGGTGACCACGATGGGGTTGCCTGGGGTGATCACGTCTGTGTAGAAAGCGGTATCGATCCCACAGTTGTCGGAGGCAGCTCCTCCCTCCATCATAAACTGAGCGTAGCTGATCCCAGTCGTCGTAGTCGACAAGGGCAGATTGGTACCACCCAAGGTGATATCCGTCGCTGCACAACCTTCCACGGTGTCTGGTGGCGGGCAAACGGTGATCATGGGTGCAACGGTATCGACCAATACGAAGTTGAAGACACAGCAGGTAGAATCGGTGCCGTTGCCTGCGTTGATGGTGACGACCGTTGAATCAACGGTGAGCACCGCTCCCGGGGCGGGTGTTTGCGTCACGGTCACCGCCGGGGTGCAATTGTCCGTGACCAAGCCTGTGTAGTCTGGCAATACAAACTGACAGTTGGCATCAAAAAACTCAGTGACGTCGCCTGGGCACGCGATGCTGACACAGAGCTGTTGAAATTGAACGCTGATCAAAGCCCAGGTAGAAGGATTGGACAACGAGAAACCGGGTGAAGTGCTGGGAGTCAGCGTCGGTGTGTAAGAGCCCCAAAACTGTGCCGGTGTCGCACCCAATTGAAATTGCCCTAATGACACCTGGCCCGCCTCTGTGGGCGTCACCGTTTCGGTGCTTTCGAGGTATAGACCTTGATAGATGACATCTCCCAACACTGAGGGAAACATTTGATTTGTACCTCCTGTCATCAATCCATTGGTCACGCTGGTGGCCTGGATCGGTAGCGCCTGATCGATGTGGTCATATACAGACCAAAGGATGCCATGAAGGCCAGGATTGTTAACTGTCAAGGGCGCAGGCATCGCCACCGTGGCGTCTCCCACAGGTAGGTACCACACCTCAAATGGCCTTCCGTTGGGGGTGTTTTGGCTCGTGGCCAGGATCATATTTTGCCCCAAAGCCTGGATGCTTGTGGTCGCTCCCCTTGAGCCAGCCACTTGCACCACCAAAACCCGGTTTTTACCGGGTGGCAGATGGACAGCCGTCCCGATTCCACTACCGAGGAATGTCGTAGCCGATTGACTCCAGGCGATCGCGCCCATTAGGAGAAAGACGCACAGGCTGAGCCCCTTGCGTAATGGCAGCCGATACGAAGGGTCGGGTGCCACCAGTGGGTAAAGTGTTGGCATTAGAAGAAGTTAGGTTAGTGTTCACTCTGCGTCTCTCAGGCTCCCAATCTCTATGGAAGAATGCAATTAGATGGCAGCGGATGAAAGGATGGCTTAAAGATATAGAGCCACGGGAACGACAGCACAAGTATAACAATTTCTCCTATCTATCCGGGGGTAGCCCAGTCTATTATATGGTAGTTAATCCTCTTTTGCAGATATGCAGCTGTACCTTCCTCCCAGGCGCCTCGGCCGTCTCACTGAATAATGCTGATGCTGGCCAATCTACTGCAAAAAGAAAGGAGCGACCAGGGCCGCTCCTTTCCTAGTATACTATGCTGCTGGGCCTGGTCCAGCACTGACATTTTGCGAGTCGCTGCCCTGTAGAGCTTCGCATTAAATCTTGCAGCTGATTCTAATGTCTTTGGTCCGCATACTTCGTTGCAAAGCCTCGCTATAGCTACGACTAGCTACCCGCCCGCTTTCGCGGTTCCCTCACTTCTCGCATTGTCATGCTCGACGCTAACGAGATCGTTCGGTCATGCCTCGTCTGCGAACAAAATCCTATTAGAATTATTCAACATATCCAATGCGAAACTCGACTGAGTTCACCGCGTCGCCATCGCCAGAGAAGGTCATAGGTCCTGCTGTTTCGCGCTCTCAAAATCCTCGGTACTGTGCTATCAGCGTCAGGACGGATGGTAGGACAAATGACAAGAGGATGAGCAGACGTTGGTGGTAAGTTGGCAATCGTTATGTGACTAATCAAACTGCGATGCAAACCATCGGTTGTGCGTACGCTATATGATATAGCTCTTAGTGGCCTCGAGCTGGCATACCGCTACATATTCATTACGTGGGCATCATGTTTAGTCTTGAAAATCTGCTTAGTAGTATCCACACATAAGAACAGCGGCTGAAGTCTTGCCTCAGCCGCCCATACCCCTAGTTGAATTGGCCTAACGTAGTACCACCATTTTTCGGGTGGCCGTATATTTTTCAGTATCCAATTGATAATAGAGGACGCCTGTCGCATTCAGCTCTTGATGACGAATGGTCACGCTGCTGAGTCCCTTGGCATAATCGCCCTGGACCACGCGCAGCACCTTGCCCGTTACATCATACACCGTCATCGTGGCCGCCGTGGCCTGTGGCAGGTAGAAGCTGATGGTCGTCTCCACTCGGAAAGGATTGGGTACATTTTGGTAGAGCGCAAATGCCTCACCCCCATTTATGTGGCGCAATGGTCTGCCTCCTGGCACGATTGGCTCGACAGCACCATCGCTCGACTTGTGATGGGTCGGTCGTACCACGTCATGCATGTCATTGACCTGCCTAACAGGGCCTGGCTCACCACTCACGGTGTTGGTGCAGCCAGAGAAGTCACTCTGGACGATCAGCACCACATCACAGAAATCGACCGTACCGCTGGGCCAACTGATCACCCAGAGTCTCGCCATATGGCTGCCAAAGTCGTCACAGAAGACCTCGATGTAGCTGGTATCTTCTTCCCAGGTGTCGTCGTCAATGCCGTCGATCAACTCTACTCGATATTCAAGGGCAGTATCCGTGCAGGCCTCGGAGCTGCTGCTGTTAAACTCTTCCGCCCAGACAATAGCGTGTGCACTGTCTGGCGTGCCGTCCTGATCGCTGTCCCAAGGGGTCAACCTAGCCGTCAGCGAGCTGATACAGACTGGACTTGGCTTCTTAACCGAAACCACGTCGAACAGGTACTCGCAGTAGCTCTCGTTGGCACAGTCATCCTGGATCGTCACGACCAGCTTATAACTGCCATGAGGTAAGTCCGGTGAGCTGATCTCAAATCCTTCTGTCGTATCGCCGGACAACTCACCGTAACCGCTGTCGACAATGGTGGGATCGTCGCCATCCTTGACATCTTTTAGATCCCAGTAGTATTTGATTACGCCACAGGCATCCATGCCCACCACGCTGGCATCCAGATCAAAGTAGCAAGCGCCCACCTCGATCGCTCCATCATCTTCCACCGGTCCCACGATCATGCAGGTCGGAGGTGTCGTATCTCGCACGATGATCTTCTGCACGCAGGTGTCAGTCACTAGCTCCCGGTTGCGCCACCACTGACCGTCTAACGGCTCCCCATAGCCACACCAATCTGCGAAGTACCAGGTACGCAGGATCTTGTAGCAGGCGGCTTCTCCACCGACGATCTTAAAAACTTTGTCGCTGTGCGCTATGCCCACGATACGGCAGTCGTCGTCAAACTTATAGGTTGCATAACCGGTATTTTCAGGGCCGGCTGCGCCGACGACATTGCCATCGGGACCATACTCGATATCGCAGGTGACGACCTCGGTATCGTAGGGTACATCAAACATGTACTTGTTCAACTCGCACTCGTTGCCGATCCAGATGCGCTGGTGGCGGTAAATGGTATCCACTGTGTGCCGCAAGCTATCCGCTACTCCATGCGCATCATAGAACTCATCCGGGCAGCCTTGCCATATCTTGAACTTTCTAAAGAGGTAGCCTTGGCCGCAATGGTCGATTTCGCACCAGACGTCCTGCTCGCAATAGACATTTTCAGCGCAGTTGACCACGACCACACCTTTCTGGAAGTCGATGGTATCTTGGTCATAGTCACACTTGGTGATCAGCGAGTCGATCCACAGATAACCTAGGTGCTCGTCAAATACTCTGACCTGCTCGTAGTAGCTCGTGCACTGACAAATGCTATCGTAAAAGGTGATATCGCACTCCAGCTCGGTGCCGGTCTCATCCACGTAGTTGCCATAGGGATCTCGCCAGGCCTTGCAATAGCCACCAAAGATCTCATCGAGGGCGTCATAAGCGTCCTGCTCGCCCGCTTTCGCTTGGCCTACGATGTACTCCAAGCTGACTGGGTGGATCGCATTGGGATATGCATAACGATCGTCTTTATAGGTCTTGCAGGTGATATGTTCCTCGTCCACGACATCCTTTACCACTTCCACGGGTGTCTTGTCTTCTACCCAGACCTTGGTCCAGGCCATGGACCAGTTGCACCAGTAGTCCATGACGAGGATTTCTACGGTCACGGGACCGCAGGCATCATTGCAATCAAATGGTACCGCGTCGCTCCAGCCACCGCCGATCTGCGACCAGATATCAACCTTGGCAGCCATCTGCGACTTGCTGTAGCCGCAGATGCTTCTTTCAAACAAGGCAGCAATACCAGCTTCATCATCACCACTCGTGATCGGATTCTTGACGCCTGTCTCAAAACTTCTACTCTCAATATCAAATACAAATATGTCGTCATCGCCGTCATCATCTGTCAGGTACAACTTACCGCCGCCGATGCCCATGCCCTCCAAATTTCCCTGACCGCCAGGGTAGTCGCCCAACTTTGTTATTGTGCCGGTCTCAACATCGATTTCAATGATGTCATCATCGCCGTCATCAGCACCATACAGTTTACCTGTTTCTTCGTCTCCATCGAGTGCAGTAATTTCGGTGTACATTCCTCCGGTCGTGTTGACTACCAAGGTCAGCTTAAGCGTTCTCAAGTCGATCTCGAATATTCCCGTAGTGTTTGTGGGGGCCTCCCAGACATCATCTACATAAGCGTACAATTTGCCATTGAGTATGCCCAGTCCTTGGGCATCTACCAAGTAGCCATTGTATCGTAGCTCACCGAGTTTTCGCACACCAGACTTGCCATCGATACTCCACTCATACAAGACGGAGCCATCGTTGCGTGGTCCTGGGATCGAGCCCGTATATAGTAGGCGATTGTACTGTTCGTCAGCTGCCAATGCACGTACGCTTTTTCGCGATATGGCGGGAATCTTGGTCGCTGCGCCGGTCTCCACATTAACGGCATAAAAGTCGTTGTCCGAGGTGCCGTCACCACTCTGATTGTTACCGGCATCTGCTTCGCCATCATCGGTGCCAACGAAAATCAAGTCCCCGGGCACAATACCATCCAGACCATTCAAACACTTGAACTTGCTCACCAGGGCTTCCGATGCACTATCCGGATCCAGCAGAGCTCCCTTGAGCAATTTGTGGAGGTCGTCGGTATTACCATAGTGTCCCTCCTTACACGCAAGCGTGGCGTATTTCAGCAGGTCATATTGCCAGGCATTGTACAGCAGCTCGCTGCACGCTTGGTCATCTTCCCAGAGCCATTGCAGGGTCTTGGCATAATGTGCCTCTACCTCGTCCACATGTTTATCCGACTCCAGTTGGGCCTGCCAGATCGTATCGTGGTGCTCTGAGATGTAGCAGGTATCGATATCATCGCATAAATCTATACAGGCCTCATACCAGTCGGTACGTCTGGCCAGCAGCATGTTGATACCGCAATTGTCCCAACTGCCCTCATCAAATGTGGCGGCATCCACCCAGACCTTCTTGTCACTTAGGCTCACGGTTGCTCCCTTGTCAGAGACGACCACAGGGCGTATGCGATCCTTTACGTAGACCCGGCATGTATCGGTTGCCACGTTGTGACAGCTGTCGTAGGCTTCATAGATGATCGCATAACCATCTTCGTTTTTGGACAGTTTGACTTGCTGATGTGAGGCATAGCAGCCGCTTTCCTCGTTGTACGACATCAGATAAGTTCCGATCCCTTCGATTCGTGCTTTCACTTGCTTAATCCCCGACCAATCATCGGCGATCCAGACCTCTGGAATGTAGGTATACGCTGCACATTCATGCGCGGAGGTAGTAATTCTTGTGACGCTAGGATCGGCTTTGGCCTTACATGCCACTTTGGGAGGTATCGTATCCAAGTCTGTCACCCAAAACGCACAGGTCAGATAGTTAGGAAAGCCAAAGTTGGGAAAGCCACCCACATACTCAAAGGCATTATCAGTCAATGAGCCGATGTTACAGATGGACCCCTGCTCAGCGCCGTAGCAATTCTGCTTGACCTCCAATACGTACTTGGTCACAGCCTCACAACTTCCTCCCCCAAACTGCCATTGATCCAGGTGGATGTTTAACCCACATTTACCCATAAGGGGGTTTGCTACATACGTCCGAGTTGAATCATCGTATTTCAAGAAATAGATGGTGTCGCAGAAGGACAGATCGTTGTCAAAATCGATGGTGCCAACTGGCACGCCAGGATCACATCGCTCCGGAATCACAAAGAAGGGCCCCTTGCCAATGACGCCACAGTATGTGGTATCTACTTCAGCACAATAGGCATTCTCCCCTGAGAAGCCAGCCGCCAAGAATGGGAGATTGAACACAGTCAGTGTATCATATACCACAGACCTCCTCCCTTCCTTATCAAATGCTTCGTACTCGCGTAAGATTACTTTGACTGTATCATTTTGCAGATAGTTCTGTCCGGCGATGTCACAATCATACGGGATTGTCCAATCGGCTACAAAACTACCCTCCACGGTACCACCACAAGGAATACTTGCGATGGGAGCCTGTCCTCCAATGTGACCACTTTCGACCAGTGGATCGAAGCAATAAACATCTTTTGCACTACCAGGCCCAAAGATTGGACCGTTGGACTGCTTTAGGGTGATTTCACTGAGACAACTCCTACCAGAATCATAGGAGATCCAGGCCTTTAGTGTTTTGCCCAGAGAGGGGCAGACGTTGGGTATGACGACCACGTCAGCACGAGCCAGCCCGGTCTCGCGATAAATGACCGCTCCCCAATCATTCATGACTGTCAGATTAAGCAACTCGCTACAGCTCGATGCCATGATCAGCTCACTCATCATAAACTGCACAGAACCATCGGCAGCCACCGCCAGGTTTACATCTCGGCAGTTTAAGCTGGCATTGGCAACCAGTTCTAATGTGGTGCTCTGGAAGGGTCGACAGGTCATATCGATCGTGGGGGTGGGCGTCAAGATCGCACAGATCGTGTACATGCCCGGAGGTCCCAGCACCATGGTCGAGATGCCGTTGAGCGGAGCCACCGTGCCCCCATTGGTCAGACTGGCAAAGGGCACCGTACCCAGCGATGTGCCGCCGACGTAAGGATCGGGGGGTGGCCCACCCGGCCAGAAGACAAAGTCAATTCCAAAGTCCGTCTCTGAGTTTTGGGCCATGGCCATGTCCATCAATCCGGTGGCACTCAAATCAAACAGCGCGACCTCGCAAAGTTGAGGCGGTGTCACTATTGCTCCGATGGTCGGACAGACAAAGCACAATTGTTCGGTGAAACTAACCGTATCCCCGCACTGCATGCCATTCGTCAGATCGACGTCAGCCACGCTCACATCAAAGGTCTCCTGGTTTGTGGGATCGAAGGCGGCATTTGACAGTTGAATGCAGCCATTCATGTTAAGGCTGCTGTATAAGAAGGGTCCGAGCACGAGGCCATTGACCGTCACCTCAAACATACCCGATGGGCCCGGTGTGGCCACTTGAAAGCAGACGTTCAAATCGTAGTTCATGGGGCCAGTGCAGTGCTGAACGACCGAGTCTATCTGAATCCGCTGGACACTGATGGTCACACAGTTGGAGGTGTCACTACAGTCGAAAGCATTCAGAGTGGACGTGGCAATACGTCGATAAGAAGTGGTCGTGAGCAAGGCGGGTGGACTGTAGGTAGTCATCGTAGCCCCACCGATATCGGAGAATGTACCGGCACAACCTGTCGTACTTTGCTGCCACTGATAGGTGGGTGGATTTGACCCTGTCGCAGCCATCGTCTCTATGATGGTCGGTGGTACCGTGTTGTAGCAGACGGTGTCGTCAACGCCGATGGCTCCTGGGGTGACATCGTTTACCGTGATCGTGAGACAGTTCGTCGTGTCTTGGCATACCACCGCATTCAGCGTGGATATGTCAATACGACGGTAAGAGGTAGTCATCGTCAGAGCGGGTGGATCATAGGTTGCAGAAGTGGCACCACCAATATCCGCAAAGACGCCCATACATCCGGTGGTACTCCTCTGCCAGCGGTAGGTCAGCGTACCGGATGCCACCGCAAGGACGCTCTCGGTGAAGGCGGCCGGATCGTCACCATTGCATATCGTCTGATCAGCGTCGATGACCCCTGGCGTGATGTCATTGATCAAGATGGTCACGCAATTGGTTGTGTCAGAGCACGGCAGCGCGTTTAACGTAGAGGTTACGACCCTGCGATAGTACATGGTATCGGTCAATGCAGGAGGCGAATAGCTGCTCATGGTGGCCCCGCCAATGTTGGCGAAGGTGCCCATGCAACCATCGGTGCTCGACTGCCATTGGTAGGTCAAGGGACCCGATCCGGAGGCCGGATCTGCCATGTCTGTGAGAGTAGCCGGCACATCTCCACTGCATATAGTTTGATCAGCGGCGATCGTGCCCGGATCTACGTCATTGACGGTGATGGTAACACAGTTTGTCGTATCGCTGCAGGATATCATATTGGCAGATACCGACACGATCCGACGATAATAGGTGGTCTGCGTCAGCGCAGGAGGACTATATCCCACCGAGGTGGCTCCTCCAATATGCGCAAAGCCGGAACTACAGTCCGTCGTGCTCATCTGCCACTGATAGGTGCGACCGGTACCACTGGACGCCATCGTCTCCGCTAGTGGTGCGGGCACATCTCCTGAACAGATGGTCTGATCGGTACCGATCATGCCCGGATCTAAATCCAGCACGATGACGGTAAACATGGCCATCGACGTATCACAACAGGTGCCCATGGTGTCACAGACGATGTCGGCAATGTTCATGAGGCCTGTGGTGTCTGACACGCTAGCTGTCAGGTAGTTGAAGCTGTATACCTTGAAAGTGTCAGCCGTACTAAAGTTGAGATTCGTGTCTGTCTGAATACTTACAATGTCGAGCGTACTTTGATCGACGATCAGAAAGACTTGGGTATACTCGGGAGCGGTCTGATTGCCACTGATGACAATACTCATGCTATCTCCGGTACAGAGGGTGGTATCATTGCCTGCGATCGTCCCTGCTAATGGATTGCAGATCAAGGTGCCTGTCGGGGCAAACATGGTGGGCAGAGAGTCCGGATCGCTGGTGGGGACCATAGCCATGGGGTTCATCACGGTGACCGTATCCTGGCACAAGACCTGACCCACGCCCACCGGAAATGGACTGTCTATCTCGACATCGTAAACGATGCAGATGCTGTCTCCCGGATCAAGTACGGGAATATTGACCATCGTCTGACCAGACAAATCCTGCCAGCCAAAGCCCACAGAAAGTAGAATGAAGAACACTAGCCGTAACAGTCCCTTTTTCATCTACCGGTCATTTTAGTTCCTCGCTTAAAGTTGCGCTCATCACTTTGTACAATCTATCCATTCGCACGGGTTTATGGGCATGTCATTCCTGATCCCGTCACTCCACAAGCCAGGCTGGCATCCACAAAGGAACCCGCGATTCCGGGGAAGGGGCCATTGGTCATGGTATTGCCCTTTCCGACGAGGTACGTACTAATATTCACACTGGCAGTACCTGCACCACCAGCACAGGCCGGACAAACCATGGTCATGCCTGGCGGAAATTCACCGTTGGCCGACCCGGCGTAAGCCGGAAGATTATGGGTGGCGTCTATACTGACCTGATCATATGACACAGCGTTGCTACCGAATGGTGCTGCACTATTGTCAAATGTGTTGTTGCTGACATTGGAGCAAAGCAGCGCAAAGTCACCGCATTGGGCCGATCCTCCTACAACAAAGTAAGCAGCTGACAAGCCAAACCCACCCATCCCCGAGACATTATTGCTGGTGACCGTGGCATAGGTTTCTGCTCTCGAACCCGCGTTTGCCCCTCTACTGGCAAAAACATCAATCCCCGCAAAATTCACTTGTTGGATCGTGTTGTTGTGGATGGTTACCGTGTGAGTGATGTCAGCGCCACCAGCCCCATTTTTCTCGCAGCCAGCACTAATGCCCGACCCCCCTGTGGAACCCGAGTTTGCAGCTGCTGTACCAATGTCATTATTACTGATGGTGCCCGTCGCAGTACCTTGATTCGATAAGAAATTGGCAGTGATCGCACTGACTACTGCACCGGAGAAGTCATTGAGGTCCACCAGATAGTTGACAGTTATATTGCTGGTATTGCTGCCGCCAGATAGTGTGATTCCTCCTCCGAGTGTGTTACCATGCGTGTTATTAAAGTTGTTCCCTTTTATAACAATGCCCATTACCGAGGTACCTAGCGCATTCGTCTGCACTAGATCGCCTCGCGCACCAATAAAATCCGAATTGGAAATTCGCATATTGATTTGGGCGTTGTTTCTGGCCTCTACAAGGATTCCATCATTGCCCAGTGCGTTACTGTTCAAACCGATCCGCGTATTCTCAACGATGAGACTGTCCAGCATGGTCCCGGTGCCGTTCTGAATGCTGATATTGTCTTCCAGCCCTCCTTGGATATCCGAAAGAAGGAAAAGTGATGTCCCAATCAAATCACAAAATGCAACACAACCCTCATCATCCGCTGCCGAGCCCCCGTTTACACCATCTATGGTCGAGTATTCGAAGTTAAAAACATCCACCGTGCTCCCCCAGATCGCCCAGTTGGAGAAACCGTTGAGCTGCATTCTTCTGAGTATCACACTGTCAGCACTATTAAGCAGGACACCCACACCCACTCCAGTTGCAAACGTGCAGAGATCACCCCCACCATTTGCCCCAGTCTTATTGGCAATCGTGCCGCCGGACGCATTACCTCCTCGCGTAGTATTGGAACCGTCGCCATATACAATGAAGTGGCCGGTGGTTGTATTGAGATCGATACCCGGCAGCGTACCACCACTGGAAGACACACTAGTCAGGTCGATGCCCAGTGCGGTATTGTTGATATCAACTGCCCGGTTCGTGCCCGTGTTGATCGTACCGGCAGTGGTATTGACCGTGCCCCCATTGTTGACGAAGAGGCCAAGTGTATTGGCCGCCGTGTTGGTGATGTTTAAGGTGTTGAAAGTGAAGGTAGCTGAGGCCGAGGAAGTGATATCCACCGCTGCATTTGCCGAATTTGTTATGCTGGTTGTGCCCGTCACCTCAAATGAGCCGCCTGAAATGTTGTTCAGGTCAATCCCTTCCGTCGAACTGCCGGTGAGAGACAATTGCACCAGCTCGACGGCAATGGTTCCCCCTCCATTGATATCAATCCCTGGCCCTGCGTTGGGGTCGTTGATGAAAATACTTACACCCTCGCTAATGCTGAGATCACCCACATTGCTCCCCACGATTCCACTTCCATTCGCGGGGGTTCCGTTTGAACCTATATCAAATCCTCTGAGATCATTTCCGGAGGCCAACGTGACAGCATTTCCAGGTGCATTGTCGACGATTTGAGGGTTACTACCTCCGGTGACAGGCAGGGCTAGACTGAACATCGGTAGAGTAATACCCGTAGCGGCCACGATGGACGAGGTCATCCCCTGACCCAACAACTGCTGGCCGTTTTCCAAGGTCACCCCTCCCGCATACTGCGTGGCAGATGAGTAGACAAAGATGGTTTGATTCGCCGCAGGATCGGTAGCGCCTCCATTGCCGTTGACACTCTCAAACGCTGCCAAGGTCTCAAAGGGATCTCCGAGGGTGCCATTGTTGCCACCTCCCGATACATTCTCATTGATAAACCAGATGATGTTGGAGACCGTAAATCTGATGAACGCATCGTTGGTGGTAGGGCAATTGGGAGCTGGAGTACCATCGGTGACCGTATAGGCTACGGAGTCAGCGCCCTGAAATCCTGGTGGGGCGTTGTACACAAAACTGCCATCGGCCTGGATATTGATGGTGCCGCCTTGCGCAGTGGGCACGACAGTATTAAGTGTTGGAGCAGATATGCTAAGTCCGGCAATATTATCGTCAAAGTCATTGACAAGGACTCCGCTACCTGCTGGTACACCAATGCCCATATTGCCTAACACCTCATATGGGCCATCATCAACCGCCAATGGGGAAGTAAGAACCGAGCCGCTGTTTAGCGTTGTGTTTGTTGGGGCATTGATCGGCACAACCAGGGAGGAATCGGGTCCCGACCTTGTATTGGTAATGATCATGATATACCTAATACTGTCCCCGGGGTTGGCTAGTAAGTTTCCATCTGCATCGTAAAAGACGGTGTCGCGTTTGGTCGCATCAATAACCTGACCTTGGGCCAATAGAGAAATGGCAGATAGGACTACAAGTAGACTCAACTGCTTCAGGTGCAGCAAATCACAACCAAACCTGCCTATCCGCGCCGGCGCTCGGATTACAGCCGTCCATAACAACACCCTGTTAAGAACATTGGGAATGCGATGGCTCAGAGTTGGCCAAGGCAATTCTAGTTTCATAGGGTTTGGTTTTCTCGGTTAATCGATACAACTCCGTAGTTATATCAGGACAAAATTTTGCCCAACTCTTTCGAGTCATGCCAAAGTTAACACATATTTACGTCTTCTAACATTTGAAGCTCCTTTTTTCAAGCACGCAGGATCTGGAAATGACTCGACCGCCTACCGAGATCACCTTGTCCTTGGCCTTAGTCTAGATTTGGTGAGGTCACCGATTGAGGCTCTACTTCATTGAAGGGTGAGCACTGAACTCTTAAGTCACATCCATTCAGTTGAAAGTGGCTTGATATTGCATTTCTACCGTTTCGGCACAAGGACCAATCGGCACAAGGAATAGCCTAATCTCTCCCATCCTTGGATGCTCCACCGGAATGGTGCACTGGGTATAGTACTGTCCCTTCTGCTTGGTTTGGAAGGTCACTGAGAAGGAATCACTCTGCCTTCTGCTAGCAGTATTTACCTTGGTGATGTCACAGATCGTAGCTTCAAGTGCCACGTCTTCGGTGAACTTAAGCAGCCAGGAGTCCCTCCTAAATTCCTCAAAATCAGCCAAAGTGTACCGGTCAACCATTGCTATTAGTCAGTTTTCTGCCCCTCCACTCCATCAGGAAGTATACCCCTGTGTCTCCGATTTTGGTAAAGCCAAGCCGATCATACAAGCGCATGGCGGGGTTATTGTGTTCCACATGTATCCTCACCGGCAGATTCAACTCTTGTCCTTCATTGAGTACACCCAGCATCAATCTCTTACCAAGGCCACGGTTTCGAAACTTGGGCAGCAAAGCAATATCGATAATACGAATTTCATCGTGACGCACCTCTTTGTAAAGTCTCCCAATCCTCTCTTCATCTAAAGAAATAACGAGGAACTCGGCGTCAACAAACCGCTCGTGGTAGAAGCTGTGTTGGGCCCGAAACTGCTGCTCCAAGAAAGACTGCTTCTCCTCTTTAGACCAGTGGACTATCTGGGCCATTTCCTCTACACGTGTGCTAGCATAGAGCTCACTAAGAAACGCTAGGTCGTCTTGCTGAATGGGTCGAAATCTAAAAGGCACCTCAGGCTCTATCTGCACTAGCATCTCAGGTGACTACGAACGAGATGGATACAACCCTACCAAAGCAATAATAAAGTTCAAGGTGAGAAACGGTTGCAAATTGTTATGTGCCTGGCTCCCACCAGTATTCTGCAAGGATCCTGACGCCAAGTCGACAAGACTCGTTGCATCAGTCTTATAGGCGGCCCCTGATCCTCTGGCAAATGCAGAGGTGTTGTCAGGTGTAAACACCGTAGCCACGCTACTGGTACCATTGAGAGAATGGGTATGGTTTGGCATCTGAGCTTCGGACAAGGAGACCATTTCCACCCCCGATCTCTGTCCCAATCTTCGTGCGGTCAATCCAGGGCCCCTCCCTGGATGCATGGGCGCACGGCCTTGAAGATTTGGCAAAGCCGTCGTGGTTCGACCATCACCTCCGTAGGTAGTCCCTATCAAGGAGAACAAGGCAGTATTCTGGGCAATCGGAAGTAGCTGGCCGTCGCAAAAAGCCCACCCACGGGGTGCAAAATTGCCGGCAAATATTCGTACTTCAGCTATAAAAGGTTCTGACATTTTGATCTAAGTTATTGACGTGAAGGATAGATTCCAACTAATGCGATAATGAATTGAATGCACAATGCAGGCATCAGATTTGTATGCGAGCGACTCCCTCCTACCGCCGCTATCGAAGCGGTATCAAACGGTGCGGACGGTGCCGCAGGTCGATAGATTCTGATATTCGGTGATGCGGAAATGAGTTCTCCACCTGGATTGTTTTGTGTGCCAGTGGCAGCTGACACCTGCAGTGTATGTGTATGGCTGGGCAATTGATTGACCGTAACGGTTACGTTCTCGGCACCACCTTTAGCGCCCAGTCGACGGGGCGAAAGCCCTGGTCCGCTGCCGGCATGGATGGGAATCCGACCACGCATATCCGGCAGCCCAAATGTCGTACGACCATCTCCACCATATATCGTACCCAGTAAGGAAAATAACGCATCATTCTGTGATACAGCCAGTAGCTGCCCATCGCAAAATGCCCAGCCTCGGGGCGCAAAGTTACCGGCAAACATCCGGATCTCGCCTACGAAAGGTTCTGACATTGTTTCTTGGTTTTTTGTGGTTAGTTAATTTCGAGAAGGAAAGAGTCCTTGCAGCGCGATACAAAAGTTGACCGCCAGATACGGTTGCATGTTTTCATGCGCTTGGCCACCTCCGACATTTCCAACTGTCGCGGCTTGCATGCCTACGATGGACCCCGCGCTAGTGGAGTTATATCCGTTCTGGAAGGCAGCGAATACGTTGGAGATAAGGATAGGGTTGTCCGCATTGTCACTCGAAGCTTTGGCAGCATGAGTATGCTGCGGCATCTCACTAGCTGCCAGCGTATGCGTCTCCTCTCCGCTCTTTTGACCGAGCGTGTGGCTCGTGCCATTGCTCGACCCGACGTGGATCGGAGTCCGACCTCTCAGATCAGGTAAAGCAAAGGATGTGCGCCCATCTCCACCGTAGGTGGTACCTAGGAGAGAATACAGGCTTTGATTTTGGTTGATCGGCAAGATCTGGCCGTCGCAGAAGGCCCATCCACGTGGAGCAAAGTTAAAACCAACCATGCGGATCTCGGCCAGGAAAGGTTCTGACATTTCAGTTTAGTTTTTCGGGTTAGAAAATCACCTTCTTTCTCTTCCAATGTAAGGAAAAGATTATAACGACCCAAGGCAAAAAGTGCGTAAAATGTTATTTTTTTTCACGGCTTGGGAGACAGTTCAATTTACTGGCTTCCTTGGGATCGCGACGATATCTTGTTCAGCAGGCAAAGGAGCTGCGACGAGGCTTTGCAACGAAGCATCCGGCAACAGAACAAGCGAACAAATCAGAGTTAGTATCTCAACACCCCATTAGCTGATCACGACATACGGATCACGCATCCCGCACAAAGAACCACGGATCGAAACAACCTGACCATGGCCATTTTCAAAGGTCAATCGATAGGCCGTCCCCATCTCCTCAAAGCTCCGGACCCCCTTAATTTGTACAAACTCTTGGGCGACATCCTCGTCCAGACCATGGCTCCGCAGGCCGCGGGCCATACCATCGCCAAGCCGGTGCAGATCATCACTAACCACCGGAGGTAGGGCTGCCTTCTTCTTGCGCCTTGGCGGCCAGAGGGAGCCTGGCACAGCGCAGGTGGCAAGCCCCATCCAAACGGACGAGACAAAATTGCGTCGATTCAACATTGTGCTTTTTAAGGTGTGCTGGTAAGGTAGCATAAATCCACAAAGGGCAAACCTCCACCATTGACTTATTTGCACATGACAAATGGCACACAGCTAGGTCAAGCGCTCAGGAGCACGAGTTTGCCTTGCCCATCTACGCTGGATCGAATTGCTGTTATCCCACCATGGTCCCCGTTTTACCGTCCAGGGTCACCGGTCAAAATGGATCCGCATACCTTGAGGCCCTCCCACCGGCTGTCCATGCGCAAAGGCCAAGCATCCATTGAGGTACACTTGTTGTATTTCGCCGCGAAACTCTCTGCCTTGCAGTGGCGTCCATTGACACTTGTAATACAAATGTTGGTCATCGACTCTAACGGGCATATTGGGATCCAGGACAACCACGTCTGCCCAATACCCTTCTCTGAGATAGCCCCGCTCGGCCACCTGAAAGCATTGCGCCGGGGCATGACACATTTTCTGCACGATTTTCTCCAGGCTAATCATGCCCCGATGGTAAAAATCCAGCAT
The DNA here is from genome assembly GCA_965223165.1 of Saprospiraceae bacterium. Lineage (GTDB taxonomy): Bacteria > Bacteroidota > Bacteroidia > Chitinophagales > Saprospiraceae > JABDMH01. Next base: position 183,365 of record CBDCVQ010000016.1, on the reverse strand, counting down.
GATGGTCAGACTGTGCTGCACCAAAGGTAGGCCCGACGGCGCCTTTACATACGGGCGAGATTTTTCCTCGGCGGTGTGGGGGGCGTGATCAGTGGCAATCACATCGAGTCGATCATCCAGCAACGCCTGCCACAGTGCCTCCTTATTGGACTTCTCTTTGATGGCAGGATTGCATTTGATACGATTGCCGAGCGTCTCATATTGCTCGGCATCAAAGTACAGGTGATGTACACAGACCTCCGAGGTGATCAATTTCTCAGCCAGCGGTGAGGTATTGTCGAAGAGAGGCAACTCGATGGCGGTACTAATATGTAAAATGTGCAAGCGCGTGCCATACGACTTGGCCAACTCCACCGCCAGGCTCGAACTCTTGAGGCAGCCTTCCGCGGATCTTATCCGCGGATGATGCCGCGCATGCAACTGGTCTCCGTAGATCTCGTCGAACCGCTGCTGGTTGTCCCGGATCGTCAGCTCATCCTCGCAATGGGTCGCGATCAGCATGGGCACCTGGGCAAACAACTTGTCCAGTACCTCGCGATCGTCGACAAGCATATTGCCTGTACTGGATCCCATGAAGATCTTCACGCCACATACCCCACGGGCGTCCGTCCTAAGCACTTGGTCCAGATTGTCATTTGAAGCTCCCATGTAGAAGGAGTAGTTTGAAAAGGAGCTTGTTCTCGCCATCTCATACTTGGCCTGCAGAAGCTCTTGCGTGAGGGCCGGTGGCTTCGTATTAGGCATTTCCATATAGCTAGTAACCCCTCCCGCCAAGGCAGCGAGAGACTCAGAGCCGATATCGGCCTTATGTGTCAGTCCGGGTTCTCTAAAATGCACCTGGTCATCAATGATGCCTGGCATCACCACCATGCCCGACACGTCCACCTCCTGACTGTTGGGATGCTCTATGACACCACCCACTTTCGCAATGCGGCCATCTCGTATCCAAAGATCTCCTTGGAGCTCCTGACCTTCGTTGATAATCCTTCCGTTTTTCAGAATGATATTTTCCAATGCAATCCTCTATTTATGATCAATGACTCCTCCTGACCCCCGCACTCACGTAACCTTGCAATTTTACTACTTTGCGACCATAATCAGCCACTCCTTGCATAACGCATGATCACGAATACGCGCATCGGCGTCCTGGGCGGAGGCCAATTGGGCAAAATGCTGCTCCAAGCAGCCAGTAAATGGGATCTCAATATCTGGGCCGTAGACAAAGAATTTGACTATCCGGCAGCCAAGGTGACCAACCAGTTTATCCAGGGTGATTTCAAGAATTATCAGCTCGTCTCCCAGCTGGGGCAGCACGTGGATATCGTCACCATTGAGATAGAAAATGTGAATACGACCGCACTGAAGAAGTTGGAAGCGGAGGGCAAAGAGATCTATCCGCAGCCTGGTGCCGTCGAGATCATCAAAGACAAGGGGACTCAAAAGCAGTTCTTTGCAGAGCAGGGCATTCCCACCTCAAAGTTCAGCTTGCACCGCAACAAGAAGGCCATTCTTACGGCCGTACGAAGTGGCGAAATCCAGGTACCCTTTGTGCAAAAGGCCAGGACCGAAGGATACGACGGCCGAGGAGTGCACATCGTCCGGAGCAAAGAGGACCTCAAGAAGCTGCTCAATGTAGAAAGTGTCGTCGAAGAGCTCGTCGAAATCGATAAAGAGCTGGCCGTGCTTGTCGCTCGCAACCCTAGCGGAGACATCGCCGTCTACCCCCCGGTGGAGATGGAATTTCATCCAACCGCCAACCTGGTCGAACGCCTGATCTCTCCCGCCCGCGTATCGGATCAGGTAGGCCAGTCTGCACAGGCACTGGGCAAGAGCGTCATCGAAGCTTTTGAACTGGTTGGGCTCCTTGCCATCGAGATGTTTCTTACGAAATCCGGGGACATACTGGTCAATGAGGTAGCCCCCCGCCCACACAACAGCGGCCACCACACCATCGAGGGCAATGTCACCTCCCAATACGAGCAGCATCTAAGAGCTATCCTAGACCTACCGCTTGGCGGTACGGATGTCAAGTCACCCGCCGTGATGATCAACTTGCTAGGCGAACCCGAACACAAAGGGGAGGCCTACTATGAGGGGCTGGAGCAATGCCTGGCCATGGAAAATGTGCATGTCCATATCTATGGCAAGAGGGAGACACGACCCTTTCGAAAAATGGGCCACGTCACCATTCTTCATCAGGACATAGATCAAGCCATTGCGGTAGCCAAAAAGGTGCGCGACCGGCTCAAGGTGATCAGCTAGTGGCCCGCCGGGTCCGGTCCCCTTCCTAAGTCTTATTTTTGCTTCTATGAATCCAACGATCAGCATAGTCATGGGGTCAGACTCTGACCTGCGCATCATGCGACAGGCGGCGGACATCCTCCGGGAGCTTGAAGTACCTTTTGAGATCTCTATTGTCTCGGCACATCGTACCCCCGGCCGGCTGTTTGAGTATGCCAAAGAAGCACACGTCCGCGGTATTCAAGTAATTATTGCCGGGGCGGGTGGTGCGGCCCATCTCCCGGGTATGATCGCATCCCTTAGCCCACTGCCCGTCATCGGCGTGCCGATCAAGTCCTCCAACTCGATCGATGGATGGGATTCTGTGCTGTCGATCCTCCAGATGCCCGGAGACGTTCCGGTAGCCACCGTGGCATTGGACGGCGCCAAAAACGCAGGCATCCTGGCGGCGCAAATCCTGGGCAGCCACGATCCGGCGATACAGGCGAAGATTAGCGCCTACAAGGCCCAGCTAGAAGATGCCGTGTATGAGAAGGTCAATCGACTCAACGAGCGCGGCTACGATGCCTACCATTGATATTAAGAATGCGCACAACAACAAAGGGCCCCGTGACCTGCACGCGACCCTTTGATCTTATTTGTATGAAAAACGTTATTTAAACTTAATCTCAAACTCTACCCGGCGATTGAGTCGCCGACCATCGGAGGTGGCATTCGTTGCGATAGGTCTGGCCTCTCCATATCCTACATAGGAGAGACGATCTTCGCTAACACCCCGAGATAGCAGGTAGTCATAGCAAGCTTTGGCCCTGCTCTCTGACAAGGAAAGATTGCGGTAGGTATCACCCGTGCTATCCGTATGACCGGAAATGGCGAGACCATATTCTTCATACCTATTCAAGATATCCAAGATCTGATTGAGTACCGGGTAGGATTCTGGCTTGATCGAAGCCAATCCAACATCAAACTGCACGGCGCGCTGGGCAAAATCGAGCAGCTCTTTCACTTCTCGTTTGACGACTGGGCAGCCATCGTTTGTAGCCAAGCCGATCGTACCGGGGCAACGGTCGATGCCATCATGTACGCCGTCGCCATCAGAATCGGGGCAGCCATTAAACTGCTTGAATCCGGCATCGTCCGGACAAAGATCATCCGTGTCCTTAACGCCGTCGCTATCTCGGTCGGGACAACCGCGAGTTGCCAGAGAGCCGGCCTCATCGGGACAATCATCCTCTTCATCCAGGACGCCGTCGTTGTCGCGATCTACGATGGGGCAACCGTTGTTATCCGCTGGCCCAACTAGGTTGGGGCACTCATCCTCGTTGTCTGATACACCGTCCCCATCCGAGTCGGGACATCCCTTCAGTTCGATAGTACCGGCAAAGTCCGGGCACTCATCCTCGCTGTCGGCAATGCCATCGCCATCGGTATCCGGACAACCGTTGAGTTCAAGTAGACCGGGCAGGTCCGGGCAGTTATCTTCCTCGTCTGGGATGCCATCACCATCAAAGTCCGTGGGTTGTAAGGGCACTTCGGGTTCTTCTGTCTTTTTGCCGATCAGGTACTTAAAGCCAATTCCGTGCTGCAAGTTGTTTCGATCGTCCTCCAGACCCAAATGATATTCTAGCTGCACATTGAAGTAGGCGTTCTTTCCCATCTTGACGTCGAGTCCGATACCAATGGGTATTTCGAGATTGAAGTTACCCGCCTGCTTCTCATACACCGCATGCCCGCCTGTCAGCAGGTATGGGATCGCCGGTTTGCCCGCCTTCCACAATTGGGCTTGCACTTGGCCACCGACGCTAAAGATGGCATCATTCTTAAACTCATCGTTGAAATTGACTACCCCAGCTCGCAATGGGATCGAAACATTGATATAGTCGCTGATATTCTTCTGATAAGACACCTCAAAGCCATTCTTGTAGTTCCGCAGATTTCCATAGTTGCCAGATACCGGACTTTGGTAGTCAAGGAACAGCACCTTGAAACTCAGGGCATCAGGCCTCAAGGGGTTTTGGCCTTGCAGGCTGGACAAGCTGAGACTCATCGCCAACAGCATACAGAAGTAAAAAGTCTTCATCTCAAACATTTAGGTTTTATCGACACTTCTATCCCTTCAAATGTGGTTCTCCGGCGGAAAACCATACAAATAAAGAATTTTTCTAAATCATTAACAATTAAAAATCAATCTTTTCCAAGCAAAAATCATTCCGCTCTCGGATCAAAAGCATCAAAACGCTCTGCTGCCGCATTATTATTTTGTTTCATCGCTTTGCTGCTGCAGCAGCAAGCGCCTACCCCACCTACCACCATGCCGGTAGATCTCCTCACTAAATCTTGTTGTTAATGCTAAAGTCTTCGGTCCGCATACTTCGTTGCAAAGCCTCGCTGTAGCTACTGCTAGCTAGCCACCGCTCCCGCTGTCGCGGTTTTCTCACTTCTCGCATTGTCACGCTCGACGCTACGATATCGTACGGTCATGTTTTGCGCCTCGTCTGCCAACACAAACCTATTAGAATGAATCAACATATCTAAGGCGAAGCCCTACTAGATCCTGAGCGAGAGCGATTTTGATCAAACACACATTCACCGGCACCAAGGGCTATGGGCATAACGGTCCCATCATGTGCGGCATTGCGTTGCTCATCTCATCACACCTGCATACGTCAGCAGCTAAAGCGCTTTGCTCCCGGTTCGAAGCTCAAGAGGAGAAAACAGCGAAGGATCGGTGCCGTGGCTGCAACCGGCACATTAAGCTTTTGTTAACGAAGTCTTATTTCTTGCTGCACCTGCAACTAAACTGAAAATTAATCGTCATTGAGGTAAAGCGCAAAGGAACGAGAGCGCAGCAGCCCTGGTCGACAAAAGTTGCCAAGTCGTCGAGCATGGTTGGAGTAACACCCAGGAAACCATATTTTATTGTTAGTTGCCTTAAGAAATTGTATACTATGAAAACAGTACCAATGATGAAAAGAATGCTGATCTGCACAGGGATGGTTGGCCTTCTTGCGACCAGCAGTTTTGCCGACGATGGCGCAGAGCCCCAGCAAGCGGCCCTTTCCTTCGCCGCGGTCGAAATGCACGATCAGGAGATCCTGCTTACCTGGAAGACTGAGGATGTGAGCCCCGATGGAGACTACCTCGTCGAACGCAGTGTCGATGGCGAGAGCTTTGATCTGCGTGGGGAGACGCCAGCATTGCCCAAGTCGGAGCGCCAGCACTACATGTTGGCCGACCACGTGCCGCAAGATGGACGCGTCTACTATCGGCTCTCCTCACGCAACAAACTGGGAGAGGTCACACCGATCAAGACCATCTCGATCAAGGTGGGGCAGCAAGGCATTACCGTGCTACCGAGGCGATCTACCGGTAAGGTATACGTCACCACGGGGGGAGCCAGCAAGTCGGTGTCGATCATGACTTCGGAGGGCAAGAAGATCTCTGAGTTTATCGTACGAAAGAAGATGTACCCGGTGGACTTGTCCAATCTTCCTGCCGGTATTTATCTGCTTCAGTCGGAGGACAACGGAGAATTGTCGACGGCGCGCATAGAGAAAATCTAGGCGCACAGCCTGCAGTTGGATGGTTCTTAGTGGCCCGGGAGCCGTCTCGTATGCCTAGGGAGTTACCCCTTGATTCACCTCTTCAAAGTAGCCGGTGGTATAGTTCTTCTGCACATTGTCCCAGTTAAAAAGGCGGCCATTCATGCAGATGTAGACCCCAGGCGAGATCGCCTGTACAAAGGCAAGCGCACTTCCCAGATTGAAGAATCCATCACTGGAGGTGCCAAAAGTATAGGGCACTAGTGCACCGGTTAGGACGATCCTTTTGTCCAAGCGTTTTTCAGCCAAGAACGCGGCTGTTTGAACCATCGTATCGGTGCCATGCGTGATGACGATTTGATCGTGGTCCAGATCCAGGCACCGTTGAGCGATAAGCTCCCGGTCGGAATCCGACATATCCAGGCTGTCTTTCATCATGATGGTCTCGACCGTCACGTCCGCTCCGCATCGACCCCTGCGCAACATGTCGTTCACATGTGTGGCCGAAAAGGTCAGTTCCCCCGTGATGTAGTTGTACTCCTTGTCAAAAGTGCCCCCGGTGATGAAGATCTGAATCATGAGACAAATATCTAGAAACGCTCCCCGATAGGCAACGGAAGAAGCGCACGATTATGACGGGAGGACCTCCTGTCCTATCAGATGACCTTGTCGGCACAACTCGTACTGGCAAAGGCATCCGGCTTAGCCTTAAAGACAAAACCCATACTAAGGATGTAACCCATTGCCTCTTTCAGCGCCGTGTTGGACTGAAAACCTGGATCGGTGTTGATGTCTGCATGGACCTCTAACTCGACGTCGTATCGATCCAGCAGATCACAGAGGGCATAAGCTACTTCCACTGATTTGGCCACCTCGAGGATCAGTCGTTCCTTCAGGCTCATGTCCATCGACATAGAGGTATTGTTGATAAACATGAAACCGCCCTTCTTTTCGCGGAGAAAGACGATCACGGTGGCAAACTCCACGTTCTTGTGGTAGGTCTGCGAATCGGTGCCAATACAGACTTTGAGGCGGTTACCCTGTTCGCGTTCTCGCTTGATGGTTTTTTCCACAGCCTCCAGAATGGGCGTATCGATCGATTTACCGTTCAGTCTACGCCATTTCATGTTGGTAAGCATATCGGTGTTCTTTTGGTTTGCAAGTGCCTATGGCGCTTGAAAATAGCATTCTAGCAAAGCAAAAGATGTATTAACGATCTTAATTATACATTAAACCTGATCTTTCGCAGCTACTACCTCAACGACAAGCTGCTGGTCAAACCGCAGGAGAGAGGTGTATTATTTCAATAGAGAAGGCTCTTGTGGGAAAAGTGATTGATACCGCACATCGGTACTGTATGGACCACGCTGGAAAGGCCTTGACGAGGGTACTAAACTTGCCTTGGGAACTGCTGGGGGTAGCTGTCAGCCCCTAGCATTCGAAAAACTTTGTACATGGTAGGTGACGAGCGGCTCTACCTTGCCCTTGACCTGAACAGCTGGCATCTCCTCGAGCACAAAGCGATCGTCCAGCGCATCTTTGATCTCGCTGGTCACCAGCAGATCACACTGGTGCTGGCGGGTCAGGGATTCCACGCGAGCCGCCATGTTAATCGGATCGCCCACCACCCCAAACTTGCTGAGCTCGAAGTTGCCCATCACGCCGGCTAGTACCTCTCCCTGATGGATGCCTATGCCAAAAGCCAGCGAGGGCAAAGACTTGGACTCCAGTTCTTTATTATAGGCTATGAGGGCCTCTCGCATAGCCAGCGCTCCCCTGACCGCGTCCTGGACCTGCCAAGGGTTGGATCGCAAAGCGCCGAAGAGGCATAGTAGGCCATCGCCAGTCAACTCCGTCACCTGACCGTGATGGCTGGACAAAGCGTTGCTCATCCGTCGGAAGTATCCATTTAGGATCGTCACGATCTCTTGTGGATCTCGATCACGACACATCTTGGTAAAGCCCTTCAGATCAGCGAAGAGCACCGTGACCGAACGCATCGTAGCTTGATAATGCTCCTCTGATTCAGATAGATGCTCGATCACCTCCTCTGGGGTAAAGCGACCGAAGTGTACCTGGAGGCGCTCCAACTTTTGGTTGGTGTGGTCCAGCAGTTTTTCAAGCTGCCGGTTTTGCTTGACCTGCCTGTGGTGCAGCGCCAGCAGTGCGATGCTCACGAGGGCCAGTCCTATCGAGAGGTATACCATGATCAGCTCAGCAGGATCGCCAATCGCACCACTGCATTGGCCAGCGAGGCCACCCCGATGGCTTCCAGCATCACCTCTTCTCCCAGTTCATCGACCATTTCGGAAATCCGTCGCTGCATGGTGCCCGTCTGAAACCTGATCGTCTCGCGGGTCCAGGCCAGCAAGATAGATTCTTCCCTCGATAGCCGAGGAGACGCCAGTTCGCGTAGGGCACGATCAAACTCGCTCGGCGTGAATCCGATCGCCTCGGCCATCCGGCCCGTCTCTTGCTCGCAGATGGGACATTCCAGGCTGCGAGCCACGACGGCAAACATCAAAATCTTGAGATCCTCAGATAGTACCGTGGACGCCATGGCCCCGGACATGGCATCGTTCAGGGCCTTGGCTGCGGGTAGTCCGGACAATGCATTCACGGCAGCCGGAAAGGCGGTATCGCCAGAAACATCAACCTCCTCTCCCACCCAATCGAAGGACCGGATCTTTCTTGCGATCAGCGGTCGCATGAGTCGACCCATCATGCTCGTGGGTAGCCGCTCCAACTTCGCCATCGGGGGAATCGCCAGAAAGGTGGATACACGGTTGACGAGGCAGTGGTTTATGATCAAGAAGGCCATCTCGGCCACCGCCTTTGGCGAAAAGCCCAGATCCATTAGTTGCTCACAGTCGGATTTGGGGGGTCTCGGATTCGATCGGCTCAGATTGCGGCAGAATTGTACGAACGCGCGTTCCCTAACATCCAGGTCCGCCATCTGCATATCTCGCTCGATGCCGTTGATCATTTTCTCTGAATATCCCAGTAGCCGCATTTGGGAGCGAGCCACGCCATAGCAATAGCGGCAGGCATTTTCCTGGGCGGTCACCAGGGCACAGATGTCCTGCAGACGTCGAGACAACTGCTGTGGCTTGTATCTCGGCCACGTAAAAATCACCTCACGAAGCCATGCACTACGGGACACGCGCCTCAACACATCCGGAACCGTACCCAACACGGAGCTGACCCGAGCTTCCCATTCGGGTATGGTAAAATGAGGTAAGATCGGCTCACTCCACTCGATGTCCTGCATCATCAAGGCCATAAACTCAAGTCTCGTTTCATTTGGTACCCATAAAGCTCGGACATACAGAGGAAGCAGGAGTGGTCGATGATCATCCAAGCAGTTTGCTTGAGCCATTGGGACGTCTGATTGAGTGAACTGTCGATAGTGAAAGGCAGGACGGTTGCCAAAATGCACGGAATCAGACGCATGAGCCCGTCTGGGACATGTAACAAAAAAGGCGCGAGGTATCCCCTCCACTGCCAAATGGTGGGAGATCCGAGTGGTAGCAAAGAGTCATGGTCGCCCGCTGCGACGGCACATGGGCTAGTGGTCCGGTATGACCAGATCGAGGGTGACGCATCAATGGGTAAATCCTACCTTTACATCCTCACAATATCGATCGATCCATGACGAAAATGGCGGGTGTTTGCTTCATGGCAATGGTATTGCTGTCCTGTCTCCCAGACAGCAAACAATCTTTTGATTGGCCTGCTGCCGACCAGATCAAAGTCTCCTGGGAGCTACTGGATCAGGCAATGGAAGGTGATGATCGACGAAAAGCGGCCTTTGAAATCGCAAACGAAAGCGACACAGTGATGAGTGGCTTTGGCTGGTCCCTTTACTACAGCCAGTTTCCTCACAGTCTCTACTTCGACAGCGGCACCGAAGATCTATTTAGTATCGAAAACGCTGGCGGAGACCTCTATCGGCTCACGCCCGGTGATTCGTTCCCATCGATTACTCCCGGTGAGCGCATCCGACTACCCTACATGCTCGCCGCACGTCTGGTCAAGCAGTCCCACGGTCCTCACGGAGTATACTTCACTTTTGATGAGCACCTCAACCGACCTAGCCAGGAGGCGGCTTTTGAGATCAAAGACTTTCCCCTCGATCTAGCTTTTGATACCGAAAAGGAAGAGGTGGCCATGCGGATATCCGCCCAAGAGCGGTATGAGGAAAATGCCCAATTGCGGTCCCTCCCGACCGGCGTCTCCGAGCGCATTACCCCCACTCCCCTTCTGCTCAGAGACAAGGGGCGGTTGCACACGATCGGGTCCAGCGTCGTCGTCGGATTCGAACCCGGACTCGAAAGGCAGGCGGACTACCTGGCCACCGAACTCAATCGCATGCTGCGTGCGACTGTGCAGCTTAGTGATGAGCAAGTCACCACGGAAGATGTCATTTATCTGCGCCTAGACTCGCTTGGGATCGGTGACCGGACCTCGGAAAACTATACGCTGGACATTGATCCCAGCGTCGGCGTTGTGATTACGGGCAGCGACCCCGCTGGTGTCTTCTATGGGATACAGACGTTACGCGCATTGGTGCCTCCTACCTCCCATCGAGTGCCATCTGAGGAGCTCGTCGTTCCTGCGCTCTATATCGAGGACGCACCCCGATTCGGCTATCGGGGACTGCATTACGACATCGCACGCAATTACCTGGGGATCGAGTCCATCAAAAAGGTGATCGATCTTGCCAGCTTTTATAAGCTCAACAAATTGCATCTGCACTTGACCGACGATGAGGGTTGGCGATTGGAAATACCCGGCATACCTGAATTGACCTCTGTTGGGGCGGTGAGAGGTCCTGGCCCTGATCAACTGCCACCGGCGTATGGGTCTGGCACCGGAGCGGATCCGGGTAATGGCTATCTGAGCAGGGACCAGTTCATCGGGCTGCTCCGGTATGCCACCGAAAGGCATATGGAGGTCATTCCGGAGATTAACGGCCCGGGTCATGCTAGGGCCGCCATCGTCGCCATGGACCATCGGTACAAGAGACTTGCCGCTCAAGGGCGAGCATCCGAAGCTCGTGCCTATCTCCTACACGATCGAAACGATACCTCCCGATATACCTCGGCCCAAAACTACCATGACAATGTCATCTGTGTCTGCCAGGAGTTCACCTACACGTTTTTGGACAAGGTCATCGCCGAGGTAGTGGCCATGTACAAGGAAGCCGAAGCTCCCCTCACCATGATCCACACAGGAGGCGATGAAGTACCCGCGGGTGCCTGGGAGGGGTCGCCCGAATGTCAACGGCTCATTCGCGACAATGAAGATCTGTCCTCCGTGGCCGACCTCCACCCATACTTTCTGGAGCGCTACAATGAGATCGCCCAAAAACACGGCCTTCGAATTGGTGGGTGGGAAGAGATTGTCCTACTCCGGGACGAGATCACCGGACGTACCGCCCCCAATCCCAAGTATGTGTCCGAGCGCTTCGTCCCCTATGTGTGGAATACGGCCATCGGCGGCGGTCACGAAGACATGGCCTATCGCATGGCCAACGCGGGCTATGAAGTAGTGATGTGCAATGCCTCCAATCTATACTTCGACTTTGCGTACAACCGAGAACCGGATGAACCCGGACTCTTTTGGGGCGGATATGTCAACACTAAGAACGCCTTTGAATTGACACCCTTTAACATCCTCATGACCGTCTTTGCCGATGACGAGGGAAATCCGGTAGATGGCCTTGCCCTGGCCAAACAAAAGGTCCCCCTGCTTCCGGAGGCCGAAGGAAACATATTGGGCGTGCAGGGCCAATTGTGGTCAGAGACGCTGAAGGATCCGGCCATGGTCGAATACTATCTTCTGCCCAAGATGCTTGGCCTGGTCGAGCGGGCCTGGTCCCGGGCGCCCTCTTGGTCCCGGTCGACTGGTAGCGATGCCATCGCCAGCGCACTGGAGCGTGATTGGGAAAAATTTGCCAACCGCATTGGCAAGGTAGAATTGCCCCGTTTGGACTACCTGGAAGGTGGATTCTTCTATCGGATACCGCCGCCCGGAGCCGTGGTCCGTGACGGAAGATTGCTTGCCAACACCGCTTTTCCGGGTTTGCAGATCCGCTACACCACGGACGGTACGGATCCGACACCCTTCTCTGATCTCTACCAGACACCCGTAGATGTCGAGGCTGGACAGATAATCAAGTTGAGGGTCTTCAACACGGACAATCGGGCAAGCCGTATGACCGAAGTCGAGGTGTTTCAGCGAGAGCCAAATTAAGACGGTGGAGGCGTGCAGATGAGGACGCCGTGCACTGCGTGTGACCGACGTAAATAGTCCCATTTGACCGGCGATCGAGCGGCCTTTTCAAACGGTAATATTTACTTATTTTCGCAGCCATACTTTACCTACCATGAAAATAGGCGTACTATCAGAATCCAATGATGAACGTGTCTCGGTGGTTCCAGCGGTAGCTAAAAAACTACAGGCGCTTGGAGCCGAAATCCTGCTGGAAAAGGGAGCGGGTGCTCAAGCCGGCTTCGAGGACGACCAGTACGAAGGGGCTACTGCCAAAGATCGCAAAGACGTACTGGCCGAGAGTCAGATGCTCATCAGCATTCACCCGTTATCAGACGAAGAACTGGGTGCCTTGAAGGCGGAGACATTGTTGATCTCAGAGTTCAAACCCTTCTTTGACAAGGAGGTTTCTGCCAAGATCAAGGGTATGGGACTTCGTGCAATCAGCATGGACATGATTCCGCGCACCACCTTGGCTCAATCCATGGATGTGCTCAGCTCGATGGCATCGATTGCCGGCTACAAGGCCGTGCTGGCAGCCGCAGCCAAATTGCCGCGCTACTTTCCGATGATGATCACGGCAGCAGGAAGTATCAAACCCTCCAAGGTGCTGATCCTGGGTGCAGGTGTGGCTGGCCTACAAGCGATAGCGACCGCTCGGCGGCTCGGTGCGCAGGTGGAGGCCTTTGACACGCGGTCGGCTGCCAAGCAGGAGGTGGAGAGTTTGGGGGCTCGCTTTGTAGAAGTAGCCGGAGCCAAAGAAGATACCGGCGCCGGTGGATATGCCGTGGAGCAAGATGAAGACTTCATCAAGCGACAGCGGGAAGAGGTCCAGAAGAGAGCCATGAACGCGGACGTGATCATTACCACGGCGCAGGTACGGGGTCGCAAAGCCCCAATATTGGTGCCTACCAGCACTGTGGAGAAAATGAAGCCTGGCTCGGTCATCGTGGATCTGGCTGCGTCGACCGGAGGAAACTGTGAGTTGACGCAAGATGGCGAGACGATCAATCGGCACGGGGTCTGGATCATAGGTGATTCGGATTTGGCCTCAGATATGCCAGAGGACGCCAGCACCCTCTACGCCAACAACCTCTTCAATTTTCTTAAGCTCATCGTCAATGAGGGCCAGCTCCATCTCGACTTTGAAAACGAGATTGTGCAATCCGCCTACATTACACATTAATCGATCCTTATGGACACCTTCCTCCAGTTTTTCAATGATCAGCTGATCATGATCTACCTGTTGATCTTCACGATCATCTTGGGTTTCGAAGTTATTTCTAAAGTGCCGACGGTATTGCACACACCGCTGATGTCGGGAGCAAATGCGGTCAGCGGAGTGGTCATCATCGGTGCCATATTGCTGGTACGTCAGGCCAGTCCCGATGACGTGCTGACCCTGGGATTGGGTACACTGGCAGTCATACTAGGCATGGTCAATGTGATCGGCGGCTTTGCCGTGACTGACCGGATGCTTGAAATGTTTAAAAAGAAAAAGAAATAGATCCATGCTGACACTCTCATATATCAACCTGAGCTATCTGGTCGGAGCCGTGGCATTTGTCTGGGGACTGAGATTACTCAGCTCACCTGATACCGCTCGTAGAGGTAATATTCTGGCAGGTATCGGCATGGGAATCGCCATCCTGGCCACGCTGGTGCAACCGCTGTCTCACGGGAGCAACAACTACCTCTGGATCGTCATAGGCATGATCGTGGGCGGCATCGCCGGATGGCTGGCAGCCAAGCGCATCAAGATGACGGCCATGCCACAGATGGTCTCAGTCTTCAACGGCCTCGGTGGTGCCTGTGCAGCCGTGCTGGCCATGGCAGAGCTGATCAAATATTACGACGGCGCTCTCGTCATGAGCACGGGCCAGATGGGCATCGCACTTTTTGCGCTTCTCATCGGCGCCATCTCTTTTACGGGTAGTATGCTGGCCTTCGCTAAATTGGATGGCAAGGTGCAGGACAAGAATGTCATCCTGCCACGTCACAGTACCATCAACCTGGTGTTGTTGATCGTTGTCCTGGTCATGGCCGTCTGGCTGATGATCCAAGGACAACCGGCAGGCATCGTGTTGGCCAGTGTCTTTCTGGTGCTGGCACTGATCTACGGCTTTTCCTTCGTCGCTCCGATCGGGGGTGCGGATATGCCCGTGGTGATCTCACTGCTCAACTCCTTCACAGGTCTCTCCGCGGCGGCGGCCGGATTGATCTATAATAATCAGATCATGCTGATCGGCGGTATCCTGGTGGGTGCGGCCGGAACGATCCTTACCGTGCTCATGTGCCAGGCGATGAATAGGTCACTAATGAATGTGATCATCGGTGGTTTTGGCAGTGCCGGCGGTGGTGCATCCGGAGGACAGGACGGAGATCAAGTGGTCAAGACGGCTACCGTGACAGATGCGTCCATTCAGCTGTTTTACGCCAACTCGGTCATGTTTGTCCCGGGGTATGGTCTCGCCGTGGCCCAAGCACAAAAGACGGTCAAGGAGCTGGATGATCTGCTGGAGGCCAACGGTGTCGATGTCAAATACGCGATCCATCCGGTGGCCGGACGTATGCCTGGCCATATGAACGTATTGCTGGCAGAGGCAGACGTGCCCTACCCCAAGCTCCTGGATCTGGATGACGCTAATGCCGCTCTGAAGGACACCGATACCGTGGTGATCGTGGGTGCCAATGATGTGGTCAATCCGGCCGCGTTGGATGATCCGTCCAGCCCCATCTACGGCATGCCGGTCCTGGAAGTGTGGAATGCCAAGAATACCATCGTGCTGAAGCGAAGCATGAGCCCTGGCTATGCCGGCATTCAGAACCCCCTGTTCTTCCATGAAAAGAACCGCATGCTCTTTGGCGATGCCAAGGATTCCATTCAGCAACTCGTACAGGAAGTGAAGAATCTGTAGATCGAAGCAGGCTCGGATTCCGCCCCAGGGTCGCCATCTTCGCAGTGTGCGCGCCAATCCCTCCTAATGACCGGTAGGGATCCTGCAGTGGTGTCCCCTCACATGCAATTGCGTTACTACTAGACTGATCGCTGTCAAGATCGGCTATCTACATCGAGCTCGGAAGGGTAAAAAAGATCCGCTTGGACTTGGCGGAGTGGACTATGCCATTACAATTTGATCATGCAAGTCAAGACTAGCACCGGTTCGGCTTTCTGAACAGAAAGGTACCATCGTTCTGCCTTTGCCAATCAGCACCAACCGCATTCCCCTCATACACAGGGAGCTATCTCTGACGGTAGTGATATTGTAGGGCTGCGTCAAAACGTGTAGCTTGCCGCAAAGCAGTATATTTGAAAACAAACAGTTAGTTCTCCAGGATTCTCAGGCGTTTGGAGTGGTTGACAATAGAAATCTTTATTTCATGACGATCGACTCAAACGTCTTGACTCGAGGCCTAGTGCTGACGGGTCTCATCTTCCTCTCTATTCCATGTGAAGCCAATGTGGTGTCTGCGGTCACGCCATCCGGTCTTCTTGAAGGGTCGGAGATCTTGCTCGACTGCTGTGATGAGATCGAAAAGCCCAGTTTGATCGTCTTCTCCTATCTACCATCCCCTTGTGTTGACCCACCCGATGTGGAGGCCGAGCAAGCTCCAGGCGAGTGGAGTTGCACTGACTCCGCAGCACTGGAGAGCTCGGTGCACATCGTCGTCCGCACGGGCAACGGCAACAACTATACGACTCTTTTTGATGCACCTGTTGAGGAAAATGAGTCCTTCGTGGCGGATGCCAACGGGCTCACCACCAACAACCGCTACGGGCCAAGGACGGTGATCGAGATCTGGAACACCTCCATGACGACACTACTACAGGAAATCTCTTTCAAGACATCGTGCGATGAGCCATTGTCTGAGGGAGATCGTTACGGCAGCATCATCATACAAGGAACGGCGAACAACAATGGGTCCTGTGGAAGCACCCTAGAATTTGATTGGGGCGATGCGCTGACAATGTATGGTACCCTGGCAAGCGATAATGGACCACATCACCTGATCGTCAATGACGGACCCATCCTCGGCAGCATTGCACCGGATGCCGAAGCCGATGGGCTGGCTGATATGAATGGCAACGGGGATGATGAACAAGGGACCGCTGATGAGGACGCTGTCGGAAACCTCGATTTTGATATGGGCGAAGACGCGAATGTTCTCATCAGCTACTACAACCAGAGTCTGCGCCATTATGCCTATCTGTGTGCCTGGTTGGATCTGGACAGCGATGGCTCCTTTGAGGACGAAACCGCCTTTTGTATCGACTCCATCGCACCCGGCGACAGCGCTACGGCTCTTTTCGAGTTTGGTCAGATCACCGGCGGCCAGAGTACGACCTATCTGCGAGTGCGGATAAGTACTTCTGAATCAGCAGCGCACTCGCTTTATGGTCCGGCACCTGACGGGGAGGTCGAAGACCATCCGGTCACGATCAATGCCAATATCTTTCCCATAGGCCTGGTGCACTTTGATGCCGTAGCCATCCAAGCGACGGCGCAAGTATCGTGGTCCACGACCTTCGAGGTCAACCATGACTACTATGAGGTGCAGCGATCTCAGGACGGCTACCGGTTTGAAACGATCCAACGGTTGACCTCCCAGGGTGATTCGCACCGGGAAAGGAGCTATCAGGTGGTGGATAATCAGCCCTTCATTGGCACGAACTACTACCGACTCCGGCAAGTGGATCATGACGGGTCCTCATCCTATTCCAAGGTAGTGCTGGTCACCTTCGAGCGGGAAGCTCCGGAGGCACGCCTATATCCCAATCCCGTGGGACAAGAGCTTCAGATCGAGCTACTGAGCTATCCTAGCCTTTCAACACAATTGGACGTCATTGACGCCGCGGGGCATTTGGTCAGACAGGTACCGCTAGAGCCATCAGGTACCTCCAGGCACGTGCATGTCCTGGACGTGGCAGACCTACCCAGGGGCTGGTTTGCGGTGCGGATCACCTCTGCAGATCAGGTGGAGGTTCTATCCTTTGCCAAGCTGTAGTCACAGCCTCCCCTTCTGATATCGAGTATGTCCCGCCAACCCACCTCGCAGGTGGTCCGGGGTTAGGCCATGGGATGAACCCCGACACTCTGGCCGATCCCACTCTGGGTTAGGATATTCCCAATTTTGGCTATGTTGTCGGTGTGAGCAAGACGATACTTGTGCTGACCACCGGGGGCACGATAGGTATGGCCGAGGGGGTAAAGCACCTGCCTGCGTCCGGTTGGATGCCTGATCTAGCCGATCTTGGCGGTGAGGTGCAGGTACAGGTCGAGGAGATCTTCCAGGTGGGATCCTATGACTTGACTCCAGCACACTGGCAGCGCCTCGCAACACGGACACAACGTGCACTAGCCGAATCCACCATCCAGGGGGTCGTCATCACGCACGGAACAGACACGATGGAGGAGACCGCCTTCTATCTCGACCTTGTCCTGTCCCCCACCAAACCTGTGGTGCTGACAGGAGCGATGCGCCCATCAGATGCCCCTGACAGTGATGGTCCAGCCAACCTTCGAGATGCCCTTGCCGTGGCCTCACGACCTGACTGCACTGCATACGGTGTGCTGCTGGTCATGGCCAGCCAAGTATTTGCCGCCCGAGAAGTCTTCAAATGGGACAACGAAGGGATGAATAGTTTCCGCTCCCTGCAGGGTCCGCTGGCACACGTCCGATCAGAGGGCGTCATCTTCCATCGCTCACTAGCTCGCCTTCCGCATGGGCTCACCGATGGGGCAGATGCTCCCTTACCAGAGGTAGGGATCATCTATGACTATACCGGATTTTGCCAACAACTGATCGCCACTTTGGCCGATCATGCCAGGGGGCTGGTGATGGTCGGAGCGGCCGGCGGTCGAATCAGTCAAGCAGCGGCAAAGGGTTTGACGCGGTATGGTGGCCGGCTTAGCATTGTCATCGCTGCACGCGCTCGCTCGGGTCGGATCTCGATGCCGCCGACACATTCCTTCCCCTGCATCTATGCCCGAGGCTTGCCGCCCAATAAGGCAAGAATTGTATTGATGTTGTGCCTGGGCCAGCATCTGCAACACCCGCAGATCCAGGCAATCTTCAATCTATTCTAGGCGACCGGGCAGGATCGGATACCCTATCCGAGGAGTTTGGAGAGAATTTGTGCCATACGGCGATTTTTCCGGGCTCGCTACGCACAAGTAGATGCCTGGGACGAGCACACTTGCCAATATCACCGGCCGCTATGATGCCGGTCAGTCATAGCAGCCCATGACCTGCCCTAATTTTGGACATTTAATATCAAGTATAACTAGCATCTTTCTAAAAAATCCAGATTTATGAGTTTTAACCTGAGTCAGTACGACATCAACACCGAGGAACTGTATCGCAACCTAAGCACTCCAGAACTGTATGAGATTGCCCTACGACGGGAAAAAGGGACGGCCATCTCCGATGTCGGGGCACTGCTTGTTTATTCCGGGACCAAGACGGGCCGCAGTCCCAAGGACAAGCGGATCGTCAAGCAGGCGCCATCTCAAGACAACATCGATTGGGGGGAAATCAATATTGCCCTTGATGAGCACACGTTCATGATCAACCGAGAGCGCGCCATTGACTACCTCAATAGCCGCGAACGTGTCTTCGTCGTCGATGCTTTTGCCGGATGGGATCCCAAGTACAGACTGAAGGTGAGAATCATTTGCACCCGGGCGTATCATGCCCTGTTTATGCAAAACATGCTGATCATGCCCACCGCGGAGGAACTCGCCGATTTTGGAGAGCCTGACTACACCATCTTCAACGGGGGGAGCTTTCCCGCTAATCGGTACACCTCCGAGATGACCTCCACCACCAGTGTGGACCTTAATCTAGAGCGCCAGGAATTCGTCATACTTGGTACAGAGTACGCCGGAGAAATGAAGAAGGGAATCTTCTCGGTGATGAACTACCTGATGCCGCTCAGAGATGTCCTACCCATGCACTGCTCTGCCAATGTTGGCGAGGAGGGAGATGTCTCCATCTTGTTTGGACTCTCCGGCACAGGGAAAACGACCTTGAGCGCGGACCCCAAACGAAAACTCATCGGTGATGACGAGCACTGCTGGACGGATGATGGCGTGTTTAACATTGAAGGTGGCTGCTATGCCAAAGCTATTGACCTCAGTGAGGAGAATGAACCCGATATCTATCGAGCCATTCGATTTGGGACTATCTTGGAGAATGTGGTCTACGATGAGCATAGCCGAGTGGTGGACTATGTCGACACCAGTATCACGCAAAATACAAGGGCATCCTATCCCATCAACTATATCGACAATATTCAAATGCCCTGTGTGGCCGGGCACCCCAAGCATGTGATCTTTCTGACTGCGGATGCATTCGGTGTCTTGCCTCCCGTCAGTCTTCTGACCCCTGAGCAAGCCAGTTATCACTTTATAGCCGGCTACACAGCCAAGGTGGCTGGAACAGAAATGGGGGTGGTCGAACCGCAAGCGACCTTTTCGGCTTGTTTTGGCGCGGCATTCATGATGTGGCACCCCAATCGCTACGCTGAGCTACTGGCTGAAAAAATCAGACGTCACGGCGCCAAAGCTTGGCTGGTCAACACGGGATGGACAGGAGGGAGCTATGGTATTGGCAGTCGAATCAAGCTCAAGTATACCAGAGCCATCATCGACGCCATCCATAGCGGTGCACTCGAATCGATGCCCACGGAACAGGAACCCCATTTTGGACTTGCCATACCTACAGAATGTCCCGGCGTACCACCGGAGGTCTTGTCTCCTCGTAACACCTGGGCAGACAAAGATGGCTACGATACGACCGTCTCCAAATTGGTGGATCTGTTTCACCAGAACTTTGAGCAGTTTAAGGCCATGGTGCGACCCGAGATCGTGGCAGCAGGCCCCAAAGTGCCGACGGTCTAACGGGAGGGCCTTTTATTCAGCGGAAGGGGGGGGCGGATCGTGCACGAGGCGCTCGAGCGGTCGGGTCAGGCACGTCGGCCCACCCATGCCGGCGGCACTGATGTGCTTGCCTTCATATTCGATGACCGTGGCACCCGCGGCTCGAAGTCGCTCGGCCGTCTGAGGGTTACCAAATGTCATAAGACAATGACGAGGCGCAATAGCTAATACATTGCAAGCCAGGGTCTCAAATTCTTGCTCTGCTACCTCCACGAGGGTGTAGCCCCGATGGAGCAAGAACTGGCGAAATCGCACTGGCATCAAAGGGGAATAGACGACACCCAGATCCTGGTCAACCGGACTAAAGATCGACATGAGGTGAAATACGTCCGTGGGTCCACGGTAGTGTGGTAGATCCACCTCCACGACGTCAAATCGACCGGCAGCCATCTGCCGTAGCTGGCGAATGCCCGCATCGTTGGTCCGATAGCCCCTGGCCACAGCCAGCGTCGTAGCATCTATCCAGGCCGTATCTCCGCCTTCGATCCAGCCTGGGGCCTCGATTTGACCCAGGATCGGGATGCCCGCAGCATGGTAGACATGCCGGAGCGTCTCGGGCTCTCCACGGCGTGCCACCTTACCCATCCGGCAAAGGATCGCCCCCTCATCCGTCAGGATAGAGGCATCTCTGACATAGATCGAGTCAGCGGTGTCTTGCGATTCGCCGGTCGCAACGATGGCGGTGATCCCGTATGACTCCAGGAGCCCTTGAAAGGCATCGTATTCGCGACAAGCAGCATGGTAGTCGGGGCAGAAGGCGTAGTGGAGAGATTGCCAAGAACTCGCCAGAAAGCGTTGACTCCGAAATGCGGAGCTGGCCGGAACCAGCATCACCCGCTGCATTTGTGCCACTTCGCTTTGATAGGTCGGTCTCATTCGCCAAAAATATAACTCCTGCCGGCTCGCCAACAATAGAATCAGGTAGCCCACTCATCCGGAGCCCATCACACTTTCTTACCTTTTACGGTGACTAAATCGATGTGATCCAATGAAAGCCCTCTCTCTGATCCTACTACTCTCCTACCTTTCCCTATCCGCTACAGCTCAAGACACTTTAGAGATCGCTGCCGCCCTACTCGGCCTCGACTTCACCAACGCGGAACTTGACAGCATGCGCGGAGGCGTGTATCGCAATCTTGCGGCCTTTGAAAGCATGCGAGCCGTGGAGATCGACAATGCCATAGCGCCCGCTTGGCATTTCAATCCACTGCCCAGGAACTTTGTGCCCAAACAGGGCGAGGAGTCCATCGAATGGCAGATTGACGAACAGGTAACACTTCCGGACGACATGGCAGACCTGGCCTACTACAGCGTCCTGGAGTTGGCAGCGCTGATCAAGACTCAGCAGATTCGAGCCATTGACCTCACACTGTTCTTTCTGGATCGCCTGGAGCGATATGCCGACACCCTCCAGTGTGCGGTGCAGATCACCCGTGACCTGGCCATGCGGCAAGCCAGGCAGGCAGACCTCGAAATCGAGGCAGGTCTCTACCGAGGTCCACTCCATGGCATACCCTACGGCGCCAAGGACCTCCTTTCGCAGCCGGGCTATCCCACCACTTGGGGCGCCATGCCCTACCGCGGACAGGTGAGATCCGAGCAAGCGACGGTACTACAAAAGCTAGAGGATGCCGGAGCCATCCTGGTGGCCAAGCTGACGCTGGGCGCATTAGCCATGGGAGATGTCTGGTTTGGTGGGGTCACGAAAAATCCGTGGGACCTGACCCAAGGATCCAGTGGATCTTCCGCCGGCTCGGCAAGTGCCGTGGTCGCTGGGCTGGTCCCCTTCGCCATTGGCACGGAGACCCGGGGCTCCATCGTATCTCCGTCCACTCGCTGTGGCGCGACGGGACTGCGTCCAACCTTTGGACGAGTCTCCCGGCATGGAGCGATGGCGCTAAGCTGGACCATGGACAAGATTGGTCCCATCTGCCGATCGGCCGTCGACTGCGCCATCGTATTTGATGCCATCCGGGGCTCCGACGGCAATGATTACTCCGTGATCGACGCGGCCTTCCACTATACTCAAAAGTCGTCATTATCCGACCTGCGAGTGGGGTACTTTCAAAACCTTTTTGCGGAAAGTCAATGGCATCGCAGCCAGGACAGCACGACCCTGGCAGATCTCACGGCCATGGGTATCGACTTGGAGCCGGTGCAATACGAGATCGATCTACCGGTGGCTGCCATCGGATTCATTCTCACTACGGAGGCAGCGGCGGCGTTTGACGATCTGACCAGATCGGGTGCGGATGAAGCGTTGGTACGTCAGATCCGGCGCGCTTGGCCTAACCTCTTTCGCATTGCCCGCTATGTACCAGCCGTGGAGTATATCAAAGCCAATAGAATCCGGACGATGCTCATCGAAGAAATGCACGCGCTAATGGCCGACTATGATGTGATTGTCACCCCGTCTTTTGGAGGTACGCAACTGCTCACTACGAATCTGACCGGCCAACCGGTGGTCTCCCTGCCCAATGGATTTGACGAGGCGGGAAGGCCTACCAGCATCACATTCTTGGGCAACTTATTTGACGAGGGCAAGATTCTCTCGCTGGCCGAGGCATACCAGGCATATACCCAGCACGATGATCTCCGACCGCCCCATTTTCGGTGAGGCGCTATTGTTTGCTTAGCTTCTGCACATACGTCCGATCATCCGCCGTGATAGTGGCATAGTAGATGCCTTCGGGCAGATGATGTAAGCTAAAGCTGTTGCTGAATGGCAGTCTACGATCAAATACCACGCGACCCAACGCATCTCGCACCTGTACCGCTTGGATCCGACTAAACTCGGCCTGGATCACCGCCACGTCAATAACTGGGTTGGGGGTGATGAGAAAGTCGTCATAAATCACTTGATCCCGGGTGGATACCGGGTCCTGATCAAAGCGAACCTCGTCGATCACGAAGGACGCGGTGTCACCCGGCGCCATGTCGTCTTTGGTGGCCAGGATCAGAATGGCGGCACTATCAGGCACCTCATCACTATTGTATTCAAAGGCAGCCTCAAACTTCGTGAACTCGCCGGGCCCTCCCGCCGAAGTAAAGCGAGCCAGGCCCACAGCATTTTCTTCGTCCAATTGATCGTCCGCCAAGAGAAGCCCGATCACGGAGAGCGAATCATTAACAGCTCCATCATAGCGGAAGTAGCCCGTCATCTTCTCAGGCCTAGCCCCACACTCAAACAGCTGGGTGACATCGGCCAAAAGCAAAACCGAGTCTCCCCGCAGCTGCAATGCAGAGGCACTACCGTCCGCCCCGGGCTGCACTTGCTTGATCCCATCAAAGAGGTCGATGTCCAAGGTGTCTTTGTCAAAATAGTAGATAATCAGGTCGGATAGGGCGAACTCGATCAGTCTAAATAAGGAGATGTAACCCGTCGGCAAAATCACGGGATGGAGCAACTCCAGGGTCAACTCCTGCTCTAGGCTGTCCGTGATGTCCGACCAAGACTCAAAGTCGCCATTCGGCACGGGACATTGACCATAGGCTGAAAAACTGAAAGTAAGTGTGATCAATGCGGCAAGGGTTGTGGCCTTCATCGACATATTATTTTTCCGGCAAATATATCATTTCCGAGGCGGGGTGGGACCCGCCAAAAGTTAAATAATGCCCCGCCACCGATATTTGAGGCGACGGTGTACCCGGGCCTGCCTCTTGGAAAATCCCATCGTCGCGAAAAGGTGGATGCGGCAGCAAAGCGATCATCCTTGCCGCCACGAGCTACTGAGCCATTGCCCTTTGGCCGACATTCGGGCTTGGCCGCGATGGTGCACGGCCTGCTGATTAGGCGATGAGGCACAAATGAATGATATATTTGCACCTTGACAGCCAGACCATTCGTCAATTGCACGGAGGTTTGGCTAAACACATGATCAATGCAGCGAGTCCATCTGTTTCTGCTTAGTCTGTTAATCCTTCACTGTCGTATGTCGAGCCAGCAAACGGATCATCCGTACACCAATCACCTGATCCACGAAAACAGTCCTTATCTATTGCAGCATGCGCACAATCCCGTGGACTGGTATCCCTGGGGTGAAGAGGCTTTGCAAAAGGCCAAGGAGGAAAACAAGATGTTGTTGATCAGCATCGGATACGCGGCTTGCCACTGGTGCCACGTGATGGAGCACGAGTCGTTTGAGGATTCTACGGTAGCGGCGGTGATGAATGAGCACTTCGTCTGTATCAAGATCGATCGAGAGGAACGGCCGGATATCGATGACATCTACATGACGGCCTGCAGCCTGGCCTCGGGCGGCAGGGGATGCGGCTGGCCGCTGAATGCCTTTGCGCTACCGGATGCTCGTCCAGTCTGGGCCGGCACCTACTTTCCCAAGGATCAGTGGATGAACATTCTTAACCAGTTTTCGACCATGTGGACGGACGAGAGAGACAAGCTGGATCGCTATGCCGAGCAACTGACGCAGGGCGTCCAGCAACAGGACCAGATCGTTCAGGGAGCACCAAAGGACTTCGTACGCTCCGAGGCCGACCAGATGGCCAGGGGAATGATCGATCGGGTGGACAAAATACGAGGTGGGCGTCAGGGTGCTCCAAAGTTTCCCATGCCCTCCAACTACCGCTATCTGCTGGCGTATCACCAAATGACTGGGAGCCAAGAAGCCCTGGACGCAGTGAAAATCACCTTGGATCGCATGGCCAATGGCGGCATCTATGACCAGCTGGGTGGGGGATTTGCCCGCTACAGTGTGGATGCAGAGTGGATCGCACCCCACTTTGAAAAGATGATGTATGACAACGGTCAATTGCTCAGCCTCTATAGTCAAGCTTACCAGGTCACAAGCAGCCCGCTCTACCTCAAGGTGATCCAGGAGACGGTAGGATGGTTGGATCGGGAGATGACGGATGAATCGGGAGGTTTCTACTCTTCGCTTGATGCCGACAGTGAGGGGCATGAAGGTAAGTTCTACGTCTGGACCGCCGCTGAGCTGGACCAACTGCTGGATCCAGCGGAGGTCGAGGTATACAGCGACTACTTCAGCATCAAGAAAGACGGCAACTGGGAAGATGACCAAAACATCCTCTACCGGAGTATGACCGATGAGGAGATCATGAACAAGCACAAGCTGTCATCCTCCGAACTTGCCTCTATCATCCGCTCGGCGAATGCCAAACTCTGGAGCGCTCGCGAGCAGCGGGTTCGACCTGGCCTCGATGACAAGATCTTGACCTCCTGGAATGCCCTCATGCTGGTGGGATTGGTAGATGCCTATCGAGCTACCGGCGACGAGAGCTACCTGGACCGGGCCCTGCGCAATGCCAGATTTATTCAGGAGCATATGCTACAGGACGACTTCCGTCTGGAACGAAACTACAAGGATGGTCAGACCAAGATCAATGCCTTTTTGGACGATTATGCCTTCACCATCGAGGCCTTCCTCGCCCTTTATCAGGTGACGTTTGACCAGACATGGCTGGACCAGGCCAAGCAGCTGGCCGACTATGCCATCGCGCATTTTTATGATGAAGAAAGCAAGTTCTTCCATTATACGTCTGATGTCGATCCGCCGCTGGTCGCCCGCAAGAAGGAATTGGGTGACAATGTGATCCCCGGTTCCAACAGCAGTATGGCTCGTAATCTCCATTTCCTATCTCACTTCTACTATGACGAGAAGTACGCGAAAATGTCGGATCAACTGATGTATTCACTGATCGATCCCATCATCGAGTCCGGGCAGACCAGCTTCTACTCCAACTGGGCCACCCTCTATCTGGAGAAAGTATTGCCCACCTACGAGATTGCTATTGTAGGCGAAGACTTCGCCCCCAAACTGCAGGCGATGCAGCGAAAGTTTCTGCCCAATGCCATCTATCTGGGAGGAGCGGATGAGGGCAGTCTGGAGTTGCTCAAGGATAAGCTGCAGCCGGGGGAGACCATGATCTATGTCTGCCAAAACAAGGTATGTCAATTGCCTGTCGACGTCCCCGAACAAGCACTCGACCAGGTCAAGTACTTCTAGTGGGCTGATGCGTCGATGAAGCAGTCCCTCCTCATTTTCGCCGCTATTCTGCTCGGGATTGTCTTGCCGTATGGCCACGCCTATACCTGGCTGATCAAATACAATCTCTTTGTCATGCTGCTGCTGGCCTTTATCAACATTGACTTTGAGCGTAGGCTGGTCACGATGCGGCATGCATGGATACTCTTGTTTAATCTGGCGCTTCCCGCTCTAGTCTTTCTGCTGCTTAGACCGTTGAGTCTGGATCTGGCCTTGGTCGCACTGATCATGGCCATCTCCCCCACAGCTGCCGCTGCACCCGTTCTTTCGCAATTTATGCACACAGATACGGGGTTTGTGACCATCGCCGTGCTGATCACCAGTCCCGTGATTGCCTTAACGATCCCCTTCGTACTCCCGGCCATTGTAGAGGTGCGGCAAGCCATTTCCGTCGGACAAGTCCTCTTGCCTGCGCTAGCCATTGTAGCGCTGCCCCTGCTGATCAGCCTGTCCATCAAGCGATCGAGCAACCGGGTAACGGCCTTCCTGGTGAAGTACCGATGGGTCTCCTTTGTGCTATTTATGGTCAATGCCTGGATTGGCTGCAGCAAAGCCACCCACTTCATCCGTCACGAGCACTCGACCGGCCTCGACATCCTGTGGAAGGTGGCGTTGGTGACCGCGTTGGTGTGTGTGCTCAATTTTGGCATTGGGCTCGCACTGGGCAAGGGGCAGGATCGCTTTGCAACCAGTCTCGCATTGGGTCGAAAGAATACCATGTTTGCCCTGTGGCTGGCACTAACGTTTGTCAGCCCCCTGGTTGCGCTGGGACCGATCTGCTATATCATTTATCAAAACGCGTACAATTCGTACCAGATCATGCTGGCCCAAAGGCGGTGGCAACGCCGCGAGAAGGGGGCTTGGTCCACAGGTAACTAAAAGAAAATCTTGCCGCCATGGCACCGGATCACTCGGGAGGGATACTGCTCGATGAGGCGGTAGTCATGTGTCGCAAAAATGATGGTGGTCCCGTCAGACTGATTGAGATTATAGAGGAGCTTTAAGATCTCATCGGACGTGTCGGGATCCAAGTTGCCCGTGGGCTCGTCAGCGATGATCAGCTCCGGGCGATTTAGCAAGGCCCTCGCAATCGCGACTCGCTGCTGCTCACCTCCGGACAACTCGTGGGGCATCTTGTGCTTGAGATATTGCAAGCCCACCTGCGAAAGGACCTCATCGATGCGCTGCTTTTTCTTACGGTCATCGCGCCAGCCGGTCGCCTCCAAGACAAAGGCCAGATTTGCCTCCATATTGCGATCAAACAGGAGATTGAAGTCTTGGAAGATCATTCCCAGGCGCCGACGCAGCCGATAGAGATGTCGCTTTCGGATGGTGCGTAGGTCCATGCCCGCTACCCAACCTTCTCCCTTGACCAGCGGAAGGGCGCCGTAGATCGTCTTCAAAATGGAGGACTTGCCGCTACCTGTCTTGCCGATCAGATAGATGAATGCACCCGGTTCGAGCTCCAGCGATATATTGTGCAGGACCAGCTGTTTTTCCTGATAGATATCGACGTTCTTGAGAAATACGACGGGCGGAATTTTGCTTACCACCGCCTCCTGCTGAACCCGTGGGGCTTCCAATTGTTTCTCCATTTATACGAATGCGTTTTCCGCAGCCAAGCTGCCATTTGCATTAATAAAGATATGCATATTTAACTAATTGAATTACAACGAATCAAAAAACGCTTTTGCATTGGTCGACATTTGTGATGATCTATTTGTAGTTTTGATTTCGCATCCATAATCAGAAACGCTAATGGCACTGAAAAAAATACATATCATCAGTCTTATCATGATTGTCGCTGCCGTGATTCTGCTGGTTTCAGCGTCCAAGGACATGAGCTCTTACGCCACCTTTGATCAGGCCGAACAGTCAAACAGCTCGGTCAAGATAGTGGGCACCCTATCCAAGGACAAGGACATGTATTATGACCCGGCCACCGACCCCAACTTCTTCTCTTTTTACATCAAGGACAGCGACGGTGAAGAGCGCAAAGTGATCCTGTATGATGCCAAGCCCCAAGACTTTGAACTCTCAGAACAAATCGTGGTTACAGGCAAGATGAAAGGGGACGCATTCGAGGCAAGTCATCTGCTGATGAAGTGTCCTTCGAAGTACAAGGACGAAGAGATCTCTGTCCGGTCGGATATATAGCGTAGATGCAGGACATCGCATACATTGGTGAGCATCTCTTACCAGGCAAGCTAGGACACCTCCTGCTGGTCTTGGCCTTCTGCACCGGCCTCCTCTCCGTCGTAGCCTACTATTTCTCCACCGCCAGGCGAGCCAATGCCGCAGAATCCGCCAGTTGGTCGCGGATTGGACGCACGGCTTTCTACCTCTGTAGCGGGGGGATCATCGGAGTAGTCGCGGTGATGTTCTTTATGATGCTCCGGCAATACTACGAGTACGAGTATGTGTGGTCGCACGTCTCTGAAGAGCTGCCATTTAAGTACATCTTTAGCGCTTTTTGGGAAGGTCAGCAAGGGAGCTTCCTTCTTTGGATGTTCTGGCATGCCGTGCTCGGCGTGGTGCTTTTGCGCACGGCGGGCAAATGGGAGGCGCCGACCATGGCCATTCTGGCCCTTGTGCAGGTCTTCTTGGTCTCCATGATCCTCGGCATCTACTTTACACCCGACGTACGCCTCGGCGTGACACCCTTTGCCCTGCTCCGAGAGACCGAGGGTATGACCAACCTACCCATCTTCACCAACGCCAACTACCTCGATATGATCGAGGGCAAGGGACTCAATCCCCTGCTACAGAATTATTGGATGACGATACATCCGCCCACCCTCTTCTTGGGTTTTGCTTCCGTCACGATACCCTTTTGCTTTGGCGTGGCCGGTCTTTGGACGCGCGACTATCGCGGATGGATGAAGCCTGTCCTGCCTTGGGCACTCTTCTCACTAGGTATCCTAGGCACCGGCATCGTCATGGGTGGAGCCTGGGCCTACGAGGCCCTTAGTTTTGGTGGGTACTGGGCATGGGATCCAGTCGAGAACGCCTCACTGGTGCCTTGGCTGATCTTGGTAGGCGGGGTCCACACCAATTTGGTCGCCAAGTCCACCGGACACTCCGTCAAAGCCACCTATGTGCTCTATGGCTTGGCCTTCATCTTTGTACTCTACTCCACCTTTCTGACCCGGAGTGGGATTCTGGGAGACAGCTCGGTGCATGCCTTCACGGAGATGGGATTGGAATGGCAGCTGGTCATCTTTATGGCTGCGTTTGTGCTGATGGGCATCTGGCAGTATTTCCGACACGCTCGGCACATTCCTTCACCAGACAAGGAGGAGGCTTTTAGCAGCCGCGAATTTTGGATGTTTATCGGATCGCTGGTGCTTCTTTTCTCTGCCGGCCTGATCACCTTTACGACATCCCTGCCGGTGATCAACAAACTCATGGACGTCTATGGATCAGTGATCGGGCGAGATGTCTCCGACTGGCACTGGGCATCTCCCGAAGATCCCATGGAGCACTACAATCGATTTCAGATCTGGATAGCTGTCTTTGTCGGTCTTCTCTCCGGTGGCGCACAATTCCTGATCTACAAAGAGAAGAACTGGACGGCCAGGCGTCAGCGATTCTGGCAGCGGGTGGGCATCAGCTTGGGAGCCGCCGCGGTGGCCGCGATCCTGGTCAACCTGTGGATACGAACTGCGAGCTTCCCCTACCTAGCGATGATCTTCAGCGCCGTGTTTGCTGTGATCGCCAACGCGCTGTACCTGGGGGCCGTACTCAAATACAAGATGAAGTCGGCCGCATCTGTCATCGCCCATGCTGGATTTGGCCTAATGATCCTTGGGATACTCGCCTCGGGCATCAATAAGACCTTTATCTCCAACAATGCCTTTGCCATGCGAGGTATCTTCGCAGCCGATGACGAAAGCCTCTACAAAAACGTATTCCTCATTAAGGGGCAACCCCTATACATGGGTGGGTATATGGCCACCTATGTATCCGATACCTTGATCGATTTTGATCGACACTACCGGGTCCAATTTGCCAAACTCGCAGAGGACAATAAGACGGTCACCGAGACCTTTGAGCTCCAACCCCGGCTGACCTACAATCGGCAACTGACGCAAATGGTCAACCCAAACCCGTCGACGAAACGCTATTTGCACAAGGACTTTTTCTCCCATATCACCTCCGTACCTCCGCACCGTATCAGTGCTGAGGCAGCTAGAGCGGCGGATGATTCGCTCAACTATCAGCTCTATGATATGACGGTCGGCGATACACTGACCATCGGCGAGGTGTCTCTCCGCCTGGAAAACATCATGCTCGACCCGGAGCATCCGGAGTACGAGCCCGATGACGGCGACCTGGCATACGGGCTGGAGATTCAGGCCTGGGATAAAAGCAGCCGCAGGGCACTGGCCTACCCTGTACTGGCGATCAAGGAGCAGCGGTACGTGTACAGCTTTTACGATCAACTCAACGATTTGGGCGTTCGTTTTCGGCTGACCGAAGAGGGATTGGCAAAGGTCTATCAGAGCGATCAGCAGTTGGACTATCAAATGTTTAAAAAGAAGCAGGGCGATCGATTTGATTTTGAAGGATACCAAGTGTTCGTCTCCGGCTTTGACAAAGATCCGGCACATCCGTCATACACTCCGGAGGAAGGAGATATCGCGGTCGCGGTCAATCTGGAGGTAATTACACCAGCGGGTCAAAGAGGCCTGGCACGGCCGATATTCCTCATTCGTGACAACCGCACCTACTTTATCAAAGATCAGCAACCACTCCTGGGACTGGCGGCAAAATTTACCTCCATCGACCCAGCCACGGAGACCCTAGATATCCTCCTGGCCCGGGTAGAGCCCGGCGCCATTCCCGTACAGATCGCGGTGGATGCGCCCAGGGACGATTACATCGTGCTCGAGGCCATTGAATTTCCTGGTATCAATCTGTTTTGGCTGGGCACAATCATGATGATGGGAGGAGCCTTTCTCGGCATGGCACGCCGAATCAGGTCATAGCACATTTGGCATGGCAGATGCTTATCGAGCAAGCCCCCTGGTAGTCAGCTTCGTTGGATCCGGTAATGTAGCTACCCATCTAGCCACGGCACTTTCAACACTCGATGGTGTCCGCATCGGCCAGATCTATAGCCGGCATCGACCGCACGCCCAAGCCCTGGCAGAAAGGGTGAAGGCCGATCATACCGACGACCTGAGCGAGATTCGTTCCGACACTGCCGTAGTCTTTGTCTCCGTCACTGATGATGCTTTGCCGCATATCGCAAGAGAATTGAGATTATCCGCACGATCATTGGTATGCCATACCGCGGGCTCCGTGTCGAGTCAGGTGTTCAGACAAGTAGGTACGGATTATGGTGTGCTCTATCCCCTACAGACTTTTTCCAAGGACAGACCGGTCTCGTGGCGGGAGGTTCCGATCCTGGTGACAGGCTCAAACAAGACAGCTTCGTCGCAGTTGCACGGTCTGGCCCAGCGGCTGTCCAACCGAGTGGTCACCGTAAGCGACGAGCAGCGTTTTGCCATCCACCTTGCCGCCGTTTTCTCCTGCAACTTCTCCAATGCCATGCTACAAGTCGGCCATGAGATCTGCGCCCAACACGAGTTGGATCCAGGATTGTTGCAACCGCTCATTCAAGAAACTTGGTCAAAGTTGGAGCATTTGACTCCTGCTGAGGCCCAAACTGGTCCGGCGCGTCGAGGAGACATCCATGTGCTGCGACGTCACCTTGACATCCTATCCGCCTCCGCACGACATGCCCAGATCTATCGCCTGGTAAGTCAATATCTCCTTGACCGACATCACGGGGTGGGTTATGCCGACTTATTTCCTTCGGATGATGGCCGCGCTGATCAGAGCGATGATCAGACCCACCGGGAAGATCTCGGTAAAGGTGATTCCCGCCTTGAGTAAAGGATTGCTGTACATGCGGCGATACTTATCCATCTGTGCTTCCGTAGCCGAGATCTCTCCGGCAGAAGCTCCCTGTGCCTGTAGCTCCGCCAGTTGATGCTGGGCATAGTCTTCGATGAAGTCCGGATAAAAGACGTCGGACACCACCATCCAAGTGATCACGTAAAGGGCCGAGGCAATCAAGGTGATATACAGCCCCATCCGAAAGGCCTTGCCAAAGGAGATCTTGCCCTGCAGATGCCTGTCCCGATAGGTTTTCACGCCAAAGAAGATGGTGGACAAGGCGATGACCATCATCGCATAGCCAAATAACTCGTTACCGGATACCTCTGGATTATCCTTGAAAACAGTGGCACTTAGCAGAAGCATGAAGGCCAAAATGACACCAGCGATACAGCCAAAAGTGATGACAATTTTTCGCATGATCCACGTTCTTTGATTAAAGGAACAAGACCGGCATTTTCGCGCAGATTTCCGTCATCCGAAAGTACCAGTTAGCCCATCAGCGCACGATTTTCGCCGCAGCGACATGTGTGTCGCCCTCACTTTCGCCACTGCAACAACACTTCAGATAACGACGATAAAATACTAATTATGTGTGCTTTACGACTCACAATGAGGACGTACCTTAAGACGCATCTGCGATCAGGCCCAAGTGTCTCGCTTTGGAGATGGCCTGCGTTCGCCTCTTCACATCGAGCTTTGAATAGAGGTTGGAGCTATGGGTCTTGACCGTATGAATAGAGATAAAAAGCTGATCTGCGATCTCCTGATTACTGTGACCATCAGCCATAAGGCAGAGGATCTCACGTTCTCGCTGGGAAAGGGACATGTCGACCGTTGTAGGAGCGGTGGATAGCGTGGGAGGGGTACCAGGATTTCGAGAGATCAGTTGCGACCCAAACCATATGCCCAAAGCGGTGCAGATGATGGCTACCATGCCCAGGTACACCTCCACATCCAGTCTTCGCACGAGGTATCGGTACTCGATCGCCTTGAGCGCAATGATCAAAACGCCAAGCAGCAAACCATAGATCAATAAGGTCCTCCTCATGCCGAGGCAAAATAACCAATCTCCCCCAGTGGAATGGCCAAAAAAGAAAGCCGCAACTACTTTTAGTGCGGCTTCGAAATACCAACTTTATGTACCAGTACTGCAAACTTTACCAATCCTAGCTCCGACGTCTATTTCGTACGACATCGGGGCAAAGCCAGCGGCCGGATTTGCCTGAATGAATGGGGTACCCATCCACCACAAGTGGCGTAAACACCATCCGGCACGCTAGCTCATCACCCAATTGACATTGCTCGACAGCCTCTACGATTCCTACCAGGAATCCCCGGCGAGCATTAGATCATAATGAGCTGCGTCCTTCCGTTGTGAGTGCTAAAGTCCACCCCAGGCCCAGGGCAGGCTCGATGAGAAAAAAGTTCGTAAATGATAGGTGTGAAAGTGTCCGAAAAGTACTCCCTTATAATGCCTAAATGGGACAAATATTGTTTTTCGCGCCAGAAAAATCAGGCTGGATTGATGTCCCGATGCCGTCTTTGGCCTCAGCGTTTCGCCCAAGCCGCTTCGCGGCAGTTGTCCCCCAGACCACTAGTTTCGGATAGTGATGCCGTTGGTGAACCGCGAAATCAGATTGGGTACGCCACCGGGCCTTCTCGAATCGTACCTCAGCTGCAAGGCTGATCGAAATAATACTTTTTCGGAGATCTTTAATCGAATCACGGTCTCGGAAGACAATCGATAGTCCGCAAAGTTGGAAAAGAGTGGCTGATAATAGGTTGTGGATGTGACGGACCATTTGTCATTTGGCTTCAATGTCAGGCTCCCATAGTTGCCCCATCGCAGATTTCGATGAATCACTTCATCTCCCGACAGCTCATTGTATTCGAACATCAAAGATGTGCCAAAGAACACCTTGGATTGATCACCACGAAGGAGGGCGAAACGAGGTCCGGTCCCGGCCAACCCACGTAGCTTGATCAGTATCGCTTCATTGTACTGTATCTGCCCAAAGACCTCGTAGAAGGTCCGCGGACTCCACTGCACGGTATATCGCAGATGCTGAAATCCCTCATTGACAAACTCCTCCCCTCCCGCTCTCTGAAAATTAAGTTGGGTCAGCGATAAAAACATGCGTCCCTCCAAGCCAAACTCCACCTGCAGGCCACCATTGATGTTTATGATCGACTTGGTGTTTTTGATAAATGCGACGCTGATATCCAGTTGCTCATGGAATCCGACCGAATCCGTGAAGTGATCCCGCTGGTTTTCGATATTGACGATTTGGCCAAAGAGTGGAGAAGAGCAGGCGAGCAGGCATTTGGTCAATAGGGTTATGGTGAGTCTCATGTCATTCGAGTTTGCATTTGATAAGACTGATGAGAAAATCCAACCCTTTCTCCAAAGATTGCTCGTTGTTGATGACTATGTCGGCCACGTCCCGCTGCCGGCCAATGTAGCGGTCATAGGCAGGTACGACGTGATGTTCGTACCGGTGCAGGATATTTTCCAGTGAATAATTTCGCTCGGCTCGATCGCGATGGATCCTGCGGATCAACCGTAGATCTTTGGTCGCGTGGACGAAGACCTTGTAGTCCACCAGGTCGCTGATCTCCTCTGCGGCAAAAATGAAGAGACCCTCGATCACCACTACCGGCGCGGCCTTGTACTCGACGAAGCGGGCATTTTCAGGGTCGTTATTAAAGACGTACACTTTCTGCTTCACGTCCTCGCCTCGCAATACGGACAGGACGTGCTCCTTAAACAAGATCAGGTCCAGGGAATGAGGCACATCAAAATTGTAGTAGCCCTGTGCATCTAGCTTTTGCTGCGACCGATCTCGATAATATTCGTCCTGAGAAATGATGCACACTTGATCAGGGGTGAAGGTCTCCCTGATCACTCTCAATAGCGTGGTCTTGCCCGATCCGCTACCGCCGGTGACGCCGATAAGAGTACGGTTCAAATTCATGACGTTACTGACGAAAGGTAAAAAAGATAAACGGCTCATCATCATCTCCTCCCGCAGGTGCACAGGGCACATGGCAAGGCTGGCAGGCGCCTATGCACTTATGGGCGTTGTCATTGTAGAGGACGTTTATTCGAGGAGTTGTGAGTTGTTGAATGGTTGAGTTGTTGAATGGCTAGCCACCCACCCGCTGTCGCGGTTCCCTCATTTCTCGCATTGTCATGCTCGACTCTACGAGATCGTTCGGTCATGCCTCGTCTGCGAACAAGATCCTATTAGAATTATTCACCATATCTAATGCGAAACTCTACTAGGATAGTCGCCCTGGCTAGATTTGCTATCTTGTTTTGCTATGGACCTAACTGCTGATATCTTCCGTGGCGTATTGGGCTTGGCAGTGATGATCGGCGTGTGCTATCTGCTGAGTACCAACCGCAGATCGGTAGACTGGAGGCTCGTCGGCACCGGACTCCTCCTACAGCTCATCTTGGCCTTCCTGATGCTGAAAGTACCTTTCGTCAGAGGCATGTTTCGCTTCATCGTGGATTTCTTTGTGATGATGATCGAAGCTACGGAGGAATCGGCCCAGTTCCTCTTTGGGGATTTAGCCAAGGCCGGTGGTCCTTTTGGGTTTGCCTTTTACGTGCTGCCAACCATCGTTTTCTTTTCTGCCTTGTCATCGCTGTTGTACTATCTGGGTATCCTGCAACGGGTAGTTTATGGGTTTGCCTGGCTGATGAACAAGACTATGCGGCTAACCGGTGCCGAGAGTCTCGCGGCGGCGGCCAATGTCTTCATTGGTCAAACCGAGGCTCCCCTGATCGTGAAGCCTTACCTGGAGCGCATGAGCCGCTCAGAAATGATGTGTCTTATGACCGGCGGGATGGCCACCATTGCCGGTGGTGTCTTTGGCGCTTACATGGCTATGCTGGGTGGGGATACCCCTGAGGGAAAGCAGTTGTTTGGCATGCACCTGCTTACCGCCTCCATTATTTCGGCTCCTGCGGCTATCGTGGCAGCAAAACTACTTCTCCCGGAGGCGGACAATCAGGTTGACACGGATCTCAACATCCCTCGCACAGAGGCGGGTAGTAATGTCCTTGATGCCTTGTCTCGGGGCACGACCGATGGTGTCAAATTGGCCGTCAACGTCGGGGCAATGCTACTGGCCTTCATGGCTTTCATCTACCTAGCCAATGGTATCTTTTTCCAGATCGGAGAATGGACCGCTCTGAATGAAACTATCGCCCGAAGCAGTGGAGGAGCTTACGAAGGATTCACGCTACAGTACGTATTTGGCATCTTCTTCTCCCCCATAGCATGGCTGCTTGGGGCGCCCTCCCAGGACCTCATCGCTGTCGGGCAGATGCTCGGCGAGAAGACAATCCTGAACGAGTTCTTTGCGTACGTCACCTTAAGTGACATGAAGGCCGGTGGCGTGCTGACCGAGAAGTCGATCATTATTGGCACTTATGCCCTTTGTGGCTTTGCCAATTTCGCTTCCATAGGCATTCAGATTGGCGGGATCGGCGCCATCGCCCCGGGACAGCGCCGGACCTTGACTGAACTAGGTATTCGGGCGCTCATCGGGGGTACCATAGCTTGCTTTATGACAGCGATTATTGCGGGCGTTTTAGTGCGAGAACTTTAGATGGCCGAGTCTATGTCAGATACGCTGCCACACATCCAAGATAGTGTCTCCGTCATCCGGGACCGCATCGGTGACTTCAAACCGCAGGTGGCGGTGGTGCTCGGTTCGGGTTTCAGTAGCTGGGTAGAGGGAATTAACTCGCTCGCGACGATACCTTATGGTAACATCCAGGGGTTTCCGGAGACCACGGTGGTAGGGCATGCAGGTCGGTTAGTCTTTGGGGAGCTTCAGCATGTCCCGATCGTGATCATGCAAGGTCGCTTTCACCATTACGAAGGGCACGCCATGGCTGCTATCAGCATTCCCATTCGAGTATTTAAGCAGCTTGGTGCAGACACGCTCTTGCTGACCAATGCCGCTGGTGGCATCAATCCAGCTTACAAGCCCGGAGATCTGATGATCATACGAGACCACATCAACCTTTCCTTTCGCAATCCGCTCATCGGCCCCAACCTGACCTCCTTTGGGCCACGGTTTCCGGATGGTGATCAGACCTATGATGCAGACCTACGTACCATGGCCCATCGTCTGGCTAGGGCACGGGCATTGACGATCCATGAGGGGGTCTACCTATATACGATCGGGCCCAACTATGAGACTCCCGCCGAGATACGCATGATGGCCAGCCTGGGTGCCGACGTAGTGGGGATGTCCACTTTTCCGGAGGCCATTGTCGCCCGCCACGCAGACATGCGAATCTTTGGTCTGTCGCTTGTGTCCAACCATGCAGCCGGCATCGGCACACAGCCACTGGATCACCAGGAGGTGATTGATGCTATGGCCAAGGTGCAAGGGGAGGTCAACCAATTTCTCAACGGGATCGTGACAGGAGCCGCGACCTTACAACGCAACCCAACCCGTGCACTCAGCGATACAGGCCGGTGAATTTGTGCTAAGCCAAACTGAGATCCGGCCGGACACCGCGATAGTATTAGGGTCCGGACTGGGTCAAGTATTGGACGACATGGACACCACCAACATCTTGGAATACAGTGCTATACCGGGATTTCCCACAACCACAGTGTCTGGGCATCAGGGACAGCTGGTACTGGGTCGGGTGGCAGGACAACCAGTGGCATTGTTCCGTGGTCGCATCCACCTCTACGAGCAAGGGCGCGCCAGGGAGGTCGTTTTTCCCGTACAGCTGATGGCTCAACTCGGTGTGCGTACCATGATTGTCACCAATGCCTGCGGTGGCCTTAATGAGGATCTGCGCACCGGCTCGCTCGTGCTCATACGCGATCACCTGAACTTGACCGGCACCAATCCACTTATCGGACCCAATAATGATGCCGTCGGGCCGAGATTTCCCGACATGTCCGGTGCTTACGATCCTGACCTGCGCGCCACCGCCAAGCGGCTGGTGGATGACAACGACCTCCACGAGGGGGGTGTACGCGGGCGTATCTGGTCCATACTATCAGTCACAGGCAGAGCTGGCCATGATGCGATTTATGGGCGCGGACGTGATAGGTATGTCCACAGTCTGCGAGGTCATCGCAGCCAGACATCTGGGTATCCGGACATTGGGCATTTCTTGTGTGACTGACATGGCACTCCCCGACAAGCAGACGATTTTGACCCATCAAGAAGTACTGCAGGCCGCGGAAGCCATAAAGCCCAGACTCCGGAATCTGCTGACAGCCGTGCTACCCCATGTGTAATATGGTCGACATAATCAGGAAGAAGAGAAACGGATTGTCCCTCACCGTCCCCGAGATCGATGCGTTTGTGGCCGGAGTCACCCGAAGGGAAATTCCTGAATACCAGATAGGTGCTCTGCTTATGGCGATCTATCTCAATGGCATGACCGATGACGAAACCATCGCCCTGACCCATGCGATGGCCCAATCCGGTAAGACACTTGACCTCGGCGATGTGGCCGACCTGATTGTGGACAAGCACAGCACGGGGGGCGTGGGTGACAAAACGACCCTGATCGTGGCGCCGGTGGTGGCCGCGGCAGGCTTGCCCGTAGCAAAGCTCTCGGGCAAGGGACTCGGTCATACCGGTGGTACCTTAGACAAGCTGCAAGCTTTCACCGGCCTAGAGACGGCCCTGTCTACCACCGCCTTCATCCAAGTGCTGAAAGACACCGGCTTGGCCATCGCCGGACAGACAGAGGACCTCGTCCCGGCAGACAAAAGGATCTATGCCATTCGTGACCTGACGGCTACCGTAGCATCGCTACCCCTCATCGCCAGCAGCATCATGAGCAAGAAGATCGCTGCCGGAGCCGACGCCATCGTGTTAGACGTCAAGGTAGGCCGAGGCGCTATCTTCGACTCCCTGGACAGCGCTCGCAAACTAGCCAAAATCATGGTGCATATTGGACAATCATTGGGCAGACCCACCCGGGCCGTGCTAACGGCGATGGATGCACCCTTGGGACGGACCGTGGGCAACAATCTCGAAGTAAGGGAAGCCATCGACGTCCTGCATGGTCGTGGTCCCGAAGACCTGCGAGAAGTATGCCGCGCACTGGCTGCCGAGATGCTCCTCCTAGGCAAAAAGGCCACGTCATTGTCCAAGGCGGAGGAGCTGTACACACGAATCATTGAGTCCGGTCAGGCGTTGGCCCAGTTGAAATCTACCGTGGCCGCCCAAGGAGGAGATACCTCTCTGATCCAAGATCCTGACCGCATGACAAGAGCACGATTGCAAGCTGATGTACTCGCCCAAGACAACGGCTTCGTCCAGCGACTAGATGCCCGGGTGATTGGTCTCGCCTCGATGACGGCCGGTGCAGGACGAAGCGTCAAGGACGGGCCTATCGACATGGAGGCAGGTGTGGAGATCCACGCGCCAGTGGCAGCCCTGGTCACAAAGGGTCAACCCATCTTGACCGTCTACGCCAATGACCGAAGCAAACTAGACAAGGCCTTGCAGGCGGTGGCGAACGCCATTCATCTTTCCCATGAGGCTATACCACATAAGTCGTTGATTATCGATAGGATAGGCTAGGTCACTTGCCGATAGGGTGCCAGGTGGTTTTGATCTCCTGCGTCTCCAGGATCTGATAGGGGCCCGCCGAGGCTACATGGGTCACGTCCCCTTCCCGCACAATCAGCCGCTTGACGTTTTCAGCAGCCAATTGACCGATTTGCTTCATGTCCTCTGTGGATAGCTCCGGCACCACTAAGGCATTGACATCCATATGGCTGCTCATATGCGGTAGGAGCTCGGACCGATAGCCCGTCAAGACGTTGACCACCCCACCAGGCAGGTCAGACGTCTGAAATACTTCGGCAAGCGAGATGGACGTGAGAGGCTCCGTTTCGGATGCCAGCACCACGCACGTATTTGCTCCCACGATGGCCGGAAGGATATGCGAGATCAAACCCAACAGACTGGGGTGGTCAGGTGACATCACTGCCACGACACCGGTGGGCTCTGGCACGCTAAAGTTGAAGTATGATCCGGACACCGGATTAACACTACTGAAAAGCTGTTGATACTTGTCCGACCAGCCCGCGTAGTAGATGATACGATCGATCGCCGCATGCACCTCTTGCTGGCTATCCGCTCTGCTGCTGCCGGCCGCCATCAGTTCACTGACAAATTGCGCTTGGCGACTCTCCAGCATTTCCGCCATCCGGTAGACGATCTGGCCTCGATTGTAGGCGGTACGAGCGGACCACGATGGTAGGGCCTTTCGCGCGGCCACGACGGCATTGCGAAAATCCTTGCGTGAAGCACGACTGACGTTCACAATCTGCTCTTCCCCCTCCCAGCGAATGTATCGTCCCGACTCCGAACGGGGGAAAGCACCTCCGATGTACAATTTGTAGGTCTTGGAAACAGGTAGGCGTGCACGTTTATCCGTGGTGACACGCCCGCCGGCGCCATTACTGGATTTGACCTTGGTGTCCCTCTTTTGTACTAGCTCCTTCTTCATGGTTTATCAGTTCAGATTGAGATAGGGCACCAAGCCATGCAGTCCGCCTTCTCGGCCAAATCCA
Organism: Saprospiraceae bacterium; assembly: GCA_965223165.1. Lineage (GTDB taxonomy): Bacteria > Bacteroidota > Bacteroidia > Chitinophagales > Saprospiraceae > JABDMH01. The sequence continues at coordinate 142,845 of CBDCVQ010000016.1, read as the reverse complement.
CTCTCCTTGTACCCTCCGAAGGGAGATGCGGGATCAAATTTATTGTAGGTATTGGCCCAGATGACACCTGACCTCAGTTTGGTCGTCATGGTGAAGATTTTTGACCCCTTGTCCGTCCACACGCCTGCCGATAGGCCGTAGGGCGTGTTGTTGGCTTTTTCTAATACCTCGTCGACCGTGCGAAACGTCTGCAACGTCAACACCGGGCCAAATATCTCCTCTTGCACGATAACATTCGATTGTGACACATCGGTAAATAGTGTGGGCCGGCACCAGAAGCCGGATCCATCGGGCAGAGGGCAGCGGCTTTGGTACATCTTGGCCCCTTCGTCCAGACCCGCTTTGATGTACCGCTGGATCGTCTTCAACTGGGCCCGTGAATTGATCGCACCGATGTCCGTGTTTTTGTCCAGCGGATCACCTACGATCAGGGTCTCCATCCGATCCTTCAACTTGCGAATCACCTTCGCTTCGATGGACTCCTGCACAAAGAGACGTGAACCTGCACAGCAGACATGTCCCTGATTAAAGTAGATACCATTCACAATCCCTTCGACGGCTTCATTGATGGGGGCATCCGCAAAAATGATATTGGCAGCTTTGCCACCTAGCTCTAGGGTCAAGCGCTTGTTGGTGCCTGCGATCGCCTTTTGGATGATCTTTCCTACCTCCGTTGATCCAGTAAAGGCAATCTTATCCACATCCGGATGACCGACCAATGCTGCCCCGGTCGAGCCGGCACCCGTGATGATGTTGATGACTCCAGGTGGGAAGCCCGCCTCTTCGATCAGTTCGGCCAGTTTCATGGCGGTGAGCGGTGTGGTCTCGGCAGGTTTAAGCACTACCGTATTTCCGGTCGCCAGAGCAGGAGCCAATTTCCAGGCAGCCATCAGCAAGGGAAAATTCCAAGGAATAATCTGACCGGCCACGCCCAATGGTGCACTCTCTCGCTCCGGAAAGGCGTACGCCAATTTGTCCGCCCAGCCGGCATAGTAGAAGAAATGCGCGGCGGCCATGGGGATATCTACGGTTTTGGATTCGCGAATGGCTTTTCCGCCGTCCAAGCTCTCGATCACGGCAAATTCTCGGGCTCGCTCCTGAATGAGCCTGGCCAGACGAAAAAGGAGCTTGCCCCGTTCATTGGGTGCCATTGCTGACCATGGGCCAAAGGCACTTCGGGCCGCTCGCACCGCTCGGTCTACGTCCTCTTCGTCCGCACGACCGACCATCGCCAGGCGTTTGCCAGATGCCGGATTGATCGTCTGGAAGTACTTACCCTTGGCCGGAGGCACAAAGGCTCCTCCGATATACAATTGATACTTCTTTTTCAGCTTGATGTGATCTCGGCTCTCGGGAGCAGGGGCATAGCTCCAGGAGGTATCAAACTGGAGGCTCACTTTTGCTTTCTTCTTCTTGGCCATAACTAGTCTTTTGAGAAGTAATCGATGGATTGGTATACGCCGGTGCGTTGCTTCTCCAGTTGCATCAGTACGTCGTTGGCCAGGCTGCTGGCGCCAAAACGAAAGAGATCCTTGGTCATCCATGCCTCACCGAGCGTCTCACGCAGTACGACCAGGTACTGCAGGGCCAACTTCGCCGTCCGAATGCCGCCCGCCGGCTTCATACCAATCCGGCGGCCCGTGTCATAGTAGAAGTCCCGGATCGCCTCTAACATCACTAGGGTCACGGGCAGTGTGGCCGCAGGCTTGACCTTGCCTGTGCTCGTCTTGATGAAGTCCGCTCCCGCGTGCATGGCCAAATCGCTGGCCTTACGCACATTGTCCAAGGTGACCAATTCGCCCGTTTCTAGTATCACCTTGAGATGTGCCTTGCCGCACGCTTCCTTGACAGCCGCAATCTCATCGAAGACATAGTTGAGATTGCCGCGAAGAAACTCCCCTCGTGAAATCACCATGTCGATCTCATCGGCGCCCAGATCAACGGCGTACCTGGTCTCATCGACCTTCACCCGCTGAGCGGACTGTCCACTGGGAAAGGCGGTGGCCACCGAGGCCACTTGGATCTCACTCCCCTTCAGCCGCTTTTTGGCCACCGACACGAGCGAAGGGTAAACACAGACGGCTGCCACATGCGGCAGATTAGGATACTTGTCATGGAGGTGGAGGGCTTTCGTACACAACTGCTTTACCTTGCCCGGTGTATCCTGCCCCTCCAGGGTCGTCAGATCAATCATGCTGAGGGTCAGTTTTAGCCCATGGATCTTGGCCGCCTTCTTGATGCTACGCCCCTGCAGTCGTCGCACCCTTTCCTCTACCCCCACTTGGTCGATCGTCGGTGATTCTATTTTCTCTACCCTCATATGGCGATTAGCCTTAATGTCTACGCAACGAGCAGCAACTTTGATGCCATCCCCACTAGCCGCCGAGCCGGCCGTACAACTGTTTGCGATGGCGGGCAAAATGCTGCGCAAAAAATAGCAACATTTGCTGCAGATCCAGCCTGCCGACAAACGGATGCTTGTAGACGGCTTTATCCAACCACTTTGAATCCAGCCCCTGCACATATTGCCTCATATGCTTCCGATGGGCTCGCCAGGTCTCGCTCAATTCCTGCAGGCTCCCGCTGCCCGGAATGGCATCGTCTCCTGTACCAGGGGCAGGCTTAAACTTGAACGGGGACACGAGTGCCAAGGACAACGCCCACGAACGCATAGACGGTACCAGTCCACTCTTACGCAAATGGGGGTCATAGCTCAGCTTCTTTTCGACATAGTCCAGCGATCTCTGCTCCGAAATTCGCATGTGGTGTAGCACCTGTAAGGGCGACCACACGGATGGTGCCGGCTTGGCATTGAGCGCCTCCGCATCATACGATTGCAAGTCCTGCAATAATTCATCCAAGTCGGCATCCAATTGGCCGATCTGCTTCAGTAGCTTGTCCCGTATCATCCTTTGCCAAATTGAGGGCTGTCTTTCAAAATTAACTAAATTACCCATGGGAGCTGGGGCGACACCGGCCCTCCCACATTCGACAACTAAAGCTGCTGTTTTCCTATGATTCGTTCAACTACTCTAGCCATCGTACTATTCTTTTCTGCGCTTTTTGCGGATGCACAGGTAAAAGAAGCTCCGGAGCGCTATCGCGGTGAGGGGCCCTGGTCTCAGTTGATTATCCGAGGAGTCACCCTCATCAATGGCAATGGAGCTCCGCCCCGGGGACCCATCGACATCGTGGTCGAAAACGACATCATCACGAAGATCGCTGTGGTCGGTTACCCCGGCGTGGAGATCGACGAGGAGAAACGTCCTCAGTTGGCGGAAGGAGGTCATGAGATTGACTGTGAGGGTATGTATCTCCTTCCGGGTTTTGTGGACATGCACGGCCACATTGGCGGTGAATCGCAAGGAGCCGATGCCGAATATGTCTTTAAACTTTGGATGGGTCACGGTATCACCACCGTACGTGATCCAGCGTGTGGCAATGGATTGGACTGGGTGTTGGACCACAAGATCAAGAGCACACGAAACGAGATTACCGCACCCCGCATCCAAGCCTACACGGTGTTTGGCCAGGGCGCAGAAGTAGCCACCGCGGATGAGGCACGTACGTGGGTACGAGACAACGCCGCCAAGGGTGCCGATGGCATTAAGTTTTTTGGCGCTCCACCAGAGATTATGGCCGCCGCCCTGGACGAGAACAAAAAGCTCGGACTGAGATCTGCCTGCCATCACGCACAGATGGACGTCGGTCAGTGGAATGTGCTCCACTCCGCTCGGGCGGGCTTGACTTCGATGGAGCACTGGTATGGACTGCCCGAGGCCCTGTTTGTTGATCGCACGGTGCAAGACTATCCGTTGGACTACAACTACCAAAACGAGCAGCACCGATTTGCCGAAGCGGGCAGGCTGTGGAGGCAAGCCGCAAAGCCCTTCTCCGACCACTGGAACAAGGTGATGGATGAGCTTTTGGCCCTGGACTTCACCCTCGATCCCACCTTCAATATCTACGAGGCCAGCCGGGATTTGCATCGGGCACGTCGAGCGGAGTGGCATGAAGATTACACCATGCCCTCACTCTGGCGCTTCTATATGCCCAGCAAGATCAGCCATGGCTCGTATTGGCACTTTTGGGGTACCGAGGAAGAGGTGGATTGGCGGAGAAACTATCAGCTGTGGATGACCTTCATCAATGAATACAAGAATCGTGGAGGTCGAGTCACCACCGGCTCAGACTCCGGCTTCATATTTCAGCTCTATGGCTTTGCCTATGTGCGGGAGTTGGAACTCCTTAGAGAAGCGGGGTTTCATCCGTTGGAGGTGATCCAGTCTGCGACCTTAAAGGGAGCGCAAGCCCTCGGCATGGAAGACCAGATCGGCACCGTCCAGGTGGGTAAGAAGGCCGATTTTGTCATTCTCGAGGAAAATCCACTGCAGAACCTAAAGGTCCTTTATGGCACTGGAGCGATTAAGCTGACGAAGGATGATGAGATTGTGCGAGTAGGTGGCGTCACCTACACCGTAAAAGATGGGATCATCTACGACGCCAAGCAACTGTTGGAAGATGTACGTCGCATGGTGGCAGAGAAGAAGGCGGAAGAGGACTTTGAGATCATGCAGCCAGGAGAAAGGGTCATCAAGCCTTGAGGGTTGGTAGGCTACTGCAAAGTGTTCAGTTTTCCTTGTGGGTGGTTGAGACTGGTAACTAGGGCCTGTTAGCTTCTTCCTTGGCCCATTCCAGCATGACATCGCGATCATGAGCAAGCGATAGTTCCTCTGCGCATTCATGGAACTGTCACATGATTTTCTCTGGAGAAGACAACTCCATTTAAGTCACTCAATAGATCCAGGACGATGAAATATCAGGGCAAAACGGGTCAACCAGTTTTACAATAAAGACAGGTGACTGATAGCATCACAAAGGGCAGGTAGCTTCCGTCGATGTATGCTCTCTAGCCAATAGTGCTGCCGTGGTATTTGCCAGGATTGCCCTTATTTCCCAACAATGTCAGCCCTCATGGACTCGAGTATCTTCATCACATCTTCAATCAACTCATCATCGACTCCGCTTTCCTTCAAAGCTGCGATAGTGTCATCATTTCCCTGGTCGAAATCCGAGTTACTTATGTTCAGTCCTTGATGTGCTGCCACCATATCCTTGCCACTATACTGGTGTGGCCCTCCTGTTCCCATCGAGAAGAATTCAAACACAGATTGCTTTAGTTTTGGCATGTCGACATCCTTGAAATAGTGACCAATGCTGGGGTTGCTTAGGTTTTTATCCAAGATATCGCTAACAATCTTTCTAACGCCGCTGGCTCCTCCCAATCTTTCATAGAGGCTAGCTGGCTCTGCTGGTGTTTTACTCATAAGTCATCAGGTTACGTTTACCATAATTCCATCAAATTAATGGTTCATCTGAGACTACATCCACCAGCATCGTACCAAATACCATTAAATCTGTACCCTGCGGATAGGGTCATACCTCAGATGGAGCAACTCCAAATGTCTCCCTAAACACCCGACTGAAATAGCTTGGATTGGAATAACCTACTTCCTGAGATATGTAAGTGATGTTTCCCGCCCTGTTTCGAATTAGATTCAGTGCTTTCTTCATTCGAATAGATCGTATTAATTGGTTGGGCGTCTCTCCAGTAAGCCTCGTAATTCTTCGATATAGCTGAGTACGGCTGATACCCAGATGCCTTGTCAGGAAAAATATGTCTAGCTGGGAGGAGTCGAGATTATGCTCAACTAGCTGAAATAGTTCAACAATGAACTTCTCATCTAACTCGCTCAACAATTTCAGCTTGGAGTTAGTACTGCGGGCAAGCTGTGGATTCATCAAGTATCTCAAGCTATTAGATATCACTAGTTGACCAGATTCTGCTATCTGATGCAGGACGGTGGCACGATATATAGCCTGCTCAAAAAAACCACCTTGGTAAGTGAGTGGCTGACCGCAATACAGGGCAAATCTGGTCCGGTCTCCCCCCTCGGAAGATAGATCTACTAGCTTCTGATTAATCTGCCCGATGCATTCAAAAGCGGCTACCACAGCATCAAACACGGCCACCAATGCTCCACCAGCAGTAAGCTCTACCGGACGACCCGCTGAGGCTCTTACAGTGGGAATTAGGATGTCCTTAGTTGAAGCCGAGGAATCCATTTTTAGGGCATCTCGACACTGAGCCACCATTATAATCCTAAGTGAAGAGTCTGCTTGCCCATTAGCCCCTAAGGTCATATGATGCTGATCTACGGGAAGGTCACCGCCCATCATTAGTTCCACTATTCCCGTTTCGACTTCCTGAATATTGCAAGGTGTATTCCCGTGCGATTCCAAGTGACAATCCACGCAAGCTTGTTTATTCGGTCCCTCGATAAGACAAAACACAGTGGAGGCCTTCTCATTAACCCAATATTGAAGGAATTTCACTCCATATTTTTCCTGCTTCTCCAAGTCAGATTTATGGGCTTCCCTCACGTCGCGAATAGTCAAGCCCTCGGGGAGTTGGTGGTAGTCGATAAATATTGGCATTCAATGAATTTAAAGAAAGCCTATGGACTTGCCAATATTACCTTCGATCAAGTTTAGATTGGCGAGCATGACGCGTGCCCTGTCCATTATAATACGTAGGCTAATCCTTTACGCAATTACCTTCGTACCATGGAGTCTCAAATAGAGAAGCTGAGGTAGTTCCTTCCACTAGTCGTCGCCATGACACATGCCAACCATATAGCCCGAGATTTTTCCCATTAATACCGAAATGTCTAAAGTGCACCGGTAGCTGTTGTCAGCATTCTCAAGAATGAAGGCCTGTAGTCTCCCATGTCACATTGGGTCGCTGATCTGGCAATCGTCCCGATTCTCTTAAACACCTTCATATGTAGATGTAAAAAGCGTATTTACAACCTAATTTAATAGGCTTCCTTGCATTGCAAACCACTGATGTGATCCCTAGCCTAGATCTTCGTAGCTTTAGAAGACTCAAACTGTCTCTCAATGGAGTCATCCCGCCAGCTAGCAGCAATCATGTTCACCGACATCGTCGGCTACAGTGCACTAATGGGTGCGGATGAAGATGGTGCGATGGAATTGCTGAATAAGAGCATCCAGATTCAAAAAGCGCTGGTGCACAAGCATCGGGGCAAATGGGTAAAGGAGGTAGGCGATGGTGTAATTATTCTATTCGACAGTGTGTTGGATGCCGTCATATGCGCCCGCGAGATCCAAAGGGCGGTGCGTAACGAGAAGAATCTATTTCTGAAGATTGCCATCCACAGCGGGGAACTGATTGTCAGGGAGCGGGATGTCTTAGGAGATGGGGTCAATCTAACGGCAAGACTTGAACAACTGGCAGGGAAGAATTCAGTTCTTTTATCTGGCAGCGCAGTCTCGAATATCAAAAGTATCAAATCAATCAAAACCTGCACTCTTGGCACCTTCAATTTTAAAAACATTGCCGCTCCTGTAACAGTTTTTGCACTGGTAGCCGAGGGATTATCAATACCTGACCTATCTGATCATCCTCTCCAGGCACAATCGGGACATCAAGCTAGTGAGGAGATGGCGTCTCGGGATGAAGCGTTTATGAATAGGGTCCTCAATATGATCGATAGCAACATGGCCAATCGCAAACTTTCGGTCTCTTTTTTGTCGCGCGAACTGGGTGTAAGTCGACCCCAGCTCTATCGAAAGTTAACTCGAAACACCGGATTTTCGCCGAGTAACTTCATTCGCGAAGCCAGGTTGCGAAGAGCGGCTGCCCTTCTACATAGCGGTGACGGCAATGTTTCTGAGGCGGCCTACACCGTTGGCTTTGACAATCTGTCCTATTTCAGCAAGTGTTTTCATGAGAGATTCGGCTGCACCCCATCAGAGTATCTCAAGAAAAATAGGCGTATTGCGGGGATCCCCAGATCATTAGATCGATTTATCGGCAGACATATAGAAATTAAAGAAATCGTCAAGATCCTGGACGGGACCCGGCTGCTGACAATAACGGGCACGGGAGGAACTGGGAAGTCAAGACTTGCCTCAGAAATTCAGATCCGATATGGTCATACCTATCGGCATGGAGCCTACTTCGTGGAGCTTGCTCCGGTCCAGATAGCGGAAGATGTAATTCCAAAGATCGCCCAAATTCTGCGAATTTCACAGGACCCAACTAAGGAAACGCTCGTCAGCCTAATCCAATTCATCCGAGATCAAGAATTCTTGCTGATCCTTGACAACTTCGAACACGTATTGGGAGCTACTGAAAGGATCAGGGACTTACTTCTCGCTTGCGTAAATTTGACGATCATTGTTACGAGTCGGGTGGTGTTGAACGTGTCAGGTGAGATCGAGTACAGCCTTTCACAATTGGGCCTTCCGGAGAGGCAAAAGGAGCATACGGTCAAGGAACTGACCGTGTTTCCATCAGTCGAATTATTCATCAACCGGACGCAGGCCGTCAGACCAGATTTCGCACTAACAGAGGACAATAAGGCTCATGTCTCAGCACTATGCAGACGATTGGACGGTCTTCCCTTGGCGCTGGAATTGGCTGCTGCACGTATGAAGCTTTTCTCACCTCAGGCCCTGCTAAAAAGGCTTTCCAGCAAACTTGACATTCTGAGCACCACCCAGATTGCTCAACCAGATCGCCACAGGACCTTGACCAACGCGATCGGGTGGAGCTACGATCTGCTTGCACCTGCTGAGCAAACCATATTCAGGAGGTTGTCAGTGTTCAGTGGCGGCTGCACACTCGAAGCGGCAGAAGCAGTATGTTTCCAAGGATATGCCAACCTGGACGTAGTAGATCAGATTTCTGGCCTAGTTGATAAGAGTCTATTACAGAGGGAAGATCAGAAAGACGGTGAACCACGATTCTACATGCTCGAAACGATTAAAGCCTTTGGTCGTGAAAGGTTGAAACACTCGTTGGAGATGGAGAAGGTCATGCTCGTATACGCCCACTTCTACAAGGACATGGTGGAAGAAGCTCAAGTTCATTTGACGGGACCCGAACAAGGCCGCTGGTGCGATATCATAGAGATCGAACTTGACAACCTTAGGTCGATCTTGTCTTGGATGGAGCAGAGAGAAGACTCCGAAACTGGTTTGAAAATCGCTCTTTCGTTTTGGCGATATTGGAACGTTCGAGCAATGATGAGGGAAGGATCACAGTGGCTGCGAAGAGTGCTTGAAATACCGATGAGAAACAAGAATACCACAATTCGTTGCCGGGCTCTAAACGCCTATGGCATTCTCTTCGGGACCACTCGGAAGATACCTGATGCCATTTCGATTTTTGAAGAATCCCTCGAAATAGCAAAGAGACTCCACTATGAGGAAGGAATAGGTGAAGCTCTAAATCATTTGGCCTGGACAGAACATTACCAGCAGAACCATCGAAGATCTGAGAGCTACTCTCACACAGCATTAGAAATTTATAGAAAGTTGGGTATCAAACGGGGGATTTCGGTGTCATACGGTAATCTGGGATGGGCGCAGCTCGTGAGGGGCAAACTGCCCAAATCTCTGAACCATTTCAATGAGGCTGCGTCTATTAGAAATCTGATTGGGGACGTCAGAGGCTACGCATACAACTTAACAAATGCCGGTTGGACGCTGGCCCATATGGGTGACTATGAAGCGTCCCTTGCGAATCTGAAGACCGCTGAACGGACGCTTGAGCAAATTGAGGACAGACAACTGCTGGCCTGGGTGACGAACATAAAGGCTTTGACTCTCCTATATTCGGGAAGTTGGGAGGAGGCCGGGGTAATCGCTAAAAGGGGATTGCCGCTATGGGAAGGATCAGGTAACCTAATTGGAAAAGTTCACTGTCTCTTGCTGCAACTGGATATTTCGTTGGTCACAGAAGATGAGGAGCTAGGTCAACATCTGGTGCAGCGACTCAATGATGACGAAATAGAAGGAATTCAGGGACACAACTCTCCTATATATAACTATCTCAAATCGAGACTGGAACTGGAAACTCTGGACAATGTGAGCAGCTACAAGGCTGTCAAAACCCATCTGGAAGATATCATCAATCGGGATACTCTCCTGTTTCTCACAGACTTTCTCGAATTGATTGCCCATCTGCTAGTAAATTTAGGGCGACAGAGGGATGCTCTCGTCATATTTGCTGCATCAAGCAAGTTTCGGGAGCGTAGAAAAATACCAGCCCCGACCGTACGGCGGACATTCCGCGACGAGATAGTTAGTCGACTCAGATTGCATTTCAATCCCTGTGCATTCGAAAAATATTGGGCAGATGGACAAGTCACTAGCCACGAAGAATGCTGGTCTTTGATCCAATCGATAGATGTGTGACTCCATCTGCGTGACCAGGACAAAACCATGAGTAGGTTGTGGCTCAGTGCACGTCCAACAAGAGCAAACCCCCTCTTCGCGGTTTTTTGCCATCCTCAGGAAGAAGTCATCCTTCTTAACCCCATCTCGGCTGTCCATCCAAATCGAGACCTAGCATGGCCTTACTGAGGATTTCTCTACTTAGGTAGCGATTGCCAGGATGCATCCGACCCAACCTTGCGTCACGAAACATCCGCTCAAGCCCCGCTTTGGGGAAAATCCCAAAGCCACCCGCAATGTCCAAAGCTCGATCTACGATCTCCCAACTTCGCTCCACCGCATTGCATTTGGCAGCAACAAACTTCACTGCCCACGCTGGACCATAGTCTTTTCCTTCTGACCACTCTTTTGCTACCGTATTTAGCTGCGGTTCAATGGCTTCCAATTTCAAAACCATTTCTGCGATGTCATGCTGTACACCCGGATGGTGGCTCATCAATTCACTTGCCAATGACATCGATTTCTTGGATTCTAGGTTTTCCAAAAGCATGTGGAAAACACGCTGAGCCAACCCAAAATAGATATTGCCAAAGCCCATCAAGGCCCAACCAAAAATGCCGAGGACAAAGGAGTCAATCCCGGCAAAGCCACCCTTGACCACCCGTGCAATATATTGATCGGGCACAAAGACTCCATCAAGTACTGTATCATCAGAGCGAGTGGCCCGCATACCCAACACGTCGTCCCAGACTTGCATGATCTCATATCCTTGTGTATCCCTGGGCATAAATGCATGCACGATCATTGGATTCGAGGGATCGGAATTGTCCTGACCATGCAAGCCCAAATAAGACCAAACTGGAGTTAGACTGCCAAAAGATTTGCGGCCGGTGAATCGATATCCTCCCTCCACCCTGTCCGCCTGTGTGGTAGAGTAAATAGCAGGCAGGTCATTGCCAGATTCGGCATGGCCGGCTGCAAAGACCTTACCCGCCGCTGCCTCAGTAAGCAACCATTCTAGGGAAGTATCACCTGCCCTCCAAAGGTCGCTGACCAGACCCACCCAATACAAGTGCATGTTGATCGCCAAGGCGGTAGGAGCGGCGTGGTAGGCCAGCTTGCGCTGATACTGCATGACCTCAGCCATTCCCATTCCGTACCCACCAAATTCTTCAGGCACTGGAAGGAGCAAATAGCCGGCATCAGCCAGCTCTTGGAAGTCCTCCGACGAGAATGTACTATCGCGATCATAAGTTGCTGCACGATCTTGACATCGGCTAAAGATTTCAGCTAATTTGCTGGGGAACTGCTGTTTCGTTGTTGATTCTGACATAATTTCGAGGTTTGATAAAAGACACACCACAAGGTAAGGGCTGATAAATGCCTTGTGCTAGCAGCAATCGTTCATATATTAACAGTATTGATTCAACATATCACAAACCAAATGACATTTCTCCCATGGAAAACCATCTGCAATTCTTTCAGTGGACACGAGCCAACATCCTTGAGCTCCTAAACTCCCTTACTGTCGAGCAAGTAAATTTCATTCCGGATGGATTTAAGAATAACATTGTCTGGAATGCTGGACATATACATGCAGCTCAGCAGTTTCTCGTTTATAAGCTAGCTGGCCTAGGCATGGATCTAACTGACGAGTTTTTCAACCGTTACATTTCTGGTTCACCAGAAATGCCCATAGAAAAGGATGAGTTTGAGAGCATCAAACTGAAATTGCAATTGTTTGCACATCAGACCGTTGAAGATCATGCTCACGGTCGATTTGTCTCGTTTGAGCCCTTCAAAGGCAATTACTTCTCGATTGACTACCATTTTCAAGATTGGCAGACAGCGTTTCAGTACAATAATCTACATGAAGCATGGCACTTAGGCTATATGATGGCCCTTGGGAGGGCTATCACACCTCTGACCACTTGATCCTCTGCACATTTACCACCGATTTAACAACCTCCTCTTCGCCGATCCTGTTGATAAGTGGTAATATTGCCGACCATGGAAACAACACATATAGATTTTGGCGATGTGTCCATCTTTTCCCCCACCGATGTCGCCTATGTCAAGCAAGACGCTCGGCTGCAAGAATTCTTCAAATATTCGCCAGAACTATCTTCCTTTCAACAAGTTATCGCCGACAAAGCGAAGGACGATACGGATCGATCGCTCCTGGTTAAGGTGCTGCAGGAACAATACCGTGGGTTGACCACCGACTGCAAGAAGGTGTTGGAGCAAGTGGAGAAACTCCGAGATCCATCGACCTTCACCATTACCACCGCCCACCAACCTGTGCTGTTTACCGGTCCGTTGTACGTGATCTACAAGATCATTTCGGCGATCAAACTTTGCCGGATGCTCGGGGAGGCTTATCCAGCCCATCATTTCGTCCCCATTTTCGTCACTGGCGGCGAAGACCATGACTTTGAGGAGATGAACCATCTGCGACTCTACAACAAGCAGATTGTATGGGAGACCGATGAACAAGGTCCGGTAGGCCGGATGAAGACGCAGTCCCTTGGCACTGTCTTAGCGCAGATGAAGGAGATCTTAGGCACCTCGGATACCGCTCAAGAGGTCTTCGAGCTTATTCAGCAGACCCACACGCGTCATGAGCGGTATGGTAGGGCGTATGTGGATCTGATCAATGGGCTCTTTGCCGATCTCGGCTTGGTCGTGCTCAATATGGACCACCCGGACTTGAAACGAAAGATGATCCCCATCTTCAAAAGTGAGCTGGTGGAGCGCCACTCAAAGGAGCTGGTCACGCAGACACAGCAACGCCTCGCCGCCGAGGGCCTGAAAGAGCAAGCCTATGCACGCGACATCAACCTCTTTTACCTGACAAATGGATCGCGAGAGCGTCTCGAATGGGCCGATGGACAATACCATGTGTTGAATACGGATCTGTACTTTTCGGAGGCAGAAATGCTCCAGGAACTGGAGGAATCCCCCGAAAACTTCAGCCCCAATGTCGTGACGAGGCCCTTGTTTCAAGAGACCATTTTACCCAACCTAGCCTACATTGGGGGCGGCGGTGAACTGGCCTACTGGCTCGAACGCAAGACACAATTTGAACATTTTGGCATCAACTACCCTATGCTGGTGCGACGAGATTCTTGCTTGTGGCTCGATCGCGGTGTGCTGAAAAAAATGAATAAACTAGGTCTGTCCTTAGAGGACTTTCTACTACCCGAAACGGAGACCATCAAGAAATATGTGTCCAGGGAAGCAGAATCTGAGATCTCGCTCGGACCGGAAAAGGGTCAACTGATGCAGGTCTTCCGCAAAATCGAGGAGAAGGCCATCCAGGTAGATCCCACCCTCAAAGGCACCATCGGCGCTGAGGGTAAGAATGTCCTTAAGGTGGTGCAGCACCTCGAAGCCAAAATCCGACGGGCAGAAAAACTGAAGCACGAAGTGGCCATTGGTCAAATCCGGGCAGTGAGACAAAAGTTATTTCCGGACGGTGGTCTGCAGGAGCGCAAAGACAATTTTCTCAACTTCTATCTGAGAGATCCCGACGCCTATTTCGATCAGCTGCTGCAAAGCTTCAATCCACTGGACGGTCAACTGAAGGTCATCAAAGACATACCGCAATAGGGCTGTAACCGTCTCGGATTCAGAAGAGCAATTCCTTGTTTTTAGCAGTAGGATAGTGCGCCGCCTAGCGTCCGCCAAAAAGCAACAGTAGCTGCGCTATCTTGGACTTCAGGTGGTCCCGGCTGACGATGAAGTCCAAAAAGCCGTGCTCCAGGAGAAACTCCGCCGTCTGAAATCCCTCTGGCAGATCCTTCTTGATAGTTTCCTTAATGACCCGAGGTCCTGCGAATCCAATCAGCGCATTGGGCTCAGCAAAATTGATATCTCCCAGCATAGCAAATGATGCGGTCACCCCCCCGGTGGTGGGATCGGTGAGCATGGAAAGATAGGGTATGCGAGCCTTGGCCAGTTTGGTCAGCAGTGAGGAGGTCTTGGCCAGTTGCATCAATGAGTAGGCCGATTCCATCATCCGGGCGCCGCCCGACTTGGAGATGATCAGCAGGGCCGTCTTCTTCTGGATGCAGTACTCGATCGCCAAGGCGATCTTCTCTCCCACCACTGAGCCCATCGATCCACCTATGAAGCTAAAGTCCATCGCAGCAACGACCAGATTGCGGCCCTCGACCTTACCCGTAGAGACGGTAATGGCCTCGGAAACATCATTCTTTTCTTCGGCCTTGATCAATCGCTCGTGATAGGGTTTGAGATCCGTCCAGCCCAGAAAATCATAGGACTTCAACGTCTCGAAGAGTGGCTGAGGTGGCTCGTCAAAGATAATGTCAAAGTAGTCGTGTGAGCCGATGCGGCAGTGATGGCCGCACTTGGGGCAGACATAGTAGTTCTCCTTCAACTCTTTCATGGTGCTCGTCTCCTTGCAAGAGTCGCACTTAAACCACAGTCCGTCGGGAACTTCTTTCTTGTGCTTAGTGGCAGTTTGAATCCCTTCCTTGAGCCTGTTAAACCATCCCATAGGCAATTTGAAGTTACAATCTTGGTCTATGATCCCAGGCCTAAATTAGACAAATTGGGAAAAGTGCAAAATTAAAATCGGCACCAAAAAGCCCGGTCAAATTTATATTTCACCAGGACCGATATATAATCCTCCTGGAAATCTTGTCTTTAAAGATTATGATCCGTAATCATATGACTGGACGGCCTGAATGAAGCACTTGACGTGCTCCACCGGTGTATCGGGGTAAACGCCATGTCCCAGATTGGCAATATGGTGTCTGCCGAAGGCCGCAAGCATGTCCTTCGTGCTGTGTTGAATAGTTTCGACATTACTGAGCAAGAGCGAGGGATCCAGGTTGCCCTGCAATACTCGGTCAGGCCCTGCAATGGAGCGGGCATGTGCGGGAGAGGTCTGCCAGTCCAGCCCCAATGCCGTAGCGGGCAAGGCGGCCAACTGATCCAAGGAAAACCAAGCCCCTTTGCTAAACATGATCACCGGCACTTCCGGCAGTGCCTCCAGAATCTGGCGGATGTACCTGAGGCCAAACTCCTCATAGGTCGGTCGATCGAGCACCCCTGCCCAGCTATCAAACAGCTGTAGGACATGGACACCAGAGGCCACTTTCTGCTGCAGATAGGCGATCAACGTGCGAGTGATCTTTTCAAGAAATCGGTGGGCATAGGCTGGTCGTCCATACAGGAATGCCTTGGCCTTGGAGAAAGTCTTGCTTCCTCCCCCCTCTACCATATAAGAAAGCAAGGTCCAGGGGGCCCCGGCAAAACCAATCAACGGTACGCGATTGGCCAATTTGGCTCTGGTGGCCGTGATCGCGTCGTAGACATATCCCAGTCGTCCGGCTGCCTCGTCTCCTTGCCGCAGGCGGTCGATGTCCGCTGACTCTTTGATGGTGACAGGAAATCGAGGGCCGACCTTTTCTATCAATTGGTAGTCCAAACCCATGGCCTCCGGGATCACCAGAATATCCGAAAATAATATGGCGGCATCGACGCCCAAAATGTCGACGGGCTGAACGGTCACTTCGGAGGCCAACTCCGGATTGGACACCAGGGCTTTGAAGCCATTGACCGACGCCCGCACCTCGCGATACTCCTTTAGGATACGCCCGGCCTGCCGCATCAACCATACGGGTGGACGTTCCGTCAGTTCACCAGCCAGCACTCGAAGCAGGAGGTCGTTTGTTGGGACCAAAAGGAAGTCTTTGGTGGAGCGCCAAAGGTAAAAGAATCACCAATTATCTCGATATTCGGGGCCTCATTATGACGAAACGGTGACTATGCTACGGATCGCTCTCATTGGGTATGGCAAGATGGGCAAGACCATTGAAAAACTGGCCCTGGCAAAAGGGCATCTCATCTCCGCTGTGGTCGATGTCGACACACCTATCCAGGTACGGGATCTGGATACTAGCACCGACGTAGCCATTGAGTTCACCCGGCCCACGTCGGCCTATGAAAATATCACCGCCTGTATCCACCAGGGCATACCCATCGTGTCGGGCACCACGGGCTGGCTCGATCGCCAGGCAGACATCGAGGCACTATGTGGCGAACGCAACGGGGCCTTCTTCTACGCCTCCAACTACAGCATTGGGGTGAATATATTCTTCGCGCTCAACGAATACCTTGCGCGCGCCATGGAAGACACCGCTGGCTACGATGTGGCGATGAAGGAGATCCATCACCTCCAGAAATTGGATGCCCCCAGCGGTACGGCGATCACCTTGGCCGAAGGCATCCTCCGCCACTTGCCTACAAAGACCCAATGGGTGAATCACGCCACCGAAGATCCCACCCAACTGCCGATCATCTCGGAGAGAGAAGCCCAGGTCCCGGGGACACACGAAGTGCGGTATGACTCTTCCGTCGATACGATTGAGATCCGGCACACAGCCCACTCGCGCCTGGGATTCGCCCAGGGAGCCTTATCGGCTGCGGAATGGCTAGTGGGTAAGCAAGGGGTATTTGGGATGAAAGATCTCCTCGGATTCTGAGACGTGCCTAGAGCCATAGCCCGCTTGGGTTGACTCCCTGCCCTCGGCCCACAGCGCCAGATGGTCTTTTGATCAGTCTTTGACCTCCTGCTGAGCATTGATAGAAACAAAAGAGGCCCAATGTCTCCACTGGGCCTTCTGCTTATTTGCTGCGAAGTCTTCTACTCCGACTTATCGTCTACTTCTTCAAACTCTACGTCTGTCACATCTTCCGCGTCATCGCTGCTACCCTCTTCCGGAGCACCATTGGCACCTGCCGTGGCATCTGCACTTTGCTGTGCCTGATAAATGTCCTGGCTAGCCGCCGTCCAAGCTTCGTTGAGTTTGGCGGAGGCCTCGTCTATCCGAGCAATGTCCTCGGACTTGTGTGCCTCCTTGAGATCGGCGACGGCTTTTTCGATGGCCTCCTTCTTGTCGGCCGGTATCTTGTCTCCGTACTCGCTAATCTGCTTTTCCGTTTGGAAGATTAGCGTATCGGCTGCGTTGAGCTTGTCAGCCTTTTCCCGGACGGCCTTATCCGCCTCTGCATTGGCTGCTGCCTCATTCTTCATGCGCTCGATCTCTTCCTTGGAGAGGCCGGTCGATGCCTCGATCCGGATGTTTTGTTCCTTGCCGGTTCCCTTGTCCTTGGCATGCACATTGAGAATACCATTGGCATCGATGTCAAAGGTCACTTCCACCTGTGGCATACCTCGAGGGGCCGGTGGTATCCCATCCAGGATAAATCTTCCCACGGTGCGGTTGTCGCGAGCCATGGGACGTTCTCCCTGCAAGATGTGGATCTCCACGGAAGGTTGATTGTCGGATGCTGTCGAATAGACTTTTGACTTTTTAGTCGGAATCGTCGAATTGGCCTCGATCACGACGTCGGAAACACCGCCCATGGTCTCGATACCCAGTGAAAGAGGGGTCACGTCGAGCAACAGCACGTCCTGGACGTCACCGCTCAACACGCCTCCTTGAATGGCTGCTCCGGTAGCTACCACCTCATCCGGATTCACGCCCTTGCTGGGCTTCTTTCCAAAAAACTCCTCAACGGCCTGTTGTATTCGAGGAATACGCGTAGAACCACCGACCAGGATAATCTCGCTGATCTCGCTTTTGCTCATTCCTGCGTCCTTTAGTGCCTCTGCGCAAGGGCCCAAGGTGCGCTCCACCAGCTTGTCTGCCAACTGCTCAAACTTAGCGCGGGAGATCTTCTGCACGAGGTGCTTGGGTACTCCGTCTACCGCGGTGATATAGGGCAAGTTTACCTCTGTCTCCGTCGAGGCAGACAGCTCAATCTTGGCCTTCTCTGCCGCATCCTTCAATCGCTGCAAGGCCATCGGATCCTTACGCAGATCCATATTTTCCTGGCTTTTGAATGCATCGGCGAGGAAATCGATCAATACCTGATCAAAATCGTCTCCACCGAGGTGCGTATCGCCATTGGTCGACTTCACTTCAAATACGCCGTCTCCCAGCTCCAGAATGGAGATATCAAAGGTACCGCCACCGAGGTCAAATACTGCGATGGTCGAATCAGCGCCCTTCTTATCCAGCCCATAGGCCAATGCCGCGGCTGTCGGCTCGTTGATGATCCGCTTGATGGTCAGGCCTGCGATCTCACCGGCCTCTTTGGTCGCCTGACGTTGTGAATCGTTGAAGTAAGCCGGCACCGTCACTACGGCTTCAGTCACTTCTGATCCCAAGTAGTCCTCCGCCACTTTCTTCATCTTTTGTAGCACCATGGCGGAGATTTCTTGCGGCGTGTAGGATCGATCTTCTATCTCGACTCGGACGGTGTCATTATCTCCCTTCTGTACCTTATAAGGCACCCTCGAAACCTCGGATGAGACTTCGGTAAATCGGGTCCCCATAAAACGCTTGATGGAAAATATCGTGCGCGTCGGATTGGTGATCGCCTGACGTTTGGCCGGATCTCCAATCTTGCGCTCCCCATTATCCATAAATGCTACTACCGAAGGCGTGGTCCTACGGCCCTCATCATTAGGAATCACCACAGGTTCATTCCCCTCCATGACTGCCACGCAAGAGTTGGTTGTTCCTAAGTCAATGCCGATAATTTTTCCCATTTAATCTAGTTTTAAACTTTAGTAAGGTATTAGTCGATGACTCTCACGATTCCTTTCCTCATTCACCAAAGTCATCTACTATCGCAGAGCTCAATTTAGATGCCAAGTGAGGATATAGTGCCATATGGGATCCTTTTGTCAGGTCTCCTGCCATTCTACCCTACCTCCGACAAGCCACTATGACAAAACGGCAGCCCTTGTCAGATTCCCGTATATGACTTTTCTTCGAGCTATGAAAGTGATTTTGGAGACAGAGCGCCTCGTGCTGCGCCTGGCCGTGGCCGGAGATCTGGACTACCTCGTCCAACTGCATCAGGATCCGGATGTCATGCGATACATCGGTCCCGCCAGACCACGTAGCCAAGTCCGCGGGAGGCTGGCCAAGATCATGGCAGGCTACGAAGCAGACCCATCGCACGGGATCTGGATGGCACAGCGCAAACAGGATGGCACGTGCATCGGCTGGGCTTGCCTCAAGGATCTGGACACCTCGCCGGAGCAGGAGATTGGCTATCGCCTAGCCAAGGAGCATTGGGGACAGGGCTATGCGACAGAGATCGCCAAGGGCTTGCTGCGATACGGATTTGAGAGCCTGGGCCTACCCTACCTGGTGGCCGTAGCTAGGCCCGACAACCTGGCTTCGCGCCGAGTCCTGGAAAAAGCCGGAATGCAGCTGGTGGGGCCCGCACACTACTACCACGCCGAGGTGGTCCTCTACCGATTGCAGCGGGACGAGTGGCTACCTGACCCGGAGATCTAGTCCTGACCGAGTCCACCCTTTTAGCTAACTTTCCGCCCGCTTTTTAAGCACTAGTAGAGTTTCGCACCAAATATTGATGCCAATTCTAATGCGAAGCTCCACCAGTGCCAACCTATGTCAAGCCTATGTCAGTAAATAAAGAAGTTCGGCGCGTCACCGTCAAGACGCTGCAACGCATGAAAGCAGCCGGTGAGCGCATCAGTATGCTGACTGCCTACGACTACTCCATGGCCAAGATCCTGGACGAGGCGGGGGTCGATGTGCTCTTGGTCGGTGACTCGGCATCCAATGTCATGGCTGGACACGAGACCACACTACCCATCACCCTGGATCAGATGATCTATCATGCCAGCAGTGTGATTCGGGCCATCAACCGGGCCCTGGTGGTCGTTGATTTACCCTTTGGCACCTATCAGGGAAACAGTCGCAAGGCACTGAGTAGTGCCATCCGAATCATGAAAGAGGCTGGTGCCCATGCGGTCAAGCTTGAGGGGGGCGTGGCTGTAAGCAACTCCATCAAGCGCATACTCAAAGCGGGGGTCCCCGTGATGGGGCACCTAGGGCTCATCCCGCAATCCATCTACAAGTTTGGCACTTACGTCGTACGCGCCAAGGAGGAGGCGGAAGCCAATCAGCTCCGGGAGGATGCCAGGATGCTGGAGTCCATCGGTTGCTTTGCCATCGTGCTGGAAAAAATCCCCAGTGCTTTGGCCAAGGAAGTGGCTGCCTCCGTGAAAATACCCATCATCGGTATTGGCGCTGGGGCTGATGTGGATGGACAAGTGCTCGTCACGCACGATATGCTGGGGATCACCAAGGAGTTTAGGCCCCGGTTTCTCCGCATTTATCGCGACCTCTACGGGGAGATCAAGGAGGCTGCACAAGAATACACCAGGGATGTAAAAAATCGGTCCTTCCCTGACGAATCAGAGCAATATTGACGTTGATACACCATGGCTAGATCGGGCCGACGCAGCCTTCTTATCATTCTCAACCTCCTGCTGGCTTTAGGTGCGATAGCAGCATACCAGGTGTATGGCTGGATTCAGGGCTCAAATGTGTCACCTCGCGCAGACAACGAGCTCCTGTACATACCTACCGGGTCATCGCTGCAAGAGGTGGTGGACCTGCTCTCGCAGGACTCCTTCCTAATCAGCAAATCAAGCTTCTTGAGAGTAGCTGCGTGGATGAAATACGACGACCAGGCCGTGAAACCAGGTCGATATCGCCTCCGCTCCGGATGGAGCAACCGAACCTTGGTGGGCAGGCTGCGGAGTGGTGATCAAGCGCCGGTCAATGTGGTTATCAATCACGTGCGAGACCTCGGTCAGTTAGCCGGCAAAATCAGTCGAAACCTCGAGGTGGACTCCACTACGCTGGCTGCGGTGCTGTACGGTGAGGCAGCATGGGAGGGCACCACCTATGACGAAGCTACCCGGCTGTCGGCCTTCATCCCCAACACCTACGAGATGTTTTGGAATGCCAGTCCCGAGCAGATCGTCACCCGGCTCCATCGAGAGACGGAGCGGTTTTGGGATCAGGATGACCGCAGAAAGAAAGCGCAAGATCTTGGCCTCTCTCCCCAGGAAGTATACACCCTTGCGTCCATCGTCGAACGGGAGACACAGAAGACATCAGAGCGACCCACCGTAGCCGGACTCTATCTGAATCGGCTGAAAAGGGGAATCCCGCTACAGGCCGATCCCACCGTCGTTTTTGCCGTCGGTGATTTTACCCTCCGCCGGGTCCTAAACAAGCACTTGGCGATCGACTCGCCGTACAACACCTACCGTGTACCCGGCTTGCCCCCTGGTCCGATCTATATGCCGTCTCTCAGCAGCATTGACGCAGTACTTGAGGCAGAAGATCATAACTACCTGTATATGTGCGCTAAACCAGGCTCGATTGGCGAGCATGTTTTTGCCTCCAACCTGGCCGAACACGGTATCAATGCCAATCGGTACAGGCGGTGGCTCAACCAGCAGGGTATCCGCTAGCCTCCGGAGGACCAGGTGTGATCAATTTCAGCGATAGAGACAGTGCCATGGTAGAAGCGTTTCAAAAATTCATCGATGACGAACAGCTGATCGGGCAGGGTGACCGGGTACTCGTGGCGGTCAGTGGCGGCATCGATTCGATGGTGCTGCTGGATCTCTTTGCCAAATCTTCGTATCACTTTGCCATCTGTCACTGCAATTTTCGCATGCGGGGGTTGGCCTCCACCCTCGACCAAAAGTTCGTGGCTAAAGCGGCCGATCGCCTCGGGGTGGCCTTTTATGTCACACAATTTGACACCAAGGAATACGCTCGTACGCACAAGATGGGCATCCAGGAAGCGGCGAGGCATCTGCGATATCGATGGTTTGACGATATCATGCAGCTCCATCATTACGACTGGCTGGCCACGGCACACCACCAGGACGATCAGATCGAGACGATTATGTTAAATATCGGGCGGGGAGCCGGCATTGGTGGACTCGTCGGGATGCTCCCCAAACGCGACCAGATCATCCGACCCATGCTCTTTGCCGCCAAGAGAGACATCCGAACCTATGCCGACCAGCAGGGCATCAGCTACCGAGAGGATGAGAGCAACCGCAGCAACAAATACCGACGAAACTACATTCGCAACAAGCTCATCCCTCAGATTGAGAAGCGCTATCCCAGGTACCGCTCCAGAATGACGGAAAACATTCGCATATGGCAAAAGGGGGCCCGCCTGCTGCAGGGCTTTCTGACGGATCAGATCGATCGCATAGTGACGAAGGGCGATGTGCAGACGGCGGATCTGGCCAAGCTGGAGCCTTCGCTCCGGGATCTAGTTCTCTTTGAGTGGCTCAGGTCGTACGGGTTTAACTACTCGCAGGTGTCACAGATGGTGACGGCGGCGGATCAATCGCACTCGGGCCGGACCTTTATCAGTCAGCAACACCGGGTGCTGCTGGATCGAGGCAAGCTCATGCTCACATCGATCGCAGTCGCGTCCGACCTCACCGTGGAAATTGCGGAAGGCCAGCAATTGGTGCACCTGCCTGAGGGTCAGTTGCATCTCAAGCTGATGTCGGCCATCCCGGAGCGCTTTGCGACGGATCATCATGTAGCATACATCGACGCCCAACGTCTCAGATATCCGTTGACCCTGCGCAAGTGGCGACCAGGGGACCGATTTCATCCGTTGGGCTTGGCTGGCAAAAAACAAAAGCTGAAAAAGTACTTCGCCGGTCGAAAGTTCAGCAAGTTGGACAAGGAACGCCAATGGCTGCTTGTCAGCCAAGATGAAATCTTCTGGGTGGTCGGACACCGCATAGACCATCGATTTCGCATCACCAGCGAAAGCAGATTTGTATTGAGATTGACCTGGGAACCGGGTTAGTGCCGGGTATAGTGTTTCGCCCTCCAGATTATCGCTTTGTAGTTATCTTCGTTGCTACTACTTCTCAGCACTTATGATGCACATTGGCGAAGTCTTCGACGAAATTCATTCTGATTACACGGACAAGATGCTTCGGTGGGTACCGCACTACGAAGATCTGCTATCCCTCTATGAGAAAAGACCCGCGCTAACGGGACCGCATCCTGCCATACTGGATCTCGGCGCCGGTAATGGTAATGCCACCGCCCGCATCCTGAAGCGCTACCCGCAAGCCCAGATCCAACTGCTGGACGCCAGCGAGGATATGCTCCATGTGGCCAAATCCAGATTCCGTCGATTTGAGGGTTTGACCTTTACCCAGGGTATGATGCAAGATCTCCAGCCCAGGCCTGACTCGACGGATCTTGTGATCGCATGTTTCTCCCTTCATCATCTGCAGGCTGTGGACAAGCAGCAGGTCTTTCAGAAGGTCAGAGAGCTGCTCAGAGAGGACGGATGTTTCTCTTATGCCGATCTATTTGTCGATCGAACCAGCCCGGAGCACGAAGGATTCATCGAACATTGGAAAGCATATGTCTTGGATCATGGCACCACCGAGGATTGGCAGTATCTCCATGATCACTACTTTAGGTATGATCACCCCAACAGCATCGATGATCAGGTGAAATGGCTGGACGAAGCTGGATTTAGCCAGATAGAAATTTCTGTATTTGATCGCTACTGGGTGCACCTCCTAGCCTCGGGAGACAAAAACCCCTCTCCTGAGTCAAGGGGATCTGATGGCAGATAATACAAGATCGAGGTCAGTCGAGGTGTATCATCTTCCGGGTCGTAGTAAAGGATGGCAATTCAAGGGTGTAGAAATATACCCCGGAGGGCCCAATATCTTCATCTGAGAGGTACACCTGATGGACTCCTTGGGCAAAGTTTCCTTGTCGGATCCAAACGAGACGCCCCGTCACATCTCTAATGGCCAGTGTCCCTCGCTCCTCCGATCCAAGTTCAAACCGAATGGCGGTATGTTCACGGTAGGGATTGGGATGGTTTTGATCCAGCACGTGTATCGGTCCGCTGTCGGAAAATCGGAGGGCCAGCGGATGCCGCTCGTACCACGCCGGGTAGACTTCGGACGAAATTTGGCGGCCGTCCAGTGCCAGCATGTCTGATAGATGTCCATCTCTCTTGGCGACGAAGGAAATGGTTGCCAGCGTTTCTCCTATCGCTCCCTTGCCGAAGGCTCGATTGATCCAGCTACAAGTAATCAGCCCGTCACCGATGTGTCGTACCCCAAAGTCCTGCCGCACCGCCAGTGCATCAGCTTCCGGGGCAAAATCCTCAAATTCGAGCGCTTCTGTATCAAATCGGATCCCCGTCTGTAGGCCCATCAGCGCTGTCAGTCGTTCTGATTCGAAACGGACGTCTAGTCGCTCACCCCTTTTCACCTGTCGATCTTGCACCTGTAAGGTCACTACCTCTCCTGACCGTCCTAAGGTAGTGATCCTATCCAAGTCCAGGTCACCTATCTTGACACCCACAAAATCGGTTCTTTGGTCCGGACCGTCAAGGGTCATTTGCACTTCCTCCGGATAAGTTTCTGCCTCTGGTGTCATCGTTTGAAAGACAAAACTGGCGTCGATAAACCGCCATGCGTTTAAAGTGGGCCAAGCATCAATATTGAGAAGGACCAGGTCTCTCAGAATGGTCAGGTCCGTGGCATCAAGGATGCCATCATCATTGACATCACCAGCAATGCGCAGATAAGGTGTCGTCAGGGGTGTGCCGGTGACATGACCAAAAAGAAGCAGGATATCCGACGTATTCACCCCATTCAGCGGATCTCCTTCTTTGACCGGAGTGATCGAGACCATCTCCCCTTGGTCAAATAAGAAGCCAAATGCCCCATCCTCGACGGTCGTTGCCGTTTGAGGCATGATCTCGGAACCCCAGGCATTCACCTCTACCCCTGCAATCATCAGTGTGTCCTCTGTCCTAATCTCACCCAAAACAGCCGTCATTTGGCTCATGGCCCCCTCACAGCCGCCCATGTTATTTTGGACGATCAAGGCCAGGTCACAAAAGTCTGCACTACCCGTCGGGCTGAGCACCCACAGTCGGGCCGTGTTCACGCCGATGTGCGCGCAGCCCAAGTTCAAGCTGTCCAGATCAACGGTGGTATCCAACGTCTCTGATCCCGGGTTTCCCGGCCCCAATACCTCAATGAAGAACTGGAGGTCATCGTCATCTTCGCCACAGGGTGCTCGGCTACTGAGATTGTACTCCTCCGCCCAGATGGTGCTCATGGCGGTATCGGCCATGCCGTCTTCATTCAGATCCATGGGATTGAGCTCGACAGTGAGACTGGTGATACAAACCGGACTAGGCTTCTTGCCTGTCTGCACGCTAAACTCGTACGTACAGTAGGACTCATTTTGGCAGTCATCAGTCACGCGAACCTTAAGTTTGTAGTCGCCCGCTTCGAGACCGTCCACCTCCACATCAAATGCGCCATTCATCGATCCCTCCAAGGTGCCTTGATGGCCGATCACCCGTACACTGTTGGCTTGCAGCAGTTCTAGCAACTCCCAGTAGTAGCTGATCAGACCACATTCGTCTTGCACGGCGACAGTGGCTTGAAAATCGAGGCTACAGCCGCCTGCTTCAATCACTCCGCCATCTGCGACCGGTCCAGTCACGTTACAGCTCGGCGGTATGGTGTCAATCACTATGATCTTTTGCACGAAAGTGTCAATAGCGATGTCGTAATGCTCCCACCAGCGGGGCTCTGTCGGAGGCCCGGCATTGCACCAATCAGCCAAATACCAGGTCCGCAGGATCTTGTGGCAGGCCGCGTCACCGCCCACGACTCTAAACACCTTGTCTTGGTGGCCTACACCGACGATACGACAATCGTCATCAAAGCGGTACACCGGAGAGCCCACGCTATCCGGATGCGCCACGCCGACCACATTGCCCGAACCCGAAGGATCGTACTCCAATGCACATGCCACCACTTCTGCATCGGGCGGCAGGTCAAACATCGCCTTGGACAATTCGCAATGATTGCCCACTGAAATCTGCTGAACTCGCACGATCGTATCTATCTCATGCGCCACGGCTCCATCGGAGGGGCAGGATTGCCATATCTTGAATTTGCGATAGACCACTCCCTGACCACAATGATCAAGGTCGGACCATACGGTCTGCGAGCAACTGACATTCGCTGCACAATTGACCGTCACGATGCCCGTGGACAAGGTCGATTCTACTACCTGATAGGAGCACTCCTCATAACTCGAATCGACCCACTCCTCGCCCAGATGCTCGTCGTAGCGCAGTACTTGAGTGGTCAACACCGTGCACACACAGGTACTATCTGCCAAGGAAATCGTGGGAGCCAACTCCTCCCCTGCTGCATCTACGTAATTGCCATATGGATCAACCCAAGCCTTTTCGTACGTACCCAGGATGTCATCCAGTAGATCCAACGCAGGACCTTCTGCGTCGACCGCTCTCTCCACGAGCTCTTCCAACGAGACGGGATGCACCTCGTCGGGATGGTGGTACTTTGCCTCCTTATAGGTCCTGCAACTGAGTTCCACATGGTCGACATCGCGTGCTACCCTCACCCCGCTCTTGTCTTCTACGTACACCTCCGTCCAACTAGTGCTCCAATTGCACCAATAGTCCACCACCAGGATCTCCACGGTGACCGTCCCGCAAGCATCACTGCAATCAAAAGGCACCTCCTTACTCCAACCACCACCTATCTGCTGGGCCACATCCATCACACTGGTCTGGGACTGCTCAACGGCACCCGCGCAGCCGAAGGACCGGGGCAGGGCTTCCAAACCAATGTCACAATCTCCTTTGAGCGCGCGGCGTACAAACGCTTCTTTGGTCATGGATTCTCCTTGGCACTGGCTGCTACTCAGGTAGGAAAGGTCAAATCTCCACCCATTAAGTATCAAGTCGCTGCAGGCCGTGCTGTCCTCCTCTAACCATTGCAGGGTGTGGGCATAATGCGCCTCGACCTCGTTGGAAGCCTTTGCTTCGTCGAGATGGGCCGTTGTGATCATCATGTCATGGTAGGTGCAGAGCACCGTCGTGTCATCACATAGGTCCACGCAAGCTTCAAACCAGTCTGAGCGGCGAGCCAGCATGTACTGGATCCCACAGTTGTCCCAACTGCCCTCGCTAAAGGCCTCGGCCGCTACCCACTTTTTGCCTCGGTGCGCGTCGGTTAGGCTCACGGTAAGCCCCTTGTCCGAGACCGCCACTGGCCGTACCGCATCCTTCACCATCACGTAGGCATAGGTCCGCTGCACGTAGTGACATTCATTCACCGCCTCATACAGTATTTGATAGGGGGTGGAGGTGGGGGACAGTTCGACAGGCTGATCAGCCTGATATAAGAAACCCCTTGAGCAGGTCCCGGTGCTACTGAGCACATAAGTGCCGATACCTTCGATGGTTGCTTTGACCATCTTGATGTCGGTGCAATCATCGGTCACGCACAAGGGCGGAAGGTAAAGCTTACCACCACAATGATCCGCTTGTGTCTCAACGACAACGACCGGACTTGGAGTAGCATTAGAAGGGCTGGCTGGCGTATCGTAACAGTGGAAGGCTCCGCTGTCATCTACATTTTCGTGTGGCAAGACATTTAGCCCATCATACTGCAATTGGCTAGTGGGCGGGGTATTGTCTATGAAGTACACCCAAAAGCTACAACGCCAGTACGTGCCTTCCGGGTCAAGTTGCTCGATCACATTGCCGCCCGGTACCGAGCATGAGGCCGTGTTTGCTCCGCCCGGGCAGGGCTGCTTAATCTCCACGTCGACCCGGTAGAGACCTTGGCAACCACTGCTGAAGTTCTTCTGTTGCACATGGACATTGAGACCACACTTGACCTCTCCCACCCCTGCCGAAAAGACCAACTCTCTACCAAAGCGAGCGGTCTTGACCAGGTAGGTCCGCTGGCAGATGCTACTGCCTGGTGCGGGCGCATGTAGGAGATAGGGCCCCGAGACCAGGGGCGATCCGCAATAGAGTGTGTCAGCCTCCGCACAATGTAGCCGAGTATCGTCCAAGGCGGGTGTGCGCAATACATTGATGGTATCAAACGTGGTCGAGCGGCGTCCTTCCTTGTCGATGGCTTCCCATTCTCGATAGATGATCTTGAGTGTGTCCGACATCCCAGGCACGCAATCGAAGGATTCGATCCAATCGCCCACGAGTCTTGCTGGGCCGCCGGTGGAGCATCCGTAGTCGACTATCGGAGGCGAAGTAGTGGGAGTGCGTTGGAAACAAAAGATCGACTGATGGGTACCCTCTAACCTAGGAGGTCCGTCTTTGAACGTCAGCACACTTTCGCAGGACCCCAACGGATTGCTGAGCACAATCTTCAGTCCCTCCTCTCCGACATGGCACACGTCGGATATCAGCAGGTATTCGTCGTTGCCCACATCGTCCGAGCTGCCGCTGGCCAGCGGGCCACCAAAGCGTCCCTTGAGGACATACTGCACCGGCATGGCGCATTCAAAGTTGGTCACCACATCCTCCCAGTACAACTTGGCTA
The DNA here is from genome assembly GCA_965223165.1 of Saprospiraceae bacterium. Classification (GTDB taxonomy): domain Bacteria; phylum Bacteroidota; class Bacteroidia; order Chitinophagales; family Saprospiraceae; genus JABDMH01. The sequence goes on along the minus strand of CBDCVQ010000016.1, from coordinate 114,275 downwards.
CTTCCGCATCTTGCAGACGGATGATCGACAGATTGATGTCTTGACAGTTGGGAGAGCAGTCTTGAGCTACTGCTATGGTGAGGTGTCCAAGCACGGCTAGACCCCATAGGCATAACCGCCTCGTGGAGGCAGGTGGTAAGTTTTTAGTCATTGTGAATCGCTTCGGTTAATCAAGGTTCACCCAACTAAGATACACTATACATTATACTTTTCACATATAAATCATATTCTAATCTGTACGGCTGTGCACTTTAGCCCATTACAAAGCGCAACTTTTCGCATAATTGATATGCCCATATGTTGAAGATTCATAACAAGCCATTGCAAACTGAGATTATCATCCTGCCTGCAAGTTTTGATATCTTAGGTAGCTTCAGACCCTGCCCCCATTCTTTGACAAAACTGATTCTGATGAAAAGCTCAATTGCACTCCTAGGCCTGATCGGATGGCTGCTCGCATGCCAGGCTCCACGGGAGATGCCACGGTCGGTCACCTCCTACACCATCGAGCAGTTTTATGACAACAAGTCGATCTTCGGGAGTTCTTTTTCGCACGATGAGAGCAAGTTGTTGACCACCAGCAATGAGACCGGCATCTATAATGTCTACGAGATGCGACTGGCCGATGGTACGATGGAGCCATTGACCTCCTCCACCATCGAATCTGTCTTCGCCATCTCGTACTTCCCGGGCGATGATCGGATCCTCTACTCCAGTGATCAAGGCGGAAACGAGATTACCCATATCTACGTACGCGAGCTGGATGGGAGCATTAGGGACCTGACCCCGGGCGAAGAGGCCAAGTCCAGCTTTGCGGGTTGGGCCAAGGATGAGCAGAGTTTCTTCTACCTCTCCAATGCACGGGATGCCAGGTTTTTTGACCTGTATGAAATGGATATTGAGCGCTTTGCTGCCAAGATGATCTATGAGAATCAAGACAACTTCACGGTGGCGGGGATTTCCGACGATAAGAATCTGCTCTCATTGGTCAAATCGATCACGACCAGCCGCAACGAACTTTATCTTTTTGACCGGGCGAAGCAAGAGCTGGTGCAAGTCTCTACCCCCGAAGCCGACGCAAATTTTGATCCCCAGTTCTTCAGCAACGACAGCAAGACGCTCTACTACCTAAGTGACGAGGAGGGAGAATTTGCTGCCGTAAGGCGCTACGACATTGCTGCGGGCATCTCTGAGCCTGTCTTTTCTACCGACTGGGACGTATGGTATGTGTACGATTCGTACAATGAGAAATATCGAGTCATCGGCATCAACGAAGACGGAAAGACCTCAGTGACCGTCATTGATCAAAGCATAGGGAAGGAGGTCAATTTTCCCTCTTTTGATCGCGGAGAGGTCACTTCCGTCAGCATTTCGAAGAGCGAAAATCTCATGCGATTCTCGGTGGGTAGCAGCCGCAGCCCCACCAATTTGTATCTCTACGAATTTGGCACGGGTAAGCACAAGCAGCTATCCAACACCCTCAATCCCGAGATCGATATCGACGATCTGGTGGATGGGGAAGTGGTGCGGTATCGCTCATACGACGGCTTGGAGATACCTTCTATATATTATAAGCCGCATCAAGCATCGCCGGAAAACAAGGTGCCGGCATTGCTCTGGATCCACGGAGGGCCCGGTGGACAATCTCGGCAGAGCTATTTTCCCCTGCTCCAATACTTGGTCAATCATGGCTATGCGGTCATGGCTGTCAACAATCGAGGGAGCAGTGGTTACGGCAAAACCTTTTACAAAATGGACGACCGCAAACACGGTGACGCGGACCTAAAGGACTGCGTGGCTGCCAAGCAATGGCTAAAGGAGCAGGACTATATCGACCCGGAGAAGATTGGTATTATTGGCGGCTCCTATGGCGGATACATGGTCATGGCCGCATTGGCATTTGAGCCCGAGGAGTTTGATGTGGGTGTCAATATCTTTGGCGTGACCAACTGGCTCCGCACCTTAAAGAGCATTCCTCCCTACTGGGAAGCATTTAAGGAGGCCTTATACACCGAAATGGGCGATCCTTACTCGGCCGACTCTACTAGGTTGTACAATATTTCTCCGTTGTTTCACGCGGACAACGTCACCAAGCCCTTGATGGTCTTGCAAGGGCAAAATGATCCACGTGTACTTCAGGTCGAGTCCGATGAAATTGTGGCGGCAGTGCGCAAGAATAACGTGCCGGTCGAATATGTGCTCTTTGAGGATGAGGGACATGGATTCGTCAAGAAGGAGAATCAAATCGAGGGCTACGGCAAGGTACTCGCCTTCCTCGATCAGTACCTAAAAGAGCATGTAGACTAGTCACCAGGGCATAAAATCTAAGCACTGGCCTAACTATTTTTGAGAAAAGAAGTCGGCTTTTGTCAGCCGTATATGGCTGATATACCGACTCTTATACATCGATAGATATTAAAGCGAAGTTCTTTAACATGGTTCTGCGCTGCGATAGCCCACGTTTTCGGCATGGGTTTCGTTCTTGTGATATATTTGAAGACAGTGTGTATGCTACTCAGGCAAAATCTGATATTGGTGGGACTCATCCTAGGGGTAAGCACGGTGTGCGATGGGCAGGATTACATCCCACTGACCATAAAGCCCAATATCGGTGTCAATTTCACCGAGTTGATCCTGGAGGAGTCCATGGACGGACAGTCACTGGCAAGAATGGGATACAACGCCGGCATCGATGTCCGTTACGGTACAAAGGTGATTGGGAGATCGGGTATCCACTACTATCGACTCGGCTCGGCCATTCAAGCTGATATCGCGCCAGAACCGGATAAGGTGACCGCCTCGCAGTTGAAGATTCCCTTAGGCATCGGGTACAAGATCTATAAGGTGGACTACTTCAACCTATGGGTCCACACCGATATGGTGCTTAACTATACCATGGGGATCAAGGAAGGTCTCAACCGCAAGCCGCGTTCGCAGTATCCGCGTACCGGTTTTAGCGGACGGGTCGGCTTTGGCATCGATCTGTCCCGCTTCAGCCTTGAGTTCAACTACGAGCGGGGATTTACAGAGTTTCTCAGCGAAACGGCAGAGCACCATCTAGCCAGCTTGGCCATCGGCATGAAACTCTAGTGTTTCGCACTAAATCTTGTTGTGAATTCCAATGTATTGACTCTGCACACTTCGTTGCAAAGCCTCGCCATAGCTACGGCTAGCCACCCACCCGCTTTCGCGGTTCCCTCACTTCTCGCATTGTCATGCTCGCCGCTAACGAGATCGTTCGGTCATGCCTCGTCTGCGAACAAAATCCTATTAGAATTATTCAACATATCTAATGCGAAACTCTACTAGTCACCGCATCAGTCCTTTGTCTCCCGTGTGGTCGGATACGTGACACCCAGTTGCTCCAGGTAGGAGTCAAACTTGCTTTCGTCGTAGTAGTACTTCTCCAGCTCCGGCCTAAATTCCTCCATGATGTCCTGATTCAGATAGATGGCAGGCACATCGTCGTCCGAGACCATCGGCTTGTAGGTCATGTTCATGCCCTGCTCCTCCCGAAAGTACCTCCAGGCATCGTCCACCAAGGATGGCTGGCACAGAAAATCAAGGATGGTCATGGCTTCAACCTTGGCTCCAGCGATCACGCCCTTGTGGGCAATCGGCGTCGCCATGGCCACCGCATTGCTCCAGTGATGACCTTGCAGTCCCGGAATATTGGAGGGGAACCGAAGGGTCACCGTGGGTAGCTTCCAGGAGATATCTCCGATGTCGTCTGAACCGCCACTGGTAAAGCCGATTCGGGGAGCTCGCAGCGTGTCCAATTTGATCGCCAGTCCGGTCGTATCATGCGACTTTACCTCCCGCTGCAAAGCCCTGGCAAGCGTCTGATCTGCCTCACTCCACTCGGGCAGCCCCACTTGCTTGATATTCTCATACATGGTCTCAGCAATCACCTTGTTAAAATGACGAGGCCAGGCCGAGCCCAGTACTTTTTGTGTCAGAGTGGTATTGGTCATGAGGGCGGCACCCTCCGCAATCTTGTTGGCTCGCTCATATACCTCCATAATGCGTGGATACGTGACGTGTCGGAAATAGTACCAGATGGAGGCTTCCGAGGGCACGACATTGGGCTGATCACCCCCATTCTTGATCACTGAGTGCGAGCGATGCAGCGGATCGAGGTGCTCCCGTTGATACTGCCACCCAATGTTCATCAGCTCACAGGCATCAGCGGCGCTACGTCCTCTCCAAGGAGCTCCAGCCGCGTGCGCTGCCTCCCCCTTAAAGGTATACTCCACGGAGATCAACCCCGTACCACGCGCCTGGCCGTAGCTCACATTGAGGTTGTTACCCACATGTGTGAATATGCAAAGGTCAAAATCGTCGAAGTATCCGTCGCGCGTGAAGAATGCCTTGGTAGCAACCAGTTCCTCGGCCACGCCCGGCCAGAGCACCAAGGTGCCAGCAATGTTCTCTTGTTCCATAATCTCTTTCAGGGAGATAGCAGCCAGTACGTTCAGTGGGTTTCCAGAGTTATGGCCTTCGCCGTGCCCCGGAGCCCCGTCGATGATCGGATCATGATAGGCCACGCCCGGTCGCTGAGACGCCTTAGGTATGCAGTCCAGATCGCTCCCAATCGCAATGACCGGCTTGCCGCTGCCCCATCTAGCTAGCCATGCCGTGGGCACGCCGCTAATGCCATGGGTGATCTCAAATCCGTGATCCTCCAGGATGTCGGTGATGTACTTGGACGTCTCAATCTCCTGAAAGCCCAATTCGGCGAAGCTAAAGACCTTGTCGACCATGACCTGTGCCATCTTGGCTCGGGCATCGATCTTGGATGCCAGCTCCTGCTTTAAGCCGTCCACCTTCTGCTCGTCAAACAGGGGCTGACCCAATGAAGGAGATGTCACCATCAGACCGAATGCTACGGCCATCATTGCATTAATGAGTGAGATTTTCATTTTTGCGAGTTGCTATGCTAGTTGAGATCCCTACCACGCCTTCTTTCCGGGTGTGGTCACTTTTTCGCTAGCTTCTAAGCTAAGAAAATCAACAAGATTGCTCCGCCTGAAGCGCCATGGGTCGATAGACCTGGATGGGCGCTGACAACCCCTTGAGTTGGTGCTGCCCGAGAGACTCATAGGTAAAGAGGCCCTGTGTACGCGTGTAGGTGGCCTCACTCACGGCGATCCCATTTTCCGGGGCGATGCGCTGCAAGCGGGCCGAGATGTTGGGTGCTTCGCCCAGGGCCAGCCGCTCTTTGCGGTTGCCCAGACCGAGATCAGCCATGACGACTGTACCCGTATGGATGCTGATGCGAATGTTTAGATCGACGCCAAAAGTGCTCAGGGTATTCCCCTTTACCGCCTGGATGTCGTCCAGCAACTTCAGTCCGGAGGCCACCGCATGCGCCGGGGCAGCTTCGAAGGCAGTGGGATAGCCAAAATAAGCCATGACACCATCACCGAGATATTGGGCGACAAAACCGTATTTGGTGGTGATGGATTCATAGACGCAGTGGTGATAGCCGCGGATCACCTCAAGAAAGTCCTCCAGGGGCAGTTGCTCGGCAAGCGCCGTAGAGCCAAGCACATCGCAAAACAAGATGGTCAGTTCTCTCTTTTCCGCTTGCATGGCCTAAATGTATACATATTCCAGGACGACAGAGGGTCCCATTACCGTTGTCAGAAGTCTCAGAGATCATATTGGTGCTAGCTCGAACTCTTCCTCAGCAGCTCGCAGGAATTTCAAGATCTCCTTATCTCTTTTTGAAGGCTTCTCAAGCGATGAAAGGGCAAGCTGAGCATCCTGAATGTAGCTTTTAGTTTTCTGCCGAATTCGACCGCCAAGAACCAACAGATCTTTCACTGCCAGACCTTCATTAGCAAGGACGGAGTAGTAAATGTTGAGTAGATCTTTACGTCTCAAATTTGCCGGTAGGAATCTAAAGGCGGACATGGCGGCATAGTAAGCATCAATTTCAATACCCTTCCATTGCCTTTTTAGCTGCTCAGCTACAAAGCCGGTTGTGTTTGACCCTGCGAATATGTCTACCACAAGATCACCGCGATCAGTCAACATCTTTATAAAGAATTCAGGCAACTTGCTCGGAAACCTAGCAGGATGACTTTTGAGCCCAGCAGTTTTGCAATTAGCGAGAAAACTAGAATTCGATTCGGAGTTCGGAATCTTGAGGAGATTAGGAGGAATCGCCCCACCATTATCTTGGAAGTTCAGGCTCATTTCATGGCCAGACGGTCTGGTTTTAGGACTGAAGTACTTAGAGGGCTCATCAAGTAGTTTCTTCATCCTGGCGCTGTAAGGAGTAAGTACTTTCGTGACATCTGACTTAGGGTACTCTGTCTTGGAGAACCACCAGACCGTGTTTACGGCGTCCTTTACCCTGATTTTCCTCTTGTTTACCCACTCTATGGGGCTGGGAAGTTTTGAAGGATTATACCAGTAGAAATCCTCTGCCAAATGAAATCCGATCGTGTCGCAAAAGTGCAATAGAACCCTGAAGTTGTAGAGGCTCCTTACTGGCACTCCACGTTGGTAAGCACCTCCCAGATCCAGCACAAAACTACCGGTAGATTTTAGCTTGGCGAAAACCTTTTCGCCAAAACGTGCTAACCAATTAAGATACAGTTCTTGACTTTCATTACCGTATTCTTTCTTCCTCAATAATGCAAAAGGTGGGCTCGTCAGAAACAGATCCACTGACTCGTCCTCGAGTGAGTCGAGAAATGTCAGTGCGTCTGCCTGAATCATTTCGCCAAGGGATGTCCGATATGCAACTTTTAAGGATTTCTCCATTTTGACTTTAGTTTCAAAGATACGCTATTCCGAATATATTCGGAGGAGTGACACAATCTGATTGCAGAAATTCGTACTTAAAATGCAACCTAGCATTAAGACCACAGCCATACTAGAACTTGTTGCCGAGAATGTAGCGAAATTTCGCAAAGCTGCTGGCCTTACCCAGGAGGAACTTGCCAACAAGGCGGAGGTTGATCGTACCTACATTGGGTATATAGAAAATGCAAAACAGAATATCTCTGTGCAAGTGTTGTCATCCATTGCAACGGCTCTAGGAGTCGAGTTTGGTGACCTCGTTGGAGATACTTCTCGGCCGCCAGTATATACCTCACTAGACATCCTTAATCTTCTATTTCCCTCCATCAGGATGTACCAGCAGATCGCACAAAGGCATGGCATCAACGACATTTTTCAGGATAATGGTGGAAAATTGCTTCAGGTGCTGTTGATAACAGGACTCATCAATCTGCCGGGACGGGAGGGCAGTGATGCCAGAGATTCACGAGGAAACGAATTTGAGCTAAAATCTCTGAATGCAGACTTGACTAAGAGCTTCTCGACACACCATCATGTGAATCCTTCTATCATAAAACAATATAGGAGAGTCGACTGGATTATGGCCGTCTATCGAGGTATCGAGATTGAGGCAATCTATCGGCTGAGCAGAGAGCAATTAGAATCCTACTATGTTAAATGGGAGAGAAAATGGCATGAGACCGGGAAAGATCTGAACAACCCGAAGATTCCCTTAAAATATGTCCAAGAGCATGGTGAGCAAATATATTTGAGCGATGGTTCGGGGGTTCTTAAAAGGGCTGACATCTAATCAAGCTCTTAGAAACCCAATTAGCTCTTCACCTGATCAAACCTTTTTAGGGGAAACCTCGCACCCGCCGGAAAACCATATCTTTCAACGAAATTCTGCTTTATGTTTTCGTCTCGTCACGGTTGCCTATTTCTTGTGGCGGCCATGCTCGCGGGCCGATGCATATCCACCCTGAACGCTCAATCTCCGAGTGCATCAGCGTTACTGGAGCAAAGCATTTCATACCACGATCCATCTGGTCGTTGGGGTTCGGAAGCATGGCAAATAGTCCTCACAGAGACGAGACCCAACGGAGCAGACCGAAGCACCGCCCTATCTTTTGATCCTGGTGAAGCTGCCTTCACGCTGGACCAGGATCGGGACGGCCACCGGATCCACTTTGACATACGAAATCAAGGCGTCAACATCCTACTCGACGGTCAAGTCCCGACCGACACTGCCCTGATCCGAAGGTACAATCTCACTCGTGAGCGCGCCCTTTTGTTACGAGACTACTATGCATACCTATATGGCTTGCCGATGAAGCTGAAAGACCCTGGGACCATCCTTGATCCCCAAGTCCTGGACACTACCTACCGCGGCATCCCCGTCTATGGCCTTCAAGTGACCTACGACCAGGAGGTGGGTCATGACACCTGGTATTTCTACTTGGACAAGCAGACCGCTGCCCTGAAAGGCTATCGCTTCTATCATGACGAAGCGGCCCATGATGGAGAATACATCACCCTAGAGGGAGAAGCCCACGCGGGACCGTTCATCCTGCCCAAAGTGCGCAAGTGGTATACGCACCAGGAGGACAAGTACCTGGGCGCTGATATCATCGAATGAGCAATATTTCAACATCATTATTGCAACCTACAGACACGGTCTTTATCGTGAGTTGCCTCCTGTTTTGTGTCGTGCTGGGCATTTCCGGCGAACGCCTGGGATGGTTTGGCAAAGTCAGTGGCGTATTGGTGACCATTGCCCTGGCAGCCGTCATGACCACGGTGGGCGTATTGCCTTCTGCCTCTGACCCTGAAATGCACGTCCCGACATACCATTTCGTATATGACTATGTCATCCCGATCTCCATCCCGCTGCTCTTGTTTAATGTGAACCTGCGCAGAATCATTCGTGAGTCGGGCAGGCTAGTGCTGGGTTTCATTATTGGTGCCTTGGGCATTGTGCTGGGCGCCTTGATCGCCCACAGTCTGTTGCCATTGGGACCGGAAAGCTACAAGATCGCGGGCGTTTATGTGGGGACTTACACCGGAGGCAGTGTCAACTTCATGGCAGTGGCCAGTACACTGGACTTTCTTGACAGTCCGATGTTTCCGGCCGTGATCACAATCGACAACGTTTTCACCAACCTCTATTTCATGTTTCTTTTCTTCCTCCCTGCGTTGGGGTTCATCAAGCGCCGATACAGGAACTACGAGGAAGACCCCGTGCCGACATCTCAGATCATCGAACAGAGCAAACCCATGGCTCTGCTGGAAGGCTTGGCCATCTCCCTCTTAGTGTCCTTTGCGATTTTCTCGCTGGCCAAGTTGCTATCGCCCTTACTCCAAGACCTTTTAGACACCGATACCAACTTGGAAATACTGGTCATCACTGTCCTGATCGCCATCCTTGCCAACGCCGCACCTCGGTGGCTGCAGCGGTACGAATCCGTCGCCTTTGATCTGGGTATGCTGCTGCTTATCTTTTTTCTCGCCGTGATCGGCGCCGCCTGTGATCTGACCGTCCTCCTCTCCTCCAGCTTTACGCTACTGGGTTTTGTGGTGGTCACACTGATCGTTCATCTGGTGGTGATATTGCTGGCCGGGCGACTGCTCAATCTGAGTCTCGAGGAGGTCCTAGTGGCCTCGGCTGCCAATGCGGGAGGTCCTTCCATCTCGGCACCTATGGCCGCCAATTTTGGCATGAAGCGGACGGTCACGCCCGCCATTTTGGTGGCGATCCTGGGCTATTTGATTGGCACTTTTCTAGGCGTGGGCGTCGGATTCTTCTTGCAGTGATCCCCGGGCTCAATCAGCATCTGTGATACTCTTTATACCGCTGATCAGGCGGTCCAGATCCGCTGTGACTGTGTATACGTTAGGTGTCACCCGCACCCCATGAATGTTCTCCCAGTTGATGGCTACCGTATGTACCTTATGATCCCGATACAGCGTCTGAGCCACCTCACCGGGCTCCCTGCCGTCCACCGAAAAGAACCCGATGGCGCCGCCATACCTTGCATCGAGGGATGTGTGCAGTTGCACGCCGGGAAAAGCGGCTACTCGCTCCATCCAGTAGTTCTTTAAGTAGTGCAGGCGCTTGAATTTGCGCTCGCTGCCAATCATCTCATGAAAATCAACCGCCTGACCAATTCCCTGCTCTATGGCGAATGACCTAGTGCCCAAATGTTCGAATTTGCGGATGTCCGCCGATTCGGGATCCGGTCCGGCAAAGAGAGGATACAGGTTTTTGATCTTGGGCCGACGCACCCACAGCATCCCCGAGCCAAAGGGGGCGCAGAGCCACTTGTGCAGGCTAGTCCCAAAGTAATCGCCACCTAGATCTGGTATCTCGTAGGTGAGATGTGCAAACGAGTGAGCGGCGTCAATGACGACCTCGATCCCCTGGGCATGTGCCACATCCGCGATCTTGCGTGCAGGCAGGATCTGTCCCAACCAGTTGATCACGTGCGTGATATGCACTACGCTGGTTTTCTGCGTAAAGGCCTCACGAAATGTACGTACGATGCGATCCTCGTCCTCGATCGGAAAGTCAAAATCTAGCCACTTGAGGACCAAGCCATCCCGATGCGCCCGCTGCTTCCACGCGTTGATCATATTGGGATAATCCTGCTTGGTCAAGACGATCTCATCGCCGCGCTCCAACCGCAGCCCAAAAATGGCGGTCTCGAGCGCCTCGGACGAGTTTCGCTGTATAGCAATCTCTTCGGGATCGCAGCCACCCAATCGTGCGAGCTTTTCTCGTATCGGCTCACGGCCCTGATCCAGCACTCGCCACATGTAGTAAGAAGGTGCTTCATTGGAGAGTCGATTGTAGCGTTCGACGGCATCCTGCACCACCTTGGGCTGCGGGCAGACCCCGCCATTGTTCAGGTTGACCAGGGCGGGAGATACCGTGTAAGCCATCTTGACCTGATACCAAAACGTCTCGTCTTGGGTGACATCTACACTGGCGGCAAGCCTGGGAATGCTGGGTACATATGCGTCTTGCAGCAAGGGCGTGGCACAGGCCGTTGGAGCCATAGCCATACGGCTCAAAAATCTTCTACGGGATACCATGTCGTTTGTTTAGTTGAAGCGATCCGTACAATGTACGAAATCGGTCCCTCCATCTGTGACTTGTTGGGGGATGCACTTACCTGATTGCTCAGGCGCATAGCTCCCTGATTGCACGCCCGTGTTTATGGAGCCATAAAGCGTGCCGATACGTTTTTGAGCGTCAAACCAACTTCTCTAAAATGCGAGATTCGTGGACTGACTCCAGTCGCCGAGACAGCCGATCACATCTTTGCCGCTTTGAAAAACCAGGCACCTGCGCAGGCTCCGGTCGGGATCTGTGGCATCCGGCGCAAAAGGATTTTTTTTCACTCCTTTCCTCGACGAGTCACACCAAGAAAGTCACACTTCGATTCTAGGGTCGCGATGTTAATTTTGTAGGGCAGGCGCGACTGAACCTCACGCGCGCCCTGCAACTCAGGTCAAAATTATCGCCGTACAAATGGCACCACCAACGAAATACCTTTGGAGACCGTCAATTGGAACAGATAGTGGCCCGCAGGAAGCTCGCCCACCGCTCGGGTGATCACATTGCGTCCCACGCGGAGGCTGACGTAGCCATGCTGCAGCATTCGACCCACAGGGTCCAGGACCTGCCATCGTCCCTTGGTCGACTGCTTTGCTTCTATCTCCAGATGTAAGGTATGCTGAACCGGATTGGGATATAAGCGATAATCCACAGCAATGAACGGATTTTCCTGTAGGCCGGTAGAGAGTCCCTTGGCCACCACCACGGAATCCACGGTGGTCTCCGAGCACAGACTCCCATCCGAGGCGACGATGCGGTGATACAGCGTGACACTCTCTCCCGAATCCAAACCCAACAAACTCAACAGTGAATCCACCACACCGAAGGTGGTGCCAAACGCTGTGCTTTCACCCGTGTTGACTGAAATCAAGGGCATCTCAAACTCCGATTCCAGGGATAATTGCCAAAGGTAGACCACCCTGTTGCCGTTGGGATCATCCGATGGAGACCAGGTCAGGGCAAAGGCCTGACCGGGATCTCCTTCTATGCTGATTGTGTCGCCGGAACCCGGCGTCAGAAAGCTTGTGGATGCAGGCGCCTGGTTGATTTCGAGCAGCGATTGGCCACGGATCTCTCCGGCCGGAACTGCCGTCGTATGAATATTCACATACGTATTGCCATCCCTCAGCATTGTCGCTAGGGTATCGTCCATGACAAACTGGTTGCTATCCGCCAGGAAGGCAGCTCCCTTGAGATCTTCCGTCAACTCGGAGGCCAGCGACAATCCAATAGGCCCGTTCATGCCGGCCATTCCCAGATGCAGATGAGCTCCTCCGGCAATGCTCTCATTAAAATCGCCGACAAGATTCTCCAAGGATCCCACCGCGGTCAGCGCTGACCCGTGCTTTTCGAAGAGAAGCGCTCCCTGCCCGCTCGAGGGTGCGGGACTGCTCGCATGTTTGCCCCTGAGGTTGGCCAAGAAGTAGCCGTTGGCAAAGGGTCTAAACTGCCCCCTGATCTCGCCCCCGGTATGGTCATTGGTATGCACATTGATGTACGTCATCCGCTTCCTAACCGTATCCATCAGGCCGGCAGAGAGGGCATAGCTATTGTCCATGGGAGCAAATCCTCCCGCGGTCATATCGTCGTTTAGGTTGAGTGCCAGCGCCGTGCTCACAGGGCCCGACGCACCCGGCAGCCCGATATGCAGATGTGCCCCGCCTAAAATCTGGGTGGCGACGGTGGATCCCAGGCCAGCAAAAGACCCTGAGATCGTGGCACGTTGGCCGTTGTACTCCATGGCAGCGGCTCCAACACCGTCGCTGAGCACAGTGGGTGTCTGCTCCGCCCCGGAGAGTGGTGCAAAGAAATACGCTGTAGCTTCATGCAAATATTGACCTCGAATCTCGCCACCCGGATTGTCCATGCTGTGGATATTGAGGTACCCCATGCGTGCTCGTAGCGAATCCCGTCTCGTATCTGCGATGTCAAATTGATTGTCGGCCGCCCGAAATCGTCCCTCGCTGGGGGTATCACCCGGAGTAGCCACCAGATTGAACAGATTTGGACCGGACGATCCTGCCGGCGCAAAGTGCACATGCGCTCCCCCGGCAATGGCGGTATTGAGTGCCGAGCCAAGCCCCGAGAAGCTGCCCGTCACAGTAATCATGTTGCCGAGGACCTCTATGATGGACGCTCCACTCGCGTCCGACCGCACACCATTGATCTGCTGTCCAGCGGTGGTGTACGCGTGGAGATAATACTGGCTTATCGGCAATATCTGACCGCGCAACTCGCCACCGGCGTTTTCCATAGAGTGAATATTGACATAAAGCGCTCGCCCCAACAGGGCGGTGAGCGTATCAATATTGATAGGAAAGACGTTTTTAGCGGGATCGACTTGCCCCCCTCGCATGTCCGGATCGACATCAATATCCAGTGGAAAGGCTACACCCCCGTTTGCACCTGCCATGCCTAGGTGAATGTGGCCGCCTCCCAAGAGAGCTACATTTAGGTCACTTTCCAAACCGCTAAACGACCCACTGACCGTGAGCATGTCATCGTCGCTCAAATCAAGCGCCAGCATGCCCGCGGCAAATGAGGTCACCGAAGGCGCCTCGCTGGCCCCAGTCAGGTGGGCTCGCATCTTCACCTTGGCTGGCGGCGTCAATTGCCCCCTAAGCTCACCACTGGTCACGTTGGTGGTGTGCAAGTTGAGATACCATCCGCCACCCCGCAATTCATCCAGTTGCTCCTGGGAGAAAACATAGGTATTGCTATCTGCCAACAGTTGGCCTGAGGTCCCCTCCGCATCCAATGTCACCTGGAGCGGTTGGACCACCCCTCCGTTCTGTCCGGCCAGGCCACGGTGGATATGCAGGCCACCGGCAATGTCTGTGGCGACGGGACTAGACAGATTTTCAAAAGAGCCGGAGACCACGACCGTGTCTCCATGCACCTCCAGTGCCACCGAGCCGATGCCATCGGACATGACTGGGGGCACCGCGTTACTTCCGACCAGGTTAGCCGTATATAGCTCATCCGCCTCCGGTAGTATCTGCCCGCGCAGCTCACCCCCACCATGGTCGACAGAGTGAACATTGACATACAACTGGCGGCTGACTAATGCATCCTTGGTGTCTTCGTCCAGGATAAAAGTGTTGCTCGCCGCGTCAAATAGCCCTCCGTTGAGGCCTTCCGACAGAGTCGGTCGCAGTACAAACTGCACCGGACCATTTTGCCCGGCCAAACCCATATGGATGTGCATGCCTCCTAGGATGTTGGTATCGATGCCTGACACGATGTTGTGGACTTCCCCGTCTACCGACAGCGTATTGTCATGAAGGGTAGCAGTTAGCACGCCATACCCCTGTGATAGCACGGGAAAGGGCTGATGATTGCCGCTGAGTGACACCGAATACGTTTGGGCATGGATCAGAACAGCAGAAGCAAGGGTAAGGATGGCAAGTAGCGTACTTCTCATAATGTGATTGTTTTACTTGGTTTCTTTAGACTTTGTACGTCGCAAGTGGTTCGCAGCAAGGAATGACAGATAGCGGAAAGACGGATGTTGAATAAAGCTTCTATATTGGTGGGCCGGGGCACACAAACAATCAAACGCCTCCCTCTGATCACATGATTAAAAATATCATTTTTGACCTCGGCGGGGTCCTAATAGACTGGAATCCAAGGTATTTGTATTCTGAAGTGTTCGAGTCCGAAGATGAAATGGAATTCTTTCTGTCTGAAATTTGCTCCATGGACTGGAATGAGCAGCAGGATGCCGGTCGCAGTTGGCAGGATGCAACGGAGGAGCTCGTCGCCCGCCATCCTAAGCACGAGCACCACATTCGCCTCTATCGAGACCGGTGGACCGAGATGCTGGGGGATGCCATCGCCGAGAATGTCGATCTGCTGCATCACCTGCTGGACCATTCGGCCCACGATATCTACGCCCTCACCAACTGGTCAGCCGAGACGTTTCCCATCGCGCTGGAACGCTACGATTTTTTGCACCGATTCATGGGCATTGTCGTATCGGGTGAGGAAAAAATGAAGAAGCCCGACAGCAGAATCTACTCCATACTGCTCGAGCGATACGGCTTAGTCGCCGAGGAAAGTCTATTCATCGATGACAATCTCCACAATGTGCAAGCCGCGATAGACTTGGGCATTCGCGGCATTCATTTCACCAACCACCAGACATTGCGTCATGATCTGCAAAGCTTGGAAGTGCTGGTCGCATAGTATCACATGCCTGCTGCTCCTGGGGCTTCCTCTGCTGATGATGGCCCAGTCTCCAAAGACCGATCCGGATGCAGCGACGACCGTGATCGAGGCGTCGGCGGTCGATGGCCGGCCGCTCTATCGGCTGTCTGATGCGCCCTCCGCCGCAGCTCTAAAAGACAGCCTGCTGACCATCGCCAAACAAAACTATGACCAAGATCCCCGTGCGTTGGAAAATGTGATCTGGTACGGTCGCAGATTGGCCTATCTCACCCGATACGGCGAGGCCATTGCTGTATACACCGAAGGCTTAAGGCACCATCCCCAAGCGCCGGAGCTGTTTCGCCACCGCGGCCATCGCTACCTTTCCACTCGTCAGTTTCGGCTAGCCGTCAAGGACTTTCGCAAGGCAGCCCGACTGGCCAAGGGCCGCCCAGTAGAGATCGAACCCGATGGCATTCCTAACCGATTGAATAAACCGCTCTCCTCCCTACAGTTCAACATCTATTACCATCTGGCTCTGGCGTATTACCTCCAGGGAAATTTCAAGAAAGCTATCCGATCCTATAAGGACTGTCTGCGGTACTCATCTAAGCCCGATCTTCTGGTGGCCACCTCCGACTGGTTGTACATGGCGTACAGACGCTCCGGACAAGAAGAGGAGGCCAACCGCCTCTTGGCTGGGGTGAGTGATGATCTGGAAATCATCGAAAATGATAGCTACTTCAAACGTCTCCAGTTTTACAAAGGACAGTTGAAAGAGGCTGACTTACTCGCCACGACTGGCACTCAAGCGGAACAATCCTTGGCGCTTGCGACGCAGGGTTATGGCCTTGCCAACTGGTATCTCTGTGAGGGGGAGCCACAGAAAACCAGGGAGCTTCTGAACAAAGTAATTGATACAGGCTACTGGCCCGCCTTTGGCTATCTAGCTGCCGAGGTCGACCTTCACCGCATGAGATGATGGCTATATACCAAGGCTCCTCCACGGAGCACGATGCGATGACACAGTTTGCCCATCAAGGGGTCAAATCACATCCATCACCGCTACCGCTTTGATTTGAATGTCAAAATAGATCATAATGAATCATTTAAAGACCCTCTTAATCTCCACGCTACCGCTCTTCACCATCGCCCTCCATGCGCAAGGCGAATTCTCCGAAAATGTCATCCACCTTGGTGTAGTAGTGGAAGACCTGGATGCTGCGCTGGCATTTTACACGAATGTCATTGGCATGACGGAAACCGGAGGCTTTAAGGTGGACGAGGACTTTGCCGTGCGATCGGGACTCACCGATGGCCCACCCCTGGATGTCAAGGTGCTACGCCTGGAAGACAGTCCGCAGGCTACGCAATGGAAACTGATGAGCTTCGGAAAGGAAGCGGCGCATCGGACGCCAGCCCACATCGAAGACGATACCGGGGTGCAGTACATCACCATCATGGTCAACGATCTGACCCCCTTTATAGAGCGGATCCGGAAGCACAATGTGCCGTTGCTCGGTGAAACTCCGGTGCCCTTGGGAGAGGACAGACACTTTGTGCTGGTGCAAGATCCGGACGGCACCTTCGTGGAGTTGATTGGGCCAATGAAGTAGTTTGACCGGGTACCGGATCTGTCTCGGCAAGCAGACGGACGACGCGGACCTATCCAGATTAGAAGAAAAAAGCCAGATCGGTATGTCATCAAACCCAACAAAGAAGGTAGCCATTGTCACGGGCTCGGCGACAGGCGTTGGCGCAGCCACTGCACGATTGTTGGCCGGCAGCGGGTGGAACGTCGTGATCAACTACAGCCGCAGCGAGCAGGAGGCACGGCAAACGCAAGCTTCCTGTGCTCAGCTTGGAGTCGACACCATCCTTTGCCGAGCGGATGTGTCTCAAGATGCCGAGTGCCGGCAGATGGTACAGCAGACGGTTGATCGGTGGGGACGCATCGATGGCCTCGTAAACAATGCCGGGCGAACCAAATATTGCGCCTATGCAGACCTCGATGGTCTGACAACGGAGGATTTCCTCTCTCTTTATCAGGTGAATGTCGTCAGTGCCTTCCTGATGTCCAGGGCGGCCATGCCCTATCTGCAGTCTTCGGGGGCTGGAGCTATCGTCAACACATCCTCCATCTCTGCTATCACTGGCATCGGAAGTTCCATGGCATATGCGGCCTCCAAAGGGGCCCTGACCACGTTAACCCTATCCTTTGCGCAGACCTTCGGACCCTCCGTGCGGGTCAATGCGGTCTGTCCCGGATTCATTCAGGGGCGCTGGATCAAAAACGGACTGGGTCCGGAGCGATATCAACAGGTCAAAGAGGCCGTGGAATCCCGGACTCCCTTGCAAAATACTTGCACACCGGAGGACGTAGCCCAGGCCATCGTATTTCTCCTCTGCGAAGCCCAAATGATGACCGGCGAGGCACTGGTACTGGATGGTGGATACTACCTGAATCAGGTACCCCCGCGGCTGGAGTCGTAGGCCGCGTCACGGAGGCTAAACAGGTGCTGAGTTGATACTAAGTGGACCCGTCACCCAGACCAATTCAGCGACTCGACCATTCGACAACTCCACACTTCAACAATTTCACCATTCAACAATCCCATTAATTACTATTTTGAGTATCTCTGATCAAAACTTGAACCATGAGCGCTTTTACGGCCGAGATTATCGGCACGATGATCCTTCTCTTACTTGGTAATGGGGTGGTTGCCAACGTGGTGTTGGACAAGACAAAGGGCCACAACTCAGGGTGGGTAGTCATCACGCTGGGCTGGGGCTTGGCCGTCTTCATCGGTGTGCTGATCGCCCAGGATTTCAGTGGTGCACATCTTAATCCGGCGGTAACCATCGGACTGGCAGCCGCAGAGATATTTCCCTGGGCAGATGCTCCCATGTATATCCTTGCCCAGATGATCGGTGCGGCCCTAGGGACCACACTGGTATGGCTCATGCACCGAGACCATTACCGGGAGACTGCAGATCAAGGCAGCAAGTTGGCCACGTTTTGCACTGCTCCGGCGATTCCCCATACCTTTCGAAATGTATTGTCAGAGGCCATCGGCACGTTTGTGTTGGTCTTTGCGGTCCTGTATATGACCGGACCCAACTTCGCACCTGCGGCGGCGGGCGCCCCGGCCGGGCTGGGGAGCCTGGGTGCATTGCCGGTAGCTTTGGTGGTGGTATCCGTGGGGATGTCGCTGGGGGGCACCACCGGCTACGCCATTAATCCAGCGCGTGATCTCGGGCCTCGAATCATGCACGCCGTCTTGCCCGTCTCTGGCAAGGGCAGTAGCGATTGGGGCTATGCCTGGATTCCAGTGGTGGGACCCATCTTGGGGGCAGTCATTGCCGCATTGCTCCACCTGGCTCTTTAGCTACCCCACCCCTGCATACGGGATGCCGGTCAGCCGGTGCATATCGTAGTCGAAGGTGCTCAGGTCACTGGCGTTAAACTTTCGGATGTGATCATGGCCACAGGCACGCGCCACGACCTTGATCAGCTCGTTGGCAGCCAGAAAAAATCGCTCCAGCTGGTGCGCTGACTCTTCGATGATTAGTCTGGCCCGAAGATCTTGCCGCTGAGTGGCAATACCGACGGGACAATTGTTGGTATTGCAAGCTCGCATGCCCAAGCAACCGATCGCCTGCAAGGCGGCATTGGACACGGCCACCCCGTCTGCTCCCAACATCATCGCCTTGGCAAAGTCCTCCGGCACGCGCAATCCACCGGTAATGATCAGGGTGACGTCCTGCGCCTCTCTCTTATCCAGATGTCGTCGAGCGCGGGCCAGCGCAGGGATGGTGGGTACATTGATGTGATTGCGGAGAATCGTTGGGGCAGCGCCTGTGCCTCCTCCCCGACCGTCGAGAATAATGTAATCCACCCCGACCTCCAGCGCAAAATCGATGTCCGCCTCAATATGGCTGGCCGCGATCTTGAATCCAACGGGTATGCCCCCGGTCAGGGTACGCACTTCTGATGCAATATCTCGAAAATCAGCGGCCGACTTCAGATCCGGAAAGGTCGCTGGTGAAATAGCCGCCTGACCTGGCTCCAGGCTGCGAACGGCCGCGATCTCCTCCGTGACTTTATTGCCAGGAAGGTGACCGCCGGTCCCCGTCTTGGCGCCCTGTCCACCCTTAAAGTGAAAAGCTTGCACCTGGCTCACCTTGTCCCAACTAAAGCCAAATTGTGCCGAAGCCAGCTCGTACAGATATCTTCGGTTGTTCTCCTGCTCGGCAGGTAGCATGCCCCCTTCCCCGGAGCAAATACCTGTACCGGCCAACTCGGCACCCATGGACAATGCGATCTTCGCCTCACGTGAGAGGGCGCCAAAACTCATGTCGGACACAAAAAGAGGCAGATCCATCACTAGCGGGCGGCGAGCCTTCGGCCCGATCACCAGCTCGGTGCCCACCTCCTCGTCGTCCAGCAGTGGACGTTGTGACAATTGTGCCGGCAGAAACTGGATGTCGTCCCATCGGGGCAGTGTATTGCGGTCTACTCCCATGGCTGCAGAGGGGCCATGATGTCCGTACTTCTTTAGTCCATGCTTGGCCAGGTGCTGAATGTATTGGGTATGGGGTTCTGTGGGCTCGGGGTGGGTATCTGCGTAATCACCCAAGTAGCTATCTCGATCAAAGGGCTGGGGATATTTTTCGTGATACGCCCTCATCTCGGCTGCATCCACTACGACCCAGCCGTTGCTGACGGCCGACTCAAACTTGTGGAGGAATTCCGAATTGTTGTATTCGGAGATGCCGGTATCAATCCGGTAGTCCCAAGCATGGAGTCCACAGATCAGATTGTGTCCATCCACGTGACCATCAGACAATAGGGCTCCTCGGTGCAGGCACCGCCCGTATAAGACGGACACCTCGTCATCGTATCGGATGACGACGAGATCCACATTTTCTACCCGCGCATGGGCAGGATTTCGGTCTTGGAGGTCATCGTAGGCGAGTATCTGGGTCGGTTCTTGCATGAGATCGTTGTGGTTAAAGAGAGTCCGTCAAAAGTATTGTCCAAATCCTAAGACAAAACCATGCTGCCTTTTGTTGTAAACATCGATGCCGTAGTCCAAACGGACCATGGCATCAAAAGCTCTTTTGTAGATGAGGCGAATCCCCAGCCCGACAAAGTGGCGAAAATTGTCACGGTCCACAAAATCGCCAAAACCGCCTCCGGGGTTGCGCCAGGTACCCAGATCAGAAAAGACCACCACCTGTCCGGCAAATAAATTGTAATCAAACATCGTGTGCCGATACTCCATGTTGAAGATCAACTGACCCGTACCTCGGTCAATCCGATTGCCAGAACCCCGGATATTGACCCGACTGTCAATCACAAAGGGCGCAAACGGGGAGTCCTCATTGGTCGAAAGACCGGCGCGTAGACGAGACGCCAGGTTACCTCTCCGATGCAAGCGATGATACCAGGCGTAGGTGGCCAGAAAGATATTGTACCAAGAGCCCTCGCCAAAGGTGTGTACCGTCTCGAAACTCATTTCGCTGCGGTATCCATTGACATAGAACGCATGATAGTCGTTGCGATCAAGAAGATGCCGCGCTTTAAAACGGCTCTTTTGCTGCCGGAGAAGATCCGGACCAGGTGTATCCAGCTGTCCGGGCTCCTTCTGATATTTCTCCTCAAAATAGGCCGTCCCGATCTCTAAGAACTGGTTATGATTGATCTCGTAGGTACCCGCTCCACCCAAAAAATTGATATCAAAATCGTAGTACACGGTGCCCGAATCAAAAAAGAGCGGCTCGGTAGAGGCCCACCGTAAGAGGTTTACCGCAAATCCAAATCGCGACCCTCCGAGATAGGGATCGCCATAGTGGATATTGAAGTTGTGCCGCCGGTCCACGTTGCCGTACACTGCACTGAGAAATCGTCCTTTGCCGCCGACATGGATACTCTTGATACCCAGTTGGTACCAGATATTGCCCTTTACGCCACCAAAGCCTATGATGGGAAAGAGCGTTAGGGCTTCGTCGATGTCAAAGGTCACCCGCAAACCCTCGGTGGAGTCCACCTGCACTCGGGCATCAGCCACGGGGTAGAGATTCTTGAGAACTTGGACATCCCGAGCGAGTTGGTGCTCATCGAGTGGGGAGCCTTCCTTAATCTGCAGAAAGCGTTTTAGGTAGGACGGTTGTGTGTGCTTAAGGCCTACGAAGCGGATGGATGTGATCGTCAGCGGAGACTGCCCGATGCCGGGAGTCACCATGAGCAAAAAAAAGACGCCAACAACCCCACGGCTAAGCCATCTGCAAACGGACCTAGACAGTCTTGGCCTTGTATACCCGATAGGTGACAGATTTTCCAACTTTGCGCAAGGGGTCTTCCAGCAGCGCACAGGGCTGCTCCATTACGGTACTCACCACAAGTTACTTTATCTCTGCAAGAAGGGAAAAATGCGGCCTGGCATAACGCTCCCGCTGGCAGTCCACCTTCTCATGTCGGAGTATACCCGTAGAAAGACGCTTGATCGGGGATCTGTTGAGTGTGCCGCCTCCAGATGAATGACAGGCTATGAGCGGGTTTGCCTTTTATGGAGCAGGCATGAAATGGTTCAGCCACATCATGCACTTACTTTTCAAACGAAACACTTGCGTGCTTACCATGCTATCCTACCTTACATCGACCTTGATAAATTTGCCGAGAAAGGCAGGACCAGACTTCACTGGTTGCAGGATAAGGGCGAAGGAACCGGTGGGCAGCGCCACGACACGGATGATCTCACTTTGGAGGAGGCCGCTCATCATCGTCCTGCCACTGGAGAGCTCTCTCACCTCAAAACGATACGGAACTGCTGGCAGCTCGCTGAGTATTTGCAGCCGTTCGGACACCGGATTGGTGAGCACCAGCTTTCTAAGATCAGATCGATTAAGGTCTCTGGTGGGCACGGTGTTCTCGACCGGCAGGATGCCGTAAACATCACCCAGTTGGCGGCTGATAGGGCTCATGTGAACGGTGTCCTCAGCAGATGAGGGAATATGGCCCACGCGAAGGTCTCTACCTCGCAGATCGTAGGTTATCAAATAGTTATCCCGCACCCTCATGCGGTAGTCTGGCCGATAGCCACTTTCATGATTCGAAATATTCCAGGTCGAGACGAGCGTATCGGCACCCATTTGGAACATGTAAAGGTGGCCTGATTCGCCCCTCCCGTCTTCTATGGCATACATCTGATCCCCCTGCATTGCCATCTTTTCGATAAAGCTACTATGGTTAGCAACACTGCGGAAAATCTCGGATGTGGTCAAGGTCCGCCGATCGTACTTCACAATGACTCTAGGATCACCAAATCTTGGCGGATCTTTATGAAAATAAATGATATCGTGTGTGGCTATAGCAAAGTCGGCAATGCTACCCAAACTCTCCGGAAGGACCAACTCCAAACTCTCGAAGTCGTCCGTCTCAAACAGGTGACCCCTACTCAGGCCGTAGAAGCGGCCGTCGACAAGGCGAGAATTGGAGAAATCAGTAAGAAAATGGCTATCATAGCCATTCTCGGCATCCCAGGTGAATCCCTGATCGTAGAATCTGCCATCTATCTCTCCGAGTAGCTCATAGCCCTGAAAAAGAGTGTCCTGTAGGTTTAGTATTTCGACAAACTCCGGTTCAGGCTGTGCGTCCAGACGTCGCGAGTATATAGCACGGGACCGAGACACATACAAAGAGGCCCCGTCCGTGACCACATCATGAGGGTCCCACAGATGGAAACCCAGAGGAGTGATCTCACGTACATGGAGATCTGTCTCATACACTTCACGGTCACCGCAGAGGAATACCCGACCTTTCAGTATTTCTACTCCAGTGATACTCCAACTATTGTCTAATAGCACGTATTGGTCCAGAAGCTTCAAGGTATCACCTCGAATACTACCATAGAAATTCCCAGAGCCCCTACTGATACTGAAGATGGTATCTGCGCTGATGTCGAATTCTCCCAAGTTTGCCGGTGACCCGTCCGTCTCAACAAAACTGCCTACAAGTTCCAATCCCTCCCCTTTCAGATCACTCTTGAACAGTTGATTTCCTTCCGCCATGAATATCGAATCCTGATAGATCCGAAATTGCAGATGGGAGTTATCTATGGGCTTATTGAAGATTCTCGTTTCCCCACTTCGTACATCATAGACGTAGAATTTCGTAAAATCAGAAATGTAGACGCTATTGTCAAGCAGATCCATGCAGACGACGTCATCCTCGAGAACTAGTGACAACTTGACCCGATTGCCTGAGCCGATATCGTCCATAAAGACCTGCCCAAAGTAGTCTACCCAAATGACGGTACCCTCTAGCGCCACAAAATCCTCCATCCACCCAATTTCATTTTCCCAGATGGGGTCTAAGCTTGTCTGAGCCTGACCATCGACCACCGACAGGGTTCCTTCATAATAGCCCCTTGACGTGGACAAAATAAAATCTTGGGAATAGGTCCTTTGGACTAGGGATAGGAACGCCACAACCGTGGCCAACAGATGGATTCGGGTGTTGATCATCACTGAAAAATTTTGAAGCCGCGCCAACACCCTTGTGGCGGTGTGGACCGTAGCCCAATACTAAAACTTATCTCTATGTAAGGAGAACAATCACATGGTAAAGTACTATAGAATTATTCCTACAGCCTTCCGCCTGCTCCACTAATTCGAGATGCGCAGCCCCAGATTGATGGTCGTGGCCCGGCCGTTTACATCCTGCAGAAAGGAATTGGTAAAGTACGTGTAAAGCAGTTCTAGCTCGACGTCACGAGTAAACTGGTACTTGGCTCCAAGCCCTGGCTGAAAGAAATAGTCCAGGTCGGGTGCCCAATAGGGCGAAAAGTTAAGCATGCCGTACAGCGTCGTCTTGCCGTTGGGAAAGTAACTGAAGATGCCCGTCACGGGCGTGGAGAAGCGGTTGAGACGCTCGCTGCCCCCAATGTCCTCCCAAAACAGATCTACCTCAGTAAACAAGGAATAGTTGGTCCCAATGGTAAAGTCATTAAAGAATTGAGTCCACCAGCTGGGCCCCTCCCAATCCAGCCAGGGCTCGCCATTGTTGCCGCTCAGATCGCTTGTGATAGGAAACCAGAGGGTCGACTGTATGGAGAAGTTTTGCCACCTGGGATTAGGCGCAACCCGGATCATTGGCCCTAGCGTCGCCAACTCAGATCTCGAACGCAGCGCATCTTCGAAACGGAAGATCTTGAGGGGACCGGCAGGGGTGTTATGGGCACTGACCCGCCGGTATCTAAGATTGAATCCCACATTGAACCGCGGCGTCACCCCATACAAAAAGGTGGTTAAGGCTGTGTAGAAGCTCTCTCGAACTTCCGGATCGGACGTGGGGGGCGGTATGCGTTGTGAGTAGAGGTTGTTGAAGACCTTCAACTCATACTTGCCCTTGGGGATCGTGGATGAAACCACGTACCTGGTCGAATTATTCGCCTGTCTGGGGCTGGCGTCATTGAGGGTCCAGTCGTACGGATAGTAAGACACTTTGCTCGCCGGATCCAATTTTTCTTCTCGGTACTGATTGACAAAAGCCAAAACGCCACGTCTGTTTCCCCCAAAATCATCCAAATACCAGTCAAAGATCTGGGACAATCGAACCTGCTCGTCAGTCACCCGGATAAACATCTGATCGTTGATCGAAGCCCTGGTCAGTATATCAAGTTGGGAATCAAGTTGATCAGGGGTGAATGCACCATCATCCAATGGAGGGCAACTAAGGGCGCTGCATGCCAGGGCAAAGTGCAGTCTCGGATCCTGGAAACGCGGCAAAATCACCGTTTTCTCCAAATGGTCCAATGTCATCTGACAACCTGCTACCCGATGCTCCTTCTGATCGAAAAAGCCGTAGACCTTAAGCACGGAATTGATGGGATAATCGTCTAAGACTCCCTTGATGACCAGCAGGTTATATGCATTGATGAGATAGGCCTTCTGGGCATCTCCCTCCAGCATCTCGTAGTCGAATGAACCAATAAAGGAGACCAGGTCTCCGAGTTGCTCACTCTTGGATGCCATGGCATACGCGACCTGCCCTGCCTCCACATATCGGCCAAAGAACACGTCTGCCATATGGGTAAAATCGCTCACGGAAGATGGGCTTTGGGCTCCAACCAATGGACCCAACAGACTAAGGAGATAGATAAGGATTTTGCGCATGGGATGAATCAACGATTGATGAGCAAGGTAAACAAAATGAGCATAGCGCTTGGTTGCGGTATCAAGCCACAAAATGCGCGGAGATGCCCGTAGCCGACAGTTCATCGAAGAAAAATCAGCGTTGGTCAAAATCCAAATCCCAGATCTGGCAAAACTAGATTCAAAATGTTATTATTATGATATCATTTTAATATCACTTTATGGAAGAACGAATCATTAAACCAACCAATGGCTATGGAATTCTGGGTGTCGTTGTGCTGGGGCTCGCAGCCGGGTTATCGTGTATATTTTTGCTCGATCGTCCCTTGTGGGCAGCAGTTTCCTTTGTTGGTACCGTGCTCTTCATTCCCGGCTTTTATATGATATACCCCAATGGTTCAAAGGTAATGACGCTCTTTGGCGCATATCGGGGCACGGTCAAGGAGCACGGACTCTTTTGGACAAACCCACTCTATTTACGCAAGAGCATCAGCCTGCGAGCCCGCAACTTTGACAGTGAGCGAGTGAAGGTCAACGACAAATTGGGTAATCCCATTCTGATCAGTGTCATCCTGGTCTGGCGGGTGCGGGATACATTCAAGGCTGCCTTCGAGGTAGATCTGTACGAGAGCTTCGTCAAAGTCCAGACAGACGCTGCTGTGCGCAAGCTGGCCAGTCTCTACTCCTACGACAATTTTGACGACGACCAAGCAGAAGTTACGCTTCGCTCAGGCGTGCAGGAAGTCAACGACGACTTGGAGTCCGAGCTGGCCGAACGGCTCTCCATTGCCGGGATCGAAGTCATGGAGGCACGGGTGGGCTACCTGGCCTATGCGCCCGAGATAGCCAACGCCATGCTAAAGCGGCAACAAGCCACTGCCATCGTCGCCGCCAGATTTAAGATCGTAGAAGGTGCCGTGAGCATGGTCGAACAAGCATTAGAGGAACTGTCTGAAAAAGACATCATTGATCTGGACGAGGACAAGAAAGCCTCTATGGTCAGCAACCTCATGGTCATCCTTTGCTCCGATAAGGAGGCAACCCCCGTTGTGAATACCGGCACATTAAACCAGTAATCTATCGGGCTGCATGCCAAAGAAGAAATTTGTACTACGCATCGAGGAGTCGACGATGAAGGCAGTAGAAAAGTGGGCTGCCGACGAATTTAGAAGCGTCAATGGGCAGCTGGAGTGGATGATTTCTCAAAGCCTAAAGAAGGCGCGGAGATGGAAGCCACCCAAGTCATCGGATACTGACCGGGGATAGCAGTAATTAAGGTTTAGAACCAGAATTGCTAGCTACTCCGTTCCGGTCCTTGTCTACCGCCTCCTTGATCATCGGCAACTGCAAGTGGGGATCATCATGGTTTTCTCCGTACTCGTGGAGTGCCTGTGCCAATCTCTGCCGCACGCCACGCAGTCTGCCTCGATCGTAGTCATTGACGAGTTCGTCAGGATCTCTTTTCAAATCAAATAATTGAGGGATTCCGGAAGCACGATAGACGAGTTTGTACCGGGCCGTGATCGCCGCAACCCAATCCTGGCCAGGTGTGCCCCTAATGATCGTTGGTACCTGACCCCTGGCCTTTGACCTTTTGTCCCGAAACAGGTGGGAGAAGTCTCGTCCATCCGTCGATGGTATCGCTGGTGCACTCATGACTTGCAGGATCGTAGGCAAAAAATCAATGCAGCTCATCGCTTGATCGATCACCTTACCCTGTGCGATTTGTCCGGCCCAAAAGGCAATAAAGGGCACCTTGGCCGACGCCTCGTAGGCCACTCCCTTATTGACCCGCCCATGCTCTCCACACATGTCCCCATGATCCGAGGTAAACACAATGATGGTATGTTCGAGGATGCCGCTTTCGCGCAGCACCTCGAGCAATCGGCCTACATTATCGTCGATGCACTTGGCCATGCCATAATACTGAGCCATGTCGTGCCGCTCCACCCCTCTCGCGCCATTGGTGCCTGATACGCCCGCCACGAACGTACGGGCCGGTTGAATCTCGACCTCTTTATACATGTCTGCATAGGGTCCCCGCACCGTGTTTGGTCCATGGGGGTCCGGAAAACTGACCATATAGCAGAAGGGCACCTCGGCCTTTTGTCGAATGAAATCTATCGCTCTGTCGGTAAGAAAATCGGTGGTGAAAGAGAGCGAATCCGCCCCTGCCACCCCATAGGTAGGATTGCCCTGGTCATCACGTGAAGCCACCATGCCCGAGCGTCGGTCGTCAGTCTCGGCCAACTGCTTCCAGTGACCGCGATTGAACATGAAACGATTATCCTCAAAACCAAACTGACGCTTCGGTGCCCAGCCCGGCTTCGATGGTCCGTCCAGGTGCCACTTGCCGGCATAGCCCGTCTCATAGCCCTGCTCTTGCAACACAGTGGCAAAGGTGACAATGTCGTCGTTCAGCGACATGTTGTTGGTGACGACGGCGGTCTTCTGGGGATACAGCCCTGACACAAAGGAGGCCCGGGAGGGAGCACACACGGGCGTAGTAGCGTAGAAACTCGTGCACAACACTCCCTGATCGGCCAGCCAGTCGATATGTGGTGTCTCGACGACCGCCTCCCCCCACATCAGTGCCTGATCCTTCTTGAGCGTGGCCCGATAGCACCCTAGGGTGCGAAAGTTATGCTCATCCGTATGAAGTACCAGAAGGTTGGGTGGTCGGTCTACTTGTGCGGAGACCTGGATACCGGAAAGACAAAGCAGGATCGCCGCGGCACACGAGGTAAGGTTCATGGCGAGACTCGACTAGTTGTTTGCAGGTAGAAGCATGGCCTTCGTCGAGGGTCGAGCTTGCTCAACCACTGGCCAAAACCTTGTGTCTTCATGTTGCGCCGTCATGATCTCTTCCATTTTTTGCACCATTTGTGGATGTTTGTCGGCAAGGTCGACTTTTTCTTGGAGATCACTGCGCAAGTCATAGAGATGAAGGGGATCATGAATGCCCAAGCGAATCCCCTTCCATTGGCCTACACGCACGGCCTGTTGAAAGGGACTGTAATACTCCCAGTAGAGGTACTCTTTTGCTGGTTGCGGCGCACCCAACAGAGTGGGTACAATAGAAACACCATCTGTGTCTGCAGGTGGCTGCACATCAGCCAACTCTGCCAAGGTGGGCAGCACATCCCAAAATGCCCAGGCATAGTCACTGCTGCCACCCGCCTCGATTACTCCCGGCCATCGAGCGATCATGGGGACCCTAATCCCTCCTTCGAGCAATTGTCGCTTTCCTCCCCGAAAAGGCTTGTTGCTTTGCAGGGCCTTGACGAAAGGCGGATTGGGACCATTGTCCGAAGTGAAAAAGACGATCGTATTATCATCAAGCGTCAACTCCTTTAAGAGCGCCAACAATCTACCCACATCCCGATCCATGAGCGTGACCATGGCGGCATAATTCTTGACTTCTTCGGGCCAGGACTGATCTGCATACTCGCTATTGTCGGGGATGACATACTTACCATGCGGCAAGGTGAGGGGCAAGTAGAGGAAAAACGGATGGTCTTTATTACTCCGGACAAATTCATAGGCCTCTTCCATCAGCAGATCGTGCGTATACACGCCTTGACGATTTGATTCATTCTCGGCAATGCGGATCGTATCAAGATTGCGCATCAAGAAAGGCGCATAATAATCGTGCGCATGCACTTGATCTAGGTAGCCAAAGAAATAGTCGAAGCCATGCAGGTCCGGGGTGCCTGTGGTGCCAGGATTGCCGAGGCCCCATTTGCCAATGCAACCTGTCGCATATCCGGCCGTCTGAAGCAGTGCTCCGATGGTGAAATCATCGGGTCGCATCGGTATGAGCTTCCTTTGTTGAAAGGGCTTATCGGCATCATCTGACGAGCGGTTATCTCGTCTGGTAATGTGGCCGCTATGGAGCCCAGTCAGCAGGGAGCATCTTGTCGGGGCGCACACAGGACTGCCGGCATAGGCCTGACTAAACTTCAACCCTTCACTAGCCATCCTGTCCAGGTTGGGGGTGCGGATGTGCTCGCTGCCGTAGCAGCCCAAGTCGCCATAACCCTGGTCATCGGACATGATGAAAATAATGTTGGGTCGGGCAGATGCCCTGTCACTTTCGACTCGCCCCAATGGCTGGGCAAGATCAATAGGAAGCAAAGCAAGGGGGAGTATCCACAAAAACTTCATCACCATGAACTTAGATACACCTCGGAAATGTCTCAAAGATAAGACAGACCCCGGGGAGCCTTTAATAGCCCGGATTCTGCACTAGATTTGGATTAAGCAAGATTTCTGCGGCGGGAATCGGCCCGATCGACTTAAACTCATCAAAATTATTGGCCGTCAGCGTGATGGTCGCCAAATTGTTTGGTCCACGATCGGGTTCATTGGATTCTGCCTCCAATCTTGCGCTCAACGCTTGGCCCAATGTCCCCCACCGAAGAAGATCTAGTTTTCGATGATTACCCTCGCCCACCAGCTCCCAGGCTCTCTCCATCCGGATTGCCTCCCTCAACTGCCCGGCATCCAGGCCGGCCAACGGTTCCAGTCCTGCTCGCTCTCGCACCACGTTAATCGCATCAAATGCTTCTTGTGTAGGTCCACTAAGCTCATTTTCCGCTTCCGCCAGATTCAAGTAGACATCTCCTAATCGATAGAACTTGTAGTTTAGTCCGGTATTTCCTCTCGGCTCCTCTACGCGCCATTGTTTAGGAAGGTAGGTATAGCGCAATGGGATTTCGTCACTAATTTGGTCATATACAGACATGCCTCTCCGCAGATCATTCTCGGCATAGGACTTTGCAAAACTCTTGTATAAAGTAAAAAAGCCAAATCCAAGTGTGAATACGAAGGGGCGGTCCTTTGCGGCTACACCGTCATCTTGTCCACGCGGAGAAAATCTGGCAGCTCGATTGGTCTGCACCTCCTGACTGATGTGATCAAACTGATAAATGATCTCATCATTAAATTCATTGTTTGCATCAAATATGTCCTCAAATGCCGGCAGTAAGCGATGGTGGGAATTTTGGATAATATCCAGGGCGGCTGCTTTCGCTCCCTGATAATTCTCCATCCACAGGTAGGTCTTCATTTTCAAAGCCTTGGCAGCCCACTTGGTGGCTCGTGCCCTCTCCGCGGATCGCTTGCTAGGAAGACCTTGTTCTGCCAGCTCGCAGTCCGCAATAATTTGTTCATAAATTTGAGATCGAGGAGTTCTTGGAGCTTGACCGGTCATGGCAAAATTATCGCCTGTATTTGGCTCCGTAAATAAAGGTACATCCCCAAATGTCGCCGCCAGATAGTAGTAGACAAAAGCACGCAGAAACAACGCTTCGCCCACAACATCATTTTTTACCTCGGTTGGAATATCTGAGCTGGAAATCTCTCTGATCGCTAAATTGGCGTCATTGACTGCTTGGTAGAGTTCTCTCCATATCACTCGGAATCTCTCCGTACTGGCATCCCAGCGATAGCCCATGAATTGCTGCCCAGCTCCCAAGACTCGAGTTGGGGCCAGTAGGTCGTGATTGACGCCATAAAGGATATCCATCTGGACGCCCCAGGTATTTGCGTTGAGAAGGTG
The DNA here is from genome assembly GCA_965223165.1 of Saprospiraceae bacterium. GTDB lineage: Bacteria > Bacteroidota > Bacteroidia > Chitinophagales > Saprospiraceae > JABDMH01. Next base: position 83,490 of record CBDCVQ010000016.1, on the reverse strand, counting down.
CGAGTAAATCCCAGCGATGGCGGACACTGCATCTGCTTCGGACTGATAGAATCTGCCGGGATCGATTAGATCTCTGGGATCTTCATCAAGGAGAGACTCACAAGAAGAAGTGGAGAGCATAAGAATCGTCAGATAGAATAGGACTTTTTTCATCATTTGTGATTTTAAAGAGTCTTGCTCACTGGATTAGAAGCGTGCATTTACACCAATTAGGAAAGTACGTGCACTGGGATAGGCGATATTGTCATAGCCACGCAGCCGGTCATTGGTACCCTGAGTATTGACTTCAGGATCATAATTGCTGTATTCATCTGAAATAATTTGAAACAAATTGTTGGCTGTGAAGTAGAATCGCAAGGAGCTCATGCTCCAGCCCAAATTCTCTACGGGCAACTCATAGCCCAAGGAAATCGTCTTTAGACGAAGAAACGAAGCATCCTCCACGGCAAAGGAAGTCGAGGCCTGCGCGTTCTGAGCCTGGGGTACGGGTATATCAGTGTCTCTGTTCGTTTCTGACCAGGCATTTGCAAAGGAAGCATAAGCGTTATCCACTTGGGTACGCGTGCTCAGTAATTTTCTCTCGTTAAAGATGTCATTGCCCACACTAAACTGTAGGAAGGCAGACAGGTCAAAGCCCTTATAACTAAAGCTATTCTGCAATCCTCCGTAGAAGTCGGGATTGGAGTTGCCAATCACCGTCACATCATCTTGATCAATCGTACCATCGCCATTGATATCCTCGTACCGAAACTCGCCGGGTGCATAGTTGTTGGTAAGGGCATCGGCATCGATCTGTGCCTGGTCTCGATAGACACCAAGCACTCTCCAGCCGGTAAAGATGCCCAGGGGTTCTCCCACGATCAGCTGTCCAGACGGGTTAGACACATTCACACCATGGGATCTGGTGACAATGCTATTTTCGCTGCCCAGCTCGAGAATCTCGTTCTTGTAGGTAGACAAATTCAAACTGGCGTCCCAAGTGAAATCGCGCTTTCTGGCAATGACAGCACTGACAAATAGGTCCACTCCGTTATTCTTCAATGAACCCACATTTTCAAGTCTCGTGGTAAATCCTGTCTGGCTGGATATCTCTCTTGTAAATAGTAAATCTTTGGTCTCCTTGTAATAGTAATCAACTTCAAAGGACAAGCGACCCCCAAAGAATCCAAAATCGAGACCAATGTCTATCTGATCGGTCGTCTCCCATTTCAAATCAGGATTAGACAACCTCTCGTTGAAGACAGCCACTGCACGGCCTCCCGTACCAATAGAGGAGAAGCCCGTACCCAATGTCTGGAATCTCTGAAATGATCCGATGCCATTGGAATTTCCCGATTGCCCATAACTCACCCGAAGTTTCAGATGGTCAAAAATTTCAAGATTCTTAATAAATGACTCTTCGGAAAGTCTCCAAGCCACCGCCACCGCCGGAAAAAATGCATATCGATTGTTCTCTCCAAACTTTGAAGAGCCGTCCCGACGTGCCGTGGCGGTCACCAGATACCTATTGGCATAACTATAGCTGATACGACCGATAAGCGACGAAATGCGAAAGGCATCAAAATCATTGTTCGTTCGTGTATCTTCAGGATTGGAAAGACCAAGTCCATAATAAGACAAAAGATCATTTTGGATATTGTCCGAAATGGCTTCAGACTGCTCCAACTGCTGCCTCTGATAGGTAAATCCAGCTAAAAAGCCAAGACTATGCCTGCCGCCGATGTCCAGTTGATAGTTCAATGTATTTTCGGTCAAGACGGAGACACGGTCGCTCCTTACCACACGGCCGGTGGCTGGCCGACCACTCCTCAGATTAGTCGGCAATTGTGAAGAAGTAAAAAGATTGCGTTTAAAATCTCTCAAACTCATCCCTATGGTCGAGCGAAACTGCAGATTCGGCAGTAAATTGAGTTGGGCATATGTATTGGAATAGAGTTGATTGGTAAATCGTTCGTCCTCAATAAATTCATTTTGGGCCAGGGGATTATTAAAGTTGATCCCATTGATAGGATATTCGACAGAATACGTGCCATCCTCGAGAAAGACAGGGATGGCAGGCTGTCCATCAAAGACGATACCTGCATTAAAGTTCTGTGGCACATTTTTTATCCGCGATAAATTGACGTTGGTGCCCATTTCGAAGAATGGAGAAAACTTGTGATCAAGATTAAATCGCAACTGTGATCGGTTGTATTCATTTCCAACCAATATTCCTTCCTGATCGAAATAATTGCCTGAGAGATAATACTGCGTCTGCGCGGTGCCACCACTGATGGATAGCTGTGCATTGTACATCTGTGCAGATTGAGTCACAACCTCCTGCCAATCCGTTCCATCACCGATACGTGCACGATCTTCGTCCGTGAAGGCCACATCTGCGTTCCCCAGAAAGCTCTCCCCAGCATTTGCCCAGTCCATAAATTCCTGCGCTCCCAGAAAGTCGATCTTTCTCGCCAAGGACTGGATACCGTAGTAGCTTGACACCTCCACGTTGGCTCTTCCCTCTCTCCCCTTCTTTGTGGTAATCAGAATCACCCCATTGGAGCCTCTCGCACCATAAATCGAGAGCGATGAGGCATCCTTTAGGACTTCAATGGACTCGATATCATTGGGGTTGATGGAATTAATATCGATCCCACCTACAAATCCGTCAACCACATAGAGGGGCTCGTTGCCAGCATTGATGGAATTACCTCCGCGTATTCGGATGGTGGTACCGGCTCCAGGTTGGCCGCTAATCGACGTGACCTGAACACCGGACACTCTGCCCTGTATTGCCTGGTCAATACTGGCCACCGGGGTCTTTAACGTTTCCAAGATATCCACCTTTCCAACAGATCCCGTCAGATCCCTCTTTTTGACGCTACCGTACCCGACCACAACAACCTCTTCCAGCCTTGCCATGTCGAACATCATTTCCACCTCGATGTGACTCTGGTCACCCAACTCGATCTCCTCCGTCCGATACCCGGTGTATGAAAAGACAAGAGTGGCAGCTTCATCGGGGACCACTAGACTGAACTGTCCGTTCAAATCAGTTGCCGTCCCTATCGACGTATTCTTCACTAGCACGTTTACGCCAATCAGCGGTTGTCCCTCAGCTGTGACCGATCCTGAAATGGTCCGTTCGTCAAATAGAGCGCTCACTGACTCGGCGACCGTCTGCAAGAGCTTATCGGGCTTTCGATCGCTACGCTGAAAGCTGACCTTGCCCTGCGTCTCAAGTCGTTGTATTTGCTTGACCTTCCTAATTAATTTTCGGGCCTTCTTGCCCCCTTGCTTATTGTTTTCAAAAATCACGAAGTACTTGGTACCGTAGGATTCGTATCTGAGATTAGTGGCTGACAGAAGGCGATTTATGGCAACATCGATTTTCTCGTTCTTCCGCATCTCAAAGTGGACATCCAGATCGGCATATCGGTCCACATCATAGGTGAAGAATACCTGATATTCTTTGCCGAGCTCGTCCAGGACTCTGTTAAGCGGCCGTGCCTGAGCTGACATTTCTGGGCTGGTCCCAATGGACCAAGCAGTCAAACTGCCTGACAAGACCATTAGGAAAAAAAGCAATCCGATTCGATTTTTCATTTGCATCATTGTCAGAGTATTTTTTACTGAGGCTGTTTTACCTATTTTAGGCTTTCGATAAGAAAATTTTCTTGACTGCGGGTAAATCTCAAGTTCATGCCTCGGGCGAGTACGGTCATCGCGATCTCAACATCTTCGATCGGGACGCCAAGGCTCACTCGTCTGTCATAAATCGCTGGGTCAGTCACTTCTATGTGGATGCCATAGATCTCCTCCATCCGGCTGAGTACATCCTTCATCACTGACTCTACAAATAGCAATGTTCCATCCTTCCAAGAGGTAAATTTTTCCTTGGAAGAGCTCTTATGCTCTAGGATTCGATCAAAGGTGGCGGAGTATCTCAGCATTTCACCCGGCTTCATTTGCACCCTAGACCCTGAGCGGTCTAAGTTTAGATTGATACTACCCTCCTCCAGAAATACTTTGGTCTCCTCATTTCTATTGTGCACATTAAAGGCGGTGCCCATCACGTCAACGGTCAGGCCCGTGGTGTGTACGCTAAACTTTGCCGAGGGCTCTGTCTTCTTTACCACCTCAAAAAAGGCCTCGCCGCTCAACCAAACCTCCCCGCCGCCCTCGGGAGCCCAATTCCGATCCACCCTCATCTCGGAGTCGGCATTTAACGTCACCAGCGATCCATCGGGCAGGGTGATGGATTGCCGCTCACCAAAATCGGTCACGTACACCAGTTGGTCTTCAGGCAAATCAGCCAACCAGATTGTGACAGCATAGCCAAGTGCCAGTACTATGCTAGCAGCTGCCGCATATTTGAATATCTGCTTGACCATGGATCGCCGACCGCGTGCACGCACCGGATTCGTATGCTCCGAGACCGCCAAGGCTCTAATCTTGTCTTTGGCCCGGCCATGAATTCTTTCTCGGAGCTCCACTTTCAATGCTGGAAAATTGTCTGTCTGATCCCAAAATGCCTTCATCTCCTTCTCGTCTATGGACTCCTCTTCCTGGATAAGGTCGAATAGCTGGCGCAAGTCGGCCTGCGAACAAGTGCCGCTCACCAGCTTCTTTAATAGATCTTCTTTGCTCGTCATGTAGTTATTCTAGGTTTACACTAGCTTCTGAATTACCCTACTAATCTTTATCCCGTTCAGTCGGCGGAAATCGACTACTCGAAATCTGTTTTTCTAAAAAAAACATGCATGATTTAGGAAATCACCAACAGCCATGAAAGTCTTGGCTTATAGCCCGGTATCTTGGTACCAATTAAACGTATGGACTTATGGCTGTTGATCAATTTCCCATTATCGTTGAGCGTGGTTGTGGAATGGATGTGCACAAAGATACGGTTGTTGCGACAATTCGAGGGGCAGATATTGAGGTAACCACAGCGACATTTAAGACGTTTAGCGACGATCTGACAGAGATGATATGTTGGCTTCAGAACCATGGAGTTACGCATGTTGCGATGGAGAGCACGGGAGTGTACTGGAAGCCGGTGTACTACATGCTGGAGGAATTCTTCGAGGTTTTGTTGGTCAATGCCCGTCACATCAAGAATGTTCCTGGGCAGAAGACGGATAAGAAAGATTCAGAATGGATTGCCAAACTGTTACTCAGTGGTCTTCTGAAGGGGAGTTTTGTTCCTGGCCAAGAGATACGGGAATTGCGAGCATTGCACCGTCACCGTCGAAAGCTGATCGGTCAGCGAACGGCACAGAAGAATCGACTGCAAAATGTGTTGGAACAAGCCAATATCAAATTACGCAGTGTGCTCAGTGACGTATTTGGTGTGTCGGGTTTGTCGATGATACAAGCCATATCTAGCGGGCAAACGGACCCTGAGGTATTGTGTGAATTAGCAAAAGGGTCTCTAAGAAATAAGAAGGATCAATTACGAAAGGCACTAACAGGCAGAGTAACAGACCATCATCGATTCATGTTGAAGCTGATACTTGAGTCCATCTCACACATCAACGACCAAATAGCTCAGATAGAAGCTCAGATGGATAAGTATCTAGACTTGATGAAAACCGAAGTGGATCTGCTGAAAACGATTCCAGGAGTGTCTACACAGATTGCCGCTGGCATTTTAGCCGAGATTGGAGATGACATGACCCACTTCCCATCACACGGGCACCTAGCATCTTGGGCTGGCATTTGTCCTGGAAACAACGAAAGTGCAGGAAAGATGTACTCATCTCGCATCACCCACGGCAACAAGCATCTAAAGACAACATTGGTTGAGGCTGCCTGGGTTGCATCAAGGACAAAGAACAATCCTGTACTGGCCACCAAACATCGAATGTTGAGTCGACGCATTGGTAAGAAGAAGGCTACCATTGCCATAGGGCATAAGATCTTGACCGCTGCATACCATGTCCTTCGTGATCAACAGCCCTACAAACCTCACACTACAGACCCCAAAATCCTAGAGATTAGAAGATTGCGCAGAATCAAAAGGTTGGAAAGACAATTGAGTGCACTTAGAAAGACGTCCTAAACAAGATCGTGGCTTTTTTTGGTGGTTAAACTCCCCGGAAAAAAAACTGACATCAGACGTCATGTACCAACAGTTGATGCCGTAGAGCTCGAAGAAAAAATTACACTCTCTTGCTATTTCTTATGCCAAAATTAGATGAATCCGGGCCCTGGGGCAGCGAATGACTTTCAGAAAAAAATGCGGATACTCCGGCCGAACGGGTACGGCCTCATCGAAATTTACCCTTGGGAAGGTTTTTAGGACGGCCAAGATTGCCGGAGGCTCTTGCCAACCGCAGATCATCTGCGGTGCGAGGTCAAATAAAGAAAGGGTATGCGAATAGTAGTAGGCACGATTCTGCCCAGGCATGTTTTCGGATGTACGATCTCACAAACTTTGACGCCTTCACCAAATGAACCCGCACGGTATTGGGTGAGATACCTAGCTGAGTCGCTATCTGGTGGTTCTCCATATTTTCGACATACCTCATTTGGAACACAAGTCTCCTTTTGGGTGGTAGCTCTCCAACCGCTCGTTGCGCAATTTGGACATTCTCTTGAAAGAGGATTTCATCCTCCGCCGTCGGATGAGCAGCAGAATAGAAGTCCAGGTACTGTTCTCTTAAAGACTTGTCTCGTGCCACCTTTCTGAGATAACTAAGGCATAGATCCCTGGATATCTTGAATAGGAGTCCACCGATGGGTTGATCCAGCCTTAGTTTTTGCCTCTTTTTCCAGAGGAGCACAAAGGTGTCTGCCGTGATCTCCTCGACATCCACTGGCGACTTAACGAATTTGGCGACGTATCTATAGATCTTGACATGATACTTGGAGAATACATAGTCAAAACCCGACTCGTCACCGGCAGCTAGACGTTGTAGATGATAAATCTCCTCCTTCATAGGACGAATAACTTAATGGCTATCCCATCCGCCTTCATGGGCTAACCCTCTAAAAGTATATAAATGAGTTTGGAATATCAAAGTGGCCATTCTGCACGAAAAGGCAGAACGACATGGCATCCCACCCCTTCAAGTACGCAGTAGTGCCGTGCCGAGCAACGCACGTAGGGCCCCTGGGTGGCTGTGGCGAATCCGTACTTCTTCGCACCCGTTGAATGCAGCAAACGCCCTTAGACTCCGGGCCCAAAGTGCTGGATCTACCTTATGCAACCATCGCTCATCATCAAGGTAAAGTGCTAGTACTTCTAGCACCTTGCGCTTCCGATCTGCCTTGGCATCCATGCGGCCGATAAACCGATCTTGATATAGGATGGGGAGGCAGAAATAACCATAGACCCGTTTTTCCTTCGGAACGTAACATTCAATTTGATACTGGTAATTAAAGAGGTTACCCAGACGCTGCCGCTGGATCGTGACATTGTCAAATGGCGATAGAATATGTAGTTGTGTCGTAATACGATGGGACCGGCTCAGCAGCTCGGGTGTTGTATAGTATAGGGTATTTGGGATGCCTCTGATGCGAGCGGCGACCAGCTCACCAGCATCCACAAGGTGGTTGAGCTGTTTTTGCACCTCCGGCTTGATATCTCGTCTCAAGTAGGTGATCTCGCCAGTTGTTGCCAAGCCATGAACCTGGAGGGCTTGTTTGATCAAGTGACGAGCATATGCCGTCTTGCTGGGGTAGCTGGTTTCGACATGAGCGGGTACCGTCCTTTCTTGGATGTCGTACACTTTTTGAAACCCTCTACGCTCTTTAATCATCAGATCGCCTTCGAGAAAGAGCCTTTCGAGTGCCAGCTTCGCGGGCTTCCAGTCCCACCAGCCTCCCCCTTTCCGCTTTCGGTCCGCTTCAAAATCTCTAGCCATTAGGGGGCCCTCGGCCTTGACACGGTCATACACTTGTTGCATCAGGGCCGCGTCGGGTTTTGGCCATCGGTCTTTCCGGTCCTTGAAGAATCGCTTGATGGGCAAGGTGTAACGAAAGTCCTCCATCGGCAGGTAAGCGGCTGCATGCGCCCAGTACTCCAGCACCTGCTGATCAACCGCCTGTAGCCGGTGTAAGAATGAGGGCTGGTAGTTGGGTACACGAGACCAAAGGACGTGATGGTGAGCACGCGCCACCACTGAAATCGTGTCAATTTGCACATAGGTCAACTGTTGCAGGGCACGGAGCACTGCACCCTTGCCGCGCCCAAAGGCCTCCTTGCGGTGCAGTCCGCCTTGTGCGATGACGAGCTTCCGAGCCTGCGCCCGGGATAGGGTAATGTCATTCATAAAGGCTCCATCGCTCTAATCCAAAATCAAATCATTTGGGCACGAGAAGGATCACCTCATCCACCACGCTTTCAACTTTGCCCTTGGAAAAAAATAGCGGGAAATAACCGTCTCTGCCCCATAGCTCAAACAGATCTCGATAGTGCTTGCTCCTGGGATCACCCGATTGTCCTGGCGCGTTGATCGCCAAGGTCCGGTCCCAATCTTCCGTGTCAATGATGATCTTAAAGGTCGCTCCGCTGGATTGATTGAGATTTCCGCCCGTATTGCCCACGGTCGATCCGCTGCCGCCCCGAGGTATCGGTCCAACATTGAGTCTATCTGCTACGGATGCCTCAGCCACCTTGCCCAGCGCATGGGTGATTAGCACGTGCTTGTACTTCTCCTGCCCATATTGCCATTCACTGATATCGTTTCCGAGGCGTTTCGACAGCACCTCCATGGCTTCCTCCAGACATTGTAGGAGAAATCGATCCCTTCCAGCTACGGGTTCGGGTCCAAAGGTCCCGTCGGGGACGGTCAACCAATCCACCACTTTTTTGTGCTGAAAAGAGCGGACCAGGTGTCTTGCTTTGGCCGGCACCTTCAATCGGGCCAAGCCCTGGTGCAATGCTCGTTCCCACTCGTTGTAGATCGCGGCTGCTACGGCATACGGCGCCATTCTAAAATCCCAAGCGCGAAGGATCGCAACGGCCTCTCGCAGACGACCCGTGTCCGGCGCATTCGGCAGGAGGGGCACCAAGTTGCGGGCGGGTATGGAGAGATGATCATTTTGCAAGGCTGCCATGTCCTGCAACGTCGCCTTACGTCCCTGAGCCAGCACCTCCGCGATCCGATCGCCCCGCACCGGGTCTGTCCACTCAAAGCCCAAGGCTTCTGGATAGGCGTAGTCCCTCGGTGTCACATTTTCATTGGCGGTAATGATCACACCAGAAGATGGATTGTAGCTGTTGGGCTTCCGTACGATTTCCAGATAGCCGCTCCATTCATGACTACCATCCCCCGGAATAGGTACCAGCCCACTGAAATGGTTGCGGATGGGGGCAATGCCGACCGCCTGCCAGCCGATATTGCCGGCTCGATCCGCCCAGATCATATTCTCCCCGGGGATGTGACTGTAGTTGCAGGCCTCACGAAAGGACTCAAAGTCAAAGCTTTGGTTCATACGCAAGCTGGCGAGATAGGGCGACCCTCCCACCTCGAGCCATCCGCACCTGACCGCATATCCGATACCTGCTTCTTCATCCCGATAGACGAGTGGACCGTGTCTTGTGTAGCGCAATTTGACAATCTCTGGTGGCCCACCCTTGATCGGTATCGTGTCCGTGAGCACGACCATGTCCTCCCATTGCTCGTTGTGCCAATACTGATCGGGATGCTGCTCATTCAGCCGGTAGACGTAGAGATCCTCCGCATCCGTGATGAAAACGGTGAGGCCCCAGGCGCCATATTCATTGTGGCCGATGGAGATGCCGGGGATCTCTGGCTCACCGGCTCCTATGACATTCCATCCGGGTCCCACCAGGTGACTCATGTAGCGGAGCGACGGTACCGCCACCGCCCGATGCGGATCATTGGCCAGCATGGGATATCCACTTTGGGTGTGTTCACCACTGACCACCCAATTGTTGCTACCGAGATCCATCGGGTTGTCTAGATTCCACTGATCCTCGTCTTTGGCGGGTTCAGGGCCTTCAGACATGCCGAGATCGGAAGTGACAAAAGACACGGGCCTGCGGTATGCATGGTACAGCTCCAATATATCCTTGTGCAAATGTGAAGGGTCAATTTGTTCATCCATGGCGAGCCGTGGCTCGTTGGGATGAAACCACATTAGCTCGCGCACTTTCTTCTCACCGAGCAAATCCATTAGTCGGCCGATCTTGAGCTCAGAGCCGATATTGCCTAGCAAGCCCTGGTGCCTCGAGATGACCACCTCCGGCGTCCAATGCTGAGGACGCAGGTCGAGCATTTTGAATTCCTCCGGCAGCTGGTCGGGGTGGGCATTGATCCAGTCGACGTAGGCATTTACTCCGGCCACAAATGCCTGGATGATCTCCACCCCCTGCGGATGATAATGCGCCATTTCGGCCGTGATATCCCCACGAAACTGAAATAGACGAGTGCCGATGTCTCGTTTCAGCTCTCTGGGGCCCAATATCTCCGCGACGGTGCCGGTCGCCTGCCGTCGCCAAAGCTCAAACTGAAACAGTCGATCTCTGGCCGCATTAAAGCCCTGAGCATAAAAGAGGTCCGTCTGAGATGGTGCATAAATGTGGGGCACACCCCACCGATCCACCAGGATCCGGACCGTGTCACTCACGTCTGCGCGATATTGTTGTTGTGCCGATGCGCAAAAACAGGGCAGCAAAAATGCCAGTAGAAGGAGTCGCATATTATTTTGTAGTTGGCGTACAAAAGATAGCAATTAAGCTAGTAGAGTTTCATTTCTCGATTGGACCTTCTCCAGGATGGAGGCACTGAGAGCGCGCATTTGGTGTACCGGGCCAATCACGCAACCTGGTACAAGATGCCTGCTGATCCCCTGCTGGCATTGGCAGCGATCCCTTTTTTCAGGGATTTTGCCGATTCCCGTTATGCCGTGATTTACCAAGAAGGATGAGAACCTAGCTTTGAGACGAACACAAATTACCCTATTGCATACAACCGCTCCTTATGATCAGAACCGTCGCACTCTCCTTGTTTTTGATATCGATTATCCGTCCATACACGCACAGTCAATGCCCCACCGCTGACCTTGTCTTAAGCACGCAGCTAGCCATTGATACCTTCAGTAGTGCTTACCCCGGATGCAGCAACTTGCCATTTGGACTGACCATTGATGGTGATCCCGACAATGCCATTACAAACCTCAACGGCCTTGCTCAGATCACAGCCATTACCGGATTTCTACGCATCCAAAACAACAGTACGCTGCCTAATCTGGCAGGACTGGATAATCTCACAAGCGTGGGAGGTTTTCTCCGCATTTTAAGTAACACTACTTTGTCCACCCTTGGCCAGTTGGCCAACCTCAGCAGTGTGGGTCAAGATCTTACGATTGGCAATAACGCAGCCTTGCCCGATCTGGATGGACTGGATAACCTCACTACCATCGGGCAATACTTAAGCGTCGTTAGCAATGCTCAGTTGACCGATCTTGACGCCCTGCTGGGGTTATCCTCGATCTCAACCAATATTACGATTGAATCCAACCCGACTCTAGCCAATTTGTCCGGACTCCAAAATATCACCTCGTTGGCTGGCTTCATCAGTATCCGCCGCTGCGATGCGCTGTCCGACCTGACGGGCCTGCAAAACATTTCGAGTATCAGCGGCAATTTGACAATTTCGATAAATAATGGCCTCACGTCTCTCAGCGGTCTGGATAATATCGACCCCAGCGGTATCAATTGGATGTGGATACAGTCCAATCCCCAACTCTCCGATTGCACCGCCGACGCTGTCTGTGATTACCTTTCTGATCCGGGCAATGGGGCCAGCATTTCAAGCAACACCACCGGTTGCAATGACCGGACTCAGGTCGAGACGGCCTGCAATTTATTACCGGTAGAACTCATCTCCTTTGACGTTGCTGCGCATCCCACCGAAAATATTCTGTCTTGGCGTACAGCTACGGAATGGGGCAATGAAGGATTTGCCATCGAACGTTCGCCGGATGGCCATGCTTGGATGCAAATTGGTCATGTGGCCGGTCATGGAAATAGTACGCAGGAAATCCGCTATCATTTTGTCGACCATCAACCCATCGAGGGCAAAAACTACTATCGAATCAAACAGATTGATCTTGATGGTAGCATCGTCTACTCAAAAATTATTGCTGCGATCTCGGCACCTATCCTGGCTGCCATCACCATCTATCCAAATCCCACCCAAGATTTTCTGCGAATTAGAGGAGTCACCGTGGCGAATGTCGAAATTCGAAACCCAGCAGGCAGACTTTTCTATACCATCTCCGGATCCAATGATTTGGATGTGTCGCTGCTCCCACCCGGTCTGTATTTTGCCTCGCTAAAAGGCGAGGACCGCCTACACCGATTCAAGTTTCTCAAGCGATAAGGAAATCCAGGTTCAATGCTGCTGTCATGACGCCTCTCGGAGAGGGACCTGAATGAGAAATTCGGTGCCTGCCCCCTTGGCGGACTTGACCTTTAGATCTCCATCCAAATATTTGACGCGGGACTCAATGCTCTTTAGCCCCAGTCCACCTTGCTTCCTGGCGGCCTCCCAATCAAATCCGTTTCCATCGTCCGCGATACGAAGCTCAAGTCGCTGATCGCCCTCCTGTTTTAGCTCGATCCGCATTTCCTTTGCCTGCGCGTGCTTGATGCAATTGGTGCCTATCTCTTGGATGATCCGGTAGATGGAGACATTGACTCGGGCAGGTAGATGATCCAGCGCACCACTGGCATGAAAGGTCACGGTAAGATCATGGCTGGACTCGATCTCATTGCTCAAATCTTCGATCGCATCCGCGAGACCCAGGCTCACCAGTGAGGCCGGCATCATATCGTGGGAAATGCGACGCACCTCGTCACAGGCATACGAGACCAACTGCGACGTCTGCCGATAGAGATCCACTTCGGACAGCGATACTACCTGCTGAGGAAGGGCCAACATTTTGTGTCTTACCGATGTGAGCAATCCTCCCAAACTGTCATGCAGATCGTTTGCCATGCGACTGCGTTCCTCCTCTTGGCCCTGGATCACGTAATCTAGCGCTGCCAATCGTTGTTGCTTTTGCAGGCCATCAATTTTGGACTGCGCGAGCAATTTGTTTTTTCTATTCCGGTAAATGAGAAACCAGGTAAATAGCAATAATAGGGCGACTCCGGCTAGCAAGAGGTTTCGCTGAGACCGCGTCCGGGTGATCTGTAATCGCTGCCCGGCCAGTTCTTGGTCTTTTTGCGCCGTCTGATACTTAAGATCCAACTCGTTGACCTTCGTGCGAAGTTCATTGTCCTTCAGACTGTCTCGGATCGAATAAAATTGGGTGAGATACCTGTTAGCTTCTCGATAATCACCCTTTTGTTCCGATGTCCGGGAGAGCTGCAGGTAGATATGGTTTTGACTGATCAAGGCATCGATGTCTGTAAAAATCTCCAGGGCCTCCAGAAAATGTGACTCGGCTTTTGCTATTAGGCCTTCCGCCAAATACACTTCACCCAGATCGTTATGAGATCCCGCTATGTGTAAGCGCACTCCCAATTGCTGCCGAATTTCCAGCGCACGCGTGTGATACTGCTCCGCCAAATCATAGTCTCCATTTTGAAAATGAATGACACCGAGGTTGCGACTTTGACTAGCCACCGCCGCCACATTGCCTACTTTCTCGGCTATGGCCAGCCCTTTTTTGAAATAGGGAAGCGCCGCCGCCGAACTGTCCATTTTTTGGTATAAGACACCTATGCCGTTGTAAATAATCGGCAGGGAGGCCGTATCGCCGAGGAGCAAACAATATTCAATTGCACGTTGATAATATTGCAAAGACTCTTCGTGCTGATACAGGTTCTTGTATAGTATGCCGAGCGCATTCAGGATCTTAAAAGCCAGCGCATAGTCACCGATCTGTTCCGCATAGGAAAGTCCTTTGAGCAGGTGGATGGATGCGGTATCATAATTATCCAACCGAAGGTAGCTGGCACCCAACTGATAGTGGGCCTTGGCGATTGCGGTGGTATCCGTGGTCTGCTCGATGTGATCGGCATATTCCTGCTGGAGCTCCAACGCTTTGTGATAGTCCCCCTGTAGACGGTGGATCACGGCGTAATTGTACAAGGCTTCGCGCTGCAGGGTTTCGTCACCCATGGACTCACTGATCGCAGCCAGGGTATCCACATGTTTGCGGGCTTGCACAAGGTCTCGGTAGACCAGTGCCTTGGCCAAGGCACTATGTAGTTGTGCTCTTTTCAGGTCTGTGGTAGCCCCAAGTAATTCTCGTTGGAGACTGTCTGCCTGATGACCAGCCTGACTAACCACATTTCCCGAAAAACAAAAAATTAGCAGGGTAGCGTAGAAGGTTGGGACTTTCATTTTGCGTAGTTTCTCTGACTTAATTTATCGGCACATCGATTTCGAAATATGGGTTTTCCTCCTGTACCATGTCCTGATCCCCAGGCCATCAGGACGCAAGATCAGCATGAGCCAGCCCACTGGTCCGAGTCATAGCTGGCTAATGTGAGACCCCACGGGCAACACCACTTCCAAAATTTCAACAAAACCGATCTCAGCAAATCCCGTGTTCCGGCCAATCGCCAAATTGGCGCAAAAAAGGTACCGCTTGAGTCAAACTAATCCGATCAGATATAACCCTTTTCCAAGCCGATCCGTACCAGATCTGCCGTATTTTTTGCACCCAGTTTTTCCAGGAGATTGCGTCGATGACTGTCAATTGTATGAAAGGACAAAAACAATCGCTCCGCTATCTCATGGTTGGTATGTCCCTGGGATATCAATTTTAGCACTTCGATCTCGCGCTCCGAGATTCCGGATGTGTCAGATCGGCTCGATGGAATCCCGGCAGCCAACACGAGATCCATGACTCGGCTACTGAAGTGCCGTTCGCCAGCGGCCACCTTTCTGATGCCCTCAATAATTTGCGGAGCGGCATCGTCCTTCAAAATGTAGCCCTTGGCTCCGTACTGCAACATGCGCTTGATAAAGCTGGGTTTCTTGTGCATGCTCAACGCCACAACTTTTACCTCGGGAAATTTGCTGCTTATCTGTTTGCAAGTTTCCACCCCGTTGAGGTCCGGCATGTTGATATCTAGCAAAACGACGTCGATATCCCCTTGCCCAAGGCGTGCCAGCACCTGCCTGCCGGAGTTGGCCGTACCGACCACTACGATATCGTCCACACTCTCCAGAATGGCCTGGAAGCCGTCGAGTAAGATCTGGTGATCATCGGCAAGTAGAAGCCGGGTCATGTTGAAAAAGATAAGAAGACTTGAGGACTACCGGTAGGCACGGGTATAAGTGATGGTTGTAGGAATGATGCAGCGAACGGAGACACAATGAAAGCTAGTAGAGTTTCGCATTAGATATGTTGAATAATTCTAATAGAATTTTGTTCGCAGACGAGGCATGACCGAACGATCTCGTAGAGTCGAGCATGACAATGCTAGAAGTGAGGGAACCGCGACAGCGGGTGGGTGGCTAGGCATAGCCGTAGCTATGGCGAGGCTTTGCAACGAAGTATGCGGACCAAAAGACATTAGCATTAGCTACAAGATTTAATGCGAAAGCCTACTAGTCGGGTCGTAGATTATTTTCAAACAAGCGATAGATCCTTTTGTACTCATCGACCCAACTCGAAGGCTCCTGAAATCCATGGCCCTCCATAGGAAAGACGGCGAGCTCCCAGTTGTCCTTACCCAGTTCAATAAATCGCTGCGACATACGTACCACGTCCTGAAACTGGACGTTGCTGTCGACGATGCCATGCAGCATCACCAGGTCTCCCTCCAACCCCTCTGCATGATAGATCGGCGAACTGCGGTAGAAGGCCAGGCTGTCCGTAGCTGGGGTATTTAAAATATTGGAGGTATAGCCATGGTTGTAATGCGCCCAGTCTGTCACGCTGCGCAGCGCCGCACCACACTGAAAAGTGCCTGGAGCGGTGCAGAGCGCCATGAGTGTGATAAACCCTCCGTAGGACCCCCCGTAGATACCCAGTCGATCCGCGGCAATACCCTCCGATGCTACCAGGTACTTGGCTCCATCCACCTGATCATCCAGATCCTGACCACCCATATGGCGATAGATGGCTGTGCGCCAGTCGCGGCCATAGCCAGCGCTCCCGCGATAGTCGATATCTAGCACGGTGTAGCCCTGGTCCGCGAGAAAATTGTGAAACATGTACTCCCGATAGTAGCTGCTCCACCATCGGTGCACGTTGTGCAGATATCCGGCGCCATGCACAAAGACCACACCGGCGCCATTCTTCTTTTCGGGCGATGGCCGGTAGATACGTGCGGGAACCTCGACGCCATCTCGCGCCGTGAAATGGACGATCTCAGGATCTCGCCAATCGTAGGCCTCAAATGGCTCGGTCGTCGAATGCGTGATCTGCTGCCAGGCGGCCCCAGTCGTGTTCTCTTGCCAGTACAACTCCGTCGGTTGATTGGAATAGCTGTATAGAATGGCCAGCTTTGACTCGTCGGGTGACAGCACAACCGTGTGCCCTCCCACTGAGGCGGTGATTTTAGTCAAGTCCCCTCCCTTCACCGGCAGATGATAGAAGTGACGCTCAAAAGCATTTTCCTTGCTGGCATGGAGAAAAAAGCGTTCGCCGTCGTGAGACAAGGACGCATCGAGGACCTCATACGTACCTGCCGTCAGCGCGGTCTTTTTCGCGGTAGGTAGGTGATAGGTATAGAGATGCGAATACCCCGTCGACTCAGACTGAAACCAAAGTGTCTCGCCGTCGGGCAGCCAGCCGATATTTCCCACCGACTGATTCCATCCGGCGATTCCCGGCCCACCGATCCAGGCATCATCGTGCTGCCAGTCAAGTACCGACAGTTGCCTACTCTGCAGATCGAGGGAGGCAATCCAGCGATCCTTGTTGTCCGCTGACCGGATGACTAGTACGGTGTATTTGCCATCGCGGTCATGGATCGCGCCCGAAGCCATGACGGCGCGTGCGGTAGCAAAGGTGTCTACATATGCCTCCTCGCCCTGATGGTAGTCGCGCAAATAGGCAGGTTTGTGATAGATCCCTGGTAGTTGCGACATATCCACTTGAAAATGCGTGTCGGCAGCCACTTGGTAGATCCACGTGCTGTAGAGGGGTTGGTCATCCCCCACTTTGGGACGTCCGCCCACATCTCCGAGATACCCTTCCTGGGTGACATAATCTGGCACCTTGGTTCGTCTGCTCTTGGGCACCGTAGCCAGACGATAGGTGACAAAGCGTCCGGTCGGATCGAGGTTCAACTGGGACAGCCGCGACTTGCCCAGGTAGATTTTGCGCGGTCTCCAAACGTGCAGCGAGTCGGTGCGAGACTGCCGATATTCCCGTTCCTGCTTGCGCTTGCTGAGAATCTCAAAATACGCCAATTGATCGGCCTCCAGCCATTGCTTTTGCTCCGACTTTGGTTTGTCGTCGGATGCGGAGCCCTTCCTAAAATCAGTTATCTGCCGGGTACCCCCTGCCAGGATATTCCAGGCGAATAAGTTGTTGCCACGGACGTAGATGATTGATCCCTCATCTCCCGACCAGCGCAAGGGACGTTCGCTTTCGACGGTATTGGTGATCTGCACGACCTCACCACTGGTCAGATCCTTGATGAAAAGATCGCCCTGACGGGCAAAGACCTTGCGCGTCCGCTGTTGATCATAGAGTGCTGAACGGGGCTCTAGCAGACGTTGCTCCTCATAGCTCAACGGTCGTGGCTGAGCATCACCCGGCGACCATACATAGAGCTCGTCTGAAGGTTTCCCCTCGGGATTCCAACGAAAGTAGAGCTTGTCACCCTGGTCACTCCAATAGGGCGAGGACGGCAGGTATCCCACATAAGCGGGACCCTGCATGATCTCTTCGATGGTGAGCTCGGACTGAGCCCATATGTGGGGCGAGGCGAAAACGAATGCAGTGAACATTGCTATGAGGCTAGTGCGACTTTTCATGCCTATCTTTTTTGGTTGGAAAATGATCATGTGGGGCATCTTTATCGATTATCAGGGCAGTACACTGCCTAAAATCGGATGTCAAATCCCGCGTAGAAATGGGTGCCGGGCGCAGGCTCGTAGTAGCGCCCACCAAAGGCGTTGATTCGGATGTTGTCAAAGTACTTTGTATTTGTCAGGTTGCGTACACCACCATGCAGTGTCAGCGAGCTTTTGGACCACTCAAAGGCATATCCCAGGCGAAGATTTAGGTAGGCATAATCGTCTACCTCCACCTCATTTGTATTGTCGGCAAACATTTGACCGGTGTAGCGTAGATCCATGGCGGCCGATAGTCCTGCCGCATCGTCATAATACAATCCCAAACCGGCAAAGTGTTTGGGTATGCCTGGGGTCGTCTTTCCGTCCAGCACCTCTCCATCCAACTCGAAGGATTTGAACTCAAAATCAGAATACGTGTAGGAACACTGACCGGACCACCGGGCACCCATCTGTTGCGCCAGAGCAATCTCGATGCCATTGCGACGGGAGGTACCCGAATTCTCAAAAAACGTACGCCCGGGAAAATCCGCCAACTCAAAAGGTATCAATTCGCGATCGATGTCTATGTGAAAGAAGGCGACCTGATAGCGGGCACCTGCTCCCCAACGTCCCTTAACGCCCAACTCAAAATGATCGCTTTGCTGGGGTTGGAGATCCACGTTAAAGCCACCACTGCCATCGGGTCGATTGGATAGCTCACTCAGCGCCGGAGTTTCAAAGCTGTGGCCAAATCGGGCGAAAGCGTGCTGTCCCTCCGCAAATTGATAATTCAGACCAACGGATGGGCTAAAATGTTGCCAATCGACCTTGCCCGACTGGTCCCCGTTTGCCAGGAATTTATCTTCCGCTTTCACCGACAGCAGGTCGAGGCGGGCGGTGGTCTGCAGACTTAGTCGCTCGGTAATGGCAAACTCTTGCAGTGCATAAAATGCGATGGTGGAGAATTTCTCTCGCTGATCAAAAGTCAAGTCTCCCCGCTCCCCATCGAGGTTATGGTAGCGCGACCGGTCGTCAGATTGCCGCTCCACGTCGGCTCCGGTCAGCAGTCGATAGCGATCTCCGACGATCTGATATTGTAGGTTGACGCCCCCATAATTTCTCAAAAAGGCCACGATGCCCCCATTCCCAAATGGCAGCCGATTGTTGAAGTCCCGGATCAGATAGTAGGCATTTGCCTTGATCGTCTGTCCACCGCCAATGCCCTTTGCACAGCTCAGCGCAAGTGATCCGCGGGTGATGTCCTCTCCTCCATCAAACAGCACATTGCGATCGCGTGCAGACGCTCGATCTGTATTGACCTGCTCCAGATTAATCCCTCCGGGATCAAGGGCCTCCGGACTATGGGTGACGTTGAGGGCCAAGCGCCATTGGCCACCCGTGATTTGGCGCTGCACGAGACCATCAAAGATGAGCGACCGTGCACTACTATGCCCTCGGTAGCCGTCGATCTGATTGTAGTTAGCCGCTCCGCTCAGCACCCAATCCTCTGACACATGATTGACCTCCACGTGGCTACGAAGAAAGCCAAAGCTGCCCATCTTGAGGCCCGCACCCGCACCACTTTCGGTCGGTACGGCAGACTGTAGGCTGATGACTCCTCCGGCGGCATTGCCGTAGAGGCCCGCACCACCACCATTGATGACTTCCATGCTGGCCATTCGCCGCAAATCGAGATGATCAAGTTGACTCTGGCCGTCGGGCGTCGTCGATGGTACTCCATCTACCAAGACCTTGATGCCGCGAATACCGAAGGCAGACCGTGCACCAAAGCCACGGATAGCCAAGCGCAAGTCTTGTGAAAAATTGTAGGGATTCATCGCAAAAATGCCTGGGATCTGGAGCAATGCCTCGTCCAGTGCCAAATGATAGTTATGCCGGTTGACATCTGTGAGATCCTGCTTGTAGATCGATCGGGAGGAGCGCATCTGCGGCGTAGCTAGCCGCGTAGCGACGATATGCACTTCGGTCAACTCTCCCTGGAGTAACGTATCTGCACTCTCCTGTGACCAGGTGTAGGCGGTCAGGCAGGACAAACACAGGACAAGGAGCTGCGATCTCATAAGGCTTAATAGGACAATTTCAGCAAAGTAAGACAAAATCCACTTTTTGCTCGCAGGCATCAGTGGGTTGCACCGAAGTGCTCATCCCACGGGAAAATTCCTTGCCCACCCTGGCATCCCGACAGTGTCGGAGGACAAGCCTACAAAATGACTGGAGCCTTGGTTGACCGGTCTGGGGATCGCTGCCCTTACTGCTTACGGGTCATCGAGAAATTAGTGGCCCGGCTGTAGCCGATCGCCTCAAAGTATCCCTTGCCTTCCAGCGCATCCACATACTGGACGGAACCAAGCCTAAACTTGAAATTGACCTTATTCCGTTTGGCGATGGCATCTTCGATACGGCAGAAGAAGGCGGTGGACACCGTGAGATTTTCCGGAATCTTGTTCACCTTCCACATATCCGATTTTGGCACCTTGGTGGGCCACTTCGACATGTCGAACGTGGACAGCCGCTTAGTGATCGTCACTTGGGACGTGGTGATCGCTGGATTGTCCACATCCAGCTGAGCCGATGCAGCCATGCTACCTGCCAGAAAGATAATGGTGAACCACCGCTTCATCCCCTGATGTTACGACAAATGACCTTAAGAAGCAATTCTTGACGTCCAGGGACGTCCCAACTGTCCGACACACATGATTTGATCGCATCTTGCGAGTACGATCGATCATGTGCGTCTCGGTCCGCGCCATAAAAATTCCTTTCGTATCTTATCTGTTCTCTTTGAATGGTAAACAAGCACGGATATGAGTGATCAAGCGACCGTAAAGCAGTACATGGCCACCGACCTTATCACCTTCAAGCCCCAGGACGACATCCGGGAGGCCATCAAGACCATACTCAAGTACAAGATCTCTGGCGCACCGGTGGTGGACAAAGGAGGCCAGTTGGTCGGGATGTTGTCGGAATCCGACTGTATCAAGACGATCATCGGAGGATCCTACAACAATCAACCGGATTCGAAAGGCTCGGTATCAGACTACATGACCCGAAATGTCACCACGATCTCCGTCGACACCTCGATTATGGATCTCGCTTTCAAGTTCACAACAACCGCCTTCCGCCGATTTCCGGTCATCTCCAAGGGCAGATTGGTGGGGCAAATTAGTCGAAGCGATGTGCTAAAAGCCATTCTTAAGATGAAGCCTAGGGTCGAACACACGCCATCTTCCTGGAAGGGCAGAGAGCCCCACTAGACTGGACTGGTCAAGTGCCCGCTCTTACTGCTGTCGCCTGCGACGTACGTGTCCCGTGCTGCAGCCCGTGCAATGAAACCGCGAAAGCTCACAGAGCAGGTCCAAGTGATGTATCCCCAGGCGGTCATTTGCCACCGCAGCGCTTTGTCGGGCATGGCGGAAGCAGGCATGTCACTGCTCAGGAGTTTGTATTTTGGCATTTTATGAAAAACAAAACCATCAGATTATGACAACCAAGGAAGTAGCGGACCGGCTGGTAAGCCTATGCCGCACGGGCCAATGGGGACAGGCACAAGACGAACTTTATGCCGATCATGCCGTTAGTATCGAACCCGAAGGTAGCCCGTGGGGGGTAGCTGAGGGACTGGCCGCCATCAAGGAGAAGGGAAAGAAGTGGGCCGAAATGGTCGAAGAAATGCATGGCGGCGAGGTGGGAGATCCCGTCGTGGCCGGCAATCATTTCTGCTGCTCGATGTCCAACGATGCCACATTCAAAGGTATGGGCCGCATGCAGTTTGAGGAGCTATGCGTATACGAGGTTGCGGATGGCAAGATCGTGAGCGAGCGCTTCTTCTTTGAGCCGGCACCACCTCCTCAGTCCTAGCGGACGTTTTAACGTACTATTGGAGATTGCCCATTGTTGTACCGCACCGGTCGGAAGGTTTTTCGGCTGGGAGGGGCCTGGGGCGTCTCAGGCCTCGGACGAGCGTTCTGGCAGCATGGCAGCCGTACGGAGCCCGTTTGGGGGTAGATGCCTGTATTGCGCCAGCCAGTAGGCATTTCCTGAGATGAAGGCAATCGCCAGCAGCATCCATGGGATCGTCAGGGTACCCAGGACCGCCAGCCAAACCGATGCTGCCAGGAGTAGGAACCATTTACCTCCCTCGGAAAGGAAGGCCCATCTCCTCTTTTCAAATAGGCCCCCTAGATTCATGATGCCAATGACGATAAAGGCCGATATGGCTACCTGCTGACCCATGGGGTAGTCCCTCAGATTAAATAGGAAGTAGGAAGTCGCCGCCAACAGCAAGACATACTGCATCAAAATGTAGTAATTCAGACCCGCCGGCACCTTGGTGTCATACACCGTCGCTACCTCCGGGGTGATCGGCTGGGGAGCTCGGTATCCTCCCAGGTAGTCCGGCAGCCATCCCGGTCGTTGAAATGGCAGCCTCAGCCGATCTCGCCAGGACATGGGTCGCTGCAAATCTTTCCACATGTCCGCGTACCAGTCAAGATTGGCCCATACCGGATTCCAACTGGCAAGGGGCTTGGTCACGCCGTAAACCACCTCTTCCTCCTCTGCCTGAAATGTACCAAAGAGGCGATCAAAAATGATCAGTGTGCCCCCATGGTTTTTGTCGATGTACTTCGGATTGCGACCGTGATGCACCCGGTGGTGCGATGGGGTGTTAAAGACAAATTCTATCCAGGCCGGCAGCTTGTGGATGGTCTTGGTATGTATCCAAAACTGGTACAGTGTCTGAAAGGCATTGATAGTAACGAATGAGACCGGATTAAACCCTATCACGGCCAATGGCAGGTAGAAAATCATGGACACAAAGCCTTGCAGACTGGACTGCCGGAGGGCCACAGAAAGATTGTACTCTTCGCTCTGATGATGTACGATGTGCGTGCCCCAGAAGAGGCTGATCTCATGCGCCAGCCGATGAAACCAATAGTAGAAGAAGTCGACGCCGATGAAGAGGAGGAGCCACGTGAGCCAGTTCTCCTGCAGGTCAAACCATCGCCAGTGCTCATAGAGGTACACGTACCCCACGATCAAGACGGTCTTGGTGAAAACGCCCGTGATCTGCTGCGTGATGCCGCAACTGATGTTGGTCACCGCATCATTAAATCGGTACAGGTCGGATTGGCTGATCTTGGCTATCAAGACTTCCACGCCAATCAGTATGAAGAAGACGGGTATGGATAACACGATGTAATCCATCGCCTAAAATTAGTAATTCTCTCAGGGTGATGCGAGTGAAGACGGGCCAAAGAATTGCTGGCAAGATGCCCTCTTTTAGTAGTTGAGCACAGTTAGGACGACTGCTCCCTGTCAAAGTCTTGCTAGTGGACTGTAACACTGAAAGTGGAACGCGAGGACGCTTGATGTGGCAGGTCCTCTTGTGGCGTTTTATTGCAACGGGTGACTAGCCTCCAAGGCCTCACATCGTGGATCAAGCCATCTTTGGTGATCCCGTCTACCGCCAGGCAGCCCGACGATCGTCGGAGATAGCATCTCCAAAATCGAATTCACGCGTCCACGGT
The DNA here is from genome assembly GCA_965223165.1 of Saprospiraceae bacterium. GTDB lineage: Bacteria > Bacteroidota > Bacteroidia > Chitinophagales > Saprospiraceae > JABDMH01. Next base: position 60,008 of record CBDCVQ010000016.1, on the reverse strand, counting down.
CAGCATGAAGCCCACCTTGTAGACGTTTTCGATCTTGACATTTGGGTCATGGCGCAGGTGCTTGCGCAGGCGAGATATAAATACGTCAAAACTCCGACCGAGAAAATAATCTCGCTTACCGTAGATTTCCTCTACGGCGTCCTGGCGATTGAGCACTTGATTCATGCGCAGACACAGCAGGTGGAGTACGCGGTTTTCTTTAAAGGTGAGCCGGTATTTTTCGCCATCGATGCACAGGTCATGGGTCTCAGCATTGAAGTGATACCGTCCGATGTCAAACTCCTTGGGAGCGTCGTTTTCCGATGCCGCGACGGTAAGAGTGCGATTGAGTATGGCTCTGATCTTGCAAGACAGAATTTCGGTCTCAAAAGGCTTGGTCACATAGTCCTCGGCACCCAATGCATATCCTTTAAGCACATCTTCCTTCAATGTGCGCGCGGTGAGAAAAAGAAATGGAATGCCAGTGTGCGTGGCCCGGATCCGCTCTGCCAGTTCGAAGCCGGTCATTTCAGGCATCATCACATCGAGGATGCAGAGATCGTAGTGGTGAGCACGCAACTGCTTGAGCGCACTGCTCCCTCCGCGGCACAATTTCACTTGAAATCCCTCGTCCTCCAGGTAGTCGACGAGCAGAAAGCCCAAATTGAGGTCGTCCTCCACCAAGAGCAGCCGCTGATCGCTCCCGTTGGCGTGAATTGGGATAGATCGATGCTCGGACATGTTGGTAGCCTGGTTTGGTTGCATGTATGTTATCGGGTTGGAAAGAATAATTCAAATCGGCTGCCGGCCCCTACCCTACTTAACAACTGGATGGTGCCGCGATGCAACTCCATGATCATCCGCACATAAGACAGTCCCACGCCAAATCCCTTCTCTCGCGTCTCCGGAGACAACCTCCGAAATTTTTCAAAGACAATGCTCTGGTTTGGCTTACTGATACCGATGCCATTGTCCTCAAACACCAACACCACTCCCTTGTCCCGCTGCTGCATGGAGATCTTTATGTCCGGCTTGCGCTCACTGTATTTGAGCGAGTTGTCAATGAGATTGCGAAACGCATGCGCCAAATGGAGCGGATCACCCCAAACATGAATGTCGCGCAGGCTAGGGTCCAATCGCACTGTCGCATCACGATCCTGGATCATCAAAGCCATACTTCCGACCACTTGATTCAGCAATTGGTGGACGTCTACATGCTCTCTCTTCAGCTGATACCTCCCTCCTTCTAATCGAGCCAGCCCAAGCACGCGCTGTAGGTTTTCACGTAGTTTATCCGATTCCACCTCCAGAATATTGACATACGGGTTATCCGCCAAGCCGGGATTCTTACGCACGAGTTGCTGCCGGGCCAGTTGCATGCTGGTCAGCGGGGTCTGAAATTCATGCGCCATATTATTAAAGAAGTCCACGTTGTGCGCACTGATCCGACGCTGATCAATCAGGGCCTTGATGGTCCAGATGAAGACAAATAGAATAAAGAGCACGATCAGCACGCTTGAGACCAGCATGAACCACATCTTGTCGAGGACATACGCCCGGAGACCGGGGAACACCACATTGAGAAATTGATCGTTGTCCGCATTAAAAGGGACGAGCGAGCAGCAATATGGGGACTCCGGATTGCAAGCCTGGTGTCCTCGACGGAGCACGGAGTAGTCAAATTCCAAGGGTACGTTGTAAAAGGCCAGGGCCGCTTCGATGGTGCTCCGTACGATGGTATCACGCCCCTTGCCTTGCAGGGTGCAGACGGCCAGGGCATGATTCATTGCTTCCGGGCTGGAGCAGCCTGCGCTATCTACCGCACAGTTTTCTCCTTTGCAAAGGCTCAATTCATCGACCGCCGCACACAGGGCCATACTCACCTTCTGCTCAAACTGGCTCTCGATCATCTGCTTGGAGTGAGACAGCCATTTTACCTGAAAGAACAGCAGCGACAGAAAACAGAGGCTTGCGATCGCGATGATATAGGTCACCTTGGTCCCTGGCATGTACACAAGATCACCAAATTCGTAAGGAAGGCCTACTTCTTTAACAGGTGGTTAACAACTGATAACGAGCGCAAAACAACTGGCAGTGGCGGTTAGATCTACCTTGCTCCCAATATGACGTCAAGGGATGTCAGCATTTTGCATAACCAAATTTTTGTATTGATATGAGGAACTTACTATTAGGATGCCTTTGCCTAGTATGCTGTCTGGCATCGTCCACAGCCCTGCAAGCACAAGATTGCGCTCCCAAGGATTGCATCACCAAAGCTACTTCTAAGATTTCCGCAGTCGCTTTGACAGACGACCCGGTGCGAAATCAGGCAGCTACAAAACGCGTGTCCAAGACCTGCGATCCCATCGATTGCCCACCGGCATGCGGAGATCAATGTCCTCCGGCCTGTTGCGCCGGCACCAGTATGGCCAAGTCGGTCAAACCCAAGCCAACCGGCAAAAAGGCATCAGCCACCTTGGCCTACATCGCACTACGAAAACACTACGTGACAGACCAACTACAGGCAACCCTGCAGTGATTCCACAGGCACCCGAAAACTATGAGCCCATGGCCTTGCCTAAAAAAGGAAAGGGGGACCGGATCGGTCCCCCTTTTACTGTAAACACACTCAAAACCATTTCTTAGCTGCCCAAGGCAGTACCTGATTTGTGACAAACTTCGTGCCATTGCAACTATTTGCCATGGGTCCGGGCTTGCCAGACACGCCGTCAACCCATACTTTCTGTGCTAAGAGCCTCGCAAATAGGTAGCCTCCAGCTTCTTTCTGAATTCTACTAATTGCCAGATTTTACACGTTTCTGCTCTGCCTCAATGCCTGTGCTCCGGGACCTCGAGGATTTAATTTGGTTGTTGCCAAAATTATATTTCAAAGTGGCCCGCAACTGACGGCTCTCCCATCCTCCGGAGGCAAATACCCGCAGTGCGCCAAACTTGTTTCGTCCCGTCCACTGCTGCGTCTTGAAGATATCCGTCACGGCCAGCTTCAAACTTGCCCGATCGTTGAAGAGTTTCTTCTGCAGCCCAAGATCAATCGCCCACATGGCATCGGTCTCAAAGTTGCCACCCCAGATGGCCGGTGAATTGTAGAAGCCGGATACCTCCAGCTTGTATCCCTTGGGCAGCATAAATGTATTCTGCCCGTAGAAGGTGAATACGTTGGCGCTGACATCCACTACCTTGCCACCGCCGAAGTCCGCCGAGTTTTCGACCCGATATGCGCTGGCATTCGTATAGACGTTCCACCAATTGGTGACATTGAACGGATAACTCACCCCCAGACTATAGTTTTTCTGTTTGGCCAGGTTCACATAGGTGATGAAGGAGGCGTCCCGACTAAACGTATCGGTCAATTGTGTGATCAGGTCGTCCGTCACACTGTAGCTCAGCGTAGTGGTAAGCTTGTACTTGTACGTATGGGAGAGGGAGACGCTGTGCGTGTACTGCGGATTAAGAAAGGCATTACCCTTCTGAAAGGTCAGTTCGTCCAGCTTAAATTCGAAAGGGTTGAGATCCTGGTAGCTTGGTCGGTCGATACGACGGCTGTAATTCAGCCGCAATGAGTTGTGATCGTTAGCTTGAAAAGTGATGCCACCACTGGGGAAGAAGTCCACGTAGTCGCGCTCCACCACTTCATTGCCTGTCATCTGGATAGAGCTCAGATCACCCTTCGAATGCGTGTGCTCCATGCGCAATCCCGCCATCAAGTTCCATTTATTGGACTGAAGCTGATAGGTGACATATCCAGCATTTACATTCTCCTGATAAACAAAATTATTGCTTCGTTCGAGGTTCTTGGTCTGCTGCCCGTCCGCGACATCGAAGAAATCAAAGGTGTTGTCCGTGCTGACGTAGGAAAATTTGCCCCCCAAGCCAAGGACTCCTTTTCCTAACGGTCGCACGTAGTCAGCTCTAAACGTATAGATGTCAATATCGGTAGGGGTCACACTGCTAAATGTTCGCTCTTGCAAGAGGACCTCACCGGTGGCATCCATATATTTATTGGGCTGATAAGAATCCGCATCATTGCGATAGAAGCCATAGTCCGCATCCAGATTGAGGGTCACACCCCGACCATTGTCGAATGCGTAGTTGGCATTGACATTAAAATTGTTTCGGTCCTGATCGATCTCGTTGGTGGCCAGTAGCTGGCTGGAAGTCACCCCACTGGTCAAAGGATATATACGCGTCTGAGCGACGTTGCTCCACACATCGTCAGAGACGGAACCGCTCAACAGTATGCCGAAAGTATTCTGGTCATTATGAAAAAAGTCCGTGCCCAATCTGAAATTGTGGTTCGTATTGTCTGAGACCATATCACTATGTGCATCGAATCCCATACCTACTTGCTCCCTCAAAATGTTGTTGAAGTTGGCCCAGGAGCCAATGCTGTTGCCGTAGCGCCCGTACACATTCAGTTTTGTGTTGCGGTGATTAAAGTTGAGTGCATTGCTGTTTTTGGCTGTCTCTCCCATCCTTAGGGTACTACTAAGGGCACCATTGGTACCGAGGCTTTTATCCTTCTTGAGCCGAATATTGATGATACCACCGTTGCCCTCGGCCTCGTACTTGGCAGACGGATTGGTGATCATCTCGATGGCATCGATTTCGGTGGACTGCATCGACTTTAGGTATTCGGCCAGGTCGTCAGCGCTCAAGGGCGAAGGCTTGCCATCGATGTATATCTTGACCCCGCTTTTACCCTGCAGGATCACATGTTCGTTATTGTCTACGATCACCCCAGGCGCTTTACGCAAGAGCTCAAGGGCATCACTACCCTCCGCGTTTATGCTCCCCTCGACGTTAAATACGGTCTTGTCCGGATGTACTTCCACGATCGCACGCGCAGCCTTGACCACGACTTCCTGTAGCTCCGCTGACCTCTCGTGCATCGTGATGCCAGGCAGCACCCTTTGCTCGCCATCGGCCAAGGTCAGGGCCTCACTGCGATGTGGCTCATACCCTACGTAGGTAATCTCGACAAAGTAGGTCCCCGCAGCGAGCTGATCAAAGACGAAACTGCCGTCAAGCTCGGAGATGGAGGCTTTCACCAGGCTGCTGTCGCTGGTCTGTCGCAAGGTGGCTGTAGCGTAGCTGACCGGTTCTTGACCAAGGGTTTGAACCAGGCCTTGTACCCCTGCTTGGTCTTGCGCCATGCCTAGTTGGAGGCATAGGCATACTGTTAAAAAAGTGGCAACTTTTTTCATGGCTTAATTTTTATTGATCCGTTTGTGGTGGGATTGCGGTGTTCCTACAAGACGGTCGGACTATTGTGTTTATTTGACCATCTCTTTCACTCTAGATAGACGACAATGACAGGCATCGGTTACGCCCATGCTCCAGCGAATCTATAGAGTGCTAAGGGCAAGCGACGGGCGCCTAGGTCGGCACCACCAACGTGCTCGATTCTTGGATAAGGGAAGACAGGGTCCAGAGCCACCAAAACTGACCCTGGCGGAGGACGGCTTAGAGTTCGTCCGAGTGATCCTCATCCAGTTGGATTCGCACGCCTCCGATACGACCAGCGGCAAAATTGTAGATCATTGCACTGATGAGCCCCAACACAAAACCTATCAATCCATAGATGATCGGCGCGATTACCAAGTAGGCGATACCAAAACCTCCACCCATGAAGATTCCGCCGCCAGCAAGGGATGAGCCCATGCCCACCAGGGCCATGAGTGCTGCGAACACGAGGCCAAAGCAGGCCAAAATGAAGCCATAGACTTTTGCCCAGGATGTGGGCTCGATGTATTTAATCTCTCTCATTTGATTGTGATTTAATACCCACGTACTGTGAGGAGGCGTGGGCAAGAAGTAGATTAATTTCAAAATACAAAAATGTAGGGTAGCAAAATGCCACGCTCCCAGCGGTAAAGTCCACGCTTCGACACAATGTTCATCCGGGTAGGAAGCAGTAAATTTGCATCAGAAACTTGCCTGCCTCCATACTCCCAGGTGTCAAGTTTTCGCGCAGGTGCGCATTTCCGGCAAACGCATTGCTGGGTGACCAGGGGCCGTTCTAAAGTCAAAGGGATCATAAATCATCACAAGGCAAATCATGAGCCACCGGAAGGCACTCTCCCTTGATTTTAGTCTGGACCACCCAGGCCCATCGCGACGGTCCAGGACCAGTTGCCAGCATATGTAGCTATTGTCACCGAGAACGAGGAAAGCAATCCAATGTACCAACTCAATCAAAAGTTGGGCTTCCAACGCGAACTGGACCTCCTTTTCTGTCAGAAAAAGCTCCAATCAGGCTCCCGCGTGCAGTAGCGGATCTAGCTACTCTTCAACATTCGTCCGGGACTTAGGACTTTGCGATTGGCAACCGTCATCTGTATGAAGAATTTTCTATTTCTAAATCTCTAAAGCACGAAAGTAAACATGAGTAAACTTGACGAGTTGGTGGATCTGTACCAAAGCGAAAACAAAAGACTTAACCTCGGCCTGACGAAGACACTGATCGAAAAAGTAGCCCGAGGCATGGGACCCACGATCTACCGTGCCGACTCAAGCACCGTCTCGGCCAGCGATAAAAAGGAGGTGGCGACCGTGAAGAGGAATTACTTGATCAAGAAACTGGGCCTGGAAGACGGGCCGAAACTGGACGAAGCCATTGCCCAAGTTCTTGATAAAATGGGAAAAAGCAATCGCAAAAAGTACCGCGTACTGGTGTACGCGCTGCTCTGCAAGAAGTTTAAGAAGGAATCCGTCTACGGATAATCCCAACATTTTAGTTAAGGGAGTGCCATCGGACGATCCGGTGGCACTTTTTTTCTGAAAGTCATTCGCTGCCCCAGGGCCCGGATTCATCTAATTTTGGCATAAGAAATAGCAAGAGAGTGTAATTTTTTCTTCGAGCTCTACGGCATCAACTGTTGGTACATGACGTCTGATGTCAGTTTTTTTTCCGGGGAGTTTAACCACCAAAAAAAGCCACGATCTTGTTTAGGACGTCTTTCTAAGTGCACTCAATTGTCTTTCCAACCTTTTGATTCTGCGCAATCTTCTAATCTCTAGGATTTTGGGGTCTGTAGTGTGAGGTTTGTAGGGCTGTTGATCACGAAGGACATGGTATGCAGCGGTCAAGATCTTATGCCCTATGGCAATGGTAGCCTTCTTCTTACCAATGCGTCGACTCAACATTCGATGTTTGGTGGCCAGTACAGGATTGTTCTTTGTCCTTGATGCAACCCAGGCAGCTTCAACCAATGTTGTCTTTAGATGCTTGTTGCCGTGGGTGATGCGAGATGAGTACATCTTTCCTGCACTTTCGTTGTTTCCAGGACAAATGCCAGCCCAAGATGCTAGGTGCCCGTGTGATGGGAAGTGGGTCATGTCATCTCCAATCTCGGCTAAAATGCCAGCGGCAATCTGTGTAGACACTCCTGGAATCGTTTTCAGCAGATCCACTTCGGTTTTCATCAAGTCTAGATACTTATCCATCTGAGCTTCTATCTGAGCTATTTGGTCGTTGACGTGTGAGATGGACTCAAGTATCAGCTTCAACATGAATCGATGATGGTCTGTTACTCTGCCTGTTAGTGCCTTTCGTAATTGATCCTTCTTATTTCTTAGAGACCCTTTTGCTAATTCACATAATACCTCAGGGTCCGTTTGCCCGCTAGATATGGCTTGTATCATCGACAAACCCGACACACCAAATACGTCACTGAGCACACTGCGTAATTTGATATTGGCTTGTTCCAACACATTTTGCAGTCGATTCTTCTGTGCCGTTCGCTGACCGATCAGCTTTCGACGGTGACGGTGCAATGCTCGCAATTCCCGTATCTCTTGGCCAGGAACAAAACTCCCCTTCAGAAGACCACTGAGTAACAGTTTGGCAATCCATTCTGAATCTTTCTTATCCGTCTTCTGCCCAGGAACATTCTTGATGTGACGGGCATTGACCAACAAAACCTCGAAGAATTCCTCCAGCATGTAGTACACCGGCTTCCAGTACACTCCCGTGCTCTCCATCGCAACATGCGTAACTCCATGGTTCTGAAGCCAACATATCATCTCTGTCAGATCGTCGCTAAACGTCTTAAATGTCGCTGTGGTTACCTCAATATCTGCCCCTCGAATTGTCGCAACAACCGTATCTTTGTGCACATCCATTCCACAACCACGCTCAACGATAATGGGAAATTGATCAACAGCCATAAGTCTATACGTTTAATTGGTACCAAGATACCGGGCTATAAGCCAAGACTTTCATGGCTGTTGGTGATTTCCTAAATCATGCATGTTTTTTGTCTGAATTTACCTGATCGCCGATGGACGACTGACTGCACTCGAGTCCGCCATCGGACGTGATCACTGCCTGGCCTGCCCCAGCACCCGATCATCGATCCAGGGCTATCGCACCGTGGGATTCTGTAGCTATCTATCCACAGCCAAGGAATGGCTGGCTAAATGCCCTCTTTTTAGTAATTGAACATACTTACGACGACTGCTCCATGGTATAACCTTGCTGCTATGTGTCAGTCGAGGATAGCCTAGCACGGCCTGGAGGCTCCTGTTGAGTTATTCCAACGCTAACTGGCAGAAAAGGCCACACGGCCCAGATCAGGCCGCGTCTGGCGTCCCCGCCAAACGCCATGGCTTGCTCGCTGTCACCCTGAAGCCCCGATAAGGCGATGCCCCTGGTCAACGATCCCACATAAGCCACTTTCTTCAAAAACGGACGTATCTTGCCCATACCATGTGGCCCCAATAGGCCCACAAGAAAAAGCTAGACCTATGCGCAACCTCCTCTTCTGCCTGGCATCCACCTGCTACCTCGGTACTGTCAGTGCTCAACCCATTGCCCAAAGCGAGATCTTTGCTCAACTCCAGCAGATCGCCGTCGTCGATCAGAAGATCATGATGCCCATGCGAGATGGGGTGCGATTGTGCACCGATATCTATCGGCCCAAGACGGACGAGCCTGTGCCGGTCATCTTTTCCAAGACCCCGTACAATTTTAATGGTTATCGGGATGGACAGCCATCCGAGCGGACTTACCAACGAGCACTGGCTGCGGTGCAGCGTGGATACGCCTACGTCGTCCAAAATGAACGGGGCATGTTCTTCTCAGAGGGTCAGTGGGACATCCTCGGCACACCGGTCACGGATGGCTATGACGCGCTGTCTTGGATGGCACAACAAGACTGGTGCAATGGCAAAGTAGGCACGCTGGGTTGCTCCAGTACGGCCGAGTGGCAAATGGCCCTTGCAGCCATGGATCACCCCGCGCACGCAGCCATGGTGCCGCAGGGGTTTGGCGCAGGCGTAGGACGCATCGGTGATTGGTATGAGCAGGGAAATTGGTACCGTGGCGGTGCACAGCAGATGCTCTTCACCGCCTGGCTCTACGGACGGGGAGACAAATTTCGACCCACCTTTCCACTGGATATGACGCAATCGGAGCGCATTCGAGTCTCCAGGTACTTTGACCTGGCACCAGAAATGCCACCAGTAGACTGGTCTGAGGCTCTCGCTCACCTGCCCACCATCGATATATTCCGGCAGGTAGATGGCCCCGACAATATCTACGAACGCATGATGGTCCGAGCGCCCAATGACCCGGCCTGGTATGAGGGAGGACTGTACCATGACGACATGCCTTTTGGGGTACCGTCCTTCTGGTTTGTCTCCTGGTACGACGTCTCCACCGGCCCCAATCTGGCGCTTTTTAACCATGTACGCGCAAACGGATCAAGTCAAGCGGTCCGGGACAATCAGTTTCTACACATTGCCCCTACCCTGCATTGTGGCTACACACGCGCCTCGGAAAATACGATGGTTGGTGATCTCAGTGTGGGCGACGCACGGTACGACTATGACGGTCTTATCTACGGCTGGTTTGACCACTGGCTAAAAGGAGAGTCGTCCGACTTTATGGACCAGTTGCCCAGGGTCCGGTACTACCTGATGGGCGCTAATGCGTGGAAAACCGCCACCCAGTGGCCGCCGGCCGCCGTCGTCCCAAAGACCTACTACCTGTCCAGCGAAGGCCTTGCCAACAGTCTGCAGGGGGACGGGCGACTGACCACGGCGGCTCCTGAGGTGGATCACGCCGACGGATTCTACTACGATCCCCATGCTCCCGTCCCCTCCTATGGGGGCAATGTGTGCTGCACAGGCAACGCCGTAGAAGGCGGAGCTTTTGACCAGCGGACGATGGAGGCCCGACATGATATATTGGTATACACTACTGAGATGCTGGAGCAAGGCATCGAGGTGACCGGCAGTGTGGAGGTCACGTTATATGTGTCATCCGATGCCAAGGACACCGACTTCACGGTCAAGCTGATCGATGTGCACCCCGACGGCGCCGCCTACAATCTGGATGAAACCATTCAACGGGCTCGCTTCCGGGAGGGGTATGACCAGGAGGTCTTCATGGAACCTGGGCAGATCTACGAGCTAAAGCTCAGCCCTTTGTCCACCAGCAACTATTTTGCCGCAGGTCATCGCATCCGTATCGAGGTGTCCAGCAGCAATTTCCCACGCTTCGAGCGTAATATGAATACCGGCGGAAAGAATTATGACGAAGCCACCGGCGTGGTCGCGCACAACAAAGTACACCACTCGAGGCAGTATCCGTCAAAGATGGTGTTACCCATCGTGCCGGCTCCAAACAATGATTAAATTTATACGGCGAATCAGCTTACGATTGTCGCCCCTTGATTGATTCAATTTGAGCTAAAAATGGAAGATCTGCTACTTGACCGCATGCGCAATATCCTGGAAAGCAAAGCCATCGAATGGCACGAGAAGCAGATGTTTGGCGGTGTTTGCTTTATGGTGGATGACAAAATGTGTTTTGGCATCTACCAAGGTGGCGTCATGGCCCGCACTGATCCCACCGACACCGAGGAGCTCGTCCAGATCGAAGGAGCTGCGCAAATGATCCACGGCGGCCGCACCATGAAAGGGTTTATCATGCTCGATCAGACGGCCTACGATTCGGATGAAGGCCTGGAGTTTTGGATTCAAAAAGCCCTGGATTTCAATCCCAAGGCCAAGGCAAGCAAAAAGCGGAAGCGGAAAGGCTGAGGAGAGGCGAAGGCCGAGGATTCGCCACGTTGTCGCGAGCTCGCCCTGCCACTTTAGCTCACTGTAGTTCACTATAGGTCACTCCTAGCGCACTCCAATCACTCCAGCGCACTCAAAAACTCAAGTCACTCAGAACTCAAGTCACTCTGAACTCAAGTCACTCAGAACTCAAGTCACTCAGAACTCAAGTCACTCAGAACTCCAGTCACTCAGAACTCCAGTCACTCTGAACTTCCCACAACTTCTCTCCAGATCTTTTACTTTTGCGCTATTCGGGGTGTAGCGCAGCCCGGTAGCGCGCGTCGTTCGGGACGACGAGGTCGCTGGTTCGAATCCAGTCACCCCGACTATCCCTCTGAAAGTCTGCTGACGCAGTCAGCCGCTTTTCGATGATCAGTAGCACGCCAGCTTTGCTGGAACGTGCGGATGAGCGTCGGAAGGGAGGCCCGTAGGGCAGACTTCGGCATTTCCTTGTGGCTCCCCCCTTTTGGATTATAGCAGTTAATCCAGTCACCAAATCGCGCAGGAAATAACTCGCAACCCGGCAGCCAAGCGCAGCTGGCCAAGCCGACAAGCCTAACAGCAACAAAAGCCGACAAATAAACTAAGCAGGTCAAGGTACGGGGACACCAAAGGCAAGTACACGGTGGCGCGAAAATGACGTCCGCGGCCCCCATACCAGGAGGACCGAAGCAACCACTTGCCGGCCCCTCTTGCACATGCCGAGGAAGCGCCTCTGCGCTAGACACCTTAACATCCCCAAATAGACCCACTCCGCATTCGAAAAAACAGACATGCGTAATTTCAAAGCCTATCGATCTTAAAAGAACATTCGAAAAGAACATAACTACAAATATTATCAAATAGATCGCCTCAAACCCTACAAGTATTACCAGATAATAAATTGACAAAATTCTCTCCCACCCAACTTTCCGTCAGCGAAACAAATCAACATAAGAACCAAGGAAAATCCAGCTAAAATTTCTCGTATCACATTTCTATTTAACTAATAATTTGAATCCGATATACGTAATTGGCACATCACTGCCTAAAAACACTAGCCAATAAAAAAAATATGAAAATGCACCACAATTACACTTGTTCCCACAGATATATTACATATACTTGAATGGAAAGCTATTACTCAAACCATCAAAATCATCTGAAATGAACCCGTCATTATAAGGACATCCATCCTGTCTTTTCTCACAAGGTCCCCACGCACGCATAATATCTTACGCTACGCGCGCATTAAGGCGCAATGCCTTGCCCTATTCAGTGCCAACGCAGTGGTCGAAAGGTTTAACCCAACTCCTGTGGACGCAAGGAGAAAACACAGCAATACCAAGAGTCGGCTCGCTGCCACCTTGCATCACCTTCGAAGCGACAAAGTAATTCAATCATCAGATTTCGAGATTATGACCAAACCATTTCTTGCACTTGCACTCCTGATATTCACCAGTACGCTCCAGTCTCAGACTATTAATGAGTTTAATTACCAGAATGGCTCAGCAAAGACGGTCGAAATCAAGGCCGAAAGCTTGCTATCTGGGATTTTTCATATCTGCCTTTACGATAATTCTGGCAATTTCATCGACTCGATTAATCTGCTAAACTCGACTGTCACATTCAGGTCCGAAACCACGTTTTTAGGCGATGTCAGTGCGGTTGATTTTTATACCTGGGCAAATGCTCCGATGAATCGACCCAAAGGAGGCATAGCACTCACGGCCAGCACGGACAGCACCGTCACAGTCAAGCAGTTTATCTGCTACGGATTCAACCAGGGCCTGACTGCCCAAGATGGTCCTGCAGCCGGAGCAACGGCCGAAGTTATACCAGTCAGTCTCGGCAACAACGACCCCAGCGACTGGTCCATTCAGTTCTTCGATGGAGCGTGGATCACCTCGATGAGCACATTTACAGATTTCAATGCCTACAGCCCACCGCCGGGCGAAGATGTCTTTGTCAAGAAAAATGTCGGCGGACTAGGTAAGGTTATCTACACACCAAATAGATACCTCCACCTGGGCATAGGCACGACGACCCCTAATACCTATAGTCGACTGCACCTGGCAAGCGACGTCAAATCGGGGCTACTTGCAGAGCTTCAAGGTACCGGAACAGCACGCTATGGAATCATCAGTGCGGTGGCGAGAGACCAGACTTATGCCTTTGCCGTACAGGACCGAAATCAATTCTGTTTCCTGGACAATGTCATGAATATTTTCACGGTCGATGGTAGAGGCCACATGCAGTCGCTATCTCTCGAGGTACCGGTGATCAGATGGAGCGATGATGTCTTCAGGTCGGAATATCCCCTCCCTACCCTACACGAGTTAGATCGCTACATCAGGACCGTTGGGCGTCTTCCTGATGTGCCCAGCGAAGCCACTGTACGGAGGGAAGGGATCGACCTGGCGGAGGCCAGCGCTATGCTTCTCAGAAAACTAGAAGAGGCCTACCTCTATGCTTTCCAATTGGCGGAAATACCTGTGAAACCACCGTCACCGATATCGCCAACCAGTCTGTCAGCATCCAGCAACAAGTTCTCGCATGGATCAAACGTGGGGTCATATGCCATCCCGAGGAAGCCTTCATCGGAAATATTTGGTGTCTGCGCCTTTGAGTATGGCACCGCAAGCAGCGCATTTGCTACCAACACGGATATCAATTTGGGATTGGGCACCAGTGCGCCCGACGTAGAGAGTCGATTGACCATCGTCTCGGATCGAGCTAAAGGCCTCGTCTGCCAAGTACATCCCAATGCTGACTACGGCATCATGACGATCGTCTCAAATGCCACCACCAAGGCCCTGGTGGTAAAAAACACGGCAGGGACTTCTGACGAAGAGGTCTTTGTCGTCACTGGAGCAGGCCAAGTGTTTGCCAAGTCCGCCCGAGTACATCCCAATAATTGGGCAGACCATGTCTTTGCCCCGAGCCATGAGCTAATGCCGCTCTCAAATCTGGAGAAATATCTCAGAAGAGAAAGGCACCTACCCAGCATACCGAGCCAGGAGCAAGTATTGAATGAAGGTATTTCTCTCGGCGAAATGTCGGCCCTCTTCCTTGAAAAAATTGAGGAGCTCACCTTGCATGAAATTGACTTGAATCGCCGAAAAAGGAGGGAGAATGCACCTACATACTCAGCATCTATAGCCAAATCCGTCCAGTCCCCAAGGACGAAGCAAACAGCATTATTTCCAGCAATCAAATCTCACTCGGGATATTCCGCCAAGGAGGATTTTGAAACGCTGTTGATGAATTGCTCCGACAATAATGTATTTGAGCAGGGAGCGGGAAATATCATCTACAATAATCAACAATTTGACATATTAGGAATCGGCACCGACGATCGGCCATACGATGATGCCGGCCTCACCGTCAGCACGTTAAATAATGCCAATCTCGAAATTGGCATTCTCGTGGATCAATTTGAACCGGCTGATTCCTGCTATGGAACGATCATCACTACCGATGATCCCACCACTAAAGCACTAGCGGTTATCAAATACGACACCGCCTCACCGGCAGTCGGTACGGACGTCTTCCGGGTGCTAGGATCGGGACAGATTCAAGCCAAGGAAGCCATCGTACGTGCAAATGGCTGGTGCGACTACGTGTTCGATCCGACATTCGAGCTGCCCAGCCTAGAGGAGATTGCTGAGCATATCACTTCGCATGGGCATTTGCCTGGTATACCCTCGGAAGCTGAGGTACTGGAGCACGGTCTCGATATCGGGTCATTCTACACCGCCTTGCTCGAAAAGATCGAAGTGCTTACGCTGCATCTGATCGCATTGGATAAGACCATCGAACGGTAACGCAACGCTGATGTCCATCCCTTTGAAATGAAACCCAGGTCACACCGACTATGTCAAGTGAGCGCGCAAAGATGCGGCAGAAAGTGGTACTCCTCGACATGGAGCTCTGTGGGAAAAACGCTCTACTAATCTTCTGAATCACACGACCATTGCTATGAATCACTCCTCCAGCCATCGATCCATCCTGAATTATCGCAGCATCCTGTGCCTTTTACTTTGGGTCCAAGCTGCACCACTCACTATCGCACAATCTCAATACATCGAAGCTGCCCTGGAAAGCAATCGCATTCGTATCTTGGAGTCTACGGAGTTGCAATCAGCTGCGATCTGGCACGACGAAATATGCCTGAGAGACACGGCTGCATTGCCCGATACGGTGGGATATGTCTTGCGCTTTGCCAACCAGCCCTCCACAAGTATGTCCTTGGCTTTTGGGCTGTGGGTTGGCACGGATTCGTTCCTATACCAAATTTCCAACCTGCATGTAGGCGACGGTCAGGGTGGCCAACTTACCACCTCACCTATTAGCATCTCCGACTCATTAACGATTGCGCGGCTGCCAGATGAAATTGTGCTCCTTCACAACGAAGATCTCCTGCACAGAGTACCTTATTCGGCCACATCCCATGCTATCGATGGCAAGATTCTTGTTTCTGCAGGTGCCGGTGCCCAGGTGCTTTTCATGTTAAAGCCTCAGCAGCTCATGCTACCTCCTCCGGACACCCTTCTTATTGAATTTGTTGATACGCTACTGGTCATACGGGAAGGAGACGTAGCAAACCCCTGCATTACAAAGATGGGAGGTTCGAGGTCTGCCACCTTTTCCCTGCCCATGCAAGCCCCTCAGATACCTCATTTCGCCAGCTACGCAACCGTGCAAATCTCGGATACGGCCAGTCTCATCTGTACGACCATCAGCAGTGAGGTGCCCAACGGTATAAAAGATAACAACCACGACTACTATGTGGACCTCCTGCCCATCTCCGCTAACACAATCATAGGGTCTAAGAACCGACTTAGAATCGTGGCCATGGACGATGTGGTCGATTCTGTCACGGCACTTTGTCCGGGAGACATTTTGATCACCGCCGTCGACAACAACGTCAATCAGGACGATCAGATCACCCTTACAAATCTCAAACCCATTCAGCCTAACACTTCATTTTCGCTGGCCACGGCCGTCCACCAGCAGAGTGGCACCGGACAAGGGAGATGGTTTGCATCGGATGCTGCCAAATCTCCCAACGTCACATCGCAACGCATCACTTACGGTGGTAGCAATGCGCTACCCATCGGCAGCAAGATCTGCATTGACCTGCCTTCCTCCGGCACCGGGTCGGCGTTGCTTGCCACCAATTTTCGGGTAGATGGCATCACCACTTCAGATTTTTCGGTCACAAATAACGGGATTGCCTCAGACGCCAATATCAACTTGGATACTGATCATCCGGAGGCGATTTTCGTCTTGCAGGGTTCGTGGCAAGCCAATCCGGAGTACGCCGACTTCTACGGGGCGGTGCTACACGGATTGCAGGTCGGCAGCGAATGGCTGGATGGGCTGCATGAGAATCCGCCCTTCATATCGGACCTGCCGGAAGCTATTGACTGTTTCACCCCCACTTTTGACGCAGGCTTGGATATCGCCGCCTATTATGATTGCGACAATGGCTTGAGTGCCACCAGTACCCTCACCATCCAAGCCGAAATCGTTAAATCGGAGAACTGGGTCTTTGAGGCAGCGACCAGCGCCTTGGATCTGCCCATCGAGGTGTGCGATGATCCCTGTGCCATTGAGGAACTAGATACAGTCTGGTATATCCAGGTGGAGGATCTGATCATTCCCTGTGAGCAGGCCGGTGCTGCCACGGATCTGATCAATACCTGGCTAGCCAGCCATGGAAATGGAGCTGCCTTTTCCAGCTGTGGGATTGAAAGCATTACCCATGATTACACCTCTCTCAATCCAGCGTGTGGAATCACGGCATCAACGGAAGTAACTTTCATAGCAACGGATTCATGTGGTAGATCATTTAGCGACACTGGGCAAGTGTTCATTCAGGACATCTTCCCTCCGATCTGGGTGATCCCGCCCCAGGATTTGGGACTGTTGTGTAGTGACACACTGCTAGTGGATGGTTTGATCCAGTCCTGGCTTGCAGATCTCGGAGGAGGATTTGCTGAGGATGCGTGCGATACGGTTGCTGTCACTAATGATTACCAGGGTCTGGATATGTATTGTGATTCCAACATCCTCGTGACATTTACTGCCATCGATGACTGCGGCAATGTCGAGTATGCTTCGGCATCCATACAGGTCATTGACACCATATCTCCAAGTATCACGGACTTTGCGGAAGACTTGTTTCTCACATGCGACGGAGGATATAACATTGGGGACACCATTGACGTCTGGCTGGGTCAACATGCTTATGCCATGGCTGTCGACAATTGTTCAGAGTTGGTCTGGAGTAATGATCTTTCGACGGTCTTTGACACTTCAACTTATGATTGCCTGAGCGATACGTCCTTTTTTGTCCGATTTACAGCAGAAGATGCCTGTGGCAATGCTGTTGCTGATTCGGCCTGCGTACACATTCTGACCGTTGAGCCACCATGTGATTCCAATCTTGTTCTGGTTCAAAACCAGTATTGGCTTGAGGCGGATCGACCTGATTGTTTTGGGTATGCAACTTTTCAATGGTACTATCGGGCACCTGGCGACAGCACCTACTCCATTGTATCTGAGGCTGATCAAGCTGTATATGATCATCCCTATCTGCCAGGGTACTACAAAGTGGAGAGTTTGTGTCACGGCAGTTGCCTGCTTAGTGAGGAAATGTACTGGCCCGTGTGTGACAGTCTCAATTTGGTGGTGGAAGATTCTGCCATTGGCCTAAAATGGGGTGAGTTGATGTATGGCAATCAGCCTGTATCCAATTACTTGATTTCCTGGGTGGATCAGACAGGAAGTGAGGTATTTAGGTCGGCAGCTGGATCGTACTATGACGACACTTTGCACTTGCCTCATCCACTTCCAGTCTTTCAGCCGGTGCTGCCCGGACAATATATACCGGTCATACTTCAAAGTGACTACGGATCCGACATTAGATGCTTTGATACGCTCCAGGTCGATCCGCTGGTGTGTGGTGGTGACTATACGTTTTCCTATGATGGAGTGGGCGGGATTCTTGCGCAGCATCAGACTCTATTCGAAATTAGTGACTCGGTAACACTTAAATTCTGGTTTGAAACTGCCCACAGCAATCCAGACAAGCTGGTGGTAGTGTACAAAGGAGATACTCTTCTCAATACGGGATTGGTCCAATGGAATACTCCAAGGTTCAGACTGGTCCAGGTTCCATATGCTTTGGGCCACAACAGCGTCGAGATCACCCTTGAAAACGAAGGCATTCCCTCACTAAATACAAAATATCAAATGAAGGTGAAATGCTGTGGTCCTGAGTTGACCTGCCAGGACATTCCAATTGCCCCGTTGCAACTGCAGAGTGTCCAAACGCATCCGCAAGGACATTGCTATACACTTCATCCTATCGACACCACTTGGAACACTGATTACTTTTGGGATAACTATTGTATTGAGCTGGACGGAATTGATGCTCCCACTTCCATGTACTCCTATATCAATCGAGAGCTGTGCGGCTTCTCATATCTCTCCATCAAAAGTGGGTGCCAATCCTCACAATCAGCCGTGGAAATCAACAATTTGGCCAGCGAAGGGTACACTCATGGCTCAGGATTCGTCATTGATTTTCCAACGGATCTGCAGACGCGATACGATGATATCAAGGGTTGGATACTGTCGAATCAAGACACGATTAATAGAGAAATCTATATTAGATTTTTAATAAATAACTGTGATGAAGACCTGACCGGGGATAGAAGACTCAGCTTTAGCCCGTATGCTGGAATCAGCACGTTTGACGACGGTCAGCAGAAAATTACTTTTGTCTACAAGGATAGCAACCCGTTTGACAGCACGGGAGTGGTTTGCGAAGATGTATTTTCGTCCGAATACCTATCACAGTACAGTGCATATACGTACAATTCCAACCACTTCCTATTTTCGGCCAACTATGAATCGATCGATTACTGCTATTTAAGATCTAGAAGGATTACATCACAGTCTGGCGGCGGAACATTCAGATCCAAATACTTCAGATCTCCCTCTTGCTCACTTGAACTTAAGTATTCATTCACCTCATACGATTATGATTGCCCTTGTGACACCTGGCGATTTGCCCAGGATCTGGATGGAGACAACGACTATGAGACCACAATAGACAGTGCGGGCTCCGCCACCTGCACTGCACCGGATGCCGGACAGATGCCAAGAGAGGCTATACTCACCGGGAACTTCCAGCAGCCGTACTACCGGCTCTATCCCAACCCCAACAAAGGCTTGCTCACCGTCGATTTTACCAGCCGGCACGAAGAACCTGTAGCCATCGACGTGCTGGACATCAATGGAAAATTAATTCGATCAACCAAATACTATGCTGTACCTGGACTTAATTCCACACAACTAGATCTGCAGCGATTGACCGGAGGCATGTACGTCATCCGACTAAGAGGTCACTCGCAGCAGTGGTCTGATCGATTTATTGTTATGAACTAACATTACAATTGTCACACAAGAAAAAAAGAACAATATGAATGTTCTGTCTCATCTCTTGAATAACCCTAGACTAAGGAATCTTACGATGTACCTTTTCGTCCTGGCAACCGGTTCGCAAATCCAGGTCCAAATACAAGCTCAAGAGCTGTTAGAACCTGTCTTGCAAAGAGCAGAAAGAGCCATGGACGCGCAAGAGGTTGCGATAGCACAGATGCCGGCCCTGCTCAATACAGAAAGCCCCGGGCCTATGCTGCCAGTGGCTACCCCCGCCTCGCCTACGGCCGCCTCCCTAGGCAAGTATGCAGATATTCCTGTAGATGAATTCTCGGGAGTACCTGGAATTTCAATCCCCATCTATACGGTCACCGATGGCGATATCAACGTGCCGATCTCCCTCAGCTATCACGGCAGTGGGGTGAAAGTGGATGATCTCGCCAGTTGGGTAGGATTGGGATGGAGTCTAAATGCAGGTGGTATGATCACGAGGCAGGTAGTGGGAGGACCAGACGAAGGAGGGTACCAAAATCAGCCTTTGTCTGATTTGTCACGGTGGGGATGGTACAGTGACGGAGGCATACCTGCAGAACTGGAAGCGCAATTCAACGAAGCCAACAGTAATGTCTGTGATGGTGTCGCTGACCCTGTCTCATATTGCGCACCCTATCGCCGATTTCACGATGCTGCGACGGGCAACATCGATACAGAGCCCGACATTTTTACATTTAATTTTAATGGGATATCGGGCAAGTTCTTCTTTGACGAGAATCAGGTGCCCCGGACTGTGCCTGAGACAGACTTGAAGATCATCCCTGGCACCTCTCCCCTATTTGGAGACTGGACGATCATCACACCTGATGGCATGCAATACTTCTTCGGCACAACTTCCGCCACAGAGTACACGCAGAACTATCCGAATGGGGTCAACACAACTGATAGAAGTAAAACCACAACCTGGTACCTTCATAAGATTGAAAATGCGAACAATACACATGCTGTTCATTTTGAGTATGTAGATGAAACCTACCAATATTACACAATTCCTCAACATACGGTAAGTATCGGTAAGCCAGGGTTTGGTTCACTTCAGGTGGACGGTAGCTTTACCGCATTGGGGGGAGTGTTTTCCAAAACAGTGGTGAGCGGAAAGAGGCTGAGCAGGATCTATACGCGGAATAGCCATGTGAATGTCGACTTTAATGCTACGGTGGACCGTATTGATGTTGGCGGAACCTGTAAACGACTGGAGGATATCTCAGTCAACATTAACTCCTATTGTACCAAATTTGAGCTGACCTTTGACTACATGACGGCAGATGCCAGCACTCGCTGGCGAACGCAGCCTGGACTCGATAATGACGATCTGAGTCGATTGCGGCTGCTTGGCGTGCAGCAATCTAGTTGTGATGATGCGACCTCACTGCCACCGCATCAATTTGAGTACTATCCTGGTGACTTACCCAGCAGGCACTCTCTCGGCAGGGATCACTGGGGTTACTACAACGGAGCCAACTCCAACGAGGGTTTGCTACCAAATCGCATGCCCAGTCCATGCGTGCCAGGTCCTGGAGGTCACAGAAATGGAGGGGCTCAAAAAAACACGAGGCCAGGTTTTTTATACGCCGGTACTTTGAAGAAGATCACCTATCCTCTGGGAGGGAATATTGAACTTGATTTTGAGCCCCATGAGTACCAATTTCGCACCATTGGGGGGTTGAGAATAAAAAAAATCATCTACAACTTTATCTCGTCGACCACAAAAGAGGTGGAATATGAGTATCTGGGTACTCGGCTATATGTCACAGGACGTCCAGAAGACTATGTGCAGAATGCCAATTCCTATATGCTAAATATCTTTTCGGCCCAAATACCCTGTGTCTACTCATCAACTTTGGTGTCATTTGCTGGGGCCTCCATCACAAATCATATTGTATATCCTGTCGTGAGGAAAAAGTATGCCGACGGTTCGCATACCACGAGCACGTACTCCGCTGCACCCTACAACTATGATCCTCGGACCTTTCCAAAAATACCCCTGAACTCGGGCATCGAGATATCGACATTACTGCGTACAGATCACTCTGATAATCAGGGTGGCGTCAAACAATCCATTGACAACACCTATCAGCTGCTTGGCACGAGAAAGGAGGCTAAGGCTATGAAAGTGGGAATTTTGCCGTGCCTTACCAACTACCAGGGGCTCTGCTCTAATGCTGCAGGAGGCGAATACTATATCCCCCGATATTATTATCAAAATACGCAGAGGTACCTCATGACCAAGCAGGTGGAGGTATTAGACGGCGTGACGAAGACCACCAATTATTCGTACAACGAGGAGGTGCATAACAATCCGGTCGAGACCACCTTTACCAATTCTGACGGCAAGGAGATCAAGACGGAATATGTCTATGCGCTTGACACTGATCCGGATAAGTCGATACCGCAGGAGATGATTGATCGGAACATGATCGGCATTCCCCTAGCGACCAGGAACTATATTGATGGTACCTTGCATGAGGGCACCAAGACAACCTTTGAACTTGGGAACGGATGTACGGACTGTGTGCTACCCAAGGAACTCTACGTGATCAAGGGTGCCTTTGGCTGGGACCGTGTGTACACAATCAACAGCTACAATACTCTGGGGAGGCCGCTAAACGCTCAACGAGAGTACTACAGCCAGCCTGATGAGTTTACCTGGACCAATGATCTATTGACGCAGCGGAAGTACATCAACTACATCATGGATTGGGATTATTACTTCACCACCCATCGCCAATTGAAGTCTTCGACGGCCGTGGATGGTTTGGTGACCAATTTCGACTATGACGAGTTTTTGCGGCTTACACAGGCCTCGGAGTACAGTGGCAACCGGGTGACCAACTACTCGTACATATTGGGTGGTCCATCCAACAACTATGTGCAGACGCAAGCCACCTTTGCGGATCAACCGGATCGGACGCAGCAGGATTTTGTGGATGGTCTGGGCAGAGACCTGCGTACTGTGAAGCTGCAGTACGATCCCGGCGGTGGCGATGTGACCACGATGCAGTACTTCTATGAGAATGTGGGGCGGGTGGACAAAAAGACCTACCTACCGAGGTCCCTGACAACCTATGCGTACGAAAAATCGCCGTTACATCGGCAAGAGAAGGAGACTTATCCAGATGGCGCATCTGTCAAAACCACCTACGGTAGTAACGGTGCATTTACCGTCGGGGCCACCAACTATGCCGCCAATACCTGCTTTGTCACCTTCTTATTGGACGAGAACGATAATCCAACCGACACCTATACGGACCTGTTGGGCCGCACGGTGATGGTCGAGACGGCTATAGGCCAGACCAAGTATGAATATGACAATTACAACAACATTAAGAAGATCTATACCCCGGAGAACAGCGAGTACGTCTATGGCTACGATGTAAAGGATCGCCTGGCCTCGAAGGCGGTGCCCGGAGGTGGTACCAGCACGTATGGGCACAACGACCGTGATCTGATGGACGCGATCACGGACGCTAATGGTAAAACCACTGCACATGTGTATGATGACTATGATCGGATCGATCTGACGACGGTAGATGGAAAGAACATCGACTACCAGTATGGCACCAGTGGGATTTCTATTGACAAAGTGACCTATAAGTCTTGCGATCGCTTTGGCGGTGGGGCCATCACGGAGACAATCACCTATGATGCCTTTGGACGTGTGATGCAGCAGGTAAATACGACCGTGGTTGGGTCAGATACGTACGACAACACACACTTCTTCACCGATCAGCTGGCCACGTCCGATCGAGCGCACGTAGGGCATGAGAATGCGCAGATCGACGAAGTCTTCGTCTATGATAACTGGGGCCGACTCAACGTGCACGAGCACAGTGTCGACGGTGTAAGCGCCAAGATCCAGAGCAACATGTACAACTACCGAGACGAGCTAATTGCCAAAGGGCTGGGCGGACCTGGCGGATCGGCGCTGCAGGCGATGAAGTACAAGTACCATATCCGTGGGTGGCTTACCGACATCAATGAGGTGGGCTATGGGGAGGATCTGGAGCAACTAGCCTCTTGTGACACCATCGCCTTGAGTGACTCCATCCCGGACCTATTCGATGAAAACGCAGATACGACAGAGCTGGTGACCATCGAAGACATCCTCGATCGACGGTTCAATGAGACGTTTGGCCTAGGTGGCTACACACCTTGTCATAACCAGGTCTGTGACACGTTGCCCTGTACCGCACCGGAAAAGGTGCAGCAATGGCAATCTTTCACCGAGATCATGGTGGCCATGGATACGACCCTCTCCCAGACGGAGTTTGTCGTCTGCGAAGGCACCTCAATCCTGGAGGTCAATAAAGGTGAGGTAGAATCCTTCCTCTTACCCTCGAAATTATTCCGTGTGAAGTTTTGCGACGGCAGTGAAGTGTACATCCCCGAGCAATACCTCGACCAACTGTCTGGCAGCTACCAGATCATGCAAGAGATTGCCATCACTGATCCCAATCAGACCTTTGCCGTCGCAGATGCGGGGGGGACAAAGGAAGTCAACTTAAGCGAGCTCCTACAATTGGTGGTCGAGGGGGCTGCCATCGAGATCGACGGTTATGTGCAGTGCTATCTTGAAGATTGCTCTACAGTGACGCCACCCTCCTGCGACAGTGCCACGACCATCAGTCAGAACGCACACATTGATTCACTCACCGACGTGGAGGTGAGCCCTGACGACTTGACCTATCCGGTCAATCTAAACCGGGTGATCTTGTGCAGTGGGGAGGAATGGTACCTGCTGGACTCAGAGATCACCAATCTACCGGGTAACTATACCGTCATTCAAACGGTGGTCATACCGGACTCCACGACCGAAATCGAACTGGACGACCAGCCTGAGACCTACCTGGGTGGCAAGCTGCTCTTTTCTCTCAAGCTAGTGTACGACAAGAATAACAACACACTGGAGGCACCTCTTCAGCGCAACGGCAACATCAGTCACATGTATTGGCAGGTGAACGGCCGCACACCCAAGGCCTACGGGCATCGCTACGATGCGATCAATCGGCTCGTCAGGGCCAATTACGGTGAGGTGATCGGAAGCGGCGGCATTGCTCAGATCACCAAGAGTGATCGCTATAGTGTATACGGCTCGGGAGGCAGCATCGACTACGACAAAGACGGCAACATTAAGGATCTGTGGCGCAATGGCCCGATTGCAGATTGCCCGGAGGGCAGTGGTTTTGGTGTCATTGACAAACTTACCTATACCATCGCCAACAACCGCCTCACTGGCATGGCAGATGCAGCCACCCGCATGGGTTATGACATTGGCGCCGGCGGCAGCTACAGCTATGATGCCGCGGGTAACCTGACCACCGCGGGACCAAAGTCGGCAACCTTTACTTACAACGCCCTCAATCTGCCCGCCACTGGTACCTATACCGCCGGCGCCAACCTCTCCTGGGACTACGCGGCAGATGGTCGGAAGGTCACCTACACCGGTGTCAACGACAGCAAAGAATACGCCGACGGTATTGAATATGTCAATCAAAAGATCTTTATTTATCATCCGGAGGGCAGGGTATACAAGGACACTGCCGACCAATGGCTGTACGAGTATAGCTTAAAGGACCATCTAGGCAATACACGGGTCGTTTTTGCCGATTTAGATAGAGACGGCTGTGTCAACGACACCTCCGAAGTGCTGAGTGAGGCCCACTACTATCCCTTTGGCATGGAAATGGATGGTCCTTGGAACAGCAGAGGTGATACGTTGCAGCCTTATCTTTACAACGGTAAAGAGTTTCATTTTGACTCATTGGATGTGGATGGTGATGGGAACAAGGAGCTGGCATTGGGTTGGTACGATTATGGCGCCCGGTTCTATGATCCGAGTGTGGGAAGGTTTACGTCTGTCGACAAACTTGCCGACGATCCTAATCAAGTAGATAAGTCACCTTATGCAGCAATGTGGAATAATCCCATCCGGTACGATGATCCTGATGGAAACTGTCCGAATTGTGTTACTGCTGGAATAGGTGCAGTTGTGGGAGGTGTAGTAGGTGGTGCCTCAAAGGCAATTGGTTCTTGGTGGAGAGGAGAGAAAGTTAGTTTAAGAGAAGTGGGTAAAGCTGCGGTAGCCGGTGCTGTGGCAGGTGCAGTTGTTGGTTCAGGGGCAGGTTTAATAGCTGCTGCAGGTGGTATTGGGACAGCCGGGGGAATTGCCGCAACTGCCGGAGTTGGTGTAGCTTCTGGAGTAGCTGGAGAAACAACAAGTCAGGTATTGGATATGGCAGATGGCACTAGAGCTGCTGGAGACTTTGATGGTGAGGCAATCGCAGTAAATGGAGCAATTGCAGGTCCATTAAATGTTGCCGCTGCTGGAGCAGGACAAGCACTCAAAGGAACTCTATCTGAATCAGCAAGTAGTTTACTTGGTGCTTCAAGGGAGACAGTAAAAGCAGCTCAAAAAGCAGCGGGAAAACAAGTAAAAGCAGCGGGAGGAACAAAAGCACAATTCCAGGCTGCAAGGAAGGCTGCGAAGCAAGAAACAATTGCTGCGGGTCAGCAAAGAGTAAATACAGCTGTCCAATCAGGAGCTCAGGCAGTATCAGGAACGGTGAATGGTTCAGTAAGAAGTGCTGCAAATAGTAGGAGGGAAAAGCAATGAAAGCGTCAAAACATAGAATTGTACTCTTACTAATGTATATAGGATTTCTACTATGGAGTTTATATTATTACGTTCCAGGTATAGTATTCTATTGTGATCAAGTGGTAGGACAGGGAGAAATAGTGCAAATAGAGCAAAAGAGAGTTCATGTAAACTATTATCACGAAGATTTGGGCAAAGAAGTAAGTGTGTCTTTCAGGGAAGGCAATGAATTATACTTGGAAGAATTAGATGTGGGTAAAGTCGTTGATATCAAGTATTCTAAGAAATTTCCATCAAAGATTTCAATTATGGATTATCATTCTGCCCCAGGTCTTGGAGGATTGGCGATGATTATAATTTTCCTAGCTCCCTTATTAGTCTTTCGATGGATCGAATTTTGAATTGAATTTCCCACGCACTGTCCGAAGTGTTCGCTCTGTTACGCTGTGACGGTCTTTGAAGTTTCCAACTTCAAAGTGATATCAAGAGGAAATGGACTCAATTTAGGACACCTACGCTATGATTGACGAGCTGATCCACGGTGACAGTGCACATATCCAGTCTACCTGTAGGCGGTACTGGTTTTGTAGTCTCTCAGATAGGCATCCAAGACATTAAACAGTTCCTTTTGCTTCATGGAAGGGAGTTTGGCGATATCTTCCAGTCTATCAAGCATGGATTTATCCTTTAGGATTAAGGACGACTTACCCACCAAGTAATCCAAACTGACCTCTAGCGCTTCAGCGATTTTAGTGGCAATCTCGACGGATGGCATCATGTCGTTACGTTCGTAACGTCCAATGATTGGGCCTGAGGTGCCAATCATCTTGGCCAACTCCTCACGAGAAAAGCCTTTTTCTTTGCGGGCCAGCATCACTCTATCGCCAAATTTTACACTCATAGGTGCTTAAAAGTCAGTTTACTGTACGAATAGTTCAAAAGTACGGCAGTTAAACGTGATAAGCAATTAGGAAAAGTGTTGCTAATTTGGAACGAATGGTTTACTTTTGTCACTGAAACGTAACAAGAAACTTTTTGCAAGAAAAGTTGATCGATGACCATCAGTGAAATCAAATCCCGCCTCACTATCCAAACCGTCCTGGATTCTTACAACCTGACTCCCGATAGAAACAATCGCCTGGTCTGTCCGTGGCACAACGACAAGACTCCCAGCCTGCAGATCTACCCCAAGACTAACACCTGGATCTGCTTCTCGTCCAATTGCACAGCCGGCAGTGGAGATCAAATCGAAATGATCCAAAGGATGGAAGGCTGTACCAAGCACGAAGCGATAGTGCGAGCCA
Organism: Saprospiraceae bacterium; assembly: GCA_965223165.1. Classification (GTDB taxonomy): domain Bacteria; phylum Bacteroidota; class Bacteroidia; order Chitinophagales; family Saprospiraceae; genus JABDMH01. Next base: position 32,549 of record CBDCVQ010000016.1, on the reverse strand, counting down.
AATCGATGATCGATCCAAACTATCCCAGCTATACTCAGCTCAGTACGATCGCCATCCTGACCAAGTACTATCAGGGCAGCCTACACGCCATCCAGCGCAGCAAGAAAGCCAAAGACTATGCACAGGGACGAGGACTAGATCACGAGCGCTTGGGCATCGGCTATTGCAGCTACCAGGTAGGCAGAAGCTGGAACAAAGACCTACAGCAAAACGCCGAAAAGCTGGGGCTCTACAAAATCAAAAACTGCCTGATCTTCCCTACCAAGAATAAGCAAGGTCAAATCGTAAGCATCTACGGCAGAGCGGTCAGCGACTCGGCAAAATCAAAACACTTCTATCTAGCAGGAGGCCTAAGAGGACTATATCCGGGCTATCCAAAATCAGATATTACCAGGCTGATCCTAACAGAAAGCATCATCGATGCGGCCACCCTATCGCAGCACCTATCCGATCCAGTGCTCGCACTGTACGGTACCAATGGATTTACCGGGGAGCATAAGCAAGCGATCGAAGATCTGGAGCAGCTCGAAGAGGCGATCTTGTTTTTTGACGGTGATGATGCCGGTAAGGTAGCAGTTGAAAAATACACCAAGCGGCTGCAAGAGCTAAGGCCCGGTATCACGATCAGCCAGGTGGCTACGCCGGAGGGCGAAGATCCCAACAGCCTGGTACAATCACACGATCCAGGAATCCTCCAGCACCTGATCGATAATAGAGTTCTTCTTTTTTCAATTGAAAAACAAAAAGCTCAGCAGAATCAGTCGATGTCAAGTGGCAAGCTGAACACCGAAAACCCGGAGTTACTCTACTACCAAAGCCAGAGCCTGCACATCACCATCCTGGGCGGCATCAAGATCCACGGCCTGGATCGCCTGCGAGTCACTCTAAAAGTGGAAAAACGAGGCCACAGCCACCATCTACCGGTTCGCCATAGCCTGGATCTGTACCACGGCAACCAGGTGGCACAACTCACCCAAAAGATCGCCGAGAGCCAGGAGATCAGCACCACCGAGGCAGAAAGGACGCTTAGCGACCTGACCGGAGCACTTGAGCAGTACCGCCACCAAAAGCTAGAGCAACTCAAGCCCAAAAAAGCCGAGATCAAAGTAATGACCGAAGCCCAAAGGACCGAGGCACTGAAGTACCTAAAAGATCCCAAGCTGCTGCGCAACACCCTGACCGACATCGCCGGCAGCGGCATCGTCGGCGAGACCAATAACAGCCTGATCGCCTACCTGGCCTACACCTCCCGCAAACGAGAAAAGCCGCTGCACATCATGTGCCTGGGCGCATCGGGCACGGGCAAAACCTACCTGCAAGAAAGGGTGAGCGAGCTAATCCCGGAGGAAGACAAAATCGAGATCACCACCCTGAGCGATAATGCCCTCTACTACTTCGGTCGCGAAGAGCTCAAACACAAACTGATCCTGATCGAGGATCTGGACGGCGCAGAAAATGTGCTCTACCCCTTGCGCGAACTACAGACCAAAAGACGCATCAGCAAAACGGTCACCCTCAAGGACAACAAAGGCAATCTAAAAACTATCACGCTGCGCGTGGAAGGACCGGTCTGTGTCAGTGGTTGCACGACCCGGGAGCGCGTGTACGAAGATAATGCCAACCGCTGCATCTTGCTGTACATCGATGGCAGCAGCGAGCAAGACAAACGCATCATGACCTACCAAAAATCCCTCAGCTCAGGCAAAGTCAATCAAGCAGAGGAAGAGCAGATCAGAGCCAACCTCAAAAACGTGCAGAGGCTCCTGAAGCCCATCAAAGTGGTCAACCCTTATGCAGAAATCATCGATCTACCCAAGGAGGTATTTAAGCCGAGACGCACGCTGCTGTTATTGCTGAGCTTTATCGAAACGATCACCTTTTATCATCAGTACCAACGGCCGGTAAGGACGGATGAGCAAACTGGCCAGCAGTACATAGAATCAACCAAGGAGGATATCGAGGCCGCCTTTAGCTTGCTCAAAGAGGTGCTGTTCAGCAAGAGCGATGAGCTGACCAAGGCCGCCAGATTATTCTTGGAAAGACTCAAAACCCAGGTGAAAAATGGAGAGGTCTTTTACACCCAGGAGATCAGAAAGAAGCTGCGGATCAGCTCCAGCACGATCCACCGGCACATCCGGGAGCTCAAAGTCAACGGTTATCTAAAATACAAGGGCGGCAATAAGTTTAGAGGCTACGAATACCAAATCGCCGACTACCAGGAATACGACCAACTCAAAAACCAAATCGATCAGCGCCTACAGGATATTTTATTGAAGATCAACAAGCAAGGTATCCCAGTATCCCAAACGTATCCCATCAGCGAAAATGGGATAAATAAGTCCCAGGCAATCAATGCCTTAACCTAAGTATCCCAGTGTCCCACGGATATGTACAGTAAGGGATTTTTTACCAGAGAGGAAAAAGCAGGTGTTCTACAGGGATTTAGGCAATGGTTGGAGTTGCAGAATTATGAATCGTCGACGATCAAATACAGCCCCAAGCACATCGAAGAGTTTATCGATTGGTGTCATGAACATCAGATCAAGCAACAACATGCAAGCAGGTTTTTTGACTATTTAAAAATCCGTCAGAATAAAGTCCGGTATGGCAGTCTGTCGGTGAGTTATCTGAGAAGTTACTTGCGCACGCTGCGATTGTTCAGAAGGTTTTTGCGAGAAGTAGGAGGCGTAGATCTAGAGGTCAACATCGTCTACCGGTCTACCGAAGTGACCCACCATGAGATCCTCACCCGCACAGAAATCCAACGACTGTACAGAGCTACGGACGATGATCTACTAGGCATCCGGGACCGAGCGATGCTAGCCGTCTACTATGGCTGTGCCCTGAGAAGAACAGAAGGCGCCCACCTGTTGGTTGATGATGTGATGCCGGATAAGAACCTGCTTTATGTACGCAAAGGAAAGAACTATCGAGAGCGATACGTGCCGATCCTAGGCGAGGTGAGAAAAGACATCCTGACCTACCTGACCGTGGGTCGACCCGGCCTGTTGGGCGGCAAAAGAGAAGCCTGGTTTTTTATCAGCATCAAAGGTCGAAGGATGAGCGGCAGCGCCCTGTACGAACGAATCAAAAAGCTACTGCACAAAGCCGGCATAGACAAACCCTGCGGCCTGCACAGTCTCCGGCACAGCATCGCAACCCATCTCTTGGCCAATGGCATGGGCTTGCATCAGATCGCCAAACTACTGGGCCATACCACGCTGGATACCACACAGATATATGCCCACATCTTAAAAGACATCCGCCATGACCAGAAAAAAGACCTACCAGTTTAGCCCGACAGTAGAATCAGAACTGGAAGTGCTGGTTCAGTATTTACAAAGGAAAAAATACAGTCCGGACACTATCCGGCAGTACTACAATTATAGCGGGTTGTACCTGGCGTGGACCCAGGAGCAGAAAACAAAACCGGAGTTAGTAAACTATCCCTTACTGAAGGATTTTCTTTTTCAATTGAAAGAAGAAATGAGCATTAAGCAAGTAAACCGGGTCTTGACGGCCATCCATCATTACTACAATGCGCTGGACCTAGGCATTAACCCAGCCGGTCACATCCGCATCCGGGGAGAGCGCAGAATGCCCATGCAACACTTTATCGAGGACACAGAATTACAGCACGTCTATGACACCTATCCGGCGCTGGATGATCGCACCAAACGCAACAAAGTAATCCTGGGGCTGATGATCTATCAGGCCATCACCACCCGAGAGTTACACCGCCTGGAAGAAAGGCACCTCCAGCTAAAGGAAGGCACGATCCATATCATGGGATCCAGAAGCAGTCACCACCGCACCTTGGACCTGGATGCCCGGCAGCTACTGGATTTACAGGCATACCTGATGGTGGTTAGGCCACGGATGTTGCAAGCCATCCGGAGTGGCAAATATTTAGAAAAGTCCGGTCGAAAACCCGCAAGGCCAGATCCGAAAATAGAGAGGCAGTTATTCTTTAGCGAGGGCGGCTCAGCCAATATCAAGACCAGCCTGCACCACATGTTCCGGGCGGTGAAAAAGATCAATGGCAAGATCAAATCCGGCCAAGTGATCCGAGCCGCGGTGATCGGGCACTGGTTGAAGTCTTATGATGTACGCATCGTGCAATATATGGCCGGACACAAATACGTGAGCAGCACAGAGCGCTATGACGTGTACAATCTGGAAGCCTTGACCGAGGCGATCGAGCGCTATCACCCGCAGAGGAAAACATAAAAATTACCTTTACCAAAGACAAAACCATGCACGTAAAATTGACCGAAGACCAGAAAATAAAGATCGGCAGCTCAGCGGATATCTACCGTGTGATGCAAAAGATCCTGCTTCGAGAAAACGAGATCGATCGGGACCGAGAGCACTTCTGGGTGATCAGCCTAAACAACGCTCACAAGATCCTCAACATCGAGCTGATCAGCATCGGCACGGTCAATCAGACCCTGGTCACCCCGATGGAAGTGATCAGTGTGCCTTTGCAAAAAAGAGCGGTCAAACTGGTCTTGGTGCACAATCACCCTTCCCAAAGTCTCATGCCCTCTGACCAAGACAAAGACATCACCGATCGATTGATCCAAGTTGGCCGGATCATGAATATACCCGTGTTAGATCACCTGATCATCACCGAGCACAGCTACTATAGCTTCGCTGATGCCGGTCTGCTGGCCACCCTGGCCAAGAGTGAGAAGTACGTGCCCCGCTATGAGCTTGAAGAACGTCGGGAGAGAGAAAGACTGGAGAAGCACCGAAAGCAAATCGAGAAAGCCACTGAAGCAGCCAAAAAGGCATCCGCCAAATCACTGGCCCGGCTGATGAAGAAGAGGGGCGAACCGGTGGAAAAGATTATTGAGTACACGGGTCTGAGCAAGGGCAGTATCCGGCAGTTAAAGGTTGAGGAATGATGGACGTACAAAAGACTGAATACAGAGCATTCTTTGAGGAGATCAAGGAGGCCATCAGGCTATCCCAATACGAGGCTCTGAAGAAGGTCAACAAGGAGTTGATTGGATTGTACTGGCAGATTGGAAAGGCCATTGTGGAGCGTCAGGAGCAGCATGGTTGGGGCAAATCAGTGGTGGAGACCTTGTCCGAGGATCTACGGAAAGAGTATCCTGGAGTGCAAGGGTACTCAGCGGTGAACCTGTGGAGAATGCGCAAATTTTACTTAGAGTACCGAGATGACGCAAAACTCTCACCATTGGTGAGAGAAATCGGATGGAGCCATAACACGGTGATTATTGACAGATGCAAGGATGCTTTAGAGCGTGAGTTTTACATTCAGATGACCCGGAAGTTTGGTTGGACAAAAGCAGTATTGCTCCATCAGATAGAGACCAAGGCCTACGAAAGCTTTTTGCTTAATCAGACCAACTTTGACCAGGTATTGGTAGAGAAATACAAAGACCAGGCAAAGCTAGCGGTGAAGGACGAATACAGCTTCGACTTTTTGGAGATGAGTGAGGATTACAGTGAGCGGAAGCTGGAGTTGAGCCTGGTAAAAGACATCCGGAAGTTCCTGATCGAATTGGGTGGCGACTATGCATTTATCGGCAACCAACACCGGCTAAAAGTAGGTACGGAAGAATTTTACATCGATCTGTTATTGTACCACAGAGGGCTACAATGTTTGGTAGCTATAGAACTAAAAACAGGAAGTTTTAAGCCGGAGTATGTAGGTCAATTGCAGTTTTATCTGACGACATTAAACGAGCAGGAGAAGAAAGAGCATGAGCAGCCAGCAATCGGCATATTAATCTGCAGAGATAAAGACAGGACCGTGGTAGAGTATGCCTTAAAAATGATGAATCATCCAATGGGGATATCAAGCTATAGAATAGAAAAGGAGGTCCCGGAAGAGATGAAATCATACCTTCCTTCACCTGAAGAAATTACCGAAAGGATCCAAGGGTTTTTGGACCATGTAGATGAGTAGTGATTTAAAGTGACGGAGGAAGAAATAGACTAGGTGGTATCACAAAATGTGATACCCTCCAGAAGTCCGATCGGCTTTAAGAAGGACAAATAATCCCCCACGCGCCAGGGCCATCCCACACAGGTAAAGCGGTGTGCCTGCGGTGCTCACCCCAGTTCAGATGGCTGCTCTGCAAGGCTACCCTACGGCTTGCTTCGCTGCGGCCTTGCATAGCACCACCAGGTGCGCTCCGGTAGGTGCTCCCTGGTTGCCATCTTCTCGTGGTTGCGCGTCCTCGTCACGGCAGCTCTCTCCAGGCCTCTTTATGGTGTGCTGACGCACAGGTCCCTTTTTGAGGCCTGGCCGCTACCCATGTTTTATGTGCTCGCCTGCGGGCTCACTCGGTCCTTCGGAGTGCTGCGCACCACACAGCCAGCCACCGTCGGTAACTCAGGTTCCTCTGTCTGTGGCCTCGTTCGCACTCGCGGACGGCTCGCGTCAAATAACCTGTGCCCAGCGCTAACCAGATCCCTAGCTTTTTTCCCTCGTAAGCAACTCAAAAGCGCGGGGTTGGAGGGTGAGGAGAGCCTAAGCTTATCTTTGCTGGAGAGGGATAAAAGCGTCAGCCAGGCTATGGAAATTAGGCGGCACTGCTCGAAGCCGGATCTGAAGCCATCGTGCGCAAAGATATATCCGCCCCCTGCCCCGTCAAGGTCAAGACGAGTTCCCCGCCCATCCCACAAAGCCCTGCGCTGCGGAGAAACCTTGACCGGGCAACCCTCCCGCAAAAAGGAGGCTTACGATGGCTTCAAATCCTACCCTCTGTTCATTACGGAACGTACGTTTATGAGGGCTGGCAAAAACGCAGTTATGCGGGCTACTGCGGGCGCCACCGAGGTCTGGCAACGAGACCCCGAGCATCGGGGGTAGAGGCCAGTACTGCGAAGCAGCCCGAAGGGCCGAAGGTGGCATGCGCAGCCCGCCAAATCAAGTAGCAGCGTAGGGATGTGAATAGTGCCTGGGTATAGATCTCTTGTTTGCTGACAAAGCTTTAGGCTCTATGCACATACCGAGAGCTGCGCGTGAGGAGCATAGCTGGCCATGCAAAAGGCATGACAAGCCTGGGTTTATCCTGGCGTGCTCGAACGCAGTGAGCTGGCATGACTTTTTGCGCCAGCTATCGCGACGAACACCTTATAACTGCGTTGCGGGTTGGCCTTGGAGCGCTGATGAATCCGTCCAAATGCGATGATCAACTTTTCTTTTTTCAATTGAAATCGAGCCTCAGTTGAAAAGAAAATGGATCACATCTAGACATGACAAATCGTTTGGAAGTCGTTACATTGGAGGACCCAGGAGAAGTCTTGGGCGGTGGTTTTGAGGGCTGGGAAGGTGTACGATTATGGCGCCCGGTTCTATGATCCGAGTGTGGGAAGGTTTACGTCTGTCGACAAACTTGCCGACGATCCTAATCAAGTAGATAAGTCACCTTATGCAGCAATGTGGAATAATCCCATCCGGTACGATGATCCTGATGGAAACTGTCCGAATTGTGTTACTGCTGGAATAGGTGCAGTTGTGGGAGGTGTAGTAGGTGGTGCCTCAAAGGCAATTGGTTCTTGGTGGAGAGGAGAGAAAGTTAGTTTAAGAGAAGTGGGTAAAGCTGCGGTAGCCGGTGCTGTGGCAGGTGCAGTTGTTGGTTCAGGGGCAGGTTTAATAGCTGCTGCAGGTGGTATTGGGACAGCCGGGGGAATTGCCGCAACTGCCGGAGTTGGTGTAGCTTCTGGAGTAGCTGGAGAAACAACAAGTCAGGTATTGGATATGGCAGATGGCACTAGAGCTGCTGGAGACTTTGATGGTGAGGCAATCGCAGTAAATGGAGCAATTGCAGGTCCATTAAATGTTGCCGCTGCTGGAGCAGGACAAGCACTCAAAGGAACTCTATCTGAATCAGCAAGTAGTTTACTTGGTGCTTCAAGGGAGACAGTAAAAGCAGCTCAAAAAGCAGCGGGAAAACAAGTAAAAGCAGCGGGAGGAACAAAAGCACAATTCCAGGCTGCAAGGAAGGCTGCGAAGCAAGAAACAATTGCTGCGGGTCAGCAAAGAGTAAATACAGCTGTCCAATCAGGAGCTCAGGCAGTATCAGGAACGGTGAATGGTTCAGTAAGAAGTGCTGCAAATAGTAGGAGGGAAAAGCAATGAAAGCGTCAAAACATAGAATTGTACTCTTACTAATGTATATAGGATTTCTACTATGGAGTTTATATTATTACGTTCCAGGTATAGTATTCTATTGTGATCAAGTGGTAGGACAGGGAGAAATAGTGCAAATAGAGCAAAAGAGAGTTCATGTAAACTATTATCACGAAGATTTGGGCAAAGAAGTAAGTGTGTCTTTCAGGGAAGGCAATGAATTATACTTGGAAGAATTAGATGTGGGTAAAGTCGTTGATATCAAGTATTCTAAGAAATTTCCATCAAAGATTTCAATTATGGATTATCATTCTGCCCCAGGTCTTGGAGGATTGGCGATGATTATAATTTTCCTAGCTCCCTTATTAGTCTTTCGATGGATCGAATTTTGAATTGAATTTCCCACGCACTGTCCGAAGTGTTCGCTCTGTTACGCTGTGACGGTCTTTGAAGTTTCCAACTTCAAAGTGATATCAAGAGGAAATGGACTCAATTTAGGACACCTACGCTATGATTGACGAGCTGATCCACGGTGACAGTGCACATATCCAGTCTACCTGTAGGCGGTACTGGTTTTGTAGTCTCTCAGATAGGCATCCAAGACATTAAACAGTTCCTTTTGCTTCATGGAAGGGAGTTTGGCGATATCTTCCAGTCTATCAAGCATGGATTTATCCTTTAGGATTAAGGACGACTTACCCACCAAGTAATCCAAACTGACCTCTAGCGCTTCAGCGATTTTAGTGGCAATCTCGACGGATGGCATCATGTCGTTACGTTCGTAACGTCCAATGATTGGGCCTGAGGTGCCAATCATCTTGGCCAACTCCTCACGAGAAAAGCCTTTTTCTTTGCGGGCCAGCATCACTCTATCGCCAAATTTTACACTCATAGGTGCTTAAAAGTCAGTTTACTGTACGAATAGTTCAAAAGTACGGCAGTTAAACGTGATAAGCAATTAGGAAAAGTGTTGCTAATTTGGAACGAATGGTTTACTTTTGTCACTGAAACGTAACAAGAAACTTTTTGCAAGAAAAGTTGATCGATGACCATCAGTGAAATCAAATCCCGCCTCACTATCCAAACCGTCCTGGATTCTTACAACCTGACTCCCGATAGAAACAATCGCCTGGTCTGTCCGTGGCACAACGACAAGACTCCCAGCCTGCAGATCTACCCCAAGACTAACACCTGGATCTGCTTCTCGTCCAATTGCACAGCCGGCAGTGGAGATCAAATCGAAATGATCCAAAGGATGGAAGGCTGTACCAAGCACGAAGCGATAGTGCGAGCCAAATCGATGATCGATCCAAACTATCCCAGCTATACTCAGCTCAGTACGATCGCCATCCTGACCAAGTACTATCAGGGCAGCCTACACGCCATCCAGCGCAGCAAGAAAGCCAAAGACTATGCACAGGGACGAGGACTAGATCACGAGCGCTTGGGCATCGGCTATTGCAGCTACCAGGTAGGCAGAAGCTGGAACAAAGACCTACAGCAAAACGCCGAAAAGCTGGGGCTCTACAAAATCAAAAACTGCCTGATCTTCCCTACCAAGAATAAGCAAGGTCAAATCGTAAGCATCTACGGCAGAGCGGTCAGCGACTCGGCAAAATCAAAACACTTCTATCTAGCAGGAGGCCTAAGAGGACTATATCCGGGCTATCCAAAATCAGATATTACCAGGCTGATCCTAACAGAAAGCATCATCGATGCGGCCACCCTATCGCAGCACCTATCCGATCCAGTGCTCGCACTGTACGGTACCAATGGATTTACCGGGGAGCATAAGCAAGCGATCGAAGATCTGGAGCAGCTCGAAGAGGCGATCTTGTTTTTTGACGGTGATGATGCCGGTAAGGTAGCAGTTGAAAAATACACCAAGCGGCTGCAAGAGCTAAGGCCCGGTATCACGATCAGCCAGGTGGCTACGCCGGAGGGCGAAGATCCCAACAGCCTGGTACAATCACACGATCCAGGAATCCTCCAGCACCTGATCGATAATAGAGTTCTTCTTTTTTCAATTGAAAAACAAAAAGCTCAGCAGAATCAGTCGATGTCAAGTGGCAAGCTGAACACCGAAAACCCGGAGTTACTCTACTACCAAAGCCAGAGCCTGCACATCACCATCCTGGGCGGCATCAAGATCCACGGCCTGGATCGCCTGCGAGTCACTCTAAAAGTGGAAAAACGAGGCCACAGCCACCATCTACCGGTTCGCCATAGCCTGGATCTGTACCACGGCAACCAGGTGGCACAACTCACCCAAAAGATCGCCGAGAGCCAGGAGATCAGCACCACCGAGGCAGAAAGGACGCTTAGCGACCTGACCGGAGCACTTGAGCAGTACCGCCACCAAAAGCTAGAGCAACTCAAGCCCAAAAAAGCCGAGATCAAAGTAATGACCGAAGCCCAAAGGACCGAGGCACTGAAGTACCTAAAAGATCCCAAGCTGCTGCGCAACACCCTGACCGACATCGCCGGCAGCGGCATCGTCGGCGAGACCAATAACAGCCTGATCGCCTACCTGGCCTACACCTCCCGCAAACGAGAAAAGCCGCTGCACATCATGTGCCTGGGCGCATCGGGCACGGGCAAAACCTACCTGCAAGAAAGGGTGAGCGAGCTAATCCCGGAGGAAGACAAAATCGAGATCACCACCCTGAGCGATAATGCCCTCTACTACTTCGGTCGCGAAGAGCTCAAACACAAACTGATCCTGATCGAGGATCTGGACGGCGCAGAAAATGTGCTCTACCCCTTGCGCGAACTACAGACCAAAAGACGCATCAGCAAAACGGTCACCCTCAAGGACAACAAAGGCAATCTAAAAACTATCACGCTGCGCGTGGAAGGACCGGTCTGTGTCAGTGGTTGCACGACCCGGGAGCGCGTGTACGAAGATAATGCCAACCGCTGCATCTTGCTGTACATCGATGGCAGCAGCGAGCAAGACAAACGCATCATGACCTACCAAAAATCCCTCAGCTCAGGCAAAGTCAATCAAGCAGAGGAAGAGCAGATCAGAGCCAACCTCAAAAACGTGCAGAGGCTCCTGAAGCCCATCAAAGTGGTCAACCCTTATGCAGAAATCATCGATCTACCCAAGGAGGTATTTAAGCCGAGACGCACGCTGCTGTTATTGCTGAGTGTTTCAGCCCTCTAATTGGTCAGACAGAGTTACAGATAAATAACTGTAATTTTACGCTATGACTAGACGGACATTTAGCAAAGAGAAGAAGCTGCTGATACTGAAAGAGGCCAAGGCAGAAGGGGTAAAGAAGACCTTAGATAAGCATGGGGTCTATCCAGCGACGTACTATTCGTGGAGGAAGAAGTACGAACAGATGGGCGAGAAGGGGATGGATTATGGGATGACCAAAGCTCGGTTGAAACAGATACGCTGCTTAGAAAAAGAGAATGCGACCCTCAAGGAATTGCTGGTGGAGAAGGACTTAAAGATCAAGATGCAACAGGAGATCATAAAAAAAAACCGACCACTGTGGGAGAAAAGAAGGCGTTAGTGCGACAATATGTGTCAGAAGGGCTAAGAGTGGATAAGGCCTTGGCGTTGGCAGGATTGAGCAGGAATCAATACTATCATAAGCGATCCCAGGGTAGCAAAAGGCCAGGCCGTCCGGTAAGCAACAAGACGGTCAAGTACATAGATGAGACCACCCGTGAGGTAGTGGCGAACAACCAAGTAGTTGAGCAGATGGAAAGAGTACTGGAGGATCCAGACACTCAATATGGCTATAAGCGGATGACCGCAGCGATGATGCTGTTAGGTTATATGATCGGCACAAAGAAAGTGTATCGGCTGATGAAGGAAAATGGGTTGCTACGCAGACGGATTCGGCCTACGGGCAAGAACAGGGTACGTGGCAGGAAAGTGCAACCAAGCCGGCCATTGGAAATCTTATCCATGGACATCAAGCAGGTGTGGGTGGAGGAATATGCGCGCTCGGCGTACATTCTTAATATCATCGATACATTCACCCGCACCATACTGTACAAGAGCTCGGCATACCATATGACTCAGCATGAGGTACGTGCCGCATGGGAGTATGTCATTGAGCATTACTTACAGCCGGCAGATCTAAAAGACAAAGGGTTGGCCGTAGAAATTAGAAATGACAACGGTCCTCAGTTTGCCGCCACCATGGTGCGAGAATTCCTAGCAGAAAACGGCTTGAACCAGGTGTTTACCTACCCATATTGCCCCGAGCAGAATGGACACATAGAAAGCTTTCATTCTATCTTATCAGAACACCTGGACCGGTTCTACTTTGACACCTTAGAGCAGCTCCAAGCCACGCTGGAACGATTTTACGCCAAGTACAATAAGGTCAGATTACATGGCTCTATAGCCTGCCTACCACCATTGGTCTTCTGGGAACTCTGGAACAAAGGTATGGTCACAATGTACCAGACGGAAAAAGGAAAAACAAAATTCAAAATCTCAGTGCCATATTGGCAACTATCGGGTAAAGGAATCCTGAGGGAGTTTCCCTTATCCAAAGAAGCTAGAAAAGCTTCTTAAAGCAAAAATGGCAGCTCTTAATGTAACTGCCATTTCTAGACCATCGGTACAAAGGTCACCGTCGGTCGTTTCCCTTAAACAGCAAAATTATGCATATTTGAAATCCTATTCTTTAATCCTGTAACGAAAGTCTGATATTTAGGGGGTCAAACCACTGAGCTTTATCGAAACGATCACCTTTTATCATCAGTACCAACGGCCGGTAAGGACGGATGAGCAAACTGGCCAGCAGTACATAGAATCAACCAAGGAGGATATCGAGGCCGCCTTTAGCTTGCTCAAAGAGGTGCTGTTCAGCAAGAGCGATGAGCTGACCAAGGCCGCCAGATTATTCTTGGAAAGACTCAAAACCCAGGTGAAAAATGGAGAGGTCTTTTACACCCAGGAGATCAGAAAGAAGCTGCGGATCAGCTCCAGCACGATCCACCGGCACATCCGGGAGCTCAAAGTCAACGGTTATCTAAAATACAAGGGCGGCAATAAGTTTAGAGGCTACGAATACCAAATCGCCGACTACCAGGAATACGACCAACTCAAAAACCAAATCGATCAGCGCCTACAGGATATTTTATTGAAGATCAACAAGCAAGGTATCCCAGTATCCCAAACGTATCCCATCAGCGAAAATGGGATAAATAAGTCCCAGGCAATCAATGCCTTAACCTAAGTATCCCAGTGTCCCACGGATATGTACAGTAAGGGATTTTTTACCAGAGAGGAAAAAGCAGGTGTTCTACAGGGATTTAGGCAATGGTTGGAGTTGCAGAATTATGAATCGTCGACGATCAAATACAGCCCCAAGCACATCGAAGAGTTTATCGATTGGTGTCATGAACATCAGATCAAGCAACAACATGCAAGCAGGTTTTTTGACTATTTAAAAATCCGTCAGAATAAAGTCCGGTATGGCAGTCTGTCGGTGAGTTATCTGAGAAGTTACTTGCGCACGCTGCGATTGTTCAGAAGGTTTTTGCGAGAAGTAGGAGGCGTAGATCTAGAGGTCAACATCGTCTACCGGTCTACCGAAGTGACCCACCATGAGATCCTCACCCGCACAGAAATCCAACGACTGTACAGAGCTACGGACGATGATCTACTAGGCATCCGGGACCGAGCGATGCTAGCCGTCTACTATGGCTGTGCCCTGAGAAGAACAGAAGGCGCCCACCTGTTGGTTGATGATGTGATGCCGGATAAGAACCTGCTTTATGTACGCAAAGGAAAGAACTATCGAGAGCGATACGTGCCGATCCTAGGCGAGGTGAGAAAAGACATCCTGACCTACCTGACCGTGGGTCGACCCGGCCTGTTGGGCGGCAAAAGAGAAGCCTGGTTTTTTATCAGCATCAAAGGTCGAAGGATGAGCGGCAGCGCCCTGTACGAACGAATCAAAAAGCTACTGCACAAAGCCGGCATAGACAAACCCTGCGGCCTGCACAGTCTCCGGCACAGCATCGCAACCCATCTCTTGGCCAATGGCATGGGCTTGCATCAGATCGCCAAACTACTGGGCCATACCACGCTGGATACCACACAGATATATGCCCACATCTTAAAAGACATCCGCCATGACCAGAAAAAAGACCTACCAGTTTAGCCCGACAGTAGAATCAGAACTGGAAGTGCTGGTTCAGTATTTACAAAGGAAAAAATACAGTCCGGACACTATCCGGCAGTACTACAATTATAGCGGGTTGTACCTGGCGTGGACCCAGGAGCAGAAAACAAAACCGGAGTTAGTAAACTATCCCTTACTGAAGGATTTTCTTTTTCAATTGAAAGAAGAAATGAGCATTAAGCAAGTAAACCGGGTCTTGACGGCCATCCATCATTACTACAATGCGCTGGACCTAGGCATTAACCCAGCCGGTCACATCCGCATCCGGGGAGAGCGCAGAATGCCCATGCAACACTTTATCGAGGACACAGAATTACAGCACGTCTATGACACCTATCCGGCGCTGGATGATCGCACCAAACGCAACAAAGTAATCCTGGGGCTGATGATCTATCAGGCCATCACCACCCGAGAGTTACACCGCCTGGAAGAAAGGCACCTCCAGCTAAAGGAAGGCACGATCCATATCATGGGATCCAGAAGCAGTCACCACCGCACCTTGGACCTGGATGCCCGGCAGCTACTGGATTTACAGGCATACCTGATGGTGGTTAGGCCACGGATGTTGCAAGCCATCCGGAGTGGCAAATATTTAGAAAAGTCCGGTCGAAAACCCGCAAGGCCAGATCCGAAAATAGAGAGGCAGTTATTCTTTAGCGAGGGCGGCTCAGCCAATATCAAGACCAGCCTGCACCACATGTTCCGGGCGGTGAAAAAGATCAATGGCAAGATCAAATCCGGCCAAGTGATCCGAGCCGCGGTGATCGGGCACTGGTTGAAGTCTTATGATGTACGCATCGTGCAATATATGGCCGGACACAAATACGTGAGCAGCACAGAGCGCTATGACGTGTACAATCTGGAAGCCTTGACCGAGGCGATCGAGCGCTATCACCCGCAGAGGAAAACATAAAAATTACCTTTACCAAAGACAAAACCATGCACGTAAAATTGACCGAAGACCAGAAAATAAAGATCGGCAGCTCAGCGGATATCTACCGTGTGATGCAAAAGATCCTGCTTCGAGAAAACGAGATCGATCGGGACCGAGAGCACTTCTGGGTGATCAGCCTAAACAACGCTCACAAGATCCTCAACATCGAGCTGATCAGCATCGGCACGGTCAATCAGACCCTGGTCACCCCGATGGAAGTGATCAGTGTGCCTTTGCAAAAAAGAGCGGTCAAACTGGTCTTGGTGCACAATCACCCTTCCCAAAGTCTCATGCCCTCTGACCAAGACAAAGACATCACCGATCGATTGATCCAAGTTGGCCGGATCATGAATATACCCGTGTTAGATCACCTGATCATCACCGAGCACAGCTACTATAGCTTCGCTGATGCCGGTCTGCTGGCCACCCTGGCCAAGAGTGAGAAGTACGTGCCCCGCTATGAGCTTGAAGAACGTCGGGAGAGAGAAAGACTGGAGAAGCACCGAAAGCAAATCGAGAAAGCCACTGAAGCAGCCAAAAAGGCATCCGCCAAATCACTGGCCCGGCTGATGAAGAAGAGGGGCGAACCGGTGGAAAAGATTATTGAGTACACGGGTCTGAGCAAGGGCAGTATCCGGCAGTTAAAGGTTGAGGAATGATGGACGTACAAAAGACTGAATACAGAGCATTCTTTGAGGAGATCAAGGAGGCCATCAGGCTATCCCAATACGAGGCTCTGAAGAAGGTCAACAAGGAGTTGATTGGATTGTACTGGCAGATTGGAAAGGCCATTGTGGAGCGTCAGGAGCAGCATGGTTGGGGCAAATCAGTGGTGGAGACCTTGTCCGAGGATCTACGGAAAGAGTATCCTGGAGTGCAAGGGTACTCAGCGGTGAACCTGTGGAGAATGCGCAAATTTTACTTAGAGTACCGAGATGACGCAAAACTCTCACCATTGGTGAGAGAAATCGGATGGAGCCATAACACGGTGATTATTGACAGATGCAAGGATGCTTTAGAGCGTGAGTTTTACATTCAGATGACCCGGAAGTTTGGTTGGACAAAAGCAGTATTGCTCCATCAGATAGAGACCAAGGCCTACGAAAGCTTTTTGCTTAATCAGACCAACTTTGACCAGGTATTGGTAGAGAAATACAAAGACCAGGCAAAGCTAGCGGTGAAGGACGAATACAGCTTCGACTTTTTGGAGATGAGTGAGGATTACAGTGAGCGGAAGCTGGAGTTGAGCCTGGTAAAAGACATCCGGAAGTTCCTGATCGAATTGGGTGGCGACTATGCATTTATCGGCAACCAACACCGGCTAAAAGTAGGTACGGAAGAATTTTACATCGATCTGTTATTGTACCACAGAGGGCTACAATGTTTGGTAGCTATAGAACTAAAAACAGGAAGTTTTAAGCCGGAGTATGTAGGTCAATTGCAGTTTTATCTGACGACATTAAACGAGCAGGAGAAGAAAGAGCATGAGCAGCCAGCAATCGGCATATTAATCTGCAGAGATAAAGACAGGACCGTGGTAGAGTATGCCTTAAAAATGATGAATCATCCAATGGGGATATCAAGCTATAGAATAGAAAAGGAGGTCCCGGAAGAGATGAAATCATACCTTCCTTCACCTGAAGAAATTACCGAAAGGATCCAAGGGTTTTTGGACCATGTAGATGAGTAGTGATTTAAAGTGACGGAGGAAGAAATAGACTAGGTGGTATCACAAAATGTGATACCCTCCAGAAGTCCGATCGGCTTTAAGAAGGACAAATAATCCCCCACGCGCCAGGGCCATCCCACACAGGTAAAGCGGTGTGCCTGCGGTGCTCACCCCAGTTCAGATGGCTGCTCTGCAAGGCTACCCTACGGCTTGCTTCGCTGCGGCCTTGCATAGCACCACCAGGTGCGCTCCGGTAGGTGCTCCCTGGTTGCCATCTTCTCGTGGTTGCGCGTCCTCGTCACGGCAGCTCTCTCCAGGCCTCTTTATGGTGTGCTGACGCACAGGTCCCTTTTTGAGGCCTGGCCGCTACCCATGTTTTATGTGCTCGCCTGCGGGCTCACTCGGTCCTTCGGAGTGCTGCGCACCACACAGCCAGCCACCGTCGGTAACTCAGGTTCCTCTGTCTGTGGCCTCGTTCGCACTCGCGGACGGCTCGCGTCAAATAACCTGTGCCCAGCGCTAACCAGATCCCTAGCTTTTTTCCCTCGTAAGCAACTCAAAAGCGCGGGGTTGGAGGGTGAGGAGAGCCTAAGCTTATCTTTGCTGGAGAGGGATAAAAGCGTCAGCCAGGCTATGGAAATTAGGCGGCACTGCTCGAAGCCGGATCTGAAGCCATCGTGCGCAAAGATATATCCGCCCCCTGCCCCGTCAAGGTCAAGACGAGTTCCCCGCCCATCCCACAAAGCCCTGCGCTGCGGAGAAACCTTGACCGGGCAACCCTCCCGCAAAAAGGAGGCTTACGATGGCTTCAAATCCTACCCTCTGTTCATTACGGAACGTACGTTTATGAGGGCTGGCAAAAACGCAGTTATGCGGGCTACTGCGGGCGCCACCGAGGTCTGGCAACGAGACCCCGAGCATCGGGGGTAGAGGCCAGTACTGCGAAGCAGCCCGAAGGGCCGAAGGTGGCATGCGCAGCCCGCCAAATCAAGTAGCAGCGTAGGGATGTGAATAGTGCCTGGGTATAGATCTCTTGTTTGCTGACAAAGCTTTAGGCTCTATGCACATACCGAGAGCTGCGCGTGAGGAGCATAGCTGGCCATGCAAAAGGCATGACAAGCCTGGGTTTATCCTGGCGTGCTCGAACGCAGTGAGCTGGCATGACTTTTTGCGCCAGCTATCGCGACGAACACCTTATAACTGCGTTGCGGGTTGGCCTTGGAGCGCTGATGAATCCGTCCAAATGCGATGATCAACTTTTCTTTTTTCAATTGAAATCGAGCCTCAGTTGAAAAGAAAATGGATCACATCTAGACATGACAAATCGTTTGGAAGTCGTTACATTGGAGGACCCAGGAGAAGTCTTGGGCGGTGGTTTTGAGGGCTGGGAAGGTGTACGATTACGGCGCCCGGTTTTATGATCCGAGCATCGGTAGGTTTACATCTGTAGACAGATTTGCTGAGAAGTATCCGTCAATGACACCATACCAATATGGAGCCTTGAATCCCATCAAGTTCATTGATGTCAATGGTGATAGTATCAGAATAGGTACTGGCGATGGAAATTATTTTTACTATAATCCCGGTCAGGATTATACGGGTGACAATAAATTTGTTCAAAGCATAGTCAGTTCGTTAAATACCATTAATTCAAGTGAAGCAGGATCAGCCGTGCTAACACATCTATCAAATTCTGAGAACAACTATTCATTCGAAAATGTAGTCTCAAAGGATGGCAGCGGCAAGTCTTTAGATGCCGTTAGGTTTAGACCTGGTGAAAGTGGCGGGGGGACAATTGAGGCGGGAGCTTCTCAAGATGTTGGAACAGTTGCGCATGAGCTATTTCATGGGTTTCAAATTGAAGTAGGTATGGATGCAGCCTCAACGGCTGGAGAAGTTGGTGCGTACCTTTTTCAGGACGTTGTTACCTTGCAAGCCGGCGTTCCGTTTGGTTCAAGTACATCTACAAATAGGCACGGGAAAAAATATGACGCAGCCCATAACAATTTGTTGTTCAACGGCTATTCTGAACGTGATTATGTATCTGCAAACATATTCTTCAAGGCTAGTAGTAAGAATGCCACGGGGCTATATAACAACAAGAAGAGACGGTTTTCACTTGTTGGAAAACCTGCAATTGCCAAATTTCTTCCTGCGTTTAAATAGCAAACAATGAAGGCACTAGTGATATTAATTGTGACAGCATCAATCGTCACAGGAAGCTGCCAGGATAGATCAGATGGCGCAACGAGTGATGATGAGATATATTTGTCAACACCATCACCATATAAGATTGTGCACTTTGAGAACACCTGGTCGCTTCCGGATTCATTAGCGCACGGGGTAAATGGTAACGCAGTGGTTGATCTATTTCTGGACAAGGACGGGAAAATTAATGGGATGAATTTGAAGCTATTGAAGATTGATTCATCAAGGCATTATGCGTACTCGCCTCGCCCTAAGGCCATGAAGGATTACCCGAACTGGGTGGCAAATTTTCTTCCCTTTGTGGCAGAAAAAGTAAACGAACTTGGAATAGAGAGGAATGAGACAGTAAACTTAGACCCAAAGGCCAAATACCTGGTGACTCTTCCCGTGAAGTTAAAATAATGGTTACCGTACTGGCTGGGGTAGCTTATGTCTTGCAGTGAGTTGGCGAGGCAGTATTTGAGATCATTCTACGAAGCATAAGCCTTCCTAGCTTTAAAATCACGCAAGTAGGCGTCGAGAACTCTAAATAGCGATTCTTTTTCTTCGTCGGGCAGCCCAGAAATGTCCTCCATTCTTTTGAGGGCAGACTTATCCATCTCGAGAGAGATCTTGCCCACGAGATAGTCTACGGAGACATCAATCCAGGGCATCAGCGATCTTAATAATCACATCGATCGAAGGGGTAATGATGCTCCCTAAGTATCGTCCCTTGATATCACCAGAGGTGCTACGTCTTGACCGTTGTGAAATTGATCTATCCCCAAGAAATATCTTCTGCCCTAGCAGAGATAGACAAGATTAAAGAAGGCCCATTGTAGTGTATAGGGTTAAGACACACCCAAGAGACTAAGTCCCCATTCGCTACCTAACTACGTTCGCTGGTTTTGAGATGATATGAAGTGCATGACATACAGTTTCAAGACCTCGACATTTCTCTGGGATCATGGCATTTCCCTCCCCAAGATTGGCATAAGTCCAGGCATGCCCTATAGAGCGGTCCAAGAAAAGACGGGGTGAAAATCCTAGCATTTGGCACATTGGCATCATAATTGTCGTTTGCACAACATGTTTACACCCACGCCTCTATGCCATCGACATGTGACCCCATCTCAACCGCGGCCTTCCGTGGGAGATCACATCGCTAACCCACCTAAGCTTGCCACCTCAGAAGGTTAGCCTGCAAATTCAAACATTTACCATTTCCAAAATATCTACTTCATGAAAACATTCTTTGTCAGTCTGATCTGTCTGGGCTCGATGTATACCTATGGCAATGACACCCTGACCATCGATACCCAGTTCGTGGCCGAAGATTACATCCTGCTTTGGGAGGCCTACCGGGACAGCATCGATCAAACTTTGGTCTACGAGTCTGGAACAGTGCTTCTCAAGGATGGCCTGGCCGAAATCCAGGTACCGTTCAACTTTAAATACCTCAACGGGGAGGACAGCGAAATGATCCTGACCGACCTATGGGGCAATCCGCCCAGTGACGATCCGGACAAATCGCTGGGCATGTTGATTCCCGCCAATGTTTCTCCGCTCGATGATTCCACCTTCGCGATCAACATCACTTACTCCGAGGAAGGCTACATCGATGACGATGATGCCAAAGATCTGGACTATGACGAACTGCTGGAATCCATGCAAGCGGATGCGGTCGAATGGAACAAGATCCGAGTAGAGCAGGGATACGAGGAGGTCGACTTGGTCGGCTGGGCCTCTCCCCCATTTTATGACGCCGAAAGCAAGAAATTGCATTGGGCCAAAGAGCTGAACTTTGGAGGTGCACCTACCAACACCCTTAACTACAATATTCGCATCCTGGGCAGACGCGGCTACCTGCAGTTGAATGCGATCAGTGAAATGTACCTCCTCAACGAGGTCAAGCAATCCATTGAGCCGGTATTGGGCAGTGTCGAATTTACCGACGGCCATCGCTATGCGGATTTTAATCCGAGCATGGACAAGGTCGCCGCCTATGGGATCGGCGGCCTGATTGCCGGAAAGGTGTTTGTCAAAGCAGGCTTATTTGCCAAACTCGGCATTCTGCTAGCTAAATCTTGGAAGATCATTGCCGTTGCCTTTATCGCGCTGGCCGCTTTCTTCAAGCGTCTGGTGGGGCAGCGAAACCAAGGATCCGATCCAAGAATCTAGTAGAGTTTCGCATTAAATCTTGTAGCTAATTCTAATGTCTTTGGTCCGCATACTTCGTTGCAAAGCCTCGCCATAGCTACGGCTATGTCTGTGTTTCGCGCCTCGTCTGCGAACAAAATCCTATTAGAATTATTCAACATATCTAATGCGAAACTCTACTAGTGTGAGCGCACTCCGAAAAGTGTGGGTTGGGTATTTCCCAGTTCGTTAGGTATTAGGTATATTGATAATATGTTTAAGGAGAGTAGAACATCAATTGAGCAAAATCTGTTTAGCTCGACTAATCAGGTCATTGGCTCGAAAAAGCTTAGGCGGTTAAATGATAAAGCAGCGTGGTTCAATGTGTTTTATCGAGAGGTTACCAGTCGGATAGATGAGCAAATCTTTCGGCCGCTGTATGCTGATGGTAAGGGTCGGCCAAATGCATCGATTCGGATGTTGGTGGCGATGATTATCCTGAAGGAGGGTCAGGATTGGACCGATGAGCAATTGTACAATGCCTGCGGATTTGATCTACAGGTGATGCGCGCCTTGGGTCTGACCAATTTAGATGATGAAGTGCCAGTGGCAAGTACCTTTTACGACTTTAAGTCAAAGCTGGTCAGGCACACCGAGACTACGGGAGAGGATCTATTTGGGAAGCTCTTCGGTAGTCTTACCAGTGAGCAAATCACCAGATATAGTATCAATGGCCGGAGTCTACGAATGGACAGCAAGTTGATCCAGTCCAATATTCGCAAGGGATCACGGCTGCACAAGGTATTACATGGAGTGCAAGTGTTTTGCAAGAGTCTTCCACAAGACTGGGACAAACAGATTAAGAAGGAATCGGACAAGAGTTTTCTTAAACAGATATTGGGCAAATCGGTGACTAATCACCTGTACAAGATGACCCATGCAGACAAGTCAGATTGGCTGCGCCGGCTGGGCTTTTTGATACGCAAGCTGCTCAATATCTATGGGTCGCACGACTCACACTACCATGAGCTTCTGAGCCAACTATACGAAGAGCACTATGTGGAGATCAAGCAGTCTAGCCAAGCCCAACCAAGTGTTCAGCAAGAAGGCAGCAAGGATGAGCAAGACGATCCACCTTGCCGCGTTAGGGAAAAAGAAGAAATGAAAGCGGACGGCATACAGTCAATGCATGACCCGGATGCTGCCTATCGAGCGAAGGGCAGCGGATCAAATAGAAAACAAGTAAGCGGGTATAGTGCCAATATTACCGAGACTACCCACGAGGATCTTAGGCTAATTACTGCTGTGCAGGTAAAGAAAGCCACACATCCTGATTGCGACTTTCTGGAGCAAGCCGTTAAGCAAAGTCAACAAGTGACCGGCCAACAGGTCGAACAAGTACATACCGATGGCGGATATGACAGCATAGAAAACCGCAAGCGCTTCGCTAATCACATAGCCGATGAGTGGCACTTAGCCAATACCTGTGGAGGCAGTGCACACCGATTCAAAAAAGACGAGCACGGCAACATCTGGATATATGATCCCAAGGTGGATAAATGGCTACAGACAACGATGTCCAGAGGAGGTCGCTATCGCATTTCAATCGAAGGCAGATCGGCCAAGTATCGATACTTCACCTCCGATCAGGTCGAAGCAGGACTGGCGCTGGCTGGTGTTCTACCAGCCGCCATCGCCAAAGGAATCAGAGCCAATGTAGAATCTACCATTCATCAAGTGTTCCACACACTGCATGGAGGCAGCAAAAGTAAATATCGAGGTCTTGTGAGGAATACCCTATTTGTTTTATCTCGATCAATTTGGGTCAATTGCAAAAGAATTGGGGTCCAAACTGCCCAAAAACACCCTTTCGACCATCATCTGAGGCTTTGGCTTGATCAATTGATTACTATGGTCATGAAACCTTCTCTGGCCAGATGTCCCCATTAGCATAGCCAAATGCTGCATTTCCATGCCAATCAGCCCAATATGCCACTTTCTGGAGTGCGCTCACTAGTAGAGTTTCGCA
This sequence comes from Saprospiraceae bacterium, assembly GCA_965223165.1. GTDB lineage: Bacteria > Bacteroidota > Bacteroidia > Chitinophagales > Saprospiraceae > JABDMH01. The sequence goes on along the minus strand of CBDCVQ010000016.1, from coordinate 9,314 downwards.
TTAAATCTTGTAGCTAATTCTAATGTCTTTGGTCCGCGTACTTCGTTGCAAAGCCTCGCCATAGCTACGGCTATGCCTAGCCACCCAGCCGCTGTCGCGGTTCCCTCACTTCTCGCATTGTCATGCTCGACTCTACGAGATCGTTCGGTCATGCCTCGTCTGCGAACAAAATCCTATTAGAATTATTCAACATATCTAATGCGAAACTCTACTAGTCACTGGCTCGGCCATTTGGGAAAAGCAAGGTTGGCATCCACTCGCCGATAACCCTCTGTCTCCCTACGGATCATCGATCATCATCCTACGAGAACCAGATGCCTACGGCGTGGAGGTCTGGCGCGAAAGCTGGCGAAAGATGGGTCTATGATAGATCTCACATAGAAATTTCAGGCGTGGATTGTGTAATTTTGGCTTCGCTTTTTGCCGGATGGCGACCAGCCACCCTAGCTCAGCTGGCAGAGCAACGCATTCGTAATGCGTAGGTCGAGGGTTCGAGTCCCTTGGGTGGCTCCAGTGACGAAAAATGGTGATCGGGTATCTACTCGACCCATCCTAGCGCCTCTCGCATTTTTGCGTGGATTTCCGTGTTATCATAGAGCCCCCGGAACAGCTCCGCACCCGGACCAAAAGCAAAGACAGGCACGGAAGCTGCCGTGTGCAAACCTGTGGCAAATCCGACGACCAGCTCCCTGTCAGCGCGGTCCAGAACGGCCATGCCGCCGGTCTCGTGGTCGGCGGTAACCACCAGAAGTGTATGGCCATTACCCTCGGCAAAGTCCAGCATTTTGCCAACGGCTTCGTCAAACTCGAGGAGCTCATCGATGACAATGTTCCCCACGTTGGCATGGGCAGCTACATCGATCTGAGAGCCCTCGATCATCAAGAAGAAGCCCGTGCCCTTTCGTTCGAGGTAGTTGGCACCTCGAGCACAGGCATCTACGAAATACTCACGTCCCTGCATGTGTGCCAACGGCTCTCCATCAGCACTGAGATAGATCACCTTTTCCTTCCTACCCAAGGGAATGTCGGAAAAATCACAATCCAAAAACGTCTGCACATAGTATCCCCGGTTGGCCATCTCCAACAGGAGGTTTCGACCATCTACATGGCGTCGATCAAAATATTTCTTGCCGCCTCCCACGAGATAATCGATATCGTGCAGCAAGTAGTCCGCTGCAATCGCCTCAAACATCCCCCGATTGATCTGATACGTGATGAAAGCCGCTGGAGTGGCATGAGAGAGTGAAGAGGTAACCACCATGCCTGTGGCCCGGCCCCTTTCTTCAAACTCTTCTAAAATGGAGATGGGCGCCTTCTCATCCAGGGTTGATCCGAAGGAACGAAGATCGGCCTTGATGCCACGGGCCATGGCGGTAGCTCCCGCTGCAGAGTCGGTGATCAAGTCCGATTTGCTGTGCGTCTTCTGAATACCGATCACCTTAAATCGTTCGAGGTTGAGCGGTGTCCGACTCGAATAGATGCCGGACGTGATCTGGGCAAGTCCCATCCCGTCACCGATCATGAGGATGACATTCTGAGGTCGCTCCGGTGCTTTGGCAGTGCCAGGACGGACGACCAACGGCTGTGCCCCCATCAGCATCACCTGCATCAACGCGAAAGCTACCGCAACCCCCTTCTTCAGTTCTGCTATCATAGTAAGGCTTATAAGGTAAGAATCCTGGGGGACAGCGCCGAATGAACGCCACTCTGTCTTCATGACAAATCGCAACATTGCTGCGCATCTTATTTCTATGCGAGTGACAGGGTGGGTTAGGACAATGGTTGCTCCCCAGGAAGTCACCTTTGATCATTGGGAGCGTTTGCCGGTAGCACGCACTCAAACGGTCGGCCAACGCTTAAACATCTTGCCTACCTCTTGCTACACCAAATGCCAAGCAGAATCATTGACCGCCCGGAGATGGTGGTCACATGCCAACAACAAATCGCCTGCTCAAAATTTGGATGATTATTGCGTTAGATCAATAGTTTTTCATATTTTGCTGGCTTTCATATGTAATTCGTTAAGCCCCGCGCAAATGAAGAAAGAAAATAATAACATTTTGACCATCTTTTTGACCTTCGTAACGGCTATTTCACTGCAATCATGGTCCACTCACGCCTCCTTTTTTGATCCAATTGGACCCTTTGAGGATATCAAGTGTAATCAAGTGCTTGCCGACAGCACGATTGGAGCGACAAATTCCTACAGCAATAGTGACTATGGGACCTGTGCCACTGTGCCAGGGACTTTTGACGCCGGAGACCGACTCTACCGTCTGGACTTGGCCGACTCTACTGAGGTCAGCATCCAACTAAATAATCTCGATGGAGCCAATCTGGTGATGGTTCTACTGAGCAATACGACAGACCCGGAGAGCCAGGTGGAATGTCCTGATACCTGCATAACTTTTAGCGACGGAGGTGATATCGATGCCAAACTGGGAGGAGGCACTTATTGGATTATTGTCGATGGCATTGTTCCCGTTGATGGAGGCGCACCCGGAGAGGGCAAGTACGAATTGACTGTGGTGTGCGAGAAGGAGTATGACCCGCTTCCCTGTGGACAGATCTTGACCCATACCACACTGGGGCGCGCCAGTAATTTTAACATTCTGGATTACGGCGGATGCTTTGAAGAATTAGTCAACACTTATGAGGCCGGTGATCGGCTCTACCGGTTCGAGATTCTGGAAACGCAGACGGTAGACATTGTGCTTGAGAAGCTGGACAATCAGGGACTGCATATGTTCCTGCTGGCCAGCGTGCCAGACGAGAATGGACAGGCATGCCCTGGTTCCTGCTTTGCTAAGAGCGATACGGGCAGTGTAATAGAACAAATAACAAGAACCCTGCCCTTGGGTATCTATTGGATAGCTGTCGACGGCATGGTCTTGCCCAGCTCTCCCGATGATTTGGTCAACGAAGGCAGCTATAATTTGTATATCGACTGTCCCAAGGACATCAACGAGATCAGCTGTGGTAGTGTCGTATTGGGAAGTACGGATGCTCGGCTAGATCAATATGGCAGCAGTGACTATGGTTCATGTGCGGTCGGTGACTACAGTCAGGGTGATGTAACCTACGAATGGGAGGTACTGACCGGCCAGGAGATGAAGATTGACCTGACTCCTATGGGAGAAGATGATCTGGATCTCATCTTGATGAGCGGCGCGCTGGACACAGCTACCGGAATTTATTGCCCGGATACCTGCGTCGCAATCGCTGCAGCCACGACAGGTGCTGAATCGATTTCGATTACGCTGGCTCCCGGCACCTATTTCCTCATGGTGGACGGGATTGCTGATGCCGGCCCCTATATGCTGGAGATTTCTTGCAGCCCCCTGCCGATACAACTCACGCACTTTGGTGCGCAAAAGGAGGACAATGGCGTCATGATCGAGTGGCAAACCGCCTCCGAGTTTGCTTTTGAAGGGTTCATGCTGCAACGTAGCTCGGACGGCACCACGTGGTCTGACCTGGGCTGGAGTCCGGCTAGGGGCGATGTCAATACCGCCACCACTTACGACTATATGGACAAAACTCCCTTGCGTGGCACCAACTACTATCGACTTCAGGCATTTGATTTGGACGGCTCGGTAGAATTGTCCGGGATCGTTCAGGTGGCATTTAACGATACGCGGGCTCCGCTTGTGGTGTATCCCACCGTCAGCCACGACTTTGTGCGTATTAAGGGAATCTCTATTGGGGAGACTGCGAAATATGAATTGAGGACCCTACTAGGCGAAGTGGTAGGTGCAGGCGAAGTAGCTGAATCGGCTGAAATCGATATCTCACCGTCTCCTTCCGGTGCCTTGCTGCTGACCATCGATACCGGAGATGGTGAACGGCGTACATTCCGCATTCTCAAGCAGCCCTAGCGAGCAGCCTAAGACATAAGGAGCGCACCCGCTCCCGTCGGACAGATAGCTACCAGTCCTTGCGTTTCAGCAGCAAGTAGCTCATGCTGATGTTAAATAGTAGCCAGACACTGACAATCCCTACTTGACGTAGACTCACGTAGTTTTGGATCTCCATCAGCAAATATCTGGGAAAAGGTACGTCAATCAGATTGTACACACTCGTGACAGGCATCCACGGAGCAATGGCCCTGGCCCAGTCCGCCAGATTGGGAAAATTGAGGAGGAAAATGGCCAGTAGCGGCTCAAATACCACCGTATACATGAATAAGGCCACAATAACCAGTCCCGTCTTGGGAATCAACAAGGTGATCAATAAGGCAAAGGTCAGATAGGTGAAGACCCCAAACAGATAAGCCAGCGCAAACTCCATAGACTCAAACATATAGTCGAATCCCTGTACGTTGGAGTAGGCGGAGGCCGTGACAAAAACAATCAGGATCACGAGGCCGGTTGCCGCAAGCGAAAGAAAGAAAATAAAGAGCAGTTTGCTCCCCAGGAACTCGCGTTTGCTCAGGCCATCGATCACATTCTGCCGCAAGGTGCGGTAAGACACCTCGTTGGCCACCGAAATGATGACGATAAAAGCCAAGAATACCTTAAAAAAGGCGGCCATATACGTCACATTTTGCCACACATCGGGATAGTCATAAAGCGGCAGCATGGTAGGATCGATGCCCTCAAAATCCGCTCCCTTACTCTTGAGATACTGCATGAAGAACATGCCACTGCCGCATACGACCACCACGCCAAGGGCGTACATCCCTATCAGGACCCAAAAGGGCCGATAGTGCCGGAGCTTCAGCCATTCAATCTGAAGCAACCTAGTCATGTTCGGACAGTATCTTTAAGAATTGGGCTTCTAGATTACCGGAGTGCTCCACCAGCATGGTCGCAATCACCCCCTGGTCTATCAAATGCCGATTGATCGCCTCCGTATCGATGCCGTTGTCGGTGGTCAGGATGAGGCTGTTTACATTCACCTCAAGTTTGGCCAAACCGCGAAACTCCCGCAGCACCTGCTCCAGTGTAGTCATGTCTTTGGCCGCTACCTCCACGGTGCGTTGATCCGCTAGCGTGTCTTGCACACTGCCTTGATACAGCTTCTCTCCTTTGCGCAACACCATGAAGTGGGTGCATACCTTTTGTACTTCGTCCAAGAGGTGACTGGCCAGAATGATGGTCTTGCCCGATCTGGCAATCTGCTTGACCAACTCACGGATCTCGACGATACCCTGAGGATCCAATCCATTGGTGGGTTCGTCAAGTATCATGACCGAGGGATCGGACAGCAAGGCCGAGGCGATGGCTAATCGTTGCTTCATCCCTAGCGAATAGGTCCGAAATGGATCGTCCTTTCGATCATACAGGCCCACCGTCTCCAGCACCGGCTCGATGTGCGAAATCGGACACTCTTTGATCCTCGCGGCCACGGTCAAGTTTTGACTGGCCGTCATGTAGGGGTAAAAGCAAGGCGTTTCCAGAATGGCTCCGATCCGCTTACGGCTGTTGGCGCTGGGAGGCTCACCAAACCAGCGAAAGGTGCCACTGGTGGCCTTCAACACCCCTAGTAAGATCCCGAGGGTCGTAGTCTTTCCACTGCCGTTGGGGCCCAACAGGCCAAAGACCATGCCCTGCTCGACCTGGATCGACAACTGCTGTAGGGCGCGTATTCTCCGGTACCTTTTGGTGAGTTCCTTGGTTTCTAAGACTGTCAAAGTGGTTCTCCGGTTTTGATCTGTGCGAGTTAGCTTCGCTTGGTTTTGTCGACGGGTTTGGCCTCCTCCTTTTCCTTCGGTCGGCGCTCCCGATGGTCGAGGCCTCGACTACCCATCAATTCAAATATGTTCAGGAATCCGCTTTCCAGCGTCGTATCTCGTTGCGATAGCGTCTCATAGACGGCGGGAAGCTGGGTGACGTCAATGCTCCCACTTACTTCTGCCACGTAATAAGTGTCATCGTAATGTGCGAGGAACACCGTCTCATCTCCCTTACCCAACATGCGCAATTCTTGATCCTTCGCCTCCACGACAAGGTACTCTTCAAAGCGGTCTCCTCCCTGGATGCTCTCCACCGTCTTCGCCCAATCGGAAGGGCTAAAACCATCGTGCCTAAGCTGGTAAAACACGAGCTTGTCGATGTCCTTCACCATGGCATTGTAGGCCTTGTCTCCCTGCAAGTTGAGCATGCGCAGGGTACTGGGATAAAAGAAGAATTGATGCCCAACTTGATCCGAATCCTTTAATCGCTGCAGCGTCTCACTTTGCCCAAACCCTAAAACCTGGCCTCCAAAGAGGGCCAGGATGGTGTAGATTAATTGTTTTGCTGGCATCTTACCTGTGCTAGTAGAGTTTCGCATTAAATCTTGTAGCTAATTCTAATGTCTTTGGTCCGCATACTTCGTTGCAAAGCCTCGCCATAGCTACGGCTATGTCTAGCCACCCACCCGCTTTCGCGGTTCCCTCACTTCTCGCATTGTCATGCTCGACTCTTCGAGATCGTTCGGTCATGCCTCGTCTGCGAACAAAATCCTATTAGAATTATTCAACATATCTAATGCGAAACTCTACTAGTGCTTTTCTTTCTTGTGGTGGCCATGCTTGCCAGACTTACGGTGTCCATGGTCATCTGAGAGGATACCAAAACCCTCCATGCCTCTGATTTTCATCACCCGAGACAGGCTCCCAATCGCGTTTAAGTCGATTTCGCCAAATAGTGTCATCACCATAAACTCCTGTTCCGCGCCACGCAGCATGAGCAATTCGCTAATCTTCTCCCCTTCGTCCCGGATCATGAAGCGGACATTCTCCTTCACGTCTTCGACGGTCATCAGCTCTTCATAGTTACGGTCTGCCTCCATTTTCTTGACGGCCTCAAAATACGCTTTGTTGCCGTCGGAGGTTTCCTTATCGATGATGGCCTTAATGCCTTTGAGCTTTCCAATCGCTTCCAAAACTGCTTTCTCGTCCTCATCTTCAAAGTCCAACTCGGTAAATAAGGAGAACATCTTGCTGGTCACACTCACCTTGGTCACATCCGGACTGGATTGATAGGTGCTAAAGTACTTGGCGATGGCATTGTCCTGCGCCAAACTACTCACGTACAGCATTAGTGCTCCGAGGAGCATTACCATTTTTTTCATTGTCTATTGTTTTTGTTCTTCAATCTTGATTTTGTCTACCGCTTCGCTAAACTCGTCCAGCGCATAGGTATAGTGGGCGCCCTTGTTGAGCTCGGCCGAGATGAGATAGAGGGCCTGCTTTGTGATCTCATAGGCTTGCTGGGGATCATCAATCACGCTAAGATCTCGCTCTTCTTCCACCGGCCGGCTGAGGAAAAGGGTGGCAAGGACCAGTAATAGCACGGCTGCCGCGATGCTCCAGTAGCGTCGCCAGAACCTCAGCCGGGACGAAGGTCGCTCCTGCCGCTGCAATCTGTCCATGATCTCCGTCTCAAAGCCGGCATCGGTTTCCATCTCACTAAATCGGTGCAGCCAGTGGAAATACAGGCTCTCTCGATCGTCTCCCCTATCCCGATCAGATATCGTGGCATGGGCCCCCTTGAGGGCTTGCTCCTCCTCCAAAGAGGTTTGACCTTCCCAATATTTTTTAGCCAGATCGCTCTTGCGTTTCGAGTCCATAATTTACCAGATTTGTGAGCTCGGCCCTGACCCTTTTGCGAGCTCGGAATAAATACACTTTGACCTGAGATGCACTTAGTTGCAGCTGATCTTCAATCTCCCTGTTGGTATAGCCCATCAGCTCCCGCAGGCGAAAGACCTCACGTTGCTTGGCTGGCAGGGTTTGGAGTACCCTGCCTAGTGCCTGGAGTAGGTCTTTCTCCTCGGCCAGTTGGACGGGGTCTTTCATGGCATTGTCATGGTGTTGGATAGATTCCAGTGGCTGCGTCTTTCGAGCGTGGGCCTTAAGCCGATCCAGGCATAGATTTCTGGTTAACCGAATGGCCCAGGCTTCGATGCTTGTGATTTTTGCCAACTGAGCACGCCCCTCCCACAGCTTGACCAGCACGTCCTGGGTGACATCTTTGGCTAGCGCTGGGTCGATCACAAAACTCAGTGCATAGCGATACAACTTGTCCTTTATCGGAAGTACTTCGATCTGAAAGTGCTCCAAGGTCATTTGTCGGTAGACGACTGGCGCCCGGTGAAGTTACACTAGCGCAGAAAAAATCTTGGCGCCCGACCCCCAATCGAAGAGGTTGCATCTAACCCGTCAGAGCAGGCTATTGGCCAGATTGGCCAACTCGGATCGTTCTCCTTTCTCCAACTTTATATGTGCAAAAAGGTGACTGCCCTTTAGTCGGTCGATGATGTAGGAGAGCCCATTGCTCTGCTCATCCATATAGGGTGTATCGATCTGGTGGATGTCCCCCGTAAAGACAATCTTAGTCCCCTCCCCTGCCCGGGAGATGATCGTTTTTATCTCGTGCGGCGTGAGATTTTGCGCCTCGTCAATGATAAACATCACATTGCTCAATGTACGACCTCTGATGAAGGTTAAGGCCGTGATATCGAGTTCTCCACTATCTTGCAGCTCGTCCAGGGCCTTGCTCTTCTTTTCGTTGGTTTTAAACTGGGACTTGATAAACTTCAGGTTGTCCCAGAGTGGCTGCATATATGGGGAGATCTTGTCATTGGCATCTCCCGGTAGAAATCCTATGTCCCGATTGCTCAGCGGCACGATAGGTCGCGATAGGATGATCTGTTCATATTTACTTTTCTGCTCCAATGCCGCGGCCAGCGCCAATAGGGTCTTGCCGGTGCCAGCCACTCCCTGCAGCGCCACCAGGCGGATATCATCGTTGAGCAGCGCATCCATGGCAAAGGTCTGCTCGGCATTCTTTGGCCGGACGCCATAGGCATAGCTCTTATCCACCCGCTCGATCTGGTCACTTCGCTCGTCATAGCGAGCCAGCGCTGACTGCGTGCAATTGTGCAAGATGTAGTACCCATTGGCCACTTTGGCGTCTTTCAAGATGCCGGCTTCGGCGATTCTCTTCTTCTTGTAGAGGTCAGTGATAATCTTTGCATCCAGGTCCTTGAGGGCATGCATACCGTCTGATAACTCGTCCAGGTCCTCGACCTTGCCGGTTCTGTAGTCCTCGGAGACCAGTCCCAAAGCCTTGGCCTTAATCCGCAGATTGATGTCTTTGGTCACCAGGATTACCTGGGTACGCCTGGCCCTCTGCTGCAGCGCTAAGGCGACATTGAGAATCTTATGATCGTTCTTACCTGTCCCGTACACTTGCTCCGCATCAATCCCATTGGGCTGGGCCGTCATGGCAATCTTCAGTCGCCCAAGGTCCGGCCCTAGGTCAATCCACTTGTTCAGGCCCTGGGTCCAGACCAGCTTGTCCAAAAACCTAATGACACTGCGT
>CBDCVQ010000015.1:0-133148 GCA_965223165.1 Saprospiraceae bacterium | reverse complement strand
AGCCCCAGAACCACCGGAGCAAGGTAATAGAAAGTGGGTATGGCCGATCTGACCGGATAGGGATAGTAAAGGGAGAGTTCAATCGGCAGGATGAACTTGGATAGGTAGAAAAGAAAGGTCGTCGCACCAAACATGAGGCGATGGCCGAGGCCAAAGTAATCTTCGAATCCGGATCCGGCCTGATCTTGCGCTACGGATAGAGTGACGAGACCAAAGACAAAGGCAATGACAAAATAGGGTACTTTCTCCAGTATTGCGCTTTCGGTCGATGAGTTTACCTGTCCGCACTTGATCCAAGAAAGGTAAGATCAAGGGTAGAATAACCGCCTGTTCCTTGCAAAAACAAGATAGCAGGAATAGTAGTACGGAGTACAGATAAAGCCCCCTCTTATTGCTTTGGAGATACTTGGTGTAGAGCAAAAGTGAGCCCAGGAAGAAGGCCGAGTAGGTACCAATCTTCATGGAGGCGGCCAACCATGCCACAGATTCCACTTGCAACGGATGGAGGGCAAAGATAGCAGCGGTCAAAAGTGCTAGTTCAAATCGCTCGAATAGAGCTTTGATCAAGGCAAAAACAAGCCAAGCATTGAGGAGATGGAGCAGGACGCTTACAGCTTTCAGTGCCACGGAGTTTACCCCAAGAGCCTTGATTTCCAGCCCCATGATTGTCATGGCAACCGGCGAATACTGATTGGCATAAAAGGTCGAGAAGAGTCCACGAAGGTCGGCCATGTTAAAGTCTAAAATCAGCGGGTTTTCTGTGACGTATACATCATCATCGTAGTTGATGAATTCGGTGCCTAGCACCTGATGAAGGACGAGGATCGTAGCGATACCCAAGAGGCCGAGAAGCCACATTTGCTTCTTCGTCGAGGTCTTCCTCTTTTTCCGACCGCCTTTTTTCGTCCCTTCTTGGTGGATTTTTTCTTAGCCATCGTAGGTGCTATTCGTGGGGGAAATTAGGCGTGGCGCGATCAATGAAGTAGTGGGGACGATTCTTGAGTTCATTATAAACACGGGCGATATAGATGCCGACGATGCCTAAGTTAATCAGAATAACACCGCCGATCAGCAGGACAGCTAGTAGGAGAGAGGTCCAGCCCTGCACGGTCCGCCCGAGGGCGAATACAACCAGGACATAGAGGCCGTAGAGAAAACCTAGGCTTGAGACGGCGATGCCCAGGTACAGGGCCATGTAGAGGGGCGGGCAGAGAAAGAAGTGATGCCGTCGACCGCCAGTCGTAGCATCTTGGCCAGGGAGTACTTCGAGTGGCCGGCTTGGCGTGGCTGCGCCTGGTAGGTCACAAACGCCTGCTTAAATCCCATCCAACTGACCAGACCACGCGTAAATCGATCTTTCTCTTGAAACCGCAAGAAGGCCTCCAGGGCCCTGCGATTCATCAGCCGAAAATCGGCAGCCGCCGGTTGGATGGGTTGCTGGGCTAAGTGGTTTAGGAGTCGATAGTACCAGCGCGAAGTGGCCCTCTTGAAGGTAGAGGTAGCGGTCGCATCTTGCCTGATCGTATTCACGATGTCATAGCCCTGTTCGGACTTTTCGATCAGTTGCTCTATAACAGCGGGCGGGTGTTGAAGGTCGCCGTCCATCGTGATCACACAGGCACCGGTGGCATGCCTTAGTCCCGCCAAGAGGGCATTCTGGTGGCCAAAGTTGCGTGAAAGTGATAGGCCCATCACCCGAGCATCTTCTGCATTCAGCTGCAAGATGGTGTCAAAGGTGCCATCGGTACTTCCGTCGTCGACCAAGATCAGTTCATACGGCTTCAGCTGTTTCTCCATAATCGCCGTCAGTTGACCGATGAGCGCCGGGATATTGTCCTGCTCATTGAATACCGGGACGACGATGGAATAAAATGGACCCATTAGTTTGCCGGGAGTTGCTGATCTATAGCAGCAGAAACTATGCCTGAGTTGCTGATTTGATACGATTCACATTTCAGAACAGATGCTTTTGCCGGGATCCGTTGGGAATAGCCCTCAACGTCAGCAAAGAGGATCGCCACTAAACCGATTATTTTTGGCCATTGGTTTCTATGGGATTCGGATCAGCCCTTCTGAAGATACGAATACGGCAAGATAACCTGAAACGAACAGCCGTCTGGGATCGGCACTGGGGACGACTACTTCAGTTTACCACATTTTAGGTTTCGGTAGTCGATGCTCATCTGTCGATTGGCGTGCAGTTGAATCCCAATGGGGCCTTCCGAGATGCCTGTCTCCGACGTGTAGTTCATCACCTCGGTACCATTGAGCCAGACGTGTAATGATTGCCACGAGCCTGAATGCGAAGGGTGTTCCATCCATCGACTTTCAGCAAATCTGGAATACCTTCTGCCTCTACCGGATAGCCCTTGCCCACGATATAGGGCGAGCAGGTCATATCACGCTTGAGCGAGCCGGAGATGCCGATTTGGATTTGCTCTTTGTCGTTTCGGATGAAGATGCCGGAATCGACGATGCCCTTGCCCATGCGAAAGTCACATTCAAACATGAAGTCCTTATACTGCTTCTTAGTCCAGAGGATGGAGCCTTTCTTCTCCGGTCCGTTCTCGACATGGAGGATCCCATCCCGCACAGACCACCAAATGTTGTCTTCCGGCACCTGCCAGTGTTTGAGATTCTTGCCGTTGAAGATCGACTTGAGTTTGGGAGTATCGGCTGGAACATCGGGCGCCGTGCTCAGGGCCAGGAGGCAAGCAACTAGTATCTGTATCATTTACCAGGACAATTTTCTGCGATCAGTCAAAGGCCATAAGTTCGCAATTTATTCTGAATGATCGGCGGCCAAAAGAGATATGCATATCACGACCCATATCCCGGCAAAAGGGTTGCTTTGCCGTAAGCAATTTGTTTCTTCTGCTACCGACCCTGTCGATGGGTGACCTCTGAGACAAGTGCCTCATAAAGAGGTGTCTAGTAGATCTTCGCATTAGATATGTTGAATAATTCGAATGGGATTTTGTTCGCAGACGAGGCATCACCGACCGATCTCGTGGAGTCGAGCATGACGATGCGAGAAGTGAGGGACCTGCGACAGCGGGTGGGTGGCTAGCCGCTGGCTACGGCGAGGCTTTGCAACGAGGTATGCGGACTAAGGACATTAGAATTAACCACAAGACTTAATGCAAAACACTACTAGCTTCTCGTCTGGCAAATAACTCTACACTCCGGCTGTCTCTTTTGCACCTGCTCTTCGCATTCCCGAGGGCTCGGGATACAGAGCAGGGGCGATGCGCGGTTTGGCTTAGGCACAAAGCGGCTCAACCAGGTCGTACTTATTTATCAAACGAGACACGAGTAGATGTTCGCATTAGATATGTTGAATAATATGAATAGGATTTTGTCCGCAGACGAGGCGCAAAACATGACCGAACGATCTCGTAGAGTCGAGCATGACCATGCGAGAAGTGAGGGAGCCGCGACAGCGGGCGGGTGGCCAGCCGTAGCTCTGGCGAGGCTTTGCAACGAAGTATGCGGACCAAAGACAATAGAATTCACAACAAGATTTAATGCGAAACTCTACTAGGGTGCGATGATTGCACCATTACATGCACTTTACTCCGTACTTATGAAAACCGAGATCGTTTCTTCTATCCCCCTGCCTCTAGTGTTTGCCGCGGTCCTTGCTGCGGCTGCCTTGCCAGATGCCGTGGCTCTGCCAACTTCCGGCGTGGATCCGGTAGTGGTCACACCTAGCCGGAGACCCGACCAAGTGGAGATCTATACCAACCGGTGTGGCGTTGGACCCACTCGGTCGGTACCCTCCACCCAGCCACTCGTCGTGGTGACCCCTGGCCGTGGGGGCTATGAGCTGCCTGAGCAACGTGCAGTAGGCGGGGTGCCCGCGTTAGCCAAGCAACCTAAGCCCGTGCGCGCACTGCCGTTGCGTATGAAGGACGCCGCGATCTGCGACCTCCACATCTTGGACGTGGATGAGGGCATGATCTCCTCCTACGTCTGGTCGCTCCTCGAGGATCATGAGGGCAACCTCTGGTTTGGCACTAACCATGGTGTGAGTCGCTACGACGGTCATCGCTTCACGCACTATACCACTGAGGAGGGACTGGGCCACAATCGCGTACGATCGATGCTGCAGGATCGGCGAGGCCATATTTGGTTTGGGACCGATGGTGGGGGGGTATGTCGCTACGATGGTCACCGGTTCACTCGATATACGCAGGCGGATGGACTGAATTCGGATCATGTCTGGGCGATGCTGGAGGACAGTAGGGGGCGACTCTGGTTTGGTACGGCCAAAGGGGTAACCCGATATGATGGCAACAGCTTTCTGCACTACGGCATGGCGCAAGGGCTGCCCTTTGACAACGTCTGGTGCATGCTGGAAGACAGCCAGGGCAAAATCTGGTTTGGTACGCAAGGGGGTGGCGTGGCCTCCTTTGATGGCGCATTTACCCATTACAATACCGATGCGGGTCTGAGTAGCAACTTCGTCTGGAGCATGGCCGAGGACGATGCGGGGCATCTGTGGTTTGGGACCCGGGCGGGAGGAGTCAACCGATTTGACGGTGATACCTTCACCCACTATGGTACGGAGCAGGGATTGAGCAGCAATGACATCTGGAGTGTGATTAAGGATCGTCAGGGCAACTTATGGTTTGGCACCCGTGGGGGTGGCGCAGATCGCTTTGACGGGCAGACGATCACGCACTACGGATCGGCCGAGGGACTGAGCAGTGACCGAGTGTGGTGCCTTTTAGAAGACGGCAATGGCAAGATCTGGTTGGGCACCAGGGGAGGAGGTGTAAACCGCTATAGTGGAGGCAGTTTTGCTCACTTGACCACCCACCAGGGGCTCATTGACGACAACATCTGGTCGTTGCTACAGGATCGGGACAATGAGCTTTGGATTGGCACCGGCGGCAGTGGCGTCAGTCGTTTTGATGGGGTCACGCTCGATCATTTTACCGAGGAGCAGGGCCTGGCCGACAATATCGTCTCCACTATGCTGCAAGATCGCTCCGGTGCACTGTGGTTTGGGACCACCGGAGGTGTCAGTCGATATGATGGAGACAAATTTATCAACTATGGTGAGCGGCAGGGACTCTGTCACGAGGATGTACAGTCTTCGTTTGAGGACAGTCGGGGACACCTTTGGTTTGGTACCCTTTCGGGTGGGGTGTCGAGGTTCGACGGGGAGCGATTTACCACCTATGATACGTCCAACGGCCTCTGTCACAACACGGTGCGGGCCATCATCGAAGACCAGGCCGGGCACATGTGGTTTGGCACGCAAGGAGGGGGCGTCAGTCGATACGATGGTGATCAGTTTGTCCATTATTCGGCGGAAGATGGGCTGGGCAATAATTTGATTTGGTCGATCATCGAGGACCACCAAGGGCACCTTTGGTTTGCTACCCAAGGGGGCGGTGTGGCTCGATATGATGGGCAAGGTTTTACGCAGTTTACGACCGCAGATGGCCTGAGTCACAACTGGGTGTGGTACATCGTCGAGGATCGCACCCACAATTTGTGGCTGAGTACCGAGTCGGGCTTTACGGTCATGATCCCTCAAGCGGGCACAGCCCCTGATGATCCTGAATATCGCATGTATACCTTCGAGCGCGGGGATGGCCTCCGGCGGATGGATTTTTCGCAAAATGCATGTCTGGACGATCAAAATCGGCTGTGGTGGGGCTCGGCGGACGGCTTGACAATGCTGGACCTTAAAGTGTTCAAACTCCCCCACCGAACTCCCGAGGTGCGGCTTCAAGGCATTGACATAGCGCAGACGTACATCGACTATCGACGGGTGTCAGAAGATGCCTATCGGGCGACAATTCCCTTTGGTGAGCCCCTGATGGCTAGCTTCGACACCGTGATTCCCTTTAGAAATTATCCCGCGACGCTATGTTTGCCCCATAAGCTCAACCATTTGACCTTTCAGTTTTCAGGTATTGACTGGGACGCCCCTCACAAGCTATCGTACCGCTACTATCTCGAGGGCCAAGACGAAGCCTGGAGTGCGTGGACCTCGGATCAGACGGCAGATTATCGCAATCTGGCACCGGGCGAGTATACTTTACATATCACCGCCATGGGAGCCGCCGGCCTGGAAAGTGAGCCCTTCACCTACGCCTTTGAGGTGGTACCCGCCTGGTGGATGACCTGGTGGGCAAAAATCGTGTACATCCTGTCGGTTGGATTAGGCATTGTAGGTATGGTGATGTCACACACCAATCGCCTAAAAAGAAGACATAAAGAGTTGGAGGAAACGGTCAATGTGCGTACTGCCGAGGTAGTGGCGCAGACCACGGAAGCCATCTGGCAACGCAATCGGTCGGAAGAGTTGCTGAGAAATATCCTTCCGGCGCAAGTAGCGGAGGAGCTAAAGCAAAACGGACATATCGCACCGGTACAATTTGAGGAGGTCAGTATCCTCTTTGCCGATTTTAAAGAATTTACCAACATCGTAGCCTCCATCCCAGGGCGCAAGCTGGTAGAAGAGCTGGATGAGATCTTCCAACGCTTTGACGACATCATGGAAGCCGTCGGGTTAGAAAAAATTCAGACGGTCGGTGATACCTACGTCAGTGTAGCCGGCTTACCCAGCGCTGATGCCCAACATGCGGTGAAATGTGTGCAAGCGGCCGAGAGCATGATCGCCTACCTGAAGGACCGCAATCGCTCGAGTGCCATCAAGTGGCGACTGCGGGTCGGTATCCACTCCGGTCCGATCACCGCCGGCGTGGTGGGCAAACGCAAATTCACCTACGACATCTTTGGCGACACCGTCAATATCGCTGCCCGTATCGAGTCAGCGGGAGCGGTGGACCGCATCAATGTGTCTGCCTACACCTATGATCTGATCAAGGATCACTATCAGTGCGAGTATCGCGGCAAGATCAACGCCAAGGGAAAGGGACACCTGGATATGTACTTTGTGGGATCAGCAGCATCGAAAACGAGTGTGTGCACGGCGGACGCGATCAAGCAGATGCCAATCGAGACCTGAACCATTTGGTGACAATATACTTGTCGGCCCTCCACCGGAGGTCTACCGGCATGCAGCGTCCAAGGATTGCCTATACCTCGATCATCGAGATTATGCCAGATGAGCGCCGTACCCACTTTACCGCATCGAAGGGCCCCACGATCAGCGGTATTGCACCGGCAGTACAGCAGCGAGAGGACCTTCATCCTTCCAAGCTCCCTGAGGCATCTTGTTTGAAGATGCCGATCGGATCAACGCCAGACTTGCTAACAAGGCGCTGTATCTCCGCGGTCGCGGCAAGCAGTTATTCGGCCGGTTCCATTTCGCTAGTGACAAATTGCAACCAATTGGGTGTTGGGATAGTCCTTAAAGTATTGGAGACCATACTAAACCCTTGAGAATATGTTGCAGAGTTTGTTACGACTCACCCTTCGCACCCTGTGGAAAAGCAGATTATATTCCGCCATTAATATCGCCGGCCTGGCCATCGGCATCGCTTGCAGCGTCCTGATCATCTTGTGGGTGCAAGATGAAATGTCCTATGATCGCTTTCTGCCCAAAGTGGATCACCTGCAACAGGTCCATGTCAATGCGGAGTTTGACGGTAAGATCAATACCTGGTCTTCGGTGCCACTGCCCACCTATGAGGCGATGAAGACCGCGCATCACAACATCATCAACTCCACGGTGACCGGCTGGGGCAGTGAACATCTGCTCACGGTGGGGGAGACCCGCCTGCTGCGAGATGGTCTGTTTGTGAGCGAGGAGTTTCTGGACATGTTTGACTACCCCCTCAAGGTAGGGGACCCCAGCTCAGTACTCGATGATCCGCCGTCGATCGTCCTAAGTGAATCGATGGCCCAGGCACTATTCAAGGACGAGGATCCCATGGGCCAGACGGTGCGCATCGATGACCAGCACGACCTCAAAGTGACCGGTATCCTGCAAGACCTCCCCGATAATTCCACCCTTGAATTTGAGTACTTGATGACCTGGAAATTTAGAGAGCAGATAAATCCCTGGGTCGTGCGCAACAAGACCAACTGGGGCAACTACTCCTTTCAAGTATTTGTCGAGCTACAGGAGCCTACGCAATTTGCCCAGTCGGATGAGGCGATTCGAGACATCCTGACCGAGAATGGGCAGACCGACATCAAGCGCACATTGTTTCTGCATCCTATGACGGATTGGCGTTTGCACTCCAACTTTGAGAATGGCAAGCCGGCGGGAGGCATGATCGACTATGTCCGGCTCTTTTCGACGGTGGCCATTTTGATCCTGCTGATTGCCTGCATCAACTTCATGAATCTGTCGACCGCCCGCTCAGAGAATCGTACCAAAGAGGTCGGCGTACGTAAAAGCGTTGGTGCTCGACGGTCCCAGCTGATAACGCAATTTCTCGGCGAGTCAGTCTTGATCGCTTTGCTTGCCTTTGCCGTCGCGATGGCGATCGTCTGGGTGGCATTGCCCGGATACAATGTACTGGTGGACAAAACATTGGCGATCGATCCTTCATCGCCGAGCTTCTGGATCTTTGCGGCGGCGATCATTCTGGTGACGGGTCTGGTCTCCGGCAGCTATCCGGCGCTGTATCTGTCTTCGTTCAAGCCTACCACTACGCTGAAGGGCTCGTTGAAGGTGGGGAAGGGAGCCAGCACCCCCCGCAAGGTCCTAGTCGTCCTGCAGTTTGGATTCGCCATCTTGCTGATGGCCGGCTCGGTGGTGATCTATCGTCAGATCAGCCTCGTCCAGGATCGGCACTTGGGGTACGACCAACAGAACCTGATCGCCATCCAGCGCACCGATGATCTGGACGACAACTATGATGCACTTAAGTATGAACTATTGCAGTCCGGCGCGGTCGAAGCCATGACGGTATCCAATAGCCGCATTACGTCGATTAACTCCAACAACTTTCTCGGCTGGCCCGGTAAGCCGGAAGACCTTCGGGTGATCTTTACGACCATCACCACCGAATATGATTATGCCGAGACCTTTGGTATCGAGATGCTTCACGGTCGAGATTTCGCTCGCGAATTTCCCAACGATACGGACGCCATCATCGTCAATCAAGCAGCCCTTGATCTGATGGGACTGGAAGATCCCATCGGCACCCAACTGGATCTTTGGGGGGAAAAAAGAAAGCTGATCGGAGTGATGGACAATGTGCTGATGGGGAGCTTGTTTAGAGAGGTGAAGCCGCTATTGATGATCATGGATGACTGGGGAGGGGTCATCACGGCCAGGTTGCGCCGCTCGCCTGATGTACAGGGGACACTGGCGCAGGTCAAAGAGATTTTTGAAAAGTATAATCCCGCCTATCCCTTTGACTACAGCTTTGTAGATGAGGACTACGAACGCAAGTTTGCCACGATCAAGATGACACAGCAGCTCTCCAACATCTTTACGCTGCTTGCCCTGATTATCACGGGACTCGGGCTTTTCGGTCTCGCCTCCTACATGGCCCATCAACGTACCCGCGAGATTGGGATTCGCAAGGTGCTGGGCGCCTCCGTGCTCAACCTCATCACGTTGATGTCGCGCGATTTTTCACGCCTGGTGTTGTTGGCGCTGGTGATCGCCATTCCCATCACCTGGTACCTCCTGGCAGACTACCTGGAGCGGTATCCCATCCGGGTGGGCATCGATTGGTGGCTATTTCCGTTGGTCGGGCTGGTGGTGCTGCTGTTCACATTGCTGATTGTGGGTACGCAGGCACGGCGAGCGGCCCTGGCCAACCCCGCCCATTCGCTGCGCAACATGTAGGTGGGGGAGGTGGCCACGAAGGTGGTATGTTTGAAAAAAGGCATAAGCTGAAATCGGTAAATTAAGAATTGACAAAAGATTAATTGACCGTAAAGTTTCAACTTATGCGAAAGAAAGTTAGCGAGAATTCATTTGAGGGACAAAAGATCTATGTAGGGATTGATTGTCACAAGAAGAGCTGGAAGGTCACCATACTGACCGAGAGTCTAGAACACAGGAGTTATAGTCAGAATCCAGATTCGGAGTTATTGGCCTCATATCTGAAGCGGCATTTTCCTGGAGGCGATTATAAGGCAGTGTATGAAGCGGGTTTCAGCGGCTTTGGAGCCTGTAGACGACTTAGAGATCTGGGTGTGTCATGTGAAGTGGTGCACGCAGCAGATGTACCTACCACACAGAAGGAGAAGGGTCAAAAGACAGATAGGAGCGATAGCCGGAAGTTGGCCAGGATGTTAAGGAGTAGAGAAATGAGCTATGTGGACGTACCTGATCGGCAGCTAGAGGCAGACCGGGCCTTAGTACGTCAGCGATTTAGGATATCCCGAGAGGTTGCGCGGACAAAGCACAGGATAAAGTCTCTACTGATGCAATTTGGTATACAGCTTCCAGATAATTTGACGGGCAACAGGTCACGGCACTGGTCCAAGGCTTACACCCGATGGTTGAAGGAGTTGAGCATAGATCAGCCGAGTTTGCGACAGACCCTGGATAACTATCTGTCATTAGGGGAAGTACAAAGGATGGAGTTGCTGAAGCTGAACAGACAGCTCGGAGAACTATCCCAGCAACCCAGATATCAAAAGAATTTTAAACTACTGTTGACCGTGCCTGGAATCGGTCCAGTGACAGCAATGCACATCTTGGTTCAGTTGGGTGATGTGAGAAGGTTCCGAAGATTGGACCAGTTAAATAATTATATAGGCTTAGTACCCAGTATGCACAATTCGGGGGACAAGATTCGAACAGGTAAACTGCTAAAACGAGGAAGACGAGAATTGAAGATTATGTTAATAGAAGCCTCATGGCAAGCGATCAGAAGGGATCCAGCTCTGTTGCTGAAGTTCAACGAGTTGACAAAGGCTATGGCCAAAAATAAAGCAATCATACGAATAGCGCGAAAGCTTCTCAGTAGGGTACGCTCGATCTTAATCAATGGGCACGGTTACGAAATAGGTATTGTAGTGTAAGGTATCATCCATGGAAGAATAACATCAGAAACCTTGGAAAATGAGAAGGGGAACAAACGGAAGTTTGTGACTGCAGCATCCTATCTGTGATCAGATGGAAAGACCGCTCCACGAAGGTTACGTCCCCCAATCTTTTTGATATGAAGATCGCATTGCAGCCACATTAGATTGTGGACCGCTGATAGAAGATTGATTGAAGAGGTGACTGAGAGGTATCAAAATAAAAGGTAAGAGCAGTAGTTTTTCACTCCCAAGCAAAGCTAGGGGCGCTACTCGTGTTAGTCAAGGCTATATGAACTCCGCTTCGCTCCGGCCTTGACAAAAACTCCTATTGCCCCCTAAACAGCATCTACGAGAGAAAAGCCATAAAATCGCTTAATTTCCGGTCCCTGTGCTTGTTTTTCAACATAGAAGGCACGAGGGCACGAAGAGGGGTGGTGCGATCTAGCGCTTGATTCTGGTGGCGCTGTTTCCATCGCACGTAGCCGGTTGGGCCACGGCGGCGCGAAGGTACAAAGATGGGTTGTTGCGATTTGGTGTTGGATTCTCCTTGAACCGTCTCCATCACACGTAGTCGGTTGGGCCACAAAGTTACGAGGGCCGAAGAGGGTTGTTGCGATTTGGTGTTGGATCTTGGTTGATCTGTTTCCATCGCACGTAGCCGATTGGACCCCCATGGCGCAAAGGGGAGGATACCTTTATCCTCGCATACAACAAGTTGGGCGCATGAAGCTGTTTGTCTCCAGGAAGTATGGGTAGCCATTGCCGCTGCCCGGTTTTTCAAAGTAGAACTGGGTGCGGGGGCGATCGTAATTGCCGATTTCGTTCATGGTGGCTGCGTCGTAGACCCGGCCATTCAAGATGGTTAACTCGACGTTTTCGGTGTCACGAATGTCCTCCAGTGGATTGCCGTCGATCACGATCACGTCAGCGAGCTTGCCCGCTTTGAGCGACCCCAGCTGATGATCCATACCTAGATAGATGGCTCCATTGATGGTGGCACACTGCAGGGCCTGCAAATTGCTCATGCCCCCTTGTTCTAGCATCCACAGCTCCCAGTGGGCCCCGAGGCCCTGTAGCTGGCCGTGCGCGCCGAGGTTAATCTTGACGCCCGCGTCTGCCAGTTTCTTGAGTGACTGAGAGGTGAGGATATGGCCATTGATATACTCCTGTTCCGGTAGCATAGTGCGATGTCGCGATCGGCTGTCCACCACACCTCGGGGGGTAAAGCTTAGTAGCCGTTCCTTTTCCCACACGTTGGTGTGCTGGTACCAGTAGTACTCGCCCGTGACGCTGCCGTAGTTGACCACTAGGGTCGGTGTATTGTGGGCCTTGGTGCTTGCCCAGAACTGTACCACATCCCGATAGAGGGGCACGACAGGCAGATTGTGCTCGACGCCGGTGTGCCCGTCTGCGACCATACTGAGATTGTGATTGAAGAAGGAGCCTCCTTCCGGCATGACCAGGATACCTTGCTCCCTGGCAGCCTGTATGACCTGCTGCCGTTGATTGCGGCGGGGTTGATTGTAGCTCTTCACGGAGAAGGCGCCATAGGCCTTCGTGCGTCGAATGGCGCTGCGGGCATCGTCGAGGCTATTGACCACGGCCTTGAAGTCGCCGTCCGCTCCGTACAGGATGGTGCCCGTGCTAAAGAGGCGCGGCCCTACCATCTTGCCCGCTTTGATCAGCTCGCTTTGGGCAAACACCATTTCCGTATTGGCGGAGGGGTCGTGGCTGGTCGTCACGCCATACGCCAGGTTGGCATAGTACTCCCATTGCTTTTTTGGACTAAGTCCATAGCGAAAATTGCCGCTGTGCGCATGGACATCCATGATACCTGGCATAATGGTTTTCCCCGTGCAATCTATCCGGTGCGCTTCTCGAGGGATACGCACATTTCGACCGACGGCCTTGATGACATTGCCTTCGATCAGCACGGTTCCCCGCTCAATGATCTCGTCCCCCTCCATGGTGATCACTCGTCCATTGGTCAGTGCTACCAAGCCTTCTGGTCGGTCGGCGTTGATGGACAGATCGATGGACAATCCTACTGTGTCGATGGGAGGCAGGCTGTCCAGATCTTGATTGAGAAACTGAAAGCGTTCGGTCAGAGTGTCGCAGAAGTATTCCTGGCCCAGTGTCCAAAATAGCTTTTTACTATCCTTAGACCAGTGAATGTTAATGCCAGCGTCGCGACCCACCTGGGCCACCGGTACGGCTTTGGTTTTGCTGGTGATACCCACCTTTTGTCCGATCTGTGGGTAGGGAGCGATGTAGACTTTGTAGAGCTCAGACCAAGCGACCCACTGGTTGTCCGGGCTGAGGGAGTAGCGTTGGATGTACTTCCCGTCAAAATGCTCTTTTTTGTCCTTGCCATCGAGATTGACACTGGCGAAAGTCTTGGTGAGGCTACCAAAAATGTATCCACCCGCCTGATAGAAGATGCGCTCGCCATCTGCGCTGAAGACTGGGTATTCACCTTGTGGCGTCACCAAGCGAGTTGCCCCCCCTTCACTGGGGATCACATAGATGCCCGGCTCAAGGCAGTGGACGTAGCCCTGATGACTGTTGCCCCCGTCCTTGCGGTACACAATGGACTGCCCATCGGGAGAAAACGTGGGCGTCCGGTAGATGCCCGGCTCATCCAGAATCGTAGTGGACGTCCCATCGGCCAGATGTAAGGTCTTGATGCGCCCCATGGACTCGTCATCCCAGGTCACATAAGCCAGCGTCTGCCCATCGGGGGAGAAGCTCGGCTCGGATTCAAAATCGCTGGAGTTGGTCAGCCGTTGCGGTGTGCCGTCTGGTAGCTCTTTTTTCCATAGGTGTCCCACGGCGTGAAATACGAGGGTTTGTTCATCCGGGGAGGTGACGGCATGGCGGATCACCTTGCTCTGAAAGGCATCCTGGAAGGCATCGTTGCGTACCTGGATGGTCTCTGCCACCTGGGTCTTGACCTCGACTGAGAAGGGGATAGGGGCGGCTTCGCCGTCGAGCGGCACGTGCCAGATCTTGCCCAAGCCCTGGATAACTAATGCATCGCTCTCAGGGGTCCAATCAAACCCCGGATACACCCCAAAAATGGCCCAGGCCTCTTGCTGATCCTTACTCAACCGGTCAAACAGCGCGTGCTCCATACCGGTTTCCAGATCGTAAATGCAGAGCACGGTCTTGGTGCGAATGCGCTTGAGGAACGCCAATTTCTTTCCGTCGGGTGACGCCTCTGGCCGAAAAGCACCTCCCGGCCCAGATAGGAACGTACGCAGATCACCCCGTTCACGATCGTATCGTTTGATCACATAGATCTGGCTATTGGGATTCTTGTTGTACTGAAAGTATCCGCCGGGGTAGACATCTTCACTAAAGTAGAGATACCGTCCATCCGGCGAGAGGCTGGGCTCATTGACATCCTGCTGATCGTTCTTGCGCTTGGTCAATTGGACGCCTTGGCCACCACTGATGTGGAACATCCACATTTCGCCCGCTCCCAGAGAACGTCCACTCGTGAAGTGCTTGCGGGCGATGACATACTGCCCGTCCGGGGTCCAAATACCATTGTTGACCAGGCGAAAACTCTCCTTCGTGACCTGCTTGGCATCGGTGCCATCGGACTGCATGACCCAGACGTTATCAGCGCCACCGGCATCACTGGTAAAGAGGATCTGACTACCGTCCGGGCTAAACCGTGGCTGCACCTCCCAGGCCACCCCGGTACGCAGCGGCTCGGCCGCACCTCCGTTGATCGACATCGAATAGATGTCGCCCAGCATGTCGAAGACGATGGTTTGGCCATCCGGACTGACGTCGACACTCATCCAGGTGCCTTCGGTTGTTTCAAAGGTGACTTCTTCCCAATTCCAGTCTCCTTCGGGGTCGGAGACATCCCACTTATCCTTCTTGTCCTGGGTATAGATAGGTGATGAAGCCATGGTCACAAGGACGATGGCTAGGATTAGCTTTCTCATAAAACCACTTTATTTAACACCGTGAAGATATGACTATGCCCTCTTTTTGGTTAGCAAATGTCAGACGGTTTTAGGGTCATCGCAAGGGGGAGAGCTATTTGTACCGTCGTATTCTCTTTTTGGTGGAAAATCCGCTGCGTAGAATTGATTGGGGATAGCAGATTGTGATTGGCGATGGTGATGCACCGCTCCGATCTACCGCTAGTTAGATTTTACGCAGATCACGGCAATGGGGTCTCACCAACTACACAATTGACGGCTCGACAATTCTGCGTTGGATCGTCGAGCTGAGGGCAGGCCCGGCGTGAGGGCAGAGATCGGCGAGCGACCCATTTGGACGGACGGTCCCCCGGTCGACGGCGGACGGTGGACGGCAGCACGAGCTCTCGACCATGAGACTCAAAACGCAGCTTCGCCTGATTTCTCTAGTGGATGACCAACACGGACGCTTGATTGGGGATATAAGCTTGCGATTGGCGATGGAGATGCACCGCTTGATGTACCGCTACTTAGATGTTAGGCAGATGACAGCAATGGCCCCCTCTCAACAACTACCCAATCAAACGGCTCCACAACTCTGCTTCGGATCGTCGAGCTGAGGGCGGGCCCGGCGCGACGGCAGAGATCGGCGAGCCACCCATTTGGACGGACGGTCCCCCGGTCGACGGCGGACGGTGGACGGCAGCACGAGCTCTCGACCATGAGACTCAAAATGCAGCTTCGCCTGATTTCTCTGGTGGATGACCAACACGGTAGCTTGATTGGGGGATATAAGATTGTGATTGGCGATGGAGATGCACCGCTTTGATCTACCGCTACTTAGATGTTACGTAGATCACGGCAATGGCCCCCCTCTCACCAACTACACAATTGACGGCTCGACAATTCTGCGTTGGATCGTCGAGCTGGGTGAGGGCCCTGCGGGAAGGGGAGATCGGCGAGCCACCCATTAGGACGGACGGTCCCCCGGTCGACGGCGGACGGCAGCACGAGCTCTCGACCATGAGGCTCAATGTTACTTCGCCTGATTGCTCTGGTGGATGACGAACGCGGTAGCTTGATTGGGGATATAAGCTTGTGATTGGCGATGGAGATGCACCGCTTTGATCTACCGCTACTTAGATGTTACGTAGCTCACGGCAATGGGCCCCCTCTCAACAACTACACAATTAAACGGCTCCACAATTCTACTTCGCATCGTCGAGCGGAGGGCTGCCCCTGCGCGACGGCGAAGATCGGCGAGCCGCACATTTGGACGGACGGTCCCCCGGTCGACGGCGGACGGTGGACGGCAGCACGAGCTCTCGACCATGAGACTCAAAATGCAGCTTCGCCTGATTTCTCTGGTGGATGACCAACACGGTAGCTTGATTGGGGGATATAAGATTGTGATTGGCGATGGTGATGCACTGCTTGACCTACCGCTAGTTAGATTTTACGCAGATCACGGCAATGGGGTCTCAACAACTACACAATTGACGGCTCGACAATTCTGCGTTGGATCGTCGAGCTGGGTGAGGGCCCTGCGGGAAGGGGAGATCGGCGAGCCACCCATTTGGACGGCCGGTCCCCCGGTCGACGGCGGACGGTGGACGGCAGCACGAGCTCTCGACCATGAGACTCAAAATGCAGCTTCGCCTGATTTCTCTGGTGGATGACCAACACGGTAGCTTGATTGGGGATATAAGCTTGTGATTGGCGATGGAGAGGCACCGCTTTGATCTATCGCTACTTAGATGTTACGCAGATCACGGCAATGGGGTCTCAACAACTACACAATTGACGGCTCGACAATTCTGCGTTGGATCGTCGAGCTGGGTGAGGGCCCTGCGGGAAGGGGAGATCGGCGAGCCACCCATTTGGACGCACGGTCCCCCGGTCGACGGTGGACGGCAGCACGAGCTCTCGACCGTGAGACTTAAAATGCAGCTTCGCCTGATTTCTCTGGTGGATGACCAACACGGTAGCTTGATTGGGGATATAAGCTTGTGATTGGCGATGGAGATGCACCGCTTTGATCTACCGCTACGTAGATCACGGCAATGGGCCCCTCTCAACGACTACCCAATTAAACGGCTCCACAATTCTACTTCGGATCGGCGAGCTGAGGGCGGGCCCGGCGCGACGGCAGAGATCGGCGAGCCACCCATTTGGACGGACGGTCCCCCGGTCCCCGGTTGACGGCAGCACGAGCTCGAGCGGAGGGCTGCCCCTGCGCGACGGCGAAGATCGGCGAGCAACCCATTTGGACGATGTACCGGAGGACGACATTGTGGATCAACTGGGCGACGCCGTATATTGTGATCTTTTCTTCCACATGCCTGCCACCGGTGGGCGATGATCAAATACAGCGCAGAATGAGCGGATCAAGAAAGTCGCTTTTCACATCCTTAATGAGGGGCAGCTTGCTCCTTGCCCTCGTCTTTTTTTGTCAGTGCCAATCGCCTGACCCTGAGGAGCCCCTTCCCAACATCGTTGTGATCTACCTGGATGATCTCGGGTACGGTGATATGGGTGCCTATGGAGCCACGTCGCTGCCGACACCCCATATGGATGCCCTGGCCCGGGAGGGACTGCGATTTACCAATGCGTATGCTAGCTCCGCTACCTGCACACCCAGCCGCTATGCGCTCTTGACTGGCGTGTACCCATGGCGAAACAAGTCAGCCAAGATCTTGCCCGGCACGGCACCACTGATCATTGATACGGCACAGGCGACCATTCCGAAGATGCTGCGCAGCAAAGGCTATCGAACAGGGGTGGTCGGCAAATGGCATTTGGGTCTGGGCAACGGAAGCGTGGATTGGAATCAGCCGGTGGCTCCTGGGCCCAACGAGATCGGCTTCGACTATGCCTACATCATGGCGGCCACGCAGGATCGAGTACCCACCGTATACTTGCGAAATGGCACCGTGGTGGGATTGGACCCGGACGATCCCATCCAGATCGACTACCGCAACAACTTTGAGGGTGAGCCGACCGGCAAAGACAATCCAGAGCTGCTCACCATGCGCTGGCATCACGGCCACAACAGCAGCATCGTCAACGGTATTCCCCGGATCGGCTACATGAAAGGGGGAGAGGCGGCCAAGTGGAGTGATATCGATATGGCCGATCACTTTCTGGCGGAGGCGCATGCGTTTGTCCGTGCGGAGAAAGACGGTCCGTTTTTTCTCTACTACGCGCTACAGCAGCCGCATGTACCCCGTACCCCACATCCTCGCTTTGAAGGCACCTCCGGCATGGGACCCCGGGGAGATGTGATCGTGGAAGCAGATTGGTGCATCGGCGAATTCATGAAGACCCTGGAAGAAGAGGGCCTGCTCGAGAATACCTTGGTCGTCTTGTCCAGTGACAATGGCCCGGTGCTCAATGATGGTTACTATGACGACGCCGTGGAAAAATTGGGCGATCACAAGCCGGCAGGACCGCTGCGTGGCGGTAAGTATAGCTTGTACGAGGCAGGGACAAGAGTACCCTTCATCACCTACTGGAAGGATCGGATCGACCCCGGTGTGTCCGATGCACTGGTATGTCAGATGGATCTGCTGGCCTCTTTAGCCACGTTGGTGGATGGGACAACTGCAGGGGGAGATAGTCAAGATCTCCTGGACGTCCTGTTGGGAACCTCCAAGCAGGGGCGCGAAAACCTGGTTATCGAAGCCACAACACGTACGGCATTCCGCCAAGGGTCCTGGATCTTGATTCCGCCCTATGACGGACCGGCAGCCAACAAGAATGTAAACATTGAGCTAGGTAATGCACCGGATTTTCAGCTCTTCGACCTGCGCGCAGATCTCGGGCAACAGACCGATCTTGCCGAGCAGCAGTCAGACAAACTTCAGGAAATGATCACGGCCTTTGAAGCCATCCGTGGCAAGGAATATGGTCGTATTGAGCGGCTAGAGCTGAAGTAGCGAGGACCGTATCTCCACGGTGGGGCAAGCACACTCACACTCGTTGCTCAAAAAGCTTCTTCTCGGCATTTTTTGGGACACTGTGAAACTACTGGTCGGGACGCCGGTAGCTTTTTGCCGTTTGAACAACAAATCGTAGTTTTCGCCACGTTTGACCAGCGACCTACGCCAGCCCGGGTGGTGGAATTGGTAGACACGCAGGACTTAAAATCCTGTGGCCGTTGAGGCCGTGCGGGTTCGATCCCCGCCCCGGGTACTAGCATACACATGGACCGCTTCAGACCGCTGTTATCCGGCGCAGGCGCCCTTTCCAAGATCAAAAGAACTATCCCACCTCCCCATCCCGCTCCACGGGTTCCGCATCTTCCTCCGCGGGCTCATCCCCCGATCGAGCAAGCTTGCCTCGTCGAGATACAATCCGGTAGGTCAGGTAAAGCGCGATCAGCGCGGCAAGGATGAGGATCTCGGGTGAGGCATGTATTGCGAAGGCACAACTCATGTAGGAAAATACTGCAGTTTAAGGGAGGATGGCAGGTCGGGTAGCCGCGGTGATACGCGATGATAAGCCCTTCAGGTCCGATCGCCCAAGTTTTTTCTTATCTTTTAAGAAGCGCATTCCAGGTCCATTTTCTAGTGCCCACCTGGTGTCTGATGGTGCCATGTGAAATAATTAGTCGGTGTGATGGCTCGATCCGTAGAAGCGCTGTGCATTTCGCTGCTCCGCCCCATTTTAAAGGCAATCTTAAGCCGGGGAATCCTTGCTCTTGTTCCCATGGTACTATTGGTATCTGTCTCGCATGCAGATGTCCTTGATCGGTCTGCCCAAGACTCATGCCTGACCCTGTTTGACTCGCTAAATGCGTTGGAGATCGACCATGTCATTCTTACTACCGATCTCGACTCGCTACTTAGCAACAAGTTCTCGCGCAAAGAGCATCACGGACTGCTGACTGTTACATTGAAAGACGATAGACAACTATCCTTTTCTACCAAGGTTTCGGTGCGGGGCAAGTTCAGGCGGATTCAATGTGACTTTCCTCCCGTACGCCTAAACTTTAGAAAGAAGGATTTGAGGGCCATGGGTCTTAATGGGAAGCGCGACAACTATAAACTCGTCACCCATTGCCTAGCTGATGATGACGGCATAAACGCGGTGCTGCGCGAGTACCTGGTCTATCAGATGTATCAGGTGCTCACCGACCATAGCTTCCGGGTGAAATTGTTTCCCATCATCTACAAGGATGTCGATAGCAAGCATCAGGTCTCAAGCATGTCCTTTCTCATTGAAAGCACC
Organism: Saprospiraceae bacterium; assembly: GCA_965223165.1. Taxonomy (GTDB): domain Bacteria; phylum Bacteroidota; class Bacteroidia; order Chitinophagales; family Saprospiraceae; genus JABDMH01. The sequence goes on along the minus strand of CBDCVQ010000015.1, from coordinate 113,049 downwards.
AAAGAGCTCACCCAGCGGTGTGGCGGCAGTGAGAGTAAGGACCTCAATCCGGAGCACTCAACCATCGATCCGCTGCTATTTGAGCAAGTGGCCCTCTTTCAATACATGGTCGGAAACAGGGATATGAACCTTCAGATTTTGCGCAACATCGTGTTGGTAAGCCGGAGAGAATCCGAGAAAATGATTCCTGTTGCCTACGATTTTGACATGTCCCCTTTTGTACAAGCGGCCTACACCTATCCGCAATACAAAGACAAGCGGGATGTCGATAGGATATATCTCGGAGTGGAAGATAATGCCCACCATCTAACCGATCTCATCGAGAAATTTCAGCAGAAGAAGGAGGAATTCTATCAGTTGGTTGAAAGTTTCGAACTACTCCCTACAGCCGCGCGACGAGAGTGTATCAATTATCTAAAGGCCTTCTATCGTCTGATTGAGGACGAGAATTTTGAAGTGGTCTACCAGGACGATTGATATGCATGGGTGGTCGGGTTTCTCTCGCCCTGCCACCAAAGCCAGCCTGCGGCTGAATCATTTGAACCGACCGAGCACTCATATGGCACCTCGTCCTCACTGAAGGGTGCATAACTTAAGGTTAATGGATGCCAGAACAGCTGAAGTGCACCACTGGCTGATCTCTTTTTGAATGACCTAAATTTTTTTGAATTATGAATCACATCAGTCTGGAAGAACTCAGAGAAAAAGTCGCTCGGGGGGATCGTTTTATCCTCGTCAATGCACTGGAGGAGCATCGCTTTAACTCGATGCACATACCTGGCTCGATCAATCTCTACAAGAAGGAGGAGATCCTGAAATACCTACGCACCGACGATGAGATTGTGGTGTACTGTACCGAGGAAGCCTGCAACCGCAGTATTCTGCTATATCAATTGCTGCAAGCCATGGGTTTTCAGAAAGTGCGGCGATTTGCCGGCGGCATGAAGGCCTGGGCCGAAGCGGGCCACGTGATCTCTAAGCGCATGCAATGGAACATCGTGGACATGTATTCCACTGCCGTGCGCAAGGCGCAATAGGCTTCCATGTGACTTGGCAGGTCCAGGACGGTCTCCGTGTCCCAGATTGTGGGCGTACCGGGTTGTGGTCCGACATCAGGTCACTATGGGCCACTTAAACGCGGACTCCATTGGCACTCGAATACCTTCGCGGCTGGAAGTGCGGGAGGCCTCAATGATCTCCAGCACGTGCAATGAGTGGTGCAGGTCAATGAGGGGCTCGTTGGCGGTCACAAGGCTTTGGCAGACCAGTGAAGCGCCTTCCTCCCAAGTATAGGTGCCGCGCTCCGTAGCCAATCGCTTGAGCTCCTTTCCCTCGCCTTGGATCTGCAGATCGACGCCGTAAGGCTGCCAATCATAGCCGACCATATACATTTGACCCCCGGAGCCCATGATCCCAATCTTGTAGAGTTTTTCGTCGCCCTTATATGCATGGGGGCTGGCATAGTTAAACCCACATTGGATATGGGATACCGCCCCGCTCTGATGGGTGATTATAACATCGGCATTGTCCGCTGCTTCCACCTTGATTCTGCCTTTGTCTTCGACGTCGCGCTCCGGCGTGAAGATGTGCATGCTAGCCGATACGGACACGGCCGGTCCAAGCAGGCCGGTCAACGTGGCGATATTGTATACTCCGAGATCCGGCAGGCAGCCGCCCAGCTTTTCGTAGAAAAACGCAGACCAAGATGGACCGGAGTGGCCGTAGATGCCTTGTGCCGAACAGATCTTGCCCAAACGGCCGGCGTTGATTTGCCGGGCCATAAAGGCAAACTGAGGGCTGTTGACCACCACGGGAGCCGCCCAGATACGCACGCCCTGTGCCTCTGCTTGCATGATGAGCTCTTTGCCCTCTTGATAGGTATTTGCCAACGGCTTTTCGCTCCAAATGTGCTTGCCCGCCCGGATGGCAGCTCGATTGACCGCTCCGTGCTGCTGCATGTCTGTGAGATTGACCAGCAAGTCAAACGAGACGCCACCCAGCATCGCTTCGATCGAGGGATACCAATGGGGCACCTGGTGGTTTACAGCAGTGCGCTTGGCTCGATCGGGCCTGATGTCGCAAAAGCTTACGATCTCCGCATAGCCGCATTCCAGGAGGTGCGGAATGTAGGCTCGGGATACATTGCCGCAGCCCACCAGACCCACTTTGATCTTGTCTGTCCGTCGCGTGGTCACAGCGGCTGTCACTAATCCCGGTGCAGCCAGGGTAGAAGCGGTGATGGTGCCCAGATTATTGAGGAACGTCTTTCTTTTCATGGTCGCGCTATTCGGTAAGACAGGGCGAATAAGTTAGGTAATATGCCACGAAACCCAAGGGCGTGCAGCGACCTCTGCTGTGATTGCCCGGACAAATGCATGGGTGACAATCAGTGTAAGGCCGCGTCCTCTTTATGAGAGGCAAGCCCTGACCACGAGCCGTTCATCGGCCAACAACGTTATCAGGCATAGGACCCAGAAAAATGCACCGAACCGACTGGTCCGGAGCTGGCAGGCAAAACCAAGGCGGCTCTGCTACTGGACAGCAAACTTCTTGAGCTTGTACTTCGCCTTGAGCAGCTCGTTACGTCGCTCCACGGACGGCTTGGTGAAGTGCTTGCGAGAACGCAGCTGATTCATCATGCCGATGCGTCGGTGTTTCTGCTTGTAACGTTTGAGTGCTCGATCGATCGTCTCGCCCTCTTTTACATTAATGATTATCATGCTATCCTACTAATTGGGCTGCAAATGTAATACTTTATCGAGGGATAGCCAAGGGTGGTTCTTTTGGTGATTTGGTTTTTTGGTGATTTGGTTTTTTGGTGTTTCGGTTTTTTGGTGTTTCGGTTTTTTGGTGTTTCGGTCAGGAGCCTGAAGGGAGAAGGAGCGATTGGGCGTTATGGGCCGCAGGCTTCGGGTCTGGGATTCTAGTTGGCTCAGCCAGATCCACAAAGACGCGAGCTCGCACGACCGTTTACCGTCCACGTCCACCGTGGAACCGTCCAAATGTGCGGCTCGCCGATCCAACATCACAATCACCATCAAGATCTCTATCCCTAATCAATTCAGGGTAGAGTGATTCGCCCCAGAAAGAATGTAGAATGGCTGCCAAAATCCACAAAGACGCGAGCTCGCACGGCCGTCTACCGTCCACCGTGGAACCGTCCAAATGTGCGGCTCGCCGATCTTACCTTTCCCCTGAGGCCTGCACCGCAGCTCGCCGATCCTACATCACGATCACCATCAAAATCTACTATCCCTAATCAATTCAGGGTAGGGTGATTCGCTCCGGAAAGAATGTAGAATGGCTGCCAAAATCCACAAAGACGCGAGCTCGCACGACCGTCCACCGTCCACCGTGGAACCGTCCAAATGTGCGGCTCGCCGATCCAACATCACAATCACCATCAAAATCTACTATCCCTAATCAATTCAGGGTAGGGTGATTCGCCCCAGAAAGAATGTAGAATGGCTGCCAGATCAGCAAAGACGCGAGCCCGCACGGCCGTCCACCGTCTGCCGTCCACCGTGGAACTGTCCAAATGTGCGGCTCGACGATCCAACATCACAATCACCCATCATAATCTACTATCGCTAATCAATTCAGGGTAGGGTGATTCGTCCCAGAAAGAATGTAGAATGCTGCCAAAATCCGCAAAGACGCGAGCTCGCACGGCCGTCCACCGTCCACCGTGGAACCGTCTTCTTAGCTTATTTTTGCTATCCATAGCTTACAGGAATGAAGAGATTCACAGATCAGGTAGCCATTGTGACCGGAGGCGCACGCGGCATCGGTGCGGGCATTGCCAGGCGGCTAGCTCGGGAGGGCGCAGCGGTCGCCTTGTTTGACGTGCTGGAAGGGGACCTGGCGGCGGCTGCGGCGGATATTCGCACGGAGGGAGGACAGTGTAGTACGCATCTGGTGGACATCACCGATGAGACGGTGGTGCGGACGTCCATTGATGAGGTGGTCCGGGCGCAAGGGCGACTGGACATCATGGTCAATTGTGCGGGGATCGTGGGACCGACTGCTACCAAGATTGTGGACTACGATTATGCAGCCTTTCGGCAGGTGCTTGACGTCAACCTGCATGGATCTTTTTTGATGACCAAGTACAGTGTGCCGCACATGCTGCCCCACGGATATGGCCGGATCTTGTTGATCGCCTCGATCGGCGGCAAAGAGGGCAATCCCGGGATGGCCGGCTATGCCAGCAGCAAGTCGGGCGTGATGGGCTTAGTCAAGGGCGTGGGAAAGGAATATGCCGGCACTGGCATCACGGTCAATGGGCTGGCCCCCGCCGTGATTGCCACCCCGATGAATCTGGATACGGATCCGGCTACTCTGAAATATATGACGGACAAGATCCCGATGGGGCGTCTGGGTACCATCGAGGAGACAGCCGCGCTCTCCTGCTGGATCGTAAGCCCGGAAGCGAGCTTCAATACCGGCTTTGTCTTTGATCTCTCTGGCGGTAGAGCCACCGCATAGTGGCGCCCGGGAAAAATTCAATCGCTTCGCCAGAGAAGATCACAGCACTTAGACAATCTCCGGTGAGGAGTCAAGTCACATGCAAACAAATCCACACGTCCTGGGTGCCTGCAGGGCCTTCGCGAGCGGCGTCATGAGCGAAAGCCAGGCCCGCCTTTACCAGGATACTTTGCGATCTTGTATCTTTGCGACCATCCCGACCTAAAAAGATCAGGTCCTTTGTGGCCCGATTTGGTATTCCAAACTAATCTTAGACCTTTGAAGTTCTATTCACTTATTTCACAGATCAGCATGCAAGACGCGGAAATCAAGGAAGCACTGAAGGATTGGCAAAGCATCGTAGTCAGGTACTCGGTGCCAGACACCAATAAGGCGGTGCTTCAGATTCTCAACACCTTTTTGCCATTCATTCTTATCTGGACCTTGATGTACTTTCTGTTGGACTGGTCGTACGGCGTGACGCTGTTTTTTGCGCTCGTCAACGGCTTCTTTCTCGCGCGGCTGTTCATCATTCAGCATGACTGCGGGCACCAGTCCTTTGTGGGATCCAAGCGCTGGAACAACATCATCGGCTTCGTCTGCAGCCTGTTTACCTCGCTGCCCTACAAGTACTGGGCGAGGGCACACAACTATCATCATGGGCATGTGGGTCAGTTGGAGCATCGGGACGTAGGGGACATCAATTTTTGGACTGTCGAAGAGTATCGCCAGAGTCCGCGTTGGAAGCGATGGGCCTATCGGGGTTTTCGTCATCCCATCTTCCTTTTTCTCATGGTGCCGATCATCTATCTGTCTATCTCCAATCGATATCCGTTTCTCAGTTTTAAAGGTTGGTCCAAGGTGCGCCGATCGCAGATCATCAGCAACCTTGTGTTGATCAGTGTTTATGTGGGGCTAGCCTTGCTGCTGGGTTGGAAGGCTTTTTTGATGATCCAGCTACCTGTGCTTTTCTTCTTTGGGGTGATTGCGTTCTGGTTCTTCTATGTGCAGCACCAGCACGAGGCCACATATATGCAGTGGCAAGACAAGTGGGACTATCTGCTGGCCAGCATCAAAGGCAGCACGTACTTTAAGTTGCCCCGCGTCTTTCAGTGGTTGACCGGCAACATCGGATTCCATCACATCCACCATCTGAATTCACGCATCCCCAACTACAAATTGGAGCTGTGTGCCAAGGAAAATCCTATCTTCCAGAAGTACGTGAGTACCATCACCTTCAAGGACAGTCTCAAGTGCATGTTCAACAAGCTGTGGGATGAGAAGCAGCAGCGGATGATCACCTTCCGCGAGTTCTATCGCATGTATCGCACTGAAAAAAAGTGACGAATCGCCTACTCCTACCGGTCTAACGGCCAAAGGCACTGCAGGCAAGGTGCCTCAAATTGGTAGCTGAACACACGTAGGACGACTACTCCAGGGTGTATAGCCTTGCTGGTAAGTGTCAGGCGAGGACGCCTGACACGGCCAGGTTGTACTTTGTTGAGCTACTCCAACCAGCAACTAGCCTCAAAGGCCACACATACCAGATCAGGCCGTGTTTGACGTCCCCGCCAAACGCTATCGCCAGCTCGCTTCACCCAGCAACCTTGGTAATGCGACATGCCCGAATTGCCTCAAGGCAAAGGCATTATGGGATTCTGCACATTATCTATGAACGGCCAAAGCACTACAGGCAAGGTGCCTCAAATTGGTAGTTGAACACACGTAGGACGACTACTCCAGGGTGTATGGCCTTGCTGGTAAGTGTCAGGCGAGGACGCCTGACACGGCCAGGTTGTACTTTGTTGAGTTATTCCAACCAGCAACTATCCTCAAAGGCCACACATCACCAGATCAGGCCGTGTTTGACGTCAAACACCATTGCCAGCTCGCTTCGCCCAGCAACCTTGGTAATGCGACATGCCCGAGTTGCCCCAAGTCAAAGGCATTATGGGATTCTGCACATTATCTATCAACGGCCAAAGCGCTGCAGGCAAGGTGCCTCAAATTGGTAGTTGAACACACGTAGGACGACTACTCCAGGGTGTAGAGCCTTGCAAGTAGGTGTCAGGCGAGGACGCCTGACACGGCCAGGTCGTACTTTGTTGAGTTATTCCAACCCGCAACTATCCTCAAAGGCCACACCTACCAGATCAGGCCGTGTTTGACGTCCCCGCCAAACGCCATTTGCCAGCTCGCTTCGCCCAGCAACCTTGGTAATGCGACATGCCCGAATTGCCCCAAGGCAAAGGCATTATGGGATTCTGCACATTATCTATCAACGGCCAAAGCACTGCAGGCAAGGTGCCTCAAATTGGTAGCTGAACACACGTAGGACGACTACTCCAGGGTGTATAGCCTTGCTGGTAAGTGTCAGGCGAGGACGCCTGACACGGCCAGGTTGTACTTTGTTGAGCTACTCCAACCAGCAACTAGCCTCAAAGGCCACACATACCAGATCAGGCCGTGTTTGACGTCCCCGCCAAACGCTATCGCCAGCTCGCTTCACCCAGCAACCTTGGTAATGCGACATGCCCGAATTGCCTCAAGGCAAAGGCATTATGGGATTCTGCACATTATCTATGAACGGCCAAAGCACTACAGGCAAGGTGCCTCAAATTGGTAGTTGAACACACGTAGGACGACTACTCCAGGGTGTATGGCCTTGCTGGTAAGTGTCAGGCGAGGACGCCTGACACGGCCAGGTTGTACTTTGTTGAGTTATTCCAACCAGCAACTATCCTCAAAGGCCACACATCACCAGATCAGGCCGTGTTTGACGTCCCCGCCAAACGCCATTTGCCAGCTCGCTTCGCCCAGCAACCTTGGTGATGCGACATGCCTGAATTGCCCCAAGGCAAAGGCATTATGGGATTCTGCACATTATCTATCAACGGCCAAAGGCACTGCAGGCAAGGGTGCCTCAAATTGGTAGCTGAACACACGTAGGACGACTACTCCAGGGTGTATAGCCTTGCTGGTAAGTGTCAGGCGAGGACGCCTGACACGGCCAGGTTGTACTTTGTTGAGTTATTCCAACCAGCAACTAGCCTCAAAGGCCACCCATAACCAGATAAGGCCGTGTTTGACGTCCCCGCCAAACGCCATTGCCAGCTCGCTTCACCCAGCAACCTTGGTAATGCGACATGCCCGAATTCCCCCTCACCCGGCTGTGGCAAAATTGATCTTTTTATATATTTGCATTCCATTTTCGCAAGAGAAGATGCCGATGCGAAAGTAGCTCAGCTGGTAGAGCACGACCTTGCCAAGGTCGGGGTCGCGGGTTCGAATCCCGTCTTTCGCTCCAGAATCAGGAGGCTGTGCCACGTAGGTGCGGCCCTTTTTTTGTCCCATTCGAGACGCATCATCGTATCACAATACTGCCTGAAGTCGTATTTTAGGGGCTTCACATTTTCCATCACAGTTGCTGTAAGTCTTGCAATTCTCATCAGTTAGTGCATATACCGCGTTCAAGGTGGCAGGTGCCGTGGCCGTCGCGTTGCTGCTCTACTTGGGGCTTTCCTCCTACCGAGCAGACCACATAGACTTCAACGAAGACGTACGACCGATCCTCAACAACCACTGCCTGAAGTGTCATGGTGGGGTCAAGCAGCAGGGGGGCATCAGTTTTCTTACTGAAGAAGTAGCCTTCAAGCAGGGAGAAAGCGGTGACTACGCCCTCGTAGCGGGCCATCCGGAAAGAAGTGCCCTGATACATCGGGTCACGCATGAGGATGTGGAGCTTCGTATGCCTCCCGAAGGCAATGCACTTTCCAAAAAGGAAATCAAGACCCTACGCCGGTGGATCAAGCAAGGGGGCGCATGGGAAAAACACTGGGCTTATGTGTTGCCAGATGATGAAGTATTGCTTGAGACAAACACCATTGATGTATTTATAAACAGCAAGTTAGACGAGATAGGTCTGGTGGCCAATGAGCGTGCGGATCGGCTGACACTGCTTCGGAGGCTTTATTTGGATTTGATCGGCTTGCCTCCCTCCCAGGAAGAGTTGGCATCCTACCTGAGCGATGAAAGTGCCCTGGCCTACGAAGCACGTGTGGATCTGCTGTTGGAGGATCCGCGCTTTGGTGAGCGTTGGGCGAGCCTGTGGATGGACCTGGCTCGGTACGGAGATTCGCAAGGCTATCAGAAGGATCCCTATCGGAGTATCTGGCGATACCGGGATTGGCTCATTCAGGCGTTTAACCAGAATGTCCCCTTCGATGAGTTTACGGTTAAGCAGCTGGCGGGCGACCTGCTGCCAGAGCCGACCGAGTTTGATTTACTGGCCACGGCCTTCCATCGCAACACCATGACCAACGACGAGGGCGGCACGGACGATGAAGAATTTAGGGTGGCAGCCGTATTGGATCGGGTCAATACCACCTGGGAGGTATGGCAGGCTTCGACCATGAGTTGTGTACAGTGTCACAGTCATCCCTACGATCCGCTGATGCATGAGGACTATTATCATCTCTACGCATTCTTCAACAACACGAGGGACGCCGACCTGCGACACGAGAAGCCGCACTTCCGGAGCTTTTCCGAGTTGGACAAGCAGGAGATCCGCCGCTTAGCCGCCGAGCATGGGATGCGGGTGACCTCGACTGACAGCCGGGACTTGGCGTCCGTGCGAGATGAACTCTTGTCCCTACCCAGCCTTGCTCCATCTGACCAGTCGATCCTTCGAGAGATCCGGACGGTGCCGACACCCATCATGCGGGATTTGCCAGCGGATTCGTCCCGACAATCTTTCGTGTTTGAGCGGGGCAACTGGCTAGTGCATGGCAAGGAGGTACAGCCCGATGTGCCTCAGAGTATGCCGGAGTTACAGGCAGGCGCGGAAGGCATCACTCGACTTGATCTGGCACAATGGTTGGTCAGTGACGAAAACCCGCTCACCGCACGCGTGGCCGTCAATCGATTTTGGTCTATGTTCTTTGGGCGGGGTATCGTGGAGACCTTAGAGGATTTTGGAACCATGGGATCCAAGCCCACCCATCCGGCGCTGCTGGACTGGCTGGCCTTGCAGTTTAAGGACGTGCTGCACTGGGATGTGAAGGCCCTGATGAAATTAATCGTCCTGTCCGACGCGTATCAACGGTCGTCGGTGATGACGGAGCGCCAACGAGAGCTGGATCCCCATAATCAGTATCTGGCCCGGATGACAAGAAAACGCCTTACCGCCGAGCAGGTCCGTGACCAGGCCCTGGCGGTCGCCGGCCTGCTCTCGGATAAGATGTACGGCCCCAGCGTGATGCCTCCCCAGCCCGAGGGTGTCTGGCAGGTGATACGAAACGTGATGCAATGGAGAGAGAGCACCGGCGAAGACCGATATCGCCGCGCCCTGTATACTTTCTGGCGCAAATCGAGCCCGTATCCGTCGCTCATCACGTTTGACAGTCCGAGCAAAGAGTTGTGTGTGTCTCGTCGTATCACCACCAATACGCCACTGCAAGCGCTCACCACGCTCAACGATACCGTATATGTGGAAGCCGCCGAGGCGCTGGCCGACTACGGAGCCGCACAAGACCCGGATGCGAGTAGGGCCATCGCCAAGATGTACCAGCGGGTCTTGCTTCGGCAACCCAAGCCTCCGGTGCTTGAGGCGCTGGTGCAACAGTTTGATCGCGCCCTGGCCAGCTATCTGGAGGCAGAACGAAGCTCTATCGCCAGCGGCCCCGATCAGGCGAGAGATCTGGCCATGACGACCGTGGCCAATGTGATTTTAAATCTTGACGAAGTACTGGTCAATGAGTAGGCAAAGGAAAAATCTGATGCGTGAGTTGGTAGATCTACAACAACAGGATCTGTCCCGGCGACAGTTTTTGCGCGCCGGAGGTCTCAGTCTGGGGGCCGTGGCACTGGCCAACTTTTTGGGCTGCGATCAACCTGCCGAGCTGCTAGGGACAGCACCCGATGTGGATCTAGCTGATCCGCTTAGGCCTCGATTATCCGGGCAACTGGCACGGGCCAAACGCATCATTTTTCTCCACATGGCGGGTGCCCCCTCGCAATTGGAGACATTCGAATTCAAGCCGCTGCTTAACCAACTGAATAGTAAGGACTGCCCACCGTCGCTGCTCGAGGGCAAGCGATTTGCCTTTATCGAAGGGGTGCCCAAGATGCTGGGCCATCAGACTACCTTCCAGCAGTATGGCGAGACGGGATCTTTTGTGTCCAACCGGTTGCCCCACTTTACCAAGGTGGTGGATGATGTGTGTTTTGTGCGGGCACTGCATACCGACGAGTTTAATCATGCGCCTGCGCAGCTCTTTATGCACAGCGGTCACGGACGACAGGGACGTCCGAGTATGGGCGCCTGGGTGACGTACGGATTGGGATCGGTCAACAGCGAACTACCGGGATTTGTCGTCTTGGTCTCCGGTCAGTCGGCCCCCAGCGCCGGCAAGAGTCTTTGGGGCCCGGGTTTTCTGCCTTCCGTATTTCAGGGGGTGCAATGTCGCTCGGCCGGTGAGCCAGTGCTATATGTACAGAATCCCAAGACCATGGACCGGGAGATTCGACGCCAGACCATCGATGCCATCAATCAGATCAATCAGCATCGCTATGAGGAGGTGCAAGATCCCGAGATCATCACTCGAATCTCGCAGTACGAGATGGCTTTTAAGATGCAGATGACCGTGCCGGAGGTGATGGATATTTCGCAGGAGCCGGCCTACATCCATGATTTATATGGGACAAAGCCCGGGCAGACATCCTTTGCCAATAACTGCCTCTTGGCACGTCGACTGGCCGAGCGAGACGTGCGGTTCATCCAGCTGTTTCACCGAGGATGGGATTCGCATGGGAGCAACGCCTTTGAATCCCTCAACGACGGATTTGTCAAGCGGTGCCTGGAAGTGGATCAGGCGATGACTGCCTTGATCATTGACCTTAAGCAGCGAGGTATGCTGGACGATACGCTGGTGATCTGGGGGGGCGAATTTGGCCGAACCCCCATGCTGGAAAATCGGGGCGGTGTGTCCAATCCATTCGCCGGCAGGGACCATCACATCGAAGCTTTTACGATGTGGATGACCGGAGGCGGCATGAAGCAGGGATTTAGCTTTGGCGAGACGGATGAGATCGGCTATTCCGGCATCAAAGACCGGGTGCACGTGCATGATCTACAGGCTACGTTGTTGCACCAGCTCGGTATCGATCATGAGAAGCTGACCTACCGATTTCAGGGTCGAGACTTTCGCCTTACGGACGTGCATGGGCACGTCGTCCACGATATCATTGCATAATTTGAGCTTACAAAAACTAGATCAAAATCAAATGAGACGAAGAGAATTTACCAGAAGATCGCTGGCTCTGGGAGCGGGTGTCGCCGTGGCCCCATTTCATATCAAGGCAAGCAAGCCGGCACTGGCCGACGGCGTTATCGGGCATGGAAAATTTACCTATCGAGTCCATAAGGCATGGGGCGACTTGGATCCAGCCAAAACACCGGTCAAGAACTGTCATGAGATGGTGATGGACTCCAAAGGCCGACTTATCATGGTGGGGGATGAAACCAAAAACAACATCCTGATCTACGACAAGTCGGGCAAATTGCTGGACAGTTGGGGCACTACCTACAATGGCGGACATGGTCTGACACTCTGGAAGGAGGGAGGCGAGGATTTTCTCTTTATCAGCGATACGGCAGGGGCGGTCATAAAGACCACCACCGACGGTAAGGAGCTGCTGCGGATCGAGCACCCGTCTAAGGAGGGCGCCTACAAAGAAGACGATCGCTTTGTACCGACGGAGACAGCCATCGGGCCGAATGGAGACATCTACGTGGCGGACGGTTACGGCTCACAATATGTACTGCAGTACAGCGCCAAGGGCGAGTTTATCCGAAAGTTTGGCGGTAGAGGTGATGCCGATGACCAGTTTCAGACGGCCCACGGGGTCTGTATCGATGTTCGGTCGGGTAGCCCCACCCTCCTGGTCACTTCACGATCGCACAATTCGTTCAAGCGATTTACCCTGGACGGCAAGTACCTGTCGACCATCTTCCTGCCGGGGGCCTTTGTTTGCCGCCCCGTCATCGATGATGACAACCTCTATGCGGGCGTGTGCTGGTCGCGACTGAAGTACCTCAACCGCACGCCTAATTCGGGATTTGTCACCATCCTGGACAAACACAACAAGGTAATCTCCAATCCAGGCGGATCTAAGCCGCGTTATAAGAAGGGCAAGTTGCAGCTGATGCTACAAGAGGAGGCTCTCTTCAAGCATTGTCACGACGTATGCATTGACGAAGACAAGAACGTTTATATCTGCCAGTGGAATGCCGACCAGACCTATCCCATCAAACTAGAAAGGGTATAGGAAGGGACGATTTCGCTGACAACCAGATAACTATAAATGGAAAGAGGTGCTCCCAGATGGAGGCACCTCTTTTGCTATGTTTTATTGGCGTCGCTGGCGAATCAAGCCATGCTGGGCTCTTCTACGCCTATCTGAGCAAACGCCTGCTCGAGATCGTCCTTGATGTCATCGATGTGCTCAATACCCACGGAGATCCTGAGTTGACTCGGCTCAACGCCCGCCGCTAGCTGCTCCGCATCACTTAGTTGCTGATGGGTGGTGGCTGAAGGCTGGATGATCAAGGTCTTGGCGTCACCTACATTGGCCAGGTGGCTGACTAGGTTTAGGCTATCGACAAACTTAGTCGCATTGTCCTTACTGCCTCTGATGGTGAAGGACAAAACACCTCCGTATCCTTTCTTCAAGTACTTCTTTGCTATCTCATGTGTGGGACTGCTGGCCAGGCCTGGATAGTTGACTGATGCCACCTTGGGATGGGCTTCCAGCCATTGGGCCAACTCCAAAGCGTTGTCGGCAGTGCGCTGTACTCTCAGCGAAATGGTTTCCAATCCCTGGAGCATCAGAAATGCATTAAATGGACTCATAGATGCACCGTAGTCTCGCAGGCCTTCTACGCGGGCACGAATAATGAAGGCGATGTTGCCAAAGGGTCCGTCCGTACCAAAGATATCCCAGAAAACCATGCCATGATATCCCTCGCTTGGCTCTGTAAACTGTGGGAATTTGCCGTTGCCCCAGTTGAAGTTTCCACCATCTACGATCACTCCTCCGATGGAGGTACCGTGTCCGCCGATCCACTTGGTCGCGCTCTGTACCACCACGCTGGCGCCATGCTCCAAAGGCCTGAATAAGTAGCCACATGCCCCAAAGGTATTGTCGACCACCAAGGGAATGTCATGTCGCTTGGCCACCTCTGCGATGGCTTCAAAATCCGGCACGTTGAAGCTGGGGTTACCAATAGTCTCCAGGTAAAGCGCCTTTGTGCGATCGTCGATCAGCTTTTCATAATCCTCAGGAGATTCTCCATCGGTAAAACGTACCCCGATGCCCAGGCGCTTGAAAGTCACTTTAAACTGGTTGTAGCTACCTCCGTACAGGTTGGACGAGCTCACGAAGTTGTCGCCAGATCCCATGATGTTGGACAGGGCAATAAACTGAGCTGCTTGTCCCGAGCCAGTAGCCAGGGCAGCTACGCCACCCTCAAGTGCGGCCACTCGCTTTTCAAAGACGTCGGTGGTCGGATTCATGATCCGGGTATAGATGTTGCCAAATTCTTTTAGTGCAAAGAGGTTGGCTCCGTGCTCGGAATCCTTAAAGGTGAAAGAAGTTGTCTGGTAGATTGGCACCGCCCGTGACCTGGTGGTTCCTTCCACTTCTTCCTGGCCGGCATGGAGCTGTAGTGTTTCGAAATTCAGATTTGACATGGTTACTTGTGTTTGTTTAGATGATGAATTTTCAATTTGATAATCTAGAGGTTGCTGCAACTGATATCCAAATTAGAAAAATCGCGACCAACTTGAGGGTTACTTGATTCGATGGCAATGTTTGTTTAGCAATTGTACGATATCTACAAGTTGTTGGTGCCTGCGTTTCCGTACTCATCTTCGAGCCAGCCTGTGCCAGCGGTTTACAATGATCAAGTAATGCCTCTCCAAGTTCTTCCGATGCCTTAGCGAATCTACTACAACAAGATGATTGATCCTTCGAGCAGAAATTCGTAGTGCGATAGGGGTTAGGCAAGTGTTGCCTTTGTTACTTTTCAATCAACATGCTCAGAGCAAGCCTGCTCGGATTTGGGAGGTGCCCCAAGCTCCTGATCGATGAGTATCGCCATCTAGAATATCGGCTTGATAATTGAAGGTAGGTTAAATACCTCCTCTCCCTGCGAGTCGATGGGTTGCTGCACCCCATAGCTTTCTGTGCTATGGATTAGACCTCCAAAAAACCAAAGATGAATCGTATAGTGTTCTGCTTTGCGCTGTTGTACTCTTCTGTCTCCCTGAGTTCTTTAAGCGGTACAACCATCCGTCCCTATCCCCATCTGGGCGAAATGGCTCGCGCCACCTCCATTGTGGTGCTGGCAAAAGCGACCTCCAACTATACCGTGCTGCAGGCCGATGTCACGCGGTTTCGAACGGCCTTCGAGGTGCGGGAGATCGTGACCGGGCAGATTGAAGCTCAATTTGATATCCAAAGTCATCGAATGATCGTAGGCCAACTCCAGCGCATGGTTTTTGGTGAAGCGACGTATGAGGAGGGGGAGACCTACCTTCTCTTCTTGGAGGCCCATGAGGACTACTATCGCCCGACAATGCTGTCGCATGGTATCTTTCAACTGTACACCGTGCGGGATGAAGAGGTCCTGGCTCCGATCGCAGACCCGCTCAATTTTCATATCGTGGAGCGTTCGGATGGTCGATCCGTGGAACCCTTCTACGTCTTCAAAAAGCAGTCGCTGCTGACATTGTTGCGGGACTACGTGTCCAAGGAGGTCGCTTGGAACAGTACCGTGGCTCGGTCCAACATACCGTTGGAGCAGTCACCTCATCGCAGGGGTACCCCCCCGTCTCATTGCACTTTTCTTGGCTCGCCGGAACCCTATCCACGGTGGACGAATTTTGAAAGTCAAGGTCTGCCCGTGCGGATGCATGTGGCAGGGGACCCGCAATGTTCCTCGGTCTCCAGCGTGATCAATGATGCCATCGCCTCCATGAACATCGAATACCAAGGCATCTATCTCGATCGCGGGAGTGATCATACGTTTGTTCCCACCTGCTCGGGAGAAGGGTCTACTGATCAGGAATATCTCAGCTTCTTCAGCTCCCGGGTGCTGGGCATTCAGTTTGACGATCCTTGCAACGAGATCACAGACCTTAGTGGCTGCAATGGTACCCTGGCCTTCGGTGGACTCTGGTGGGGCGGCACGCATACCTATGACGGCATGTCCTGGAACAATGCAGCGTACGGGTATGTGGTGATCAACAACGGGGTGGGCAACTGCCTTTGCTCATCTAATGGATACGAATATTTGATGACCCACGAAATGAGTCATTCGCTGGGCATCGGACATATCTCCGGCTCGGGAACGGCCAATATGAATCCGGTAAACGCTGGGCCCATCACAAACCTGGATGTGGAGTGCCTGAATTTTTCCTATATGCCGGCAGGCCTGCTGCCGGTGGAGCTGTTGCATTTTGGGGCCAGACCGATCGACCATACGGTCCATCTGGATTGGCAGACGGCTTCCGAGTTTGATAGCGATCATTTTGTGTTGGAGCGATCGGTAGACGGCCTGACCTTTGATCCCATCGCTACCCTAACGGCGGCCGGCTATACGGAGGACCTTTCCAGCTATCAATATCTGGATCGCTTTCCCTGGGTCGGCGTAAACTACTACCGGCTGCTGGAGGTCGATCTGGATGGAAATGAGCACATCCATGCTACGGTGACGGCTAGGGTAGAGGGCGAATTTGATGTCTTTGTCTCACCCAATCCCGTTGACAGAGATCTTCTCAGCGTTCGGTGGCGAGGAGCTAGCGCGCCTGTGTGCATCGACCTGGTGTCGCTGATAGGAGGCTTCCCGACGTTTCGTCTGGAGTCGGATGCGATGAATGGCGGGGACCGATGGGATGTGAGCCACGTGCCCCCCGGAGCCTATATCTTGCATGCCCGGGCCGGTGATATGAGATTGTCGCGCAAGGTACTGCGTCTGCGATCCAGGTGAACCTAGTAGAGTTTCGCATTAGATATGTTGAATAATTCTAATAGGATTTTGTTGGCAGACGAGGCATGACCGAACGATCTCGTAGAGTCGAGCATGACAATGCGAGAAGTCAGGGAACCGCGAAAGCGGGTGGGTGGCTAGACATAGCCGTAGCTATGGCGAGGCTTTGCAACGAAGTATGCGGACCAAAGACATTAGCATTAGCTACAAGATTTAATGCGAAACTCTACTAGCCTGGTCCGCGGTCATTTAACTTTTTCTGTATGGGAATGCACTAGTTGGTCAATGATTGTGCCCGTGATCGTCGTCATCGTGATCATGTGAATGATCTCCATGATCGTGATCGTGGTCATGCCCATGGTCGTGGCCATGTTGCGTTTCTTCGACGTTAGCGACGTACGCCATTTTGCAGACCGGGCAGTTTCCCGCTTCGTCGCTGCCGCTACCTTTGCAGTGCATGGGGCAAACGTATGCGCTGGTGTATTCGATACCTTGTTTATCTGTGGTTTCCACAGCTTGTTCGGCTGATGCTTCGCCGTCCGCTTCGGAGGTAGAGCTACCGCAAGCCAGGCAGACTACGAGGCAAGCCAAACCAA
Organism: Saprospiraceae bacterium; assembly: GCA_965223165.1. Lineage (GTDB taxonomy): Bacteria > Bacteroidota > Bacteroidia > Chitinophagales > Saprospiraceae > JABDMH01. Next base: position 95,934 of record CBDCVQ010000015.1, on the reverse strand, counting down.
GGATCGATTTCATTCTCTCTACTAAGATCATTTTGCTGCTATTTAGTTTATGCTAATAAATGTATTTATTGGGCCAAATATTGTTTGGTCAAGGGACATAGTAGAGTTTCGCATTCGATAGGTTGATTGCTGCTCTTCATCATTCCAAAGCCTTACATGGCAGAGGCTATGCGCAATTGGGCTTCTTCGATCGGGCGCAAAATGGTGCAGCCAGATCGTACACTTATATATCAAACGAAACATTAGAGATTGAGCCAATAAGTAAACTTAGCCACCAGGGCCCGATTGCGAGCGGTGAAGTCACTGAAGGGATCAAACAGATAGTTGTCGGTATACACCAGAAAGAAGTCTGAGACCGGCTGAAATCGCCACTGAAATCGCGTATTGATATTGAGGTTGTCAAATTGACTGTTGTATTGGATGAACGTGGTCCAAAACACCTTGCGAGAAAAGGTCAAATCGATGCGAGGCCCGACCAGCCAGATGGTGGCCGGCTGAAATGGATCGTCCAAGCGCAGGTGATTGACCGCATAATTGAGCGATACAAAGCCAAAGGGCTGGTAGCGAAACATTAATTCGCCTTCCAGGCCATAGCGCCAACCGCTGTAAAACTGGCCGAGGGTCGGTTTGAGCTGGTAGGAAAAGAGTTTTCGACTGTCCGACCTATACCCGAAACTGAACTCGGTGAAAGTGTGATCGGTCCCCGCGGGGAGAAAAATGCCGTCGGCTTGGGAGCGGGTCGGATCAAAGTCGTTGAGTAGGTAAATGTAGTTGTAGGTTACGGCAATCGCTCCCTGTGACCGATCCGTGAAATCGAAATCCCACATCATCTCTAACTGTCGATCGGACAGGTCATAGCTGTCGAGTAGGGTATTGCCGTCCCTGCCCACCTTATAAATTTGTCGATAGTCCACGGTCACATTGTGATTATTGATCAATTTGGACTTGGGGTAGAAGTAGAGTTGGATTTCGGGACTAAACAAATGATAGTCACGTCGAGGGATGAAGCCCACTTCGGCATCAAAGCCCTGGCCGACAAAAAGTTGGGCCAATTCGAGCCGATACCGGGGCACTTTGTACTCCAACTGCACACTGTGGCTATACTTGTGATCGACCACCCGGGGGCTAAACACCTGATGATAGAATGCCTTGCCCGTCCATCGACTATCCGGGGTGGCTAGCCGGTATTCCAACCCCAGCACCCGGTTGTATTGATTGTAGTCGCCACCGTTGGAATCCGCTGCATTGGTCGACTGCTTGTTGACGAAGATGGCGGAGATGTTAGATCGGCTAAAGACCCGGTGCTGCAAGGCGGCAACGGTATAGTTAAAGGCGGGGAGACCGTTTTCCTCCTGCTTGGCTGCCTGCATATTGATCAGACCCACCCGCAGATTCTCGTTAAGCTTGCCGCTGAGACGCGCGCCGTAGTGTATCTTGTTCTGTACGTTCTGTCCCGTCGAAGTATCGATGGCCACACCGATGCGGCGAGTAAAGAATGGGTTGGTGCGACGACCGCCAAAGGAGCTAAACAAGTCTGCGTTTTCGAGAAAAAATTGCCGTTTTTCCGGCAATCGGATCTCAAAGCGATCCAGGTTGGTCACCTGATCGTCTACTTCCACCTGGGAAAAGTCGGGATTGATTGTCAGGTCTAGATTCAGCCCCGCCGACAAACCGATTTTGGCGTCGCCTCCCAGACCGCCATCAAAGCGGTGACCCTTCTCCGATGGGTCCTCAAAGTCGCGAAACGTGCCTGCCCTGGTGTAGGGGATCACCGAGATGTTGGTGCCGGGCTTCTTGAGGGGTTGGTCCCAGATCATGTTTCCCATGAAGCCAAGATCCATGATGATCTGATTTTGAGGTATTTGTGTCCACGTCGTGATTTCGTTGGTCTGGGTGTCGTAGCGGTAGCTGTTAAATCGCCAGCGCTGGGAGCCCTCCTTAAACCGAATGGTCTTAAAGGGGATCTCAAACTCCGCAATCCAGTGGTCGTCGTAGATCTTTGACTGGCCCCGCCAGCGATTGTCCCACGAATCGGCAAAGTCACCCCGTGCACGTCCGCCATTGGAGATCAGTGCCTCTCTGCGCACGCCATAGGGGTTCATGCCAAAGAGGAAGGCATTGTTACCATCGCTGTAGGTATCAAAAAGGATGCTGATATTATCGTTGCCGGAGAAGTTGTAGTCCCGCTTGAGCGATGGAATCACGTAGTCCTCGCCTGCTGTGGTGTAGCACACCGTGGCCACATATAGATTTTGATCGTCATAGGTCATGTAGATCTTGGTCTGGTGCTCGCCGCGATTGGTGTCGATAGGAAACTGCTGCCAGAAGTGCTCCGCGGGACGTCCGGATTGCCAGGCGGCTTCGTCCAGCACGCCATCCAGCACTATCTTTTCGCTCGTCTTGGTCAGATGAATGTCGGGTTGGGCAAATCGACCGGGATTCGTCTGGCCCAGTGCGATCATGGGCAGGAGGAGCCATGCACTAGCAATTAATAGTAGAGGTGAGTTTCGTGGCATGCGATCGGTTCTAGATGTTCGCCATAGTTTCGTCTCGACTATGCTTCATATTTTTGACGGTGCTTGTTAAATCCTTTGATTCCCTGTATCTTACTCGGGAATGAAGCACTTTAGTCCTCAATGTGAGACCCGAAGTGTTACTTAGAAAACCATAGAGATTTGATCGACCCTCGCTTCGGCGGGGGTTTTCTTATGAATATACCTGGTCCTGGGATGCTTTTAATGTATTCAGCAGGAGTGACGTCACCGTCATGGGCCCCACCCCGCCGGGTACCGGTGTGATAAAGCTGCATTTGCTGGCCACCTCGTCAAAGTCTACGTCACCCACCAGTCGATAGCCCCGCTTTCTTGTATCGTCATCCACGCGATTGATCCCGACATCAATGACCACCGCGCCTTCTTTTACCATGTCGCCGGTGATAAATTGGGGGATGCCAATGGCGGCAATGATGATATCGGCCCGACGCACTTCGGCCGCCAGATCTGCTGTGCGACTGTGCGCCAGCGTGACTGTGCAATTGCCAGGGTAGGCCTTGCGCGAAAGCAAGATACTGATCGGCGTACCAACAATGTTCGATCGACCCACGACCACACAGTGTTTTCCTGAAGTCTCAATCTTATATCGCTCGAGAATCTGCATGATACCGTAAGGCGTCGCCGGCAGGTAGCTGGGTAGTCCCTGGGTCATTCGCCCCACATTGATGGGATGAAAGCCATCGACATCTTTTTTGGGATCGATGGCCAAGGTCACCTTCAACTCATCAATGTGCTTGGGCAAAGGCAGTTGGACGATAAACCCATCGATGTCCTCATTCTCGTTGAGATCCTGCACAATCTCTAAAAGCTCCTCTTCACTGATGCTGTCGTCCTTTTTGATCAGGGTCGACTCAAAGCCAATTTTGTAACATGAGTTGACCTTACTGCGTACATAGGACTGGCTGGCTGGATCGTCACCCACCAAGACTGCGGCGAGATGAGGTACGTTGCCTCCTTCCTCCTTTATCTGGGCAACCTCCGCAGCGATTTCTTCCTTGATCTTTTCGGCGAGTGCTTTGCCATCCAAGATTTCCACAGGCAGACTATTTTATTAGCGACCAAAAATAGTAATAAGTAAGTTTGCTCATTCTAAGAGTTATCCACATTGCCCGACCGCAGACAGACCGACCTCCGCTTTACTTTTACCACCGCCCCCGAGTACAAGGATGCATTGCTGGGCCTGCTAAGCAATTTCCCATTTAGCGCCTTCGAAGAGTTGGACGAAGGCTGGTCCACAGGACTCGCTGCGGATGCGTGGAATGACCAACTAGAATGCCAACTGGAGGAGCTGCAAGCGAGATTTCCGGTGCTCGTGGGCCGGGAGCATGCCCGGAGCCAGAACTGGAATGCCCTCTGGGAGGCCTCGTTTGCGGAGGTGCGAGTAGACGGCTTCTGCCAGATAAGGGCTCCCTTTCATCCCCGCAGAAATGACATGCCATACGAGGTGATCATCCGCCCGCAGATGGCTTTTGGTACCGGCCATCACGAATCAACCCGACTGATGATCCGGCTGATGAAGGGGCTGGATCTTCGTGAGAAACGTGTGTTGGACTTTGGTGCAGGCACGGGGGTGCTGGCAATCCTGACAGAAAAAATGGGCGCGGCTGAGGTAGTGGCGATCGAGAAGGATGGGGCAGCGGTCGAAAACCTGCAGGAAAACTTGACCCTCAACAATGCTCAAAAAGTACATGGTATAAAAGGGTGACGGGATTTCACCTGACGCGCAAACATATGATGTAGTGTTGGCCAATATCACGCGCAATGTCATCTTGGAGCACCTGACTGATATGGTCCAATCGCTGAAAGGCCAAGGGGACTTGGTGCTCGGGGGGGTGATGGTTGGAGACGAGCGAGGTATTGTGGCTGAGGCTGCGAGGCTGGGAGGCAGTGGCCCACGGACGGTCACGGAGGGTGACTGGATCGCTTTACACTTTTCATATGGCAAGAACGAAGAAATCAAGTCATGAAAATCATACAGACGGACAAAGCTCCTACGCCGGCAGGACACTACAGCCAGGCCATCGAGCACCAGGGAGTGCTTTACATCTCCGGGCAATTGCCCATTGATCCCGCAGGTAACAAAGTAAACGGGCCCATCGAAGTGCAGATGCAGCAAGTGCTAGAGAATATGGAAGCCATTGCCCGGGCAGCCGGAGCGAGCCGATCCCATGTAATCCGGGTCACGATCTACGTCAGCGACATTGCCCTCTGGGACCGGATTAATGCGGTCTACACCAGCTTCTTCGGGGATCACAAGCCGGCAAGGGCCGTGGTGCCTACTCGCGACCTGCACTACGGACTCCTGGTAGAATTATCGGCAGAGGTAGCGGTACCCCATCGATAGCCGGACACCCAGTCTCTGGTTTGCCATGCAAGCCACTCCACGTACGATAGCCTAGGGGGCTCCCATCTCCTGCGTATGATGGCCGCCTGAATTGCGCCAACGTCCGGCAACATCTCCATCCCAGATCTCCTCTTGCATGATAACCCCGCTATGGACCCACCTGGACCTCCCCTGCCCGATATGTCAAGCGCAGCTTTTATCCGACCACCATATTTAGTCGTATCTTAGAACCAAGCCCGTCCGTGGCGATCCGCATTATGAAGAAGGGATCCAAGGAAAAACCAGATAATCAGCTCAGCCGACGGGACTTTCTTTCCGTTACGTCCGCCGCCTCGCTAGGGGGACTCTCCGCACCCCTGGTCGGTGACCGTAGTGAAAACCACCCGGAAGAGTTTGCCTGGAAAACGGACATTCAGCCCGAGTGGCGCAATCGGCAGGACGGCATGCACTATCGCATGCTGGGACGCACCGGCATGATGATATCAGAAGTGGTCAACGGGGGCGATCCGGTCAAGTTGGACAACACGCGTCCGACGGAGCTTGCCATCGAAAAAGGCTTGAACTACCTGGATATGGCGCCTGCCTACAATCGGGGTGATACTGAGCGTGCCTACGGTCGGATCATCGATACCCCTGCCAAACGAGCCAAGGTCTTCATGACCACCAAGGTGAGCGGCTACAATGGCGTACGTAATCGCCTCTACCGAGCCATCTTTGACGGTCTGCCCGCAGACAAGCAGCGGGCCGTCATGGAGCGGGCAAAGGCTATGCGTGCCGAGCGGGGAGTGGACAAACCTGGCTACTACTACACCTATTGGCCAGGCCAAGAGCGATCCATGGATCCCAGCTATCTAGCCAATGCAATGGCCCCTGACTATGCGCACCGTGTGGATGGCGATCCCGGATTTAGGACGGCCATTATTACTTCTGTGGAAGAGAGCTTGAAACGCACCGGTACCGATTATTTTGATATTCTCATGTGTCCGCACGGTGGCAATGCGCCTGAAGAGGTACAGATCCCGGAGATCTTCGAGACCTTTGCCGCGCTAAAGCAGGCGGGCAAGGTGCGGTACTTGGGTGTCTCCACGCACAATGACCCGGCTGGAGTCCTCCGGGCAGCGGCCGACACAGGCCAATACGATGTCTGCATGTGTGCTTACAACATCATCAATGGGGGCTATTTGGAGGAGGCCATTCGCTATGCGCACCGACAGATGGGCATGGGAATTATTGCCATGAAAGTCGCTATGTCTGTCGCTACCCACCACAAAGCCCTACAACCCACCCCGCAATGGCGCATCGACAAGGTCAATCGCATCGTACCCGGTGATCTCAAGGCTCCACTCAAAGCCTATCTTTGGGCCCTCCAGAATGCAGATATCTCCGCGGTCATTTCGAATCTGTGGACACCCACCTTTGTCGAGGAGAACCTCTCCGTTGTCGGCAAGAAAGTGAAACTCCAGCCCGGATAGACCGTCGCGCTTTCTTTTGCCACGCGACCGAAGCCAATCCGTCATATTGCCCACTTGTCAGGCAGGCCAGTCACGAAGCACCTGATACACCTCTGCGACGGGGAGCCCCATCACGCTCGTGTAGGATCCCTCGATCTGCCGCACCTTGCACCATCCAATCCAATCCTGAATGCCGTATGCTCCTGCCTTGTCCAGTGGATCAAACACATCGATATAATAGTCGATCTCCGCGTCGTCGAGCGGGTCCAGGTGTACCCACGTCCGAGTCAAAAACGTTTCCTCCCATCCTCCGCCTCGCATCGTGCACCCGGTCAGGACTTCATGCGGCTTGCCGGACAACTGTCGCAGCATCCGCACGGCATCTGCCCGGTCCGTGGGCTTGCCCAGAATCTCGCCCTTGATCGTGACAATGCTATCGGCGGCCAACACAATTTCGCCGACACGCGCAAAGGGCATGGCTGCATCGGCCTTCTTTCTGGAGAGAAAGGTCGGCACTTCAGGCAGGGGCAAGCTCCGATCAAAGGATTCATCCACATCCACGGGATGGACGCGCACCCGAAAGCCGGCATCGCTCAAGAGCATTTTCCGTCGAGGAGACCCACTGGCCAGCATCAGTGGACTCAAAAGGGCGGGAGGTTTAGACATGCCAAAAGATAACATAAAGCATGCCCTGGACGAAGTACAACTTTGTCCAGAAGCTCAGCCTGGCAAAATCGTGCTTGGTCTCTGCCCTGGAGGTGCTTACAGCCAGCAGTGCTGTGGTTAGTACCAATCCCCCCAGGTAGAGAAATCCTTGGAAGCCCAACTGATGAGCTAGCACCACACCACTACCTAGCAGCAGGAGCATCAGCAGGGCCAATACCAGCAAAAGGAGCCGGCGATTGACCGATTGGGGTAGTATCACTGCGAGCGTGCGGAGTCCTGCTTGAGCGTCCCCGCGACGATCTTGCCAGTCTTTGACCATTTCTCGGTACCAGGTAGCCAGCACCCCGAAGGAAGCAAATAGGACAAAGTAGGTATGGGCGGCCGGATAGGTGGTCGCGTCTTCTAAGGCCGGTCGGAAAGCCAAGAGAAACATCCATATGGCCAGGCCGCAAAGCAGGGCAACGGTGAGATTGCCCACTACGGGTCGCTGCTTGAGCCAGCGGGCGTAGATCCACAGCAGTACAGAGGCACCACAAACCACCAAGGGCACGGTGAGACCGGGATTTAGCCACCAGTAGGCGATGGTCAACAGGCCGGAGACGATCAGCATGGCCCCATAGATTATCCAACCTGTCCGCACACTGATATGTCGACCGATCAGTTGCCGCTCGGGTTTGTTGATCCGGTCCGCCTCGATATCATGCAGGTCATTGATGACATTGCCACCAGCTAATGCGGCCATGGTGGCACCCATCAAAAGCAGGGAGGTAGCGAGGTCGAAGGGGAAGGGGACCGGGTAGGGTAGTAGCGGCACCAGCAGGTATTGAAAGCAAAGCCACTGGACACCCAAGGTGATCAGCAGATTCGGATATCGGATCAAATGGAGAAAATGCAATAGCTCACCGACTAGCTCATCCCCAAAGTACGATTTGTCAGATCGAAATCGTCGGGTATCCGGGCCAGTCGCCGCGCAACTTGAGCACTTTTTCGATGACGTCACGGACACAGCCTTCACCCCCTGCCTTAGGCGAGATGTAGAGGGAGAGATCGCGGATCTCATCGACAGCGTCCCGGGGGCAGCATGGCAAACCGACCGATCGCATCACCTCCAGGTCCGGCAGATCGTCCCCCAGGTAAAGGACCGTCTCCGGGTCCAACTGATATTTCTCGACGAGCTGTTGGTACACGGCCACTTTGTCCTGCACGCCAAAGTGTATGTCTTTGAGCCCGAGCTCCTTAAAGCGGTTCATTCCTCCGGGCGTGGTGCCCCCACTGATGATCGCGATGCGGTAGCCCCGGCGGGCAGCTACGCGCATGGCATAGCCATCTCGTACGGATAGGCTCCGCAGCATGTTGCCCTGGGCATCCAGAAGGATGTGCCCGGAGGTCAATACGCCGTCCACATCCAGGAGGAATGTGCGAATGTTGCGAAACTTCTTTAGATAATTCATCGGGTGGTCTGCGAAGTCGCCGAACTAGCGATTATTGTCTCTCCATTCGTAGACCCACTTGGCCTGGATCTGCTCCAGGTGCCCTTCGGAGCTGCCTTCCCGCTTCCCTTCGAAGGTGGGAATCTCCAAGATCCAATCCAGCAGGTCCGTAAAGCGGATGCGATAGATTTTGGCCTCGTCAAATTCGTCACCGAAACGTTCGTACAGTTTCATCGCGATGTCTTCGTGGTCAGTCCACTGTATGGGCAGGTCGTCAAAGGCTTCAAATGACATAGGACGGCAGATTTGCTTCGTGATAAAATTGTCAATGTTCGTGACCGATGATACGACGCTGATCAGGGATGGTCACCTCCACCACCGCATCGTCCTCTAGAATGATGCATTGGCATCCCAGCCGCGACTCCAGGCGAGGGTCAATAGCCCGGTCAATAAAGTCTTCCTCCTTGTCTGAGATCTCTTCGAGGTACTCATCGCCTTCTTCAATGTACACATGGCAGGTGCTGCAGGCACAGACACCACCGCAGTTGTGATTTAAGTGGACGTCATTGTCCTCCGCTATTTCAAGGATGGAGAACCCTGCCTCAGCATCCTTCACTTCCACCGGATCAATGTCCTTGTCCTCAAAACTGAATCTTACTATCGCCATGTAATTGTCTCCGTCGTTTTCGCGGCTCAGCGCACAAAAGTATATGGATTCGACCTACTTTTCAACTCTTTGTTGCAGCGTATCTTAACTGGTGTCAAGAGGTCGCTCCAGCCGCTTTATGCAGTGTATACAGCAACAGCTGGGTAGAAGTTCCGAGTTCGCCTCAGATTGTCAGGATGCGCATTTACGGATGGTGCATGTTCGGAAGGTCGATTCGGAGCGGGGGTGGGGACCCCTAGGGAAGCCTCAAATCACATTTATTTCACGCCGCAAACGTTATAAAAGAGTAAATTGACATGTATAACTCAAGTTGTGGATAAGATCAATCAGGCTGGATCTCCCAAGAACTATAAGTTTAAGGACCTCAAGGTCTATGCCTCCACGGAGTGGTTGGCGGACAACAAGAAGAAGTATCGACAGGTATTCGATCGATACGAGGTGTCCTATATCTACGCGGAGTTGTCTTTCTACAATAAGCTGTTTGATGAGTCAGATTGGGAGATTTCGATCAAGCTAAAGTGCTTTTCGATCAATCGCGGTAAGCGCAAAGAGCTTTGTGAATTATCCCTGACCAAGAAGGTCAGCCGCTTCGATCAGATCGTGTACTTACGAGAGGGCTGGGGAAATAAGAACGAAGGATCCTTTTGGAAAAAGGGCACCTACTATTGGGAGGCTTGGGTCGGCGAGGAAAAGGAGGCTTCCAAATACTTCTATGTCGAGGAAGCGCGAGATCCCGTCCTTTCTAACTTCAATCCCTACCTGGAGCTCAAGTCTTTGCGACTTTACGAAGGTCCGTTTGACGATCTGCCCGAGGAGGAGCGTAACTATTACAAGATCTTCAGCGGTGAGGAGACTCGCTACATCTACGGCGAGTTTGTCTTTCGAAATATCAACAATAGCCAGAAATGGCAGTGCGAACTCTTTGCCAAATTCTACAATGGGGCCAGAGAGCTGAAGGGTCAGGTGGTGCGATTGCAAAGCATCAAGAAAAACGAGGAGTTTATCACCATCACCGCCGGATGGGGAAGTAATGTGAAGAACTCCTGGCGCAACGGCAACTACTCCCTGGAGTTGGTCTTTATGGATCACCTGATTGCCGTCATCCCTTATGAAGTCAACAATGAGTTTGTCAGGGGAGTACCGGCTGTCAAGCTCCCTCACCGCAAACAGCCGATGATCCTCATGCCAGATGAGGACCTGAGCGAAACCTTCGAGGATGTGCTCGGCAAGCTGGATGAGTTGATCGGCTTGGAAGAGATCAAAAAGCGGGTTCGCGACCACGCCAAGTACATCCAGTTCCTTCAGCTGAGGCGGGAGCGAGGATTTGCAGAAGAGGAGGACATCAATATCCACTCCGTCTTTATTGGTAACCCTGGGACCGGCAAGACCACGGTGGCCGGGATGATGGGCAAGATCTACAAGAAGATGGGGCTGCTTTCATCGGGGCATGTGCACCAGGTCGATCGGGTGGATCTGGTGGGTGAGTACATCGGACAGACCGCGCCGAAGGTCAAGGAGGCGATTGAGAAGGCCAGGGGAGGGGTGCTCTTTATCGACGAGGCTTACTCGCTGGCCAGGACCAATGACGATACCAAGGACTTTGGCCGAGAGGTGATTGAAATACTCATGAAGGAGATGTCCAACGGTGATGGCGATCTGGCCATTATTGCCGCCGGGTATCCCAAGGAGATGTACCACTTTCTCAATTCGAATCCCGGTCTCAAGAGTCGATTCAAATTGATCTACGAGTTTCCGGATTTTATGCCACAGGAGCTGGCCGAGATCTCCAAGTACGCTAGTAAGCGGAAGTTGATCAAATTGACCCGGGCCGCCCAACGGCGTATTGAAGAATTAATCACTGAAGCGTTTAGAAAGCGGGATCGCACCTTTGGCAATGCCCGTTTTGTCTTTGACCTGTTGGATCGCGCCAAAATCAACCTGGGTCTGCGGGTGATGAAGAAGAAGGATCTGGAGGCACTCAGTATAGATGCCCTCCGGACGGTCAAGCTGGAGGATGTGGAAAAAGTGAATATCTATCCGGCCAAGTACCACCCCAAGATTCCCGTCGACGCCAAGCTACTGGAGAGTTCCATGGCCGAACTGGACGCCTTGATCGGCATTGCATCGATCAAAAAGGAGATCCGGGAACTAGTCGACCTCGTCACTTACTATCGATCAGCGGGCAAGAGCGTGATGAACACGTTCAACCTGCATACGGTCTTCATCGGCAATCCGGGTACAGGCAAGACCACGGTTGCCCGCATCCTGACCAAGATCTACAAGGCGCTAGGCATTCTGGAGCGTGGCCACATGGTCGAAACGGATCGCCAAGGTTTGGTAGCCGGCTTCGTCGGGCAGACCGCGATCAAGACTGCCGAACGCATTGATGAAGCTATGGGCGGCGTCCTCTTTATTGATGAGGCCTATTCGCTGACTTCTCGCAATCATGCGGGTTCCTCCACCGACTATGGCAACGAAGTAATCCAGACCATACTCAAGCGTATGGAGGACCACCGGGGTGAGTTCTACGTGTTTGCTGCCGGCTATCCCGAAAACATGGAAACCTTCCTCAAGGCCAATCCCGGGCTTCGCAGCAGATTTGACAAGATGTTACGCTTCGAGGACTATTCTGAGTCGGAGCTCTATCAGATCGCCGAGAAAATGCTGGCGGACAAAGGATACAAGCTCAAGTCGGATGCCGGCTTGCACTTGCGTAGCTATTTGGCCTTTCTGAGGCAGTACCGCGACCGTTACTTTGGCAATGCGCGGACGGTGAGGACGGTGGTCGATCAAGCCATCAAAAATCAGAATTTGAGACTCGCCAGCACTTCGGAAGAAGACCGCCGGGACCTTGATCTGATCTACCTGCTCGACGTGCAAGAGTTTGAGAGCAACACCGATCAGTTTGTCTTTAATAAGAGTCGCATCGGCTTTAGGAGCTCCGATCGTTGACCCCACTAGAGGCAAAGAATCCCATACGCCAAGGTTTGTAAAGCCACCGGATCAGCGTCTCGTGCCGCACCCGACCCAGGCGAGTGTCGTAGAAGAGGAGTCCCAAGTGATACAGGTCGACCGACAGTTTCACCTCGCTTCTTTCTTGCAGCGCGTGCCAGGCTCGGGTCATCCCTCGCGACCAGTAGATATCGTGCACGATGACGACCGAACCCGCATGCAGGTGCGCAGCAGCCAGATGGTAGTTGGCCAAGACTGCTTCATACCGGTGATCGCCATCGATAAAATAAAGATCCAAAGGGTCCAGCGAAGGCAATACCTCCGGTAGCCGCTCGGCAAAACTGCCATGGAGGAGCCGCACCCTCTTTCTATTGCCCAGTTGGTTTATGTGTTGATTCGCCCGTTGCCAGATGGAGGCTCGCCCCTCGATCGAGACCAACTCAGCTTTGGGATTCGCCAGATGCAGGTACAGCGTGGAGATCCCCAGCGAAGTGCCCAGCTCCAGGATCGTCTGCGACCGAAAATGCCGGACCAGGTGGTAGAGGAGCCGGCAATGCCACCTTGGAGAAAGCGAGCTCGCTGCCACGCGATCCACCCGGTCACCTCGCGAGATGGATCCAGCCCCTTGTTGGTCAGGTGGCAGGACCGTGCGATCTTGCCGGAGTTTCACCCGGAGCCGCTCAATGGCCGATGCGTCGGCCGGGGCTACTCGGTTTTCCAGCACGGCTGTGACAAAGGCATATAAGAAGGGCGAGTGTATGTCATACTTAGTGCGCGCTCGCCAGAAGTAGCGCCAGTAAGACCTGAGTGCGTGCCAGTATTCCACGCATGCAAGGTATTAATACGTGGCTTTATGCACTGTGCAGGGAATGCACCTTGATTGAAAATGTCTCCTGGGTTGGCGGAACAACTCGACCGCCGAATCGGCATCCGAACGGGTCTGAGCGACAATTTGCCAATCGGCTGATGCGATTTCCATCCCACAACGTTAAACCCCCATTAATGTCCTGTGATTAAATACTAAATGCTCAGTCACCATGGTTAGGAGCATGACCATCAATAAATTATGGACGCACGAGAATTCACAACTTTGTCCCTGCTCTTTGCGTTGAGCACCGTCCCGGCATGGGCACAATCATACGTGACGGCCGTCGGCTTGCGGATGGGCACTGACTTTGGCATCACCATGCAGCAACGTATACTGGAGCGCCTGACTGTAGAAGGGATAGTATCATCCAGTGCCACCCAGCAGGAGACTACCGGTACGATCCTCGTGCAGACGCATCGTCCACTGCTATCGCGACGGTTCAACTTCTACCTCGGTGGAGGGCTGCACAATCGGTGGGTGTCCACCTCGGAGGGGGCAGACTTCAGTCGCCGGGGCGTCACCGCCATTGCGGGTGCTGAAGTGACTCTGGGCCGGCTCAACCTGTCTTGGGACTACAAGCCACTCTACCACCTCAACGTGGGCACTGGGGCCTTCGAGTCGGAGACGGCCATCAGTTTGCGCTATGTTTTTATCAAGAAGATCAAGGGTAAGTCCAAAAGGCGAGGACTCTTCCAAGTAGATCGGACGAAGAAGCGTGAGCGGTTGCGAAAAAAGAAGTTGAGACAAAAGGAGAAGCGAAAGAAACATCGTCAGAAGACCCGTGATCGCAGGAGAGCTTAGCCATGGACTTAACTGCCCCAGGGCAATGGTCTCATCATTGCCACTGCCCCGTATTGGGCCTAATTGCGCCTTATGATCGCCCGTAAAGATGCGGGGAAGTTGTTACCTTTGGCGGCATCAACGCAAATACTTCAAAATGAAACAATCAGGGATCACTATTTGTCTTTTTTTGCTGTTGGCCCTTGTGGCATGTAAGTCGGACCGCTCGGCGGATGCAGATACCGCTGCCGACAGCACTGAGCAGCCAAGGAAATACAAGATCACGCCTTTCTCCAAGTCTACGCAATATCGAGATGCCAAGATCGAATCGATGACCTATCGCAATGGTCGCTTTGATTTTACCATCAGTGGAAGGAAGTACAAGCTGGGTGAGCAGACGCCCGATGCTGGCAAGAAGATGTGTGCCAACTCAGCCAAGGGGCAGCATATACACCTGATCGTCAATCGACAGCCCTACTCCGCCCAATACACGTCCTCTTTTGACTATGACATATCTGACGGTACACACAATCTGCTGGCTTTTTTGTCCAGATCCTATCACGAGAGTATCAAGACGGATGACGCCCATATCGTGCAGCGGGTGATGGTGACCGACGGTACCATTCGGGAGACGGAAGAGATTGTCGAGCCTTTACTGTTTTACAGTCGGCCCAAGGGCACCTATGTGGGTGACGATACCAAGAAGGTCATGCTGGACTTCTATCCGGTCAATGCCGATATCGGCGGTGAGCACCGGGTCAAAGTGCAGGTCAATGGCGAGGTAACCCTCCTGGACAAGTGGCAACCCTACTACATTGAAGGCCTACCTATGGGGCAGAATACCATCGGACTGGCATTGGTATATCCGGATGGATCTCAGGTGCCTGGTATGCAGACATCCATTCTGCAGACCATTGTGCTCCGACGGGATCCATTGCCTGGGCAATAAGCCGGAAATTCAAACGGATCGGACCGGTCGGGTATACAGGGCATGCCAAGCTGCCATTTTATGATCTCAGATAGGAGGCACCGTTGACATCGATGATGGTACCGGTAGAGAACTCTGATCCCTTGGAGGCTAGAAACAGCACCGCATAGGCGACTTCCTCCGGACGTGCCACACGCTTTAATGGACTTTGATTCTTGATCTGATCTCCTCGAGGTCCCTCCAAAATGGTTCGAGCCAGATCCGTCTCCACGAAACCCGGGGCTACCGTACCCACAAATACACCATGGGGCGCCAGCTTTTGGGCCAGGGACTGTCCCAGGGCATTGAGTCCGCCTTTGCTTGCGCCATAGGCCGGCTGATCAGGTTCGCCGCGGAAGGCTCCTCGAGAGGAGACATTCACAATGCGGCCCGCGCCTTGCGACATCATCTGACGTGCGGCGAGATACATGAGCCGTGCCGGACCGAGGAGGTTGACTTCCAAGGTTTCTCTCCAGATCCGGTTCCAGTTGGCATAATCCACCTCTTCGAGGGGATGCTGCTCATGAATGCCCGCATTATTGATCAAGATGTCTAGTCGTCCAAAATGCTTCACCGCTGCATCGATCAGCGACTGGCAGTCCCGCTCCCTTGCCACGTCCCCTTGGAGATGGATGTGCCCGTTGCCCTCCAGCGTGTCCAGGTGTTTTTGGGCCGCCTGTTCATTGCGCACATAGTTGATTGCCACTTTCGCACCGCGGGCAGCAAAGGCTGTCGCGATGGCTGCTCCGATGCCTCGGCTTCCACCACTGATGAGCACGGTCTGCTCGTCAAATCTCATAGCCTGTTCTTTGTAATTTTCTGCGAAGCTACCACTTCTGAGCTCTAGCCGACGGCTTGCCTGCGATAAATTACCTTGGTGGCACTCGTTCGTACTTAAGCCGCGCTGGCTGGCTTAGTCAGTTTCCTTCTACGGGTCCATGGTGGAATGCTCCTTGACTAACGAATCGCGGGTGGAGTGAGTGCCCATGGCAGAGCCTCGGCGTGGCGGTCAACAATGTACCAACTTGGCGAACAATGCCCTTTGCGCACCAAACCCAGTCTGTTTGAACATGGTTCCCTGGCTGCGCGATATGTCATGCCCAGATATAGGGAGGGCTTTGCAAAAAAAGTCTATTTTGGTTGCCGCTTGATGTCCCTTGACCAGGGATATCGGAAGCTGGAAAACCAAACCTAATGATCTACGAACAACTCGGACGCACGGATCTCAACGTCAGTAAGATTTGTCTAGGCACCATGACCTTCGGCCAGCAGAATACGGAGGCCGAGGCGCACGAACAGTTGGACTACGCCGTGGACCAAGGTATTAACTTCATCGATACGGCCGAGTTGTATGCCGTGCCGGGCAGCAAAGAGACCCAAGGACTCACCGAGCAATACATTGGGAGCTGGCTGCAGGCGAGGGGCAAGCGGGATGACGTCATTATCGCCACGAAGATTACGGGCCCTTCTGCGGGAATCACTTGGATTCGATCTGCCTTAAATTTTAGTCGGGAGCAGCTGGACATTGCCATTCATAACAGTCTGCGACGCCTGCAGACGGAGTACATTGATCTGTACCAACTGCACTGGCCCGAACGCCGCACCAACTTCTTTGGAAGGCTGGGCTACGTGCATGATGAAAGTGACCCGTGGACGGACAATTTTGCCGAGGTCCTCGATAGTCTCCAATCGTATGTGCAGGCAGGAAAAATCAGGCACATAGGCCTGTCCAACGAGACCCCCTGGGGTGTCATGCGCTGTCTGCAACTGTCCGATACGCAGGAGGTACCCAGGCCGGTGAGCATTCAGAATCCGTACAATCTGCTCAATCGAAGTTATGAAGTGGGACTGGCCGAAGTGTCCATGCGAGAAGACATCGGCTTGCTGGCCTACTCGCCACTGGCCTTTGGCTTGCTTTCGGGCAAGTACCACTCCAAGCAAGACAGCGATGGTGATCGCATCAACCAATTCAAACAACTGTCACGCTACAACGGTCGCAAGTCGTGGGAGGCTACCGAGAAGTATATCGCGATAGCAAACAAGTATGAGCTGTCTCCAGCGCAACTGTCCCTGGCATTTGTTAACGCACAGCCCTTTGTCACCAGCAATATCATCGGAGCCACGACCATGGATCAGCTGCGGGAAGACATTGGCAGTATTGATATTTCATTCACCCGCGAAATGGCCAAGGACATCAATAAGGTGCACAAGGAGATCAGCAATCCTGCCCCCTAGTAGGCTTTCGCATTAGATATGTTGAATAATTTTAAGAGGATTTTGTAAGCAGACCAGGCATGACCGAACGATCTCGTAGAGTCCAGTGTGACTATGCGAGAAGTGAGGAAACCGGCGAGGCTTGCAACGTAGTACGCGGACCTATGCGGGCCAAAGACATTAGAATTGACAACAAGATTGAATGCGAAGCTCCACCAGCTAGTGTTGTGCTTACATCGGTTAGACCTGTAATAGCCTCATCTCGAAGGTGTGCCAGCGATGCTTCCGGCCGGTCCTTCGGAATTATTGGAAGCTGATGACGGTGACGTCAAAAATGAGTACCGAATTGGCGGGGATGAGGCGACTCGGCGAGTTGGAACCATATCCCAGCCCCGAGGGGATGTACAGGGTGCCCTTTCCACCACCGGACTCGATCAACGGAATCCCTTCAATCCAGCCGGGGATGGTCCGATTCAAAAAGAAGGTAATGGTCTCCGTAGGGGCCGTCTTGTCAAATACGGTCCCATCTAAGAGATACCCATTGTACTTGACTTCTACCTCCGAGGTGGCACTTGGGTGGGTCCCGTCGCCATCCTCTCGGATGATGTAGTGAAGCCCGGACGCAGTCTTTTGTGCTACGGAGCCCTCATTTGCCAGCAAGTACTCCTCTATGAGTCGAATGTCCTCCGCCAGTTGCTCCTGGGGAGAGAGACCGGGGTCATCATCTTTGCTGCAGCCCAGACAGAGGGTTACGGCAGTGAGGATCAAGAAGGTCAATTTTCTCATATGGCTTAGATTTTCCGGAGGGCAAATCTAGTGATTCACCGGCAATGATATTGAGTGCAAAACGGCCAGCTCTCGACAAACGATGCTACTTTGCGCCGAATTTGTGCAATAAATTAGATTTTGCGACCTTCTCATCAAGCTCGATTTTTGGTCCATATTCGGAGACGACCATGTCCATGTTTGAAAAGCTAATCCCGTACGATGCGGCGCACTCGATCCTCAGTGCCTATCTCAACTTCTATCACCAGTTTAAGCGCATCACCAAGCGGGCTTCCATTCGATTCGAAAATCGGGACTGGCACGGCATGCAGGGGGATGCCCGGGAGCGGATTTCATTCTACCGGGATGCCGTCGGCGACACCACCGAAAAGGTGCTGGAGGTCCTGGGTTCACTCGCTGCGGAAGACCAGGTCTGGCGAGCTACCAAGGACTTTTACACGCACGAAATCAAGAATTTCAACACGCGCAATATTGCGGAGACCTTTTACAACTCGGTCTTTCGCCACAGTCACAAGGGCATGAGCGCCGATGTAGACAATATGTTTGTCCATGCCACGGCCACCTACCGCGAGTTTAAATCGACAGAGCCAATCTTCCATTCGTTTTCAATTGATCCGGATAAGCGGTTTCTATTCCGCTCAATCCTACGGCGGTACAAGTTTGACGCTGCCTGGGAGGATCGCGAGCGAGATTTGGTCTATCTGGCAGAGTCCTTTGGGCAAGCGCTAGCACAGCTGCAGCTCAATGAATCGTCTTTTCGCATCGAAACCCTCAAGTCTGTCTTTTTCCGAAATAAAGGGGCCTACATCGTCGGTCGGATGTACTCCGAGCGGCAGATCATTCCTTTCGTGCTGCCCCTATTGCACGGGAGCCAGGGAATATTTGTCGATGCCTTGCTGCTGGACGATCGTGATGTCAGCTCCATCTTCAGCTATAATCGATCGTACTTTCTAGTAGACGTGGACATTGCCAGCGAGATGGTGGACTTTCTGCGCTCGTTCTTGCCCCTCAAGAGCCTGGGAGAATTGTACAACTCCCTTGGGTTTGAAAAGCATGGAAAAACGGTCTTCTACCGAGACTTCCTGCGGCACCTTGCCCGCTCCAAAGACAAGTTTGTGGAAGCTCCCGGGATCAAGGGAATGGTCATGCACGTCTTTACGCTGCCCTCCTACAATGTCGTCTTCAAGATCATCAAGGACACTTTTGCACCACCAAAAAACGTGACGCAAGAGCAGGTCAAGCAGAAGTACGAGCTGGTCAACAAGCATGATCGCGTAGGACGGATGACGGACAGTCATATGTTTGAAAACCTGGTGTTTCGGCGCGAGCGCTTTTCCGATGCCTTACTACAGGAGTTGTTGGAGGACGCTCCGTCCAAGGTCACCCTTGGAGAAGACACGGTCGAAATTGCCCATCTCTATGTAGAGAAGAAGATGATCCCCCTCAATCTCTACCTCGAAACGGCTTCAAAAGAAGATGCAGAGGACGTCATTGCAGAATACGGCAATGCCATCAAACAGTTGGCGGCCGTCAACATCTTTCCAGGTGATATGCTGCTAAAGAACTTTGGGGTCACGCGACTCAAGCGGGTCGTGTTCTACGACTATGATGAAATTGGCTTCTTGACGGACTATAATTTTCGAGTGATTCCTGAGCCGCGAGACGAGTATGAGGAGATGTCGGCTACTCCCTACTACCACGTGGGCCCCAACGATATTTTTCCCGAGGAGTTTCCCCGGTTTCTCATCGGCAACCCTGAAATGCGGGAAATCTTCTTTCGCCTACACGGAGATTTGTATAGTGTCAAATATTGGCGGGGAGTGCAAGCTCAATTGCGACGCAAGGAGATCATAGATGTATATCCTTATCGCGATGTACAACGCTTCTGCCACATCTACGGCGCAGGTGACCGGGAGGTGGTACCGCTCCTGAAGAAGGATTGACCTGCGTAGATCAGTTCACCGATTCCACCAAAGCTCGATTCGACAACCCCCATTGCGGTCCTTTGCGAGTCCTTAGCGCTCTCCGCGGTGCAATCCCCATTAGGACATAGCGACATCATTGGAAGCCCAGTTCAACGACTCGACGCTTCAACAATGCCACACTTCACCGATTCCACCATAGCCCGATTCAACAATCCTCATTGCGTCCTTTGCGAGTCCTTGGCGCCCTCTGCGGTGCAATCCCCTCTAGGACATTGCGACATCATTGGAAGCCCAGTTCAACGACTCGACGCTTCAACAATGCCACACTTCATCGATTCCACCATAGCCCGATTCAACAATCCTCATTGCGTCCTTTGCGAGTCCTTGGCGCCCTCTGCGGTGCAATCCCCTTTAGGACATAGCGACATCATTGGAAGCCCAGTTCAACGACTCGACGCTTCAACAATGCCACGCTTCACCGATTCCACCACTGCTCGATTCGACAATCCCCCCATTGCGTCCTTTGCGAGTCCTTAGCGCTCTCCGCGGTGCAATCCCCTTTAGGACATTACGACCATCACCGGAAGATCAGTTCAACGACTCGACCCTTCAACAATGCCACACTTCACCGATTCCACCACTGCTCGATTCGACAACCCCCATTGCGTCCTTTGCGAGTCCTTAGCGCTCTCCGCGGTGTAATCCCCTTAAGGACATAGCGACATCATTGGAAGCCAGTTGAACGACTCGACGCGTCACCGATTCCACCACTGCCCGATTCGACAACCCCCCATTGCGTCCTTTGCGAGTCCTTAGCGCCCTCTGCGGTGCAATCCCCTTTAGGACATTGCGACATCATTGGAAGCCCAGTTCAACAATTCCACACTTCAACAATTCCACCGTTGCACAATTCGACCTCGCATGCCCGGATTTCCCAAAGTTGTAATACTTTTGCCGCCTTTCTGACGCTGTGTCAGAAATGACGATTTAGTACATGCAAGAGATTAGAAATATCGCCATCATTGCCCACGTAGACCATGGCAAGACGACCCTGGTCGACCGGATCTTGGGGGCTTGCCGTCCCGCGGGGCACAACAAGGATTTGGGAGAGCTGGTCCTGGACAACAATGATCTGGAGCGAGAGCGAGGCATCACCATCCTGTCCAAAAATGTATCCGTCACCTACCGGGGAGTGAAAATCAATATCATAGATACACCCGGACACGCAGACTTTGGCGGTGAGGTAGAGCGGGTGCTTAAGATGGCAGATGGGGTGCTCCTGCTGGTGGATGCGTTTGAAGGACCGATGCCGCAAACCCGATTTGTCTTGAGCAAGGCCATTGAGCTGGGTCTGAAGGTCATCGTCGTGGTCAACAAGGTAGACAAGGAGAACTGTCGCCCCGAGGAGGTGCAGGGAGATGTCTTTGACCTGATGTTTAATCTGGACGCCTCCGAGGAGCAACTGGATTTTGAGACCATCTTCGGGTCGTCCAAAGAGGGGTGGATGAGCTACGACTGGCAGCAACGGACTGATGACATTACGCCGCTGCTCAACTGTATCCTGGAGCAGATTCCGCCGGCGCTAGACCAGGCGGGCGATGTGCAAATGCAGATCAGCTCCATGGATTTCTCCAACTATGCCGGCCGGATCGCCATTGGCCGGGTCTACCGGGGGGAGATGATATCGGGTGCGGAGTATCTGATCTGTCGGCGCAATGGGGATGCGGTGAAGATTAAAATCAAGGAGCTTTTCGTTTTCGAGGGACTGAATCGGACCAAGGTGGATCGGGTACGAAGTGGTGATCTGTGTGCCATCGTGGGTGTGAACGACTTTGAGATTGGCGACACCATCTGCGACCTGGAAAATCCCGAGCCGCTGCCCAGAATCGAGGTGGACGAACCGACCATGAGCATGCTTTTCACCATAAACACGTCACCCTTCTTTGGCAAGGAAGGCAAGTACGTCACCTCACGGCATCTGAGGGACCGACTCTTTAAAGAGACCGAACGAAATCTGGCCCTGCGTGTCGAGGAGACCGCCACCGAAGACAAGTTTAACGTGTATGGACGTGGTGTCTTGCATTTGTCCATCCTGGTGGAGACGATGCGACGAGAGGGCTACGAGTTGCAACTGGGCCGTCCGCAGGTGATCATCAAGGAGGTGAGTGAGAGAAAAATGGAGCCACTCGAGCTGCTGGTCATCGATGTGCCAGAGGAGCATGCCGGCAAAGCCATCGAGTTGGCCACCCAGCGAAAGGGACTGTTGCTCAAGATGGAGCCCAAGGGAGATGTACAGCACCTGGAATTTGAGATCCCGGCCCGAGGCCTTATTGGCCTGCGCAGCCGCATCATCACGGCCACGGCCGGTCAGGCGGTCATTACCCATCGCTACCTCAGATACACGAACCACGTGGGCGAGCTGCCAGGTAGATTTAACGGCTCGCTGGTTTCATCAGAGACGGGGCAGACGCTGGCGTACGCGCTGGACAGGCTGCAAGACCGGGGCCGATTCTTTATCGAGCCTGGAGATCGCGTGTACAAAGGGCAGGTGATCGGAGAGAACAGCCGGGCCAATGACCTCGATGTGAATGTGATCAAGGGCAAGAAGCTCACCAATATGCGAGCAGCGGGCTCAGACGATGCTGCACGGATCGCTCCCAAGGTCGTCTTCTCGCTAGAAGAAGCCATGGAATATATCAAGGACGATGAATATCTGGAGGTGACACCTGAAAACATCCGTATGCGCAAGATCGGCTGACTCCGCCCTCCCGTGTCCATTTTACGTAATTTTGTAGGCAGATGGACAAGAAGGCTTGGAGACAATGGCTGCCGATCACTCGACAGGAGGTAGCCGATCGAGGCTGGGATGAGTTGGACGTAGTCTTATTTTCAGGCGACGCCTATGTCGATCACCCAGCCTTTGGTAGCGCGGTGATCGGTCGAATCTTAGAAGACCAGGGCTATCGAGTGGCCATCGTGCCCCAGCCCAACTGGCGAGACGACCTGCGTGACTTCACGAAGCTGGGGCGGCCCCGTCTGTTCTTTGCGGTGAGTAGTGGCTGTATGGACCCCATGGTCAACCACTATACGGCGGCCAAGCGAAAGCGATCCACGGACGCGTATACGCCGGGCGGCGAGGCAGGGTTTCGGCCGGACTACGCAACCAAAGTCTATACCCGCATTCTTAAGCAGCTGTATCCGGACGTACCGGTGATCATAGGGGGCATTGAGGCGTCCTTGCGCCGGGTGACCCACTACGACTATTGGGCGGATCGATTGTTTCCCTCTATCCTGGAAGATAGCGGTGCCGATCTGCTAGTCTACGGTATGGGCGAGCAGCCGCTCCGCGAGATCTTGCGGTTACTGCGCAAAGGTGTGCCCTTTACGTCGCTTGCTAACATCCACCAAACAGCAGTTTTACGAAGTAGAGACGAGGAGGTGCCTACAAACAAGCGATGGGAGACTATACACATTGCATCGCATGAGCGCTGCCTACGCGACAAACGCTCCTTTGCCGCTAACTTCAAGATCATTGAGCAGGAGTCCAACAAAGTAAAGGCTCGTCGCATCGTACAGCGCATTGGTGAGAATCACCTGATCGTCAATCCGCCCTATCCCCCCATGGCGGAGGCGGAAATCGATGCTACTTTTGACCTGCCTTATACGCGTATGCCCCATCCCAAGTACGCCAAGCGGGGCTCTATTCCCGCGTACGAGATGATCCGCTTTTCAGTCAACATGCATCGTGGTTGTTTCGGAGGATGCAGTTTTTGCACGATATCAGCGCACCAGGGCAAGTTCATCGCCAGTCGATCTGAAGAATCGATTCTGGCGGAGGTGGACAAAGTGACGCAGATGCCCGACTTCAAGGGATACATTAGCGACCTGGGCGGCCCGTCAGCCAATATGTACCGGATGAAGGGCAAGGTCCAAGAGATTTGTGATCGATGTGTCAGTCCATCTTGCATTCATCCCGTCATCTGCTCCAATCTGGATACCAGCCATCGTCCCATGACGGAGCTATACAAGAAGGTCGATGCACATCCCGATGTCAAAAAGGCTTTTGTGGGCAGCGGCATCCGGTATGATCTGCTAGTGGACAGCTACAACAAGCAGGGAGATGACTCGCTGGACGAGTATATGGAGCAGGTGGTCTGCCGACACGTGGGAGGGCGTCTAAAGGTGGCACCCGAGCATACTTCCGAACCGACGCTGAAACTCATGCGTAAGCCCTCCTTCAAGCACTTTCATGCCTTCAAGGCCAAGTATGATTATTACAACGAGAAGCATGGTCTAGATCAACCGTTGATCCCGTACTTTATATCCAGCCATCCGGGCTGTGGGGAGGAGGATATGGCCAACCTGGCGGCGGAGACCAAGGACATGGGCTTTCGACTGGAGCAGGTGCAGGACTTTACGCCGACACCCATGACAGTGGCTACCGTCATTTACTATACGGGCCTACATCCCTACACCCTGCAACCCGTCTACACGGCCAAGTCTAAGAAGGAGAAGAAGAACCAACATCTTTACTTTTTCTGGTACAAACGGGAAAACTGGTCGACCATTCGTCAGAAGCTCACCGCACTGGGGCGGTCCGACCTGGTGGAGAAGCTGCTGGACGATCAGAAGAGAGCTGGAAAACGCCAGATGATCACCCGTCGTGCACAGGACAGGGCAAAGAGGGCCAAAAGCATGAGAAAGCGAAAATAAGTTCTTATCTTGGTGAAATCTGACCGCCCCAAAACCCGTTCTAAGGTCGGTAATTAACGCAAAAAACTTTGGAATGGAAGCAAAGTCATCCTGGCTAGCATACTCAAAGACAATTCTACAAAAAGTAAGTTTCGACAAAGCTATATTCCGCAAAGAGCTTAGGAAATCCCTCCAGCGGTTGACCACGGATGAAATAAAAAAATTAGAGCATTGGTGCATTAACAATTTCAGCCTGCTCCTTTCCTATATTGCGGTCACCGAGATCTCCGAATATCTGGCCCCAAAGGTCTAGTAGAGTTTCGCATTAAATCTTGTGGTTAATTCTAATGTCTTTGGTCCGCATGCTTCGTTGCAAAGCCTCGCCATAGCTAGGGCTAGCCACCCACCCGCTTTCGCGGTTCCCTCACTTCTCGCAGTGTCATGCTCGACTCTACGAGATCGTTCGGTCATGCCTCGTCTGCGAACAAAATCCTATTAGAATTATTCAACATATCTAATGCGAAACTCTAGTAGTCCCCATATATCTATATCAGCCTAGTTTTCACCTCGTCAAACGTATCCAGAGCGTCTGTTGAGGTCAGTTATTACTCTAACATTAGTATTGCTTTCGGTAGTGCGCTGACGTGCGGGCTCTGGCATGACCATTGCAAGATTCCAATTGATTATTCATCAGAACCGTAAGAAATATGAGGACTAGGGATCCGAGGAAAGAAGCGGCCATCTGCCAGGCATCCATTGATTTGATCAATGCCAAGGGACTGGCAGATACTTCGATGTCACAGATCGCCCGCAAGGCGGAGGTCTCACCCGCCACCATCTATATCTACTTCAAGAACAAGGAAGACCTGTTGAGGCAGCTGTATCTCCGCGTGCAGAAGGATGCGAGCAACAGCATTTTTTCCGGCTATGAATCGTTTCTCGCTATTGACGAGAGCTTCAAGATCCTGCTTCGCAAGGCGTACCAATACTTTCTGCGCCGGCCGGATCACTTTGTGTTCTTAGAACAGTATGCTAACTCGCCACTGATCGGACTGATTGACGGCAAGGAGGCGGAGGGCTACTTTGAGCCACTGTATCGACTCTTTGACCGAGGTAAGAAGAATCGGATCATCAAGGACCTTCCCAATGAGATGCTGCTGTCCTTCACCTTTTATCCAGTGATGCAACTGGTGAAGTTTCACCAGGCTGGCAAGCTGCGACTGGACTACAAAGAACTGGAGGCCACCCTTACCATGGCCTGGGATAGCATTCGCAGGGACAAAGAAGTCAGCCCATTTCGCAAGGCCTGACCCGGTCAGGGTGGGCAAGAAATCACGCGTCCATCCGCTCAGCCAGTACCATCCAACGAGCGGTCTTCTCCTCGATGCGCTGTAAGATATCTCCCACCCGATGGGACAGCTCGGCGACTTTGGTTGCATCATCATACGACTCTGCCAGTTGGTGCTCCAATGCCAGCTTCTCTTCTTCCAATTGCTGCACTTCTCGCTCCAGTTTGGCATATTCATTTTTCTCCTTTTTTGTCAGCCCGCCGTGCGCTCCGGATTGAGCTGGTCCTGGTGATTGCTTCTGCTTCGTGGTCCGCTGCCGATCGCGATCGCTGGCAGCTTTTGCCAGTCGATATTCAGTGTACGTGCCGTTGAAGTCTTTGATCTGACCGTCACCGGTAAAGATAAACAGGTGGTCGACCAGCTTGTCCATGAAGTAGCGGTCGTGAGACACGAGGATGAGTACGCCAGGGTAGCCGTCGAGAAACTCCTCCAGCTTGTTGAGCGTGAGCAGATCCAGGTCATTGGTGGGCTCATCCAAGATGAGGAAGTTTGGGTTCTTGATCAGGACCGTGAGCAGATAGAGCCGTCGGCGTTCACCTCCGCTCAGCTTCCGCACGGGTTTATATTGCTGCTCGGGCGAAAACATGAAGTGTTCCAAAAACTGCGAGGCAGATAGTTTGCGTCCATTGGCAAGTACAATCACCTCCGCAATATCCTTGACCACATCGATGATGCGCCGATCCTCATCGACGCGGATGCCCCGCTGTGTATAATAGCCAAAGACCACCGTCTGACCTACGTTGATCTTTCCACTGTCCGGCTGTTCGAGGCCGGTGATCAGATGGAGAAAAGTGGATTTACCTGCTCCATTCTGCCCTACAATGCCAATGCGTTCTCCTTTTTTGAAAGTGTAAGTGAAGCCGTCGAGGATCTTCAATGTGCCATAGCTCTTGCGCAGATTTTTGAGCTCCAGGATCTTTCCTCCGATCCGGGACATCTTAACGCTCAGCTCGATCGATGGGTCCCGTCGTTTGGCGGCGGCCTGCTCCTCAAGATCGTAGAAAGCATCGATCCGAGCCTTAGCTTTGGTGGTCCTGGCTTGGGGTGTGCGTCGCATCCATTCCAATTCGCGCTTGGCCATTTTGCTCACTTTCTCATGCGCTCGGTTTTCGATCGCGAGGCGGGCCTCTCGTTTTTCTAAGAAGTCAGCGTACTTGCCCTGATGACGATACAATTTGCCATCGGCCAACTCGATGATTTGATTGCAGACGGTATCGAGAAAATAGCGATCGTGCGTGACCAGGAACAATGCCAGCTTCGCCTTCGAGAGATACTTTTCCAGCCACTCGATCATCTCAATGTCCAGGTGATTGGTGGGCTCGTCCATGATCACCAGATCTGGCTGACTGGATAATGTAACCGCTAGGGCCAACCGCTTGCGTTGTCCGCCGGACATAGTGTCCAAGGCTTGCTCCATGTCGGTAATGCCAAATCGGGTCAGATAGGACTCCAGGCTCCGATCATAATCCCAGGCATCCAATGCATCCATCATGGACGTGAGCCGTTCGATCTCCAGCGGCTCGGTCGATGGGGATGCCACCGCCGTTTCATACGACCGTAAGAGATCCCGAATGTGCCTGTGTTCTTGCTCCAGGAGATCACCCACGGTGCGTAGCCCATCAAACCGGGGGACTTGTGGCAGGTAGCCCACCTGGATGCCATCGGTCAGACGTATGCTGCCCGCGTCTGGCATATCCTGACCAGTAAGGATCTTGATTAGACTAGACTTGCCTGCTCCGTTGTTGGCGATCAAAGCAATCTTGTCCCCTTGATGGATGCCAAAGGTGAGCCCATCAAAGAGCGGTTGGTCGGGATAGTTTTTTGAAAGGCCTTCGGCGGACAAGTAGATCATACCTCAGAGAAATCAACCCCAAATGTAAGCCTTCGGCGGCGAGCAAAAGACATGGATCACAACACCACAGGTATGAGATGGGGTTAACCCTTGACATATCTACCTTCCAGCCAAGTTAGATGGCTGAATATGCCAAGATCGGCTCAACGATTCCATGATTCCACCATTCCACCATTCCACGGTTAAGCCTTTCTGCCACGTTACACCTTATTTCGCGAGTAGAGGACCTCTCATCAAGTGATATGCCACACGCACCCGCCAACACCTTCGACCATCGAAGATGGTGTATGTCAAATAATTGCGCTAATATTAGACATCATGAATGGACCTAGTATTTTCAACGATGTCATCGGACCGGTCATGCGGGGACCTTCTAGTTCGCATTGTGCCGCTGCGTTGCGCATCGGACGCATGGTGCGGGACCTCATGCAGGGAGACATCGGGAAGATCTCCATCGTCTTTGATCGAGATGGTTCGTTGGCCACCACGCACGAGAGCCAAGGCTCTGATATGGGCTTATTTGGTGGGCTGCTGGGCTGGGAGGCGGATGACGAGCGTTTGCCTAATTACCTGGACG
Organism: Saprospiraceae bacterium; assembly: GCA_965223165.1. Classification (GTDB taxonomy): domain Bacteria; phylum Bacteroidota; class Bacteroidia; order Chitinophagales; family Saprospiraceae; genus JABDMH01. The sequence goes on along the minus strand of CBDCVQ010000015.1, from coordinate 67,862 downwards.
GTATAGCCGCGGCGGGCATCGACATCCAGATCGAAATCAAGGACACTAGTGCAGAGCACCCCAACACCTACATGATGATCATCGAGAATGATCGCGAGGTCCATCAGATGACCGCCATTTCGACCGGAGGTGGCATGATCGAAGTCGTGGAGGTAGATGGCCATCCGGTATCGCTGGTTGGCGATGTGCACGTGCTGCTTTTGCGGTGCTCAGACCATGCTGTGCTCCAGGAGGTTCGCCAGGGGTCCACCGACTCGGCTGTCGAAACGATGGGGGAGCATGGATGGGTTCTGAAGTCTCCGTATCCCTTTGCGGCAGACCTATTGGAAGGGCTGCGATCGGATGACCATGTGGAGTGGATGTGTGTCGTACATCCTGTCTTGCCCATTCTGACGCCCACGTCGTCACCACTGCCCTTTGACACGTGCGCTTCGATGCTCGCCTTCAACGAGGAGCATGACTGGCCCCTTTGGCGATTGGCCCAGGCATACGAAAGTGCCCGGGGCGGCATCTCGGACGGGGAGGTTATGGCCCGGATGGGAGATATCGTCGACATCATGGATCGTTCGATCCAATCGGGCTTGCAAGGCACTTCCTATCATGATCGGATACTGGGTCCACAATCACTGGGCTATCAAGACAAATTTGACCGAAAAGAGCTGCTGGGAGGGGACGTGCTAAACACGATCATCATGTATGTCAGCGCCATGATGGAGGTCAAGAGCTCTATGGGTGTGATAGTCGCCGCGCCCACGGCAGGTGCATGTGGGGCCTTGCCCGGCGCCGTGTTGGGAGCCGCACGTGCAATGGGCCTCGAGCGGGAGGAGGTAGTGCAAGCCATGCTCTCGGCGGGATTAATTGGCGTCTTCATTGCGGGTCAGGCGACCTTTGCCGCTGAAGTGGGCGGATGCCAGGCGGAGTGTGGAGCGGGGTCCTGTATGGCTGCGGCGGCGTTGGTACAGATGGCGGGAGGAACGGTCAAGCAGTCTGTCGCAGCGGCATCCCTGGCGTTGCAAAACTCGCTGGGCATGATCTGCGATCCGATTGCCAACCGAGTGGAGGCCCCATGCTTGGGCAAGAACATTATGGGAGCCACCAACGCGCTCTCCTGTGCCAATTTGGCGCTGGCCGACTATGCGCATCTGGTGCCATTGGACCAAGTCATCCAGACCATGTATCAGGTCGGTCACCAAATGGCTTCCGAGCTGCGCTGTACGGGGCTCGGAGGTTTGGCTGCAACCCCGGCGTCGAAGAAGATCGAGCTGCAGCTAGCCGGCCTGGGAAAGGAAGATCTCAGCACGGCCTCCAAGAAGTTCAAAATTTGCTAAGCTGAGTAGCGTTTCGCACTAATCTTCTTTTAATTCTAACGCGAAGCTCTACTAGGGCCCTTCACACCTCCGGAGTCATCTCAATTTTTTTTCTGAAAGTCATTCGCTGCCCCAGGGCCCGGATTCATCTAATTTTGGCATAAGAAATAGCAAGAGAGTGTAATTTTTTCTTCGAGCTCTACGGCATCAACTGTTGGTACATGACGTCTGATGTCAGTTTTTTTTCCGGGGAGTTTAACCACCAAAAAAAGCCACGATCTTGTTTAGGACGTCTTTCTAAGTGCACTCAATTGTCTTTCCAACCTTTTGATTCTGCGCAATCTTCTAATCTCTAGGATTTTGGGGTCTGTAGTGTGAGGTTTGTAGGGCTGTTGATCACGAAGGACATGGTATGCAGCGGTCAAGATCTTATGCCCTATGGCAATGGTAGCCTTCTTCTTACCAATGCGTCGACTCAACATTCGATGTTTGGTGGCCAGTACAGGATTGTTCTTTGTCCTTGATGCAACCCAGGCAGCCTCAACCAATGTTGTCTTTAGATGCTTGTTGCCGTGGGTGATGCGAGATGAGTACATCTTTCCTGCACTTTCGTTGTTTCCAGGACAAATGCCAGCCCAAGATGCTAGGTGCCCGTGTGATGGGAAGTGGGTCATGTCATCTCCAATCTCGGCTAAAATGCCAGCGGCAATCTGTGTAGACACTCCTGGAATCGTTTTCAGCAGATCCACTTCGGTTTTCATCAAGTCTAGATACTTATCCATCTGAGCTTCTATCTGAGCTATTTGGTCGTTGATGTGTGAGATGGACTCAAGTATCAGCTTCAACATGAATCGATGATGGTCTGTTACTCTGCCTGTTAGTGCCTTTCGTAATTGATCCTTCTTATTTCTTAGAGACCCTTTTGCTAATTCACACAATACCTCAGGGTCCGTTTGCCCGCTAGATATGGCTTGTATCATCGACAAACCCGACACACCAAATACGTCACTGAGCACACTGCGTAATTTGATATTGGCTTGTTCCAACACATTTTGCAGTCGATTCTTCTGTGCCGTTCGCTGACCGATCAGCTTTCGACGGTGACGGTGCAATGCTCGCAATTCCCGTATCTCTTGGCCAGGAACAAAACTCCCCTTCAGAAGACCACTGAGTAACAGTTTGGCAATCCATTCTGAATCTTTCTTATCCGTCTTCTGCCCAGGAACATTCTTGATGTGACGGGCATTGACCAACAAAACCTCGAAGAATTCCTCCAGCATGTAGTACACCGGCTTCCAGTACACTCCCGTGCTCTCCATCGCAACATGCGTAACTCCATGGTTCTGAAGCCAACATATCATCTCTGTCAGATCGTCGCTAAACGTCTTAAATGTCGCTGTGGTTACCTCAATATCTGCCCCTCGAATTGTCGCAACAACCGTATCTTTGTGCACATCCATTCCACAACCACGCTCAACGATAATGGGAAATTGATCAACAGCCATAAGTCCATACGTTTAATTGGTACCAAGATACCGGGCTATAAGCCAAGACTTTCATGGCTGTTGGTGATTTCCTAAATCATGCATGTTTTTTTACCTGAATTAAACCCAGGGCTCCCCAGGGAGTCAATGGACTGTACAAACCAAAAGAGTCATGCAAATCTACAGATCAACAGCCCTTACATCCATGCTCATCATCGGCCTCGCCGGGATGATTTTTAGTCAAGAAGAAATGGCCGTCGACAGTACCCTGCCCGGTCATCATTTTAGCCTCGAGGGAGCGCTAGCGCTCTTTAAGGAAGCCAAATCACCGGAGGACTTTGAGAAATTGCTCAACACGGAATCCAAAGAGGTAAACAATCTCGATCTGGACCAAGACGGAGAAATTGACTATGTGCGAGTGGAAGACCACGTAGACGGTGACGTGCATGCACTGATCTTGCAGGTACCCATCAGTAAGAAGGAGTCTCAGGATATCGCCGTGATCGAGATCGAAAAGGAGGGACCGGATAAGGCCATTCTTCAGATCATTGGCGACGAAGACGTGTACGGCGAACAGGTCATCGTCGAACCCTATGCCGAAGAAGACAACGGCAGAGGCCCCTCGGCCGAGTTTGACCGTATTCGAGTGGTCGTCAACGTGTGGCCTTGGGCTAGTGTGCGCTACATCTACCGGCCCAGCTACCGAGTGTATGTGTCTCCCTTCTACTTCGGCGTATACCCCGCCTGGTGGAGGCCGTGGCGACCGCGACCGTGGAGCTGGTTTTATCCCAGACACCGGCACGTCCACGTGGGTTTCCACGTGACTACCACCCACCGCTTGCCCCGGGCACATCGGGTGTATGTGCCACGTCGACGCACCTCGGTCACCGTCAAGAAGCACCATACGGTCGCCATCAATCGGCATCGGGCCCATCCCACCGTCAAGCGAGCCGGAGTGGTCAAGACCTCGACCACAGTCACAAAGACGGGACCGAGAGGGGGTAAGGTATCCGCCACCAAAAGCACGACGACCGCAGCAGCCAAAGGCCGAGGCGGTCGAAAGGCAGCCGCCCAGAGATCCAGCACAAGCGTCAAGGCGCAGGGCCCGGGCGGCCGGACAGTGAAGGGTCAGAAGACCACCAAAAAGGCTGCCGTTAAGGGCAGGAAGGGTAAGGCAAGTGCGTCCAAGACCACCAAGAAAGCAACGGTCAAGGGCAAGAAAGGTAAGGCCACCAAAAAGACCACGACCAAAAAGGTAAGGGCTCGCAAACACTAGTTGCAAGTCGATTTGTCGATGCTACTGTGATCGCGTATAGCAGGGCACGATGCAGACGCCCATCCAGGCTAAATTTGGATGGGCGTTTTGCTTGTTTTACCTGGCTATACCCCGTCTTCGAGGCTTTGCTTGCGGGAGATTGGGTGGTGCGGGTCCCGCCCGCGGCATCCGGTAGTCTAGAACGAGCCAAGCTGCGGCTCGCCGATCTGTCTTTCGCGCCGGCTAGTCGCGCCCCCGGCCCCCGCGTTCTCCTTCGTCGAAACGCCGGGGAGTCCTCCCGCCCAAGTTTGGTACCGGTGTGGTTTCGGGTGTCGACCGTTCGTCATCCACCGTCTCAGGCAATCGCAAATCACCTATCACCATCTATAATCACAATCAAGAGCGTCTAGTTCGTGGCCAGCAAATTGGGCTCGGCAGCTCCTACGCGGCTTGCGGATCCAAAGATCGCGAGCTCGGGGTAGCCGTCCACCGTCTACCTTCGACCGTCCACCGTCTTCGTATCCAAGCTGCGGCTCGCCGATCTGTCCTTCGCGCGGGCTAGTCACGCCCCCGGCCCCTGCGTTCTCCTTCGTCGAAACGCCGGGGAGTCCTCCCGCCCAAGTTTGGTACCGGTGTGGTTGCGGGTTTGGCCGGCTGTGCCTGGTGGTGGGTTGTGAATTTGATGTGGGTCTAGGTTACCTGAGATAATGTTGGGTGGTGGAAAGGTATCCAATGGGCGGCTCGCCGATCTTTGCCACCCACTGGCCGCCCCGCAGCTCGACGATCCATCTATCAATCACAATCAAGAGCGTCTAGTTCGTGGCCGGCAACTTGGGCTCGGCAGATCCCATGAGGCTTGCGGATCCAAAGATCGCGAGCTCGTGCAGCCGTCCACCGTCTACCTTCGACCGTCCACCGTCTTCGTATCCAATGTGCGGCTCGCCGATCTGTCTTTCGCGCGGGCTAGTCGCGGCCCCGGCCGCTGCGTTCTCCTGCGTCGAAACGCCGGGGAGTCCTCCCGCCCAAGTTTGGTACCGGTGTGGTTTCGGGTTTGGCCTGCTGTGCCTGCTGGTGGGTGATGAGTTGATGTGGGTCGTGCCTATCTGAGATAATGTTTGGTGGGGGAAGGGTATCCAATGGGCGGCTCGCCGATCTGTGTTTCGCGGGGGCTAGTCGCGCCCCCGGCCCCTGCGTTCTCCTTCGTCGAAACGCCGGGGAGTCCTCCCGCCCAAGTTTGGTGCCGGTGTGGTTTCGGGTGTCGACCGTTTGTCATCCACCGTCTCAGGCAATCGCAAATCACCTATCACCATCTATCAATCACAATCAAGAGCGTCTAGTTCGTGGCCGGCAACTTGGGCTCGGCAGCTCCTACGAGGCTTGCGGATCCAAAGATCGCGAGCTCGGGGTAGCCGTCCACCGTCTACCTTCGACCGTCCACCGTCTTCGTATCCAATGTGCGGCTCGCCGATCTGTCTTTCGCGCCGGCTAGTCGCGCCCCCGGCCCCTGCGTTCTCCTTCGTCGAAACGCCGGGGAGTCCTCCCGCCCAAGTTTGGTACCGGTGTGGTTTCGGGTTTGGCCGGCTGTGCCTGCTGGTGGGTTGTGAATTTGATGTGGGTCTTGGTTACCTGAGATAATGTTTAGAGGGGGAGGGGTATCCAATGGGCGGCTCGCCGATCTTTGCCACGCACTGGCCGCCCCGCAGCTCGACGATCCATCAGATGTCGACCGTTTGTCATCCACCGTCCCAGGCAATCGCAAATCACCTATCACCATCTATCAATCACAATCAAGAGCGTCTAGTTCGTGGCCAGCAAATTGGGCTTGGCAGCTCCTACGAGGCTTGCGGATCAAAAGATCGCGAGCTCGTGCAGCCGTCCACCGTCCACCGTCTTCGTATCCAATGTGCGGCTCGCTGATCTGTCCTTCGCGCGGGCTAGTCGCGCCCCCGGCCCCTGCGTTCTCCTTCGTCGAAACGCCGGGGAGTCCTCCCGCCCAAGTTTGGTACCGGTGTGGTTTCGGGTTTGGCCGGCTGTGCCTGCTGGTGGGTTGCGAATTTGATGTGGGTCTTGGTTACCTGAGATAATGTTTGGTGGTGGAAAGGTATCCAATGGGCGGCTCGCCGATCTTTGCCACCCACTGGCCGCCCCGCAGCTCGACGATCCATCTATCAATCACAATCAAGAGCGTCTAGTTCGTGGCCGGCAACTTGGGCTCGGCAGTTCCTGCGAGGCTTGCGGATCAAAAGATCGCGAGCTCGTGCAGCCGTCCACCGTCTACCTTCGACCGTCCACCGTCTTCGTATCCAATGTGCGGCTCGCCGATCTGTGTTTCGCGCGGGCTAGTCACGCCCCCGGCCCCTGCGTTCTCCTGCGTCGAAACGCCGGGGAGTCCTCCCGCCCAAGTTTGGTACCGGTGTGGTTTCGGGTTTGGCCGGCTGTGACTGCTGGTGGGTTGCGAGATGTGGGTCGTGCCTATCTGAGATAATGTTTGGTGGGAGAGGGGTATCCAATGGGCCGCTCGCCGATCTTTGCCACGCACTGGCCGCCCCGCAGCTCGACGATCCATCAGATGTCGACCGTTTGTCATCCACCGTCCCAGGCAATCGCAAATCACCTATCACCATCTATAATCACAATCAAGAGCGTCTAGTTCGTGGCCGGCAAATTGGGCTCGGCAATCCATCCAGGCTCAGAGATTTGCGGGTCGTGAGCTCGTGGTAGCCGTCCACCGCCTACCTTCGACCGTCCACCGTCTTCGTATCCAATGTGCGGCTCGCCGATCTGTCTTTCGCGCGGGCTAGTCGCGGCCCCGGCCCCTGCGTTCTCCTTCGTCGAAACGCCGGGGAGTCCTCCCGCCCAAGTTTGGTACCGATGTGGTTGCGGGTTTGGCCGGCTGTGCCTGGTGGTGGGTTGTGAATTTGATGTGGGTCTTGGTTACCTGAGATAATGTTTAGAGGGGGAGGGGTATCCAATGGGCGGCTCGCCGATCTTTGCCACCCACTAGCCGCCCCACAGCTCGACGATCCATCAGATGTCGACCGTTTGTCATCCACCGTCTCAGGCAATCGCAAATCACCTATCACCATCTATCAATCACAATCAAGAGCGTCTAGTTCGTGGCCGGCAACTTGGGCTCGGCAGTTCCTGCGAGGCTTGCGGATCAAAAGATCGCGAGCTCGTGCAGCCGTCCACCGTCTACCTTCGACCGTCCACCGTCTTCGTATCCAATGAGCGGTTCGCCGATCTGTCCTTCGCGCGGGCTAGTCGCGCCCCCGGCCGCTGCGTTCTCCTGCGTCGAAACGCCGGGGAGTCCTCCCGCCCAAGTTTGGTGCCGGTGTGGTTTCGGGTCTGGCCGCTGTGCCTGCTGGTGGGTGATGAGTTGATGTGGGTCTTGGCTACCTGAGATAATGTTTAGAGGGGGAGGGGTTTAGGGTTTAGAGCATTCGAGTCGATATCGCAATCACCAATCACCATCTATCAATCACAATCAAGAGCCTTTAGTTCTGGTCCTGAGGCAGGGCTTGGCAATCCATCCAGGCTCAGAGATTTGCGGGTCGTGAGCTCGTGCATCCGTTTAGCCGTCTGCCGTCCAAATTGGGGAAGCGTAGGGCTGCTTCAGCATACCTCGCACCATGGTGCCCACGATCTGCAGACCTCCTCTTTGTAAGGTCCTTCTAGATGCATGATTGCTGACGTTGCACCGAGCAGAGGGCAACCTGCCCGCTTGATAGCATGCCTTGGCCAGTTCTTGAATGAGGAAGCTTCCCAGTCCTTGGCGACGCCTCGGAGGTGCAACTTCCATGTAGAGATCGGCGAAGGGCTCATTGTAATGCAGTAGAAATCCTCCATCAGCTACAATCTCTCCGTCTGCATCTAGGACGTACATACCACAGTCCTTTTCGGCTTTGCCAAAGACATCATCTCCTGCCTGCCGTGTCCTGAATACCACGCCGTCGAATGTGAGATCCGGAGGTATTCCCGGGCCAAACAAAGTGACCGGTGAAAATATGCGGTCACAAAAAGCATAGACCATAGAGGTCGTCAATAGATCATTGGTCTGAGACTCGGCGAAGACGCATCCGGATCTGTCTATCAGCACAGCGTATGCCCGGCTCGTCTGTTGCCGCTCATGAGGTAGCAAATAGAACTCAAAAATGGCGTTCCGTTGCTTTAGATCCTCCAAGCCCTTGACCGACCCATAACCGACCATACGTCCTTGACTCAAGATGGCATAGGAATCGGTCCACTGCCGCTCGTGGCAGGCATGGTAGCGAATTTGACAGTTCCACTCCTGCAGGTAGAGAGTTCGCAGTGACAAGATCTCTTTTAGTTCGACCCTTTGTACATCTAGCATTATGACTGTCCCCACATGCCTGCAGTGGCACTCGGAGGGGCACATCAGGAAAATACGGATCTACCGGCAAAGATCGTGTTATGCCGGTCTAGTGTTTCGTCTGATAAATAACTACACACCCTGGTGGTCTCTTTTGACACCTGCTCTTCATCACCCAAAGCTGTGCATAGCCCGGGATATGCGCGGTTTGACTTCTTCGCTCAGGGGCGACATAGCTCAGCCAGATCGTACACTTGTTTATCAAAACGAAACACTAACTCGTCGGTGTGGAGAAGGATAGTCGCTTTGTCAGACACGCCCTCTGGGCGATTCTTCGGCATACTGCTTGGCAATTTGCTAAATTAAGGCTCATGACCATCACTGTGCGAGGGCTGTCTCGGATGGGACGGCAAGCCTGCTGGATTATCGCCGTGGTATGCTCGATACCCTGCATTGCTCAAGACCGCGTACTCCCCAATTGCCCCTTTCACCTGATTATTGCTCTCGACTTCTCAGCTAGTGAACGGGCCTTTATTGATGAGATCCAGACGGCGCTATATGCACTGACCAACCGCTTTGAGTTGCATCCCCATAGTCTCAAAATGGGTATCGTGTCCTTCAATCGAGGTGCCGAGATGATTCTTCCTTTGACGGGCGAACGGGTGGAGATGGATCATGCGATCAAACATCTGTACATGCCCTTGCGGGTGTACGCTACCGATATCCATGCCGGTCTAGAACTGGCAGGCAAGGAGTTTGAGGAGCACGGCCAGGCCGGCGTGCCTCGATTCTTGGTCTTGGTGTCTGATGGCGACCCACACGCCCATTCGCGCGGCTTTGGTTTCCGAGAAGATCTTCGGCAAGCCGCTCTACTGAAGAAAGGAGCGGACGGCGATGATTCCATCCATATCTTCAGCCTCTACACCGGGGAGGAACATCGATACTCCGATCAAGAGAGCGAGTGGGTGAGAAGACAGGCTATTGAGCACATGAGACAACTGGCATCGGATCAGGAGTCGTACTTCTCTTTTAAGGACTACCCCGATTTGATCAACCTGATCGAGCAAATCAGCAGTTGCCTTTAGATCCAGCTCGCTTGGTTACTCGACGTCAATGCCTGCCTCACGCATTAGATAGCGTCCATATTCGCGGATCTCGTGAATGATCGGGATGGCGGTTCTTCCTTTGTCTGTGATCGAATACTCCACCTTGGGAGGAACGACCGGATACACCTCTCGGTGAATAAATCCTTCACGCTGTAATTCGCGAAGTTGGGAGGTCAGCATTTTGTCGGTGATGTGCGGAATGTCTCTTTTCAATTCACTGTAGCGGAAGACTCGATGTTGTAGCCTCCAAAGGATCGGCATTTTCCAAGTGCCGCCAATATGGTCCATGGCAAACTCCACTGGGTTGTAGTAGAGCTTCTTGTTGTAGAGAAATTCTGGCATAAATAATTGATTTGCAATATACTTTCATACAAGTAAGTACCATACTCTTTGGTAAGTATATTGCTTATGGATAGCACCAAAGTTAGCTTTGTCTGGATAATTATTTGAACAAAAGCATGGTGAATATGAGCAAACTAAGTTTTACGGTGGTGCTCCTGGCCCTGAGCTGCACAGGTGCGCTGACACAACCTTCTTCCGACCAAACCGCATCGGCCGATCAGCACACCATTCGAGAATCTCAAGCCTACGTACATGGCCATGGGATGCCAACGAGGGGCAAGGTTTTGATGGTAGCCAGCAGTCCCGGTATCTCCAAGCAGACTGGTTGGCCCATCGGGTTTTGGGCGGCGGAATTGACGCATCCGTTGTATGTGTTTCAAGAGGCGGGACTGGAGGTCGAGTTAGTGTCTACCGACGGGGGGGCAATCGAAATGGACGCCTACTCCAATCCGCTGGACGAAAGTGGGTATTCTGCGCACGACGTAATTTCACTTGGCTATCTACAGTTGGATTGGTTTAAGGAAATGTTGCGGAGTACCAAGAAGTTGACCGATGTCAACCCCGATGCGTATGATGCCATTTTTCTGGTGGGAGGACAAGCGCCGATGTACACATTTAGAGGCAATCACGACCTGGAAAAGCTTTTCGCTCGATTTTACGAAAATGACAAACCCAGCGCCGCAGTATGTCACGCCACGAGCCTACTGCTGGAGGCAAAGACATCCAACGGAGAGTTGCTGGTAAAGGGGAAGACCTGGACCGGGTTTGCCAATGCCGAGGAGGATTATGCAGATCAGGCGGTGGGCCAAAAGATACAGCCTTATCGCATCGAGGAGCTGGCACGGAGGTTGGATCATACCACCTTCAGGGTAGCAGACCCGTTCTCCTCCTATGCTATACGTGATGGCAACCTGATCACGGGGCAGCAGCAAAACTCCGGCGCCGCCGCTGCTCGTATGGTCGTCGATGCTCTGAGCGAGGGGAAATGATCGCTATCGGACTCTAGCATGGAAAAGGGATGTATGGGGCTACGGCGAGGCTTTGCAACGAAGTATGCAGACCAAAGACATTAGAATTAGCTACCAGATTTAATGCGAAACTCTACTAGGCGCTGCTCGTGGGCGGGGCGTGGGTTGCGCCGAGGATGTGCCCTCGCATTGCTTTGGGCCATCCCGATCATGGGCCTAAGCCAAAGCTTTGAGCTCATGACGGGCAAGCGAGTCTTCATCGATGCGCAGTTCCTAACCGTCTTGGGGTCGGCGGCCAGTTGGTCCATGTTTAGCCGAGCCCGTGCTACAGCGGAGTACGACCGGCCGACTACCCAACTGTTTTCAGGCGCATATCTGAACTATACGAGACCATCAGGGCTGGGTCTCTCCGCTGTCGGGCGCATATCCTCCAGCGGCAGTGGGATGGATGTGGGACCTCACTATTTTAAAGCAACACCTCATTGGATGCTTTATGCCCTACCTTCAGTACACTTGGGGAGTGAATGGTCATACAATTGGTTTTCCATTTTCCGCTATACGCCGCGGATAGGCGAGGAGTGGCGGTTGTATGCCAGTTTGGAGCTGTTCTCCAGCTTTCGCCATTCGATACATCAAGTAAGCGTCCAACGCCTTCGCCTGGGCGTGGATCGCAAGAACTGGCAGTTGGGCCTGGCGCTCAATCTTCGGCAGGCGCGGCTGGGGCTGGGACAAGACGACCAAAACCCAGGCATATTTTTGAGGAAGTCATTCTAAAAACAAAGAAACAATGATCATAGCAGTCATCGGGACCGGCAACGTAGGATCGGCACTAGCATCGCAATGGTCCAAGGCAGGTCATGCTATCCGACTGGGAGTGCGTAATACCCACAGCTTTAAAGGCATGCACTTGTTGGAGCAGCCCGGTATTGAGGCTGAGCCGATTGCACGGGCGGTAGCGCAAGCGGATGTGGTGCTGTTCGCAACGCCGCCTGAAGTGTTGCCCACACTGATCGAAGGGACGGGAGATCTGGCGGGTAAGGTAGTGATTGACGCTACCAATTCGATCCGGAGCCGCCCAGAGCCTTTCCCGACCGCATACCACGCCCTTATCGCCTTGACTGACGCTGAGGTCGTCAAATGCTTCAACACCACAGGGTATGAGAACATGCTAGATCCCCTCTACAATAGTCAGCGGCTCGACATGTTTATGGCTGGCGACAGTGAGCGTGCCAAAGCAGTGGCTGCACAGCTAGCCGTTGATTGCGGCTTCGACCGCTGCATCGATTTTGGCGGAGCAGACCAGGTTGTCCTCCTGGAGCAATTTGCGCTGGCCTGGATCAACCTGGCCATCTTTCAGGAGATGGGTCGCAACGTAGGGTTGAAGATCCTGACTCGACCGGGTACCTATCGTTGAAGGAAAACAAATGTCCCTTTTTTATTGGAGGTCAGCACGTCGGGCTTGAGGTCCCGATTTAGATCTGCTACCCATATCTGGGTCCCAGAACCCGAGTCCTCATCTATCAGGTGCGTCTCAAGAGCGACGGAGGGATCTTCCGATCGAGTGATCAGAGCGACAAAGGGCGGGTCAAAGGCCCCTGGATCTCGGCCGAGGTGAGCGAGATAACGTTTCCCTGTCACGTACTCCTTGTCGCCATCTCCATCGAGGTCCACCGCATTCATCGCATGAAGTTGTGAAAGGTCCATCGTGATCTGATGGGGCACAAAGTCTATCTCAGTACCCCTGCGTATCTGCTCAAACCACCACAGTCCGTAGGCATGGGCCGATCCACCAATCACGTCGTTGTCGCCGTCACCGTCAAAGTCATCGGCAAACATCTGCGCAAACAAAAGATGAATCTTGTCCGGATCGGCCATCGAGTCAAACGGTATCGGATGGAAGGTCCAATGCTCGTGAGAGCGACCGCCTGGGGGACCTTCATACCAGCCCTGGGGTGTGAGGACATCCGGCCATGCATCGCCATTGACGTCTCCGATGCCCAGGCCATGACCCCGGCCACCGGGAGCAAAATGGTCCGTGTAGCGATAGGTGGCGGTATAATGGAAAGAATCGGGATGTCCGATGGTATGTGCCTCCCACAATTGGGTAGGATCCTCCCGAGGGGTAAACCAACTCAAGGTGTATCGCCGGTTTCCAATCAGATGACCTGCCAAGACCACGGGGTCGCCATCCCCGAATAAATCCACCACCTGTGGGCTTTCATTGTGAAAAATCTCGATCGCCCGGTATTCTTGCCAAGGACGATCGTATTGCCCCTGTGGATTGCGATACCAGAAGCAACTGGCCCCTTGCGAATTGAAGGTGATCACATCTTGCCAACCGTCGCCATCCAAGTCCTGGGCATAGGTGCCGATGCAGCGCGCATAATAGCTGGCTCCGGAGCCAATGGGTTTGGTGGAATCCACGAGCGTGCCGTAGTAGTGACCCAATGGTCGAATGTCCCTGCGTTGCCAATCCGGGGCCTGGTACCATACATCCCCGGCGATGATGTCATCCAGGCCATCACGGTCAATATCGGCTGTCGTGACCGCCGACGATACGTACGTGGTATCGATGACTATCTTTTCAAATTGAATGGGTTGGCCCAGGAGTATCACGGTCGGTATGGTGAGCATGCTGAGACTCAAGAGTATGAGCCATCTAATGGGAGCTACGTGTATCATGATAGGATAGCGGACATTAATCTGATAAAGAAAAGACTACGTAGGCACCCGGGGCCTGCGCCCGCTCCCCGGGACCATCGTCCTCGGCCCCCCAATCATCATCGAAGGGGGTGGTAGCGTTGATGACGAGAAAGATTTCTTCCCCGATGGTGTACATGGACGGCATGGCTGCAATGCCGGTAGACACCTGGTGAGACCAAAGCGTGCTGCCGTCGGCGGCATCATAGGCATAGACCATACCGTTGGCCACGGTGGCAAAGATCAGCCCATTGGAGGTGACAATCATTCCGTTGCGCTGCGAGCCCGTGGGTACCCCCGTGCCCTGGAGACCTTGGGCGGCTGCCTTACGATCTTCGCCTAAAGGTATGCGCCACTTGATGACGCCTGCATTCAGATCGTAGGCCGTCAGCGAAGACCAGGGGGGATGAAGCAAGTAGGGATAACCAAGCCCGTATCCCGTATAGTAGCGTTGCGTCGGCACATCGATGGCCTCCGGATAGTCATCTCCAGCACGATTGTAGGTGCCTGCAGACCGCACTGCGTCTCTTCCTGGAGCTCCACCGGATGCTACAATGCGTGGGTCCGTGACTCCCACCTCCGTCGGTAGGTCGATCGTTTCGCCGGTCGAGCGAGCGTGTAGCAGGCCCAGTATGTTGGAGATCTCGTCGTCCGAAATATGGGGAATCGCCGGCATGCGACCTATGCCCTGTTTGACCGTGCGCCGCAGGTAGTTCATGTCCAGACGTGCGGCCATGCTGTGCAGGGCCGGACCCACTGCAGATCCTGCCAAGTCTGCTCCATGACAGCTCTGACAATGTGCTTTGTACGCCTGCTCACCCGCAGCCAGCGAGGCAGGTGAAACCGCTGGAGGTGCCGGTGTAGCGAAGACTGGTGCGCTGGGTTTTAGCTGGTATACAGATGGGTAGTCCTGACTCATGACATAGACCATCCCTGTGGTCGGATTGGATGCGGTGTTGCCAAAATTTGCCCCGCCGACCGCGCCTGGCATAGCGATGGTCTCTCTAGTCGAGGGCGGGGTATACAGGCCGGTTGCTGCGCGATCGATTCGTTCCTGCCAGTTGGTATAGTCTGACTCGGATAGGAAGATGGGACTGACATCAGCGCTACGGACGTTCTGGCGGGTGAAGGGTGGCGGTTTGCTAGGGATCGGTTGACTGAGGGAAGCCACCTCATCGGGGACATCACTGCGCGGGACAGATTTTTCCTCGATTGGCCATAGTGGCTCGCCGGTCTGTCGCTCAAAAGCAAAGAGAAAACCCTGTTTGGTGGCTAAGGCGACCACCTGCTTCGGTCGACCCTCGTGCACGACTTCGATTAGTTGAGGCGCCGCCGCAAGATCGTAGTCCCATAGGTCGTGATGCACTGTCTGAAAGTGCCATTTGCGCTCCCCCGAACGGGCGTCCAAGGCCACCAGGCAGTTGCCAAAGAGGTTGTCGCCGATCCGGTCCGCGCCATAGTAATCATACGTAGGTGATCCCAGTGGAACGAAGACCAGACCGTGCTCCACATCCACGGTCATCTCGCCCCAGCAATTGGCACCGCCTGCGTAGCGATGTGCCTCCTTGGGCCAAGTGCCGTACCCATAGGCACCGGGACCGGGAATGGTCTTGAAAATCCAACGCATCTCGCCCGTCAAGACGTCATACGCTCGGATGTGACCGGGAGAGGATAGATAGCTCTCGCCCGGCGACGAACCCAAAATGATCAAATCTTCGAAGACTTTGCCAGGCGTGCCCGGGGCAATGCGCATGATCTTTTCCGGGTCGCGATCCAGCCCTTGGCGCAGATCCACCAGTCCATGGTCGCCGAAGTGCAGGATGGATTGACCGGTGCGAGCATCGATCGCCTGCAGGGTATTATCCAGGGTAAAGAGCAAGCGTCGATCGGAGCCATCCTCGCTTTGCCAGAAGGTGAGTCCCCGGCGCGATATTCCACGTAGATCGGCATGTATCCACAGCTCGCGACCGGTCCTGGCATCGAGCGCGATCAACGAATGATGTCTGCCAAATACATACATCATCGTGTCTACAACGATCGGATTCATTTGATACCCTAGACCGTCCTGCGGGTCATATTGCCACACGGGTTGCAGCGACGACACGTTTTGCTTGGTGATCCGGTCCTGTACAAAGTACTTGGACTGGTCAGGGCTACCACCGTAGTCCTGCCACGTGGTATGGGGTAATGCCTTGGTGGGACCGTCCGGCCGACAAGCAATCAGCGTAAAAATGGCAAAGCAACTCCATGCGGCTGCAGGAAGCATGGCCCGCCGGTGGACCGGGGATTGGGTCACACTGCCGGCATTCGAACCCGTGAGATCAAACGACCACATGCTCAAGAGCAATGGGCTTTGACCCGTTCCAACATCCAATCGGCGATTTCTTCGTCGCTCATCGCCGGAGGCCTAGGACTCCACTGCTCCACAGAGTAGATACCCTTAAAGCCATGATCCTCACAGATCTGCATGCAATGATCGAAATCGAAGGAGATGTGATTTCCTTCCTCGTCAAATTCGATCGTTTTGGCGGAGACCTGATACGCAAAAGGCATGATGCGTTGTAGAGAGGCATAACGCTGCTCGGCGGCATAATTGCCAAAATCAGGGAGCGTGAACATGTTTTCGCCTACTTCTTTGACGATCTTTAGGTGCACATCCGGGTCCATCTCCATGCCAAAATGGTTTTCTACCATCAGGACGATCCCTTTCTCCTTTGCCACCTCGTTGACTTGCCTCAAGGCATCGATCACTTTGATCACGTCGCCGTTACCCGGATTGATTCGTAGGGCACCGGAACCGAGGTAATCGGCTACTTCCAGCCAATGTAGGGTTAAAGCCAAGCCGGCATCGCGCTCTGCCTCGTCCGCGCTGCCCAAGTCATAGGATTCATCCAGCTGTATGTTGATCAGCTGGCTCTTGCTCTTTCTAAGGGCTCTTTTCAGCCTTTTGAGATGGTCTCGTTCGGTGGATTCAAAATGCGGGCTCCAAAACTCGACCAGGTGAAGGCCAAATCGATCGGCAAAGTACTCGGGTACCTGGGCCAAGTGCAGGTCTTGCCCCTCATAAGTGCTTTGTTCGGATCTCGTCTGCGCAAAGCGTTCGCGAAAATTGACCGTGGACATGGCCATTCGTTCGTTCGCCTGCTTCGATGGCAGGGTGGGAAGTGGGCTGGGGAAGAGGACTATCGGGAGTGAAGCCAGGTAGCGATTGAAGTCTCTACGATGCATGCCAAGACAGATTGATGAAAATAAGATACGAATACCTATCGACAAGGTGCTACTCGCCCGCTACCGTCAATCAACCTGCAAGACCAAGTTGAAACCATCGCGCCGCCGGGAAAGCCCGGTCGGCTTTCAGCTTTTGGACAATGCCATCGATACTTTGACCCAGGTGAGCAGTTGCTCCATATCTGCCAGTACGCCCTTGGGAATAGAGTAGTATGGCATGCGACTGTGTTGCTCACCACCTTGGGCTAAGTACTCTTCTCTGGTCGTATCGTCTGCTTTGAGAAATGCACGACCCTTCGAGTCCACCAGGCCAAACATCTTACCGGCGTGAAATAATCCATGTCCACCAAACATCTTTTTGGAGGTGACTCCCTGGATCTCACTGATCTGCGCCAAGAATTCCTCGGTAGAGAGCGTGGATTGCTTTGTCAACTTGTCTCCCTTTTCTCCCATGACTGATTTTGTTTGTATGTAGATGTCCTCAAATTAGCGTAAAAAGCGACACCAAGGGTCAAAAGACGGAATCTGCCTTCGACCTTCATCACCTGTCCGGCTCTTGGTAGAAGTAATGGAAAGGTACGTCTAACGAACATCGCCGCGCAGCCATTTCGCCCTAATATGCTCTTATGAAGAAGACGGTTGCCCTCGCCCTCGTGGCCCTGCTCGGTTTGTCGGTAGTTTATGCTCAGACGGCCTCCACCTTTGATCTAAGACCCGAGCCAGGCTTTGCCCCAGATCGTCTCGCATGGATCGGACAGAGGGCGGCATCTTTTCCCGACGGTACCCAGATGGCCATCGCATTAGTCTCCGGTGCGGAAGTTTTCTACTATGGGCTCATACGTCAAGGAGACTCCATCCGGGCTATTGAAAATCAGAAGGCAGTGTTCGAGATTGGGTCCATTTCGAAGGTTTTTACCTCACTCCTTATGGGGTATGCCGTGCTAGACCGACAGATCTCTCTCGATCAGCCCATCCGCGAAGTGCTGCCGCATGATCTTGGCACGGATGAGAAGATTACCTTCCGCCAACTGTCGAATCATTCTTCGGGGTTGCCTCGACTTCCCGACAATCTCTTTCCTTTGATGGCCAAGAGCCCCGACAATCCCTACCGGGACTATGATGAGGTCGCCCTGCAAGCCTACCTGACCGGGCCGGTCGAATTGGACTTCAGTCCGGGACAGCGTTCGTCCTATTCCAATTTGGGAGCCGGCTTGCTGGGTCATCTGCTGGAGAGGGTGGCGGACTTACCCTACGAGACCTTGCTGCAAGAGCGTATTTGCCAACCCCTAGGATTGCATGCCACCACGAGCGACCGCGGCCGGGTATCCGACCGGCTGGTGGGTGCACTTAACCGACATGGGAAGCCTACGGCCAATTGGGATCTGAACGTGCTGGTGGGAGCGGGTGGCATCTGTTCCAGCATATCGGACCTGGTCAGATTCGCGCAGTTCAGCTTTAAGGAAGACCTACCGATCAATGCAATGGTGCAGGCGAAGACGCTGTCGATCAATGACAGCACGTCGGTGGCTCTGGGATGGCACATCAAGCATCAGGCCAATGGCGGGGATTGGGTCTGGCATAATGGCGGTACGGGTGGATATCGCTCCTGCTTGGCCGTACATCCACAGCAAGAGAAGGCCGTGGTCATCCTCTCCAATGTATCTGCTTTCCACACGAAGAGTGGGGAAGTGGATGTGATATGCATGGAGTTGGCGAGTGAGCTCTGATGCGGATGCTTCATGAACACCTGGACAATGCGAGAAGTGAGGGAACCGCGAAAGCGGGTGGGTGGCTAAGACGTAGCTATGGCGAGGCTTTCAACGAAGTATGCGGACCAAAGACATTAGGACTAACCACAAGATTTAATGCGATACTCTCCTAAGCGGGTACCTACCCCATCGGGATGGGGCTGACATCGTCGTGGTCAAGCGTGCGCCGGGAGGTGCGGTCGATGCGCATAATTAGCCCACAGGCGGGATCTGGACAAATAACTTTTGCATCGGTCTCCATCCAGTCAGCGGGGTGATTCAAGCGTTGCTTGGCCGGCAATAAGGGAATGGCGGACTGCAGGGCGTAAAGACAAAAATCCGCATTGTCTGGGATCGAGATCTTGCCCCCTTCCAGGATAAAATGGTCCCCGACGGCCATCTGGCAGGTGCAATGGCCATGGATCGCTTCGACGGTGACGCGCAAGTCATAGAGTTGAAACTGATCGGGTCGAAGTGGTGCTTCCGTTGACATCTGAGAAAGGTAGGCAAAAACTAGCCAGCAGTGAAACCGGTCACGCAGACCCCTTACTGTTTAAATTGTATCGCATAATGCGGCCATGGGGACCGTCTTTCTCGCGCTCCAGCCCATAGACGGGACCTCCGGGGCCACGGGCCTTGGCCAGTATTTGGCGCAACGCAGACCGGTCTTCTGTGCCAAGATGCAAGGGGCTCAGCTTGGCCAGGGCCGATAGGTGGCGACGGTGCCGAGCTCCAACGATGATGCCGGCCACCTGAGGAAGATCCAGGACAAACCGCATGGCAATCTCGGCGATGCCGACGGAGTGTTCTTTGGCGATGGCATCCACCTCTTTGAGCAACTCCTGAAAGAGGTCCCACCCGCCAAATTCCTCGATGATTAGGTAGTACTTGGTCAGCGATCGATTTTCCAAAGGTTGAGCCGGTTTCGTGGCCCCGACATATTGCTCGCGCAGAAATCCACCGGCTAATACCCCATAGGACAACAGCTGCACATCTTGCTCGCGACATAGCTGCACCAGTCGGTCCGCTGGACGTTGATCCAGCAGGGAGTATTGCGCTTGGGCGGTGACAATCGGCATGCCAGCTCTAAGAAGTTCCTCAGTACGGCTGCTGTCAAAGTTGGTGATACCCAGATGTCGAATCTTGCCTTTTTCCTGCAACCGTACGAGATGCTCCGCGACATCCAGATAGGTGGGAATCCGATAATCCCACCAAGCAAATTGCACCAGATCCAACTGCTCCACCTGTAGTCGCCGCAGCGATCGATCGATGATGGCTTCTGTATCGGATCTTTTTATGGCAGCAAGCTGTCCATGGTCCGGTACATACTTCGTATGGATCTGAATAGGAACTCCTGCCCCGGACCAGGCGGTGCGGTACTGTTGTAGAAACTTTCCGATCAGATTCTCGACACCGGTGTAGATATCGGCACAGTCAAAAGTGGTGATGCCTGCCTCTACATAAGCAAACATATCTTGGATGGCTTGCGCCTCGTCGATGGGCCCGTGTCCACCCGCCAATTGCCACCCACCCTTGATGATCCGGGAGATGGTGTAGGCTGGCGCTATTTTGATTCGATCGACCAAGGCCCCTAATGGGTTTTTTCCAAGAGTGTATAAAAAGAATCAATAGGGATAGGTCCCGCCCGCAGGATGGTATCCATAAAAGACTTGAGCAAGAAGTCCGCGCCATGCTGATCCTGCTGATCCTGCAACAACTGCCGAAACTGGCGGCCACCCCAGAAATAGGAGGTCATCTGCATGGGGCTTCGCATGAGGCGCCCCCAAAGACTCTTGGCAAACTGAGGCGCCAGCCATGCCGACTCCGTTGAGAACTGCATGACCTGATCCTCGGACCATCCGTCGCAGTGGACCTTGACCGATGTGTATGCACGATTGGCGTTTTCCAATCGCTTTCTGAGATGCGCCAACAGGGTCAGCTGGTTTCCAGCCTGCCAGCCTGCGTCTAGCGCTACTTTTTCGCAAAAGGTAGCCCACCCCTCGGAGTACGGCCCATATGGAAACAAGAGTCGGATCTCATGCGGGCTATCCCGGCTGATTTTGTTCTGCATGTAGTGGCCGGGGAAGAGCTCGTGGATGACGATAAACCGATTGAAGGGCTTGTTGAACGAGGCCCAAAAATCCCTCTGTTCTTGGGCTGGCAGGGTGTCAGGGATCGAGGGGACGTAAAGGGTCGTCCAGGGATTGGGAGCGAAGGGAGGCGCACTGCTCACCCAACCGATGCGGGCGGCTGCACCGGCACTTTCCGGGGCCGACTCTATACTGAGAGTTTGGTCCTTTGGTACCGTGGCCAGATCCTTCTCACGGACAAATTGCTCGGCAGCCTCGCTGAGTCTTTGCCAGAAGGCCAGATATTCGGCTCCGTCGCTGGGGGCATCGCGTTCCATGTCTGCAAGGGCGATTCGGACGGCTTCCGCAGGGTCTTGCCCGGGGGCGGTTCTTGCCTGGCCGCGGAGATAGGATAGCGCAACTTCCGCCATCCGCGCTTTGGCGACCTCGATTTCCTCGTACGCCATCGCCGCCAATGCTTCCGGCGTCAATTTGGTGTCAGTATAAAGCTCGAGCAGCTGCGCGTATTTGTTGCGGCCTAGCGGAGCTTTCTCATCGCTCTCCGGCATCTGGTTGGCCGCCCGGGTTAGGAAGCGACGGAGGGTGTCGATGGATTGGAGCACCTCTTCCGCCTGCAGAGCTAAGGCGGGGCTCACTCCTGACTCTGCCCCCTGGCCTTTAAGGTTTAGGAGTGACTTCCTGGCATCGGCTAGGTCGTTCAAGCCACCTTTTACCTGGGTGATCCTACTTACTTGCAGGTTGGTCCACGCTGCCTGGCACAGCGCACGCATGGCCTGCATGCGAGACAAATAGAGCGCTTGCTTTTCGTCCTCCGTAAGGAAAGTCGCTTGAGAGACCGAAGCTGGGGCGTCTCGGATCAGTCGGGTGTAGAGTCCGGCAGATGTGCGATGAGGCTCGTCGGCGGACCACCGTTCCAGCTCGGATCGAATCTGGGTAGCTAGCAGTCGCGCATTGATGGGCTGCTCGGATCGATAAACGGTGGCAGAATCGCTTAGCTCCACGAGGGCAAGGTGGTTGAACTCGATCCATTGATTGAGCTTTTCCTCGTGCAGGTCCTCGTAGGTGAAGATGGCCTCGTGCATCCCTTTCGCCAAGGCTCTTGAGGGGTGAAAAGCTTTCCAGGCTTCGACATATCGGGCACCGAGATCCGGTTGACCAGGCAGCGCCTGGGGCAGCAGCCAGAACAGCACGAGAAGACCATGTGTCGGACGCATGGCAAGAGCCATTTGTGATCTTGGAAGATATGAATAATTGCGAGCAGCACGGCTTTGGTGCCAAGCCCTCCTGCCGTTTGTTGCAGCATATTTGCATATCCGGAGAACCTGGCCTACGGGGACACCAACTGTTGCCGTTGTATCCGAGTCTTATACTGCACCGGACTTTCGCCCACAATCTTCTTAAAGGTACGGCTGAAATAGGACAAACTGTCAAATCCGCAGGAGAAGCAGGTTTCACTCACGTTGTTGTCGAGCAGCAGCAATTGCTTTGCCCGGCCGATCCGGTATTGATTGACAAACTGGGTGAAGGTGAGCCGGGTCATGCGCTTGAAGTAGCGACAGAAAGCTTCTGGCGAAAGGTGACATAGGGCGGCCACCTCATGGTTGTCTATGGCCCGGTCAAAGTGGTCTTCTACAAAAGCGTATATCAGGCTGAGTCGATGATGGTCCTTGTGTGTATGGCTATTGGCTACCGGGTGCTCGTGTAGCAAGACGCGATCATCAGCTGCGCTCAGGCATTGCAGGATGGCCAGGACGCCTAAAAACTGATCAAATTTGGTGTGCTCATGCAGTTGGAGCAGCTGCTCCCTGACCACACTCTTTGTCGCTCGTCCAAAGGCCACGCCATGTTGCGCTTCTTCGAGCAGGCGACGTATCCCGGTCAGTTCAGGCGTGCTGCCATTTTCGGCAGCCATGAAATGCTCGCGGAAATGAATCACACGCTTCTGATAGGGAGAAGTAGCGCCATAGTCGAAGTTGAGGTGAGGGATATTGGGGCCGATCAGCACCAAATCACTCTGATGGAAAGAAGACATGTGCTCACCGACATGGCGGGTCCCGTCAATACCCTCAATATAGACCAGTTCGATCTCCGGATGAAAGTGCCAAAAGAAGAGCGCATGCAGGTCCGGATTGACCATCAGACTGATCGATCGCTGCTGATCCGTAAATATCTGTTCGAGTGTCGAGTTTAGATGCGGCACTTCACTTTCTTTGACATGTATGGGGCCCCAACTTGTCGTGTTACATCAATATAGTGCAAAATATGATCAAAATGGGTAAAGAGTTCTCGGGTGATGGTGTGGATCTTTGAGTAGGATCAAAAAAATGTTGCGATGAAGGACCTGAAAGAACAAACGCGCAAAACCCGGAGTCCCAATCAGAATCACCAGGAGATCCCTGGCAATCCTTCCACGGCGACGTCGAGTAGCAAGAGCTTGAATGATCGAAGCAATGGTAGGCCGCTCAAGGTCTTGTCGGAAGCAGATTGGGACTTTTGGGTGCACAACGGATATGTGGTGGTGCAGAACGCCGTGCCGCAGGAACAGGCTTTGGCCACGGCAGATTTTCTGTGGGAATTTGAAGATAAGGTCAAGGATGATCCGTCGACTTGGTATACGCAGGAGCGGGCAAAGGCGGGAATGACAGAACTGGCCGGCACCGGCATGATTGAGGTATACAACCATCAGCACCTGTGGAATAATCGGATGACACCCAGGATACATGACGCTTTCACGGACATCTGGGGTACCGAAAAATTATGGGTGACCATTGACCGGGCAAATCTCAACTTTCCCATCCGGCCGGGTTTTGGCTACAAGGGGTTCATTCATTGGGACTACGATCCGGAGACCCGACCACAAAACGTCCAGGGCGTGCTGGCACTCAGTGATCAGGACGACCCCAATATGGGAGGCTTTCAATGCATTCCGGAGTTGTATCGGACCTACCACACCTGGAAAATGACCCAGCCCGCCGATCGCGATCGGTTCCAGCCTGACATCTCCGGCTTTGAAGACGAAATTGTCAAGGTCAAGATGATGGCAGGTGATCTGTTGATCTTCAATTGCACCCTGCCGCACGGCATTCGACCTAACCTGTCTAAAGACAAAGTACGCATCGCCCAGTACATCTCTATGATGCCTGCCGAAGAAGACAATGACGAGATGCGGGAGTGGCGCATCAATTCGTGGAAGCATCGCATTGCCCCTGATGGGCACGCCTTTCCGGGAGACCCTCGTCGATGGGAACAGACAAAATATGGCACGGCACAATTGAGCGAGCTGGGAGAGAAGCTGCTTGGTCTGCGCCGTTGGAATTGAACACAACGCAGCAGGGGAGGGGCTATGCATGACTGGCCACCGGGATACAGCCAGTTTTCCGATGGTTAAGTTTCGCTGCGCAATCACGGAGACATTAGTTGGCGCGTATCTTAGTGCGACGCAACACGATTGGAATCGAGATGGAATATGTATTCAGGGGTAAGACGGCCCTCGTCACCGGGTCAACCACCGGCATCGGCTATGCCATTGCCCACCTCCTGGTAAGGGAGGGAGCGGGGGTGATCGTACAAGGTCGGTCGGAAGAACGCGTGCAGTCTGCCGTGACCAATCTGCGGGCAGCGGTGCCTGAGGCGCTGCTGTGGGGCATCACCTGCGACTTTGCCGCACCCGAGTCACTGGTGGATCTGCAACTCCCTGACATCGGCGTGGACATCCTGGTCAATAATGCCGGAACGTACACATCCCAGCCCTTTGCAGACACGCCCGACTCAGATTGGCAACGATTATTTGAAGTCAATGTCATGAGTGGTGTGCGACTGTCTCGTCGCCTGCTGCCATATATGCTGGAGCGCGGTTGGGGCCGGATCATTTTTATCTCCAGCGAATGCGCGTCACTCGTGCCAGAAGATCTGATCGCATACAGTGCCACCAAGGCGGCGGTACAGGCAGTGTCGAGAGGATTGGCACAATTGACCAGGGGTACGGCGGTGACGGTGAATACGGTGTCACCCGGATCCACCATGTCCGAGGGAGCTGAGCAATTTCTTACCCAACAGGCAGAGTTGTCCGGGCAGACCAAAGCTCAGGTTGAGGCAAACTTCTTCAAGGAGGTGAGGACCACTTCCCTACTGGGCCGTTTTGCCACGACCGAGGAGGTGGCGCAAGCAGTGCTGTATCTGGCCAGTCCGTTGTCAGCAGCCACCAATGGCAGTGTACTTCGAGTGGATGGCGGATCCGTTCCCGGCATCTCGTGACAGATGACTGGGTAAGCGCCTAATTCTTTACCTTCGGCAATCCACAAAATCTCTCAAACAAGCAAAAAGTATGAAAAATAGCAGACGGACCTTCCTCCAACAAACCGCCGCAGTTACCGCGGGAGCACTAGTGAGCCCCTCGCTGATGACGGCGCAGTCGGCGAGTGCCCCGAGTCTACAGCAATTTGGCATTCAGCTATACACCCTGCGAGACGATATGCCCACGAAGTCAAAGAAATTGCTGAAGAAGCTGTCCAAATTTGGATTTACCCAGATCGAGGGATTTGAGGGCTCGCAGGGGATGTTTTGGAATATGCCGCATAAGGACTTTAAGATGTATCTGGACGATCTGGGGCTGACGATGATCTCGAGTCACTGCAATATTCACGAGGACTTTGAGAAAAAGGCGGCGCAGGCGGCGGAGATAGGCATGTCTTACTTGATCTGTCCATATGTGGGACCGCAGAAAAGTATGGAGGCCTGGAAAAAGACCACCGAAAAATTCAACGATTGCGGACGCATCTGCAAGATGAATGGCATTCGCTTTGCGTATCACAATCACGCCTACACGTTTAAGGCTTTTTCCGGCATGATACCCCACGATTTTCTCATGGAGAACACCGACCCGGATCTGGTGGATCATCAGATGGATATCTATTGGGTCGTCACCGGTGGAGCGGATCCGGTGGAATATCTTAAGAAATATCCCAACCGCTTCACGTTGTGCCACGTGAAGGATCGCCTCAAGAATGCCCCGGCAGATGAGCGTAGCGCTTCATGTGATCTGGGTACGGGTTCGATCGACTATCCGAGCATATTGAAGGTAGCCGCCGACAACGGCATGAAGTATTATATCCTGGAGCAGGAGCGATACGACAATTCGACCCCGCTGAAAAGCGCCAAGGCTGGAGCGAAGTATTTGAAGAAGATAGAATTTATGGGTTAGTGCACTATTCTTTGCCGACGCGCTGGGGACCGACTGACCACGGCGACCCCTCAGACGCTGACCGCGGAGCCCCTCTTTGCACTTTCGTATAGAGCCTCCTGAATTTCAATGTTGCGCAGATATTTCTCAGCGGAGTTCTCGAAGGGCTCTCCCGAAAGATATCGTTGCAGGAAATGCCTTTGGGTGTGAAACACGCAGTCACTGCCAAAGTATCTGGGGTCATGCTGATAGGGGACGTCGACTTCGTCACCGCCAAGGGGTTGCAGGGTGATGCGGCCGTCGGCATACAGTCGAATACTGCCCCCGCTGCCCTCGAGTAGCAGTTCACCAAACGTGTATCGAAAATTGGGAGCGTTGGATTCGTTGTAGCGATTGGCGTCCCAGATACCGGTGGCGCCATTTTCAAATTCGAAAAAGAGTATGCCGCAGTCCTCACCGACGATCGATGCGTTCAATGTTCGCAGTGAGGAAAACACACGGGTGACCTCACCCATCAGAAAGCGAAAGGTATCTACAAAGTGGATGCCCGTCTCATAGACCAGCAGCCGGGGCATCGTACGAAAATACGGTTGGCGATCCAGGTAAGCATCCGTCTGCCAGCCATCGCCCATGCGAGATCGCATATAGACCGAATGTAGTCTGCCGCCGATAGCCTCCTGATCGATGAGCTCCCTCATTTTGCGGTACCACGGCTGAAAACGGAAGTTTTCGTGTACCATACAGCGTACGCCATGTTGATTGACGATTTGTACGAGTCGGCGAGCCTCCGCTAGCGTCGGGGCCAGTGGCTTTTGGCAGATGATCTGGCACTGAGACCGTGCAGCGGCTTGACATATCTCCAGGTGAGAAGAGGGGGGCGTAATGATATCCAGTACGTCCGGGCGCTCGGAGCGGAGCATGACAGCGTAGTCCGTGTAGACGCGGGGTATCGCATATCGCTCGGCTAGGGTCTGCGCTTTGTGCAAGTCTAGGTCACACAGGGCTGCAATCTGCACACCCTCCATCCGCGTCCAAGCTTCTACATGCAGTGCGGCAAAGTATCCGGCTCCGACACAGGCAAGTTTGATCGTTGACATCTGGCTATATTTTGTGGATCCAAGCAGTGATGTCATAAGTCTTTGAGAGAACCCAGCGGTCAAATTCGAATCCATCCTCCCGCATGGAAAACGATACGGTGTGCACGCCCGGGGTCTCGATATCCAGATAGATGCGTCTCTCTACTCCGCAATGTACCTCAGCGGTACGCTGCTTGCTTGCCCAGGTCCATTCATTCTTGCCCTCGCACCATTGCATCCGTTGGCCGGAGTCGGGCCATCGACCATCAATGCCGACGTGGATGCCGTTGTCCTCAGTACCGGTGGAGTAGGCCCTTACCCACACGTAGTACCGTCCGGTGGTGCTAAATCTCACGGGATAGTGCAGTACCCCCAATCTGCCTGGTTCATTGGAGAAATTTTCGCCGGCAATCAATGGCTGATCATGGTTGGTGCGGGTGTCTGGCAAAATTTCCAGGTAGGCTCCCTGGCTTGCGCTGATCCAGTGGGCCGAGTCGGGATCCGGCTGCGTGGGCGCGGGGTGGTTGGCATCCACCCGATACCATCTTCTCACATCATCCAGCGTCTGCTGATCAAAGTCCTCCGCCTCGACCAGGACCATGCCCTGCTGCTCCTGGTGGACTGCCGCGATTTTGACGCGATGGCAAGCGGTGAAATCCATCAGACCGGGAAACAGTGTTGCGACGAGGAGCCAACTTTTCATAGTCGAGAATACATGATGTACTAATGTGCCAGTCCACGATCGGCTTTCACACCAGACCAAAGCAAAATGGCTATGAGATTGAGTGCGGCAGCTACGTAAAAGAAGTAGTCCACAGAGCCCGTCCAATCGGTCAGGTAGGGAAAGGCCAGCGCAGTCAGAAACGAGCCCAGATTGCCGGCCATATTCATCGTGCCCGAGACCGTGCCCGCATGGCTTTTCCCTATATCCACACACAGTGCCCATGAAGGGGGCAAGGTCATGTCGGCCCCGAATATGGCGATGCTAAGAAAAAAGACGGCACCCAGCGGCGTCTCCATGTAGAGACTGCCGATCAGACCTACTGCGGCTAGCGCAAAACCAATCATGGCGGGCAAGTTGCGAGACCGATTCCAATTTCCTTGTCTAAAAATGGCATCGACCACACCTCCGGCCAACCAATTGCCCACAGCACCCGCGATGAACGGTGCCACCGAATACCAGCCGGCCTCCAGCGCCTCCAAACCGTATTTATTCTTGAGGTACGGGAACAGCCAGGTGAGGGCAAAAAAGAAGGTGAAGTTGCTGCAGAAGTATTGACCGATGGCAGACCACATGTTTCTGGAGGACAGCAGCTGCCGGCGACGGAGACCGGTCCCTTCCTGTGGACTGGACTGCTGTCGGTGGGCCAGGATATGGGTACGTTCGACTTCGCTCAACCGGGGATGTTGCTCTGGTGTGTCGCGAAAGGCAAGCCACCACAGCACTGCCCAGACCACGCCGACGCCGCCGAGAATGACAAAGGTCAGTCGCCAGCCATACAACCCGATCATCCAGGCAATCAAGGGGAGGGCAAAGGCCGCACCCAAGCGTGACCCCGAGAAATTAAGTCCAATCACGATGCCCCGCTCCTGCAAGGGCATCCACGAGAATATGGCCCTAGACATCCCGGGAAATGCCCCTGCCTCGCCAGCGCCAAAAAGAAAGCGGACAAATAATAGCGACACAAAATTCCAGGCGGCGCCAGTCAGTGCGGTCAGTCCGGACCAGAACACCACGATGCCGGTAAGGACCTTACGTGGACCAAATCGATCTGCCATCATGCCGCTCGGTACCTGCATCAGGGCGTAACCCAGGGCAAAGGCAGATAGCACCCAGCCCATGGCTTTGTCGCTCAGCGCCAGGTCTCCGGCGATGGGGTCTTTGGCCACCGATATGCAGATCCGATCGATGTACAAGAGCAGGGCTAGCAAAAACATGCCCACTGCGACCCAGTATCGCCCCTTGATCAATGAGCCCGTACGGTCGCTCATGGGCTCATTTTTTTCTCCTCCAGGGCAATCACTCTGGCCGGTGCTCCATCACCGCCGGCAATGTCCAGGGGGAGCGCGATGAGCAGTACTTGGGGGGCGTTGATCCGATCCAGATTGGCCAGCCCTTCGACAATGATGACGTCGCCGCCGAGCAGGATTTGGTGGATCTCGGTGACCTCCGGGAGATCGTTGACATCCGCTACCGATGGGGCCTCTACCCCAAGAATGTTCACCCGATGTGATACACACCAATGTGCCAGTTCTGTGCCGATCCGGGGAAGGGCATCGCGGTACTTTGGTCTGCCTAGGTGATCACTCCATCCAGTGGCCAGCAAGAGACTATCACCGGCGGGAAAGTCGTGAGCCAAGGAACCCAGGTCGTCTACGCCGAGCAATTGACGGTCTTCCACGATGGGAATGGAGGCGAGCCAGGCAGTGGTGACAAAGCGCACCACGGGATAGTGATCCATGCCTGCGCCCATCCCAAAGTGATGGGGTGCATCCATATGCGTTCCGGCGTGGGAGTAAAGATGTAGGGTACGAGCATTCCATCCATCTTGGTCGAGGTCCTTTGCCGGCGCCGATGCAAATCCGGCGATGCGATCGTCTAAGGTTAGACCCAGGTCTAGCACCCGATAGCGGGACAGATCGATCATGAGATCGCTTTGTCGGCTGGCGTCAGCGAGTGCAGGGCCGCCTGGACGGCATGGAAGACATCTGAGGTCCGTGCCGAGCCACCGAGATCAGGCGTCAGGGGGCCATGGCTCGTCACTTGTCGGATACCTTGCATGAGGTGGTCATGTGCGTTGCCTTCGCCCAGGTGCCTGAGCATGAGTGCCACCGACCAGATCTGCCCGATGGGATTGGCTTTTTGCAGACCGGCGATGTCCGGTGCCGAACCATGAATGGGTTCAAACATGCTGGGATAGGTCCGTTCCGGATTGATATTGCCGCTTCCACCCAGGCCAAGGCTACCCATGATCGCGCCGCCCAGATCACTCAAGATGTCGCCAATCATGTTGGTGGTGAGGATCACATCAAAGGACTCCGGATGAAGGACAAAATTGGCCGAGGCGGCATCCACGTACATCTTCTGATAATCTACCGCCGGGTAGCTCGCAGCTACCTCTTCAATCACTTGATCCCAGTAGCCAAGGGTGTGGATCAGCGTGTTTGACTTGGTGACGTTCGTCAGTTTACCCCGTCGTTGGCCAGCCAACCGAAATGCGTAGTGCGCCACTCGTTCGATGCCGCGCCGGGTAAAGATGCTGGTGTCCATGGCCACGCCCTCGGGGCTGGCGGGATACATTTGTCGCCCACTCTGGACAAATTCTCCTTCATTATTTTCCCGAATGATCACGAAGTCGATGCTGCCCGGTGCTGCGTCCCGGAGGGGGCTTTGGATACCAGGGAAAAGCTGTACGGGCCGGTAGTTGACATACTGCTCGAAGGCGGTGCGCACTTTGTTGGTGTAGTCGCGAAAAGGCAGGCGATCGTCCACCTCGGGCAAACCCACGGCTCCGAAAAGAATGGCGTCATATGTGGCCAACTCCTCCAACGCGCCCTCGGGCATGAATGCTCCCGTGCGCAGATAGTGTCCGGCTCCAAAGGGAAATGACTGTTTCGTCAGGGTGAAGCCATACACTTGGCCCAGTACTTCGGCTAGTTCGATAGCGGGCGGCACGATTTCCTCTCCGATGCCGTCTCCCGGGACGACGGCAATGCGGTATTGGCGCGGATTTGTGCTTGACTTATTCATACGTCCATTTGTACTTCCAGGGGTCACCTGTCTGTTCTTGAAACTCCTTTAATTTCTCGATCATCGTGGCCTTGACAGCTTGCCAATCCGGCTCATCGGCAAGGTTTCTTGCTTCCAGGGGATCTTCGAGCAGATCGTAGAGCTCAAATCGGGGTCGGTGTAGGAAATCAGCGATGGATTTGGCACCCAGGGTAGGGAGATTGGCCGAAAGCACGCTCTGCCAGGTCTTGGAGGCTTGGAGATCGGAAGCGAAAGGGTAACGCAAGCCGTGGGCGATGTTGAGGATCAGCTTGTATCGTTGGTCGCGGACCACTCGCATGGGATAATACATGGTGATCTCGTGAAAGGTATGCGAAGCAAATATCTCCTCGCGCTCATAGGGCTGGTCATAGAGCACCGGCACGAAGGAGATGCCATGGAAATTTCTTGGATCATAGGAGCTGCCGGTGATATCGAGTATCGTGGGCATCAAATCCACCCAACTGATCAATGCTTCCGTACTTCCAGCCTGCGAGGGGCCGGGGGCCTTTGCCAGGCAGGGCAATTGCATGCCTGCCTCATACAGCGTGGTCTTTGCGCCGGGAAAAGCCATCCCATTGTCCGAGATGTACAAGATGAAGGTGTTCTCTAGTTTATTGCTCTCTTCGAGATAGCTGAGCAGCTGACCCACGCCCTGATCCAGCCTTGATATCGCTTGGTAGTACTGGGCTATTTCAGCCCGAGTGGCTGGGTTGTCAGGCAGAAAGCCGGGGACCCGCACATCTTCCAACGTATACGTCTCTTCCAGCACGTGCGGATAGCCCTCGGGTCGATTCCCAAATCGATCGGGCGCATGCGGTAGCTCTTCGGCAAATCCTCCGCCGCGGTGGGGATCGGAGAAGCAGAAGTACAAAAAGAAGGGATCGTCATCCTTGATGAAGTCTTCGCAGGCAAAGGCCATTTCCATCGGGCTGCGTGCATTCGCTTCAAAGCGATGTTGAAAACGATAGACCGATTCCGGGGCCACATGATACTTACCTACGTGGCCGGTTCGATAGCCCTCGCTCTCAAGCTTTACAGGCAAGCTTTCGACATCGCCGAAAGAACTGAAGTGATGGTAGCTATGCTGGTGGCCATAATGTCCGTTGGCATGGTTATGCAGGCCGGTGAGGATGACCGAGCGGCTCGCACTGCAACTGGCTGTCGTACAGAAAGCCCGGTCGAATCGCATCCCCATAGAGGCGAGCCGGTCCAGGTGGGGTGTCTTTATCACGGTATTGCCATAGCAGCCCAGAGCATCCTTGCCATGGTCGTCGGCTACGATCAGGAGCACGTTGGGTCTTTCGGCCAGGCCTCCTGTGTCATGGCCGTTTTGATCGGGCCAAACCACCCCCGATGTGGAGAGTAGGGGCAGTAGGAAGAATAGTAATCTCATAGCATCTGAAAGGTCGGGGAAGGAGGCCATGTGCGCCTGTGCGGTAGGTTACCCACCCTGCTAAAAATACCATTTTTCTGCTGGCACGTAGGCTGACGGACCCCGGGGCCCTTATAGACGTTCACCGCGTGTGGTTTAAACGATCTTGTAGGATAACAATTAGGGTGGGAGGCACGAAGGAGCTGACTGGGGTAACCCAAATAGAGGATAAACGCGGATGGATCGACACACGATCAGGGTGTTAAGGAGGACAAGGAGGTGGACGCTGAGCGGCACGCGATCCGCTGGAGTCGGCGCGGGCGATCATTTGCCACGAGCGGGTCATGCCGGAGGCGGCTTGGCAGCTACTCTGGCTGTATATCGGGAAATCTCGCGAATGGTTCTTGCTCCCCGTCTGTTTTACCCATCCCTTTTATCACTTGGGTCAGATCTCCGCCGCCAGGAGGGTCATGGCCGAATAGCAGGTTAGGTCTCACCTGGTTGGGGCACCCTTTTGACTATTCCTCAGAATGGTCGGAGGCACTGAACTCGCCGGTAGATACGCTCACCCGGTCCCCATCCCGAATCGACTTGAGTATGGGCAGGTCGAGGTAGAGCAGTTTTCCGAAAATGTTTACAGGACTGGCAGCTCGCGGCTCCCCATGGAGACTGACCGGTGTCGCACCAAAGAAGATACAGAAGGCGGGCATGCTGGGCCAATAGGCGAGATCCCCAACATCTACTTCCGCCTGGGCATCGGGCTCCAGCGGCACGTAGACAGGCAGCTGGAAATAAATCTCTTCTCCCCACGTGATGACGGTGGATTCAAAGGGAAGGGCAGCCAATACGGACCGGGCCGTTGGCGTGTCATTGAGCACAGCGGACAGGACTTGGTCGCCAATCTTGATCTCGATGGGTGTCATGAAAAACCGAGTTGTTAAGTGTGTACTACGGGTTAGTGTCGTGGAATGGGAGTGTCAGTCTTTCGCACCTACTGGCCGCGAGGCCTAGTCAATAGTAACGAAATTTTGAAAGAATCGTACATCCCTTCTTCCATCTGGAAGGGACATATGTAGGCAAAATCCGACGACAGGTCTTGGCATGAAGTACTTAGGTAGGACAAGCCAGGTGGGTCGGTCCTGGTGGTGATCATGGTAAAGCTCATAGTTTTCAATTGGTGCTACGGATGCATGACAACGGGGAAGATCCAACTAAAATTTTCAAACGCTGGTCTCAAGCGCGAAAAGTTAACAGTAATTTTGGATTTTTTAGACCAATATGCCGGTAATACGCTTTCGAGGATACTGTAACATAATAGATACCCTGTTGGAATTTAGAGAAAATCGGGTGTAAGGTGGTCGACCATGGCGGTGAGATCTGTCGGGCCTGAAGGTGAAAACGTACCAGTACGACGCTAGTAGAGTTTCGCATTAGATATGTTGCATAATTCTAATAGGATTTTGTGTTGCAGGCGAGGCATGACCGAGCGATCTCGAAGAGTCGAGCATGACCATGCGCGAAGTGAGGGAACCGCGGCAGCGGGAGGGTGGCTAGCCCTAGCTATGGCGAGGCTGCAAGCTTAGGTTCGTTTATCCCAACAACCAATTTCTGAAGGCCGCTGATCGGTGGGCGGACACGATAACGTCGAAGTCCGGCTGTCTGCGCAGAAATACCTGGATTCTCGATTTTGGCAAGACTTCAAATCGCTCGACATTGTCGCGTGCACAAATGATTTGGCGATTCAGTCGAAAGAAATCTGCGGAGTCTAGTGCAGCTTCGAGCTGATCCAGGTTCAGGCGTACCAGATATTCCCGGTCATCGTCCGTCAGACACCAGGTATCTCGATTCTCCGTGTAGCAGAAGGCGATGTCCTTGACCGGGATCGGATAGCGACTTTTGCCTCTCGTGCCCAGGAGACTCTTACGGGATTCCCTGCTGGACAGCATGGCTCGCAATTCTTGCCAGGGGACGAGATGCTGCGTGTAGTGGTGTAGCTTGGCGAGGCTTCTTCTCAGGTCGGTTTCTTTGATTGGCTTGAGCAGGTAGTCCACACTCATGTATTGGAAAGCATCCAGCGCATACTGGTCATAGGCAGTGGTGATGATGACGGGGATCTTCCGCTGTAGTTGCTGCAGCACGTCCAGCCCATGTCCGTCGGATAGGTGCAGATCGAGCAGTAGCAGCCCAATGTCTGATTGGGATCGGAGTGTCTGTAGACTCTCGTCGACGCTGGATGCGATGCCTACGACCTCTATCGCAGGGTCGATCTTCGCGATCATTTCCTCAAGCCGTCGTGCGCTAAGCGGCTCGTCCTCTACGATGAGCGCCTTCATGTCCCCCCACTTTTGAGCACGGGCACGGACGCCTGGTATTCGCCGTCGGATATGCGGAAGGAAGGATGTCCAAAGCCCAGCGCCCGGTATTTTGCGATCAGGTTATTCTGCCCCAGACCCGCGCCCCGGGTCACCTGCCGAGGGCGATATTCATTGATTATTTCCAATTGCTGCTCGCGGAGTCGCATTTTGATTTTCATCGGGTTTTTGGAATCGATGACATTGTGTTTGAAGATATTCTCAAATATGAGTTGCAGCGTCAATGGTGGCAGCCGATAGGATGAGATATCAGCGGGCAGTTCATTGACAATTTCCAAGTGATCTCCATGTCTGATCTTTTGCAGAAAAAGATAAGAGTCTAGAAATGCCTGCTCTTCAGCTAGCGAGACCATTTTCTTGGTGTTCATATCCAGTACGTAGCGGTAGACCTCGGCAAAGTGCTCTATGAATCGCTCCGCTTTCTGCGGGTCATAACGCACCAGCGATGACAAAACGCTTAGACTATTAAAGAGAAAATGTGGATTGACCTGCTGCTTAAGTGAATTATATAGGGATTCCACCACTTCCTTCTCCAGTCTATGGCTGCGTAGCCTCAGTAGATCTTTCTGGTCGTGGAGATTACGCACTTCCAGCAAGCCCATGATCAGCGAGGATGTGATCAACAGAAATAAAATTGTACGAAGGATGACGACTCCGGTTGGAAGGACATGATCTATGTAGAGATGAATGAGCTCGCCGAAAATCAAGCCCAGCAAGATCGAAAGGCTGACTACGACCATCCCTTGAATCCCCAGGCGGGGGAAGAAGTGCCCTTTCCAAGGCAGCCGCTCATTCAATTTGGCAATAACACGTCTAAAGGGCACCACGATCACAAAAAATAGTATCGCCAGGATGGATAGATATGCTGCGATCTCTTCAACGGCCGTAGTAGCACTCATTTCACCCTCATAAAACTCTTCGAGCGCCATGAGGGTAGCCACTAGTAGGGCAAACAAGGTGGCAGATATCAGTGAATTTTTGGTAATCCTCACGCCAATACGCTGTTGTTTTGAATGCTAAAGAAACCACATTTCTCCAAGAGCCCTGTATAGGACGGGCAGGGAGAAATGTGGTGTATCCAATACCAATTATGCAGCGACCATGGCTTAGGCTGGCGGTCTGGCGGCGGGCTGATCACACCTTACCCAAGCCCCCGACCCGCAGACCCGCTATCAATCGTCCAATCCGATGAAGGTCCCATCGGGGTCAAAAACCAGCTCTGTGCCGTCTTCCAATTCCACTTCATAGGTTCCATTGTCCTCCAGCTCGACTTGTACTAGTGCGACGTCCTGGTAGTTTGCCGCGAGATAGCTGTCGATGGCCTCGGGATACTGGTCAACTATGCCTTCCTCGTCTTCGTGATTGTCTGCGTCCTCGTCTCCATAATCATCTTCGTCGTCCCCATCCACTGCAACAAAATTGCCGGCGGCATCAAATACGAGTTCGGTGCCGTCGTCCAGCTCTACTTCAAAGCCACCATCTCGTTCTAACTCCACCTCCTCAATCGACTGGTTAGGATACTCCAGCAGGACATAGTTATCGATCGCCTCGGGATATTCGACCACGATCGAGTCCATCCCGCCATAGTCGCCATCCACATAGTTGGCTATATCATCATCTTCTTCGCTGTCCTTGGAGCAGGCTGTAAACACCCCCAATGTAATGGCACAAAAGGCCAACAAACCAAAATACTTCTTCATCTTATTACAAATTTTAATGGTTAGAAAAGGCCCCGGTTAAGGGCAAAACAAAGTGCACTTTGGTAAAGTCTATTCATCGGATTTGCTACTCTATGTCTTTAAGAAAAAGGTGCTTGATTAAAGGCTGATGCCCAGTCCCAGGCTAATGATGTCGGCCTGCAGGCCGGTACTTCGATCGAAATGGCTGTACTTGAGGTCCAGTGATTTTAGCTGAATAAAGCCGTTCTTCTGAAAGGGCTTGCGCACCCGCAGGATACCTTTCGCCGGACTGTACATTATGCCTATGCCGTACGTATGGCTTTGCAACTCAGCGAGATCAAAGTCAGAAGTGTAGAATTCTGCACCTTGCTGATGACCCTGGTAAGGTTGAAACCAATCGGCTGCGGTCTGCGTGTGATACCGATAGTGCGGATAAACGGCTAGAAATCGACTCAACTTGATGGGCAGTTCGAGTCCCAGCGTGTGGGCGCTCATCCCCCAGTCATCCCAATAATATCGGTAAAATGTGCGTGCAATCAGTTGTTCCGTCACATGCCAATTAAGTCGCAACCCCAAAGGCAATTTCAAGCGCTGGGTGGGTAGGTTTTCGATGCGGGCGCGGTCCTCACCGGCGAAATAAACGCGGTGGAACGGCGTGGAAAGAAGCCCGTTCATGTAGATGCCCTCCAGCATGAGCGCGATCTGCATCTTGCGATTGAGTACTTGGTTTAGGGCTATCGATAGGTTGAAGGACTGCCGTTTGTTAGTGGGTACTTGAGCGATTCGTCGTAGCTCAGCCGGATAGATGACGGACCATCGATCGATAAAGGCCTGTGCGCTGAGGTGAAGCTGGGTATTCTGATCCTTGGAGAGCAGACTGTAGTTGATCCCACCCGTGATCGAAGTGTAGTCATATTCGTTGCTACCACCAATCCGGGCGCCGATGGTCTGCTGGTCTGTCCATTGGTAGGTCAGCCCGATGCTGCCATGCGTCCGCAGATCAGCTCGCGAATCCGAAGATCGAATGTTGTCAATTCGATCGGTAGATGCCGACGTGTAGTAGTCGTAGCCACCGTCCAGGTGGATGGAGAGTCTTTCGGTTTTAGGTATGGTGATTCGAATTTTCTGGGTAAAATCAGTCAAGGCTTCGGTGCCCAGCCCTCCCGTGACCGGCGAGTTGTTACCATCTTGTTGGTAGTAGCTGCTGAGAAAATCCACGTCGATGGTTTTCCAGGACGGCTTTTCGTAGGTGGCTAAGATCAGGTGGGTGCTGTCCGACCCTTTTCGTTCTGCGGAGGGGGCTTGCACCGCAGAAACTTGCGCCCTGATTCGCTCCGTAGCCAGCAGGATGACCAGGCATAGGGTGACGATGATCAATTGCATCCGCAACCTCCTCCTACTTTACCTCCATTGGCTCCCGAGGCACCTTCACGGTATGTCTGAAAATTGATTTCGAAATAGTCGAGTTTATGGGCTTGCAGGACCATGCAAGGATCATGCAGGTAGGCCTTCTCATAGCCTTTGACCGATACGCAGGCCATGTTACTGAGACAGATTAACGCCACCAGTACTTTAGTTGCTAGATGTTTCATGCAAAAGACATTTCAGGTTTTTGGAAAAATGGATTTTGCCCTGCTGATCGGCCATGATGCACTCGACACCGTGGAGTCGGTCGATCAACGGCAAGCCCGCGGTCGGTCCCAGCACCGACAGGGCGGTAGCCAGCGCATCGCCCAGCTCGGGATTTGTACAGATGACCGAGACCTGCTGGGTCTCCCGGGTTGGTCTGCCCGTGCGGGGATCGACAATATGACTGTGACGGATACCATCGATCATGCAGTAATTCTCCTGCCAGCCCGATGTGACAATCGAGCCCTCCGGAAGGGTGACCTGCAGGGGCATTTGATTTAGCTGACGACCGGCCAGCACGTCCACCTTCCAGCCGGGTTTGTCCGGGGGCTGTCCCCAGCACATGAGGTCGCCAGAGGCGTTAATTAGCCCGCTAGTGACTCCGCCAGCGCACATCGTCTGTGATGCTCGATAGGCAGCATACCCCTTGCCGATACCACCAAAGCCGATCTGCATACCAGCTCGACGGAGAAAGATCGTCTGGCGATCAGCGTCCAGCTCGATCAGCCGGTAGTTGATCAGATCTCGCAGCTCGTGTATCTTTTCTTCCGGGAGCATCGCGTGATGCCCTCGATCAAACTGCCAGTAATGCCTCGACAGATTGCCACTGATATCAAATGCTCCGGCGGTCAACGCAGACACTCGGAGGCTTCTCGCGACCAGATCGAACAATTCCCGATCTACCCGGACGGGATGTTGACCCGCCGCCCGATTGATCGCGCTTGTCTGAGAGTCTGGGAGCCAGGAGGAAATCAGCCGCTCTATCCGCACGATTTCCCGCACTCCCGCACGAATGGCATCCCAGGCTACCTGGGGGTCAGCATGCACAGCAGTCAACACAAAACCGCAGCCCATCAGCTTAACCGGATAATGGTGTGCCTTGACGGCTGGCCGCTGATCTATATATGCACCTAGGTCGCTCATGATTCGAGCAGGGTGTTGATCAGTCGAATGAATGCCTTCGGATCCAGGTTTTGGGTGTTTTGTATTTGTCCGACCAACTGCTCCTGGGCATCCAATAACACGATGCGAGGGAATATGCCTTCCTTGTTGAATCGGTCGGCCAACCTGGCGTTGTGCGATGTACGTTCCTTCGAGAGCTGGTTCTTTTTCCGATAGGGAAAATCCAGTTCAAGCAGCACCAGGTGCTTCCCGGCATAGCTGATAAAATCTTCCGACGTCAGCACTTCTTCTCGAAGGCGTATGCACGGCTTGCACCAGTCTGAGCCAGCGAAGATCATCATCACGACCTTATCTTGCTCCTCGGCGATGGTCACCGCCGACGAGTAGTCCAGCGGAGGCTCCTCCGTCTGCCCCGATAGGGTGACGCCGAGACAGCTGATGAGGAAGCAAAACAGTACAACTTTCATAGGCTCAATACATTTTGCTAGATAAAACTGGGGCAGGAGGGAGAAATAGTGCACCTCAGAAGACTAGATACCTGAAGTGGGCACTATGATGCCTAAAGGCGGAAAAAAGATCAGTGAATTTTGTCGCCGACCACCCGATCAAGGGCTTCTTGAGAGGAGATCACGGGGACGATCTCAAAATCGATCAGATCTTCTCACCGAGCGATCCATTGGCGTAGCGATTCGAGCGAGTCGCTGGTCATCACCTGATAGCAGGTTTCGATCGATGCATCCAGCCAGCTGTCGATGTAGCGGACACCGTCCGGCAACATTCTGCCCTGGCTGTTCAATCGGTCAAAGATGGCCGAGCGTTTGCCGGCGTGAAAATGTTCGATGATGAGATAGGTCACAAAAGCGTGGTTAGATGATATCCTTTACAAGATAGGGCTTATCTTCCGGGCACAATCAGGTGCTATGGTCAGACATCTTCTCATCTTTGGCATATTAATCCACATCAGTTTGAGTGCTTCGATCGGCCAGGAGGTCGTCCAATTACCCTTTGAATCGGTAGAGATTTCCAAGCCTTGGCCCGATGCCGAGCGATCATTTCACTCCGCCATCTGGGATAATCCCGTGGTGACCAACGTGAGCAAGCCCTCACTGACCGTCTTTCGGCCGAAAGAGCCCAATGGCACGGCTGTTGTCGTGTGCCCGGGAGGAGGCCTGTACGCTTTGTCGATAGACAGTGAAGGCAATGATGTGGCCAAATGGTTGGCGGCCAAAGGGATCACCGCCTTTGTGTTGAAATATCGACTGGTGCCAACGGGGGAGGACGGTACGGCAGACATTGCAGCCGATAGCGGCCCCACAGTGCTCAAGCGCGCGGGCGAAGTCCTGCCGTTGGCGGTGAAAGATGCCCTGCAGGCCATCCGACATGTGCGAGAGAATGCTACCACGTACAGAGTGGCAGAAGATCGGATCGGCCTTATCGGCTTCAGTGCCGGAGGTGCCGTGACCATGGGAGCGACGTACGCCTATGATGAAGCCAGTCGGCCCAATTTCATCGGTCCCATCTACGCTTGGATGAATGTGGTGCCTAAACACGACGTGCCGGAGGATGCACCGATCATGTTTGCCCTATGTGCCTCCGACGATCCGCTGATACTGGCTCCGGCTAGCGTAAAGCTGTATACCGACTGGCTCAAGGCAGGCAAAAGTGCCGAGCTCCACATGTACTCGCAAGGGGGGCATGGTTTTGGTATGAAGGCACAGCACTTGCCTACCGATCGATGGATTGAGCGATTT
The DNA here is from genome assembly GCA_965223165.1 of Saprospiraceae bacterium. Taxonomy (GTDB): domain Bacteria; phylum Bacteroidota; class Bacteroidia; order Chitinophagales; family Saprospiraceae; genus JABDMH01. The sequence continues at coordinate 27,568 of CBDCVQ010000015.1, read as the reverse complement.
TACGATTGGCTCGTGGCTCACGGGTATCATTAGAAGGTGTAGATCTGAAGCCTGCTCCGCATGGCTACTGGCGGTGCTGGTCGCTGACGCTGCGCTCCTTAGTCCGACTTGCGCAGTAGCGAGATACTGCCCAGGATGAGGACCGTACCCACGATCATATTGGCTGTAATCACGTCGTCGAAGAAAATCACACCGGTGGCAATAGCACTGACAATCTCAAGGAAGGCGATCGACGATGCTTGTGAGGCCTTGAGAAATCTCAGCCCGTAGAAAAAGAAATTGAAGATTACGATACCCATCATGATGGTATATCCAATGCTGATGCCCCAATCGTGCAATGAAGGCATCGGATTGACAAAGAGGAAAAATGGTAGAAAGACAAAACCACCCACGAGATTCTGGTAAAAGATCACCTCATTTCTGGTATAATTCTCGATTTCGGCCTTGTAGATGATGTAGCTGATGGCATAGAAGAAAGCGGCTCCTAGCGCTGCCGTCATCCCGACAAAGTCATTCGACTCCGTGGAGAAGCCCTGGTTGGCGTAGATGAGCACGATGCCGGAGAAGGCTGTGACCAGGAGCACGAGTTGGCGCGGGCCAATGCGTTCCTTCAACCAGAAGAAGCTAAATACATTGACAAAGATGGGCCAGGTAAATAGCATGATCACCGCATTGGATATCGAGGTGTAGATGTAGGCCACAAAAAAGAGGTACATCCGCAGCGCATTGAGTGTCGAGGCAAGTAGCATACGATCGTATCGGCCGCGAAAAAACTTCAGGCCTTGCCGCCACATCCAGATGCCAAGCAGTAAGCTGGGCAGCATCGTGCGAATGAAAGCCAGCGAGGTGGCGGGAATGGACATCTGCTTGATGAAGAGTCCACTCAGGCCGGCGATAAGGGCACCGATGACGACTGCGAAAAACGCACGCTGATTCATAAGCCCCGCAAGGTACTCTTTTTGACTACCAGAGTGCATCTGCCCGAGGCCAGATCCCAAGGAGGCCTATCCGTGCATGATGACCCTGCCCTGCCCACACGCAGGGCGCCTAGCATTGGGTCGGTCAGCTTGCGATGCAAAGGCAGGCGTCAGCGCCTTGCTCCGAGGGCTTACGGGAGAAAAATGATTCAGGGGGTGGGGCGGGCCGAGCCCAATTTTACGCCATCGACATCAGTGCTTGGACAAAGACGTCCAACTCTTGCGTGGTGGTGTAGATATTAGGGGAGATTCGACAACCATGCACCCCTTGCCCGTCGATGGCCACGGTCCAGATGCGATGTTCCTTCATCAGCTTGTCTGCCATGTCACGGGGTTTCATGCCCTTGATGCCGACATTGCCAATGCCACAAGAGCGCCAGGGGTCTTTCGGCGTGTTGACAACGACATGCGGTAAGTCTCGGACCTGGTCGGCCCAATAGTTTTTCAGATAGCGCAAGCGCGCTTCTTTGCGGTCGGGCCCCAGCCGGATGTGGTACTCAATGGCATTGCCGACCGCCAAGTCCGTGTGACAGGGGTGGGTACCGGTATGGTTCAACCGGAGAATATCATCTTGCTCTCTTCCGTCTCCCCAGGTCTCCCATAGACCGGGGATTTTTTCCTTTCGCACATACAGGATGCCCGCACCCAGCGGCACACTCAACCATTTGTGCAGACTGCTCCCATAATAATCACAGTCCAGGTCCTTGATAGAGAAATTGATGTGACCAAACGCATGTGCGCCGTCGACCATCACGTCTACCCCCCTGCTATGTGCCATATCACAGATCTTGCGGATGGGCAAGATGTGACCGGTGATGTTGATCATGTGGCACACCATCAGCAACTTGGTCTTGTCCGTAATCGCACGGGCATACAGATCCACAATTTCCTGGTCCGAGGAGGGATGATTGGGTACCGACACGACTTTGTTGACGATCCCATACCGCCGCTCCATCAGTTTAAACTGCTGTCGCATTGCCCCATAGTCCTGCTCGGCCATGACCGCCTCGTCGCCCTCCTCCCACGATATGCCGGCGATCACGGTGTCGAGCGATTCGGTGGTATTGCGGGTGATGATCAATTCGTCGGCGGAGCAGCCTGCCAGCTCACCCAGCCGCTCGCACATGTAGCGTTTATTGTCCCATTGGACAGTGCGCATGTAGTACGATCCCTGATAGTTGATCTCACGGATGTGGTGGATGTAATTTTCGAGGGTCTCCTGCGGGATGATGCAGTAGTATCCATTCTCCAGGTTGATATAGTCGGGTTTGAGGCGATACCCCGTGCGGATGCCCCACCAAAAAGATTCGTTTTCTGCTAATACGTCGGGGGGTACATCGCCGTACTTGGAGAGCAGGGCATCTAGCTGTCGGAAGATAGGTGTGACCGCCAAGGAACCGAGCCCGAGACGCTTGATGAATGTTCTTTTATCCATGAGTCGCTACAATAAAAAAGGGGACCCAACTTTGAATCCCCTAAATCTTTTACTTGATTACGTTCCAAATCATTGGAAGAGGCTTTATCAAGTCTGTCTAGACGATCAAATATACCCCCTTTGTGCGATATTCGCAAGAGTGAAAAGTAGGCTTAGAAACAAGTATCTGTCCAGACCACGATTCGACCGATATCTTAATGCCACGGGTAGTAACCTATCGAGAGCTAAGCGCCTGTACAATGCCAATCTGCGTCTAGCTCAAGCATTTCATCCCTTACTCACCCAATTTGAAGTAGTTCTTCGCAATGCACTTAATGAACAACTAGTTAGTTACTTCGCTGATACTGATTGGATTATCAATCAGAAAACCCGCTTCATGCATGACCCCACCCTCAGGAGATCTAACTACTTCCTTAGGAGATCTGTTCAATCCACGGAAAGACATCTGCAAAGATTGGGCATTCCCATTACCAGCGGCAAAATTATCGCTGATCAGACGTTTGGATTCTGGACGGCGCTATTTTTAGCACATCACTACCGATTGATTGGTGGGGAGCCGATTAGAATATTCTGCCATAAGCCAACGACTGAGAATCGGGCATCACTTTATGCGAAGCTGCATGTACTGAGAAACTTCAGGAATCGTGTAAATCACTGTGAACCTCTTTGCTTTAATCATGCAAGAATCGACTGTTCAATTGCAAGAACCTGCAAGACGCAGCTATTTGAGTTATTAGATTGGATTGATCCGGATCTAAAGGGCTTCTTCGAATCGATAGATAATGTTGACAACAAGATAAACTCCATAATGGCCATATGTCGCTAGGAAAGGCGAGGGCAAGACGTGACCATGGTAGTAGGCATCCTAGTTGAAATACAACCTATTTTCAAAGAGTTTTTTTAAACAGGAATTATGCCCGGCCTACTCGCCTCCCTCTGAACTGTTGGGCCGACTATTCGTCCAGGGAGTCCAAAAAGACGCTGGTCTTTTGAGCGAGTATCCCGACGGCCGCAGCCTGATCGATGCCCATTTTTTTGGGAAAGGCGAAGGAGTGATTGGCCCCTTCAAGAATCTCTAAGGTGGCCTGGGGCAGTTTGGTCAGCAGTGGTTGCAGCAGTTCGAGCTTGGCCAGATTGTCTCTGGTGCCCTGGAGAAATAGCATGGGGACCGTGATCTCAAACAGGTGATCCCCGCGTTCGACACCCGGCTTGGCTGGGCTGTGCAGTGGGAACCCATAAAAGACGAGTGCCTGAACGGATCCCGATCCGCGGGCAGCGACCCACTGCGAACTCATCCTCCCACCAAAAGACTTGCCACATAGGATGAGGGGCAGATCAATGGTAGATTGAGCCGCCGCAACTACAGCTTCAATCGCCTTGTGGGCCACAGCGGGGAAATCGGGTCTCTTACGGCCCTGCTCCATATACGGAAAATTGTAGCGCAGGGTGGCTAGCCTCTCCAAGGCCAGGGCCTCTGCGAGAGACTGCATGAAGGCATGTGTCATCGGGGCTCCGGCACCATGCCCCAACACGAGCAAATGCGTGGCATCGTCCGGAGCAATGAGCAACGTACTGATCTCGCCCAAGCGCTCACTGACATGTACTTTAGAGGATGTAGCTTTCATGTGAACAACAGCTCAAACCAAGATAGGGAATTGGCGCAACAGTGGATGCAAGGGCTCCCTCCCGAAATGATCTGCAGTCGAGTGCACCAAATGACCAAAGGCGCATTTGCGAAAGATGTTAGGGTAGCCCTAATAGAAGCATGTGCCTGTGGGTGTAGCCCATTCGGCGATCGATAGATGTTGAGCAGCAGGCTCGAGGACGTAGTAGCTCTGCGATCAAACTTCTGCTCGACGGATAAACCCCGTACATGCGAATGGGCCGGCCAAAAGTGCCATATGTCATGCGCGCACGATCAGGGCCATCGCATTATCAAGGCTTCAGGGCGACAGCAAGCTACAATGGCGTTTGACGCGGACGCCAAACGCGGCCTGATTTGGGTGGTGGGGCATTGGAGAGTAGTTGCCGTTGGAATAGCTCAACAAGAACGACCCGGGCCGGTGAGGCGTCCTCGCCAGACACATACAAGCAAGGTTATTCCCGGGAGTAGTCGTCGTAAGTGCGTTCAAAGGGCATTTTGCCAGCAATTCTTTGGCCGGTGATAGGTAGGTGCAGCGATAGCCCTGGCACGACGATGTCACGACGATGGGCAGTCAGACTATTTGAATCAAAATGGCTATTTTTCGAGTCTCTCAGCCTTTGGAGAAGTGGTTAAGCATTCGTATCGGGAGATAGCACAAACAGCCGGCACCGATGATCCCAGGACATGGAGTCCACCGGGTGAGGTAGAGGTGATCGTGGAGGAGGATAGGGTGCGGCTGGTGCGGCAAAGGCACTTCAGCCCCGAGATCACGGACTTCCTGGATAACATTACCCTCGGCACCACCGAAACGCTGTACCAGCATAAAGGCGTGCGCGAGCGATGCTTAGTACTGTCAGACCCCGATGTGTACCTCCTGTACATTGACGGTGACCTCGCCGCCACCGTGGTGGCCGACGGAAGGGAGACCGTCAGCGGGGAGCTTCGATTTCCGTCCAAGTACTTTCGATACTTTGCCAGCAAGGTCACCTTTCGCAATCGCCGGTTGGTGGGTGTGTATGGTCGTGTCACCATGCAGCGGGTGCTTGAGAGCGCCGAATTGCCCTCGGTCTTTTATATGGCGGTGGAGCGGAAAAACTATAAGTCGTTCAACTTCACCAAGCGGCTGGGCTACCGGGAGATTACTCATGCCCGGACCATTGGCTTCAGCCGATTCTGGCCCAAGGTGGATCGTCGATTTAGAGCGCTGAAACGACCAGAGGAGGGCAAGATGATGAAGCTGCTGCGTGACTTCTATCGCAACCATACCCTACGGCATTTCAACTATGTGGGAGAGGGCGACTATTTCGTGCTGGAAGAGAAGGGCGAGATCGTGGCCGGACTGCAAGTGCACGCGACTAGCTGGATTGTCAAGTCCTTGCCGAGCGCATTGGGAGGGATGTTTGTCAGATATGGTCACCACATCCCTGTGCTAAAGAAACTGATCAGTCGGGGCAAATTTGATTTCCTGGCCTTGGAAGGTTTGTACTGGCAGACGGGTCGAGAGAGGGATGTGCTTGTCCTGATGGAGTCCGTGCTGGCCCATTTTCAGTGCCACGCTGCCCTGACGTGGGTGGACTATCGCGACCCAAACTACCAGAAGCTTACTTCCGCTGGCCGGCTCGGAGCCCTGCACAGATTTGTCAGGGATACAGAGACGATCATTGCCCTCACGACTAGACACCTGACCGCAGAAGAGGAACAACACATCACCCAGGGTCCGGTGTACATTTCCAGTTTCGACTTTATCTGACCGTGGATCTGCACATCGATGTACGCCGCTCTTCAAGATCCCTGCTTATGCGTGTTCCGTTGCTTGCCATGCTATGGCTGGGGGTGGTTACCGCGGGTGCTCAGGATGGGCATCGGCTTCGGGACCATGGTCTACAGCTCGGTATTCTACCGCCGGGTACCCTTAATGCGATCACCGATGTGCCTGGGGTGCAGGTAGGGCACCACACCTTGATCCGGGGCGACAGCGTACGCACCGGGGTAACGGCTATCGTACCTCATTCGGGCAACATATTTCAGGAGAAGGTGCCAGCAGCCGTCTACGTGGAGAACGGGTTTGGCAAGCTGAGCGGCAGCACCCAAGTAGCCGAACTGGGTAACATCGAGACCCCCATTGTCTTGACCAATACCCTCAGTGTGCCCGTGGCCATGAACGCATTGATTGATCATACCCTGGCCCTCCCGGGTAATGAGGATGTGCGCTCTGTCAACGCCCTCGTGGGGGAGACAAACGACGGACGAATCAACGATATACGGGGCCGACACATCACCCGGGCACATGTGCTCCAAGCCCTCTCGACCGCCACCGGTGGTCCGGTGGCGGAGGGCTGCGTGGGAGCCGGTACCGGGACAATCTCCTTTGGCTACAAGGGTGGCATCGGCTCTGCTTCGCGACGACTGCCCGATGCCCTGGGTGGATACACAGTAGGAGTGCTGGTTCAGACCAATTTTGGTGGTGTCTTGCAGATAGCCGGCGCTCCCATAGGCAAAGCATTGGGTCAGTATCCCTACCGAAAGTCTCTGGAAGATGCGGATGGCAGCTGTATGATTATCCTGGCCACCGATGCTCCCTTGTTGTCTCGAAACCTCGAGCGACTGGCCAAGCGTACTTTGCTGGGTCTGGCCAGGACGGGTGGCTTTGCTTCCAACGGCAGTGGAGATTACGCCATCGCATTCAGCACGTCTCCCGAGAACCGAATACCGTACCAGATGCAAGATGACCGTCAGGTACAGGCGGTGCTGCACAACGATGCCATGTCACCGCTCTTTCTTGCCGCCGTCGAAGCCACGGAGGAGGCGATCCTCAATGCCCTGTTTGTTGCGGCCGGCCAGTGGAAGGGGCACGAAGTGTCGGCCTTACCAGTGGACAAGGTTTTGCGGCTGCTGGAGGGCCACGGGCTGCTGCAGCGATAGAAAGGATGTATCGTCGTCCGGATTTACCTGACTAAACCTGTAATTTAGGGTGCTCCATCAAGCCGAACATCAATAATGTCGGGAAGTCGGGTCCAAGAAGGATCTCGATTCCATTCACCATCAAAAAATGGCAACCATGAAGATGAAATCGCAAGCAGAGAAGATCGATCCGCTTTTTGAGTTTCGCCAGATTCCCTGGCTGATTGAACTTTCAGCGATCAAAAAGAAGAAATCCTTTCTCAAAAAGCTAAAGAAGTTGCAGGCGGCGATCTACGATCTGGACAGTTATCTGGAAGGCAACTGGAAGATCAAAAAGAAGCAATTGGCCAAATACTGGGGCCAGATTCATAGCTGTATGGAGGCCTTTGGATTGACAGCTGAGGAGCAGAAGGAGTGGAGTAAACCCATCGAGCGATATCAAGCCCAGGAACTCAAGTTGAGGGACGGGATCTCTCCCGTGCGATTGACATTGAAGCACCTGTACTACTATAAGTCTTGCGATGTCAAGCTGATGCGACGCCTGATCTATCGGGAGGACCCAACGCTAAAGCATTTGCTCAAGCCCACGGACTGGCTCGACTTTGATCTGATCACCGAGATCAATGACGACGTAGAAGACGTGTTTGAGGACATGGATGGAATCAATGGCAATCGGTTTCTGTTTGAGGTGCATACGCATGGCACGGCCCCGGCAAGCGAGCTGTTTAAGGCATTTGTGGAGGAGTGCCTGACGAGCAATCGCAGGAGATTTGCCGGCAAGCCAACCAAGAAGAGGAAAGCCGTCTACCGGTGGACGAAAGAAGTCGGCGCTCAGACATTGGCACTGATCGACAAGCGATTGGGGCAAAAGAAAATCAACAAATTGTCCCGCGCAGAGATCTTTAGTATGATGAAATGATCGCCTGCTGCGGTCGTTAGTTAGAGAATAAGGTTTGATTTTATCGACGTTGCACATATGAAGTACCCTTACACGACTTGCACAGCTCTGCTGCTCACATGGAACCTCTTTACCACTGCGCTACAAGGTCAGGCCTTAATTGACGCTACGCTGGTCAGTGAGGTCAGCAGAGCTGAGTTGAGCGTCACCACCGGCTTTCCGGCCTTCTTTGATGTGGAGGCCTATCGGGTGGAGTACCAGACCATCGGCATTGATGGCCAACCGGATACGGCCACCGGCCTGATTGCACTGCCGGTTGCGACAGCGCACAAGGGCATTATTGCCTATCAGCACGGGACCACCGATCGCCGAGAAAATGTACCCTCCAATTTAAATGCAGAGGCGCTCATACCATTGACGGCCGCCGGCCAAGGTTACATCTGCAGTGCTGCCGATTACCTGGGGCTCGGTGGTAGTCGTGGTTTTCATCCGTACGTACATGCCGAGACGGAGGCTCGCGCCGGCGTCGATTTGCTCATTGCCGCGATGGGTTTTGCGGTGGAACAAGGGCTGGAGAGTGTACGGCAGGTATTTGTGGCTGGATACTCGCAGGGAGGACACGCGGCGATGGCCATGGCACAAGCCATCCAAGAGCGGCCTACCGACGACCTCTGGCTGACCGCCGCTGCTCCGATGTCAGGGCCGTATAGCATTTCGGGGGTCATGCGCGATAGTATCTTGGTGGGCACCCAAGAGTACACGTTTCCGGCCTATATCGTGTACAATATTTTGGGGTATCAATCAGCGTACGGTACCCTATATGATAGTCTTGAGCAGGTATTCCGGCCTTCCTATGTACCCAAAATCCGAGAGTTTAATAACGAGGAACTAGATCTCGGCAGCCTCAACACTTTCTTGCTGGCGGAACTGCGATCCGACGGAGGGACTAGTTTGCCCCGCAACATGCTTCAGGAAGAATACCTGGCAGCCATCGTGACAGATTCCCTGCATCCGGCTAATGTGGCCCTGCGCGATAACGATACCTACCTGTGGGTACCGGAAGTCCCCATGCGCATATATTACTGCAACGGGGATGAGCAAGTGCCTTTTAGGAATAGTCTGGTGGCGGAGGCCTATATGCAGGGACAAGGGGCCGGAGACGTACAGGCGATCAGTCTCAGTCCGACGGCCTCCCATGGCGAATGTGTGCTTCCCGCCGTGTTGGCTTCCCTGGCTTTTTTCAATACCTTTCAAACTACCGGAGTCACAGAGAGGTTACCGGTACAGTCGCTGACGATCATGCCCAATCCTGCTCGGCATCGCATTGAAGTGGATCTGCCTTTCCAGGGAGCGCATCCGACCTTTTCTATTTTTGATCTGCAGGCGAGGCTGATATTATCGGGTGAAATGAAGGGTCGATCTCTCAACATTGAGACCTTGCCCATGGGACTCTACACGTTGAAAATTGTCATGGGTAGCGATCTATATGTGGGGAAATTTCTCGTACGCTAGTGGAATATGACAATGGAAATTGACAACCGGGTATAATACGAAGCTCTACTAGCATCAAAAAGCTGTGGTGATGACTGAGAAAGAACGGGGTCTGGTCCGAGAGCGATTGCTGAAGAAGATCGACCGGACTAAAGTCAAAATTGGACGCATGGAGGACATGACGCAGCCCATCGGTCCAGAAAATGCCATTGGTCGGGTCAGCCGCATGGATGCGATAAACAACAAGAGTGTGATGGAGGCGGCCCTGCGCACAGCGCGCAAAGATCTGGATGCCATGGAGTCCGCCCTACGAAAGATCGATAAAGGGGAAGCCTTCGGTCAGTGTGATCGCTGCGGCGCGGACATTCCCGTCCAGCGCCTGCTGCTGATGCCCGGCAGCCCCTACTGTGTGCGCTGTGCCTAGTAGAGCTTCGTCTATCCTCAGGCTTTTGGCCGTTGATTTCGACCATTTGCCCTTACCTCTAGGTTGCAGAGCCTCGCTGGTTGTACCGGCTCCTGCAAACGGTTAACACCAACTAAAGATCACGGACCAAGTTCTTGAGGCAGCATTAAAGGAGACCATTTTCGGGAGCGGCTCATTAAACGCTTGCTGCGGGGAGAGAGATCGTACATGGCAAAGATTTCACCAAAGAATACCAGCCAGGAAAAAGATTCTCTTCCAAATCGTCACCCTGACATCGTTGGTCTGGGCCTCCGAGGCCGCACAAGATGAGATGATCGCGTCGCTGACCAGGACGTACCGCATGCTGCCGGCTATGATCGAGCTATCCGATCCGGAGCAGCAAGACCGTCCCCTTGGAGGTGCGATTGATCGCGCACAGGGGCCAAGCCAACCTCTACATCTCTCCCGAGATCACTTTGCACGATGAAATGGTTTTGTGGTATTACGGTTTTGTGGTGCATAGTTCTGCATCCTGCCCAGTCGCGAGCTCGCTTCAAACTCAAGCATGCCGTTGTCAATGTCTCAAATCTCGATCAACGGGTTCTTGCGTACAACTTTGCGATCCTCTCCGAGGTTGATCTCTCCTCCAAGGGTCTGCCCAGTGGTGCGTACAATCGCACCCATTCACAAGTGCGCAGGGTCGGCTGTCAAACGCTTTCACAAATGATCTGTGTCCATGAGGCGGCGTAGGACTGGTAAGCCCAAGCGCGACCTCTACTTGCGACAAATTGCGATCTTTCGCCCATGCTAGAAACTCGAACTCGGTGGGGCATCATCGGACCGGGAAAGATTGCACGCAGATTTGCGGCGGACCTGTCCCTGGTGCCGGCGGGTGAGCTGGTCGCCGTGTCCTCACGCGATCTGTCTCGAGCGCGGTCATTTGCGGACGACTTTGGGGCCCACATGGTGTTCGACGACCATGAGGACATGCTCTCCTCGGCTGCACTCGATATCGTATACGTGGCATCTCCTCACACCATACACCTGCCGCATACACTGGCCGCCTTGGGATCAGGTGTGGCAGTGCTATGCGAGAAACCCATGGGCATCAACCACGCACAGGTGAGCGCCATGGTGGAAGCGGCGCAGCGAAAGGGGACATTCTTGATGGAAGCTCTCTGGACCCGCTTCATCCCGGCCACCAAGAAAGTGCTGGATCTGATCGCCTCGGGCCAATTGGGAGAGGTGGTAGAGGTGGAGGCTGATTTTTGTTTTTCAGCTCCGATGGATGTAAGCAGTCGACTCTATGACCTGGACCTAGGGGGTGGATCACTGCTGGACATCGGCTTGTACCCGGTCTTTCTAGCCTACCTGCTCCTGGGCTCGCCGGCAAAGATCGAGGCCACGGGACAGTTGGGACCCACCGGGGCGGATCAGACTTGTAGCATGCAGTTTTATTATGATGACCATAAGTCGGCGGCACTACACAGCTCGATACTGTACGAGTCCGAAATGACAGCTCGGATCTCCCTGACCAAGGGTTACATTTTGATGCATCCCCGTTGGCACGAGGCCGCCGCCCTGACGGTGCTCAAAGCAGGGGAGGAGGCGGTCGAGATCGCATGTCCGCCGCTGGGCAAAGGCTACGCTCATGAGATCATGGAGTGCCACGATTGCCTCCGGAGGGGAGTAATCCAAAGCGATGGATGGAGGCATACCGACAGTCTTAGATTGGCCGGTATGCTGGATGAGATCCGGCGTCAAATAGGTGTGAGATACCCTGCATTTGAGTGACCATGACTTTGGAATCGCCTCAGGCCCCTCGTATGTGTCCGGCGAGGACGCCGGACACGGCCGGGTTCTCTTGTAGAGTCATTTATTCCGATGGCAACTAGACTAGTAGAGCTCTACTAGTTAGTAGAGCTCCATTTGTGAGCGCATTTTGTGTTCAAGAATGCCTTGCACCGACCTTGCATGAAGTACTATGGCAGTTCACGCGCTGCCACGATCATCTCCTGTGCGATCAGGTCTCCGAGTCCCTCACCAAAGAAACTAACGCTGGCTTCATATCCACCCTTGGCATACTCCGCAGGGGTCAGCATGTAGCTTATCCATTCGTTGGCTAGCCCACCCACCACAGGATGTCGGACGTGCTCGGTTCGGAGGGCATCCTTGACCTGTAGTCCCAGCTGTGCAATCATTTCCCCGGGTGCACCTACAATCATCAATGACCCCAGCCGCACTACCCCTATGTAGGTGCTATCCGGCAACACTTGATTGAGCAACGCATCGATATTGTCCTCATTGAGCATGTATTCCTGTCCGCCGGTACGCATGAAGTCCGGATGGGGGCGCTTGGGGGGCAGTGCCACACTCCGCATCGAGTAGTCAAACGTCACCTCTCCCTCGACCTGGATGTCCTCGTACAAGGGCATGACCTCTAGAGCCAGGCGACGTCCGTAGATCTCTGCTTTTTCGTAGTGGCTGCCGCCCGCGCCAGCCACCACGGACTGATCTCCCTCGGCGCCATTGTAGTACATCGCCACTACCCCATGACCGATCCAGGCTTCCAGTTCTCGCTGCAGGTACCCCGGCCAACCTCCCGATACCCACATGTCGTGTTCGTCCATGATCGTAGGATGGGCCGTCCAGTTGACCAGGATCGCTAGGGGGGTGCCATCCATTTGGTCGATGCGGGTCACCGTCAGCTCTCGGTCCACGGGCGTGCTACCCCTTCGATTGCGATTGAGATCAGCAATCTCTTTGCTGGACGTACCTGTGGTCACCGGCGCGAGCGCTTGGTCCGTCTGTATGATGAGTTGGGCCAATCGATCTACCACAAAATCGAGCAGTGCCGGTTGAAAAATGCCGATGGCGGGGATATCAAAGATGTTGTGTTCGTTGAGCGCAAGCATTTCGAGACTGGAATGGGCATGGCTGGGAAGGAGCATAATGTTCTCGGCATTCCAAGCTTCGTCATCCAATCGCCTGATCAGCCTGCTTTTGACGTTGGGGGGCAGACCCAAGATGTCCATGGTGACTATGGCAAATTGCTTGCCCTGATCCCTGATGACCAGCGCCTTGGCCCAAATGTCATCGTGGATGGCCTCCGCCGGCTTGCTCATGCGGGCGCCGTATCCTCCCAGCGTATAGCCTAGTTCCAGCGGAGGAGTGAGGGTGACCTTGGATGCAGCGGCCAACAGATGGGGCGCTGGCTCCTGTGTCGGCTGGCAGCTCCAAAGGGAAACCAGGATTAAGAGACAGCAGGCTCGCCACCCGTTAGGTTGATAGTAGATCATGTGGTAATTGTATAGTGACCTAAAAGATGCAGAATCCATTTGTGGAGAAGCAAAGTCAAAGTGAACAAAAGTCGATGGTTTTTCGGCCGAGAGCAAAAGGGATGAAATTCTGTACATTGATGGTGTAGAAACTTTATGGCGTGCACGGATTTGTCGAGGGATTGCGGGATTTGTTTTTGTCGCATACGGACCCAAGTGAGGCGGCCCCCATGGCCAGCTACATGAAGGGACACTTTGCTTTTTATGGTATCAAGAGCCCGCGAAGAAAGGAGCTGTTGAGGCAGCATGTGCAGCAGGTGGGGTGGCCGCCCCCCAATGATGCGCAGGCGGTGGCCTGGGATATGTGGCAGATAGATGAACGGGAAATGCAGTACGTGGCACTGACCTATTTGGCCCGGGTGATCAAGAGGCTACCGCCAGCATTTGCCGATTTCCTAGAGCAGCTCATTGTCACCAAATCATGGTGGGATACGGTGGACGGACTGGCGCCGATAGCGGGGACCCTCTTTCTGCAGCATCCCTCCTTGCAGCCGAGGACGACCGATGGCTGGCTGGCCTCTGACCACATGTGGCTGCAACGTAGTGCCATCCTGCATCAGCTCAAGTACCGAGAACAGGTCGACTGGCCTCTGCTGCAGCGATATATTCTGACCCTCGCAGACCATCCGGATTTTTTCATACGCAAGGCCAGTGGCTGGGCGCTACGTCAGTACTCAAAATACCGTCCGGACCGGGTGCAGCAGTTTGTTGCGAAGCACGAACTGTCGGGCCTGACTCGTCGCGAAGCCTTAAAGGTCATACAAGCAGCGAAGCGAAATACCTGAGCATGGGTGCCATACCGGATACGTTAAATCGAGCAGATAACCCTCCAAACAAAATCGCCCTGGTCACCGGTGCCGGATCGGGCATCGGTCGTCATACCTCGATGGCACTCGCCCAACATGGCTTTGCCGTGATTTTGGTGGGCCGACGACGGGAGCGTCTCACGGAGACAGGTGCGGAGATCGAGGCGGCAGGTCATGCAGCGCATCCCAAAGTCTGCGACATCACCTCACCCAGAGACATAGGCAATTTGTTCGATTGGGTACGAGATACGTTTGGACGGCTCGACCTGCTCTTTAACAATGCGGGGACCAATGTGCCCATGCAATCTCTAGAGGACATCTCCCTGGAAGATTGGTATAAGGTGTTGGATGTCAATGTGACGGGCGCCTTCCTCTGTACCCGGGCGGCCTTCGCCCTGATGCGGGATCAGGTACCCCAGGGTGGGCGCATCATCAACAACGGCTCTGTGTCAGCGCAGGTGCCTCGACCGGGCTCCGCTCCCTATACGACGAGCAAATTTGCTATGACAGGGTTGACGCGGGCCACGGCATTGGATGGCCGCAAATACAACATCGCGTGCGGCCAAATTGACATTGGCAATGCCCGTACGGAGATGGCGACCCGTATGCAGGAGGGTATCTTGCAAGCAGACGGTCGGGTGGCGGCGGAAGCTACGATGTCGGTGGATCATGTCGCTGAGGCGGTCGTGTACATGGCCAAACTACCCCCTACTGCCAATGTGCTTTCGATGACGGTTATGGCCACCCAGATGCCCTTTGTGGGCCGTGGTTGACGGCAAATCGACCTTGGCAAAAGTGTGAGTTGGGAAGGGGTAAATATCAGGGAAATAAAAAACCCTCTGTTGAATCAGAGGGCTTTGGGACTCGGATTTGAATGCGTAATAAAATCGATAGCACTTTTACTACAAAGGGTGTGCCAAGATGCACCCCATGGGAGGCAGATACGGAAGACGGAACGGGTTTCTGGCTTGCCCGGTTGGGTCCTCCGCCAGCGGATATTAGTGGGACCGATGTTTTCATGCCTTGGCTTTTGTAGTGGAGCGAATGCCTATGCTGTTATTCCCGGGTACCCAAGGTTGGTTAGTTTTTGAGAATTTCTGACTTTTGAGTCACGATGGCTTTGGCCCCATAGTTCAAGGGATAGAATAGGAGTTTCCTAAACTCTAGATCCAGGTTCGAGTCCTGGTGGGGCTACCACCTTTCTTCCTATTCTATTCATTATCAGATTATTATACGGATTTTTTTTTGATTGTGACCCTTATTGAGGCCTCTTTTCGCCAAGAATGTTCCCATATTGTTCCCGTTTTCCGTTCTCATACCACCCGCAAATAGTACTTTTCGTCCTTCCAAGGATTGCGATAGCACAGCCACATGATCCGATCTTCGGAGCGCCTTTCCGGCGGCTGGCTATGGACCGGGCCCAGGTCGCAATAACTCTCATGTTATTAGTCAGGCGTACAGTCTTCTGCCCTTAGATAGAATTTCGCATTAGAATTAACAAACGAGATTTAATGCGAAGCTCTACTAGATTCGGACGGGATGCCAGCAAATAGAAGGATGGAAGATTCAGTTCCTTGGCGTAGAAAGTCAAAGAGATGTTCATTTGCTTGACGCACTCCTTGCGGCCAATCCCATGAAGCCTATCGTGCATCGGTGATACGTGAGATGCATTTGTCCGTAGTTCACAAGCAGGAATAGTTTTTCATCTCTGTCCCTTGTCTGCTGATCTTGCCCCGGACAAAGACCAATGTCAGCCTGGGCCACTGCTCCTTAGCTACAATGATCGTGGTTCCAGTACCTCAGGCTGCGGGATAGGTATCCGTTCACTGCAAAAGATGACAAAAGTTGGCGATCGTTTTTATTTGCAGGGCACATCTGTTATCTTTTGTTGATCACTTTCTTCCCATCGTGGCGATGGGGAGGGAGCATCCATCTAATACAGACCTGCTAAGCTTGACCTTGATGCGCGACTTGACAGCAACGGCGGACGTTTTGGATGGACCCAAGCCTCTGGCTGCATGAATCTGGAAACCTTCATTCCCATCGATCGGAGACATGCGCTGATGAGCGCGCGCACCCTGCCTTCCGGAGGTACGGGAGCGGTGCTGTTTGCAGACATTTCCGGTTTCACCCGGATGACTACAACGTTGCTGGATGAGCTCGGCAGTCAGCGGGGCGCAGAACAAATCTCCTATCACCTCAGTGAGATATTTGAGGCGCTGATCTCCCAGGTCCACCGCTATGGGGGAGCCGTGGTGTACTTCAGCGGCGATGCCATCACCTGTTGGTTTGAAGAGGATAGGGGCGTGACGGCTACCTCGTGCGCATTTGCTATGCAGGATGTCATGACCGCCTTCGACGATATCCGCACGACGAGCACGCCGATTTCGGTAGGGATCAAGACGGTGATTTCCAGTGGTCCCGTCTCGAGATTTATGATTGGAGATCCGGACATCATGAAGATCGACGTACTGGCCGGTCGTCCGCTGGTGGACATATCGCTGGCAGATCACCTGGCCAGGCGCGGCGAGGTGCTGGTAGACGAGCAAACCTTGCGTGGCATACAAGACCATATCTCTGTGCAGGAGTGGAGGAGAGACAGCGGGGGTACCAAGTGCTTTGGGGTGGTGGGTAAGTTGGGCATGCCGCCGGTCGCTGAGTCGTGGGAGATGCCGACCAAATTGTCGGAGCAGGTGTTGCGGAGTTGGATTCTGCCGGCGGTCTACCGGAGGACCCGGGAAGGTCATGGTCAGTACCTGGCCGAATTGCGACCGGTAGTCGCCTTGTTCATGCAATTTGAGGGGTTGTCCTATCATGATGCCAAGGAGAGCAGTGAGAAGTTGGACCAATTCATCTGCTGGGTACAGCAGGCAGCGCAGCGGTACGACGGATCGCTGCTACAGGTGACGGTGGGAGACAAAGGGTCCACGGCCTATCTGGCCTTTGGCGCCCCGGTTGCACATCACAACGATAGTGAACGGGCCATTCTGACGGCGCTGATCCTGCAGCAGGCTTCTGACACATTTTCCTTTATCAATGCCGTGCGGATGGGGATCAGTCAGGGAGAAATGTATACCGGCGCATACGGCAGCTCCAGGCGGATGGCCTATTCGGCGCTGGGCAGCGACGTCAACCTGGCTGCCCGACTCATGTCCAAGGCAGGACCCAACGAAACATTGGTAACGGCGCGCGTGGTGCGCCACAACCTGAGACACTACGACTTTGATGCGCCCCGGGGGACCCAACTGAAGGGATTTGCCATCCCGGTGATAACATACCGGCTGGTCGGGAAGAAATCGACGGCTCCCGAGCGATTGAAAGATACGCCCATGGCCGGTCGCGGGGCAGAAAAAAACATGGTGCAAAACCTACTGAGGCTGCTCGAAAGGAGAGACCATGCCCAAATCAGACCTTTGCTCCTGGAAGGTGAGGCCGGCATTGGTAAATCTCGCCTGATCACTTATTTGCTGGAACTGGCAGCGGAAAAGAATTTGAACTTTGCCGTGGGCTCGGGGAATGCCATCGAGAAGAATGCCGCCTACTTTGTGTGGATACCCATTGTCGAACGGCTGCTGCAGGGGCTGACCGGTGCATCTGTCCTGTCGCCTGAAGCGGTCACAACGTTTGTACAAGCCCAGTTTCCGCAATGGGCAAACTGGCTGCCCCTGCTCAATCCGCTGTTGCATTTCGACTTTGAGCCAAGGGAGGAGATCGAGCGCATGGATCACGAGGTCCAGGCGGCCAATCGTCACGAGATGGTCAGGGCCTTCGTGGATCGATGGGGTACGCAGGCAGGCCTGATCATAGCCTTGGAGGATGCGCAGTGGATCGACTCGGCGTCCTGGCGGCTGCTATTGCACATCGCACGTGCTGCCCCTCCATTGCTCTTAGTGGTATCTACCCGGCCGCTAGGCCAGCCCCATCCCAAGGCGTACAGTTATCTCTGCGAGCAGGGTGAGGCACATCACTTCCTGCTGGAAAGATTGGATGATCAGGCGATCGTGCAGATTGCCTGCCAGGATCTTGGAGTGGATAGTCTGCCCGGACCCACCCAGGAGTTTATGCTGCAAAAGGCACAGGGCAATCCGCTCTACAGCCAGGAATTGGCTTTTGCGCTTCGGGATACCGGCCTGCTTGCGATCGAGAATGGGATGGTGACGCAATCTCCCACCGAGGCCCAGCTCGCCAAGCTTAACTTTCCAGATACGATAAGCAGTATTATCCTGGAGCGGATTGATCGTCTCGACACCGCCGAACAGCTGACGCTCAAAGTAGCCAGTGTGCTGGGCAGTACTTTTCCGTTGCAGGGACTGTCACGGGTCTATCCTCAGCAAATTTCGCATGAGCAGCTGGCCCAGGCGCTGGATCATTTAGCTGCGCTCGGCATGACGTCTATGTCGCCGGCGGGCCTTGGAGGCAACTACGTCTTCAAGCATGTAATCATTCACGATGTGTCCTACAATCTGCTCCTCTTCGAGCAACGTAGAACCCTACATCGACAGGTAGCTCAGTGGTACGAAAGGACCTTTCCGGAAGACACCACTCTTTGGCCAGTGCTGGCCTATCATTGGGAGCTGGCCGAGGACAAATCAAAGACCCTGTTATATCTCGAGAAGGCCGGACAGCAGGCTCTTTCCCGGTACGCCAACCGAGAGGCCATCGAGTTCCTGCGTAAAGCGATCAGATTGGCAGACGGTTTCGTGGAGCCTCCTAGATCAGAGAGTAAGGCCATGTGGCATCGACAGATTGGCCAGGCTTACTACCATCTAGGCGAGATGGACAAGAGTCGTAGGTACTTTCGCAAGGCATTGTGGCTTTTGAACGAGCGAGAACCGCAAGGTCAAGCCCGCCTCTTGATGGCCATCGGCAATCAGGTTGTGCGCCAGTTGGCCCATCGCTACCTCGGTCGCTGGCTACATCGGGGTGCCTTGGCAGATCGCAGACTGGTGGAGATCGCGCGCACGTATGATGCCCTTTCGCTGACCTATATCTACAATGGTGCACAGCATCGATCGACATATGCCACCTACTATGCCTTAAATGTGGCTGAGAAGGCAGCGGCGAAAGGGGAGGAGGTAGCCTATCAGCTTTCGAGGGGATATGCCAACGTGGGGGCTTCGCTGGCGCGTACGTTTGACCTGGCTAGCCTATCCAATACGTACTTTGCCCGTGCTCGGCGCATCGCGCGTGATAGTGACAATCTGCAGGCCATGGGCTGGGTGGAGCAACTCGATGCCTTGGCTTTGGCACTCCGCGGTCATGGGGATGAGGCCATTCGGAGAAATCAACTGGCCATGTCCATTTACGAGCAACTGGGCGACCGGAGACATTGGGAGGAATGTGCGCATAATTTGTCTCAAGTGCTATATCGGCAAGGGAACTACGAGACTTGTATCGGGCTGTGCCGCGATCATTTTGCATCGGCAGCGAGCAGGCAGGACAAGCAATCCATGTTGCTTGCGGCCGGGATGGAGGCAAAAGCCTGGATCGAAAGAGGGGAGCCCAAGCAGGCCTTGGACCAAATGAGTGATTTGGATTTGCAAGAGACCAATGGTGACCTCGGGGCCGAGCTATTGTTTGGGCAGGGCTGCCTGGCGCTCGCACATTGGTGGCGAGGAGATCTGGACAACGCAGCTCGTTTGACTCTGGATTCACATTCCCTCCTGCAACATAATCCCATGAACTTGGTGTCGATCTACGGCTTCGCGAGCTTGGCTGAGACAGCGCTTTCGCTCCTTACGTCCACCTACGGCACCGGGCAGGAGCGTACGCAATTGCATGCTGTAGCCAGAGATGCCGTAGCGGCCATGCGGCGCACGGCCAGGAAGATGTCACCTGTCTCCAAGCCACTTGCCAGCATGTATCAAGGATGGTTGTGGGATTATGAAGCTATGCCGGGAAGGGCCCTCCGTCAATGGCGTCGGGGGGTCAAGCAAGCTTGCACCTATGCCAATCCATTATTGGAAGGTAGACTGCGGTTTCGACTCAGCCGCTGCGAGCAAGTCCCTGCTGTCGTTCGTCAGCGGCACAGTCGACTGGCTAGGCGCATCTTTGAGCGACTTGATGCCGCGCCATATCTACGTCACCGTCCGCAATACGGCCCGGGAATGCTGACACCTATCCGATCATAGCGAGCCGTTGCATCGCTGGCTCGATTTGGGTCGCAAGGACGAGCAAGCATATCCAAGACCGGATAGGTCTTGGGTGGCGATCAGACAGCCGTTAGTCCGTTTTAACCAAGGCCTTATTGATCACGTTGCTGGCAAAATTGACTCGGATCCAGTAGAGACCCGTGGGTTGATCGTGCAACCGGAGCGGAGCGAGGTGCTGGCCTTGAGGCATCCACTCACTCTTAGAACGCAGCACCCGACCAAGATTGTCCATCACCACAATGTGCACAGTCATGTCCTTGGGTAGGGTGAAGCCCAGGGTAGTCTCCGATTTTGTGGGATTAGGATATAAGGTGACATCTGCCTCGTGTACCGCACAGAGTTGCGTGACCCAGGTGGCATCTGAATGGGACACGCGGTCATCGAGATAGGTCATTTTGAGACGATATGCTGAGCGGTGCGCAGCATCGCGATCGCTATGTCTATAGGTGGCCGCTGTGCTGGGACTGCCGGACGGGGCAAACTGTGCGACGGCTTCGAAGGAGAGACCATCCGCCGATCGTTCTATCTCCAGTGATTTTGCCCCTATTTCTGTAGCTGTCGTGAAGGACACCTGGTTGACACAGATCTCCGCACTCGCCAGGAAGGTAATCAAATCCACCGCCATGGAGCTCGGACGGATAAATCCAGCCGAGACTATCCTATGCTCCTCCTCCACGACTTCATAGATGTGGGTCATTTTGTCCAATGGATTGGCATCACTGTCCATGGAGCGATCAGTCCCTTCAAACCAGGCCGTCAGGCACAGGGCCTCCGGTCCTTCAAATTTGAGACGATAGGCACCCGGCGGCAAGTCGCCAAAGTGGTAGTACCCGTCCTCTCCACTTACTCGGGCTGAGATTACCCTTGCTCGGAGGGTCAATGCGTGGGTAGTCATATCGACATCATAAAGCGAAATCACGACACCGTTGAGTCCAGGTTCATTGGGATCGCGGACGCCATTGGCATTCTCATCCAACCAGGTATACTGGCCGATCGAGGCACTGGCCATGGTGTCTATGTTGCAGACGGTGATCGTCTGGGTAGCTGAGGTAGCATTGCCGCAATTGTCGACGGCTGACCAGGTACGGGTGATGATGGTATTGCCGGCCGTGTCCATGCTGGATGTCTCCGAAAAATCCGGAGTCGTGCTGAGTATGCAATTGTCTTGCATCGTCACGGCTGCCACCTCCGGAATGGATTCTCCGCAGTCTACGGTGACGTCGTCCGGCACATTGGTCAGTACCGGAGCCATGTTATCGTGCACGAATACATAGAAGAAATGCGTGGTTGAATTACCCGCAGCATCCGTGGCCGTATAGCCACATTTCCACTTGCGATAAAATCCAAACTCCGGGCATTTGCCGGTGATCAGTAACTCATCAAAGGTCTCGACGGTTACTCCCTCACAATTGTCCCTTACTTCGATGTCTGCCATGGCCACCTGTGGATCGTCGCAGGTATAGATGGTCAGTGACCCGCCTGTCGGGATGTCCTTGAGCATGGGATTGACCACCGTGATCACAGGCGCATCGACGTCGACTACTTCTATCGTCTGCGACTTGGTGACCGAATTGCCACAAGCATCTCTTGCCACAAATGTGCGCACCAAGGTATACGTCGTAGGAGAGTGATAAGTGACACTTTGACTGACGGTCACCTCTTTGTCAGAGCAATTGTCCTCTACAACATAACTGGGCTCAGGTACCCCTTCATGGCAGTGCAGCACCGTGTCGGCCGGGATGGTGAGCGTAGGCGCATCGTCATCGTCCAGATGAATATGCTGGATTTCTCTTTGCACATTTCCGCAGGCATCGCGGGCGATCCAGGTACGTTCATACCGGTAGCCCCCACATACGGTGGGAATCGCTTCGGTAGAATGAGAGAGCGTGACATCGCAGGCGTTATCGGTGGCATAGACACCTTCTATACCTACGGTGGAAGGATCGGTCGCACAATCGATGGTCACATCCTCCACGTCGTGAATCTGCGGTTTGATTTGGTCATTGACGGCGCACGTGGGTGAATTGTATACATCGGTCACCATGTAGCTGCACCCAGGCTCCAATTCAATCATGACATCCACACCAGCGCCGCAGCAATTGGGAATATTTGCAACGCAAATGACGAAGTACTGTTGGTTACTCCCATCTCGGTTGTATCCGATGAATAGAATGGGCTTAACCTCGCCATTTACTTTTACGATGTAATGGTTGGGGTCGAGCGGCTGATTAAATGGATTGACTCCGTCGATGCGAAAACAATTGATATGCGTGCCCGGCAAGGTCAGATTGGGATTACTGAGCTGCTCCTGACACAAACCTGCGGGAAAATTGGGATCCTGCTGTATGCCGGTGATCTCACAAGGCTGACGATCATTGATAGAGGCAACAGCAGGGCACATGGAGGTGCGCATCCAACCATGATCTTGAAACATACCGATCGCTGCCGGGCCCGGATTGTGATTGACCTCTTGAAATCCAAGGAAGGGGGTCATGAGTGATTGGCTGTTGCCAGGGGGAAAGGTGGCCTCGTCAAAATGGGAGTAGCTTGATCCCGGCCTGAAGACCGACGGTGCATAGATCTTTGGTCGAGCACCTCCATTGCCGGCATTGGCGTTAGGTGCGTCAATGAAGAGGTTGTCACTCGTCAATTCAGACCCAAGCGCCAGGGAGGGGTCCGGAAAGGACAGGATTGGCGTGCCGCCGCCATTCTCTACAAATCGATCGTAAATGCCAGGAAAGCCAAAGAAGTCGACAAATCCGACACCGGCTCCGTTGGCAAAACCAAAGCCGAAGAAGCCCAAGCCATGGCCGAGTTCGTGCAGCACCACCGTGACAAAGTCGAAGGTGCCGGGAGGCGCTTGACCGTCTCTACCGAAATACCAGGAAAAGTTGCTGCTGAAATTGGCGTTTATGTCGGGGACACCAGGACCGCTGATGTCTGCTCCCACGAGCTTGTCGGCCAGCGCCTCACCGTACCAGGTCCCGGGTACCATATTGGGGCCATCACGCCAGACAAACACCGGGCCGGCCGAGCCCAACACCCCCGGTCCCAAGGGCACGAAATTGGCATTTACCCTGATCGTCACGGGAGAAGTGATTAGACTTTCCCAAATATCGACGGCGTATTGAAAAGCAGCCCGTGCCTCCGGGGTAAACCCGTTGTAGGTCACCTGAATGTTAGCGCAGTCGCCGGCGCGCTGGTTGGCCCGCTCTAGAAATTCGCTGGGAGGACCTACAAAGGTGCCCACCTTCACTTCGTGGGCGTAGAGCTGGCATACCGGCTCCACCATCCGCTTCTTTATCATGTCGCCATCTCCAAGCACCCGATACTGGCCACCTCTCGTAGCGGCATGAGCCATGACGGCGTCAATAGTGGGATGCTGCTCAGCCTCTAATTGCGTAGCATCGGCCCAGGGATGAGCATGATCGTGCATCGGGACTTGACCCGAGAGCACAGATGAGGAAATCAGTAGGATCGATAGGGTTAGGAAATGCCGGTTCATCTTTTCTACGGTTTTTCGTCGTAAATGCAATATGTGGTGGGATTGTGCCTGCCTGGCCAAAGCGCTCCTGCAGGCGTCTCGCTCAAGTGGTCACAGGCAGGATCGTTGGTCAGGTGTCAAAATCCGCCTTAGTCGTGATGGGTTGGAAGAATGCGTGGCTGGTCGAGAGATGTAATGAAATGTAGGAAAAATGCGGCGGAATCAAGCAAATCTGCGGCGATTTTTGGCCTGATCACAGGTGCAATTTTGACTTGAAGCGCTGGTTATGAGCCTCTTTCGCATATGACTTTTGTCCAGTATGTCAGACCAGAAGCACATGGGGATAGCGAATGTCGATCATTGGCGAGTCCCGAAACCGCGACAGCGGCAGGGGAGAGGCCTGGATCTGGGGCGCCGGAAAGAGCAGAAGCCGTACGCAGCTGGTGTGACGTCCATAGGTCACCCAGACGGCTGCTGTCCGTGAACAGTACGCGGGTCTATTCTTAGCGCAAGGTCTAGCCATGTATGGGCTGGGAGGCGTTTACGGGAATACGATAGCAAGAGATCGGACCAGTGACTTGCGTCGATGCAGAATGAATGCTGTTTAGGTTAGATCAGAGAATGCGGGTTAGGTCATTTGGAGAAATCGGATTTAAAGTATATCGTCCTCGCAAGGTGCGTTCACAGGATCGTAAAGTCGGCTTCAACTCATGTTCTTGTTATGAATATAGGAAAAATGTAGGAAAACGGACAAGTATTTGGTTGTCAAAGAATTCTATAGCGACAGATTAAGTATTACCACAGGTAAAAAAATAGAGCGGCATACCCCGTTATCTGTATGCCGCTCGTAAGGCTTCCGCCCCATTCCCTTTCGTTTTCAAACGATCCTTTGGAGTCAATCAGTCGAAAGGGATATCCGTGTCTGACAAGGCAAAGGGTTTCTGCGGTCAGGCAAATGACCAGCGCCGTCAATCAAATTGATTACTTTCTGGACTCGAACGAGGGCGATGACATCCGTTGACGTGATCACTCCAGTTCTTTAGAAATCAACCGTTACAGGTCACGTGGGCATCAATGTATGTTTGGCGCCCACGTTTATCATTAATTGGTTTTGATAATGGTGTGATTTTGAATATGGCCATCCATGTTCACCTGCAGGTTGTACATACCGTTGGGCACATGCTGCAGGTCCAGCGGTTCCAAATGTTGCCCACCCGTCAGGTTTCTTCGCTCGGTGAGTATGATCTGACCCAATTTGTCATAGACCCTAAGCAGCACAGGCACATCCGTCTGAAGCTCAAAAGACAGACTGAACATGCCATGACTAGGATTGGGGAATATGGCAATGTCCGTGCCTTTCACTCGACATTTGTGGTCCAGAGATCGCAAGCCTGAATAGTCAACCGCTCCGTCAAAATCGACGATCCGCAGACGATAAATATTCTGGCTGGCGGCCTCCGTGTCGACAAAGACATAGTCCACAGCCTCGCTGCCGCTGCCCACGGCGTCTACCACCCCAATGCTCTTGAAGTGGACTCCATCGGCTGAGCGCTGGATCTCGAATCGCTCCGTGCCGTGCTCTGACAATGTACCCCAACTGAGCTTGGAGTTGCATCCTTCGGCCACCACCTTGAAATCGGACAACTCGACAGGTAGGGCCGATAAGGCCACCATACCAGCATCGAAGTTGGTCAGCTTGTCAAACGCGAGCAGGGATATGACCTCTGTCATACCAGTCAGTTCATCCGCATCACTATCAATCTGGTCGTTATCACCTTGATTGGCCTGGGTTAGCTTCCAGTTGGTGGGCACGACAAACTGCAATTGATAGTCATCGGCCATCAGGTGACCAAAGAAAAACTGGCCGTCCTTTCCATCTTTCCGGCTTGTCACCGTACTGTCCACCTTGATCGGACCTACACCCTCCTCAGGGCAATACAGCAATACCTTGACGCCATTCAAGCCTTCTTCATAGATATCCTGCAGACCATTTTCGTCACTATCGATCCAGACGGTGTTACCCAAACCCGAAGTGATCAAGGTAGTGTCGAAGCCACAGACGGCAATCACTTGAGACTCTTCGGTGCGGTTGCTACAATTATCCTCCATGGACCACGTCCGGATGATGGCCAGCTTGGTCGCATCATTAGGATCAGTCAACGTGTCCTCCCGGAAGTCCGGGGTCATGCCTATCGAGCAGTCATCCTCTCCATATACCGTGGATTCCGGTGCTGGAACGGCAGCACCGCAGTCGACCTCTAGATATCCGGGCACATTGTACAAGACCGGAGCGGTAGTATCATACTGCACGACATAGAAGAAGTGCTCGGCGACATTGCCTACTTGATCAGTAGCGACATAAGAACAGATCCACTTTCTGTAGTATCCAAAAAGATCACATACGTTACTGGCAATCAGCTTATCCGAAAGTTCCACCCGGACGTTTGGACAACAGTCCTCGACCGTGATGTCTTCCATCACCACTTGGGGATTGTCACATCCATACATCACTAATTCTCCACCATTGGGCACATCAAGTAGCATTGGATTGACGACCGTGATGACGGGAGCCTGATCGTCAATAATCGATATGGTCTGAGTCTTGGTGACCGCATTTCCGCATCCGTCGATGGCCGTCCATGTCCTCGTGATCGTATACTCGCACTCGATATCGCCGTCGATAGATTCACTGTAAGTGACCTGCACGGCTGAACAGTTGTCGGACACGGCATAGTTTGGCCCAGGTATTTCTTCATCACATCTGATGGTCGTATCCGGTGGCACCCGCAGGATGGGATCCTCATCGTCCTCGAAGGAGATAATTTGCTCACCTTGAATGGTATTGTTACATCCGTCGGTGGCCGTCCAGGTCCTTCGCACGCGGTACCCACCGCATCCGGATGGGATCTGCTGTGAGTTGGCAATTACCTCGACGTCACCGTAGACGACGTCATAACCGGTGACCGTGGGCATGGGTGGTATGTCTGATCCACAAGGCAATACGAGATTGTCAGGCAGTCCACTTAGCACGGGAGGGTCTGGATCATACAGGATCATGAATTGCTCGGTGGCTTCGGTCGCGAGACCGTTGGGCGCTTCCACAAAGTAGGTGCGTTCGAAGAGATATTCATTCTCATTCATAATGACGGGGCCAGATTCGATGTGGGTCACGTCGAGCTGATCCAAGTCAACACAATCACTAGCCAATAAAAAGGCGGATACGATCTGTTCGTCAGACCTCACCAGTGGTAGGTCAGCCAGGGTGGGAGGCTGATCGGCATTGGAACAGCTCGACTGCATACCCGGCAGTGCAAGAAGGAGTCCATCTACGGTCGATATCACGAAGAAGGTACTTTCGCAAGAATCACTTTCGCACAGCGATGTAACCACCATCTCCACCGTCACCTCGCCTCCACATGCATCAGGTGCGGGTAGGGTATCCAGGTCCACGACCTCCTCGTTGATCTTGAAGATCACTGTGGCCTCGCAACCACCTGTATGACCAAAGCGATTCAGCCAGTCCTGGAATGCCTGGTCGACAATGTCCTGTGTCTGGTCTTCATCCACAAGCGTATCTGCCGGGCAATTGACCGCAAGTAAGAGGTCCTCGATCCAAGTGAATGTCTGATAGCAAGTATCGGAGTTGAGACACTGGTCCGTAGCCCAGTACTTGTGGGTGACGGTATAGTTGCATCCGTCATTGGTCGGTGTACCGGCAATGACCCCGGAGGAGAAATTACAGGCATCGGACCAAGTGGGGAAGTCATCAGCAGCGTAGGCAGCCGCCGCTGGATTGCAGCCTAGATCACCACCCGTGTCACAATCGTTGTTAGTGGGTGCGGTGTTGTCCTCAATCCAAGTGAATGTCTGGTAGCAGGTATCGGAGTTGAGACACTCATCGGTAGCCCAATACTTATGGATGACTGTGTAGTTACATCCGTCATTGGTAGGCGTACCTGTGATGACGCCCGAATTAAAGTTGCACGCATCGGTCCATGAGGGTGGATCGTCGGCGGCATAAGCAGAAGCCGCCGGATT
>CBDCVQ010000014.1:0-521519 GCA_965223165.1 Saprospiraceae bacterium | reverse complement strand
AAAGCAACGAGTACTCAGGGGCGGATATTGAGGCCTTGGTCGATATTGCGATCGAGTCCAAACTAGAAGAGGCAATCCAAGCGGGACGGCCCCAACCTTTGTCCATGAAAGATTTGAAGCGCGCCATGAAATTGCATAAACCCACGACCCGAGAATGGTTTACCACGGCTAGAAATTTTGCCCTTTACGCTAATGAATCGGGTATCTACGACGATATTTTGGATTATCTGAAAATTAAGAAGTAGCATGCTCGAACCCAAAATCGCCCAGGTCCGCCTGCTGATTCAGCAGAACAGGTTTGCCGACGCAGAAAAAATCCTCGCATCGATGTTGGCGGAGGAACCCAACAATGTGGTGGTGTTGACGATGTATGCCGAGGTCAAGCTGGAAAATGAGGATTTTGCAGGAGCCCTTGCATTAGTGGATGCAGCCTTGGCCCAAGTGCCAGACTGGGCAAATTTGCATTTTCTAAAAGCGCGCATATTTGGCGATCAGGACAAATATGCGGCGGCGGAGAATTGTATGTCTCAGGCGATTACCCTTGACCCCAGCAACGCCGATTTTCACGCATATCAAGCGGCGCTTAAATTGGAGCAAAAAGAATTTCAACAAGCCCTGGAGATGGCCGACCGCTCGTTGCAGTTGGATGCGGAGAATCTGCTCGCACAAAACATGCGGAGCACCGCTCTCTTGAAGTTGGGTAGGAAAGACGAAGCAACCGCCGCCATCGAGGGTGCGCTGCATCGAGATCCCAACAACGCGGTCACCCATGCCACATTTGGATGGAGCGCCCTGGAGCAGGGTCAGCACATCGAAGCCATGGAGCATTTTCGCGAGTCGCTCAAATTGGATCCGAACTCCACGTATGCACAGGCAGGTATGCTCCAGGCCATAAAGGCCAAATACTTTATTTACCGGATCTATCTGAAGTATGCCTTTTGGATGGGCAATATGAAGGGGAAGCAGCGATGGATGGTAATTATCGGATTTTATGTGGCTTTCCGGGTTCTCCAAGAAATATCTAAAAATGTGGAGGCGCTCCAGCCGCTACTTGTTCCACTGCTTGTGCTGCTGGGCATCGTGGCTTTTTCTACCTGGATCATTAGCCCCTTGAGCAATCTTTTTCTTCGACTCCATCCCTATGGCCAGTATCTGTTGGATGAGGAGGATAAGTTGGGCGCTAATTATGTGGGTGTAAGTCTGGGGATATTTCTCGCCTCCGCGCTCCTGTTGCTCTTGACTTGGGACGAGGTCTGGCTGGCTCCCATGGTGTACGGCTTTGTCATGATGTTGCCCTTGAGCGTGATGCTCACCAGCAAACAGGGACGTCGCCCCATCCTTCCCTATGCCTTCATTCTCGGCGCCCTTGGCCTGCTGGCGATCGTGACTGCCTTTCTCTCCGGCGTTCTCTTTAACACGTTCACCTTGATTTTTTTCCTGGCGTTTTTTGCCTTTCAATGGCTGGCTAATTATCTATTGATGAGGGCGGGGGGTGATTGAGGCCTTGAGCGTCTGGCAAACAAGAAATAACTAATCATGTACACCCTTAAACACCCTCTAAGTCACCTCATGCCGGGGGCTTTGCTCCTGCTGGCGATCACACTGCTATTTACAAACTGCCACTCGACGGCTGCTGGAGAGTGGGATCGAGAGGCGTTTTCCTTTGTGATTGAAGGAGAGGTAAAGAATGGAGAGGGCGTCGAGCTAGCCCTCCATGTACCAAGTATGGGCCTGGAAAAACGTATCACGGCCGTCGTGGTGGATGGACGCTATCATTTTGAGGGCAGGACAAGGGAAATCGAATGTGCGGAGATCCTCTTCCGAAGAGAATATTGCCGATTTAAGCCAGATTTATTCTCGTGCTCCGGTATTTGCAGAATCAGGCCACCTGCAATTTAAACTTCACGGTGTCCGGCGACTCTCTACTTAGATACGCCGTTGGACCGTTGCCTCGCAGGCTGATTCTATCGCCTGGATCAATTTGTGTGCAGGTGATGACAACGAGATGCCTAATTCCTACGCGGTTGAAGCGTACCCCTGATGACGATTCGATTGTCATTGGGCTGCCAGACGATCAAGCAGTCCGGTGAAGTATGCCCAGTGGTCTTCGGTGATCAGATAATCAGCTTCTTTGGCCAGCTCATCCAGGCGTCGAATCCGAATGGAAGCTTCGAAATGCGGATCCCTTTCAAACGCAGCACATTGTTCTTCGGTCATGGGACCGCCCTGGTGCGCCAAGGTGGCAAGGCTAGCTTCTGAAAGTGTCTCGAAGTAACCTGGTTCCTTGGCGCATAGGTACCTCTTGGCCGCTACGTGATTGCGGACACATGCTCGGATCAATGGCGAAAATCCACGATGGGCCAGGTACTCCTCACCGATCAGATCATGTTGCTCCACCCCATATTGTCCCATCATCGCCATGTCTTTTTCATCAGCGGACAAGGGTATAAGATGCCCGATATCATGCAGAAATGCAGCGAGTTGCAGCTCCTCGGAGTACCCCTTTTCTTTGGCCAGCCAACCGGCCTGGACTGAGTGAGAATTGACACTCATGGCTTCCCCGTACGACTGGTCTCCGTGCTGGCGGAAAATCTGGAGGATTTCACTAGCGAGGCGCTGGGACATCTTAGGTAGGTTAATCACAGAATACGGCTAAAATAGGGCTTTCTAGCGCCGGAAGATCAGATGGTGATGTGAAGACTTGTCAACTAGTGCTACACGGTCTTTTGGTTGCTGCAGGCTCATATGGTCCGACTCTTTCAAGTTTTCTGGTATTTATGCCTTGACCTTTTTTTAATTCTGGGGTCGTTTTTTGCCTCGATTTTTTCAAAAAGACAAACTAGATGCTACGGCTGATTGATGAAGATCTGCTACAGTGGAAAGAGTCAGCCTACCGAAAAGTGCTACTAGCATTGCCCACCCATCAGCTTTTTCGGAAATTACCGGCACTGAAAATTGACGCTCAGAACTACAGTCATGAACCGAATTCTTACGCACGGACAATTGCTACAACTGAAGCGGTGGAATACACCTACCATCTACAATGGGTGGGAAGTGATCACCGAGCACGATCGAAGATCAAAGACCAATGTGGTTCCTGTGAACGATTTTATGCCTGCGATGGGACCGATGATCGGATATGCCGTGACGGTCCGGATCGAGCCCTCCAATCCCAAGCACCAAAAGGAAAATCCGAATGTCTGGCCGGAATACCGCAAGTACATCTCGGGCGTGCCGGGACCCAAGATCGTCGTCATTCAGGATATGGACCAGCCCTATGCGGTGGGCTCGTTCTGGGGAGAGGTCAACGCCAATGTGCATCGTGCCCAGGGCTGTGTAGGCACCATCACGGACGGAGCAGTCAGGGACCTGGATGAGATGACAAACGCCGGCTTTAAAGCCATCGCCCGACAGCTTTGTGTGGGGCACGCCTATTCCTGTCCGATCGAGTGGGACGTGGAGGTGGAGGTTTTTGGCCGTAAAGTAAGACCAGGACAGCTGATCCATGCGGACAAGCACGGTTTTATCATCCTACCGGAGGAAGACCAGGAAAAGTTGTTGGAAGCCGTACTCTTCATGGATCAAAACGAATGCAACACGGTCATTCCTGCGGCGAGAAGTGGCTACGGCAAATCCGAATCTACCTTTCTGCAGGATCTGCGGCAGGCCGGATCGGACTTTTCCAATGAAGTCAAAAGCCGGGACAAGGAGGGCGGAGAATGGTGATCATTGCGCGGGGTATCGGATATCGTACGATGACCCTTGCATGCGGGCCTTCCAGATGTCATATGCTCCGCGCAATCGTGCCGTGATCTGGGGTAGGGAGTCCCTCAAATCGACCTGTTCCTCCAGATCGTTTGCGAGATCGAAAAGGGCCACGGGGCCAGGCGCCTCTCTGAGTAACTTGTATCGACCATCCCGCACGGCAAAACTCTGATCCATTTTCCAAAACAAGGTACGCTCCGGTAGGTCTGTATCGGCGGTGAAGTGATCCAACAGCGGAACACCGTCCAAGGGATGGTCCAGAGAGATCTTGGGCTGCAAAATCTTGAGCAGGGTGGGGTAGAGGTCGATGGTCATGGCCGTAGCATCGCTCACAGATCCGGATTTGATCTGTCCCGGCCAGCGTACGATGAAAGGTACGCGATGTCCACCCTCAAACACTTCGGTCTTCTGCCCTCGGAAGCGGCCATTGCTGGAAATATTGGAAAAACCACCGGAGGCGTACGTCAGGTACCCTCCATTGTCGGAGGTGAAAATGAGGATGGTGTTTCGGACCAAATCCAATTGCTCCAGAGCATCGCATATCTTGCCCACACTCTGATCGACCGCCGTGATCATGGCCTCGACGTGTGGACGCACATTTGTTCGATCGGGAATGATGCCCCACTTATCATCGTCATACTTGACACCCGCCTGGCGATGTGGTGGATCGTCCGGACCCTGCCAGGGAAAGTGGATGGCCAAGTGAGACACCATGGCAAAAAAGGGCTGCTCCTCGTGATCCCGCATGAACTGCAAGGTGTGGTCGGTGATCAGATCCGTGGTATAGCCCTCCTCCATTTGCACCTTCTCCTGATGCCACCAGTCTTCACTGCCCCATCGACTGATTTGGGTGTGGTGGTCGCCATCGCCCGACAAGAGACCCACAAATCGATCAAAGCCATGATCCGTAGGCAGGTTGGGTGTCTGATAACCCAGGTGCCACTTGCCAAAAAGTCCGGTGGCGTATCCGCACATCTGCAACATTTCGGGCAAGGTCAGCAAGTCATGGGGCAGCCCCACATCAGGCATGGTCTGCCCGTTGAGGGCGGACTCAAAGGGCCGTCCCAGCCGATTCTGATACATGCCGGTGAGTAGTGCTGCCCGGGTGGGGCTGCACATCGCTCCATTGCTGTGATAATCCGTGAGACGAAGTCCGTCGGCGGCCAGCCGGTCGATATGTGGTGTGACCATATCGGAGCCGTAGCAGCCCACATCCCCATAGCCCAGGTCATCCACCAACACGAGGACAATGTTGGGTGGCTCAGCAGTGGACCCGACGGGATCATGGCATGCTGGCAGGCACAGGGCCAAGACCCACGATAGCGGCATTATCGTGCTTAGGGCTCGCATAGTATCCATACTTCACTGACTTGAGATCCGCGCTCGCCCTCTCCGCACTCCCACTTGAGTTGGATGGAGCCATCGGCCGTGGCTTCGGGGGGGAGCGCAAACTCGTAGAGGGGTTGTTCTCCCGTCTTGATGAAATCGTGCAAGACGATGCCATCGACGGATAGCTTCTGCCGGGAGCGGAAGCGTCCCGTGTAGGCCACGCGCACGCGATAGGTCTTGCCCGGATTGAGATCATCGTAGTTGATCAGCAGCGGCAGGTCGTACAGACTGGTGACTTGATTCATCCAGGCCAGCGGGGTGGCTTGCCCGCTAAAACCCTTGGCCGTGATCTCATGGACCCATTCCTTACCCAGCATACCTACACCAAAGCTGACCCGCGCGCTGCGGAGATGTCCTGGGTCCTCAGACCAAGCGTGCGAACGGTACACGCGAGCCCAACTGCGTGGATCACCAAAGTTGTCATAAAACCCTCCCGGGCCGGGATCGGTGCGGCCGGTGATGGCCTTAATACGCTCCAGCTTGAGGTCGTCTGTCAAGGACGGATCGATGAGCTGCAGTTGATCCAAGAGCCAGGGTGCATCGGACAGCGGCAGATCTATGTGATCAACGAAATTACCACGACCCTTCATAGCCTGGTGTCGTGCTACGGTCAACTGAGCGCCGATGGACTCGAAGAGATCGTCTGCCAGGACATGGCATCGGTCCCTCCATGCGGTAAAAGCGGGAATGTCCATTTGATCCTGTAGCAGGTGGGAGGCCAAGGCGATGGCCTGATCCGGACCCAATGTCTCTGCCCGTTCCAGGATGGCCCTCGCCTTTTGCTCGTTTGCCGTTTCAAAGAAAAGTCTATGAAAAACATAAGCATCAAAATAGGCTCGGATGAGACCCATTTGAAAGCGATAATTGCTTCGGGCAGATTCGTCTACGGTGGTTTCGATCTCCTGCCACTGCTTCAAGCACCGTACCACACCCTCATTGGTCAGCAGGGGTCCATCGCAGTTGGATTCGAGGCAGAGAAAGGCTTGTGCCAACGCCTCCGTATGCTCTGCATCGATGAAGTATCGAGCATAGTCTCGCATCGTTTCGATGGCCGGGACGGTTGGGTCCCAATCCTGGATGCTCCAGATAAATTTGTTGACGTCGTCATTGGTGCCTTCGGAGTAGGAAAGGCTGCCATCGGCATATTGGTCCAAGGCATTATGGATGATCTTTTCGCCCTTCGGACGGGGATTGATACACTCGCGCCCGAGCGTAATGGCCCAAGACAGGTCCCATTCCGGATACGGATATTGAGAACTGAGACTGTGTGTGATATCCGGATACCTCCGGATGGGCAGAGCTGGGTCGATATTAGTACGTAGCTCGTCGATGGGTACTTTGACCCAAGGGCCAAAGACGACGCCGCCAAACCACGGATAGCGTTGGTTGACTTCGCGATAGAAGATGTCAAACCAAGCCTTGGTTGGACGGAACACTTGCGGAGATACCCAGATCTTGGCTTGCGGGTGATAGGTATGCAAGACGGTGGCCACTTGCTTCAGCCATTCGAAGAGCAGGCTGGGATCTAATTCGCCCGGATCACCGCCAGGTACAAATAAGTGGTCAAGCCGCGGCACCGAGCTGAATATTTGATGCCTTTCGGCAAGTTCCTTCGCCAGCGAATCCGGGTGCTCGTAGTCGGTGCCCATATTGGGGTACCACATCCAGACATCCAGCCCATATTTGTCACAGATGAGAGACTGCTCCACAATCATTTCTGCGGCCGGTATCTCCATATGCACACTGGTGAAATCATCGTCGGTGCGTGGCGGCATGATCTCGATGCTATTTGCTCCGAAGACAGCCAAATCCCGGATGTACTGATCAAACGTGGCCGCAGACCAGGCATCATACGCGTTGGTTTTGGGCCGATAACCCAGTTGATGACCCCGTATCGGATACCGAGGCGAGGACGAAATCGGCAATACCTGGGGCAGTTGAGCCCCGGACCTGGTTAGCACCATCTTGCGGAGCAGCCAGCCTATGCCGTACAGGACCCCGCGCTCGTCATGTCCCACCAGGTAGGTCGTCTGTTCCTCTGGGACATGGCAGATCTTAAATCCCTCCGAGCGGCTGGCTGGTAGCTGGGCTATGGCGGCTGCTGCCTGTTCTGACAGGGATAGACCGGGTTGCTCCACCGCAACATATAGCGTGGGGGCCTTGCCGGAACAGGAAGCTGCATCCAGCTCCCAGCGAAGCCCGGTCCGCTTTTCCACCTCCTCTTTTAGGATCTCAATGGCTGTCATCACCCGGGCGTTTTGGCGATCAGGCGTGGTGATTTGCAGGTTAGAAAGGTCCAAGGGCTGGGATTGCATGGTCGAGTACACGACCATCATCAGTCCCAGGGCAAGCATATCCGTAGGTGACGCCTGGATGGTGGCGAATGACCTTTGGACCAAACTGCCCCAAAGGCACTGGAAAAGTCTGTGCACGATATGCTTCATGGCCAGGTCTTTGTCACGACGTCATCGACATAATATACGGCATTGGGCACGGGTTCATCTCCCCCGGGAAAGGGAGGCGTGGGCTCCTCGTTGATGGTCCGGCGATTCGGAAGATCGCGATACGTCCCGGTACGTATAGAAATGCGCTCCACCGACTTAACCGACTCCGTCAGCGCGACCTGGCTCAAAGCCACCTTGCCATTGATCGATAGGTCAAAAGACCCGTACGGTTGAGCGTCGATAGCGATGTCCAGGTGATACCATTTGTCCGGCTGATATGCCATCAACGCCTTTGCTTGGTGACCCACGCTGGCATGGATAGACCCCTGATCATCAAACCAAATGCGCACAGGTCGATTGCCATATCGGTCAACGATATCAATTTCCAGGTGCCCATGATTGTCTTGCAGAGGCATCACCCGCATGCTGATCCGATGTCGCTGACGCTCGGGTATGATACGGATGGCCCTGGCGTAGTCGGCGGGGTCCTTATCTTGAAGACGTAGGACACCCTGCTCGGAGTCAGTCTGGATCTGATCGACGGGCGCCCAGCAGGGAGCATAGATGTTCCAGTCCGGGATGGCACCGGATGGATCTGGGGATTCAAAGTGATCATCCACCTCTTCGCTTACCTTATATTTTATCGGTAGCGGAATTCTGCTCACCCAAATGTCTTCCTTGTTCATACTGTAGGTGATCCACATATCTTCTCCGGGAGGGTTGCCGTTGCCCGGGACGA
Organism: Saprospiraceae bacterium; assembly: GCA_965223165.1. Classification (GTDB taxonomy): domain Bacteria; phylum Bacteroidota; class Bacteroidia; order Chitinophagales; family Saprospiraceae; genus JABDMH01. Next base: position 513,182 of record CBDCVQ010000014.1, on the reverse strand, counting down.
TGCCCCGGACGTAGCATGGGCCGTAGTCCTTCCAGCGTCCAAAGAATCGGCGGGGTGGCACCTCGCCCTGGACGACCAGCATGTGGTCGTAGATGATCCCGTCATCCCCTGTACATATGATTAAAGGGTATCGATGCTCGTCCATGTCGATGGGGTTGTAGCAGAGGGCGTAGCGATCGTCTTCCGTGTGTTGGCCCCACACCTTGCCACCGGCCATGATTAGCGTGGGGCACTTGACCGGTCTGGAAAAAGTCAGGCCACCGTCAAAGGACAACGCACTCTTAGCACGCTTCCACAGGGCCACCGTGGCTCCATCCCTACGCTGGTAGTATGACAGAGCTTCACCGGCTTCTGTCACCTGATAGTAGCCATCGAGTCCGTGGTCTTCATCCCGCCATTGCAATGTCATTAGCTTGTCATTGAGCAGCTCGTCGCAGGCCTGAACAAAGCCCCGGTCAGGTGATGATTTATAGAAGGGGAAACTGGTATTGGAAGGTCCCCACTCCGTATGACTATCGTATCGGATGAAGTAGATCGGCCCCAGGGATAGGTCCGGGTACAGCTCCCGCACCACCCGCCCAATGCCACCGGTCGTAAAGGGATCTTCCGCATGTCCATAAAATGCCAGGACCAGCAGGCGGTCGTTATCAGTCACGTAAAATCCCATGCGTTGATGCATCATATATCCGATCGAACCCTCCGGGATGTCTACCGAATCTGGTGCCTCGTAGTGCGGAAATATGATCCGCGGCTTGCTCCAGTCGCGTCCATCTTGGGAGCTGACCAGCAGCGTATGCCCCGGCGGGATATGCTCATCGACGGGATTGCTCAGATATTGTTGCAGAAAGTGCCCTTTCCAGTAGGCGAGATTAGAGGCGTGGCTGTAGGTCCATCCGGGGCCAAGTCCCAGGGTCGAATGCGTTCGATTGGCCCGCATCGTCTGTCTGCTCTCTACCCCCACGGCATAGCGCAGTCTGCCCTCGTGCACATGGGGATCGATGGAGGTCCCTCCAATGTATCGTACGGGTTCATGTACACTGCCCGTCTGTGCCTCTGAGATATAGAGCGGACAAATCATGGCTGCGGTGAGCAACCATCTACACCATCTGGTTTGCCAAGTGAAGTTCCAAGTCATTGGAGTAATATAGTTGAGCCGCCTCAAGCGCACTTCGCCTATTTTGCCGAAAAACCGCTCAATTTTCACAGTTGGGTCAGGGTGCCTACTGAAACACTTATCTTGTATGGTCATGAATATGGTGCCTACCCTAAAGCAAAAACTGGCAGACGGAGGTCGCATCTACGGGTGTGCCGTAGTAAGTGCCTCCGTGCATTGGCCGCGTTTGATCGGACAAGCCGGGCTTGATTTTGTGTTCATCGACACGGAGCACATTACCCTTGGGCGGGAGACGGTGGCTACGATGTGCCAGTGGTATCGCGGGCTGGGTATTGCTCCCATCGTGCGCATACCTTCCCAAGATCCGGATAGGGCCAGTCAGACCCTTGACGATGGGGCCGCAGGGGTGCTTGCCCCCTATATAGAGACGGTAGAGCAGGTGCAGCAGCTCGTGGGAGCCGTCAAATGGAAACCCATCAAGGGTCAACGTCTCCAAGAAATCATGCAACCGGGCCATGAGACCGGTACGAAGTTGGCTGACTACCTGGCGGTACAGCGATCGAATCGCCTCTGTTGGATCAATGTGGAGAGTGTCCCTGCGTTAAAAAGCCTGGAGCTCCTGCTGGCGGTGCCGGGTCTCGATGGCATCATCATTGGCCCGCATGATCTTTCGTGCAGTTTGGGCATTCCGGAGGAGTACGAGCATCCCAAATTTATCGAGGCGGCCAGCCGCATTGTGCAGTTGGCCCGATCCCAGGGGCTGGGCGTGGGCATGCACCTGTCGCTCTCAGCCGAGATGCAGCTATTCTGGGCCAAAAGGGGAGTCAACATTGTCCTGCACAGTTCGGATATGGCATTGTTTCAGCGATCGCTACTAAATGACATGGCCTATTTGAAGAAGAATCTGGGAGACGTATTCGAGGTATCGCTGCCTGGGACACCGACCATCTGATCCATGTTTGCCATGTACCTCTAAATGCACCTATATGCGAAGAGACTATTTCTTTTTTTTCCTGTTGGTATGGGTAGTGTTCTATCTGTCGGGCTGCACTGACGAAGCAGCGGGATCTTGGCGTGACGATTTTGAGCTGCATCCGGACTTTGAGATCGAATGCGTTGCTTCGGAGCCTGAGGTGCTGGATCCGGTGGATCTGGTATTTAGTGAATCGGGGTCACTGTACGTATTGGAAATGCCAGGGTATCCCCTCGGCATGGATCAAAGCGTGATCGTGCGACTGGAAGATCACGACGGAGATGGCGCATACGAAAGCCGCACTATTTTTGCTCGCGAGCTCCGGCAAGCCAGTTCCTTCATGCGATGGAAAGGTGGGTTCTTGGTGGCCTGCCCCCCCTATCTGGTCTTCCTACAAGACACGGATGCCGATGGGCAGGCAGATATTCGTGATACGCTGATGGCTGGATTCAGTGATGGCAATTTGCAGCACAATTTTAACGGGCTCACCTACGCGCTCGACAACTGGGTATATGGCGCCAACGGGGGCAACCGAGGTGAGGTATATTGGACAGATAACCCCGATCGAGTGACAAGTCTGGGGTACCGAGATTTTCGGATGCATGTGCCGACGCGCAGCTTTGAGTCTATTGGACGTTCGACGGGGGGTTTTGAACTGGCCATCAACGACTGGGGGCACTATTTTGGCACCCACAACCTGTATCACGTCCGTCAGCTGGTCTATCCTGACCGGTATGCCGGCGACCAAGGGTTGATCCCTTCCCATGCCGTATATCAAGTCTCTGACCATGAGGAAGATGGCCTGGCGCGTATTTTTGCCATCGGCGAGCAAGAAACACGGGTCAACCATCCCGAGCAATCCGGTTATTTTTCGGGAGCTTGCGGTATCGAGCATTACAGCGCTGACCTCTTTCCTGGAGATTTTCAAGGCAATATTTTTGTGGCCGACGTGGTGCTCAACTTGATTCACCGGGATCGCCTGGCGATCGATGGAACGACCTATCGCGCCAGTCGGGCAAGGGAGGGCGTTGAGTTTCTAGCTTCTTCCGACCGTACCTTTCGACCGGTCAATATTAAGACCGGACCGGATGGGGCTCTGTACATCGTGGATATGCGCCGGGAGGTCATTGAGCATCCGGAATGGATACCCGATGACTTGGAAGCAAACATGGACCTGGCCGCCGGCAAGGACCAGGGTAGGATCTACCGCATCTTCCCCCGAGGCAAGCGTGATCAATCACCGTGCATCTTTGACACGGAGGATCTCCCGGCCCTGATTGCGGGCTTGGATACCGACAATCAGGTCTGCCGATTGACTGCCCAAAGATTGTTGGTTGATCTGGCTGATCCTTCGGCCGAGGCAGCCTTGCGTGCGTCTCTGTCACAGTTTGGTCCCAAAGGACGCATGCATGCACTGTGGACCTTGCAGGGACTGTCCAAACTGTCCGCGGAGGACTTGCGTCGTGCGCTTGAGGACGAGCATCCTCGGGTCCGAGAGCAGGCACTGATCCTGGCTGAGACCGTCCATCCGGTGGATTTGCAGGGGATCGTCGCCCTAATCGACGATGCCGACCCACGGGTTCGCATGCAAGCGCTGCTTAGCCTGGGCTACTGCACCCGGGAGCAGGCATCATTGGCAAGTCCAAATATCCCTGGCATCCTGCGTACGATTGCCGGCGAAGGGGACCCCTATCTCATCCTGGCGGCGGCTACGGCCTGCAACCCTGCGCCCGATGAGGCGCTCCTGGCCATATTGGGTGCAAAGGCCCAACATAGCTTGGATCTGGTCCGCATGGTGGCGATGCGCATCGGACAGACGTCGCCGCTGTCTTCCCTGAGATCGCTACTGCGTGCCAATGCATTTCGCCATGCCTCTGAACCCCTCCTGGCGGCAACCATAGAGGGCCTGAGCGAAGGTTTGGGTCTGCGAGATCTGACGCCCAATCAGGTTTCATCGGACGTGCGGTCGGGGCTGACAGCGGTGGAAGGCCGAGGTACGGACACGGACCTGGCCGTGTGGAAGCTGCGCGATCGATTGGGAGGTAGTCCTTCTGTCTATCAGCGTCAACGTATCGACCAAGCGCTCCGGGAGGTGGGTCAGGGAGCACTGCCCGATGAGACCAGGCTGGAGTACATTGCGATCTTGGGCCATGCCCAAGCGGAGGAAGCAGTGCCGGTGTTGATGGCATTGCTGGATCCGAAGGAGTCGGCAGAGATTCAAACCAGCGCCATCGCTGAAATTGCTCAGATACGGTCGCCGCTGGTGGCACCTGCGCTCATCGGCGCCTGGTCCGGATTTGGCCCCGCCGTGCGAAGAACGGCTTCGGATATTCTGATCTATCGCGAGGAGAATCATGGTCCCTTGCTCACCGCATTGGAGGAGGGAAAAGCTACCCTCGGAGAATTTGGTTTTGACCTGGAGCGACGACGCCAATTGTTGTTTTCTGATGACGAGGAGATTCGTCAGCGGGCAGAAGCTCTTTTTAAGGACTCCGGAGTGGTCACGCGCGCTGAGGCCTTGGAGGAGATGCGTCCTGCCTTGCAGCTAGCCGCATCGGTCAGTGCTGGCGAGAAGATTTTTGATATGCAGTGTGCCCAGTGTCATCAGTACAAGCTGAAGGGCAATGAGGTGGGGCCCAATCTCACCGAATGCAGTCGAATGAGCAAGGAGACGCTGCTGCATCACATTTTGGATCCCAACGCTGTGGCCGAGCCCTCCTACCTCAATCACTATGTAGAGCTGACCGATGGCATTACCCTATCAGGAATACTGGAGTCCGAGACCTCGGATGCCATTCAGGTGCGGGTGTTGGGGGGACTGACCAAGGTGGTGCCCCGCTCCGACATTAGATCGATCCGAACCAACGGCCTGTCTTTTATGCCCGAGGGTCTTGAGGAGCTTATTTCTCCACAGGAGATGGCCGATCTGCTTGCCTTTTTGCAAGGGGGATAATTAGTTGGTCTCACGCACCGTGACATTGTCCCATCGGAGGCCGGTGAACTAACGAGCAATGATAAACTTGCTTGCCTGCACCGACGATTCATCTATTTGCAGAAAGTAGGTGCCCGGCTCGTACGATCTCACTTTCAATACTTGCCAGGTACTTCCGACCCCACAAGGGATGCGCTCCACAAGCTTGCCAAGCATATCATATGTCCTCATTAGACGGCAACCTCCGTGCTCTACCCACAGCAGATCGTCGGCGGGCTGTGGGTAAAAGATCGCCTCATGTGGTGTCCCGCTCAGATAAACGGCTCTGATGCCTGACCACGATGTTGAGCCGTCGTAGTCGGTCTGGCGGAGACGGTAGTACGATTGCCCTTGCAGCGGCGACTGATCGATAGCGCTGTAGTGCAGGGAGGTGTGGCTGGTGCCTGCTCCAGACAGCCGTTGTAGATCCAGCCACAAGTTGGCATCCGTGGAACGTTCGATGGTAAAGTGGTCGTTGTCCGTCTCTGAGGCGGTGATCCAAGAGAGCTTTACGTTGCTTCGCGGTTGGACTTCGGCCTCGAATGATACCAATTCGACCGGTAGTAGTGCTGCTCCGTGTAGATCACCTGTCATCATGGTTCCCAAGCCGCCCGTGGCTTCCCAAAAGTTGTACAAGTTGCTGTTGCCATCCGAGGAGACTCGGCCAAATTTTTCGGCGTCATCGTCAACCTCGTTCCATTGAGCGGTGGTCAGCGGGGCGTCTGTCAGCACGATGACCAGTAACCTGAAGTCATGCTGGGCTGCGCTGGCCTGTGGAGAGCGCTGACCTAACAGACCAACGATGGTGTCGCCCGTATAAGTCGTACGGGTGGTGGCTTCAAAAGTGTCGGTGTCAAATCCCAATGTATAGGAAGTCACATCGGTAAATACATCGAAGTCTGCCACGCCAGAGATAGGGATGAAGCCCATCAGATAGAGCTCCAGCTCGTTGTATGGGACACTGTTTCCCCCGTTGTCAATAGGACTAAAGTATTCGACGGTATAGGATCCATCCAGGTTGTCCGTGAGTGAGCCCTGACGAAAGCCCCCGAGCTGGCCCCCGGTACTACCGCCGGTGAAGCCCCAGTGGGAGCCGGCCGACTGTCCACCAACGTCTTCTGTCGCTATGGCAAAATTGGCCCAATTGTGCGCCAGTTCGTGCAACGCAGGCCCATGCTCCAGATAGTCCCTTTGAGTGAGTTGCATGACTCCCTTGAGCTGCCCGGCAGAACCATAATTACCAGTGTAGTCAAACTGACTGAGGCCAATGCCCTTCACATCGTTGGACACATTATAAAAGATGCCCGCCAAATTCGAGGGGCGGGAGTCTTCATTTAGTATCAGGAAAATAAAATCAAAGTCATCCTCAAAAAATCGATAGATATCCTGAACAAGCGCCCGTCTGTAAGACCCATTCGCAAACCTATCGCTGGCGATCCAATCCGCATATTCGGATGGGGTCATCAATAAGGAAGCCACGTGTCCGTTGGCATGTATGGTGATCGGATGATTCTGCGCTCGTAGTACTGCGGACTTCGACAGTAAAAATATAAGCAGCAACGTGAGTAGCGCAATGCGCAAAGACGCAAGATGGCTTGGTACCATGGACCATTGGTGTTTAGTATGACAAAAGTGGGTTGGGGCATTTTTGACAGGGACTAGGTGATCACTAGATATATATATCTGGTGACGGGGGATGAGGGTGGGAATTTATACCAAGAAAGCAATAAGAGTGCCAAAGCCATCGGGTGAGATACTTCTGACTTTGATTGTGCTGTACGACTTATGCGACAGCAGACTTTGGTGGGTCGACACGATACTTGTAGCATCTTGTCTGAATAACAGGGGGTCGAACCCCACAAAACCACAAAACCACAAAACCACAACACCACAAAACCACAACACCACAAAACCACAACACCACAAAACCACAACACCACAAAACCACAAAACCACAAAACCACAAAACCACAAAACCACAAAACCACAAAACCACAACACCACAAAACCACTAACCCCGCTCACAGATCGTCCGTGAAATGCGCTCGGCGTTGGGGCTTGTCAAATTTGGTTTTGTTGTATTCACTAGACTGGCCTTTGGCAATGGATAAGCTTTTCCAAGCCGGCCCCTGGACCATGCGACCGACATACACCATCTGGCCGACGTGGTAGGCATAATGTGCCAAGTGACGATTAATGGCTTCTACGATGGTGTGTCCATGGTTGCGGATGTACACGAGCTGCTCGAAATTATCCGAGTTGAGGGTACCCAGGGCATCAAAAAGACATTGCCATCCGTCTTCCCACTTGGCTTGCAGATCTTCGCGGGTGCGAATAATATCCTCAAACTCTAAATCTCGCTGACGCCAGGGTTTTTCTCCGTCGGAGTCGAGAAAGTCGGTCCACCTGGATTTCATGTTGCCCCAGAGATGATGGACGATGATCGCAATCGAGTTGCTTTCTGCATTGTATTGCCAGAAGAGATGCCTATCCTCCAACTGATCAAGGGTCCGTTCACCCAGCGCCTTGTAGTAGGCAAACTGCTTTCGCACACTGGTCAAGTAGTTGTCATGCATCCGCAATACTCTTTGGTTTGGCAACTCCAAGATAGGGACAATTTTGACGCAGTAACGGCGCGTAGGTAATACTTATCCCAGGGAGTACTCGAGGGTCCCGGCAGCGACCATTCACTTTTTTTAAGAATTTTTAACAGCGGATGAGTACATAGCTCCTGTAAGGGTCTTATCAATATATCACCTACTATTCGACCGCATATAAATCACACATCTACCCTTTAACCGAAATCATGCTGTAGGGGTTTCGTAGCGAAAAGCCGCCGTGTCCGTGGCCTGGTGTTCTCCGAGGTTCGAGTGCATTCAACCTATGCATTCAAGCCGGAGAATCGAGTATGGCCAGGGAGGCGGACTTTGCATACGCTGGGCTGTATGGCAGCAGAATGCCTATCGCATGTTTTGAGGTTAAATTCATCTGGATCCAAGATGATTTCCGAGCCTGTTGATGAGCGTCAGCATGTGTGCACCAAGGCCGGGTGGGTTCGTTTCGACCGATCTCCCGGCCTCGTGACCTTGCCGTCTCGACCCGATTGGGCTCAGTATGTCATCGGTGCTCGCACCGGTGGAGTAAGTCCTATTTAATTATTTAAAAAAAAAAGTAATGTTATGTGTGGTAACCAAATAAGAGGGTGGGCCCTGATATGTATACTAGGCCTGTTGTTCCCATCCTGTTCAAAGGACACGATCGAAAACTATTCCGCTGAAGAGGCGGCAGCATTCAGTCCTCTTCCCGGTGGTCGGCAGGGAGATCAAGGTGATCGTGGCGACGGGGGCGGCCGCGGAGGTAATGACGGAAGTGGAACGTTAGATGCCCAGGTGGCAACGAGGTGGATCGACCTTTTTCTCGAATTAGAACGGTATGCGGAGGGTATGCGACCCAATGCAACCGCCCGGGCGCTGGCCTACATCAGCTTGGCCGCCTACGAGGCCGCGGTGCCTGCCATACCCAGACTGCTATCAAATAGCGGAAGGATTCCGGGATTCGAGATGAATGGTGGTGATTCCCCCAGCGATATTGATGTGGAGATCGCGGTAAATGCTTGCTTTAGTGATGTGATGCAGCATTTTCTGAACAATGTCCCGGCAGATCGAATGGCGGGCATTGCCAACCTGGAGTCGCGTGAGCAGCGTAGGCTATCCAACAATGTAGACCCGCAGCGGGTAGCGGCCTCGATCGCTTGGGGAGCATACGTTGCGGACATCGTCATCGCGTACAGCCAGACGGATCTGGAGGCCGAAGCACAGATTTTGTCCCCGCAGCCCACATCGTATGAGCCGCCCATCGGTGAGGGGTATTGGACGTATTCGGCCGAGCCAGAGCGGGCCTTGTATCCGTATTGGAGTACTGTGCGCACATTTATTATCTCTGCGCCGCAGACGTCTAGCGTGCCACCACTGCCGTACAGCGAGGATCCGGGCTCCGACTATTATGCCGAGATGACGGAGGTGTATCAGGCGAACAACGATGCGCGAGCGGAGGACGGGGAGCAATTGTGGATTGCAGAGTTTTGGAGCGATGACGTGGCGGGACTGACTTTTGGACCTCCCTCCAGGCAATATTCTATCGCCAATCAGTTGGTCGATCAGCGGGATCTCCGCTTGGGGGAGGCGCTGCGACTATTCCTCAAACTGGGGTTTTCGCTCAATGATGCAGCGGTATGCACCTGGAAATATAAGTATGAGTATATGGTCATGCGTCCGAGCGTATTTATTCACGAGTTTATTGATCCGAATTATCAGACAAACCTGTACCGTCTGATACCTTGGCCCAATCCCACTTTTCCGGGATACCCGTCCGGTCATTCTTGTTTTGCCTCGGCGGCGGCGGGGGTATTTATCGACTTTTTTGGAAATCGGACCAATTTCACAGACCGGTCGCATGAAGGTCGTACAGAATTTCGGGGTGCCTCCCGGACCTTTTCTTCTTTCGAACAAATGGCTGAAGAAAATGCCTACTCCAGAATTCCACTGGGTGTGCATATCCGCATGGATTGTACCGAGGGCCTACGCTTGGGATATGAAATTGCGAATGCCATAAATGCCTACGCAACGAGGAGGCCCAGGACCTGATGTCCAGCCCAGTGGATTACAGTAGATAGCAAATATCTCCAGAAGGATTGATTGATCTGTAGTTATCGTGTACGGAGAAGGTCATTGGTAGCCCGGCTACGAGTGGCCTTCTTTATTTTGTGCCCAACTAATATCGAGAGATCCTAGATCGATGCGGGAGATCGAGTCGCTGCCTGCAGGGCATGGAAATAAAATTTAATTAACACCTACCGTTAAACATGCGTTAACTATTAACTCCGCCCTTTCTTAATCCTTTATTTCGATGCTGCACTTCTAAACAAAAAGGATAAAGAAATGAATCACTTTAGCACTTGTTTGGCGGTGAGCCTGGCTATGGCCATTGCCTCCTACTCATCAGCCCAATCCACCAAGGTCGGTCACTGCAATTTCATGCAATTGTTACAACAATTGCCCGAGTCACAGGTGGCGAATGACTCGTTGGAGGCGGCTCAAGCGACCTTAGAGGCGGAATACACTACCCTTGTGGAGGCCTATCAGGTCAAACTTCGTGACCTCCAACTAGGACGGCAATCGGGGGAATTGTCTCCCAAAGAAATGAATGAGCAGGCGCAGGCTTTGCAAAAGGAGGAGGAGGAGATTGCCGCCTACGAGCGCAAGGCGCAAGAACGCCTGACCGCGCAGCGCAACCGGCTACTGCAGCCCATTCTGGATCATCTCCGCAGCGAGATTCAAGCGATCGCACGTGAGGATGGGTACACCCATGTGCTGGATTCGGGCGAGTCATGGCTGCTTTTTGCTGATCCGGGGCAAGATTTAACGGCAAAGCTGCAAGTTCGATTGGGCCTGAGGAACTAGACGAGTCAGGTCTACTCTAACGAGATAACGAGGTTAAAGGACGGAGTGGACGAGGCGATGGCCTACCATCTGCTGCCTGTCGAATTGCACCATTGTTTACTCACCTGTGCGCATGCAGGCAAGATGCTGGGGTGTGTGGTGCTGGATGGGGTTAACATGTCCTGCCCATAAAAATTCCACAGTTCTACGATCATACGTCTCATACGAAGGATAGGCGCCTTGCTTAAACAACATGAGCCATAGCTGGCGATATGCTGTGCGGGGCCTTGCGGCAGCAGCGGTCTCTTCCAATCGTATTTGCTATTTTGGATTATGGCGAAATCTGTTGGAAGTACGGGTATCTATCTCCTTTTGAGCCTGGTAGCTATGGTCGCATGCAGTCGGTCCGACCGGCCGCTCACCGCTACAGAAGGTTTTGTCCCGGTACAGGGTACCGAATTGTTCCATCGCAGCATTGGCAAGGGAGAGCCCATCCTGATCGTGCATGGCGGCCCCGGGCTCAACCAGCATTACCTAGTCCCGTGGTTGGATGATCTGGCCCAGCGCTATCGACTGATTTACTACGATCAACGAGCCTGTGGTAAGTCGCCGGCCGATGTGACGGTGGCCGATATGTCTTTGGCCAAACAGATTGACGACATCGAGCAAATCCGCCAGCACTTAGATCTTGGCAAGGTCCATCTGCTGGGTCATTCTTGGGGTGGGTTCTTGGCTATGAACTATGCTGTACGCTACCCACAGCAACTGCGATCGCTGATGCTGATCAACAGCATCGGGGCCAGTAGTCAGACCAATGCGGTGGCTGATCAGGCCCTATCCCAATTGATGACACCGGAAGACAGCATCGCCCGCTCCGAGATCATGCAGTCCGCCGATTTCAAGGCAGGAAAGTCCGAGACGGTAGACGCTTTGATGCGCATTGGGTTTAAGCACCAGTTTGCCGATGTAAGCTTCATGACTGATCTGGACTTGGGGCTGACTCGGGACCACTTGGATCGCGCCCGTCTTTTTCAGGGCCTGGCAGGGGACCTTGCCTCCTATGATTTGCACCCCACCTTGGGTGGTATGAATGTCAGCACGTTGATATTATACGGAAAGCAGGACCTACTATCCGAGACGGTGGGCCCCAGCCTTCGCCGGGCGATTTCGGAGCATAAATGGGTGGTGATGGAGGACTGTGGCCACTTTCCGTTTATTGAAAGGCCCGAGCAATTTGCTGATGAGGTTGGGCAATTCATTGATTAGTAGAAATTTGCCCAACAAACAGCCGAAGTGCGTTAGGGCCTCACCACGGGAGTTGAGCGGTCGGTCCCAGCCTTCCCCTCAAGATTAAAGGCTAGCTCACCTGTCATATATAAAGGATTCTATGCATGTTAAGGTCATGGAAATCAGCTATATAGCATGTCTTCGACCCACATTTGTCAGCGTTACCCCTGAAATTTGGACATAATCTGCTATTTTTGACCATATAGTTATAACCCCAGCTCAGCAATGTTGCTGAGTGTTACAACATGTACCATTGACTTTACGACTAGCAATAGCCGGACGAGCGATCATCAGCCAAGGTGCTGGTGGTGACTCCCCCTGGACCGACAAAGTTGGCCTTCTCAAGGACTGGCCACGCAGAAATCCACATGAATAACATGTCCCCGGTGGCCCCTAAACCAGGACTCAAAATCTCTAAGTAACCAGTAACCAAAGATTTCCTGCCAAACATCATGAGAGTGTGGATGCACCATTGCGGTGATTGACCACGCTGGCATCGCCTATAATGTGCAGAACTGCCTTTGTTCTGGAATGGGTAGGAAATTAATAACACACTTCAAAAAATGAATGCAAGCTTGACTTTTGATTGCGTCAAGGCACTTTCCTTGAAAGCCACAGAAACATTGCTCATCCCCACTCGGTCCACACTATGGTGGCTGAGAAGATCGAGAACCACCCTACCGTTCGTGCTTGTCGCGCTACTTGTTATTGTCAACCATCAGGCTAAATCTCAAACTCCTTGCGATGCCCTCCGTTGGATGGGCAATGGGAGTGATGCCTGGAATCCCGACGGCACGATTCAAGCATCTGGGGACGAAGGAGTTGTGGGATGTGGAAATGCCGCTGCTACTCAGTCTAATATACAAGTCAATTCTGTATACGATCCGCAAGCTTTCACGATCACCCCTAGCTCTTGCTTCAGTCCCAACGGCTTGACTCCCACGACGATTACACCTCCGGAGGCCGGTCAGAACTTGATCTGGATTCAGTTTGACGTACGGGCTTATGCGGGCTCTTACGATTATCAGTTGGTCACAAATGACAACATTGGGTGGGTGCTCTACGCCTCCAGTGGCATTCCGGCACAGCCCAGTCCTGGTGCGGTCCCTGCCAATTGCAGCGATCCGATGATACAAATTGCCTGTGGAGATGACTTTGACAACACCTTCGCCACGAGCCCGGTACCACTGTTTACTGAGACCACCAATCTATATTTGGTTATGTGGGATCAAGACGATGATGCCTCAAATACCAATACCGGTTTCTCAGTGAATTTCAAAGCTCGGTTTGGCTGTGGTGATGGAGAGATCACGCTTTGCGCCCTAGAGCTTGACGATCCTATTGTCGCCTGCATTGATCAGTCTACCTATTCGGTCACGGTAAACATCAATGGTAGCAATGCTGAGTACATGGCTTCAGATATGAATGCCCTCAATACACAACCCAATATCTGTCTCGGAAACCTGGGTGGTGGTGGCGCAATCACTGGTTCATTCACCTTTCAGTACTCGCTTGGGACATCTTACAACATTACGATAGAGGCTCTTGATACTCCTATGATTGCTGATTGTGCTCAGCCCGAGAATTTTGCCGTGTGTGTAGGTTCTGTGAGTGGGGCAAGTCCCACCTTACCTACATGTGATGTCGACGCTATTCAAAATGTCTCCTGCAACGGAGCGGATGATGGGTCATTTGAACTGACATTAGGGATGGGAGCACCCCCGTATGACTATACTGTGACCGGTGGAGTGGAAGGTGAAGTGGTTAATGTCAGTGGTGCTGCCAGCGTGGTGGATGTTCTCATTGGCGGATTGGCCCCTGATGAGTACACCATTTCAGTAAGCGATGCCAACGGCTGTGAGACTAGTTGTATGGTTACGATCAGTGAGCCGCTGGTGTTGAGCTGTTCGATCACGGGCAGCAATGTAGACTGCAACGGAACCTCAACAGGCAGTGCGGATGCGAGCGTGAGCGGAGGTACGATGCCGTACAGCTACGCGTGGAGCAATGGGGCATCGACCGAGGACTTGAGCGACATCCCGGCGGGGAGCTATACACTGACGGTGACGGATGCGAACCTGTGTGAGACTACCTGTATGGTTACGATCAGTGAGCCGCTGGTGTTGAGCTGTTCGATCACGGGCAGCAATGTAGACTGCAACGGAACCTCAACAGGGAGTGCGGATGCGAGCGTGAGCGGAGGTACGATGCCGTACAGCTACGCGTGGAGCAATGGAGCGTCGACCGAGGACTTGAGCGACATCCCGGCGGGGAGCTATACACTGACAGTGACGGATGCGAACCTGTGTGAGACTACCTGTATGGTTACGATCAGCGAGCCGCTGGTGTTGAGCTGTTCGATCACGGGCAGCAATGTAGACTGCAACGGAACCTCAACAGGGAGTGCGGATGCGAGCGTGAGCGGAGGTACGATGCCGTACAGCTACGCATGGAGCAATGGGGCGATGACCGAAGACTTGAGCGACATCCCGGCGGGGAGCTATACACTGACAGTGACGGATGCGAACCTGTGTGAGACTACCTGTATGGTTACGATCAGTGAGCCGCTGGTGTTGAGCTGTTCGATCACGGGCAGCAATGTAGACTGCAACGGAACCTCAACAGGCAGTGCGGATGCGAGCGTGAGCGGAGGTACGATGCCGTACAGCTACGCGTGGAGCAATGGGGCATCGACCGAGGACTTGAGCGACATCCCGGCGGGGAGCTATACACTGACGGTGACGGATGCGAACCTGTGTGAGACTACCTGTATGGTTACGATCAGTGAGCCGCTGGTGTTGAGCTGTTCGATCACGGGCAGCAATGTAGACTGCAACGGAACCTCAACAGGCAGTGCGGATGCGAGCGTGAGCGGAGGTACGATGCCGTACAGCTACGCGTGGAGCAATGGGGCATCGACCGAGGACTTGAGCGACATCCCGGCGGGGAGCTATACACTGACGGTGACGGATGCGAACCTGTGTGAGACTACCTGTATGGTTACGATCAGTGAGCCGCTGGTGTTGAGCTGTTCGATCACGGGCAGCAATGTAGACTGCAACGGAACCTCAACAGGGAGTGCGGATGCGAGCGTGAGCGGAGGTACGATGCCGTACAGCTACGCGTGGAGCAATGGAGCGTCGACCGAGGACTTGAGCGACATCCCGGCGGGGAGCTATACACTGACAGTGACGGATGCGAACCTGTGTGAGACTACCTGTATGGTTACGATCAGCGAGCCGCTGGTGTTGAGCTGTTCGATCACGGGCAGCAATGTAGACTGCAACGGAACCTCAACAGGGAGTGCGGATGCGAGCGTGAGCGGAGGTACGATGCCGTACAGCTACGCATGGAGCAATGGGGCGATGACCGAAGACTTGAGCGACATCCCGGCGGGGAGCTATACACTGACAGTGACGGATGCGAACCTGTGTGAGACTACCTGTATGGTTACGATCAGCGAGCCGCTGGTGTTGAGCTGTTCGATCACGGGCAGCAATGTAGACTGCAACGGAACCTCAACAGGCAGTGCGGATGCGAGCGTGAGCGGAGGTACGATGCCGTACAGCTACGCGTGGAGCAATGGAGCGTCGACCGAGGACTTGAGCGACATCCCGGCGGGGAGCTATACACTGACGGTGACGGATGCGAACCTGTGTGAGACTACCTGTATGGTTACGATCAGTGAGCCGCTGGTGTTGAGCTGTTCGATCACGGGCAGCAATGTAGACTGCAACGGAACCTCAACAGGCAGTGCGGATGCGAGCGTGAGCGGAGGTACGATGCCGTACAGCTACGCGTGGAGCAATGGGGCATCGACCGAGGACTTGAGCGACATCCCGGCGGGGAGCTATACACTGACGGTGACGGATGCGAACCTGTGTGAGACTACCTGTATGGTTACGATCAGTGAGCCGCTGGTGTTGAGCTGTTCGATCACGGGCAGCAATGTAGACTGCAACGGAACCTCAACAGGGAGTGCGGATGCGAGCGTGAGCGGAGGTACGATGCCGTACAGCTACGCGTGGAGCAATGGAGCGTCGACCGAGGACTTGAGCGACATCCCGGCGGGGAGCTATACACTGACGGTGACGGATGCGAACCTGTGTGAGACTACCTGTATGGTTACGATCAGCGAGCCGCTGGTGTTGAGCTGTTCGATCACGGGCAGCAATGTAGACTGCAACGGAACCTCAACAGGGAGTGCGGATGCGAGCGTGAGCGGAGGTACGATGCCGTACAGCTACGCATGGAGCAATGGGGCGATGACCGAAGACTTGAGCGACATCCCGGCGGGGAGCTATACACTGACAGTGACGGATGCGAACCTGTGTGAGACTACCTGTATGGTTACGATCAGCGAGCCGCTGGTGTTGAGCTGTTCGATCACGGGCAGCAATGTAGACTGCAACGGAACCTCAACAGGCAGTGCGGATGCGAGCGTGAGCGGAGGTACGATGCCGTACAGCTA
The DNA here is from genome assembly GCA_965223165.1 of Saprospiraceae bacterium. Classification (GTDB taxonomy): domain Bacteria; phylum Bacteroidota; class Bacteroidia; order Chitinophagales; family Saprospiraceae; genus JABDMH01. The sequence goes on along the minus strand of CBDCVQ010000014.1, from coordinate 496,928 downwards.
TGCGTGGAGCAATGGAGCGTCGACCGAGGACTTGAGCGACATCCCGGCGGGGAGCTATACACTGACAGTGACGGATGCGAACCTGTGTGAGACTACCTGTATGGTTACGATCAGTGAGCCGCTGGTGTTGAGCTGTTCGATCACGGGCAGCAATGTAGACTGCAACGGAACCTCAACAGGGAGTGCGGATGCGGCCGTGAGCGGAGGTACGATGCCGTACAGCTACGCGTGGGGCAATGGGGCGTCGACCGAGGACTTGAGCAATATCCCGGCGGGGAGCTATACACTGACAGTGACGGATGCGAACCTGTGTGAGACTACCTGTATGGTTACGATCAGTGAGCCGCTGGTGTTGAGCTGTTCGATCACGGGCAGCAATGTAGACTGCAACGGAACCTCAACAGGGAGTGCGGATGCGAGCGTGAGCGGAGGTACGATGCCGTACAGCTACGCGTGGAGCAATGGAGCGTCGACCGAGGACTTGAGCGACATCCCGGCGGGGAGCTATACACTGACAGTGACGGATGCGAACCTGTGTGAGACTACCTGTATGGTTACGATCAGTGAGCCGCTGGTGTTGAGCTGTTCGATCACGGGCAGCAATGTAGACTGCAACGGAACCTCAACAGGGAGTGCGGATGCGGCCGTGAGCGGAGGTACGATGCCGTACAGCTACGCATGGAGCAATGGGGCGATGACCGAAGACTTGAGCGACATCCCGGCGGGGAGCTATACACTGACAGTGACGGATGCGAACCTGTGTGAGACTACCTGTATGGTTACGATCAGCGAGCCGCTGGTGTTGAGCTGTTCGATCACGGGCAGCAATGTAGACTGCAACGGAACCTCAACAGGCAGTGCGGATGCGAGCGTGAGCGGAGGTACGATGCCGTACAGCTACGCGTGGAGCAATGGGGCGTCGACCGAGGACTTGAGCGACATCCCGGCGGGGAGCTATACACTGACGGTGACGGATGCGAACCTGTGTGAGACTACCTGTATGGTTACGATCAGTGAGCCGCTGGTGTTGAGCTGTTCGATCACGGGCAGCAATGTAGACTGCAACGGAACCTCAACAGGCAGTGCGGATGCGAGCGTGAGCGGAGGTACGATGCCGTACAGCTACGCGTGGAGCAATGGGGCGTCGACCGAGGACTTGAGCGACATCCCGGCGGGGAGCTATACACTGACGGTGACGGATGCGAACCTGTGTGAGACCACCTGTATGGTTACGATCAGTGAGCCGCTGGTGTTGAGCTGTTCGATCATGGGCAGCAATGTAGACTGCAACGGAACCTCAACAGGCAGTGCGGATGCGAGCGTGAGCGGAGGTACGATGCCGTACAGCTACGCGTGGAGCAATGGGGCGTCGACCGAGGACTTGAGCGACATCCCGGCGGGGAGCTATACACTGACAGTGACGGATGCCAACCTGTGTGAGACTACCTGTATGGTGACCATTTCTGAAGCAGGAGACTTGAGCTGTTCGATCACGGGCAGCAATGTAGACTGCAACGGAACCTCAACAGGCAGTGCGGATGCGAGCGTGAGCGGAGGTACGATGCCGTACAGCTACGCGTGGAGCAATGGGGCATCGACCGAGGACTTGAGCGACATCCCGGCGGGGAGCTATACACTGACGGTGACGGATGCGAACCTGTGTGAGACTACCTGTATGGTTACGATCAGTGAGCCGCTGGTGTTGAGCTGTTCGATCACGGGCAGCAATGTAGACTGCAACGGAACCTCAACAGGCAGTGCGGATGCGAGCGTGAGCGGAGGTACGATGCCGTACAGCTACGCGTGGAGCAATGGAGCGTCGACCGAGGACTTGAGCGACATCCCGGCGGGGAGCTATACACTGACAGTGACGGATGCGAACCTGTGTGAGACTACCTGTATGGTTACGATCAGCGAGCCGCTGGTGTTGAGCTGTTCGATCACGGGCAGCAATGTAGACTGCAACGGAACCTCAACAGGCAGTGCGGATGCGAGCGTGAGCGGAGGTACGATGCCGTACAGCTACGCGTGGAGCAATGGAGCGTCGACCGAGGACTTGAGCGACATCCCGGCGGGGAGCTATACACTGACAGTGACGGATGCGAACCTGTGTGAGACTACCTGTATGGTTACGATCAGTGAGCCGCTGGTGTTGAGCTGTTCGATCACGGGCAGCAATGTAGACTGCAACGGAACCTCAACAGGCAGTGCGGATGCGAGCGTGAGCGGAGGTACGATGCCGTACAGCTACGCGTGGAGCAATGGGGCATCGACCGAGGACTTGAGCGACATCCCGGCGGGGAGCTATACACTGACGGTGACGGATGCGAACCTGTGTGAGACTACCTGTATGGTTACGATCAGTGAGCCGCTGGTGTTGAGCTGTTCGATCACGGGCAGCAATGTAGACTGCAACGGAACCTCAACAGGGAGTGCGGATGCGAGCGTGAGCGGAGGTACGATGCCGTACAGCTACGCGTGGAGCAATGGAGCGTCGACCGAGGACTTGAGCGACATCCCGGCGGGGAGCTATACACTGACAGTGACGGATGCGAACCTGTGTGAGACTACCTGTATGGTTACGATCAGCGAGCCGCTGGTGTTGAGCTGTTCGATCACGGGCAGCAATGTAGACTGCAACGGAACCTCAACAGGGAGTGCGGATGCGAGCGTGAGCGGAGGTACGATGCCGTACAGCTACGCGTGGAGCAATGGAGCGTCTACCGAGGACTTGAGCGACATCCCGGCGGGGAGCTATACACTGACAGTGACGGATGCGAACCTGTGTGAGACTACCTGTATGGTTACGATCAGTGAGCCGCTGGTGTTGAGCTGTTCGATCACGGGCAGCAATGTAGACTGCAACGGAACCTCAACAGGGAGTGCGGATGCGAGCGTGAGCGGAGGTACGATGCCGTACAGCTACGCATGGAGCAATGGGGCGATGACCGAAGACTTGAGCAATATCCCGGCGGGGAGCTATACACTGACAGTGACGGATGCGAACCTGTGTGAGACTACCTGTATGGTTACGATCAGCGAGCCGCTGGTGTTGAGCTGTTCGATCACGGGCAGCAATGTAGACTGCAACGGAACCTCAACAGGGAGTGCGGATGCGAGCGTGAGCGGAGGTACGATGCCGTACAGCTACGCGTGGAGCAATGGGGCGTCGACCGAGGACTTGAGCGACATCCCGGCGGGGAGCTATACACTGACAGTGACGGATGCCAACCTGTGTGAGACTACCTGTATGGTGACCATTTCTGAAGCAGGAGACTTGAGCTGTTCGATCACGGGCAGCAATGTAGACTGCAACGGAACCTCAACAGGCAGTGCGGATGCGAGCGTGAGCGGAGGTACGATGCCGTACAGCTACGCGTGGAGCAATGGGGCATCGACCGAGGACTTGAGCGACATCCCGGCGGGGAGCTATACACTGACAGTGACGGATGCGAACCTGTGTGAGACTACCTGTATGGTTACGATCAGTGAGCCGCTGGTGTTGAGCTGTTCGATCACGGGCAGCAATGTAGACTGCAACGGAACCTCAACAGGCAGTGCGGATGCGAGCGTGAGCGGAGGTACGATGCCGTACAGCTACGCGTGGAGCAATGGAGCGTCGACCGAGGACTTGAGCGACATCCCGGCGGGGAGCTATACACTGACAGTGACGGATGCGAACCTGTGTGAGACTACCTGTATGGTTACGATCAGCGAGCCGCTGGTGTTGAGCTGTTCGATCACGGGCAGCAATGTAGACTGCAACGGAACCTCAACAGGCAGTGCGGATGCGAGCGTGAGCGGAGGTACGATGCCGTACAGCTACGCGTGGAGCAATGGAGCGTCGACCGAGGACTTGAGCGACATCCCGGCGGGGAGCTATACACTGACAGTGACGGATGCGAACCTGTGTGAGACTACCTGTATGGTTACGATCAGTGAGCCGCTGGTGTTGAGCTGTTCGATCACGGGCAGCAATGTAGACTGCAACGGAACCTCAACAGGGAGTGCGGATGCGAGCGTGAGCGGAGGTACGATGCCGTACAGCTACGCGTGGAGCAATGGGGCATCGACCGAGGACTTGAGCGACATCCCGGCGGGGAGCTATACACTGACGGTGACGGATGCGAACCTGTGTGAGACTACCTGTATGGTTACGATCAGTGAGCCGCTGGTGTTGAGCTGTTCGATCACGGGCAGCAATGTAGACTGCAACGGAACCTCAACAGGCAGTGCGGATGCGAGCGTGAGCGGAGGTACGATGCCGTACAGCTACGCGTGGAGCAATGGAGCGTCGACCGAGGACTTGAGCGACATCCCGGCGGGGAGCTATACACTGACAGTGACGGATGCGAACCTGTGTGAGACTACCTGTATGGTTACGATCAGCGAGCCGCTGGTGTTGAGCTGTTCGATCACGGGCAGCAATGTAGACTGCAACGGAACCTCAACAGGCAGTGCGGATGCGAGCGTGAGCGGAGGTACGATGCCGTACAGCTACGCGTGGAGCAATGGAGCGTCTACCGAGGACTTGAGCGACATCCCGGCGGGGAGCTATACACTGACAGTGACGGATGCGAACCTGTGTGAGACTACCTGTATGGTTACGATCAGTGAGCCGCTGGTGTTGAGCTGTTCGATCACGGGCAGCAATGTAGACTGCAACGGAACCTCAACAGGCAGTGCGGATGCGAGCGTGAGCGGAGGTACGATGCCGTACAGCTACGCATGGAGCAATGGGGCGATGACCGAAGACTTGAGCAATATCCCGGCGGGGAGCTATACACTGACAGTGACGGATGCGAACCTGTGTGAGACTACCTGTATGGTTACGATCAGCGAGCCGCTGGTGTTGAGCTGTTCGATCACGGGCAGCAATGTAGACTGCAACGGAACCTCAACAGGGAGTGCGGATGCGAGCGTGAGCGGAGGTACGATGCCGTACAGCTACGCATGGAGCAATGGGGCGATGACCGAAGACTTGAGCGACATCCCGGCGGGGAGCTATACACTGACAGTGACGGATGCGAACCTGTGTGAGACCACCTGTATGGTTACGATCAGTGAGCCGCTGGTGTTGAGCTGTTCGATCACGGGCAGCAATGTAGACTGCAACGGCAACTCAACAGGCAGTGCGGATGCGAGCGTGAGCGGAGGTACGATGCCGTACAGCTACGCGTGGAGCAATGGAGCGTCGACCGAGGACTTGAGCGACATCCCGGCGGGGAGCTATACACTGACAGTGACGGATGCGAACCTGTGTGAGACTACCTGTATGGTTACGATCAGTGAGCCCGTGCCACTCACCTGCCAAATCACCAACCCAGTCCTAGGTGTCATCATCTGTAACGATCAAACGATCGATCTATCCGTCTCTTCATCAGGCGGTACCGGTCAGCACACTTACATGTGGAGCAGTAACACGACAACGAGTGTCATACCAGACCAGGCGGACCCCAGCAAAGCCGTTGTCACCGACTTGGCCGTGGGAGTTACTATTATCACAGTGAAAGTAACGGACGAAAATGGCTGTGAGTCTACTTGCACAACAACCATTGAAGCTGAATCTTGCACCGACGCTTGCACGTGGACCCCGGGCTTCTGGAAAAACCATCCGTATCAGGTGTGCTTGGTCTTGGGAGGTACCATCACGGGTAAGGGTAAAAAGGCTACTTGTGAGGGAGGGGGCACCATTTCCATAACAATTTGTGGCGAGACTTACGAATTGGACGCCACAGAGATCGACGAGCTGTTTAAGTTTAGTGCAGATACGCGAGGGAAGAAGGGGCCAAACTGCGACAATCCGACAACGGATGTCGAGCGAATCGGATGTCATTTGGCACCCGCGCCCAATGGCGAAACGCTGCTACATCACATCCTAGCGGCCAACCTCAATCTCCTGGCTAATGCGCAGATCCTTGGTGTGTCCACGCTTGGAGATACTAGATTTGGTGACCTCCATTGTCGCACTAGACAGGGAGATGTCGATCTCTGTAGATTCTATGAGAGGTATGGAATGGATTTGACCATCAGCGATGTCTTGGCACTTGATTTCTGTTTTGATGACGAGTTGACAGCAGATGTCCTCTCGGCCTTGATAGAACCGCTAACCTACTTCAATGAGTGCCATGACGACTGTGGTCTCCCGTCCAATCTACTAGCGTTGCCAGACCAGGTATGGAAAGAATCCATCACAGCCAAGGTCAAAATCCAAGACGAGCAGCGGAGCAGCTTTGAAGTGCGCGCCTTCCCGAATCCATCTGATGGGCGTATCAATCTTGATTTGACCGACCTCGAGGCTGATTTGACCGTTGTGCGGTTGTACGATGCTGTCGGCCGGTTTGTAAAGGAATTTGAAGTCGATACGATGGATACGGATCATGTGCGGCTGGACCTTCGGGCGCTCGTGCACGACGGACTCTATTACCTCCGAATTAAGAATCACACGACCGTGCAGACCATTCCCGTAGTGGTATCAACGCGCTAGATGGAGTTTCGCATTGGAATTAGCTACAAGATTTAATGCGAAACTCTACTAGTGGGAGGCGACAGAAAGGACTTGTGATCTAGGGAAAAGGCCGTCTGAGTGCGGCCTTTTCCATGTCCTATTTCGGCAGGCCAGTAGTCTAATAACTACGAAATTCGAGTGGAGTAGGATCATTTACAGCACATATATAGTCAGAGACTATGACTATATGAGTCTTATTTTCAGTAAGTTATGTGGATAGAAGGCTCGAATTGTCCCATATTACATTTCATTACATATGTAGTGTATTTGTAGGCATACTTCTACAGTAATTATCCTAACTTAGAAGTGCTTCGCATACGATCATCTTTGAAAGATGATTCGGCAGGTATTTTCTGAGCAACCGCTCAACAATTTTCTCAGGCAAAAAGATGAACGGGGTCCTTTGCATCACACTTTGTGATGATGTTGAGTTTGTTTCGGAAACCAAATGCGGAGCACCGACAAAGCACACAAGAGACCATTGCTTTTCACGTAGCTGCATCTTCAAACGAATGACCCAATAGAACCATTAACTCACTCAAAATTTGCTATCCGTGCTCATCTGCCCGCTAGGGCCATCGCAAAGTAAACTTATTCTCATCGCCTGCTGCTTTGACCCCCCGACTGGAAAGTCGTGGCTGCTTGTCATGCAATGATGCCATGTCATATGGCGTAGTCTTTCTTTGCCTGGATACCAGTGAGCAGTTTAACCGCACCCTCACTTTCAAACCTTTTTTCTAAAACACACATTGCTTATGAAATCCGAGAAATTAACTCATTCACTTTCTGACATTCTTAGAATAGGCTCGCTGGTTGCCTGTCTGTTGATCGCTACCGGTGGGCAGGCAGTCTGGTCACAGCCCTGCGGCTCTTCCCCCCCGGAGTGTCAGCCACTGACGCAAGGCCACGGACCGGATCCCTGTGATGCCAAAGTGTACTGCTCCAATAGCGGAGCGGTAGAAACGGGTCTTATTAACTGTACCACAGCCGCTGACACAGATGGATGCGGCGTAGAGGCTTTTGCCGACGTCGACACAGTCGAGGACGTGCAACTTTTCGTCGATGAAGGCGTACCGTCAGAGTGCTACCTAGATCCTGATGACGGTCAGCCTTACACCTACGTACAATGGATCAAATTTACGACGCCTCCAAACATTAACAGCGTCAAACTTCAGGGCGTAGGCCAGATGGACGCCTGGGTGGTGTTTCACGCGGGCTCGGAGCCTTTTGATGGCAATTACTCGTTTCCTGATTGCAACACGCTGATGTACGTCGATGGCGCCTGTTCTGATGTCAATCAGTGGAAGATCTGGGTCAATCCCGACGCTGTCATTGATGACAATACCGTCAACGTGTACTACATCGCCCTCTTTTACGACGACAAGAGCAACGGCTCGATCAACTTTAAAGTAAAAGAATGCGAGTTGGTAGAAACTTGCGTGCCCGAAATCCTATGCCCACCAGAGAGCGAGTGCCTTAACACGGATCAAGAGATCGAAGACTGGTACAATCTGGTGGAATTCGGTGGATGCGGCGATGGCGTACGTGTCAGTGCCGTACCTGAAAGTGGTGATCTTGTTGAATGCATTGAAAACGAGGTCGTATTCACCTTGGTTGATATGGATGGTACGCCGATTAGCCACCAAGGCCAAATTGTGCGATGTACCAGTACGGTTAAAGTGGATCGTGAGGCACCCGTGATCAGCACTGAGGCTAGTAGTGGTGATCTGGGCTGTAATCCTACCGTTGTCCCACCTATTTTCACTGCTACAGACAACTGTGATGACGATTTGAGTCCTGATGTAACAGACACTGGGCCCATGATGTCGCAGGACACCGGCGGTGGCCAGTGTGAACAGTATAGCCAGACGTGGACAGCAAATGTGTCTGATGGTTGTGGCAATGACGCCGATGAAGTGAGCATCACCTGGACCTGGAGGATCGACAGTGAAGCTCCATTGATCAATACAACAGATGTTAGTGAAGACAAAGGTTGTGGAGATCCAGGTGAGCCGTCGTTTACGGCAGAGGACAACTGTGACGGAGTTTTAATTCCGGTTGTGGAGACAGACGGAGCCACCATGATTGACAACGGAATTGATGCATGTACGGACTATACCCAGACCTGGACGGCTAATGTGTCCGATGGCTGTGGCAATGATGCCGATGAAGTGAGTATCACGTGGACCTGGAGGATCGACGAAGCGAAACCGGTGATCAGCACGAGCGCCATCGATGATGACCTGGGTTGCAATCCTACCATTACCGCGCCGACCTTTACGGCAGAGGACAACTGTGACGGAGTTTTAGTTCCGGTTGTGGAGACAGACGGAGCCACCATGGTTGACAATGGGAATGACGCTTGCACGGACTATACCCAGACGTGGACGGCTAATGTGTCTGATGGTTGTGGCAATGATGCCGATGAAGTGAGCATCACCTGGACCTGGAGGATCGACAGTGAAGCTCCATTGATCAATACAACAGACGTTAGTGAAGACAAAGGTTGTGGAGATCCAGGTGAGCCGTCGTTTACGGCAGAGGACAACTGTGACGGAGTTTTAATTCCGGTTGTGGAGACAGACGGAGCCACCATGATTGACAACGGAATTGATGCATGTACGGACTATACCCAGACCTGGACGGCTAATGTGTCCGATGGCTGTGGCAATGATGCCGATGAAGTGAGTATCACGTGGACCTGGAGGATCGACGAAGCGAAACCGGTGATCAGCACGAGCGCCATCGATGATGACCTGGGTTGCAATCCTACCATTACCGCGCCGACCTTTACGGCAGAGGACAACTGTGACGGAGTTTTAGTTCCGGTTGTGGAGACAGACGGAGCCACCATGGTTGACAATGGGAATGACGCTTGCACGGACTATACCCAGACGTGGACGGCTAATGTGTCTGATGGTTGTGGCAATGATGCCGATGAAGTGAGCATCACCTGGACCTGGAGGATCGACAGTGAAGCTCCATTGATCAATACAACAGACGTTAGTGAAGACAAAGGTTGTGGAGATCCAGGTGAGCCGTCGTTTACGGCAGAGGACAACTGTGACGGAGTTTTGATTCCGGTTGTGGAGACAGACGGAGCCACCATGATTGACAACGGAATTGATGCATGTACGGACTATACCCAGACCTGGACGGCTAATGTGTCCGATGGCTGTGGCAATGATGCCGATGAAGTGAGTATCACGTGGACCTGGAGGATCGACGAAGCGAAACCGGTGATCAGCACGAGCGCCATCGATGATGACCTGGGTTGCAATCCTACCATTACCGCGCCGACCTTTACGGCAGAGGACAACTGTGACGGAGTTTTAGTTCCGGTTGTGGAGACAGACGGAGCCACCATGGTTGACAATGGGAATGACGCTTGCACGGACTATACCCAGACCTGGACGGCTAATGTGTCTGATGGTTGTGGCAATGATGCCGATGAAGTGAGCATCACCTGGACCTGGAGGATTGATAACACCCCTCCCACCTTCACAAAACCAGACGACCTGACCATCGAATGTGGTCCCGTACCTGCACCTACTGACCCGACTGTCAGCGACAACTGCTCCGGCGACGTGGTCATCGTATATCAAGGTCAAGACATCGATGCGGACCAAGAGCGACCGATCAGCTATTGCTTGACCCGGACCTGGAAGGCGGCGGACGCGTGCGACAATACCGCCTTTACGACGCAGACGATCTGCGTGACCGACTGCTGCTCAGATGAGACGGCTTTTGCCCTGGGCAATGCCGACGATTGTATTGCCGGCAAAGGCAAGAGCAACAATTGGGGATTCTACATCCCACTGGATGCAGCCACAATATGTGATGAGGAGCCTTATCCGCTCATCGCAGGCGCCGGCCAGTGCGACCCATCGAAAGGACTCGTAGTGGGTACGGTCACGGTCGAATGCATCGGCACCTCCATCGTAGTTACGTATGCATTGGATGACAATACGGGATATCCCTACTTCGAACTAGGTACCGTGCATGTGTACTTGGATTGTTCGCTTCCCAAGAAGTTTGCCCCAGGGCAGTTTCCCTACAAAGACAGTTCGAATGACGGCCTGACTGCTTCCGTTACTATAGACTATGACGAGTTGAGTTCGTGTCACAAGGGAAAGGGATTCTTGATCGCCCATGCAGAGGTAGAAGTGTGTGAACAAGCGCCCCTACCAGGTCTGCCCGATGCCGGTCCCGCGCTTGAAACCATCTTTGCTACGCAAGGTGACGCTCAAACCAATACCTTCTCGGTGAGGGCCTATCCCAATCCGGCGTCGCAGTTTGTGTACCTAAATGTAAGCGGGATTCAGGAGGATCATCTCGAGGTGGATCTGTACGATATGCTGGGAAGAGTAGTTAGGAAATATGACTTTTCAGTCGAGCGGCTTGACGACATCCAACTTGAACTACCGACGACGGCAAGAAAGGGCCTGCACTATCTACTTGTACGTAGCGGTGATCAATGGAAAACAGTACCCATCGTATTGGTGGAATAGACATTTGGAAGGCCAAGACACTGATTAAATAATAGGGTCTTGGGTTTCTTTGGGGGCATAGATTCTTTATAGAAGAATCGGCTAATGTCCGGGAGGTGCGATTCGAAGTTAGTCGCCCTCCCTTTTTCTATGTGGTCCAATCTCGGATACCAGTGTCCCCCGGCCTCCACTGTGGCGCCATAGTCCGACAGGCAAACGATCTCCAGAGGTCACGTCCGTGCCCTTTGCCAAGCGACTGGTGAGCTCGTTGTCAGTTTAATGCTTGCGGGCATAATCTACTGTTAGTCAGTTAAAAAATGATGCTGGTGGAGTCTTCGGCCACGCGTCTGTAGTGTGATTGTAGTGAAAGGGTCGTCGTTTATTTACTACATTTAGCCCGTATTGTCATCACATTGTTTAAGCAACGTGATCGTCATGCAGAAGAAAATACACTGAAACCAGAAAAACTAGACACTGCAATGCCCGAAGAAAAATTCTCAATTATCTAAACTGCTGGACGCTTCTCAAGACTATACCTGGTAAGGGCATTTCCTCGCCCTGGCAAGTCCAAGGCTGCAATCATGTAGCCTATCTTGAAGATCGTACCACCCAAACCCATTTTTCAATACGAATCCTTTTTACCCGTAGAAGAAAGATCAATATGTCATCCTAAGCCACTGATGCATCTAATGTAGAAGGTAGATGTCTATGATCTGACGGGTCATTGGATCACTCAAATTACCCATAGATTATGTACCTACCAAAACAAATGGCAGCTGCCAAGCCCGAAAGACCTGCCTTCAATGTAATTTCAAATCTGGGACCGGCATTAATGCAATCCTTGAGCACGTTGAGTTTTATCTCTTCATCGAGAGAAGACTTCACACCTCCAATAGTCAGGTTGCAGCTGCTTTTTATAGGCCTAATAGCCTGCACCGCAGCCGGCTTCAGCCAGGACTGTGAGATAGATTGTGATGCCAATGACCCTATTGAAATTGTGGGCTCGCAACATACTATAACATTTGCGGGTGTACAATATGATTATGAAAATTGCACGACCTGTTTTTACTATTGCATCACTAACGGTGAAAGCCCGGCTATCAGTCACACTATCTTTGGTGCCTCTGATTGTCAGGGCACTTGCTTGGATGAAGAAGCAACGGTTGGGTTGTGGTCTCTAAATGGTTGCGAGATAACACAATCCACCGGTGGCTCTCCCACGCAGGGAACTGACCCAACCACCGGTATATGTGGCGTCAAATTTGATGAAGGTATAGCGGGGGAGCGACGATATTTTATCTGCGTTGATGGCATCCAACCTGTAGGGACTATCAAATTTGGGATAAAGGCTGGCCAGAATGAATTTGTCCTGGACATCCCTGGCCCCGAAGATTGTAGTGAATGCACACCCACCGTTACTTGCCCTGGGGACATAACTATTGAATGCGACGAGTCCATAGACCCGGATAATACGGGTTATCCTTCAATCACGAATGATTGTGATGCGGAGATATCCTATGAAGATGAAATGAGTGACGGTTGTCCTAGAGTAATCACTAGAAACTGGAAGGTGGCTACCTTATGTCAAGGGGATCCAATCACTTGCATCCAGACGATTACGATATCTGATGAGCCTCTCAGCATTACATGTACGCTAGATGATATTGACCTTGGCTGCAACCCTGAGAACTTGCCGACCATCGATGATGCATTGACAAGAGTAAGTTCGGAAAATAAGTGCATCACTTGGGAGGTAGATGCTGGTCCGATCACTGGAGGATGTGAGAAGTCGCAGACCTTTACCGTGACGGTGATGAATGATTGTGGCACCAGTGCGAGCTGTGATGTGACCTACCGTTGGCAGGTAGACAACACGGCACCGGAGATTTCGATATCGAGCAGTAATGATCCCGGGGGTGCGTGTAATCCGACGATTGAAGCACCGACGTTTGTGGTGACCGATAATTGCATTGCCGGTGAGGTAAGTGTTGAAGCGAATACAGATGGTCCCATCCCCGATGGCTGCGGCTATACGCAGACGTGGACAGCGACCTACACGGATGAGTGCGGCAACCACGCCGAAGCAGTGTCAGTGACCTACAAATGGACGGAGGACAATAGGGCACCGGAGATAGTGATAGCGAGCAGTAATGATCCGGCAGGAGCTTGTAATCCGACGATTGAAGCACCGACGTTTGTGGCGACCGATAATTGCATTGCCGGCGAGGTAAGTGTTGAAGCGAATACAGATGGTCCGATCCCCGATGGCTGTGGCTATACACAGACGTGGACAGCGACCTACACGGATGAGTGCGGCAACCACGCCGAAGCAGCGTCGGTGACCTACACATGGACGGAGGACAATAGGGCACCGGAGATCGTGATAGCGAGCAGTAATGATCCGGCAGGAGCTTGTAATCCGACGATCGAACCGCCGACGTTTACAGCGACGGATAATTGCCTGGGAGACGCCGTAAATGTAGTAGCGAATACCGATGGCTCTACTAATGTAGGATGTGCGCATACGCAGACGTGGACAGCGACCTATGTGGATGGTTGTGGCAATGCGGCCGAAGCGGTGTCGGTGACCTACACCTGGACGGTAGACACTACGGCACCGGAGATCGTGATATTGAGCAGCAATGATCCGGCAGGAGCTTGTAATCCGACGATCGAACCGCCGACGTTTACAGCGACGGATAGTTGCCTGGGAGACACCGTAAATGTAGTAGCGAATACGGATGGATTTACTAATGTAGGATGTGCGTATAGGCAGACATGGACAACGACCTATGTGGATGGTTGTGGCAATGCGGCCGAAGCGGTGTCGGTGACGTACACCTGGACGGTAGACACCACGGCACCGGAGATCGTGATATTGAGCAGCAATGATCCGGCAGGAGCTTGTAATCCGACGATCGAACCGCCGACGTTTACAGCGAGGGATAATTGCCTGGGAGACGCCGTAAATGTAGTGGCGAATACGGATGGCTCTACTAATGTAGGATGTGCGCATACGCAGACGTGGACAGCGACCTATGTGGATGGTTGTGGCAATGCGGCTGAAGCGGTGTCGGTGACCTACACCTGGACGGTAGACACTACGGCACCGCAGATCGTGATAGCGAGTAGCAATGATCCGGCAGGGGCTTGTAATCCGACGATCGAACCGCCGACGTTTACAGCGACGGATAATTGCCTGGGAGACGCCGTAAATGTAGTAGCGAATACGGATGGCTCTACTAATGTAGGATGTGCGCATACGCAGACGTGGACAGCGACCTATGTGGATGGTTGTGGCAATGCGGCCGAAGCGGTGTCGGTGACCTACACCTGGACGGTAGACACTACGGCACCGGAGATCGTGATATTGAGTAGCAATGATCCGGCAGGAGCTTGTAATCCGACGATCGAACCGCCGACGTTTACAGCGACGGATAATTGTCTGGGAGACGCCGTAAATGTAGTAGCAAATACGGATGGATTTACTAATGTAGGATGTGCGTATAGGCAGACATGGACAGCGACCTATGTGGATGGTTGTGGCAACGCGGCCGAAGCGGTGTCGGTGACCTACACCTGGACGGTAGACACTACGGCACCGGAGATCGTGATAGCGAGTAGCAATGATCCGGCAGGGGCTTGTAATCCGACGATCGAACCGCCGACGTTTGTAGCGACGGATAATTGTCTGGGAGACGCCGTAAATGTAGTAGCGAATACGGATGGCTCTACTAATGTAGGATGTGCGTATACGCAGACATGGACAGCGACCTATGTGGATGGTTGTGGCAACGCGGCCGAAGCGGTGTCGGTGACCTACACCTGGACGGTAGACACTACGGCACCGGAGATCGTGATAGCGAGTAGCAATGATCCGGCAGGAGCTTGTAATTCGACGATCGAACCACCGACGTTTACAGCGACGGATAATTGTCTGGGAGACGCCGTAAATGTAGTAGCGAATACGGATGGCTCTACTAATGTAGGATGTGCTTATAGGCAGACATGGACAGCGACCTATGTGGATGGTTGTGGCAACGCGGCCGAAGCGGTGTCGGTGACCTACTCCTGGACGGTAGACACTACGGCACCGGAGATCGTGATAGCGAGTAGCAATGATCCGGCAGGAGCTTGTAATCCGACGATCGAACCCCCGACGTTTGCAGCGACGGATAATTGCCTGGGAGACACCGTAAATGTAATGGCGAATACGGATGGCTCTACTCATGTAGGATGTGCGCATACGCAGACGTGGACAGCGACCTATGTGGATGGTTGTGGCAATGCGGCCGAAGCGGTGTCGGTGACGTACACCTGGACAGTAGACACTACGGCACCGGAGATCGTGATAGCGAGTAGCAATGATCCGGCAGGAGCTTGTAATTCGACGATCGAACCGCCGACGTTTACAGCGACGGATAATTGTCTGGGAGACGCCGTAAATGTAGTAGCGAATACGGATGGATTTACTAATGTAGGATGTGCGTATAGGCAGACATGGACAGCGACCTATGTGGATGGTTGTGGCAATGCGGCCGAAGCGGTGTCGGTGACCTACACCTGGACGGTAGACACTACGGCACCGGAGATCGTGATAGCGAGTAGCAATGATCCGGCAGGGGCTTGTAATCCGACGATCGAACCGCCGACGTTTACAGCGACGGATAATTGTCTGGGAGACGCCGTAAATGTAATGGCGAATACGGATGGCTCTACTAATGTAGGATGTGCGCATACACAGACGTGGACAGCGACCTATGTGGATGGTTGTGGCAATGCGGCCGAAGCGGTGTCGGTGACCTACACCTGGACGGTAGACACTACGGCACCAGAGATCGTGATAGCGAGTAGCAATGATCCGGCAGGAGCTTGTAATCCGACGATCGAACCGCCGACGTTTACAGCGACGGATAATTGTCTGGGAGACGCCGTAAATGTAGTAGCAAATACGGATGGATTTACTAATGTAGGATGTGCTTATAGGCAGACATGGACAGCGACCTATGTGGATGGTTGTGGCAACGCGGCCGAAGCGGTGTCGGTGACCTACACCTGGACGGTAGACACTACGGCACCGGAGATCGTGATAGCGAGTAGCAATGATCCGGCAGGAGCTTGTAATTCGACGATCGAACCGCCGACGTTTACAGCGACGGATAATTGCCTGGGAGACGCCGTAAATGTAGTAGCGAATACGGATGGATTTACTAATGTAGGATGTGCTTATAGGCAGACATGGACAGCGACCTATGTGGATGGTTGTGGCAACGCGGCCGAAGCGGTGTCGGTGACGTACACCTGGACGGTAGACACTACGGCACCGGAGATCGTGATAGCGAGTAGCAATGATCCGGCAGGGGCTTGTAATCCGACGATCGAACCGCCGACGTTTACAGCGACGGATAATTGCCTGGGAGACGCCGTAAATGTAGTAGCGAATACGGATGGCTCTACTAATGTGGGATGTGCGTATAGGCAGACATGGACAGCGACCTATGTGGATGGTTGTGGCAACGCGGCCGAAGCGGTGTCGGTGACGTACACCTGGACGGTTGACACTACGGCACCAGAGATCGTGATAGCGAGTAGCAATGATCCGGCAGGAGCTTGTAATCCGACGATCGAACCGCCGACGTTTACAGCGACGGATAATTGTCTGGGAGACGCCGTAAATGTAGTAGCAAATACGGATGGATTTACTAATGTAGGATGTGCGTATAGGCAGACATGGACAGCGACCTATGTGGATGGTTGTGGCAACGCGGCCGAAGCGGTGTCGGTGACCTACACCTGGACGGTTGACACTACGGCACCGGAGATCGTGATATTGAGTAGCAATGATCCGGCAGGAGCTTGTAATCCGACGATCGAACCGCCGACGTTTACAGCGACGGATAATTGTCTGGGAGACGCCGTAAATGTAGTAGCAAATACGGATGGATTTACTAATGTAGGATGTGCGTATAGGCAGACATGGACAGCGACCTATGTGGATGGTTGTGGCAACGCGGCCGAAGCGGTGTCGGTGACCTACACCTGGACGGTTGACACTACGGCACCGGAGATCGTGATATTGAGTAGCAATGATCCGGCAGGAGCTTGTAATCCGACGATCGAACCGCCGACGTTTACAGCGACGGATAATTGCCTGGGAGACGCCGTAAATGTAGTAGCGAATACGGATGGATTTACTAATGTAGGATGTGCTTATAGGCAGACATGGACAGCGACCTATGTGGATGGTTGTGCCAATGCGGCCGAAGCGGTGTCGGTGACGTACACCTGGACGGTTGACACTACGGCACCGGAGATTATGATATTGAGCAGCAATGATCCGGCGGGAGCTTGTAATCCGACGATCGAACCCCCGACGTTTACGGCGACCGATAATTGCATTGCCGGCGAGGTAAGTGTTGAAGCGAATACAGATGGTCCGATCCCCGATGGCTGTGGCTATAGGCAGACATGGACAGCGACCTATGTGGATGGTTGTGGCAATGCGGCCGAAGCGGTGTCGGTGACGTACACCTGGACGGTAGACACTACGGCACCGGAGATCGTGATATTGAGCAGCAATGATCCGGCGGGAGCTTGTAATCCGACGATCGAACCCCCGACGTTTACGGCGACCGATAATTGCCTTGCCGCCGAGGTAAGTGTTGAAGCGAATACAGATGGCCCGATCCCCGATGGCTGCGGCTATAGGCAGACATGGACAGCGACCTATGTGGATGGTTGTGGCAATGCGGCCGAAGCGGTGTCGGTGACCTACACCTGGACGGTAGACACTACGGCACCGGAGGTTTCGTGTCCAGAAGAAGAAAATATTACCGGTTGCTCCATTTTGGAGATGGGAGACTTCTCCTACTCCGAAGTACCTGTCCAGGTGGACGACCCGGCAGCTGCAGGAGTGGAAGTATCTGACAACTGCGGCGAGGTAAACCTCTCCTACGTAGACAGTACAGACGGTATCTGCCCGATCGTTGTCACCCGTACCTGGACGGCCACGGACGCCTGTGGCAACAGCAGTAGCTGCAGACAGACCCTACGCATCACCCCCAACTTGACTTGTGAAATCAGGCAAGTGGAATGCGAAGGCGTAGATGCCACACTTTCTGTGATCGTAACGTCTGATTGCAAGGGTCCCTTTGCGTACATATGGTACAAGGACGGCGAACTCCTTGAGGAGGACGGTGCAACAATCATGGTGGGCGAAGGCGGAACTTATTCTGTCACAGTGAGCTACGGTGACTGCTCCACAAGTTGCTCAACCACGGTGGCAGAAGAATGTGGCACTTCCTTTGCCCTTCTCCAAGAAGAGAATGATGCCGCCAGTCACTGCTTTCAAGATCCCATCGAACAAAATGGTGAGATGGTAAGTTTCAGTCGATGGGGCTGGACTCTTGGGCCGTTGGTCGAAGGCACATACACTGTTGATCTTTGGGAGGGGGCAGCGCACTGCGACACGCGCAGAGGGCAAAAGACAGGAACTGCCTCAATTACCTACGATGCCACCCAAGGGACAGTCGTTGTGGACTATCTTCTGATGGATGGCGAGCACTACCTAGAAAGTATCCACCTGTATGCAGGGTGCGATCCGTATCCTACCAAAAGGAAGGGTAAAACGTACGTGCCCACAGTGGCGCCGGGGCAGTACCCTTACAAGGATGAATTCTCGGAAAACGTAACACTATGGGATAATGCCGACGATCCCCTCAAGCTTTCCGATTGCGAAGGGGCCCCTATATATGTCATATTGCATGCAAGCACATGTGATCTCATTTGTGACCATGAAGAAAGGGAGGATTCAAAGGCTGCAAGTGTGGATAAGATCAAGACTGTAAGGTCCATAAACCGAGGTAGGTTTAGTCTGAACCGGCAGCCTGACGAAAGATTATCTGTACAAGTCTCTCCCAATCCTGTGTCCAACTTCCTGATTCTGGAGGTGGAGCACGCAAGAGCCAAGCAAACACTTGTGCAGCTTTATGACATAATGGGTCGACTTGTCTATGAGAAGAAGATTGCCGCAAACGGTTCGAAGATCATTTTGGAGATACCTGATTTCGTGGCAGATGGCCTACATCACCTGATGGTTCGAGATCAGGATCAGTTCAGGTCAATACCTATCATCGTCAATCATCGTTGACAGCGATCACGACGAGGCTGTAGTAAGGAATCCATGGAGGAGCTTGTTCTGCAATCTCCTCCTTTTCGATTCTTGGAGGTGTCAGACGGGCAGAAGGGTGCTAGGCCTGTCAGTAGAGCCGACGACGTAATGCGTCAAAGAGTAGCGACATGGTTACGCGACCCCTAGGATATCAAGGCAACGCTATTCTGGTGTCCTTTGCGATGGAGGGACCATGATGGCCAGCTCTATACTTCAATCTACGCACTGATATCGTCCACGGTAGACGGAGCATTCAGATGAGATTGCGGTAAGAGCGCTCCCTGATCCAGCCTAACCTTTCCTACAGTTGGCTATTCGAGGCGAAGTCGGGCAGAATTTTCAGAGTGGCTCTGTGCGATATGACTTAGACTGCTGGTGAAACGGTATGCTGTACCGCATTCCCTGCCTACTTTTTCATCAGCCATACCTCGGACACCAGTGTCCCCCAGCCCCCACTGTTGCGCCATTGTTCGACCGACACGCGATCTCCAGCGGCTACGTCCGCTGCCTTTGCCAAGCGAATGGTGAGCTCGCCGTCCGCCGTGAGTTCCGGGGGGATGTCATAGGTGAAAAAATCACTCATCTGGAGCGGTAGTTCGACGGCGCTATCCAGTAGTCGATCGTCGGCATAGATGGCCTGAGCATGCTGGTTCATCCGCTCTGCGTAGCGGGCCTGATACCAGGGTCGGACAAGGGTAAAGCGGACACGATACGGTGCGGTGGTGCTGAGGTCATCGTATTGGAGAGTCACACCCTGTGCTTCATCCTGCGTGAAGTGCATCGATCGTTGACTGGGCCGGTTGGCCTCAGAGAGCATATTGCTCACATAGGGCTGACCGTGGTCGTAGGGATAGCCATGTATCACATGCGGGCAGTCATTACCCGTGCCGAGATTATCGTAGAAGCCACCCTCCCCGGGATGATCATAATCCGCGATCATGGATAGCAGCTCCCGTCGCTGGTCTGGATTGGCAGACAGACAACGCTCCAATTGTCGCTTCGTCCAACCCAATCCGACAAAATCATGTGTCAGATGGTAGAGTCCGTCGTTGCGCATACCAAAGAGTCGATTGCTCAACATCCCCAAAGAGTCCGCCTCTGCCTGAAGCTTAAGCATAGCTGAGGTGGGCTGCAATTCCTTGATGCGGCCCAGCATGGCGCGGACGATCTCGGGTTCCCAGGTAGCATCCAGCATATTTTGCGCTTGCTCCTCAATCGAAGCCTGGAGCTGCTCCTGCTGTATCACCGCCAGTTGGACGTAGCGGTCCAAAGCGCCCTTTTGTAGATACATCGTGTACAACCAGTTGCCCTGTCGCCAGGCCGGGTCCATCTTGGCTCCCGCTTCCTGCACCAGCCGATAATATTTCGGTATTCCGCTTTTGCCGGCAATAGAGGTGTCCGGTATTTCCTCCAGATTCCTTTCCAGTTGGAATATTGCGGCTGCCATATCTTTGGCCGCATCTTGGCCAAACCAGGCGCGACAATATTCCTGTACTACCTGTTCGACAGTCATGCGAGGTGACCACAAGAGACGTTGCCACATCCATTGATTAAAGTGATCGTGGTGGCCGCTGGAGTGGGTGATGTCCCCAATGCCGTAGCGCAGTAGATCATTAAATACGCGATGATAATATCGGGGCCAGGCAAAGAAGGTAAGACGATTGTAGACCATGGTCATGGCCTGATCGGGTCTGCGCTCGTAGATGTCGTGACTGGCTAGCGGTGGTAAATCACCGTTCTTGTCCGCGCGTGGATACATTTGGATGTACCCATGCTGCGAATATTTCCAATGGGTAATCTCGTTGTAGAAAATTAATTGTTGCTGCGGAGGCAGTTGATGTAAAATCTCTCGGGGGTACAAGCCATATGGCCCATGTCCCGGGTAGGTAAAGAGATCCATCCGGTGCGTCTGTCGATGGCCGGGCTGCCAGGTCGTGGCATCCGAACCGGGTCCGTAGCCCCATGCCCAAAGCCAATCTCTGGGGTGTTCATTCAGATAGTCGAAAATCGCCTGGTCATCGGCATTGTCGAATTTTTGATTGGTAAAATAAATACGGGTGTCCGGATGATATTTGTGGATGATTTCGGCCATTTTCTCCACGGTACGGATAAAGGTCAGTCCATACGGATCGCATCGGTCACATTCGCAACCACCACCATCCCCGCCGTGAAATTTTATCAGGTCAAAAGAGGGGCTGTCACGAAAATAGTTTTCACATTTTTCCAGCATATAGCTGTGGGCGTCTGGAACGGAGAGGCAGAGGTAACCTTTTCGCCCAATGGATTCCGATGCTTCCCAGGAAGGGTTATCAATTTCCGGCGCAGCGTTGGCGCCAAATCGTCCTTGGGTCATCAGACCGTAGGACTTTACAAAATCAAACCACGGCCCTTTATCCACCGAAAATATGTTGGCTCCGGCTAAGGCGTAGTCCAGAATGACACGTGCTGTTTCCTCCGTAGTCCAGGGTCGTACCTTGGCCAACTGTCTGGCCACTCGGCTCTGCCCAAATTGGGTGCCCCGAATCTCAAAGGCAGGAGCCGTGCGGAGTCCACGGATGTGTGGTACACGGATGCCTTGATCAGTAAAGTCCAGTTGTCGCAGCAATTCTCCCACCGCATAAAGGCAGCCTCGATCGTCCGTGCCAGCCGCGAAGATCTGGGTGCCGTGGCTATGTATCACAAAACCCTCCGGCCCCGGATTCGTGCGGGTAGGTGCAGCGATCCGACGCTGCTCAAGCGCTTCGCTGAGCAGACGGTGGGTGGTAGTCTTGCCCAGGTAGATGTTCATCTGCGCTGCCGATGCCCCGGGCTCGCTATCGGAGACTTGCAGGGTGGCATCAACGGAAGGCCACTCGGCCAGCCGGTCGCGGAGCAAATGCCCGACCTTTTTCTCCACGGGGGAGGCTTGCGCACCGATAATGACAGTGGCGGTCTGCAAATGTGTTTGCCCGGCTGATTCTGCTCCGACTAGACATAAAAACACGAGGACAGCGCCGAGCTTTTTATTTATCCATCTGACAGGACGAATTGACGGTGAGGACATGCGTAATTATTCGGATGGGATGGGCTCACTGATTACCCCTAAAAATCGGCCCATCCAGTAGGGCAGGAGAAAGGTGTCACCAGCCCCTAATTCGCTCTTGCGATCGGGTCGATCGAGTTGAAAAATGTTGCGGTTGTGCTTTAGGTCGGGTCGCTCGTCTGGGGGTAATATGGTGGCTGTCGTCTGCTCGCGGAAATTTTCCGGTAGGAAGTCCAGGTCTTTTCGATGACTATTCTTGGTCTCCCATTGGATCATGTCCAGGGGAAATTCTTGCAAATGCCAGATGGATTCTTCGAGATCAAAGTTTTTGGCACCCGTCATCGCATAGCAAAAATTCCAAAGGGCGTCTTTTTCTGGCCGCTCAATATCCCAGTGATCTCGGATGGCTTCGCCAAAATTGGTACGCAATTCTTCATTGAGTGCATATGGATAGAGGCACCAATAGGCCAGAAAATACATCTCGTCATCGGAATGATTCCAGCCATTGGAGAGCATTTTGCTCCAGGCATCCGCTTCGTCCCCTACTCGCCCAATCTCACGCATCGGGCGCATCAGGTTTTCCAAATATCCGTGCTCCCGCATGAGATATTCTGCCGCTGCTTTAAATTTTTCGTCACCAGAGAAGTGGTAAGCGGCCTGGATAAATGCGATGATGTTGGAGGAGCACACTTTGCGGTCACCGACCATGGTTTGAAAACGATTGACATAATCTGGATTCCACCGCCCCCATAGTGTGGGCTTACCATTAAAGTCAATGAGATTAAAATCGTTTTCCACGATATAAGACATCAACTCTGTGAGTCGGTCGACGGCGCGCTGACGGTAGGGCTCCTCGTCCATATACTCTGCAAAAAGACTAAGTGCAAACACCTGTCCCACCGTCTGGTCGCTGCTGGCTGATCCGCGCCAGTCCCATTCATCATCATACTTGATCCAGCTGACGGTAGAATCATAACCCGGATACCAGTACGTTTCGGCATAGCGTCGATATTCGATGCGATGTTCCTGTATGCCGGTGCGTTCAAACGATCGCCCAAAGAGGCCTGTGATATCATTCATAAGGTGCAGTCGCTCCATGGCCTCAAAGGTCTCGATGCAATTGGCCTTGGCCACGGCATCACCCGTGACCAGGTAGCGAAACAGCTGACTGACCAGGTACATACCTGACCAGAGATTGTCGCTGTCATGCGGTCGCATCACGGCAGTAGACAAGTCGCCGTCTGCGATGGCCGTCACGTCACTATAGAGACCGTATCTGATGTGTCGATCTCTGACCTGCTTTTCATAAAACAGGGCCTTGTCATGGAGGGTCATTTGCTCAAAGCGGATCTTGGCCAATCCCTGATCGGTCAGGACCAGGACCTCGTCCTCGGAGCCGGTGACGATGGCCTGCACAGCATTGCCAGGCAACCATCGTTTGCCGCGATAGTAGTTGAATTTTCCAGCGCTGGTCTCGCAGAAGGCTCCTTCCGGTCCACCCATCCACAATTGACCTCCTATGCTGGATATGGTGGTGATGACCGCATGCGGCAGGTCCGTATGTACATCCTTCAGGACAGGTGACGATGGGTCCACGATCCCGTAGCCTTGGTGGGTGCCTATCGCCAGCAGCCCGTCGTGCAGCGTCAGGCAGGTGATGTTGCGCTGGCTAAGTAACTTCTCCAGTCGACCGCCTTCCTGGGAGAGCTGATACACCCCGTCACCAGCGGCTAGCCAGAAACAGTTTCGATCTGCATCAAAGATCACGTCCCTCAGATGGCCGGCAGGTGTTTTTGCAGTCCATTGCTCGCCGGTGTCGTTCATGAGTGTATGTACGTGGCCGTCACTGACGAGAAAGGCGTTGGCTCCCACACATAGTCGATTGGCGCTGGGCAGATTGTGTTTGAGGTACAGCTGACCGGCAAAGGCATTGCTGAACACGGCCGTTTCATCCAGATAGACAAATTCGCCCTGGTATGTGGCCATATCTCGGATCTGCTTCTTGGCCATGGCCTGGTAGCGTCGATCCGGCATGAGGCGGCCCGGGTATTGAAACTGTCCATCGGTGGGACTCAGCAGATCCGTGGTGGTCAAGACTTGGACCCGGCCATTGCGATCGCAGGCTATGCGCCGTGCCTGACCGTTCTCGTCCTCATACGGATATTTGATCGCATAATCTTGGGTGAAAGCCTCATCCTGATGGACAGGTTGGGCCTCATAAGGTTGTACGAGCTCACGAATACGGACGTTTCTGAAGGATACCTGATCCCCATGATCTTGCAGCATCAAAGGCCCCCTTTCTACGCGGCCAAAATCAGCGAGCGAGCGAAACTTACTGCCAAACTTGGCCTTCAGGAAGGCTGTACTGGTGCGATCGCAGGTAAAGACCTTGGTGCCATTGAGCCAATGCTCGATGACGGGTCCGGATACGATGATTTTCCCGGTGTTCCACTGACCATGTGGCTGGAGCACCGGATTCTGCGCTTCAAATAATTCGTAGAGGCCGGCCGTCTTTCTTCGTCCATCCGGATCCTCTGCGACGTCCTTATTCTCAAAATCATCGATGATCTGATATTCGCAACCAAGCCAGGCGCCGTCGGGGTACTGCTTTAGTAGATACTTGATGCCGCTATTGGCACCCTTGCTAAAGTTGAACTCAAAGGCGAGTTCGAAACTGGCAAAGGAGTGTTTGGTCACCAGTGATCCGCCTCGTATTGCCCCGGGCCGGCCATTGACTATAAGCGTGCCTTGCTCAACATGCCATCCTTGAGGGGGAAAACCATTCGCATGGCTGCTGCGCCAGTGTTTCTTACCATTGTCCTCCAGTAGGTCCATCCAAGGGCCAGCCTGAGGTTGAGCAAACGAGGGAGTCAGCGTGCCCCCGACCAGGAACAGCAAGAGCCATAGATTTTTACACATATCTCCAGATATTCAACTTGTCAATCAACCCAGCGGGCCATTGCAGTTAAATATCCTGAATACCCCACTCAGCAGGGGCAACCTAGCGAAAATGTGGACCTTGGGCTCCTGGGATTTTGATCTTTGATGTACTTTTTTTGCCACAATGGCCTCATTTGCCTGCAAAGGTGGGAGTTTTCCAGACCCCTATTCGAGGGTCAGACCACGAAACAATGTTATTATCCCGAACAGGATCAGGCCGTAAAAGATACCCGACCGGCTGCCAATGGGATTGTTTAAGCTGAAGAGGGTGAGTCCTACGCCCACCGCCAGAGATAGAGCTCCGACGAGCAGAAATTCCGTCCGCCTAGACTTCTTTTCGGTCTTCTCGCTGCTGCGCACCTTTTCCAAGTAATTGGATACATCTTCTCGGTCAAAGTGAGCGTTGGCGGCACTTTGGATGATCTCGTCATCGGAGGCCTTGGAGCGAACCAGGGCTTTGATCTGCCGCTAGGTTTTTCTCTTGATTTCTTCTATTTGATCCTCCCTTATCCAATCGATGACACTAGGATGCAGTTGGCCTATGTCGGTCTTCTCCGTGTCTGTGCCACGGAGCAGTGCCCCTTGCATGATTTCTCCCCACTTGTCCGTCGTCTTCTTTCGCAGCGATTGGGTTACTTGCCCGATTTCGTGTTCGTAAAGCTTCCTTTCCCTAAGCGTTTCTTGTACGGCAGCCATCGATGCTCCCTGACATATGGCCTGAAAGGATTCTTCTGCATATGCTAGTAGAGTTTCGCATTAGATATGTTGAATAATTCTAATAGGATTTTGTTCGCAGACGAGGCATGACCGAACGATCTCGTAGAGTCGAGCATGACAATGCGAGAAGTGAGGGAACCGCGAAAGCGGGTGGGTGGCTAGACATAGCCGTAGCTATGGCGAGGCTTTGCAACGAAGTATGCGGACCAAAGACATTAGAATTAACCACAAGATTTAATGCGAAGCGCTACAAGTTTTTCTTGATAGGTCATTTTTGTATTTAAATGGTTGTGATAAGGTGTATCGGCGCAATATCAGATTTGCAACTTTCACGGACAAGCATCAACTCCTCCAGGTTAAGTAGAAATAATACGACAAAGAGCTGCCTGGCGGACTTTGCCATTCTCTAGTAAAACCGAAAAAGAGCCTATGGTCCAACTGATTCTATTTTGGTGGCTTGCGAGTAGGAAGTGTCAGCTGGACGCCACAAAAACGCCCGGTCAGGTTACGCCTGCAGATGCTATAATCAAACATTGAGTTCGACGATGGGTCGTACAACGACTCCTTAACGATATGTATACTACATCTGGACCCATTTTTGCAAAAGGGTAGAAGAGGTGCTCAAGATGCTTAAGCAGGTGGCTTTGCGGATGCATGATCCCAACGGTATCACAGGATCACCTTATATATCAACCAGCTTCGGGCTAGTCTGTCGCTGTAATATTGCCACAAATGAAATATGTATACACCCTAATTTCGATCGGCCTTTACCTTTTTGCCCAAGCACAAGATCTGGTGAAGATCGCTCCTTTTGGCCAGGAGAATTGCTTTGATTTCATGACCCAAGCGTACCGGGGCAACATCATGGCGGTCCGCACGCTTGACGGAGTGCCTTACAAAATCAAACTCAATAAGGACGAGCAGATAGAATGGATGGTCATTGACTCTTCGGAGACATTGTACAGTATGTTTGCTTCCGGAGACTTGATCGGGGCCTATGGCTCGGAGGGGAAAACTATAGTGACCTGCCGCGACCGATACGGTGTCCTCAAATGGAAGAAAGAGCTTCAACCTAAAGGGTACCATTTTGACGTACTGGAAATAAATGACGATGAATTTGTTCTTGGCCTGGGTACCGGCACTCGTTCATATCTCTATCGGATGAATCGGAAGGGAGAAATCATTTGGACTGCTGATTTTGAGCCGTCGATCAATTGGTCTAAGGGCAGTAATCGCCAGCTTTTTTTGGCCAAAGACGGCATCGTGGCGGCTCCTTTTGATTGGGTGACCAGCCAAGTTTTCTTTACCCAGTTAGATCTTGAAGGAAACGTCAACGGGCAAACGCAATTGGAGATCTACAACGGCGAGGGCGATATGGAGATTCATCAGGGACAAGATGATTTCTTCACCGTAATGGGTACGAGTGTCAGGGACCCTTCTTCCGGAAATGGCCTACATGTAGGCATCACTACGCTAGACTCCACCTTGAAAGTGGTCAATCAAACGGAACAGAATTTTTTTGATTGCTTCTATGACTACAGCATCCAGTCCATCGGAAACTTCACCATCTTAGAGGTGGAAGACACGCTGATTTACAGCTGTTTGGGTTCGTACCTGGATCCGAAGGATTGGGAGGAGCAAACCTCATTTTTTGTGCTTAGCCCCGGCCAGATTAACTGCCAATATCATCGTTTGGAGTTTCCATGGATACGATGGCCTCATTGTGGGGACTTCCGACTTCATGCCAATTATCTAAAGGTGCAGAGAGGCAGCGGAGAGTTTTTAGTCAGTTTGACACGGGATGATGACTTGGGCATTTTTACCCACCTCGTGAACTACGACCCCAGCAAATATTTCGCCGCCAGCAATATGTACGTCAGTCTACACACGTTGGAGCAACCACCGGTCGATGATCGCTTTTTCAAGCATTGGATTTTTAGCCCTCCCGGATGGAGTCTTTCCTTTAGCAGTGATAGGGCTGACTTCGAGTTTGTACAGTATGGTTGGCCCCGAGACCTCCAGCTAAATACAGGTATATACGGATATGACCATGACAAGGAAATCACGGACATCCAACCCAAGACTCAGGCGGATTTTACAATCAAGTTGGGAGACGAACCGGGGCTGGGGGTGCGTGCTTCCTTGCCTTTCTGGCAGGATCTGGATACCAACACCCTATATCTGAGATATTGGAACTACGGTCTGCCGACATCGGGACAGATCATCGTCCGTGCATCGACACCCCTCAAGTGCCACGAGGCCGATCAAACGATTGATGACACGACCTGGACGGTCGACCTCGGGCAGATCCAGCCCTTTGGATTTTACGAGCGACAATTGACCCTCGGCTCAGACGAGCCCGTGATGGGCGAGCTGACGTTGGACGTGACGATCTTTTCGCCTGATCAAGCTTCAGAATCACTGCGGCCTGATCTCCATCATTGCGTGCTTACGACGCAGGCGGTCTCGTCTACCTCCCCGCAGTGGCAGGTCCATTCGAGCGCGGGTAGCTCACGGTTTTTTCAAAGTGGCGAGAGGGTCAGATACCAACTAGCCTGGCGCAACGATTCGGATTCGATCGTGCGTGACCTTCAAATTCTTAGCGAGCTGAGCCAGGCAATCCTCCCAACTTTTATGTTGGAAGGGGCCAGCCATCCGGTAGATGTTCGCGCTCACAATTCTCGAAGTCTTGACTTCTCTTTGCCAGGCGTATCGTTCGAGCCTGGAGAGATCTTCTTCGTCGGTTTCTCCGTTTTGCCGGGGGGAGGATGTGGCTCTGTTTTCAGCAATCAGGTGATCCACCTAGTCGACTATCAACGGCAAGACACCCTGCGGTTGGACATACCCATGAGGAGTGTCGGGGTAGTGAAGGAGATAGATACGACCGTGGCCGTCGGCCATTACTTCCTCGGACTCGAGATAAGGGGAGATACCGTGGTAAAAGACACCATTATGGGCATGGGGTTGTGCGACACAGTGAGGATCTACCATGTGGTCTCGACGTCCACGCCAACCAGCGACCCTAATCACTCTTCGGTTAAAGTCTGGCCCAATCCGTTCCATAACTTCATACATGTGGATCCGGGTCAGGCGGACCTAAGGAATGTGCGCTTGGTCGATGTGCACGGACGTAATGTAGCATGGTCGAAAGGACCAAATAATCAGATCAACATCTCTGCCCCTGCGCATGCGGGCGTTTATGTGCTGTACCTGGAGCTTTCTGATGGTCGTGTGGTGCTGGGACGAGTACTCAAATTGTAGTTTCAACCCAAGGTGAGTTGCAGTCTGTATCCAGCGAGACTGCCTAGCTAGGTGGCAGCTACCTGAACTCCAAGTTGTCGAAGCGTTAGAAAGGTCTATTTTTGGTCTAAAAGCGGATGCGAATCTTACTTCCCCTCTCATATCTTTTGTTCTTGTCCCTTCAACTCGACGCACAGGTCGATTCATTTCTGGTCAAGCCCTACCTCCAATTTGCTACCCAAGAGAGCATTCACGTGCTGTGGGAGACGACAGCACCCGCGACCACGATCGTGGAATATGGCGAAGCGCAGCTGGATGCCCAAGCACCCAATTTGTCGCTTCGCAAAGAAGTCGATGGCACTCGACTGCTGCATGAGGTGCAGTTGGATGGACTCAAGGTAGACACAAAATATATCTATCGTGCCAAGAGTATTTCTGAAAATGGCAGGGAAATCATTGGACCCGTCTCGACCTTCAAGACGGCCGTCAAAGACGATGGAGCCTATTTTTTTGCCTTGATCGGAGACTCCCAACGAAATCGTCGCATGCCCGAGGCCTGGCCAAAAATCGCCCAGAAGGTATGGGAAGACCGGCCCCATTTTATTATTCATGCCGGAGACATCGTCGACGAGGGACCGCGCAAGACAGATTGGACAGGACACTTTTTTCCCGGTGGGCAGATCGCCATGAGCCGGTTTCCGATGTATACCGTCCTGGGCAATCACGAACGGGACGCCCAATACTACTATGACTATATGGTGAACCCTGCACCAGAATACTACTACACCTTTAGGTACGGCAACGCACAGTTCTTTATGATCGACACCAACCGGGATGTGGTGGAAGGCTCGGAGCAATATGAATGGCTGGAGTGGGAATTGGCCAAGTCGGATGCGGTCTGGAAATTCGTCGTGCATCACCATCCCCCTTATTCCAGCGAAGAGAACGATCATGGAGACACCTATATCGGTGCATCCAGCTATGGCACCCATGCCCGAAATCTGACGCCGCTGTACGATGCATACGACGTAGATTTTTGCCTTTTCGGACATGTGCACATGTATGAGCGCACCTGGCCTATTTTCGAAAACCGGGTCAATCTCCAAGATGGGGTCGTGTACATTAATTCCGGTGGTGCCGGAGGCGGTCTCGAAGATTTTGATCCAGTCCGTTCTTGGTTTACGCAGGAGCTCCAGACGGGTCACCACTACTGTACGTTTGCCGTGTTTGATCGCACCCTGGTATTTAAGGCCATTGACCACGAAGGCCGAATGTTTGACTCCTTTCAAATGTCTAAGGATGAGGATGATCGGCTGACTGCAGAGATGGTTAGGCCGCCGGCTCCTCGCATTCGAGTGGAGAGCGATGTATTTCAGGAGCAAACCACGGCCGAGATCACTGGCCTGGGATCCGACCCACGCATACACTACACACTCGACGGATCGGAGCCAACGACGCAATCGACGCGTTACGAAGGCCCCCTGACCATCGATCGATCAACGACCTTGAAGGCACGAGCCTACAGCACCAGCGGAAAGGCCAGTCGATTGAGCGAACGCGTATTTCGAAAAATGGAACCGTTGCCGGCGAGTCATCCCGCCTCATCCACCCCGGGACTGGCCTATCGATATTACGAGGGCACCTTTACTCAGTTGCCGGATTTTACCTCGCTGGAGCCCCTGCGCGCGGATGTGACAAAGACGCTGAATCTTCGGTCCCTTGAGCACGCACGGGATCACTTCGCATTTGTTTTTGAGGGTTATCTCGACATCGCAGCTACCGCTGGTTATCGATTTTTCCTTCGCTCGGACGACGGTTCGAGGCTGTATATCGATGACGAATTGGTCATCGATCACGATGGTCTGCACAGCGCAGTGTCGCGCTACGGTAGTCTTCTACTCGAGAAAGGCAAACATCGGATTCGGATCGAATACTTTGACAACCGCCAGTCTGAACGGTTGAAAGTGGGTTTCGTAGATGAAATGATGGGCCATGCGCCTTTTTCGCCCATGCAGCTGAGCCATTGATTTCGAACGGCAATAGGGGAGGTCGCACAAAGCTGTATCGTAAATTATAGACTGTTGGCATTGACCAAGCGGTATCATCAACCTCTTTCACGAACTGGTGTTTATACTAACCCAAATAGAATTCAATGAGTAGTAAAACCTACCAAGTCATCATCCTCGGAGGCGGACCTGCCGGCATGAGTGCCGCGCTGGTCTTGGGCCGAAGCAGAATTTCTACCCTTCTACTAAATACCGAACGGCCTAGAAATCTGGTCACGACCCACTCACACGGCTTTTTGACCCAGGATGGTAAGCATCCCAAGGAAATATTTGATACGGCGCTTAAGCAGTTGTCTAAATACGCCAGCGTCACATATGCGCCGGAAGAGGCAACGGATCTGCGGCAAAACGAAGGTACTTTTACCGTCACAACTTCATCTGGCACCCATCAGGCAGCGCGGGTCATCATAGCCACCGGTCACCAAGACGATATTGAAGCCATTGGCATCAAGGGGCTCGCCGAGGTGTACGGTAAGTCCGTGTACCCTTGTCCCTTTTGCGACGGCTTCGAAATGGCCGACAAGAAACTGGCGGTGATAGGGGACGGGGCGATGGCACCCATGTTTGCCAAGACGATTGCCCATTGGTCCGACGACGTCATGGTCTTTACCAACGGTGAGAGCGTTGAAGACCAGGCACTGGCGTCCCAGCTGCAGGCACATGGTATCCCTATCCATGAAAGCAGCATACGGGAGCTCGTTTCCAGCGACGGATTACTTGGCGCTGTTGTATTGGAAGATGGCCAAACCATCGAGCGCGAAGGTGGTTTCCTGCCCGATACAAAATCAACAGAAAGCACTGATTTTGCCCAGAAATTGCGAGTCCCAACGGAAGCGGGCCACTTTGGGATGGAGATGTACAAGGTCGATGACCAAAAGGAGACAGACATCAAGGGACTCTTCATCATCGGAGATGCCCGCACGGGTTGGAGCGGCGTGGCGCAAGCTGTGGCCGACGGCAGCGCAGTAGGAGCTGCAATCACGCATCAGATCATCGCTGAGCGCTGGGTGTAAGGTTTAAGGTTTAATTGCTGCCTGTCGGCGGCAGTTTAGAGGAGATTTTTGTTATGATCTATAGCTTTTTTGTCACACCTGGCGAAGCATTTGGACTTTCCTAAACCCTAAACCCTAAACCCTAAACCCTAAACCCTAAACCCTAAACTCTGAACTCTGAACCCTGAACTCTAAACTCTGAACTCCGAACTCTGAACTCTAACTCTGAACTCCGAACTGCTACAAGTTCCCCTTCTTCAGTTCCTGGACCGCATAATCGCAAGCGCGTGCGGTGAGGGCCATGTAGGTTAGCGAGGTGCTCACGTTGCCGGCCGAGACCATGCAAGAGCCATCGGTCACGAAGAGGTTGGGCACATCGTGGCATTGGTTGAAGGCATTGAGTACGGAGGTTTTGGGATCTCTCCCCATGCGGGCGGTACCCATTTCGTGAATCGTATTACCAAATACCGGCTCGGACGCGGTCATTTTGATGTCTTTGAGTCCGGCGACTTCCAGCATCTCGCCAATTTGATCCTCGATGTCGATGCGCATGAGCCGCTCGTTTTCGCCGTAGGCGGCAGATATTTTGAGCATGGGCAGGCCCCACTCGTCGAGCTGATTTTCATCGATGGTGACTTTATTCTCGTGGTAAGGCAGGGTTTCGGCTTGGCAGCCCAGGGACATTACCCAGGGACCATACTGGGTCAGTTTTTCTTTGAGGTCTGCACCGAGGCCGATCTGATTGGGGTTGACTTTGGTGCGGTAAGCACCGCCCCAGACGCCGTAACCCCGGAGGAAGTCCGTTTCTTGCTGATGCACATTGCGAAAGCGGGGAATGGCGACCATCGCAGGCCGGGTGCCTTTGTAGATGCGGTCTTCATAGCCTTCGAGGATGCCGTATCCAGAGATGCCCCCGTGGTGATCCATCAGGTAATGGCCCAGTACCCCGCTGGAATTAGCCAATCCTGCCGAAAATCTGGGCGTCTTGGAATTGAGCAGTAGGGCGGTAGAGGCCAGGGTCGAGGCGCATAAGAAGATCACCTGGGCAAAGTACTCGGTGGTTTCCTTGGTTTGGGTGTCGATCACTCGCACCCCCACCGCTCGGTCTTGGTCTTCGTCGTAGATTACCGAGTGCACTAGGGCATGCGATCGCATCGCGAGATTGCCCGTCGCGAAGGCGGCAGGCAAGGTCGAGCTCTGACTGGAAAAATAGGCACCATAGGGACAGCCACGGTGACAGAGATTGCGTCCCTGGCAGGCATATCGTCCCTTAAATTGTCCGGGCTCAATTTTCGTCAGATGGGCTACGCGGTTGGGGATGAGTTTCCGATCGGGGTAGTGCGCTTCAATTCTTTCTTTGACTACTTTTTCCGCATGGTTCAGGTCGAAGGGCGGCAAAAATTGTCCGTCAGGAAATTGCCAGATATTCTCCATGCTTCCGGCCACCCCGATAAATTTTTCGATGTAATCATACCAGGGAGAAATGTCACGATAGCGAATGGGCCAGTCGATGCCCAACCCATCTTTGGCATTAGCTTCAAATTCAAGGTCGCTGAAGCGATAGGCACCCCTTCCCCAGAGCAGGGATCGTCCACCCGTCTGATAGCCTCTAAACCACCAGAAGGGTTTTTCCTGGACGTAGGGGTGTTTTTTGTCGTTGACGAAAAAGTGTTTACTGCTTGAGTCGAAATTGTATTTCTTACTTTGGATCGGGTAGTTCTCACGTTCGTCCTTGGTGATCAATCCACGGTGTTCAAATTGCCAGGGGGCCAGTTGTGCCGTGGGATAATCTTCGACGTGCTTCACCTCCCGGCCCCGCTCGAGGACCAACGTGCGCAGGCCTTTTTCCGTCAATTCCTTGGCTGCCCAGCCACCCGTCATGCCAGAACCGACGACGATGGCATCATATCTATGATCACTAGCTCCTTGCATTACATCTGATTGCCTACTTCAATCGTTGCGTTGGGATCCATGGTGACGTCCCCTTGAAATCCCCCTGGGATGGGTACATAAGATAGGTTTTGCTGGATGCCTTGCTCGGTGAGAAAGTAGAGGTTGATGCATAGGGTCTTGAAGGTGTAATAGAATGGGACGCTGTCGTCGTACGATTGTTCCATGACGGTGCGATCAATCTCTTCTACATACGCTATCCGATCCGCGGCCTCCAGCGCTGTTAATCTCTGCCCTGTGGCTGCTTCACAATCTTGATCAAAACGAATTAGATCCTCGAGAAAGTTGTCCTTCACATCGGCAGCATAGACGTCCTGCAGCACTAGGTCCATCAATGCAGGCACGCCAGCTTCGGAGGCGGATGCGGTCTCCGTGCTAGGCAGGATGGTGTCCGCCAAGGCAATGACGAAATCCATTTGATCCTGATGGAGCACAAGTAGACCCTGGTCTTCATCTACGCGAGCGACACAGCCCTGCAGGGCGGCGATCAGACCGGGTCCAAAGAGGGCGGATTTCAAAATCCAGCCGGAGGTTTGTATTGCGTCTCGTCGTTTCACGCTGGCGAGATGATCACTTGAAGAAATGATTGTCTTGAAAGTACAAGATTTCTTGGATGCTTTTGTCTGAATCAGGATTTGCAGGATTTGCAGGATGAGCAGGATTGAGTTCACGCGGAGGCGCGGAGACCGTGGAGAATAATCAGCACCTAGTACACCCCGGCGTTCCGACGAAGGAGGACGCAGGGGCCGGGGGTTTTTTCACCCGAGAAATTGTCTGAATCAGGATCTGCAGGATTTGCAGGATGAGCAGGACTAGGTTTCACGCGGAGGCGCGGGAGCCGCGGGAGTTTGCACAGGTCCATCCCTGGCGTTTCCACACGACGCAGGGTTGAGATCGTCGAGCCGCGGGTCGGCCATTTGGGAGGGCAGGGATCGTCGAGCTGCCAACTGTATCCATAGCTTATTGGCAGGGATTCGCTAGCTGGCAGAATGGCTTCACGCGGAGGCTCCGAGTATTTGCATCCTAGTACACCCCGGCGTTCCGACGAAGGAGGACGCAGGGGCCGGGGGTTTTTTCACCCGAGAAATTGTCTGAATCAGGATTTGCAGGATGAGCAGGATGAGCAGGCTTGGGTTTCACGCGGAGGCGGAGACCGCAGAAGTTTGCACGGGTCCATCCCTGGCGTTTCCACACGACGCAGGGTTGAGATCGTCGAGCCGCGGGTCGGCCATCAGGGAGGGCAGGGATCGTCGAACTGCCAACTGGATCCATAGCTTATTGGCAGGGGATTCGCTAGCTGGCAGAATTGGGCTTCACGCGGACGCTCCAAGTATTTGCACCCTAGTACACCCCGGCGTTCCGACGAAGGAGGACGCAGGGGCCGGGGGTTTTTTCACCCAGAAATTGTCTGAATCAGGATTTGCAGGATTTGCAGGATGAGCAGGATTGGGTTTCACGCGGAGGCGGAGACCGCGGAAGCTTTATTTACCCACTGGCCCACCCCGGCGTTCCGACGAAGGAGGACGCAGGGGCCGGGGGTTTTTTCACCCCAGAAATTGTCTGAATCAGGATTTGCAGGATGAGCAGGATGAGCAGGCTTGGGTTTCACGCGGAGGCGGAGACCGCAGAAGTTTGCACGGGTCCATCCCTGGCGTTTCCACACGACGCAGGGTTGAGATCGTCGAGCCGCGGGTCGGCCATCAGGGAGGGCAGGGATCGTCGAACTGCCAACTGTATCCATAGCTTATTGGCAGGGGATTCGCAAGATGGCAGAATGGCTTCACGGGGGAGGCTCCAAGTAATTACCCACTAGTCCACCCCGGCGTTCCGACGAAGGAGGACGCAGGGGCCGGGGGTTTTTTCACCCAGAGACACCTACTCCCGTAGCACCATCTTGTAGCCGATGCCGCGGATATTGAGTATGCGAATGCGATCGTCCCTGCTCAGCTTCTTGCGCAGTTTTGAAACATAGGTGTCGAGACTTCTGCCGACAATTACTCCCTTATCCTCCCACACCTCTTTCTGGAGATCCTCTCGGGAAATGGTGTGGTTCACCCGGCGGTGTAGAAGGGTGAGAATCTCGACTTCCTTCTCGGTGAGAGGCGTGACCAGGTCACCGTGCAAGAGTTTTCTTTCGCTGGGATCGAGCTGATAGGCACCAATCTGCAGCGTATTTGAGGGCGCATTGACTAGACGTGTCGTCCTGCCCCTACCAAACAAGAAAAGGAGAATCGCCAGGCCGATGGCTCCGGCATGATAGGGTACCAGGTTGGACAGCGCTTTGGACGGCTGCGGCAGCTTTACACGCAGAGTATAGCAGTCCCTCGGTAAGTCTCTGCCCAGGCAGGGGAGGGTGGATCTGCTTGTGTTTGTCCACATCTGATAGCTGTAGACCACCTCCGTCGTGGCACATGCTTTGACTTGAGCTAGGTAATTCTCAGGGATCTCCATTTTTCCAAAGGTCGTGTGCATCACCTCTGCCAGATCTTCGGGTGCTATGGAGAGCGTGGTGTCAAAGGAAAGCTCAAACCACTCGTCCGACGTTTGTTTCACCGGCAAGACCAGGGAGGTGGAGTCATGATTTCTCAGGAGCAATTGGTGGCCGACATCGCGCAAGAGTACCTGGATGACCTCCTCTTCGGGTAGCTGATCGTCGGCCGCATAGAAAAGATAAGCCGGTAAGAGGGTAAATACGCCTAGGAGCGTGCCCATCAATATCTTACGTTTCCGCATAGCGATTTTTCTCTTCCCTTTCTAAACTAACATTCTACATATATAATAGCAACCCAATGTGTCGGCTCCCCAAGCTGGACCCTGCCCAAGGTAAACGGTGCCAGGAAAGTTTGCAGACCGTTGACAAAGTTT
The DNA here is from genome assembly GCA_965223165.1 of Saprospiraceae bacterium. Lineage (GTDB taxonomy): Bacteria > Bacteroidota > Bacteroidia > Chitinophagales > Saprospiraceae > JABDMH01. Next base: position 459,968 of record CBDCVQ010000014.1, on the reverse strand, counting down.
GACACTGATTTAACATCTGCCGGCTCGTCGTGCCCATACTTTGGCGGACATCAAAAACTTATCTAATGAAAGAAGTACGCATCGCATGTCTCCTGGCCTTCCTATGTTACCTGTCGCCGGCAGCGGCTCAGGTAGTGAAGGCCATAGATCTGGACAAGAGTCACGTCAAGTGGCAAGGCTCTAATCTCTTTAATTTCGGATCACATGAGGGCACGGTATCCTTTGCGAGTGGTCAGCTATTATTTAAAGAGGAGCAATTGACGGGAGGTCGATTTGTCGTCGATATGAACACCATTGTCAACACCGACGGCAAGTTTAGTCGGGAGCTGGTGGATCACCTGAAGAGTGACGACTTTTTCGCTGTCGAGGAATTTCCCAATGCCAGCTTTACGCTGACCAACGTCACACACAAGATAGATTCGAGCCTCTCCGCCGAAGGCACCCTTGAGATCAAAGGCATCACCCATCCGGTGCATTTGGATGTCACTGTTCAGGCTTCTCCCCTGACCTATCACACAGTTTTTATTATTGATCGGGCAAAGTGGAATATCAGATACGGGTCTCGAAGCTTTTTCGACCTGGTCGGTGACGAGATCATTTCCGATGCCATCAAGCTGGAGGTAACGATCGTATTGCAGGCCTCGGACAATCGCTAGGGCAAAAGCGATGATTAGTCATTGATTTTCTCAGGGATAGGTGCCTAATATTATGTGATATCTTTGGCTGGCATAACAACTTGAGGTTTCTTCCCATGTGTAGATGTTGGCCGGCCCTTTTCTTCCTAGCATTTGTCTGTGCCTGGACGGTCCTACCAGGCCAGTCGTTTAGGGTGGAGCATGACCCTGTATCGGGCTTACTCAATGTGTACGGGCAGGGCATCGACTCGGCTGTGATCACCCAAAATGCGAAAGAAGGGATCCGTCCGTACCTACACCCCATTCGGACACCCGGTGGCGGGGGCGTCCTGACGGAAATTCATCCGGATCATCATCCGCACCAGACGGGTGTGTATTGGGGATTGAAAAAGGTAAATGGACGGGACTACTTCACCAATTATCGGGCAGGTCACTATCAGCGGCAGTCGGTGCTCGTCTTGCAACCGAAGGGCAAGGAGGTCAAATGGCAAACAGTATATAATCTCTTGGACGAGCAAGGAGAACCCATCTTGCAAGAGACACACACTTGGAGCGTGCGTCAAGAGGATAGTAGGATGTTGCTCGATCTCGAGTGGCAGGGCAAGGCACTGACCCAGATCACGGTCGAACAATTTTTTGTCGGGGGGCTGTTTATGCGGATGCCGTGGTCAAAGGACATCCAAGGCGAGGCGGTCAATTCGCTGGGTGAGACAAACAGAGAAGCGGCAGATGGCCATCGGGCCATTTGGACGGACGTCGGTATGCAAATATCGGGCATGAAGCGCTGGGGCCATATCGCGATCTTGGACCATCCGGACAATACAGCATTTCCCACCCCCTGGCGCGTGGACGGGCAGCTCGGGGTCGGTCCATCACGACAGATCCTGGGTGATTGGTCCCTGGCAAAGGGAGAGGTGACCACCGAGCGTTATCGCCTGATTATTTACGAGGGAGATCTCAATAGGCAGGCATTAACCAGTCTTTGGAAGGATTATGTGTGCGAGTAGTAAGACCACCAATCCGTCCAGTGGCCGGGCGCAGCTCGATAAAAGTGTCCGGGGGTTAAACTCCTGGCATACAGTGGCCGTGGTGGCCGCCGTACTTTTTGTCGTGACGGGCTGCGCACCCGCAGACAGGCAACCCGATCCGCATGACAATTGGACAGACTGGTCGATTTACCGGGGCGACAAGCGAGGGACGCAATACTCGGTGCTGGACCAAATAAACCTGGACAATGTGCGGGATCTGCAGGTCGCCTGGCAGTACCATCATGGTGCTCCGGGTGGACCGTCGATGTACAGTAATTCGATTATCGCAGACGGACTCCTGTATTTTACCACCCCCACCCTTGATGCCGTCTGCCTCGACGCTGCGACGGGGCAGGAAATGTGGCGATTTGTCTCTTCAGCGGTTCATGAGGAGGGAAAAATATTCAGAGGTCGAAACCGGGGGGTAGTCTATTTCAATGACGGACATGCAGGACGAATTTTTCTTTTTGTGATTAATCGCATTTATGCCATCGATGCGAAAAGCGGCGAGCAAATCACCTCCTTTGGTGAGGATGGCTACATCGATCTGCACCAAAATCTAGGCATCGATCCGGAAAAGGCCTCGGTAGAAGTCACGACGCCGGGGATTATTTATAAGGACCACCTGATCGTGGCCGGCAGAGTACCGGAAGGCTACCACTCCACGCCCGGCGATATCCGCAGCTACGATGCCATCACGGGAGAATTCGAATGGATTTTTCACACGGTACCGCGGCCCGGTGAAGAGGGATACGACACCTGGGAATTTCATGCCGACGAGCAGTACGGAGGGGCGAACCCCTGGGGAGGATTCACGCTGGATGAGGAAAAGGGCTGGGTATTTTGTGCGACCGGTTCGCCGGCGCCCGATTTTATTTATGGAGGCACGCGGAAGGGGGCCAACTTGTATGGCAATTGCATTCTGGCCCTAGACGCAGAGACAGGCAAAAGAATATGGCACTACCAAAATATTCATCACGACATTTTCGACTACGACAATCCGCCAGCCCCCATGCTGGTGACCGTGCAGGAAGATGGGGTACCCAGGGACTTGGTGGTACAGTTTACGAAAATGGGGTTAACCTTTATTCTGGATCGCGACACGGGCGAACCGGTTTTTCCGATCGAGGAGGTGCCGGTAGGTCAGACGATGATCGAACATGAGGCTTCTTGGCCCACGCAGCCCATCCCTACCTTGCCCAAGCCCCTCGTACGCACCCATATGACGGAGGCAGACATAACTGATATTTCGCAGGAGGCACATGATTATGTGCGGGACATATTTACGCAGTATGAGACAGGGCAGCTCTACACGCCCGCCAATGAAAAAGGCGTCATTACTACTCCCGGCCATCAAGGCGGATTCGAGTGGGGTGGAGGTGCTTTTAATCCCAATACCCATATTGTATACGTCAATGCCAACGAGGCGCCCACCATTCACCGGCTGGTCAAGTATTATGATTTTCAGCAGTCGGATGCTTCGCCTCCCTTGAGAGGTTATTCCCTGTATCTCAAGCAGTGCAGCAGCTGTCACGGCGCCGACCGTGAAGGGGCGCAACCGGGCGTGGCATCTTTGGAAAAGAGCACGCTTTCGGCCGAAGAAATTGGTGAATTGCTAGAGATTGGCAAAGGGAATATGCCCTCATTTCACTATCTGTCGGAGGAGCAAAGACAGGACCTGGTAGCTTTCCTGCAAACCGATTTAAGCGAACTCGATAATAAGACATCCTCTGGGGTGGTGCGCTATGCCAGTGACGCTCCCTTCCTCGAAGATGCGGAAGGGTATCCCGGCATCAAGCCACCCTGGGGCACATTAAATGCCCTCAACGTCGCGACTGGCGAGCTCATCTGGCAAGTGCCGTTTGGCGAATACCCCGGGCTGGCCGCACGCGGACTCAAAAACACCGGATCAAAAAACTTTGGCGGGCCGGTAGCCACCGCAGGTGGACTGGTGTTCATTGCCGCCACTCCAGATGAGAAGATTCGGGCTTTTGATCAAGCGACGGGAGCAGTCGTTTGGGAGTACAAACTGCCGGCCGCAGCCTATGCTACCCCGAGCACCTACCAGATCGACGGCAAGCAATATCTGGTGGTCGTCTGCGGTGGTGGAGGAAAATTGGGCACTCCGCATGGGGATGCCGTGGTAGCATTTGCGCTACCATAGATGAAAGGGGACAAAATGCTGAGCCGCTGAGCCGCTGTCTGAGGTCTCCAGACTTCGGACGCATACGTGCAGGGGGCAACAGTTATCGAGATCTTCGATTTCGTCGTGACTGTGGGGGATGACAATATCGCTACCTGAGAGCCATGCGCTCCAGGTCATTGAGTGATACGTATAAATCCTGTATCTTTGCACGTATAGATTCTCAATTGACATTGAGGCTGGACACACTTGTGATCGAACGTGCCAAGAGGTACGCCAGAGATCACCAGACCAGTCTTTCTAAGCTGATCGAGAACTATCTTCAAGCCATTACCTTAGATGATGAGGAGGACATCGACGCCAGTCCCTTGGTAGAGAGTTTGACAGGCGTTATTAGTCTAGAAGGTGAGGACTATCGGAAGGCGTACGGCGATTTCCTGTCGACCAAATATCAATAGTGCACACGATTCTCGTCGATACGAATTTTATCCTGGATTTGTTGGCGCGTCGAGAGTCCTACTATCTGGAGGCACAGAAATTGTTCACACTAGCTGATCAAGGTCGTGCCAAGCTATGTGTATCCTCGTGGACGTTTGCCAACACGCACTATGTATTGTCGCAGCAGCTGAAGATCAAAGAGGTAAGGCAGATTTTACGAAGATTTAAGGTGCTTGTGCAGGTATTGTCCTTGAGTGACAAGATTATTGAATTGGCATTGGATTCAGATTTTAGAGATTTCGAAGATGCCATCCAATACTACTCGGCGCTGGAATGCGATGCGGATTTGATCATATCAAGGAATAAGAAGGACTTCAAGCTTGCCAAGATTCCCGTGCTGACCGCAAAGGAATACCTAAAATTGTTACAATGATTGTAGATGAGGGAGACCAGGGTTTTTAAGCTAGTGATTCTTGCTGCCGGGCTCTGGGGCATGGCAGTGACCAGTGCCATCTCACAAACGGATGTAAGCGAAGTCGCAGACCTATTTGAGGCGAGAGTCCATGTAGGTATGAAAGGGGACACCATGTCCTATCGGTTACTCAAGCCCCTGGATTACAATGCGGTTCAGTCATATCCACTGGTGGTGTGCCTTTCGGGTGGTGCAGGTCGAGGCACGGACAACATCAGGCAACTGGCTGGGAGCAAGGCAGCTCAGGTCATGTCAGCGCCTGAAAACCGTACGAGATATCCAGCATTTATTTTAGCGCCACAATGCCCACCCGGTTCAGATTGGGGGCGGACGTTGGGAGAAGCGGAGCGGGAAATTCTGAGAAAACGGGGTAGAGATGGCCAGCCCAGCGTAGGACATTTAGTCTTTGAGGTGATGACAGCCCTGGAGAAAGAATTTAATATCGATACCACCCGGCGCTACATCACTGGCCAATCGATGGGCGGTGCGGGGACCTGGCATTTTGTGCTGACAAGGCCAACTCTGTTTGCCGCAGCCGTGGTGGTTTGCGGAGCGGGCAATCCTAAGCAGGCCACCACGGTGGCAGACATGCCCCTCTGGATTTTTCACGGTACAGATGATCGTACGGTCCCGATCGAATTTTCACGCCAGATGATTGCGGCGATTGAGGAAGCAGGGGGAGATCCGAAATACAATATTTTTCCCGGTGTCGGCCACAACAGCTGGCATCAGGCTTTCGATACGCCAGGCTTACTGAGCTGGCTTTTTGCGCAGCGTAAATAAAGAGCAATCAATTGAGGAAAATCGCACTTCCGGCGCGAGCTCGCGAGCAACTCTAGTTCACTTTAGCTCACTTTAGCTCACTCTAGTCACTTCAACTCCCAACTCAATCTCACTCCAAACTTTCAAGCTCACTCCAAACTCTTAGTTATCTTGGAGGCGATGACTATTGAAGCCTTCATCGACGCCGCCAGTTCCTTCGAAGGAACAGAGCAAAAGCCACACTTCGACCGCACCGCCTTCAAGGTGATCAAGCGAAGGATATTTGTGACCCTGCACGAGCCTACGTACACCGCTAATATGAAACTGAGCAGGGCAGATCAAGAGACTTTCTCTGCCTATGAAGGCGGAGTGATCTACCCCGTGCCCAATAAATTTGGTCTCCAAGGCTGGACGACGTTTGAGTTGCAGCAGGTGCCTGAGGATTTGGTGCGTGAGGCGCTGTTTGCGGCTTATTCTGAGGTGGTGGGTAAAGGCAAGTGACCCGCCGCGAAGTCTGAGACTTCAGACTGATAGGCAAGCATCATCTGAAGTTGCAAACTTCAGAAGCGGGGATGTCGGATTAAGCACACTTCCTGCGAATCCACAAACGGGGGACAATGCTCGCGGCGCAGCGAGGGTTACTTCTGGTCGATGCAAACACTAATAAGATGGACTATGCCACGTTTGCCAGGGTGGTTTGTACCAGCAGCGCTACGTGTGGCAGAACTTGCGAATGACCACATGCAGTGTCTGCTAGTGGCTACAAGCAAAATATTTGAAAGATGCAAGAACAGGAGAAAATCAGAATTCAACATGAAATCCGAAGAGAGATCGCTGCTGATGTCAAAGATTATCGGCAGCACCTTGAGAACATATTTAACAGATTAATCTGGTTAGGTGGTGTACTGCTTGCCTTTGCTTTTGGAATTTTCACATATTTTTCGGGAGATACATATGATGATTTTAGGAACATAGTAGAGGGGCAGACAGAATCTAGATTATTTGAGTATGTATTTAACGATGAATTGAAGGAAGGAGTAAATAGCAGAATTAAATTCTTTATTGATCAGGTCCTGGACTCTGATTCTACTTGAATGAAGATTGAAGATATTGCTCTTGCTGCGATGGATGAGAATGTTAAGGCTGATTTAGTAAGAGACCTTACTAGCATCATTGAAGCTAAAAGGAACGAGCTGATAGATTATTACTCAGGTAATATTCCTGATTTGTCCACGGAGCTACCCGTTGGATCAATTATCGCTTCAATGCTGCCGCCGCAGGCTTTTGCCCAGGAAGACTCAAATAGCAGGTGGGCATACGCAAATGGTCAGAATGTGAGTGGTAGTCTCTATGCGATCTCAATTGGAGAGAATGTACCGGACCTGAGGGGCCTGTTTCTGAGGGGTATTAACAGTGGTCGCAGTGATTTTGGGAGGGATCCAGGCGGCGAGAGGAAGGCAGGCAACTATCAGGGTGATGATTTCAAGTCTCACAATCACACTTATGTCATAAGGGTCGATGGTTATGGCAATATACCTAAGGCTGGCAATACAGGAGGTCCTCCAAGTGGTTATGCCGGGCAGACAAATAATGCGGGTGGGGCTGAGACTAGGCCTAAGAATATAGCTGTGCATTACTACGTTAGAATAAATTAGGTGAAGATTCGAATCTTGAGTCGCAGGGGAAAGCTGAGAGAGTGCCAAGCCTTGCATTGATCAGCGACGGACTTCACTCAGTCCCTTTGAGGCCACCGAGTACAGGCCACACCTTAACCGTACAGCCTTCAAGCTGGTGAAGCGACGAATATTTGCCACCTTGCACGAGCCTACCTCCCGCTAAATCAAACTGAGCAAGCGAGATCAAGAGACCTTCGGTGCCGAAGAAATGCGGAGTGATTTGCCCCGTGCCAAATAAATTTTGGCCTTCATGCTTGGAGGACGTGGGAATTGCGGCATGTGCCTTAGGATTTAGCGCAGGAGACGCTGTTGGGCGGCTTATTCTGAGGTGGTGGGCGAGAGGAAGGCAGCAGGTGGATCTGATGCTCTTGAAGCCGTTGGTCTTGCATGCCATTTTGTCACTTTTCTACAGTATGAACAATGACTATGAATAGAAAGATATCTCAGCAACTTGTCGATCTAATAAGTGAAAAACTGGAAGGTTTTAGGAGGTTTGAGGACGGTTTGAGAGTGGATACACATGCCACCTCCATTTGGAGCAAAGCAATTAAGTCCAGTGATGCGGAAGCCTTTGCAAAGATCACCAAGAAGGTTGCAGAGTTACCAGAATTAGTGGCGATTGGGCCTAGAGCTATGCATCACGGAATGACTGCCACCCAATTGAGGGATGAGACCATATCTGAGTGGCTTGTTTGGAGATCTACTCAGGTTGGCGCTGAACTGGCAGTTCAGAATTTAATAAGCTTTCTGGCCTCTGATAGGTACACCGCCTTGCAAGTGAGTGTGCTGGGCGGGATTAGAGTTGACGGTAAATATCAACTTGATCACAATTCTGATCTGATACCGTACGACGAGCTAGAGAGCGACATAATGAAATTTCAATTTCAGAAGAGGATGAAGGATATGTTGCTGTTCGGACCGGAGATCAGACCTGGTGCAGCCATCGTTACTAGGTACGTACATCCGACAGTGCTTTCGGGCATCGAGGTGGAGGACATCATTCAGGTCTCTAAATCCGTTGATGACCCACATCGGATGGTTGAATACGAGCATATGAGAAGGGTTCAAGTCATCCGAAACATGATAACCCTGGTAGGACCGTCGTGTCCGATAGTGCTTGGATCTTGGGAGTCCACGGATTACTCGGTGCCTTATCTAGCAGGTGGATTTTCTTCGAGAATAGGGCCATCTTTTAAATACTATCGAAAATATTGGGAATTTACCGAAAAGGAGGTACTGGAATTAAAGGATCTCTTGAAATTATATGATTCCCTACATGAGAAAGAACAGAATCTTATTTCTTTGGCAACGGGTTATTTGCATAATGCGATGAAGCTGTTTCACTCGCCAACCTCTGCCGTTAGCATTGGCACAGCCTTGGAATCCATTTTTCTTAGTGATCAAAGGTCAGGCGAACTACGGTACCGGCTGGCTCTCCGTCTTTCGCGAGCCCTTGGCACTTCATTCAAAGAGCGATCTGAGCTCTTCCAAGATGCCAAGGCAATTTATGACCTGAGATCGAAGGCGGTACATACAGGAAGTGTGAAATCTAGAAAGAGCAACGGCAAGCAGTTAGCCGAACTATTTGAGAAAGGCTACTCGCTATTAGCCCGGGCCGTTAAGTGGAGACTGAGCAATCCCATCGTTGATTGGAAGTCTATTGAATTGAGCTGATATGGTCCGGCTATCTCAGCCCTGCTATGTGAAGTCTTCTGTAGTCTCCGGACTTCAGACCCATAATGTAAAATGCAGTCTGAATCGCAACGAAGGAAAATTGCTCACAGTCGTGAGCTCGCAAGCAACGCTAGTTCACTATAGTTCACTATAGTCACTTAAACCCCCAACTCAAGCTCACTCCGAACTCAAGCTCACTCCGAACTCAAGCTCACTCCAAACTCAAGCTCACTCGGAACTCAAGCTCACTCCAAACTCAAGCTCACTCGGAACTCAAGCTTACTCCCTGAACCGCCCATCCTCCCAGTCGTCCGTCCGAAAACTGGATGCCGGCAATAGATTCGTGTCGTATAACGTCCCACGGATCCAGTTGCGCCAGGCGTAGCGTACGGCGAGGGGGGTGGATACTTTGTTGCTTTGCACCAGGACCCTACTGCCGCCTACGATCTTAGCGGTGGCGGGATAGAATACTTTATCAGCACCGGCGACGTCAAATCCTTCGAGGTTGCCGCCGTGTGCGTAGAGCCCAGTCTCGGCGTTTTTGAAATAAAGGACGACCCCCTGATCGGTGACGGCCAGCGAGTCGAATACCGGACCGGCATAGTCAATGGCCTCCAGTCCGTAGGTCTGGTGAAGGGCATTGTATAGTAGTCGGTCAGCCACCTCTTTCTTTTTGGGTGGGTGGATATAGTCGGGCTCCCCGATGTCCATCGCGATGGCGATGCCAGAGTTTGGAATAAGGTCCAGGCATTGCAGCTGGGCTTCGCGGATGAAGGCGGAGTTGGCCGGTGTGTCATAGACCTCATTGTTGCCGTAGAGGAAGGGAGCGATTTGGGCATAGTAAAAGGGAAATTCGCCGATGCCCCAACGAGTCCGCCAGTCTTCAACCATTGCGGGGAATAGCTGCGTGTACTTTTGCGGCTGCATCCGATTGGACTCGCCTTGGTACCAAAGCGCTCCTTTGATCGCATAGGGGATTAAGGGGTGGATCATCGCATTGTAAAGCACGGTAGGAAAGCGGTTGCCCCGATTGAGATCAACTTCAGAAAGGTCTATCTCTGCCAGGGGTCGGAGTGCTTCTTCACTGATCCAGGCCTCCACGAGACTGCCTCCCCAAGAGGTGTGGATCATGCCCACGGGCACGTCCAGGATTTCTTGCAATTGCTGACCGAAGAAATAAGCTACCGCACTGAACCCGCTCACATTGCCCGGATGGGCTGCCTCCCACGCCCGAAATCCCTCGATTTTTGAGGACGGCTCCGTGGCCGCCTGCCGCTCCACCATAAACAGTCGGAGCTGGTTATTATTCGCGGTAGTGATGGCCTTCTGCGAGCCAAAAGTCGGCTGTCCATTGTAGCCCCGCACGGGTTGATACATATTTGACTGGCCGGAGCAGAGCCAGACTTCGCCAAAGAGTATATCCTCCAGTTGGATGTCCGACGTGGGGCTTTTCAGATGGATGGTCTGCGCGTCTCTGCTATCGGTGGTTTGTAGCTTCACAAGCCAATTGCCCTCCGAGTCGGCCTCGGCGTTAAGGGAGTTGTCTAACCACGAGGCATCGATGGTGAGGCTTTCGCCGGCATCGGCCCAACCCCAGATCGTGACGGTCGTGTTGCGCTGAAGCACCATGTGTGAAGAAATGATCGCCGGCAGGCGGATTTCCGCTAGGGCCTCCAAGGCCCCGGCAAGAATAAAGGCGACTAGTAGATAGGGTCGAAAAGCGCTGGTCATGATCTCGGTTATTTTATTGATGTATGAAACTATTCCTTTCTTTCAAAATGCTCGACATCCATGAGCACCCAGGTGTTAGGATCCAGCACCAGACGTTGCGGTGCTGCCTCTACCTGGAACGTAAATTTATTTGATAATTGGTCCACCTGGAGAACCTCGAGCTGAGGCCGTTCTTGATCTTCGATATAGATGCCCAGTTGGATCGGCATTTGAAAAAGGCTGCCGTCCCCTTGGAGCTGATCGAGGGTCACCTGCACTTGCTTTGTTCCCGGATCAAATTTCCAATGACCGCCCACCTTTAGAGCGCCTGGCTTGTACAACCATTGATCAAAGAAAACGGAGAGGTCCATGCCCGAAGCCTCTTCCATCTCCAGCCGAAAATCGGCCGTGGTGGCACTGGCGTTTTGATATTTGCGGTAATACGCTTGGATGCCCTGCCAAAAATTATCGGTGCCCACCACCCCTCGCAGCATGTGCAAAATCCAACTCCCTTTTTGATACGTGTGCGAACTGGTGACCTTGCGCATGTCTTGTAGGTTGTCATGCACGATACGATAATCCGGGTTTTGCGCATGGAAGGCGTCGACCCTTTTTTTGCTGGATTGGAGGCCGTGGAGAAATTCGCCGCGGCCATAGGCATATTCAATAAACAGCAGCGTAAAATAGGTCGCAAATCCTTCGCTGAGCCACACGTCATCCCAATCATATTCGGTGACGGAATTGCCAAACCATTGATGCGCAATTTCGTGCACGACAATGTTTCGCCATCGCACGTTGCGCTGCCCCGTGACCGACCGGTCCCCATAGAGAATGGCCGAAGCGGCTTCCATGCCACCACCGACGCTATTGCTCTGGATGTTGGCCAGTTTTTCGTAGGAAAAGGGGCCCACATAATTACTGAAAAATTCAAGCGCTTTTTTGGTCGGCTCGGCAAAATCATAAAAGCCGGCATCGCGGTCTTGATAATAGACCCAGGTTTGAATGGCTTTACCTTCAAAATCATCCACATGCTGGACGGCAAAGCGCGCCACTCCCAAGACATATAGCCAAGTCGCGATGGGAACCGACTGCTTCCAATGGGTTAGTCTTTTTCCATCCGCTACATCTGTTTCTTCGATTAAGAGTCCATTGGAAACGACCTGATAATGGTTGGGTGCCGTCACAATAAACTCGCAGGTAGCCTTGTCGTAGGGATGATCGATCGTCGGCAGCCAGTTTCTCGCCTTGTTGGGCCAGTTGTCGCTAAAAAAGGTCCGGTCGCCATATTTGTTATCAGCGATAATCAATCCGGTGGCAGGTATGCCGCGGTAGCGAATTGCCACTTGATGTCGCTGTCCTGGCACCGAAGGCGATGGGAGCATAATACGCAGGACATTCTCACGGTGCTGATAGGTGGCTGTCTCCCCGTCCAAGACCACCGATTGTACGGTCATACCCTTATTTTCCAAAGCCGCAGATGTATTGATCAGGTCGAGCCGGAGGCTTTCAATGTCTGCAGCCAGAAAGCGTACATCGATGGTGGCTTTAGCCCGAATCTCGTCGCTTTCGTCCGATAGTTCAAACTCAAACCGATAGTGAAGCGCATCGATGTCGGGATTCTTTGGGTAAGGGTCGGTTAAGCCATAGCCATACCTGGTGCATACAAGCAGTAGGAGCAGCAAAAGTGACTGCATCGCGGTGGGACCCTTCGGAGAGCAGCGGGGCATGGAAATCTGACCGTCCATTTGCATTCTCTTTTACCTGATTAATTTTCTGATGCGCTCAGTTTGGGTAAGGTTTGCCACCAGTCCACGACTTGTGACACCATGTGGTCGACGATTTCGCTTTTTGCTTCTGTTAGATTGCTGGCCTCTCCCGGGTCAGTAGTAATATCGTAAAGCTCCGGGCGGCTACCATCATAGTCGCACAGAAGTTTCCATTTCCCTTCACGCATGGCAAGATCTGGCAAGTTTTCAAATCCATAGTAATTTTTTCGGTCGGGGGGTCGATTGTAAAAGAGGGGAGCTTGTCGAGAAGCAGTAGACGCTCCTAAAAGGGTTTTCAGCACATCTTCACCGTCGTAGTCTTCATCTCCCGTCGATTCGACCCCTGCCAATTGCAAGAGGGAGGGAACTAGATCGATCGCGGAGAAGACAGATTCGGCATTTCGTGTGCCCTGCTTATCTTTTTGGATATAGCCAGGACCCCACACCACCAACGATGACCGGATGCCTCCTTCATAGAGATGGGTTTTGAATCCTTTGAGATGTCCCGATCGACCAGCTCCCAGTTCGGGTCCATTGTCCGAGCAGACAAGAATGAGCGTATTATTTCGAAGGTCTTCATCCGATTGGATGTAGTCGAAAAGTTGACCAAACTGGGCGTCCATGGCTTCTAGGACAGCGAGATATAGTCCTCTCTTGCCGGCTGCTTTGGCCAGGCCATATGCTTCATAGGGTGGCCAGAAGGGGCTGTGCACATCGTCCGGCCAGAGGTTTACATAAAAGGGTCGATCGGCTTCTCGTGCCTTCTTCATAAATGGGATGGCCGCATGGATAAAGCCACTGGTTATTTTGGACCGCTGCATCCAGGTGACGGGTTCACCCAGGATTTCGGCCTTCTCCCAAATTCTCCGCACCTGCCCGGTTTCATCTTTGGTGAGCGGCAGCAATTTGGCGCCCATACCTTCAAAATTGGTCAGTGATGCATCAAAACCATATTCAGTAATGGCCGGAGCGTCTGCGACATCTCGTTGCCCTCCCATGTGCCACTTGCCAAAGTGGCCGGTGGCATAATCGATTTCCTGCAGGCTCCGGGCCAGCATTGGCGCAGCCGGGTCCAGCCAATGGACCATCCCTCGTTTTTCATTTTGCGCTCGATGTGCCAAATAAGACGAGATCAAGTAGCGCTGAGGGTACTGTCCAGTGGAAATCGCAATCCGCGAGGGGGAGCATATGGGAGCGTTGACATAAAATTGTTCGAAGCAAATGCCCTCTGAAGCCAAACGGTCGATGTGAGGGGTTTGGGCATCGGTGTTCCCAAAACAGGAAAAATCTGTCCAACCCATATCGTCGATAAATACCACGATGATATTAGGCTTCTGCTTGCTTTCGCCCCTGTAACAATGGATCAGGAGCAAGGGCAAAACACATAGGAGAAATAATGCCTGAAATATCTTCATTCGCGAAAAATTACGTGGAAGGGATTGTATCGGCCATCGACGTCATTAAAAGTCGTCTACCTGCCGATAAGCCGCGATGAGTTTGGCTTCTCCTTCCTTATCCGGATAGAAATTGCCGTGCTCCATGCCTAGTATTCCGCTATAGCCTTTACTGTGAATATGCTTGAAGATATTTCGGTAGTTCATCTCACCGGTCGTTGGTTCCTTCCTTCCTGGCACATCACCAATCTGAAAATATCCGGTTTCCGAGTAGGCATAGTCGATGTTTTGAATAATGTTTCCTTCGGTGATCTGCTGATGGTACAGATCAAACAGGATCTTGCAGGATGGGCTGTTGACTGCCTTGCAAATCAGATAGGCATGAGGCACCTTGCTCAGAAATACATCGGGATGATTGTGCAAATGGTTTAGCGGCTCGATCACCATCACGAGGCCATGAGGCTCTAGGACTGCCGATGCTTGCTTAAGCGTTTCTACAATATGGGCAGTTTGATAATCCGGCTCGAGTCGGTGGTGACGATTGCCCAAAACGATCGTCATCCAAGTGGCGTTTACCCGTTTGGCGACTTCAACGGACGACTTCATTTCTTCCACAAAGGCTTGTCTGACTTCTGGATCTCCCTTTGCCAGACCGTCACCTCTTCTCACCTTCCAGTTTCCAACGAAGACACCCATTTCCATCTGGCGATCGACCAGGGTCTCCCCAATCCTCTTCTGAAGTGATACATCTCGATTGGAGAGGCTGTTATCCTCGAAGGCAGAAAATCCCTGATCGGCCATGAAATTGATTTGATCGATCGGGTCTTCTCCGGCAGAATGCTTAAACATCCCGAGGTGAGGTGCGTATTTCAGCTTGAATGGGTTGGCTTCGTGGGTCTCAGCGGTCGATGCATGGGATGAGACTGATGCTCCCAGCGCCGCGGAGGTGGCTAGACTTGTTTTTACAAAAGCTCTGCGATCCATAGGTAGTTACGTTTTTTGTTGACAAAGTTTTAGCGGTCGGCCATCGGTCTTCGATGATATCCAATATTGTTGTGAATCTCAAATGGATGGGAGACTAAGTCTTGTCTGCAGGTAAAATAATACATCGAGGATGCTCCTTTTGTCAGGTTGATGGAATGCTTCTTTTGAAACCAGTAGATCGTCGCATTAGAATTGACAGCAAGATTTAATGCGAAGCTTTACTAGGCCCACACAGCCACTAATTCAGCCACTGTTTTTGGCTTTTTCTTACCCAATAATTTTGCCCCATTTTCCGTCATGACGAAGTTCTCCTCATTTCTAATCCCGCCAAAATCACGGTAGCGGTCCACTTTGTCCCAGTCGATGAATTCGTTAAATTTTCCTTGGGATCGCCAGAGGTCAATCAGCTCCGGGATAAAATAGATGCCGGGTTCGATGGTAAAGACATGTCCTGCTTGCAGGGGTTTGGCCAGGCGCAGAGATTTTAATCCAAACTGCGTGCTCTTCGGCTGACCGTCGTGGCCGACCCACACTTCGCCCAAATCCTCCATATCATGGGCATCCAAGCCCATCATGTGGCCAGTGCCGCAAGGGAAGAACAGAGCATGGGCCCCAGCCTCCAGTGCGTCCTCCGTATTCCCCTTCGTAAATCCCATCGATTTTAATCCATCAAAGATGGTGCGGCAGGCGGCGGTATGTGCAGCCCTGAAGGGCACGGCCAATCCCAGTGCGTCGATCGCTGCCTGATGTGCATCCAGGGTCACCTGGTAAATGTCTTTTTGCGCTGCCGTAAATTTCCTGCTTACTGGAAAAGTGCTGGATAAATCACCGGAGTAGCAGAGTGGATTTTCAAAACCCGCATCGACGAGCAGGAGATCACCATCTTTCAGCGTGTTACCATGATAGTGGTTGTGCAGCGTTTGGCCATTGACGGTGGCAATAATGGGAAAGGACAGGTTACCTCCGGCGGCAAGGGCCGTCTTATGTATCTCAGCGGCAACGACTGCCTCCGTGATACCCGGTCTGGCACAGCGCAAGGCAGCCAGGTGCATGTCCACGGATACGTCCACCGCGCGGTCAATCTGAGCTATTTCTTCCTCCGTCTTGATTTCGCGTTGACGGATCACGGCCTTCACCAAGTCAAGCGAAGATGGCGTGGCGATTTCGCGATGCGAGAGATCTAGCAATTGCTGCAGTCGGATTTTATTGGCGGGACGATAAGGGGGCAGAAAGTGAATTTGCCGCTTTCCATCTCGGGCTTGCTTCAAGGTGGCGACAAGCGCGGAGGGAGAGGCTACGGTGGAGACGCCGCATCGCTTCGCTTGCTCTGCGAGGGCGAGTTGCGGTCCCATCCAGACGGCGTCTTCGACCGTGTATTCATCGCCGTAGATAGTATCAAGATCCTCTTCCACATCCATGAGCGCAGCCAACCCGGGACGCTGAATGCCAAAGTAATAAAGAAAGGTACTGTCCTGCCTGAAGTGATAGGTGTTATCGGCGTAATTCATCGGAGACTCCTCATTGCCGAGCAATAGAATGAGTCCGTGACCCAGTTGTTTTTTCAGTGACGCTCTCCTTTCTATATATGTGCTAGCTGAAAACATTGCGGTGAGCTAGGTACGGTGGCCATCCAGACGACCACTAGTGAAAGTATGAAATTTTGTTCCATGCTTAGAGGTGGGCCACGAAGGCACGAAGGCGCTAGGTTTTTTGTTGGCTAGTGACGGGGCTAGTTATCAGGGGCCACGAGGGCACGAAGGCACTAGGTTTTTTATTGGCTAGTGGTACGGGGCTAGTTATCAGGGGCCACCAGGGCACGAAGGCACTAGGTTTTTTATTGGCTAGTGGGACTGGGGCTAGTTATCAGGGGCCACCAGGGCACGAAGGCACTAGGTTTTATGTTGGCTAGTGGTACGGGGCTAGTTATCAGGGGCACTAGGGCACGAAGGCACTAGGTTTTATGTTGGCCAGCGGTACGGGGCTAGTTATCAGGGGCCACTAGGGCACGAAGGCACTAGGTTTTATGTTGGCTAGCGGTACGGGGCTAGTTATCAGGGGCCACTAGGGCACGAAGGCACTAGGTTTTATGTTGGCTAGTTGTACGGGGCTAGTTATCAGGGGCCACTAGGGCACGAAGGCACTAGGTTTTATGTTGGCTAGTGGTGCAAATGTAGTTATCAGGGGTACTAGGGCAGGTCTAGCTATCAAGAGATTCGTGCTGGTGATCATGGAGGGAGTACGGTCATTGCCCAGGACCGTAGCAAAATTGGAGATGACCATCAATGTCGGCAGGTGTTTGACGGTTACTGCCCCCTCTAAAGGGGGCTTCCTGCACCGGTAATGTTAGTGGCTTACTGGCCACCTCAACAAAAACCCACCTTGTGCCCTAGTGCCTCTGTGGCGACCCCAAAAAAACTTAGTGCCCTAGTGCCTTTATGGCAACCCTACAACCCCCTTAGTGCCCTAGTGCCTTTGTGGCATCCCTACAACCCCCTCAGTGTCCTAGTGCCTTCGTGGCGACCCCCAAAAAAAACTTAGTGCCCTAGTGCCTTTGTGGCAACCCCCAAAAAAACTTTGTGCCCTGGTGCCTTTGTGGCCACCCCCTATCTTAGTGGCCTACCCCAGTTCGGCTATGGCTCGAGCGGCCATATCGATGGCATTTTTGGCATCCGCCCCGGGAGCGGAATCACAGTTGGCAATCGTGATACGACCAAATGGCTGGCGCCCCTTTTCTACCGAGTCTCCGGGACCAGCTACTGTGTATCCGTGGCCCCATCGATTGACGGTGATGCTGGCCACGTCCCGGTCAAAATCAAATGATCCTTTGGGTAGCATGCCGCGGAGGTGCGCACGGATTTCCTCCTCATAGTCTTCAAACTGCAAGGTGAGCATCCGGTACCGCGCTTCGCGGTATTGTTCCAGCCGGGGCGCCCCGACCGTTTCCCCATACGGACAATGGATCATCTGAATCACGCAGGGATCATCGGGCGTCTTTGTATAAGCGTAGCTGCCGATGCTTACCGGAAAATCCATGAATAGTACCTGGTGCATATTGCCCGGGGACATGGCGAGCCCGATTTCTAACTCCTTCATTGCCCGCCAGTTTCGCAGGCCGACCGTGGTGTATTGTAGGGGACTTTTCGTTTGCTGGCGCAGTGCTGCGGCTTGTGTTTCCGGCAGTTCGGGCACAATATGCGGAATCATCATATTGTAGCAGCCCATCACCACGTGCTGACCTGTGACCACATAGGACTTGTCACCGTGGATATAATTTACGGTCACTTCACTGGCGGTTTTTGGATCACCGCTGTGGGCTACATGGACCACCGTGCTATTTAGTCGGATTCGAACCGATTTATTGGCCTTGTCCAATTCGGCGTAATTGAATTTTGCGGTGACGAGTTCTCCGGCATTATTTGCTTCGGCGACCTGGGGAATCATCTTCTTAACGAGGGCGCGTGCAATCGTGGCATTGCCATCGGGAAAATGGTGAATGTAGGGGTTGCCTTCGTCATAGACTTTTCGGGGTGCGAATCCAAGCGCACCCACACTCTTGGCGGCAGCGATCGACATCAGATCCGTGCCGGTAGAGGCCCAATCTAACCCCGAATGTCGGGCCATCCGTAAGACGCCGGGGTCATCCACCCCCAAGGTGTTTCTTAGATAATCAAAATAGGAGTTAGCGCGAATGTATTGATCTAGCTCGCCAGGTGGGACATCGATCTCATGCAAGCCGCCATTTAGGATCCGAAGGAGTTGTGCCTTACCCTTCTGGCTGAGGGGAGCTTGCTGGGCCGCCTCCTCGTTGGATAATTTGCCACCCATGATGATCCCTTCGACGTAATTGGGATAATTGCAGTAAGGGTGGTGGACGACTTTATCCTCGCCAAATATTTCTTTGTTGAAATAGGTGACGGCCCGCAAGTTATTTCGTTTGAAAAAGTCCCGATCGTACGCCGATTCAAATTGTCGGACATCGATGCCCACATCCTGAAACAGCTGCCGCACCGACTCGCTCGAATGTTGTGGCTCCACGATCGTTTGCGAACCCCCATGTCCCAGCCGCAACTGCCCGTCGATCGTATGCTCATTTCGCTTGGCATGCCCCCCAAAGTCATCGTGGTTGTCGAGGATCAGGATCTTTTTATTTGTCCCATATTTTTTCTGATAGAAATAGGCGGCGGACAGTCCGCTAATCCCTCCGCCCACCACGATGAGGTCGTATTTTTCAGAGAGCCGAGTGGTTGGTCCCCAGTCAGACTTTTTGCTCCAGGCCCGATCATGGGCATGCGTGTTCGATCCGGGGTGACTGCCTCGCAGGCCCGTGAGCGCAGGCGGGTAATAGGACGGATCCAGCCGTTCCAGCACACTCTCACTTTGACATCCATAGGGCAGCAAGGTTGAACCCAGAGCCATCAGTGTGCCGTTGATAAAGTTCCTGCGTGTTATTTCGCCCATAGGGCTAAATTAATTCTATCCACTGGAACCCTGAGGCAGATTTTTTCCGGTTCCTTCCTGCCAAACGACTGTGCACCGATCACCATCTCAAAGTAGGAAAATTGTCTTTGGGCGGTTTGATCAGGACCGGGCGAAAAAGAAATGTTCCCCCTCTATCTCTCCCAGCTGTAACCCCGAGCTTATTCCGCTTTCGAGGTAAATGGCCTCTGGGCCCCATGAGAGTTGCACGAAAGCTAATTTATGTGCAACTTAGTAGGCTAATTATAGTAATGCATTGTAGGCTAATAAGAGTGTATCGATAGCGGCTAAATAGGGCGAATGGCAGAGCCAAATGTCAAGTTGGCAGCATCCCTTGAGGTGCTCACGGACTTACAAAGAAGATATGGTAAGGCTTTAAAGACTGACCAAATCTCACGAATACATAGAGAAAGATTGACTAGAAATCGGTTTCTGGTCAAGGTGACCAAGGAATGGTATATCATTAATGACCCGCTCCATAAGGAGGGTGATACGACCGCTTGGTACACATCGTTCTGGGAATTTTGCAAAAGATACCTGGAAGACCGATACGGACGAGATTACTGTCTATCCGCTGAACAATCGATTCTATTGCATGCGGGATCTACCACTATACCCCAGCAGCTTATCGTGAGAGCTCCCAGAGCCCCTAATAAGAGGATTGAGCTACTCCACGGAACATCCATGTATATCATGAAATCAAATATTCAGCATGATATTAAAAGAGAATCAGCAACCCAACTACTAATTCAATCGAGAGAAGATGCATTGGTCCATATGTCTCCAATCATGTACGAACAAAATGCCATAGAGATTAGAACTGTTCTGGCGGGCATCAAAGATGCCTCAAAACTGGCAAGGGTCCTATTAAATGGATCACACTCAGTCAAGGCCGGACGATTGATCGGTGCGCTGGAGAGTTTGGGCAGCAAAAGAATCGCTGACGATTTGAGGAAAACGATGGAAGCGGCTGATTTTAAGATTCGTGTAGTCAACCCCTTCAAAGGCGAAAGACCCTCACTCATCGATCTAAGAGCGCAGAGCCCGTATGTAAACAGGATTAACCTAATCTGGGAGTCTATGAGAAATGATGTGGTACAGCATTTCCCAGTAGTTAATTCGATGCCAAAGGAAGCCACCTATTTAAGACTAGTGGATGATATTTACCTCACCGATGCTTATCATTCGCTGTCTATCGAAAACTACGTGGTATCGAGGGGGCTGGTGGACAAAGTAAGGTCGGGAGCGTGGAATTTGGAGAAGGAGGAAGATCGAAAGCATAGAGATGCGATGGCCGCCCGTGGTTACTGGCAAGCATTTCAGGTGGTTAAGGAATCGATTCGAAAACTGTTCAAGGGCCAAAGTGCGGGAGCAATATTTGAGGATGACCACGGCGACTGGTATCGACAATTATTTCAGCCCAGTGTGACTGCAGGTTTGTTGGCAGTAGCAGATTTGGCAGGATATCGAAGCAGCCAGGTCTACATCGCAGATTCGATGCATATTCCTATGACCAAGGATGCTGTAAGGGATGCCATGCCAACGCTGATCGATCTCCTGAAATGGGAAGAAAATGCTGCTGTGAGGGCGGTGCTTGGGCACTTTGTTTTGGTATACATCCATCCATACGTGGATGGTAATGGCAGGATGGGGAGGTTTCTAATGAACCTAATGCTCGCCTCGGGAGGCTATCCTTGGACAGTCATCCCGGTAGAGAGAAGAAACGAATATATGAATGCACTGGAGCAGGCAAGCGTGCAGGGGAGTATCATGCCATTTGCAAAGTTGTTGGGAAGACTAGTGGAGAAGAATATCAAGGGACAACCGGAAGCAAAAATATGAGAGCCAAATGACTGGATCAGCTATTAGACCATCTTACATATTATAGGGCAACAATAATTCAGGGAGCATTTCGTGATTCCAGGACTGCTATGTGGTGATCTGTGCTTTAAGCCTGCACGGGCAGGTTCACGCATCACCTATTCAAACTCTCATACAGCCGCCGCATCACCTCGATCTTTTCCGGACTTTCGGCCACCGATCGGGTGGTAAACATCATGACTCCCGTAGATCTACCCGCCAGCCCACCTTTCATGACCGTTTCAAACTCGTGCGCCGAAATTTCATGGGGGTCGTCATGGGCCTGTACAATGGGCCAGATCTTGGGCGTGCCATCTTCCCGAGCCTGTAGGTGTTGACTATGCCACAAAATATTGGCTTCTACCCATGCAGCATCGCGACCCATGCGGCCGTGATAGACCATGGGCGAAAAAACATCGACGACCTGCACCAGCCCTTCATAATCCAATCCCAAAACTCGGCGACGGGCCTGATTGAATTCATGGTCCTCCCAGGGGCAGTGATATAGACCTAATAGGGCTCCCGGCCGCAATTCATGGAGGATTGCTTTCATTTCCGTTGCCCAATCGACGATCACTTGGCAACGCCAATCCCTCCATACGCTATCAGCGTGTGTCAGAATCCAATGCGACCTTTCCGGGATATCGTCGCCGGCAATTTGGAGGCCGCTGTATTGCGAAAATGCGGCCAGGCAATCCTCGCAAAAGCAAGTCTCCGGAAGGATGGGCTCCGGATCTTCAAACTGCGCATGCCAATGCACGTAATCCATCCAGATGCCATCCAAATCGTAGTCGGATAGCATATTGCGCAGCTGCTGAAATCGATACTGCTTAAAACCTGCGTTCGTAGGGCACACACCCATAAACCAAGAAGCGGCCTCCACCGGTTGCCCCTGCTCGTCAATGGCATGGGCGTCCGGGTGCTTATCCACATACCCCTTGCCATTGAGGGTGGCGAATTCGGCGTATACGTTCAGCCCTTCCTTCTTAGCCCGTTCCACCAGGTCCGCATCGATCGAACCACCGTGCACAAAGATGGCATTGACGCCCAGATCGGCTAGTTGATACCCTTTGTCCCACAGGGGTTTCGGATGACCATAAACTCCCCGGATCTCTACCTCTTTGTTGGTCGATTGACCATAGCTCAAAGCAGCGGTGAATAAAATGGTCAGGGTTAGCACAAGTCCCGAGAGTCGTTTCAAATCTTTGCTTGATTGTTGCAGATTATCAAGGTAGAAATAAATTGTTGGAGGCTTTCGATGGAACGCAAAAGTGCTACTCCAATTGACCGATCTCCCTATTTTCACGTCCTTTCTCGATGCCCACATTTAGATCTCCCAGTTCTTTTCGGGATTTGTCTACCACCACCATGATCTCTGCGACCTTGCCAGGATAATACGCGATTACATTACTCTTCGCTCGGATCAGGCAACACACTATACAGTTCGGGTTGTGCCAATAGACAGCACACAAAATCAAAGATGTAAACGTGAGAACATAGCAATCCGTAAATCGGTCGCAATCATCTGATAATCAGAGATCAACACAATCTTGAAGGTGCTACAAGTACGCGCCCCTAATTGGTGAGCATACGTTTGCAGACCAAACAATGTCATAATGAGTTGATATATAGAATCATAGCATGATTATTGCTCGATATCATTGTATTTGTTAGTTTTGCAATGTATACGTTAATATAATGATAATCAGTGATATAGAAATGGTCAAATATCTCGAGCAGCTCACAGGAGAGCCTGCACATCTGCAGCCATTGGAAATGGACCGGCTAGCTAGATTGTCTTTGCATCTCCGAAAGGGGTACCAACTGTACCAAGTGAAGCTCGTGGAGCAGCACATGGTACTTGCACAACCAAAATCTGAAATCGAACTGAGTCCTACCCGCGTGCGTAAGGTACTGAAGGCCTTTTCAACGCAGGTGCAGAAACCTGTGGTCCTAGTCCTAGATCAATTACCAGCATACCTTCGCCGTCGCTATGTCTCGCAGCGGATCCCGTTTATGATCCCCGGCCAGCAGTTATTCCTTCCTCAATTGTTGATAGACCTCCAATCCAGGGGAGGCACTCGCGCAGCCGAGAGAACATATTTTAGGCCCGCAACACAATGCATGCTACTCTATCATCTGTTGATAGAACCTATCCAAGGTATGCTACAGGAAGAAGTAGCTAGTCGACTAGGATATTCCGCTATGACCATATCACGTGCGGTTAAAGAATGTCGAGATAAGAAATTAATATCACCAGGATCTACACGTATACAATTTGTACATCACAATAAAGATCTATGGCAACATGCCAAGTCTTACCTGCGATCACCCATCAAGAAGGTTATGTATGCAGAGGAGCTGGAATGGATGGAAACTTACCTAAGATCTGGGGTGCAGGCACTTGCTCATTATACGGAGATCGCCGCAGACGGTAGGCTATCAATTGCCATGTCTCACAAGCAATTTCAGCACTTAACGGATCGACAGATTGAGACAGATGAAAACTTTGGGAGGATCTGCATTGAAATATGGCATTATAACCCTAAATTACTTTCATCGACTCACTCCGTTGATCCACTTTCTCTGTATCTCAGTTTAGATGGTGCCCACCTTGATCCTAGAACAGCCAAATCGCTGGATCAGTTGCTGGACCATCTTACATGATCAAAGGACAACAATTATTTACGGAGCATTTTGCAGACTTCCAAGATTGCTATGTGGTGATCGGTGGTTTGGCAATAGATGTCTATATGGATCGAGAGGGGATTCCATTTAGAGCGACAAAAGATTTTGATCTCATCCTGGTGATAGAAGCTCTCCGACCGGCGTTTTTTGACAAATTCTGGAGCTTCATTGTGAATGGTGGATACCAAAGAAGAGAGACTGCCATTGGTCAAAATCAGTACTACAGATTCATTAAGCCATCAGATAATGACTATCCCTATCAGATTGAGCTTTTTTCACGACGACCAGATGTCATCCCTGAGATTGAAGGCCATCACCTTGTCCCTATTCCGGTCGATGAGGAAATTTCAAGTCTATCTGCCATACTGATGGATGAAGATTACTATGCCCTTGTGCAAGCTAATAGCAATGTGATCGAAGGGCTTCGCATAGCCACTCCGGCATTGCTAATATGTCTTAAAATTAAGGCTCATTTGGATCTTTCTGCAAAAAGGGAACAAGGGCAGCAAGTAGATTCGAGAGATCTCAGGAAGCACAGAAACGATGTGTTCAGACTTGCGGTCACCTTGACTGGTCAGGAGAAAATGGAGGTCTCAGAATCCCTCATGTCTGATCTCCGGAAATTCTATGACCTCATACGGAGAGATCCTCCGGAGATAAAACATTTATTAAAGAATATGGGAATTGCTACCACGATCGGCATTGATGATATTGCGGGCAATTTGCAGTCCATTTTCTTCATCGAGGGAGCTTCGGAGTAGGCCCGCGAGGGGTTCAATTGAGGACAAGGCCATAGCTCCTAGGCTCCTCGATCCATCATTTGATCAAATTCTGATACAGCTGCTTCGCTCGAACCACCGTGCACAAAGATGGCATTGACGCCCAGATCCCTTTGTTTATCCTTGGTCCCAAAATGGTTTAGGAAGGGCACAACGCAAAAGTGCTACTCCAATTGACCGATCGCTCGGTTTTCAGCCCCTTTCTCTATGCCCACATTTAGATCTCCCAGTTCTTCCCGGGCTTTGTCTACCACGGCCATGATCTCGATAACTTTGTCGGGATAATACTCGATCACATTATACTGTTCACCCGGATCGCGCATCATATTATACAGTTCGGGCTGGTCAATGTCCACTTTTATCCGCTTGCCTCCGTGCCCGTCGTTGCCAGGTTCTGTGTCGTACGACCGATACGTATGGGGAAGTACCAACTTCCAATTGCCCTTTCGGACGGCATTAAGATTGTTCTTGCCATGATAGAATAGCACCGTTTCGCGAGGTTCCGATTTGAAATCGCCAGCGAATAGAGAGCTAATGTCCAAGCCATCAATTTTGTTGTCCGACAATTTGCTCTTGGTTATCGCGGCAAATGTGGGCAGTAGATCAATGGCGCAGGCTAGTTTATTGCAAACCAAGCCCGCCGGAACGTTCCCTGGCCATTGTATGATAAAAGGTACTCTTTGTCCACCATCCCAGCTAGTCGTTTTCCCTTCACGCAGTCCACCGGCGGAGCCAGCATGGTTGCCAAAGTTTAACCAGGGTCCATTGTCGGTGGTGAAGATGACGATGGTATGCTCTGCAATATCGTTTTCCTCCAGGGCGCTGATGATTTCACCGACGGACCAATCAATTTCCATCATCACATCACCGTAGAGACCTTGCTCGCTCTTCCCTCGGAATTTATCCGAAACCCCCAGCGGAATGTGTCCCATCGTGTGGGGCACATACAAGAAGAAGGGATGATTGGCATTCCGTTGGATGAAGTCCACCGCTTTTTCGGTGTAGAGGGTGGTCAATTTATCTTGATCTTCCAGGCTGGTAATGGTTTCCGAAATTTCATCTCCCACGATGAGGGGAAGCTCTGGATAGGATCCACGTCCTTTGTCCTTGGGCAATCGTTCACCGGTCACATCACTATGAGGCCACATATCATTTGAGTAGGGCAGCCCCACATACTCATCGAAACCATGCTGCAACGGAAGAAACTCTTTCTGCCAACCCAAATGCCATTTGCCAAAACAAGCCGTGGCGTATCCCTGCGCCTTAAACATCTCCGCCATGGTAAATTCTTCCGGGTTGATACCAATTTTATGATGCGGAAACAGGGCACCCGAAAAGCCTATTCTATTAGGGTAACATCCAGTGAGGAGGCCTGCCCGTGAAGCACTACAGACGGGCTGCGCGGAATAGAAATTGGTAAAACGCATGCCTCTGCTGGCCATTTGGTCCAGGTTGGGCGTTTCAAATCCGGTCGCTCCATAGCAGCCCACATCCCCGTAACCCTCATCGTCAATAAATACAATAACCACATTGGGTTTATCGAGATTTTGCGCCTGCATTTGTGTAAAACTCGTCAGAAGGATTGCAAGCATTGCAAGAACGATCTGCTTCTTGAAATGTACCATTCTATTTGGGTTAATATTTGTTGATTTAGTTTTCACTATAAGCTATACAAAGAAATCACGTTTTTCAAGTTCTTACGATCCAAAACCTTTGTGCCCTAGTGCCTTAGTGGCCCCTCCAAAAAAACTTCGTGCCCTAGTGCCTTTGTGCCACCCACAAAAACCTTAGTGCCCTAGTGCCTTAGTGGCCACCCAAAAAACCTTTGTGCCCTAGTCGCCACCCTCACACCAGAATATCCTTTACAATTTGCCCATGCACATCCGTCAGTCGAAATCTTCGCCCCTGCGACTTGAAGGTCAATTGTTCGTGATCGATGCCCATGAGGTGTAGCAAGGTAGCTTGAAAATCATGCACATGCACCGGATTACTGGCCACGTTATACCCCAACTCGTCCGTCTCGCCGTAGCTGATGCCGGGTTTGATGCCACCGCCCGCCATCCACATGGTGAAGCAGTAGGGGTGGTGATCACGCCCGTAGTTGTCGTGGGTGAGTTTGCCCTGGCAGTAGTTGGTGCGGCCAAATTCACCGCCCCAGACGACCAGGGTGTCTTCGAGTAGTCCGCGCTGCTTGAGGTCTTGTACCAGGGCAGCGGAGGGCTGATCGATATCCCGGCACTGATTGGTCAGGTGTGCAGGGAGGTCGTTGTGCTGATCCCAGCCTTGATGATATAATTGAATGAAGCGGACATTGCGTTCGGCGAGTCGTCGAGCCAACAGGCAGTTGGCGGCATAGGTGCCTGGGATGCGAGACTCCGGACCGTAGAGGTCGAAGATATAGTCCGGCTCCTGGCTGATGTCCATCGTTTCGGGCACGGAGGTCTGCATGCGATAGGCCATCTCGTACTGGGCCATGCGTGAGAACACCTCCGGATTGCCTTCTTTTTGCAGGTACTTTTGGTTGAGCGATCGCAGGTAGTCGAGCACGCGTCTTCGGTTGGCTTTGGTGATGCCCGGCGGGTTATTTAAGTAGAGTACTGGATCTTGACCGCTTCTGAATTGGACGCCTTGGTGCAGCGACGGTAGAAAACCACTGCCCCAGAGCCGGGATTGTAGGGGTTGGGCGGCATCCGTTCTGCCGCTTCCTTTGGACAACAAGACCGAGAACGTGGGCAGGTTTTCGTTGCTGCTGCCCAGGCCGTAGGACAACCAGGAGCCGATGCTGGGCCGTCCGCTGAGCTGGGAGCCGGTCTGAAAAAAGGACAGTGCCGGATCGTGATTGATGGCGTCGGTATGCATGGACTTGACGATGCAGATATCATCGACGATGCGTGCCGTGTAAGGCAGCAGGTCGCTGATCCAGGTGCCTGTCTGACCATATTGCTGAAAACCGGTGAATGGGTTGACCATGGGCTTGGGATGGGCTGCGGTGAAATCAGTGACTCGTTGTCCCATCGCGACCGATTCCGGCAGTTCTTGGTTATGCAATTCTTGTAGCCGGAGCTTGTAGTCAAACATTTCCAGCTGCGAGGGGCCACCGGCTTGGAATAAATAAATCACCCGCTTGGCGCGCGGCGCGAAATGGGGGCCGGGCAGGGCGATGCCTTTCGGGGCGACCTTTGGTGCGAAGGAAGACATGGCCAGGGCGCCCAGGCCCAGACTGGCTTTTTCGAGAAAATGTCGACGCGTGATGTTTAGCCCAAAATGTGCAATAGCACATTTTGCCTTGCAGGCCGACGAAGATAATGTGGGTGATGTAGTCTGATTTGATAGCATGTTTTTCATACATTATCTTGTCGGGGTCTAACCCTGACAAATGCCTGCAGAGCAAGGCATTTCGTCAGCCCGTAGGGCAAATTATGCATTTCCAATGCATGGTTTGGGTTTAATAGGTCTTCCACTGATTGACGGCCGCTTATTCCTTCAGGCCTCGCATTTTGGTTCGTGCTATTTTTTCCCTTTGCATAATGGTCTAATTCTTCTGCAGGCTCTCGCCCAAGTTGAGGATGGCGTTGGCCACCACGGTGTACGCGGCTAGCTCCGCACCGCTCAAGTTTGCGTCATGTTGAAATTCGCCCACCTCCAGTAGCTCGTTTGCTTGTACCGGGTTTTTCTCAAAGTCTTCGAGTTCGTCTTCTAACAGCTCTTTTAAAATCTCCACCTCACTCTCCTCCGGCTGGCGGGAGGTCGCCCAGCGAAATGCGTAGGCCAGTCGCTGGGATAAATCCGTGCCCCCTTCTTGTGTCATGCGATGGGCCAGGGCGCGGGAGGCTTCGACAAACTGCGGATCGTTGAGCAGCACCAGGGCCTGCAGGGGCGTATTGGTGCTTTGCCTTTTCACCGTGCATTGATTGCGGCTGGCGGCATCGAAGATGACCATCGCAGGCGGCGGCTGAATTCGTTTCCAATAAGTGTACAGGCTGCGGCGATATAAGTCTCGGCCGTGCGAAGCCATATATTTTCGCCGGTACCTACCGCCTGAAGATACCTGCGTCCACAGGCCCTGAGGCTGATAGGGTTTGACGCTGGGACCACCGACCTGTTCATTCAGCAAGCCGCTGATGTACAGGGCCTGGTCCCGGATCATCTCGGCGGTCAGCCGCTGCTGCGTGCCTCGTCCCAGCCATCGGTTGTCCGGGTCAAAGGCCAACTGCTTGTCATCGGTGGCGGAAGCCTGCTGATAGGTGGCGGATAGGACCAGGGTCTTCAGCAAGTGCTTGACATCCCAACCCGATTCGATGAATTCGACGGCCAACCAATCGAGCAAGGCGGGGTGGGTGGGCAGGGAACCTTGACTCCCAAAATCATCCGGAGTATCTACCAGACCACGCCCGAAGATCATCTGCCAATATCTATTGACGGCCACGCGGGCGGTCAAGGGATTGTCGGGATCAAAGAGCCATCGGGCCAGCCCTGCTCGATCGGGCGAATAGTGGTTGCCCCAAAACCAAAGACGGTGGCAGGCGTGCCTGCCGATACCTTTTCTCCGGGCGAGTCATACAACCCGCGTTCCAGCACATAGGTGGATCGGGCGGTAGCCATGTCTGTCATGATCATCACCGGCTGGAGCATGGCCTCCATCTCTTCCTTCCAATTGTCTTGGTAGGTGCCGTCTTCGTCCTGGGTGCTGCCGCTGGCATACTCGGTGTTCACCTGCTCCTGAATATAGGCGCGCAGCCGTTGCACATCCTGCTCTGGCAGCTCCAAGTGGGGCGTGGGCTGACCTTGGAAGGATCTCGTCACCCCCTTTTCCGGCACCTGATTAAAAAAGGCAAAAAGCTGATAATATTCCTTTTGGGAAATCGGGTCGTATTTATGGTCGTGGCACTGCGCACATTCCACGGTCAGGCCCATAAATGCCTTGCCAAAGGTATTCGTCCGATCAACGACATAAGAGACCCGAAATTCTTCGTCGAGTGAGCCGCACTCTTGGGTGGTGCGGTGGTTGCGATTAAAGGCAGTGGCCAATTTCTGCTCATAGGTAGGGTCGGGCAATAAATCGCCGGCGAGCTGCCAGGTGACAAATTGGTCGTAGGGCATATTGTCAGCAAAGGCTTGGATCACCCAATCACGCCACGGCCACATATTCCGTTCAAAATCGTGGTGGATGCCGTTGGTCTCGGCGTAGCGGGACAGGTCCATCCATTCACTGGCCAAACGCTCGCCATAGGCGCTGGACGCCAGCAGTTGGTCGACCACTTTTTCGTAGGCATCCGGAGAGGGGTCGGCGATAAAGGCGTCAATCGCCTCAGGCGTGGGCGGAAGGCCGGTCAAATCAAAACTCAGTCGGCGTAGCAGCTTGGCCTTCGTCGCCTTGGTGGAGGGCTTTTTGCCGAGATCTTCGAGCCTGGCCAGAATAAAATAATCGATGGGGTTTTCCGGCCAATCGGCCTTGCGGACGCGAGGTAGCGGATTGCGCTGCGGGGTAATAAATGACCAGTGGGGTTTCCACTCTGCGCCTTGCTTGATCCAGCGTTTGATCAATTGACGCTCGTAGTCTGACAGAGCCAGATTAGACTCGGGCGGAGGCATCATAAACTCATCGTCCTCGCTGACAATGCGCTGATATAGTTCGCTCCGTTGCAGATCTCCCGGCTTGATCACATAGTGGTTGGCCGCGCTGTCCAATAATTTATAGGCGTGGGCCTTTTCGCAGAGTATTAGCTCGGCCTCTCTGGCCTTTTCGTCGGGTCCATGGCAGGCGAAGCATCGGTCGGAGAGTATGGGTCGAATGTGAAAATTAAAGTCCACTTGGTCGGGCAGCCGCTGGCGGGTCGACTGGGTCTGATCCTTACAACTGCTCAGTATCGATAGCATCCACAGCAAACCCCATAGGGCTAACCCAGGCACTACAGCAGATGCGGAGATTGCGACACTATGGACTTTTGATGGCATGCGGGTTTATTGAGTTCGTCGGAAGCACCCGCTGCCAGTAGCGCAACATGGTCTGCCTTAGGTGCAGGCTGGTATTTTCCCGCTCCCAGATGCCATGCGAGCGCATCGGGTAAGACATCATATCAAACATTTTATTGTGTTTGATTAGTTCGTTGGTCAGTCGCTCAAAACTCTGGTAGTGCACGTTGTCGTCGGCGGTGCCGTGCATGATCATCAGGTTGCCCTGGAGGTTTTTCGCATGGGTGATGGGCGATCCGGCAATATAATTGGCCTCATTCTCGGTGAGCAGCCCCATGTAGCGCTCTTGATAAATATTGTCGTAGAGCCGCTGGTCAGCGACAAACGCCACGGCTAGACCTGCTTTGTAAATCTCGGGATAGCGGAATAGGCAATTCATCGTCATCTGGCCGCCGCCGCTCCAGCCCCACATGCCTACCCGGGCCGTGTCGATGAAGTCGTATTTTTCAAATAATACCTTGGCTGCGGCGGCTTGGTCGTGGGCGGCCAAGATGCCAATCTGCCCATAAATCGATTTTCGCCAATCCCGACCCCGGGGTGTGCGCGTGCCTCGATTGTCAATGCTTACCACGACGTAGCCCTGCTGGGCGAGAAAATGATCCCAAAGCGCACCGCCTTGCCAGGCGTCTTGCACGGTAGCCCCGGCCGGCTCCCCGTAGATATAAAATATGAGGGGGTATTTAACGGCAGGATCAAAACCGGCCGGCCGGATGATCCAGGCATCCAGCTCGGTCTCGCCGATGTCCAGCTTGATAAATTCTTTAGGGGTCAGCCCGAGGCCGGCCACCTTGTCGGCCAAGGCTTGATTGTCCTCCAGTATTCGTAGAGGCTTATGATTTTGCAGGTTGATCAAAGAAATGGTGGGAGGGGTGGTGGTATTTTGAAAGGTGTGGATGGCATACTTCGCGTCGGCCGAGATTTGGTAGGCGTGCTGGCCCGGTTGATCGGCGGGACTGACCCGCTCCGGATCGGCGCTGCCGTCGATTTTGCTGCGGTATAGATAGCGCTGGGTAAAGTTTTCGGGGGATGCGATGTAGTAGACATAGCCACCCTCGGGGTCGATGCAATTGATGCGCACGACATCGATCGCACCTTTCGTGATCGTTTGAAAGTCTTTCCCGTCTCTGGAGACCTTGTAGAGATGCAGCCAGCCGTCCTTTTCGCTGGTCCAGGTGAAGTACTGCTCGTCTTCCAGCCACATGATGTTGTCATGGATGTCCAGCCAGGCCTCGTCCTTGTCCTGGAAGAGCTGGGTTAACCCCATCGTCTCGGTATTGCCGATCCATACGGTATTTCGATTTTGCTTGCGATTGAGCTGCTGGATCATCACCTCCTGGGAGTGAGGGATGAAGTCCATGCGCGCCAGATAGTTGTTGCTCGGATCACCCGGCACATCAAACCATCGGGTCGGACCCCCGGAGGCGCTGACCACACCCACTTTGACCGCGGAGTTGTCCGTGCCCACCTTGGGGTAGGGCAGCGGAATAAGCGTCGAGTAGATGGAGTCGACATTGTTGATCATGTAAAAGGTGCCGGTACCCTCCGTGTTCGACTGCCAGTAGGCGATCTGGGTGCCGTCCGGGCTCCAGCGGAAGCCATCCCGGCAGGACAATTCCTCCTCATACACCCAGTCAAAGGTGCCATTGATCACGGAGGCGCTGCCGTCCGTCGTCAGCTGGGTCACCTGGCCCGATGCGATGTCTTCGATGTAGATATTGTTCTTGCAGACGTAGCCGACTCGGGTGGCATCCGGAGAAAATTTGCCAAACATCATCGTCGTACGCTCCACGGACTTACCCAGCTGGGTGAGCACCCCGGACGCCATATCGAGCACCCAGTAGTCGCCCCGGGTATGACGACGCCACACCCGTCGGGTATTGGTAAAGACCAGCAGCTTGCCATTGTCCGCCGACCACTCGTAGCTGGTGATGGGCAGCGGCGTGGATTGACCCTCGGGGATCAAGCGATCCGCAGATACCAGCACCGATCTCGCCCCGGTCTCCGCTTCATACCGGACAATGTCATCCCCTCCATACGCCCGATTCCACTCCAGGGTCGAATAGCCGGTGTGGTCCTTCATCCATCGTACCGGTCCAAAGCGCTCGGCGCTGTAGGTGCCGTTTTGGTAGATGTCTTCCAGCTGTAGCGCTTGCTGTGCGTCTAGTACGAGCGATGTGAGTAAGAAGAGCGTTGTGGCGATCAAGTGTCTCATAGTGATCTTGTTGTATGTCTTGTCGAGGGGCCGCGATGTATCGTGTGCGTCATCCCTATTTGACATCAAGTTACTAAGGATGGTGGGGGCTACCTAATGATAGAGCAGGTATTAGTGGTGGAAGTATTGACCGTAGACCTTTTGCGGCGGTTGATTGCGATTGCTCACAGCGAAACCACACCGCCAGTGCAAGGTGGCATCAAGCAAATGAAGTCCGCTGAAGTTTACGTAAAATGATCGTTGTTTTTATCCAATTTCATTGTTTCTGAGGTATCGTTTGCCTATCTTGACCTAGGTCAAATCCGTTGAAGATGCCCGATGCAAATCTGCACAGCAGTAGACTTGAGCCACTTAACCATCTAGGAGGCATCGAATTCGCTTTGCACTGTGTCTTCTCTGATCAGGAGCAATTGCACTTGCATCAATGGCCTTTGTTGAGTTGCCGCGTTGCTTTGCGCACCTATCTATCGCAGCCAGATTCAAAGATCTTGACTTATGATCAGATCGAGAATAGGAGCTATCTAGGCACCGAAATAGCACTTGTCCAGGAAGAAATGTGGTGATAAACTAGCTAAGCAGGATTGAAAATCAATACTCAATGAAAATAGAAGAATTAAAAATCCAACTTGAATCAAGAGGCTACTCAATAAGTAGTGAGAAAGAGCTTCAACATGGGGCGCAGGTAAAATTGTCAAATGGAGCAACAATAAATTGCTACAATACTGGAAGGATTCAAGTACAGGGGAAAAAGGATATCAAAGGAGAGTTGGAATCATTCCTTGGTTTGTCAAATCCGAGTATATCTATTGCCTATGAACCGGAGTCAAGTTACAATGCACAATCAAATAAAGTATTTGTTGTTTATGGACATGATAAGGATTCAAGAGATCAACTTGAAGCGATGTTAAGAAGGTGGAGACTTGAACCTTTAATTCTTGATCAATTACCGTCAGAAGGGCAAACGATTATTGAAAAACTTGAAAACTATACAAACGAAGCACAATTTGGAATTGTTTTGGCCACTCCAGATGATGAAGGTCATAGAAAAAATCATCCAGATGAAAAAGCATATAGAGCAAGACAAAATGTTGTCCTAGAATTAGGAATGTTGCTTTCAAAACTTGGTAGAGATAAAGTAGCAATTTTACTTAGAAGTCAAAATGAAATGGAAAGGCCATCGGATATTCAAGGACTTATCTACATTTCATTTAAGGACAGTGTTTCAGAAGCTGGATTGCAGTTGGCAAAGGAAATGAGTGCCAAGGGATATAAAATAGACGTACAAAGAATATGACCCTGTAGAGCAAGCCGTGTCCATCTCATTCCCGGTATCTCGTACTGCTCGTCAAGTGGTGCTAATCCAAACATGCAAACTCAGTTCATGACTTACATTGCTGCCTGGAAATATAGAAGGAATATCTACATGGTGACTGATTCTGCAATAACAAGGAGCAGGAAAATTAAGGCACCGGCGATTTCGACAACGGGGGAAAAACATATCGCCGAAGATGACTTCTCAGTTAATGAGGAGTGCTATAAGATATTCCAACTGGAGAATGATTGCATAGTTGCAATCGCAGGAGATGTGAAAAATGCCGTCATGTTTATAGATGGCTTAAGACGCAGGACAAACAAGAGTGATAGACTTGATTATTTCTATCAGAACTATAAAGGACTATCAAATAGGAAATTTGAGGCCATCATTGGCTTCCGGATTGAAAACTCAGTGAGGTTGTTCTCGTTGAATTGTATAGCAAAACCGGAATTTCAGGAGAAGACTAGCTTCGTAACTAGGGGATCAGGTGCTTCAACATTCGCACTTCAAACTCAGAACCTAATAACCGCTATTTCCCAGAAAGAATATTTTCCAAGTGAACGACTTGCCTTCTTCGTCACTGGTCATCAACTTTTTTCATTAACTAGCGATGTTTTCCATCAAGGAGTCGGAGGGATACACAATGGTGTTAGATTAAGCAAACATGGTGTTAGTTGGAACAGGGACGTGGCGTATATTTTCTATTCAGATAAAACCTCTTTCGATGAAGACAATATGGAAATTTCGGAAGACAGCCTTATCGTATTTGCCTACAATCGGGATGGGATGCTCTATGTCAAATCACCATTTCCATTACCTCAGGGTACAAATCTCCTCGTGCCTAGTTGTAAGCTGAAACCAAGAAGCCAACGGCTGAAGGATGTTAGCGATTGGTATCAAGAATACTATGATGTGATCAGGGAAATGGTTTATGAGAAGAGAAAGAAAGTAAAATACCTCGCATTTATCTATCGGACTCCTCAAAGAAAGGCAGCAGTTGGTCTGATGCATTTGAGCAAAGACACCTTGAGCCACACTGCCTTAGAGTATGCAGGGAATGGTTGGTTTGACTTGAGGACTCAAGTTGGGACCTTAAAGGAGGTTTTGGTTAATACTACGGACCAGAATCTCGTTTGCAACCTCATAAAGAGATAGCTTACATGTACTATAAGCTGATAATGATATGCACGAACTGCATCGTCCAGAAACTGTCAGTGACCATAGAAATACAGGCCAAAAGATGCTTCAAAGAGGACAATTTTTATCTAGTATGTTACGAATCTTCGTGTACTAGCAGACCTGATTCCTAGATGCAGATTGTGTACGGTGGAGGTATACATGAGCCCTCTTTGCTGGGAAATATTTAACTAGTCCCATCTTCAAACGGATGTTGACAGTCTATATCATTAGAACAAATCGTACCCGAAAGTGTAGGAGAGGCGAACTCATTCTTGTTGCGAGAGATGTAACAATTTACATGGAATGTGTATGATGGCCAACGTCTGAGGAGGTTGGATTTTGTGAAAGTACACGCAGGTGGCAAAGAGGAGCATATCAAGCAAGTCAAATCTCAGGAGAAGGAGGAGCTTGATCGGCTCGAAAGGAGCAATTTTCCCTTTAAGGGCAAGCGAAGACAGTCGCGGCGACTCATTGAGAGAGCCAAGGCGCTGACTAGGAATCTGATCAGTCTCCGTTTATTAAAGGCGGACAAGAGATGCCGTGCCAATGACGCACATGGATCCATGTGCTGGCATCACTCGTTTCAAAGGCTATTTTCCAGACCTATGGCGTGCGCGCGGGTTCTTTGTATTGACCATCAGGCCGCTGACAACTTTGGCAGCAAAGGGTTCGTTTGAACGAATATGCGTGAGTCTGACAATACTCCTGAATCTGATCGTCCTGTGCGGATGAGGGCAGGCATTCTCCTGAGCCCGGGTCATCCAAGAAGGTGGAACACATAATGGCAAATCACTATATTTGACAATGTACTATCGTCGAAAGTATCTCATTGCCCTAGGTCAACAATTTGGAGACAGATTGGACAATCTCAGACTCCAGAAGCTCCTCTTCCTAGCAACTCGAAGGCAAGACAGAAAGCTCTTCGACTTTGTTCCTTACAAATTTGGGTGCTTCTCTTTCCAGGCAAATCAGGATCTCAACACGATGCATAAGAGGGCTTTTGTTGAGAAAGTCGAAGACAGTTGGGACTTTAGCAATAGCGCGAGGTATCTCTGTGAGCTGAAGAAGGAGGATCGGTCTAGCATCGCTGCGACAGTGAAAGAATTTAGCTCCTTTTCTAATGAAGATCTGATCAGATTTACCTATGAATACTATCCTTACTATGCCATCAATAGTAAGATTCTGGAAGATGTCCTTGACGCAAAAGGATCAGAGAAGGTCCTGACTCAACGAAGAAGGTTGACCACACCAGCTTTCTTTACAATTGGATACGAGGGCATATCCCTTGAAACGTACCTCAACAAGCTGATCGTAAACGGAGTTTCTTTGCTGGTTGATGTGAGAAAGAACTCGTTATCAATGAAGTATGGTTTTTCTAAGAATCAATTGAAGAACTCGACGGAAGGTATCGGTATAGTATACAAGCACATTCCTGAGCTTGGCATCGATTCATCAAAGCGCAGGCAACTTCGATCTTTTGCCGACTATAGACTTCTGTTTAAGAAGTACAACCAAGAGATTCTTGACAGAAATGAAATTTATCTAGAGGAACTTGAGGCCCTAGCCTCAAGATATAATCGTATCGCGATAACATGTTTTGAAAAAGAAGTCTGCATGTGTCACCGTGGTGAAATTGCGAAAGCGCTCTCACTGAGAGATAACTGGAACATCCCTATTAAGAACATCTGAAATGAAAACAAAGGTCCTCATTACCGTCAAAACATACCCAACACTCTCGACAAAATATGAGGAGTTAGTCTGCACTGCCGGGTTTAGGGAGGACGGTACATGGGTACGAATATATCCTGTGCAGTTTCGAAAAATGCCCTACAAAGACCAATATAGAAAATACGACTGGGTAGAAGTCGACTTAGTGAAGAACACCTCCGACTCCCGACCAGAAAGCTATAGGCCATTCACCTCCGAGAGTGAATTCACTCACCTAGGCCATCTCGACACTGCCTCTAATTGGCTTCAGCGGAAGGAGATTGTCTTAAGAAATACGTACGAGAATCTAAGTCAGCTCATCGAAGAGGCTAAGAACAGGGAAATCTGTACCTCACTGGCGGTATTTAAGCCATCAGAAGTCTTGGATTTCCAGATCGAAGAAACGTCTAGACAATGGCCAAAGAGCAAATTGGAAACGTTGAAGCAACTAAACATCTTTGAGGACTCCTCGGCTGCTTCCAAGGTGGTGAGAAAGCTGCCATTTAAGTTCTATTATCAGATCAAGGATGTAATGGGAAAGACTAGCAGAATGATGATCGAAGACTGGGAAATTGGTCAACTGTTTTGGAATTGTCTGAGAAAAACTGCAGACGAAAGTCGCGCCTGCGAACTTGTCCGACAAAAATATTGGGATGACTTCGCCAAAGCGAAGGATCTTCACCTCTTTCTTGGCACCACTAAACGTCATCATTTTACTGCTCTCAACCCGTTTGTCATAATTGGAACATTCACGCCCAAAGTGGATCACCAGATGAAACTATTCTGAAAATCGATCTACGTCGCACTGGGTATCACAGTCTTGTCATTCCCGCACGGCAGGTTGCCGAAATCGTTATGATCAGCAAGTCTGTAGGAATAGACGTCATGAATCGAATGACACCTTGCGAACATCCATTCAAATGGTGACCGACAAGAGTCGCCAACTGCCAAGGGATGCTCAGCCGTTCATTAATTTAAGCACTACCACTCAAGCGCCCCAACCCGCTTCCCCAAACACTCTCGCACCTTCATGAGCACCGGACGATCCGGATCCCTCCAAGGGGCTATGTCCGACCTTAAACTGCAGCTCCAACCCTGGCTCGAAGGCCAGCACGATCGAGGAGCCACCGTAGCCAAAATGGCCCAAGTACTGACCTTTCTCGATCGTAGCATGGGTATCGAAGTCGACGACATACCTCGGGTACTTATACCTGGCAACTGTGGCGCCAAAACACTATCTTCTAACCCAATGGCGTGACTTGCGTTTCTCCATGGAGACCGTAAGGCCACCGAGATGTTGTCAGCTCCGATTTGTTCACGCGTACTGGCTGCATCTCACACTGCCTGGGAGCTTGCTCGCCTCGTCATAGATCATGCAGACAGTCTTTAGAAGCAAGGCTGGCAGCAGGGATAGTCAGCGGTCATATTGCCGCGCAATTATTATTCAAAGAAATAGATCATGACGAAGGCGAATCACTTGACGGTCGCGTGCCGCTCGGCATATGTGGTGGCCATTTTGGGGCTTTTCCTATGGTTTTCCGGTTGCAGCACTAGTACTCCCGAAGTTAAACCCGTTACGGATGCGGGTGATGCTGATGTGCCGACAGAGATCATTTGGAGCATCAAAGCCATCCATCCGGAAGGCAGTTTTATGGACGTCAAAGCCCTAGACCAGGAGGGAAATATCTATGATGTCAAGGCGATTCAGTATACCGACCAGCGGCACCTCATGGATATTAAGGCCCTGATGGGTGCGGAAAGATGGCCGGTGAAAATGCTAATGAGTGAAGACCGCTACGCCCCGGTGAAAGCCATTGGAGGCGATGGCACCATTTATGACATCAAAGCCTTGACGCCCGAAGGCGGCAAACTGGACGTCAAAGGCGTAGGCCGATCCGGCAACATCATCCACCTAAAGGCCATTAGCAGCGAGGGCTCGCTGTACGGCATTAAGGCAATTTCACCGGAAGGCCAGCTCAACGATGTGAAGGGTGTCAAGATGTCGAAAGAAGGCCGCGAGTCAGTGGTGAGCGGTGTCGATGTGCACGCGCATATTAAGGCCCTACCCCAGGCTGGATGCGTTGGCGATCACGATATCTGGCACGTCAAAGCCATTCATCCGGAAGGCAGGACGTTGGATGTCAAGGCTATAGATAACGAGGGACACATCTATGATGTCAAAGCGATCCAGGATTCCGACCAACGGCACCTCATGGATGTGAAGGCCTTCATTGGTGGGAGGGAAGTGCCGGTCAAGATACTAGTTAGTGATGACCGATATGCCCCGGTGAAGGCGATTGGCAGCGATGGTGCGATTTATGACATCAAGGCCCTCACCGCCGAAGGCGTCCAGCTGGACGTAAAAGGCGTCAGCCGGTCGGGAAACATCCTCCACATAAAGGCCATAAGCAGCGACGGAGCCTTCTACGGCATTAAGGCCATTTCGCCGGAGGGCGAGATGAATGATGTGAAGGGAGTCAAAATGTCTGACGAAGATCGGGAGGCCGTGGTGAACGGAGTAGAAGTTCATGCGCATATTAAGGCCCTGCCGCAAACAAATTGACTACTCCTCAAGCGTTCTGATTAATAGATCAACTCTTTCTATTCTTGGGGCAATTTCATGCTTCACTCTTTTCTTATTTAGAAAATATCCATAAATGCCTATTCCGATGGAAGCCACATAGATAAAGACGATTAAATAGCGTGTTGCCGGTATCTGCACCCAAATGCTGGCGGTAAATAGTAGCATGATGGGATACACCGGCAAAATCCCCCAATGCACATAAGTTTGTAGGAATTGCCTTTGGGCCTCAAGGTATTCCCTTGTCTTTTTGAGATAGTCAAGATAGTTTTCTTCTAGGTCATTTGGCTTAAACCGATGCATTCCTTGGTATTTGACGATTAAGTAGATCGCACAGGTCATCATGAGTACTGCCGCTACCTTTGATAGCACAAAAGGAAGCCAGAAGACGATGAAGACACATGATAGAATCCCAATGATTGCTAACGCTACCTCCAAAAGCTCTAGGTACTTCCACCATCTGTGTAAACGTCCTAGGCTTGATTGCAATTCTATCATCAATTTTGATTTCTCAAATTTTATGCGTTCCTGATTACTGGACGATTGCCAGA
Source organism: Saprospiraceae bacterium (assembly GCA_965223165.1). Taxonomy (GTDB): domain Bacteria; phylum Bacteroidota; class Bacteroidia; order Chitinophagales; family Saprospiraceae; genus JABDMH01. The sequence continues at coordinate 419,965 of CBDCVQ010000014.1, read as the reverse complement.
TTTTAATCAATTCGTCTTCCATCATGATGTTTGAGTTATGCAATTGAATAATTTTGATTTAATCCGTTTGATTTTTACGGCTACATGATTCTCGGTGAGACCAAGGATGGTCGAAATGTCTTTGTATGCTAGCTGCTCTAGGTAAAGCGCGATGATGGCTTTGTCGCCTTCTCTCAGGTTATGAATACACTTTCGTAGCTTGAGAAGATTGTCGCTTGATTCTTCGAGCACTTCTTCCGACGCGTACTTGTCAATCGTAAGGCTATCCAGTTTTATGAATCGACCCTGGTTCTTCGTGTATTTGGATTTAGATTGAAGGCAAACGTTCAAGGCGATTCTGAACATCCACGTGCCTACGGCAGATTTGCCTTTAAACGTGGCCATGGACCGCCAAACATGGACCAGTACTTCTTGAAAGAGATCTTTTGCATCTTCGTGATTTTTTGAATAGATGGAGCAAATCCTGAGTAGCCGCTGCTTATTTTCTTCTAGTGCATTTAGAAATATGGCTTCATTTTCTTTGTTCATCTCTGACGCTGGTCTCTGCTTGGTTAGTTAATAAAGTTTTGAAAATGTGACACCCAGCACTGATATTTTTTTCCACCCGCGCCTGGTGCACCGGATCTTGGTTTGCTGAGATGTATGATTAGACGAACTGCGGTATTGATTCAGCAATAGAACGATTCTTGGTATGTTTGCTTGGATGGTATAAAGTAAGATGACGAGAGATCCCCATACGTAGGGCCACCAGAGGTGCTTTGGGTTCGTCGCGAAGTATAGGTGGAAGACCTTTGATCCCCGTCAATGGGAGGCCTGTGAGAAATCGATAAACCCGAAATCAGCAGAAGCAGATAGTAATTTGCTTGGGTGTGGTCTAATAACGCCAGAATGGCATACAGGCATGATTGACGGCCAGCGCCGTCAGATGCCAAGCAAGCAAGGGGTGTCCACTGGGCCGTTTGTTACTTGACCACTACCACTCGAGCGCTGCACTCCGCTTCCCCAAACACTCCCGCACCTTCATAAGTACCGGATGATCCGGATCCTCCACCGGGCTATCTCCGACCTTGAACTGCAGCTCCAGCCCAGGCTCAAAGGCCAGCACGATGGATGAGCCGCCGTAGCCAAAATGGCCCATGTATTGACCTTTTTCGATGGTAGTGTTGGTGCCGACCGCGTTAATAATGCTGCCGACCCCCCAGAAGCCGATGGCGATCATCGCGACCAGCCCCAGGTTTTCGGTTTTGATGATCCAAACATAGCGCTGGTGCTTGCCTAGTTGCTGGTACCAGCCTACGCGGTCGCTGTCAGGTGGCAGGTTTGGAGCGTAGTGGTCCTTGGGATCGTAGTCGCCAAAATCGTAATTGTAGGAGCCCTCGTAGAGGCCCTGGTCGATCACCTTGCCTGACACCGGGGCATGAAAGTGGTGGTAGTCGGTAAACCAAAGCAAAATATCGAGCAGCGCACCGCCCAGGAAGTACCTGCCGTAGCCGGGCAGGGCTTCGAGCAGTTGGAAGTCGTCGTATTTACCCGGCAAGGCAAAGGAGGTTTGATGATGACCCTGACCGGTGGCACTTCCACGCGCGAGATAAAACACTCCTCCGTCGCAAGGAGCGACAATGACATCGTCGGCGGGAGTGGCGGTGCAGAGAGGCCGCTGACCGCCTTTCAGGTTGCGGAGGAAAAACTGATTAAAGGAGGCATACCCACCGGTAGGACTGTTGGGGTCCGGCATGATGTAGTCTTGGATGTTGAAGGGATGCGCGGTGGTGCCTTTGTATTGCACCCACTCGGCGAGCGTTGAAGTCGAAGAGGTGCTATTGATCCAATCGCCATGAAAATTGAGGAACGTCCGAAACCACGGCTTGAAGTCGGTATCGTTGGCGAGTATTAGGCCAGAGTCGGTATTCACCAGGTAGTCCCAGTATTCGATGTACTCCCCAGGGCTGGCGGGGGTGGGCGTGAATGTCAACCATTGCTGAAAGAAATCCGAGAGATTCTTCTCGCGGTGTAAATAGGGCAGCCAGTAGGAGGCGATCTCCTTTCGGCTGGCGATGCTCTGTTCGGCACATACCTGGGCCAGTGCGTCCAGATAGAGCACCAAATTGGCGGGCTGCGCCAGCAGGGTGTCTAATTGCTGGATGTGTTGCTCTGCAGCCGCGCTCTTCGTGCTCCAATCGATGGGTGTGGGAAGTTTAATGGGGGTAATCTCACTCATGTTATTTCTAATTTTATGATTACATCTACATTTTAGAACAACATTGGTGAGTGTGTTTTTCCTTCGAGCAGGTGACGGCAGGTGCCATTGCACCTTTGTTTGACAGTTTTGCAATGACCGAAGGATCTTATTCTAGCATGGGCACCGCAGGAGATTCTCCGCCGGCAGCGTATGGCGGTTGATCCTAGCATCTTTTGCTGCCACCCCCTACCGAACGAGATCGCTTCGTACTAAGGTCGTTGCGTAAGGAAGATACATAAAATGCCACGCATTTTGTATGTCACAACAGAAATCTTGATGGGGCAGGCCGTCCTCTGATCCGGAGAATTAATTATATCGACGGGAAGGGGATAGACACATGTGGCTATGGGGCAGGTTCGACATGTATGAGCCAAGACAGCCAAACCGTTTAACGCTTGATCCAATTATCAGAACTAGGGATATTCTTACTGGTGAGCGGCGACCATTATTTGCGTGAATAGGATGGCCTGATAGAATTCGACGTTAAGAAACGGGCTGAGGGCGAGCGGAGGAGAGATCCACGAGCGAACCTAACATTTGGTCTTATTGACCACTTGGATCTTTCTCCCCATAATACTTTAGGCCGATTGTCGAAGGTGAGCGCTTGGATATCGAGCGACGGGCTGCACGTTTTAGTCGAATTATATCAAGCCTTGATTTTTTGGTCCTTTTTGATCAAGCAAAAAGGACAATTACCTAAGGACCTAAGGGACGAGAACGGGGTGGCAAAGCCACGTCAATCAAAAGCACCGGCCGAGCCCTACATCAGGCCAAGGCCCAAGGCATTTGTTACCCTGATGCTCTGCACCAAGGCCTACATACCAAGACTGTCACGCAGCCATGCACCTTTAGACCAAAGACAATGTGTACAAATGGTTAAATTGTAGAGATTGGGAGGAAGCACTACTGTCACATAGTTGAGGGTATGAGCGCAAAGCGAAAACCCGCGCTGGAATCGGCAGCACGCACTGACCATGCAGAAAATAATCAGTATGAAAAAGCGAATCAGCCGAAGGCAATTTGTCGGCGTATTGGGGGCCGCCCCCTTGGCATGGACCGCATTAAATGCCTGTTCGAAAACAAATGCCGACCTCATTCTTCACAACGCAACTATCCATACGTCCAATCCGCAGGTCCCCAAAGCCGAGGCGGTGGCCATCAGCAATGGAAAAATTATCGCGGTGGGCTCCAATGATGATGTGTTGCATTTGGCGGGATCGGCGACGCGGAAGATCGATATCGGAGGCAAGACCATCCTGCCGGGATTTATTGATGCACACTCTCATCCCGCCAGCGCGGGTTTGTCGCACCTTCGCAAGGTGGATTGCGACCTGCGGTCGATCCAGGCCATCCAGGATGCCATCGGCGAGAAGGCAAAAAATACCCCTCCGGGAGAATGGGTAAGGGGGTTTAAATACGACGATACCAAAACCGCCGAGGGTCGATATATCAATCGATATGACCTGGACGAGGTCACCACCGATCATCCCGTGATCATTGTACATCGGGGTGGGCATACGGCCTATGTCAATTCGAAGGCGCTTGAGCTGGGTGGGATTACCAAAGACAGCCCCGATCCGGAAGGGGGGCAGATTGTGCGAGGACCCGATGGAGAGCCTACCGGGCTGCTGCAGGAGACCGCGACCAAATTGGTACAGCAACTGATCGTAGATGAAGATACGCCCGCGGATCGGCAGGCAGGCGTCAAACTGATTACCCAGATGATGGCCAAGACCGGGGTCACCTCGGTCACCGATGCGTACGGCACACCCCAATTTCTGCAAGCGTATCGAGATGCTTACCAAGCCGGGGAGTCTTCGGCGAGGATTTATTGCATGATTGGTTACTTCGCCATCGACGAGATGATCGCCAAAGGCGCCAAGACAGGAGATGGTGATGCATGGGTGCGTATCGGCGGGATGAAGTTAACCTGCGATGGCTCCATCTCCGAACGAACGGCCAGATTGTCCGAACCCTACATTGGGCGCCCGGATGATTATGGCATCATCGTCATGGACGAGGAGGAATTGTATGACTATGCCATCAAAGCCCACCGGGCCAACTGGCAAATCGGCATCCACGCCAACGGCGATGTAGGCATCGATAAATCCTTAAAGGTCTATGAGCGCATTCAAAAGGAGCATCCCAGAGAAGACCCGCGGTTTCGGCTGGAGCATTGTACGGTCATCAACGCCGATTTAATCCGAAGAATCAAAGCCTTAAATGTTATTCCCAACCCCTTTTCCACCTACGTCTACTTCCACGGAGAAAAGATGGTGAACTATGGGAAGGACCGTTTGGAAAATATGTTTGCCGTACGAAGTTTCCTGGACGCCGGCATCAACGTCACCCAGACCTCGGACTATCCTCCCGGCCCCTTCGAGCCCATGATGGCCCTTCAATCCTCCGTCACCCGCACCGATATGTCCGGCACGGTGTGGGGCCCCAGCCAAAAGATCTCCGTCGAAGAAGCCATCAAAGTCGGCACCATCAATGGCGCCTATGCCTCCTATGAAGAGGACATCAAAGGCTCGCTAGAGATCGGAAAATTGGCCGATCTGGTCGTGCTCGAAAAAGATCCTACCGCCGTGGATCCCCACAGCATAATTGACATCGGCATCGAGCGCACGATGGTGGGGGGTGCGTGGGTGTATGAGTCTTGATGCTTGGGGCGGCATGCGTCCTCCGATGCTGAGTTTAGGGTTTATGGTGTAGGGTTTAGGAGGGGGCGCGAGCTCGCGTCAACAAGCGTAAGGATGAGGGGGCCGCATCGTCATCCCTCAGAGTTGTGGCAAAACCACAGATGACCGACGATGAATGTCTGCCCACGCTCGACGGTTCTTGCCCCTTCGAAGGGGGCAAGAACCAAAGCACTGCAAGACACCACCCCCCCTTTGGCCGTGTCAGTGCGTCCTCGCCTGACACATACGGGCAGGGTTTGGCCTAAGAGTAATTTGTACTCCCCCTGTCGGCAATCCGCATAATAAGGACTTTAGGGCGAGATCGTACCCAGTAAGGCGTTTGGCGTCCCCGCCAAACGCGGCCGGATTTTTTAGGCTACGCCGTGCAGAGGGAGTTCATGGAAAAGAACCAAACGCCGCCCATCCATGCCCGTGTCAGTGCGTCTTCGCCTGACACACTTATGGCAAGCTATAATTTGCCAAGAACATATTTAGCAGTTCGAGAGCGCTGAGATAGGTTTCATACTTTAAGGCTAGGCAGGCTTATGCAGGGAGATTTTGCTTCTCGAAAACGTATAATTTTCCTTCAGTATCAAGCTGGTACAAATGAGTACTGGTGATTTGAGGCACATTCGTCCCTAATCCGGTGTCCTTGAATATATGCACCCAATCAACATTTCTTGTATTCCTGTTTAGCGCCAACACACAATCCAAATCCACATTTGGCCGCTCGTCTAGTTCTGCATGTGCGGTGAGAAAAAGATGATCTTTGGTAAAAGGGTTCTTGCCCATCCTCCTGAAAGAGTTAATGCCATGCCTATATAGCTCTTGACGAATGTCTTCGTAACTTAATTTACCGGATTTCAAGTCTATTTCAAGATAGTGCCGGCTAAACACACCGATAAGCAAACCGCTTTCTTTGTCCAATACAAAATCCGAAGGTTCTGGCAATACATCCTTGTAAAACTGTCCTTCCTCAAAGCCCGGAAGCTCCCTCCACCTAGAGATGATCTCACCTGTACCTGCGTCTACAGACATCAATCTGTGGTCGCTACAAGCGATCAACAATTGGTTTTGGTAAATGCCAAGCAGAACCAATGCAGCTCCCTCTAGCGTCCATTTGACTTTATTACTCGATAGGGAGAAACATTGTAGTTTGCCATCAAACTGAAAATAGAGTTTATTATCGGAGCTGGAAATGTCCAGCACTATTGGGAGACGACCAAAATCATGTACAACTGCAAGGTCTTTAATGTTAAGTAGCTCGTACCGAAGGGTTAGGTCTTGCAAATTCAAGTCTGATGAAAATAGAGCAGTATCTGATAACAAGCTATCTATTACTATGTTCTTATCGATTGAATTGCCACCAATATATGTTACTTCCCCTTTTTGATAGACAGGCAGCCCGTCATGGATAGAATAATTTGTTCGATCCACGCCTTCCGCAATCACCATGTTCTCGTGATAGAAACCGATCTCAGACACGTAGAGTAGCTTATTGCCTTTTATCTTGAACGACTTAACGCCCTCTTTCCTTTCCCTTAACTGGAATTCCAGGTCAATCAACTATTATAAATTTAAACAACTTGTGATCCACATCTTGGACTAGTTTGTGAAATAGGGTCCTCGACTGTGTTTCACCCAATGTACCAAACAAACTTCTTTTGAGGCTCTGATTACCCATTATCACATCAAAAATTTCATCAGCCTTGCTCTCGAATACAGACTTCCATTGTGCTTTCATCTTGCTAAGTGCATTGGCTTCTGTCCAACCATAGTGTCTTAATTTAGATAAGGCAGCTTTCCACTCCATATCATCGAAACTATTGATATTTCTAAGATACCCGTTGATGAATTGATCAACATCCTTCGATCCCGCTGCCAGTGGCGTATTTACGAAATCCTTATTCTTGTATTCTGTGTACTTATTTCCGATTCTTCGGAGATCGTACCTCTTAGCGCCGTTTGGGAACTGTTTTCCCAAGCCCACAACATCTGACTCCTTGATGCCTCTTTTCGCAAAATCCCTGATGGTTTGATGGAGCTCGTCAAGCTGTCCGGAAGTGGGATTAGTGGTGTTTCGCATCCAATTAAAAAACACGGCTCCTTCGCCGCCTGGAGCAACTGTAAATTGGATATGAAGTAATCCACATCATCCAGGTATTGTTCTATTGAGGATCGACCTACTATTCCTGCATTTCCACAGCTACTGCACTTCAGGTCGCTGGCGTTTCTCAGGATATCATCTAAGGCTTCGGACCAGTTGCTGCCTAACTTATTTCTAAACGATGAACCTTCGGCAGAAATTCTAGCAATTCTCTCCAATGCAGGGACGTCAGTGATGAATTTACTATTAGGTGGAAACACTTTCGTAGCTCTCTGCCAAGACCGCACCCCATCCGGCACCCTCTCAAAAAATGACCGCAGCTTGGGAAGGTCAGCCACCAGCTTGTCATAGGTTGATGGCGGCAGGCCATCCAGTCTACTGAGCAGTCGAACGTCATCGACCTCCTCGATCCATCGCACAAGGTCGGGATAATTGGCGAATTTTGCTTTCAAGGCTTTGCGTAGCTGCAAAACCTTGCCGCCCTTAGCCAGGATGCTCCAGTTCTTTCCGACGTCAAAGCCACAGGCCCCAATGGCAGCTAGTTGGGCCAGTATTGTGGCGGTACGGATGGTGCCCTTCAAAGGGCTTCAAAGGGGGCGGTGAACCAAATGGTTTTAGGGCGAGATCGTACCCAGTAATACATTGGCGGGGACGCGAAACGCGGCCGGGATTGGTACGCTGCGTCTTTCGGGACAGAACTTCATACAAGAGGCCGCACCCTCTCTATGGTCGTGTCAGTGCGTCCTCCCCTGACACGGGTGGGCAGGGTCATCTCTTGGCGTAGTTTTAGACGTCTTCACCCGCTTCTCGATTGTAACGATCCACCTCGTCCTGGAGCTCTTGGTCCCAGATATATTCGATCTCAAACTTATTGTCTGGGAATAGGGTGAATATCGCTCTGTTCCAGTCAGTGTGATTCAACTCTCGCGATTGAGTTAGTTTGTGCAGCTCTGAGAGATTCATGTCGACCGTGGGATCAAATTTTGAAACCGAAATACTATGCCCTAGGCATCTGCTGGATTTGTAATACTGCCCCTTATAAGAAGAATACTTATTTAGCACTTCGATGTGTAGCACTGCCTTTTGCCAATCCTCATCAATGGAGTGGTGAATATTAATAGCTAGATCAGCAAGTATTTTCTTCATCCTATTCATTGACGAAATTTAGCACTTTTTCTTCACCATCAATCTTCTCAATCACTCTAAATCGTGAAGGCCTGAAGGCATCACCAGCATAGATGGCCTGCACTTCGACCTTGACATCTTTTCCCGCCACCATAGCATCAGCCCATCTGTTCTCCATCACTTTCCATGGCCCCAGGTTTAAGTTTGCTGATTGAGGATAATAGTTGATTTGTTCTCCTGCACCAAAGAATCGTGATCCTATTATATGCCCACCTTGATCACTACCTCGGACGCCATCCTTGACATCAACGGCTCGAATCTGTTGATTTCCGAGCCTTGCTCTGACCATGTCGTCTAGATCGCCAGATGTTCTAAGCACACGACCTAGTGTGCTGTAACATAAATTCGGCTAAAAATTAGGTAAAGCAGTTTTAAGGTGTTATTTTTATGGATGCCTGGAGGAAGACCCGTAGTATCCATAGTTCTTGAGGATTGGGAGCGAGAAAAATTGAGCCTGGTAGCTCGTCGGCCCAAAACGTCTCAACGTGATTCACTACGTGCCCGCATTATTTTAGCAGCAGAGCAAGGATTTTCTAATCTGGAAATTGCCCGTAAGCTTGATATTTCGAACATCACAGTTGGAAAATGGCGCAATCGGTTCGCTAAGAATCGGATGGACGGATTATTTGATGCTCCGCGTAGCGGGGCTCCCAGAAAAATCGATGATAAAAAAATAGAGGATGTTATTACAAAAACGCTTGAGACGAAGCCGAAAGGAAAAACACACTGGTCCACACGAGATATGTCGAAAGCCTCAGGATTATCCCACCAGACGGTGAAGCGTATCTGGTCTGCCTTTGGATTAAAACCTCACCTGGTGGAGCATTTTAAGTTCTCTACTGATCCTTTTTTCGTAGAAAAGGTGCGTGATATTGTCGGATTGTATTTAAATCCACCGACAAAAGCCATGATATTTTGTGTGGATGAGAAAAGCCAGACACAGGCACTGGAGCGCGCCCAGCCTATACTGCCCATGCGCCCGGGGATTCCCGAATCGCAGACGCACGACTATATCCGGCATGGTACCACCTCTCTTTTTGCCGCACTTAATGTGCTGACGGGCGAAGTGTTCGGAAAATGCAAAAGCAGGCACCGTCATCAGGAATTTCTCAGTTTTATGAATGAACTGGATAAACAAATTCCCAAAGATGAGGGCATAGAAGTGCATCTGGTAATGGATAATTACGGTACTCACAAAACAGATAAAGTGAAACGATGGTTTGCCAGAAGGCCTTATTATCACATTCACTTCACACCAACAGGAAGTTCATGGCTCAATCAGATCGAACGATGGTTTGCCCTGCTGACTGAAAAATGCATCCGAAGGGGAAGCTTTCGTTCGGTACATGAATTAAAACAACGTATTGACGAATATATACAGACCAATAATGAGCATCCACAGCCATTTAAATGGACAGCATCAGCCGATTATATTTTCCAGAAATTGGAACATCACAGTATTTAAATGAACTTGCGTTACAGAACACTAGGTCATCAGTGACATAGTCGATCCCGTCCACCTCATAAGTCATGTTTTTGATCGGTGGTACTCGGTTGAGTATTTTATTTCCTGGCTGTCCAATGACACTCCTGCCACTTGCAACAACCCTGTCAGGAAAGATTCTTGCCAATGGTGTCCCGCCACCATCCAAAACCTCAATAGTTCCGGTGACTGTACCCCTCCTTATTTGCCAGGTAGTTGACCAAGACGAGACATCATCGAGAATATTAGGGTTTAATCTTATTCCGTCAGGGGCATCTATTATCCTTGTCCACGCATTAACCCCATCCGGCACCCTCTCAAAAAAGGACCGCAGCTTGGGAAGGTCAGCCACCAACCTGTCATAGGACGATGGCGGCAGTCCATCCAGTCTACTGAGCAGTCGAACGTCATCGACCTCATCGATCCATCGCACAAGGTCGGGATAATTGGCGAATTTTGCTTTCAAGGCTTTGCGTAGCTGCAAAACCTTGCCGCCCTTAGCCAGGATGCTCCAGTTCTTGCCGACGTCAAACCCACTGGCCCCAATGGCAGCTAGTTGGGCCAGTATTGTATAGCCACGAATGGTTTGGATTTGATCGCAGTCTTTGTTCTCGCCGCAGATGCGGGTCTTAAAAGCTTCGGAGTTGACAATGACATCGGCCAACTCGGTGCCGAGGTTTAGGTCTGCCAAGGCTACTCTGCCCGTCGATGCTCCCACATGAAGCATCAGGCCGACCTCTAGGACGCCGAAGGCTATGGAGGCAGTAGTCAGGGTGATATTGGCAAGGGTCTTGACTTTCTCGGTGCCCTTCTTATTCAGCAGATAATCCAGGTAACCAGCGTAGGTGATGCGTGCCTTTCCGATGGTTGGATCGTCTCCGAGAGGTAGATAAGGTAGGTCAACCACCACATCGAGGGTGATTAGTGATTAGCTGATTAGAGGGAAGGGGTTCTGCAGTTCGGAAACTGTGAACTGAGACTGGATTAGATGAGAGATGTGCCAGATGTATCTGAAAGAGCCACCTGTTTTCCTCCGAATGTGATCACAAACTGATTGTCGATCCATCCTCGAACTCTGACAATGGGAATCTCCAGGGGGTCTGTGATTGGCTTTTCCAGCTCATTATTAAAGAAAGTGGGAATGGATGCAAACTGACGGTAAATAGTGGATCTCTTCACAGTAATTATTTGATAGATCGTCTTATCTAGAGTGAACAAATAACCTGATTTTGAGTACATAGACGCGTCGAGTGAGTTGTAGTGAATCTCATCTTGCCAGTAGTAGAAGCTACCAGCGGCGACGGAAAGAGTCGTTGCTTGCAGCTCATTCGTCGAATAGTCGTGCTGCCTAAGCATCACCGAAAGACCTTGACAGATTGAGGTGAGTATCCTACTATAGACCTCCCGTAATGTACCACTCAAGATGTCTTCTGCCAGAGGAATTGCCAGGCGGCCAGTCTGGTTTACCTCTTCCCCCGCAAGATACTCAGTTGTTTTCACGTCTGTCAAAAGTGAGACACTTAGAAGTTTAGTATGACCTAATTCTAGAGTCCGCAGATATTTGTCAAAAAAACTTCCGAGGAACATGTACAGCAGATGAATTCGATTGCCGTGCCACTTCTCCGAATGATTATTTGTAAACCTTAGCATGCAACAGTGCTATCTTCCATATTTCTTAGGCAGTTCCCAAGGGGAGTCCCTCAATCGTTCAATCCATCCACCCCAATAGTCTAGACAAATAAATTTAAAAATCAGCGCGCCTACCTCATAATGAACCTCCGACAACCTGTCTTATGCTAAAAAAAAATGAGTAAAGCCTATATTTCGGAAAACTTAGCAAGGGCCTGCCTAAAGGCATTCCCATGTGATTGATGAATGAGGGCAAGACAGATTGCATAATTTTTCGATTCTAGCTGTATAATATTCTTGTTTTTTTGCTGATTTTTCATCTGTTTTCAACTTTTCCATCCCGACATCGATTGTAGATATATTCTTCTACACAGGTTATAGCAGATGTTCATCATCGTGATTGCTGCGGTATTTCGTATCATTCCTATTTGATGGACCATCACCCGCCCCATTTATAAGGTTTCCAGAGGTACCCTCTTATCAATCAAGTGCTTTCAATTTTGCGTCACGGTGTGAGCTAATATACCTAATTATGCTTCATGACGTAGCCTTAGAAGAAAGCTCCTGATGTGAATTGCCATTAGCGTGCCCCTGCTATCCGAAGTAGCTATGGTGATTCATCTAAGCTAGTTCTTCCGGGCGCTCCTGCAAGCCGTTGATGAAGTCTTCGAAGCAATCCGCTATTACTATGAACTGATCTTCCGGTGCGTGATCAGTCCATCGGTTTACGATGATCTTGCCATAGGTATCTTCATCGAAGCTCAGGCAAAAGTGCCAGCCCCCTGGGTCATAGGCGAATGGCACTTTTAAACCCCAACCTCCTTCTCTGAATTCCTTGGTTAGCTTAAAAATTGAAGTGAAATTATCAAATGCCGCGAGCTCCCAATCCCTGCCGGATCTATCTACAAAATAGTTTTCGTAAACACTTAGACCCGCATATTCTCTCATGATATCTCGAAATCCATCGGTGAATTTTCCATTAATCAGAGATTCAATTATTTCAAAATTTTTTGCACCGAATCTTGGTCTAACTCTAAATCTTCTCATACATATTCTAGTATCCCGAACCAAAATAAGCACGCCATTGGGCAACCGAGCCACTATGTTGCATACCAAGGACACCAGTTCCTTGATGCGCCGACTTTTCGACTAGCTGCATCGTGCAATATGCTTCTCCATCTATAATCTCAAAATCGTCCATATGATGCCAGGTGTATAGGTCTGGTAATTCTTCCTCTATCGAAATACCCAACTCTTGCCGTGCCCTTGAGAAATCGGTACTCCTATTTCCAGATAATTTGATCTTTACCACTCGATTTCCCTGAAGCGGATGCATGTAGCTGGTATTCAGATAATCTGGTGTTAATCTATTTGCACTAAGGGGGACCGGTATGTCGGGATTAAGATCCGGATTATATGCCCGAGTATAAATAGTTGCTCTAAATTCTCCTGATGCAGTGGGATGGACCGAAATTACTTTTCTAGCTTGGTCGCTCCCTCGGTCTAAAACAACGGTAAGTCGACCGCTCGCATCTTCCAATATTTCCCGAATCGGATAATTAATTCCGTTAATCAGATCGTCAGCAACACTTTGTGGGATATTATCTCCGTGCCTAGCAAGCCATTCGAGGGTGAGCAGATCATTTCGAAGCAATTCTGAGACCTGATCCCCTTCTCTGAACAACTTTTTCCACGCAGTAACCAACTCCGACCCTTACGCCTCAAAAACACCACTTGGGACTTTTCCTAAGTGCCTCTAAAATAGCTCTTCTTTTTTTTCATATGAAGGGATTTTCAGATGAAAGAAAAAAGATAGAGGCTATCCAGGCCAGCGCGCAAGGTCAGCACACGCGCTGTGGCCAACCCACAACGCAGTTATAAGGTGTTCGTCGCGATAGCTGGCGCAAAAAGTCATGCCAGCTCACTTCGTTCGAGCACGCCACCCTGACGATCCCTCTGGTCTGTCAGGGAGGCTTGTCATGCCTTTTGCGTTGCCAGCTAGGCTCCTCACGCGCAGCTTCCGGTATGTGCATAGAGCCTAAAGGCATTGTCAGTAAGCAGGAGATCTACCCCCCCCCAGGCACTATGCACATCCCTACGCTGCTGATAGATTTGGCGGGCTGCGCGGCTTCCTCGGCCCCAGTGGGGCTGCTGATGCAGTACTATCCCTTGCACCCTGACGGGTTCTCAGGGCTAGACCTCGTCGGCGCCCGCAGTAGCCCGCATAACTGCGTTTTTGCCAGCCCTCACAAACGTACGTTCCGTAATGAACAGAGGGTAGGATTTGAAGCCATCGTAAGCCTCCTTTCTGCGGGTGGGCTGCCCGGTCAAGGTTTCTCCGCAGTTGAGCTTAGTGGGATGGGTGGGGAACTTGTCTTGACCTTGACGGGGCAGGGGGTGGCCATATCTTTGCGCACGATGGCTTCAGATCCGGCTTCGAGTAGAGGCTAGTTTCCTATGGCCTGGCCATGAAGCAGCGTCGCTTCACGGCAGGCTATGAAGCAGCAGCGCTTCACGGCGGGACAGTCGCTTTTATCCCTCTCCAGCAAAGATAAGCTTAGGCTCTCCCCACCCTGCAGGCCCGCGCTTTTTAGTTGCTTACGAGGGAAAAAAGCTAGGGATCTGGTTAGCGCTGGGCACAGGTTATTAGGCGAAGCCGCCGCGAGTGCGAACGAGGCCGTAGACTAAGGAGCCCGGAGCATGGTGATGGGGCGATAGGCTACGTGGTGCGTAGCACTCCCGCAGTACTGCGGGACCGAGAGAGCCTGCAGGCGAGCACATAAAACATGGGCAGTGGCCAGGCCTCAATAAAACAGACAGTGCGTTAGCACACGATAAAGGGGCCTGGAGAGAGCTGCGGTGACGAGGACGCGCAACCACGAGAAGATGGCAACCCGGGGAGCACCTACCGGAGCGGACCTGGTGGTGCTATGCAAGGAGGAGTGATTGGGCTGGGTCAGCGCGATGGCCAAGCTCCTTGCAGAGCAGCCATCTGAACTGTGGTGAGCACCGCAGGCACACCTAATTACCTGGGTGTGGGTGGGCCACAGCGGGCGAGCTGATGGGTGGCAGAGGCTATTTATTATTTCAGGGGATGATGTCTTTTGACCTGCTCTTTAAGGTTTTTGAGATCGGCTTTTCGGTATCGCTCAGCGCTGAGCACGGTTCTAAATCCAGCCAGATATTGCGCTTTACGGAGGCCATGAGATTTAACCCAAAAGGCGATGCGGGATTGGCGTAGATGCAGAAGTTTTCGAACGCGGATATCGAGTTTGGCCTTGGCCAGGTCTTTGAGGTGCTTGGATAATTTTTTGAACTGCCAATGGAGCTGATGGTAATCATCGCCTTGCGGGCTTAACAATTTGTCAGATTCTGGTGTTTTGAGTGTTTCTCGGTGGTGGGTAAGGTAAGTGTGGAGTTGCAGGATCTGATGGGGTTGCAGGGGGATTGTCCGGCTTTTTCGTAACCTTCTTTCAGGCACGTAGATGGTGCCTTTTTGCAAGTCAATATCTTTTAATTCCAAGGTCATAAAGTCCCCCATTTCCAGGGCTTGGTAGATGATTAATCCTAAGATGATCTTGTCGCTGTATTGGAAGTAGTTTTGTCCGGGTTGGATGTCAAAACATTGATACAGGTTTTCCATCTGCTCGATGGTCAATGGCTCTGATAGAGCTTTATAGGAAGTGCCTCTTATTCTGGTGGTGAGGGCAATATTGGGTAATTTTTTAAACTGGTAATAATGACTGATGGTCTGTAGGGATTTATTGATGTGGTGGACAGACTTTTGCTGATCATGTAGATGGCTGATGTATTCCATCAGGTGTTTATAGGAACTG
Source organism: Saprospiraceae bacterium (assembly GCA_965223165.1). Lineage (GTDB taxonomy): Bacteria > Bacteroidota > Bacteroidia > Chitinophagales > Saprospiraceae > JABDMH01. Next base: position 404,805 of record CBDCVQ010000014.1, on the reverse strand, counting down.
TCGTGCACTTGTACGGGCAACCATTCCACCCAGGCATTTAGCAGGTTGGTCATTGTTCGGATACTCTGATCAATGATGCCTTTTTCACGCAGGTAGTCATCAAAGTTCATGGTGGAGGATTCTGGTGTATATCTTCGTAGCTTCCAGTCCCTGATGCCCCAAGAATTGGGCGATGTCTTCCAGGTGCATGCCACTTTGCAAAAGATGAGTGGCGATGCTATGTCGTAGGCTGTGCAAGGTGATGCGCTTGTTGATTTGAGCGGCTTGACAGAGCCGTCTTAGCTGGGTATTGAGGGTCTTCCCATCCGTTATCTTGCCTCTGGTGTTAGGGATTAATAATTGGTTGGGATGCGCACAAAAATAGCGGTGGCCGTGGTCGATCCAGGCGGCTAATATTTTTGTGACCCCCTGACTCATAGGCACATATCGTTCTTTGTAGTTTTTACCCATTCGCACCTGTACCAGCCCATTTTTAAAATCTATGTCGTCTAATTGTAAGTGGGCACCTTCGGCGTAACGTAAACCACAGCCGTAAAAAATGGCCAGGATCACCCGGTCACGCATTCCCCGCAAGGTGTCTTGGCAAGCATTGTACAAGCGGCTCACTTCGGCGGTGGTCAGGATGGTGCGTTCGATCTTGATGTCTTTTTCCACAATGAGTCTGGTCTTGATCACCGGTGGTAGGCCATAATTTTCCAAAAAGATATTGAGCAGTTTAAGCACGCTGAGATAAGCTTCAATGGTGGTGGCCTTCAAGGGTCTGGTGTGGATGATCTGACTGTACTGTAGCAGATGGGCCCCAGTAATGTCTTCTAGTTGATGGATGCCCTTTTGTTCGATCCAAAGCAGGAAGGTTTTCAGGTGTCGCGTTCTACTTCTGATGGTAGCTTTGGCATAGTTGAGCCTGGTCAGCCACTGGGTAAAATCTTGGAGTAATCGTAAAAACTCGCGATGGGTTACCCCCTCTTGTGCATTTTGGTGAGCCACTGAGCCACGCTATTTAACTACTTGAGGTACAGCGGTTTTAGTGGCTCGTTTTGCATTTTGAGCCACAGGTGAGCCACTGAGCCACTCTTTGACCCGGTTTAGGGCTTGATCCAGGGCGGATTCTACATTTTCACGGAGGCTCTCTGCTTGGGCAACCAATTCGTACTCATAGCCTTTGGACCTGCTACCTCCGGCTACTTTTACGTATCCATACCTTACCAAGGTGAGCAGTTGACGCTTAACGGTGGCGGGACTCATGCGGTAGGCTTTACGGACCTGGCTACTGTAGAAGCTGTCGCGCTTTTCCCGGGCCAGGTAGATTTTTAGCAGGTCCAAAAACCTCCGGGAGGCCTTGGTGAGTTCGTCACTTTTGGCCAGCAATACATCTTTTAAGAGCTGATTGGCCGCCTGGATATCTTCGATGGTGGTTTCGATGTAGGCTTGGCCATTTTGGTATTTGATCTCTCGTTGGCACTGATGATAAAAGGTGACCGTTTCGATAAAATGGAGATAATGGCTGTTGGTCCGGAGGGGTTTAAAGACAGATTGCGGGATGGTTAGCATTTCGGCAAAAGGATTGATGACCCTGATCGGTCTCAACACACTTTGCACGTCCTGCATAAACTCCCGCATCTGTGCTTCTTCTGTCTGGTTGATCTTGCCGGCGGAGACTTGCCGCTGATAGGCCATGATCTTTTCCTTGTGGTCTTTGGAGCTGTCCAGATAAATGAGCAATGAGCGGTTGGCATTGTCCTCATAAAGCCTTTCGCGGGTAGTGGTGCCGGCCAGGCTGATAGGCCCTTCCACCTGCAAGGTGATGGTCTTTAGATTGCCCTTGCTGTCCTTGATAGGGATGGTTTTGCTGATGCGCCGCTTGCTCTGCAGCTCGCGTACGGCAAAGAGTACTTTATCGTCACTGGCTCCGTCCAGATCCTCGATCAGGACCAGCTTATTTTTGAGCTCGGTTCGGTCAAAGTAGTAGAAGGCATTTTCACTGATAGCGGTGATCTCTAATTTTTGATCCTCCGGGATGAGCGCGGCCACTTTTTCTTGCAGGTATGTTTTTCCGGTACCGCTGCTACCCAGGCTGACAATATGTAGGGGCTGCTCTCGGAGCCTTGAGGTAAACACCAGGTACATCAGCAGGCGGTTGTTTTGCTCACCTACCACGCCTGCTTTGCCTATGGCCTGGTTGGTTCTTTTAAGTAGGTTTTTGGATTGTAAAAAGACGGTGGCTTTGCGTCGTTGTGCTTGGGTGAGGATTCGTTTTGGTGGTTTTTTGGCTTTTTGATTTTCGATTTGGCTTAGCCGGTGATCTTCCGCCAGTTCGGTGAGTTGTAGCAGGGCCTGGTGCACTTTGGTGGAACCTATTTCTAATCGCTCTGCTACTTTTCGGGCCAGCTTTTCGACCGTATCATCCTGGTACAGGTCAACGGTTTGCCGCAGCCGATGCATCCAGTTGGTACTGTCTGCTTTTTGGATCTTGAGGGTCACCTTCATCCGGTCCAGGGGGTATAGACCGATACCACCGATGATAGTGAAGTGCATCTGATCGGTCTGCATGGTGATGTATTCGGGGTTGGTGGTGTCCAGTGTTGACAGCTTGCTTAGTTGTGTCTTTTTATTTTCATCTGAAGGCGATTCAGATGTCCGAGAGGACTTCTCAGGAGAAAACAAAAATGTACGACTATCGATCAGGTGGTTGAGGATCTGGCTTTCCTGGCCGGGATGGTTTTGGGCCAGGCTGTTGGCGTCTTCGCCGTCGGGAGTCCGGACCTGGCTGATCTTAATGCCAGTGCACATGGCTTTGACCAAGGGGGCATAGGTTTGGATGGCTTGATGGCCGGCCTCATCTCCATCCAAAAAGAAAATCACCTCTTCGAGGTTCGACAATCTTTTGATCGCGGCGGTATGCTCTTCGTTCCAGCCGTTGGTGCCATACAGACTTAGTACCGGGTGATCGGTGTGGGTCTGCAGGGTGGCCGCATCGACGATGGCTTCGGTGATAATCAGAGTTTGGGTATCTGTAGCCGGATAGCCTGGGTAGAGGCCGCGTCGGTTTTTGGTATAGTAGTGCTTGTTGTTATTGGTGGCGGTCACCGAGCGGCCATAAAGGCTGACGATCTGGTCTGTTTGGTCCTTGAGGGCGAAGATCACACAGTTGCGCAAGTGGGCATAGTCGGTGCGGTAGTGGTTGTACCCGATCGGAAGACGGACCGGATCCAGACCGCGCCCTTTTAGATAGGCCAGTCCGCTTTTGCTGCGATGCAAGGTCTGGCGTAGCTTGGTAAAGATCACGTCCAATTCTTGGGGCGGTGAGGATGGATTATGTGTCATGGTTTGTGATTTTGATGTGGTTACGTGGCCGGGGATCAAAGATTTGGCCTGTAGGATAGCTTGGTGCTTACTGGACCCTTCGCTCAACATGATAAAGTCGATCTGGTCGATGGCTTTGCCACCATGCTTACAGTTGGACGAAAAGCAGTACACCGTATTGGTGTCCGGGTAGACTTGCATGCTGGGGGTCTTGTCATCGTGGAAGGGGCAGGACAGCATCTTGTTTCTGTTGGCTTGGAGGCCATAGTGGCTCAATACCTCGCCGATCGACAGTCTTTCTTTGATCTGGGCGATGGTCATTGGGCCAGTTGCTTGAGGGTTTGTTTTACTTGCTTCAAGGCGGTTTTGTAGTCTTTCTCTGGTTCTGCCACCTGAAGCGGCTCGATAATCAGCAGCCGGTCCCGGGTGGTGATGCTGACCCGGTCGCCTACTTTAAAGCCCAACTGCTCCATCCATACACCGGACAAGCGTAGCTGGGGGACTTCTTTGTTGCGCCCGTATCTCCTACGCCGGTGTAGACCGTAGATCTTGAGCTGCCTGGTGTTGTGTTTTGTCATAAGTGTTAAAGTTTGAAATTCCTTAAAAGGAACACTTCTGTGTCAAATGTAACATTTATGATCTTATGCTCAAAACTAATTTGATTTGATTAGCACAATTATGATATGTATACTCGCATTGAATCATCAGATTGCTGTATTCTGCAATACAAATATGAGTTTTGGGACTAGACTATTGGAAGTAAGAAAGAAAAGAGGCTTATCTCAAGCAGAACTAGCTGATTTCTTAAATACAAAACCACCTGTCATTGGGAGATATGAGCGAGGCGAGACAACTCCGTCTGTAGAAGTTGCTCTCAAGCTTGCAAAGATCCTAGGTATCTCATTAGATTATTTATCTGGCAATACTGACCTAGAGCTTGATCAGAATACCCTGAAAAGAGTTGAGGATATTTCAAAAATGCCTCCAGACGATCGCTCCTTTATCCTGAGGGCAGTAGATGCCCTAGTAAGGGATCTGAAGGCACAAAAAGCTTATGCGTAAATATATTTATGCGGTTTCGCCGGCTTCTCGATTGTAGCGATCCACTTCGTCCTGCAGCTCTTGGTCCCAGATGTATTCAATCTCGAATTTATTATCTGGGAATAGGGTGAATATCGCTCTATTCCAGTCTTTATGGCGCAAGCACCCTTCCTGTGTCTCTCGATACAGGTTATGTATTGACTGATGATCAAGTTGGAAATCAAAAATATTCAGCCATTTCCTGACACCTATATCATCAATATAGTATCCTGTAAAACCCACATTGCCCTCAAGCCGCTTAATTTCAAGTACTGATTTTTCAAAACCCTCACCTGTAACCTTATGCAAGCTTGCAGCTATCTCCGCGAAAAGTTCTCTCATCTACAAGTTATCAAATGTTTCCAGGAATGGCTGCCCATCAATTGAATATCTAACTTCAAATTTATCTGGCCTGCCCGATGAACTGTTAAAAATCGCTTTCACCTCTACCTTCACATCCTTACCTGCCACCATAGCATTAGCCCATCCATTCTCCATAGTCTTCCATGCTCCCTGGTTTAAATTTGCTGATTGAGGATAGTAGTTAATTTGTTCACCCGCACCAAAGAATCGTGCACCAATAATATGACCACCTTGATCAGTGCCACGTACACCATCTTTTACGTCGACAGCTCTGATTTGTTGGTTCCCCAATCTGACTCTAACCATGTCATCTAGATCACCGGAGGTGTTAAAAACTCGACCTAAATCATCAACTTCATAGAGCATTCCATCCACATCATATTCCATTCCTTTGATAAGAGGGACTCTATTCAGTATCGGATTACCAGTTTCTCCTGTGATGGCCCTACCCGGTGCTGTAATTTTTCCCTCGCTGATTGTGGCAAGTTTTCTGCCGGTACTACTTTGAATCACCTCAACGGAATTCCCAACACGATTAATATTCCAAGAGACTGGCCAGTCAACTACATCATCGAGAATATTAGGGTTTAATCTTATTCCGTCAGGGGCATCTATTACTCTTTTCCACGAGTTAACGCCATCCGGCACCCTCTCAAAAAATGACCGCAGCTTAGGTAGGTCCGCCGCCAATGCACCATAGGATGATGGCGGCAGTCCATCCAGTCTACTGAGCAGTCGAACGTCATCGACCTCATCGATCCATCGCACAAGGTCGGGATAATTGGCGAATTTTGCTTTCAAGGCTTTGCGTAGCTGCAAAACCTTGCCGCCCTTAGCCAGGATGCTCCAGTTCTTTCCGACGTCAAACGCACTGGCCCCAATGGCAGCTAGTTGGGCCAGTGTTGTATAGCTACGAATGGTTTGGATTTGATCGCAGTCTTTGTCCCCGCCGCAGATGTGGATCTTAAAAGCTTCGGAGTTGACGATGACATCGGCCAGCTCGGTGCCGAGGTTTAGGCCTGCCAAGGCTACTCTGCCCGTCGATGCTCCCACATGAAGCATCAGGCCGACCTCTAGGACGCCGAAGGCTATGGAGGCTGTGGTCAGGGTGATATTGGCGATGGTCTTGACTTTCGCGCTGCCCTTCTTCGTCAGCAGATAATCCAGATAGCCGGCATAGGTAATACGAGACAATCCGAAGGTGGGATCTTCTCCGAGAGGTAGATAAGGTAGGTCAGCCACCACATCGAGGGTGATTAGGTCGAAGAAGTCCACATCCAATGTGTGCGTGGCTTCATCCATACAAACCTCAAATATTTCAGTGGTGAGACCTCCTGTTTCCTCCACTCCAAGTACCCTTGTTTTCTCGCACACCAGGTACTCAATATGCAGTGATCCATCCGGGCTTATCTCTACCGGCTTGTATTTGACCCCTCCCTCTTTCGGTGGTACCCCCCACGAGAATATTCGCTGATCGTTGTAGACTAAGTGGCGTTCTTCAGGGATTTGATGGTAGTCTTGCAGGGAAGGTTGGCTAGGCGACACGCCATGTTTTAAAAGGGTAAGGCGCTGAAATTGATTGGACAGAAAGGTGTAGTTGGCTGTACCCCCAAAGTCGTGCATCTTGGCTAGCAGCCGTTGAAACAAGGGCTGCTCCTCGACCTTGATCGACCTCATGCCCTGTATCAGTGACTCGGCCTCCTCAGTCGTCTTGAACGACTTTAGCACTCTGACTACTGCCGCTTCGGTCCGTGTCGACGAAAAGAAAGCATCGACCAGTGGGCCTTTAGCCACGATTTCAAGAAAGTCCAATCGTCGATCCAGGGAGATCAGTTCGAGCTTCTCCAAAGAGTTGGACATGATGATTTGATAGACCAGATGCCGGTCCTCGTCACTGAAGTCATACACCTCGACCCGGTCAAACCAATCCCTCCAGGCCACCAGGCCCTGGTGATAGTTCTCCAGCTGCTTGGTAGTAAGCCTGTCCTCAAAGAGCAGATCCTGTGGATCCAAACGGTTTAGGTCTTGGTCAAGCACGACCTTCTGCTCATCGGTAAGGGAGCAGACCACATCTACGATCTTATTGACTAAGATCTGATCCTCTGGTGAAAGCCGATCTCTGCCGAAGTATTGAATTACATTGGCCCCGTCCTCACACACTTCATAAGACTCGTAGCCAGCCAAAGCTTCCACCGCCGCACCCAGCCGGCCCTCTCTCTGGTTCATGGCGGGAGGGTCAGGTACTTCCTCGAGGTATTGCCAAGTGGGTTCGCGTTTCAGATTGACATATTCGGCAGGCGAGAGCGGAAAATTCGACTTGTCGGCCGTCGGATAGATGGCCCCGGCATGTTGCACCCTTTTCGTAGCGTACTGGTCGTCCGGTAATCGCTGATACCATTCAAACACGTAGTAGACCAGGGACTGGGAGTGGTTGACCACATTATCTTTAAACTGCTGAATGAAGGAGTTCTTCTTGGCGGTGATCAGCTTCCGGGCCTTCTGAGATTCCTCAGCACCATATCCATTCTCCAATAGCTCCAGCACATTTTTGTAGTGCAGCGTTTTGGCTGGCAGTGCTTTCAGTACGGGTAGGACGAAATTGTCACTGATACATACGTAGAGGGGATAGACCTTCCCCTGATTTTCGCGAACCAGATACGCATTGAGCAGTCGGATGAAAGGGGCGCCATATTGGCTTCCAATCTCGGGATCATTTTCCCCAGCATAATTTTTTACAAATACGCCTTCCTCGCCGGTGGCAGCCCTTGCCTTGATGTCCAGGAGATAGGCTCTTTGGTCGGGATTGGCGGTGAATATGTACCAGCATTGGTCTTCCTGGTTTTGGGCTCTTTTCTCGGCATTCTCCTGGACTAGTTGGGCCAGAAAATCGTTATGCACACTGGTAATCTGCGCTATGGGATCGGTGGGATCTAGTTCGTTGCCGGCAATTATCCCCGGCACGCCTAGCACCCAGATGAGTGTCCAAAGAGTGGCCCAAATCCACCCTGGCCGTCTACTTACTTTGTTGTACACGTATCCACTTTATTAGTCCTTGCGATAATTCCGATTTGACCTCGGTGATGATCAATTCCTGGTTTTGGCCCTGCGTTTCTTTGATCCTTCGCCCTACATATTTGAGCAGATCCCCGTTGGGAAAATAATCTTGCACTGCTTCGTTGAACTGTTCGACAGACCGTGCATCTGTGACTTGTGCCACCAGTCGCCCCACCAAAATGGACAGGACATGATTTACTTCGCTCTGGTAGTAGTCCTCGGTGATCGCCGCATACAGATCAGATGCACTGACGGCACCGGCATCTTCTATTACTTCCTCGATGATCTCTAGCTCAGCCGAGTGATCAACGCCGGCATAGTCGCTCGTATAATTACTGATCACGGTCTGCTCGGCATCGGCAAAGGCTTGTGCAAGGGCGTCAGCATCCAAATCCGCCTCCAACCTCTGCAGTGCCGCCCGAATAATATCCTGAAACTCCTTCAGCAGCTTATCCAACTCAGCTTCGTAGATCTCTACCGCATCGTCGTATTTGTCTTTGGCCTTCTTCAGCGCTTCTTCGGCTTTTTTGAGCTCTTCCGGGGTGTTGGCAGCTTCAACGGCAGCCTTGGCATTGACCAACTCCTCGTGGGCGTCTTCGACCGCTTGGGTGACCGTCTCCGGTAGGAAGTAGGACAGCTCTTCTTTCAACTTGTCCAGGTAGTTGATGATCTCGTTGAGGTTTGCCAGGGTCTGCTCTTTGTCTTTGATTTCTTCGGCCAGAAAATCGCTGAGGCCCTCGAACAACTCGCCAAACTCCGGGGGAAATATTTTGACGCCCACACCACTGACTTTGATCTCCCCCTCGTACATCTGCGCCTCATCGTTGACCTTGATGCCGCTGAAGCTGACCATGGCCTTGGCCTTGATGCCCAGGGGCAGGTGGATGTCAAAAGTGCCGGAGCCGCTGAGATTGTCGCTGCTGCCACTGACCGATTCGAGGGTGATGACGTAGTCAGCGGCGAGAAATTGATCGCCGATGGACAGGCCGGGGTGGGGGGTGGTGCCGAGGATGGCCAAGGGGTCTTGCACGGCACCGCATTCAAAGTCGATCTCAAACTGCTCGGAGGAGAACTTGAAGGGCACTTCCTCGCTGGTGACGGTCAGGCCTTCGCCGCAGCCCGCCGTGACCTGGGCGACATACTCGACATCCAGCAGTAGATCGGTCAGCGAGACAAAGGTGTCGGTGACGGACAGGGTTTGCACCTGGGTGGGATCGTCCAGGGTCCACCAGTCCACGGTATAACCGCTGGCCCCGTGTGTGCCGGCCCAAGAGAGCGTAAAACGCTGATCCTCGTGCTTTTCCTGTCCGGTGATGAGCAACTCGGCGCAGGGTGGTTCGGTGGGTTCCTCCTCTGCAGCGCCGTAGAAGAAGCGGACATAATTGGAAAACCCCTGGTTGCGAAAGACCAGACTACCATCGGGTGCTTCGGCTTTGATCCGGACCAGATATTCTCTGCCGTGCACCAGGGGTGGCTCCCCCGCCAGGCCATATTGGTGCGATAGGCTGGAGAAGGTCTGCATAAATAGGGTGGTCTGGTACAGCGGGGGCTGAAAGGCAAAGATGCGGTCGGGCGTCAGGGACAGATCGGGGTTGATCTCGTAGAGGTAGAGGGTGTGGTCGATAGGGGTGATGGTCATGGGGTTGAATAGTTCCCATTGGATGGTGATGGGGTCAAACAGCCCGGGCGCGACCGGGTAGACGTGGCCGTCCTCGGGGCTGATGATGCGGGGTGGAGCCAGGGCATCCAGACTGGCAAAGGTGCAGAGCACGTCGGAGATGCCGGCCTCGCGAAAGCGGATGAAGTCGACCACCTCCACGCACACATCGTAGAGGCCTTCCGGCAGATTACCACCCGATTGGATAAATGCCTGATAGTCCAATCCCGACACGTCAAAGTTGGCAGGGGTGAAGTAGTGCGCCAGATCGATGCCATTGATGAATTGGGGAATGTCGTAGGTGAGGGTGATAGGGCTGAGCAAGGCTCGATCGGAGGTGCGCAGTTCGACCCCTTCACCGACGATGGTCCAGCGCAGCCGCACATCCCGGCTGACCTCTTTGGCGTCTTTGAGGGTGAGCATCAGGTTGAGCGGAAGGCCGGCGAGGTTATTGATGTTGGCGGGCAGGGTCCCGGCGATGGTGAGATTGCCCTCGACGGGGAAGCGCTGGGCATACATCGCCAAGCTAAACAACACCGTCAGCCCTCCGACCAGCAAGGGCCGGACCAATCCCGAAATAAGCCGTTGACCAGCTGCCGAACGTGAAATGCTTACCGGGGCAGCAGAGGATGTGCTCAGTAATCCGATGGTTTTGGTATTGTGATCGCCAATATAACGCCTTGGCCGCAGCAGCGATCGATTCGGTCCGTAGTAAATAATTTACAGCACGAATTGCTGGCTCCTCTTCGATGCGGAGGTTTAAGGTTTAGGAAGCTGTCGGCAGCTCGCGTCGTTTTCTCGCGGCGTTTCATGAAAGCAATTGTCCATCCCTGCCAAAGAGCGCCATCCAAGCAACACCAGAACACCATAGAACCAATAGAACCATAGTACCATCATGTTGTCATCCCCCAGAACCGTAGCAGAATCGAAGATGGCCGACGATGAATGTCGGCCCACGTTTGACGGTTCTTGCCCCCTTCAAAGGGGGCCATTGGCAGAGACCAGCAAACTAAAACGCGACAAAGTGACAAAAGAACGCCGAAGCAAAGGGGGGTGTACCACAAAGGACGAGAAAGTCCAAGCTACAACGTCTGGAGTCGACCAAAAGCCCGGAGCAAGAACCCCAAACAACGAAGACGAACCAAAAGGGGCGGCGCACCAAAGACCATAGTACCACAAAACCAAAGGACCACAAAACCATAGTACCACAAAACCATAGTACCACAAAACCATAGTACCACAAAACCAAAGGACCACAAAACCAAAGGACCACAAAACCATAACACCACAATACCACCATAACACCTTTAAGAAACACGCTAACTTGCCGCTCATTGTACGGACCGTAGGAAGTCCGAGGTTAACTTATTCACAACTAAAATCAACGCCAATATGCGGACCGTCAAGTCCATGATCTTACCAGTCACCCTATTATGTATTTTGTGCATCACCATCCCGAGCTGTGCGCAACAAGGGAAGGTGGCAAATGCAGATAAATCTGGTAATCTGGTGAATCCTGAAGATTGGCCAAGCATTAAGCCGCTGGCACTAGATCCGGCAATCGAAGCCCAAATCGATGCGCTGCTGCCAAAGCTGACCTTAGAGCAGAAAGTGGGTCAGGTGATACAGGCCGACAATGCATCGGTCACGCCCGAGGAGGTGAAGCAATATCGCTTAGGCTCGGTGCTGAGCGGTGGAAATTCCGCACCTGGCCCGTTGCCCTATGCAGATACGAAGACCTGGTTGGCCATGGCCGACAAATACTATCTGGCGTCGATCGACGACGAAGGGGTCGAGGTGGCCATACCCTGTATCTGGGGCATCGATGCCGTGCACGGTCATGCGAATCTGACGGGTGCCATCGTCTTTCCGCATAACGTCGGGCTCGGAGCCATGCGCAACCCGGACCTAATCGAGCAAATTGCCGCCGTAACCGCCCACGAACTCACGGTATCCGGGCACGACTGGACCTTTGCTCCCACGCTGGCCGTACCGCAGGACGTGCGGTGGGGTCGCAGCTATGAAGGATTCTCAGAAGATGGAGAGATTGTCAAGTCCTACGCAGACCGGATTGTCTACGGCCTGCAGGGCCGGGTGGGCGACGCCGATTTTATGGGCGATGGTCGCGTGATATCCAGCGCCAAGCACTTTCTCGCGGACGGGGCTACCGACAAAGGGGTGGATCAGGGCGATGCCTTGATCAGTGAAGCAGATTTGCGCAATGTGCATGCGGCAGGGTACTACAGCGCCATACCCGCGGGGGTACAGACGGTGATGGCTTCGTTCTCCAGCTGGCAAGGCCGAAAATTGCACGGCGACAAAGAGTTGTTGACCGACGTCTTGAAGGAGCGGCTTGGCTTCAACGGTTTCGTCGTGGGTGACTGGAACGGTCACGGCCAGGTGCCAGGCTGCACCAATACCGATTGCCCCCAGTCGCTGAATGCGGGTCTCGATATGTATATGGCACCCGACAGCTGGAAGGGCTTGTATGAAAGTACCTTGAAGCATGTCAAGAGCGGGACGATCCCCATGACCCGCCTGGATGATGCGGTGCGTCGCATCCTTCGCGTCAAAATTGCGTCCGGGATATTTACGAAAGGGGCGCCCAGCACCCGCAAAAATGCCGGAAACGAAGCCCTGCTGGGGCTGCCGGAAAACCGAGCCATCGCACGACAGGCGGTGCGCGAGTCCATGGTGTTGCTAAAAAACAACGATGGCCTACTGCCCCTGGACGCTGGGAAAACCATTTTGGTCGTGGGCGATGGCGCCGAAAGTATCTCCAAGGCTTGCGGAGGTTGGACCCGGTCATGGCAGGGCACGGGGCATACCAACGACGAGTTTCCCAATAGCGAGTCCATACTAGATGGCATCAGAGAAGCGATAAGTGAAGCGGGGGGAAAGATAATTTTCTCAGCAGATGGAAATGCCCGTGAGACTGCCGATGTGGTCGTCGCAATCTATGGTGAGGATCCGTACGCGGAGTTTCAGGGCGATCGGGAGAATCTCGACTTTGAGCCCAATGGTTTTGATGTGGGCACGCTGGCGGAGTTTCGAGCGAAAGGCATCCCGGTGGTGTCCGTATTTCTATCCGGCCGTCCGCTCTGGTGCAATCCTGAAATCAACAACTCGGATGCATTTGTCGCGGCCTGGCTCCCTGGCACCGAAGGAGGAGGTATTTCTGATTTATTGTTTCAGCGAGATCCGTCCTTCGATTTTACGGGCCGATTATCGTTTTCCTGGCCGGCCACAGCCGTCGTGGCAGATGGCGCGGAGCCTTTGTTTGCATTAGGTTATGGCCTTTCTTATCATGACAATGCTTCCGTAAATCAACTTTCGGAAACCTCAGGGTTGGAAAGTAGCGAAATGGCATCTACCGGAGTTTTCTACCGAGCGGGTGCACCGGTGGCCCCTTGGGGCCTTTGGCTCAGCTCCGACGATCTGATCAAACAAATCGCGAGCTATCCCACCTCGGTCGGAGGGCTGTTGATTAGCAAGACAGACGACAAGGCACAGGAAGATGCTTTGCGAATAAAGTGGACCAAATCAGACCACGAGCAAATGCGGGTCAGTGCGGCATCCCCCAGTGACCTTTCTCGAGAGGCAAACGGCGCCATGGAGCTTACGTTCTCGGCCCGATCATTTAAGGGCGACCACGCCATAGTGCAAATCGGGATGTGCGGCCAAGACGCATCGTGTGATCAGACCCTCGATATCCGCATCGCCCCGGACAATTGGCAAGAATATCGGATCAGCCTAAGTTGCTTTGCCGATCTTGGGGTAGACATGACCGCCGTCAGCTCTGCCTTTGTGATCACCGCCGCAGAAGGCGTGGATATTGGATTAGGCAACATACGCCTGGAGACAGACATCGATGCCAAGCCAGGTTGTGACGGCAAGTAGGTATTTGCAGCTACAGGGAGCTATAGGCCCGGTGATTGCGTAGGAGGAATTACCCAATAGACATTCTGGGCAACTATAAAAAAAGAGCGAATCATGAAAATCGCATCAACCACAATGATCGCATGCCTACTAATTCTTTGTGCATGCACAAATAAATCCGCAAGAGCGGAAACACCAAATGCGGTTACGGAGGGTAAGGAAATTAGCTTTTATACTCCCGACAGCATTCGGATTTTCGGAGATCTTTACGAATTAGACAAGAAGGGGACAACGATATTGCTCTTTCACCAAGGCGGATCAAACGCCAGGGGAGAATATGGGCCGATAATCCCCAGGCTGATCGAGCAAGGCTACAATATTTTGGCGATTGATCAGAGAGTGGGCGGGCAATACTATGGAAATTACAACCGTACGCTGGCCAACATTCCTACCAACGTCTATGGGGATGGCTACGGTTACTGCGACGCATACAACAATCTGGAAAGTGCGCTAGATTTTATGATCGAGTCTGGCTTTTCTGGGGATATGATCGTTTGGGGGAGTAGTTACAGTGCGTCTCTAGCCATACAGCTGGCCAACCATAGACAAAGTGACTTTGATGGCGTGCTAGCATTTTCACCAGCCTCTGGCGGGCCCATGGGAGACTGCCTTCCCGACCAATATTTTGAAACGGTAAACATACCCTTGCTCATCTTAAACTCACCGAGTGAAATGGAAAGGGAAGACTCAAAATTGCAATTTGAGTTGGCAAGTAAGCATGGCCATCAAACCTATGCACCTAAAAATGGCGTCCACGGATCGTCGATGCTGGTTGAGGAAAGGGTCGGGAGCGGTGTGGAAGATACCTGGGCGGTGGTCTTGTCTTTTCTAAAGGAGGTGGACGCGGAATAGTCGGTGGCTGGCTAGTAGAGCTTCGCATTAAATCTTGTTGTTAATTCTAATGTCTTTGGTCCGCATACTTCGTTGCAAAGCCTCGCCATAGCCACTGCTATGCCTGTGTTTTGCGCCTCGTCTGCGAACAAAATCCTATTAGAATTATTCAACATGTCTAATGCGAAACTCTACTAGGAGTGTAGGTGCCCCTTGATTCTGTAGCCTATTGTCGATAGTTTGATCAGTTTTTAAATAGGATTTGGCCGAGCGCATCGAAGCGATGAGAAACGCATTAGTTAGAATCATATTCTTGCCGACAGTGGCTTGCACGTTCCTGTGTCAAGGCGCCATGGCACAAGGAGCGTTTTCTGAACCACTTTTAGCCAAGGTTAAGAACGAGATCGCAAATCACATAGACTCTGCCACCGAGTCGACGTATAATGGATCACTACTGGTTGCGAAACGTGGAGAAGCGATTGTGGTGCAGCACTATGGATGGACCAACGTGGAGCGAACCACGAGGATCGACTTGTTATCCAGATTCAATGTGGGTTCGCTGGCGAAGGAAATACCAGCCGTGGCTGTGCTGGACCTGATGCTTGCCGGCCATTTGTCTTATGAGGATCCGGTGGGAAGGTTTATCCCGGAGCTTCCCGAATGGTCGAAGGAAGTCACCATCTCAGATCTCCTCTTTTATACCAGTGGCTTACCCTACGTTAATTTCCGGATGGTTCGGAATGATCAGGAGGCCATGAATCAGATCAAGGAGTTGAATCCCAAACCACGGGATGTTGGATTTGCCTATTTCTACAGCAATTGGAATAACTTCCTGCTGGCCAAAGTAGTGGAAGCGGTTACTCAGGTGGATTTTAGGACTTGGGTCCAGGAGAACTATTTTTCGAGGTTGGGGATCAACGATTCCTTCTATGATGCTACTTCTCCTAACGAAACCCTGCATATGACCAGATCGTTTACCGAAAAGATGGGAGATGACGAAGCGGGCAATCCAAATTTTAAGCGATTTGAATTATGCTATGCCCCGCTATACATGACGATCGAGGATGTCTCGAAATGGATCGAATTTGTAGGACGTCGATATGAGGCAGAGGGAGATGGAGTGCAACGATTCTATCGACCAACCAGTCTGGAGAGGCAAGGACCGTTGGGTGTCATCCGGCAAGAGGACGGAAAAGCCGTTGTTCACCAGCATGGGGGCTACGCTTATTCCTACGGATGCTCCACCTACCGAGATTATACAAGTGAGCTTACAGTGATACTGATGACGAATAAGCATGAAGGAATCGACCTTAGCGCACTCACCAAGGGAATTTTGGCGGTATTGGAGGCGAATGGAATTAACTGAGGGCAGATGTGGCCAAACCTTGGATACACGGTATCATATGTTCGGATTCCTTATGAGCTAACGTACCCGTTAGACGCTTGGTGGGGACACTCGACGCGGCCAGGCTTTGGGGACGCCAAGCGTGGCCGGTTTTGGGTCATGGAGATCACGGGTGGCGACCCTACTGAAGAGATCAAACCCCTCCTCTCGGCCATGTCAGTGCGTCCTCGCCTGACACCTACGAGCAAAGGTGACCAGGGGTTGCTTCGGTTAACTTGCGGACCAAACGTCGTACGATTTCCCGATTCCAAAACATTTCTTGATTTTTGAGCGGTGCACGACTTCGAATGTTGTGCACCCGTTAGATTGCTGAACAGTACATTTGCCGAGCGATCGGCAAGTGGTAAGCTCTTGTAACCGATGAAAAACCGTAAATCATGCCTCTTGCCCTGCTGCAGCGCACGCTATCTCTTTCTAGGCATCGTTTTCATCTGTGCCTGTACCCATTCGCCTGCTCCTACTGCCGAGGTCAAGGAGCAGACCAGCTCCCGAAGCCATGATCCCATTGAGTTCGAACTGCTCGATGCCGTACAGACAGGTATCACCTTTTCCAACACCCTGGACTTCAGTAAGCTGAAGATCACGCTCGACTACATCAATGCCTACAATGGGGGTGGCGTAGGCGTAGGTGATATCAACAACGATGGCCTACCCGACCTGTATTTCACCGGCAATCAGACGGGCAACAGGCTGTACTTGAATAGAGGGAATCTTCAATTCGAAGATATCACCGCCGAGGCCGGGGTCGCTTGCGCCCAAAACTGGTCTACCGGGGTCACGATGGCCGATGTGAATAACGACGGGTGGTTGGACATTTATGTTTGCAACAGCTACCATGACGAGCCGGCCGCACTTAGAGAAAACAAGCTATTCATCAACCAAGGGAATACGGCCGAAGGCGTCCCGACCTTCACCGAAAGTGCTGCAGCCTATGGGGTCAACGATCCGAATTACAGCATACAGGCGGCGTTTCTTGACATAGACAAGGATGGAGATTTGGACTTGTACGTGGGCAACCACCCCCGATTTCGCAGGCAAGATCAGGCGGTGCACGAAAGATATTTCCAAGACCCCGTCCCTGAATTCAGCGATCGGCTCTATCGCAACGATGGCGACGGCCGCTTTACAGACATATCAAAGTCATCGGGTGTCCTAAACTATGGCTGGACATTGGGTCTGGCCGTGGCCGATTTCAATGCCGATGGCTTGATGGATATCCACGTGGCCGTAGATCACTTCGAACCGGATAAATTGTATCAGAATAATGGCGACGGCACGTTTACCAATGTCATCGAATCCCAATTCAAACACACCAGCCTGTCAAGCATGGGCTCAGATGCAGCCGACTTTAATAATGACGGGCTGATCGATTTGTATTGTGTCGATATGCTGTCGCAAGACAACTACCGGCAAAAGGTGCAAATGGGAGCGATGGACCCCCAAAGATTCTGGGACTTTGTAGACAAGGGCTATCACTACCAATACATGCGCAATCAACTGCAACTCAATACGGGCAACCATAGTTTTGTCGAAATCGGTCAGATGGCTGGGGTACATCAGACCGATTGGAGTTGGGCAGCACTATTTGCTGACCTGAATAATGACGGGTGGAAGGACATCTTTGTGACCAATGGCTACTATCGGGACATATTGGACAAAGACAAACTAAAGGTCATGCGCTACGACATGTATGCCGCCCAACAACAAAATCAAAGCCTAGTCCCTGCCGCGTTGAAGTTTACGAATAGCCTTAGCTCCACCAAACTCAAGAACTACTGTTTTATCAACAACAAAGACCTCACTTTCGCGGATGTCTCGGCATCTGCCGGTCTGGATCATCTGGGGTTTTCGAACGGTGCCTCCTATGCCGACCTCGATCGAGACGGCGATCTGGATTTGATCGTCAATAATATCGATGACGCTGCATCGATCTACAGCAATCAGTCGAGAGAACGCAGTCAAAATAATTATCTGCAAATACAATTGGCACACTCGCAAAATATCCAGCCCATCGGTACATCCGTGACGATACATCACGGAGCGCAGCAGCAGTTTCAGCAGTTGACCTATACGAGGGGTTATCAATCTTCCGTGGAAGGCTTGCTGCATTTTGGCCTGGGAGCCATCGAGCAGGTGGATAAGGTGCAGGTAGTATGGCCTGATGGTCGCTGGCAGGAGTTTGCGAATGTTTCTGCCAATCAATTATTAACCGTCAACTATGCGGAAGCGCAGGCTGTGCCCGCCAGTGATGGGCAAGCTATGCAGACGCCATTCTTTGACGCCAGTGCAGAGAGCGGCATTCAGTTTGATCACGAAGAGAACGATTTTGATGACTATAAGAGGCAGGTTCTACTGCCGCACAAACTGTCACAATTTGGACCTGCCATTGGGGTCGCTGACGTCGATGGAGATGGTCTGAAGGATTGCTACATAGGCGGCCCAAAAGATCAGGCGGGCGTGCTTTTTCTCCAACGTCAGGAAGGTGGCTTTGTGTCTAAGGGCTCTCCTGCTTTCCTGGCGGATGCTGGCTATGAAGATATGGGCATGGCATTTTTCGACCTGGAAGGCGATGGAGATATGGACTTATACGTAGTGAGTGGTGGGAATGCGCATGCCGCCAATCACGAATTCTATCAGGACCGGCTATACCTTAATGACGGGACGGGTGCTTTTACCAAATCTACCGGAAGCATTCCCAACATTAACTTGAGTGGTTCGTGCGTCAAGCCGTTCGATTATGACCAAGACGGAGACATGGATTTGTTTGTCGGCGGTCGCCATATGCCGGGTCGGTATCCGATGCCGGTAAGTAGCTACCTGCTGGAGAATGACAACGGGCGTTTGGTCAATATCAATGACTATAAAGCATCTGGCCTAACCAATATTGGGATGGTCACCGATGCGC
The DNA here is from genome assembly GCA_965223165.1 of Saprospiraceae bacterium. Lineage (GTDB taxonomy): Bacteria > Bacteroidota > Bacteroidia > Chitinophagales > Saprospiraceae > JABDMH01. The sequence continues at coordinate 386,268 of CBDCVQ010000014.1, read as the reverse complement.
TTTGGACCGATGTCAATGAGGATGGCCAGACGGATCTGCTGGTGGTGGGCGAATGGATGCCGCTAACGGTTTTTCTGCAGGAAGAAGGTCAATTTGAAGATGCCACCGAATCCCTTGATCTCTCCGAGACCGTTGGCTGGTGGAACGCCATAGCTAGCGGTGACTATGATAATGACGGCGACATAGACTATGTCGTAGGCAATCTCGGTCTCAATTATAAATACCAGGCCAGCAAGGAGGCGCCCTTTCATATTTACGCCGCTGATTTCGATGCCAGCGGCAGCTTGGACATTGCCTTAGGCTATATCAACGAGACGACCATCTTCCCCGTGCGAGGTCGCCAGTGTTCCTCTGAGCAATGTCCCATCATCGGTCGAAGATTTCCCACGTACGCAGACTTCGGCAAGGCCTCCATTCAAGAGGTGTATGGCGACAAACTCAATGATGCCTTGCACTATGCGGCCACGCAATTTGCCAGCGTCATGATGAAGAATCTGGGCAGAGGTCAATTCGAGATTTCCCCGCTCCCCAATGCTGCCCAGTTGGCGCCGATCAACGGCATCGTGTCTGAAGATATCGATGCTGACGGCCATCTTGATCTGGTCATAGGCGGCAATCTCTTCGTGTCAGAAGTAGAAACCGGGCGGGCCGACGCCGGCACCGGCTTATTCCTGAAAGGGGATGGCCAGGGCCACTTTGATCCCATTCCTTACACTGAAAGTGGTTTGTATATCGACAAGGACGTCAGGGATATCCAGCTCCTGCAAAACACGCCTGACTCAGAGATGTTACTGCTGGTCGCCAACAACGACGATGCGCTACAGGTGGTGCAGGTTGCGAAGTAGGAAGCATCCTGGGTAAAAAATGGCTGGAAGTTTCTAGACCCAGATGATCCTTTCTCATAGACCTGGGAGACTTCGACCCCAGCCCCGCAGTTTTGAATTCGTTAAATTGTGATGTCTGATACCAGGGAAAATCAGTGCAATTATTCAAGCGCGAAAAATGAAGTCTCACTTTGCTTACGTATATGGCAGCATCGTCTTTTGCCTGGTTTTGTCACTTTGCCTCTTGTCCTCCTGTTCATCCGAAGAGCCAGTCGAAGTTGAAAAGGAGGAGGATCTGGTAGTATTAAGCCAGGGCGAAGAGGCGTTCATTTCCAATCTTCTCTTGGTGCAAGATGAGATGAGCAATATTTGGAAAGGCTTCGATTGCTTGGAGGAGTTTCCGATTTTTATTCTTACCGATGCCGATAGTGGCGTCTTCATCAACCCTCCAGCTTCCGTGCTGGCCGGGAGCAAGAGAATATCGTCATCATTGCCCGGCCTGAATGATTTGGCTTTGTATCGCAACAAGGATGTTTTGGAGTCTGTGAAGGAGCACTTCACTAACAGTCCGATCTTTTTTGGTTTTTTGGAACAGCCAGACTACACCCTCTATGCCTACCATTTGGCAGATCTAGATGATAATTTCTATAATAATTACAAGAATAGAAATGGGCATTTTCATGTATCCATATTTTTTCATGAATTGTTTCATGCATTCCAGCTGATCAAGAATGGTGATCGTTTTTTCGGCGATTTTGGCCGGCAAGATTTTGCTGGATATCCACTGACGGACGAGACGATGCCACTTTTGTTGTTGCTGTTTGATGTGATGATCGATGCCTATCATTCAGATGGAAATGATGAAAGAACCTTAATATTAAGTTACTATGTGGCCATTCAAGCCGAACTAGAGCGTATGGACACAAGTGCAAACAACTTAATCCGAACCCATGGGTTCTATCTGGAGAAATTGGAGGGGTCGGCTAGATACGTGGAGGTGTTTGGCACCCTTAATTCGATTGAGAATAATACGATAGAGGACCCGACGCACGGATTTAAGGAATTTGCCAACAACCTGGTCTCCAGTGCGCAGGTGAGGCAAGTATATGCGCGAAGAATATTCTACCATACCGGAGCGGGGGCGATACATTTGCTTAAAGCATTGGGCTATGCAGGTCTCGAGGATGCAATGCTGATTCCCACTAATACGCCTTATGATATCGCTTCTTCTTTCCTGGGATTGCCTGGTGAGGAATTGAGCAATGTGCTAGAGCAAGCTAAGGCAAGGTACGATTGGGGTAAACTGTTGGAGCGATCGGACGTCTTATTGGGGTTGCCCTAGCATTGACCGGTTAGCACCGGCGGAGGAATTGAATTCAGATGAGGGTTGCCTTGTACGCCGTCATGGTTCTCTAGTAGAACTAGTTTGCGTCGTTGTGGATCTCTGAGCCAGCCAGGCGGGAAAGTGACGAGGGCCAAGAGATTTAGTAGCGCGGTAACAGCCCGGCAAGGGGCTGTCGGCAATGTTCACGTCATATCGTCACGAAAGGCATACATAGCTTGCAGGACTATGTGCGGCCAGTTTTGGGTTGGATGTAAGCGTTCGTTTTGCTAATTTGAGGTACATCATAGGACCTCCCCGATGCCCTGGACCAATCTACCGTTCCTCTTGCTCCATAGTTTGCAACGTCAAATGGGCAAATATCTGCCCATCCGTTTCAGCTTTGATGGCTCCTTGCAGCAGGTCATGATAAATCCCTTCTTGGTGCCTTGGTGCAGTTACATCTCTGGTATAACCTGTGAACCTGCCCGTCGTCGGAGATCACTAGAATTGTGGGTTAAGAAACATATTTGTAACACCATCGGAGCTGGATTTGTCAAGGGGCTGATCCTGTTCGCACTGCTCATGTGCAGCACCGTATTGCTTGTTAGTCAGGATCTGGAGAAATATTCGGCAACCTATATTGCCACATGGGCTGGAGATACGGCCTGTATTGAGACATTTACGATCGCTGGAAGAGAGATGTTCGGACGATCCATTCAGATATTTCCAGAGCCGCATTTGCAGCAGTTCGTCTTTCGCTATGGTAGCAATGGCAGCGTTGAGTCATGCGAAATTCAATATTATGACCTAAAGAATACCTCTCGCATCCTGGAATCCGCCACGGGATTTTTACCCTATAGTATCAGTATGACGATGCGGGACGATAGTATCGTTTTTTCTATGAATGGACCTGAGGGGGAAACTACGAGGAGCTACAAGGCGGAACGAATGGACTACTTGGGGAGCTGGATTCCGATAATGGGGCAGTGGGAATGGCTCTCTCTACTAATGGTTGAAGATCGGCTTGATGAGGACCTGACCTTTGTCAATAAGGCATTTGGGGTCTACGGGTTAGAACTTTCACGCATCGACAAACAGAAGATTATTTTTCATGGCGGCCTGTCGTTGCCAATTACCATATTTTTAGACGCGGATTTAAGAATCGATAGTATCGATGCGATGGGGTCTGCATGGAATTTTGAGATAACACGAGTGGCTCCACTCGACGTGGAAAGATTTGCACCTTCTATTGCGAAGCAGCCAATCGTAGGAATTGCATCGCCACGAACCATCGTACAATCTACAATTCTTGATGTCCAGATGGAGGTTGACTATAGCCGGCCGTCGAAGAGAGGAAGGAAAATATTCGGCTATGTGGTTCCTTACGATCGAGTATGGAGGGCAGGGGCGAATCATGCTACTCAAATCTCTTTTGATAAGGATCTTGTCTTTGGAGATAAAACGCTGCAAAAAGGAAGGTATAATCTTTTTGTCATCCCAAAGAGGGAGGGCGAATGGACATTGATCTTTAATACGGAGGACAATGCTTTTGGAAGTGCCCATGACAAAGACTTTGATTTAGAATCTGTAAAGATGCAGGCCAGTGAAACCCGTGAAATAGTCGAACAATTTACGATAGAGCTCAAGGAGCGGAATGACGTTGGCGAGCTGCACATGCAGTGGGATAACATGGTGGCAAAAGTGACTTTTCAACTGGTAGATTGAGGCCTTGAAGCAGCCGGTCTGATAGGCCAGGCAACAGCGGCATGGCACTCCCTGTTCTTTTGCGATCGGTTGGATCTGATGTTATGATAAGCTGGATGCTTTCGCTGAGAGCAGTATGATCGAGGTAATGTTAGGACCGGGGCTTTGTCGTTTCGAGCCCGGATGTAGAGTCTTGCAGGTTAGTTGTAGCGTGCAAGGTCGGCTGAAATGCAACGGTCCGTTGAAATGTTAATACTCATAATCAACTAAAATAAATCGAAAGGAAATGAAAAATCAAATTCTTGTGATCGGTGGCACTGGCACGGTGGGACGGCCTCTCGTAGGCTTACTGGCAGAGGCTGGAGCCAATTTTACGGTGCTGACGAGAAGTGAAGCAAAGGCCAAGGAATTAACTGATAAGGGAGTCCGCACGGCTGTGGGCGAGCTGGGACAATGGTCGTCCGTACGCCCAGCACTTAAGGACGTGGATACGGTCTTTTTATTGACCAGTCCGTCTCTCAATAAAGTTGCTCAACAGAATGGCTTGATAGATTTGGCAAAGGAAGAGGGTGTTCGGAAAATTGTGAAGATATCTGCTGTGATTGCTGAGAGGGGATCAAAGGTACACCTCGCTGATTGGCATGGCCAAATTGAGGATCATCTGACTGCCAGTGGTCTCGAGTATATCAATCTCCGCCCGCACTCATTCATGCAAAATATGCTCATGCACCTGGGATCGATCAAGAGTCAAGGTTGCTTTTACGAATCGATGGGTGATGCGCCGGTTCCGATGATCGATGCAAGAGATGTGGCTCAAGCGTCTCTTGACTGTCTGCTGAGTGATCATCTCAACAATGAAACGTACGTGATCACCGGGCCCTCATCCATCAGCTATGGTGATATGGCAAGGGCTTTGTCTGAAGCCACTAATCGGAACATTAGTTACATACAGGTGCCGGCCGAAGCTCATAATGAAGGGATGAAAGCGGCTGGATTACCAGATTGGCTTGCTGATGATCTTACAACTATGAGTCGAATGTGGGGGCAAGTGCCGGTACACCCACCCACGAATGACTTTGGGAAAATATCAAAAACTGCGCAGCATGACGTAATCAAATTTGCTAGCGATCATGCTGCTTACTTCATGTAGGATCTTACATTCTTGCTGTGCGGATAGCAACAGCATCTGGCAGGCTTTATGCCTCCATGGGGCGCACTATTCACAGCAGTAAATAGACGCCGGGGTTCAACAGAAATAGCAACTATGCCGTAACAGGTGCTCGTCATGAATGGAGAGAATTTGGGTTCACTTTGACCCAGAGGAGCATCTTGGCACTTACTCGGTACCGTATTCAACATTAGCAACGTCCGGAATCGGGGCATTGACCTGCCGCTGCCACTGCCGTAGATCCGCCAGTAATTCATCCCGTTTGTCGACGTTGCTGTTGCATAGGTTGAGCTCTTCCGAAGGGTCGTTTTTCAGATCGTACAATTCCACGGCGTTATTGGTATGGATATTTTCCTCGCCGCCGTCCAGCACCCACTCTTCGTGAAACATCATCAATTTCCAGTCTCCCTTGCGGATGACGCTGACCGGCCGGGTTCGAAAGGTGGTGTCACGGGAGGCAGACTTCAAGCCCGCATAGGCTTCCAGGTAGGCCGGGAAATGCCAGAATATTGTTTCGCGGGGCATGGATGATTTGCCGCCAAATAGGGGGACGAGACTGACGCCATCTAAGACATGATCCTCCGGTGGTAGGGCATTGGCCAATTCGAGCATCGTCGGATAGAAGTCGGTGCCAATCACGGGCGCCTCGCAAATGGTGCCGCTTTCAATCGTCTGCGGCCAATAGGCAAACATCGGCACCCGGATGCCGCCCTCGTAAAACATGCCCTTGCCTCCTCGCAGGGGCGCTTGGCAGGTGTAGGTGCCATGCCCTCCATTATCTGAGAAGAAAATTAATAGGGTATTCTCACTGAGATCGAGCTCTTCGAGCACTTGGTTGATCCGTCCTACGCTTTGATCCACGCTCTCGACCATAGCTGCGTAGGTGGGGTGGCGGTGGCAGCCATGCGGGTCCTTGCCTTCATATTTTTCGATTAGCTGCTCTTTGGCTTGGATCGGTGTATGCACGGCGTCATGCGACAGATACAAAAAGAAGGGCTTGTCTTTGTTTTGGGTGATAAATTGTACAGCAGTATCGGTCAACCGGTCCGCCAAATAATCTCCGTTCTCATGAAAATGTCCTTTGCCAAATCCAAGGTCATATTTCGTCGCCGCCACATCAAATCCTTGCTGTTTGGCGTCGTTGCCCACATGCCATTTGCCGATGGCTGCACTGACGTAGCCGGCGGCTCCCAGGGCTTCGGCGATCGTCACTTTATCGAGCGAGATCGTTCGAGCGTTTTCCGTGGGTATGAGTCTTCGATCTTTGGACTCCCCCCTTGCGGGATTTGCCACCGTGTAGGCCCCATGGCGCGGGGTATATTGCCCAGTGAGCAGGCAGGCTCGGGTGGGAGCGCAGTTGGCAGCGTTGGCGTAGGCCTGTGTGAAGATCATACCAGCCTGAGCGAGACGGTCTATGTGGGGTGTCTCGTAATAATCGGAGCCCATAAAGCCCAAATCCGTATAGCCTAAGTCGTCGATTAGGATAAATACAATATTGGGTTTGGTCGGTGGTCGTTTTTGACAGGACCCTAGGAGCAGCCCGGCTGCTATGATTAGGAGCAGTGCAGGTAGTGGTCGTTTCTGCCAAACTCGTTTTACCGTCTGTGGTGTGGTGGTCAGCGGACGTTGGTCGTGGGCATTAGGCTCTTGTAATTTGCTAGTTCCTTGCATTTTTGGTCGTCGGTTAATCTGGTTGTATGGTTTTGTGGTGTTATGGTATTATGGTCTTGTCCTGTGATTTGGCTTGGCTCCGGATCGTCATAGCTTGGACTTTCTCGTCTTTGCTCCGGCGTTCTTTTGTTACTTTGTCTTGATACAAAGTAACCAAAAATCAAGGCTGGATAATTTGGTCTTGTGGTGTTTTGGTGCTTTGGTTTTGTGGTATACAGGATTTATGCAACTCAGTCTTTGGTGATGTCCTGGGGTGCTGTGGTGCTTTGGTTTTGTGGCCTTTTGGTTGACCGCCCCCTTTGAAAGGGGCAAGAACCGTCAGAAGTGGGCCGACATTCATCGTCGGTCATCTTTGATTTTGCTACGGTTCTGGGGGATGATGACGCGAGCTCGCGACCCCTCCTAAGCCCTACACCCTAAACGCTAAACTTCACCATCGAAGTCGGCGATTTGCCCGGGTCCATCTTTGCTGATTGGGTTCTTGTACTGGGGCTTGGCCGGGTTCCTGGCGCTGACGTTTTGGCTTTCTCGTCTTTGCGTAGCCGTTTCTTTTGTCACTTAGTCTTGATGCGAGTATGGTGTCATGGTCCTTTGGTCACCTTAAACCCTAAACTTCATCATCCCCATTGGCATGGTGGCATTTGGTTACCTCATAAATCTCGACTCAAATTCCTCCCGCAACGGATCTTCGCTTCGTTTCATTTCGGCGAGCAGTAGATCTTTTAACCGCTTTTTCTCCCCAGCCAACTGCACATCGTTTATTAGATTGACCAGTCCATCCGGATCTTTTTTAAAGTCGTACAATTCTTCGGGTACCCGGTATCGGAGCAGTTGTACTCGCTCGTTGATCACATCATCGGTTTCAGATGCTTGGCGCATCGCCTGGTACGTACGGCCACTTAGCGCGTCTCCGGTAAAGTGAAAATCTCCATCGGACCAAAAATTGACAATATAGCCGTATTGTTGGTCGATGACACATCGCATGGGATATTCTCTACCGGAGAATAGCCGGTGCAATTGAGTGAACACCCGATCACGATTTTTCTGCTTTTGACCTTGGAGGATCGGCAGAAAAGAAAATCCATCCATATCAGGAACCTTGGACAAATGGAGGGCATGCAGTATGCTCGGCATCAGATCAATTCCAGAAATGAGATGCGTGCTATCTATAGACCCTGGGGCGATTTGGCCCGGGTACCGCACGATCCAGGGAGTCTTGTTGCTGTTGAGGTAACAATTGCCTTTGGAGAACGGCGCGGAAATGCCATTGTCGCTAATAAAGATGACCAGGGTGTGCTTGGCAAAGGGGCTCTCGTCCAGTGCCTTTAGGATAGCTCCGACAACCTCATCACATCGATACACTGACGTGTAGTATTCCGCCATTTCTTGTCGGACTTCCGGAAGATCTGGGAGAAATGCTGGCACAGTCACTTCGTCCGGGCGGATCTTTCGGGTGAATTTAGGTAGATCTTCTCCCCAATATTTACGCTCATTGTCCCTACCGGCAAAGGGCCGATGCGGATCATGGGTGTTTGCCATCAGAAAGAAGGGCTTTCCCTCCTTCTTTGCTTTGGCCAACAGCTTGGCGGTATATCGATAATAGAGTTCGGGATCTCTTCCGATGCCTAGACCGGATGCCACATCTTCCTCCCGAATACACATGTCCCAACAGAATTTATCCATCGGCTTCAAATGCTTTTCCTTGCCGATAATTCCGTTGATGTAACCGACCTCTCGCAACTGCTCTGTCAAAGTGGGCACACTTCGGTCGATGGGCTCGAAACCGAGGGCACCATTGCGATGAGGATATCGTCCGGTCAAGAGCGACTGTCGGCTGGGCTGGCAAATGGCGATATTGACATAAGCCTCCGTAAAACGCATGCCTTCTGCAGCCAGTCGATCAATATGGGGCGTGATGTCGGGAATATCACAGCCGTAGGCCCCCACGGAATTGTAGTTTAGGTCATCTGCGGTGATTAGTAAGACGTTGAGTGGCTGATATTCGGAATGCTTCCCCTCGTCTGGCAGTGGTCCCGATGTGCAGCCCATCAGCAATAGTAGAAGAACTACTGGGTATTTCACTTTATTTCTTTTGGCGCTCAACTGGTGGATCAAATCCTGTGGGGGCCACATTCACATGTATATGCCAATGATCCCGGGTGCATTGTTTTATCGTACGGTAATCTCATAATGGCCGCCGTTCAACGTAAATCTGCCACTTTGCAATCCTTCCACCGACGTCTTGTCGAGGGGTACTGGGTGCTCTGTGACCTCTACGGATTGGTGGTGATCTACCGGCAAAGTAACCTTTGCCGTCGTTCCCTCGGGCACGGTTAAGTTGTATTTATAGCTATTCCCTGGTTGCATGCTCCAACTAGATGAAATGGCCCCAAAAGGGGAGTGATAGGTGGCGCTGGCCCGTGCCAGTCCCTCCGGCGGCGTGGGGGCCAAATGAAAAGATTTGAAGCCCGGGTGCTCGCGATCTGGCCGAATGCCGCACAGCCATCGGTAGTACCATTCTGTCACCGTGCCAAACATGGGATGGCAGTTGGAATAGGTGTTGTCGCTCTCCTTCCAGGTCTCCCAAATGGTGGTGGCGCCTCGATCGATCATGTGACCCCAGCCCGGATACGCCGTGCTGTGGACGATGTCAAAGACCTGCTCGGTAGAGGCATATTTCGACAGTGACTCCAGCACGTATTTGGTGCCAAAAATGCCGGTCGTGAAATGTCCGTTCGGACCATTTTGTACAGCGTGCACCAGCGAGTCGGCAGCGGCTGCAATCTCCGCTGCTGGCACAATGTCGTGATAAAGTAAGGTGGCAAACAGCGTCTGCCGGTTGATGTCTCCTTCGACAGGTTTGTCCCAAAATTCCGCCCGCACCTGTGCTCGTAGCTGCTCGGCCAGCCGATCATACTGCGCCGCATCGTCGATTTGTCCCATCACAGAGGCAAAGGCGCTCATGATTTGGGCACATTGCAGGTAGTGGCAGGTGCCGGTGAGTGCTACCGGTACTGGCTCCAGCGATTCGTGGTCGCTCAGGCCCTGATCGACCCTTCCTTCAGGGTGAATACGGGCCACCTTTTCCATCCATTGCTTATCTCTTTCATAGAGTTCGTGGATGATGGCCGTGTCTTGGTAATAGAGATAGAGGTAGTACTGGGTGGTGAGAAAAGCGGACTCCCAACTAAGTCCACAATACTGTATGCCGACAAAGGGTGCGGTGTCCACAAATCCCGTATCATTCATCGCATCCAGCCAGTCATAGATCGTCTTGCGATAAAAGCTCTGCATGTCAAAATTATAGATAAATGACTCGCTGGTCGCATTGAGATCTCCACCATATCCGAATTTCTCCCGAGCCGGACAGTCTGACTGTACACCGACGAGATTAGCCCGAAAGGTTCTTTCTGTGGCATCCTGAATGGCATTAAGCAGGTCGGAGGAAGACGAAAAACTATTTTGATTGACAATATTCGAATGCATGAACAGGCCTTGGATATCCGATATCTGGGGTTTGTTTGCCAAGCCCTTAATCTCCATGTATCTATAGGTGTAATAGGTGAACTGTGGACTGAACCAAGATCCTACCTGGCCCCCCAGGATGTAGCTGTCCGTTTGCCAGGCAATGTCCGGTGCGCCTGGACCGCCTACGCCCTTCTTTTTTACTTGCCCGATGACGCTGGTCATGGGATTTAGGGAGCCGTCTTCGTAGATCCGTTCGCCAAATCGCAAGGTGATCGTGTCGTCGGGGTTGCCGTCCAGTTTTATTCGGTAGGTACCCGTGAAATTTACGCCCATATCGACCATCCAAACGTCGGGTGTTGCAGCATAGATGTCGATGGGTGAGATCTCTTCGGTCACTTGGGTGGGTGGGAAAAAGGTCTCTTGCAGCATACCCCCAGGCGCGGTACCTGCATCGACCGTTTGCCAATGATCATCCTCAAATCCGGGTTGGTCCCAACCCGGTATTTCTCGACGGGCATCATACAGGACGCCCAGGTAGACGCTGTTCCTGATCAGTGGGCCATAGGCATATTTCCAGCTAAGGTCTGATACGATTTCCTCCGAGGTATCATTTGAATAGCGCAACACGAGTTTGGCAAGGAAGGTGGGTTTGCCCACGTGCGTATCACTGCGGAGGTTTCGTCGACCCCACTTTCGCAGGGGCAGTGGGTTGTAAAAGCCATTTCCAATCGAGACCGCCAAGCAATTCGTATCTGCCGCCATCAGTGGCGTGACATCATGTGCCGTGTAGTAGATTCTCTTGCTGTAATCCGTCCAGGCAGGATCTAAGACATTTTCGCCGACTGGAGCGCCGTTGATCGAGGCATGGTAGTAGCCGGCGGCTGTGATATACAAGGTGGCTTTTTCTATCGGCCCATCGACAGCAAATTCCTTCCGAAAGAGAGGCGCAGGCCGATCGAGGTAGAGTAGTGAGTCGTGCTCAGGTAGCGGTCTGCCATCCGTGATCCATATCGCCGGTTCGTTTTGGAAAAATATCGGACCGTCACTCTCTTGCCCACCTGTCGAGCAGGACAATAAAGCGAGTAGCCACACGAAAAGACAGCAGTTATTCCACATAGTCAGGCCGGCCAGATCATCAGAGCTTACCTAAATATAACATCTTGCAGGCCGCACCTGGCAAAGATCATGGGTGTGGCGAATGGTCAACTCGGGGTGGGAGAGAAGAGAAGCAGCCCCTGCAAACTTTCTACTGCTAAGTTTCGAAACTTGAAGGGAATCATTTCATTGTCAGGGACTGCTTGCTTTTTCACGGAACGGTGTGTGCCACTACCATCCTGGATTATTGGGCAATAGATTTGGGTTGACGTCAATTTCTGTCTGCGGCACAGGCCACAGCATCACTTTCTGATCAAAATAGCGGGCATGTCCCGGGACGTTGACCACGCTCTCCATGGCTGCTTGCATGGCAGCTGGTCCGTAGCGAAGCAGGTCGAAATAATGGTGACCTTCAAAAGCCAACTCTAATCGCCGTTCTTTTCTGATGGCGGTGCGCATCTCTTCTTTGCTGAGACCATTATCCAAGCTGGGCAATCCAACTCGGTTTCGAATCTTGTTGATGGGATCGTATGCTCCCTGTGGTCCGTTCAATTCATTTTCGGCTTCGGCCAGGTTGAGCAGTACCTCGGCGTAGCGCATGACTACGGCATTTTGGTCTCCCTCTCCGCCGATATTAGGTTCAGGTATCACCCCCTTGATGCGGGCAAATCCCGTGCGACCAAAATTGGAATCCTGCCCATCCGGACTGAAGACGGTGCCGGCAAACTCTACGCCTGGCAGCAGGATCGACCAGCCTAATCTTGGATCACCGTCCTCAAATGCCTCCACGAGATCTTGGGTGGGGTACAGTCCACCTCCACCCAGTTCCGGAATACCCGCCGTATTGTTGAAATTGCTGCCGGTGCCGGAGCCTGTGTTGCCCGTGAATTGTACCTCGAAGATGGATTCGGTCTCGTTGTTTTCGCCATCGGGCAGAAATTGATCGGCCCATTCTTCCGCTGGCAGCAAATCGTATCCCAATTGGGTGACCGCATTGGCGGCCGCAATGGCTTCGTTGTATTGTCCCTGGTACAGGTGCACCCTACTCTTCAAAGTCAGCGCTGCCCCTTTGGTCGCCCGGCCTTTATCACTGCTGCCGTAGGAGTCCGGCAGGTGGCTGATCGCAAAATCAAGATCATCAAAGACGCTATTTAGCACGGATGCCTTGGGAGTCCGTGGGACCAACGCTTCTTCGCCAACGGTTTGCAGATCTAGGACCAGGGGCACATCACTCCACAAATTGGTGAGGTGGAAATAAAACAGCCCTCTTAGGAACCGTGCCTCGCCCAGAATCCGGTTTTGCAGATCGGAGTCCATGTCAATGTCTGGTACCCGCGCTATGACTTCGTTGGCTCGTACAATGCCTTCGTACGATTTTGCCCAAAAAGCTCGCGGCACCGGACTAGAGGTGTCAAAACCTCGGTTTTCACTGATCTCCAAAAATCCGTCAAAGGAGTAGGCGGAGAGCATGTTATTGGAAATGCCATCCGTCTGCATGAAAAAGTCCCGGTACATATTATTATCGGCAAGTACGTTGTACACGCCGTTGACGGCCATCTCCGCATCGTCGGCCGTCTGCCAGAAAGTAGAATCACTTAAGGTGGTAAGGGGGAATCGGTCAATATCATCGCAGCCAATCGCCAGCAAGGTTACGACGAGAAATATATATTTAGTTTTCATCTTATTTCTACGTTAAGCCCGGATTAAAAACCCAGATTAATACCAAAAGAAACCGTCTTCGCCTGTGGGTAGCTGTCATTTACATCGTTAAACTGCAGCGCATCTTCGGGATCAAACCCCTCGACAAAGTCGGTAAACGTCAGGAGGTTTTGCCCAGATACATAAAACCGGACATTTGAAAAACCTGCGCGCTCAATGAGATCTTGAGGCAGCGCATAGCCCAGTTCGATATGCTTCATGCGCACGTACGACGCATCGTTGATGTGATAGCTCAGGGCTGGACCCACAAATAGTGAGTTGTTGTACTTTACGCCCGCTGCGACCCTGGGTATTCTCGTGTCCTGATTCTCAGGTGTCCATCGATCCAGAAATCGCTTTAGCAAATTGCTGCCGCCCCGTAGGCCATCGGTGCCAAAGACGCCGTCCTCGATGTCGCGACCCAGCACGCCCTGAAAGACAGCGCGCAGGTCGAAACCCTTAAAGCCCATCGTGACGGTGCCTCCGACCGTGTTTCGGATATTGGTGTTGCCAATAATTACGCGGTCGTCCGCATTGACCACCCCATCGCCATTCTCATCTGCGAAGATGTAGTCTCCTGCCGCATGTGTAGCCCCTCCGGGCTGGACGCCATACCTGTCCACATTTTGTGCCTCTTCATCGCTGTTGAAAATGCCCAAGATCCGATGCCCGTAGTACGAGCTGATGGGCTGACCAACCTGGGTGATGATCTTGTTTGCCGAGATAAATTCCTTGTCCAGCTCCAAGACTTTGTTGTCGTTGTGTCCCCAGTTGGCTGAAATACTATAGGTGAAATCATTTCCGGCTTTGCCAAAATAATTGACGAGCACCTCAAAGCCGTTATTCTCCACCTTGCCCTGATTTTGTGCGGGCGGTGATAGATTTCCAAGGGTGAGGGGTACGGGTGGGTCAACAAAATATTGTCCGTCGTCTTTACATAGTAGTCCGCCTCGATGGAGAGACGGTTGTTAAACAGCCCCAGATCGATGCCTACATCCGTCATTGTGGTGGTCTCCCATTTAATATTCGGATTGCTGATGGTCGTGGCAGCAGCACCCGGGGCAACCGCATTATTAAATATGTATGCTTGATCAAGCGCAATGGTAGAGACGTGCCGATAATTGCCAATATTCTGGTTGCCGAGTTGACCCCAGTTGGCCCGCAGCTTAAGGTTGTCAATAAAGTCCACGTCTTGCATAAAGGACTCTTGGTCTACTCGCCATCCGACGGAAAATGAGGGGAAGACACCCCAACGATTATCCGGTCCAAAGCGTGAGGATCCGTCGTATCTGATATTGAATTCCAATAAATATTTATTGTCGTACGAGTAGCCGAGCCGACCGAATCCAGATCGCAGTGCCCATTCTTGCCCTCGACCAGCGACGGTCGGTGAGATGGACCCTGCATCTAGCTTTTGCAGCGCTTCACCGGAGTAGCCCTGATTGAGGGCCTCTAGGTAGTCGCTCTCAAAGGTCTGATCACTAAATCCCGCCAGGGCAGAAAGGACTGACTTACCGAGGGTCTTGGTATAATTGGCGGTCAGCTCGAATAGGGTCGTCGTACTATTGTCATAAGACTCTCTCAGTTGCCCCAAACCATTTCGAGGCAATAGGGTATTGCCGTCCGATACCAGGTAGGGTGCTGCAAACGAAGAGCGCCTTCCGTCACTGATATAGACGGATCCGGAAGCTTTGATCAAGAGGTTCTGGATCGGCTCATACTCGAGATATAAGTTGGGTGCCGCACGATAAATCTTGCGATCGGTCATCCCGCCCACCTCGGCATCTGCCAGGGTGATGCCAGAATGCGTCTGGAATCCCGCAGTGCCGCGTGAGTAATGGCCGTCGGGTTTAATTACCCCGTCCACCAGCGCAAAAGGCGGATGCCTGATCGCGTTGCGCACCAGCATGGTCGCGCTGAAATTGGGCAACCCGACGGTGGGCTCCACAAACTTGGTCATGCTGGCAGAGAAATTGATGCCCGCCTTAATTTTATCGCTGACCTTGACATCGATATTTGAGCGGATGTTGTACCGCTTCGAATTGGTATTTATGATGACCCCGTCATGATCTTGAAATCCTCCGGACACCATGTATTTTACCGTCTCGGAGCCTCCCGATACGGCCAAATGATGATTCATCAGCGGTGCTCCTTCGACGTAGAGAAAGTCGGCCCAGCTTTCATGCTTGTAGTTTCTAAACCACTCCAGCATCTCCGCGTCGTAATCGGGAGCACGACCGACATTGGTGCGACTTTCATTGCGCAGCAAGGCATATTCGTAAGGGTTAAGGGTCTCCGGAATGTAGGTGGGACTCTGCGTAGCGTAGTAAGAATTTAGTGTAATCCTCGGCTTCTTATTCTCTCCTCTTTTTGTCGTGATCAGGATCACGCCATTGGCGGCACGTGCCCCGTAGATTGCCGCGGACGAGGCATCCTTGATGATAGAAATGTTCTCAATGTCCTGCGGGTGCACGTCGTTGATGGTGGATTGAATGCCGTCGACGATGACCAAGGGGGCGGTGTCTTCATTTTGTCCGCCTACGCTGGTGCGAATGGTACTGACCCCCCTTATCGTAATGATGGGATCATCCTTGCCCGGCTGCGCTGAACCTTGAATGATTTGCACACCAGGTACTCTCCCGGAGATGGCCTGACCCGCTGAAGTGATGGACTGGTTGCCCAGATCTTCGCTGGATACGGTGCTCACCGATCCGATCAGATTTACCTTTTTCTTAGCCCCATAACCCACTACCACGATCTCTTCTAGCTGCGAGATGTCGAGGGTCATTTGAATGTCAATCGTGCTCCTTCCTCCGATTTCGATCTCCTGGGTGGAGTAGCCCGTATACGATACAATCAGGGTGGTGGCATCATCAGGAGCATTCAATTGGTAGGTTCCATCCAGATCCGAGCTGGTGCCCACGGAGGTGCCTCGAACCAGGATGGTGGCTCCGATCAGCGGATTGCCACTTTCATCGGTGACCGTCCCACGTATCGGCAGTTCCTGCTCCATTTCTCCAATGGATTTAATCACCGAGCGAAACAGCTCTTTGGGTTTGGTGCTTTTGCGTTGGACGCTGAGGTTTTGCTTTTGCTCCATCCGCTGCAACTGTTGAATCTTCCGACCCAGTTTCTTGGCGCTGCGCTCACCCCGTTTGCTTTTCTGATAGATGACCATGAACTTGTCACCATAAGACTGGTGGGTTAAATTCTTGTCTGCCAGCAAGCGGGTGATGGCATCTTGGAGGAGCTCTCCTTTGCGAAACTCAAAATCGACTTTTACGCCTTTGAGAAGCTCTACGTCGTAGGTGAAAAATACCTCGTAGACTTCGCCGAAATCTTTGAGAACGTCTGTGATCAATCGCTCCTGCATCCAGCCGGGCGATTCGTCAATCGCGATCGCCGATAGGGATCCTAAGCTCAGTAGCACGGAGTACAGGGCGAGCCGGATGTATCTTTGATGTACCGAGGGAATATTCATACCTTAGTTTTTTAAGTAATTGTTATTGTGTTGGAACGGCCCTGCCAGGTCGTTCCAGCTTTGTTTTTAGCCTATTGAATGATGTACAGATCTCCTTCCTTCACGATGTTCAGATTCATGGCTCGCGCCAGCATGGGTAATACGATCTTTAGTTCCTTGACGGGCAATCCCGTGGTGATGGGTCGGTCATAATGCGTCTCATCTTTTAGCTTGATCTCAATGCCGTACATCTCTTCGATTTTCAGCAAGACATCGCGCAATGGTGTGTCATCAAATACGAGGACCCCATTCTTCCAGGAGGTATGTAGATTTTGACTCTCCTTTTTATTGCTGGTGATGATTCTTTGGTCCGCCGCGGAATAGCTGACCAGATCGCCAGGCTCCATCATCGTTTGACCCTCTTGGTGCTTTAATGCCAGTGCGATCTTGCCCTCCTCCAGGTAGACCCTCGTCTGCGCATGCCGGCTGTTGACATTAAATGAGGTGCCCAAGACTTCCACGGTTAGATCACCAGTGATGACCTTGAATTTTTGACCACTCACCGGTTTCTTTTCGACGGCAAAAAATGCTTCTCCCTCGAGCCATATGATACGGTCACGGGAGGCACCCCAATTTTGCTCGTAGCGCAAGGTTGAATTGGCGTTTAGCACGACCGTCGACCCATCTGGCAACGTATGGGTTTGCTGCTCTGCATACTCCGTGGTCAATATCGTTTCATGACTACTCCTGGTCCAAAACCAGCCGGTAATCCCCATGAGAATCAACACTACGGCAGCCGTCGAAAGGCTGAGTAGCTGCCTCCTGCGTTTCGCCAACTTTCGAATCTTGGCATCTTTGGAGCCAATAGGAGCTCCTTGCTTTTCGAGGGTCGAAAGTATGTTGCCATACATTTTACCTGAAAGTTCTTCCTCCAATTCAGGATAGTTCTTGACCTGATCCCAGAGCTCCTTCATCACCCGTTGGGCCTGCTTGTGGGACATGCTTGCCAGGGATTGAAATAGCTTTTCCAATTCCTGAGGCGTACATTTCTTATCATAGAGTTTCTTGATCAACTCTTGCAACTCCGCGTCCACTTCCATTTGCTTTGTTCTTGGTATGGTATCCAAGTCGTACCGCCAGAATGTTTACTCCAGCACTGCTTTTTTTCGAAACAAGGGCCAATTTTTTCTAACTTGAACGTGACAGGTCTGGCCTCAGCAACGCAAATAGGCATGGACAATAGAAGGGAATATCAATATTTGGCTGGCCTGAAAAAGGGGGAGATTTCAGGCTTTAAGTGGGTCTATGACCAACACCACCAAAAGGTGTACGGCTTCTGCTTGAAGTCATGCGGGGAGCCTGCCGTTGCCGAAGAGATTACCCAGGATGTCTTTGTCCAACTCTGGCAAAAGAGAGCGAATATCGATCCGCGTTTGGCCATCAGCCCGTTGCTTTTCAAGATCACACGAGACTTCATCTGGAACCACTTGAAGAGGACAAACCGAAAGAGGGCCTTGCGCGATGCATACCGGCGGCGCACTGTCCAAGCATATCAACCTAAGGTAGAGGCCGATCTCACTTTTCAAGACTACGCGGATCTCACCGACCTTGCTGTGCGAAAGCTTCCTCCCAAGCGGCGTCAGGTCTTTGAATTGCATTACCGCGGCGGGTTGAGCAACAAAGAGATCGCTCAGCAGTTGAATATTGCCGAGAGCACGGTGAGAGTACATCTGCTCAAGTCTTTTCAGTCGCTGAGGCAGTTTATGAAGGCTCATTCAGAGATGCCGTTTGCGGTGTTATTAGCTCTATTCCTTGGCTAGTGGCTCGGAGACTGAGTCGTCGGTATCTGCCTATACTCGGTTCGTCCCTGTCCCCGACATCGGCAATTCCTGCATTAAGTGCATCAGAATAGCTGGCCAAAATTGGTACTGATCCGAAATAATTAGAAATTCAGCCACATATCATCTGGTTCGTCGGACCACAGGCCCAGCTGATTGGATGGAATTAATTTAGTTCGACTCAACAAACGTTACCCATTGAGAACCTTTAATCACGTCAGATACCTTTGGGACGAAGCCAAGGCATCTGCCTTAGCTGACGATGAGATTGCTCTTTTCATCTATCGATCCAACCTGTTAGGTGCAGATCTTCGCATCACCAACTTTGGTGGCGGCAATACCTCGTGCAAGACGATGGAGGCAGATCCGCTCACCGGGGAGACGGTGGAAGTGATGTGGATCAAGGGTTCGGGCGGAGATCTGGGCACCCTGACTCGAAAGGGCGTGGCTGGCCTGTACACCGAGCGACTTCGCGCACTGAAGAACGTATACCGTGGGTTGGAGTATGAAGATGAGATCGTGCCGCTGTATTATCACTGTCTGTTCGATCTGGACAGTCGGGCTCCATCGATCGACACGGCGCTGCATGGCTTACTTCCGTTCAAGCACATCGACCACTTGCATCCCGATGCCGTCATCGCGTTGGCTGCCGCCGAAGGCAGTCAGGAAATTACCCGAGAGATCTGGGGAGATACGATGGGATGGCTTCCGTGGCAGCGACCAGGCTTCGATCTCGGTGTTCAGCTGGAAAAGTGCTTGGCAGAGAACCCTGGGATCCGTGGCATCGTCCTCGGTGGGCACGGCTTGTTTACCTGGGGCGAGACTTCCTACGAGTGCTATATAAACAGCCTGGAGGTGATTGAGCAGGCTTCTGAGTACGTAGAGGCAAAATTAGAGGATCAAGGCCCTGTATTTGGTGGCCCCAAGGTCCGGCCCCTAGCGTCCGAAGGCCGCATGCGTCAGGCAGCTGCCATCGCACCTATCTTACGTGGTCTATGCTCCAGCGAGCAACGTATGATCGGTCACTTCACCGATGATGGGCGCGTGTTGGAGTTTGTCAACAGCCATGACCTGCCAAAGCTTGCCCCACTCGGAACCTCCTGTCCGGACCACTTTTTGAGGACCAAAATTCAACCGTTGGTCCTGCCGATCGATCCCGGCCACGCACTGCAAGATGTCGCTCAAGTGAAGGAGGACCTCTTGCCGGTATTTGAACAATATCGAAAAGCATATGCGGAGTACTACACGGATTGTCGCCATCCGAATAGTCCGGACATGCGTGACCCCAATCCGGTGGTCATCCTCTATCCTGGGGTGGGCATGTTTACCTTCGCAAAAAACAAACAGACGGCCCGCGTAGCTGCCGAATTTTATATCAATGCGATCAATGTGATGCGTGGATCGGAGGCCGTTTCGAAATATACCGCGCTGTCCCGACAAGAGGCCTTTAATATAGAGTATTGGCTCCTGGAGGAAGCTAAGCTGCAACGGCAGCCACCGGAGAAGCCACTGTCTCGCCGCGTCGCTCTGATCACGGGAGCTGGGGGAGGCATAGGCAAAGCGATCGCAGATCGATTGAGTGCGGCAGGTGCCAACGTGGTGCTGACTGACATTTCTGAAGAGCGATTGGTAGAGGCGCATGAGACTTATGCTCGAGACGTCTCCGCCTACGCCGTCTGCGATGTGATCGTACCTGAAGAGATAGACCGTGCGTATGCACAGGCATGCCTGTCGTTTGGTGGTGTGGACATTGTCGTGCATTCGGCCGGTCTGGCCATTTCGAAGCCGCTAACCGAGCACACCAACGATGATTGGGATCTGCTTCAGAATATTTTAGTAAAAGGCCAATTCCTCCTGACAAGGAAAGCGGTGGAGATTATGCGCAAGCAAGGTCTTGGTGGCGATGTGGTTAATATTGCATCCAAGAATGGCCTCGTAGCAGGCCCCAACAATGTTGGCTATGGTACCGCGAAGGCGGCCCAGCAACACATGACTCGATTGCTGGCCGCAGAGCTGGCCAAGGATCAAATCAAAGTCAATACGGTCAATCCCGACGGCGTCATTGTCGGCAGTAAGATATGGGAGGGCGAATGGGCGGCCGGCCGAGCCAAGGCCCATGGGATTGCCGTAGAAGATTTGCCGGCGTTTTACGCCAAGCGCAATCTGCTGCAACAAATAATTCTACCTGAAGATATCGCGGATGCCGTTTTTTCCCTGGTGGCCATTCTGGACAAGACCACCGGCAGCATGATCAATGTGGACGGAGGCGTAGCCGCGGCATTTGCCAGGTAGCGCACGAGACGAAGGCTGATTGGTACAGCAAATCGCTGCCGTCGCCCCCGTCGGATGTCACTGGGAAAGAAAAGATAAATCCATGGGTTTATGAAAATCAGCAAAGGGCAAGTAGCGGATTGCAACCGAGAGGGTCTGGAAGAGCATCGCAGTTCGTTGGATTTTTTGACGGACAGCCTGTCCAGGCGATCCGTAGACGTTGATCAGCTCATCGACAAGATCAAGGAATTTCAAGTGGCGGTCCCCAGCTGGGCTTTGGGCGCCGGGGGTACCCGTTTTGGCCGCTTTACCATGGGTGGCGAACCCGCTAACCTGATGGAAAAAATCAATGACGTCGGGATCATTCACGCCCTAACCCGATCGGCTGGGGCCATCTCCCTACATATACCATGGGATATTCCGGAGGACCCAGGACGTATTAGAGCTGCCGCTGCCGCTCAGGGAATCCTTTTTGATGCGGTAAATTCAAATACCTTTCAGGACCAAGCGGATCAGACGCTGAGCTACAAATACGGATCGCTTTGCCATACGGATGCGCAGGTGAGACGGCAAGCGGTCGCACACAATAAGCGAGTCATCGACATTGGGGAGGAACTTGGATCTAAAAGTCTTACCGTGTGGTTGGCCGATGGATCCAGTTTTCCTGGGCAATCGAATTTCCGGAGGGCACTTGAGCGCACCTTGGCCAGCCTCCGAGATATTTACGCTCACATGCCGGACGATTGGAAATTATTTATTGAGTATAAACCTTATGAGCCGAGCTTTTACAGCACGGTCATCCAAGACTGGGGCACCTCGCATCTCCTCGCCAATGCGTGTGGTGATCGTGCCTATTGCCTGGTGGACCTGGGACACCATCTGCCCAACACCAACATAGAGCAAATTGTAGCCACTCTGATGTGGCAGGGCAAACTAGGCGGCTTTCATTTTAATGACAGCAAATACGGCGACGATGACTTGACCGTGGGTAGCATTAAACCCTACCAGCTTTTTCTAATTTTTAATGAGCTGGTCTATGGGATGGAGAATAACACGTCCGATAATCCATCACCTGCCTGGATGATCGACGCCAGCCACAACCTAAAGGATCCACTGGAGGACTTGATGCAGAGTCTGGAGGCTATTCGACTGGCGTATGCTCAGGCGCTGATCATCGATCAGGCCAAACTGCAGGATGCTCGGGAGCATAATGATGTAGTCAGGGCAGAAGGGTTGCTACAGGACGCCTATCGCACAGATCTTCGCCCGATCTTGCGGGAAGCTAGATTGCAACAAGGGGCGGCGCTGGATCCCGTGGGCGTCTATCGCCAATTAAATGTTCGTCAAAGCTTAGTAGCTGAGCGTGGCACCGATGTGACGGCAACGGGACTATAGCAGATGCTATGAAAGTGAGGGCCATCTTCGACATCGGAAAAACGAATAAGAAATTCTTCCTGTTGGACCTAGATCATCGGGAGGTATTTCGCGCGTATGAGCAATTTGACGAGGTAAAGGATGACGATGGTGATCTATGCGACGACCTTCCATCCATCGAGGCATGGATACGAGCCACCATTGATAAGATCGTGGGTCATCCGGCATATGAGGTGGCGGAGATTAATTTCTCGACCTACGGTGCGACGATGGTGCACTTAGACCAAGCCGGCCGGCCTCTCACACCGCTATATAATTATCTGAAACCTTATCCCGGCGATTTGCTCGCATCGTTTTACGATCGGTACGGCGGCGAGTTAGCGATGGCAGCCGAGACGTCCTCCCCACCCTTGGAGATGCTCAATGCGGGTCTACAATTATATTGGTTAAAGCATCGCAAGCCGGAAATATTCAAAGAGGTGAAATGGTCCTTACATTTTCCCCAGTATTTGAGCTTTTTATTTAGTGGCGTCCCCCTGTCCGAATATACCAGTGTAGGCTGTCATACGGCCCTTTGGGATTTTGTCAAGCGCGATTATCACGCCTGGGTGTATGCCGAAGAGATCGATTCGATCTTGCCGCCCTTGGTGCCCACCCGTACGGCTACAACGACCACGATTGGCGGCAGGGAGGTAAGGGTCGGCGTGGGCATTCACGACAGCTCAGCAGCTTTGCTTCCCTACCTGCGAGCCAGCTCCGATCCATTTGTACTGCTCTCCACTGGTACCTGGAGCATCGCACTCAATCCATTCAATCACGAGGCGTTGACATCCGAAGATCTACTTGCCGATTGCCTCCATTTTTTACGGACCGACGGGCGAGCCGTCAAGGCAGCCAGATTGTTCCTTGGGGAAGAATATCGGCTCCAAACCGAGTTGCTCAATGGACACTTCCGCAAGACCGACAGATATCACCAGCAGGTCGCTTTCGACCAGGCACTGTTCATGCGATTGCGAGGCGCCGGTCATACCCAATTCAAGAAACTAGTACTACCCACCACCGGCAAGGCACCAACCCACACCGATCTGACCGCATTCAGCAGCTACGAGGAGGCCCTACACCAACTGATGCTGGAGTTGGTCCGGTTGCAGGTGGCATCCATCCAACGCATACTAGGCAACACGAATGTCAAGAAGATCTACATCGATGGTGGCTTTGCCGACAACCGGCTCTTCACAGAAATCCTATCCCGACGATTGCCTGAATACGAAATCGTAACCAGCGAAGCGGCCTTGGGGTCGGCGCTGGGTGCGGCATTGGTGTTGGCGGAACCGCGGGCTGGGTACTAGGCTTGTGGTCTTGTGTCCTGTGGTCTTGTGGTATTCCAGTATTCTGGGACCTGGTTGAACTCCCAGCATTGCAGTTTTGATGTTCTCGTCTTGCTTCGGCGTTCTTTTGTCACTTTGTCTTGATACAAAGTAACCAAAAATCAAGGCTGGATTTCTTTCTTGACGCTCCGAAATACCCCAAATCCTAAACGAAAAAAACTCGCCGCTTCCACCCGAGTTGTCCCGAACGTCCTGGGCTTTGTTTACTGCTGGCCCTGCACTTTGGCTTGCGGTGCAGCTCAGAGTCCGCACTGACGGTGTTTCCTAACTTCTGTGGATGCTGACCGAGCTCTCGGGGCGAGCGTCGGTACCACTAAAAGAAATCAGGCCCGGTCCGAAGCGGATGATCTGGTAAATTTCTACGTATATCCAAATTCACATAGGAAAAAGTTTTATGCGTAGGTCATCAATGGTACATAGGGGGTTTGCCTTTTAATGGTGGCGAACACACGTTGGATAAGCTTGTTCTTAACGTTGTTCATGACCAGCTGTCTTGGTTTGCCTTCAGCCACTTTCCTGAGGTAGTATTGCTTGATCTGGGAGTCAAACTGGATCGCGGTTCGAACGCACATACCTAGCAGACTTTTGAGCTTCTTGTTGGCCATATGGCTGACCCTGTTATTGCCCGTTTTGACTCCTGATTGATGTTGCAGAAAGGGGGCTGTACAGGCGTAGGAGGCAAATCTCCTTGCACAGGAAAATTGGGTGAAGTTTTGGGTGTAGGCCAGTAGATATGCCGCCGTGATGGGGCCAATACCAACCACGGATGGACCAAATCATAGTTGCCTTTCATGTCTGGATCTTGGTGGATGGTCTTTTCGATCTCGCCTTCCAATTGCTCAATTTGGTCTTGGTCGAGTTGTACACTAGCTTTGGTTTGTGATTCGAACAGGGGCAGCAGCTCTGGATGCAGGGTCTTCTTCTGTTCGGCAAAAGATATGGTCAAGGATTTCTTATGCTTGACCGGCAGATCTCTACGAGATAGCAGCTTTTTTAGCTTGACAATCAGCTCACTAGGTAGTACAGAGGGTCGAATGGAATCTCTCTTTTCAAACGCATACCTACACAGATCTTTCGAGTCAGCCTTGTCGGTTTTGCCGCTACGTAGCCCCAGAGATTTAGAAATGATCACTCTAGTCACGCTAGTCATTCCGGTCAGAACTCAAGCTCACTCAGAACTCAAGCTCACTCCGCACTGCTTCTAAACCTTGCCATGCGCCGTGTCCACCGCCCGTCGTACTTTCTTCCAATCGACGTTCCCAAGCAAGGCACATTCAGCGCCCAGAATAAATTGCTCCGGAGCTTCCTCCAGTACTTGTTTGACCTCCTCTTCGATGTCTTCGGCAGAGGCGGTGAGGATGGGACCTCGCTTTTCCAGGCCGCCCATAAAGGGCCGGTCAAACATGGCTTGCAGTTCTTTTAGTGGGATCATTTTACCATTGACTTCGGGACTGCAATTGACAATATGTCCGGGGTAGTCTAGGTACGGGGTGAGGTCGTCATAGGCACCGTCATAATCGCAGACGTGCAGGACATTGCAAATGCAACCCTCATTGATTTCATTCATGACGACCAGATCGCTGGGTTTGATGTAATCAAGAAATATATTGGGATCGTCAAATCGAAATCCCTCTCCGCCTTGAGTGGGAGCCAGAAAGCCGTCCACGCCCAGCCGTTTGCACTCTTTGACAAAGTAGAGGACGCTATCGGTGATAATATCCAAGCCTTTTTTGACGCTTTCCGGATCTTCCTTCATGTGCTGGGTGACGAGCTCGCCAGTCACGCTGTGTCCGGCGCACATAAATGGGGAGTAGTAGGTGGCGATGACTGGCGCCCGGTGTTTTCCACGTTTCACGAGCTCTCCGACGACGTAGAGTTGCTTCTCGTAGAAGTCCTTGCCATAGTAGGGGAAATTGGCCCAGTCGGCAGGTTTCTCAATGGTTGCCAGCGCAGGAAACGTGTTCTCGTATTGGATCTTAATGAAGTCCATGTCAATAGTCTCAAAGTACTCGAGATGCTTTTCGACGGCAGCATCCCCATAGTGAAAACCCTGCCCAAAGTGGACGAAGAAACCGGTCGGCACATAGCCATTATTGGAATTTCCTTGGATGAGATTTAATACCGCGGCCCGCTTGTCTACGGGTGCTTCTGATTTGCAGGACGGTAGGGTGCTGAGTACCCCCAGACCGGTTAAACTTAGGGCAGAATATCGACCCATCGTTTTGACAAATGCTCTCCTTCCAGTCGCTAGTTTCATGATTGGATTTCTTTTTTGAGATGACTGAGATTATCGTCCCGGGTTTTGGTCCAGCGCCTCCCGCAATGCAGCCAACAACTTGGGGACTTCCTTTAGTGCATCGTAATCGGCTTCCCGGCCGCGCACTGGCAGGGTCTCAATGGGTACGTAGCCTCGGTAGTTGGAGGCGCGAATGATGCGCACCAGTCGATGGAGGTCTATGGGTCCACCGCGTCGGTCACTCAGGAGGGATTTGACTTGCCAGTTGACAGCATGCGGGATGACTGCTTCGATGTCTTTGTAGGGATCATCGGTGAGAAAGTAGCCGGTGTCTACAATGGCACCCAGCCAGTCGGAGGATGCCATCTCAAGGATCTTTAGGACTTCTGCGCTGCTCTTGAGCATGCCACCGTGGTTTTGCACCCCGACGATCACGCCGTGCTCCTGACCATATTCTGCGCATTCCTGCAGGCATTCGGCGAGCCAGACCGCTGCCTCATCCCAGCTGTGACCTTCCGGTTTTTTGCCCGCAAAGACGCGGATGACGGGAGCACCAAGCTCGGCGGCGACTTCGATCCAACGTTTGGTAAGGGTGATCCCTTCCTGGCGCTTGGTGGTGTCTGTGGTAGCAAAGTCGTTTCGGATGCCGGTACCGCTGATCGCAAGGCCGAGGCGAAAAGCATGCCTTTTAAATTTGTTGATGAAGGCCCGGTCCGGTCGATCGGGGTAGCCGGGAAAAAAATACCCGGTGGGATCTACCGCATCCAGCTCCAATCGGGCGCATTCGTCCAGCATGTCAAATAAACTCATGCCACCTGCCTTGCCCTCGATGTGCCTAAAGAGCTGGACGTTATACGACCAGGCATTTAGGCTGAGTTTCACCTTGGCGCTACCTTCGGCCAAATTGGGAGCGGATCGGAGTGCGGTGATTGCACGCTGCACCCCCGTGGTCCCCAATGCCATACCTGGCACTAGAACGCCAGCCTGCCTTATGAATTCTCTGCGACTACCTGCTTTCATGGATGGATGATGGCAAAGGGATTGGGCGATCTATTAAGATAGTCAATTTATCTGCGAATGTTGCCACCGTAAACGCGGTACCCTAAAATCCATAGTCATGGAACTCGGGAGTAAACTCGTGACTGTCGATCGGCACATCAATTCTCATGTCAAGAAATTCGTACATCTCGTACAACCCGAGATCATCATCGATTTTGAAGCGCAATGGCAGCAGGCGGATCTTGTCGATGTAAAGAGTCATCTTTTGGCAGTAGTCGGTCGGCAGGGAGATTACCTGACCCACTTTGAGGTCGTGGTAGTTGTCCACTTCCTCATTGCGCTGGACAATCATGTATTCGTTAATGCCCTCCTTTTTTGCAATGCTGGAAATGGTTTCTCCGGCCTCGACGGTATGTGGTGCAAAAGAGAAATCGGGGTTGTCAAACTGTACGATCCAACAGTCGTGTCCATCGTAGACTGTCTGACCCTTTAACGTGATCATCTCACGGGCTTGGTCACCGTATTTTGACTGCAGATGTTCAAGGATGGATACGACATGGTCGTAGCCGGAATGGAGGATCAGATGGTGCTGATTCTTGCGCATGATCTTGCCCAGCGGATCGAGATTGAGGTTCATCCACGGAAAGCCATTGGGGTTGACCAAGGCCCGGCCCTTATTGGTTCCTTCCACGTAAAGTACCTCGATGCCGGCCTTCGGATGCTCTTGGCGGGTGTAGACCTGAAAGGGCTGGCGGGTGAGCTTTACTGAGCTTATCTGTACCTTGAGATTGTCCTCGATGCGTTCCTGCTTCTTCACCCGATACCTCATGGTTTGAATGCGCTTGGTTCGATCGATCATTTGTCTGGTTAGGTCGTAGCCGGTGGGTTCGGTCGGCGATTCGCCGATCGTGAATGCTACGGCAGAGGCGATGGTGGCGGCAAGTAGGAGCGCTCGGATCAAGGTATCACTTACTTTGGAGGATCGTCCCTCGCAAGATAAGTTACGATTTTCGTCGGCGACCTCTTTTCTCTTTGTTTTTGACGAAGATGAGCTTATGCCTGCTCCCCGGGGCTTCGCGGCTTTCTACCTCAAATTGTCCAATGGCAGTAATCAGTGGTGTCAATTTTTGAAATCCATAATTCCTGGAATCAAAATTCGGTTGCTTTTTCTGTAGCAGACTGCCGACATCTCCCAGAAAGGCCCATCCTTCGTCGTCCGAAAGATCTCGGATGGTGCTTGCGATCAATCGAATCACTTTGGGTGTGACTTTGTCCACGCTTTCGCGGGGGGATTCTCTTTCATCCGATTTGCTGGACTTGACGGGTGTCTTCAAAATCTCCAGGTAGACAAATTTATCGCACGCCGCAATAAATGGATTGGGGGTCTTTTTTTCACCCATGCCGATCACCTGCATGCCGGCCTCCCGCAGGCGTGTGGCCAATCGGGTAAAATCGCTGTCGCTAGACACCAGGCAGAAGCCATGTACCTTATCCGAGTACAATATATCCATGGCATCGATGATCATGGCGGAGTCCGTAGCATTCTTTCCCGAGGTATAGCTGTACTGCTGCACGGGATTAATGGCGTGATCCAAGAGCAGGTTCTTCCATTTCTTTAGATGAGGATTAGTCCAGTCTCCATAAATTCTCTTGATGGTCGGATTGCCGTATTTCGCAATTTCCTCCATCATCTCGGTAACATGCACCGCCGGGATATTATCGCCGTCGATTAGCACGGCCAGGTTGGTATTCATGGTCTAAAGGTACGGTTTGTGAGCGAGTGCGTTGGCGTTCAGCGTTCAGAGTGACTGGAGTTAACACTGACTTGGGTGAACTTGAGTCTTGGCGAGCTGGCGACCATGCCAGACCAAACCCATACCTCCCTAACCCGGCCCTCGCCAACTCAGCCCTCGCTAGTCCCGTCGGAAGTGGCGTAGAATAGATTCTGGGGGCGCCCCTATTTCCAATTCTCCACTGACAGCACGGATGGTTGGGTCATCGGGCCAGTGGGTCAGGTACTGCTGGCAGTAATTTCCGGCTTCGGTGGGGTGATGAGCCTCTAGGGCGGCATGAATGGCCATCCGCAGGGCTTTTTGGCGGTTGGGGTATTCACGTTCGACGAGTTGCTGGGCATAGCCGAAGGATTCTTCGTAGCGGCCCAGTCGGAAGCAGGATTCCAGTAGTTTGAGCTTTAGGTTGGCGTCTTGGGGCTGGTACGAGAGCGCCTCGAGAAACTGTGCTCTTGCTTTTTCATGATCTTGCTCCACCTGTTGGTAGTATAGGCCATTATCGAGCAGGAGTATCGCGTAGATGGTATCGTTGGCTGGTATGGCATAGTCTTTTAGTCGATCGGTAATCTTCAATTTGCGCTCAATGTAATCTGACGTTACCTGTTCTCGGTGCATCATGCCTACGGCTGTGAGCAGCGTGGTCTCCGACCAGTCATAGTAGGTTTTAAATATTCGGATGCCGAGGGCTTCCAGACGCTGCGAGGTGGCGGGCATGGAGTGGTTGATGGCAAAGATGGGCAGCGACAATAGAGCCAGGCCTAGGGTCGCCACCAATGTTTGACGAGGCGCTGGTAATCGGGCATTTGTCTGCTGTATCAATAGCATGAGCAACAGGAGCAGTAGTACAGCGGGCAAGCAGAAAAGGTCCCAATCCATGGGCATGGAAAGTAGCGGATTAACAACGAATAGAAATATCGAGTATAGTATCAGCGTAAACCCTATGATGAGTACGGGAAGGGGTTGGAGCGAGGGCCTTCTCCGAAATCCCACGAAAAGTAATGCCAACAAGAACAGGCCTGGCGGCGTCCAGAGTAGGATGACATTGAAGAAATCGAAGATGTGGTTCACACTCAATAGGTTATACCTGTCCAGAGGTGGTTCAGGCGAGAATAATGGTAAGAATATGTGATCCAGATCTTCGGTGCCCTCCAGCTTGCGTGTGTCCGTCTGACTTTCAAAGACAATGAAATACAAATATGCTCCGGCCAAGAGGATGGGGACCAAGAGAAAGGACAAAACCGCCCGCCAATTAAGCAGCTTCTTTATGGTAGGAAGCCGGTCTCCGTATCGATGACAGGTGACTAAAAGCAAGGCCGGCAATAGAAGTAGGGAGGTGGGATGAACCTTCATGCACAGTAGCCAAAGCGGGAAGAGCAGGTAGTAATAGGATGCCCGTCGGTGCTTGAGGTGCAGGAGCAGCGAGCTGAGCCAGGCCAACTGCAAGGTGTAGGTGATGGCGTAAAACTCCATGTGCCCATAAAAAATCTGCATGAAGGGAGCGCTCAGACCGATGACGGCGAGCACTAGTAGCCAGGTCGGATGGGAAATAAACGTCCGCACCAGATGGAGCCATAGCACGACGAACAGGATACCAAATAGGACACTAAACCCAAGGAGTACGCCACCAAAGGTGCTTCCGGTCCATAGCACGATCCATCCCATCAGCGCAATCATGGTACGACGGCCAGCTGAAGGCGTGAAAGCCAGATTGTAGAGGCCTTCCTTCCAATGCTCTGGCATCTTTTCTAGGCCAGAATCCAGACTTTGACTCAAAATAATGGCGTCACCATAGATGTCGTTGGCAAATGGGAAGTTGTAGAAAAGTATTCCCATTCCCAGGGCCACGATCCAAATGGTCGTCGGGGTAAGCCAGGACGGCGGTTCATTTGATGCCTGGTCCGTTGGTTTGTTGGCCCTAGGGGAAGCGGCCCAGATGATAGCTGTGGCACTGGCGAGCAGGATCAGCCATCGCCAGCTGGGCGGCACAAAGGCAAGAAAATGAACCCCCCACCAGTCTACCGGATCGGCCAGTCCGATCAGGTATAAACCCCAGATGGCGAATCCTATGAGAAGGGTCGGCAGGTGCCAACCTGTCGTGTCAATTTGGTTTTTCACAAGTCTTCAAAGGGCTCGGCACTAATGTAGGGCAAAATGGCTGTTGCATGCAATTAAATGCCGAGTCGACTAAGCTTGTCGTCTATCGCAATACCTTGCATTTGATCATCTAGAGCATCGAAGTTTTCGCCGGTGGCGGTCTGCGCAATTCGACCCTCTTTTAATAGATGTATTTCATCGCATTGTTCTCGCAGCGTGGAAAATATGTGGGAGGAGATCAAAACCAATTTGCGCTTAGCTTTCAATTCCATCATGATCTTCGAGATGAGCATATTGCTTTGGATATCTACGCCGTTGAAAGGCTCATCGAGGATAAATATTTCATTGTGCTGCAATAAGATGGCCAGTAGCGCCAGCTTCTTTTTCATGCCGGTAGAATAGGTCTCCGCATATTGATTCAAGGGCAAGTCAAAAATATTCTTGTGATCAAAGCCCTCCTCCTTGATACCACGTGCTACACACATGAGTTTAAGGTATTCCCATCCGGTAATCCTCGAGAGGAAATGAGGATTTGTCGGCAGAAAACCCAGTAGATTCTTCAGGTTAGGCAACGAAGTTTTCACTTCACCTGTGTGATCTTCAAGACCGGCGATACATCGAAATAAGGTGGTCTTTCCAGCACCATTTTCTCCCACGATTCCGTGAATGCTTCCAGCGGTCAGCTCCAAGTCGATCTTACTTAGCACGGGCTTTCTTCCAAACGACTTCGAGAGAGCTCGTACACTCAGCATATTAGAATGTCATTTAGCCTTTTGACAGCTTGACGATAGAATATAGGTACAACCAACAACAGCACGGGGGGAAACCAGAGACTCAAGGCGAATAGCAAGGCTTGAGGCAAGCTCATTTCCCGAGGAAATGCCGAGTACTTTGCTAAAACCGCCGTGGCCAACAAAACAAATCCCACGGATTGGATAATGACTATGATAAGCAGCTGCTGGGGAAACGCTATGGCCAAAACCACCAGCATGGGCAAGGTCAGGATACTCACGCACAGCAAAGACGTGCGGACTTTATGGATCAGGAAATCGCGACAGGACAGCCGATAGATCCACACAAAGTAAGGGTGCTCAGGCTTAAAGTAGTACGATATCCCAATCAGAATGGTCAGGCCTAAAGCCACCAGACCCAGATTGGCATTATCTACCTGTACGGCCTTGATCAGTATATAATAGGTGAGGGCCAAAAGCAGCACCGACCTCCTAAACCCCACAATAAACTCAAAGGGAAATCTTCGAAAGGGGGTGGGAAGCACGACATGGATTTTTATCCGGGCATTTACAAAGGGGTAAAGGATGGCGAGTCCAATGAGCGCGCCGGCTAGACTAAACTTGCTTTCGTACAGCAGATAGCAGACGAAGGGCAGTGAGAGCAGTCCGTTTTCCAGCCACCTCAATCTCCTAAACGTAGTCTTTGCAAATATCTGTCGTAAGTGATCAATCCGGCTGGTTGCGCCAAGTTGCATTAAGAGCGTAGCGGCTATGAAGACATAGATGGTTGCCGCGTAAGAGGTTTTTACAAAGAGATATTTTGAGAGGGCAAAGAAAAGTGGCGGCGCCATTACAACTACCAGCCAAATTGGAATGCCCAACTCTGCCAGGTTACGCTTGAATCTCTTGCCTTGGAGGGCGATAAAGTATCCCATAGATCAAATATCAGCGGACAATGTTGAGGCTGTCCATGATGGCCCCGTCGGTCAGTGCACAGTCGACCCCCGTCACTCTGGCTGCTTGTGAATTTGGCCACGCCGCATTACGAACGACACCTCCTCCAGCACGGTGATGTCTTGCAACGGATCCCCTTCTACTGCGATGAGGTCAGCCAACTTGCCTGCGGAGATTACCCCACGGTCCTCTACACCCAACAATCGAGCTGCGTGCAACGTCGCGGTGCGGATGGCCTCTACCTCGGTCATTCCGCTCTGTACCAAGATTTTAAACTCTTTGGCGTTGTCTCCATGAGGGATCACAGCTGCATCTGTTCCAAAAGCCATATTGACACCCGCTTTGATGGCGAGCTCGACGCTTTTCTTGGAGGCGGCGGAGACCTCGATGGCCTTCTTGCGCATGATGGGGGGGAAGCGACTTAGATCCACGGAGTAAGGAATGTAGCAGGTGGGCACGAGAAACGTGCCTCTTTTTTTCATCTCCTCGATGATCTCTTCGTCGAGCAGCGATCCATGCTCGATGGAGTGTACGCCTGCCTTGACCGCCGCCAGTATCCCATCCCGTCCGTGGGCATGAGCCGCCACCTTAATCCCATGTCTACCTGCCTCTTCAACGATGGCCTCCATCTCTTCGATGGTGTACTGCTGCGCTCCGGCGGGACCTTCAAAGGAGAGCACGCCCGCGGTGGCAGCTACCTTGATGGAGCGTACCCCGTGCTTGATCTGGTATCGGGTGGCCTTCAGCACTTCATCCTTGCCATCGGCGATCCCGGCACGATAGTCCTGCTCCGCGATGTTGGGAGCGAAACCCGTCACATCCGCATGACCGCCGGTAATGCCAATGGTGTGACCCGAGGCGAAGATCTCAGGACCGATGATATACCCTTTCTGGATGGCTTTATTGAGCGCTACGTCGCCAAAGCCGCTCGATCCAACATCCCGCACCGTCGTAAATCCTGCCATTAGGGTGGTGTGGGCATTCTTGACCCCTCGCAGCGTATAGTCGGGCAAGGTCTCAGACAAGGTGCGATTGCTGGTAAGGATTTCCAGGTCATACATTAGGTGGGTGTGCATGTCGATCAATCCGGGTAGTAAGGTTTGTGTGCCCAGATCAACCTCCTCTGCATCCGGGGGAAGATCTTCGGGATTTACCGACAAGATCAGGCCGTCCTTCACCACAATGACCGCGGGCGAGACCAAGACCCCCGCATGGACATCCAAGTATTGTTTTGCCCGAAGAATCAGGGTCTGGGCAGCCACTAGTGCTGGAGTGGCGAGCAAGAGCAAAGTCAAGGTGAACGATCTCATAGGCCGAGGTTTGTGTCGGTCGGCAAAATAGTTAATCTCTCATTACCTCAGGTGACCGCCTCATATGACGATTCGTCAACATATGTGTTGCGGCCGGAGCATGCCAGCCGGTAATTATGCTGCCATTAGAAGGCGAATGAGGTGGAGAAAAATCTCTATTTTCCCTATCACATCACCTACTATGTCCGAACCGAAAAAATTTGGAACATTCCTCGGCGTGTACACGCCCAGCATCCTGACCATCCTGGGCTTGATCATGTACCTACGATTTGGCTGGGTCGTCGGCAACGTAGGCCTGGGCTGGACCATGCTGATCGTCGTGTTGGCCAGTTCGATCACCTTCATCACGGGCCTGAGCGCTTCGGCCATCGCGACCAATATTCAGGTAGGCGTAGGGGGTGAGTACTATTTGGTGTCGCGCAGCCTGGGGTTGGAGCCTGGGGGTGCTATAGGGATTCCACTTTATCTGTGCCGTACACTAAGCGTCACCTTTTACTGCCTGGGTCTGGCAGAGGCACTGCTGGTTTTGTGGCCGGAGACCTGGGGAGCCCTCCCAGGTTATGGCATTCAATTATTTGCCGCGATCCTGATCGTATTGGTGACGGCACTGTCGGGTAAGAGTGCCGCGCTCGCTCTCAAGGCACAAATCCCCATTATGATCATCGTGGGTCTATCTATCCTGGCCCTGGCCATTGGGGTACTAAGTAACGATCTGCAAAGTCCCAGCTGGGCCGCCACGTATGATTCGGCGCCGCAGGGCTTTTGGTATGTCTTTGCCGTCTTTTTCCCGGCAGTCACGGGCTTTACGGCGGGCATCGGCATGAGCGGCGACCTTAAGGATCCTCGCAAATCGATTCCCATAGGTACGTTGGGCGCCGTGCTGTCCGGAGTGGCCATTTATCTTCTCATTCCCGTCTTGCTATCGATTACGCTGGTCTTGACCCATGCAGACTTGGTAGATCCTGAAGCAGGTGTGACCACCTGGACGAAGGTCGCATTTCTGGGAGGCATCCTCATCTATCCCGCCGTGTGGGGAGCGATCCTATCCTCCGCATTTGGCAGCATTCTTGGCGGACCTCGTGTCCTGCAGGCACTGTCTATGGACGGATTGGCCCCCAAGTTTCTGTCCAAGCTCTCCAAGTCCGGTCAGCCTACGGTGGCGACCTGGATCAGCGGAGCCTTGGCGTTAGGGGCAGTCTTATTGGGCGACCTAAATACCGTGGCCCAGTTTGTATCCGTACTGTTCTTGACCCTCTACGTGGCCATCAACGTCAGCGCAGCGATCGAGCAGCTGGTGGCAGAGCCGTCCTACCGGCCTCGCATTAAAGTGCCATGGTACGTCTCTCTCCTGGGTGCCGCGGGTGCGATCGGCGTGATGTTTCTGGTCAGTCCGTTGGCATGCTTGCTTGCCCTGACCTTGGAGGCGGTGCTGTACGGTTGGCTGAAATCAAGGTCGCTCGAGCAACGATGGGGCGATGTCTCCGCCGGCTTCTGGTACAATATCAGCCGATATTCCTTGCTGCAACTGGGCAAGCGAAAAATCCATGCAAGAAACTGGCGGCCGTTGCTCTTGCTCTTTGTCCAAGATATTGAGTCGCGCATTCAGTTGGTCAAACTGGTAGAGGCCTTGGGTCAAAATCACGGCGTTCTCACCATCGCCAAGCTCCTGCTCGGAGACGAAAAAGTGCCCTATGAGGAGCGTAAACCCATGGAGCTGGGGATGGCATCGACGCTCGAGAAGCACGGGCTGCAAGCCTTTTGCGAGGTGCACGCCGTATCCGATCTGCACAGGGGCATCCTGGATATCTCCAAAGCCCATGGCATCGCCAACCTGCGCACAAATACGATCGTCTTCGGGTGGTCAGAGGAGCGAGCCGCCCAAGTTCGGCAACTAGGGATTATCAGCGAGATTGCTGACAGCGGCAAAAATGTGCTGCTGATTCGCTTTACCAAGGCCCTGCCAGAGGTGTGCGATTCGATCGACATCTGGTGGGGTGGACAGGAGAACAATGGAGATCTCATGTTGCTGTTGGCCTACATGCTGCAACTCAATCAGAACTACCGGCATGCCAAAATCGTGATTCGATCTTTGGTGCGGACAGAGGAAGAGCAAGAAGCGATGCAGCGCGGTATCCGAGCGGTATTGCCCAAGAGCAGGATTCGTGCTGAGGTAGATGTTACCATAAGTGATCAGCCATTTCAGCAAGTGCTTCTGCAAAAGAGCGCGGAGGCAGAAATTGTGATGTTGGGACTGCCGCAACTGGACCCCGCCAATATTGAGGGAAAAGTCGATCAGATGGATGAACTCTGCCGTCGCCTGCCGGCCACCATTTTTGTGCAAAACAATAGCATGACATCGGCGGTGCCTAGGTTGTTGCAGCTGGAGCAATAGCAATGTCAATGGCAATGGCAATGGCAATGTCAATGTCAATGGCAATGTCAATGTCAATGGCAATAGCAATGTCAATAGCAATGTCAATGGCAATATCAATGGCAATATCAATGGCAATAGCAATGTCAATGGCAATAGCAATGGCAATAGCAATGTCAATAGCAATGTCAGTAGCAATGTCAATGTCAATGTCAATGGCAATAGCAATGTCAATGGCAATAGCAATGTCAATGGCAATAGCAATGTCAATGGCAATAGCAATGTCAATGTCAATGGCAATAGCAATGTGTCAATAAAATTGCACTGCGTCCTTTGCGAAACCGCTTTGCGTCCTTTGCGGTGAAGCTCCTCCCACCTCAGGTGATCAGGGACGGTTGGCGGTGGCAAGCTTGGGGTGGGACTGGTATTTGAGTGCCCTGCTTTGACTTGAAGCAAGTACGGGCCGGTTACTGATCGTCGCTGCTTTCCAACATATTGTCAAGCTTTGCCTCGATCATGTCCTTGTGCCGTCTCAGCTCGACCCCAACGAGGGCATTCCTTTCTAAATCCGAGAGCGACTCTGTGTACCTTTTTTCAATAATTGATTTTCCCAGTGTGTCTCTTACCGAATATCCGGTTTCACGGAAATGAAAAGTAATGCTTGAAGTAAATGATAACTCTCCCAAATCTGCTGCCACAAAGGTGGTGTACTTGTAGCGAATCATAATTCGAGAGGTATCCTCCTTGACATGCTCCCCCAAAGCAGCAACTTCGTCTATAGATTTGAGATCGAATAGCTCACTGCCGATGTGAAGCTGCAATGATGCAGTGGCATAGTACTTGTCAAATACTTCACATCTACCCTGGAATTCCGCCGCCAGTGGTACAAGTACGCTGGCAAAAAGTGATCTTAAGCCTTCACTGGACTTCGTCTCCTTTATAGGACCATGAGCCCCCCTCAATCGACGGTCTAGCATTGCGATTTCCTTATCGATGTCTTCGGGCTCTTCTATATCTTCTCCATTGGCCGCACGGATCATCAATTCGAGAGAACTGACAAGATTCTCAGAGACAAACTCGACAAAGGGCGTGATGTTGCCACTATCTGCTTGGAGCAAAACCGCAAAGTAACGGTCCTTATCCTCTGTCCTGATTACGGCTGGCGGGAACCCATATTGCATTAGCACAAAGTTCATGAGCAGTCGAGCCGTTCTGCCGTTGCCGTCATCGAACGGGTGGATTCTCACAAATTTATAATGGAAATGGGAGGCGAGCAAAATAGGATTCATTGCACTTGACTTTGCTTGCTGCCTATACCATTGCATGAGGTCATGCATTTTGGCAGGTGTTTCTTCCGGGGTAGCAAAACGGAAGATCTCCCCCGTGCTGGTCCGTACATGATTCGGTGTACTCTTGTACCTGCCGATTTGAATCTTCTTCTTTACAGGTTTTCCGTCTGGGCTGATCGCATCGACTTCATAAGGTTGCTTCAGCAGGATCTGGTGCAGTTCGCGAACAAAGGCTTCCGTGAGCGGACGGTTATGTTGCACAAAATCCATGATAGATTCCACAGCTTGATTGTGGCCCGTCATCTCCAAGTGGTGTTGAAGGGGCTTACCTTCTGCGGTGATATTGAATAAGATCAGAGCCTTGGTTTCCCCGTACGTCAGTAGATTGCCCTCGATGTTGCTTGAGTGATAGTTCCAGTCCAAACGAAATTTTTGCATCACTCGAGCCTCGTCCTCATCATCCAGAGGTCGTAGTGCCTCCAGTCGCTGCCGCAAATGATCTGCTCGTTTTAATGCTTCCATGGAAATTCCCATCTTTTAGTGGGCCTTATTCTGCTACTCGGTTCCCTTCAAAGGTATGAAGTTTGCGGGTCTAACGGTGCTTGCTTTCCACATGAAATGCATAGACTCGCTTAGTTGCAACACCACGATATTGATGCTGCCTTTGACTCGTCGGAAGGAATCATTACTTTGTCCGGAGAACAAATTTGTGGTGCATGAAGGAGGGATGGTTGCCAACTTGGCTCTTCAGTGACCACCACCGATCAAAGCGAGGAAATGCCAGTCAAACTAGAGGTTTTGCGATATTATCTCATCATTGGGTCATGTCTGCTTGTTGGATGCGGACAGGTACGGACCTCAGATGCGTCACATGCGGTGGCGGAAGGGGAAAGCGAGCAGACGGAGGCGACAGCATGGATCGATCTGTTCGACGGCAAGACGTTGAACGGGTGGGTGCAGCACAACGGCTACCATACGTACGCAGTGGAGGACGGCGCGATTGTCGGACGTACGGCAGAGGGTAGTGATAATTCCTTCTTGTGCACGGTGCAAGAGTTTGGTGACTTCGAATTGGAGGTCGAGACCATGGTAGACAGCGTGACAAACTCAGGTATTCAGTTTAGATCACAAGTCCGGCCAGAGACCGTAGGAGAGGGCAACCAATTTGCCGCCGGCCGGGTATATGGACCCCAGGCAGAAATCCGGCGATATCAAGGTCCGGGTGTACCGACGACGGGCATGTTGTACGGAGAGGCCCTGGGTACCGGCTGGCTGTCCTCCAAAGAAACCATCGATCGAGGCCATCGGCACTTCGTGGATGAAGGCTGGAACAAAATGCGCATTGTCGCGGAGGGCCCGCGCATGAGGACCTGGGTCAATGGGCAGCCCGTGGAAGATCTGACAAACGAGGAGGTATACCAGACGCATCCCAAGGGATTTATCGGCCTTCAGATCCATGGCATCGACGGTCAAGGTCCCTTTGTCATGAAGTGGCGGAATATCCGAATTCGATCCCTGTGATCCATTCCCCGATCACCCATTTTATTGCCCCATCGCGCACGTAGAATCGTGAGGACCGTTGCGTCGCGTCGGCAAATTCTTTAATTTGTCTGTTAGCTCCTGCAACGGGTTGCTGCACCACAAAATCATCGCGTATGTCGAGCAAAGTACTACCCTTGACCCTTCTCTTCGTGCATTCTTTTGCCTTCTTTGATGATCACGATTCTAAGGATACCATGCAAGCGCTTGCGCACTGGCACGTCAATTTTCCACAAGAAAAAGCGTATGTCCAGCAGGACAAGCCTTACTACGTGCTGGGTGAGACTTTGTGGTTTAAGGTTTATTTGCTGCACGCGGTCGATCATTCGTTCATTACGCCAAGTCAGACGGTATATGTTGAATTAATATCGCACGACCAAAATATTTTAGCAAGGAGAAATATTCGTATCAGTGATGGTGCAGGGACAGGCGATATTTTATTAGATCCGTCTTGGGAATCGGGGCAATATACGCTGAGGGCATTTACCCAATATATGCTCAACTATGACCACGCATTTCTATTTCAGCGGAGTTTTGAGGTCGGTAAGATTGCTAAGGAGGCGGCACTCGGAGAAGAAGCTGTCACTAAGAGCGAGTCAGCCGACGAGTCGTACCAAGATCTATTGATTAGATCTTATCCTGAAGGCGGAGATTGGGTTTGTGGGCTTAAATCGGTGGTGGCAGTGAAGAGCCAGAATAGGCAAGGCATGCCAAAACCGATCAAGGCTCGCGTCCTGGACGACGAGGGTCAGGTGGTCACGCTATTTGCGACCGACGAGCAGGGACATGGCAAGTTTGCGATGATCCCCGATTGCACTAGAAAGTACCGTATCCAGCCGATCGATGACCCTTCGGGAGGGCATGCATTGCCAGCGGCCAAAGCCGAGGGTTATACACTCAGTCTTAAGAATGTGCACCGGGAAGAATTTTTTGTGGAGATCAATGCCAGCCCCGGCAAAAGCTTAGCGGGGGCGTATGTGGTTGGTCATTTGCGGGGAGATGCACCCTGGCTCTACGATCAGATGGAAGGAACATCCGCCGCGTTTAGCCTCCGACAAGATCAATTGGCAGGTGGTGTGCATCACATCACTTTGTTTGCAGCCGACGGCAGACCGGTTGCCGAGAGACTGCTTTACATTCACCCCACGATTACGCCGGTCCGCATCCAATTGGATAGAGCATCGGCAGCAGGCAAGTTGTCCCGCATCGGCATGTCTCTAGAGGTCTCCAAATTTGTCAATGATCCGGACAAGCTACAGGCTGCTGCATCCATTTACGATCATGGTTTGGGGCTGGCTCCCGATCCTTTGGCCCAGCACTTGCTGCTTCATGCCGAATTGCCGGGGGCGGCGCAAAGTTCCGTGGCCTATTTTGAAGATCCTTTTGCTCCAAACTTGAAAGGATTAGACCTTGTCATGCTTACCAATGGCTGGAGGCGCTTCAAGTGGGAGGACGTGATCAATGGCAATTATCCCCTAATCAAGCATCCGCCGGAGAATGGATTTACACTGTCAGGTATCACGATGCGTTCTGAGCAAAAATCTCAACCAATCCAGGCGGAAATCTTGCTGACCACCCTGGGAGCTAATCTGCAGATGATGAAAGAGGCGAGCGACGAAAAAGGTCATTTTGCTTTTCGAGACTTACAGATCTTGGACACAACGGGCATCATACTCAGAGCTCAGAAAGCGGATACGGGTAAGAAAAGAAAATCTACGAGTGGAGACCAATCGATCTCTAAGCGCACCGTGTTTATCGATCTATTTGACCGCGAAAGGCAGGCACGTGAGCTACCGGTGCGACCGCTGTCCAAGTTTCGCTTGCCACCGTCCATGCGGGAAGGGTATGCAGACCGTATGCGCTATAACTATGAAGTGGACGGACAGTACGCCAGTGTTTGGTCTATTGATTTGGACGAGGTAGTGGTCAAGGGCTCAAAGACAGACGCCGACGTGGCATTTCATGAGCCAGGCATGGCGTACAAAGATCCGGACAATCGTATCATGATCAATGATTTTCCAGCCGCGTCCTCATACACCAATATCTTTGACTTCTTGCGAGGAAAGGTGCCGGGGGTCGAAGTGATTGGTTCATATCCCAACCGTACTGCTCGTATCCGTGGCACCAATACGATACAGGGCAATCCCAATGCCTCTTTCTTGTTGGACGGTGCCACCGTCACGTCTAGCATTCTCAACAACTTTCCGATGGATCGCATTGCCTTTATAGATGTCATCAAGAGCCTGTCCAAGTCGACTGCCCTGGGCAACAATCAAAGTGGTGTGATCGCTGTTTATACCCGACGTACAAGTGGTACGGGGACCAAGGCTTCAAAATCAGGAAATATAGTGACGTTCCGTCATCCCGGCTATTATCGTGCACGGGAGTTCTACAATCCTCTGCCTTCGGAAATGGAGGAAAAGAAATTGAATTACCGGTCCACCCTGTACTGGAATCCCAATGTGACCCTCCAAAGTCTTGGCGATCAAATGAATTTTTACACCAGCAACAACGCTGCTTCCTACCATGTGGTCGTGCAGGGCATCACGGATTCGGGAGAGTTCGTCTATGGGAGTACGACGTTTCAAGTACAGTGACGGATTTTTGGTCTGGGCATAATAGATGTGGCCGAGGTATCCCTGGCTTTGCGTGTGAATTTCTATTTTTCATGGCAATTCAATTGATCTTGTGAAGATACGTGTAGCATTGGCCCAAATCTTGGTCGTGGCCGGAGCTAGGGAGGGCAATTTTCGTCGGATTGAAAGCGCCCTACAGGCCGCTGCTCGCGGAGGCGTAGACCTGGTTTGTCTACCGGAGATGGCGATACTAGGTTGGGTCAATCCCCAGGCGCATCATATGGCCGAGCCGATTCCAGGAGCGGATCTCGAACGCCTACAAGCCTTGGCCAGGAAGTACCGCTGCATGCTTAGCATCGGGCTGGCGGAAAGGGAAGGAGAGCAGCTCTATGACTCCGCCGTCTTGATTGGAGCCGAGGGGAGACTG
Source organism: Saprospiraceae bacterium (assembly GCA_965223165.1). GTDB lineage: Bacteria > Bacteroidota > Bacteroidia > Chitinophagales > Saprospiraceae > JABDMH01. The sequence goes on along the minus strand of CBDCVQ010000014.1, from coordinate 344,669 downwards.
CTACTCAAGCACCGGAAGATCAATATACTGACCGAACTGATGGAGCCACCCTATACACCCGGTGCTGGCGTGCAAGTCTGTGACACCGAGCTGGGCAGGGTCGGTCTGATGATCTGTGCCGATACTTTCCAGGAGGACCTGCTGAAGGAGATGTCCGCACTTCAACCCGACCTCGTGCTGGTGCCTTACGGCTGGGTGGAGGAGGCGCACCGCTGGCCTGCGCATGGACTTGCGTTGGAGAAGACGGTCTCACACGCGGCTAAGGTGATCGGTGCCCCGTTAGTCGGTACCAATGCGGTCGGGGCCGTGGCCCATGGTCCCTGGGCGGGACGCATTTTTGGTGGCCAGAGTCTAATAGTGGATAAAGCAGGGGGGTTGCTTGTCAAGGCACATGATCGCGACCGTCATGTGCTCGAAAGCACATTGACACTGTGAGCACGATGTCTGCAGATTCGTACCGCTGCTGATTTTTTACCCAATTCAGCGAATTTCTCAACCAACGTTCAAATTTTTGGTTGAATGTATGATTATGCTACTTATTCTCGTAGATTGGTGCGATGTCAACCTACGATTTACTAAAACCATAAAGACATTTAGTTATGAAAGCGGTACAAGTGAAATACACCGTCAAGCCAGAGTACGTCGAGCAAAACAGATCCAACATCCGGAAAGTCATGGAGCGTCTACGGTCTCAACCGATCCCCGGCATGTATTATTCGTCGCATATATTGGATGACGGACAGACCTTTGTCCATATCAATATTTGTAAAGACGAGGAGACCATGTCGAAATTGGGCGCCGTAGAGGAGTTTGCCGTATTTCGTAAAGAGCTCAAGGCGAGTGGGCCCCTAGTACCACCGTCTTCCACCAAGCTGAATCCAGTAGCGGCGGGTTTCGAGTTGTAGATGTCTGACCGGGTGGCCACAAACGAGGATCTGATTTTTGCTGCTTTGGCGGACCGTCAGCGCAGAAAAATATTAGAGCTCCTGCATGCTGGCGAATCCACCCTGCTGGAGCTCTCGGATGCCTTTGATATTTCGTTTCAGGCGGTGAGCCGTCATATCCAATTATTGGAGGAGGCAGGGTTGGTTGACAAAAGAAAGGCGGGGAAGTACCGCATTCTGACCATCAATCGCCAGGCTTTCACGCCGGTACTAGCGTGGATCAGAGACTACACCCAATTGTGGCAAACCTCTTTCGATCGCCTGGAGAAAATTATCGACACAGATGAGTCCTGACGCCCCTCATACCAAGATCTTTATCACCCGGCGATTGGCCTCTTCTCGCCAGCGTCTCTTTCATTGGTTGACCCGGCCGGAGAAGATAGCTCAGTGGTTTGGTCCTAAGCAGTTTCGGGTATCGGAGGTGATTATGGATGTGCGAGCCGGTGGCCAATATCAGATCTGGTTGGAAGGGCCAGGCAAGGGATTCTCCATCATCGGCGAGTTTCTCGATGTCTTCGAACCAGAACGACTTGAGTTTTCCTTTCGCTATGAAGGAGTCGCTCACGCACCTCCCAGTGTGGTCAAGATTGTGTTGCACGCCTTGGCTCCACATGAGACCGAACTGATCTTGACGCAGGATTTTGAGTGGCAGCCCGACAATATGCCACAGCGGTCACAGGCATGGGTACAGATGTTTAGCAGATTGGAGGTGGGCCTCCGCGCTTAGATAGCGGGTCAACACGGAAAGTTTTCGATCAGGCCGGAGGAGTTCGCCAATGGGAGGTTGCTGACAAACTTGGTATCGTGCTGGGTGACACATAGATTGAGAAAAGGCTATCGCGAGCACTCTGCCAATGATGTGCCACCGCTGATTGAGGTGCTGGGTCTGATTGAGCTAGCGCACAACGCCAGGAATAATCGGACAGGGGCGATCTAGCCGGCTGTTGAATGTTGTCGCACAAGCTCGACAAAGTTAGTGACGATGCGATGGGCAAACGATGTGTCCGCGTCTAACTCCAGAAAGCGGAGATACGCTTCTTCGGAATCGAAATACTTATCTCGGTATCCCGACACGCGGGCCTGCAGTTCGGAGCATTTGATTTCGGGATGAAATTGGAAGGCATAGAAAGGCGTACCCTTCACCCGAAAGCCATGGATGGGACACCGTTCAGAATACAAGAGCCGTTGGCATTGATGGGGAAGGCGGCGGGTGCTTTTGATATGTCCACTGACGGCCTGGAAGGATTCGGGGAAATCTCGGAACAAGGGATCTTTGGTCCCGGTTTTGGTCAAGCACAGTTTGTACACCCCTAACTCTGCCAAGGAAGGATCGATCACGACCTCGCCTCCCATCATCATAGATGCCAGCATGAATCCTCCACATGACAGGAGCGCAGGTTTCTGCACGGCCAATGTGTGATCAAGTAATTGGTAGAGATTGTCGATGAATGGATCGAAGAAAGAAGGAAGCGCGATCGCGTCGCTGGCGTCGTCCGAAAGCCCCCCAACCATAATGGCATCGTAGTCTTCAATGATCGACGGCGCAAAATCCGGCTGGCGAAACACATCTAGGGTGGTAAAGTGATGGTCTTCCAATCCCGAATGCTCGACAAAACCTCTTCGCTCTGCAGCCAGTTGTGTCCGATCTCTGCGGATTTGAATGAGCAATATGGATAACAGTCTCTTGTCTCCCATGGCAACGGCAAAGGTAGCGATGGCAATGTCAATGTCAATGTCAATATCAATGTCAATATCAATGTCAATGTCAATATCAATATCAATATCAATATCAATATCAATATCAATATCAATATCAATATCAATGTCAATATCAATGTCAATATCAATGTCAATATCAATGGCAGTGTCAATATCAATATCAATGTCAATATCAATGGCAATGTCAATATCAATGGCAATGTCAATATCAATGGCAATGTCAATATCAATGGCAATGTCAATATCAATAGCAATGTCAATGGTGGTCTAAGACCGCACAGTAGAATCACAATCACCATCACAATCAGCCATCCCCAATCAAATACGGGCTTGGTGTTGCACCAAGGCAGGGAGTACAAACGGCCAAGGAATTCTCCAAATCGCGAGCTCGCCACCGTCAGACCGTCCCATGGGCGGCTCGCCGATCTTTGCTACCCGCGGGCCCGACCCGCAGCTCGACGATCCAATAGACGCGAGCTCGCTACAACCGTCCACCGTCTCCCGTCAAATCGTCTCAATGGGCGGCTCGCCGATCTTTGCCACCCGCGGGCCCGACCCGCAGCTCGACGATCCAACCGGCGCGAGCTCGCTACAACCGTCCACCGTCCACCGTCTTCCGTCTTCCATCAAACCGTCTCAATGGGCGGCTCGCCGATCTTTGCCACCCGCAGGCCCGACCCGCAGCTCGACGATCCAATAGACGCGAGCTCGCTACAACCGTCCACTCGTCCAGGCTCTACCGTCCAACGAAGGGACCGAGTCGCATCTTCATCCAATCAGCGGAGTTGAAGAAATTGGCCACCGCGCTTCCGGGCGGTACGAGCGCGTCGATGGCAGCCAACAGTTCGGCAGAGAGCGTCATATCTAAGGTGGGCAGAAAGTGCTTAAGCTGGTCCACCGTCTTGGGTCCGATGATCGGGGCGGTGATGCCGGGCTGTTGTCTGACCCAAGTGACGGCCGTCTGCACGGGATCGAGTCCGTGTGCTTTGACCAGCTCGACAAATTGATGGCTCTTGGCAATCGCGGCGTCGGTGACTCGCTCGGCATAGATGCCGCCTCGGAGCGTCGAGCGCGAGTCATCCGGCCGAATGCCGGTCATCGGATAACGGCCAGAGAGCATACCCATCGCTAAAGGCGACCAGGAGATGACGCCCATGCCCTTGGCCTGGCAGCAGGGTAGGAGTTCATTTTCGATGCGGCGATCCAAGATGTTGTATGGGGGTTGCTCTGTGCAAAAGCCAACCATGCCAAGACGCTCACCGATACCCCAGGCTTCCATGATCTTCCAGGCAGGAAATGTCGAGCAGCCGATGTGCCTGACCTTGCCTGCCTGGACCAGGTCATCGAGCGCCCGAAGGGTTTCCTCCAGTGGTACCTCAAAATCAGGTCGATGCAGTTGATATAAGTCGATTCGATCGGTCTGCAGTCGACGTAAGCTGTCCTCGCAGGCTTGCATGATATGTCTTCGCGACCCACCTCGGTCATCCTTGCCCGGTCCTACGGGATAATAAACTTTGGTGGCCACGTAGACCCTGTCGCGAACCCCTTGCTCCTTGAGAAACCGACCGATGATGCGTTCTGAATCGCCGCCACTGTAGCTATTGGCCGTGTCGATCAGGTTTAGCCCATGCTCAATCGCCGTCCGCAGGATCGCCCGGGCTTCCGACTCCGGTGTGGGATTGTGGAAGTTGTCCGTGCCCAAGACCAAAGGCGTAATCTCCAGCGCAGAATTACCGAGGGTCACTTTTGTCATCGTTGCAATCTTGTCTATCTTACCAAGATACGATGCCTCCAGAGAGGTCGACGTACGATGAAGAAAGCTCTTACGCTACTGATACTATTCGCGGTCGCGGGAGCTGCCGAGGGCCAGGTAGCACAAACTGCTGACTCCCTTGCATTGATGGGTGGCATCCTCGTGGACGTCGAAGGCAAGCAGCTCTTAGAGGGGCAGGTCGTCCTGGTGCATGGCGGTCAGATTCAGGCCATTACGAACGAGGTCGATCCCATACCTGCTGGATATCAGGTGATAGACCTGGAAGGCAACTACCTCATGCCAGGCATGATTGATGTGCACACACACCTGTCTACGCTGGCGTCTGCCGATATTGCGCTGAAGTCAGGAGTGACGACGGTCCGCACCGCAGGAGTCCCGGCCTTTCAAGACGTGACCTTGATGCGATTGGTGCAGGACGGTCACCTCCCCGGGCCGGATGTGGTGCCAGCCGGGACCTACATCACACCCGAGATTGGGGAGACCGCCCTAGGTGATCATCGATTGGGCCCCCTGATGGGTGGGGTACATGATGCGGAGACCTTGCGAGAAATGGTTCGGATCAATATCGATCGAGGGGCAAAGGTGATCAAGACGCGGGGTACGGAGCGCGCAGGCAGACCGGAGACAGATCCCCGCAAGCAGACCTACACCCAGGAAGAGCTGGAGGCCGTCGTGGATGAGGCAACAAAAGCGGGAGTTCCGGTCATGGTACACGCACATGGTGATGAAGGAGGCCGAGCAGCCGTGCTGGCGGGGGCTAAAAGTATCGAACACGGCACCTATCTCACAGCGGAGACATTAAAACTTATGTCGGAAAGGGGGACTTATCTGGTGCCGACCTACATCACCTTGCTTGATCTGGTCGAGCCGGGCGGAGACTACGACAATCCGGTGATACTGATGCGGGGCAAATACATGATTCCCAAGAGTGAGCAGATGATTCGCAATGCGATTCGACTGGGTGTCACCATCGTGACCGGCGCCGACAATCGGTATACCGAGCAGTCTACGAGCCGCGTCTCCATGGAGGTGGAACACTTCCGTCGGTTGGGCTTGGAGCCCTGGGAAGCACTGCGCTCTACCACCACCTACGCGGCTGACCTGCTGGGGCTGGGGTCAACGACAGGCAAGATTGCCGTCGGGTATGAGGCCGATCTCATCGTACTCACGGATGATCCGATCGAGGTGCCCAAAGCCCTGCAGGATGTGGTGATGATCATGAGCAATGGCAGGCTCGTGCTCAATCGACTGCCTTTTGCGAAAGACTGATTGCCCTCATTGCCACTCAGTCCCATGTAGCAGAGCTTAGCCACGAAAGGTGGTGCCCATCTGCTGATCTGGCGGTGGACTGCATATGGTATCGGTCAGGATCTGTTCTTTGTAGCTGGTGCCATGCCAGGTGCAGGGAGTCGCCAAGGCCAGAGCGGCCTCGATCGGCCTGGGTGATCAGTGCGAGCCCCCAAACGCCTTTTTTTGAATCAACAATCAGCCGGGTGGGCGCGACTTTCCTTGCCTGAAGAGGCATTTGCTACCTATGACATCCTTGCTGCCGATGTCAGCGGAGACGGCCGAGCCGATATCCTGGAGGCAAATTCGGATGAGATCAACCGCTATTCTTTTAACTTTCGGCCGGTGCGCAAGAATTAGCACGGCTATCAATATATTTCTCCTATGAATTCGATTTTGAAGTTATGGATCATGGCTGTGGCATTTCCCATGCTACTGGCGTCATGTAACGAGCAACCGGACGGACCGTATTTTGGAAACGGATTGCGCAATGGCTGGGCCGATCAGCATTCAATCGTTTTATGGACCCGGCTGACCAAAATACCGGATCACAACAAGAGCGGCATTCACTTCAAGGAAATTACCGGCGAGCAACACCGGGAGCTGAGAAGATCCACAGACATTGATGTAATCCATGCGGCACAAATTCCCGAGGGGCATACTTTGGACGAAATGGATGCCTCCTGCCCGGGCGCAAATGGAGAGGTCAAACTGATTTATCATCCCGAGGGCCGGCCTGATCAGCGACAGGAACAAGCATGGGCGGCAGTGGATGCCGATAAGAATTTTACGAAGCAGTGGAGGCTGGAGGGCTTGACAGCAAATACGAAGTATGCCATGGAGCTATTAGCCCGACGAGTCGGAGCCAGTCAAAACTCCGATACCCTATTCGGATCCTTTGTCACCGCTCCCGATGCCGATCAGTCCGAGGAGATCAATTTTACGGTAGTGACCGGCCACGACTACAATCGCCGGGACAATGCGGAGATGGGCCACGAGATCTATCGAAGTATGCTTGCTGACGATCTGGATTTTTATGTACATACTGGTGATATCGAATATTATGACAAACCCAATCCCTGGGCGATGACCGAGCCGATGATGTTTTACAAATGGGATCGGCTTTTTGCCTTACCCTATCAGAGAGATTTTTACCGACAGACCACGAGTTACTTTATCAAGGATGATCATGATTTATTGGCCAACGATTGTTACCCCGGCATGACCTATGGACCCGTGACCTTCGATCGCGGCATGGAGATCTTTGATAAAATTCAATTTCCAAGCAACGACAAACCGTACAAGACCATCCGGTGGGGCAAGCATCTTCAGATCTGGATCATGGAAGGTCGAAATTATCGCAGCAAGAATGACGATCCCGACGGTCCGAACAAAACTATCTGGGGGCAGGAGCAGAAAGATTGGTTATTTAGCACGGTACGGGCTTCCGATGCTACTTATCGAATTATCATCTCTCCGACGCCTATCCTGGGACCCGATCGCACGAATAAGAATGACAACCACTCCAACGCCGGCTTCACGCATGAGGGCGATGAAATCCGAAATTTTGTCAATGAATTTGACAACGTATTTATTTGCGTAGGCGATCGACATTGGCAATATGTCAGTCACAAGGAAGGCACCAATCTCTGGGAGTTTAGCTGCGGACCGGGATCTGACCAGCATGCCGGAGGTTGGAGTCAAGAAAACCGGAAAGAAGACCATCAGTTTTTGCGGGTGAAGGGAGGTTATTTACTCGGGAGCGTGTTGTTGCAAGATGGCCGCCCAAGGCTACGATTTCAGCACAAAGATGTTAACGGAGTGACTGTGAACGAGCACTTCGTGCCTTAAAAGCGAGGTCCCGGACTTAAAAAATGACGGGCCTATCGAGCCATCTCAAAGGGCTGCGATAGAAGCTCGGGCCCGTTGGTACGCTTGTTCAAGGTCGGCAGCTTCGCGTGCTTGAAAGCGATTGATAAAGTATGAGCGGAACCTTCGCCAGCAGGCTCTGGCAAATTCATAGTATTTGCTACGGATTTCGGAGCTGTATTCATAAAGTTCCAAAATGTCCGTCTCCAATAGTACCAGCAGCGTCTCGGCGGAAATGTTCCTCCTTGTGTATCGCCTGTCAAAGTGAATGAGAAATCGGTTGAAATACCAGTCATAGATGCCCTTGCGTTCGCCTTGCAGCGCTCCTCGATCCAGATTGCAGCGCAGGATGGTTTCGACACCTTCCGGGGTGCGACCGCTGATTGATCCGTCAAAGTGAAAATCAAAATGTCGCATGGGCCGAGATTCGATTTCTGGGTTGACCAGTAGAGCCGACTCACCGGTTAGCTCGGCAGAATCTACTCTGGATCTGGCACTGTCCAGGCCACCTCCGGGAGCAACTGGATGAGCCGTGACCCGTGTTCCTGAAATTGGAAATCGGTTTCGCTTTCGATTATTGCAGCGGGAGCAGGCCAGCAGCAGATTGCTCCAATCATATCCCAGCCAATAATATCCTGGATGTACTTCTCCGGTCACTTTGGCTTTGGGCCGGTAGTGCTCCACCTGCATCGTGGCACCGGCAGTTGTGCTGTTTTCGCAAAAGACACATTTATCGAAATAGATCTCGTTGAGCCGATCTCTGACGGATTGATGTCCATAGACGCTTGTCTTGAAAGAATGGTTCCCTCGTTCGATCAAGGCGGTCGAAACTAATGTCTGGGTGGCTGGCTCCTGTAGTTTTTGAGGGATGGCCTGAAAATCTTTGGTGATCCGTCTCATGCGAGGCTACCTGGTGACTCCTCGGATCTTGAGCTTTCGTTTGATCTCCTTCAGTCGCTTGGCAGCCTGGGCGTCATCGACCGTCTCTACCTCGGCCAGACTGTTGGCCGAATCAGCGATGATATCTTCAAAGCCAAAAATTTCCGAACTCAAAATGGCATTTGGCAAAAGTGTCGAAAAGTCAACATCCAATTTCTGACAAGTGATACCTTCGGCACCGTCCCTGTCTATGTTGATCACCACCGTTTCTTTGGGCATTCCTAGTAAGGGGATGGGGCTGTGTGTGGATGCAATAAACTGAATCTTGGGAAACAATTTGGACAATTGCTGAGGCAGGATCTTTTGGTAGGTAGGGTGGAGATGCAATTCGAGCTCATCAATGATCACGATCCCTTGGAGGTCTTCCCAATCGGCACTGTTTTGATCCGAAAATTGGGTGCTGAGCCGCATCACAAAATCACCCACAAATCCAATAATGTTTTTGAATCCGGAGGCGAGTTCGTTGATAGTCACGCCTTCATAGGTCTGATCCTCCTCATCCTTTTCGATGTATTCGATGTAGGGACTGCCGGCGTCTGTCACCACCTGGATTTTGGCCAGTCCGGGGATCAGCGATGTAAAAAGCTTTTCGAGGAGCGCAAATCTTTTGGGATGGTAGGCGTGTGAGGTGATCATTTCAACCTCAATATTGAGCAGATCTTTCTTGTCGTCAAAGAGATGAACGACGGCACCTTCGCTCAATCGCTCGCGATCAGAGCTTGCCTTCAGATCATTCCTCAGTCTGGCCGAGCCGTAGGCCACCAGATATCCATCGATATGACTGGGTCCGGATGAAGTATCTCGGAAGAATATGTGGGTAGTGGCTTCACTCTTGACCGTCACCCGGCGACGAGCTTGCCCTGACGACAAATAATCCATCGCAATGACGGCTTTTTCCTTCCCAGCGAAGAGATTGTAGTTGCCGTCACGATCTCCCCAGAGCCCAATGCAAATGCCTTTTAACACCGTGCTCTTGCCATATCCATTTTCCCCGGTCAGCACGATCCACTTCGTATCCGAGGGAAGATCGGTCACCGTCGAGGTGACAATCCCCCTCCAATTATGCATCTCGAAAGAGCTCACGGCGAAGGGCATGGGATTGTTCGTCTCCTGGATCTCTGCCTCGGGCAGGTTTGCCAGTCGTGCCGCAAAACCAGGGTCAAAGGTGGAGGGGGCAATTTTCGTGGCATAAGGTGATGTGCCCATTTTTGACATGGGATTGGCCACGACCAAGTCAGGGTATCGATCCAGCCAGGCGTCGATCTCCCTCTTCACCCGTTGAAGAAATGCGTCGAGTCGTTTGGTCGGCTCGCCGGTGGGTGACCTCTCGTCCCAAAATCGGGTCTGATCATCGGTCGACTCATAACCTCCCCAGAATTTCTGACAGATCTGCCGAAGCTCTTCCTCGGCATCCTTGGCCAAGATGAGATCCATTCCATCCTTTGCGCGGCGACGTGGTCTGTCCAAGCTAAAGCTGAGTGATCCGCTAGCGGTGATGCCCAGCTGCATGGTGTAGAGTCGCGGGAAACCTTCAGGCGTATGGCTGCTCAGCCACTCGTATCTATTATTCCAAAAGGACAAAAACAGCGAGTCTTCGTTTCTCCAGAAGTGACCGGGCCCATCGGTAGCGGGCAAGTCAAAATGCAGGGGGTCATCTCCCGATCGCGATATCAAGTGGGACCGCTTCAGGTGCTCAAAGATTTGATGCTCTAAATTTCCTAGTTCAGATTGCATGGATCTGCCTGCCGGGCGCTGTCAAAGTAAAGATAGGCAAATGGTGGGCTAGTGGAGGTTCGCATTAGGTATGTTGAATAACTCATAGGATTTTGTGCGCAGACGAGGCATGACCAAACGATCTCGTAGGGTCGAGCATGACAATGCGAGAAGTGAGGGAACCGCGAAAGCGGGTGGGTGGCTAAGCCGTAGCTATGGCGAGGCTTTGCAACGAAGTAGGCGGACCAAAGACATTAGAATTAGCAACAAGATTTAGTGCGAAGCCCTAATAGTTCCATGATGTGTGCAAAGGGGCGGAATAGTACCAATCGAGTCGATTTGAACGGATCACTTACCCCCAAAGGAGCGTGGATGGCACAGCGATCGTCGCATGATCATACTGCAAGGGATGCCGCCGATCCTCGCGTTGTAGCAGTGGGCCATCGAGGTCTACAAATTTGCACCATTGGGCAATGACAAAGGCGGGTGCCATGCCAAGGGAGGAGCCAAGCATATTGCCCACCATCAGTCCAAGCCGCATATCCATGGCTTGATGAGCCAGTTTAAGTGCTTCGGTCAGTCCACCGGTTTTGTCCAACTTGATATTGACCATCTGGTAGCGGGGAGCCAGATAATCCAGATCGGCGCTCGTGTTGCATGATTCGTCTGCACACAGGGGGACCGGGCTACGAAAATCGATCAATGCTTCATCCTCCCCGGCTTTGAGGGGTTGCTCGATCATGCGTACGCCTAGGTCGTGCATGGCGGGGGCAGCCTCCCGGAGGAGGTGGAGATCCCAGCCCTGATTGCAATCGATGATCAAACTTGCTTTTGGTCTGACCGATCGAATGGCTTTGATCTTTTCCACTGGCTGCTCGTCATCTAGCTTGATCTTTAGATGAGGATAGTCCTTGGCATCTTCCGCCAATTGTGCCATGTCATCGGCTGACTGGAGCGGGATCGTGTAGACCGTGGTGACAGGCGTGGGTGTGAGATCGAGCAATTGCCAGATACTCTTGCCCTCCATCTTGCACTGCCAGTCCCATAGTGCACAGTCCAGACCATTGCGCGCACCGCCAGGCGGCAATTGATCTTGCAAGGTCGCGTGATCCAGCGAGCCCTGGAGCCCGGTTGCAAACTCGCTGATCTGGCCGATGATCGACTCCGCGCTCTCGCCGACCAGGTCGACTCCGACGGCCTCTCCGATACCCTCATGGCCACCCTTGGAGACATGCACAGTGACGGTGTCAATGGCCTCGTAATAGTGGCGAGCCGTGGTGAACGGGCTTTTGAGCGCCCAGGTGTCTTTTTTCGTGGTAATGTTCATTGTGGAGGATTTAGCAGCCGGTCAATAATGGGGTCGAGACTCCCACGCATGGGATCTACGCAAGGCAGGCCCGTCTCTCGGGAGAGGTCTCGTAGAAATGGTGCTCGCTGGCCAGTAGCGAGTCGGGCGGTATTCACGCTAATACCCGCGCAGTAGATGGCAGGGCTGGTGAGCCGACCATAGGACAGGGCTTCATCGATACGTTGAGCAATGCTGCCGACAAAATAGCCGGGAAATCCATCGACCACTTCGCGTGTGGCTTCATGGCACAACACGATGGCATCCGGCTGTGAGCCGTGAAGGATACCTAGGCTCACGGCGGCATAGCCGGGGTGGTGCAAAGCGCCTTGCCCCTCGATCACATCCCAGTGGTCGGGATCGTTGTCGGGACTCAGTGCTTCGGCGGCGCCACTGATGAAATCGGTAATCACCGCATCCATAGGTATCCCAGCACCGGATATCATGATGCCTGTCTGGCCGGTGGCGCGAAATGTGGCGTTGATGCCGCGGGCTTGCATGGCACGGTGTAGGCTCAGTGCACTATACTTCTTACCGACCCCACAGTCTGTGCCCACCATCAGGACTCTCTTACCGGTACGTTGGCGTCCGGTGCCGACTGAGAGCTCTTTTGGCGCGGTTCGAACCTGGATGACCCTGGCCGGGCTAACTTCCGCCGCTCGACGGATGGTGGGGTAATCGAGCAACCTGGTATGGAGCCCATTGACCACATGAATACCTGCCTGCAGTGCGTCGGCAAAAATTCCGATCCATTCCTCTTTTATATTTCCGCCCACCGGGGCGATGCCAATCACCATGCTGCGTACTCCGGCTTCTTTTGCTTCTGCAATCGTCATGTCAGGTATGCCCAGATCGATCGTACATCCAGGCAAGCGATACTGGGCCACACACTTGTCCGGACACCAGTCGACCAGGCCCTGCCCCGTTTTGGCATTGACCCATTGATCGACATCACCCAGAAAGATCAAATAGGGGGCTTCGATCGCTGTCGTCGACATATGGACAAGGTGTTAGTGTCTGCTGGTGGAAGCTACTAAAACCCCTGAGAATCCAGTGGCATCTGCCCGGGAGATTTTATGATATTTAGGGGACTATATTTCTTTCGATGCGTAGGCTGGTAGTGTTGGTGCTCGTTGTAGCGGTCGTGGCGGCCTTGGGACTAGTGTCCTGGGGAGGATCGGCCGATGAGGTCAGCGGCTTGCCAGATCAGGTTGATTTCAATTTTCATATTCGGCCTATCCTGTCCAACAATTGCTTTTTATGCCATGGTCCGGACCCCAGCAGCAGAGAAGCCGACCTCCGCTTGGATCTGGAGGAGACGGCGACCGCCAAGCGGACCGACGGCATGCAGGCCATCGCCCCGGGCAGGCCCAATCGGAGTGAGATCATACGGCGGATTACATCCGAAGATCCGGACTATCAGATGCCTCCACCACACACCAATAAGACGCTCAGTGCGCGAGAGAAAGCGTTGCTCAAAAAGTGGATCAGACAGGGAGCGGAGTGGAAGGAATATTGGGCCTTCATACCCCCTGTCGATCAAGCCGCAGATGCAAGCACCGATCGCCATCCGATCGATCAGTTTATTGACGAGTCGCTCAGCCAGCATGGACTCCAACCCGCAGGGCAAGCTGAGCCTCAAAACCTGCTTCGGCGCCTTTCTTTTGTACTGACGGGGCTACCGCCCGATCCGGCGAAGCTGGGAGCCGTAGCATCGAATGATCCTTCCCAGTACGAGCGGTGGGTCGACGAGTATCTGGCATCCCCGCACTTTGGTGAGCGATGGGCTCGCCACTGGATGGATCTGGCTCGGTATGCCGACGGCAGAGGACATGAATTTGACTACCCGGTCATTGGCTCCTGGCAGTACCGAGACTATCTGATTCGAGCGTTTAATCACGATGTGCCTTACGACTTGTTTGTCAAAGAGCAATTGGCCGGTGACTGTTTGCCACCGGAGCAGTTGCGATCGATCGATGGGCAGAACGACAGCCATCAAGCCACGGCGTTCCTCACCCTGGCAGAAGGCAAGCATAGCCCGGTCGATGTCAAAGAAGAGGAGTTGATCAGGATCGATAATATGATCGATGTGACCTCCAAGACATTTCAGGCGCTGACGGTGGCATGCTCGCGTTGTCATGATCACAAGTTTGATCCCATTCCGACCAAAGATTATTATGCCATGTACGGCATGTTTGAGAGCACTCGGTTTCACCTAGTACCCAGTCGCCCACTTGCCAGCCACCAGCCCACGCTGGATAGTGTGGAGACGCTCAAGCGAGAGATACGGACGCTCTTAGCCAATGAAGTCTCGCTGAGGGGCAACTCCAATGATCCATCCAAGCCGATGACGACCAATGCAGCGCCCTTCGAGTTTATCGGAGACTTCCGCGGCCCGACGCTGGATGGGTGGTTTTCCGATGGGTTGGCCTTTGGAGATCGCAGCACACTTGGAGAACCTGATCTTGCATTGAGCGGCGCGGTCAAGGGGTTGAAGCCTGGAAGGGCATCTAGTCGCGCCCTCGGCACCGGCATTCAGGGGGCATTGCGATCGCCTACCTTCACGATCGACAGGGAAAAGCTGCTGGTGCGGGCAGCGGGACATAAGTCGATGGTCCGAATCATCATGGACAATTTTCAATTGATCCAAAATCCCATCTACGGTGGAATCCAGCAGGATGTCGATCGTCGCAACATGCAGGACTACGTCTTTGACCTCTCCATGTGGCATGGTACCAAAGCCTACATTGAGCTGCTTGTGGGCGAGTATGTGGTCAAAGATGGCAAGGGCCAGTTTTATGCCATTGATCCCGAGGCTTGGATAGAGGCCGAGTACGCGTTTGCCTATGACAGCATAGCGCCTGAGGTTCCGGATGTCCTCGTTGATCAGTCACAGCCGATAAACGATGCGTTAGTGCAAAGTTGGGCAGAAGACGGGCAGCTCTCTACCGGTCAAGTGGTCGCGCTGTCCAGGGCGATTCAACGACTACCGGCATCAAATAATCTCAAGCGTACATTGGCGGCAAAGGCCCGGGCTGTAAATGAGCTCGGTCGATCCATGTATGACTCGTTGACCTTGGCCGGCGTCACCGCGGGGGATGACATCGAGAGTCCCGTATTCATTCGGGGCAGTCACAAGGATCTATCCGAAGAGAAAGTCCCCCACGCATTCCTGAGCAGTCTGGGCACCGATGAAGCATCCTTTGATCAGAAGAACGCCCGGCTCGCCTTTGCCGAGGCTATCGCGAGTCCGGATAATCCCTTGACAGCGAGGGTGATGGTGAATCGGATCTGGCATCATCTTTTTGGGAGAGGAATTGTGGAGACGGTAGACAACTTTGGCCTTCAAGGGAGTTTGCCCTCGCATCCTGCCTTGCTGGATCACCTGGCCGTCAAGTTTGCTCGAGATGGCTGGTCGGTCAAGAAAATGATCAAGTACATGGTGATGTCAGAGGCTTTTCAGCGATCGACGGCGATCGACACCTCAAATACAGCGATCGATCCCGAAAACCGGTTTTTGCATGCCTACCCGGTGCGCAGGCTGGAGGCAGAGGCCATTCGCGACGCGGTACTTGCCTGTGCTGGAAGCCTGGACCTGACGATGTACGGTCCTAGCATACCTATTCATCTGGACGAATTTTTGAGAGGCAGGGGCAGACCTCCGGCATCGGGACCCCTGGACGGGGCTGGCAGGCGGTCGATTTATCAGGCCTTGCTGCGCAACTTTCTGCCTCCGATGATGCTCAGCTTTGATATGCCGATTCCCTTTAGCACGTTTGGCAATCGAAATGCTACCAACGTACCGGCGCAATCCC
Source organism: Saprospiraceae bacterium (assembly GCA_965223165.1). GTDB lineage: Bacteria > Bacteroidota > Bacteroidia > Chitinophagales > Saprospiraceae > JABDMH01. The sequence continues at coordinate 329,264 of CBDCVQ010000014.1, read as the reverse complement.
TCAATTTGCTGAATGATCCCTTTATCCAGCAGCAGGCGGCCCTATGGGCGGAAGCGTTGCCCATCGAGCCAGAAAATGTTGCGGAGGCCGTCAAACTTATCTACCAGACGGCTTTCTCACGTACGCCGACGGCCAAGGAAATTGAAGATGCCCAGGAATTTATGCGGCAGCAGGCCGAGTTGTACGGCATTGATGCTGCTGAAGCGCTATCGAGTTCGGAGGTATGGACGGACTATTGCCACTCCATATTCAACCTGAAGGAGTTTATCTATTTGTTGTAATTTGAAGAGAATGCGTGATCGACCCCATATGACTCGGAGAGAAATGTTAACGCTGTGCAAGAGCGGCTTCGGTGGACTGGCCGCCCTGAGCATGATGTCATCCTTTGGGTGCAGCCGTCCGCCTCGATCGATCGCTGCCGAGATCTCAGCAAGGGCCAGTGCCTCCCACTATCCACCGGTCGCCAAGAGTGTCATCTTCCTGTACATGGATGGGGGGATCTCCCAGGTGGACTCCTTCGATCCTAAGCCACGATTGGACAGGGAGAACGGACAGAGTCCGTATGACAAATTTAGAGTCGACGCCACCCAGTTTAACAACATCGGCAAGATCCTTAAGAGCCCTTGGTCATTCAAACAATATGGCGAATCGGGCATCTGGATCAGCGAACTTTTTCCGCACATTGCCACTTGTGCCGACGACATCGCCGTGATCCGGTCGATGGTGTCGGATTTTCCAGAGCACACCAACGCAAACTACTTTTTACACACAGGCCACGGCCTGCAAGGTCGCCCCAGCATGGGCGCCTGGGCCACCTATGGGCTGGGAAGCGAAAATCAAAATTTGCCGGGCTACATCGTCTTGGATGGCGGCTTGATTCCGCCCGGAGGACTGGACAACTTTAAGAGTGGTTTTTTGCCTGCGAGTCACCAAGCGTCGATATTGCGGGCGGACGACGTGCCTTTGGCTAATATTCTACCCCTGGAGGCACAAGATGCGCTGCAACAGCGAAAATTGGCCTTTGCCAAGCGCATGGATGAGTCCTTGCTTAAGCAATTGGGACATGAAGACCAGATCGAGACCGCGGTCAAAAACTATGAGCTGGCCTACCTGATGCAGTCCTCTGTGCCTGAGCTGACAGACCTTTCCGGCGAAACGGAGGCCACAAAAAAGCTATACGGCCTCGACACGACCAATGTGCACAAGAAGGGCTATGCCGCCCAATGCCTCATGGCCCGGCGAATGGTGGAGCGGGGCGTTCGCTTTATCGAATTGACCTGCCCCAATACGGGTCACGATCGCTGGGATCAGCACCAGGGCCTCAAAAAAGGACACGAAGACAATGCCTTTGCCGTGGACCAGCCCGTGGCAGGATTGATCAAGGATCTCAAGTCTCGAGGCCTGCTCGAGACGACCCTGGTAGTATTTGCCGGAGAGTTTGGTCGGACGCCCTTCGCGCAAGGCAAGGACGGTCGGGATCACAACCCCTCGGCCTTTTCGATTTGGTTAGCCGGAGCTGGCATCCGAGGAGGCAGCGTCTTTGGTACAACGGACGAATATGGCTACCGAGTGATTGAACATCCGACCACCATCCATGATCTGCATGCCACGATGCTTCATCTCTTAGGCATCAATCACGAGCATCTGACCTTCCGATTTAGCGGACGTGATATTCGTCTGACAGATGTAGGGGGTCGGGTACTTCAAGAAATTCTAGTATAAGGTGATGGGAGCGATGGGCAGTCATCGGACACCTTCGCTTAAACCTTCCCTTTGGGTATGTGTCCTGGCATGGTCCGTGGGTTATCTGTTGACCTCGCCATCGCTTGCCGCCCAAACGAAGGAATCCGGTTGGACCTTTCAATCGCCTCGCACCGAGATTGCACCGGACCATGCCATTGATGATCGGATCACATACGACCATCTTCCCACCTTGATGATCAGGGGTACTCAGGAAGGACATGACAATGGCAGTTGGGTCAAGCAGTTTTCCGTTGTAGGTATGGATTGGATCGAAATAGATATACCCTACAAGAGCAGTGACGTGGACGATCCCCATCGCAGCATTCTGAGCACCATCACTTGGCTAGACGCGGAGGGAAAGCAGGTGGGACCCAAGGAATTTCCACGACGTGGTGCGTCTGGGGGAGCATGGCACCACATGCTCCAGCAGTATGCCAAGCCTGATCGGGCCGAAGGTCTGGAGCTAGCCCTCATCTATCGATGGGACGGAGACGGCACGGTGCATTTTGCACAGGCAGCACCCAAGCAGGTGCCGATGCCGGCAAAGCGACTGGTTAAACTAGCGGCCATTCATCATCGTCCTCGGCAATCTACCCCAAGTGCCAATCGTCAGCAGTTTGGCAAGCTGGTAGCACAAGCGGCAGAGGATGGGGCAGATATCGTCTGCCTGCCAGAAGGACTGACGCTGGTCGGGACGGGCAAGACATATGTGGAGGTCGCCGAGCCGATTCCAGGCCCGACGACAGAGCACTTTGGCCGACTTGCCAAAGAACACGGGCTGTACATTGTCGCCGGCATACTTGAATTGGAAGATGACATTGTCTACAACACTTCCATCCTGCTGGATCGGCAGGGTCATTTGGTCGGCCGTTACCGAAAGGTGGCGTTGCCCCGCGAAGAGATTGAGGGAGGCGTAAGTCCGGGGAATGACTTCCCCGTATTTGACACCGACTTTGGACGAGTGGGCATGATGATCTGCTGGGACGTGTCTTTCCCAGAATCGGCCAGGCAGCTGGCGATGCAGGGCGCGGAAATCATCCTCATGCCTATCTGGGGTGGCAACCTGACCCTGGCGCAGGCCCGTGCCATTGAAAATCAAATTTACCTGGTGACGTCCACGTACGATGCCCCCATGAAGAGCGCCATCTTTGATCTGGAGGGAAACGTGGTTGCAGAAGCCACAGAATCAGATCCCGTCGCGGTGGCGGAGGTGGATCTCAATGCGCAAATGCTATGGCCCTGGCTGGGCGAATTTAAAAATCGAATCCGCCAAGAGATGCCGCCCAAATCCGCACTCCAACATTGACCAAGAGCTAAATCGATCGCCATTATGAATAAGTTGAAGACAATGCTAGGCCTCTGTTGCCTATGTCTGTGCTTGCCGCTGCCGGCACAAGACATGGATAACAAAGCGGCCACCTTGGATGCATATATCGAAAAGGCCAAGCGCCAGTGGGAGGTGCCGGGCTTAGCCGTGGTCGTTGTGAAAGACGACAAGCTCGTGTTTGAGAAGGGCTATGGCGTACGACAGTTGGGGCAGAAAGATCTCGTGACCAAGGAGACCATCTTTGCAGCCTGCAGTACCACGAAAGCGATGACAGCTGCTGGCATGGCCATGCTGATCGATGAAGGCAAGGCAGATTGGGACGATCGAGTGATTGAGCACATGCCCGACTTTCAGCTCTTTGACCCCTACGTTACCCAGGAATTGCGCATTCGAGATCTCTTCACGCACAACAGCGGTGTCGGCAATGCGGACCTGCTCTGGTATATGTGGAAATATCCGCCGGAGGAGATTTTTCGCAAGATGAGAGACCTACCCCCCAGCTATCCCTTTCGCGGAGGATATACCTATCAAAATATCATGTACGCTGCCGCTGGCGCGCTCATCGCCAAGCTCAGTGGACAGTCCTGGGAGGCGTTTACCCGAGACCGCATCTTTCAACCCATTGGTATGGATCACTCTTTTGCCAACCTCCAATTGTCGCAGGGCTACGCCAATCGCTCGGTACCACATCATCGCGTCGATGGGGAGATCGTGTCCATCCCAGATGCTAGCGCGGATTTGATCGCCTCGGCCGGATCCGTCTGGTCCTGCGTCGAAGACATGCAAAAGTGGATGCGATTTGTCCTCGATAGCGCCAAGGTGGATGGCCAGCGACTGATTTCTGCAGAGAATTATCGCGAATGGCTCAAACCTCAGGCCATTGTCACTGACGCCGGATTCTATCCGACGCAAGCCCTGACCAAGCCTCACTGGAAAACCTACGCGCTGGGATGGTTCCAGCATGATTACCGTGGGCGGGCTGTCAGTTTTCACACCGGTAGCCTGCAAGGGACGGTCGCGATCATTGGTCTCATTCCCCAAGAAAGACTGGGGGTATACGTATTTGGCAATCTGGATCACGCTGAGGTGAGGCATGCCATAATGTACAAGGTCTTTGATTTGTTTGGATCAGATGACCCCAACCGCGATTGGAGCACAGAATTTCTTGAACTGTATCAGCGGAGGCAAGAAGAGGCCGAAGCAAGAGACATCGCGCAGGACACCGAGCCCATCGAACCGGCGTTTATCCAGGAGGCCTTTGAAGGAAAATATGTGGACGATTATCTGGGCGAAATAGCTGTCTACCTGGAGGATGATCAGTTGCTGGGTCGCTTTGGCGAGGATGTACCGGTCAAATTCAAGCACAAGAGCTTGCACACTTTTTACGTGCAATATTTGGATCATCCCTGGCGCAGAGATGGTGTGCTGCGCTTTATAGATGATGGCAGCGATATCACGTCGCTGCGCATATTTGGTCGCACTTTCTACCGACGTCAGCCATGATCAATCGTAGAACTTTTCTCAGCCAAAGTCTAGGGGGATTAGCGGTATCATTGGCACCCATTCCAGTTTGGTCCGCCAGTGCCTCCGCCCTGCGGTCCGGCTACCGCGCCGACATAGCCATTCTCGGTGGTGGACTTGGGGGAGTGGCGGCCGCTTTAGCAGCATTATCCAATGGCCTGGATGTGATCCTAACGGAAGAAACCGAATGGCTCGGTGGTCAGATTAGCCAACAGGGCGTACCTCCGGACGAGCACCAATGGATAGAGACGCACGGGGCCCCGGCTCGGTATCGTACCTATCGGAATGCCATCCGGGACTTCTACCGCAGGAACTATCCGCTTACCTCGGTGGCACGTTCTGCAACTCACCTCAACCCGGGCAACGGTGCGGTATCGCGTCTCTGCTGTGAGCCCAAGGTGGCGTGGCTGGTGCTGACCGAGATATTGGCACCCCATCTGAGTAGCGGCCGACTGACTCTGCTGCTCCAACACAAGCCTACTGCAGCGGATGTCAAAGGCGATAAGGTGGTATCGGTGGCGGTAAGGGATCAACGAACCGGCACCGTGCGACAGCTGGAAGCTCCTTACTTCGTAGACGCTACTGAATTGGGTGATCTGCTGCCGCTCACAGGCACTGAATTTGTGACCGGGGCTGAGGCCAAGTCTGAGACAGGCGAACTGCACGCAGCCGAGCAGGCCGATGCGCTGAATCAACAGGCATTTACCATGTGCTTTGCCATGGACTATGTGCCCGGAGAAGATCATGTCATCGACAAGCCAAAGGACTACGATTTCTGGCGCACGCATGTCCCTCCACTGGACCCACCCTGGTCGGGACCGCTGCTAGACCTTAACTACTCTAATCCCAAAACGCTGGAGCCCAAGGCCTTGGGCTTTCACCCCCTCGGCATACCTACTGGAGATCAACTTAATCTGTGGGTGTATCGGCGCATCATCGACCGGGCAAACTTTGCGGTCGGCACATACCCAGGAGACATTACCATTGTCAACTGGCCTCAAAACGACTATATGCTAGGACCCCTTATTGGGGTGTCCGAGGAAGAACAAGCAGCGCATATTGAAGCCTCCAAGCAGTTGAGCTTGTCCCTCTTCTACTGGTTGCAGACCGAAGTGCCCCGCCCGGATGGCGGTGAGGGATGGAAGGGCCTGAGGCTGCGCGGCGACGTGATGGGTACGACGGATGGGATGGCCATATACCCGTATGTCCGCGAATCTCGGCGTATTCAAGCCATGTTTACGATTAAGGAGGAGCACGTAGGTAAAGAGAATCGTCGGCTCATGTCTGGCAAGGATCGTGCTGCAAGCTTTGAAGACAGCGTCGGCATCGGCTATTATCATATTGATTTACATCCCAGCAGCAGCGGGGACAACTACATCGATTTTGCCTCCTTGCCTTTCGAGATACCTCTGGGGGCTCTCTTACCGCGCCGCATGACCAACCTACTGCCAGCAAACAAAAACATTGGGACTACCCATGTGACCAACGGGTGCTATCGACTGCATCCGGTCGAATGGAGCATCGGAGAGGCCGTGGGCCTCCTGGTCGTCCGAGCACTGCATCAACGCAAGAAGCCCCTAGACATTTGGTCGGACGACAATGCGCTCAAGGACCTCCAACGATTTATCCAATCGCAAGGCATCGACATTCGCTGGCCGGCCATGTGACGAGGAAGATGACTATTGGCCAGATATCAAGCAGACACCATGAGTAAAAACACAAGAAGACAATTTCTCAGAAACGTAGGTGCGGCAGCTGGTGCGCTGACCTTGCCTATGATCGTGCCGGCTTCTGCCTTAGGCCGCAATGGTTTTGTCGCTCCATCAGATCGCGTTACCCTTGGATTCATAGGAGCCGGCAACCAAGCTGAGAATGATGCCCGGGGTTTTCTAAGAGATGAGCGGGTGCAGATCACGGTCGTCTGTGATGTCAATCGCAGGAGCAAAGGGTACTGGAATGGAAAATTAGGTGGCCGAGAATATGTGGCTAATCAGGTAAATACGGCCTATCGCGACCGCTATGGGCGATCGTACGAAGCATGCGACCAGTACGAGGACTTTCGCGAGGTGATCCACCGAGCTGATCTCGACGCTGTAGAGATAGTCACTCCGGATCATTGGCATGCCATCCCGGTCATGATGGCAGCTGCCGCAGGCAAAGATATCTACTGCCAGAAGCCGCTGGCACTGACGGTGCAAGAAGGCCGAGACATGAGCAATGCCGTCCACAAACATGGCGTGATCTTTCAAACTGGTAGTCAGCAGCGCTCCAACCATCGATTTAGGCATATCTGTGAGCTGGTACAGAACGGCAGAATAGGTGATCTGAAGCGCGTGACCTGCGGATTGCCGGGAGGGACGCCCGATTTCGGGAAGACGGGCCACCTGACCGATGCCCTGCCCGTGCCTAGGGGATTTAACTATGACATGTGGCTTGGCCCAGCTCCAGAGGCGCCCTATAGTCCCGCCCGAACCCACGTCAACTTTCGATGGATCCTTGACTATTCGGGAGGCATGGTCACTGATTGGGGTGGCCATCATCCGGACATTGCTCAGTGGGGTATGGGCATGGACGAGAGTGGACCGGTCAAGATTCAGAACGCCAGGGGCAAATGGTCGACCCATCCTCTCTGGAACACTGCCACGGAGTTCTATTTTGAATGCGTTTATGGCAACGGTGTCACACTGGCTGTCAGTAGTGAGGCTCGTCACGGTGTGACCTTTGAGGGCTCGGAGGGTAGTGTCTGGGCAAGTCGAGGAGCCATGGATTCAAACCCTGCCGACTTGATCAAGTCCACGTTGGGGGAAGGGGAGAAGCGACTGTACTTGAGTGAGGACCACTACCGCAATTTCATCGATTGCGTGCTCGACCGTCGCCAACCTGTAGCACCCGTGGAGGCGGCCCATCGATCAATCACCTTGGCTCACTTAGGTAATATTGCGATGATGCTGGGAGAAGACTTGGATTGGGATCCCGCCCAGGAGCAGTTCGTCAACCATGAAGCGGCCAATGCCATGTTGTCGCGACCCATGCGAGCCCCCTGGGATCAAGTGTACCAAGACCACGTCGTCGGATAGTGTTCGCCACTTTGAGGTACTTTCCCCACTAAGTGTCAATGGATGTATCCAATCCCCTGGCTGAGCAAAGCCTCATATTTGTCAATATCAAATCGATACTCGAACGGAGCTTTGTGTGCACCACCGCTCATCCGCTTGTCCAGACGTACGAAGATGCCCAGCTTGAGCATTTTCCTTTGAAAATTGGCTCGGTCCAACTTCTCACCTAATATTTCTTCGTAGAGGTTCTGCAGCTCACGCATGGTGAATTTGGTGGGAAGAAGTGAGCGACTGACCGGCAGGTAGTTCAGCTGAATTCGAACGTGCTGCAGCCCACGCATGATGATATCCCGGTGATCAAGGACTAAGGGGGGAAGTTCATGCAATGCATGCCATTGACAGGCATCGCTTAGGGCATCTGCTTGGGGCTTTACCTCTTTTATGTTGACCAGTGCGAAGTATCCGGTAGTGATGAATCGCTGGCCAAACCAGGCGAGCACTTCGGGAACGTCTATGCCAAAATCCACCAGCATTGCCTTGAGTCGGTCAATCGGTTGGCGCGCTGGATCTCCAAAGGTGTAGAACTGATCTAAGTAGACCGAATCCAAACCTGTCCGCTCTGACAGGACCCGGTGTGCAGCGGTATCTAGATCTTCCGACAATTCGATAAAGCCGCCAGGCAAACCCCAAAGGCTTTGACCCCTCCAACGATTTAGCAGCACCTTGAGGCGGCCTTTGTCAAAGCCGAAGATGACACAATCGACGGATTGTCCCGGCAGCCAGTTAGCGCTTCGGCGCCGAAAGTCTGACAAGAAATCTGCATTCGGAATGGACATAGGCACAAAGTAAGATTTTATTGTGTAAAAATGACACAATAAAGATTTTGTTGTAGATTTGCGGAAACAACTAAGAGTGACATGCGTAGATTTCTCAAAATAATCGGGATCGTCCTTGCGGCGGTATTGCTACTGATTATTGTTGGTGTAGGCATCTTGTCGATGCGGCTATCAAAGGCTTCTAAGGCAAATCTTGCCATGCTCGGCGAGGAGGCTCCCACGCTGATGGCCAGTGGGCATGCGTATCGAGATCTCAATAAGAACGGGCAACTGGATCCCTATGAGGACGCTCGAGTTTCCGTGGACGAGCGAGTCGACGATCTGGTGAGTCAAATGAACCTGGTGGAAAAGGCGGGCATGATGTTTATCAGTATGATTGGTGTCCGTCCCGGTGGAAGTACGGTGGAGGGCCTGGTGTTGGCTCCCGATCCGATGCTGCTCATGATGTCTTTGATGATGCCGAGTGGTTCGGAGATGATTGCGGCCAAGAAGCTAAACAGCTTCAATTACATGAGCTCGGAGGATCCGGAGTCACTAGCCAAGTTTAACAATGCGGTGCAGAAAATGGCGGAGCGTACCAGGTTGGGCATACCTGTGACCTTGGCTTCCGATCCTCGGCACGGGTCTGAATATAATCCAGGGCTCTCCATCGCCTTTCCTGCCTTTTCGGCTTGGCCGGGATTCCTGGGGCTCGCAGCTATGCGTGACACCCAATTGGTCCGCGAATTTGGTGACATCGCTCGACAGGAATATCGGGCGGTTGGTCTTCGGCTCGCTTTGCATCCCATGGCTGACCTATGTACAGAGCCTCGTTGGGGCCGAACCAACGGCACCTTTGGCGAGGATGCGCACCTGGCTGCTGAGACGGTGCGAGCCTACGTACGTGGTTTTCAAGGCGACTCGCTAAGTCACAACAGTGTGGCTTGCATGACGAAGCACTTTCCCGGTAGCGGCACGCATACCGAAGGTCATGAGACGCACTTTGCCTACGGGAAGGAGCAATCGTACACCGGCGACAATTTTGCCTACCAGGTGATCCCCTTTAGCGAAGGAGGACTGGCTGCCGGCACGGCTCAGATCATGCTGTCTTACGGCATCCCGATGGGGCAAACCAGCGAAGATGTGGCGGTGGCCTTCAATAGGGATATGGTCACGCACCTGCTACGCGATTCCCTTAAGTTTGATGGGGTCATCTGTACGGATTGGAATGTCATTACCGACAGTCGATTCTCGGACTTTCTCAAAGGCGGCAGCTCCTCCTGGGGTGTGGAAAATCTCACCCCCATGGAGCGGGTGAAGAAGGCGATTGATGCCGGGGTGGATCAATTTGGGGGCGAATTTGTGCCGGAGTTGATCGTGCAGCTGGTAGCCGAAGGGAAGGTGCAAGAATCTCGGCTGGACCAATCGGTGCGACGCATCCTGCGCGATAAATTCATCATGGGACTGTTTGACGATCCATACATCGATCCCACGGAAAGTACCAAGATCGCTGGCAGGGCTGATTTTGTAGCCAAAGGGGAGGAGGCCCAGCGCAAATCAGTCGTTCTTTTGAAAAATGAGGACCGATTGTTGCCGCTCAAGCCAGGGACGAAGGTCTTCGTTGATGGATTTCGCCATCCGGAAGTATTTGAGGAATATGGTGCCCTGGTGAGTTCTAGGGAGGAGGCGGACGTGGTCATTGCCCGAATCGAAACGCCCTATGAGGCCAAGGACGACTACATCATTGAGCGATTTATGCGCCTCGGACGTCTGTATTACACCGAGGAAGAGCAGACCGCATTTCTTGATGTGATTGGTGACAAGCCGTCCATTGCCGTCGTTAATTTAGACCGACCCGCCATTCTCACCGAATTTGACCCACATCTGGAGGGTCTGCTGGGCGAGTTTGGCTGCTCTGATCAAATTCTGGCCGATCTGCTCTTCGGCAAGCACAGTCCCACAGGCAAATTGCCTTTCGAGCTTCCATCCTCGTGGGAGGCGGTAGAGCGCCAACTAGAGGACGTGCCTTATGATTCGGAAGATCCGTTGTATGCCTTTGGCCATGGGTTGACGTATTGACGAGTTCCGAGTTCCGAGTTCCGAGTTCCGAGTTACGAGTTCCGAGTTACGAGTTTGGAGTTGGCGAGTACCGAGTTAGTGAGGTTTGGGTTGCTAAAATCGATAGGCGATTTGGGCCAGCAGGGCGAGTGAATTATTTTTCACCGCGGTAGTATGCATCATGTCCCCATTTTGGGTGTCGAGCAATCCGAGGTTTTCTCGAATCATGATCGCCGCCACCATTTGCTCGCTGATGGGTGTTTCAAGACCAAGCTCCGCGATCATGCCTAGGTCCAGGCTTCGTGTGTCCTCCGTGAAGTCTTCCTCAAAACCCAAGTTTCCAAGGCCTTTGACTTTGGCCGAAAGAAGTACCCCCACGGCTGGTCCGGCACCCACTTTCAGTTTGGTTTTACCTTTAGTGAAATAGGAGATGGTCAGTGGTATGGTGATATAGTCAAAAACATAATTAAGCTCCAACGTAGTTGCGGGACTGCTGGCAGTGGCGGGGGCGGTAGTGGTGGCTTGTGCACCCTTTCGATCAAGACCCAAACCCATCTTCAGCTCCAGATGATCAGATAATTTGTTGGCATAGTACAGCTCGCACAAGGATCCAACCCTGGATTCGAAAATATTTGACGCTTTCTCCACTCTGAGGGAAATCAGCGAAGGCCCCAGTGCGACTCCGATGGAATTAGGTCGGTCTTGACTGACAAGTGGCGAGGCGCACAACAGGATAAGCAAAACAGTGTTGGGTGTTCTCATAAGGTGGTTTTAGATGGTGTAAAATCTTTCCAATAAAAACGCCGAGTCAATCTTGCTATTGTATGGGATTATCAGTCCTGGCCCGGAGCATGTTTGCACCAGCGAGGTTGACCTGGTTCTAGACTATACGGTCGCGAGGGTGGGTACTGATTCGGGTACTGATCAACCGTGTTCCCACATCTTTCCTTTCTACTCCTTATCAGCAGGAGCATTGGGTCCCTTGACTCAGCCTGTCAATGACAAAATATTGGAACTTTATTAGCAATGTAATAACTAATATTTTGAGTATTCTTATTAGATATAGCATGGGAACAACAAGGAAAGGCAGTATCCTAGTAGAGTTTCGCATTAGATATGTTGAATAATTCTAATAGGATTTTGTTCGCAGACGAGGCATGACCGAACGATGTCGTAGAGTCGAGCATGACAATGCGAGAAGTGAGGGAACCGCGAAAGCGGGTGGGTGGCTAGGCATAGCCGTAGCTATGGCGAGGCTTTGCAACGAAGTATGCGGACCAAAGACATTAGAATTAGCTACAAGATTTAATGCGAAGCTCTACTAGTCTTAGTTTCCCCAATATATGGACAGCTACATACCCAAATCATTGATCATGAAAATAAGGGCGCACCTCATTATATTTTTCCTTCTCCTGACTACTTCGAGCTCCTACAGCCAAAGAATACTTGATGTTGGAGTCGGGACATCTTTGTTTCTATCGGCGGAATCGGGAATCTATTTTGTTGGCACTGACTTTTTTGTGCATCCCCAATTCTCCCTGAGTGGAAATATTGGCGTGACTGACTTTGAGGAAATATACTATGCCTTGGGAGGGAATTTTCATTTCAATACAAGAAAGGGAGCTAGCAGACTGACTCCCTATATTGGAGCTTTGATCGGGCGTGAGTTTGAATCCGATATGATACAGGCATCGGCGGGTTTGAGATATTTGTTTGATAGCGTATCACCATTTCGGGTGCTCTCGGTAGAATGTTTTATTTTGGTTCCGATACCAGAACTCTTCTAGAATTCAAACTGGGATGGCGATTTAATAAATCTCGGTAGTTTTCGTATAAAGCCCGACCCGAGGATACTGGCATCTCATAATACACACCAAATAAGGACGCTAACAAAGACCGATGAGAACGAGACTGAGATGTCCCAAGCTGCGTGGTGGTGACGGGTCCAATGCAAAAGCTAAACCGGTCCGGCGATTGGCCGTACATCCGGTGGGCGAATAGAAATAGAAGGGAGGTAAATATTGCAATGCTCATGGTGAAGGTTTTGGATGATTGAGAATCTATCCCCAAAACGGTATGCCAAAGGGCGTATTGCCTCGGGCTCTTCCCTTGGGATCGTTTGATCGGCGCACCGGCGACCGGCCGAGGAAATTCAAGGTAGCGAGCTCGTCCAACACGCTAGTTCACTCTGAACTTTAGGCACTCGAGTCACTGCAAGAAAAACTCTAGCTCACTCGGAACTTTAGGCACTCTAGTCACTGCTCAAAAAAACTCTAGCTCACTCTGAACTTTAGGCACTCGAGTAACTGCAAAAAAAACTCTAGCTCACTCTGAACTTTAGGCACTCGAGTAACTGCAAAAAAAACTCTAGCTCACTCTGAACTTTAGGCACTCGAGTCACTGCAAGAAAAACTCTAGCTCACTCGGAACTTTAGGCACTCGAGTCACTGCTCAAAAAAACTCTACCTCACTCTGAACTTTAGGCACTCGAGTCACTGCAAAAAAACTCTAGCTCACTCTGAACTTTAGGCACTCGAGTCACTGCAAAAAAAACTCTAGCTCACTCGGAACTCTAGGCACTCGAGTAACTGCAAGAAAAACTCTAGCTCACTCGGAACTCTAGGCACTCCAGTCACTGCAAGAAAAACTCTAGCTCACTCTGAACTTTAGGCACTCCAGTCACTGCAAAGAACTCTAGCCACTCTGAACTTTAGGCACTCTAGTCACTGCTCAAAAAAACTCTAGCTCACTCTGAACTTTAGGCACTCTAGTCACTGCTCAAAAAACTCTAGCTCACTCGGAACTTTAGGCACTCGAGTCACTGCACTTCAAAATACGCCAATGCCCATTCCTGCATGTACCGCACCCTGACCGGGTCGATCCGGTAGACGATCAGCTCAGGATTGTCCAGGGAGCCTAGATAGTGCTGGAGCAGTCGATTGGAGGCCCAGATGTCCTCCAGGAGTGCCCGATCGGTCTCATGCGTGGCGATGCCGGTGATCCGGACCTGGTTGTGCTCGGGGTCCATATAACACAGTTCGACCTTGGGGTTTTGGGCAATCTCGACAGTTTTGTGATAGGATCGGAGATTGCCCACGTGGACTACGAAACCGTCGGTGCGGAGGGGGGAGACGGGCCGTACCCGGGCTTGGTCACTGTCACTGGTGGCCAGCATGGGAAACCGTACCTGTTGCACCAGCTGGCGTGCCATCGCCGGTACATCGGCGGGATCAATCTGGGTGGGCTTCGGTTTGGGCATAGACTGCTTTTTTGGTTGGCAGATAATGTACCGTTTTTTGCTTGAGGAGGAATACTACTTTTGAAGGAGAAGACGAAGATCGGGCATGCGATTACTTCTGATATTTCTTTTGCTGGCGGCAGCTGTACTGGTTCCCTTCTTCATATGGGGTGACCCGATGATGAGCTTCTTCAGTCAAGAGGGTTCGATTGCTTGGCTCAAGAGCTACCATCAGTGGGCCTGGTTAGCCGGTATGGCGCTGCTCTTACTGGATCTGGCGCTACCGATTCCGGCGACCGTAGTCATGGCGGCCTTGGGTTATCTCTATGGTCCGTGGATAGGGGGCCTGCTGGGGGCGGGCGGGTCTTTTGCCTCAGGCGTGGTCGCCTACTGGTTGTGCCGATTGGCCGGCGACAAATATGCGCAACGACTGCTAGGCCCCAAAGACTATGCGCGAGGACGACGGATCTTCGGCCAAGCGGGTGGCTGGATCGTGGTACTATCCCGTTGGCTCCCGGTGTTTCCGGAGGTGATTTCCTGTATGGCGGGGCTTAATCGGATGCCGGTCCTCCGCTTTCACATCGCATTGCTCTGTAGCGCGCTGCCCATGGGTTTCGTTTACGCGTTGATCGGTCATTCCGGGTCTGACCATCCCACCGTAGCACTCCTATTGAGCATCGGCTTGCCGCCAGTCATCTGGCTGGCCGTGCGGCCCATCTTACGGCGCAAGGAGCGGACCGCAGCGCAAGCCCGATCAGGAGGAAAAACACGAGACCATGCGAGCTAATGCGTACTTGATAAGGCAAGAGACCGATCAATGACCCGCGGCCATCAATAACGCCAGTGCCCGTTCAACCTCGCCGGCATGGAGGATCTCTCTGGCCTGGTGATGTAAGGCTTGATTTGATGGCGCACCATCCTCCTCCCATTGCTGTTGCCACTGTGTCACCATCTCTTGGGGAGGCAGTTGCTTTAGCGCACCCAATCTCCCCAGATCATTGCCGGTGAGGATCTCACTCTGCTGAGCATGCTCCGGCAGTGCTCCCACCCCAATTGCCAGATCTCGGGAGGGTTTGACAATTTCAAACAGGGCATCGGCACCAGCCCGGTTGTACCAATTGCCACCCATGCGTCCGATCAGGTCTAGCTTGGTCGTGTCTACCGATCGGCCATCTGTGCCCAGATAGGCGGTTTGGACATGCATCCGAGAAACTTGACATATGACCAAGTTACCCGCGCCCCCTTCATGACCCAAGGCGATCACTTGCTTGACCACACACTCGAAGGCAACCGGAGACTCACCCACCCGGGGAGGCTGCACATCGGTAGAGGATACCATGGTGAATCCCGCTCGAATAAACTCATTCTCTCCGGGATCATATTCGTTGCTGGAGAGGGACATTTGCTCTGCCATAGCATAGTTGACCATGTTGATGACTACTTCCGGAACCTCTCGCACATTGCGGTGCGTGTCTTTTTCGGTATTGTCTCTGCCCCTTCGACCGGGCGAGAATACCAGGATGGGAGGATGGGTGCTAAAGGCATTAAAAAAACTGAACGGGCTGAGATTGATATTTCCGGCCCGATCGATCGAGCTGACCAGCGCGATGGGCCTCGGAGCCACCGCGGCTAACATCAGCGCGTAACGCTCAGTGGGCGGCACATCGGCCATGAGAAAAGTCGCGACATCATTCATAGATCCTAACTTAGTCTTTTGCCGGCAAAATCTGACCTGACACCTCGCCGAAGCCCACCCTTTGCTCCCCCTGGCCGGCGTATCCGCGCATGATCACGGTATCACCGTCCTCCAGAAAACTGCGGGTCGATGCATCGGCCAAATGTAAGGGTCGCGAGCCTCCCGAGGTAATCTCCAGCATAGAGCCATAGGACGCGCTGTCGCGCCCGGATATCGTGCCGGAAGCCATCAGGTCTCCCACGCGTACATTGCAGCCATTGACCGTGTGATGGGCCAACTGCTGAGACATATTCCAGTACATGTATTGATAATTGGACTGGCTGATCACGTTCTCTTCTCCAGCCGATGTCTGTAATATCACCTCCAGTGCGATATCGTAATTGGATGCCTTTTCCGTCTGCAGGTATGGTAAGACCGGTGGATGCTGCTCGGGGCCCATCACCTTAAAAGGAGCAAGTGCTTCCAGCGGCACGATCCAGGGGGAGATGGAAGAAGCAAAGTTTTTGCCCAGAAAAGGGCCCAAAGGCACATACTCCCATTTCTGAATATCCCGGGCCGACCAATCATTAAACAGCACCAGCCCAAATATGAATTCCTCCGCTTCGGCGGTGCGGATGGGCTCACCCTGGGTGCTGTCCCGGCCGATCACAAAAGCCATCTCCAACTCAAAATCAAGGCGTGCCGTGGGACCATAGCGGGGTGGACCCTCTGCGGGCTTGATTTGACCCATCGGTCGTCTGATGGGCGTACCGCTGACGACAATGGAGGAAGACCGCCCATGATAGCCGACGGGTAAATGCCGCCAGTTGGGCAGCAATGCATTCTCCGGGTCCCGGAACATCTTACCCAGATTCGTGGCATGCTCCAGGCTGGAGTAGAAATCCGTATAATCTCCAATTTGTACCGGCAAGTGCATCGTGGCATTGGCGCGCTGGACGAACAGGCTGGGATGCTCCCTCAACGGCGAATCATCGGAGATCAACTGATCCCGGATTAAATCACGGACCGCATTGGTCGTAGACTTGCCCAAGCGGATAAAATCGTTCAGAGTATCGCTGGCAAAAACGGAGCGATCGATTTCGAGGTCATCCAATAGGCCAATGCCATGTAATGCTGCCAGATCGATAATCTCATTTCCAATAGCCACGCCAATGCGGGCTCCCCGCCGGGAGGTCGAAAAAATTCCAAAGGGTAGATTGTGCAGGCCGAAGTCACTGTTGGGTTCGATCGATTTCCAAGATTGCATACGGATGTATTTTGCCTAAAGTTAGGAAGATGCCAGTGCTAGCCAGGATTGGTAGTAATTGCCGTCATCAATGGACATGGCGTCTTCGGTCACCATCAATGGCTTGAACGTGTCAACCATCACGGCAAGTTCGTCCGTACCTTTCTGGCCGATACTACGTTCATAAGCTCCGGGATGGGGACCATGCGGTATGCCACCCGGATGTAACGTGAGGTAGCCAGGTCCAATATTATTTCGACTCATAAAATCTCCATCGACATAATAAAGGACTTCGTCGGAATCAATATTGGAATGATTGTACGGAGCGGGAATGGCCTGCGGATGGTAGTCATAGAGCCGAGGGCAAAATGAGCAGACCACAAAGGCAGATGTCTCAAAAGTCTGATGTACCGGTGGTGGCTGATGCACCCGTCCGGTGATCGGCTCAAAGTTGTGAATCGAGAACCCGTAGGGATAATTATATCCATCCCAACCGACGACATCAAACGGATGAGTGGCATAGCTGAGCGTATGAAGGACTCCCTGCTTCCTAATTTTTATTTGGAAGTCCCCCTTGGCGTCATGGGTCTCAAGATCGGCGGGCAGTTTGTAATCTCTTTCGCAAAACGGACTATGCTCGAGCAGTTGACCAAACCAGTTGCGATATCGTTTGGGCGTATAAATGGGATGGAAGGATTCGAGGTAGAAGATCCGATTGTCCGCCCCTTCAAAATCGATCTGATAGATCATGCCTCGAGGAATGATCAGATAGTCCCCTACTTCAAAGGAGATGCTGCCCAGCATGGTCCGAAGCTTGCCACTCCCGCGGTGTATAAACAGCAGTTCATCTGCATCGGCATTCTTATAAAAGTAGGTCCGCAGCGAAGTCCGCGGCGCCGCTACGCCAATAACCACGTCAGCGTTGACCAATAATGGCCGGCGGCTCCGAAGAAAATCATCTTCGGGAGGGATATCAAAACCAATGAGCTTGAGGGATTTTAGATTTCTGTCCACCGCAATCTTGGGCGTTACATCCTCGGGGGCTCCCACGGCAGCCACCTGGGTAGGTCGGTGTACGTGATACAATAGGGAGGACATCCCATCAAATCCGATCGTCCCAAACAGTTGCTCATGGTATAGTGCCCCTGATGGTTTGCGAAATTGGACGTGCCTTTTTTGAGGGAGCTCTCCTAGTTTGTGATAAATTGGCATAAATCAACAATTGTTGATGTAAAATTAAACATTTGTTGTTAAGCTTGTCAAATTTAATTTATCTTGCCGTTGCGCCCTCCTTGCCCAGGGAGGGGCGTCGGGAGTATTGACCATTTGCGATCATACATGTCCACAAACCAAGGCAGGCACCAGGAAGTGTTAGACAGATCACTGCAGCTGATCTATCAGAAGGGGTTTAAAGCCACCACCATGCGCGACATCGCCACGGAGTTGGACTGTGATGTTGCCAATCTCTACAACTACATAGAGTCCAAGCAATCCCTGTTAGAAAAATTCCTCTTTGACATCTCTCGACAGTTTCACGAGGGCATGGATGACATCGTCTCCGCCAAGTTGTCAAGCGACGAAAAAATCCGAGCCTTGGTCCGACTCAACGTACGCTTGTCGGTCGAGCAACCCCTCCAATTGTCCTTGCTCGTCAACGAGTGGCGGCATCTAAAAGGATCTTCGCTTAGCCGCTTCACCCGAGAGCGTAGCCAATACGAACGCAAGGTCACGGCGATCCTAAAGTCAGGTATGGAGGCGGGCACCTTACGGCACATGGATCTGGATCTGGCCACACATCTGGTGCTTTCGTCCCTTCGTTGGCTCTTCAACAAGCAGATGACTAAGGCAAAAAAGACCAATCCCCTGGAGTTAGAGCGTCAAATCTATCATTTCCTGATACACGGCCTCCAAGGACCGTGAGGTGCCTTGAGTACAGGGGAGGCGGTCGGGAGAATAGCGTGGCATCCCGGCATCGGCCGGTCGGATAGTTATCTCCACTTGCCAAGATCCTTGTCTCTGCCTAGGCCAGCAGATCTTGAACGACATGGCCATGTACGTCCGTCAGCCGAAATCTCCTTCCCTGATATTTAAAAGTGAGCTGCTCATGGTCGATCCCCAGCAAGTGTAGCATGGTCGCATGCAGGTCATGGACATGCACGCCATTGGCCGCCACGTTGTAGCTGAATTCGTCGGTCTCTCCGTAGACGGTGCCGGGTCGGATACCACCTCCGGCCATCCAAATGGTGAAGCAACCCGGGTGATGGTCTCGTCCATAGTCGTCCTTTGTCAGGCGACCTTGCGAAAAGCTGGTCCGGCCAAATTCCCCGCCCCAGATGATGAGCGTGTCGTCCAGCAACCCTCGCTGCTTTAGATCCTGGACCAGCGCAGCAGATGGCTGGTCGGTCTGACGGGTCAGGTTGCGCATGCCGCGCGGCAGCCCACCATGGTGATCCCAACCCATGTGATAAAGTTGAATGAATCGAACATCCTGCTCGGCCAACTTCCTTGCCAACAGGCAGTTATAAGCGTAGGTGCCCGGTATCCTCGAGTCGGGACCGTACATGTCATAGATATAATCCGGCTCACGACTAATGTCGACCACGTCAGGCACCGATGCCTGCATCCGAAAGGCCATCTCGTACTGGTTGATCTTGGAGTCAATGGCAGGATCTCCCCATCGCTCCTTCTGCTGACGATTTAATGCCTCGATCAAGTCCAGTTGGCGCCTACGATCGTTGCGATGTACCCCATAGGGATTGCTCAAATACAAGACGGGATCTCGGCCGGACCGAAATTGGACCCCCTGATGGTGGGAGGGCAAGAAGCCATTGCCCCAAGAGGATGAGCTGAGCGGCTGAGCGGCCCCTCCTTTGCTGATCATGACCACAAAGCAAGGCAGATTCTGATTGTCACTCCCCAGTCCATAACTCAACCACGAACCGATAGAGGGACGTCCGGCCAATTGTGAACCCGTCTGCATGAAGATCACCGCCGGCTCATGATTGATCGCCTCGGTGTACATCGATCGCACAAAGCAAAGATCGTCCACCATGGCGCCGGTATGCGGCAGTAGATCGCTCACCCAAGCCCCCGACTCCCCATAGCGCTGAAAGCCGAATATAGACTGTACCAGGGGGAAGGTCGACTGCGCCGTGACCATACCAGAGTTGCGTTGCGTACCCTGCAATGACGAAGGGATCTCCTGGCCATGCCACTTTTCCAGGCCGGGCTTGTAGTCGAAGGTTTCGAGCTGTGAAGGAGCTCCGCTCTGAAAGAGGTAGATGACCCGGCGTGCTTTGGGTGCTGGCCCTTCCGGCCCTCGAGCCCAGGTGCTCCTGGGCAGGGTGGCGGCTGAAAGTGGATCGCCTAGTAGCGTACCGAGGGCAATAGATCCCAGGCCGGAGGCTGTCTTCCGGAGGAAATCTCTTCGTGTTTCGCGAAAATCCGCCGCTATCATCCGTGGGCCCATTGCCTTACTTTCTGATTTGTGCTTCATCCGTGTTCCAAATGCTATTGCAGGTGACCGCCAAAGCAGCCACCGCGGCCGGGTCAAGTTGGGGATCTCGGGCTAGCTCACCATTGCTAAGATACGCCAATGCCTTGTCGGGTTCTCGCTGAAATCTCTCCACCTCGGCGCGATAAAAATCTCGGAGTAGCCGCAATTCTTCAGTATCCGGCAGCCGACCCGTGCTGAGACGGAAGATGGTCTCGATAGATCTTTGGTCCGTCTCTTTCGTCGCAAGCATGCGCTCAGCCAATGCCCTGCTAGCCTCCACATACTGCGGATCATTGAGCAAGACCAGCGCCTGCAAAGGCGTACTGGTTGTCGTGCGACGTACCGTACAGTTGGAGCGATCGGGCATGTCAAAAATCAACATCGAGGGTGGGGGAGCTGTGCGCTTGAAAATAGAGTAAATGCTGCGCCGGCAGAGGCCCTCACCGGGCCCTTGTAAATACGGATACCGCCACTTCTTATTGGAAATCTCGTCCCATAACCCTGCAGGCTGATAGGGATATACGCTTTCCCCACCCAACTTATCGACTAGTAGTTGACTGATAGCCAAGGCATTGTCTCGCAGCATCTCCGCCGGCAATCGGAATCTTGGACCACGGCTCAGCCAGATATTTTCGGGATCCACCTCTTGGGATATCGGATCGATTTTGGATGACTGACGATAGGTAGCACTCGTCACGATGAGGCGATGGAGGGCCTTGATATCCCATCCTGAAGCAACAAAGTGATCGGCCAGCCAATCCAACAGCTCTGGGTGACTCGGCAAAGCTCCTTGTGCCCCAAAGTCCTCGGCAGTCCGCACCAATCCCTGGCCGAAGTGCATTTGCCACATGCGATTGACAAAGACGCGTGCCGTCAGGGGATGACGGGGGTCGAAGAGCCATTGCGCCAGGCCCAGTCTGTTGCGGGGCAGCGCCTCATCATAGGCCATCACCGCCTCGGGTGGTTGAACCTCTACCCGCTCGCCTGGCTGGTCGTAGCTCCCGCGATGGAGCAAGTAAGTCGGCCGTGGCTCCGGCAGATCCCCCATGACCATCAGCTCCGGTATCTCATTCATCAAGACATTGAGCGTGTCACGCAGGAGCTTGAGGCGACCCTCCGCACTGGTCTCGCCATCGTAAATATGCTGGAGAAAGTAGTCGAACAGATACGCCTCCCTATCTGCACTTGCCAAAAGCATCTCCACGGACGTGCCATCGTGCCAGGCAGCCACTTCCAGGGCGGTCAGTCGCCGGTCAAAGATTCGTAGCTCGTCTAGCAGGCTTCCCTTCATCGGGATGATCTTGTCTCGATATCCCAGGGTGAAGCCGCGAAAGCCATAGGTATGAATGTCATACTCATACAAGATGCCCTTGTAGAGATTATCCGCTTCGATCGCCGCCTCGGCCCGCTGACCGTCTACATAGATCGCTACACCTGATGCAGCGGAGCTACCGTCGTAGGTGATGGTCAGATGGCTCCACTGTCCCGCTGGCAGTGCCTCCACGGTGGTCAGCTGGATCGCATTGTGCGGCCAAGAATGTGCGATGATAAAGCGCAACCGGTTGTCGACCACATGTAGTGAATAGCCCTTGTAACCGAGCCTAAAGTCCTCGCAATGACTGAAGATACCGGCCTCCGGGTACACCCGGTCCGGATGGATCCAAAGATCGACGGTAAATGGTTCTGTCCGCTCAAACCAACCGATGTCTTTGGCCAAGTCCACATGATTATAGTCCGAGATGGCAAAGGCATCCCCTTGTATGCCAGGTTTCAGTACGGGCTCGATCAACCGAGCAGGCTTACTTGGATCAGCTAGGTTGGGAGTCATGACCTTACCCTGCCTGACCGTCATCTGATCAAAGTTGTGATGAGCCACCATACCGCGCCTGCGTCCTCGGTCCAGGCCCGGAACATCGTCGCCCACATGCTCAAGCCAGCGGCGAAAGGCAGGGGTGGCCGCCTGCTCCTGTGATTTCCTCAGTGCTAGCTGCCCGGCTATCTCCCTGCTCAAGAACTCGCGGATGCTGTCTTGGCGAGCGGTGGTCAACAATAGTGCGGGGCCCGGCGTTTGGTCCGGTCCGTAGACCGGCGTGCCCAGCTCATGCGTACTGTTGAAAAAGCCGAAAAAACGGTAGTAGTCTCGCTGCGAAATGGGGTCATATTTGTGGTCGTGACATCGGGCACATTCGATGGATAGGCCCATGAAGGCCTTGGCCACGGTGTGCGTGCGATCGGCGACATATTCGACGCGGTACTCCTCGAAGACAATGCCTGCCTCACTATTCTTCTTATGCAGACGGTTGAAGGCGGTGGCTAGAATGCTCTCTTGACTGGCCTCTGGCAAAAGATCCCCGGCAATCTGCCAAGTGCCAAATCGGTCATAAGGCATATTGCGATTGAATGCCCGGATGACCCAATCCCTCCAGGGAGAAAAGTCCCGGTGTTTGTCATCGAGATATCCGTCACTATCGGCGAATCTGGCAACATCCAGCCAGTCTGCCGTCATCCGCTCCCCATAGCTGGGTCGACTGAGCAATTCATCCACCTTCTGCTCGTAAGCGTCCTCTCCACCGGCCTCTATAAAACGGTCGATTTCAGCTACCTCCGGAGGAAGTCCGGTCAGGTCAAAATGCAAGCGCCGCAAGAGGGTTTCGGTGGAGGCTTCCGCGGCGGGCTCCAGGTCATTCTCATGCATCCGCTCCAGGACAAAGGCATCAATCGGATTGCGAATCCAGGGATCATCCAGGGCGGGGACCGCAGGCTGTTGCACGGGTTCAAAAGACCAATGCGACTTGTACTCGGCACCTTGCTCGATCCATCGGATCAAGAGGGCTTTCTCCCGGGCAGTCAACGTCAACTTGGCGTCTGGGGGAGGCATCATATATTCTGCCTCGTCTGAGAGTATACGGTGCACCAGCATGCTCTTACCTGGTTTGCCGGGCGCGATGGCTCGACCACCATCCTTAAGGCTTCGAACGGCTTCCTCTTCGATATCTAGCCGTAGATCCGCCTTGCGGCTTTCCACATCCGGACCATGGCAATTGAAACATCGATCCGAGAGTATGGGTTTGACGTGAAAATTGTAGTCGACGGTTTCCGGCAGGTGCTCTGAGGCATGCTGCACCTCCGGGGTGGTCGTGCGACCGCAAGCCACCACAAGCAGTAGGATGAACCAAACGCCAACGTGACGCATCCAAGCGTTAAAGCTTTTCGGATTCACCCAAGCTGGGTTCGAGCCCTGTCGGTCATGCATTGCCATGGGTCCTGAAATTAGGCCGTCACCACCGGAAAATCAAACATCATCCGCATAAGCTTGATGATTGTAGGCTGGATGCTTTTCCAGCGAGCGTCGATTCGATGCATGGCGATTGATTAAGAAATGAACTTGCTGTCCAGTTGAATACATCCAACTTGGACGGGATCGCTACTCTGCCAATCCACTTTCGGCCACTACCAGCAGGAGGGCCAACTGAATGGCTTTGTGCCCCTCTCGATTTATCCACCATTCGTCCAGGGCGTGGCCATTGGCTCCTACCCCTCCCCGGCCGATGGTCACAGCGGGGATGTTAAGCGAAATGGGGATGTTGGAGTTGGTCGATCCTCGTGTCAAGCGGGGCACTTTGCCCATGAAGGCCGTGGCAGCCATCGCCCTTTGCACGAGCGGAACGTCCTCGGCCAGTTCTCCGGAGGGGCGATTGCCGATCTTCTTTACATCTACGCTCACGTCCTTGCCGAGGCGTTTGATCTTATTCTGATATTGGACTGCCTCATCGACCGCCTCTAAGAGGATATCTTCCAAGGTGTCTAGCCGGCTAGGGTCGATCGACCGCATATCCACCTCCATCCACGACTCGAAAGGCACAGAATTGACGGACGTTCCTCCGCCGATCCGTCCAATGTTGTAAGAAGTCTTGCCTCCATAGCTGGTAAAACTATCGGCCCGTACTACAAAGTTATCGATGGCTCGGCCTAGGGCATGATGCGGATTTGCCAGTCCAAATGCTCCCCAGCTGTGTCCGCCGGGGCCTTGAAAGGTGATACGATACCGATACGAGCCCAAACCCTTGTTGTTTACGCGGCCGATCTGCCCCCCGTCGATCGAGATCCAGCTGTCAATCGGCGTTCCTTGCTCGCTAAATAGGTGTTTGACCCCGCGTAAATCACCCAGTCCTTCTTCACCGACGCTACCGATGAAGAGGACGTCTGCTTTGGTCTCCACCGCTGCCTGATTGAGAGCCTTGAGTACGGCCAAAACCATGGCCAGACCACGCGTGTCGTCGCCGATGCCAGGGGCAAAGAGTGTATCCCCATTGCGATGCACCGTCACGTCCGTGCCTTCCGGAAAAACGGTGTCCAAGTGTCCGTCCAGTGCCACTTTCTTGTTGCCTTTACTGCCGCGTCGCACACCTATGACGTTGCCCACTTGATCGGTCCAGACAGAGTCGATACCCGCATCCCGGAGCATGCGGGCAAAAGCCTCTGCGCGAGCTCCCTCCTGGAAAGGAGGTGCAGGAATCTCGGTAAGCGAAATGAGGTCCCGCTCCGTGTCCGGCTCCAATGCCTCGATCACCGCAAAGCTTTGCTGAATGATCTCTTGGTTGCCTAGCGCCTTGATTTCATTCCGATACAGCTCTTGAATGTGCCCTGCCGGCTCATTTTGTGCTCGGAGGCTACTGGTGCATATGATCGTCAGCAGTGCTAATAAAAGTCGCATAGTATGTTTTGACTTATGATCTCAATATCTGCTCTAAGACCCAGTTTGTCCGTGCGGCGGTCACGCCGGTGCTTGGGCAGGTACCGGTGCCTTGGAGATCTTGAATGATCGTCTCAATAAGCGGGGACTGTATATGCTTAGGCATCGCAAATTCAAAGGTCTCCACGGGCTTTCCGTCCTGATGCAGGGAAACGGTCGGAGCTCCAAAAAACGGGAAAGTCACGGCGCCTTCGCTCCCGATGATCGTGGTCTCCTCCAGCTCTGTCCCCTTGGCAGCGGCAAAACTCCACAGCCCTGTGCCCAGTATGCCGCTGTCAAACGCAAAACTGGCCACCACAGCGTCTTCGGCCTTGTAGGCACCTGCTTGATTTTGAGCAAATCCCGCCACTTGAGCGATCGGTCCAAAGAGATAATCCAAGAGGTCAAATTGGTGCGAGGCTAAATCAAAAAAATAGCCTCCACCGGCGACAGCAGGGTCTACCCGCCAATTGGAAGGGGCACGATCCGCGTCATGCAAAGATTTTCGCAGCGTGACCGCCACCGTACGTACATCACCGATGGCGCCATCTTCGAGCAGCGATTTGACCTTGCGAAAGTTAGGCAGCATTCTTCGATAGTAGGCCGTGTACAGCGGCACCCCGGCCTCGGCACAGGCAGTGATCATGCCCTGACACTCCGCATGCGTGATCGCCATCGGTTTTTCCACATAGACGGGCTTGCCAGCTGCAGCCACCATCTCGGTGTACTGCGCATGGCTGGATGGTGGCGTGGCGATGTATACCGCGTTGACCGTGGCATCGTCGATCAGCGCTGCGGCATCATCATACCAGACCGGCACGCCATGTCGCTGTGCATAGTCGCGAGCCAAGTCTCCATTGCGTCGCATCACGGCCACCAGGCTTGATCCGTCCAGCGTGTACATGGCGGGGGCGCTTTTTACTTCGCAGACATCGCCGACACCGATAATGCCCCAACGCACCTCGTCTGCCTTAATCTTCTTTCTCATGGACTGAGCGCTCTTAGATTGAAAGCGCACAAAATATAACTAAATTGACTGCCACGGCCAGCCAGTGATGCTCGGGTCCAACCCGGAATCCCCACCTGAGTATCACTGTCATTGTGGGTACCTTTGAGCTTGGTACCAAATCGCGATTTGGACATGTGACGCCCCCATGCCGTGATGTACTGATGATATGGAAGACAGCCAATGATCAACTATGTACCACCCGATCCGAATGAGTGGAAGACCATAGCCCACCTACACGCCCGCAGTTGGCAAGATCACTACCGGGGCATCTTTTCCAGTGATTATTTGGACCATGAAGTACATCGCAATCGGGAGATGGTCTGGCAGAAGCGCTTTGCCACCGCTGATCCTACCAGACATATTATCACGGCACGAGATGCCGATGTCATGTGCGGATTTTCTTGCGTATTTCTCTCGTATCATGATCAGTGGGGTGCCTACCTCGACAATCTCCATGTACTGACACCATGGAAAGGAAAGGGCATCGGCAAGAGGCTCATGGAACTGACAGCAGCATACGTCTGGCAAGAGCGTCCTAATAGCCCAATGTACCTCTATGTCCTGAAGGAAAACCACGCAGCGATCGCTTTCTACGAGCGACTCGGAGGGGTGCGACGCGAGCAATCATCCTCGCAGGAGCCCGACGGGGGGTCGCATGAGATTTATCGGTACGAATGGAGCGACCCCAGGTCCTTGATGGATCCTGGGTAGGCGTCCTAGCCCTGATCCTTGGCAGCGTCTAAGGCTGCTGACCGCCAGGTCAACAGAATAGGAACGCCGGTGGCCAAAAAGAAAAGAAAGTCCAGCAAATAGATCCGCGAAACCAGATCAATCCGCAGGACCGTGAGCGCAACCACCAAGAAGCAGATCACCTGAAACCACCCAAACCATCGACCGAATTGGATATTTTCTCTCCATCGGATACCCACGAATAAGAATCCGGCACCGATAAATGTAAAGGCTATGCCGGTCAGCTTCATCCAGTAGTCCAGCATCGGATGATACTCAAACTCCGTACCGCTGACAAACTGAAGAAATTCAAATACTTGCGGACCGCCCACAATGGAGGTGTAAACGGACACACCCCAGCCCACACCCGCTACGATCAGGGCCCATCGGTAGATAAATGTCTTCATAACTATTTCCTATGCGTTTGTCTCACTACTTGAGCAGTTTGCCGTCCCGCACCCATACTTCGCTGCCAATCACCACAGTGGCATCCGGAAAGAAATTCCACCGTACATAGTTGCCACCGACTGCCCCACCCAATTCGCTGTTGTCCCCCAGCGAAAGGCGTACCACGCCAGCCCCATAGCCGTAATAGGGGATCCAAGGATCTACCGGGGGAATCGCCAGGAGTGGGTTGAGCCCCAAGGCAAACTCTCGAAAAGATCTGGCGGCCACACCTGCCTCCTCCAGTTCCTTTTCCACCCCTTCACGTCCTGCACTGGCCTCAAACGCGATCAGCTTCCCGGCTTCAAACTCCATCCGTAGTCCCTGCACTTCGACACCTCCCCAACGGGCATCCGGAAAGGTGATTATCCCATGCATGCTGGCCTCCAAAGGAGCCACTCGAATCGCACCTGCGGGCAACTCTATTTCGCGATCGATGAGGTTGCGTGCCTCCTGCATTCGCACGGCCGATGCATCACCATCCTGCTTGGTAAGGGGGCGATCGCCGATCCAAAATTTGACATCTGTGCCGGCCGGAGTAGTGACTCTTACCGTATCTAGACGCATAGCCGCTTCCAGGGAACGCTGTTTCGCGGCCAGGTCTGCGTAATCCGTTTGCAAAAGCGCTTGCTGATATAAGGTGTCTACTCGCGCGGTGATATCGATGGCGTTTTGGTTCAGATCATAGGCCCCAGCCCAGTGAAAATGCACGGTACGACCCTGCCCCTTCTTCAGCACTTCTTGCATCGCCGCATAGGGCCGATCGTCTGCGGTCGCTCCCGGCATCATAATCCCGAGGTCGACGACACGTAGATATTCGACGAGGCTGCTATCATCCAGCTCCGCGGCTTGATTGACAAACTCAGATTGCCACGAGGGCCGCTCTCCTGCTACGGATATCACCCCCAGATCCAATCCTCCCCTAGCGGTTACCCGGTCTCTCAGCTGATCAATCAATGCATCGAATCTCCCGGGTGCGGCCACCATGACCACCTTCTCACCCGGCTGCAGCTGCACTCGATCGATAAGTAGATCGGCCAATGAAGACCAATGTAGTGCAACTGCATCTTCCTGCGCAGCGTGCGGCGAACATGCATCCAGACAGACGCCCAGGAGGCAAAATCCGACCATGATCAGCCATAGATTCTTCACACATCATAAGATACGATAAGTTATGCGACGGCGAGATACTTGTGGGAGGTGAATGACGTTACTACCTATATCTGCACCCAGCCGGCCGGGCATGTACGAATCTTGCGCGGCACATCTTTAGACGAAGGATGACATAGATCATTGGAATGGCCAAACTAGCTGCAATGATGGCAGTGGTATGTCTCTGCTGGCTGCCCGGCACCGCTTACCTGCAGGTATTGATCGACGACTTTGAATCGGGCACCCTGTCCAACTGGACCATCCAAAAGGACACCGCCGAGATCGAATCGACTGTCATCGCCGCCGGTGCTTTCTCCGTCAGAATGCACCGACCCGATGGTGCCGATGCGGCTACCCTGATGGTACATCGCACGTTGCAGGCTGCATCTGGTGTATTTGAATTTCAAGCCTTTGCCGATGGACCGGTCTCAGACATCAATTTCTACTTCCAGTATCTGGACAGCGATAACTACTATCTGGTCTCGCTCAGGCCCCAGTCCACGGACAACCCGGAGGTAGTACTTGTCCGGGCCGAGGGGGGCAACGAGACCACGCTCGATTCGGCCCCACCCACTTTCGGATTAAACGAATGGATCCGGGTCCGCATCTATCGCAGTTGCGCAGGTCTGATTCAGGTCTATGTCAACGATCTGCTCGTATTGGAAGCCTTCGACCAAGGTATCACCGCAGCCGGTACCATAGCCCTCGGATCATGGGCCGAATCGTCCTACTTTGATGAGATCTATTTTGATGCCGTGACAGATGAGGTCTTCATCTCCCTGGACACGACGATCTGCAGCGGCTCCTTCGTCTTGGTGGACACCATCATCTACAACGAGGAGGGAGTGTACCGAGATACGATTCGCTCGGCCGCAGGCTGCGACAGCATCATCGAGTTGACCCTCTCCATTGAACCCCACTATTTGGTGACCGCCCGGGACACCATTTGCGCAGACAGTTTCTATGTGTTTGGCGCCGACACGCTTCGTTCGGCCGGTCGCTACTCCAACACCTTGCGCTCCGCCTTTGCATGCGACAGTATCATCGAGCTGACCCTGATTGTCCTAGGAGGAGATACAACATTTATGCAAGCGGATCTCTGCCGGGACAGCCCGATCTTATTTGCGGGCGACACCATTGTGGCCCCGGGCACCTATTATGACGAGATCGTCCATGGTGATTGCCGGGGCACGATTGCCTTGACCGTCTCGGCAGCGGTGATGCCAGTTACGCTAGGTCCGGACATTACCGTTTGTTTCGACGAGACGCCAGCCATCTTCAAGCAACTTACTGGATTTGACAGCCTACGCTGGTCGGATGGAAGCACAGCGGAGGAATTTAGCATCGCACGGCCCGGACTATACACGGTCACGGCTTTTACCGGTACCTGTAGTAGCACAGACTCGGTGCAGGTGAGCGAAGACTGCCCGCCGCAGTTGTCCTTCTACGTACCCAATGCCTTCAGCCCCAATGGCGACGGCTTCAACGACAACTTTGGTCCGGAGGTGACGCATCTACCCGCCACTTTTCACATGCGTGTCTTTGACCGCTGGGGAGGATTGCTCTATGAGACGGACAATCCTGCCGCCCAATGGGACGGATCCGCAAAGGGAGAATCGCTGCCGGTGGGCATCTACCTCTACACGGTCGAGGTAGACGGCGAGCTACGTGCCGGCGACGTGGCATTGATCCGCTGATGCACGCTAGTCACTGCTCAAAAGGAGGCCACGAAGGCCTAAGGCACAAAGAGGGTTTAGAGGGAGGTGGCCCTGCAGGTGAATGCGGATGCGGATGAAATTCGTTGGTCGCGAGCTCGTCCGACACTCTAGTTCACTCAGAACTTTAGGCACTCTAGTCACTGCTCAAAAGGGAGGCCACGAAGGCCTAAGGCACAAAGAGGGTTGGGGGGAGTTGGCCCTGCAGGTGAATGCGGATGCGGAGGAAATTCGTGGTCGTGAGCTCGAAAAAACTCTATCCGGGTAGAGCGGATCGTTACCTCCCCGCTCCCCCACAGATCCGTACGAGCGGATTTCCCGCATACGGTTCCTCCTACAAGGGCTTCGCTAAAGGATAGCGGTGATACACTTTGGGTCTGAGTAAGGGCTGCCACTCCTTGATGAGTTGGTTATACCTCGTCCAGTTCCAGGATCGTTTCCCGCCTCTTCTGTTTATCCACTTGAATAGTAGGCGCTTCACTCCTTCGAAGTACCTGACTATACCCCGGCTGTTAAAGGTAATCCCATAGTAATTGTAGTAGCCTCTTAACTTACGGTTCAGATCCTCGATTAACTGGCCAATGGGCCAGTGTCGATGCTGCCGTATCCACTGACTCACTTTATGTAAGGACTGGGTCAGCTTATGGCTGCTGGTCTTGCGCTTGAGAACAGGGTTGCCTCTTTTGCTTTTGCCCAGATAATGGGTAAAGCCCAAAAAGTCAAAACTCCGCGCTCCGCGCTTTCCACTCCCCAGATCGATCAGGCGGGTCTTGTCCTCATGGAGGCTCAATCCATACTTGCCCAAACGTTTCGGTAGTACGGCCAGCACCCGCTCCGCATCCGCTTGGTCGCTAAAACACATCACAAAGTCATCCGCATAACGGATCAAACTGCTTCTGCCCCTTAGCCGACCTTGCACTTGCTCACTAAACCACTCGTCCAGTACATAATGCAGATAGATATTGCCCAACAACGGGGAGATGATGCCCCCTTGTGGGGTACCCTCTTTCGGGTAGTGCACCTGCCCATCCTCTAGTATCCCCGCTTTCAGCCACTTATCTATCTGTCTGCGTATCACTCCATCTTTTATCCGGCGATCCAGAAACCCCCGTAACTGCTGGTGGTTTATACTGCCGAAGTAATTGCGTAGGTCTGCGTCTATGATATAGCGCTTGCCTTCATAACTTACTTCCTTGTACAAGGCCTCCAACGCCTGATGCGCTGACTTCCCTGGCCTGAACCCGTACGAATAGCTATAGAACTCCTGTTCATACACCGGCGTCAAAACTCTAGTCACTGCGCTTTGCAGGACCTTGTCCTCCACCGTCGGTAGCCCTAACGGCCGCTGACCATGCCCCTTCGGTATATACGCTCGGCGTATATGGGGAGCACGGTAGCTACCACCCTTGAAGGCCGTATGCAGGGTCTCTATGCTCTGCTCATAGTGCTCCGCATAATCCGCCCAACTCTGGCCGTCCACTCCGCTGGCACCCTTTTTATTCAGGCCCAGAAAGCTTTCTGCCAAAAAGCCTGGCGTGATATAGCTGTGCAGGTTCGTCAGCGCTCCAGACGGATGTTCCCGTGATCTGGTCGCTATCTGCATCTCTACTGTTGACATCCTTCTCTTGTCTCTGGTACTCGTAATGTTTCCAATATGCAGACCCCTTGTAAGGTATCCCCCTTCCCTAATCCGTGGCTCTCGTGGAGTCGATTTCCCACTTTTCTAACGGTACTATGAGGATACTAAGACTGCCTCCGTCCTTCTCCGCGCCTTCGGTCTCCCTCGGCTACGCATACCTCCACCTTGATGCCTTTTCTGCTCGCTTCCGCGGTGGCATCATCGACCACGGTCGCTCGGATGTTTGCGGTCAGGTCATCCATGCCCGTACTCGTGAAGGAGACGGTAGGCTCTCCCATGTTCCCATGGTTCCCTGCTGACTCTGAACTGTTTCTTAACCCCGGCCGATTCGCCACCACTCGTCTGTAACGTGGCTTTGATCTCGCCCCAACCGTGAACATAGTTAAGGCATCAGCATTTCGTTCTCTTTCGAGGCTATCTACCAGTCCTTCATCAGTCGCTGTCTACGCTTCGTGCCAACATCTCTATTGACTACGCAAGACTCGCTTCCGGCGGTTGACTACTCCTTACCGAACGGGACTCCCACCCGTAGGGACATTCTTTGATCGGATACTTTTATCCTTATCAACTCCATGGATTTTGCATGGCGCAAGTTCACTCGGAACTTTAGGCACTCTAGTCACTGCTCGAAAGGAGGCCACTAAGGCCTAAGGCACAAAGAGGGTTAGAGGGAGTTGGCCCTGCAGGTGAATGTCGGATGCGGATGAAATTCGTTGGTCGTGAGCTCGTGCTACACTCTAGTTCACTCGGAACTCTAGGCACTCTAGTCACTGCTCAAGAAGGAGGCCACTAAGGCCTAAGGCACAAAGAGGGTTTAGAAGGAGTTGGCCCTGCAGGTGAATGCGGATGCGGAGGTAATTCGTAATGGCGAGCTCGTGCTACACTCTAGTTCACTCGGAACTTTAGGCACTCTAGTCACTGCTCAAAAGGGAGGCCACTAAGGCCTAAGGCACAAAGAGGGTTTAGAGGGAGTTGGCCCTGCAGGTGAATGCGGATGCGGAAGTAATTAGTGGTCGTAAGCTCGTGCTACACTCTAGTTCACTCGGAACTTTAGGCACTCTAGTCACTGCTCAAAAGGGAGGCCACTAAGGCCTAAGGCACAAAGAGGGTTTAGAAGGAGGTCGCCCTGCAGGTGAATGCGGATGCGGATGAAATTCGTTGGTCGTGAGCTCGTCCTAGACTCTAGTTCACTCGGAACTTTAGGCACTCTAGTCACTGCTCGAATAATTCTAGTCACTATATTTTCCCAGTGAGTGCAACCAAACATGTCTTGCTTCGTCCTTACAAGTATATCAGCACAAAATTGATTATGCAGAAGATATCTACCCTTGCCTTTACCCTGGTCCTGACCCTATCGATTTCCTTCGTGGGTGCCCAGACGCATACATTGGAGCATTTTGACAGGATCTCGGTGAGCCCTCGCATTGCTCTTAAACTGACGAAGGGATCCGAGGAGACCGTTCGTTTCGAATTTGACCAAATTGACCCGGACAAGATCAATTTCAAGGTCTCAAACAAAAAGCTGACGATCTACCTGGATGATGCCAGAACGTATGAACGCTCGCGTAGGGGCCGCCACGGACGCTGGCGCGAGAGCATCTACAAGGGAGGGCGGGTAACTGCCTATGTCACCTATCGCACCCTAAAAAAGCTGGTCATGAAGGGGGAGGAGGATGTCTCCATCCCGGATCCCATTGATCAAGCGTCCTTCGTGTTGCGGCTCTATGGCGAGTCGGACGTAGACATTGCCTCGCTGCAGACACAGGACTTCAAGGCGGCGCTGTATGGGGAGAACGAGCTAACCATCCGAGAGGGCGGTGCAGCCAGCCAGGTGTATGCCTTATACGGCGAAAACCGCATACGCACCGAAAATTTTCATTGTGATCGCACGCGCACGACCAGCTTCGGCGAGAGCAATCTTCTTATCAGCAGTGATGCCATATCTGTGACAGCCTTTGGGGAGACCCAGATCTCCTATGTCGGCTCGGCAGATGTCAACCGACGCCTCATCCTAGGCGAAACGCGCATAAGGCAGGCGGACGTGCGGATGTAGTCGGGTCTGCTAGTGTCCCGAGGTGAGTCTCTCGATCATGGCATCACAAGCCTGATCCAGGAGGGCAAATACCTCTTCAAAGTCACGCATCTCCCCGTAGTACGGATCCGGTACAGCTCTATTTTGCCCCGGATGCAGATAATTGAGCATCATCTCAATTTTGTCCGGTGGACCCTGACCCAATGCCAGGAGGTGCTGATAGTTTTCATGGTCCATGGCCACGATGCGGTCGAAGTCAGTTAGATCCCGTCGCTTTATCTTTCTGGCCGTCAGCTCGGAGATGTCTATGCCATGGGATCTGGCTACGGCAATCGATCGGCGATCCGGTGGCTTGCCCTTATGCCAGGAGATGGTACCCGCCGAATCAATTTCCCAAGGCAAATCTCTTATGGCAGCTTTGTAGCGCAATATACCCTCGGCCAGTGGCGACCGGCAGATGTTTCCCAAGCATACCATTAAGATTTTCATCATGTTAAATATAACAACAATTTGCTATTTATAAAGGCATCATCAGCATCGGGCTAGCCCGGACGCCCGTACGTACCCTAAAAACTACTAACGCACTTGATCGCCATTCCGTCGCCACAACACCGGCATGAATACCAGTAGAGTCTCGCATTAAATCTCGTAGCTAATTCTAATGTCATTGGTCCGCATACTTCGTTGCAAAGCCTCGCCATAGCTACGGCTAGCCATCCACCCGCTTTCGCGGTTCCCTCACTTCTCTCATTGTCATGCTCGACTCCACGAGATCGTTCGGTCATGCCTCGTCTGCGAACAGAATCCTTTAGAATTATTCAACATATCTAATGCGAAACGCTACTAGTGAGCGCACTCCGAAAAGTGTGGGTTGGGTATTTCCCAGTTCGTTAGGTATTAGGTATATTGATAATATGTTTAAGGAGAGTAGAACATCAATTGAGCAAAATCTGTTTAGCTCGACTAATCAGGTCATTGGCTCGAAAAAGCTTAGGCGGTTAAATGATAAAGCAGCGTGGTTCAATGTGTTTTATCGAGAGGTTACCAGTCGGATAGATGAGCAAATCTTTCGGCCGCTGTATGCTGATGGTAAGGGTCGGCCAAATGCATCGATTCGGATGTTGGTGGCGATGATTATCCTGAAGGAGGGTCAGGATTGGACCGATGAGCAATTGTACAATGCCTGCGGATTTGATCTACAGGTGATGCGCGCCTTGGGTCTGACCAATTTAGATGATGAAGTGCCAGTGGCAAGTACCTTTTACGACTTTAAGTCAAAGCTGGTCAGGCACACCGAGACTACGGGAGAGGATCTATTTGGGAAGCTCTTCGGTAGTCTTACCAGTGAGCAAATCACCAGATATAGTATCAATGGCCGGAGTCTACGAATGGACAGCAAGTTGATCCAGTCCAATATTCGCAAGGGATCACGGCTGCACAAGGTATTACATGGAGTGCAAGTGTTTTGCAAGAGTCTTCCACAAGACTGGGACAAACAGATTAAGAAGGAATCGGACAAGAGTTTTCTTAAACAGATATTGGGCAAATCGGTGACTAATCACCTGTACAAGATGACCCATGCAGACAAGTCAGATTGGCTGCGCCGGCTGGGCTTTTTGATACGCAAGCTGCTCAATATCTATGGGTCGCACGACTCACACTACCATGAGCTTCTGAGCCAACTATACGAAGAGCACTATGTGGAGATCAAGCAGTCTAGCCAAGCCCAACCAAGTGTTCAGCAAGAAGGCAGCAAGGATGAGCAAGACGATCCACCTTGCCGCGTTAGGGAAAAAGAAGAAATGAAAGCGGACGGCATACAGTCAATGCATGACCCGGATGCTGCCTATCGAGCGAAGGGCAGCGGATCAAATAGAAAACAAGTAAGCGGGTATAGTGCCAATATTACCGAGACTACCCAGGAGGATCTTAGGCTAATTACTGCTGTGCAGGTAAAGAAAGCCACACATCCTGATTGCGACTTTCTGGAGCAAGCCGTTAAGCAAAGTCAACAAGTGACCGGCCAACAGGTCGAACAAGTACATACCGATGGCGGATATGACAGCATAGAAAACCGCAAGCGCTTCGCTAATCACATAGCCGATGAGTGGCACTTAGCCAATACCTGTGGAGGCAGTGCACACCGATTCAAAAAAGACGAGCACGGCAACATCTGGATATATGATCCCAAGGTGGATAAATGGCTACAGACAACGATGTCCAGAGGAGGTCGCTATCGCATTTCAATCGAAGGCAGATCGGCCAAGTATCGATACTTCACCTCCGATCAGGTCGAAGCAGGACTGGCGCTGGCTGGTGTTCTACCAGCCGCCATCGCCAAAGGAATCAGAGCCAATGTAGAATCTACCATTCATCAAGTGTTCCACACACTGCATGGAGGCAGCAAAAGTAAATATCGAGGTCTTGTGAGGAATACCCTATTTGTTTTATCTCGATCAATTTGGGTCAATTGCAAAAGAATTGGGGTCCAAACTGCCCAAAAACACCCTTTCGACCATCATCTGAGGCTTTGGCTTGATCAATTGATTACTATGGTCATGAAACCTTCTCTGGCCAGATGTCCCCATTAGCATAGCCAAATGCTGCATTTCCATGCCAATCAGCCCAATATGCCACTTTCTGGAGTGCGCTCACTAGTAGAGTTTCGCATTAAATCTTGTTGCTAATTCTAATGTCTTTGGTCCGCATACTTCGTTGCAAAGCCTCGCCATAGCTACGGCTATGTCTGTGTTTCGCGCCTCGTCTGCGAACAAAATCCTATTAGAATTATTCAACATATCTAATGCGAAACTCTACTAGTCGCCCGATTGGATCATATTATTAATTTTGCGCATCAATGAGGCTAGTAGAGCTTCGTACTAAATCTTGTTGCTAATGCTAATGTCCTTGTTTCGCACACTGGTTGCAGAGCCTCGCCAATTCCGAGTCCTGGGGATGTCTGCGTTTCTTGCACCTCGTCTGCGAACGAAATCCTATTGGAATTAATCAGCATATCTATTGTGAAGCTCTACTAGGGAATCAGCTACCATGACGCAAAAAGCTGGCAGGCAAGTCACCTTCGAATTGCGGGC
Source organism: Saprospiraceae bacterium (assembly GCA_965223165.1). Taxonomy (GTDB): domain Bacteria; phylum Bacteroidota; class Bacteroidia; order Chitinophagales; family Saprospiraceae; genus JABDMH01. The sequence goes on along the minus strand of CBDCVQ010000014.1, from coordinate 292,545 downwards.
GGCTCAAGATGGAGACCGGCCCATCTACCTGGTGGGTTCATTCAATGACTGGAACTTTTCAGACCATCGCTACCGGCTGTCTCCTACGGACGAACTACATCGGTTTGAGATCAAGATGTCGGTCCACCCCGAGATGCATCCGTTCTGGTACAAATACCACCGGGGTGCCAGGAGCGAAGAGGAGCTGACGGCGGTCGGTGGTCAGCGGGACGACCGCTTGTTGGCCAAAGGGGTCCGCAGGCAGCGGGATATGGTCGAACGTTGGCGGATCAACGGTGCAGCCTGTCTCCCCCAATATCGGCCCATCGAATTTGTCATTGAGGAGGACTTTGAGATCCCGCAGCTGAACAAACGGCGTAGGATCTGGGCATTGTTGCCCAGCGACTATCACGATGCTGATGTATCCTACCCGGTTTTGTACCTGCAGGACGCTCAAAATCTCTTCAGCGCGGACGCTCCCTTTGGCAATTGGGCCATCGATGAAAAACTCGGAGTGCTCAAGGAGCAAGGGCTCGGCGATGTGGTCATCGTCGCCATCGAGCACGGCGGTACAGATCGGCTCAAGGAATTTAGTCCCTTTGAAACCGAACAATTTGGTGCTGGAGAAGGCCTGGCATATGCGACATTTCTCAAAGACACGCTAAAGCCGTATGTGGATAATAAATTTCGAACCAAACCGCATCGCATTTATACCGGCATTGGAGGCAGTTCTATGGGAGGGTTGATCAGTGTATTTGCCGGCATGAAATATCCCGATGTCTTTGGCAAGTGGATGATCTTTTCTCCTTCTTTCTGGCTGTCCTCAGAAATATTCACGAATGCCCGTCAATACAAAAACGACCGACCGACCTTTGTGTATCTCTATGGCGGACGGACCGAGAGCAAATCCATGGAATCGGATCTGATAAGATTTACCGAGATCTTGCGCCGCAAATCCTTAAATGACCAACTGATACATTATCACCTGACGATCCATCCCACGGCAGGACACAACGAGCAGGCTTGGGGCGATGCGTTTCCGGATGCGCTAAAGTGGCTGTACCATGACCGACCACAAGTAGCTTCCTAATCGACAAGAAATTCTTTGATACCAATCCATTGACATAATAATAATCACAACCAACCGGGGAAGCACTTTCGCTTGAGGTGTTGCCCACATGAAAGAAGACGAATGAAAGTAACCGTTTCCAATGCACCTAATCCTAGCATTCCGCTCACGATTCTGCCTTATCACGATAAGTGCAGTAAGGACGTGCTGAAGCTTTACAGCGCTACCTATCGAAAGGACATCGCCTCCTTTTTTACATCCTCCGAAGACGAGGTCTTCGTCCTTAGCCGGATGGCCAAGGGACAGGCCAGTCACTTAGTGCTGTTTAACATCGCCAAGGCCAAGCCATGGTCAAATCCCTGGCTAAAGCTCGCCGTGGATCACGCTTCGATTTTCTCCAGCAAAATTCAGATAGACCTTCGCGATCCGGAAGTGGCAGACCAGGTCGTCGGTGTCGCCCAAGGCTTAGAATTGGCGACGTATGATCTGGCCCTCTATAAGAAGGAGAGACAAAAGCCGCACCCATTGGCCCATAATGGTGCGGTGCGACTGATCGTGGACAATATCGAGCGAAAACGGACCCGAGAGTCATTTTTAGAGGCGCAGGTGATCACCCAGCACCAGAAGAATATCATGGACTTGGTCAATGCTCCGGGCAACAAAGCAAATCCGCCCTATCTGGAAGCGTGGACCCGGAGCATGTCGGAAAAGCACGGATTTAGCGTCAAGATCCTCCAGAAAAAGCAGATTGAACGAAAGGGGTTGGACGCTTTGTTGGCCGTCAATCGAGGAAGTGAGTGGGACCCCATCTTTATCATCGCCACGTATCAGGGGAGCAGGAGCCGCAAGGCCAAGACCTTGGGTCTGGTAGGCAAGGGAGTGACCTTTGACACCGGCGGCTTGTCCATCAAGCCCTCCAACAATATGCACTACATGAAGTCTGACATGGGAGGCGCGGCAGCGGTGCTGGGTACGATGGCGGCGGTTGCTCAGTTGCAATGGCCCGTCAACTTAGTCGCCGTCGTGCCTGTCACGGACAATTGTGTGGATGCCACTGCCATCAAGCCCGGTGACGTCATTGGATCCTACAGCGGCAAGACCATTGAGGTACTAAATACCGACGCTGAGGGCCGGTTGATCTTGGCCGACGCCCTGGCCTACCTTGCTAAGCATCATGAGGTCGACCATGTGATTGATCTTGCCACGCTCACCGGCAGTTGTGTAGCTACTTTTGGCTCCGTCTGTGCCGGCCTCATGTCCAACGACGAGGAGCTGGCAGATGACCTGGTGTCGAGCGGACTGCAGAGTGGCGAACGGGTATGGCAACTGCCCCTGTGGCAAGAACACCGTGAGGAGATGGACTCAGACATCGCAGATATCAAGAATCTGCCTACCCGACCGGTAGCGGGTGCGATCACCGCGGCTGCTTTTCTCCAAGCATTTATAGGAGATCACCCTTCGTGGGCACACCTTGATATTGCCGGAGTCGCCTTTGGTGAGACCAAGTATAGCAAGAGCAAGGCCGCAACTGGCTATGGAGTTCAGCTCCTGACGAGATACATTAAGGATCACCTGCTACTATAGGGCGCTGGCCGCACAGTCTCCCTCCAGGCTGCTGATCCACTGGCGAATCAGGGCCACCCCTTCGCGATGGACCAGGGTTCTACCCAGTTCCGGCATCATCGCTCCCGGATCGGTGGACTCCATCCGATAGATCGTAATCGATCCATCGGGATCACCGGGTACGATATCATAGGCACGTCCGCCCGATCCCTTGCCGGCTGATACTGGTCCCTTGCAGACACCCAGCCGGGACGCGTTGTCCTCCAGTGTGGTCAGGGTCAATCCCGACACGTGGGCGGGTCCATCGGGATTGTGGCAACTGCCACAGTTGATCTCGAGGTAGGCCAAAGCTCGATCACTGAGATCGGCCGATGCATCCGTCCAATCGACCAGTGCAGGATAGGACTGTGCCTGATCATAGCCATGCAAGTAGCCCATCTCAGACCACTTGGCCAATTGATTGGCTGGGCCATCGGCAAAATCATAGACAAAGTTGAGATTTCTGGTTTTGGGGCCAATGGGGGTCAGTTCCTTCTTGTACTCGTGACAGCCCTTGCATTGGTTTTTGTTGGGCACGACATATCGAATGTCGATGGTCTCGGCAGCAGCGTTGGTAAAGGAGATCTGCTGCACGTCTCCGGCGATTTCGAGAAAGGCCTCGGTCTGCTCATCATTCCAGACATAAGCCAGCGGATCCCATCCTTCGGCCCGCTTTACCAGTAGTCGGGTCTCCATGACCCTACAGCCCGCCGCCGGGTCAGATTCATCCAAGTCGTAAAAGAAGTTCTTTATTAGGACGGCCCCGACCGGAAAATCAAAGACCTCAATATCATCGATGACGGCAGTGGCCCCCTCTGGCATCCAGACGAAGCGACTCTTCTGCGCATAATCCGTAAACAGTGGGGTAATGGGCGCAAAAGGCAAAACCCGATCATTTGGCTCCAGGTCCTTCATGCTACCCCGAAAAAAGGCGTACTCAGAGAGCCGCTCAAAGGCAGGCGCATCGACATCCAGTTGCACCGCCTTTTGGGTCTGTCGGCAGCAGAGGCAGATCAGGCAAAAACCCAAGACCCATACACTCATTAATCTAATCAGAAGATGCTGCCTCACCGGGGTCAATCATTATTTCAGGAAGGTGGCAATCAAATCGCTCCATATCACGATCCAGTGACTTGCGCAGGTCGGACAGGCCACCGGCATCTTCGGCATTCAAATTGGCAAAACGTAGATCTTCGCCATTGTTCTGCAGACATAGGTACCTGGATCGATCACCTTCGGGATCGACGATACCGTCCACGATGATATCCTGAGGCCTACCGGGGAAGAGCGCATTGACCATCTTTCCAAATTCCTTGCTCACGTCAGGGATTGCTCGCTTTCTTTCAAAAACATTGTCATGCACGTATACATCGCCGGTGTAGGGGTCAAATCCATTGTCGGTATCAAATGGACGCTCGGTAAAAAACCAACTGATCACTCCCAGGCCCATGGTCTTGTAGCCCAGCACCTGATTTTCGTATACCTCAATGTCCTTGTGTGCCATGATCAGCATGCCCGTGCCGGGAGGTAATGTGGCCACCACTCCGCCTTCGGGAGCAAAGTTCTTGTGATTGTTGTTGCGGCAAACATTCTGATAGACTTTGACCCGATGACCGTTGGCTTGTGGTAGCCCGGGCATATCAAAGATGAGTAGACCTCCCGTGTTGTCCTCTGCCACATTGTTATAGGCCTCTACGTCGCGGCTGTTTTCAATCTCGATCCCTGCCACATTGTGATGGGCCAGATTGTCACGGATGATCACCTGGTTTGATTGGCCCACGTAGATGCCGGCATCCGAGGCGTACGAGGCCTCACACTTTTCCATCAGCACATTCGTACAAGCCACCGGATATAGTCCGTAACCGCCGTTGGTCTCTTTGGCTCCGTTGGTCCAGGTGGTTTCGAGATCCCGCAGGACCACATTCACGGCATCCTGGATCTTGATGGCATCTCCCTTGGAATCTCGCACGGAGAATCCTTCCAGGGTGATATCGTTGGCTTTGATCAGCAGTCCCTCGGCCCCGTCGATTTGATTAGAAAAGTCAAGGATGGTCTTTTTCATGCCTGCACCCCGAATGGTGACCCCATCAATACCATCTAGCGAGAGGGACCGTTCAAATGCATAGGTGCCTTCGGGGATGGTGATCACAGCACCACTATCTGCCATGATCAATTGCTCTTGAATTTTCTTGGCAAAGTCCGGGTCTCCCTTGGATGCGGTGCCCGTAGTTGACGACTGGCATGCCCAAAGGCCCAGTGCCAATGTCACTGCGATGATCTTGTTATCCATGTGCGTGAAACTACACGAATTCGGTCACATGGGCAAGTACTGGCCGAGTGGTCCGACGTACCAAACGTATGAGTCATGCATCAACTAAATAGCCATCTTACATGGTAGAAGTGCCCTGCCATTGGCTCATTTGCCTTGGACGTATGGCAGGAAAATTACGCTGAGTCCTGTGCCATAACTCTACTAGGGTGCGGATCATCACTGGGAAGCAGGCTGATCTCGAATGGATGTCACGTGAGCCATAATTTATCATTCACATGTGGTATCAGACCCAACTCGGCACTCTCAATCCTTTTTGTAAATTATGCAAACAAAAGAGTCTTCTCATGGCGGACCCTATCCAGGTGTTGCACATCAGCGCTGAGTGTTATCCCGCAGCCAAGTCGGGAGGACTCGCCGATGTGGTGGGTGCCCTGCCCAAATATCTCAACAAATCGGGACTGCAATCGGACGTGATCATCCCCAAGTATCTCCTGCCATGGATCACTGGGCAGGATTGGCAGGAGGAGATGAAAGGCTCCGTGTATATCGGCTATTACGATCAGCCTTACACGATCGAGAGTATACCCCCGGACGTACTGGGCTTCCGACTCTACGCCATCGATATTCCCTGGAAGTTTGACCGGCCGGGCGTGTATGCTGATCCCGAGGGCAACTTCTACCAGGACGAGGCGGAGCGTTTCATCTGCTTTCAACGGTGTGTGCTGGATTGGTTGGTGCAGCGTGAGACCAAGCCGGATCTGATCCACTGTCACGATCACCACACGGGCTTGGCCCCCTTTATGATCCGCTGCTGCCCTGAATTTCAAGCCCTTCAGCATATCCCCACCGCGTTCACCATCCACAATGGGAGATATCACGGTTCCTTCAGCTGGGATAAGCAATATCTACTGCCCTACTATGAGAGCCATCACGGCGGCCTACTGGAGTGGGATGGGGTGGTCAACCCCCTGGCTACGGGTATCAAATGTGCCGACCGGGTGACGACCGTGTCGCGGGCGTATTTGGAAGAACTGCGTGAAAACTCAAATGGGTTGGAGACCTTGCTACGGCAGGAGTGGCAAAAGTCGATCGGCATTCTCAACGGCATCGATACTGCCGTTTGGGATCCCAAGACAGACGCATCACTGGCATATCAACTGAAGAAGAGTGTGCCATACTACAAGCGGAAAAACAAAGCTCCGCTGATCGAACAATTTGGCTTGGATAAGCAACTCCCCCTAATCTCTTTCATCGGCCGCTTTGCGATCGAAAAAGGGGCGGATCTACTGCCCCAGGTGGTGTACGACACCTTGAGTAACGGCCTCGCCGCCAATATTCTGATTTTGGGGTCGGGAGATGTAGCATTGCAGAACGCCCTCAATGATATGCGGGCCATGTTTGCCGGAAGATATAATACGTACATCGGATACAATGAGGCACTTGCACACCAGATCTATGCCGGTACGGACTATCTCTTTATGCCCTCGCGTGTCGAGCCTTGCGGGCTGAATCAGATGTATGCGATGCGGTACGGAGCGGTACCGATCGTGCGCCGCACCGGTGGGCTAAATGATAGTGTGGTAGACATTGGTGACCCTAAGGGCAGCGGCATCATGTTTAATTACGCCTCGCTGGCCGATGTATGGCATGCCTTCAATCGCGCCGTGGGCCTGTATGACAACCGCAAGGTCTTCGAAGCTGTTATTACCAATAATATGTCCCTAGATTATTCGTGGGAAAAATCTGCCAGCACCTACATTGAAGTCTATCATTCTATTTTATCGTAAGCTCGATCTGACATGAAATTAAAAATTAACGTATGAAAATTAAGATGATCAGCCTCATATTGGGAGGTGGTGCAGGCACCCGACTTTTCCCCCTGACCAAGGATCGCTCCAAGCCTGCCGTACCCATTGGAGGTAAATATCGGCTCATTGACATCCCCATCTCCAACTGTCTTAATTCCGGGGTGGTACGCATGTTTGTACTGACCCAGTTCAACTCTGCCTCGCTCAATAAGCATATCAAAAACACCTATCACTTTGACCTTTTTTCCAGGGGCTTTGTCGATATCCTTGCCGCCGAGCAAACCGCCGGTAATCAAAACTGGTTTCAGGGCACCGCAGATGCGGTCAGACAGACCACACACCATCTGCGCAATCATGATTTTGATTATATCTTGATCCTTGCCGGTGATCAGCTGTATCAAATGGATTTTGAAAAGATGGCCAAGTATCACATCGCTCAAAATGCAGATTTGACCATAGCCACGATACCGGTCAACGCCAAGGACGCCCAGGGATTCGGCATTATGAAGGTCAATGAATATGGCTTTATCGAGCGGTTTATTGAAAAGCCCAACAAGGATGTGCTCTATGACTGGACCTCCAGCGTCTCGCAAGCGTTGCATGACCAGGGCAAGGACTATCTGGCCTCCATGGGCATTTACATCTTCTCGAGGAAGGCGCTACGTGAGCTGTTCGATCACAACCCCAAGGCCACCGACTTTGGCAAGGAAATCATCCCCAATGCGATCAAATCCGGCTACAACGTAGCCAGCTATGAATACACCGGATATTGGGAGGACGTAGGGAGTATCCCTTCTTATTTCGAGGCCAACCTTGCCCTCACCGACGACATTCCAAAGTTCAACTTATTTGACAATGATCGGATCATTTACACCCGACCGCGTCTACTGGCACCGGCAAAAATATCGGGCACCAAGATCTCACAGTCTATTATCTCAGAAGGATCCATCATCCATGCCGGAGCGATAGAACGGAGTATCGTGGGGATTCGATCAAGAATTGGACAGGGTACCGTTATTTCTAATTCGATCATCATCGGTAATGATTTCTTTGAGACGCTGGAAAAAATGGTGCTACAGCCCTATGAGATTAAGATGGGTATTGGGGCAAATTGCCAGATTGAAAATGCCATTATCGACAAGAATTGCCGCATCGCCGACGATGTGAAAATTATTGGTCATAGCTCGTTGAAGGATGCCGAAGAGGAGACCCACAACATCGTCGACGGAATCGTCGTGTTGAAAAAAGGATCGGAAATATCGAGTGGCACCCACATTGGCTACAAAGCGTAGAGGTAGGTGGCCGGCCGATTTCTTTGCATATCATGCTATTTCAAGGGCGTCGATTTCTTGCGCGCATGCCGGGAGGCCGGCAATAAAGTCCATCTCGTCACCTCCAAGGCGTTGGAGCATGAAGCGTGGCCTCGCGACGTCCTAGAGGAGATTCACTACATGGAAGCAGGCGAGCAGGGTCAGTGGAATCATGACCACCTCCTGGCCGGTCTCGCTTACGTGATGCGTAGCACACCCTTTGATCGCGTCATTGCCCTCGATGACTTCGATGTCGAGCGAGCAGCCCTGGTGCGAGAGCATTTTCGCCTGCCCGGTATGGGGCAGACCACGGCTCGCCATTTTAGGGATAAGTTGGCCATGCGTATGAAGGCGGCAGAAGCCGGCATCCGCGTACCTGCATTTTCGCCGCTCTTCAGTGATGAGCAGATCGATCGCTTTGCGGACCGCATTTCCCCGCCCTGGTTTGTCAAACCCCGGTCTGAGGCGAGTGCCACCGGCATCCACAAAGTGGACGACAAGCAGAGTCTTTGGACCGTCCTGGACCGTCTGGGAGATGCTCGGCATCACCATCTCATCGAAGCCTTTGTCCAGGGAGATGTGTTTCACGTCGACTCCTTATCTTATGGTGGGGACAATGTGTTTTCCAGAACCTCCCGGTATTTGGACACGCCCTTTGAAGTAGCCCATGGGGGAGGCATTTTTCGTACGATGACGCTGCCATCCGATTCAGCGGAAGATCGAGATCTACGCATCCTAAATCAGCAGCTCATGCAAGTCTTTGGCATGCAGCACAGTGCGTCGCATTCTGAGTACATCCGCTCCCAGGACTCCGGTGAATACTATTTTCTTGAGACATCATCGCGCGTCGGAGGTGCACATATTGCAGAAATGGTGGAGGCAGCCTCCGGCATCAACCTTTGGCGAGAGTGGGCTATGCTCGAAACCAGGCAGCTACTTGGAGAGTCCTATCAATTGCCCTCGACTGAGGAATATACCGCTGGCGCGATCATCTCTTTGAGCAAATTTGAGCACCCGGATGACCAAAGTTTTGATGATCCGGAAATTTACTGGCGGATGAAGAAAGATTATCACATTGGATTTATTCTAAGAAGTCAGGACAGTGGCCGCGTCCAGGCCCTGCTAGACCAATATGCGGAACGGATTGCCCGCGAGTACCATGCTTCGGCTCCCGCCCCTGATCGCCCTACACATTGAATATTTTCCATCAACCCCCGGTGCACCCTGTAATGCCTTCGCAAAAAAAAAGCCCAAGCAATTAACCCACCTTAGAACCCAGGCGGAGAAAACATGCGAGTACTGATCATAAGCGACTACCGGGATACGCAAGCTGTCAGGCCGGAGGCCGAGTTGATGCTAGGACTAAAGAGAAAGGGTATTTCTTTGGACATCATCACGTTTGCCGATACAGCCTACCACCAGCGCTTTAGAGACGCGGGGATCACGGTACATGACTGGCATCCGGAGAAAAAATATGATCGAAAATTCATCCGAAAATTAAAATCGCTCACCGAGGAAAATGAATACCAGATATTTTTTCTCTTCAACAGCAAGGCAATTATTAATGGCATCTTTGCAGCATATGATTTGCCTGTGAAGGTCATACTGTACCGCGGATACACCGGGCACATTAATTGGTACGACCCCACCGCCTACTTTAAATATCTTAACCCGCGCGTCGACAAAATTGTCTGCATCGCTCAGTCTATCAAAGACTACCTCCACAGTCAGAAATTCTTTAAGGAGAAGAAGGCCGTCACCATTAATAAGGGCCATCATCCGGACTGGTACAAAAATATTAGGCCTGCCGATCTGACAGAATTCGGCGTCTCCAGCGAGGCCTTTGCCATGGCCTGCATGGCCAATGCCAGACCCTTTAAAGGCATTAAATATCTGCTCAAGGCGACCTATCAGCTGGCGGATACACCCGATCTGCATCTACTCCTGATCGGCCGGGATATGGACAAGGGCAATCTCAAGAAATTGCTGCAAGAGAGCCCCATGGCCTCGCGCATACACGTGACGGGATGGCGCGAGGATGTGCTTTCGATCCTTGCGGCCTGCCAGGTTTTTGTGCTGCCATCGATCAAAGGGGAAGCCACCACTAAGTCGTTGATCGAAGCCATGAGCATGGGCACTGCACCCATTATGACCGATATACCCGGAAACGCCGGGCTCATCATCGACGGCACAAATGGCCGGATCGTGCCAAGCAAGGACCCGGCAGCACTGGCGCAAGCGATGCGCGCGCTCTATCTGGACAGAGACAAAACGGCGCAGTACGGAGCGGCCGCCAAGAAACACATCGCGGCAAACTTCCATATTGATCGCACCATACGAGAAATGTCGATCCTCTTTGAATCACTCGTGGAGGACTATCGCAAATCCTAGGAAGGCGACAATCAAGTCTTACCGTCCCCGGGGATCTCAGGAAAGGAAAAATCCCACGCTGCCGCCGACCCAGTCTTTGTTTCGGTTGTACTTGACCCCAATCATTTCGCCCTTGGAAAGACGGGCCAGATTATTTACGATCGTGGGTCTGGTCTGCCCTCTCGGCCAAAGCATCAGCATGCGGATCTCGCACTTGACCCATTCACCGGGCGTCTCGATGATCGGCTCATACTTGATTTTTTCCTGAAGAATATAGTTGGTGGGATTATTTGTCTTTTCAATAGCTTCTCGACTGACATTAAAAACTACGCCGGCGCCAGAAAAAGAAAACATAGGTTTGAGCACGTAGTTTTCCAGATCGGCCGGGATAGAACTGAGGTCCTTCAGAAACCAGGTCCTAGGCACGTACTCGCTCTCTAGCAACGGCATGGTGTATTTGCTGATGCGGAAGAACCAATTTGGATGACCTACCCAGTGCACGTCTGCCTCGCGAGTGAAGAGAAAATCACGCTTGAGGTCGTTTCTCTGGAGCAACTCATCAAAAATGACGCGGTTGAAAATGCGTTGGACACCGATTTTTCTTCCGCCCGATTCGTAATATACCTCCCGTCCGGATTTGCGTAGATCACTGATGCAGGCAATCTTCAGGCCCAGAGCTTTTTGCGCCGCCAGAAAGTCTATGCGTGTGGTTTGGGCATCAGGCTCGATCTCCAGTAATACCACGTTTTCCGGATGTGCATCGCCGATGATGATCTGCCGGAGCATCTCCGTATAGCCAGACGAATCGACGCCCACAAGATGAGAACTGTCCTCCGGCACGGAAAAGTGCCTACGATACATGTGCGCGATAAAATCCTGGTAGAAATAGAGCGAGGGAAAGCCCTGCACTTCGATCAGCTTCGGTTTTAAGGTGCCATCGGGTTCTTTGACAATCCCAAAATCCATCTGGAGAAACGTGGTGTGATCATCCTCTGCCGGAACGCGAAAGTCATCTTCCAGCGCAGGATCCGTGCGCTCCTTAAAGTCTGACTGACAAATGACATCGGTGATCTCTTCACACGCCCGAACCAAGTGTGTCTGCAGGGAAGGAGGAATGAAGACCGGCGTCTCGGCTATCCGAAAGCTGGGTTTGTGATCGAAAGCACGATAAACGTCCGCTAAGAAGCTCTGATATTTTTCTGGGGTAAACGACCGATTGTACTGCCGGCGAATGGCCTGATCCATCTGGCGATTATTCCATAGTTACAGGCTCGGAAGATAGGGTTTTGCTTGCAAATCGGAGAAAACCAGGCAGCACCGTCTGATGTGTCAATTCCACCTTGATGGGATCGCGCAGATGAAACATCATCTCCTCATAGGCATGCGAGCCGTGCTTCTCAAGAATCTGTTTCTTACGATCGGGACGGTCAAAATGATCGAGCATACCCTCCATGTAGGCCTCCGGATGAAACTGAGTGCCATACACCGTCTCACCAAACTTGATTGCCATGACCGCCAGATCCGGAAAGTCATGATGGGAGGGGTCCTCCATGGCCAGGATTTCGATGCCCACCGATTCGAGGTTGGCCGGATTGGGGTCGACCACTTGATACGCCCTGAAGTCGGCTGCGTAGAAGGGCTGAGGCAAATGTCGCAAGAGCCGGTCTTGAAGACCCGCGCTAGTCTTTAGGACGGGTACTATGCCGAAGGACTCCATGGGTCGCCGAGTGACCTTTCCTACGCCATAGTAGTGACAAGCGATCTGAAACGAGTGACAGATGAAAAAGACAAATTTCTTGCGGTCCTGAGCCGCATTGTAGCCATGGATACCGTCAAGCAATGCGAAGTAGCGATCCTCCCACGCATCATTGCCCTGTAGTGGATGACCGGGTCCACCCGTATTGATGTAGATGTCATAGGACAGATCTGGTACCTCGTGGTGCTGCCTGATGTCAAACACATCGTAGCTCATGTCGGGAAAGTCCCGGTCCAACATCTCCAGTATGCTGCCCAGTCCCAGATTGGGCGTGCCATCATACATGTCGATCACTGCCACACGTAGCATCTTCCAGTGCTCATTTTGCTCCAAAGGTAACGAATCTCATAGGCGCATTGGCCTAGCCGAAGTTTGGCAAGGCTTGTCGCAAAATTCTATGATCGAGGCAAATCTACTACGGCCCCGATCACAACTTTTTGATAGCCAGCCCTGTACGCACTCTCACTTAATTGAGCGAAATCGCAGGAAACTGCAGGTCCAATGATTGATTGTAGGTGGCCAGGGAGGTGATATATGGGTCCATCACTCCGTAGACCGGCAGACCGCTGGTGATTTCCCAGGCTTCAAATTCCGATCCTGCGATGAGGGTGACCCACATCCGTGAGTTGTCTTCCGCTACTCCATAGGTCTGAATTCGGCCCTCTGCCAACAGTTGATTCATCTGATAGGAGATGGTATCGGATGATTCTGCAAACTGATCTCCCAGCTGAAACTCCACTATGAAATAATTTCTCATGACGCTCACTTTTTGGTCTATACCCTTAAAGACTATTACCTGAACGATTTGGCATGCGAAAGGGTCTCCTTTAACATATAATTAAATGATAAGTTAGACGAACATGACTTTATGATCGATTGAGTCCAAGGAACTCCTTCGAGGACCGCCCTCCCATGGTTGCTCCCTACGCTTGTCGCCGATGATACCACCACCCGACGGATACGAGCGCAGACAGAACCAGACCGGCTGGATACGATGGGAGCACGGAGCAATCGCCACCATGGACGATCAGGGCAGCTTCCGGATCGAGTCCGGCTGGGGCAAAGGCTGAATTCAATATCTTGTCAACCGATATGAAGATTGCACTGATCACGTTTGACCGGCTGACACTCCTGGACCTGGTGGGATTCTATGATCCCATCACCCGGCTCAAAACGATGGGCTATATCCCTGAGCTGACCTGGACCTTTTGTGGATACAGCGCGGACGTGACGGACAACTTTGGGTTTCCCGTTCAGGTGGATCAGGTACAGCCCGACCTGAGCGGATTTGATCTCGTCTTCCTGCCCGGAGGGTTTGGCACGCGACCTTTGCTGCGTGAGCCCAGCTTTCTTCAGTGGCTGCAGACCGCTGCGCCGGTGCCGTTGAAAACCTCGGTGTGTACCGGTAGTTTGTTGTGGGGAGCAGCCGACTTTTTGCAGGGGATACGCGCAACCACCCACTTCGATGAATATGTCCAATTGGCCAGCTTCGGTGCCGTCGTGCAAGAGGTCGGGGTGGTGGAAGATCAGGGCATTGTCACGGCCGGGGCGGTGGCATCGTCCCTGGATCTGGGTCTGTACATCTGCCAGAAGCTAGCCGGTGCCGAGGCATGCAAAAACATCCGAACCCGCATGGGCCTCGACTGACGCATGCTTCTTCTCCATCGCATCGGAAATTTCGCCCACCTCACCGCTGTCAGCTTGCCCTTTCTGCGTATCCTCTACGCCCAGAGGCAGTTCAAGTACCGTCGTGGGGACACATATGCCTTTTGGCGCACCCTCTGCAGCGAGATGCCGCTATTCGAGGGATTGCCGGGTCCGCTGCAAAGGCGTATCTCCCACTACTTGTTTGCCAATAGCATGACGATGCAGTGGTTTGCTACCTTGCATCAACTGCCAATCTCCAGACGGGAAAAACGTGCCGGTTGGCTGCTGGCTACGGCCACTCCCCTCGCGGACCATCTCGTAGACAAGGAGCAGGCAGGTGTGGAAGAGATTGAACTAATGATCAGAGGCTCCTCTTCACATGCATTCGGCCCCTTGGCTCAGTACCTCTATGACCAAGCCAAGGCAGCCAATGGTCATCCGGATCGATTTGATGCTTACCTGCAAGCAACGTTGTATGCCCAGCAATCTAGTCTACAACAGATTGACGAACAACCGTCGACCGCGCAACTGAAGTCGATTACCTGGGACAAAGGCGGACATGCGCTCCTGTTATTTCGATCTGCTCTCCAGGCACCCATTTCATGGCAGGAGGAAGAGGCGATCAAGCATCTTGGCGGGCTCCTGCAATTCCACAATGATTTGTTTGATCTCCATCGTGATCTACAAGAGAACATCGTGACTCTGCCCTCGTCAGCCAGTACTGTCGCCGAGCTGAGAAATCTGTTTGAAGCGGAATCGACAAAATGTATGGAGCTGTTCAATCGATTGCCTGGACCCAGGAGTTGCAAACGCCGATTCTATTTACTCCTCCACCTGGCGCTTAACACCGGACGCATATGCCTCGATCAGTATCAGGCATTGGAAGACCGAGATGGCAGATTCCAGCCACAGCGGTACACTCGCCAGGAATTGGTATGTGACATGGATCAGGTCGGCAAAATGATTCGAAACCTTTGGGACGTGCTCGGAAAGAGGTATATAGTCCGCTGACTGGCTGAAACTGGGTTGGACGCCAGCAAATTTTCTGACAGATAATTAATCGTTCCATTGCAAATATTTAAAGATCTCAGCATTATAGAAGTAGCCTCTGCCCTTGCGGGTCCACAAGCCGGTACCTTCTTTAAGGAACTGGGCGCAGATATACTCAAGGTCGAACCCCCACAGGGGGATATCAGCCGCCGATGGCGCAGCGGGACAGAAGATCTATCTGCTGACTGCAGCATCTATTATAGCAGCGTCAACGGAGATAAGAAAAGCGTCCGCCTCGACCTTCAGCTTACAGCAGACCGGGATCAACTGGGCAGATGGTTGGCTGATTGCGATGTGCTGATCACCAACTTCAGTGACAGGCAGGCCCAACGATTTGGTCTGGACTATGGTCGCCTTGGGACCCAATATCCCAAACTGATCCTGGCCAACCTGACCGGATTTGGTCGGCAGAGCGATCGGCGAGCCTTTGACGTGTTGATGCAGGCAGAGACCGGATATCTCTCCATGACGGGGGAACCAAACCGGCCGCCCTCGAAGATCCCCATTCCCTTTATTGATATCATTGCGGGGCACCAGCTAAAGGAAGCGATTTTGGTCGCACTTTATCGACGTACCATCACCAACAAGGGTGGCGAGATACAGCTCAGCCTCTTTGATTCGGCCATCAGCGCCCTGGCTAACCAGGCTTCCAACTACCTGATGGGTGGAACCATACCAGGCCCTATGGGTACCCAACATCCATCTATAGCCCCGTACGGAGACCTATATCGCACCAGGGATGACCAATGGCTGGTCCTGGCTATAGGGAGTGATCAGCACTTCAAAACGCTTTGCCAGGGCATGGGTTTGACAGACCTGCCGAGGGATATTCGATTTAGCACCAACGCCAACCGAGTCACCCACCGCACCCTTCTTAATGGCGTGCTACAGGAGCGATTTGCCCAGGACACATTGGAGCAGTGGCTAGACAAATTCGAAACAAACGATATTTTAGGAGGCCCGGTGAGGGATCTGGCACAGGTATTTGCCCTACCCCAGTCGCACCATCTCATCGCTGAGGAGGAACTGCCAGACCGGACCCTCTCCAGAAGAGTGAAGACGGCCGTCTTTCAATGGAGCGAATAACATGACAAATTCAACTGTGAATCCCGTTGGCGTGTATACCGCCAATCTGACGCCCCTGAACCCCGATTTATCGGTCAATATGCCCCTCCTCGTCAAGCACTGTCAGTGGCTGCTGGCGCAGGGCAGCCAGGGCATTGCCTTCCTGGGTACGACAGGTGAGGCGACGTCCTTCAGTCTGGGCGAGCGCAAAGCGGCGCTCGAGGGGCTGCTGCAGGGCGGCATCGATCCGAGTCAGATCATGGTCGGCGCGGGATGTACCAACCATCCGGACACGATCGCATTGACCAGACATGCCCTGGACCATGGCGTGTCGGATATCCTCCTACTGCCCCCTTACTACTATAAGCAGGTAGACGACCAGGGTTTGCTCGACTACTTTCGTACCGTCATTGAATCGGTCGCTGATCCGGCCCTTCAGATCTATCTGTATCATTTTCCCAAGATGAGCGGGATCCACATGTCCGTGGATTTTGTCGCACATTTGGCAGACCTGTATCCGAACAATGTCGTCGGCATGAAGGATTCGTCGGGGGATGTGAACAACATGATCCAGGTCTGTCAGACGATCCCCGGCTTCCAGCTGTTTGCCGGCACGGAGCGATACCTATTGGACGTCCTGCGCGCCGGAGGGGCAGGATGCATATCCGCCACGGCGAATGTGACGATCACCCTTGCCGCCAAGGTCTTTCGCCATTGGCAAAGCGATCAAGGCGATCACTGGCAGCAGTACCTCACGCAGGTGCGTAGTTGCTTCGACGGCCTTCCTTTTTCTGCCGTTTTGAAACAGTATCTCGCGCACCGCCGAAAAGATCCCCGTTGGCTCTACCTCAGACCACCGCTGAGCCCAGTATCCGACGAGACGCTCCACGAGCTGCTCAGACAGCTGTCCATCCTCAAATTTGAGGCGGCGGGCGTAGGGTAGGAGGTCGGTGCCGCCTCTCTGATGTGTCCCTTTTGCAGTGGGTCGCGTGGATATGGATTCGTTTTGTTGTGGGGAGGTGGGGCAAGTGGGGCAGTGGGTCGGTGGGGCAGTGGGTCGGCGAATATAGATTCGCCTTTGTCGAGAGCCAGTGGGACGATATTGGGAGGCGGTCAGCCAATGGGATTATCCCTTGTCAGGGGGAACCATGGACGATAGCGCAGAATCTATCTTCTGCGGGTCTCTTTCCGATGGTCTCTTTTGCAGGTGGGTCGGCGAATATAGATTCGCCTTTGTCGAGAGCCAGTGTGACGATATTGGGTAGGTGGTCAGCCAATGGGATTATCCTTGTCAGGGGGAACCATGGACGATAGCGCAGAATCTATATTCTGCGGGTCTCTATGAGACATCGCGCAGCATGGGGCAGCGCATGTGGATTCGGTTTTGTTGTGGGGCAAGTGGGGCAGTGGGTCGGCGAATATAGATTCGCCTTTGTCGCGAGCCAGTGGGGCGATATTGGGTAGGTGGTCAGCCAATGTGGATTATCCCTCGTCACGGGGAACCATGGACGATAGCGCAGAATCTATATTCTGCGGGCCTCTATGAGAGATTGCGTAGCATGGGGCGGCGCATGTGGATTCGGTTTTGTTGTGGGGTAAGTGGGTCGGTGGGTCGGCGGGTCGGCGAATATAGATTCGCCTTTGTCGCGAGCCAGTGGGACGATATTGGGAGGCGGTCAGCCAATGGGATTATCCCTTGTCAGGGGGAGACATGGACGATAGCGCAGAATCTATATTCTGCGGGTCTCTATGAGACATCGCGTAGAATGGGTCGGCGCATGTGGATTCGGTTTTGTTGTGGGGCAAGTGGGGCAGTGGGTCGGCGAATATAGATTCGCCTTTGTTGAGAGCCAGTGGGACGATATTGGGTAGTGTGGTCAGCCAAAGTGGATTATCCCTTGTCGCGGGGAGACATGGACGATAGCGCAGAATCTATATTCTGCGGGTCTCTATGAGACATCGCGCAGCATGGGTCGGCGCATGTGGATTCGGTTTTGTTGTGGGGCAAGTGGGGCAGTGGGTCGTCGAATATAGATTCGCCTTTGTCGAGAGCCAGTGTGACGATATTGGGAGGCGGTCAGCCAATGGGATTATCCCTTGTCAGGGGGAGACATGGACGATAGCGCAGAATCTATATTCTGCGGGTCTCTATGAGACATCGCGCAGCATGGGTCGGCGCACGTGGATTCGCCCTTGTTGTGGGGCAAGTGGGTCGGCGGGTCGGCGAATATAGATTCGCCTTTGTCGCGAGCCAGTGGGGCGATATTGGGTAGGTGGTCAGCCAATGGGATTATCCCTTGTCAGGGGGAGACATGGACGATAGCGCAGAATATAGCTTCTGCGGGTCTCTATGAGACATCGCGCAGCATGGGTCGGCGCATGTGGATTCGGTTTTGTTGTGGGGCAAGTGGGGCAGTGGGTCGGTGGGTGGCGGGTCGGCGAATATAGATTCGCCTTTGTCGAGAGCCAGTGGGACGATATTGGGTAGGTGGTCAGCCAATGGGATTATCCCTTGTCATGGGGAACCATGGACGATAGCGCAGAATCTATATTCTGCGGGTCTCTATGAGACATCGCGCAGCATGGGTCGGCGCATGTGGATTCGGTTTTGTTGTGGGGCAAGTGGGGCAGTGGGTCGGCGAATGTAGATTCGCCTTTGTCGAGAGCCAGTTTGACGATATTGGGAGGCGGTCAGCCAATGGGATTATCCCTTGTCAGGGGGAA
Source organism: Saprospiraceae bacterium (assembly GCA_965223165.1). Classification (GTDB taxonomy): domain Bacteria; phylum Bacteroidota; class Bacteroidia; order Chitinophagales; family Saprospiraceae; genus JABDMH01. Next base: position 273,893 of record CBDCVQ010000014.1, on the reverse strand, counting down.
CCATGGACGATAGCGCAGAATCTATCTTTTGCGGGTCTCTATGGGACATTGCGCAGCATGGGTCGGCGCATGTGGATTCGGTTTTGTTGTGGGGCAAGTGGGGCAGTGGGTCGGCGGGTCGGCGAATATAGATTCGCCTTTGTCGAGAGCCAGTGGGACGATATTGGGTAGGTGGTCAGCCAATGGGATTATCCCTTGTCATGGGGAACCATGGACGATAGCGCAGAATCTATATTCTGCGGGTCTCTATGAGACATCGCGCAGCATGGGTCGGCGCATGTGGATTCGGTTTTGTTGTGGGGCAAGTGGGGCAGTGGGTCGGCGAATGTAGATTCGCCTTTGTCGAGAGCCAGTTTGACGATATTGGGAGGCGGTCAGCCAATGGGATTATCCCTTGTCAGGGGGAACCATGGACGATAGCGCAGAATCTATCTTTTGCGGGTCTCTATGGGACATTGCGCAGCATGGGTCGGCGCATGTGGATTCGGTTTTGTTGTGGGGCAAGTGGGGCAGTGGGTCGGCGGGTCGGCGAATATAGATTCGCCTTTGTCGAGAGCCAGTGGGACGATATTGGGTAGCATGTTGGCCAAGCTCACCCACAAAAGGCTATTTTGTTGAAGTCCACCCAACCATCTTGCCATGCACCGAATTCATCTGGCCAACGCAGCTTACCTGGTGACAACGAACACGATTCACCGCATCCCCTTCCTCGGCGAGGATGCACTGGCAGCGGTAGTCAGTGAGGCCATCATGCAATCCGTCGCTGTGAAGCGCGCTGCGTTAATTGGCTTTAAGCTTAATCCGGATCATATCCATCTGATCATCCAAGTCAGAAAGGGCAGCAATATCTCCCAGATCATGCAGACAATCAAGCGCGTCAGTTCGACCAGGATTAATCAGATTCTCTCTTACGGTCGCCCCGACAATACCTACCAATGCTTAAATTGGCACGGTGCCCTGCTCAAGGCAAGAGATGGCTTTCTAGCGACGCATGGAAGAGATAATCAGCACGAATATCCCTTATTCCGATGGCAGAAAAGTTTTCATGATCAACTGATCAGAAACCCTAGTCATATGCTGGGAGCCATTGATTATTTACGGAAGCAACATGTGAAGCATCAACTGCCGACCAATCGATGGCTTTATATTCGCGATCCCGTTCCGAACGATATCTTCTATCCCGGCCGACCACCGGTGAAAAAATAGCGTCCATCGAGTGGGTCGGCGGAGTTGATCGGCGAATGTAGATTCGCCTTTATCGTGGACACCATGAGACATTGCCAAGGGGTCGGCGAATGAGGATTCGCCTTTGTCGAGGGGATGGTGAGGATATTGGGTAGGATGTTGGCCAACGTGGATTCACTTTTGCCGTGTGGAGACATCGGACGATAGCGCAGTGGGTCGGCGAATATAGATTCGCCTTTGTCGAGGGGATGGCGGGACATTGCGCAGCATGGGTCGGCGAATATGGATTCGGCTTCCACGGGGAACCATAAGACGGTAGCGCAGAACCTACATTCTGCGGTCTCTCTGTATGTCTCATAAATTGCCACCACCCTTTGCTAACTTACACCGTCAACTACAACGCAATGACTTTCGAAGAAGCAAAAGACCTCCTTTACGAGATGACCGAGACGGAATCGCTCCGCAAGCACGCCCACACGGTGTCAGCCGTGATGCGGGCCATGGCCCGGAAATATGACCAAGACGAAGAACAGTTTGCCGTGGTGGGCCTGCTGCACGACGCCGACTACGAAAAATACCCCGAGCAACATCCGAGTATCATTGTCCGAAAGCTGGAGGAAATGGGTGAGACCGACATAGCCCATGCGATCGCTGGGCACTACACGATCTGGAACGTCCCCAGAAATACGCTGCTGGATAAGTGTATCGTGGCTGCGGACGAGCTCACGGGTTTCATTGTCGCGGCGAGCCTGGTGCGACCGACCGGCCTGGAAGGCATGAAGGCCAAGTCTGTCATGAAAAAGTTCAAAACCAAGACCTTTGCTGCCAAAGTAGACCGCGAAGAAGTGCGGCGAGGGGCCGCCCTCCTGGACCTGGAGCTTAATGAACTGATCACGTTCATCATCGGAGTGCTGCAAACCAACAAAGAAGATTTGGGACTGGTTTGAGACCTTTTTTGGTCCGTTTCCATCGTTTTAGTAGCGTATGACTTGTCTGAGGAATATCCGATCGCCGCTGATGATCCTCTCCATCTTTTTGATCACAGGATTTGCCTCATGGCTTACGGCCCAGATCCCAGAGGGTTTGTCGACGAATTGATCACGGAAGATGCGATCGGACGGGCCGTACCCGTTGGAGTCACCGCCAGAAATCACCAACAGATCACCATGGATCTGAGCGGTCTGCCCACAGGACTGTACGTTGTGACCCTACATGGCCAGCGGCAGATCCGATTTCTAGGCCGGATCATCAAAGTCGCCGATTGATCAACAGGCCAGCGGAAGAAGCGGCCTCCAAGATCTTGAAGCACCACACGCGTAGCCACGGAGCACCTACTGTACAGCAAGGGCGTCTACTTGGCATCCACCATGCACTCCCCTCAAAAAAGGGTTACTTTTAGATACATCAAACACAATGAAAGCAGACGATGAGAAAGATCGCATTCATCCTCACCTTGCTCCTATCAGCTACGACTTTGCATGCACAGGATGAGGAAAAGCCGTGTCCATGCTGTAAAGAAGAATATCAGCAATTTCACTTCTGGTTGGGGGACTGGGAAGCCACGGCCAACGGCAATCCTGCCGGCACCAACCATATCGTCTTGCTCCAGGACGGTTGCATCATGCAGGAGAACTGGACGAGTGCCTCGGCGGGTTACAGCGGCTCCTCTTACAACTACTATGATCCTCAAGATGGACAGTGGCATCAGACATGGGTAGACAACCAGGGCCAAAGCCTTCGGCTGTCTGGCAAACTGGAAGGTTTAAATATGGTGCTTCGCAGCGGCGAGATGAAAAACCGTGAAGGCAAACCCGTTTTTCACCGCATCACCTGGACCCCCAATGATGATGGGACCGTACGGCAGCACTGGGAAAGTTCGTCGGACGGTGAGACCGAGTGGCAGACACTATTTGATGGGTTGTATCAAAAGAAGAAGTAGGCGTATTTGGCTGATCGTACAGAGGCTTCATCCTCTCCGGCCCTGAAATCGTCAAAGTATCTGCTCGCGGGTGCGAGTCCACTGCAGGTCCGTAACGCATAACGTAGGCTACCAAGCGATGAATCTTCAGTCGGGCATTTGAAACCCCACTCAGGAAAGAGCCGGTCGGAGCGTATCTGACTATGCCCTTAATCGACAATAAGACCGCAGCATTGCGGCACAGTTTTATGCCTTGGCGTGAGGAAATCCCAAACCGTATTGGCCGGGCCTTCTACCAGCAAATGGCTGCCCACTTCAGCGTACCGCTTGGACCAACGACCACACTTTGAGGTCCTGGGCGCCAAATACCACAACAATGATCCGCTCTCAGAGGAGGATACTTGGATCCCGATCATGGGCTAGTAACACTTTTGCCATTGTATGACACTTTACGTAAGTTGTATGGTGTAGTCACTCCAACAGATCCAACATGCCACCAATAAACTCTATCGATGATGTGCTGGCTGCCCTCGATGCGATCATCGCCAAATCGAAGACGGATCAGCATCCGCTTGGCTATTTCGCAGCGCTCTATCGCCAAGTGACCGCGGAGGTGAAACAGGGCATCGCGGATGGTTTTTTTGAGGACAAGCATCGCATGGAGCGATTAGATGTGCTATTTGCCACAAGGTACCTGGAGGCCTATCACGCGTTTGAGGCTGGTCAACCAGTAACACAATCATGGTTGCGAGCGTTTAAGGCATCCTCCTCCTACTGGCCAATCGTACTGCAGCACCTGTTGCTGGGCATGAATGCACATATCAACCTTGATCTTGGTATTGCTGCGGCCGAGGTATCCAAAGGGCAGAATCTTGAAGACCTCAAAGCCGACTTCAACAAGATCAACCAGATCCTATCCAGGCTCGTGACCAGCGTGGAGAATGACCTAGCCAGCATCTGGCCCACCCTGAAGAAGATTTTGCGATGGACACGGAAGGTGGACAATTTCCTCATCGACTTCAGTATGGAAATTGCCCGAGACGGGGCTTGGCGTTTTGCCGAAAAGCTGTCCGCCGCAGCCGACTGGGACGAAGAAATCAAGCTACGGGACGTGAAGGTGGCCGAGTTAGCTCGCAAGATCTATCCCTCCGGATTTGTGGTGCGCCTACTCTTTAGCATCATCCGCATCGGCGAGCGCGGAACGGTTGCTGAGCGGATTCACAAGCTAGAAACCTAGTCGAGATGCCCGAGGCCCAGCTCGTATCGGGTACTTTGACCACCACCGATATGCTTCAAATTAGAGCGTAGAGCCAAGTCTTGCAGATCACGAGTGGCCGTGGCCTTGGATGTTATGGCGATCGCGACATACTTTCTAGCAGTCATTCCGCCCTCAAACCCCCTGGGTCCCTCTTCCAACATTCTCCGTATCACCTTTAACTGACGAGCGTTTAAAAGGTGCCTAAAACGGTCGAAGAACCTTGCCTTTTTGAGAATAAAGGTTATTTGCCAATCGGACTCCTCCAGGGCTATCAACACAACGTCCACAAAGTAGATGATCGATTCCGCAATTTCATTGCAGCTCTGGGCATCCTGCAGGGCATCTTAGCAACGACTCCGTCTTTTCGATAGTTTGAGAGAGACGGATGATCAGTGGTGCCGTAATACCCTCTGATAAAGCCTTTTCAGCAATTGCTCTATCTACTCGACCAATGCCATCTTCAAAGGGATGGATGGACTCGAAGTAGTAGTAGTGGCTATGGCAGCCCGAATCGCAGGACCCTTCCGTGATGCTCCATCCATTGGGGCAGTTTCGTTAAACCATAGCATGAAACGATTCAATCTCAATTGGCAATCGAATAGAAGTGCGGTGCCGCAAATTGAACATGCTGCCTTCCCATCGATCCCGACACGAACTGCATGGGCTCAGGATGATCTCGCCAAGCACCTCCCTTCACGCCTGGACTTCCTGCATCACCACCGCCTGCTCCACCAATTCTTCCTACCTTTGCTCCATGCAATTCTTGCGAAAGACGGGCAACCAGTGTAAGCATCTCCGCTACGTGCTGGTGATGGTGCCCTTCTCATAGAGAGACTTCTCCTTCCTTTTCAAGAGCTGGATCGGCGGATGTCCGCCCGTATTTTCCGTTTCATAAATCTGAAATCATGAAGTCTATCATAGAACCCTTTCGCATAAAGATGACCGAACCCATTCACGTCATTTCCGACACGGAGCGTCACGCTCGATTGGAAGAAGCGCACCACAACATCTTTCTACTCGATGCCGAAGATTGTGTCATTGATCTATTGACAGATAGCGGGACAGGAGCCATGTCCACCCAGCAGTGGGCTGCACTCATGCTGGGTGACGAAAGTTATGCCGGGAGTCGCTCCTGGAAGCGGTTTCGGGACACCGTTCAGGATATTACCGGCATGCGGCACATCTTTCCGACCCATCAAGGCCGCGCCGCCGAGGGCCTTTTGGCCATGACACGCATCAAGCCGGGAGACGTCATCCCCAACAACAGTCACTTTGACACGACGCGGGCCAACATCGAATTTGCCGGTGCCAAAGCCGTCAATTTGTTGTGCCGAGAAGGCTATGACCTATCCTCAGACTATCCATTCAAGGGCAATATGGACCTGGAGCGGCTAGAGCAGTGCCTCAAAGCAGAAGGCCAGGATCGGATTCCCTTTGCGATGATCACGGTGACCAACAATACGGGTGGGGGCCAACCCGTGTCCATGCAAAATATAAGGGAGGTGAAGTATCTGCTCCAGCGACACGGCATTCCTTTGATCATCGACGCTTGCCGCTTCGCAGAGAATGCTTATTTCATTCGGCAGCGCGAGGCGGGTTATGCGGAGCAATCCCTACATACCATCGCGCAGGAAATCTTCTCTTACGCCGATGCCGCCACCATGAGTCTGAAAAAAGACGGCTTGGCCAATATTGGCGGTTTCTTTGTGTGCCAGGATGATAGCTGGGCCGAAGATTTCAAGAATGCCCTGATCTTACGGGAGGGGTTTCCGACGTATGGAGGACTGGCTGGCAGAGACCTGGAGGTGATCGCCGTGGGATTGGGAGAAGCCTTGGAGCTGGACTATCAGCGATACCGACATGCCACGGTGGATTATGTACTGGATCGGTTGGACCAGATGGGAGTCCCACTGGTCAAGCCCGCAGGGGGGCATGCCGTATTCATAGATGCCAAGAAGTTTATGGATCATATTCCACCCTTGCAGTTTCCTGGGATCGCCCTGGTCAATGCCCTCTACGAGAAGGGAGGTATCCGCACCGTGGAGCTGGGCACGCTGATGTTTGGACAGAAGGACGAGCAAGGTCACCCGGTAGCTAGTCCATTTGAGCTGGTGCGACTGGCCTTTCCCCGCAGGGTCTACACGCAGAGTCACTTTGACTACCTGATAGAGGCGATCGAAGAGGTATGGAAGGAGCGAAGGACCTATCGGGGCTATCGCATCGTGCAGGAGCCCGCTTTTCTCCGGCACTTTTCCTGCTGGATGGAAAAGCTATGACTGGCCTGATAGAGAGTCGAGATCTACCTGTGCTTGAATCCGTCGTATCGTCTCCCGTAACTTGGCGCTAATGGGGATTTTTTCCGAGGATTCATAGTTGATCAGCACCACGACGGACTTACTTTCGGCGACGATCACCTGGTCCTTTTGACTGAATACCCGATGCATGATCGTCATGCTGGTACGGCCGATCTGGGATATCCAACTGCCCACGATCATTTGATCGGGATAGGTCGTCTGGTGCTTAAACTGGCAGTCGATATACGCTAGCACGGGTCCGGCTGTGTCATCTGGCCTTACGAGTAGGTCCAGGGTCCGGAATGCGTCGATGCGGGCCTCTTCGAGGTAGCGGAAGTAGACGGCATTGTTGACGTGCCCCAGACTGTCCATTTCTCCCCACTTGAGGGCTGATCGGTAGACGAATGGAAAACTATGTAGGTCCATTAGAAATCTTCGGTGACTAAATGTGCACGAGGCTCCTCCATCGGTTTTTTATCCAGATAAATCCCGGGATCGAAGCAAAATTGATCGCGGCGATCACCAGCCAAGTACGATGGAATCCAAAGAACTCCACCAATTGGGTGCCGAGGATGGGTGCGATAATAAAGGTCGTCGAAAACATCATGGCCCATAGACCCATGTACTTCCCCTTTTGATGGTCGGGGGCCCGGGCCAGGGCCAAGCTATTGCCAAAGGGGAAATTGATAATCTCTCCAAAGGAGATCAAGCAGTTGTACAGGAATAGTATGATGAGCCAATGCGTATCGAGGTTGAGGGCCAGATGGCCAAATCCCATGAAGAAGGCCCCCAGGATCATGCTGTTGAAGGGCTCCCACTTTCGCTGCGAAAAAGCCACCAGGGGCATCTCCAGCAAAAAGACCAAAATGCCATTGAAGGTGAAGAAGAGCCCTATCTGGGCTTCCGATAGATGCAGTTCCTCCTGAAAGAATAGCGGTGCCGTGGAAAGAATCTGCATGAACGCCATGATGTTGATCCCCGCGACCACCAGAAAGAGCAGGTATAAGTAGTCTCGTAAGACCCCTGTCGTTTTTTCGACCTCCGCCTCAGCCGGTTCTTTGAATCTTGCCTGCGACGGAGGTAAGCTCCACAGTAGGAAGCCAGCAGCAAGAATGCAGGTGAGACCGTCGACGATGAACAGCCAATGATAGCCGATCGAGGCAGCCATAAATCCGGCTACCGCCGGCCCTATGGAGATACCCAGATTGAGCGCCATACGCACCAGTGAGATGGCGCGGGTCTGGTTTTCGGGTTTGCTATATAGGGAGATCGCAGCCATCACGGGCGGTCGAGAAGCATCAGCCAAGGTACTGGTCAGAAAGACGGCCGCTGCCAGCACGAGGTAATCTTGAAAAAAGATCAAGGACGCCATGCCCAGACCACCGAGCACCAGACTCCAAATCAAGACTTTGTAAAAGCCCACCCGATCGGTGAGCACGCCGCCAATCCACGAGCCCAGCAGCGATCCGGCCCCATAGCTGCCGGTGATGATGCCAGCCTGCACGATGCTAAAGGATAGCTCATTTGTACAGTACAGCGCCAAGAAAGGTAGCACCATCATACCACTGCGGTTGATCAGGATCACGACCGATAAGATCCAGACCTCGCGACTCAGCCCGCGAAAGGAGTCTGTGTATATGCTGAGCAGGCGCTTCATGGCCGTCAAACATAGGTCTTTTATCGATGGTAACAATGACTGAAATGAGTGATAGGTCGAAGTGGTCTAGTAGTTGCCCGCACAGTGATGTCGGAGACTGGAATGCCATCCAATCAAGGTAGCAGCCTGTGCCTACACCCCGCCTTTTGCAAGCACAGATCTATGGAGATGACTACGGTAGGTGCAAGCTACCGGTTGACTTCCGCATCGAAGGGTCTGCTCTCTTGGCCATAGCGGTCGATCGTCGATAGCAGCAGCCGATTGAGCCTGCCCTTCTTGTCCTCCCTTGATCGGGCGATGATCAAATCCCTTTGGATAGAGGGAAGCACCCTGCTGGACCAGTCGTTGCCATAGCGGGTGTGCAAAACGAAGCGCCCAATTTGCATGTCGATCGCAGGCACGGACCAAGCCACTTTGATCTCGTGGTCGGCCTCAGTAGCAATGGTGACGGTCGGCGCCTTGGGTCTTTTGCGGTGTAGCCAGGGCATGGCCGGCACCAGGGCAGGCCGTCGATAAGGCCCTGTACCAAGGGCGGTGCGCAGGGTATCATTGCGCTGGACCGGACCGATACTCCAATGGACGGTGCCGGGTGCATCGGGTAGCATGCCCCGGCTGATCATGATTTGATTTTGAATCTCGTCTGCAGCTAGGGTGTCGCTGAGCCGCCCGATGCTGAGGCCGGGCCAAATATGTCTCCCCTTGACATTTTGCCTAATCCACCAGCCCAACAGGACGGGGAAGCTCTGAGGAATCTGATTGATGGGCCAATACAATTGTGGCGTCCAGTAATCAATCCAACCCTCCTGCAGCCACAACCGAGCATCCGCATACAGTTGATCGTACTGGTCAAATCCCTGAATTGAGGCGGGATGGTTGGGTCGCCAGATGCCAAATGGACTCAGCCCGAATTTGACATAGGGCTTACGCTTTTTGATGCCCCGGTATACCCTTTTGATAAACGTATTAACCGCCTCTCTACGCCAATCTCCCCGCGTCAGCGAGCCCCCGCCGGCTTGATAGGCCTGCCAGCTCTTTTCGTCGGGGAAATCCTTGCCGCCATTATAAGAGGGGTAGGGGTAAAAATAATCATCGAAGTGGATACCATCCAGATCATAGCGGTCCACCAGATCCATCACCACGGCGTAGGAATGGTCCTGCGTGCCGGACTGGGCCGGGTCCATCCACCAAAAGCCATTTTCAAGAGCCACGACCAGGCCAGGCTTCTTACGTATGATCGAGTGCTCCGACACTGTGCCTCCCGTCGAGTGATGTGCCCGGTATGGATTTAGCCACGCATGCAATTCGAGTCCTCTGGCATGCGCTTCTTCGATCCAAAACCTGAGCGGGTCGTAGGGCGGGTCCGGAGCGACGCCTTGGGCTCCCGTCAAGTAGTAAGACCAGGGTTCAAGGGTACTGGGATAGAGGGCATCGCATTGCGGTCGGACCTGCAGAATGACGGCATTGTAATGGAGTTCCTGGAGCATGTCGAGCAGGGTCAGCGCTTCGGCTCGCTGCGCCTCTGGAGATAGTCCGGGACGACTCGGCCAGTTGATGTTGGCGACGGAGGCAATCCAGGCAGCCCGAAACTCTCGGTCTACGCGGGGCAATGCTGGGTCCGAATTGACCCATAGTCGGTTGCTTGACTGGCAACTCGAACATAGGATGGCGGCAATAAGCAGGAGTCTATGCATCGTTCAAATATAGCGCAAGGCGACGGAGGCGAAACTATCTATTGAATGGACTTGTTACTGACATGCACCCTGTAAAGTGCTTAGTAGATCTTCGCATTAAATCTTGTGGTTAATTCTAATGTCTTTGGTCCGCATACTTCGTTGCAAAGCCTCGCCATAGCTACGGCTATGCCTGTGTTTCGCACCTCGTCTGCGAACAAAATCCTATTAGAATTATTCAACATATCTAATGCGAAGCTCTACTAGGGCAGCAGGAAGGCATGTTAAGCTGGTGTTATTTTTGATAGCTATAGCCCTGATAGCCCTACATTTGTGACCACTAAAATTATTTGGTATGAAGATTCTCAAGATATGTTTTGCTTTGACGCTTTTGCTAGTCACCCTAGATCTATCGGCGCAAAACAAGACTGAGAGTAAGAAGAAGAAAATTGAAACGTGCGAATTCTCCGTACAAGGCGTCTGCACCATGTGCAAGGACAGAATTGAAAAGGCAGCCTTGATCAAAGGAGTAAAGATGGTAGAGTGGGACAAGGAGTCCCAAATCCTAAAGGTGATATATGCGACCAAGAAGGTCGGAGAAGAAGAAATCCACCAAGCCATCGCCGATGCAGGACACGATACAGAAAAAGTGAAAGCAGCGGACGGTGTCTATGCCAAATTGCCCGATTGCTGCGCCTATCGGGATGGCGTAGAGGTGCATTAGCAGGTTTAGGTCAAGGTCCTTTTCTCCCCTAAGGACCGGTTCATATGATACACGGTAGGTATGAGATTGCTGCAGATTGTTGCACTCCTGATGCTTGTCAACTGGATGCTCCTTGGCCAGGAGTCCAGTGATAGAGTGACCGGTGTGGTGATCGGCCTGGAGGCCGACGGCTCGACCGAGCCGCTCGTGGGAGCCAATGTCGTTTGGCTGGGGAGCAATCAAGGCACGGTGACGGAGGTCGACGGCTCTTTTGCCCTTGTCTCTGTCGCTGATGCGACCCAACTGGTCATTAGCTATGTGGGATTCAGCCCTGACACGGTCACTGTGGCGGGGCAGAATCTGGTAGAAGTCATGCTGGTTGCGGGTAATGTGCTGCAAGATGTTAAGGTGGTGCACCGACAGAAGGCTACGGAGGTATCTTTCCTCAATCCGCTGAAGGTCGAGAAAATCACGGAGAAGGAGCTGCTTAAAGCAGCTTGCTGCAACCTGAGTGAAAGCTTTGAGACCAGCCCGAGTGTGGATGTCGCCTTTACCGATGCGATCACCGGTACACGGCAGATCCAGATGCTGGGCCTGGCCGGCCCTTATCTCCAGATTACACGCGAGAGCATGCCCTTTGTGCGGGGTCTCGCCTCCAACTATGGACTGACCTTTGTGCCCGGTACCTGGGTAGACGGCATGCAGTTGAATAAGGGAGCGGGTACCGTGGTCAATGGCTTTGAAAGTATCAGTGGGCAAATAAATATCGAACTGCGAAAGCCAGAGAAGACAGAAAAACTATATCTAAATCTCTACGCCAATGAGTCCGGTCGCTTGGAGGCCAACGCCAACCTGGCGTTTCAACTGGACGAGAAATGGTCGACCGGTATTCTGCTCCATGGCAATCGGTTGGCGGAGGTGGCTGATCGCAATGCAGATGGCTTCAGAGACATGCCGACGACAGATCACTTCATTGCGATGAATCGATGGAAGTTCATGGGCTCGAACGGCCTGAGATTTCAGGCAGGTATAAAGACTACGGCCATTGACAACGTAGGCGGGCACGTAGATTTTGAATCCGGCTCCAACGGCGGCCGGGATCTGTGGGGGTTGAATAGCCGCATGCGGCGATTGGAAGCCTGGACCAAACTGGGCAAGGTGTACGAAGCTTTGCCATGGCGTAGTTGGGCGATTCAGCTCATGATGTCCAATCATGAGGACAATAGCTCGTTTGGTCGTCGAGTCTACGACGCACGGCATCAGACTCTGTACGCCAACTTTCTGTACCAGAGCATTATCGGCAATACGAATCACCAAGTCCTGATGGGACTGAGCTTTCTACGAGACCAATACGAAGAAAGCCTGGACGATGCGGCATTTGATCGAACCGAGGCGGTGCCTGGAGGATTTTTTGAATACACTTTTGGCGGCCATGAGAAGTTTTCCGCAGTGCTGGGTGCCAGGGCGGATCATCACAATAATTATGGGTTATTTTTCACTCCGAGAGTACATCTCCGCTATGCTTTCACTGACGATTTAGTTGTGCGGGCCTCCGGTGGAAAAGGACTACGTACGGCCAACTTGATCGCCGAAAATCTGGGACTCCTTGCCAGCAGCAGGGCCTTTGTCTTTGGCGGCGAGGATCCTGATACGCCTTACGGTATGCAACCCGAGGTAGCATGGAACTACGGGGCCAACTTGGTCCAGACCTTTCTGCTCAACGGTTTGCCCGGTAGCTTGACCTTTGATCTTTACCGTACGCAATTTAGCAACCAAGTGGTGGTAGATCTGGATGCCAATCCGCAAATGGTGCGATTTTACAATCTGCAGGGAAAGTCCTACAGCAATAGCTTTCAGGCACAATTGGACTACGAGGTGCTGACCCGACTTGACCTGCGCTTCGCGTACCGCTGGTATGATGTCAAAACGACATTTGGCGACCAGCTAAGGTCCAAACCGCTCGTTTCCAAGCATCGATTTTTTGCCAATGTGGCCTACGCAACCGCTAATGGGTGGGCCTTTGACTATACATTTAACTGGCAGGGCCGCAAACGCATTCCCAATACCGCATCTAACCCGGAGGAATTTAGACTGCCCACGGCCTCACCGAGTTTCTCCATCATGCATGCCCAGGTGACCAAGGCCTGGGAGGGAGGGTTTGAGGTGTATGTGGGCATGGAGAATATCCTGGACTACCGCCAAGAAGATGCCATCCTGGCGAGTGAAGCCCCCTTCTCGCAGTTTTTTGACGCTTCCCTTGTGTGGGGCCCGATCTTCGGTCGCAATACCTACATCGGTCTTCGCTATCGAATCTAGTGGGCTGTAACACAGAAGACAGAACAGCCGATCACCTGGCTTACACCAACTTTTATCGCCGGTAGCCTTGCTTTGCTTAAGGCGAAAGGCGAAATACCTGTCTGTATCTTCGATTTGGCACGAAATGATAGCGATCCCTGCATCCTTTTCAATGCTATTATCAGCATCACGGGCATGGCAGTTTCAAACATGCCTGACCTTGTAGTGAAAACTGTCGGATCCGGCAGCAATCGGCCAATTCCTATCTTCGTCACTATGAGACAGTTATCGATGTGTTTGATGATCACCCTGTGCAGCGGTTATGCCATGAGCCAGCCGGGGTCAGACTTGGCCTTTCGGCCCCTATTTAATGGTGTGGACCTCCAGGGATGGGTGGATGTCAACACCTCACCGGAAACATGGCGCGTACAAGACAGTGTGCTCATCTGCACCGGCCTTCCCATTGGTGTGATGCGCACCGACCGGCAGTACGAAAACTTCGTCATGGAGATCGAGTGGAAGCACATGGAAGCGGGAGGCAATTCCGGCGTATTCATCTGGAGCGAGGGTACGCCCTTTGAGGATGATCCGCTGACCAAAGCCATGGAAGTGCAGATGCTTGAACTCGAGTGGTCGGTCATCCATAATCGTACCGATGCTTACGTGCACGGTGAGCTTTTTCCTACGATGGGCTTGACCGCCATTCCTGATAATCCCCGGGGCAATCGCAGTAAGTCTCTGGAAAAGCGGTGTAAAGGCAAAGGCCAATGGAACAAATACATTATCGTGGCCGTAGACGGCACCGTCAAGCTATCGGTCAATGGGAAATTTGTAAATGGCATTAGAGCCTCGGAGCGCAAGCGCGGTTATATCTGCCTGGAAGCAGAAGGGGCCGAGATTCACTTTCGCAATATTCGGATCATGGAGCTGCCCGATGGGATCACTTCGCCGGAGCAGACGGCACCCCTGGTAGATGATGATCGCTAGCCGCACCGGGCGCTGGATGGCCCCGTTTAGGTGCAGCCTGGATCAGTAGAATACCTCAATATTGTATTCTTCTGCGCAATCCCGAAGATCCTTGACGATGGTTGGACCCAGGTGCACCCCACTCTTGAGTTGTTCCTTCTTCTTGGCCAGCGCACGTTCGCCCGGAATGCGGACTTCCTCAAAACCCGGCCTGGTCGCACTTGCCTTGCTTTGATCTACCAAGTATTGCATTTCCGCTTGCAGCGACGCCAGACCCCCAAATTGCTCCGGGTCGATCAGCTGCAGTAGCACGGAACTAGACCAGCGAGTCATTTGGTCTTTGCGACCATGTCCTGCCAGACCACTGGTCAGGGCCTCCACCAGAATACCCATTCCAAAGCCTTTAAATCCGCGATCCATGCCTCCCAGGGGCAAAATTGTGGCCGGCGGATTGTCAAACAAGGCCGTGGGATCGTCCGTGTCTTCTCCGTTGGCCGTCAGCAGCCATTTGCCCGCCAATCTGCCTCCTTCGTCTTTAGTCTGCTTGATCACCCCGTAGGCTACCGCAGACAGACTGCTGTCAAATAGTATCGGATCGCCCTCGGTCGGAACACCATAAGCCAACGGGTCCGGGCTATACACTGGCGTTACGCCGCCGTAGGGGGCTACAGAGCGATGAGAGGGATCAGAGGTAATCAAAATTATTATGTAGCCAGCTTGTGTAGCCCGCTCTAGATACGCCGCCAAGCATGCTATGTGATGACTGCGCCCGATTACCACGGAGACCTGGGGGTGCCGGTAAAGTCTCTCCATGGCCAGATCAATCGCCGAGTGCACCAGGTACGGGCCGGGCAGGTACTGACCATCCCAGGTGATGGCCGAACCGCTGTCCTTGACGACAGTAGGCTCACCCTGCGCCTTCATTTCGCCCGAAGACACCTGCTTGGCATAGGGTTTAAGCAGCTGCAGACCATGGGTCGTGTGCCCCATCAAATCGGATGCTACCAAAGTCTCTGCGACCAGCAAAGCCCGATCCACCGGAAGACCGGCACGAAAGAGGACTTCCCGTGCAAATGAAGTAAGGTCGGCTGCGTTGTAAATCATTAGATGCGATTTTTACAAAGGAGTGTGCTGTGAAAATAGTCAAAACACTACAGAGAGTGGTCACTTTGGCCGGCGGTGTCCTTGGAGGGGTGGCTGATCTTCTCGGCTGACTCGGCATGGCCAAGCTGGGCTACGCACTAACTTGGTCTGCTGGGACCATGCCAGGGTGTAGAGGGCTTTTCGACGTGATCTAACGTAGGTCAGTTCAAGGGCCGCCCTATGTCCCATTAGGTATCGTGTCCACCCGATCTCCAGGTGCGGGATGTATACTCAGAGATCATTATCTTGCCAGCCCACTTCATTCACCACTTGCCTATGAAAGAAAATGGTCGGGTGTCGAGCCCTTTCTACCATGCGCTTGTCCTGGTCGCGACGTCGACATTGGTCCTTGGTCTCGGTTCCTGTTCATCCCTCTCGGTGGAGTCTCCGATGCCTGCCATACGGTTGTCAGATTCAGTGGCCGCAGCGCTCGCGCAAAGTATCCGTGCCGAGGTGTCTGCAGAGTTGGATAGTGCCCTGGTGCTCACCTTGTGGGCGTCGGACAGTCTCCTACAAGACCCGGTGGCATTGGATGTGGATGATCATGGCCGGATCTACGTCACACACACCAACAGGCGTAAGACATCCGAATTTGATATACGTCAACACAAATATTGGGAACGAGCTTCCATCGCCTTTGAAACCGTAGAAGACCGACGCACTTTTCTCAAGGAGACCCTGACGCCGGAAAGTAGTGGCGACTACCACAAACCATTTGATCACAATAACGACAGTATACAGGATTGGACAGATCTCCTGGTCGAAAGCGAGGAGGTGCACTGGCTGGAAGACCGCTCGGGCGACGGCATAGCGGATTATGCGCAGCGATTTGCAACCGGATTTCAAGATGTGGTGACGGATGTGGCCGGTGGCGTACTCGCCTTTGATGGTGACGTCTATTTCAGTGTCGCCCCTGATCTGTGGAAGTTGACAGATACAGACGGCGATGGCGTGTCTGATGAGCGCGTCTCGCTCAGTCATGGTTACCAGGTGCACATTGGTTTCGGAGGTCACAACATGTCCGGCGTGATTGTCGGGCCGGATGGTCGCATCTATTGGGGTATCGGAGACATCGGCTTTAATGGAGTGGATCAGGAGGGCAAGCGCTGGAAATATCCCAATCAAGGGGTGATCGTGCGGTGCAATCCAGACGGCAGTGATTTTGAGGTGTTTGCCCAGGGGCTCCGCAATACGCATGAGTTTGTTTTTGATGCCTACGGCAACCTGATCTCGGTAGACAATGATGGCGATCATCCCGGCGAGCGGGAGAGGCTCGTGTATCTGCCCCAAGGCTCGGACTCGGGTTGGCGTATCAACTGGCAGTTTGGCAAATACCGGGACGAGGACAACAATAAGTACAAGGTCTGGATGGACGAAGGGTTGCACCTGCCCCGTTTTGAGGGTCAGGCGGCCTATATCACCCCCTGCATTCAAAACTATATCAATGGACCAACCGGCATGGTCTTCAATCCGGGAACAGCGCTGGGATCAAGCTGGAAGGATCATTTCTTCGTGGTTGGTTTTAGCGGCAATCCGGCGCGCTCGGGTATCTATGCCTTTACCCTGGCACCTGATGGGGCAGGGTTCAAGATGCAGCGGGATCGGAAAATTTTGGGCGGCGTCCTGGCCACGGGCTTGGATGTAGGCGCGGATGGTGCCCTGTACTTTGCCGACTGGATTAATGGATGGGAGCGCAAAGACTACGGTCGTATCTGGAAGATTGATAGCAAAGTCTCGGACAACGAAAGATCGCGACGTGAGACCCAAGCCCTGTTGCGCAGCGATTTTGGAGAGAAGGACATCCCGGAGCTCTTGGAGCTCTTGGCCCACGACGATATGCGGATCCGCCTCAAGGCCCAATTTGGACTGGTGCGAGAAGGCGAAGAAGGAGGTAACGCGCTCGTGCAAGCCAGTCAGCCCGGGCAGCACGAAATGAAGCGCATCCATGCCGTTTGGGGCCTGGGACAACTGAGCCGACAAGACCTCGTATTTGCCCGTCACCTTCACCCACTGCTGAGTGATGACCAGGCGGAGGTGAGGGCACAGGCGGCCAAGGTGCTGGGTGATGTGAGAGATGGGGAGGCCGCGATGTCGCTGCTGCCTTTGCTCCAGGACGACCATCCGAGAGTGCGATTCTTTGCTGCGCAGGCCTTGGGAAGGTTGGCCGAGAAGTCAGCCGTCCGGCCGCTCATCGATATGCTGGCAGAGAATGACGGTCAGGACGCCTATCTGAGACACGCGGGGGCCCTCGCGCTGGCGCAGATCGGTGATGCACAGGCCCTGATGGACCTAGCGGATCATGCCAATAGGAGTGTGCGTCTGGCGGCGGTGGTCGCCTTGCGTCGTATGCGCCATCGAGGCGTCTCAGACTTTCTCGCTGACAAGGAGGAAGCCGTGGTGACAGAGGCGGCTCGAGCGATCAACGACGATTGGTCGATCGAGGAGTCGTTGCCAGATCTGGCGGACTACCTGACAACGACCACTTTCCAAAACGAAGCCTTGCTGCGACGGGCGATCAGTGCCAACTCGAGGGTGGGTACACCAAAGACCATTCAAAACCTGATCGCCTTTGCCGATGATCAGACGCGTCCCTTGGCCATGCGGGTCGAGGCCATTTCGACCTTGGGTGTATGGGCCAAGCCCTCTGTCTTCGACCGGGTAGACGGAAGATATCGGGGAGAGGTCGAACGGCCGATAGCGACCTTACATGGACTGGCAGAGGAGAGTTTTAAGGCTTGGTTGCGTGATCCGGATGAGGCCATCCGAACGACAGCCGCCGTGGCCGCACGAAAAGCTATGCTCAAAGGCACCGCCGAGGTTCTATATGCGGGGTTTAAACAAGATAGAAATGCGGCTTTCCGAGCCCAAGCGCTTCGATCGCTGGCGACGCTACAAGTAGCTAACCTGGAGGACGCCCTGCAGGCTGCCCTGGTCGACCGAGAGAAGGACGTTCGAGTGGCTGCGCTAGATCTCATTCTGGAGGTGGATCTACCGGGCCCCACTGTGGTCTCCATGCTCCAGGACGCGATGCGCACTGCCGAGCCCGACGAACAGCAATCGGTGCTCCGAGCACTGGGACAGTTGCCAAAGGATCAGACGGTGGAGGCCGTGCGGGGACTGATGGGGCAGCTCTTAGACGGTAAGCAAGACGCCGCCGTGTACTTGGAGCTGCTGCAGTTGGGGATCGATCAAGGATTGGACGAAGCGGTGGCCAACTTCAGAGCCCAGTTTGCCGAGCGGGGAGCCGTCGCAGATTATATCGAATGTCTGGAAGGGGGGGATGCTGACCGGGGCAGGGATGTTTTGATCAGCAACTCCAATGCGCAGTGCCTGAAATGTCACGCCATTCGAGGCTATGGAGGGGTGGCAGGACCGCCGCTGGATGACGTTGGGGCCCGGGTGACCAAGGAATATATGCTGGCGTCTATGATCGATCCCAATGCTGACATTACGCCGGGCTATGGTGTGGTGACGCTTACATTAAACGATGATCGATTCGTCAGCGGTATCGCACTCGCAGAAACCGAGAATGAGCTGGTCGTGCGCAACAGCGATGAGGAGGAGATCACCATCCAAAAATCCGACATCCGGGAGCGCATTGATGCCCTGTCAAGTATGCCGACTATGGTGGGTGTACTCTCTAAGGAAGAAATGAGGGACCTCCTCTCTTTTCTGGTGCAGTTACAGGGCCAGGCACTGTAGCAAAGCATCGGCAGGGAGCCGTCTCTCCAACTAATTACCGATCTTAACAAGAAATAAGAATCCACGATTCATGCAAAGAAGGCATTTCATCAAGTCGTCAGCCTTGGGTGCTGCCGCCCTGACCCTTCCCCGCTCCCGCATGCATGCTGCAGAGGTACCCGGGAACGCTGGAGAACTTTCGACCAGACTTTTTTCGAAGCACCTGCAGTTTCTAGATTATCGGGACATGGCCGATGCGGCAGCCGAGATCGGTTTTGACGGGATCGATCTGACCGTGCGGCCAGGAGGACATGTCTTGCCGGAGAAGGTGCAAGACGACTTGCCCAGGGCAGTGGAAGCCATTCACGGTGCCGGCCTTCAGGCAGATTTGATGGCCACCGGGGTCAACTATCTCGACAACGACGTGAACAAAGCAGTCCTCCAGACAGCAGCGGCACAGGGCATTAAGCTCTACCGATTGTCCTACTTCAAGTTTTCGGAGACCGTGCCCATGCGACAGCATCTGGCAGAGCTAAACAAGGGCCTCAAGAAGTTGGCCAAGTACAACAAACGACTAGGGCTCACCGGGGTGTATCAGAACCATGCCGGCACTCGGGTAGGAGCTGCCATTTGGGACATTTGGCATATCCTCGAGAATATCGATCCCTCTCTGCTTGGCTGCCAATATGATATTAGGCACGGCATGGTCGAGGGAGGCTATTCATGGCGACAGGGTTTTGATCTCATCAAAGATCAGATTAAGTGTATTGTCTTAAAGGACTTTGTCTGGAAGAAGGTAGATGCTAAGTGGAAGGTGGTCAATGTACCACTGGGAGAGGGCATGGTGGATTTTGACGCGTACTTTAAACTCTTGAAAAAATATAACATTCAGGTGCCTGTCACCCTGCACTTTGAATATCCGCTCGGCGGCGCGGAGCATGGAGCCAGAGAACTAGAAGGCATGTCGCAGACGGAGGTCGTACGTGCGATGAAGCGCGATCTGCAGCTGGCCCGGAGAATGTATCGAGATGCGTAGTCCCCACTCTCCGATATGCTAGGGCCGTGTAGGGAGCTTTGGTCCTTACCCTGGGCGCTGCTTTGTCTCTGCGTCCTCTCTGTCTCATCCTGTGCCCCGGCCGGGGAGCCGCTGACCTTGGTCCGCCGGTCCGTGCTGGATCAGCGCATTCGGATGATCACCTTGCGATACGGGGCGGATCATTATCTGGCCTATGACCTGTCCGCCTGTCTGCCCTATAAGCTGTGGCGAGGCTCTGTGGCTTGGGACGGTGCTGCCTTCAACAACCTAAAGACCGTCCAGCCGACGAGCCATGGTACCAGCTACTGGGAGCAGAAGGTAGATCAAGGGTGGCGTGCCACCAGCGACGATATCCCAGTGCCTGTGGAGGTGTCCTATCGCGGATATCAGTGGACAGATCGAAGCATCACTTTCACCTACGCGCTGACCGTGCAGGGTGGGGACGTAGCCGTTGAGGAGACTCCTTCCATCCATTGGTCGGCAGATCAAGTGCAATGGCAGCGAACCTTTCGGATCCGCGATAAGCCTGCCAATGTCACCCTATGGTTGGATGGCGAGACACTGGTGGATCGGCAGGAGCGCTTGGTACAGCGAGCGGTCGTACCTCGGCCGAGTAAACCGCAGGGGCTGGTCAGCACACATGGGAGCCAGTACTGGCTCGATCGGTCAGGATGTAACACCTGCCACTACTATGAAGAGGCGATGATCGGACCTTCGTATCGGGCGATTGCCAGTAGATACGAGAACGATCCGGGCACGGTCGAACTTCTGACGAGCAGAGTCAAAGAGGGGACATCGGGCGTATGGGGTCAAGCCCTGATGACGCCCCATCCGCACATCGATGACTCGGACCTCAAGCATATGGTGCGCTACATCTTATCCCTAGAGCCAAAAGTGGCATCAGAGCCACGCGCGGCTGCGCCCGTAGCATTGGACACCGCGGAGAGATATCCAGGATTCGGAGCAGCACTGACGGCTGTCCATCCCTGCTACGATCTCGTGGATATCCGGCCACCAGATTTCCGACCTAGGGTAGGGGGGATGGACTTCCTCCCGGATGGCCGCCTATTGGTCAGTACCTGGGATTCGACCGGATCCGTCTACGCCATCTCCCATCTCGATCAAGACGACCCGGCAAAAACGGAGGTCACCCAGATGGCCAGTGGCTTGGCAGAGCCGCTCGGGCTGACCGTAGTGGACGAAGACATCTTTGTGCTGCAGAAGCACGAGCTTACCCAGCTACGCGACGAAGATGGAGATGGGCGGATGGACCACTATATCTGTGTCTCCGACGACTTTGAGGCCACACCGGACTTTCACGAGTTTTCCTATGGTCTGCAATATGCAGACGGGTATTTCTATGGTGCGCTAGGGCTGGCTATGCGACTGATGAGCAGTGAGCAGCAGTTGGAAGATCGCGGTACGGTCTTCAGAGCTAGCAGAGACGGCACGCTGGAGATTATTGCCCGAGGTCTGCGGCAGCCCAATGGGATCTTGGTAGACGAGGCTCAGGACATTTTCGTCACCGAGAATCAGGGGCAGTGGTCGCCAGCCTGTAAGGTCATCCACATTAGGGAGGGCGCCTTCTACGGATGCCAATTTGGTACCGGAGATCGCTTCGCTGAGGCAGTGCCTACCGCTCCCGCCGTTTGGTTGCCCCAGGATGAAATCGGCAACTCGCCCAGTCAGCCGCTTTGGGTGCCCCATGGTCCATTCGAGGGACAGATGATTTTTGGGGAGGTAACCCACGGGGGCATTAAGCGCGTTTTTCTAGAAAAGGTCCAGGGAGCCTACCAGGGCTGTGTATTCCGCTTTGTGCAAGGATTGGAAGCCGGGATCAATCGGATGGCCTGGGGACCCGAAGGTGATCTGTACGTGGGTGGCGTAGGGATGAATGGAAACTGGACGCATCAAGGCAACCAATTTGGTCTGCAAAAACTCACTTTAAACGGCAAACCAGCCTTTGATCTGCACGAAATTCGCGCTCTCCCAGACGGATTTGAGGTGACCTTCACGCAGCCTCTTTCCCGTGACTGTCAAGCTGCAGCAGAGCCCTGGGTCGAGATCCAGCAATGGCGCTATGAAGCGACACCGGCCTACGGTGGTCCTAAACTGGAGCAGACGGATCTCCAGGTCACGCAGATGACCTCCACGGACGACGGACGTCGGTGGCACCTGGAGGTACCCGGACTCCGAGAGGGTTTCGTCGTTTATTTCCTATTTGATCGAGCCATCCAAAGTGCGAGTGACCAGGGCCTCTGGAGCGGAGAAGCTTGGTATACCCTAAACCATATTCCCACTGTCGAATCTATCTAACAGACTATGAAAAGATCCAGGAGAACATTTATCAAAGAATCGGGGATGCTAGGAATTTCCACCATATTACCTCATCAATTTAATTGTGCGAAAACGATGAATCCCATTCAGATCACGGGCGTCAATTCCAACTTTGAGCGGGAGCCCTTGGCCCGGCCTTTTGGTTTTAAGGGTGGTTCCACGACTAATATATGGCAGGTGGTCGCCCGATTAGATGATGCCTCCGGGCGATCACGCATCGGTTTGGGCACGCAAAATGTGCTGTGGTCCGACTCCAAGGTGGCAGCCGGACACTCTGAGAACGGCGGCAACGCGCTCATGTATGGTATGACCGAGCGCGCCCTGCAAATCGTCAAGGGCCAGCAATTTAGTGATCCGATCACGATGCTAGACGCCGTGCTGGAAGAGGTGCTGGCGTTTGGGAAGACAATTACCAAGCAACAACAGTTGCGCAAGACATTTGCCCTGAATGCGTTGGTTCCCGTCGACAATGCTGCCTGGCTATTGTATGCCGACAACAATCGTATCGATCGATTTGATCAGTTGATTCCGGCACCGTATCGGCCCGGTCTGTCAGGGCACAATGAGAAGGTGGCCAGCATCCCGGCGCTGGGTTATGGCACACCCATCGATGAGATCAAGCGACTGGCGGACGACGGATTTTTTATTATGAAAATAAAAATCGGCGCCCCCGGTGATCAGCGAGAGA
Source organism: Saprospiraceae bacterium (assembly GCA_965223165.1). GTDB lineage: Bacteria > Bacteroidota > Bacteroidia > Chitinophagales > Saprospiraceae > JABDMH01. Next base: position 251,062 of record CBDCVQ010000014.1, on the reverse strand, counting down.
TGCTCGAGAAAGACAAAGCATTCTTGAAAGCCATTCACGAGGCCATCGGCCACTATGAGACACCGCACTCACCGGATGGAAAGATTCCCTATTACTTTGATGCCAATGGCCGCTACGACCGCCAGGAAGATCTCCTTCGATTCTTGGATTATGCGGAGCAGATTGGTGCGTTGGAGCAGATTGCGGTCGTAGAAGAGCCGTTTGGCGAAAGGAATCAGGAAGACGTGTCCCGGATCACTGCCCGGGGGCCTCGGGTCGCGGCAGATGAGAGTGCGCACACTGACCAGGACGCGATCAACCGTATCGAGCAGGGCTACAATTGCATTGCGGTTAAGGCGATCGCCAAGACGATGAGCATGACGATGAAAATAGCCCAGGTAGCTTACGAACGCCAGGTACCGTGCTTCTGTGCGGATCTGACGGTCAACCCGATCCTGGTGGACTGGAACAAGTTAGTAGCCGCGATGCTGCCGGCTTTTCCGGATCTGCATCTGGGACTGCAGGAGACCAATGGCTGGCAAAACTACCTCCATTGGGACCAGATGTTGAGTTATCATCCGATGTCCGATGCTCCTTGGATACCTTCGAAGGAAGGTGTCTACCACACCGATGATACCTTTATCGCGCAAAGTGGTGGCATGTTTGAGACATCGGCGCATTACGCATCGCTGGTGTCTTAGAAACGATGCACGGACAGCACAAGTCCGCCTATTTCTTCAGCCGGTCTATAGCCCAAACATCTTTGGTAGCCAGAGACTGAGGGCTGGTACGTAGGTCGTGATCATCAATGCGATAATCATAGCAATAAATAGTGGCAACAAGGGCTTGATGACTTTTTGAATGGTCGTCCCTGCTACGCCCACCCCCACGAATAGCACCGACCCCACCGGTGGTGTACATATGCCTATGCACAAATTCATCACCATGATGATCCCAAAATGGACAGGATCCAAACCGAGTTCCGTCACGACGGGTAGGAAAATGGGGGTGAATATCAGGACCGCAGGAGTCATATCCATGAAAATCCCCACAAAAAGCAGGATCAGGTTGATGATCAAAAGGATGATGACTTTGTTATTGCTAATGCCTAGCAACAAATTGCTGATGTCCTGCGGAATGTTTTCATAGCTCATCACCCAAGACATGCTAATAGATGTGGCAATCAGCAGCATCACAATCGCCGTGGTGCCGACCGATGAAAGGAGGATAGCTGGCACATCTTTGCCAGTGATCTCCTTATAGTAAAAGGCAAGCACGAGACAATAAAGCACAGCCACTGCAGAGGCCTCCGTGGCGGTAAAAATTCCCGCGACAATCCCTCCAATGACAACTACCAGCAATAACAAACTGGGGAATGCCCGAATAAAAGTGCGGTAGACGGCACTCAATTTGCTCCGCTCTCCTGTCGGGTAGTTTTTTCGCTTGGCCCAGATCGCTGCCACGGTCATGAGAAATAATCCCGTCAAAATCCCGGGTAGGTACCCCGCCAGAAATAGGGCGGCAATAGAGGCCCCACCACTGGCTAGTGAGTAGACAATCAGGATATTGCTGGGGGGGATCACCATGCCGGTCGTGGCTGAGGTAATATTCACCGCTGCGGCAAATTCTTTTTGGTATCCCTCTTTTTCCATTCTTGATCCCATGAATCCGCCGATGGCCGACGCCGCAGCTACAGCGGACCCGGAAATGGCGCCAAAGAGCATAGCGGCAATAATATTCACGTGCGCCAGCCCTCCGGGTAGCGACCCCACGATCGTCTTGGCAAAATCGATCAACCGCTTGGCAATGCCCCCACGATTCATGATTTGCCCTGCGAGTATGAAGAACGGAATGGCCAGCAAAGCAAAACTATCCAGCCCGGTCGCCATGCGCTGGGCAACCGTCGTCAATGCGGGCATCGCAGGTATGCTGACCAACATCGTGACTAATCCCGAAATACCAATGCTCCAGGCGATCGGAACACCAATGCCAATCAATACGACAAAACTCAAGACCAATATCAATACTTCCATCAGCCTTGAGATTTTTGCAGTGAAATAATATCCAGGGCCTTGTAGTATATGACCAGCAGGCCGCTGATCGGCACGATGGTGTAGACCACCGCGAGGGGCAGTCCCAGCGCCGCCGATACCTGACCCAAGGTGGAGGTAACATATACCAGTCGGATACCACCCACAATGAGCACACTAAGGCAGAATAAAATCACCAGCGAATGGATAAAAATATAGAGGCGCTTCTGTTTGTGTACAGGTAGGGATGTGGGATAGAGGTCAATGGCCAAATGCATTTTCTTACCCGCCGCATATGCCGCACCGAGAATACCGATCCAGATGAGTAGAAATCTGGCCAGTTCCTCAGACCAGGAGGCCTGCGCTCCCATGACATAGCGTGTAAAAACTCCCCAGAGCACATCCAGGGTCATGACCCCCATCAGGATAACCAGGGTCGTCTCTAAAATATGGTCGATAGATTTTCTCATTGTACAGCTTGTATACGTTGGATCAATTGGTATATAGCGGGCTCGTCCCGGTAGCTCTCGAATATGTCCGCCACCTTGTCGGCGAAGGGAGACTTATCTGGATAGATCACTTCGACCCCGGCCTTTTGTACTTCCGCCAACGCCTCCTCATCTGCCTCTTTCCACAGGCGACGTTGCTCGGGCACAGATGCGTCCACCGCAGCCTGGAGCCACTCTTGTTCCTGGGCAGATAATTTATTCCAGGAGTTGGTGCCAATGAAGAGCACATCCGGTACGGAGGTATGCTCATCTATGGAATAGTACTTGCAGACCTCATAGTGGTGGGAGGTATAAAAACTAGGCGCATTGTTTTCGGCTCCGTCTACGACTCCTTGTTGCAAGGCCGTATAGAGCTCTCCCCAGGAGATAGGCGTGGGCGCACCGCCCATGGCCTTCACCATTTGGATGGCGGTCTGGCTATTCATTACCCTTATTTTCAGGCCACTGAGATCATCCGGGGAGTGCACGGGCCGATCTTTGGTGTAGAAACTGCGACTACCCGCATCGTAGAAACATAGTCCCCGCAGCCAGTATTTTTCGCCATCTGCCAATAGCTCCTTTCCGATTTCTCCATTAAATACGTTCCATTGATGCTCTGTGTCTCTAAAGAGATAGGGCAGACCCAGTACCCGCATATTAGGGATGAAGTTTTCGACCGCAGATGCAGAGACCTTGGTGATGTCCACGCTGCCGATTTGCAATAATTCCAACAGTTGTCGCTCCGATCCCAATTGGCCGCTGGGATAAATTTCGACCTTCATGTGGCCCTCTGAAATTCGCGCCAACTCCTCGGCCATAAATGCCATGCCTTTGTGCACAGGATGGGTGATATCCAGCCCATGGGCAAGTTTAATGATGGTCGTACTGGAGGTTGATGCACAGCCGGACGACAGGAAGATGGCTGAGCCTATGGCGATGAGCGCGGATAAAATTCGTACCATTATATTTCTTGCATTTATTAAGGAGAAGTTGTCAGGGACATTCAGTTTCTCTTCAACTTTATTTGTGATTTAATTATGTCATATACCTCCTCGGTCTGGCTATTTTCTAATTTCGGCCACCAGGGCAATAGTGGTTTTTACTTTTTCCGTTAGCTCTGCGTAAGCCCCCCGTGCAATGATATCTTTGCTGACGAGTTTTGAGCCCATCCCTACGCAAGCCACCCCAGCATCAAACCATCCTCTCAGATTGTCCTCTTCGGGAGAGACGCCTCCCGTTGGCATAATCTGGGTCCAGGGCTGTGGCCCTCGGATCGCCTTGACAAATCCCGGACCGTAGGTGCCCCCGGGAAATAATTTCACAATTTCACAACCCAATTCCTCCGCTTTCCCGATCTCGGTCAGCGTGGCGCAGCCCGGCGACCACAAAATCTTTCGACGGTTGCAAACCACCGCCACGTCCTCGCGCAGAGAGGGCGTCACGATAAAATTAGCGCCTAATTGGATGAAGAGGCTTGCCGTGGCAGCGTCTGGCACAGATCCCACGCCCAACATCAGGCCGGGTAATTCATCCAGTGCAAACCTATTGAGTTGCCCAAATACCTCATGCGCAAAATCCCCTCGATTAGTGAATTCCACCACACTGGCACCACCCTGATGACAGGCCCTTAAAATGCTTTTTCCGGTATTTATGTCCGGGTGATAAAATAAGGGTATGACCCCGATGGTCATCATGCTCTGAGCTACCTCCAGTCGTGCATATTTTGCCATGCTTGATCCAGATTTTCTTTTGAAAAATTATTCTGTCCTATCGACTCACGCGTCCACTCGCATCTCCGCCCATTAATTTCTCCACTTCTTCCACGGTAGACAAGTTGGCATCTCCGTAGATCGTGTGCTTTAGTGCAGAGGCGGCTACGGCAAAATTCAGGGCTTTTTGCAGATCATCCGCGTAGGTCATCAGACCATAAATCAAACCACCCATGAAGCTGTCACCTCCTCCCACGCGGTCTACGATATGGGTGATCTGATAGGTGGGAGCGTGATACAACTGGGTACCGTCATACAGCACACCCGACCAACTATTGTGTGAAGCACTTAGCGAGCCACGCAGGGTGACGATCGCCTTGCGACACTTAGGAAATCGTTGCATCAGCTGCTGACAGACGGACAGATAAGCCGTCGCATCTACGGACTCGCCCTGGGTGACATCTACGCCCTCCGGGTGAATGCCAAAGTGCTTATGGGCGTCCTCTTCATTGCCAAGAATCACGTCACAATGTTGCACCAGCTCGGGCATCACTTCCGATGATGTCTTGCCGTACTTCCACAATTTCTTGCGATAGTTGAGATCCGTGGAGATGGTCAGCCCCTTGCGACTAGCGGCCTCCAGGGCTTCCAGGGTGGCAGCGGCTGCGCCCTCGGAGATGGCAGGTGTGATGCCCGTCCAATGAAACCAGCCCGCGCCGTCCAGGACTTCATCCCAGTCGATCATGCCCGGCTGTATTTCGGCGATGGCTGAATGAGCGCGATCGTAGATGACTTTGCTGCCCCGAGATACGGCGCCTATCTCGAGAAAATAGATCCCCAATCTGTCTCCTCCCCGAAGTATCTGTGAGGTGCCGACACCCCTTTTTCTCAATTCCATTAGGGCGCAGTCGCCAATATCGTTGTCGGGAAGACGGGTGACAAAATCTACCGGAATATCATAGTTGGCGAGCGAGACCGCAACGTTGCTCTCACCGCCACCATAAATCACCTCAAAGCGGTCGGCCTGTGAAAATCTTCGGTGCCCCGGCGGGGTAAGTCGCAACATGATTTCGCCAAAGGTCACCACCTTGGACCGCAGAGACATTTCCATCTGTGTATTCATTTAATCTGGGTTACTCAAAAATTAAAATAGGATTTAGCGTTGCCGTAGCAAATATCGGAGATGATCCCCCCGATCCAGGGCAGGTCATTCGGTAATTCTCCATTTTCCACATCCACGCCAAAAAGATTGCAAAGTATTCTTCGAAAATATTCGTGCCGGGGAAAAGACAAGAAACTTCGGCTATCCGTTAGCATGCCCACGAAGCAACTTAGCATGCCCATATTTGATAGGGCGTTCATTTGCTTTTCCATGCCGTCCTTTTGATCCAAAAACCACCAACCCGATCCAAATTGGATTTTGCCTTTAGTGGAGCCATCATTAAAATTTCCGATCATGGTGGCCATGATTTCGTTGTCGCCGGGATTCAGATTGTAAATGATGGTCTTGGTCAGACGGTCTTCGGCATCCAGCCGATCCAGAAATTTGGAAAGACGAACGGCTTGCGGCCAGTCACCGATCGAGTCAAACCCGGTGTCAGGACCCAATGTTCTCGCCATGCGACTGTTGTTATTGCGCAGCGCACCCAGGTGAAATTGTTGGGTCCATCCACGCTGATGGTATTGCTGTGACAAAAACTGCAGTACGGCCGAGCTGTAGATATCGATCTCGTCCTGATCCAGGGCTTCACCGGACAGGCCTCTCTGAAGGATGACATCTGCCTCGCGCAAAGTGAAGTCTGCCGCCGGGATGTATTCGAGCCCGTGATCACTAAGCTTGCATCCGCGCTCATCAAAGTAATCCAAACGCTTTTCGAGGGCCTTAAATAAATCATCCAAACGTCTGATCTCTCGGTCCGCAGCCTCGCCCAGGCGTTGCAGGTACGGTCTGAAGAGGTCGGGACGACCCACTGCCAGACATTTGTCCGGTCGGAAAGCTGGGATCACCTTGACCGGAAAGTCGCTCTCCTTCAGCGCAGCGTGATGCTCCAGCCTGTCTATCGGATCGTCCGTGGTGCAAATGACCTCTACACCCATGCTTTGCACTAATCCTCTCACGTGGTATGCTGGTTGAGATAATCGTTCACCGCAATGATCGTAGATGCGATCGGCACTGTCCGGGTCAAGTAGCTCCGTGACCTCAAAATACCTTTGCAGCTCCAGGTGTGTCCAGTGGTAGAGGGGATTTCTCATGGTGTAAGGCACCGCCTCCGCCCATCGATGAAACTTCTCTCGATCACTGGCGTCTCCCGTGATAAATCTTTCGGGGATGCCGAGTGTCCGCATGGCGCGCCACTTGTAGTGATCGCCCTCCAGCCATGCCGCCGTTAGATGGTCAAACTGTCGGTTTTCGGCCATCTCTTGGGGCGAAAGGTGACAGTGATAATCTATGATAGGCAGATCCTTGGCATAGTCGTGATACAGGGTCTGGGCGGTCTGATTGGAGAGCAAAAAGTGCTCATTGAGAAAAGGCTTCATATATCTCGCGTCAAGCTTGATCAGTGATGACCTTTAGATGGGCCAAATGGTGTTTGCCATGCCAAGCGTACAGCTTACACGCGGCGCCCAGCTTATACTGGCGACCATACTCGGGATGGACGTAGTATTTGTCAAAATCAGAGGGCAGCATCTGATCGAGGAGTATGCCCCATCGCTCATGCAGTGCGTCTAGCAGTTGCAGTGATGTGGCTGGTGGGGTCAGCTTCGTGTCGTCCAGATTGGCCCATCGATCTTCGAGATAGGGCTTGATGGTGGGGCTATCCTCGGTCAGTACCAACTTAAAGCGACAATAGGCATTGAGATGACTATCCGGCACATGATGAATCACCTGCCTGGCCGTCCATCCGTCTGGTCGATAGCTTTGATCCAATTGCTCGTCAGTCATAGCCTCGACCTGGCTGCGAAAGGCCGCGGGAAAGCGCTTTATGTCTGAGACCCATCCAGCCAGTTCATCATTGGAGTAGGCCTTGGGGTAGCTAAATCGACCGATGGGATACTGCAAGGATTCCATAGCGTTCAGTTTTTTAGTCTGCTTTGATCACGGGCGGCTTTAAATTCAGACCCTTCTTTCCACTGGGGGAAATTGGTTTCGCCAGCAAGTCTTCGGCCTACTTCGAGATAGAGCTGTGCATCTTGCACGAGGCCTCTCAGGTCCCACTCCTCCGGCTCGTAATGATCTCCCGGTCGGTGATAGCGATCACTGGTGTACTCATCTCGTTTTTGCTTGACATATTCACGCCCCTTTTCGACGTGCTCCAGTGATCCCTCCGCGTACAATGCGGGGATGCCAACCTTGGCAAAATTGAAGTGATCAGAACGAAAGAAATAGCCTTTTTCCGGCTCTTGATCTGGTAGCACCTCCCTGCCCTGGGCGGCGGCCGCTTCCGTCGCATAGTCATCCATATCTGAGTGCCCGATACCCGTGATGGTCAAATACTTCATCTCGCCAAATGGATTCATCCCGTCCATGTTTAGATTTGCGACAGACAGATCGACGGGGTAGATTGGATTTTCCGCGTAGTACTGCGACCCCAGGAGCCCTTGCTCTTCGGCGGTCACAAACAGAAATACCACGGATCGATCGGGTGGGGGACCGGATGCAAAGGCACGGGCGACGCTTAGCACACTTGCGATGCCGCTGCCATTGTCCAGCGCTCCATTGTAGATCGAATCACCATCGACAGCTTGGCCGATTCCCATGTGATCCCAGTGAGCGGAGTAGATGATCGTCTCGTCGGGGCGCTTGGCTCCCTTTATGATGCCAATCACATTGTCAGACTCGTCGTAGGTGTACTCATTCTTAAGCTGGTGACTCATGCGATAGCCCAAGGAGAAAGGTTGGAAGTCGGGGGTCCGCGCTTGGCGGATTTCCGCCCCCAGATCATACCCGGCCTTTTCAAAGATCTCTTTGGCAGATTCCAGCGTGATCCAGCCCTGTATGGCCGCTTTGCCCATGTTGCCATCCTCCGCCCGCAGGTTCAGTTTGCCGCCGGTCCATCCGTTTTCGACCACAAACCAGGGATAACCGGCCGAGGTGGTTTCATGTATGATCAGCAGCGCCGCCGCACCCTGCCGGGCCGCCTCCTCGTACTTGTAGGTCCATCGACCGTAGTAAGTCATAGTGTTGCCCTTAAAGAAGGATTCATCGTCTGAACCAAATCCGGGATCATTGACCAGCACCAAGACGGTTTTCCCCTTCACGTCGATGCCCTCAAAATCGTCCCAATCGTATTCGGGCGCGGTCACACCAAAGCCGCAAAACACCACCTCCGAATTCTCAACCTTGATGTTTTCCTGTATGCGCTCGGTGTAGGAGACAAAATCATCGCCCAATTGTAGATTGATCGTCGTCTCGTCCGACTGCAATCGCATCTCTTTGGCGGGATGGCCGGTGATATTCACCAGCGGTACCTGCTGGGTGTATGAGTCGCCATTTCCAGGTGCCACGCCCATATCGCGTAGCTGGTTGGTGAGGTATTCGACGGTGCGTCGCTCCCCCTCCGTGAAGGGCTTTCGACCTTGATAATAATCAGAGGAGATTTCGGCCAGTACTTCGCCAATCTGCTCGGCTGATATGGTTGCCTCGGCTTCTCTTTCTGCATCGGCGCAGGCGGTCAACAGCAGTAGCCCCAGCAAAGCACATTTCCAGTCCATATCTCGGCACGTTGATTAGGCTTCTAAGGTAACTCAAACGGCCCAATCATTGAAACCAGCACAACTTTCTATCTTGAAGAATGAAATCATTTGATGCCCGGGCCACGCTAGGTGCCGTTTTCATTGCGATAATGGCCTGTCTCCAGGGCTGCTCCGACGGCGATCCCACCTACGATTTGCTGATCAAAAATGCCCGGATCTGTGACGGTTCGGGTGGTCCTTGCTACATGGGAGCCGTAGCGGTGCGGGCTGATACGATCGCCGATGTGGGGGCGGAGGTGAGCGGTACTGCGGACCAGGTGATCAATGCCCGAGGCCATGTAGTCTCACCGGGATTCATCAACATGCTCAGCTGGGCCACGATCAGCCTGCTGGAGGACGGTCGGGGTATGAGTGACATAAAGCAGGGCGTAACGCTGGAAGTGATGGGAGAAGGTACCTCCATGGGGCCTCTCAACGACGATATGATCCGGCAGATGCAGAGCAACCAGGGCGATGTGAAGTTTCAGGTCAAATGGCGTAGCCTGGGAGAGTATCTCACCCACCTGGAGCAGCGGGGTGTATCTCCCAATGTGGCCTCATTTGTCGGGGCCACTACCGTGCGCATTCACGAGTTGGGCTACGAGGATCGCGCGCCCGATGCAGAGGAACTTGAGCGCATGAAGTCCCTGGTGGCAGAGGCCATGGACGAGGGTGCCTTGGGACTGGGGTCGTCGCTGATCTATACCCCTGCATTCTTTGCCGAGACGGAGGAACTCATTGAATTGAGCAAGGTCGTAGCCCAGTATGGAGGACTCTACATCACCCACATGCGAAGCGAAGGCAACCTACTCTTGGAAGGAGTGGAGGAGGTCCTACGCATTGGCCGCGAAGCCGGGGTACGTGCCGAAATCTACCACCTCAAGGCGGGGGGCGAAAAGAACTGGCCTAAAATGGACCAGGTGATCGCCAGGATTCACCATGCCCGAGAACGAGGGGTGCCCATCTCTGCCAACATGTATACCTATACGGCGGGCGCCACCGGGCTGGATGCGGCGATGCCTCCCTGGGTACAGGAGGGTGGATATGATAAGTGGGCTGAACGACTGCACGATCCGGAAATTCGTCAGCGGGTTGCCCTGGAGATGAAGACGGATGCCCAAGACTGGGAAAATTTGTACCACGCCGCAGGGAGCGCAGACAAACTGATCCTCGTAGGCTTTAAAAATGAGGCGTTGAAGAAGCACACGGGCAAAACGCTGGCAGCGGTGGCTGCAGAAATGGGCAAGAGCCCCGAGGAGACTGCAATGGATCTCGTGATCCAAGACGGTAGTCGAGTGGGGACGGTCTATTTTCTCATGTCGGAGGAAAACGTGAGAAAGCAATTGCGCCTGCCCTACATCACCTTTGGATCAGATGCGGCTGCATTGGCTACCGAAGGGGTCTTCCTCAAGTCCAGTACGCATCCCAGGGCCTATGGCAACTTTGCGCGTGTGCTGGGCAAGTATGTGCGGGAGGAGCAGGTACTGCCGATGGAAGAAGCCATCCACAAGTTGACCTATCTGGCCGCCCAGAGGCTGCGCATCCCGCGCCGAGGACTGCTTGCTCCCGGATACTATGCTGATCTCGTTGTGTTTGACGCCGAGACCATCGCTGATCATGCCACATTTGAGGAGCCCCATCAGTATGCCACGGGCGTCAATCACGTGTTTGTCAACGGCACGCAGGTGCTAAAAGACGGAGAACACACGGGGGCGACTCCCGGCCGGTTTGTCAAAGGTCCTGGCTATCGGAAGGGCCAGTAACGGCGCTCCCTGGTCAGCCATTGGGGCCTTCTAACTAAGTTGTAGTCAGGAATAGAAGGGGGTACTCTGGGCCAGCATTTCATTGGCCACCCGTAGGCCTTCAGCCAGGGTGCTTTCGAATGTCAGTAGACCGGTCGGTCGCACACAGCTCAGGTTGGCCGGTAGGTCCTCAAGCTGCCCATGGTCTGGCCGGTAGAATGTGCCGAATCCACCGGATCGATCACCGCTCGGCCAGAAACGTTCCTCATAGTCCCCTGGTCTGCGCAGTTCGGCCCCGAACACTTTGCTCAACATTCGTCCAATCTTGTCTTTCCGGAAGTCCTCCTGCATACGGGCCAGGGCGTCTGCTCGGGAGCCGAAGGCCTCCACGATCAAGACTCCTCGGCTGCCATCCCCTGAACCATCCTGGACGCGTTGAAATGGGTAGGAGGGGCCCAGCAGCGCGTGGCCAGATCGGTGCGATGAGCGCCAGTGGGGTCGGTCATAGACCAAAACGGCTTTAAAATAACTGCTGCTAAACGTCCTTGGGCGACTCAGACTACTGGGTGTGTCTGTCAGATCCCATTCGATGCCGCGGGCGGTGTTGGCCGAGGTGGCGAGCAACAGGTGCGCTGCATAGTAGCGAAATCCAGTGCCCTTCACACAGAATAGTCGCTTGTGCTCCTCCACCCGGGTGACCGGCCGGCCCGGGGACACGTTGATTTCTTGGGTCAGTCGGCGCACGAGTTGGCCGGCGCCGCCATCGATCCACCGCTGATCAGCGCACCCCATCAGATTGGTGATCCGCTGTGGCCCCTGGCAGACCAGTATTCGTTGTGCCTCTTGCCAAGACAGTCGGTCTAAGTCGCAGCCCAGGACGGTCTCGAAGTGTGCAGTGAGAATCCTGCGGGAGTGATCGAACCATACCAGATCTTTGAGATAGTCTGCGAAGGTTTTTAGGTCCCCCACGGCGCCTGGACGTGATGGATGCAGTTTGGCTGGTCTTTGCCGATGGACGGATCGAGACACAGCTTTGAGCGCCCGCTGCACGGCCAATAGTACCGGATTTCCGAGAGCTTGGCCGGAGCCAGCCATCGGATAGATCCGTTGACCGGCGACCAGCAGATGCTTGCCTTTGACCATTGGCTGGTAGGTCTCCAAGCCCCACCGATCGATGAAACGGTGAGCCAATTGGTCGGTGGGTAGAAGCGACTGGAGGCCCAGCTCTACCGTCTGTCCCCCAACTCTTCGGGTGTCGATGTGCCCTTCGATGCGATTCTTGGCTTCGAGGACCAATACATCTTTGCCCGCGATGGACAACTGGTGGGCGGCACTCAAACCGCTGAGTCCCGCTCCTATCACAAGGGTATCATATATGCGAGGCGCTTTGCTCATGTACGGTGTCTGTGCTCAGGGCAATTTTCCGGAGACTCACGACGGCCTAGTGTTGGCTCGACACGCAGCTGCTCTCGTGGGGCTGGGACCTGCCTTCCTCCATGGCGGTGACCAGTGCGCGGATAGATAAACCTGGACTCCGTCTCCACGCTATGCGCTGGGGTTGTGGACGATTCTCCAGACGCGTCCCTTCACCGAATCCACAACGTATAATGAACCGTCGGGGCCTTGGGCTAGCCCGCAGGGCCGGTACAGGGCTTCGCCAGGCGCCTTGATACTTTCCGCACCGATAAAGCCGTCGGCAAAGACCTCCCAATCACCGGTCGGCTGACGGTCTTTCATCGGCACGAACGCCACCTTAAATCCGTCCTGCGGATGTCCGAGTCGGTTCCACGAGCCGTGAAAGGCGACAAAAGCGCCGTGCTTATATCTTTCGGGAAACTGGTCGCCGTCGTAAAACAACAAGTCGTTGGGGCCCCAATGCCCCGGGAAGTCTACGATCGGATCCTTGGCATCGGCGCAGCGACCCACGATCGATCCGTCTCCACCATATTCAGGATTCAAGAAACGCTGATCCTCAAAGGGATCGTAATAACAGTAAGGCCAACCAAAATCATCCCCCTCGTCGATCTGAAAGAACTCCTCCGAAGGAAGTTCTACATTCTGCTCCTCTGTAAACAACTCAGGCCAAAAGCGATGCAAATCATCTCTACCATGCTGCACAGCATAAAGGCTATTTGAGGCATGGTCCCAATTGATCGCCACCGCATTTCGGATACCCGTCGCGTATCTCCTCTGTAAGGTCTGCGACTGATTAGGTGCTGAATCGGAAAACTTCCATATACCGCCTCGCGTCTCCAATTCGGTACAGGGATCTATGCCTTTGGACTCCTTTGATCGCATCTCTTCCTGGCAGGCGTTGCTCAGGGAGCCCACATTGACGTACATATTGCCAGCACCGTCAAAGCAGAAGGTCTTTTCGGAGTGACCGCGGTCGTATCCTTCCAGTCTGGCAATAGTATCCATTTCTTCCGCCGGGAGCAACTGTCCCTCTACCAGAGGTGAGCGAAAGATCCTGCTCTTGGTGGCGTAGTAGAGATGATCCTTGTGCAGTCGAATCCCCGTGCCCGGATATGGTCCGAAGGTAGCTGTGACATCTGCTCGGCCATCTCCGGATGTGTCACGAAGGGCAATGATGGAGTGGTTGTCTTCCGTCTTGGAACCCATATGTACGTAGATGTCACCATTGTCTCGCACGACCAGGTGTCGGCCCCGGCCCAGGGAATCCGCGACGACGACCGCGTCAAACTCTGCGGGCAGCGTCAGTCCGTCATCGTCGGCAGCAAAGGTAAAGTTGGGCCGCTCGGGGGTATCAGCAGTGGGCTGGCAGGAAAGAACCACCAGGGCCAAAGCATAGAGAAGGAAAGTATATCTCATGGTCGTTTAATATTGCTTTACGTCATTTGAATTTTCGGGGAAGTCTATCGTCCCGCTGGGCGGTGTGGTAGACGAAAGAAGCGATGATCGTGGCCGCTTGCTTGAGATCCTCCTCGATCAGATGATCCCAATGGTCCATATTACTGTGGTGCGTCTTGGTGCTGTAGGAGATCGGATCTTGGATAAACTGGAATCCGGGGATGCCGATGGCATCGAAGGACAAATGATCGGTGCCCCCCGTGTTGCCCAGGGTCAACGTACTGGCTCCCATTTCTCCAAAGGGCTCTAGCCACTGTCGGAAGATAGGGCCCACGGCAGCGTTGCCCTGCAAGTGGACTCCCCGGATCTTGCCCGTGCCATTGTCGAGATTGTAATAGGCCGACACAATCTCTCGCTCATCCTTTTTGCCCTGCTTCAGGTCCGACTCGCCGTAGTGCTGCCGTACATACGCCTCGGAACCATAGAGCCCTTGTTCTTCCCCGGTCCAAAGGGCCAGTCGTAGGGTGCGACGGGGTTTGACTCCCGTCTCCTCAAAGGTCTCCAAAAGAATCCGGGCCGCTTCCATCATGACGGCGGAGCCGGCGGCATTGTCTGTGGCGCCCGTAGCACTATGCCACGAGTCAAAGTGAGCCCCAAAGATCACCACCTCGTGGGCAAGATCACCTCCTTCAATCTCAGCAATGATGTTGTGCTCCATACCATCCGGATTGGTATAGGTCGACTGCAGATCCAGGTTTAGCGTGACGGGGATATCCTTTTGCAGCAGGCGGAAGATCCGGTTGTAATGCTCAATACTCACGGTCACCTGGGGGATGACATCCGTTCCTTCATCGCGGGCTCTACCACGTGCGACTCGAGCCTCGGAGACGAATACTGTGCCTAGATCGCCTTTGTAGCTCCGATCCAGCACGGCTGCCGGTTTCTCCTCTTGCAGGAAATTCCAAAGCATGCTGCTGAAGCGGGCACCGCTACGGCGAAAGTTACGCCTACCCCTCGGCGTGGGCTGGCCTTTGTTGGCCAAGGAAAGCAAAGCGTTGTCATCCAGCCTTGAGGCAGATGGATCAAACCACTCACGGACATTTCGCGTGGTGTCGAGGAGAACGAACTTGCCCCGTAGCCGTCCCTCGTATTGGCGGAGGCTCTCTTGATCATTGGCGTCCAAATAGATCGCCGGCCCTGATACTGAGCCCACCGTAGCTCCTGACCAAGCCTTGGGATACCCAAGGATGGGAAAGTAAGTGGGCGTCTCGACATGCATCTCAAAGTGGTCTAGCTGCCACCCCCGACCAAATGGGCCCCAGGCTTCGAGGTGTACATTTTTCATGCCCCAGGATTCCAATTTGGCCATGGCCCATTGTGTTGCCGTGTCCAACATGGGTGAGCCCGTCAGCCGAGGCCCGTAGACATCGGTGAGCCAACTGGCTATGTCCATGACCTGGCTTTGTTCCAGCCCGTGCTTCTTAATTATCGCCACGATCTTGCTGTCCGGCTCGTCCTGCGCCCAGAGGTGGGCGCCAGCCAGTAGGGCGGCAAGGGTCAAAATACGAGCGATGAGGATCGGTCTAAGCGTCATGACAAATAAAGGTAAGATGAAATATGTTAGCAACCCCCTGACTAGGACGGCGAAATTGGGTGGCGAATCGCCGGCGAATATAGATTCGCCTTTGTTGTGGGGACGATGGGGCGATGGCGCAGTGGGTCGGCGAATGTAGATTCGCCTTTGTCGTGGGGACGATGGGACGATGGCGCAGTGGGTCGGCGAATATAGGTTCGCCCTTGTCGTGGGGGTCATGGGGCGATGGGGCAGTGGGTCGGCGAATATGGATTCGCCTTTGTCGTGAGGGTCATGGGACGATAGCGCAGTGGGTCGGCGAATGTAGATTCGCCTTTGTCGTGGGGACGATGGGACGATAATGCAGTGGGTCGGCGAATATGGATTCGCCTTTGTCGTGAGGGTCATGGGGCGATAGCGCAGTGGGTCGGCGAAAGTAGATTCGCCTTTGTCGTGGGGGTCATGGGGCGATGGCGCAGTGGGTCGGCGAATATAGGTTCGCCTTTGTCGTGGGGGTCATGGGGCGATGGCGCAGTGGGTTGGCGAATATGGATTCGCCTTTGTCGTGAGGGCCATGGGACGATAGCGCAGAATCCGTATGCTGCGATCTCTCTGTACCGATGCCATGTAGATTTATTGCATCTATTTATCGAAATTCATGCCCGATCGGCATGGCAACGCAAGGTGCAGTCGTTCATCATTACAAGACAAAAGGAGTGGATCATGAAAATGTCCGGGTTATTCAAGTTGGCTGGCTGGATACTCATCTTTGGTTTGGGTTACTTTGTTGGCACAAGCGGCATGCTCGCTACCCAGGGAACGGAGGAAGATACCGAGCGACCTGCCTTAGATGAGGTCAAGGAAGAACCTCAGGTCCAGACGGCCTCCTATAGTCGCGAAGCAAAGCCGAGGGCAGGCTTGACCGCGGAGGAGACTGCCACGATCACGTTGTTTGAAGCAGCCGCTCCCTCCGTCGCGTACATCAATACGTCAAACTACCGGCAAAACTACTGGACGCGGGACATCACGGAGATCCCGAGAGGGAGCGGATCCGGATTTGTGTGGGACAAGAAGGGACACATCGTCACCAATTTTCACGTGATCGAAGATGCCGATAGAGCCACGGTGACTTTGGCCGATCAATCTACCTATGAAGCGGATCTGGTGGGTTATGCCCCCGAGAAGGACTTGGCCATCCTTCGCATTGACGCTCCGCGCGAAAGCTTACAGCCGATCCCCGTAGGCACCTCGGACGATTTGCTGGTCGGACAGTTCGTTTTTGCCATTGGGAATCCCTTTGGTCTCGACCAGACGCTGACCACGGGTGTCATCAGTGCACTGGGCCGTGAAATCAAATCGACGCAGGGCAATCCCATCAAAGATGTCATCCAGACCGATGCCGCTATCAACCCAGGTAATTCCGGTGGCCCACTGCTGGACTCTCAGGGCCGCCTGATCGGGGTCAATACTGCCATCTACAGTCCTTCGGGTGCCTACGCCGGCATTGGTTTTTCCATCCCCGTGGACCAAGTGAGTTGGATTGTACCGGATCTGATTGAGCACGGCCATATCAAGCGGCCCTCGCTAGGAGTCGACCTATTTGTTCAGCAGGTAGTCACGCGGGCCGGGTTGGAAGGGGCCGTGGTCAGTGACGTCAAGCCAGGCAGTGCGGCCGATAAGGCCGGCATCCGATCCACGACACGAAATGCGCGTGGCCAGATCGTACTGGGCGACATCATCGTCGCCTTGGGAGGCACGCGGATCAAGACCACGAACGACCTACAGCTGGCGCTAGAAGACTATCGAGTAGGTGACGAAGTCACCGTCACCGTCAAACGGGGGCGAGAAGAGGTCGATCTGAAACTAGTACTGGATCCGGCAAGGTAAGGATGAGCGAGTGACTAGAATTGGTAGCCAAGGCTCACCCCGAGGTCCCATTAGTCGCGAGCTCACTCAGAACTCAAGTCACTCAGAACTCAAGCTCACTCAGAACTCAAGTCACTCAGAACTCTAGTCACTTGACCAGGCTAATACCTCCGGAAGCGCATCATAAAGTCCCCATTCCAGCTCGTATACGTGATGCCTCTTCTTGCGATGCGGTATTCGTTGCCGCGGTGATCGCGGTAGGTATCCCGGGATTGGCGGTGGAAAGTAGTCCAACCTCCGCGGTGTGCCCGTACTTTGATGCCTCTGCGACGGTGCTTGATGTGTATGGATTGTCCCGTGCTGGCATTAATCCATTTTCCATCCAGTCTATTGCGGTCGACATCATGGCTGCCCTGGCGATAGTGGTTGCGCTCAATGTAAGTGTCCTTGGACCCGCGCTCGCTGCGGTAGTCGTATCGATCAGGATGTCGGCTGGACGTCTTACGGAAGCTCAGGCGCTTCCGTCCATTGTTGCTTTCCCATTCCAGCCGGTCACCATATAGTATGTAGGTGTTACCATGTTGGTCCCGATACTGGTCTTCCCTAAACTCTCGGTAGGTGTGCCAGCCGTTTTTATCCAGGCGCTGAACCCGTATGCCGTTGGAGACCTGTTCTACTTGCACGGATATCTGTGTTCTCGCATTTTCCCATATACCTTCGATGTGGTGGTTTGCCCATGTCTGTGCGCTGACCAGGACGACTCCAAACAAGGTATTTACTATCATAATCAAACGTCTCATAGCGGTGATCTTTAGTGATTAATGCATTTTAATCAAAAGACAGGAGGCCCCCTGTTAAAGAGTTTTAGCGAAAGGTTAATCCGGCGTTAACTGGAATGAGAACAATCAATTTACTTGGAATATGCCCGAGCCAGGGCCGGTTTTGGGTGGTTTCCCGGTTATGTTTGCATCGATATTGCCTTACTCACAGCACTATAGAGGCTGTTCACTGCACAATTGGGCAAAAAAACTTGCCCGGCCTAGGCAGCATATAGCATGATCTGTTAGTTTTATTGTGGAGAATTAAGAAAATCTTAAGATTTGACTTGATTCAAAGTTTCTAGCTCAACGTTCGATTTTGTGCTGCGAATCAATGGCATGCCTCGACGAGTGGTAGAAATCTTGAAGACAGGCAAATGATCTGTACGGGATTTTTTTAATTTTGCCGTGATTTATTCTTAACAAAATCTTAAAAGTATGAAAAAGCTCTATTTACCACTTCTGCTCATTCTGTTTGCAGTGGGCTTTGCCTCAGCTCAAAGAACAGTGACAGGAACGGTAACCAACGCTGATGCCGACCCCCTCATCGGGGCGAGTGTATTGGTGAAGGGGACGACTGTGGGTACGGTGGCTGACTTCGACGGAAGTTATACGCTAAGCGTGCCTGAGGGGAGTAACATCCTCATTTTCAGCTTTACCGGATACTCTGAGCAAGAAGTCGAAATCGGCACATCTGATGTGATCGATGTCGTGCTTGAAGAGGGTATCGAACTGGGCGAGGTCGTTGTGACTGGTCTCGGTATCAAGCGGGAGAAGAAAGCTTTGGGATACGGTGTCTCTACGATCGAATCGGGAGCCATTGCTGGTCGCGCTGAAGGGGACGTGGCTAGGATCCTAAGGGGAAAAGCTACCGGCGTGGATATCACCCAAACATCAGGTATGGCTGGCTCCGGAACAAACGTGATCATCAGAGGCTACTCATCGATTTCCGGAAGTAACCAACCTCTCTTCATTGTCGACGGTATACCGTTCAACTCTGATACAAATGCGGACCGAGGATTCGGCGCAGGTGGTGCGACGGCGTCGAGCCGCTTCTTGGATCTCGATCCAAACAACATCGAGAATATTTCAATCCTAAAAGGTCTCAGTGCCACGGTGCTGTATGGAGAAGCGGGTCGCAACGGTGTGATCCTTATTACGACCAAAGCCGGAAACGCCGGTGAAGGTGTTAACAAAGGCCTAGAGGTGAGCGTAACGCAGTCCCTCGCACAAGTCGAAATTGCCAATCTACCTGACTATCAAAACACTTATGGCAACGGCTTTAACGGAGGATTCGGATGGTTTTTCTCCAACTGGGGAGCTGCCTTCGATGACTTAAATGCTAGCTCGTATGGTAGTGATTACAAGGGCGAGAAGAATGGACAGGTGATCATCACGCATCCATTGGATCAGGCACAGTACCACGATGATGTACCTCAATTCATCGGCGCCGAGTATCTCTATCAACCTTATGAGAGTGTGGAGAACTTCTTCGACAAGGGTCTGACTTCAAACACCTCAGTTTCAATCTCCGGACAGCTGGGAGCCAACTCCTCCGTGAGTGCTACCTACAGTTACCTATCCGACGAAGGCTTTACGCCTGATCTGGACGAGATGCGAGGAGGTGGTGCCAGCAACTTCCTGAAGAAACATAACTTTGGCTTGGGTGCCCGAACCACCCTGCTGAATGGCCTGACCTTGAAAGGCTCTTTTAATTACGTGGACTCCGAGCGAAGGACACCCGTAGCGGGACAGTCATTTGGTGGTGATGGAAACGGCCTCTTTGCCGCCCTTCTCTTTACTCCACGATCGGTAGATCTACTTGGACTGCCTTATCAAAGTCCCATCGATGGTTCCAATATCTACTATAGAAGAGGATCTCCGATTCAAAACCCACTATGGGTATTGAACAACTCCGCAGACTTTGATCGCGTCCAGCGATTTTTCTCCACGATGGAGCTGAGCTATGAGATTACGCCTTGGTTGACCGGTCTGTATCGATTGGGTATCGACCAGTATTCACAGACCCAAGAGCGCCAGATCAACCGCGGTGGATCAGCTAATGGAGTGCCGGATGGACAGTTGACTACTTCCAACCGTCTAAACAGGATCACAGATCAGTTACTGAACTTCCTGTACCAATTCGACCTGAGCGAAGACTTCAGTTTGGATGGTATACTGGGTGTGAACTTGCGCAGAGAAGTGGGAGAAGGATTTGTGGCCTTTAGTAATCAGCAGTTTGTTTACGGCCTATTTGTAAACCACAACTTCATCAACCACAATGTTTTCTCCGGAATGGTGGAAGAGAATAACTTGGGGGTCTATGGAACAGCTACACTGGGCTATCGCAACTTCTTGTACTTGAACTTACAAGCCAGAAATGACTGGACCTCCACACTTGAACCTGCCAATCGATCGATCTTCTATCCTTCCGCAAGCTTGTCGTTTGTGCCTACTGACGCGATTCCTTCGCTGCAGAACAGCACGATCCTCAACTATTTGAAACTGCGTGTGGGATATGGTACATCAGCAGGCTATCCGAATCCGTATCAAACCAGAAACATACTTGAAACGGAAACAAACAGCTTCGTGGACGGTGGTGGTTCTATCTTGAACACCAACTCCGTATCCGACCGACTGGGTAACCCCAATCTGAAGCGTGAGTTGCACGAAGAATATGAACTGGGTGTCGAAGCCAGATTCCTCAAGAATCGTGTGGGCGTCGACCTATCGCTGTATCAGAAGACTTCGAGTGACTTGATCATTGACTTGAACCTTGACCCCGCGACAGGTTTTACCAATACAACCGTAAACGCGGCTGAGGTGGAAAACAAGGGTATCGAGCTGGGGTTGAACCTGACTCCAATTCAGGGGAACTTTCAGTGGGATGTAACCTTGAACTACACCAAGAACATTAGTGAGGTTCTTAAGATTGCCGAAGGTGTTGATCAGATTCAGATCAGTAACCGACGGGATCCACTCACTGGTGCTGGTGGTTTTGCCGGTACGGCAGGTGGCCGAGGAAACTATGCCATCGTGGGACAACCCTACGGTATTATGCAAGGAACGCCATTCGTACGTTCCGAATCCGGCGAATTGGAAGTGACCGGCCAAGGAGCATACATTCCTGGATCTTCCATCGAAATTATCGGCGATCCCAATCCTAACTATACGGCAAACTGGATCAACAACTTTTCCTACAAAGGTTTGTCCTTCGGATTTCAATTCCAGTATATCGACGCGGGAGATATCTTCTCCTCGACAGTACAGGCATTGCTTGCCAGAGGTAACACGGTAGACACTGACTTTGACCGCTTTGTACCCATCATTTTACCAGGGGTGAAGGCAGATGGTACTCCCAACGACATTCAGACGTACATGGGTGATACTTTCTTTGATGCTTACTTCGGTGCGGATGAAGGTGGTGTATTTGACGCCACGACGATTCGATTGAGAGAGGTCTCATTGGCATATCTGCTGCCGCAGAGACTCCTGGAGAAGACTCCTTTCGGACGAATTTCCGTGACCCTTTCCGGTCAGAATCTTTGGTACAATGCACCAAACTTCCCAGAAGGAATCAACTTTGATCCTGAGGTGCTTAGTTTGGGTGTGGGTAACGGTCGAGGATTTGACTATCGAACGGCTCCTACCTCCAAGAAGTACGGAGTTACTTTGAATCTAACTTTCTAATAATCAGAGAGAAACCTTTTAAACGAAAAATTTCGAATCATGAAATTTATATATAAGTTGCTTTCAATAGCACTGGTCATTGCTATGGTTTCCTGTGATAACACGGAATTTGATCTTCAAAGTGATCCGAATTCTGTGACACCGGAGAATGCCAGTGTCAACGACCTGTACAACAACATACAGCTGACGTTCAGCTTTATCTTTCAGAATGTCGGTGGGGACAATCTGCCGGGCCAAATGGCACGGATGTACCACAATAACAACTATACGTACGATGTGGCTTCCTCCCAGACGACCTTCAATGCATTATGGTTCAATGCCTATTCTTCCCTGTTTCCGGATATCGACGCTCTTCTGGCATTGACCGAAGAGCGTGGTCTGGACATACATGGGGGGACGGCCAAGATTATGAAGGCTTATACGCTGATGGCACTCGTCGACTTGCTCGGCAGTGTGCCATTGACAGAGGCAGGGCAGGGTACGGACATCATCAGTCCGGCGGCTACTCCAGGCGATCAGGTCTATACCGCTGCCAATGACATGCTCAATGAAGCCATTGCCCAGTTGAGCGGTACGACAGCGGCCCAGCCTGAGTCAGACTTGTACTACGGAGGTGATGCCGCTAAGTGGGTGACTGCAGCCAAGACACTTCAGTTGCGAGCAGCCATCACAAAGCGTCTCATCGATCCGAGTGGCTCCGCCAGCACGATTAACTCCCTGGTTTCCGGAGGCGATATTATCGATGAAAATGGCGAGGACTTCCAGTTTAACTTTGGGTCGCAGCGTAACAACCCAAACTCTCGGCATCCATTCTACAACAATCACTACGAGGTAGGGGACGGTACTTACATTCCCAACTACTATATGTGGTTGCTGAGAGCCGAGAAAACGGATGCCGACGGTTTGGCTGTCGCCGATCCCAGAATTAGATATTATTTCTACCGTAAGGTAGATGATGCCGTCGGGCAGGATCAGACCACCTACTCCTGCCATTTCTCCATCTTCCCGGATCAGGCCATGCAGCCGGCACACTACGCCACGATTGATCCTCGATTGCCGTATTGCGTAGCTTCCGCTGATGGTTACTCAGGAAGGGACCACCTGAACGGGGAAGGTATTCCACCAGATGGTCCGATTCGTACCTCCTTTGGTCTCTATCCAGGGGGTGGCCAGTTTGACGAGGATGGTTTTGCCGATACGCGTAAGTCCGGTACCACGGGCGGACTGGGACAAGGTATTTGGCCAATTATGCTTGCCTCCTTTACGGACTTTATCCGTGCAGAAGCCGCCTTGACGATAGGTACTAGTGATGATCCACGAGCGCTCCTTGAGTCAGGCATTAGAAAGTCGATGGAAAAGGTCGAGAGTTTTGAGACGTTGGTGTCCTCCACCATGGCGGAAGTCCGTGACGTGCGGGGCGGTGGTACTGCTCCAGTGAAAGAACTGTATGGTATCACCGAGGCACGGGTTGACAACTATGTCAATCTGGTATTAAGCAATTATGACAATGCCGAAAACGATGACAAGCGTCTTGACGTCGTCATGAAGGAATATCTGATCGCCTTGTATGGCAATGGACTTGAGGCCTACAATATGTATAGGAGAACAGGTAAGCCGGATAATATGGCACCTGCACTTGAGCCGGCGCCGGGCGAGTTCATTCGATCTTTCTTTTTGCCGGATGTGCACGTAAACAGAAATGCCAGTGCCACGCAGAAGCTATTGTCAGACCGGGTATTCTGGGATGATGGATCAGTTGACTTGTACTAGGCAAATTTGGACTTCATTTAAAGCAAAAATTATGGAAAGATTAAAGATTTCAATCATATTCGGAGCTCTGCTGATGCTGGTGATTGGCTGTGTAGACGAAGACAAAGCTCCGATCCTTACATTTGAAGCTGCTGGCAAGGGAGCCTACCCAGCTCGAGTCTCATCCAGCGGTGGAGAGATCCGAACCGATGATCTGGCAGGGTCGCGTTTCACCTACACGATCGAGTTTATCGATTTGCAGGCGGGTACGCTAGTCTCCGAGTACAAGGCTTCGGTCTCTTTTACCGACTACGACGAGTCTGATGGAAATAGCTCTGCTGGACCCGTTGACTTCTTGAGCTTCTCATCTTCCGAGTTTACAGATCAAGCTAGCGGCAACAAAGGCTTGACTGATATCACTGTGACGGGTACCGATCTCCTCAATGCCTTGGGGCTGACGGCAGATGACCTGAAAGGCGGTGGACAATTTGACGTAAAGGGCACGGTCACCACCGTCGACGGTGCCGTATTTACCTCGTCCAATTCATCCTCCTCCGTCAATGGTTCTGCTTTCCGCGGTTTCTTCGATTACACGCTCTTTGTCATCTGTCCTTCGGACCTCGGAGGTACTTATGATGCTGTGACCGTTGGAAGTTCCACGGATGGTTGCTGTCCCGGTGAGGTAACGGTGATGTCAGAAGTGACATTGACTGATAAGGGAAGTGGTCTCTACGAGATCTCAGACTGGAGTGGAGGTATTTATCTCGAGTGGTATGATATCTATGGGATCAATGAGACGCACAACGTTGGAGAAATCCAAGATGCTTGTAGTGTGGTCTCCTTTGTGACCAAAGAAGAACCATTTGGTGAATCACTTGAAGGATCCGGAAAAGTGGGAGCCGATGGCGTCATAACGCTCACCTGGCTTACCGGATACGGGGACAAGGCTACGGTGACACTCACCAAGAAATAGAGTAGGTAAAGATTAAGAGAATAATCAGAGGCCGGAGCTACGTAGTGGCTCCGGCCTTTCTATTGTGCGCCCGGCAGGGCGCAAATACTCGGAGGTGGAAGTCCTCTGTGCACCCGGCAAGGGGAAGCATTAGCCGAACGGCAAGATTATATCCGTGAGGATATGGTTGAAGGAAGCCGAAAGCAAAGCATTGGCCTGACGAACAGGAATCGCATAGTTAGGCATTGTCACCGGATGAGGAGGCCACTATCTCTAAAGTCCGATACTTGCACGGATGGTGATGATGTAGATGTGGCTGGCATAAATGTGAAGGTATATGCGGATTACCCGGGGAGAATCTGGATGGACATTGACTGTCGTAGTTCAGAAGTCAGCCGAGGTCATAGTAGCATCTTGACTATGGATGTGAAGGACCGAACTTAGAGATTAGACGCATATGGCTTTATTATTAACGGTACGAATAGGAGTAGCAGGAGCGACATCTGAGATGGTGTCGGCTCATGGGGGAGGAACGGCTCGGAAAGCTCTAAGTACCTGATGAGTGTTACCAACGGAACGGGGAATAGAACCTAGGCAAAAGTTACTCTGGGAACCGCCGTGATACGTGAACCGTACATCCGGTGGTGTGAGAGGGGCAAGTAAGGTGGACTCCTTTGCGGATTCCGTAGGTCTAAAAGTCTATCTTACTTCCTCTACTCGATCTGCCCCTATGTGGCGGCCGGAGCATGGGCGACGAAGCCCGATGCCTGGTAGATCTTCGCATTAGATATGTTGAATAATTCTAATAGGATTTTGTTCGCAGGCGAGGCATGACTGAACGATCTCGTAGAGTCGAGCATGACAATGCGAGAAGTGAGGGAACCGCGAAAACGGGTGGGTGGCATAGCCTTAGATATGGCGTGGCTTTGCAACGAAGTATGCGGACCAAAGACATTAGAATTAACAACAAGATTTTGATGCGAAGCTCTGCGGATGGCACAGCGGTAGCTTACCAATGGCAGCTCTTTGTCCATTCGGGGGCGAAGCAGGTGCGAGAAGAAAGCTTATGCCCACCTAGCGCAAGATGATGGGCTGGACAGCCACCCGCCGCTTGGGCACATCTTCAATCCGGATGAAGTAAAGGCCGGCCACCAGATCCGGACGAGGTAAGATCACCGTCCTCAGAGCACTCCGCCATCCATCGATGACTTGCCCCCCCAAAGGATCGTGCAGCGAGATCTGCAGGTCTAATCCCGAGGGATTGAATACGTGCAGCTGACTGGACACTGGATTGGTATAGGTAATATGAGACGGCAGCGCAACTTGGGAGGCGACCGTCAATTGGCAGGGCTCAAAAGTCCCGGCTTCGACGATCGGATCGCCGATGTTGATCTCAATATTGGCTTCATCCAGGTAACTTATAGGGTAGAATGCGGCGTGAAAAAGCTGGTTCTGGCTGGGTCTCGTCCCTTGAATACCCACAACATTGCCATAGATGGGACAGACAAATTCCCACAGAAGCTCCCCCTCCGCGGATATCTCCATGAGACGACCTCCGTCTCCGTCACAAATGATCAGCCGGTCTTTTTCCAACCTCTGCACGCTGGACATGCGAGCCGATCCAAAGGCGGGTTGGTCCTGACCGGATCTTTGCCAGCGCAACGCTTGCGCACCGATCTCGCCAATTTCTGGGATCGGATAACTCCCTAAGCTGTCCACCTCGGTATCTAGCAAGTCTATCGAAGAGTACTCCTCACCGGGACGCTCGAAGCCATTGTTATACAACAAGATCTGACTTCGGGAGATCCCTTCACCTTCCGCAGCCCAGTGAGCATCATGCTGCCCAAACAGTTTCTGATCCGTGGTGTCACCCCGTTGGTACGCGGCTGGATTACCCCACCGGTAGAGCAGATCGCCTCCTTTCCCTTGCCGGCCACCCTCGTGCGAGGCAGCTTCCTCGGTAGTCGTGCTGTGATCGATGATCCAGATTTCGTTGAATTTGCGTAGGCTGAGTAGGATTTGGTCCAACTCCCCGTTGTAGTCGATCGAATTTGCATGCATCCAATCAGCCAGGGCAAGGTCAGTATCGGTCTCACGGTGAAAGTTGATGTCAATCAGTTCAGGGTGCTCGCTCACTACGCCAAAGTTCGATAGACTAGAATCGCGATCCTGAATGAGATGATCCCGACTGCACCACTGCCAAACGACTTCGCCACCGCTGGGTCCAAGCGGTTTTATTTCCACAATCTGCTCGGGCCAGAGGCCTCGGCTGCTGATGGTGGAAGGATCACGGCCCAGTGCTACTGCGGTATCATGCGACATAAACTCCCAAGCGAGAAGCAAAATATGTCCATTGTCCATGATGGTGAAATCATGGTGTTGCTGGTGGGCATCTGTGGCGTAAGTGAAGTCCCACGTAATGTCTCCCCCCCAGTCAAAAGCTTGGACGCTGCCACCCACTCCACCGGAAAAGAAAGCTCCGCTTACCTTCCCCGCTCTATACAGTAGACCCTCTCGGGTGAGGTAGGCGCTCTGTCCGGGTGTACGGTCCGAGGTCCAGGTATTGACCAGCCGTCCGCACTTGTCGATCAAGTAGGTCGAATGCGAGGCTACCGGAGAAAAAAGGATGTACCCCTCGGTGGATATGTTGCTGTGATGCAACACGCCGATGGTTTGCGATGGCAACGAAGTGGCGCTGCAAAGCTGGCCGATGATCAGCAACAGTAGATGCCAGCATCGAATACAAACATTGAGATGAGCAGCGTATGGGATCACCGGGTGGAAAATACGGCAATGTTTGCCGGGACACCAAAGGATGTCCCGAGAAATTGCCTGCATGACTGTAACCGGCGCAGCGTCGATCTCCGACAGGATTTGTGCATACCCTTCCTGAGGTGTTCGTATCTTTGACGGTTGATGACATTTCTTTCGGTTATGGAGTCCTCGGCCTCAATCTTGCTCGTTGCAGGGATCGCTCTGCTGATGGGTTGCCAGAACAATCCCGTAGGCAATTCGGCCGACTCGTCGCCCCTCTTTGAGAAGGTGCCAGCTCAAGCCAGCGGTATCACATTTGCCAATGCTCTACAAGAAGACGTAGCCACCAAGCAAAACCTGCTTGACTACGACTACTTCTACAATGGTGCCGGCGTGGGCGCTTGCGATCTCAACAATGACGGACGCTTGGATCTCGTGTTTGCCGGTAATCAAGTGCCAAACAGGCTGTACCTCAACCAAGGCAATCTCCAGTTTGAAGACATCACCGATGAGTCAGGCATCAACACCGGCAAGCAGTGGTCGACCGGTGTTACATTTGCCGATGTCAATGGAGATCAATGGATGGACATCTACATCTGCCAGGGTGGTCCCCTTCCTGCTGCGCAACGTCGGAATCTGCTCTTCATCAACCAGGGAGATCTGACCTTTCGACAAGCTGCCGCTGCCTATGGGCTGGCGGATGAGGGCATTGGTACCCAGGCCGCCTTCGTGGACGTGGACAAGGACGGCGATTTGGACTGCTTCGTGATGAATGAGTCAGAGCTTTACGGGTACGATCCGGTGCGGTTTCATCGGGCGATTCTTGAAAATCCAGGCAAATACGACGGGAGCTTCAGCCATCTCTACCTCAACGAGGGTGGCAAGTTTGCGGATCGCAGTGGCAGCCAAGGCATCAATGCTCCGACATTTGGACTCGGCCTGGTGATCAGTGACATCAATGATGACTACTGGCCAGATATCTACGTGGCCAACGACTATTTCTTACCCGACAATCTATATCTCAATCGGTGGAACGGAACCTTTCACGATCGCTCCAAGGTGCATCTGAAGCAGATGTCCTTCTACGGTATGGGAGCCGATATCGCCGACATAAACAACGATGGATATAAGGACATCCTGGTCCTAGACATGGCTTCCAAGGACCATATCCGATCCAAGACGCTCATGGCCTCCATGGACGTGAGTAGCTTTGGTCTGCTGGTGGATGGCTTGGGTTTTTCGCACCAGTATATGTTCAATACGCTGCAGCTGAACAACCGCAACGGCACCTTCACCAATATCGGGCACTTGGCGGGTGTGGCAAAGACGGACTGGAGCTGGACGGCCCTGGCCACGGATCTCGACCTGGACGGTCAAAAGGACATATTTGTGACCAATGGTTACCGCCGATATGCCCTGGACAATGACTTTAAGGCGCTGGTAGATCAAGCAAAAAGAACCTACCAAAACGAGGTACCGTTGGATGTCAAACGCGAGTTGTACGGAGCCATGCCATCGGAGTCGCTCCCCAACATGGTTTTTAGGAACAATGCCGACCTGACGTTTGCAGAGGTGGGGCAGGACTGGGGGCTCGAGGACAAGACATTTTCCAATGGGGCGGTGGTGGCCGACTTGGATGGGGATGGTGACGAGGACATAGTGATAAGCAACATCGATCAGGAGGCCCTGGTCTACCGAAATAACGCCGTGCAGCAGCGCAGGGGCAATTATCTGATTGTTCGGGTGGAAGATCAGTTGAGTGAAAGCCAGGCCAAGGTACGGATCAAGGTGGGGGACCAGACGCAACTGCGAGAGATCATGCGTGTTCGTGGGTACATGTCTGCGCAGGATCCAGCGGCGCATTTCGGCCTGGGTAGCCACCGTCGTATAGACTCGGTCATCGTGACTTTTGACCGAGGACACCAGTATAGTGCCACCGATGTGGAAGCTAACCAAGTCTTGACCGTAAAGCGCAGCGATGCTTCGCCGGCGGATATCCAACGCACGGGAGTGGTGCAACGGGCATGGCTCCCTTATGCTCCAATGGCCGCTGGACTGCACTACCAGCATGTCGAAAACCCCTTCAACGACTTTGCGGCGGAAGTGCTACTACCGCAGAAGCAGTCTACCATGGGTCCTATGATGTCCAAAGGGGACCTCAATGGAGATGGACTGGAGGACTTGTTTTTTGGAGGGGCTCGGGGTCAACCGGGCGAGCTCTATTTACAGCAGCCCAACGGTAGCTTTGCCCGGGCTAGTCTGCCCGTGTTGGAGCAAGATCAACCGTATGAGGATATGTCCTCATGCATCTTGGATGCCGACGGCGATGGCGACAACGATCTTGTCGTAGTCTCTGGTGGCAATGCCCGACCACAGGGCGAGTCGGCATACCGCCACCGTCTCTATCTCAATGACGGCAAAGGTGATCTACGTAGGGGAAACCTGCCGCTGGAAGCGGAGTATAGCGGCAAAGTGGTGAGGTCCTTTGACTTTGACCAGGACGGCGATATGGATCTCCTTATCGGCAACCGGATTATCCCACAGAAGTATCCGTTGGCGGCTCCTTCACACTTACTGGTCAACGAGGGCGGCCGTTTTGTGGATCAAACGGGCGAGTTGGTGCCTGCCCTTACCGAGGCCGGCATTGTCAACGATATCATCTGCTCGGACGTCAATGGCGACGGATGGATGGACTTCATCACGGTAGGTGAATGGGAAGGCATCCGGATGTATTTGAATCGAGAGGGCTCATTTGAGTTGGCTGATTATGGCCTCGACACGTTAAAGGGTTGGTGGTTTTCGATCCACGAGACAGACATCAATGCGGACGGCTTGCCGGACTACCTGGTGGGCAATATTGGTCTCAACATCAAGCACAAGGCCAGCTCAGCCAAGCCATTTAAGGTCTTTGCCAGCGATTTTGACCAGACGGGCACCCTGGACATCGTGCTTAGCACACCCTACAAAGACCAGTATGTGCCCGTACGGGGTAGAGAGTGTTCCTCCGAGCAGATGCCAATGATCGCCGACAAGTTTGAGACCTATAGTGCCTTTGCGTCTGCAAGCCTGGTCAATATCTATGGGGAGGAAGAACTGGCCAATGCCTATCAGCGCTCAGCCAACACCTTCGCGTCTGTGCTTTTGGTCAATCGGGGCCATGGAGCGTTTGAGACCAAGTCTCTTCCCGCCGAGGCCCAGGCCTTCCCCCTGTTGGATGCCGTGTTTATGGACTTTGATGCGGATGGATTTGACGATGTGCTATTGGCAGGATGCATCTACAACACAGAAGTGGAGACGCCCAGACTGGACGGTGGATCTGGGCTGATACTCCTATCAAATCAGCAGGATGGCTACCATGTGGCACCCTGTCCTACCTACTGCTTGCATATTCCCGGCAATGTCAAAAGCCTGGAGACGATCACCCTATCATCCGGAAAATCACTGTTGTTGGCCTTGAAAAATGACGCCGGCTTGAGCATGTTTGAGCGCAAGGACCCGCAGTTGCCCTGATCGAAAACGGGCCGCTCGTACGCATCATGAAAAGTTGGCATATTTCCTGCATAAATCGAGGTAGACGATTGGCATTTTTGGCTGAAATTGTCGAAATTAAGTAAAGACAACGGTCGGTATGTCCCTAGCTTCTTTCATCAACTATATACGATTCGAGAAAAGATATTCTGACCACACGGTAGCTGCCTACCGGAGGGATTTGATGCAGATGCTCACCTACCTGGCGGAGCAGCACGACATCACAGACCCAAAACAGGTGGGTCATAAACACCTCAGATCGTGGCTAGTATCGTTGGTCGCAGCTGGTCAGCAGCCCCGGTCGGTCAATCGCAAGATGGCTGCGGTGAGGTCCTACTTTAAGTATCTCATGCGTGCCGGGCAGGCGGAGCAAAATCCGGCGGCGAGAATTGTCGGTCTCAAACTGCCTAAGAGGTTGCCCACGAGCATTCGGCAGTCAGAAGCACGAGCTATGGGCAGGCACTATGCTGGGTCAGATACGTTTGCGGGCTTGCGTGACCGATTTATCGTCGAGGCCCTTTACCAGACCGGCATGCGTAGGAGTGAATTGATTGCATTGCGCGTGCAGGATGCCGATCTGGAGCAATCGCACTATCGGGTCAAAGGCAAGGGCGGCAAAGTCCGACTGATCCCCTTTGGGCCCGTACATCGCGAGCTGCTCACTAAGTACCTGGAGAAGCGAAGTACTTTGCCAGCAGTGGAATCTGAACATCTACTCTTGACCAATCGGGGACGCAAGATGTATCCCAAGTACGTATACAATGTGGCGCGCGCCTTCTTGTCATCGGTTTCGACGGTCTCCCAACGTGGGCCCCATACCTTACGACATTCGTTTGCCACGCATTTATCTGACCAGGGCGCCGACTTGCAAGCCATTAAGGATCTACTTGGACATGCCAGCCTAAGCGCCACCCAGATCTATACCCACAATTCCATCGAGAGACTCAAGGCCGTATATCACAAGGCACATCCTAAGGGTAAACAATAGACACAACAGGCCATTCTGCAAGCGATTAATCAACCATAAAAGCACCATTTATGCAGATTAGAACAGAATCGATTCACTTCACGGCAGATCAAAAACTGCTCGACTACATCGACAAGAAAGTCACACGGCTCGGCCACTACTACAATCGTATTATCGAGGCTCATGTCCTGCTCAAGCTGGAGAATACAGGGCAGGTGCGAGACAAGATTGTGGAGATCAAGCTCCACGTGCCGGGCGATATGCTCATGACCAAACGAAAGAACAAGACCTTCGAATCATCCATTGATGACGCCGTTGATACGCTCAAGCGGCAATTGGTGAAAAAGAAGGAACGCAGCAGATCCTATCTCTAAGAAGTATTTTGTCAGTCTCAACCGCATCAGATGCGGTGCATAAAAGTGAGGTGATGACCGCATCGGGAGAGGACTTCTGCTTCCCTGGGATGGGGTAGATCGGCGGTGGCGAGATCGGGGTCAACGGAGCGGTCAGGACCCCCATTTTCTTTGGGTTTCAATCCCAATTTTCCATTTTCATTTTAGATAAAAAGTCATATCTTTGCAATCGCTTTGAGAAAATGTTCTTTGGAGTCGTGCTCTGATCTGTCTGAAAGTCAGGGGGTGAGGGGCAAAACGGAGATCTCTACGATCAGACAATGAAGGCCTTACATATAGGCTTAATTGTATATCGTAAATGGCTAATGCCAAGATCACTCCTTGAAGGATGGTAACTGTAAAAAGGTCGGACGACAGATTTTCTCACAGATTTTGCAGTACGCTGGACCCGGTACGAAAAGACTGGACCCGGGCTCCTGATCTAAAAGCCGATGTAGCTCAGCTGGTAGAGCAGCTGATTTGTAATCAGCTGGCCGGGGGTTCGAGTCCCTCCATCGGCTCTTTTTGGGATGGGCACAGATCAGTACTGTCGCAGTGAGATCCGTAATCGTTCGGAAAAAATCAGGGGGCGCGCCGGAGTTGGAGAGCCGGGGCAGACTGTAAATCTGTTGTCTACGACTGAGTAGGTTCGAATCCTACCGCCCCCACAGGTGGATGCCCTATAGTATCCTTCTTGATGCGGGCGTAGCTCAGTTGGTAGAGCATCAGCCTTCCAAGCTGAGGGTCGTGGGTTCGAGTCTCATCGCCCGCTCATTTTTTCTTCCGGTGATAAGTGTCGGAAGACGATTGAAATACAGATAAGCGGAACGACCTAGGTCGTGCCTGTCCCGCAGCATGCGGGAGGTTCGAGTCTCATCGCCCGCTCATTTTTTTCTTGCGGCAAAAGTGCCGAAAGAGACAGTTGAAGATATCATTGGAAAAGTATTCGCTGGCCGCTCGAAAGGACCGCGTGGCTATGCTCAGGTATCTCCGGCATGGACATCCGAAAAATTTTTCCTCTGAAGAGACGCTGCCAATGTAGCTCAGGGGTAGAGCACTTCCATGGTAAGGAAGGGGTCGGGGGTTCAAATCCCTTCATTGGCTCACAGTAGAATCTGTCAGCCAAGGATACCAGGAAGCTGACAGGATCAAAGAAACTCTATTACTAAACAATATTTATTTAGAAAACGTAAAAAAACTATCCGATGGCAAAGGAAACTTTTGAAAGGAATAAACCTCACCTTAACGTTGGAACAATTGGACACGTAGACCACGGTAAGACCACCTTGACTGCTGCCATCACTTACGTGCTGTCACAGACTGGCCTTGCCGAAAAAATGGACTACGACTCCATTGATGCCGCACCGGAGGAAAAGGAACGAGGTATCACCATTAATACTGCCCACGTAGAATACGAAACGGACAACCGGCACTACGCACATGTGGATTGCCCCGGACACGCCGACTACGTGAAGAATATGGTGACAGGAGCTGCCCAGATGGATGGAGCGATCCTCGTGGTAGCTGCCACGGATGGTCCTATGCCGCAGACCCGGGAGCACATCCTGCTGGCTCGCCAGGTGGGCGTGCCCAAGATCGTCGTCTTCATGAACAAGGTAGACTTGGTCGATGACGATGAGATGCTTGAGCTGGTCGAAATGGAGGTCAGAGAGCTCCTCGATCAGTACGAGTTTGATGGCGACAACGCCAGTGTTGTGCAGGGTTCAGCGCTCAAAGCACTAGAAGGAGATGCAGATGCCCAGCAAGCTATCAAAGAGCTCATGGCCGCAGTGGATGCCGATATCCCCGAGCCCACACGACTGATAGATAAGCCCTTCCTGATGCCGATCGAAGACGTGTTCTCGATCACCGGCCGTGGTACAGTAGCGACCGGACGTATCGAAAGAGGCGTGATCGAAACCGGAAATCCTGTCGAGATTGTCGGTATGATGAAGGAAGGTGAAAAGCCATTGACTTCTGTCGTGACCGGGGTAGAAATGTTTAGAAAGATCCTTTCTCGCGGAGAGGCTGGTGACAACGCTGGTCTACTGCTGAGGGGTATCGATAAGGATGTGATCAAGAGAGGGATGGTCATTGCTGCTCCAGGTTCCGTAAACCCACACAAGAAGTTCAAAGCAGAGGTTTACGTCCTGGGCAAAGATGAGGGTGGACGACATACCCCATTCTTCAATGGTTATCGCCCACAGTTCTACTTCCGTACCACTGATGTGACTGGCGACGTCACCTTGCCTGATGGCATCGAGATGGTCATGCCAGGGGACAACGTCTCACTGGAGGTGTCGCTGATCAATAAGATTGCGATGGAGAAGGGATTGAGGTTTGCGATTAGAGAAGGTGGCCGAACAGTCGGCGCCGGACAGGTGACGGAGATCATTGAGTAATACGATTTTGACATAATAATTGGGAAAGGATTAAGCATCAGCAGACGGTGCTTAATCTTCCCATTTTTGGCGACCGGCTAAAAAAAGCCTCATCGCAAAGGCGGGAGAGCAGGAGACGAAAGGTCCCTTGATCAGCTGGAGCTACAGACGGGCATAGCTCAATTGGTAGAGCGACGGTCTCCAAAACCGTAGGCTGGGGGTTCGATTCCTCCTGCCCGTGCAGACGAAGAGGCAACGGAATTTCATGTGATTTAACCTGAGAGTCATGCAAAGACTGATATTGAGCATCAAGGAGAGTTACAACGAGCTGGTCAACAAAGTGACATGGCCGAGTTGGCCAAACCTTCAAAGTAGCACCATATTGGTCTTGATAGCTTCCTTGATCATTGCCTTGTTGGTTTTCATTATGGATAGCGTCTCCAAACAAGTGGTTGACATCTTATACGGTTTATAATGGAAGAGGCAAATCAGGTAGAACGCAAGTGGTACTCTCTCCGCGTCATTAGCGGAAAGGAGCGAAAGCTCAAGGAGAGAATCGAACTGGAAGTCAAACGATCGGGATGGTCGGATGTCATTAGCCAAGTGATTGTACCCACTGAAAAGGTGTATAAGATCCGCAATGGCAAGAAGGTGATCCAGGAGCGCAATATTCTCCCCGGATACATCTTGGTCGAGACACTGCCGGAGAAGTTTACGGGAGAAATGATCCAAGCTATCTCAGGCATGACCAACGTCATCAACTTTCTGGGAGGAAATGCCCCGATCCCCATGAAGCAATCGGAGGCAAATCGCATGCTAGGTAAGGCAGACGAGTCTCAAGAGGGCGACGAGATCATGATCGAACCTTTTATCGAAGGAGAAACGATCAAGATAATCGATGGTCCATTCAACAATTTCGTGGGAGACATCAAAGAGGTCAACGACGAGAAGAAGAAACTGAAAGTAATCGTGAAGATTTTTGGCCGAGGCACCGAGGTAGAACTAAACTTCATGCAGGTCGAAAAACAAACCTAATAGACAAGAAAAACAGACATGGCCAAAGTAGTAGAAGGGTTATTGAAACTGCAGGTTAGAGGTGGACAAGCCAACCCGGCACCACCGGTGGGTCCGGCGCTAGGTGCTAAGGGTGTCAATATCATGGAGTTCTGCAAGCGGTTTAACGCGCGTACGCAGGACCAGCAGGGTAAGGTGATACCTGTGGTCATCACAGTCTACAAAGACAAGTCCTTTGATTTCATCACCAAGACGCCGCCAGCTGCGGTGCAACTGCTGGAAGCAGCAAAGCTGAAGAAGGGGTCACCGGAGTCCAATCGAACCAAGGTAGGAAAGGTCACCTGGGATCAAGTGCGCGAGATCGCCGAAAGCAAGATGGTCGATCTAAATGCTTTCAAGGTGGAGTCAGCCATGAAGATGGTCGCCGGCACCGCCCGCAGCATGGGAGTGACCATCACCGGTGAGGCACCTTGGGGAGACGAGGAAGAATAAGTTCTTAACTAAATAAACAGGAGGGAGTCACGGATGAAGTGACGTCAGCACCTCACATTTTCATGGGAAAAGTATCAAAGAAGAGAGCGGCCGTCGAAAAGCTAGTCGATAGAGAGAATCTCTACACACTGGAAGAAGCGATGGCCAAGGTCAAAGAGGTCAATACGGCCAAATTTGACGCCTCCGTGGATGTGCACGTTCGGTTGGGCGTGGATCCCCGGAAGGCTGATCAGGCCCTGAGGGGCACTGTTTCATTACCAAACGGTACGGGAAAGTCCAAGCGTGTGCTGGTATTTTGTACACCGGACAAAGAGGAGGAAGCCAAGGAGGCTGGAGCTGACTTTGTTGGCCTGGAAGAACTGGCGCAGAAGATTCAGGGTGGCTGGACCGATTTTGATGTGGTCATTGCCGCACCAAATGTGATGGCAACCGTCGGTAAGTTGGGTAGGATCTTGGGACCCAGGGGCTTGATGCCCAACCCAAAGACCGGCACGGTCACGCCAAACATTGCCACCGCCGTGTCAGAAGTAAAAAAGGGAAAGATCTCCTTTAGGGTAGACAAGTTTGGCATCATCCATTCTTCGGTCGGACGGGTATCGTTCAGTGCTCAACAACTGACAGAGAATGCGATGGAGCTACTCGAAACCTTACTGAAGATGAAGCCCTCCACGGCCAAAGGCACATACATGAAGACGATTACCGTGGCTTCCACGATGAGCCCAGGTATCAAAGTGGACACCAGATTCAATTAAATTTTCTTCTTAGTACGACATCTAAACGGAAAGAGCAATGACAAGATCAGAAAAGGAAAAAGCCGTCAAGCGACTGAAGAAGAAGTTTAAGGACAACAACTTCTTCTATCTGACGGACTCGTCGGAACTCACAGTGGCCCAAGTAAACGATCTGCGGGGAAAGTGCTTTGAGAAAGGGGTTGAACTGAAGGTGGTCAAGAACACGCTGGCCATCAAAGCCATGCAGGCTTTGTCGGTGGATCGTGGCTTTGACAAGCTATACGAGGCGCTGAAAGGGCCCACGGCTATCATGTTTACGGAGTCAGCCAGCATCCCGGCTAAAATCATCAAGGAGTTTCGCAAGACCAATGAAAAGCCCATCCTCAAGGCGGCCTATATCGACACCGATGTCTTTATTGGCGATGAGCATGTGGACAGTCTGGCCAGCTTAAAGTCCAAAGAAGAGTTGATCGGAGAGATTATTGGTCTACTGGAGTCACCTATCAAAAGTGTGGTGGGAGCATTGGACTCCGGTGGCGCTACGATCACGGGCTTGCTGAGTGCCCTGGAGGAAAGAGAGGCATCATAAATACGGCTTCCAAGTTTACAACGCATATATATTTCAAACAAAAATTAAAACGAATCAAACATGGCAGATTTAAGTGCTATCGCAGAACAATTGGTAAACCTTACCGTTAAGGAAGTGAGCGAATTGAAGGATATTCTCAAGGATCAGTACGGTATCGAGCCAGCGGCGGCAGCAGTAGCAGTTGCAGCAGGTCCTGCCGGTGACGGCGGTGGCGAAGCAGCAGCTGAACAAACTGAATTTGATGTGTTCTTAAATTCAGCTGGAGCAGCTAAACTCAAGGTGGTCAAAGAGGTGAAGACCCTATTGGGAGTGGGACTGAAAGACGCCAAGGATCTCGTAGATGCAGCACCAGCTGCTATCAAAGAGGGAGCATCCAAGGAGGAAGCTGAAAACTTAAAGGCAGCCTTAGAAGCCGTTGGAGCAGACGTTGAACTTAAGTAATAACACATTACTGAGTCAGCTTCTGTACACCATCATCATTCATAAGGCATATCAGATACAAGGCTTAGCTCGGCACGTCGCCGAGCTAAGCCTATCGTCGTGTTTATAGGCAAGGGGAAAGCCTCTGGTTTGATAACTTTTTAAAAATCGTTTTCGCATGGCAACGAAAGTTGTAGCTAACAACAAAGCAAACGGCCGAATCAACTTCGGTAAAATCAATCTTGCATCCGAATACCCTGATCTCTTAGAAATCCAGATCCGGTCCTTTCAAGAGTTTTTTCAACTAGAGACCACCCCTGACAACCGAACCAATGAGGGGCTCTATCGGGTGTTTCAAGAGAACTTTCCGATCACGGACGCTCGAAACATCTTCGTTCTTGAGTTTCTGGACTACTTCGTTGATCCACCGCGCTATACGATTGAGGAATGCATGCAGCGGGGACTGACCTATAGTGTGCCCCTGAAAGCCAAGCTAAGGCTCTCTTGTAACGATGAAGAGCACGTTGATTTTCAAACGATTGTGCAGGATGTCTTCTTGGGTAATATCCCATACATGACGCCCAAAGGCACATTCGTAATCAATGGGGCCGAGCGTGTGATTGTCTCTCAACTGCACCGTTCGCCCGGTGTATTCTTTAGCCAGAGCTTCCACCCCAACGGCACCAAGATCTACTCCGCCAGAGTCATCCCATTCAAGGGCGCCTGGATGGAGTTTGCCACCGACATCAACTCGGTCATGTACGCGTACATCGACCGCAAGAAGAAGTTTCCGGTGACCACCCTGCTCCGTGCCATCGGTTACGACTCCGATAAGCAGATTCTGGACCTCTTTGGTCTGGCCGAAGAAATCAAGGCCAACAAGCGTGCCCTGAACAAGGCCATCGGTCGTAAACTAGCGGCCCGAGTCCTGCGAAAGTGGGTGGAAGACTTTGTGGATGAAGACACCGGCGAGGTAGTATCCATCGAGCGAAATGAGATTATCCTTGAGCGTGACGTCGTCCTCGACGAGGAGAACATCGAGTTGATACTGGAAGCGGACGTTGAGATCGTCATCCTCCAGCGAGATGACATCGATGAGGACTACTCGATCATCTACAATACCCTGCAGAAAGATGTCTCTAGCTCCGAACTGGAGGCAGTACAGCAGATCTATCGTCAACTGAGGGGTACTGATCCTCCGGACGAAGAAACCGCCAGAGGCATCATCGACAAGCTGTTCTTTTCTGACAAGCGCTACAACTTGGGCGAGGTAGGACGCTACAAGATCAATCGAAAGCTCAATCTGGATATCGATGATAAGACACTCATATTGACGAAGGAGGACATCATCGAAATCGTAAAATATCTGGTCAGCCTTACCAACCAAAAGGCCGAACTGGACGATATCGACCACTTGAGCAATCGCCGGGTACGTACGGTGGGCGAGCAACTCTACGCTCAGTTTGGCGTAGGACTGGCCCGAATGGCTCGAACCATTCGAGAGCGTATGAATGTGCGTGACAATGAGGTGTTTACACCTATTGACTTGATTAACGCCCGTACCTTGTCGTCGGTGATCAACTCCTTCTTTGGTACGAGCCAGCTGTCTCAATTCCTCGACCAGACCAACCCGCTGTCGGAGATCACGCACAAGCGGCGGATTTCGGCACTGGGCCCAGGTGGCCTATCGCGGGAGCGAGCGGGCTTTGAGGTACGAGACGTGCACTATTCGCACTATGGCAGACTGTGTACCATCGAGACACCGGAAGGACCTAACATCGGACTGATCTCGACCCTCTGCGTGCATGCAAAGGTCAACAAGATGGGATTCTTGGAGACGCCATATCGCAGAGTGAGTAATGGCAAGCTCGATATGAAGAGTGGAGCCGAATACCTCTCGGCCGAGGGGGAGGACTTTAAGCGTATCGCCCAGGCCAACTCAAAGATCGATGCCAAGGGAGCGTTTGTCTCCGAACGAATCAAATGCCGCGAGCACGGAGACTTCCCGGTCTTGTCACCGGCAGAGGTCGAATATATGGATGTCGCACCCAACCAGATTGTGGGTGTCTCGGCGTCGATGATCCCCTTCCTGGAAAATGATGATGCCAACCGAGCCTTGATGGGTTCCAACATGCAGCGCCAGGCCGTTCCGTTGCTTCGTCCGAGCTCACCTATTGTAGGCACGGGTCTGGAAGGCAAGGTGGCCCAGGACTCTCGCATGCTGATCAATGCAGAGGGAGAAGGCGTAGTGGAGTACGTAGATGCCGACAGCATCCGCATCAAATACGATCGTACAGAAGAGGACCAACTGGTATCGTTTGAGAATAATCTCAAGACATACGACCTGACCAAGTTCAGACGAACAAACCAGGGCACCTGCATCAACCTGAAACCCATCGTCAAGAAGGGACAACGGGTGACGAAAGGAATGATCTTGTGCGATGGCTACGCCACGGACAAGGGCGAGCTGGCCCTGGGACAAAACCTGCGGGTGGCATTCATGCCCTGGAAAGGATACAACTTTGAGGATGCTATTGTGCTTTCAGAGCGAGTGGTGCGTGAAGACGTCTTCACCTCGATCCATATCGAGCACTTCGAGATGGATGTACGAGACACCAAGCTCGGAGAGGAAGAACTGACGAATGACATTCCAAATGTCAGCGAAGAGGCCACAAAAGACCTCGACGAAAACGGGATCATCCGGATCGGTGCTTGGGTGAGCGAGGGAGATATTCTCATTGGCAAGATCACGCCTAAGGGAGAGTCAGATCCCACGCCCGAAGAAAAGTTGCTGCGAGCCATCTTTGGGGATAAGGCAGGTGATGTCAAGGATGCTTCTATGAAAGCTCCACCCTCCACCAAAGGAGTGATCATCAATAAGCAGTTGTTTGCCCGTGCCAAGAAGGATAAGACCAAGAAGGCACAGGAGAAGACACTACTTACGCGCTTGGACGACCAGCATGCCATCGCGCTGAACGAGTTGAAGACCCTGTTGGTAGACAAGTTAAACTCGCTAGTGGGCGGGGCCACCTCAAATGGCATCAAGAGCATCTACAATGAGATGCTGGTCAAGAAGGGCACCAAGCTCTCCAAGAACGTCCTGAAAAATATCGACTACACGGTAGTGGATTATGGCAATTGGACGAAGAAGGACGATGTCAATAAGCTGATAGCCAGGTTGCTGCACAACTATAGCATCAAGATCAACGAGGAGATCGGACGCTACAAGCGTGAGAAGTTTAACATCTCCATCGGAGATGAGCTACCTGCGGGCGTGCTCAAGCTAGCCAAGGTCTACATGGCTAAAAAGCGAAAGCTGAAGGTGGGAGATAAGTTGGCCGGTCGACACGGTAACAAAGGTATCGTATCGCGCATCGTGCGTCAAGAGGATATGCCCTTCCTGGAGGATGGAACTCCCGTCGACATTGTACTGAATCCGCTGGGTGTGCCTTCGCGGATGAATCTTGGCCAGATCTTCGAGACGGTACTCGGATGGGCAGGAGAAAAGCTGGGACTCAAGTTCTCCACCCCGATTTTTGACGGAGCGAGCTTGGAAGAGATCGATTCGTATATCGAGGAGGCCGGACTGCCCAGTCTGGGACAGACGTATTTGTACGATGGTGGCACCGGCGATCGATTCCACCAGCAGGCCACGGTGGGTGTGATCTACATGCTCAAGCTGTCGCATATGGTCGATGACAAGATGCACGCACGATCCATCGGACCATACTCGCTCATCACGCAGCAGCCATTGGGAGGTAAAGCCCAGTTTGGTGGCCAACGCTTTGGTGAGATGGAGGTTTGGGCTCTCGAGGCATTTGGCGCATCTACGATCCTGCAAGAGCTGCTGACGATCAAGTCCGATGACATCATCGGTCGGGCCAAAACGTACGAGGCCATCGTCAAAGGTGACAATCTGCCCGAGCCAAATATACCCGAGTCATTCAATGTACTCATTCATGAGTTGCGCGGATTGGCGTTAGACGTAAAATTTGATTAATCACGACCTATTTAACAGTCATCATATATGTCCTTTAAGAAATCAATCACGAAAGCGAGAGCTGATTTTGGTAGCATCATCATAAGCCTTTGTTCTCCGGATGACATCTTGGAGCGGTCTTATGGCGAAGTGCTCAAACCCGAGACGATCAATTATCGATCGTACAAACCGGAGAGAGACGGACTTTTCTGCGAGCGCATCTTCGGTCCGGTCAAAGACTATGAGTGCTATTGCGGGAAGTACAAAAGGATCAGATATAAGGGAATTGTCTGTGACCGCTGCGGTGTGGAGGTCACAGAAAAGAAGGTGAGAAGGGAGCGCATGGGCCACATCAAGCTGGTTGTGCCCGTGGTGCACATTTGGTTCTTTAAATCCCTGCCCAATAAGATTGGGTATCTGCTGGGACTGTCCAGTAAGAAGCTGGAGACGATCATCTACTATGAAAGGTACGTGGTGGTACAACCCGGGGCCAAAGAGGCCGAGGGCATTGCCAAGATGGATCTGCTCACGGAGGAAGAATACTTTGAGATCGTCGAAACCCTGCCGCGAGAAAATCAAATGCTGGAGGACGATGATCCCAACAAGTTCATAGCGTTGATGGGGGCAGAGGCGGTCCGCGAGCTCTTGATGCGTCTGGATCTGGATGACTTGTCGTACTCGCTACGCCACCAGGCCGCCACCGAGACATCGCAGCAGCGGAAGTCGGAGGCTCTGAAGCGACTGCGGGTAGTAGAGGCTTTCCGTGATGGATTGACGCGTATTGAAAATCGTCCGGAGTGGGCGGTCATACAGTACTTGCCTGTGGTACCGCCGGAACTAAGGCCTTTGGTGCCGCTTGACGGTGGTCGATTTGCCAGTTCGGACCTCAACGATCTGTACCGCAGGGTGATTATCAGAAACAACCGCCTGAAGCGACTGTTGGAGATCAAAGCCCCGGAGGTGATCCTGCGAAACGAGAAGCGCATGCTGCAGGAGGCAGTGGATTCACTCTTTGACAACTCTCGAAAGTCCAATGCGGTGAAGGCAGAGGGCGGACGACCGCTTAAGTCGCTGAGTGATATCCTTAAGGGTAAGCAAGGACGATTCCGTCAAAACCTGCTCGGTAAGCGGGTGGATTACTCCGGTCGATCGGTGATCGTGGTAGGTCCCACCCTCAAACTGCACGAGTGTGGATTGCCCAAGGGTATGGCTGCAGAGCTCTTCAAGCCCTTTATCATACGCAAACTGATCGAGCGAGGCGTGGTCAAGACGGTCAAGTCGGCCAAGAAGCTGGTGGACAAGAAGGACTCCGTGATCTGGGATATCCTGGAAAACATATTGAAAGGGCATCCGATACTGCTCAATAGGGCACCGACCTTGCACAGACTATCGATCCAGGCATTCCAGCCCAAGTTGATCGAAGGAAAGGCCATCCAACTCCATCCATTGGTCTGCGGAGCCTTCAACGCTGACTTTGATGGTGACCAGATGGCAGTACATCTTCCCCTGAGCCAGGCGGCCATCTTGGAGGCACAACTGCTGATGTTGTCATCGCACAATGTGCTGAACCCGCAGGACGGTTCTCCGATCACACTGCCTTCGCAGGATATGGTATTGGGCTTGTATTACCTCAGCAAGATGCGGGTCTCCGCGTCCAATGGTGAGAGCATTCCAGCGTTTTACTCCACAGAAGAAGTACAAATCGCATTCAACGAGGGGCAGATAGAATTACATGCTCCGATCAAGCTGCGGACAAACGTCGAAGACGAGGAGGGTACGGTCGAGACCAAGCTCATCGAGACCACCGTGGGTCGGGTGTTGTTTAATCTGGCTGTGCCAGACGGCTTGCCCTTTATCAATGAGCTGCTGACCAAGCGCAATCTAAAGCGGGTAATCTCGAAGATTATCAGCCGCACCGATATGGAGGTCACAGCCCAGTTTCTGGACAAGATTAAAGATCTCGGCTTCTACTGGTCGTTTAAAGGAGGCTTGTCTTTCAACCTGGGGGATCTCATCACGCCGACGGTCAAATCCAACGTGCTGGACGAGGCGCAGACGGAGGTGGATGAGGTTTGGGAAAACTACAACATGGGTCTGATCACCAACAATGAAAGGTACAATCAGATCATTGACAAGTGGACCTACGCGGACAATACGATCACAGACACGCTCTTGAAGGAGCTCTCAGAGCACAAGGACGGCTTCAACTCGGTGTACATGATGCTACACTCGGGAGCCAGGGGCTCAAAGCAACAGATCAAGCAGCTATGCGGATTGCGGGGTCTAATGGCTAAGCCGAGGAAATCGGGAGATACCGGGGCGGCCATTATCGAAAACCCCATCCTGTCAAACTTCTTAGACGGACTGTCTGTACTGGAGTACTTTATTTCGACACACGGTGCTAGGAAGGGTCTGGCGGACACTGCCCTAAAGACGGCAGATGCCGGATACCTGACGCGAAGATTGGTAGACGTGGCGCAAGACGTGGTAGTCATGATGGAGGACTGCGGCACGCTCAGAGGTATTGAGACACAGGCGCTGAAAGACAATGAAAAAGTGATTGAGCCCCTGTCTCGTAGGGTGGAGGGTCGATTTACCCTCTATGAAATCCTGCATCCAGTCACCGACGAAGTGCTGGTGGAGGCAGATGGATACATTGACGAGAAGGCTGCTCAGGCCATCGATGACGCAGGCGTGGAGGCAGTGACCATCCGCTCGGTGTTGACCTGCGAGACCAAGCGGGGCGTCTGCAGAAAATGCTACGGCAAGAACTTGGCCTCCGGCAGAATTGCCGAGCGAGGAGATGCTGTCGGAATCATTGCCGCGCAGTCGATCGGCGAACCCGGTACCCAGCTCACGCTGCGTACCTTCCACGTGGGAGGTATTGCATCCGTGACCAAGGCAGAGTCCGAGCTGACTTCAAAATTTGACGGTGTCGTCGAATTTGACAGCATCAAGACAACAACCTTATCTGAGAATGGCTCAAGCAAAGAGGTGATCCTGTCCCGAACCGGTGAGATCCGTATCAGCGATCCGGAAACAGGCAAGCTCTACACCTCGATGTATATACCGTATGGCGCCAATCTCTTTATCAAGGACAAGCAAAAAGTAAAGAAAGGTGACCCCATCTGTGAGTGGGATCCCTTTAATGCGGTGATCATTTCAGAGTTTGGCGGACTCATTGAGTTTGAATCCATTGAGGAGGGTGAGACCTATCGCATCGAGCGGGATGATCAGACAGGCTATGCGGAGAAGGTGATCGTGGAGTCCAAGAAGAAGCGTAAGATACCCACGATCCGTATCGTCAATAAGGATGGCGAAGATCTTCGTACGTACAACCTGCCGGTGGGAGCATATATTTCCGTCGAGGAGGGTGCCGAGATCGTGTCGGGCCAGATCATCGCCAAGATTCCACGTA
Source organism: Saprospiraceae bacterium (assembly GCA_965223165.1). Lineage (GTDB taxonomy): Bacteria > Bacteroidota > Bacteroidia > Chitinophagales > Saprospiraceae > JABDMH01. The sequence goes on along the minus strand of CBDCVQ010000014.1, from coordinate 206,256 downwards.
ACCTGGGTAAAATCTCCGATATCACGGGTGGTCTGCCTCGGGTGACTGAGTTGTTTGAGGCGCGTAATCCTTCCAATCCGGCCGTTACTGCCGAGATTGATGGGGTGGTGTCCTTTGGCAAGATCAAGCGTGGTAACCGCGAGGTGATCGTCAAGGCCAAGGACGATCAGGTGCGAAAGTACCTCATCGGCCTGTCCAAGCACATCCTGGTGCAGGAGGGCGATTTTGTCCGAGCCGGTACGCAGCTTTCTGATGGAGCCATTGCACCAAAGGACATCCTGAGTATCAAAGGACCTTTTGCCGTTCAATCCTATTTGGTCAATGGTGTCCAGGAAGTTTACCGGGCACAGGGGATCACGATCAATGACAAGCACATCGAGGTGATCGTCCGACAAATGATGCGTAGAGTGATCATCGAGGATCCGGGCGACACCAGCTTCTTAGAGGGAGAGGCGGTTGAGAAGTATGACTTCCTTGAGCAAAATGACTGGATCTTTGACAAGAAGTTTGTCACGGATGCCGGTGACTCCAACAAGTTGAAGCCGGGTCAGCTGGTGACACTGCGTCAACTCCGCGAAGAGAATTCCTTCTTGAAGCGAAATGATCTGAAAGCAGTGGAATTCAGAGACGCGGTCGCAGCTACATCAAGTCCTGTGCTGCAAGGGATCACCAAGTCTTCGCTGGGCACACACAGCTGGATATCCGCAGCCTCCTTCCAAGAGACGACTAAAGTGCTCAGCACGGCCGCCATTGGAGCCAAGCGCGATGGTCTGATGGGGCTGAAGGAGAATGTGATCGTAGGTAAGAAGATCCCCGCGGGTACCGGCATGAGAGAGTTCAACTCCTTGCTGGTCACGGGCGAACCGCTCATGGAGCAAGAAATCGAGCCTGAAGCGGAGGTCATTATGACTTAGTACGTTCTACTAGATATATCAGATGGGGGTCATCACAGTCGTGGTGACCCCCATCTTTTTTGGCCAAAAGGCAGTCTTGCTCGCTACCGGATCAATTCGATGAATCCTCGCAAGACATTGGGGTTTTCGACGGTGCCTTGGATCTTGGATTCAAAAAGCTTGCAAGTGTAATGATAGACTCCCTGGCTCAGATCGTGACTGGCCAGATTTTGGCCGGTCCAATTTATATCGGGGTCCGTAGTCCGGAATACGACCTGCCCCCATCGATTGAAGATGACCATTTCTACACGCTCGATTGACTGGTAGGGATAGGGACGAAAGATGTCGTTGTGGCCATCGTCGTTTGGGGTAAAAGTGTTGGGAAGTTGGTAGATGGGACAGTGCTCTACGCAGATCACGTTGCTACTGTCGCTTTCGTTGGCCAGAGAATCCAAGGCTGTGACGTAGTAGCAACCCGATATCCCTTGGTCCGATCCATGCTGAAAGGCTGGGGTGCTCGGATCGAGCGCTTCGGCGATCTGCGTGAATCCCGTCCCCGGCTGCGGCTCGTAGTAGACATGGTAGGCTGCTACGTCCTCCGGGGCGGAGCAGGTGGCGGCAGAAAGCGACCATTGGAGCGAGTTGAGCAACGTTGGCACTGCTCCGGGACCTGCTGAGCAGGAGTTCGTGACAGTGAGTTCCGGAGGGCAGGGTGGATCGACATCTGCTGGCGTAGCACAAGCCATCTGAGAAAGATTGATCAGGGAGTCTGCCACGATCGAAAATCCGTAGGAGCCCTCGGAGGCTACATAATAGCAGTATTCCGTGCCATTGATGACATCATGGTCCACATATGGCGACGACGTGGTAGACGCTAGCCGGGTGAACTCGTTCGATCCGGCAACGCGCCGGTAGATCTCATATCGATAGTTGGTCCAGGGAGTCTTCGCCCTAAACGTCAGTATATTTCGTCGATCCGCGCCGCTCACCTCTAGGAAGACGGACGACGCCTCTTGGGATTGGCTGATGGAGGCCCCATTTCGCTCCAGCACGATGTGGTAGGTGTAGGGGGCGTTGACCGTATTCAGGCCTTGATCCACGTAGTGCGTGTCCAGGCTTGCCACACTTGGGGCCGTGAAGACCGCACCGGTGACGGGCGCTACTTGCCCGGGATCGAATCCGGTCCCACGATACAGCTGAAAAGTGAATGGGCCCTCCAGACTTGCGAGCTCGATGGATCTGGGTCGGGTCCAAGAGACGGCCATCGCACCGTCGGTGCGACTGGTTTGCGACACGGAGACCTTCGTCATAAGCGGACGATCACTGGCAAAGCCGGCGCAGTCTTCATTTGACGCCAGACTTTCGGTCAAGTTGTATGGGTAGCCAGCCGCTGATAACCTGCCGAAGGCCGCCGTGATTCGATAGCAATAGGAGGCACCCAGCTCGATGCCCTCATCGCAGAACACGTATCGTCCCGATTCCATTGTACGCTCGCCAAAAGCGATGGGGGTATATCCCTCCAGACCCGGACGACAGGTGTCGATGACAAAGGGTTGGCTGGTGGACTTACGCCAGATAGTGAAGCCACGAAAGAACTCATCGGCAGCCTGATCGCAGGCATACGGTTTGTTCCAGTGCAGTTTGTTGCTGCCTTCTTGGTTGGTGACGGTGAGATTCTCGGGAGGAGGGCCTACCACCTTGATTCGGGTCGTCTTGAGATCCGACAGACCACTGTCTCCAAAAAAATTGTCTACGGCTCGAAAGACGACCGTATAGGTTTGCGGAGAAATGTGCTCGCAGCGCGTCTGCCAAGTGAATGTGCCCTTGGCGGGATGACTCCAAATCGTCCCATCTGGTGAAAAGGTCGCCGCTCCCTGCTCCAGTGCCAGTGGACCTCCAATGGCCGTGACCGAGACCAACTGATCCGGAGCGTCAGGGTCAGTCGCGATGACGGGCAACTGGATGAGCTCCCCTGCCACCACACAGAGCTCGGAGGCCACCTCGAGGGTTGGCGGACGATTGTCGCAGCTTCTGACCTCCACCTGCATATCACGAATGATCGTATTGATCAGGACGCCCTGCCGGTATTCGCGGATCAAGATGGCCAGGTTGTAATCACCCGGCATTTGGGGAGCATCCCAAATCAGATCGCCTGTCAATGGATCCAGCCACAACGTATTTTCCGGGCCACTGGCGATTTCATCTGGAAACCGATAATTGGGCACTTCACTGCCATTGTCTTGCAGGGGCACAATTAAGGAATAGGCCAGGCTATCTCCATCAGGATCGTAAGCGTTGGGATTATGAATGTATCGTTGTCCCAAACAGGCAATGTCGATTGGAGGTTGGAGCAGCACAGCCGAACTATTTTGTCCCTGAAACTGACTGCTGAGGAGGGTGAATGTCGTAGCTATGTGAAAGCGCACATTGACCGAATTCGGAAAGTCAATGTTCTCTATACCCGCAATCCGATTGGGGTCGGTGGTGCTAAGAGTGTAGGTGGCCGCCCCGGGATAAATATGTTCGCCGACGTAAAAGTTTCGCTTGATGTCATTGGGCAGTTCATCGCCGGTACCATTAGCGCGGTAGAGCCAGCTAGAGGTGCTATCGCCCCAGAAGATCTGAAGGGTGTCGCGGTCAGCGCTCACGCTACTGGTCTGTGTGTACGTCGTGATCGTTGCTCTGATCGTTAGTGTGCCGATTTGCTCGTAGGTGATCTCCCCCGCCCGGTTGTGCGTGGCATGGACGCTGGTGGCCCAGAGAAAGAAGCATGCCAACAGTAGGGGAGATCTGGAATAACGGACTGGCATTACGATGGTCATAGCAGGCGAGTTTTGATAAACGGTCACGTCACGCGATGGTCCATGGGGTCTCGACCGACGGACGCTGTCGCACATAAGTTAATACGATGACAGATGCAGCGCCAGGATTGCCCCCATTTTTTTGACGGGAATTCTGTCGGTGGCCGATGGGCTGCTGTGACTGTCCCGGATGCGCTACATCCAATTCATGACTGGCGATATGTTACCAATCCGCGATATGTTACCAATCCGGCGAATGTAGATTCGCCTCTGCCGACCGGCAAATATAGATTCGCCTCTGCCGACCGGCAAATATAGATTCGCCTCTGCCCACCGGCGAATATGGATTCGCCTCTGATCTTGCCACCACCCATACGACGACAGCGCGGATTCCTCTATCCGCGATCTCAGAACCACAAAGCCGGTGAAATACACCCACGTCGGCGAATATGTTACCAATCCGGCGAATATAGATTCGCCTCTGCCGACCGGCAAATATGGATTCGCCTCTGCCGACCGGCAAATATGGATTCGCCTCTGTCCATCGCCGTACGACGATATGGCGGATTTCTCCTTCCGCGATCTCAGAACCACAAAGCCGGTGAAATACACCCACGTCGGCGAATATGTTACCAATCCGGCGAATATAGATTCGCCTCTGCCGACCGGCAAATATGGATTCGCCTCTGTCCATCGCCGTACGACGATATCGCGGATTTCTCCTTCCGTGATGTCATTCGACAAACAAACCCGATCAACGAGCAACGTCGGCGATGTTACCAACGTCGGCGAATATAGATTCGCCTCTGCCGACCCCATAGGACGGCGCAGATTCCTCCATGCGCGATCTCATTCGACAACCAATTGGATCAACGAGCCAGGCCGGCGATATGTTACGAAGCCGGCGAATGGGGATTCGCCTCTGTCGACCCCATAGGACGGCGCAGATTCCTCCATGCGCGATCTCAGAACCACAAAGCCGGTGAAATGCACCCACGCCGGCGATATGTTACCAATCCGGCGAATATAGATTCGCCTCTGCCGACCGGCGAATATAGATTCGCCTCTGCACATCAACAATTCAACACCTCCTCGATTTAACAATCTTCCAACTGCGCTAGCGCAGGTATGCACCCGCCATCTTTTCCAGGTACTTGCCGACGATGTCAAACTCAATATTGACATAGCTGCCGACCTCCAAGGTGCCAATGTTGGTGTATTCAGCGGTGTATGGAATGATGGCCACGCTAAACTGAGACGCTGTGGGGTCGACGACCGTAAGGCTAATGCCATTGATGCAGACGGAGCCCTTTTGCACGACCAAATGCTGCATCTTGGGATCGAGGGCGAAGGTGTAGATCGCGCTGCCGTCCAGCTGCTCGATCTGCAGGCATTCGACCGTGGTATCCACGTGCCCCTGCACGAGATGGCCATCGAGTCGCTCACCCATTTTCATGGCGCGCTCCAGATTGACCAGGGTGCCTTTGTGCCACGTGCCCAAGGTTGAACGCTGCAAGGTTTCGTCAATGGCGTCCACTTGATGCCACCCTGGACCGGTGGCAACCACCGTCAAACACACGCCGTCATGCGAGAGGCTCTGGTCGACATGCAATTCGTCAGAAATGGGAGACTGGACCGTGAATCGAATGTTGGTTCCCACTGCTTGGGCTGCTACCACCTCACCCATGGCTTCGATAATTCCGGTAAACATCAGCGCACCAACTCTATGAATCCTCGGAGCTCATTGGGATTTTCCACTACGCCTTGTGCCTTTGACTCAAACAATCTGCAGGTGTAGTGATAGACGCCCTGACTGAGATCTTTATTAGCCATGTTTTGGCCTGTCCAATTGATATCCGGATCAGTGGTCTCAAAGACCACTTGGCCCCACCGATTGTAGATGGTCATCTGAACCCGATCGATAAATTTGTATGGATACGGTTTAAAGACATCGTTGTGCCCGTCATCGTTGGGGGTAAAGGCGTTTGGCAGGGTGTAAAAAGGGCAGTTTTCTACACAGACATTGTTGCTGGTGTCGCTCTCGTTGGCTAGGGAGTCTAGTGCGGTGATATAGTAGCAACCGGCTATCCCTACATCCGAATCATGTCTGTAGTTGCGGATACCCGCGTCATTGATATCTTCCAACAGAGTAAAATCCGCTCCGGGAGTAGGTGAGTAGTAGATTCTAAATCCAGCAACGTCATCCGGCTGATCACATTCCGCCCCATCAAATGACCACTCCAGCGTGTTGACAAAGGAGGCGGAGGACACGTCCGTGTCTGTGCCACAAGAGTTCATGACGGTAAGGGCGGGTGTACAGGGGGGATCGGTGTCTTCCGGCACCCCACAAGCTACTTGTGAGAGATTGATCAGCGGATCAGCTATGCCGGAGAATCCATAGGTGCCGTGCGCCTCCACATAGTAGCAGTAGCGCTGGCCATTGGTCAATCCCTCATCTACATAGGTGGTAGTCAAGGAAGTGCCGATAGCTTCAAATAGACCACTGGCGTTTTGCCGATAGATGATGTACTGATAGTTTTCCCAGGGAACGGCAAATTCGAGGGACAAGATATTTCGAGTATCTGCGGGTGTCACCGTGAGGAAAACGGATGACGTGGGATCCGAGGACACATTGAGCCCGGATCCATTGGTCAGACGTACCTGATAGGTGTAGGCCTGCTCCAAGGTATTCAAGCCCGTATTGTCAAAGAACGACGTGTCTAATAACTCAGCTAAGCTACTGGCCGTAAACGATGCAGCGGGAATAGGCGTCAGGCTGCCTGGGTTTAATCCGGTACCTCGCAACAGTTGAAAGGTAAAGGGACCCGGGAGCTGGTCCAGATCCTCAGAGGTCGGTTTTATCCATTCCACCTGCATCTCGCCTGCAGCCACATCCGTCGTGACCACCGATACCTTGGTCATGAAGGGGGTTTCTGTCGAGAAACCTGCACAATCTTCATTGGATGCCAGACTCTCGGCTACATTAAAGGGGTAGCCCCCGGAGGATAGTCTGGCAAAGGACGCGGTCACCCGATAGCAAAACGACTTCCCTATAGGGATGTCCCGATCTTCATATACATAGCGTCCGCCCTCCATATCTTTCACCGAGAAGGCAATGGCCTCGTAGCCCTTTCCTTCCAGGCCCGGATCGCAGGTGTCTACCACAAAGGGATTGCTGGTCATGCGGCGCCAGACGGTAAAGCCGCGGAAGAATTCGTTTTCTGTCACCTCACAGGCGTAGGGTTTTTCCCAGGATACGGTATTGACCGGACCCTCATTGGATACCTTTAGATCCTCGAGCGGCGGCCCCACCACCTTGATGCGCACGGTCTTAAGGTCGGCCAGCCCGGTCGAATCATAAAAATTGTCGACGGCTTTGAATACCACCGAGTATGGCTGATCGGAGATGTGCTCGCATTGTGTCTGCCAGCGCAAGGTGCCCGCGACTGGCTGATCGCGAAAGGCCCTGCTGATCGAAAAGGTCGCGGGACTCACATCCACCGCCAAAGGCCCCCCAATGGCCGTAAGCGACAATTGCTGTTGTGGCAAATCTCGATCTCTAGCTAACACCTCCAAATTGATTTCTTCTCCTGCGATGACACAGATCTCCTGATCCACGTCAATGGCCGGCGGGGTGTTCTCGCAGTCTCGTATCTCGATCTGCATATCGCGAATGATCGTGTTGATCAACACCCCTTGGCGGTACTCATGAATGAGGAAAGCCACATTGTAGTCCCCCAGCTTCTGTGGTGCATCCCAAACCAGATCTCCGGTGACCGGATCGAGCGTCAATTGGTTGTTGGGTCCACTCACTATCTGATCCGGAAAGAGATAGTTTGGCACAACGGCCTCATTGTCTTGCAGCGGTACGATCAGCTCATAGGAAAGACTGTCGCCATCGGGGTCGTACGCATTAGCATTGTGTACGTAGCGGCGCCCGATGCAACCAAAATCAATAGGCGGCTGCAGCAGAATGGCTGAGCTGTTCTGTCCTTGAAACTGGCTACTCAGAAAGGTAAAAGAGGTGGCAATATGAAACGGTATCTTGACCGAATTGGGAAAGTTGACGTTCTGAATGTTGGCGATTCGGTTGGGGTCTGTCATACTTAATACATAGGTGGCCCGACCGGGATAGGTATGCTCCCCGATGTAAAAGTTTCTCTTGATGTCGTTGTCCAGCTCGTCTCCATTGCCGTTGGCTCGGGGCAACACCGTGCTCGTGCCATCACCCCAGAACAACTCCAAGCTATCGCGGTCAGCCTGGATGCTACTCGTCTTCGTGTAGGTGGTAATAGTAACGCGAATCGTCAGCTCCCCGATCTGCTGATAGGTGATCTCACCGGCTCGGTTATGCGTAGCCCACAGATCGGTGGCACCTAGCGTCGAGAGCAGTAGTGCCAGCAATGGCAACCTGCGTGTGAAGGCAATCTTGATTGGCACAGCCATATACGATAAATAACGGTATTCGATCAGCTTTCGTTTAGCAGCTGATCTAAACAAATGTCCATACTATCCCTCCAGTGTGGGATGGTCAGCTGAAAAACCTGCTTGAATTTAGTAAGATTCATTTTACCATATCTGGGTCTCGGCGCAGCCATAGGGTATAATCTACTTGGAATGGCCTGAATGCGACAGCTCAGACCGGCCTTTTGCACGACATGCTGGGCGATTTCTGCCCAGTGAGTGGTACCCTCATTGCTGTAGTTGTAGATGCCGGCAATGGGTTGCCAAGCCTTGCCCATTTGTTGATGTACAATGTGCAGTACCGCTAGTGCCACATCTCGCCCGTATACGGGAGCACCGATTTGATCGTTGACCACGCGAAGTTCGTCACGTTCCCTGGCTAAGCGAAGGATCGTCTTGGGAAAGTTGTGGCCAAAAGTCGAGTACAGCCAGGAGATGCGAAAAATGAGCGGATGAGGGTGATGGGCAAGCAGGAGTTGCTCTCCCTTAAGTTTAGACTTGGCGTAGATGCCCTTGGGCCGGGTGACATCCGTCTCGACCAGGGGGCGTCGCAGATAGTTGTGGTACACATACTCTGACGAAAAGTGGACAATTTGGATGTCGTGTGCAGCGCAGGTCCGGGCTAGGTCGCCTACGCCGGTCGCATTCACTGCCATCGCTTCCTCTCGTGCCGTCTCCGCTTTGTCCACGGCCGTATAGGCGATGCAGTTTATGACGACATCTGGTGCCAGCGCTCCGATCTTGGCGAGATGATCGGATCGGGTGATATCAAAGTCCGCCCGGGTCCACAACATGCAGTCTGTGCCGGGATAGGCCCTTGACGCCTGGGCAAATTCCTGCCCGAGCTGGCCGGTGGCACCCAGGACTAAGATGCTCATCGATCGAAAACCAGGTCTTGTAGCAAGGGCAGCGACCGATCTTTCTCCGAGACAATTACTTCTAGTCCCTCCAACTGCCAATCAATCCCGAGGCTGGGGTCGTCATACCGTATGCCGCCCTCGTGCTCCCGGGCGTAGTACTGGTCACACTTGTAGGTGAAGAGGGCATCTTCACTGCGTACCACGTATCCGTGGGCAAATCCCCTGGGCACAAATAACTGCCGTTTGTTTTGGTCGCTGAGCACGATCGTAAAGCTCTCGCGATACGTCGTCGACTCCGGTCGGAGATCCACAATCACATCCAGTACTTCGCCCTTTGTCACACGCACTAGTTTGGCCTGGGCATAAGGCGCCCTTTGAAAGTGCAGGCCCCGTAGTACACCTCTTTGGGAAAAGGCTTCATTGTCCTGCACAAAGTGGGCATGGATACCCATCTCCTTATAGCGTCGTTCCTGAAAACTCTCAAAGAAGTAGCCTCTTTCGTCATGCCAGACCTGGGGTTCGATCAGGACTACCCCCTCCATTCCCGTCGCGATCGTCGTTAGCATGCTCTATTTTTTTCTAAAATGAATACTGATCGGTACGCCGGTAAAATTAAAGTTCTTTCGCAGCTGGTTTTCCAGGTAGTTGCGATAGCTTTTTTTGACGTAGTCCGGATAGTTGCAAAAAAAGGCAAACGAAGGTGTGCCCGTCGGCAGTTGGGTGACGTATTTGATTTTGATGAAGCGCCCACGGTGGGAGGGAGGCGGATATTTCTCGACGGCTTTGAGCATGATCTCGTTGAGCACAGAGGTCTTGATTCTGGTTTTTCGCCGTTCATAGACATCTATCGCGATGTCCATCGCTTTGGCAATGCGTTGCTTGGTTAGGGCCGATATAAAGACCACTTCTACGTCATTAAACGGGGCTAGCTTCTTCTTGATGCGGTCTTCAAACTCTTTGGCCGTGTTGGTCTCCTTGTCGAGCAGATCCCACTTGTTGACCAGGATGACCACGCCTTTCTTTCGCCGCACGGCCAGTTGGAACACATGCATGTCCTGGGCTTCAATGCCCGTCTGCGCATCAATCAGCAGGAGACAGACATCGGCCTCTTCCACCGCCCGCACGGCTCTGATGACCGAGTAGAATTCCAAATCTTCATGCACCTTGGCTTTCTTGCGCAGGCCGGCTGTGTCGATCAGGTAAAAGGTCTTGCCATACTTTGTGTACTTAGAATGGATGGAGTCGCGGGTCGTGCCTGCAATGGCGGTCACGATGTTTCGCTCCTCGCCAAGCAGCGCATTTGTCAACGAGGACTTGCCCACATTGGGTTGACCCACGATGGCAAACTTGGGAAGATGGGGATCCAGTGGCGAGGGTTGGTCTTCGAGTTTTTCCACAAGTGCGTCTAGCAAGTCGCCGGTGCCGCTGCCTGTGATAGACGACAAGAAGAAGGTGTCTTCAAAGCCCAGGCTCCAGAATTCGTTGGCATCCAGCTGCCGCTGGTTGTTATCCACCTTGTTTACTGCCAGCACGACTGGCTTGGAAGTCTTACGCAGCAGGGAGGCCACATCCTCGTCCAGGTCCGTGATCCCGGTGGTTACATCTACCATGAAGATAATGGCATTGGCCTCATCAATGGCAATGGCTACCTGCCGACGGATGGCTGCTTCAAACACATCACTTGATCCATGCACGAACCCGCCCGTATCGATCACGGTGAAGGAGACCCCATTCCACTCACTGATGCCGTAGAGGCGATCACGAGTGACGCCGGCTATGTTGTCAATGATAGCCTCTCGCTCGCCGATGAGTCGGTTGTACAGGGTGGATTTGCCCACGTTGGGTCGCCCTACGATAGCCACCACGTTTGTCATGATCGTGCGTTCATTGGTACGTTCACCTCGCAAATAATCTTATCGATAGCCCAACTTGTCGAGTAATCCTTCATTGTTGCGCCAGTTTTCCCTGACCTTCACCCGCAACTCCAAATATACCTTCTGGCCGAGGAAACGCTCGATTTTGGCTCGAGCCTGGGTGCCAAGCTTTTTGATCGCCTTACCCTCCTTGCCAATGATAATGGATTTTTGCGTTTTTCTGTTGGTGAATATCAAGGCGCTGATTCGGGTGATATCTTCCCCCTCCTTAAAGGACTCGATGGCCACCTCACACGAGTAAGGGATTTCTTCCCGGTATAGCAGAAATAATTGCTCTCGAATCATCTCACTTACGAAGAATCGTTCGGGCCGGTCACTGAGCTGATCGTCCGGGTAGTACTTGGGACCTTCCGGCAGGTGCCTCATGATGGTCTCCAAAAGCGATTGGGTCCCTTTCCGGGCTAAGGCAGATATGGCCAGTGACGTGTCAAAGTCGCATTTCTCGTTCCAGTCGGCGAGCATCTCCTGCACCTTCTCTGGTCCGGATATATCGATCTTATTGATCACCAGGATCTTAGGGATAGACAGGTCTCGGATGCGTTGTACCAGCGGATGGTCAGCATCATAGCTGTCTTCATGATCGGTGACCAAGATCATGATGTCGGCGTCTTCAAAAGTGCTAAACACAAACCGGTTCATCTTTTGGTGCATCTTGTAGGCGGGGTCATGCACAAATCCCGGCGTGTCCGAGAATACGATCTGAAAATCGGGACCATTCAAGATGCCATGAATGCGGTGCCTCGTCGTCTGCGGTTTGTAGGTGATGATGGACATATCCACACCCACCAAGGCATTCATCAAGGTGGATTTGCCGACGTTGGGTCGGCCGATGATATTGACAAAGCCAGATTTAAACATCTATGAAATCTGCGGAATCTGCTGCGAACATAGCATCGCCAGCTGGGCTAAGAGGTTCTTTGGGGTGAAGGATCGCCAATTGGGAATGTGCAAGGTCTCGTGCATCCGGACATATCTGTCCACCTGTGTATCTCGCAGTTCATCAAGCACATGGGGTAGCACATTGAGAAAGGTGATATGTCCTCCTTCATCAACTACATCCTCAAACCACTCTTCGTAGTAGCAATTGTCTGAGCCATGAAAATTGAGTACGTGGTCCATCAAGACCAGATGTTTGGTCACTCCTTCGCGTACCAGCTCGTCCACAATGTTCTGCTTGAGGAACAGTACATCATTGGACAGGCAATCGTTCCATTCGCCGATCAACTCGATGATCGCCTCACCCTCGTCATAGTCCACAAAGATGATCTTGGCGTACAGGGTGCTGGAACCAAATTCATCCCACTGTGGATGGATGAAGTAGTTATATATTCGATTGGAAAACTGAAACTCGTTGTAGACACGACCAAAGTGAGGAGAGCGCTCGTCCTCCGCCGATACATAGCGGTCTCTCCACCGATGATGTGGTTCGATATCGTGCATATTATGCTAACCCGTAGTTGCTGGCTGGAATTTATGACTATAATAAACAGTAAACAATATTTGATGTCTTCTCGATTGAAATCAACCGAAAAGCGGTAAGCGTCCAGACCCATGCGTAGCCTCAAGATTGTGCTGACGGGACCCGAGAGCAGCGGCAAGACGCGACTGGCGCAGTCCGTATCCCGCGCTCGACAGATACCACTCGTGCCAGAACTGGCGCGGCCCTATCTATCGGTCCTGAATCGAGCCTATGGGGCCGAGGACCTGCCGGCACTGGCAAGGGGGCAGCTAGCCTTAGAAGCATCGGCCATGGGCCTTGGTGCACCATGGATCCTTTGTGACACCTCGATGCTCGTGCTCAAGATCTGGTCCGCGTACCGATATGGTCAGGTGCATCCCTTCATTGAGCAATCTTTCCGCACCAATCAGGTAGCTCTCTATTGCTTATGTCAGCCGGATCTGCCCTACGAGCCTGACCCGTTGAGAGAGAATGCGGCAGACCGCTGGTCATTGTACTACCTGTATGAGAAGGCATTGCTAATCCATCAAAAGAACTATGTGACATTGAGCGGGCCCTTGGAGCAGCGCCTTGTGACCATGGAGGAGCAAGTGGATATACTCCTCTTGGGCCAGGCAAAGGGGGGGCAGGGTAGCAGGGGATGATGTGGGACGCCTTTGGATGTCCCTCCTAGCAGAGGTCCGACCCATAGTCGGCTGTGTGACAAAGTGACTCCGGTGCCTGCAGATCGGGTGCCACAAGCAGACCCAGATGAGTGGGGGCGGTCTTAGATTTGATGTGTAGCACGTCCTAAGATACCATTCAGCCACTCCACGATCGGGCGTTCCTTCCGATGAAGACCCTGTGCGCGAGCGACCTGTCCGTCAACTGTACCAGATGCCACGGGTACATAGGGTGGATTTGGCAGGCAGCCCGCAGGTTTTTGCGTAACTTTACAGCGTTATCGCTCTACGTGGGGTGCCAAGAGGTCCAAGCAGGGACCATCTGGCTGAGATCATACCCATTGCTGCTCTTCAGCGCAGCAGGAACCTGCCCGGGTAATGCCGGGAAGGGACGGATTACCCATCAGAGTCATTTTCTTAACGATTCGTGCTAGTAGCGTTTCGCATTAGATATGTTGAATAATTCTAGTAGGATTTTGTTCGCAGACGTGGTGCGAAACACAGACATAGCCGTAGCTATGGCCAGGCTATGCAACGAAGTATGCGGACCAAAGACATTAGAATTTGCTACAAGATTTGATGCGAAGCTCTACTAGGACTGCGCACGAAGAAAACGTGAGTTATGATTCGGACTACCATATTTGGTTGTATGCTCGTAACCTGTCAGGTGCTCCTAGGACAGGTGCAACTGGACGGCATCGTGGTTGACCCAGACGGTCAGCCCATCTTGGGTGCCCTTGTACAGTGTGCCGGCCAAAACGCCATCGCCGGCAGGGAAGGTCGGTTTCACTTTTCGCTTGCTCCAGACCCGATGGTAGAACTACAGGCACAATCCCTCGGCTACGAGTCAATGCAACAGAGCTTTGCCTTGGCGCAGGATACGCATATTGTCGTGACTTTGAGGCCGGTGGCCTATGACCTGGAGCAGATAGAGTTGACCGGTTCTTGGATCAAGGAGGACCAACCCTTTACCTATAGCGAGATTGACAAGCAGGTATTGGAGGCCACACAGGTGGGGCAAGATGTACCCTTCTTGCTGCGTTGGCTGCCCTCCATGGTAGTGACCTCGGACGCGGGTACGGGTATCGGCTATACGGGCTTGCGCATCCGGGGAAGTGACCCTACTCGCATCAATGTCACGATTGATGGGATACCCTTGAATGATGCGGAGTCTCAGGGAGTGTTTTGGGTGGATTTGCCTGACCTTTCTTCCTCTGCTCAGACCATTCAGGTGCAGCGTGGAGTCGGTACCTCTACGAATGGCGCCGGGTCGTTTGGTGGCACGATCAACGTGAAGTCAAACGCGCTTTCGCGTACCCCCTTTGCCATCCTTGAGTCTTCGGCCGGGTCCTACGGCACGCTGCGGGGCAATGTGCGATTTGGTAGCGGGCTGCTAAGTGACCGATTTGCCATAGAAGGTAGATTGTCAAAAACCACCTCGGATGGGTATATCGATCGGGGTGCCTCGGATCTGCGGTCCTTTTTTCTTTCGTCGCGCTTTCTCACGGATCGGCACTCCCTGAAGGTCAACCTGTATCATGGCAAGGAGGTGACCTATCAGGCATGGAATGGGGTGCCTCAACAGTACATCGATGATCCCACCTTGCGGACCTTTAACACGGCCGGGGATCGCGGCGATGGCACCTTCCATCCGGATGAGGTAGACGACTACCAGCAGACCCATCTGCATGTCATTTGGAAGGGCGATCTCGGCCAAGGACTCTTTGCGAAAGTGGCCGGCCACTATACCCGCGGAAAGGGATATTTTGAACAGTACCGGATCAAGGACCCCTTGGCCGACTACAACCTGAGCGAGATCATGCTGTCGGATACCACCTTTAGCACCTCCGACCTCATTCGGAGAAGGTGGTTGGACAACGATTTTTACGGAGGCATTTTCTCCCTCACGAAAGAGCTTTCCGGGTGGCAGGGTAGCTGGACCTTGGGTGGAGGTTACCATATCTATGAGGGCCGCCATTTTGGGCAGGTCATCTGGGGGGAGTTTGTCCCGGATGTGCATCGGGGTTGGGAGTACTATCGCAACGATGCGCTCAAGCGGGATCTGAATCTGTATGCCCAGTACGAGTTTCGACCAGCTCGTAGTCTCAGCGCCTTGGTAGATCTACAATGGCGGCATGTGGATTACGAGTTTGAGGGACTGGATGATGAGCAGGCCATCACCGATCAACGCGACCGACTCGATTTCTTCAATCCCAAAATGGGTCTCCACTACCAGCCCGGCGCCTGGCAGTGGTACTACTCTCTGGCGTTGGCCCATCGCGAGCCCAATCGAGATGACTATGTGGAGAGCGGACCCTCGCAGAGACCCAAACCGGAGCGGTTGATCGACCAGGAGCTGGGCGTCAAATATCGGCAGGGTTCGGTCGATTTCACAGCCAACCTATACCACATGTCCTATCGAGACCAGCTGATTCTGACCGGCGTGATCAACGATGTGGGCGCTTATGTTAGGAGCAACGTATCCCAGAGTTATCGCGCAGGTCTCGAGTTGGCATCCGCCTGGCAGGCCAGTAAACGCTGGCTGCTACATGGCAACGCTACTTTGAGCGTCAATCGCATTCGCGCCTTTGAAGAGGCCGTCGACAACTGGGATACCGGTCGACAAGCGTTCTTTTCCCATCGGAATACGCCCATCGCATTTTCTCCAGCGACGATCCTGGCTGCCGGGGCGGGGTACAGTCCGATCATATCGGCGCGCCAGCAACTGACCATGGAGCTACGAGTCAAGTACGTCGGCAAGCAGTACTTGGACAATACGGGCAGCGATGTCCGGTCGCTGGGTGGGTATCACTTCACTGACTTGCATCTTCGCTGGAATGTGAAGCCGCACTGGACCAAGGACTTGCTACTGAAGGTGATGATTAGAAATCTGTGGGATAATCGTATCGTGACCAATGGGTGGACGTATAGATATCGCTCGGCATCCTACGATGCTACCGCAGATGACCCCCATGCGGCACGAGAACAGGATGATTTTTATAACTTGACGGGACTCTACCCGCAGGCTGGTCGCAACTTGTTGGTGGGACTAACCCTCCAGCTTTAAAACCGGTAAGTGAATCCTGCCCGTATGACCCAAGGTACCTCTAAAGAGAAGTCGTCCTCATTGAAATTGTACAAGATGTAGATCTCAGAGGCTATTTTGCCTCCCGAGTTGTAGCCTCCGCCAAGGTAGAAGTTCGTCTCTGTGCCATTGCGAATGCTGATACCGTTGGCGCTGTTGTTGACCAAGTTCTTTTCGCTGGCAAGCTCATATTCAACATGTCCGAATATCTGACGAAATAGCTTGACTCTGCCAAAGAGGGCACCGGATAGCTCCACCGGATTAAACCGATAGACTCTCCCGTCCAAACCCCTCGATTTGATGTTGCGGTAGGAGGCTCCTATGCGCGGACCTACAGAGATAGACTCCGTGATCTTATATCCCATCATAGGAAACAGGGCAAACAAGAATGAGCTTTGGTTATTGAAGGATTGGAAGCCAAGACCAACGCTTCCCCCATACCAGAGGTGCTCGGACAGTGTGGTACTTTTTTTGCTTCTACTTTGGGCGTGAGCGCTACTGAATATCATGCCTATGAGCAGCAGTGTCAGTACGAACAACCGTTGAAAAGGAACGGTAATCATCAGAGAGAATTTAATGTCTTTATTATAAAGATACGATGTCATAAAAACTACAGGGCCTTTGTTAAAGGATGTTAAACCCAAATCAAACATTAGACGATCGATTGCTAAGCCACCTCGCGCGGCAGTCCTCGATTTGCTGTGCTTCACTGTATGGACGCATAGGTTGCCATCACATCCGCCTAGCGGCTCAGTTGCTTCATGACGAATTGCCAATGCCTGATTTGGGTTAAACAACAATTTGGGGACATATAGGATCATTATATAAGCAACACTCGAAATCTGAACGCAAAATCAAATGAGGCCTGCCTACAAAGTACTTCTTTGCAGTATAGTACTGTCGATCTCTCTCTCCGACATGTGGGCTCAGTGCGGGATTTTGGATCCGCTGGCGATTCCTGTGCAAGGGAGCCGCTTTGCCCATATCCGGGTAGAAAATGCGGTCAACGATGATCTGGCCGATCCTGCGCAGGGTATCTGCCGCATCAGCTTGCGGTTTAGCCACACATCCATTGGGGATGTGCGGTTGATTTTGGCCTCTCCCAACGGCAGATTGTACAACTTGATCAATCCTAGCGGAACCAAAGTGACGGCGGGTACCATCTGGAATATCAACTTCGTACGCTGCTCGGCCACGGCAACTCCCGATCAAGGAGCATTTATCAAGCCCACCTGGGATAGCGACCAAGATTGGGGCGAAAATCAGGAATATACAGGCGCCTACTATGCCGAGGTGTGTCTCGAAGACATTAACACCGGACCGGTGAATGGTATCTGGTCTCTGACGGCTACGGATACGCGTGCGCAAAACGCCGGGTTGCTTGAATCCTTTCACATTGATTTCTGCGATGCCAGGGGTATAGGATGCACGGACTGCTTCGTCGATGGTGGCGTAATTCGCCGAGATACCCTGGAGTACTGTGGTGGAGATCCGGCATTGGGCTCGATTGACATTCGCCCTACTTACGCGGGCGTCAGCCCAGACCCATCTCGCTATTCATACGGATTTGTCGTGGTCGCCAACGACACGATCATTGATATCGCCGAAACACCTGATCTATCCAATGTCCCTATGGGTACCTACACGGTACGGGGTATCGTAGTGGCAAATCAAGATCTCAGCACGCTGCTGTCGTATAGAGGAGGCCGATATGCCACTTTGATCAGTGCCTTGGCCCAGGTAAGGTTAAGACTTTGCGCCGCATTATCTGGAGGAGGCCCCGGTGTGGTATATCGCGTTTTGTCAGATGCGGATCCACGATTTGTCGTCGATCGCTACGTGTGTGCCGAAGCGCCCATTGAGTTTGACGGCCGTATGATCAGTAGTCCCGGCGTATACACGGCCACCTTCACGGCCAGCACCGGCTGTGACAGTATCGTAGAACTTCACCTGACGGAGTATGAAGTCCTGGCAGGAATCCCTGATCCCGGACCGATCTCCTGCGGGGCTAAACCTTTTTACCTGGAGTGGGTCAATAACCAGTTTGAAACCACTCCTTCCTACCGATGGTCCTCCGAGGACGGTAGTGTGCTTGGCGACGAGCGATCGGCCAGAGTGCAGGTGGATCTGCCTGGACACTATGACCTCCGCGTGGCACTGGATGGCTGTGCGGATACCCTCTCGGTGGATATCACGTCAGATGGCAGTTTGCCTCAACTGGATATTCGAGACGTGGTCATGGATTGTGAAACCAACTTGGGCTTGCTTCGTCCCGTCTCCGATGCGACATCCTTTTCGTGGTCCGGCCCCAATGGTTATACTGCCTTGTCCAAAGACATAGACGTCCTTGAGCCCGGTCGCTACACGATCACAGCTCGCGGTGCGAACTGTGCGGTGATGAAAGTCGTCCATGTCTCAGCAGACTTTGGGAGGCCTCAGGAGGTCACCTCCTCGGGCGGTACCATCCGCTGTGTCAACGACACGGTCGAGCTGTCTGCTCAGTCCAACACTCCTGGAGTCGCCTTTGCTTGGAGTGGACCCAATGGATTCAGCAGTACCATCCACAATCCAAGGGTAACACAGCCGGGCATCTACACCGTGCGTGTGAGTACGCCCACCAACGGCTGTGCCGTGCAACAGGATGTGGAGGTGCTCAACGTGTTTTCGCAGCCAAATATCTCGGTGACAGGGACCACGCTCAATTGTCAATTTCCATCCCGTCGGATTGTGACCTCCGTCAGTGATGTACTTGCGACGTATCAGTGGTCTGGCCCCAACGGCTTTACTTCTACGGTTCAGTCTCCATTGGTTAGTGAACCCGGCAACTATGATGTGGTGATCACTGATGGTCAGCAATGCACACATACCGCGTCGGCGACGGTAGCCATCGATACGGTAATGCCCACGGTCGCTGCCTCCGATATTGTCCTATCCTGTACCCAGGGTGAGTTTGACCTGGTTGCCACCTCCACTTCACTGCATGACGCGACGTTTACATGGACGGGACCCAACAACTTCGTCGCGCGGGATTCGTTGGCCAAAGGCAAGCAACCTGGTGCCTACCGCATCATCGTGACCGATGCTGTCAATCGTTGCCGGGCTATCGCCAATATCACGGTCAGTCCCTCGCCGCAGCAGCCGGAGCTTCAAACGGAGCATGGCCGGATCACTTGCCTTCAGCGTCAAGACACGTTGGTGGTGCGGGCCCTATCCAACTGCGGGACCGGTTGCACCTATAGCTGGACGGGCCCCAACGGATTTGTTTCTACTAATGATTCGGTCGTGGTTGCTGAGCGCGGCACCTATGAGGCCGTCGTGACCAACCCCATGGGGTGCTTTAGCACGGCCAGTTTTAACCTAGTCATTGATACGCTGCCCCGGACCCCGACCGTCAGCCGGCTGGATGTGGGATGCAGTCAAGACGGCAGCGTCCGTCTAACCAATCCCGGTGTCTTTGCCTCCCATGAGTGGTATGACACCACCTTGATGGTCACCTCCACCGCCAATACATTCTCACTGCCCACACCTACCCAGGTGCAACTGACTACGCTCAGTGCCAATGGGTGTCGGGATACCCTGACCTATGATATCGGCAGGGAAGATGAGGCTCCCACAGGATCCGTAGTTTCGGATACTATCAACTGTGTGCGGGACACGGTGGCACTGGCCATCCGATTGGACAATTACAGTGTCGGAAGAGTCCGAACATACGATTGGACCCTGCCGAGTGGGGCTCAGGCGACTGATCGCAATCCCCGAGTCGCAGAAACCGGGAGAGTATCAGTACGGGTGACGCTCAACAATGGTTGCGAGGCTACGCTCGTGGGCGATATCCAATCTGATTTTTCTGAGCCGGACCTGACGGCCGTAGGAGGCGGTTTCGCCTGCGCAGATGGGGGTTTCAACCTTGACTATCGCAGTAACAGCGGCGTGCCACTCGTGACGCAGTGGTCGGGTCCGGGAGGCTACCGATCGAGTGTACCCAATCCATTTGTCAGTTCGGCCGGCACCTACGTGCTAGAGATTCTGGGCGCCAACGGATGTCCGGCATCAGACTCTGCCTTGGTTTTCATCTCCGACACCTTACCATCGCTGCGTATCATCGGCGATACGATCAATTGTATTGACACCATTGCCAACGTGTCTTTTGAGACCGATGCCGCCCCGGGATATACTTTCATCTGGTTGGATCCCGGAGGAAGGGTCAAGACCGACCCTATGATCGAGACCTTCCTGCCGGGTACCTATCTGCTGGACTTTGTAGACGCTCAGAGCTGTCGTCTGACCCGGTCAGTGGATGTCTTGGTGGACACGATGACCTTGGGCCACAGGATCCGTTCGACCACGATCACTTGTGATCGACCGAGCACCTTGTTGCAACTGGATACGGTATACCCGTCGCTGGATTATCGCTGGTATTTGGGGGCATCTGTCGTCAGCACGGATCCGCTACCGACGGTGACTGGCGGTGGGACGTATGAGCTTTTTGCCGCCGGAGCCAATGGGTGCTCCAGAGAACTGACGCATTTGGTTATGTCAGACACGATGCGGCCCGTTTTTGCCGTACCCATTGATACACTCGATTGCTCGAATACGAGATTGACCTTACGGCCAGTGCCACAAGATCGAAGTTGGTCCTATCAGTGGCAGGGACCTGCTGGGTTCAATCAGACAACCATTACTACCGTGGTAGATCAACCTGGTCAATACAGCCTCACAGCCACGGCCAGAAACGGGTGTCGGTCCAGTGCTACGGTCTCGATCGTCAGCGACTTTGCCGAGCCTGAGGTGACGGTGGCCGATGCCTTCATCCCTTGCAATGCCAATCCGTCGATCTTGAGCTTTGAGGCCAGCACGACGGTTGTTGAGGCCAATTGGTTTGGGCCCGCTGGCTTCTATTCAGAGGATTTTGTGGCGCAGACTCGCACTTCCGGTGACTACTATTTGCGCGTGAAGGGGCCTAATGGATGCACCCTCTTTGACTCTTTGTTTGTCAGTGCAGATCCGCTATTGCCGGATCTCGATTATGATATCCAGCATATTGATTGCACCCATCCCACCGGACGCGTGATGGTCCAAGGAGCGGATACCACATTCGCCTACGTTTGGCGTGATGATTTTGGAGTCGTTTCGATGGATAGCATGGTGATGAGTACCACTCCGGTGCAGTATTATTTGGAGCGAACGCATATCCCCTCCGATTGCATCACCATGGACTCCATCTTCCTGGCCGTAGACACCCTGGTGCCTTCGCTAGCCATCGTGGAGATGGATTCGATCATTTGCGAACAGCGAGTCGCGGTGCTGGGTGCGCAGGTGAGCAGCGGGGTAAGCTACCAATGGAGCACCACTGACGGGCGTATTCTTGGCCCGGTGGACGGGGCTCGGATCTCGCTTGATGAGGTAGGTTCGTATGCCGTGCTCGTCACGGATACGATCAATCACTGTCAGGCGACCGACCACCTAGAGGTCGTGGAGCGTGCCGATAACCTGCTAGGTGCTGATCTCACCGTGTCAGATGCCTCCTGCACGGGAGAAAATGATGGCATCATTCTGGCCAATGGGACGGTGGGAGGAACCGCGCCATTCGCTTTCTCGATCGATGGGCAGTATTATACCGACCTGGGTGCCTACCGCTTCTTAGCGCCTGACGACTATTGGGTCACGCTCAGGGATAAACACGGCTGCACCTATGATACGCTGGTGACGGTGGGACGGGTGCCTAGGTTCGATCTGGCATTGGGTGACGATATCGAGTTGCCTTTGGGAGACTCGGCTCGACTTTTTGTTTCGCTCTCATTGGATCCGGCGGAGCTGGCTCAGATCGTTTGGTACCTACCTGACAGCCTGGTATGCGTGGACTGTGTAGAACAGTGGGTCCGCCCAATCATCAACCAGCGCTACACCATTGCCGTGACCTCTGCCGCTGGCTGCACGGAGCGGGACGAGCAGCTTGTGCGGGTAGGTGATCGGCAAGGTATCTTCGTGCCCAACGCCTTTACCCCTAATGGAGATGGCAACAATGATTTCCTAGAAGTCTTTGCCGGGACCAACGTTGAGGAGATCTCTCTCTACGAGGTGTTTGATCGTTGGGGGAACCGACTTTATGGCGCATACAACTATACACCAGGCCACCAGGAGGCAAAATGGAATGGGGACTTTAGAGGCAAGGAGGTGAGCCCCGGTGTGTATATCTACAAAGTGCAGATCAGGGACATTCGGGGCAATTCCAAAACTCAGATTGGTGATGTCACCCTGTTGAGATAGGGGTCAGGGATCGATCCCGATCTTATAACTCGTCAATTCGCGAGGCCTTGGCGATACGCTTAACCGATGCAATACCATTCTCGCAAGAGGCCTTGGACTTGTACATCTGGCTGGTACCGATTACCTGTTTGTTTGCTGCTAGCAGATTGAACATATGCCTGCCGTCTTTGGCAGTCTTGCGCTCGTAGTGGCCGTCCTTGTTGGCATTGGTTTGTACCGATTTGACCCCATTTAGACAGGAGGCCTTGGAGGCATAGCCCTGGCTGGTGAGCACTACTTGGCCATTTCTAGCTTTGAGGCGGAAGTAGTGTTTGCCCTTACTCTCGTAAACTTCAAATTTCATTCAATAGGTAGTTTAAGTGATTTATGATGACATTCAAAATACAACAATTGAGAGGTTTTCTGAAGCTTGTACGGGGTCATCAGCGCTGTCTCATCCGGCATTGGGCCAAGGCGTACACCATTTCCATCTGCTCTGCGATACTGAGATTGGAATTGTCCAGTACCACGGCATCGGCTGCCTGGTAGAGTGGGCTATGTACCCTGGTGGAGTCGATACGGTCTCGGTGCTGCAAGTTGGCCCGTACCGTCTCACGATCTATCTGAAACCCACTACCTTTGAGTTCCTCTAATCTCCTGCTGACCCGCACCTCCAGGTCGGCTTTCACAAAGAGCTTCAATGCGGCGGAGGGAAAAACTACAGTCCCAATGTCTCGGCCGTCCATGACGATCCCGCCCGCTCGTCCGATCTCCTGCTGCTGTGCGACTACCTGTGTCCGTACTTCAGCTATGGCCGCAATCGTGCTCACCTGCGCATCGACCGCCCTTGTTCTGATTTCTTCCTGCAGTACCACCCCGTTGAGCAAGGGTACAGAGCGACCATCCCGGGCTTCAAAATCGAGCTGGATCTTGGCCAGGCTGGCGAGCACGGCTTGGGGATCCATGTGGTCCACCTGATGCTGCAGAAAATAGTACGTGATGGCTCGGTACATAGATCCCGAGTCGATATGCCGATACGAGAGTCTGCTGGCTAGGTCTTTAGCCAGCGTGCTCTTGCCACAGGCCGAGAAGCCATCGATCGCGATATTTATGGCAGGGAGACCCGTGGTCTGATTCATGCGTTATTGCCGTTTATTTTTTGGCAATAAAAAAGGGCGTCGATCGAGACGACTACCCTGACAAAATTGTTCCGTTTTTTTGGGAGACTTCTAATATTCATCTTCGTTGAAAAGGAAGTCATCTTTTCGAGGATAGTCAGGCCAGATATCTTCCATGTTTTCATAAATCTCACCCTCATCTTCCATTGCTTGAAGGTTTTCGATCACCTCCAACGGCCCTCCAGACCGGATGGCATAGTCGATCAATTCGTCTCGGGTAGCCGGCCATGGTGCATCTTCGAGATGATATGCCAATTCAAGCGTCCAATACATAATTCTAAGGCTGATTTGAGTTAACAAACACTTTTTGCACCGCGCTTTTCATCGAGCGCAAAACTATTAAATAACATCAGATACGCAAATGTTTTTCTTGCATATACATCTTTTTAGACCAATTTGAGATTTAAAAAGTTCCGAGGGGTAAAAAAAACTCCATTGTGTCTGTAAGTATCTTTTTTACAGCCACTTACGTAGTAAATCTATTACACATGTAATCCTTGGCAGATCGCGACTTGCACCCCACCTGGCAGGGTCAAGTGCAGTGCTGGATTCGCCGTCTCGGTGCGTCGGATCTGGCAGGTGCGCTGGACGGAAGGTAGTGGCTAGATGATCATCATCGCGTCTCCATAGCTGAAGAAGCGATACTTCTCTTTGATAGCCACTTGATATGCCTCCATGATCAGCTCGTATCCGCCAAAGGCGCAGACCATAATAAGCAGGCTGCTCTTGGGCAGATGGAAGTTGGTAATCATGGTGTTGGAAATGCTGAATTCAAACGGCGGATAGATGAACAGATTTGTCCATCCCTCGGCCACCTTAAGCAGAGACTCAGCCGAGACTCCGGTCTCGACAGTCCGCATCGTGGTGGTACCCACACCGCATACGCGTCCTCCCCGGCGGATGGCTCGGTTGACTACATCTACGGCCTCCTGTCTGATATTGAAGTACTCCGCATCCATTTTGTGCTTCGAGAGATCTTCTACCTCGATATTTCTGAATGTGCCCAGGCCGACATGAAGCGTTACCTCCGCAAACTCAACACCTTTGATCTCCAGGCGCTTGAGCAACTCTCGGCTGAAGTGCAAGCCGGCAGTGGGAGCGGCCACGGCGCCCGTCTCCTTTGCGTAGACCGTCTGATAGCGCTCGCGATCCAGATCCTCGATCTCCCGGTCGATGTATTTGGGCAACGGCGTGTTGCCCAGGTCATTAAGAATCTTCCTGAAGTCTTCGTCGGGCCCATCGTAAAAGAACCTGATCGTACGGCCGCGTGAGGTGGTATTGTCCACGACTTCTGCGACCAGCACGTCCTGGTCGTCATCATCCTTGAAGTACAGCTTATTTCCGACCCGGATTTTTCGGGCGGGATCGACGAGCACATCCCACAATCGGGCGTCCTTATTCAGTTCTCGGAGGAGGAACACTTCGATCTTTGCACCCGTCTTTTCTTTTCGGCCATAGAGCCTGGCTGGAAACACCTTGGTATTGTTGTAGATGATGGCGTCTCCATCGTCAAAGTAGTCCAGTATATCCTTAAATCTCTTATGTTCGATCTCGCCGGTGTCCTTGTGTACGATCATCAGACGGGACTCGTCGCGGTTTTCTGCTGGATAGCTGGCAATCAGTTCTTTAGGTAGGTTAAAGCTAAATTGGGAGAGTTTTGACTTCATTCAGGACGTTGATTTTTAAAAGACCCACAAAAATAGAAAATCTTATGTCTTGGGCCGGAAGACTTTGGCTACCTGAACTAATGGCTTTCACCGGCAGAAAGTTTCCCGTGTTTGATCGAAAAGTGGTTCTGGTTTTCAGCACTTTGTCGTAACTATCATGCGTCTCTGCAAGTACGTATCGGATGGGAGTTTTTCTCAAGATTTTTAGAGAAAGTGTCGATCAAGCGCTGATCCAATTGCGTGTGAATCGGCTACGGAGTTTTCTCTCTTTGCTTGGCATTACGATCGGCATCTTTTGCATCATTGCCGTAATGTCTGCTGTGGACTCGCTGGAGGACAACATCAAGGGGAGTTTTGAGGAGCTAGGCAATGATGTGATCTACATTTCTAAGTTGCCCTGGGCGGAGGATCCCAGCGAGAGCTACTGGAAATACTTTCAGCGACCCGTCCCCAGCCTGGAGGACTACCGCGTGCTGAAGACCAAGGTGAGCTCTGCCAGCCTCGTCACGCTGATGGCTCGCATCGGGTCGCGTACCATCAAGTACCGGTCAAACAGTGTGGAGGGAGGGTTTGTATTCGCCGCTACCTACGAGTACGGCGATCTATTTGGTATGCAGTTTGAGAAGGGTCGTTATTATTCGCCCTACGAATATGAGAATGGAAGCAACAAGGTCATTCTCGGCTACAACATTGCTGATGAGCTTTTCGGCACGATCGAGCCCATCGGCAAGCACGTGAAACTACTTGGCAGGAACATGCAGGTGATTGGCGTCATCAAGAAATCGGGCAAAGCCCTGGTCAATCCATTGGACTACGATGATGCCATCATGCTGTCGTACAATCTGGCCAAGAAGGTCGCCGATGTGAAACAGCGCAACAATCCATGGGGCACGCAGCTTAACATCAAGGCCCGTGAGACGGCGAGCGTGGATGATCTCCGGGATGAGGTCACGGGCGTGCTTAGGGCGCATCGGCGGCTTAAGCCTAAGGAAAAGGACAACTTTTCCATGAATGAGATTTCGATCATCACGCAGTTTCTGGACAACATATTCAGTGTCCTCAATATTGCGGGGATAGCCATCGGCTTCTTTGCTATCCTCGTGGGGATGTTTAGCGTGGCCAATATCATGTTCGTGACGGTCAAAGAGCGCACCAACATGATTGGGATCAAGAAGGCACTGGGTGCCAAGCGATCCTTCATATTGCTGGAGTTTTTGATTGAGGCCATCGTCCTCTGTATCCTGGGGGGCATTTGCGGTCTGGCATTTGTTTTTGTGACGATGAAGGTCTTGACTGCTGTGATGGACTTTGAGATGTACCTCTCGTTTTGGAACGCCGTGCTTGGCATCTCCCTGAGCATCATTATCGGTCTGATCGCCGGTTTTATTCCGGCTAACCAAGCGGCTCGCATGGATCCGGTGGAGGCCATGCGACACTAGACGACAAATCGTCGTATGGCAATGGGCAGAGGCGAATCCTTTTTCGCTGGGTTTGGTGCCCCTCGCCGGGTTTGTTTTTGCATCAGATCGCGGATAGAGGAATCCGCGGTGTCGGTGTTTGGGGTGGTGAGAGGCGAATCCTTTTTCGCCGGTTTTGGTGCCCCTCGCCGGGTTTGGTTTTGCGTCAGGTCGCGGATAGAGGAATCCGCGGTGTCGGTGTTTGGTGGTGGTGAGAGGCGAATCCTTTTTCGCCGGGTTGTTATCATATCGCCGGTTTTGTTTTTGCATCAGATCGCGGATAGAGGCATCCGCGCTATCGGTGTCTGTTAGCAAGGTGAGAGGCGAATCCTTTTTCGCCGGTTTTGGTGCCCCTCGCCGGGTTGGTTTTTGCGTCAGATCGCGGATAGAGGAATCCGCGGTGTCGGTGTTTGGTGGTGGGCAGAGGCGAATCCCTATTCGCCGCGTTGGTACCGGTGATTGTTAGCTAGGTGAGAGGCGAATCCTTTTTCGCCGGGTTGTTATCATATCGCCGGTTTTGTTTTTGCATCAGATCGCGGATAGAGGAATCCGCGGTGTCGGTGTTTGGTGGTGGTGAGAGGCGAATCCTTTTTCGCTGGGTTTGGTGCCCCTCGCCGGTTTTGTTTTTGCATCAGATCGCGGATAGAGGAATCCGCGGTGTCGGTGTCTGTTAGCAAGGTGAGAGGCGAATCCTTTTTCGGCGGTTTTGGTGCCCCTCACCGGGTTGGTACCATATCGCCGGATTTGGTACACCTCGCCGGGTTTGGTTTTGCGTCAGGTCGCGGATAGAGGAATCCGCGGTGTCGGTGTTTGGTGGTGGTGAGAGGCGAATCCTTTTCGCCGGCGTTGTTCCCTGAACCGCGGATAGAGGCATCCGCGCTATCGGTGTCTGTTAGCAAGGTGAGAGGCGAATCCTTTTTCGCCGGGTTGGTCGCCGGTTTTGTTTTTGCATCAGATCGCGGATAGAGGCATCCGCGCTATCGGTGATTGTTAGCAAGGTGAGAGGCGAATCCTTTTTCGCCGGTTTTGGTACACCTCGCCGGTTTTGGTATCGGTGTTTGTTAGCAAGGTGAGAGGCGAATCCTTTTTCGCCGGATTGTTCCCTCAACCGCGGATAGAGGAATCCGCGCTATCGGTGTCTGTTAGCAAGGTGAGAGGCGAATCCTTTTTCGCCGGTTTTGGCACTGGATACCCTCCCTCTTGCCACGCACCGGATTGCGTACCGTACTCCTTGGTTATGGCTTACTTCACGTGGTTGACCACTGCGGCAAAGGTCTCCGGATGGTTCATGGCCAGGTCTGCCAGTACTTTGCGGTTGAGGCCCACTTCTTTTTCGGACAACAGATGCATGAACTTGGAATAGCTCAATCCGTGCTCGCGGGCCCCGGCGTTGATGCGGGCGATCCAGAGGCGTCGAAACTCCCGTTTCTTGTTACGCCGGTCTCGATAGGCATAGCTCCAGCCCTTTTCGACCGCGTTTTTAGCGACGGTGTACACCTTGGACCTCGCCCCGTAATACCCTTTTGCTTCTTTGAGAATCTTCTTGCGGCGTCTGCGTGACGCTACTGAATTCACAGATCGTGACATGACAATTTGTTGTTTATAGAGTACAGGGATTCCACTCGTGGAATACTTAAGGCCTGTAGCTCTTGATTATACGATTAGACTACATGCAGAGTAGTCTCTTCATGCGCTTTTCATCTGCCTTACTCACCGTTGTGGAGGAGACGAGTCGCGTCTTGGCTTTCTTACTCTTATTTCGCATCATGTGCGAGGTGTAAGCCTGAAAGCGCTTCAGCTTTCCTGATCCAGTCTTTTTGAATCGCTTCTTCGCACTGGAATGTGTCTTCATCTTAGGCATAATCCTACCGCTTTTCCGTAAAGGAATGCAAACGTACAATAATGACCCCAGATAGGCAAGAAAAGATAGGGGAGTCACAGGGCAATCGCATGATCAAGGCTTCAGGGTGACAGTGCGCTACACTAGCGTTTGGCGGGGACACCAAACGCGGTCTGATCGGGGCTGTGTGGCCTTTGAGGCCAGTAGTGCTTCGCATTAGAATTAACAACAGCATTTAATGCGAAGCACTACTGACTGGTTGCCATTGGAACAAACTCAACAACAGCAATCTGACCGTGTCGGGCGTCCTCGCCTGACACAATCTAGCAAGGGTTATGCGAGGGAGTAGCGTCCTAAGTGCGTTCAACTACCAGAATAGGCATTTTGCCAGCAATTCTTTGGCCGTTGATAGATAGGTGCAGAATCCCATGGTGCGATAGCCTCAGGAGGTTGGGGGGAGTTTGACATCACGACCCCGACACGTTAGCGTAATAGTAGCTGGAGGCACATCCAGCCATTGCTCGGAGTGCTTTGCCTCAGCAGGTGATCTACCACAAATGAGATTAGGTATGCTGAAAGTCAGATCGGACCTCGACGATTATTTCTTCTTGCGTGGCGAGATGATGACCGTCATACGACGTCCTTCCAGCCGAGGCAACTCCTCTGCGGCGCCGTGCTCCTCTAGCTCCTTGAGCAGCCGCAATAGCAGCAGTTCGCCACGATCTTTAAAGACGATCGATCGACCGCGAAAGTGGACATAGGCTTTGACCTTGGCCCCGTCCTCCAAGAATTTCTTGGCATGCTTCAGCTTGAACTCAAAGTCGTGATCATCGGTATTAGGGCCAAAGCGCAGCTCCTTGATCACCGTCTTAACGGTGCGGGACTTGATCTCTTTGTCCTTCTTCTTTTTGTCGTAGAGAAACTTGCGGTAATCAATGATCTTGCAAACCGGCGGCTCTGCCCGCGGTGAGATTTCCACCAGGTCCAGGCCCATCTCCTGAGCCCATTCCACGGCAATGTTGGTCCGATAAATGCCAGCCTCCACGGGTTGGCCGATGGCTTTGGCAAGCTCATCAAAGTTGTCGCCTACCAGGCGGATTTGAGGTACTAGAATGTCCTCATTGATTCGAAATGAAATTTTGGGTGCAGCTCTTTTGAAGTTCTTTTTCCTCCTTTTTGCCAAATGTCTTTGTTTTGTTAATAATAATGGATCGTTAGTCGTATCGTTTCGTACCCTGGTCGCCCTAAGAAAGAGCGACGCAAGGTACTAGAAAGTTCCTTCTCTTTTGTTCAAAGATCTACTTAATATCGGTCACCTCCTTGGCCACAATCTCCAGCTCTTCTGTGTCCTCCTTGAGAATGGCCTCCAGGGCGGTTCCCTCAGATGGTGTTTCGTTGAGGATGTACTCCGCGAGCGGATCTTCAATGTACTTCTGAATCGCTCGATGCAGCGGTCGAGCACCAAACTGCGGATCAAATCCTTTCTCCGCGACAAACTTTTTGGCCTCTTGGGACAAGGTCAGTGCGTAGCCCATCTTCTCCAGTCTGCTGTAGAGATCGTTGAGGGTGATATCAATGATCTTAAAGATATCCTCCTGATCCAGACTGTTGAAGATGATCACGTCGTCTATCCGGTTTAAGAACTCGGGCGAAAAGGTGCGCTTGAGTGCATTTTGGATCACTCCCTTTGTATGCGACTCTGCGCTCTCCTGCCGCGACTTGGTGGCAAAACCCACTCCTTGTCCAAAGTCTTTCAGTTGACGTACACCAATATTGGAGGTCATGATGATCAACGAATTCTTGAAGTCGACCTTGCGACCCAATCCATCCGTGAGCTGGCCATCATCGAGCACCTGCAGCAAGATATTGTAGACATCGGGATGGGCCTTTTCGATCTCATCTAGCAGGATGACAGAGTACGGCTTGCGTCGCACTTTTTCTGTGAGCTGACCGCCTTCCTCATAGCCGACATAGCCCGGAGGAGCTCCGATCAATCTGCTGACGGAAAATTTCTCCATGTACTCACTCATGTCCAGGCGTACCAGTGACTCCTCCGAGTCGAACATATACCTGGCCAGCGCCTTGGCCATTTCGGTCTTACCGACCCCTGTGGGTCCGAGAAAGATAAAAGAGCCGATCGGTCGCGATGGGTCCTTGAGCCCCACCCGGTTGCGCTGAATGGCCTTGGTCACCTTTTCTATCGCTTCTTCCTGACCGATCACCACCTTCTTGAGGTCATCGGTCATGTTGACTAGTTTCTTGCTCTCGCTCTGAGCGACTCGTTGTACCGGTATGCCGGTCATCATCGCCACTACTTCGGCTATGTCCTCTTCTGTCACTGGAAATCGCTTGGTCTTGGAGTCCTCTTCCCAACTGACCTTGGATTCTTCCAGTTGTCTCACCAGCCTCGACTCCTGATCTCGTAGATCGGCGGCAGTCTCATACTGCTGGTTTTTGACCGCGAGGTTTTTCTGTTCCTTCAGTCCCTCGATCTTCTTCTCCAACTCCTCGATATGCTTAGGCACATGGATGTTCTTCAGATGCACTCGAGCACCTACTTCATCCAGCACATCAATCGCCTTGTCGGGTAAGAATCGATCGGTGATGTATCGATCACTGAGACGCACGCAGGCCAATACGGCCTCCTGGCTATAGTCTACGTTGTGAAACTCCTCATACTTCGGAGCAATGTTCTCCAGGATGTTGACGGTTTCTTCGGAGCTTGGTGGGTCCACCATGACCTTTTGAAATCGTCGATCCAGGGCTCCATCCTTTTCAATGTACTGGCGGTACTCATCCAAGGTGGATGCGCCAATGCACTGCAGCTCTCCACGGGCCAGGGCCGGTTTGAAGATATTGGAAGCATCCAGCGACCCGGTGGCACCCCCTGCACCCACGATCGTGTGGATCTCGTCGATGAACAAGATGACGTCGCGAGATTTTTCCAGCTCATTCATGATGGCCTTCATTCGCTCCTCAAACTGGCCACGGTACTTTGTCCCTGCTACCAAGGCAGCCAAGTCCAGCATCACGATCCGCTTGCCAAAGAGTGTGCGAGACACCTTGCGCTGGTTGATGCGTATGGCCAGTCCCTCTACAATAGCCGTCTTGCCCACGCCCGGTTCGCCGATGAGTATCGGATTGTTCTTCTTGCGTCGACTCAAGATCTGGGAGACTCGCTCGATCTCGGTTTCTCTGCCGATGATCGGATCCAGTTTGCCTTCTTCTGCCAGCTTGGTGATGTCACGTCCAAAGTTGTCCAGCACGGGTGTGCGAGACTTGGAGCTACCCTTGCGCTGATAGCGGCTGGAGCCGGGCTCTTCCTCCAGCGGCATGTCGGGATCAGAGGTCGACTCCGAGTAGATGCCCGTGTCGTATTCCTCGTGCTCATCGGTCATGTAGAAGAGCTCGTTCTTAAAGGTCTCGTAGTCGATATCAAATTCGCTCAATATCTTGGATGCCTTGTTCTCTTTGTGCTTGAGGATGGATAGCATGAGATGTTCTGGCGTCACTTCGTCGTTCTTCAACACTTTAGCTTCCAACAAAGATACTTTGAGCACTTTTGCAGCGTGCTTGTCGAGCCGTTCCTCTATCACCTTTCGATCCGGTTCTTTGTCAGGTGAGTAGTCCTCTGTCTTGCCGCGCTTGCTGTCCACAATCCGCTCCGTATAGTCCTTCAGTTCCCTTATATCCACCTCCAGTGATTCCAGCACTTTATTAGCCAGATAGTCTTTGCCTTGAAGTATACCGAGTAGTAAGTGTTCAGTGCCCACAAAATCATTTCCGAGCCTCAGAGCTTCGCCCCGACTGGCCTTAATGATGTCTTTGATTTCTTGTGAGAACTTGTTCATTTCTTCAATTGACTTGGTCAAACAATAATAATATTAATTACAGTAAGTCACAATATGATTAACCTTCGGTAAATAGGGCCGGAAAACCGTGCCATTCTGCATTTCCTGCTATTTTGTCCGAAGGCTATTCGCTTGCCTTTGGTCTTCTAACAGATAAGACGAACGAAAGCCACGGATTACCTTCTCTTTAAGATTACGATAACAACGACAGGGGAGGTCTTGTTTGCACATAACCAGCCTGCCGGTCCCTATCGGCAGGGTGACAAGTCAGGGGGTACGGGGTCTCTGGGTCTTGACCAGGCTGCGGCGATCGACAGATTCTTGGTCGATTTGCTCCATAGTGCCGGTGCCAGATGCCATGTGTTGTTTTCGCTATTCTTTGTACCTTCGGGCGGCCAAAATAAGCGTCATGAAGTACTCTATTGACAAACAGGATCGATATGCCATTATGACATTGGATGTCGATAATCTGAACTCCGTGTTTGCCCCGGATCTCAAGTCGGAGTTTGTCATTTTTAGAAACGAGGGTATCCCTAACTTTATCCTCAATCTGGCCAATGTGCACTACATTGACTCTTCTGGCCTCAGTGCGATTTTGACCGGAAACCGACTGTGGAAAGGTATTGGCACCTTCATCGTAACGGGTGTGGAGCATGCGGCGGTCAAGAAGCTGATCGAGATATCCCGATTGGACACCATCCTACACGTGATCCCTACCGTCAGCGAGGCGGTGGATTTCCTCTATATGGAGCATCTGGAAAGAGAACTGGAGGAGGAGTAGGTTGCCATGTGGCGCCTGCACATACTCGGTACCAACTCAGCGGTACCACAAAAAGACAGAAGTCCATCGGCTCAAGCCTTGGATATCGGAGCCGGTCTCATCCTGATCGATTGTGGGGAGGGCACGCTGGCTCGGATGTTGCAGTTTGGTCTTAAGCCTTCCAAGATTGATCATGTTCTCATCAGTCACCTGCATGGCGATCACATTTTTGGTCTTCCGGGACTAATCACTTCCTATGGCCTTTACCGGCGGCGTAAGCCGCTGACCTTGTATGGTCCTGAGGGGCTTGAGAGGTTTGTCCGTCACATGCTGGATAGCATTGATGGTCATCTCCCCTATGAATTGGTCATCAAGGAGCACGATGACCGTGGCATCAGGCGTGTATTGAGCGACCGCTGGATAGACGTGGAAACGATCCCTCTGCGACATCGCGTGCCCACCACGGGCTACCTCATACTCGAACGAGTTGCTCCCCGTCGGATCAAGGCGGAGGCTATTGCACACTACCAAGTGCCGTACCCTGCGCTAAACAGTATCAAAGAGGGCCAGGATTGGCGGAGGGCGGACGGACAAGTGATTCCCAACGCAGTGCTGACCGAACCGGGTCGGCTCCCCTTGTCCTATGCTTATGTGTCTGACACGGCCTATCACCCGGCGGTCGTGGATCAGATAGCCGGTATAGACCTGCTATACCACGAGTCGACCTTTCTCACGGAGCATGCCAAAGAGGCTGCCGAGCGCTTTCACAGCACGGCCGTTCAGGCCGCGAAGATCGCCGCAGCCGCCTCTGTGGGTCAATTGGTACTGGGACATTTTAGCAGCAGGTATCGCGACCTACATCTTTTCGGAGAGGAGGCTGCAGCTGTTTTTCCGGCGGTGATCGTCGCCGAAGAAGGCATGTCCATGGAGTTCACTCCCCGGTCACCGAGCCGCAGATCCGGTAGCGGGTAGGGTCTCTCAGCCCTTGAAAATTGCCCTTCGAAGGACCCTATGAGGCGCCAGATTCACTCGTTTACAGGTCGTTAGCTCCCTGCTGGGATATATTAGAAAAAAACTATGTAAAAAAAATTATCGGAATTGGGCCTGCTGCCCATCCAATTATATATGGCCTTCTAGCAGCATATTTACTTTCTAAGATTGGTGGCCTAGTCTTTGTCTTACAGCAGTCGAGAATAGTAATTGACTAATGTGAAATCCCCGCAAGATGAAGACTGCGATGGCAATCTTGTGCATCTTGGCGTCCCTATCGCTGAGTGCACAGCACGATTGTGGCTTTGACAAATCGATCGATCACCTCCTTCGCTCAAACGCCACCCTCTATCAGCAACTTGACAAACAAGAAGCGCTCATCCGGCGAAGGGCGGCAGCCCGCTCCGGAGCAACTCCATTGATCACCGTACCCGTCGTGGTGCACGTGATGCATTTGGGAGAGCCCGTCGGCACCGGGTCTAATATCTCGGATGCCCAAATTGAAAGTGCCATCCAACGCCTGAATGCGGCCTTTGCGGGTGCCCGGGGATTTACCGGGCCGGATGCGCAGATTCGCTTTGCGCTGGCCGAGAAATCGGTCGACTGCCAACGATCTTCCGGTATCATTCGGATCGATGCCCGAGGTGCCTGTGTGGGATTGGATTGCTACGAAGAAAAAGGTGTCACGGACGCCAATGTGGAGCGTGTCAAGGATCTCAGCAATTGGCCGTCGGCCCAATATCTCAACATCTGGGTCGTGACCGAGATCGAGGATAACGATGGAGGATCGGGTATACAAGGCACCGCCATGTTTCCCGGGTTGAATCCGGCGTATGATGGCATTGTCATTCTGCATCAAGTCTTTGGCTACGATCCCACGGGTTTACTAGGTTACACATTGAAGGCCTCTGGCTCTTCGGGTATGGTGCTGGTGCATGAGGCGGGACATTCTCTCGGCCTCTATCACACTTTTGAGGGAGATGACTACAATCGGGACGGTCAGGGAGATCGCTGTCCGTCGTACACGGGTTGCGGACCTTACAACGGTGATTGTGTCGCAGATACCCCACCTCACCGCCGATCCCGGGGTGACTGCCGGGAGTTCGGGATCAATGTGTGTGACGGGGGCACGTCCAATGCGCTTTTTGTACACAATATCATGAATTACTCTAGTCAAACCTGCCAGACCGAATTTACCCCGGGCCAGATCAAACGAATGCGTACGACGCTAGAGGAGCAACGGGCAGGCTGGGTCTTGTCCACTTCCGACCAGGACCTTGTGCATCAGGAGCCGGCCCAGGGCTGTGAGCCTCAGACGAGGTTTCTGCCGAATGCTTTTGGCCTGGGAGTCCGATCTGTCAGTCTCGGAGCAACTACGCATACCAGTGGAACGGCTAGCGATGATGGAGGATACCTCAACAATTGGTGCAGCTCATTCTCCGTCGACCGGGGCGGGAGCTATCGGATGGTCATCCACACAGGGGACCAAAACGCACAGAATGTCAAGGTGTATGGCGACTTCAATGCCGATGGACGTTTTGACGAAGGCAAGGAACTACTACTTAGGTCAGATCGCAAGAAAGTGCATCAAGGCACGGTCCGGATTCCGACCTATGCGAAAGTCGGAAGTCCGTTGCGCCTGCGGGTCATCGCGACCTATAGTGGCTTTACCATTGGCCACGCCTGCTTCCAGCCCTACTTTGGGCAAGTAGAAGACTACACCGTGATGGTGAGCACACAGGGAGCCCTAGCTGATGCTGGATCTACTGATCCACTTTCCATAGATCTGGGGCATTCGTTCCAGGATATACCTAAAGGCTTTGCTGACGACGCCTTTGATGTATTTCCCAATCCCACCACCAGCGATCGAGTGATGATTAGGAGTAGTGGGGGTCGCGCTGATTTTGGCCGTGGCCGTATTGAGATCCTGGATGCCCGTGGCCAGGTCCTTTTGAGCCAGCAGGCAAAGGCTGCGCAGCTAGTGGCAGGCCTGGACGTCCAGCTTTTTTCGCTGCAATCAGGGTTGTATCACGTTCGGGTGATCACGGATCAGGGCACGTTTAGCGAGCGGCTGATCAGGCTGTAGGTAGCGATCAAAACAATTTGAACCACTTTGGACGACTTCTCCTTGGCAAAACTGTACTAGTATGTGTCTGGTGCGGCCAGGTCGCGGTTGTTGAGTGATTCCGACGGCAACTAGCCTCAAAGGCCACATATCCAGATCAGACCTCGTTTGGCATCCCTACCCAACGCCCTTGCCAGCTCGCTGTCACCCTGAAGCCATGATCATGCGATGGCCTTCGGTGGCTAAGCTGTGCCCTACATCGGGCGTTGAGCATTTCTCAATATAACCATTGGATTCGCAATTGCACCGGATTTCCATATAAGGAAAGAGGCACTGCTGCTGCCGGTGGAGCGCACTGCACTTTGGCGCCAGGGCACAGTTGCTGGCGCATGCACAGAACTGGGTCACTCTTAGCGAACATGCCTTCGAGACATTGGAGATGCAACACTCGATATAGGCCGATGGCGGTAGCTTTGAGACACCAGCTAGTTGGCGGCGGAGAGGGCCGACGGTGGGGGAGCAACTGATATCTTCCTGGATCGGTAGCCACTGGCCGGGGCATACTATCGATGGAGAATCATCGACCTGGATGGTTCCTTCGCGTATTCGGAGTTGGTGCAGGGACGCCGAAAGACGCCGAAAGGAGTCGATCGTGACTATCTATCCTACCCACATGGTTGATCACCTTACCGTTGTTGTACCTGAACTTGATCAGATGCCCCCACGCTCACGTTATGCGATGCGCCGGCTAGGTGGCTCCTCACGCGGACCATCACCGATGAGCGCACATATATAGGAGTCCCCTCGCTAGCACCGGGGTCTCTATTTCGCGACAATATTTTGGGATGGCGATATGCAAACGTTCCGCATTCGGAAGACATAAATTTTGTCTTAGGCAGGTTGTCTGGTAGCATTTTGATTGTATCTTTGCCCTCTCAAATTTTTAAGGGATCGAGTAGCTCAGTTGGTAGAGCAACGGCCTTTTAAGCCGTGGGTCCTGGGTTCGAGCCCCAGCTCGATCACTTTAAGGAGGGGATGCCGTGCCACACCGCATCCCCTCTCTCTTTGGGTGGATATTCGTGATGCGCATGCTCATACGCGCATTCGTAGACCGATAGATACTTTCAACCTAATATGTATCTAATTATTTTCGATAATGTTATACATTAGTGCCAGCTATCATGTGACAATCCGTTGGTGCTGTACAAGACCAAGACAAGCCATCTCTGGTGGGTGCTGAGCTGTTGCATACAGTTCGGTACGCTTTCCTTCCTCCATGCTGATCCCACGGACGGCCATGATCATCGACCGCAGCTAAACATTGGCGACGATTACACCCAAGTGTCGGAAGACGTGTCCGTTAGGATTCCCGTACTACGCAACGACTACAGCGTCCAAGCCCCGTTGGACACGATGAGCCTGGACACTGTGCAGGGGGCTAGAGCACTACATGGCTCCGTGACCGTCTTGCCCGGCACAGGCCTTGTACTTTACACGCCCGATCCCGACTTTTTCGGGTTAGACTCATTTGTCTATCAGATCTGCACCATGGAGGGCGCCTGTGGTCAGGGCAAAGTCAAGGTGATTGTGCATCCGGTGGATGATGCTCCCCGAGCACATGATGATAGTCTGACGACCGCCGAGGATACGCCATTGACCTTTGACCCCACCGCAAACGATCACAATCCTGATCTGGATTCAAACTCGTTTGCGCGGCTGGATCTGCTCGCTGGGCCGAGGCATGGCGATCTGAAACACGATCCAGCAACGGGGTGGCTGATCTACATGCCTGACAGCAACTACTATGGACCGGACCACTTTTCCTATTACATCTGCGATGATACTATTGGCGGCTTGTGTGACACGGCCAACGTACGCATCTCGGTAAGTCCCGTCAATGATCCCCCGGTTGCGGCGGACGATCGTGACACCACCTGGCAGGGCATGCTAGCCATCGTGCAGGTCCTACGCAATGATCACCACGGCGATGGCGGTGAAGGATCGACCGCTCTAGACCTGGGGTCGATGACGACCGAAGGGCTCCGCCAGCCGAAACACGGGTACACCTTCGTAGATACGTCGGTGGGCATGATCCTCTACATCCCCGATGATGGATTTACCGGCATTGATCGCTTTGAGTATAGGGTATGTGAGCTAGAGGCGGGGGATGGTAATCTCTGCGATACAGGGTTGGTTGAGGTGGTGGTGCTGCCTGGGCCACCACCGTCACGAAACTGAGATGGGAGTTATTGGAGGGCGGCCGTTATGTCGGCCACAATATCTTCGATGTCTTCCAAGCCCACGGAGATGCGGATCATCCCATCACTGAT
This sequence comes from Saprospiraceae bacterium, assembly GCA_965223165.1. GTDB lineage: Bacteria > Bacteroidota > Bacteroidia > Chitinophagales > Saprospiraceae > JABDMH01. Next base: position 167,714 of record CBDCVQ010000014.1, on the reverse strand, counting down.
GCCGACCGCGGCTCTGTCTTCTGGTGCCAGCTTGGAATGCGTGGTTGTGGTCGGGTGCGTGACGATAGTCCGGCTATCCCCCAAATTGGCGGACAAAGAGGCCATCTCGATCTGATTGAGAAATCGGACCCCTGCCTGCAACCCGCCCTTTAGCACGATGCTGACGATACCTCCTCCTTGTCTCATCTGCCGCCGGGCCAGCTCGTATTGTGGATGGGAAGGCAGGTGGGGATAGATGACATCTGAGATCTGCGGATGATCCGTGAGTCGTTGAGCCAGTTGATGTGCATTCTGGCAGTGCCGCTCCATACGAAGACTGAGGGTTTCGATGCTTTTGGAAAGCAGCCAGGCATTAAATGGAGACAGGGCTGGACCGGTGTGTCTGCAGAAAAAGGTGATCTGCTCGATCAGATCACTTCTGCCGACTACAATACCACCCAGCACGCGCCCTTGACCATCCATGTACTTGGTAGCACTATGCGTGACCAGATCTGCCCCCAGACTGATCGGATTCTGAATGCAGGGGGTGGAGAAGCAGTTGTCCACATTTAGAATCAGCCTATGTGCCCGGGCAAAACGAGATGCCTTTGGCAGGTCGATTAGACGGAGGGCGGGATTGGAGGGTGTCTCGATGAGCAGCATCTTACTTTCCGGTCGTACGGCTGACTCCCACTGTGCCGGATCTTCGCCATCTACATAGGTATGGGTGACCCCAAACCTTGGCAATACCTGGGTGAGGATCTGATGGGTGGAGCCAAAGAGCGCCCGACTAGCTATGATGTGATCTCCTGCCTCCAGGAGTCCGGCTATGCTGGCCCAGACGGCGGCCATGCCGGAGGCCGTTGCAAAGCCGGCTTCGGCTGCCTCCAGCGCACACACCTTTTGCACAAACTCGCTGGTATTGGGATTGGCGTAGCGTGAATACACATCACCGACGATATCTCCGGCAAACATACCCGCCATCTGCTCGGCCGATGCAAAGGTGAAACTGGACGTCAAAAAGATAGGGGCACTATGCTCCCGATAGGCGGTACGCTCGATCTGGGTACGAATGGCTCCGGTCTCCGGCTTTTTCTTCATTCTTCCGTGGGCTGGATCGAATAGGAATGAGTGATTTCTGCTGATTTCTTCAATATCATGGCCACTGAGCAGTATTCATCAAGACTCAGCTCAATGGCGCGCTCGGCCTTGTTCGGCTTGATTTGCCCCACCAGGTGGTAATGCAGGTGAATGTGTTTGAACTCACTATGCTTCTCAATCTTGTGCTTCTCCGCGGTAATCTCCACCCGGATGTCCTCCAGCTTCTGGCGTTGCTTCTCCATGATAAGCACAATGTCGATCACGCTGCAACTGCCCAAGCCGATGAGCAGCAACTCCATGGGGCGAACCCCTTTGCCCTCACCACCGATGGCTGGCGATCCGTCGGTCTGCACGGTGTTGTCCTGGGCGTTTCTGGCTATCAGATGATATTTGCCGGAAACGCGATCTTGCCAGATTTTCACTTGTGGTGCGGTCTCACTCATCAATTAGCACTTTGAAAATTTAGAGGACAAAAGTGTGAAATATTTATATCTGAGAAGCATCTTAACCTTATTAAATGTTAACAGCAGCTTAGCTATCTTGCAGCCGGATCTACCTGGGTGTGGGCTGATGGGTCTCGTGTCGGGGCCCCAATGGGCTCCTGGCACCAGGGCTATTGTTCACCTTGCTCGGTTGGAAGGTATGGGCGTTTCACCCGTGGCTGATGTGGATTAGAAAGTAAAAGGGTTGGAGGTTTTTTCGCATAAACAGGCATTTGTATTAGAGTCCGGTGAGGAGTTGCCAGAGCTTGCGTTGGCTTATACTACTTATGGGCGGCTGAATGCTGACGGATCGAATGTGATTTGGATCTGCCATGCCCTGACAGCCAATTCGGATCCTGCGGAATGGTGGCCCGGTCTGGTCGGTGCAGGCAAATTGTATGATCCTGAACGCGACTTTATTGTCTGTGCCAATATGCTGGGATCGTGCTATGGCAGTACTTGTGCGCGCAGCGTGGACCCGAGGACGGGCAAGCGCTATGGATATGCCTTTCCATTGATTACGGTGCGGGATATCGTACGTGCCCTTGACCTGCTTCGGGCTCACCTCGGTATCCAGCGGATACACATGGCCACCGGAGGATCGATGGGCGGGCAGCAGGTATTAGAATGGGCGATCATGCGGCCGGACCTGTTTCGGCACATCTGTGTCATCGGGACCAATGCCAGGCACTCCCCCTGGGGCGTGGCTTTTAACGAAGCGCAGCGGATGGCCCTCGAGGCAGACGCTACGCTTGGCGAGGACCGCCCGGATGCCGGCAAGCGAGGACTGGAAGCAGCGAGAGCAATTGCTATGCTGAGCTACCGCAATTATGAAGCCTATCATCGGACACAGATGGAGACGGAGGACAAGCTGGACGACTATCGGGCGAGCAGTTATCAGCGCTATCAGGGGCTGAAGCTCAGCCGGCGGTTTGATCCTCTTTCTTATCTCACGCTCTCCAAGGCCATGGATAACCACGATGTGGGTCGGGCCAGGGGTGGGATAGCGGCCGCGCTCGCACAGATTAAGGCCCGGTCGCTGGTCTTTGGTATCCGTACGGACTACCTTTTTCCTACCAGCGAGCAGGAGCTGATCCAGGCCCACATTCCCAATGCCGAGATCCATATTGTAGAGTCACCCTTTGGTCACGACGGATTCTTGATCGAATTTGATCAGATCACCGAGCGGGTCCGGGCCTTCATGCAAGAGGTCCCACACATCAAGTAATGTAAACTATGTCAGTACAACACCGGCGATATAAGAAACTCTTGGTCGCTAATCGAGGAGAGATTGCCATTCGGGTATTGAGAGCCGCTTCCGAGCTCAAACTGCGCACGGTGGCCATCTATACCTACGAAGATCGCTATTCACTCCATCGGTATAAGGCAGATGAGTCTTATCAGATTGGCAAGTCTGATGAGCCGCTGAAACCCTACTTGGATGGAGATGAGATCATTCGTGTGGCCAAGCAACACCAAGTGGATGCGATTCATCCGGGGTATGGTTTTCTGTCAGAGAATGTAGACTTTGTTCGCAAGTGTAATGATGCCGGCATCATATTTATCGGGCCACCGGCAGACGTCATGGAAAAGCTGGGAGACAAAGTGGCGGCGAAAGCCATAGCGCGAGCGGTAGAGGTGCCGATCATCCCCGACAGTCAGCTGCGGTCGGACGATGCGGATGAGGTAGTCGCCGAAGGTGCGAGGATCGGCTATCCGCTCATAGTCAAGGCCGCGGCGGGAGGCGGCGGTCGAGGCATGCGTGTGGTCAGGGATGCGGCTTCCTTGCTCGAGGCCTACGACGAGGCGCGTGGCGAAGCATTGACTGCGTTTGGTGACGACAGTGTCTTTCTCGAAAAGTACATCGAGAATCCCAAGCATATCGAGATTCAGTTGCTGGGAGATAAGTACGGCAACCTCGTGCATTTGTTTGACAGGGATTGTAGTGTCCAGCGGCGTTTCCAGAAGGTGGTGGAGATCGCTCCCAATACTACTTTGAAGGCGGAGACCAAGGCATCGCTCTATGACTATGCCCTAAAGATCGGGCAGCACGTAGGGTACCAGAATGCTGGCACCGTGGAGTTTTTGGTAGACCAAGATGAGGAGGTGTTTTTTATCGAGGTCAATCCAAGGATCCAGGTGGAGCACACGATTACCGAAGAGATCACGGGCATTGACTTGGTACGGTCGCAGATCCTGATTTCGATGGGATACGAACTTTCTCATCCCACCATATTTATCCGAAAGCAAGAAGACATAAAGATCCGTGGTCATGCCATCCAATGTCGGATCACCACCGAAGACCCTGAAAATGGATTTAGGCCGGACTATGGGACCTTAATCGCCTACCGTAGTGCCAGTGGCTTTGGGATCCGACTGGATGCGGGAAGTGCTTATCCCGGGTCATCCATCTCTCCGTTTTTTGACAGCATGTTGGTCAAGGTGACGGCTTGGGGGCGTACGCACAAGGGGGCAGGAGAGAGGCTATATCGCGCCTTGTCCGAATTTAGGATTCGAGGGGTTAAGTCCAATCTGGGCTTCCTCATGAATTTGCTGGAGAACAAGACCTTTCAGGAAGGCAAGGCGACGGTCAACTTCATCCAGGACCATCCGGAGCTGGTGGTGCCTGTACGCCGTCGGGACCGGGGAACCAAGATCCTTCGCTATTTGGCGGAGGTCATCGTCAATGGCAACTCCGACGTCAAGGTCAAGCAACACGACAAGAAGTTTCGGGTACCCCCCGTACCGGAGCCCAACGAGAACGGGCAACTTCCCCCGGGGACCAGAGATCGCCTGCGATCCCTGGGTCCGGACCGATTTGTGGCCTGGCTAAGCCAGGAGAAGGCGATCCAATTCACTGACACGACCTACCGGGATGCTCACCAGTCGCTGCTGGCTACCCGGATGCGCACCATAGACCTCCTAAAGCCGGCGAGACACTATGCGCAGGCCTTGGGCGGTGATGTCTTTTCCATGGAGGTGTGGGGAGGCGCGACCTTCGACGTGGCCCTGCGATTTCTCAAGGAAGATCCCTGGACCCGACTGCAGCTGTTGCGGAAAGCCATTCCCAATGTGCTTTTTCAGATGTTGCTTAGGGGCTCCAACGGGGTCGGCTACAAGGCTTATCCGGACAATCTGATCGAGTCATTTATCATCCGGGCCTGGGAAAATGGGATTGATCTCTTTCGCATCTTCGACTCCCTCAATTGGCCACTCAATCTGGAAAAGAGCATTCGAGTGGTGCGGGAGAAGACAGATGCTTTGGCGGAAGCCTGCATCTGTTACACAGGCGACGTCTCAGATCCCTCACGGACTAAATACAACCTGAAATACTATCTCGAGCTTGCTCGCAAGTTGGAAGATGCCGGTGCTCACATTTTGGCCATCAAGGACATGGCCGGCCTGCTGAAACCTTTGGCAGCCACGCAGCTGATTGATGGACTGAAGAATACGGTGTCCATCCCTATCCACCTGCACACACATGATACTTCGTCTATCCAGGCTGCCACCTACCTCAAGGCCATCGATGCGGGGGTTGACATTGTCGATGTGGCTGTCAGTTCGATGTCCGGATTGACGTCTCAACCCAATTTTAACTCGGTGGTTGCCATGCTGGCCGGACACGATCGCGAGCGTGGGATCGATTTACAGGCCCTGAATGATCATGCGGATTACTGGGAGGCCGTGCGAGAGTACTACTATCCTTTTGAAACAGAATTGAGAGCTGGGACTGCCACTGTTTACGATCACGAGATTCCCGGCGGCCAGTATTCCAACTTGCGACCCCAGGCCCGGGGCCTTGGTCTGGAAGATCGGTTCGAAAAAATCAAGGAGAATTACAAGCATGCCAATGCACTCCTGGGTGATATTGTCAAGGTCACCCCTTCGTCGAAAGTGGTTGGCGATCTGGCCATGTTTATGACGTCTAACAACCTTAGTCGCGAGGACGTGGCAGAGCAGGCTGGACAGCTTTCCTTTCCAGATAGTGTCAAAGCATTGTTCCGCGGGGAGTTAGGCCAACCCGTTGGGGGATTTCCGGAGGTGCTGCAGCGCAAAGTGTTGGGCGATGAGCAGCCCTTTACCGATCGTCCCAATGAGCATCTGCAGGCGATAGATTTGTCCGCCGAGTTTGAGCAATTTCAGCAGGAGTTTGGTCCCTATGTCAATTATGATGACTTCTTGTCTTCACAATTGTACCCGGAGGTGTTTAAGAAATACCAGCAGCACTACGAGCAATACGGAGTGGTACGGACCCTACCGACGCCCGCCTTCTTTTTTGGTCTAAAGGAGAACGAGGAGATTTTAGTAAACCTGGGTGAGGGCAAGGACCTACTGATCAAATATGTCTACTCGTCTTCCCCGGACCCTACGGGTGAGGTAATGGTCTATTTTAAGCTCAACGGGCAGTCCAGAGCCATACCGGTGATAGACCGGTCAGGTGTGACGACTGTCAAGACTCGCAAGAAGGCGGAGCAGGTCACAGATATCGGATCGCCCTTGCAAGGGAGCTTGTCGAGTCTTCTCGTCAAAGAGGGTCAGCAAGTGGCCAAGGATGAGCCCCTATTTATCATAGAGGCGATGAAGATGGAGAGCACCATCGCAGCCCCGATGGCAGGCAATATCAAGAAGATTCACATAGGTGCAAAAGAGCTGGTGGATCAGGATGACTTGGTGCTGGAGATCGATCCGGAAAAAGGAAGCTTGTAGCGCAATAGCTACACGCAGTGGCCAGTTCGACCTGATCTGCGAAAGCTTTCAAGAGCTGGCATGATTCGCCTAAGCCTGCCAGTCAGGGACTTACATATATCGGCACTTGCTAGGCCACCAAGGTCTTTCGAATCCAGGGCAAAGGATGGCATGTATTTTGCCATCGATGGGATAACACAAAAACCGTTGGTTACTCGATCCAGCACGTAAAAATGCATGGATGGATCGACGTTTACCGTCATTCTCATACGTACAGGTCGTTATTTGCTTGCTGGTTCTCTCCTTTTATTGGGGTGAGGCAGCAGCACAATGCGTATACAACCCAACTGTCACCCACTGTAACAGCCAGGTGCCCAGTCTGCTGGTTGACCTAACCTCGGATCCTTCCGCGACATGGAGTTCGTGTAGCATCTCGAGAGGTACCAAGTATGACACTTGTTGCGGTAACCCTCAAGTGGACCTCAATGACCGCTGCATTGAGTTTATGCTGTTACTACACCCGGATGCCGTTGGGATTATCTTTGACATTACGGCAGGCGCCATCCCCAGTAACATAGAGTACGATATCGATTGTGGAGGTGTGCAGGACGTTGGTGACGTCATTTGCATCAACAACACGGGCGCTCCTATCTTCATTACTTTTTGCGAGCCCGGCAATAACCCCAATGTCTACTCCGTGACATCCATAGCGGGGTTTGCGCAAGGAGCCCCTGAGGTTACGGTGGAAGGCTGTGATGCCACCTTATCGGTGACTGGCGTCTACTATGAGCCCAGCATAACTTGGAGTTCCACACAAGACCCTGCCTATGATGCCTTTTTGAGTTGTAGCAGTGGATGCTCTTCAACAAACGTCTCCGTTCCGAACGATCCTACGCTGCCGGATACGCTAATCTATGAGGTGTGCGCAGATGTCAGCTCCAACTGTGGTGGGATTTTCGCCCCCGTTTGTACCGAAGTGAAGCTGGCCGTATTGTCACCTCCGGAAGCCAGCATTCCGGACTATACTTTTTGTCCAGACAAACCCTACACCGTGGACGTCACACCCATTGGCACGGGCAACTATGAATACACCTTCTTCGATGGCCCCAGCGCTACCGGCAGCATTGTGTGTGCACAGAGTGCGTCTCAAATGTGCACATATGCTACACCCGGAAGCAAATCGGTGAGGGTGGTGGACCTGGACCTGTTAGGATACGGCAGTTGCGCCTATACGGTTGTGAACTTTGACATCAACCTCTTCGCAAATCCTCCGGCAGATATCACAGGACCCAGTCTCATCTGTGTAGGAGTGCAGTACACCTTTTCGACCCCCTTTGTCAGTGGTGCGACCTACGACTGGGATTTTGGCAGCGGGGCCAATGCATCGGGCACAGACGGACGTACCGAGACCGTGACCTACAACACCTGTGGGGATAAGACAATCACACTGGTCGTGACCTCGTCTGATAACTGTGACAGCACGGTGGTAATCACGATCCCGGGCGATGCAACTGCACCCGATCTTAGCGGATGCACCTTGCCCGAGCCGACCGTTGAATGTGGAGGTACTGCGCAAAACGAAGCCAACATTACCGCCTGGCATAATGCGAATCTGACCACATTACAAAATAGCACAGGTTGTGTAAGCGATGATTGTCCATGGACGGTCACCAGTGACTTCAATCTCGGCAACTATACGCCCGATCCTACTTGCGGTGCCGGTACCACAGCTGGGGTGATCACGGTGACTTACACCGTAGATGACGGCTGCCAACAGTCGACCATCTCTGCTACCTATACGATCACCGATATGACTCCGCCCGTGGTCAACGATCCGGATCTGGATGATATGTCTTTTGAATGTGTGGGATCAATACCCTCACCAGAAACCAATATTACCGTCATTGAGGACTGCGGATCGGTCAGCTTTGTGCATCTGGGTGACACTCCCAGCGGGGATCCCTGCAACCTGACCATTGTCAGGGCCTACGAGCTTACGGATGCTTGCGGCAACGTGACTAATTTCTTTCAGTCCTTCACGATTAATGATGTTAGTGACCCGACCATCAGCTGCCCTGCGAATGTCACAGGAGAAGGCTGTAGCACGGCTGATGTGCTGTCAATTTCAGGCCTAGCCTTTAGCACCAGCTCGGTCACTATTACAGAGGCTACATTCGAGGCGTTAGATGCCTCCTCCGATGCCTTTGATAATTGTGGAATCGAGGAAGTGCAATATATAGACAGCCGCTCGGATAGCCCCTGCGAGATTGCCATCACTCGAACCTTTACAGTGATCGACAGCTGTGGCAATACGGCCACCTGTCAGCAAATCATCACCGTAGAGAATACCCAGGCACCCACCATCACTAACTGTCCCAACGACATGACCGTGACCTGCTATAGTGATCTCGTCAATCAGATCTCACAGGACAGTGCGCAGTTGGTCAATGGGGGTGTGACCACGGGATGTGGGATCCCGTACACGATCAGTGTGAGCCCCATGCCCTCCTTTGATAATTGCCCAGCCGCTTACACCATCACCTATACGGTGTTGGACAGTTGCGGCCGATCCACTTCGTGCAGCGTCGAATACGACATTGTCAACGCAGGTCCATCCATCGGCTACTGCCCAGCAGGAGGCGTGGTAGCTTGCTACAGTGATCTGGTCAGTGTAGTGACGGTGGATAGTTTCCTCATCGCGTCCTCGATCACGACGAGCTGTGGGATGAGTTTTAGCTTCACTCGAAGTGCGCTGCCAGCATATGATAATTGTCCGGGCACCTACACGATCACCTACGAGGTGACCGATAGTTGCGGAAGGACCGCAAACTGTGCAGTCACGTACAGTGTGTCCAACAGTGGTCCTCTGATCAATGCATGTCCGGCCAATACGACCATAAATTGCTACAGCGATTTTGTGGCGCAAGTTACGGCAGACAGCCTCGCGCTTGCGGCAGGTGGGGTCACGACTGCATGCGGCATGAGTTATGTAGTTACCCGAAGTGCCTTGCCCGCAATTGATGATTGCCCTGGTGCCTATGTGATCACGTGGACAGCAACGGACAGTTGTGGACGCATGGATCAATGCAATACAACCTATACTATTTCAAATAACGCACCCACGATCACCTGTCTTGCGGATACGACCGTGACATGCTATGAAGCTATCCAGGCGATTGTAGATGCCAATGTGCTCAGCCACAACGGCGGCACCAATGTGGCGGTGAGTTGTGATTTGGCCTGGAATGTGGCGGCGGTCGTGGCCCCCAAGATTGATAACTGTACACCAAGTTACAAGGTAGACTATACGATCACGGATCAGTGCGGTCGCACGGATGTATGTACCCAGACGTTGACGATCGATAATCCTGCTCCGACGATCACTTGTTTTGCGGATACGACGGTGACATGCTACGAAGACATCCAGGCGATTGTGGATGCCAATGTGCTCAGTCACAACGGCGGTACCAATGTGACCGTCAGCTGTGATCTGACTTGGAATGTAGTGGCGCTGGTAACACCCAAGATCGACAACTGCACGCCGACCTACACGGTGGATTATACGATCACAGATCAGTGTGGTCGTACCGATCAGTGCACGCAGACGTTCACGATCGATAATGCCGATCCAACGATCACGTGCTTTGCGGATACAACGGTTACTTGCTACGAAGACATCCAGGCGATTGTCGATGCCAATGTCACTAGTCACAATGGCGGTAGTAATGTAACGGTCAGCTGTGATCTTACCTGGAATGTGGTGGCGGTCGTTGAGCCCAAGATCGACAACTGCACCCCCACCTACACGGTGGATTATACGATTACCGACCAGTGTGGTCGTACGGACCAGTGTACCCAGACCTTCACGATTGATAATGCCGATCCAACGATCACTTGTTTTGCGGATACGACGGTGACCTGCTACGAAGACATCCAGGCGATTGTGGATGCCAATGTGCTCAGCCATAACGGTGGCAGCAATGTAACGGTGAGCTGTGATCTTACCTGGAATGTGGTGGCCGTCGTTGCACCCAAGATCGACAACTGCACGCCGAGCTATACGGTGGATTATACGATCACGGACCAGTGTGGTCGTACGGACCAGTGTACCCAGACCTTCACGATCGATAACCCTGCTCCGACGATCACTTGTTTTGCCGATACCACGGTGACATGCTATGAAGCTATCCAGGCGATTGTAGATGCCAATGTGCTCAGCCACAACGGCGGCACCAATGTGGCGGTGAGTTGTGATTTGACCTGGAATGTGGCGGCGGTCGTGGCACCCAAGATCGACAACTGTACCCCGAGCTACACGGTGGACTATACGATCACCGATCAGTGCGGTCGTACCGATCAGTGCACGCAGACTTTTACGATTGATAATGCCGATCCAACGATCACTTGTTTTGCGGACACGACGGTGACTTGCTACGAAGACATCCAGGCGATTGTGGATGCCAATGTCATCAGCCACAATAGCGGTACCAATGTGACGGTCAACTGTGACCTAACTTGGAACGTGGTCGGTGTGGTGGCACCGAAGGTGGACAACTGCACGCCGACCTACAAGGTGGATTATACGATCACAGATCAGTGTGGTCGTACCGATCAGTGCACGCAGACGTTCACGATCGATAATGCCGATCCAACGATCACGTGCTTTGCGGATACAACGGTAACTTGCTACGAAGACATCCAGGCGATTGTCGATGCCAATGTGCTCAGCCACAACGGCGGTAGCAATGTAACAGTGAGCTGCGATCTGACCTGGAACGTGGTGGCGGTGGTGGCCCCCAAGATCGACAACTGCACTCCAACCTACACGGTGGATTATACGATCACCGATCAGTGTGGCCGCACGGATGTATGTACCCAGACGTTTGCCATTGACAATGCCGATCCCACGATCACGTGCTTTGCGGACACAACGGTGACGTGTTATGAAGACATCCAGGCGATTGTGGATGCCAATGTGCTCAGCCACAACGGCGGCAGCAATGTAACAGTGAGCTGTGATCTGACCTGGAATGTGGTGGCGGTGGTGGCCCCCAAGATCGACAACTGTACCCCGAGCTACACGGTGGATTATACGATCACGGACCAGTGTGGTCGCACGGATGTATGCATCCAGACCTTCACGATCGATAATCCTGCTCCGACAATCACTTGTTTTGCGGATACGACGGTGACGTGTTATGAAGACATCCAGGCGATTGTGGATGCCAATGTGCTCAGCCACAACGGCGGCAGCAATGTAACAGTGAGCTGTGATCTGACCTGGAATGTGGTGGCGGTGGTGGCCCCCAAGATCGACAACTGTACTCCAACCTACACGGTGGATTATACAATTACAGACCAGTGCGGTCGCACGGATGTATGCACCCAGACCTTCACGATCGATAACCCTGCTCCGACGATCACTTGTTTTGCCGATACGACGGTGACTTGCTACGAAGACATCCAGGCGATCGTCGATGCCAATGTCATCAGTCACAACGGCGGTAGCAATGTAACGGTGAGCTGTGATCTTACCTGGAATGTGGTGGCGGTGGTGGCCCCCAAGATCGACAACTGTACGCCGACCTACACGGTGGATTATGCAATTACGGACCAGTGCGGTCGCACGGATGTATGCACCCAGACCTTCACGATCGATAACCCTGCTCCGACGATCACTTGTTTTGCCGATACGACGGTGACTTGCTACGAAGACATCCAGGCGATTGTGGATGCCAATGTCATCAGTCACAACGGCGGTAGCAATGTAACGGTGAGCTGTGATCTTACCTGGAATGTGGTGGCGGTGGTGGCCCCCAAGATCGACAACTGTACTCCGACCTACACAGTGGATTACACGATCACGGATCAGTGCGGTCGTACGGACCAGTGCACGCAGACCTTTACGATTGATAATGCCGATCCAACGATTACATGTTTTGCGGATACGACGGTGACGTGTTACGAAGACATCCAGGCGATTGTGGATGCCAATGTGCTCAGCCACAACGGCGGTAGCAATGTAACGGTCAGCTGTGATCTGACCTGGAATGTCGTGGCGGTCCTAACCCCCAAGATCGACAACTGTACCCCGACCTACACGGTAGACTATACGATCACCGACCAGTGTGGTCGTACGGATCAGTGTACGCAGACCTTCACGATCGACAATGCCGATCCAACGATCACCTGTTTTGCGGATACGACGGTGACATGCTACGAAGACATCCAGGCGATTGTAGATGCCAATGTGCTAAGTCACAATTCTGGCACTAATGTGACAGTTAGCTGCGATCTTACCTGGAATGTGGTGGCCGTCGTTGCACCCAAGATCGACAACTGCACGCCGAGCTATACGGTGGATTATACGATCACGGACCAGTGTGGTCGTACGGACCAGTGTACCCAGACTTTTACCATTGATAACGCCGATCCAACGATCACGTGTTTTGCCGATACGACGGTGACTTGCTACGAAGACATCCAGGCGATTGTGGATGCCAATGTCATCAGCCACAACGGCGGTAGTAATGTAACGGTCAGTTGTGATCTGACTTGGAACGTGGCAGCGGTGCTGGCGCCCAAGATTGACAACTGTACCCCGACCTACACGGTGGATTATACGATCACCGATCAGTGTGGCCGCACGGATGTATGTACCCAGACGTTCACAATTGACAATGCCGATCCAACGATTACCTGTTTTGCGGATACGACGGTAACTTGCTACGAAGACATCCAGGCGATTGTGGATGCCAATGTCACGGGTCACAACGGCGGCAGTAATGTAACGGTGAGCTGTGATCTAACCTGGAACGTGGTGGCGGCTGTAGCACCCAAGATTGACAACTGTACCCCAACCTACACGGTGGATTATACGATCACCGATCAGTGCGGTCGTACCGATCAGTGCACACAGACTTTCACGATTGATAATGCCGATCCAACGATCACGTGTTTTGCCGATACGACCGTGACTTGCTACGAAGACATCCAGGCGATTGTGGATGCCAATGTCATCAGCCATAACGGCGGCAGCAATGTAATTGTGAGCTGTGATCTTACCTGGAACGTGGTGGCGGTGGTGGCACCTAAGATTGACAACTGCACTCCGACCTACAGTGTGGATTATACGATCACCGATCAGTGCGGACGCACGGACCAGTGCACCCAGACCTTCACGATCGATAATCCAGGTCCTTCGATCACTTGTCCCACTGGAGGTACTGTCCCCTGTTATGATGATCTGGTGGCAATTATCTCTCTGGACAGTGCAATTCTTACGGTGTCTGGTGTAACCGTGGCCTGTGATCTCAGCTACTCAATATCTGTCAGTCCACTACCCCCACGCGACGATTGCCCGCACATGGTGACGATCACGTATACTGTCCTCGACCAGTGTGGACGCATGAACTCTTGCGATGTCGACTACATGATCGACAATCCGGCCCCGACAATCACCTGTTTTGCGGATACGACGGTGACGTGTTATGAAGACATCCAGGCCATCGTAGATGCCAATGTGCTCAGCCATAACGGCGGTAGCAATGTAACGGTTAGTTGCGATCTGACTTGGAACGTGGTGGCGGTGGTGGCCCCCAAGATCGACAACTGTACGCCGACCTACACGGTGGATTATACGATCACCGATCAGTGCGGTCGCACGGATGTATGCACCCAGACGTTCACCATTGACAATGCCGACCCCACGATCACGTGCTTTGCGGATACGACGGTGACTTGCTACGAAGATATCCAGGCGATTGTGGACGCCAATGTGCTCAGCCACAACGGCGGCAGCAATGTAACGGTTAGTTGCGATCTGACTTGGAACGTGGTGGCGGTGGTGGCCCCCAAGATCGACAACTGTACGCCGACCTACACGGTGGATTATACGATCACCGATCAGTGCGGTCGCACGGATGTATGCACCCAGACGTTCACCATTGACAATGCCGACCCCACGATCACGTGCTTTGCGGATACGACGGTAACTTGCTACGAAGATATCCAGGCGATTGTGGATGCCAATGTGCTCAGCTACAACGGCGGCAGCAATGTAACGGTGAGCTGTGATCTGACTTGGAACGTGGTGGCGGTGGTGGCCCCCAAGATCGACAACTGCACTCCAACCTACACGGTGGATTATACAATCACGGATCAGTGCGGTCGTACCGACCAGTGTACCCAGACCTTTGCGATCGATAATGCCGATCCAACAATCACCTGTTTTGCGGATACGACCGTGACCTGCTACGAAGACATCCAGGCGATTGTGGATGCCAATGTGCTCAGCCACAATGCTGGTACTAATGTGACAGTTAGTTGCGATCTAACTTGGAACGTAGTGGCGGTGGTGGCACCCAAGATCGACAACTGTACCCCGAGCTACACGGTGGACTATACGATCACCGATCAGTGCGGTCGTACAGACCAGTGTATCCAGACCTTCACGATCGACAATGCGGCACCGACAATCACCTGTTTTGCTGATACGACCGTGACCTGCTACGAAGACATCCAGGCGATTGTGGATGCCAATGTGCTCAGCCACAATGCTGGCACTAATGTGACAGTTAGTTGCGATCTAACTTGGAATGTGGTGGCGGTGGTGGCACCCAAGATCGACAACTGTACCCCGACCTACACGGTGGATTATACAATCACGGATCAGTGCGGTCGTACCGACCAGTGTACCCAGACCTTTGCGATCGATAATGCCGATCCAACAATCACCTGTTTTGCTGATACGACCGTGACCTGCTACGAAGACATCCAGGCGATTGTGGATGCCAATGTGCTCAGCCACATCGGCGGCAGCAATGTAACAGTGAGCTGTGATCTGACCTGGAATGTGGTAGCGGTGGTGGCCCCCAAGATCGACAACTGTACTCCAACCTACACAGTGGATTATACGATCACCGATCAGTGCGGTCGCACGGACCAGTGTACCCAGACCTTCACGATCGATAACGCTGCTCCGACGATCACTTGTTTTGCCGATACCACGGTGACGTGTTATGAAGACATCCAGGCGATTGTGGATGCCAATGTAATCAGCCACAACAGCGGTAGCAATGTAATAGTGAGCTGTGATCTGACCTGGAATGTGGTAGCGGTGGTGGCCCCCAAGATCGACAACTGTACTCCAACCTACACAGTGGATTACACGATCACGGACCAGTGCGGTCGCACGGATGTATGCACCCAGACCTTCACGATCGATAACCCTGCTCCGACAATCACTTGTTTTGCGGATACGACGGTGACTTGCTACGAAGACATCCAGGCGATTGTGGATGCCAATGTAATCAGCCACAACAGCGGCAGCAATGTAACGGTGAGCTGTGATCTGACCTGGAACGTGGTGGCGGTGCTGGCCCCCAAGATTGATAACTGTACCCCGAGCTACACGGTGGATTATACGATCACCGATCAGTGCGGTCGCGCGGATGTATGCACCCAGACCTTCACGATCGATAATCCCGCACCGACGATCACTTGTTTTGCGGATACGACGGTGACATGTTACGAGGACATCCAGGCGATTGTAGATGCCAATGTGCTCAGCCACAACGCTGGCACTAATGTGACGGTCAGCTGTGATCTGACTTGGAACGTGGTGGCCGTCGTAGCGCCCAAGATCGACAACTGCACACCCACCTACACGGTGGATTATACGATTACCGATCAGTGTGGACGCACGGACCAGTGCACGCAGACGTTCACGATTGACAATGCGGCACCGACGATCACTTGTTTTGCCGATACCACGGTAACTTGCTACGAAGACATCCAGGCGATTGTGGATGCCAATGTGCTCAGCCACAATGGCGGTAGCGATGCAACGGTCAGCTGCGATCTGACCTGGAACGTAGTGGCGGTCGTGGCGCCCAAGATCGATAACTGTACACCGAGCTACACGGTGGATTATACAATTACGGATCAGTGTGGTCGCACGGATGAATGTACCCAGACCTTCACCATCGATAACCCTGCACCGACGATCACTTGTTTTGCGGATACGACGGTGACATGCTATGAGGACATCCAGGCGATTGTGGATGCCAATGTGCTTAGCCACAATGCTGGCACTAATGTGACAGTTAGTTGCGATCTAACTTGGAATGTGGTGGCGGCCGTAACGCCCAAGATCGACAACTGCACACCGACCTACACGGTGGATTATACGATTACCGATCAGTGCGGTCGCACCGACGCCTGTACACAGACCTTCACCATAGATAATCCTGCACCGACAATCACCTGTTTTGCGGATACGACCGTAACGTGCTATGAGGACATCCAGGCGATTGTGGATGCCAATGTGCTCAGCCATAACGGCGGCAGCAATGTAACGGTGAGCTGCGATCTCACCTGGAACGTGGTGGCGGTGGTGGCCTCCAGGATCGACAACTGTACTCCGACCTACACGGTCGATTATACGATCACCGACCAATGCGGTCGTACGGACCAGTGCACCCAGACCTTTACCATCGATAATGCAGTTCCAACGATTACATGTTTTGCGGATACGACGGTGACTTGCTACGAAGATATCCAGGCGATTGTGGATGCCAATGTGGTGAGTCACAACGCAGGTACCAACGTGGCGGTGAGCTGTGATCTGACCTGGAATGTGGTGGCGGTGGTGGCACCTAAGATTGACAACTGTACACCGACCTACACGGTGGATTATACGATCACCGACCAGTGTGGTCGTACCGATCAGTGCACGCAGACCTTTACCATTGATAATGCAGTCCCAACCATTACATGTTTTGCCGACACGACGGTGACTTGTTATGAGGATATCCAGGCGATAGTAGATGCCAATGTGTTGAGCCACAACGGAGGTACCAATGTGGCGGTCAGCTGCGATCTGACCTGGAATGTGGTGGCGGTGGTGGCACCCAAGATCGACAACTGTACTCCAACCTACACGGTGGATTATACGATCACGGATCAGTGCGGTCGCACGGATGTATGTATCCAGACCTTCACGATCGACAACGGTGGACCGGCCATTGCCTGTCCAAGCGGTGGGGTGGTTAGTTGCTATCAGGACCTAATCTCCATCGTAGCGATTGACAGCGCGATTATTCGGGCCACTGGGATAACCGTTTCCTGTGATTTGTCATTCGACGTAGCTGTAAGTTCGCTCCCAGCTCCCACAGATTGTCCGCAGACGGTGACTGTCACCTATATCGTCATGGACCAATGCGGCCGTGCGGACAGCTGTGCCGTAGACTATCAAATTGACAACGCCGGACCTACCATTACCTGTCCGGCAGATATTGCGGTGGATTGCCACAACTCGACGGATACCACAGTCACCGGCTCAGCGACAGCCACAGCTAGTTGTCTGTTGGCTGTAGCAGTGTCTTTTGTCGACAACATTGTCTCGACCGGCTGCTCAGGAAACTACAGCATCGAGCGATTGTGGATTGCCCAAGATGATTGTGGAAGGGCAGACAGTTGCCTTCAAATCATAACTGTTCAAGACACCACATTGCCGGTCATTGTGTGTCCCGCTGATGTGTTGATCGATTGTCATGGTTCCACAGATACGACTGCCACAGGCGTCGCAACAGCTTCGGATAATTGCGGTCCGGCACCAGCCATCTCCTATCTCGACAATGTCATACCCACGGGCTGCGGAGGGAACTATGTGATCGAACGAACCTGGACAGCCATAGACGAGTGCGGGAATGTGACCAATTGTCTACAGACCATCACGGTACAGGACACCAGTTTGCCGGTAATCACCTGTCCAGCCGATGTGCTTATCGACTGCCATGGTTCGACAGATACCACGGCCACCGGTGTGGCAACGGCTACCGACAACTGCGGTCCCCTTCCAGCAATTTCCTACTTGGACAACATCCTACCCGCAGGCTGTGGTGGCAACTACGTGATCGAGCGTACGTGGACCGCAGTGGATGAGTGTGGCAACAGCAGCACTTGCCTGCAGACGATCACAGTACAGGACACGAGTTTGCCTGTAATAACTTGTCCAGCGGATGTACTGATCGACTGCCACGGCTCTACAGACACCACTGCCACGGGCGTGGCGACAGCCACGGATAACTGTGGTCCTACCCCGGTGATTTCTTACCTGGATAACGTCATAGCGACGGGCTGTGGGGGTAATTACGTGATCGAACGAACATGGACCGCGGTAGATGAGTGTGGCAACAGCAGCAATTGCTTGCAGACGATTACAGTACAGGACACTAGCTTACCGGTGATCACCTGCCCTGCGGATGTTCTCATTGACTGTCATGGCTCAACGGATACGACAGCTACTGGGGTGGCTACAGCCACAGACAACTGTGGCCCTGTCCCGACTATTTCGTTTGCTGACAATTTGTTACCTACAGGCTGTGGCGGCAACTATGTGATAGAGCGTACTTGGACGGCAGTAGACGAGTGCGGCAACAGCAGCACCTGCTTGCAGACCATCACGGTGCAGGATACAAGCTTGCCCGTAATCACCTGTCCAGCGGATGTGTTGATCGATTGTCATGGCTCGACGGACACTACGGCGACTGGAGTGGCAACAGCCACCGACAATTGCGGTCCAGCCCCTGCCATATCTTACATCGATAATCAGATACCCACGGGTTGCGGCGGCAATTACGTGATAGAGCGTACCTGGACTGCGGTGGACGAATGCGGCAACAGCAGCAGTTGTTTGCAGACGATTACAGTACAGGACACAAGTTTGCCGGTGATCACCTGCCCATCAGATGTACTGATCGATTGTCACGGCTCCACAGATACTACCGCCACGGGCGTGGCGACAGCCACGGACAATTGTGGCCCTGCGCCTAGCGTCAGCTTTTTGGACAATGTGATACCGATGGGCTGCGGCGGCAATTATGTGATAGAGCGTACGTGGACTGCGGTAGATGAGTGCGGTAACAGCAGCTCCTGTCTGCAGACGATCACAGTACAGGATACGAGCTTGCCTGTGATCATCTGCCCTGCGGATGTGTTGATCGATTGTCATGGCTCGACGGATACCACGGCCACTGGAGTGGCCACAGCCACCGACAATTGCGGTCCAACCCCTGCCATATCTTACATCGATAATCAGATACCCACGGGTTGCGGAGGTAATTACGTGATAGAGCGTACCTGGACTGCGGTGGACGAATGCGGCAACAGCAGCAGTTGTTTGCAGACGATTACAGTACAGGACACAAGTTTGCCGGTGATCACCTGCCCAGCAGATGTACTGATCGATTGTCATGGCTCCACAGATACCACAGCCACAGGTGTTGCCACTGCGACAGACAACTGTGGTCCTGAGCCTACCATCAGCTTTGCTGATAATGTCATAGCCACGGGCTGCGGCGGCAACTACGTGATAGAGCGTACGTGGACCGCGGTGGACGAGTGCGGCAACAGCAGCACCTGTTTACAGACCATTACGGTGCAGGATACGAGCTTGCCGGTAATCACCTGTCCCGCGGACGTGCTGATCGATTGTCACGGTTCGACAGATACGACGGCCACTGGAGTTGCTACAGCCACAGACAATTGTGGACCTACACCTACAATCAGTTTTCTCGACAATACCATAGCCACGGGCTGCGGCGGCAATTACGTGATAGAGCGTACCTGGACTGCGGTGGACGAATGCGGCAACAGCAGCAGTTGTTTGCAGACGATTACAGTACAGGACACAAGTTTGCCGGTGATCACATGTCCGGCAGATGTACTGATCGATTGTCACGGCTCCACGGATACGACGGCCACTGGAGTGGCTACAGCCACAGACAATTGTGGACCTGTGCCCACAGTCAGCTTTTTGGACAATGTGATACCGACAGGCTGCGGCGGCAATTATGTGATAGAGCGTACGTGGACCGCGGTGGATGAGTGCGGTAACAGCAGCACTTGCTTGCAGACGATCACGGTACAGGATACGAGCTTGCCTGTCATCACCTGCCCGGCGGATGTGCTGATCGATTGTCATGGCTCGACGGATACCACGGCCACCGGAGTGGCTACAGCCACAGACAATTGCGGGCCTGCCCCAGTGATTTCCTACGTTGATAATCAGATAACCACGGGTTGCGGTGGCAATTACGTGATAGAGCGTACCTGGACCGCGGTGGATGAGTGCGGCAATAGCAGTAGCTGTCTACAGACGATCACGGTACAGGACACCAGTTTGCCTGTGATCACCTGCCCAGCAGATGTACTGATCGATTGTCACGGCTCCACGGACACGACCGCCACGGGAGTGGCTACAGCCACGGACAATTGTGGTCCAGCCCCTGCCATTTCTTACATCGATAATCAGGTACCCACGGGTTGCGGCGGGAATTACGTGATCGAGCGTACGTGGACTGCGGTGGACGAATGCGGCAACAGCAGCAGTTGTTTGCAGACGATTACGGTACAGGACACAAGTTTGCCGGTGATCACCTGCCCAACAGATGTACTGATCGATTGTCACGGCTCCACGGATACGACGACCACTGGAGTTGCTACAGCCACAGACAATTGTGGTCCTGTGCCCACAGTCAGCTTTTTGGACAATGTGATACCGATGGGCTGTGGTGGCAATTATGTGATAGAGCGTACGTGGACCGCGGTAGATGAGTGCGGTAACAGCAGCACTTGCTTGCAGACGATCACAGTACAGGATACGAGCTTGCCTGTCATCACCTGCCCTGCGGATGTGTTGATCGATTGTCATGGCTCGACGGATACCACGGCCACGGGAGTGGCTACAGCCACAGACAATTGCGGGCCTGCCCCAGTGATTTCCTACGTTGATAATCAGATAACCACGGGCTGCGGCGGCAATTACGTGATAGAGCGTACGTGGACCGCAATGGATGAGTGCGGCAACAGTAGCACTTGCTTGCAGACGATCACGGTACAGGACACGAGTTTGCCGGTGATCACCTGCCCAGCGGATGTGCTGATTGATTGTCATGGTTCAACGGACACGACAGCCACGGGAGTGGCTACAGCCACAGACAATTGCGGGCCTGCCCCAGTGATTTCCTACGTTGATAATCAGATAACTACGGGCTGCGGCGGCAATTACGTCATAGAACGGACCTGGACGGCCGTGGACGAGTGTGGCAACAGCAGCACTTGTCTGCAGACGATCACGGTGCAGGATACGAGCTTGCCTGTGATCACCTGTCCAGCGGACGTGCTGATCGATTGCCACGGCTCGACAGATACCACGGCCACCGGAGTGGCTACAGCTACTGACAATTGCGGACCTGAGCCGACGATCAGTTTTGTAGACAATGTCATTTCAACCGCATGTGGGGGTAACTACGTGATTGAGCGCACTTGGACGGCCGTGGACGAATGCGGCAACAGTAGCACATGTCTGCAGACCATCACCGTGCAGGATACTAGTTTACCGGTGATCATTTGCCCTGCTGATGCGACCGTCAATTGTGACGAAAGTGCAGACACATCACTGGTGGGTGTAGCCACAGCTACGGACAATTGTGGACCAGATCCAGTGATCACCTTCGTAGACGACACGATTCCTGGCCCATGTGGCGGATCCTATCAGATCAATCGTACGTGGACGGCAATGGACGAATGTCTCAACAGCAGCAGCTGTATCCAGGTCATTACCGTGCAAGACACGGTGTTACCGATAATCAGCAATGTACCCAATGACACCACAGTGAGCTGCTTGTCCGTTCCCAGTCCACCAGTCACTGGGTTAGACATTGTTGGCACCGACAATTGTGGTTCTTTGAGCGTCAGCTTTACCGAGGATACATTAGCCGGAATCTGTGAGAACAGCTACATCCTTGTCCGTACATGGACTGCAGTAGATAATTGCGGAAATACCAGACAGGAATCGCAAACCATTACAGTGGAAAGTTGTGCTCCCATGGTGACCGCCTCAGTGGCACCTAATCCTGCCTGTCAAGGGGATGACGTGACCTTCAATGCAACCGTTGTGGGGAACTATGCAAACCCTGTATACCGGTGGCAAATGCTCTTTAGCGGTAGTTGGGTTGATATTCCAGGAGCAGATATGGTCCCCTTCATCCTGACTGATGTGGATCTGAGTGATGCCGGCTCGTATAGGTTAGTTGTGGCGGATCAGATAGTGAATCTTGCCAACTCAGCCTGCAATGCCACTTCCGATACACTTCAACTAGTGGTCAATCCACCGACCACAGGGGTACTAGATATCGAAATATGTGACGGGGAGACTTATGATTTTAATGGTACGCCTGTAAGCCTTGCCGGCTCTTATGTGGATACTTTGGTAGCAGCGACAGGTTGTGATAGCATTTTGACTCTGAACCTGTCGGTATTGGCCGTTTTGCAGACTGACCTTACGGATACCATTTGTGACCACCTGCTACCTTACGCCTTCACGGGCGGCCAGGTCCCTGCGGCCGGATTTTACACTGATACCTTACAAAGTCAGACAGGTTGTGATAGCATCGTGACCCTAACTCTCACCGTATTTCCTACTCAGTATGAAACAATTGCAGACACAATCTGTGAGGGTCAGGTATATGATTTTCATGGTTCTCCACTCATCGCCGCGGGCACCTATGTGGACACCGTGACAAGTTCGCAGGGATGCGATAGCGTTGTTACATTGGAGCTGATAGTCAACCCCGTCACATTTGAGACGGTAAACCAAGAGATCTGTCAGGGTGAGATCTTTATGTTCAACGGGACAGCACTGGATAGTAGTGGTACCTACTCAGCAACTCTCACTAATGTTTGGAATTGTGACAGTGTGGTGACGTTAAACCTGACAGTCCACCCGGCGTATGCGCAGACGATGGATGTCCAGATCTGCGATGGCACCATGTATGACTTCCATGGGTTGATGTTGAGCGACAGCGGTACGTACGTAGATACGTTGCCGACGATCCACGGCTGCGACAGCGTGATCACTCTTAACCTGGCCGTGCTGGATATACTGGAGACCTACTTGAGCGACTCGATCTGTGCAGGTGAGAGCTATGACTTTAACGGTCAGATACTGACGGCGACAGGCACAGCGGTGGATACGCTAGTGAGCTCGATTGGCTGCGACAGCATTGTGACGATGGATCTGACGGTGCTTCCGGTCCAGGCGGAGACGATTGCCGAAGAGATTTGTGCCGATGAGATCTACGACTTCCATGGCCAATCCTTAAATGCCAGCGGGACGTATGTGGACACGGTGGTGGGCAGCAATGGCTGCGACAGCATCGTGACCCTGAACCTGTTGGTGCATCCGTTGGCGTCCACGACGTTGGATGCGGAGATCTGCGAGGGCAGTGTCTATGACTTCCACGGCAACTTGGTTGATACGACGGGCAGCTATGTGGATACCTTGTCGACCATCCACGGCTGTGACAGCGTGGTGACGTTAAACCTGACGGTCCACCCGGCGTATGCGCAGACCATGGATGTCCAGATCTGCGACGGCACCTTGTATGACTTCCATGGGTTGATGTTGAGCGACAGCGGTACGTACGTAGATACGTTGCCGACGATCCACGGCTGCGACAGCGTGATCACTCTTAACCTGGCCGTGCTGGATATACTGGAGACCTACTTGAGCGACTCGATCTGTGCAGGTGAGAGCTATGACTTTAACGGTCAGATACTGACGGCGACAGGCACAGCGGTGGATACGCTGGTGAGCTCGATTGGTTGCGACAGCATTGTGACGATGGATCTGACGGTGCTTCCGGTCCAGGCGGAGACGATTGACGAAGAGATTTGTGCCGATGAGATCTACGACTTCCATGGCCAATCCTTAAATGCCAGCGGGACGTATGTGGACACGGTGGTGGGCAGCAATGGTTGCGACAGCATCGTGACCCTGAACCTGTTGGTGCATCCGTTGGCATCCACGACGTTGGATGCGGAGATCTGCGAGGGCAGTGTCTATGACTTCCACGGCAACTTGGTTGATACAACGGGCAGCTATGTGGATACCTTATCGACCATCCACGGGTGTGACAGTGTGGTGACGTTAAACCTGACGGTCCACCCGGCGTATGCGCAGACAGTGGATGTCCAGATCTGCGAGGGCACCTTGTATGACTTCCATGGTCTGATGTTGAGCGACAGCGGTACGTACGTAGATACGTTGCCGACGATCCTCGGCTGCGATAGTGTGATCACTCTTAACCTGGCCGTGCTGGATATACTGGAGACCTACTTGAGCGACTCGATCTGTGCAGGAGAGAGTTATGACTTTAACGGTCAGACACTGACAGCGACAGGCACAGCGGTGGATACGCTGGTGAGCTCGATTGGCTGCGACAGCATAGTGACGATGGATCTGACGGTGCTTCCGGTCCAGGCGGAGACGATTGACGAAGAGATTTGTGCCGACGAGATCTACGACTTCCATGGCCAATCCTTAAATGCCAGTGGGACGTATGTAGATACGGTGGTGGGCAGCAATGGCTGCGACAGCATCGTGACCCTGAACCTGGTGGTGCATCCGTTGGCATCCACGACGTTGGATGCGGAGATCTGCGAGGGCAGTGTCTATGACTTCCACGGCAACTTGGTTGATACGACGGGCAGCTATGTGGATACCTTGTCGACGATCCACGGCTGTGACAGTGTGGTGACGTTAAACTTGACGGTCCACCCGGCATATACCGAGACGATAACGGCGCAGATATGTGACGGTACCTTGTATGACTTCCATGGGTTGATGTTGAGCGACAGCGGTACGTACGTAGATACGTTGCCGACGATCCACGGCTGCGACAGTGTGATCACTCTAAATCTGGCCGTACTGGATATACTGGAGACCTACTTGAGTGACTCGATCTGTGCAGGAGAGAGCTATGACTTTAACGGTCAGATACTGACGGCGACAGGCACAGCGGTGGATACGCTGGTGAGCTCGATTGGTTGCGACAGCATTGTGACGATGGATCTGACGGTGCTTCCGGTCCAGGCGGAGACGATAGAAGAAGAGATTTGTGCGGATGAGATCTACGACTTCCATGGCCAATCCTTAAATGCCAGCGGGACGTATGTAGACACGGTGGTGGGCAGCAATGGTTGTGACAGCATCGTGACCCTGAACCTGGTGGTGCATCCGTTGGCATCCACGACGTTGGATGCGGAGATCTGCGAGGGCAGTGTCTATGACTTCCACGGCAACTTGGTTGATACGACGGGCAGCTATGTGGATACCTTGTCGACGATCCACGGCTGTGACAGTGTGGTGACGTCAAACCTGACGGTCCACCCGGCGTATGCCGAGACGATAACGGCGCAGATATGTGACGGTACCTTGTATGACTTCCATGGGTTGATGTTGAGCGACAGCGGTACGTACGTAGATACGTTGCCGACGATCCACGGCTGCGACAGTGTGATCACTCTAAATCTGGCCGTACTGGATATACTGGAGACCTACTTGAGTGACTCGATCTGTGCAGGAGAGAGCTATGACTTTAACGGTCAGATACTGACGGCGACAGGCACAGCGGTGGATACGCTGGTGAGCTCGATTGGTTGCGACAGCATTGTGACGATGGATCTGACGGTGCTTCCGGTCCAGGCGGAGACGATAGAAGAAGAGATTTGTGCGGATGAGATCTACGACTTCCATGGCCAATCCTTAAATGCCAGCGGGACGTATGTAGACACGGTGGTGGGCAGCAATGGTTGTGACAGCATCGTGACCCTGAACCTGGTGGTGCATCCGTTGGCATCCACGACGTTGGATGCGGAGATCTGCGAGGGCAGTGTCTATGACTTCCACGGCAACTTGGTTGATACGACGGGCAGCTATGTGGATACCTTGTCGACGATCCACGGCTGTGACAGTGTGGTGACGTCAAACCTGACGGTCCACCCGGCGTATGCCGAGACGATAACGGCGCAGATATGTGACGGTACCTTGTATGACTTCCATGGTCTGATGCTGAGCGACAGCGGTACGTACGTAGATACGTTGCCGACGATCCACGGCTGCGACAGCGTGATCACTCTAAATCTAGAGGTGCTCGAGATCTTGGAGACCTTCCTGAGTGACTCGATCTGTGCAGGAGAGAGCTATGACTTTAACGGTCAGATGCTGACGGCCACAGGCACAGCGGTGGATACGCTGGTGAGCTCGATTGGCTGCGACAGCATTGTGACGATGGATCTGACGGTGCTTCCGGTCCAGGCGGAGACGATTGACGAAGAGATTTGTGCCGATGAGATCTACGACTTCCATGGCCAATCCTTAAATGCCAGCGGGACGTATGTAGACACGGTGGTAGGCAGCAATGGCTGTGACAGCATCGTGACCCTGAACCTGTTGGTGCATCCGTTGGCATACACGACGTTGGATGCGGAGATCTGCGAGGGCAGTGTCTATGACTTCCACGGCAACTTGGTTGATACGACGGGCAGCTATGTGGATACCTTGTCGACGATCCACGGCTGTGACAGTGTGGTGACGTTAAACTTGACGGTCCACCCGGCATATGCCGAGACGATAACGGCGCAGATATGTGACGGTACCTTGTATGACTTCCATGGTCTGATGTTGAGTGACAGTGGTACGTACGTAGATACGTTGCCGACGATCCATGGCTGCGACAGTGTGATCACTCTACATCTGGAGGTGCTCGAGATCTTGGAGACCTTCCTGAGTGACTCGATCTGTGCAGGTGAGAGTTATGACTTTAACGGTCAGATACTGATGGCGACAGGCACAGCGGTGGATACGCTGGTGAGCTCGATTGGCTGCGATAGCATTGTGACGATGGATCTGACGGTGCTTCCAGTCCAGGCGGAGACGATTGACGAAGAGATTTGTGCCGACGAGATCTACGACTTCCATGGCCAATCCTTAAATGCCAGTGGGACGTATGTAGACACGGTGGTGGGCAGCAATGGCTGCGACAGCATCGTGACCCTGAACCTGTTGGTGCATCCATTGGCATCCACGACGTTGGATGCGGAGATCTGCGAGGGCAGTGTCTATGACTTCCACGGCAACTTGGTTGATACGACGGGCAGCTATGTGGATACCTTGTCGACGATCCACGGCTGTGACAGTGTGGTGACGTTAAACTTGACGGTCCACCCGGCATATGCCGAGACGATAACGGCGCAGATATGTGACGGTACCTTGTATGACTTCCATGGGTTGATGTTGAGCGACAGCGGTACGTACGTAGATACGTTGCCGACGATCCACGGCTGCGACAGTGTGATCACTCTAAATCTGGCCGTACTGGATATACTGGAGACCTACTTGAGTGACTCGATCTGTGCAGGAGAGAGCTATGACTTTAACGGTCAGATGCTGACGGCGACAGGCACAGCGGTGGATACGCTGGTGAGCTCGATTGGTTGCGACAGCATTGTGACGATGGATCTGACGGTGCTTCCGGTCCAGGCGGAGACGATTGACGAAGAGATTTGTGCGGATGAGATCTACGACTTCCATGGCCAATCCTTAAATGCCAGTGGGACGTATGTAGATACGGTGGTGGGCAGCAATGGCTGCGACAGCATCGTGACCCTGAACCTGGTGGTGCATCCGTTGGCATCCACGACGTTGGATGCGGAGATCTGCGAGGGCAGTGTCTATGACTTCCACGGCAACTTGGTTGATACGACGGGCAGCTATGTGGATACCTTGTCGACCATCCACGGCTGTGACAGCGTGGTGACGTTAAACCTGACGGTCCACCCGGCGTATGCGCAGACCATGGATGTCCAGATCTGCGACGGTACCTTGTATGACTTCCATGGTCTGATGCTGAGCGACAGTGGTACGTACGTAGATACGTTGCCGACGATCCACGGCTGCGACAGCGTGATCACTCTACATCTGGAGGTGCTCGAGATTTTGGAGACCTTCCTGAGTGACTCGATCTGTGCAGGTGAGAGTTATGACTTTAACGGTCAGATACTGATGGCGACAGGCACAGCGGTGGATACGCTGGTGAGCTCGATTGGCTGCGATAGCATTGTGACGATGGATCTGACGGTGCTTCCAGTCCAGGCGGAGACGATTGACGAAGAGATTTGTGCCGACGAGATCTACGACTTCCATGGCCAATCCTTAAATGCCAGTGGGACGTATGTAGACACGGTGGTGGGCAGCAATGGCTGCGACAGCATCGTGACCCTGAACCTGTTGGTGCATCCATTGGCATCCACGACGTTGGATGAGGAGATCTGCGAGGGCAGTGTCTATGACTTCCACGGCAACTTGGTTGATACGACGGGCAGCTATGTGGATACCTTGTCGACGATCCACGGCTGTGACAGCGTGGTGACGTTAAACCTGACGGTCCACCCGGCATATGCCGAGACGATAACGGCACAGATATGTGACGGTACCTTGTATGACTTCCATGGTCTAATGCTGAGCGACAGCGGTACGTACGTAGATACGTTGCCGACGATCCACGGCTGCGACAGTGTGATCACTCTAAATCTGGAGGTGCTCGAGATCTTGGAGACCTTCCTGAGTGACTCGATCTGTGCAGGAGAGAGCTATGACTTTAACGGTCAGATGCTGACGGCGACAGGCACAGCGGTGGATACGCTGGTGAGCTCGATTGGCTGCGATAGCATTGTGACGATGGATCTGACGGTGCTTCCGACCACTTCTGAGACGATCTCGGCAGAGATCTGTGTAGGGGAGAGCTATGACTTCCACGGTCAGCAGTTGACGACCAGTGGGGTATACAATGCCACAGTGGTGGGCAGCAACGGTTGCGACAGTGTGGTGACGTTGCAGTTTACCGTTCATCCGACACAGAGCACCTTCCTGAGCGCGGAGATCTGCGAGGGCAGCACCTATGACTTCCACGGGGTGGCCCTGGACAGCACGGGGACCTACATAGACACGTTAAGCACGGCACACGGCTGTGACAGCATCGTCAGCTTAAACTTGACGGTTTATCCCACGTACGCGGAGACCCAGGTGGCCCAGATCTGTGAGGGTAGCACGCATGACTTCCACGGGGTAGCGCTGGATAGCAGCGGTATATATGTAGACACTCTATCGACGGTTAACGGATGTGACAGTGTGGTCACCCTGACGCTGACGGTGTTGGATGTTTTGGAAGAGACGATCACGGATACGATCTGTGCCGGCGAAGTGTATGACTTCAATGGAGTTCAGGTGAGTACAGGTGGCCTTTACATGGACACAACCACTAGTTCGATCGGCTGCGACAGCATTGTGACGCTGGATCTGACGGTATTGCCGACCACCTCAGAGACGACTCGGCAGAGATCTGTGTAGGGGAGAGCTATGATCCACGGTCAGCAGTTGACGACAGTGGGGTATACAATGCTACGGTGGTGGGCAGCAATGGTTGCTGTGGTGACGTTGCAGTTTACCGTTCATCCCACGCAGAGCACCTTCCTGAGCGCGGAGATCTGCGGGGCAGAGTATGACTTCCACGGGGTGGCCCTGGACAGCACGGGAAGCTATGACTTCCACGGTCAGCAGTTGACTGACGGTTTACCAGTGGGGTATACACGCATGCTTCCACGGGGTAGCGTGGTGGGCAGCAACGGTTGCGACAGTGTATTGGTGACGTTGCAGTTTACCGTTCATCCACGACACCAGAGCACCTTCCTGAGAGACAATCTCGCGGAGATCTGCGAGGGCAGCACGGTCAGCAGTATGACTTCCACGGTTGTGACAGTGGCGTTGCTGGACAGAGCACACGCAGGATCTGCGAGGGCAGTGTCTATGACTTCCACGTGGACACGTTGGACACGTTACGGCACACGGCTGTGACAGCATCGTGAGCTTAAACTTGACCGTATATCCCACGTACGCGGAGACCCAGGTGGCCCAGATCTGTGAGGGTAGCACGCATAGCAGCGGTACTTCCACGGGGTGTGACAGTGTGGTTACCCTAGCGCTGGATAGCAGCACGGTAAGTCTATATGTCAGACACAGCTATCGACGACCAGTTAACGGCTGTGACGGTAGTGTCTCGGTCTGTGTACCCTGACACTGACGGTATTGGATGTGGTGACGTGGACCGTTCATCCGAGATGATGCGGAGATCTGCAGACACGATTCTGTGCACCACAGGTGAAGTTAAGTACGACTTTAATGGTCAGCAGGAGACCCAGGTCAGCAGCAGCGGCATAGCTACAGTGGACACACGACGACCAGTTCGATGACGGTATTGGATGTCCTGGAAGAGATGATTACAGACAGTCTGTGCTGGTGAAGTCTATGTGACGCTATAGATCTGACGGTATTGCCGACCACCTCAGAGACAATCTCGGCGGAGATCTGCGTAGGGGAGAGCTACGACTTCCACGGTCAGCAGTTGACCAGCAGCGGGGTATACAATGCCACGGTAGTGGGCAGCAACGGTTGTGACAGCGTGGTGACGTTGCAGTTTACCGTTCATCCGACCCAGAGCACCTTCCTGAGCGCAGAGATCTGCGAGGGCAGTGTCTATGACTTCCACGGGGTGGCCCTGGACAGCACGGGCACCTACGTGGACACGTTAAGCACGGCACACGGCTGTGACAGCATCGTGAGCTTAAACTTGACCGTATATCCCACGTACGCGGAGACGCAGGTGGCCCAGATCTGTGAGGGTAGTACGCACAACTTCCACGGGGTAGCGCTGGATAGCAGCGGTACCTATGTGGACACCCTATCGACTGTCAACGGGTGTGACAGTGTGGTTACCCTGACGCTGACGGTATTGGATGTCCTGGAAGAGATGATTACAGACACGATCTGTGCTGGTGAAGTCTATGACTTTAATGGTCAGCAGGTCAGCAGCAGCGGCACCTATAGTTACACGACGACCAGTTCGATTGGTTGTGACAGTGTGGTGACGCTAGACCTGACCGTATTACCGACCACCTCAGAGACGATCTCAGCAGAGATTTGCGTAGGGGAGAGCTACGACTTCCACGGTCAGCAGTTGACCACCAGTGGGGTATACAATGCCACAGTGGTGGGCAGCAACGGTTGCGACAGTGTGGTGACGTTGCAGTTTACCGTTCATCCGACACAGAGCACCTTCCTGAGCGCGGAGATCTGCGAGGGCAGCACCTATGACTTCCACGGGGTGGCCCTGGACAGCACGGGGACCTACATAGACACGTTAAGCACGGCACACGGCTGTGACAGCATCGTCAGCTTAAACTTGACGGTTTATCCCACGTATGCGGAGACGCAGGTGGCCCAGATCTGTGAGGGTAGTACGCACAACTTCCACGGGGTAGCGCTGGACAGCAGTGGTATATATGTAGACACGCTGTCGACGGTCCACGGCTGTGACAGTGTGGTCACCCTGACGCTGACGGTATTGGATGTGTTGGAGGAGATGCTTGCAGACACGATCTGTGCCGGCGAAGTGTACGACTTTAATGGTCAGCAGATCAGCAGCAGCGGCAGCTACAGTCACACGACGACCAGTTCGATCGGCTGCGACAGCATTGTGACGCTTGATCTGACGGTATTGCCGACCACCTCAGAGACGATCTCGGCAGAGATCTGTGTAGGGGAGAGCTATGACTTCCACGGTCAGCAGTTGACCACCAGTGGGGTATACCATGCCACCGTGGTGGGCAGCAACGGTTGCGACAGTGTGGTGACGTTGCAGTTTACCGTTCATCCGACACAGAGCACCTTCCTGAGTGCGGAGATCTGTGAGGGCAGTACCCATGACTTCCACGGGGTGGCCCTGGACAGCACGGGCACCTACATAGACACGTTAAGCACGGTCAACGGCTGTGACAGCATCGTGAGTCTAGATCTGACGGTTTATCCCACGTACGCGGAGACCCAGGTGGCCCAGATCTGTGAGGGTAGCACGCATGACTTCCACGGGGTAGCGCTGGATAGCAGCGGTATATATGTAGACACTCTATCGACGGTTAACGGCTGTGACAGTGTGGTCACCCTGACACTGACGGTATTGGATGTGTTGGAGGAGATGATTGCAGACACGATCTGTGCCGGCGAAGTGTCTGACTTTAACGGTCAGCAGATGAGCAGCAGCGGCACCTATAGTTACACTACGACCAGTTCGATTGGTTGTGACAGTGTGGTGACGCTGGATCTGACCGTATTGCCGACCACCTCAGAGACGATCTCGGCAGAGATCTGCGTAGGGGAGAGCTATGACTTCCACGGTCAGCAGTTGACGACCAGTGGGGTATACAATGCCACGCTGGTGGGCAGCAATGGTTGCGACAGTGTGGTGACGTTGCAGTTTACCGTTCATCCCACGCAGAGCACCTTCCTGAGCGCGGAGATCTGCGAGGGCAGCACGTATGACTTCCACGGGGTGGCCCTGGACAGCACAGGCACCTACGTAGACACATTAAGCACGGCACACGGCTGTGACAGTATCGTGAGCTTAAACTTGACCGTGTATCCCACGTATGCGGAGACGCAGGTGGCCCAGATCTGTGAGGGTAGTACGCACAACTTCCACGGGGTAGCGCTGGATAGCAGCGGCACCTATGTAGACACTCTATCGACGATTAACGGCTGTGACAGTGTGGTCACCCTGACGCTGACGGTGTTGGATGTGTTAGAGGAGACGATCACGGATACGATCTGTGCTGGTGAAGTCTATGACTTTAATGGTCAGCAGATGAGCAGCAGCGGCAGCTACAGTCACACGACGACCAGTTCGATTGGTTGTGACAGTGTGGTGACGCTGGATCTGACGGTATTGCCGACCACCTCAGAGACGATCTCGGCAGAGATCTGTGTAGGGGAGAGCTACGACTTCCACGGTCAGCAGTTGACGACCAGTGGGGTATACAATGCCACAGTGGTGGGCAGAAACGGTTGCGACAGTGTGGTGACGTTGCAGTTTACCGTTCATCCGACGCAGAGTACCTTCCTGAGTGCGGAGATCTGCGAGGGCAGCACCTATGACTTCCATGGAGTGGCCTTGGACAGCACGGGAAGCTATGTGGATACGTTGAGCACGGTCAATGGCTGTGACAGCATCGTCAGCTTAAACTTGACCGTATATCCCACGTACACGGAGACCCAGGTGGCCCAGATCTGTGAGGGTAGCACGCATGACTTCCACGGAGTAGCGCTGGACAGCAGTGGTATATATGTAGACACGCTGTCGACGGTCCATGGATGTGACAGCGTGATCACCCTGACGCTGACGGTGTTGGATGTGTTGGAGGAGATGATTGCAGACACGATCTGTGCCGGCGAAGTGTACGACTTTAATGGTCAGCAGATGACCAGCAGCGGCAGCTACAGTCACACGACGACCAGTTCGATCGGTTGCGACAGTGTGGTGACGCTTGATCTGACGGTATTGCCGACCACCTCAGAGACGATCTCGGCAGAGATCTGTGTAGGGGAGAGCTATGACTTCCACGGTCAGTCGTTGACGACCAGTGGGGTATACAATGCCACGGTGGTGGGCAGCAATGGTTGCGACAGTGTGGTGACGTTGCAGTTTACCGTTCATCCGACACAGAGCACCTTCCTGAGCGCGGAGATCTGTGAGGGCAGCACCTATGACTTCCACGGGGTGGCCCTGGACAGCGCGGGCACCTACGTAGACACGTTAAGCACGGCACACGGCTGTGACAGCATCGTCAGCTTAAACTTGACCGTATATCCCACGTACACGGAGACCCAGGTGGCCCAGATCTGTGAGGGTAGTACGCATGACTTCCACGGGGTAGCGCTGGCCAGCAGCGGTACGTATGTAGACACCCTCTCGACGGTTAACGGATGTGACAGTGTGGTCACCCTGACGCTCACCGTATTGGATATCCTGGAAGAGACGATTGCAGACACGATCTGTGCCGGCGAGGTGTATGACTTTAATGGTCAGCAGGTCAGCAGCAGCGGCAGCTACAGCTACACGACGACCAGTTCGATCGGCTGCGACAGTATTTTGACGCTGGATCTGACGGTATTGCCGACCACCTCAGAGACGATCTCGGCCGAGATCTGTGCTGATGATATCTATAATTTTCATGGGGCGGTCCTAAGTGTCGCCGGCACGTATGTCGACACCCTTCAAGCCAGCAATGGTTGCGACAGCATCGTCACGCTAGAGCTCTTCGTCAACCCTGTTGAGGCGACTACCATGGTGGAAGGTATTTGCGCTGGTGAGGTGTACGATTTTCTCGGCACTACATTGGATGGTTCAGGTGTCTATTATGACACGCTGCAGACCGCTCAAGGCTGTGACCTGTTGGTGACGCTTGATTTGACCGTCTATCCCTCTTATTCTTCGGTTTCAGATGCCCAGATTTGTGACGGTTTGGCTTATGACTTCCATGGGAAGCAGCTTACCTCTGCCGGCACGTACACTGATACCTTGAGCACTGTACTTGGCTGCGACAGCATTGTAACACTCCATTTGACCGTCCTTGAGATCTTGGAAGAAACCATATCTGATAGCATCTGTGCCAACGAAGAGTATCATTTCAACGGACAAGTTTTGAAGGCCAGTGGCACGTATAGACACACCACTACGAGCTCCATTGGTTGTGATAGCATTGTGACACTTGAATTGACCGTATTGCCAGTGCAGACAGCACTGGTCGAAGTTGAGATCTGTTCAGGTGAATCATATGATTTCAATGGTCAGTCGATAAATGTGGCAGGCACGTATGTAGACACGCTGACGGCTACCAATGGCTGCGACAGCATCGTCACGCTGGAACTCACCGTGAATCCGGTTCTCTCCAGCACGATGCAAATAGAGATTTGTCAAGGTGACAGCTTCGATTTTCACGGGCTGACCCTTGAGACGGCCGGCACCTACCTGGATACGCTTTCCTCCAACAGCGGCTGTGATAGTATGGTCACTCTTGAATTGGTAGTTCATCCGACCTACCTGCTGATGGAGACGCGTACGAGGTGCGAGGGCAGCAGCTATGACTTTCACGGTAGGTTGTTAGACCAGACGGGCACCTACCTCGATACCTTAAAGACGATCCAAGGCTGTGACAGTGTCGTGGTCCTGGAGCTGACGGTGCTACCCATCCTACGTGACACGATCGTTGCCCAGATCTGCACAGGAGACAGCTATGATTTCCATGGCCAGTCGGTCTCGTCGGAGGGCAGCTACGCAGACACACTTGTGAGCTCCATTGGTTGCGACAGTGTGGTGGTCCTTAACTTAAGCCTTCTTGACGTGCACCATACGGATGTGTTTGCCGAGATTTGCGATGGAGAGGTCTACGACTTTCTCGGTACGGATCTGATGGCTGGCGGTGTGTACGTGGACACGCTGACGAATGCGTTAGGATGTGACAGTGTCATTAATCTGACGCTCACGGTGCATCCTGTGTATCAGACGGAGTTGGACTATTCGATCTGTGTGGGCGACTCGATAGACATTGCCGGCAAAACCTATCGCGAGGCCGGTACATTCTCAGATACGCTATCCAGTGTGCAAGGATGTGATAGCGTCTTGTTGATCACGGTGGAACTACGCGAGGTACAATACGAGAGGATACATGCAACGATATGTAACGCCGAAACTTTTGACTTCCACGGGAGGATGCTCGATTCTGCCGGAATGTACAGTGATACATTGACCGGATCGAACGGTTGCGATAGCATTGTTATGCTTGACCTTGAGGTGCGGGCAGTGACTGGCTCGGTCCTCGACGTCCAAGTGTGCATTGGCCAGACCTACAACTTCCTTGGAACCCCGATCAGTACCACGGGCACTTACTCCGACACCCTGACCAATGTGGCGGGTTGTGACAGCATCGTCACCCTTAATTTCAGCGTGGTCGAGACCATTGAGGTGGACATTAGGGAGACTATATGCGAATTTGAAAGTACCGTGATCAATGGTGTTTCGTACCATGAAGCGGGTCACTACAGGGACACGCTGACGGCGGTTGGTGGATGTGATAGTGTGCTCCACATAGAGATCCTGGTGGCGCCCATTGAGTATACGACCTTGTCCGTCAGCATCTGTGAGAGCGATACGTTTGATTTCCACGGTGTGCCGCTCACCCTTGCCGGAACCTACGTCGATACGCTTTCGACAGCATTTGGTTGTGACAGTATTTTGACGCTGGATCTCTCTGTGACGCCTACGTTGCACACCACCCTGGTCGAGTCCATCTGCGAAGGTGAAAGCTTTATGGTGGGTGACACTAGCTTCGCGATATCGGGCTCTTATGTGGTTACGGTCCCCTCGACCCAGACGGGATGTGATAGCGTGATTCAATTGGATCTAACGGTCATACCGACAGCGGTTGACACTACCCATATCGCGATTTGCGAGACCGAGTCTTACACATTCAATGGGGTCGCCTACAACACCACCGGCATCTTCACAGACACCTTGACCTCGGCCGCCGGCTGTGATAGCCTGTCTATTTTGGATCTCGTCGTTCATCCACTGCAATTTAGTACCGTGATGTATAGTATCTGCACGGGGGATGAGGCCGTGATTGATGGGGTATCCTATGACTCAGACACCACCTTTCAATCGATATATGCGGGGGCGCAGGGTTGTGATAGCACGGTGACCTATGAAGTGACGGTACTGCCCGATGTGACCCTGTCTGTGACGGATGAGGAAGTCTGCCCGGGCGAATCCGTCCAGTTGAGCGTGGCCGTAAGTGGCGCCGGCAATCCGACCGTGAGCTGGGAGCCGGCGAGCGGTTTGTCTTGCGCAGACTGCTTGGAGCCCATCGTGACGCCGGACAGTACGACCACCTATAAGGTGTCTACGCTGGGGTGTGGTGGCTCCATCGAACAAGCCTTTGTGACGGTCACGGTCGTGCCGCTGGCTGGCATGACGGTGAGTGAAGATCAGACCATTGATCTAGGTGAAGCGGTGACGGTCTCTGCCATCAATGAGCAAATTACGATACCCATCAACTGGTATGATGGAACCACAGGCGAATTGCTGTGCTCGGATTGCCCCAATCTGACGCAGCGACCTAGCGCTCCGGGCACCTACTATTATCGTGCCGAAGCGGTCAACCCATTAGGGTGCGGAGAAGAGGACACGGTCACAGTTACGGTGATTGATCCTTGTGAGATCGAGCAAATCGAAGCCGCCAATGCCTTCACGCCCAATGGTGATGGCTACAACGATTACTTTGAGGTGCGCAACGATGGGGTGTCCAACATCACCTTGGTGGAGGTCTTCAACCGATGGGGCGAGAAGGTATTTGAAGAAAGTCGCACGGGTATATTGTGGGATGGCACTTTCCGTGGAGAACCGGTCAACCCAGGGGTGTACATGTACATCATCCGGGGAGTCTGTCAGAACGATAGTGATTTCATCTTGTCTGGAAATGTGACCGTAATTAGATAGCTAGCAGTAAGATATTTATTCACTCAAAACCGGAAGTAGGTATGTCTTCACCGTAAAAAGCGCAACTCGAACTGTTTCTTGCACCTAGCACTAGAAAATGAGGGGTAGCTGTCGAAACAATGAATGATCATATGATCGTCCATTTTAAGATGACAATGGTAGCGGCCGTCCTAAGTCATTTCAACAATATGCATACGGAGGCGTAAGGGGCAGGAGTCTGTAGAATCGTACAAAAATCATCACTGAAAGGCGACACACTAATTGTAGCTGATACTACATGGATGTGGGCTCGATGAGCCTTGATTTGCAGTAAGGACGGAGTTCCTCGCCTGGTAGGCTTGCGAGAACGTGGCATATAATTTGCAACTCCAATCGTACCTAACCAGGTTCCCTTCCGATCCGAGCTTCAATTAGCTGTGCATGATGAATCGACCCCGATTGAGTCAAGGATGGGCGTGTGCTGTGGTGTTCACGATTATTAGTCTATTTGCCGCCGATGTAAGCAATGCGCAGTGTCCCAGCAATACATGCGGTGACATGGTGTGTGATGCGAACACGGTGAACTGCAACGCAGGTGTACCACATTTGATCGTTGACCTAACCAGTGATCCAGATACTACGGCATCTTCTTGCAACATCGAAAGGGCCTCGAAGATCGATACCTGTTGTGGCTATGGCCAAACCGATCCGAACGACCGCTGCATCGAATTTGAGGTTTACTTTCACCCCGATGCAGTGGGGCTGATCCTCGATAAGACTACTCCCAACCCACCGGGGTCGTTGGAGTATCGACTCAGTTGTAGCTCCAATACGTACCTCGTTGGCGAGGTTGTCTGCTTGCCCACTAACTTCACTAACCCTATTTTTATCACATTTTGTAAGCCAGGCAACGACGCCTCCACTTATACGATACGATCCGTCGAAGGTTTTGCACAGTCTGCCCCAGAGGTGACAGTGTCCGGGTGTCAGGCCACTCTGTCAGTCTCCGGTGTCTTCCATGAGCCCTCCATCGTTTGGACGTCTACCCAAGACCCTGCCTACGACGCATTTCTTTCTTGTAATATGGGCTGTGCCACCACTACGGTCACCGTTCCTAATGATCCTAACTTGCCTACCATCCTAGAATACCAGGTGTGTGCGGATGTCAGTTCTGCTTGTGGCGGCATTTTCCCACCTGTTTGTACCACCGCTCAGGTCTTGATTCTTACTCCGCCAATAGGTACGGTGCCAAACTATATCGAATGTCCGGATGATTTTCCCGTCAACGCCACCGCCACACCGATGGATCCCTTTGCGGCATACCAGTATATTTTTTATGACGGACCCAATGGCACCGGAGCAGTTGTCTGTCCGCAGAGTGCCACGGATAATTGTGACTACGCCACCCCTGGGAATAAGTCTGTGGTGATCATTGACCAAAGTCTTGTCTCTTTTGGCAACTGTGCTTTCGACACCGCCAATTTCACCATTTCGGAGTACCCCTTGCCTAATGCCGATATCACCGGTCCGGACTTCGTCTGTCAAAATACAGGGTACACCTTTAGTACGCCTTCCGTATCCGGAGCAAGCTACTCCTGGGATTTTGGACCCAACGCTTCTCCTGGCTCTTCCTCCTCACGGGTGGTCAACAACGTGACCTTCAATGCATGTGGAGATCAGACGATCATGCTGACGGTTACATCAAGTGATGGCTGCGACAGTACGGTATGGCATGTGGCCCAGGGCGACAGCTTGCCACCGGATCTGTCCAACTGCACACTGCCCAACCCTGTCGTAGATTGTGGCGGCACGGCCCAAAATAATGACAATATCA
Organism: Saprospiraceae bacterium; assembly: GCA_965223165.1. Lineage (GTDB taxonomy): Bacteria > Bacteroidota > Bacteroidia > Chitinophagales > Saprospiraceae > JABDMH01. The sequence goes on along the minus strand of CBDCVQ010000014.1, from coordinate 128,364 downwards.
CCGCCTGGCACGACAGCAATTTTGCCAGCCTAAGCGACCTCGCTGGTTGTGTAACCGATGACTGCAGTTGGATCGTGACCCATGACTTTGACCTAGACAATTACGTATTTGATCCGAACTGTGGCGCCAGCAATGCCGGTCAAATCACGGTCGAATACACGGTTTACGATGGTTGTCAGCAGTCGACCATCAGCGCAACCTATACCATCACAGATATGACCCCACCGGTGGTGTCGGATCCGGCACTAAATGATACCACGTATCAATGTGTGGGTGAAATCCCCCCTGTCGAGACGAACGTAAATGTCATCGAAGATTGTGGTTCCGCCAGTGTGCAATGGTTAGGTGACACGCCCAGCGGCAGTCCCTGCAATCTGACGATTGTGCGTACGTATCAGATCACCGATGCCTGCGGCAATACGACGCTGGTATTGCAGGCCTTTAACATCAATGATGTGTCAGATCCTATGATGACCTGTGGTGGCCAGATCGACCTGGAAGGATGCGACGTCTCCGCCTTGGCAGGTGACCCACTGGTAGCGATGCTGGAGTTTAGCACAGGCCAGAGACCCATCACGATGGCCGAGTTTAATGCCCTGGGTGGTACCGTATCTGACAATTGTGGCATTGAAGAATTGTATTATACGGACGTCCAAAACGGCAGTTGCCCCATCGTCATCACGCGGACCTTTGTCGCGGTAGACAGTTGTGGAAATAGCGCAACTTGCGACCAAATCATTACGGTCGATGACACGGTGGTGCCCGAGGTGACGTGTCCGGCCAATATTAATACAGAGGGCTGTACGGTAGCGGACATTGTCACCGTATCCGGCCTGGCATTTAGCACGGTGCCCGTCGTAATCACAGAAGCCACCTTCGAAGCTCTGGATGGGCTATCTGATGCTTATGATTCATGTGGGGTCAGGGACGTGACTTACGTGGATGTATTATCTGCCGACTCATGCCTCTATCAGGTCACGCGTACGTTTACTGTCGCAGACGACTGCGACAACCAAATATCATGTACGCAGACGATCATCATCCAGGATGTGACTGATCCGACGATCACCTGTCCGCAAGATATCAGTGATGATGGCTGTGCTTTGCCCGATGTAGTCACGGTCAGTGGCTTGCCCTTTTCGTCTACCGTGGCAAGGATTTCGACAGCGACCTATCTGGGTTTGCCTGGTAATCCCGGTCTGGCGGACAATTGCGGGGTGGCCTATGTGGAATACAGTGATGTGGTCGTGCCTCCCGGCGTTTGTCCGTCCGTTGAGTCCATCCAACGTACCTTCGTGGCTTATGACTCTTGCTTAAACAGCGCCACCTGCACGCAGCTGATCAGCTTGGAAGACAATACAGCCCCTTCCATTACCAGTTGCCCTCCCAATGTGATAGTCAATTGTGATGAGTCCACCGATCCGAGCAATACCGGTACCGCCACCGCAACCGACAATTGTATTACTCCCATCGTGGATTATACCGATGTCATTGTGCCCGGACCTTGTCCCAACAGCTATGTGATTCAAAGGACATGGGAGATCATCGACTCTTGCAACATTACTACTTGCCTGCAGCTCATCACCGTCCAGGATATTACACCGCCTACGATCAGCTGCCCTGGGCCGGTGGACCTGGAGGCTTGCAATGTCGGAGCCCTGGCTAATGAACCCCTGCTCAACAATCTGGAATACAGCGAAGCGATCCGAATCATCTCTCTGGCAGATTTGGTGAGTCAAGGTGGAACCGCAGCCGACAATTGCGGCATCGACAGCTTATACTATGTCGATGAAATGACCTCGTCTTGTCCCACCATGATTACGCGCACCTATGTGGTCGTCGATAGCTGTGACTTGAGGACTACCTGTACCCAGCTCATCACCATTGATGATACAACCTTACCCAGCATCACCTGTCCGGCTCAAGTCGATCTGGAGGCTTGCGATATATCGGCGCTGGCTACAGAACCATTGCTGGGCAATCTAGCTTTTAGCACCACCAATCAATTGATTACAGTCCCTATCTTCCAGGGCCTCGGAGGATCCGTTTCTGACAATTGCGGGATCGATACCATCTACTATTATGATGTGCAGGTCAATAGTTGCCCGACGGAGATTACGCGCACCTTCGTTGCCCTGGACAGTTGCGGCAATTCAATTGACTGCACCCAACAAATAACCATTGATGATACAACACCGCCAGCCCTGACCTGCCCAGCGCAAGTCGATCTGGAAGCTTGCGGTGTCAGCGTGTTTCAAAGCACGGGAGCACTGGGAAATCTCGAGTATAGTACCTCCATCAGATTCATCTCCGTGGCTGAGCTGCAGGCCGCTGGTGGAGCTGTCCTGGATCTCTGCGGCATCGACAGCCTATACTACCGAGATCAGGTGACTAGCACCTGCCCAAGGGAGATCACGAGGACCTTTGTCGCCACGGACAGTTGCAATAACCGCTCGTCTTGCACCCAACTTATCACGGTCAACGATACGACCGACCCGACCATCACCTGTCCGGCGCAGGTAGACTTAGAGGACTGCAATGTGGGGACCCTGGCTGGAGAGTCGCTCGTCGGCAACCTAGCATACAGCGAATCGATCCGGATGCTCACCTTGGCGGAGTTTCAAGGTGCGGGAGGCACAGCGGCCGACAATTGCGGGATAGACAGCTTGTACTATTATGACAGGCAGGTGAATCGCTGTCCGATCGAAGTGACTCGGACCTTTGTCGTGGTGGACAGTTGTGGCAACACCGTGGACTGTACGCAGTTGATCACCATCGATGACACCACGATCCCGACCATTAGTTGTCCGGCGCAAGTTGATCTTGAGGCGTGCGATGTATCAGTCTTGGCTGGAGAGCCATCGGTAGGTAATCTGGAATATAGCACGGCGAACCGCATGCTAACACTCTTGGAGTTTCAGACTGCGGGAGGTAATGCCGGCGATAATTGTGGATTTGACAGTCTGTATTACTACGATCAGCAGACGGGCTTTTGCCCCATAGAGATCACGCGGACATTTGTGGTGGTGGACAGCTGTGGCAACACCCTGGACTGTACCCAATTGATCACCATCAACGATACGACCGATCCGTCGCTGACTTGCCCGGCCGTGGTAGTCTTGGAAGGTTGTGATGAAACCATCCTAGCCAACGAACCTACCGTGGGCAATCTGGAATACAGTCCGATCATCCGCTTTATTACCGATGCCGAGCTGGCTGGAGCGGGTGGACTCGTCAGTGACAATTGTGGATTTGACAGCCTCTACTATTCGGACTTGTTGGCGGGAAGCTGTCCGATCTTGATCACCCGGACCTTCGTCGCCGTGGATAGCTGTGGCAACACCGTGACATGCACACAAGACATCACCATCGACGATATAACCGACCCTCAACTCACTTGCCCCACGGATCTAGCCTTGGAAGCATGTGATGTCACCGCCCTGGCGACCGAACCTCTCGTCGGTAATCTGGAATTTAGCACGGACATTCGATTTTTGACCGTGCCTGAGCTTGTGGCTGCCGGTGGTGATGCTAGTGACAATTGCGTCATCGATAGCTTATACTATATTGACAGTCAGTCTGGCCTATGTCCGATCACTGTCACCCGGACCTTCGTGGTCGTGGACAGCTGCAACAACCGTGTGTCATGCCAACAACTCATCACCATTGACGATACCACCCTGCCGACCATATCATGTCCGGCCCAGGTAGATCTCGAGAATTGTGATGTGAGTGCCCTTGCTACCGAGCCGCTGGTCGGCAATCTCGAATACAGCGAGTCCATACGTTCTATCACTGTCGGCGAGCTACAAGGTATCGGTGGAGCTGCACTAGATCTCTGTGGCATTGACAGCTTATATTACATCGATGCACAGACGTCCACCTGCCCGATTGAGGTGACCCGTACGTTTGTCGCCACCGATAGCTGTGGCAATCGGGCCGAGTGCACGCAGTTGATCACGATCAATGATACCACGGATCCTTTCATCACCTGCCCAGCCCAGGTGGACTTGGAGGCATGCAATGTGGGAGCCCTGGCAACGGAGCCGCTGGTGGCCGATCTGCCGTACAGCCCCGGTGTCCGCATCATTACGCTGGCCGAGCTAGTGGCTGCAGGAGGAACAGCCGGTGATAATTGCGGCATCGATAGTCTATACTATTTTGACACAGATTTGAACCGATGTCCGATCGAGGTCACCCGTACCTTCGTTGTGGTAGACAGCTGCGGCAATGCCGTCAGTTGCACCCAGCTGATCACCATCAATGATACTACCCTACCGACCATCACCTGCCCTGGACAGGTAGATCTGGAGGCCTGCGATGTGGGTACACTCGCCACGGAGGCACTGGTCGGCAATCTGGCATTTAGTCTGGCTAACCGACCACTCACCCTGGCAGAATTTGTCGCGGCAGGCGGTACAGCGGCTGATAACTGTGGCTTTGATAGCCTCTTTTATTACGACCAGCAGACCGGATTTTGCCCGATTGAGATCACTCGAACCTTCGTAGTTATCGATAGTTGTGACAACCAGGCCAGTTGCACTCAACTGATCACGATCAATGACACTACCGATCCCACGCTCCTATGCCCAGGTCAAGTCGACCTTGAGGGCTGTGGATTTGGGATTTTGGCTACCGAACCGGCAGTCGGCAACCTGGAGTACAGCACAGGCATCCGCGATATAACCGATGCCGAACTCGTCGCCGCCGGGGGAAGCGTGAGTGATAATTGCGGATTTGACAGCCTATACTACTACGACGTGGCCGTGGGGAGTTGTCCCATTCAGATTACACGGACATTTGTGGCGGTAGATAGCTGCGGCAACAGTGTCAATTGTACCCAGATCATCACGATCGACGACACAACAGATCCTCAGTTGACTTGTCCCGTGGATGTTGCCTTGGAAGCCTGCGATGTCAGTACACTGGCTACCGAGCAGCAAGTCGGAAACTTGGAATACAGTGAGGCCATTCGATTCTTGTCCGTAGCTGAGATGCAAGCTGCCGGTGGTGATGCCAGTGATGAGTGTGCTATAGACAGTCTGTACTACTTTGATAGTCAGTCAGGGTTGTGTCCAATGGTGGTCACCAGAACCTTTGTCGTCGTCGACAGCTGCAACAACCGAGTCTCTTGTCAGCAGCTGATCACGATCGACGATACTACGCTACCCACAATATCGTGTCCCGCCCAGCTGGATTTAGAGGCTTGCGACGTGAGCACATTGGCTACGGAGCCCTTGGTGGGCAATCTGGAGTACAGCGAAACAGTGCGTTTTATCACCGTGGGTGAGCTGCAAGGAATCGGGGGCTCAGCCGCAGATCCGTGTGGTATTGATAGTCTGTACTACTTTGACGTACAAAATGAGACGTGCCCCATTGAGGTAACCCGCACGTTTGTGGCGACCGATAGCTGTGGCAATCGGGCCGAGTGCACCCAGTTGATCACCATCAATGATACCACCGATCCGTTTCTGACCTGTCCTAGCCAGGTAGATCTAGAGGATTGCAACGTGGGTGCGTTGTCGTCCGAGCCCCTGGTCGGCAATCTGCAATTCAGTCCGGGCATACGTATGATCACCCTGGCGGAATTGACTGCCGCCGGTGGAACGGCTGGAGATAATTGCGGGATAGATAGCTTATACTATTCTGATGTAGCGGTCAATCGCTGTCCCATCGAAATCACCCGGACCTTTGTTGTCATCGACAGCTGCGGCAACTCCTTTAGTTGCACTCAGCTGATCACGATCAATGATACCACGATCCCTACGATCACTTGTCCTGGTCAGGTCGATCTGGAGGCCTGTGATGTAAGTGTCCTGGCGTCTGAGCCCCTGGTGGGCAATCTAGCATTTAGTCTGGCAAATAGATCGATTACCTTGGCCGAATTGGTGGCGGCTGGAGGAACGGCTGCAGACAATTGCGGATCCGACAGTTTGTTCTACTTCGATGTACAAACCGGGTTTTGTCCGATCGAGATCACGCGAACATTTGTCATTGTGGACAGCTGCGATAATCAGGTCAGTTGTACCCAGCTGATCACGATCAACGATACCACCAATCCTACGCTCACTTGTCCCGGTCCCGTGGATCTGGAGGGCTGTGGAGTAGGTATGCTGGCCACTGAACCCTCGGTGGGCAATCTGGAATACAGTACGGACATTCGGATCTTGACACCGACGGAACTCTCCGTGGCAGGAGGTAGCGTCAGCGACAACTGTGGTTTTGACAGTCTCTACTACTACGATGTTTCCATTGGCAGCTGTCCGACAGAAATCACTCGAACCTTTGTCGCGGTAGATAGCTGTGGCAATAGCGTAGAATGCACCCAGCTCATCACGATTGACGATACCGAGGATCCGGTCTTGACTTGCCCGGTCCAGGTCGACCTCGAAGCATGTGATGTCGCTGCCCTGGCTACCGAGCCACTGGTCGGCAATCTGGCGTATAGCGAATCAGCACGAATCGTCACCTTGGCCGAACTCACTGCTGCAGGGGGCAGTGCTAGCGATAATTGTATCATTGACAGTCTGTACTATTTCGATAGTCAGTCGGGTCGTTGTCCGATCATCGTCACGCGAACGTTTGTGGTCACCGATACCTGTGGAAATCGTGTAGACTGTCAGCAGATCATCACCATTGACGACACCACCTTGCCCGTCATAACGTGCCCCAATCAAGTGGATTTGGAGGCCTGTGATCTCTCGGCCTTGCAGACCGAAGCTCTGGTGGGTAACTTAGGCTACAGTCCCGGCATCACTTCGATCACCCCTGCTCAGCTGCAGGGAACCGGGGCAACTGCCAGTGATCTTTGTGGCATTGACAGTATCTACTACCGGGACCTAGTCACTGGAGCTTGTCCCATGATCATCACCCGCACATTTACGGTCCTCGACAGTTGCGGAAATGAGGCAGCTTGCGATCAGATCATTACCATCGACGATCTCACGAATCCCGGCATCACCTGTCCCGCAGATCTCAATCTCGAGGCCTGTGGGCTCGATGATCTGGCCACCGAGTTGCTGACGGGTAACCTCGGATATAGCGCTGTGCCATCCTTGATCACCTTAGGGGAGTTTCAGGCAGCTGGGGGAGACGCGAGCGACGGCTGTGGGCTCGACAGTATCTACTACTTCGATGTGGCCGTCGACGAATGTCCCATCACCGTCACCCGGACCTTTGCAGCCGTAGACAGCTGTGGCAATCGAACCGAATGTCAGCAGACCATTACTATCGATGATACTACTCTCCCCGTACTTACTTGCCCCGCACAGGTTGACCTGCTGCTATGCGGGCTGGGCGAACTCGCCCTGGAGCCGCTGGTCGGCAACCTGGAGTTTAGCTTAATAAACAGACCCATTACCGTAGCTGAGTTGCAGGCCAGTGGGGGAGACGCCAGCGATAATTGCGGCATTGTGGATCTGTACTATTTCGACAATCCGTCTGGCGACTGCCCAATAACCATTCTCAGAACATTCGTTTTGGTCGACAGTTGCCTCAATGAAGTCCAGTGTACCCAGACCATCACCATAGACGACATAGATGGCCCTCAGCTCACCTGTCCGGGACAACTTGATCTGGAGGCGTGTGACGAGGGCGTGCTGGCCAATGAAGCCGCAGCAGGTCATCTGGAGTACAGCGAGGCCGTTCGTTTCTTGACGTTGGCGGAGCTGCAGGGCGCAGGTGGTTCGGCGGCAGACAACTGCGGTTTTGACAGCTTGTATTACTTTGATGTCATGGCCGGGTCTTGCCCCATGGTGATCACTCGGACGTTTGTGGCGGTTGACAGTTGTGGCAATCGTACCGACTGCCAGCAAATCATAAACATCAACGACCTGACAGCCCCTGTCGTGACCTGTCCTACGGACGCCACCTATGATGGCTGCTCACTCAGCGACGTGGCTCGCTTGTCGGGACTGGCTCACAGTGCCATCACCATCATCATAGACCAGCTCACCTTTGAGGCCTTGGAGCCTGGCGTGAGCAGCATATTTGATGCATGCGGAATCCTGTCCATCACCTATAAGGATCAGGTCATAAATCAGCGTTGCCCAATCGTGATCGAGCGAACCTTTGTGGTGACTGACGTTTGTAATCAGTCAAGTACCTGTACCCAGACAATCACGGTACAAGATGTGACATTGCCGGAGATAGATGGTGTGCCCGGTGATGAGACGGTTGACTGCGATGAGGTTCCCAGCGTGCCACAGTTGGGCTCGGATGTCACCGCCACGGATAACTGCGGCACGCCTCAGTTGACCTTTCAACAAGACAGCATACCCGGACAATGTGAGAATACCTACTCGTTGGTCCGGACCTGGACGGCCCTAGATGCATGTGGCAATGAAGTTGAAGCTACTCAAACGATTACCGTGGTCAATTGTGGACCGACCGTGGTCATTGAGGTGAACCCGAACCCAGTTTGTCAACATGAAACGGTCACCTTTACCGCCGTGATCACCGACAATTATATCGCTCCGGCCTATCAATGGCAGAAGTGGGACGGCAGTTCCTGGGTCCATATGCCTGCCACTTCCGTCCCATTTGTGATCGACGACGTGGCGGTATCAGATGCCGGCCGCTACCGCTTACTAGTGGCAGATGACGTGGCAAACATCAACGATCCTGACTGCCGAGTGACTTCTAACGAAGTAGAGTTGGTGGTCAATCCGGTATACAATACGGTACTCGATGCGGAAATGTGCGACGGCGACACCTACAATTTCCATGGCGATCTGCTCACGGAGTCGGGGACCTATGTGGAGAATCTGCTCAGCGCCGCCGGCTGTGACAGCATCGTCACCCTCAATCTGCAGGTGCTGACCATTCTTACGGAGAGTATCGCTGTGTCCATTTGCGAGAATGAGTTTTATGACTTCGGCGGTGAGCAGTTGAATATGGCGGGCACCTATGTGGACACCCTGCTCAGTCGGTTGGGCTGTGACAGTGTCGTGACATTGGATCTGACTATTCGACCTATTGTCGATTCTGTCATTGTGGCCTCGATTTGCGAGGGCGACATGTATCGATTCTTTGGGGTAGCCTATCGCATAGCCGGTGTGTATGATGAAGTTGTCACCGGTAGCAATGGTTGCGACAGCGTTGTCATCCTGGATCTGAGTGTCCATCCCACCTATGAGGTGACGTTGGATGAGGAAATCTGCGAAGGTTCCGAGTACGTATTTCACGGAGATACATTGACGGAGACGGGTACCTACCAAGAGATTCTAACTACGGTCAATGGCTGTGACAGTACCATCACGCTGAATTTGACCGTGCACCCCGCCTACTTCATCGAGCAGCAAGTACAGCTCTGCCAAGACCAATCCCATGAGTTTTATGGGCAAACGTTGACCGAAACCGGTATCTACACCCAAAGCTTCACGACTCAATCGGGTTGCGATTCTATCATACAATTGGACCTGCAGGTCCTGGATGTATTGTCAACACATCTCAGTGATTCCATTTGTGAAGGCGCATCCTACACCTTTGGCACACGTACACTCAACTCGACAGGCACCTATGTCGACTCCTTGGTCAGTGCCAGCCAGTGCGACAGCATTGTGACGCTGGAGTTGACCGTATTGCCCGCGTTGCAAACCGCACTGGATGTATCGATCTGCGATGGGGAAACATATCCGTTCAACGGGTCGATGTTGGGGACGTCGGGCACCTATGTGGAGACCTTTATCAGCAGTTTTGGGTGCGATAGCACGGTCACGCTAAATTTGGTGGTCCATCCGACCTATGCGATTTCGCTCAGCGAGCAGATCTGCGCGGGAGATACCTACGACTTCAACGGAGATGTACTTGATTCCACCGGCACGTACATTGATAGTTTGACTACATCTGCCGGGTGCGACAGTGTCGTGACGCTGAATTTGGTCGTACATCCGATCTATGAGACCCATGTGCCGATCCAAATTTGTGCGGACCAGACCTACAACTTCCATGGACAGACCCTCGATGTTGCGGGTACCTATACGGATACCCTGCTCACTGCAGAAGGCTGCGATAGTGTGGTTGTCCTGGATCTGGAAGTGCTGGAAATATTGAGCACCGTCTTAGACGAGAGCATATGCGAGGGAGACATGTACACCTTCAACGGAGAGTCGCTGACGACTAGCGGAGTGTATGAGCATGCTCTGGTGAGTGCCAACGGCTGCGATAGCGTTGTCACCCTTAATCTCACCGTGCACCCCAACATAAGCGTCTCCCTGGACGCTGAGATCTGCCAGGGCGAAACCTATGCATTTAACGGACAGAGTCTGACTGCGGCAGGCACGTACGTGGAGACATTTACCAGTGCCGTGGGCTGTGACAGCGTGGTTACACTGGACTTGGTGGTACATCAACCGTCAGCCGTGAGTCTGACCGAGCAGCTCTGTGCAGGCGAGACCTATGACTTTAATGGTCGCACGCTGGACTCCACCGGCGTATATGTCGATAGCTTGGTGACTGGCGCCGGATGCGACAGTGTAGTCACTTTGAGCCTGACGGTCTATCCCACCTATGACGATACGATCCGGATGCAAATCTGTGATGGCTACACCTTTGATTTTTTCGATTTGACCCTAGGCACCGCCGGAACCTATGCCGAAACAGTGCCGAGCGCGCACGGTTGTGATAGTACGGTCACCTTGCTGCTGGAGGTCTTGGAGATCCTGCAGACGGATCTGGAAGAGGAAATCTGCGAAGGGGAAACATTTAATTTTAATGGCGAAATCCTCAGCCAACCGGGAAGCTACGAGCAGACTTATACCAGTGTGATAGGATGTGACAGCGTCGTGACACTTGACCTGACGGTGCACCAGACTCAGCAGACGGCGCTCACCGCTGAGATCTGCGAAGGGGAGGTATATGCGTTTGCCGGTGATAGTTTGGAGGTTGCCGGAACGTACGCGGAAACGCTGACGTCATCGGCCGGATGCGACAGTATTGTGACCCTGACCCTGGTGGTCCATCGGCCTGCCGCCACTACTCTGATGGAGGAGATTTGCCAGGGTGAGCAGTTTAGCTTCAATGGCCGTTCATTAGATGCTGACGGTATCTATATCGACAGCCTGCTCACCAGCGAGGGCTGTGACAGTATCGTGACCCTGGACCTTACTGTCTGGCCCACGTACGATGACACGCTTACGCTCCAGATTTGTGAGGGAGACACCTATGACTTTTTTGGCAATTCGTTGGGCACTGCCGGTACTTATACGGAGACGGTCTCGACGGTTCATGGCTGTGACAGCACCGTCACGCTGGTACTAAGTGTATGGGAGACCTTGCGTACTGATCTCCACGAGGAAATCTGTGAAGGCGAGAGCTTCAATTTTAATGGCGACGTAGTGAGTGAGACAGGAACCTATAGTCAGTCATTTGCCAGTTCGATTGGCTGTGACAGTGTGGTCACCCTGCATCTCTTGGTGCACAGCATTCCACAGACGACGCTAAATGCGGAAATCTGTCAGGACGAGTTCTACGTATTTGCAGGAGACACGCTGAATGCCACGGGTGTCTATACAGAGACTTTGACCGCCATCACGGGCTGCGATAGCGTGGTCACCCTGGATTTGACCGTGCATCCTCGCTACGAGGTACCCTATGACTTCTCGATCTGCGAGGGAGAAAACGTACAGTTGGCCGGCAAGACCTATGACCAGAGCGGTACCTATTTTGATACGCTACAGACCTCGCAGGGCTGCGACAGTATATTGATCATCAATCTCGAAGTGAGGGAGATCCGATATGAGACGATCGAGGAGGTGATTTGTGATGACATATCGTATGACTTCCATGGTACATTGCTGACCGTGGGGGGCACCTATGTGGATACGCTTACGAGCTCTCTTGGTTGCGACAGTGTAGTGACCTTGGAGCTGGAAGTGCTGGAGGTGCAAGAGACGCAGCTGGACGTCCAAGTCTGCCTGGGACAGACATATGATTTTAACGGTACGATTGTGTCAACCACGGGCACCTACGTAGATCAGTTCACCAGCGAAAATGGCTGTGACAGTATCGTCACGCTCAACTTCCGAGCGGTAGAGACATTGGAAGTCTTCATCCGGGATACGATTTGTGAAAACGACTCGGTGATCATCAACGGAGTGGCGTACCACACTGCCGGTACGTATACGGACTCGTTGATAGCGGCTGCCGGCTGCGACAGTGTCCTCCACATCGATATTTACGTCGCGCCGCTGGAATTTACTAACCTGACCGAAACCATCTGCGAGGGAGCATCTCTGGCCTTTGGCAGCAGGACGCTTACTGAGACCGGCACTTATCTCGACACGCTGAGCTCGGTGTTTGGTTGTGACAGTGTGGTGACCTTGGAGTTGACGGTGGTGCCAACATTGCACACCACTCTGGTGGAGTCGATTTGTGAGGGCGAAACCTACACGGTAGGGATGGAGACGTTTGATGTAAGTGGCAATTACGAGGTCACATTGATTTCCACGTCGACGGGGTGTGATAGCGTCGTGACCCTGGATCTAACGGTGATCCCCTTGGCCATGTCCACTACGGAAGTGGAGATCTGCGAGAATGAGGAGTACACCTTTAATGGCAAGGTCTACCATACATCTGGCACGTATATTGATACATTAATAGCAGCATCAGGATGTGATAGTCTTTCCATCCTCGAACTCATAGTTCATCCCTTAGAATTCTCAACGGAAATGCACGACCTCTGTACGGGTGAAGTGGCTGAGATTCAGGGTGTCCAATATGGCAGCGATACCACATTTGTACTGGTGTACCCCAGTGTACATGGCTGCGACAGCTCTGTGACCTACCAAATCACGGTGACACCGGTGGTGACATTGACTGGTGCAGATTTGGCGATATGTGAAGGTGAGAGCGCCACGTTGACCATTTCGGTAGAGGGCACGGAGGATCCGGTCTTGTTGTGGGAGCCAGCCATAGGCTTGTCTTGTACAGACTGCTTGAGTCCGGAAGCTTCGCCCGATACGACCACCACCTATCGCGTGAGTACGGTGGGCTGCCGTGGAGACGTCGTAGAAGCATTTGTGACATTGACTGTCGAGCCCTATCCCGGTCTCACGGTCAGCCCGGACCAGACGATCAATCTGGGTCAACCGATTACCCTGATGGCAACCAATGAGTTTGCCCACTATCCGATCAATTGGTACGACGATATCACGGGCGAGTTACTTTGTACCGACTGTCCCAATCTACCCCGAAACTTCTCTGTGCCTGGTGAATATCGGTACCGAGCGGAATCGGCCAACAACTTGGGCTGCGCAGAAGAAGCCGTCGTGGTGCTGCAAGCTGAGGACCCGTGCGAACTGGAAAAGATCGTAGCGTCCAATGCCTTTACACCCAATGGCGACGGATTCAACGACTACTTCGAGGTACGAAACGATGGCATTTCCAACATCACGCTGGTGGAAGTATTTAGTCGATGGGGAGAGAAAGTCTTTGAAAGTAGTGTCAGCGGAGACCTATGGGATGGCACATTTAGAGGAGAACCACTCAATCCTGCTGTATTCATGTATACCATTCGCGGTGTCTGCCAAGATGATAGCGATTTCATTTTGACTGGCAACGTGACCCTAATCCGATAAGATGACCATGATAGACATGAGATTATTTCAATCTAAAAGATGTCCTATTTGAACACACTTGTATAAACGTTGACCATGCAGATAATCAATGGACCTCAGTGCATCCCTACCACTGAAACATTTCCTCCTATGATGCGATTGCTATGGCGGTCGTGTATTGAATCCGAGAGAGCTATTGCGAATAAGGCAGTGATCCTATTTGTAATAGCCCTTCTCGTACTATCTATTGGCACTGAATCGAGGGCTCAGGATATCCACCTGTCCCATATCCACGCTTCGCCGACGTACATTAATCCTGCGATGACCGGACTCTTTAATGGAGACTTGCGATTCATCGGCAATTACCGGAGTCAATGGCAGACCTTCACCAATGGGTTCCAGACTTTTCTAGGGTCAGCGGACATGAAGCTGAACCAGGGCTTCGGCCTCCAAGACGACGTAGGGGTGGGCATCCAGGTCAGTTCTGACAAGGCTGGAGACCTCAATTTTAGAACCCTCTCTGCCAACATGACGTTCTCTTATCTCAAGTCGCTCAATGCCTATGGGGACCACTTCGTATCCTTTGGTATCTCCAACGGCATTGTACAAAACCGACTTGACCTGGCCGACCTGCGCATCTTTGATCAAGATCCATTCCTCGGTAGCTCAGATTTTCTCAACCAGGTGACTTACTATGACCTTTCGATCGGAGGAGCATGGTTTATGCCGCTAAGGAGACAGGACTTTGTTTATGTCGGTGGCTCCATTTTTCACGTCAACAGGGCACTGGTTTCTTTTAAGAAAGATCAGGCCGAATATCAGAACGGATCTTTTTTGATTCCCAGGTACATTTTACATGGTGGCGCAAACATAAAGCTCAACCAGTTTGCCACGCTTAAGCCCAGCTTTATCTTTTTTGATCAGCATCCGCATCGAGAATTCAATATAGGTACCTTTCTTAAAATCACACGAGAGCCTAGGACATACCTACGGCCTGAGTACGCTTTTTATGCTGGGCTTTGGTATCGCTGGTCGATCAAGGATGGTGTGTTTAACCGGGATGCGCTCATTGCCTCCCTCCGCTACGACTTTCGCAGTACCGTCTTCTCCTTCTCCTTTGACCTAAATATCTCTGACTTGAGAAAGGCGAGCAATGGCTTTGGAGGACCCGAGCTGTCCATCATGCATTTCATCGATTTTATTCGGCCCGAGAGAAAACGCACCAAAGTCAAGTGCCCGGAGATCTAGGGTTTGATCATCTTGGAGCCGGGCCAATACACTCTCAAAATTTAAGATACACATGTTAACATTACTGTTGATCTGGTTCCTGCAGCTCAGAAAAGGCACACGCGGGGTCAAAAAGGATTGATGATCGTCTCTCTCTAAGAGCAAGGTAGGGAAGATCATCCTTCCTTTGATCCCTTTCTGCGGAAGAAGATCCTGTGAGCGGCATTCCGCTGTATGGAAGTCCGCCTGCAGGTGGCTACAGCCTTGGATCCCTGAGGCTACCTCGCCGTGTCCAAGCACGCGCGACCTGCCTTGCGACACCTGAAAGGCAATCGTGCCCAAATCGTGCGCCTCAGGCAATCGCATTGTCAAGGCTTTAGGGAGCCAGCGAGCTAGCAATGGCGTTTGGCGGGGACGCCAAACACGGCCTGATCTGGGCTGGGTGGCCCTTGAGGGCTGGCGGCCGTTGGAATAACTCACCGGAGCAACCTGACCGTGTCAGGCGTCCTCGCCTTGACACTTACTTGCAAGGTTGTGCTATGGAGTAGTCGTGCGGAGTGTTTTCAACTACTAAAAGAGGGCATCTTGCCGGCCATTCTTTGGACGTTGGTAGATAACTGCAGAATCCCATGATGCGTTTGCCCTGATCGTGCCGCTGAACGTGCTTGGCTTATCGCATAATTTTGTACATTCGTTGCTGTTACACTTATGACCTACGGATCAACACAGTGGCACCATCATCATTCGTCTGCTTAACGCAAGTGATGGGGCACCGTATTATGTAGAGAATACTGTGAGCGGCTTATCACTTAGCGTGGTAAGCCGCTCCTGATTTAATGCAGGTATAACCACAATGTTAAAGATTGCTATACAGAAATCGGGCAGGCTGAGTGAGGGATCTCTGTCCCTTCTCAAAGATGCCGGCCTTAAGTTTAAGAACGGTCGCAATCAGTTGATGACACCAGCCACTAACTTTCCAGCCGAGCTACTCTTTCTGCGGGACGACGACATCCCCCAATATGTAGAAGATGGCGTAGCGCATATTGGTATCATCGGCGAAAACGTGCTCCTCGAGTCTGATCGTGATGTACCCGTGGTGAAGAAGTTGGGTTTTTCGAAATGCCGGATGTCCCTGGCCATCCCCAAGAACGAGGAGTACACCGGGCTGACCTACTTTCAAGGCAAGCAGATTGCCACTTCGTACGCAGGCATACTGAAAAAGTATCTGACTGAGCATGAGGTGGATGCGGGCATCCATGTGATCTCGGGCTCGGTGGAGATTGCACCGGGCATCGGCCTCGCCGACGGCATTTTTGACATCGTCAGCACGGGTAGCACCTTGCTCAGCAATGGACTCAAGGAGGTCGAAGTTGTGATTCGGTCAGAAGCCATCCTCATCGCCAATCGAGCCCTGTCACCCCCGCATGCGGATATACTATCTGCCCTTGAGTTTCGCATTGAGAGCGTGCTGAAGGCCAGGGGCTACAAGTACATCTTGCTAAATGCACCCAACGATAAGGTCGAAGAGATCGTGGAGGTGCTGCCAGGCATGAAGAGCCCGACCGTACTACCACTTGCCCAAGGCGATTGGAGCTCCATTCACTCGGTGGTGGAAGAATCGCGGTTTTGGGAGATCATAGACGAGCTCCAGAATCTTGGGGCCGAGGGCATTTTGATCGTACCCATCGAAAAGATGATCCTGTAGTGCATCCGCTGGACATTCCATACTATTCAAATCCTTCGCCCGAGCAGTGGAAGGAGATTGGCGCCCGACCCTTGCCGGATCGGGGAGACCTCTATGGCCTCGTCGCACAGGTGATGGAGCAAGTGAGCCAACGAGGAGATGAGGCATTGCGCGAGTACACAGCGCGTTTCGATGGTGTCGAGCTAACGTCCTTGGTGCTGAGCGAGCGACAGGACCCAGCGCCATCCATCGATCAGCATCTAAAGGCCGCCATCGATCAGGCATACCAGAATATAGCAGCCTTTCATCGTACCCAGTTGATCCGGGAGGAAGTCGTGGAGACGATGCCAGGCATTCGATGTTGGCGCGAAATGCGGCCGATCGGTACAGTGGGCCTATACATCCCCGGTGGGTCGGCTCCCCTGTTTTCTACCGTGCTTATGCTGGCTATTCCGGCGCAATTGGCGGGATGCAAAAACATCGTCCTGTGTACGCCCCCATCCACGGATGGTACCGTACATCCGGCTATGCGCTACGCAGCCGGGTTGGCCGGAATCACCGATATCTATCGGGTAGGTGGAGCGCAAGCGATAGCAGCGATGACATTTGGTACTGAGACGGTGCCGCGGGTCGACAAGATATTTGGGCCGGGCAATCACTATGTGACGGAGGCCAAGATGCAAGCGCTCCACCACGGCGTGGCCATTGACATGCCGGCCGGACCATCAGAGGTGCTAGTCATCGCCGACAGCACGGCGGATCCGGCTCATGTGGCTGCCGATATGATTTCTCAGGCCGAGCATGGGAGCGATAGTCAGACGATCTTGCTAAGCACAGACACGAAATTGGCACATGAGGTGCAAGCGCACTTATCCGCCCAGTTGGCGGCGCTGCCGCGGGGAGAATTAGCTAGCGTATCCATTGCCAAGAGTCGCATTATCCACTTTCCTTCGCTCGACGACGCCATCGCTTTTTCGAATCAATATGCCCCTGAACACCTGATCCTAAATGTCGCCCAAGCCCCAAGGCTGGTACCCAGGATCACGGACGCGGGCTCGGTATTTCTGGGACCGCACAGTCCGGAGGCTGTTGGTGATTACGCATCAGGCACCAACCACACCCTGCCCACCAACGGCTGGGCCAGATCCTACAGCGGGGTATCGATAGACTCCTTTGTCAAGAAGATCACGTTTCAGCAGCTCTCCGCCGAGGGACTGAAGAGCATAGCCAGCACCGTGGAGCAGATGGCGATGGCAGAATCTCTGGCCGGACATGCTCGAGCCGTCTCGATCAGACTGAAATCCTAAGATGATGAGACTTGAGGATCTGGTTCGACCCAATATACAACGGCTGGTGCCATACAGCTCGGCCCGTCATGAATTCACCGGCACGGCCGATGTCTTCTTGGACGCCAACGAAAGTCCCTATCCCAGCGAGTTGAATCGCTATCCCGACCCCTATCAGGCGCGGTTGAAGAGCCGAATTGCGGAGTTGAAGGGACTGTCAGAAGATCAGATCTTCCTAGGCAATGGCAGCGATGAGGCCATAGATCTGATGATCCGGATCTTTTGTGAGCCACGTCGCGACGAAATCATGATCTTGCCCCCGACCTACGGCATGTACAAGGTGGCCGCAGATATCGCCGATGTCTGGGTAACGGAAGTACCTCTGATAGACGATTTTCAGTTGGATGTGGACATGATCCCACGGGCAGCTTCTGGCGGAACCAAACTGCTCTTCATTTGTAGCCCAAATAATCCAACGGGAAATTTGATGTCCGAACGAGATGTGAGGAAAGTGCTCCGAGAGTTTCTGGGGGTGGTGGTGATCGATGAGGCATATGCCGACTTCGTGGGGCACAGCTGGACGAGTCGTCTAGATGAATTTGAAAACTTGATCGTGATGCAGACCCTCTCCAAAGCCTGGGGCCTGGCTGGCATCCGTCTGGGTATGGCATTTGCGCATCCGAAGATCATTCGACTATTCAATGCCGTCAAGCCTCCCTATAATGTCAATGTGCTGACCCAAACCGCTGCCTCGAGGGGCTGTCCAAGTGGGAGGAAATGGAAGCGCGCAAGAGGGAGATTTTGGCCGAAAGAGATCGCGTTCAGACGGCGTTGCACGATTGCGAGGTGGTGAAGCACGTCTACGATTCGGCAGCCAATTTTCTGCTGGTCAAATTTGATCAACCCAAGGCGATCTACGACCAACTGACGGGTAGAGGTATTGTGGTACGCGATCGCTCCAATCTACCCGGCTGCGGGGGGTGTCTCCGGATCACCATTGGTACCCCGGAAGAGAACAATGCACTTCTTGATACATTGAGTAATCTGGCATGAGGAAGCTATTATTTATCGATCGAGACGGTACGATCATCCAGGAGCCACCGGATGACTTTCAGGTGGATAGCTTAGAAAAGTTGGATTTCTTACCAGGAGCCATCTCGCACTTGGCGCAAATTTTCCATGACCTCAGCTATGAATTTGTCATGGTGACCAATCAGGATGGACTCGGTACGGACTCCTTTCCGGAAGAGACCTTTTGGACGCCACACCATATGATGCTGCGCGTGCTGGAGAGCGAGGGTATCCGCTGGCGTGAGATTGTCATCGACCGCAGTTTTGCCAGAGATCAGTCGCCCGATCGCAAGCCTGGTATAGGCCGGGTGGGGCATTATCTCCAGGGCGATTTTGATCTTGCGCAGTCCTTTGTCATTGGAGACCGGTTGACCGACATGCTTTTTGCCAAGAATATGGGTGCTAGGGGAATCATGCTCGGCAAGTCGGAAGACCTGAGCGATGATCACCTGGCTACCGCCGAAGCGTTGGACGAAGTCATTGCCTTGCGGTGTCAAGATTGGCGGGAGATCTACGACTATCTGAAAAATCTGGATCGCACCGTGCAGGTCGACCGTCACACCCGGGAGACCCAGATTAGCGTGGCCCTCAATCTGGACGGTGCGGGGTACTCGGACGTGCATACCGGACTGTCCTTTTTTGATCATATGCTCGATCAGTTGGGCAAGCACGGAGGCGTCGATCTGGCGGTTCACGTAGCGGGTGACTTGCAGGTGGATGAGCATCATACGATCGAAGACACCGGCCTGGCTTTGGGGGAGGCATTTCTCAAAGCATTGGGCGACAAGCGTGGCATCGAGCGCTACGGATATGCCCTGCCCATGGACGATTGTGAGGCCTCCGTGAGCCTGGACTTTGGCGGACGCCCCTGGTTGGTCTGGGACGCTGCATTTTCGAGAGAAAAAGTGGGAGATATGCCCACCGAGATGTTTAGCCATTTCTTCAAATCCTTCTCCGACAAAGCGCTCTGCAATTTGCACATTCGGGCCACAGGCGACAATGAGCATCACAAGATCGAGTCGATCTTCAAGGCCTTCGCACGAGCCATCAAGCGGGCGATAAAGCGGGACATGGATCAGTTTGATTTGCCCACGACCAAAGGAGTTTTGTGACATGCAAGTAGCCGTCATAGATTATAATGCAGGCAATACGCGATCGGTGTACTATGCCTTACAACGCATCGGCGTGGATGCTGTCTTCACCAATGATGCCACCCAGATACGATCCGCCGACAAGGTGATCTTTCCGGGGGTAGGGGAGGCGAGTACGACGATGAGCTTTATCCGCTCCATGGGCTTGGACGAGGTGATCGTCCAGCTGACTCAGCCCGTACTGGGCATCTGCCTGGGCATGCAGTTGCTCTGTCGCTGGTCGGAGGAAAACGATACCGATTGCCTGGGGGTGTTTGACCTAAATGTGCGCCGCTTCCAGCCCCGCCATGGCGAGAACGTGCCCCACATGGGATGGAATAAGATCTACGACGTGGCCGCACCGCTGTTTTCGGCAGCGCAGGAGCAACAGCACGTCTACTTTGTGCATAGTTACTTTGTCGAGCCTTCCGATTTTTCGATGGCCACCTGTGATTACTGTGCTCCATTTGCCGCAGCGATCAGCAAGGACAATTTTTACGCGACCCAATTTCATCCGGAAAAATCAGGCCAGGTAGGCGCACAGATCTTGCAAAACTTCTTACAGATCTAATGTTTCCGATACCAGCCATAGATGTGATCGAGGGCAAGTGCGTACGCCTGGAACAAGGTGCGTACGATCGTCAAACGACCTATTTTGACGATCCTTTGGAGGTAGCCAAGCGCTACGAGGACCACGGTATTGAGCGACTGCACTTGGTCGATCTCGAAGGGGCCAAGGCCAGTAGGGTGATCAATTGGAAGGTGCTGGAACAATGTTGCACGCTGACCAGCCTCCAGATCGATTTTGGTGGCGGCATCAAGCAAGAAGACGATCTCCGCATCGTATTTGAATGTGGCGCTGCACAGGCGACGGTAGGGAGCATTGCCGCAGAGCAACCGGACACCTTTCTGCTTTGGCTGGAGCGATTTGGGGCCGGGAGGCTGATCCTCGGCGCCGACCTAAAGGACGGAAAGGTGGCCACCCGAGGTTGGCTGGAAAGCACCGATGACGATTGGCAGTCCTTTGTATCGGGATTTGTGTCGCACGGTGTCCAGTATGTCGTGTGTACGGACATTCAGAAGGATGGCATGATGCAAGGACCTTCCTTCGACCTCTACGAAAAATTCATCTCCGCCTTTCCGGAGACAAAGCTTATCGCCAGTGGTGGCATCAGCTCGATCGATGATATGTACCCGCCTCCGAGAAATGGGGTGCTATGGAGCCATCACCGGTAAGGCTAATTATGAAGGCAAGATTTCCTTGCAAATGCTAAAGAACTTTCGCGATGCTGGCTAAGAGAATTATCCCCTGCCTGGATGTAAAGGATGGCCGCACGGTCAAGGGCATCAATTTTCTGCAACTGCGGGACGCAGGTGACCCGGTGGACCTGGGCAAGCTGTACAGCGATCAGGGCGCCGATGAGCTGGTTTTTTTGGATATCACCGCCACGAAGGAAAAGCGCAAGACATTGGCCGCATTGGCCGATCGGGTCGCCCATCACCTCAACATCCCTTTCACCATCGGCGGGGGCATCAGCAGTGTCGAAGACGTGGAGATTTTGTTGGCCAACGGGGCCGACAAGGTGTCTATCAATTCGGCGGCGGTCAAGCAACCGGAGCTGGTGGACGAGCTGGCCTATCGCTTTGGGAGTCAGTGCATCGTCTTGGCGGTTGATGCCAAGCAGGTCGGCGATGATTGGGTCGTGTATGTAGCCGGAGGATCTATACCGACGGAGCGAAAATTGTTTGAGTGGGCCAGCGAGCTGGAGGACCGGGGGGCCGGCGAGTTCCTTTTCACATCGATGGATCACGATGGCACCAAGGCCGGATTTGCGCTGGAGGCACTGGGACGCTTGGCCGATCAGTCCACCGTCCCTGTGATTGCGAGCGGTGGCGCCGGATCCATTGCCCACTTCGAAGAGGTCTTTTTACAGGCCGACGTGGATGCGGGACTGGCGGCCAGCATCTTTCACTTTCAGGAGATCAGCATCCCGGAGCTGAAGGCGCAGTTGAGCCAAAGAGGAATTGCCATAAGATTAAATCCATCGGAAGATGCCAATTGACGAAACGATCATTGCTAGTCTCGATTTTCAAAAGGGCGACGGTCTGGTGCCGGCCATTGTTCAGCATGTGCATGCTAAATTGGTACTGATGTTGGGCTTCATGAATGAAGAAGCCTTGCGACATACCGTAGAGACGGGAAAAGTCACCTTCTATAGTCGGACCAAGGGTCGCCTCTGGACGAAGGGAGAAACATCGGACAACTTTTTGTACGTCCGGGATATCAAGGTGGATTGTGACCGGGATACCCTCCTGATCGCCGCGGAGCCGGCAGGCCCCGTCTGTCATTTGGGGCAAAAGACCTGCTTCGGAGACGAGGTCACCGGCCTGTCGTTTATCCATCATCTGGATCAAGTGATTCGGCAGCGTCGAGACGAGCCCAATGACCAGAGCTATACCAGCAGCCTGTTTCAGGCCGGGATCGACAAGGTGGCCCAGAAAGTCGGAGAGGAGGCGGTGGAGCTCATCCTGGAGGCCAAAAACGACGATGCCGACCGTTTTCACAACGAAGCGGCCGATCTACTCTATCATTATCTCGTGCTCCTCCGAGCCAAGGATACTTCGATCGAGTCGGTGCTGGAGGTATTGATCGATCGGCATCGATAGTTGCGTTGCCAATCATATCATTTTGCATTGGGGCCAATTGCAAATGTTGTACGGCCAAATGCCACCTGCCGGAATATTGTCCTGAATGCTGAGATAGCATTTTTGTTAATATGTATCATTATGACGCTCTGAATACGAATCACAAAATACTTCCATCCTTCGGTCATCGGAAATTTCTTAAATTTGAGGTTCGCTTAAAGATTTCGTAATGTCAAAGAATGCAGCATCGGGAAGGGGGCTGTACGTTCCCTCATTGGAGAAAGACGCTTGTGGTACCGGGCTCATTGCCAACCTCAACGGCAATAAGACTCACAAACTGATTGATGATGCCTTGAAGATGCTGGCCAACATGGAGCATCGCGGGGCCTGTGGCTGCGAGCCCAATACGGGCGACGGAGCCGGTATTCTCATTCAGACGCCTCACGAGTTTTTTGTGCGCAAGTGCCGAGCCGCCGGTTTTGAACTGCCCGACTTTGGCGAGTACGGGGTGGGTATGGTTTTCTTTCCTAAGGACAAAAACCTGATGACCCAGTGCAGGGTGCTCTTCAACGACTACATAGACGAGCAGGGGTTTGAGCTACTGGGCTACCGCAAAGTGCCCACGGACAACGAAGGACTTGGGGCTTCGGCAGTGGCTGTGGAGCCACGTATCGAGCAGGTATTTGTCAAGCCCAAAGAAGCGCTGGACAGTCGCGCCTTGGAGCGACGACTTCACGTGCTACGCAAGTTTGCCACGCACAATATCCACAAGACCTTTCCCCAGACGACCGACCACTTTTATCTCTGCTCCTTTTCTTACAAGACCATTGTCTATAAGGGCCAGCTGACCACTTATCAGCTCAGAGATTACTATCCCGACCTGAGTGACGAGGATTGTCGTTCTGCCATTGCCCTGATTCACTCGCGTTTTTCGACCAATACGGTACCCAAGTGGAAGCTTGCGCAACCCTTTCGGTATATCGCGCACAACGGGGAGATCAACACCATTCAGGGCAATGTGAATTGGTGGTCCTCCAAGGAGTCGCTGCTGGAGTCAGATTATTTTACCGAGCTCGAGCAGGAGCGGCTCAAGCCAATCATCGGGATCAATCACTCGGACTCGGGCTCCTTTGACAATATCCTGGAGTTTCTGGTGCTGAGCGGCCGATCCATGCCTCATGCACTCATGATGATGATACCGGAGGCCTGGGAAGGGGATGACAGCATGCAGGATTATAAGCGGGCCTTCTACGAATATCACAGCAATCTGATGGAACCCTGGGATGGTCCTGCCTCGATCGTCTTCACCGACGGCATTTTGGTAGGGGCTACCCTGGACCGAAATGGACTGCGACCTTCCCGCTACCTCTTGACGGAGGACAACACATTGGTCGTTGCCTCCGAGGCGGGCGCGCTGCCGATCGATCCCGCTACGGTCCGATTGAAGGGCCGCTTGCAGCCCGGCAAGATGCTGATCGCCGACATGGACGAAAAACGGGTGGTGGGCGACGATGAGCTGAAGGAGATCATCTGCAAGAATTCGCCCTACCAGGATTGGCTGGACGCCCATCGCATTCATCTCTCAGATCTACCGCCCCAATTGCCGGCACATGTAGGATTTGACGATCATACGCTGATCCGCCAGCAGCAGCTGCACGGCTACACCAAGGAAGACCTGAAGACCATCATCGGCCCGATGATCCTCTCCAAGAAGGATCCCATCGGGTCCATGGGTATTGATACCCCCCTTGCCGTACTTTCGCACCAGTCTCAGCACCTGGCCAACTACTTCAAGCAGCTCTTTGCCCAGGTCACCAATCCGCCGATCGACCCGATCCGTGAGCGCACGGTCATGTCCCTGTTTACCCATCTGGGCAGCACGGCCAATATCCTTCGTCCGTCGGAGCAGCACGCCAGATTTATCCACATCGACAATCCGATCCTGACCAACGACCAGTTGTCCAAGATCAACCATATCAATCATCCGGATCACAAAACAGGTCAGATCGACGGCATCTTTCTGGCAGACCGTCAATCCGGACGCCTCGTAGCTGCGCTGGATCATATCTGTGCGGTGGCCGAAGATCTGGTGCGTAACAACTGCAATATCCTGGTGATCAGCGATCGCCGAGCCGATGGCCGGCATGCACCGATCCCCTCCTTGATGGCGGTGGGTGCGGTGCATCACCACCTGCTTAAGGTCGGGCTTCGCTTGCGCACCTCACTGGTGGTGGAGGCGGGAGACGCCCGCGAGACCCATCACTTTGCCACGCTGCTGGGCTTTGGCGCCAATGCCATCAACCCATATCTAGCCTTTGCCACGATCGCCGACCTTAAGCGAAAGGCTTTCTTTGAGGGCAATCCCAACCTGGACGATCTGATCAAAACGTACATCAAGGCGGCGGGCAAGGGTCTGCTAAAGATCATGTCGAAGATTGGTATATCCACGTTGCGGTCCTACCATGGGGCACAGATCTTCGAGATACTGGGCCTCCGGCGGGATGTGGTCGAAAAGTGCTTTAAGGGCTCCATCTCCCGGATCGAAGGTCTGGGTTTTGACGATTTGGCCCGCGAGATCTTGCAGCGGCAGACGATCGCTTATCCCACCAATGTTTCGCTTCAGCATGACCTGGATGCAGGCGGTATCTATCAGTGGAAACAACGGGGGGAGATCCACCTGTTCAACCCGCAGACCATCCATCTCTTGCAACATTCAACGCGAAAAGGGGAGTATGGGATCTTTAAGAAATATTCCGCCCTGATCAATCACCAGACAGAAAAAGCACTGACCCTGCGAGGACTGCTGGACTTTAGAAAGGGACAAAGCATACCATTGGACGAGGTGGAGCCCATCGAGTCCATTCTCAAGCGATTTGCCACGGGGGCTATGTCATTTGGCTCTATCAGCCATGAAGCCCATACGACCTTGGCTATAGCTATGAACCGCATTGGCGGTCGCAGCAACAGTGGTGAGGGCGGAGAGGATGAAATGCGGTTTTTTCCCAAGGAAAACGGTGACCTGGAGCGATCCGCGACCAAGCAAGTGGCCTCCGGGCGCTTTGGTGTGACCAGCTACTACCTCTCCAATGCAGATGAACTGCAGATAAAGATGGCACAGGGCGCCAAGCCCGGCGAGGGCGGACAGCTACCCGGGCACAAGGTCAATGACTGGATCGCACGGGTGCGGCATTCGACCCCCGGGGTGGGATTGATCTCGCCGCCGCCGCATCACGATATTTATTCCATCGAGGACCTGGCCCAGCTTATTTTTGATTTGAAGAATGCCAACCGCGATGCGCGGGTCAATGTGAAACTGGTGTCCAAGGCCGGTGTCGGCATCATCGCCTCCGGCGTAGCCAAGGCGCATGCGGATGCGATCTTGATCTCGGGGCACGATGGAGGCACCGGTGCATCTCCGCTGACATCGATTCGCCATGCGGGATTGCCCTGGGAGCTGGGATTGGCTGAGTCGCATCAGACCCTGGTCAAAAACCAGTTGCGGGACCGGGTCGTCCTACAGACGGATGGGCAGATCCGCACGGGCCGAGACCTGGCGATAGCCACTTTGTTGGGCGCCGAGGAATGGGGGATTGCGACGGCGGCGCTCGTAGTCGAGGGCTGCATCATGATGCGCAAGTGTCATATGAACACCTGTCCTGTGGGCATTGCGACCCAAGATCCGGAGCTGCGCAAGCGGTTTGCCGGTGATCCCAAGCATGTGATCAATTTCTTCACCTTCCTGGCTCAGGAATTGCGAGAGATCATGGCACAGTTAGGCTTCAGAAAGGTCACCGAGATGGTCGGCAAGGTGGAGATGCTCAAGATGAAGCAAAATATCGATCACTGGAAGTATCGATTCCTGGATCTCAGCCCCATCCTGTATAAAGAGCCGGTCAGTGAGTCCGTCGGCCAATACAAGCGGATTGAGCAGGACCATGGCATAGAAAATGTCCTGGATCGCAAGTTGATCGAGCACTCCCAACATGCCCTCAGCGAAGGCAAATCGATCTCGGGCGTCTTCGCCATCAAGAATACGGATAGGGCCGTGGGTGCTATGCTCTCTAATGAAATCTCCAAGCGATATCGGGGCGAAGGGCTGCCGGATGGCACCTTTGACTTCCGATTTAGAGGATCCGCCGGCCAGAGCTTTGGTGCCTTTGGTGCACCGGGTATCCAATTCACCTTGGAAGGGGAGTCCAACGACTACTTTGGCAAGGGACTGTCCGGTGGCCGGCTGATTGTCACGCCAGATCGCGACGCGAAGTACGCTCCGGAAGAAAATATCATCATTGGCAATGTGGCACTATATGGAGCCACGAGCGGGGAGGCGTATATCCACGGCATGGCTGGCGAACGATTTGCTGTGCGAAATTCTGGGGTGCATGCTGTGGTCGAGGGCGTTGGTGATCACGGCTGCGAGTACATGACCGGTGGCACGGTCGTCAACTTAGGATCGTGGGGCAAGAACTTTGCGGCGGGTATGAGCGGAGGCATTGCCTACATCTATGACCCGGGTACCACCTTTGGCGATAGCTGCAACATGGAGATGGTCGAACTGGAAGCACTCACGGACGATGATATCGAGAAGGTGCGAGGCCTGATTCGAAATCACTTTAGTTTTACCAGCAGTCAAGTGGCGTTGGGCCTATTGACAAATTGGGAGAAGGAGAAACAACATTTTGTAAAGGTGATGCCTAAGGACTACAAGGCCGTGCTGCTAAAAATGCAGCAGCAAAACATCGCGCAGGCCGCCGCCGGCTAAAAATTTCAACGATTATCATGGGAGATCCAAAAGGATTCTTGAAGGTTACCCGAGAGCTTCCATCGACCCGGTCGCCGAAGGAGCGCATTGCGGACTATGACGAGATATATCTAGACTTTCCGGAGGAAAAAACGGTGGAGCAAGCGTCCCGGTGCATGGACTGCGGTATTCCGTTTTGTCACAATGGCTGTCCGCTGGGCAACATTATTCCGGATTTTAATGATGCGGTATACAAGGAGGACTGGGTGCAGGCCTATGAAATACTCAGCTCCACAAATAACTTTCCGGAGTTTACCGGGAGAATCTGCCCGGCGCCCTGCGAGGCCGCTTGCGTACTGGGCATCAACCAGCCCCCGGTGGCCATAGAGCACATTGAGAAGACCATCGCAGAAATCGCATTTGAGCGCGGTCTGATTCGACCCAATCCTCCCTCTGTCCGTACGGGCAAGCAGGTGGCGGTCATTGGGTCAGGTCCCTCGGGCCTGGCCGCAGCCGCTCAGTTGAACAAGGCGGGTCATACGGTCACGGTATTTGAGCGCAATGACCGGATCGGTGGCCTGTTGCGCTACGGTATTCCCGATTTTAAATTGGAGAAGCACGTGGTCGATCGACGACTATCGGTATTGGAGGCGGAGGGCATCCGCTTTCAGACGAATGCCAATGTCGGTGGCAATGTAAAGGTCAAGGACCTCACCGAGAAGTTTGATGCCTTGGTGCTCTGTGGCGGGTCGACCGTACCCAGAGATCTCAACATTCCCGGGCGCGAGCTGCATGGGGTGCACTTTGCCATGGAATTTCTCGAGCAGAATAACAAGCGCGTGGCGGGAGATACGATACCAAAGGATGTCGAGCTGATGGCTACGGACAAACACGTCGTCGTGATTGGAGGAGGGGATACCGGCTCGGACTGCGTCGGCACGTCTAATCGACACAAGGCCAGGTCGATCACCCAGATCGAGCTACTCTCTAAGCCCCCGGACGCGCGCGCGCCCGAGACTCCCTGGCCCTTGTGGCCCATGATGCTACGTACCTCTTCTTCGCATGAGGAGGGGGCCGACCGACACTGGGCGCAACTCACGAAGGAATTTATCGGTGATCCGGACGGAAATGTGAAGGGGCTCAAACTGGTCGATATCAGATGGACGAAAGACCCTGAATCGGGTAGGTTTAAGTTTGAGGAGGTAGAGGGCAGCGAGCGCGAAATACCCTGTGACCTGGCACTGCTTGCCATCGGCTACCTGCATCCACAGCATAAGGGTATGCTCGATGAGCTTGGCGTCGATCTGGATGAGCGAGGTAATGTGAAGACCCATGACTATCAGACGAGCGTGGCAAACGTCTTCGCGGCAGGGGATATGCGCCGTGGTCAGAGCTTGGTCGTATGGGCCATATCAGAAGGCAGGGAGGCCGCTCGGGCAGTGGACGTATTTCTACAAGGAAAGTCTTTGCTGGAGGGTAAGGCAACTTCCCTTATGTCCGTGGGTTAGATTGTAGTCAAAGTCAGTCCTTGTGGGGCGCCCGACGGCTGCGCGTGCCAGCATCCGATTCGCCAGCGGACGCTGCATGCATCTCAGCGGGGATTTCTAATAATACGACAACACCACAGGCTAAATTACTACAAGGAATTCCCGACTTGTCTGCCAACTTTACGGTCCTGTCTCAAGGATCGGGCTATTTTGCCAACACTCCATGCCTACCACTCCTTACCTCTAGTAGACGCCGCGTCCTTTCGAGACTCTCCGCCGAGCGATCAGTAGTCGCAGGAAGCCTAAGGCCACACTTTATTTGACTCTCAAATCCCCCACATGTTTTTTGCTAAACATCGTCCCTCGTTAGCAGCGGCCTTGGCTTCTTGCTTGACTATATTGATCTTCGTTTCCGGACTCGCCCAGCGTACCATGGCCCATCATTCCTTTGAGGGCGGTACCGACTTTAGCCTGGATTGTTGGGGTTATTTCGCGACAAGCAGTTTTCTACCCTTTCACGACAGTACGGCACACTCACCTGCACCTACGGTGCGATTGGACGTGACGGACATCCACTTTCAGAATCCGGTACGGGATCAATTGGAGATATCCGGCCTACCTGACGATGCCGGACCCGCCGTGGAGGTACAACTCTTTAGCCTGTTGGGCCAACCACTGCTGAAGTTTCAGTCCCGGACTTCCGACGTGTCGCATGATGTGAGTGTACTGGAGCCCGGCACCTACATTGCCAGGCTGACGAGATCAGGCAAGATATTGGCGACAAGAAGGATACTGAAGAGAGAGTAGTATTCGACCCTTCGTTCAAGAGCTTCAAGTTGTGCCGGAAAGTGATGGTAGTCAGGTCCAATCCCCATTGGTCCACAACAAAGGGGAAATGATACTACATCATTTCCCCCTTGCTAATTCCTCTATGTACCCTCGATCCGGTGGAGTTTCACATTAGATTCAACAGTAAGATTTCGTGTATGATTCTTAGGGCTTGATCTCCTTGGCCTTGAAGTCTCCGGCCTTGACCAGGGACATTTTTTCCGGCTTGATATACTTTCGGAATACTCCGTTGATGTCCTCCAGGCTGAGATCTTGCAAGGCTTGATCATACTTCTCATACCACAGCATGTCTCGATCAAAGACTTGGTTGTTGTTGATCAGTGTGAGCAGACTCTCGTCCTGTGCCCGGGACACCTGATTGCTCTGCTTGATGCCCTTCTTCGCCGCGTCCAGCTCCTCCTGGGTAAAGCCCTCATCGATTACCTTCTGGATGACGTCAAAGAAGGCGGCCTCCAGGGCTTCGCGGTTCTCCGGATTGTAGATGGCGCGAGCCCGAAACGCCGCAGCATCTTCAAAGGCGTCCACCGAAATATTGGATCCCACGTAATAGCTGAGTCCCTCCTCCTGCCGAATCCGGACCGCCAATCTCGAATTGAGAAATCCACCGCCCAGCAAGTAGTTGGCCACGTAGAGAGCGGGGTATTCGGCATCGTCCTGGTTCATCTCGAAGTCCAGTCCCGCGATAAACATAGCATTGGCCTTGTCAGGAGTGGGAATGTTCTTGTCGATGGCTTCGACGGCAAAGACCTTACTGGGCACACGTTGATAATCCACTGGTTTTTTCCAGTTGCTGAAGTTGGACTCCAGGGTCTCTTTGATCTGGTCCGGATCAAATTCTCCGATGATGGTCACCGTACCAGATTCGCCAGCACCATAAAACTCCTCATAGAATTCTTTGACGCCATCTAGCGTGAGGTCCTTGAGATTGGCCACGGACTCTTCGGGTGTCTCCGTATAGCTAATGTGATCTTTCGGATAGGGATTCAGATGGCGGTCGAGCTCGATGCCGGCGATAAAATTGGGTTCGGACTTAAACTGCTCGTATTGTCCGATCCGTGCCTGCACCAATGCGCTAAACTCATTCTCGGGGAAAGCTGGCTCACGCATGATCTCGCCGGCTAGATCGAGCACCTTGGCCAGCTTGTCTTTGGTCGTCTTGATGCGTAGGAAGCTTCGTCCTCCGCCACCGTAGACATTGAGCTCCGCTTTCCATTGGTCCAATTGATCTTTGATCTCCTGTCGGGTCATCTTGGCGGTACCCTTGTCCAGCATGGCTGGTGTGATAGCGGCCAACGTACGCTTGCCTTTGAGAGACTCCTCATTGCCAAATCGGAAGCCCAGGTTGGCGTAGACGACATCTCCCTTGGTTTGCTTGGGGACAAAGGCATACTTCATACCATTGCTCAATCTACCCTTGAGGGTGCGGCTCTCGATATTGCTGGGTGAGGGATCGAAGGCTTCGCCCTGAGCCATCAGCTCGCGTCCCTTATAATCTGTGACAAGGGTCGCTACCGAGGGTGCCTCGGGGATTTCTACCCGATCCGGCTCCTCCTCAGGGATGAAGAGGCCCACGGTGCGATTGCTGGGCTTGAAATACTTTTTGGCGGCCGCGACCACATCCTCCGTGGTGACCGCTTCGATGCGATCCCGATCTATAAACATCATGCGCCAGTCCCCCATTGCAATGTACTCGCTCATGTAGAGACCGATCCGCTCGGTATTGGTCATCCCAAGCTCGATCCGATTGAGAATTTCGGCCTTGGCCCGCTCTACTTCTTCCTCCGTAGGCGGATGGATAGCCAGCGAATCTAGCGAACTGAGCAGGGTGTTCTTAGCGTCCTCCAGCGACTTGTCTGCCAGCACATTGGCCCCGAAATAGATGAAGCCAGGTTCGCGCAGATCAAAGCTGTAGCC
Source organism: Saprospiraceae bacterium (assembly GCA_965223165.1). Lineage (GTDB taxonomy): Bacteria > Bacteroidota > Bacteroidia > Chitinophagales > Saprospiraceae > JABDMH01. The sequence continues at coordinate 96,773 of CBDCVQ010000014.1, read as the reverse complement.
ATATTGCTGGGTGGCCTTCTGGGTCTCGATCAGATTCTGATACAGACGGCCTGACGGATTGGTGGTCATCAGTTGGGTGATGACCTGGAGCGCGGCATTATCCTTGTGCAGTCCGCTGCAAGTGTGATACAGACAAGAGACTACTTGCACATCGCCGGTGCGCTTCAGCGTGACCAGTCGTTCGCCATCCTGGGTGGGTTCGGCGGTATAAGTGGGGATGAGTTCTCGCGTCGGTCTCGGTATGTCTCCAAAATATTCATGGACCAGCTTCAGCGTTTCTTCCTCGTCAATTTTACCAGCCACCAGCAGTACCGCATTATCCGGCTGATAATACTTGCGGTAGAAAGCTTGGAGTCGCTCGATAGGCACATTTTCGATGTCAGAACGGGCGCCAATCGTTGTTTTTCCGTAGTTGTGCCAGGAGTAAGCCGCCGACATCACACGCTTCATCAGTACCGACTGGGGAAAGTTTTCGCCAGCCTCGTACTCGTTGCGCACGACGGTCATCTCGCTGTCCAGATCATCTTTGGCGATGTAGGAGTTGATCATACGATCGGACTCCAGGTCTAGTGCCCAACGAAGATTCTCTTCGGTGGCGGCAAATGTCTCAAAGTAGTTGGTCCGGTCAAACCAGGTGGTGCCGTTTGGCCGGGCTCCGTGATCCGAAAGCTCTTTGGGGATGTCTTCATGGTCGGGTGTACCCTTGAACACCAGGTGCTCAAGCAAGTGTGCCATACCGGTCTCTCCATAACCCTCGTGGCGAGACCCGACCAGATAGGTGATGTTGACCGTAATCGTTTGTTTGGATGGGTCGGGAAAGAGCAACACCTTGAGTCCGTTGTCAAACTGGTACTCGGTGATACCCTCTACCGAGGCAATCCTTTTGATGGAGGCGTCCTGCGCCTGCGTGCTAGATGGTAGAATTGTCAGCGCAACTGCTGACAGTAGAAGAGGTAATATCCGCATAGTTGAATCAATTGATTGAACAAAAAATGAGCATCAGACGTACGAACGCTCGAAGGCTGTGGACAGACCAGGCGAAACAAATCTGCGTATGCGTTGCCACAACTACCCGGGGGACCGTACAAGCTCACTGAACGTGGAGTGTGTCGAGATTATCCCGATAAAGATAACTTGGAACGCATTGGCGGTCAAACGATAGGGCAGTAGATACGGGCTAATTAGATAGAAGGAGATAACCAATAGATAGAGAGGCGCTTAGTCCGGATGAAGGACACGCTTTTTTGTCATCCAAATTATTCACCCTAAATGTTGGAGCAGTTCTAACATTTGTCTACATTTGTTGTCGGAATTTCAACAATGAGAGCAAATTTCAGCAGCCAGTTTTACTTTTTCTTCTTTTATGGATGTCCGTAAAAGGGGAACCGGCTGTTTGTAAATATATAAGATGGGTCCCCTTGAAGGACCCATTTTTAGTTAATGGACTATCGACCACATGAAAAAAGTAGTCATACAGGGATATCCGGGAGCCTTTCACGAGATCGCAGCCCGACTGTACCACCAAGGGGATATCGAGATTGTCCCGGCGGACACCTTTGAGCAAGTGGTGGCACAGGTCGAGAATAATGACGGAGCTGACTCGGGCATGATGGCCATCGAAAACTCTATTGCGGGCAGTCTGCTGTACAATTACGACCTGCTCAATCGCTCGTCCCTGCAGATCAGTGGGGAAGTCTACATCCGAGTGAAGCAAAACCTCTTAGTGCTGCCAGGTACGGGCATAGAGGACCTGAAGGAGGTCCACTCACATACCATGGCCATTGCGCAGTGCCGGGAGTTCTTTCGGCCGTTTCCGCACATCAAGCTGGTAGAAACCAAGGATACCGCGGGCAGCGCAAGGAAGGTACGAGAGCAAAAACTAAAGCACGTGGGAGCACTGGCCAGTGACCTGGCTGGAGAGATGTACGAGCTGGAGGTGCTGCGGGAGGGCATCGAGACTAACAAGCGCAACTATACCCGGTTTATTGCGATTGACCATTTTATGAATGCGCCCCACAATGAGCTCTATAATAAGGTGTCGGTCTCCTTTGCGGTCAGTCATGAGATTGGCAGTCTATACCGGGCGCTGCAGGCTCTGAGCGATCTCGGAGCCAACCTGACCAAGATTCAATCCACACCCATACCAGGTAGGCCCTGGGAGTATCTCTTTTTTGTTGACTTCCTGCTGGAGGATCGCCAGCGGTTTGGGCAGATCATCCAGGGGCTGACGCAGACGACGCGAGGGCTGAAGATACTGGGAAAGTACAAAGCCGGACAGCATCATGAGAATTGAAGTAGCCAGTCGGTTGGACCATATCAGGGAGTACTACTTCTCCAAGAAGCTGCGGGAGATTGCCCAGCTGCGGGCTCAGGGCCACGACATCATCAATCTGGGCATTGGTAGCCCGGATCTTGCGCCCCATCCGTCCGTGATCAAGCGTGTGAGTGCTGCCCTGACCGAAGACGGCTTTCACACCTATCAATCGTACAAAGGTATCCCCGAAATCCGCGAGGCCCTGGCCCGATGGTATGTCGATCATTTTGACGTCGATCTCGACCCGGACCAGGAAATACTTCCGTTGATCGGATCCAAGGAGGGCATCATGCACCTGTCGATGACCTATCTCGAAGAGGGAGATCAGATCTTGGTGCCGGATCCCGGCTATCCCAGCTATCGTTCGGCCGCTCTCTTGGCAGGGGCTACCGTGCACACCTATGCGCTACGCGAAGAACTGGGTTGGTTTCCGGATTTGGCTGTGCTGGAGGCGTTGGACCTGTCTCGCGTCAAGATGATGTGGCTGAACTATCCGCATATGCCTACGGGGGCCAAAGCCAGTTTGCAACAGATGGAGCAGTTGGTGTACTTCGCGCGCCGACACCAGATCCTGCTCTGCCACGACAATCCCTATGCCTTTATCCTCAACGACGAGCCCCTCAGCATCTTGCAGGTACTTGGTGCCAAAGAGGTGGCAGTGGAGTTGACTTCATTGAGCAAGACCTTTAACATGGCAGGATGGCGGGTAGGCTTTCTGACCGGCCATGGGGACCGGATTACCGAGGTGCTCAGATTTAAGAGCAATATGGATTCGGGTATGTTTCGGCCTGTGCAGTTGGCCGCCACCGAGGCCCTCCAGTTGGAGGCGTCTTGGTATGATAAGATCAATGCTGACTATAGGCAGCGACGAGTGGCCGCCGAGGAGCTGATGCAATTGCTGGGTTGTACCTACGATGCGCAGCAGGTGGGCATGTTTTTGTGGGGCAAGGTACCTCCAGCACAGGGCGACGGCTACCAACTTTCGGATGAGGTGCTAGCGCAAGCCCGGGTGTTTGTCACGCCGGGAGGCATCTTTGGCGAAAATGGCAAGGAATATGTACGTATTTCACTTTGCAATAATGTGAACGTGTTTCAGGAGGCCATACGAAGGTGCGCATTGCATCAGCAAAAGGTGAAAGTCAATCCCGCATGAAGGTCGGCATAGTCGGTGTGGGATTGATTGGAGGATCGCTGGCAAAAAGCCTGCGAAGCTGCGGGTATGCTGACCAGATCATCGGTATCGATGCCAACCCCAGCCATCTGGACGAGGCGCTGCGACTGGGCCTGGTGGATCAGACGATGACCTTGCCTCAAGCCCTGGCATCTGCGCAGCTCATCATCCTGGCGACGCCAGTGGATGCTATCGTCCGCTCATTGCCAGGCATACTCGATGGTGTAGACGGTCAGGTGATTGTAGATGTGGGGTCGACCAAGTCCGCCATCGTAGCGTCCGTCGCCCATCACCCCAAACGGGGTCGCTACGTAGCGTCACATCCGATGGCAGGTACGGAGTACTCGGGGCCTCAGGCCGCGATCGAGGGCCTCTTTGCAGGTAAATGCGCCGTCATTGTCGATCAGGACGACTCTGATCCGGACGCCTTGTCTATCGTCGAGGATATGTATCGCTGCATTGGAATGTCCTTGGTCTACCATGATTCAGAAGAGCACGATGTGCACACGGCCTACGTCTCTCACATATCGCATATCAGCTCCTTTGCCCTGGCACTAACGGTACTGGAGAAAGAAAAGAACGAGAAGCGGATCTTTGAGTTGGCCAGCGGTGGCTTTAGTTCGACGGTGCGACTGGCCAAGAGTAATCCGGATACCTGGGTGCCTATTTTTCGCCAGAATCGGGAGTACGTGCTGGACGTTTTAGACGAGCACATCAACACGATCAGCCGATTTAGGACCCTGCTGATCAAGAAAGACTTTGATTCATTTCACACGCTTATCGAGCAAGCAAATCAGATTAAGAAAATCATACAATAAAAGGCAAATCATGGATATGAACATAACTACGCCGCTTCAGCGGCATGCAGATCGACCCATCCTCATCACGGGTCCATGCAGTGCAGAGACCGAAGAGCAGGTGATGAAGACTGCCCAGATGATGGCAGATCTGGACCTGGAGGTAGACCTGTTCCGCGCAGGCATTTGGAAACCACGCACCCGCCCCAACAATTTTGAGGGCATTGGCTTTGAGGGGCTGAAGTGGCTCAAGCAGGTCAAGGACCAATACGGTTTTCGAGTAACCACGGAGGTAGCCAACACCCAACACGTGTTTGAGGCACTAAAGATCGGGATCGATGTCCTGTGGTTGGGTGCACGCACCACGGTCAATCCATTTTCGGTGCAGGAGATCGCGGATGCGCTAAAAGGGGTGGATATACCGGTCTTTGTCAAGAATCCGATCAATCCCGACCTCAAGCTGTGGATGGGTGCGATCGAGCGACTGTACAAAGCGGGCATCACCCAGATCGGTGCGGTGCATCGAGGCTTTTCCAAATTTGGACATACCATATACCGCAATGTACCACAGTGGCAGATACCCATCGAGCTGCGCAATTCCTATCCGGATCTGATGATGATCTGCGATTCATCGCATATCTGCGGCAATCGTGAGCACCTCTATGAGGTATCTCAGACAGCCCTGGATCTCAACTACGATGGGGTGATGCTGGAGTCTCACTGCGATCCGACCAATGCCTGGAGTGATGCCAAGCAGCAGGTCACGCCATTTGACCTGAAGGAGCAGATCGTATCCCGTCTGAAGGTGCGACAGACTACGTCAGATAATCCTGAGTTTCAGGAGAATATTGACGATCTGCGGCATCGCATCGATGCGATAGACAAGGAACTGATCGAGATGCTCGGCAATCGAATGAAGGTCGCCAACCGGATAGGAGAGTACAAAAAGAAGAACAACATATCGATCCTACAGCAAGATCGCTGGAATGAGATCTTGGATCGGGCTATGGATCAGGCGTCTCCGTTGGGCCTCAGCAAGGAGTTTATGTCCAGGTTCTTGAAAGCGGTCCACCAGGAGTCCATCAACCACCAAGAAAAGATTATGTTGGGCCAATCCACTAAGGAGGGGGTCAAATAATGGCCCCACTTTTGCATGTGAATGGGTGCTGTAGTAGCGTTCTCGTATAGAGAAAATCTTTTATAAAAAGAATCTATATATAGTCTACGTTTGCTGATATAACCAGTTATCTCAAAGATATTTACGTATAAACGTTGCGTATATATTTTTTTTGTCGCTATTTGTTTTTTTTTCCTTGGAAAAAGTCCATATTAGCGACACGATCTTCACTTTTCATACCTAACTGAGATAACTATCATGTTGATTTTGTGTATAACCTCAATCTCATTTCTTTTGGGCGCAGCGATCATATCCGGGACCAAAATGTTAAGTGAGCGAAGAAGAATTTACTGAGCCCCCTCCTACAAACTATTTTTCCTTTTACATTTGCCATCTTGATATGATTCGTCGCTCGTCGGCGAACCTTTAGGTCGCATAGGCCATTTTATGATTGTACACCGCCGGATGAAATCATTGTCAAGGGCACTGATACCCACCAAGTGGGGTGAGTTTGAGTTGATCGCCTACGGCGTCGATCCCGGGGATCCCATGCCACATTTGGCGCTGGTCCATGTGAAGACCAAAGGGGTAGAAGATGTACTGGTACGCATTCATTCGGAGTGCATGACCGGAGATCTCTTTGGCTCCAGTCGATGCGAGTGCGGATCACAACTGCATAAGTCCTTTGAGCTGATCGCTCGCGAGGGTGGCGTCATCGTCTACCTCCGGCAGGAGGGACGGGGCATAGGGATCATTCAAAAGCTTAAAGCATACGAGCTGCAGGATCATGGTCTTAATACCGTCGAGGCCAACGTGCAACTCGGCCATGCCCCGGATGAGCGGTCCTTCGACCTGGGCATCACCATCCTGGAAGACCTCGGTATCCGATCGATTCGACTCCTTACAAACAATCCCGACAAGATCAAGGCGATCGAAGACTCATCCATCGTCCTCACCAAACGCGTACCTTTGATCATCACCCCCAACGAAGACAACCTGGAGTACATGCAGACCAAGAAAAAGATCCTTGGCCACCTCCTAGACTAGTAGCCGCGGATAGCCCCGGCTATGTAAGGCCTTGGATGGTGAAGAGCAGGTGCAGAAGAGACAGCCAGGTTGCGTAGTGATTTGTCAGACGAAACACTTAGCGTAGTGACTGGCAGATCAGGTGGCAGTCTGCCATCCGATCATCGAGGATCCCAACTCTTGCAAAACCAAGCGGCAAACTAACTGCCGTAAAGCTGCTTTTTGTCGATCTCGGGCATCTTGCAGTCCTCCTCCGGACTCTTACCGCATACACTACAGTTGCCCAGTTTGTCCTTGAGATACGGATTGTTGGTGGAGCAGGTCCCTCTAAACTCCTGGCCGGTGACCACCTGGCGCAGATTGATCAGCACAAAAGAGAGGCCAAAGACCACAAAGATGATGGCTGCCAACACGAGAAATTGTGTGATCATCACAGGTATGTTTGTCTTAAAAACAGGTCAGGTAGCTCGATTGTTCTTGTCTCCCGGGCCACCGCGTCGGCTTTGTCGCCGGGAGGCCAGGCAGTGGGTGCAAACCTGTACCTTTGATGGCAAAAGTAAACAATAAAACCTGCCTGAGATGCGCGAGAAGACAGAGGCGTTTGCCCGATTGCTCCAGATCATGGACGAGCTACGTGCCCAGTGCCCCTGGGATCGGAAACAGACCATGGAGACGCTGCGCAATCTCACTATCGAGGAGACTTATGAACTGGCGGATGCCGTGCTAGCAGCGGATTTGGACGGAGTAAAAGAGGAGATAGGGGACCTGATGCTTCACATGGTGTTTTATGCCAAAATCGCGGAGGAGAAGGAGGCCTTTGACATAGCTGAGGCGCTCCATGCCGTGTGTGACAAACTGGTCGAAAGACACCCCCACATATACGGGGATGTGACGGTAAACGATGAGGAGGAGGTCAAGCAGAATTGGGAGCAGATCAAACTGAAGGAGGGCAAGAAATCTGTGCTCTCCGGGGTGCCAAACTCGTTGCCCGCCATGGTCAAGGCCTATCGGATGCAGGAGAAGACCAAGCAGGTGGGATTTGAATGGTCTCACGTCGATCAGGCCTGGGAAAAGGTGTATGAGGAACTGAATGAGCTGCAAGAGGCCATGGCCGATGAGGATCGTGATCGGACCGAGAAGGAGGAGGAGTTTGGAGATGTACTCTTCTCGCTCATCAATGTGGGCCGCTATTATGGCTTGGATGCGGAGACCGCCTTGTCGCGGGTCAATCTAAAATTTAAAAATCGATTTGAATATGTCGAGGCGCACGCTCCCAAACCGCTGCAGGACATGACCTTAGAGCAGATGGACGCCTTGTGGGAGGAGGCCAAGAAGTAGCCCCTTGATCGACTGGGCTCGCCTGGCCTACACTTGCCCATGACACTTCCGACCTAGTAGAGTTTCGCATTAGATATGTTGAATAATTCTAATAGGATTTTGTTCGCAGACGAGGCATGACCGAACGATCTCGAAGAGTCGAGCATGACAATGCGAGAAGTGAGGGAACCGCGAAAGCGGGTGGGTGGCTAAGCCGTAGCTATGGCGAGGCTTTGCAACGAGGTATGCGGACCAAGACATTAGCATTAGCTACAAGATTAAATGCGAAACTCTAGTGGCTCCTGCAGAGGTTGTTGGGAGGACATATGGGCGGTTTTGGGCGGATATAGATCGTCCGGATCAGCTAGGCAATGGCTCCACGATCAAACGTCCTGTAGCAGATGTAGCCCATCCAAGAGGAACACGTCCCCGACCGTCGGATATGTGATAGGCAGCAGGCTTGCCATAGCCGCTGTGACAGCGCACTCGGGTGAATTATTTTGCTATCTTTGCGCCGCTATAACTGATTGATATAATCACTAATGGTAAAAACGATTAATAATGTCCGTTTACTTAAGCAAAGAAAAGGTAGAGGAAATCTTTAAGGAATACGGGGGATCAGCCACCAACACCGGCTCTGCCAAAGGCCAGATCGCCCTGTTTACTTATCGCATCAAAGGCCTATCCGAGCACTTACAGAGAAATAAGAAAGACCACTCTTGCCGGCGCACACTACTCTCACTTGTGGGCAAAAGGAAGAGGCTCCTTAAGTATGTGGCTGACAGGGATATCAACGAATACCGTCAGCTCATTGAGAAATTAGGTCTCAGGAAGTAGTGATCTGGCACCGGAAAGAAAATTCTGAAGTGGTGGCAAAGTCGTGTTGTCAGCAATGATAGCATCTCGCCTACACCAACATTGTCCCTCCCAGGAGTTTTTCTCTGGAATATTTTGTAACGAGAACTTCGCATTTAGAAATCATTATGGGAAATCAAATTCCACTATCAATCTCTTTTGCCCTTCCGGATGGGCGTGAGGTCACCCTGGAGACAGGCAAACTAGCTACACAGGCCAATGGGTCGGTCGTAGTCCGGATGGGCAAGACCATGCTCCTTGCTACGGTCGTATCGAATACTGAACCGCGCGAGGGTGCCTCTTTCTTCCCCCTATCCGTAGACTATCAAGAAAAATACGCGTCAGTCGGACGTATACCTGGCAACTTTTTTCGGAGAGAAGCACGACTGTCAGACTATGAGGTGCTGATTTGCCGGTTGGTAGACCGGGCCATCCGCCCGCTCTTTCCCGATGGCTACATGAATGACACCCAGGTGATCATCAATCTGATCTCGGCCGATGCGGATGACAAGCCCGATGCTTTGGCTGCCCTGGCGGCGTCAACAGCCCTCTCCGTGTCAAACATACCCTGGGCCGGCCCCATCTCTGAGGTCCGGGTGGCTCGCATCAATGGTGAGTTTGTGATCAATCCCGGCAGTGAAGCCCTGCAGAATGCAGATATCGATATTATCCTGGCAGCCACTTTGGAGAATGTCATGATGGTTGAGGGAGAGGCCAAGGAGTGCAGCGAAAAGGATCTCGTAGAAGCCATCAAGGTGGGTCACGAGGCAGTTAAAGTGCAATGCCAGGCACAGCTCGATTTGGCCAAACTCGTGGGGGACAAAGCCCTGATCAAGCGCGAGATTCCAGAACCCGAAGAGGATGAAGAGTTGCAGGCACGCGTAGAAGCGTTTGCCAAGGGCAAGATCGCAGAAGTTGCCAAGTCTGCCCTGGACAAATTAAGTCGGAAGGAAGCTTTGAGCAAGATCGCCGAAGAACTGGATGAAGTCATTCTGGAAGAGAAAGGGGAGGAGTACGTAGAGGAAAAAGGTCACCTGGTTGGAGAATACTTTGGCAAGCTCAAGAAAGAGACCATCCGTGAGATTGTGCTGAATGAGGGAGTGCGTCTGGACGGACGCCGTATGGATGAGGTACGACCGATCTGGTGCGAGGTAGATTATCTGCCTTCGGCCCATGGCTCTGCCGTTTTCAATCGCGGCGAGACCCAATCACTGACGTCCTTGACCCTGGGTACCAAAGTAGATCAGAGTCTGGTCGACACCGCACTCAACTACTCGTACAATAATTTCATACTGCATTACAATTTTCCTGCCTACTCTGTCGGTGAAGTACGCCCGATGCGGGGACCGGGTCGACGGGAGGTGGGTCACGCCAATCTGGCCTCTCGCTCGTTGAAGCGGGTGCTGCCCGATGAGCAACCCTATACCATTCGGATTGTCTCAGACATTCTGGAGTCCAACGGATCCTCTTCGATGGCGACTGTCTGTGCCGGATCCATGGCCCTGATGGATGCCGGTATCCAGATCAAGAGTCCCGTTTCTGGTATCGCCATGGGTATGATCTCTGATGGAGAGCGAGTGGCCATTCTATCTGACATTTTGGGAGACGAGGATGCCCTGGGAGATATGGACTTTAAGGTGACGGGGACCGCCAACGGCATCTGCGCCTGCCAAATGGATATTAAGATCGATGGTCTACCCTACGAGACGTTGGAGCGAGCCCTGGACCAGGCGAAGGCCGGCCGACTGCACATTCTCAATGAGATGAACCGTGCCATTGGCCAACCTCGCGAGGATCTCAAACCACATGCACCACGAGTGGTCGAACTGACTATCGACAAGAGCTTTATCGGTGCGGTGATCGGACCGGGCGGTAAGGTCATTCAGGACATGCAAGAGCGCACCGGTACCGTTATCAGCATTGACGAGGTAGACAATAAGGGCATCGTACAGGTGTCGAGCACCGACAAGAAGGGCATCGACATGGCCTTGGCGATGATCAACAAGATCACCTTTACCCCTGAAGTGGGCGGCATCTACGAAGCGGTGGTCAAGACCTTGGCCCCCTACGGAGTGTTTGTCGATTTTCAAGGGAAGAGCGGTCTGCTGCATATATCCGAGTTTTCACACTCCCGGATCAACAAGGTGGAGGATGTCTTCAAGGAGGGAGACAAGCTTAAGGTCAAGATTATCGGCGTGGATCCCAAGACGGGCAAGATCCGCTTGTCACGCAAAGCGCTGATGCCCCGGCCTGGCAAAGCTCGAGCCGAGCGTCACCAGGACTAGTTAGTCATATTTTACGATCTACCCCTGGCATGGCTAAATTGCCAGGGTGGCCGCACCAGTCATCTTTTCGGAGCGTCTGATAGCTCGAATGGAGCATTTGGTCCATTTGCATTCAACATATCTTTCAGCTCGCACGTTATAGGCATACAAGGAAACTTTTTTCCGCATCTAATTGTCTATTACTTCAGAGTATGTCTACAAAATATTTGGGACATAGTCAAGACCCTAGTAAGAGCCTGGAAACTAATCGCATATGCGGCAGCTGAAGATCACGAATAAGATCACTAATCGTGAGAGTCTCGCCTTAGATAAATATCTCAATGATATCTCTAAGATACCTCTCATCAGTGCAGAGGACGAGACCTCGCTAGCACGTCGCATCAAGGCTGGAGACACCGAGGCCTTGGAAATACTGACCAAGTCCAATCTGCGCTTTGTCGTATCGGTGGCCAAGCAATATCAAAATCAGGGTCTGTCACTCAGTGACCTCATCAACGAGGGCAACCTGGGCCTGATCAAGGCCGCTCGTCGATTTGACGAGACCAAGGGTTTCAAGTTCATCTCTTATGCCGTCTGGTGGATACGACAAAGTATCCTGCAAGCCATCGTAGAGTATTCACGCCTGGTCAGACTACCGCTCAATAAGGTCGGACAATACAACAAAGTCAACGAGGCCATCACCTACTTCACCCAGGAGTTTGAGCGTGAGCCCTCGATCGAAGAGTTGGCCGATCTGCTGGATATGCGGCCGAGCGAGGTGACCACGGTGCTCAAGGGCAGTGTAAGACACCTGTCTGTCGATGCACCCATCAGCGACAATGATGACAATTCCACTTTGCTAGATCTCATCACGATCGATGACAACCTCAGTCCGGATCTAAAACTTATGGAGGAATCGCTGAAGAGCGAGGTACAGGGTGGCTTGTCGATGCTCTCGCCCCGTGAGGTAGAGGTACTCGTGGCGTACTATGGCCTGAACGGATCCAATGCCCGGACCCTCGAGGAGATTGGCGAGCTCTATGGACTGACCCGGGAGCGTGTAAGGCAAATAAAGGAAAGGGCCCTGCGTCGACTACGTCGCAGCTACAATCGCAATGCACTGAAGTCTTATCTGGGAGGCAGCAGGTAGGCATCAGCCGGTGAGGTATTCCAAGACCTCATAGATACCGAGCACCATAAAGATTAGCTGCTCTTCTTCGTTCATTTTTTCATCCAGTTCAAACGCGCGCTGACTCACACTGGTCTGCTCCATCGGCAGGACCACGCTGCCCATGATTTTGTCGCCGACGATGATGAGTTTGCGAAAGGGATCGGATCGATCCAGCCGACCGAGCGGGCCCTGCTGTCCCTGTAGTTGCCAATCTTTGGTGAGGGATCCCAGAAACTCTTCATTGACAAAGATCTGAATACCCTTGGCTCGGGTGCGATAGACGATCTCATATTTGGCCGTCTGTACGAAGATGATCCCATTTTTTCCAGCAGAGGGATACTCCTTGAAGGAGTAGAAAAGCATCGGCTCATGGTAGATCGACTGGACGATGCCCTCCTGAGACCGGCCAAATCCTTTCTTCTTGACTTGGTTGGACTGGTTGAGCGAAAAAAGCTCGAGCTCCTCCTCATTCCAAGGGATCAATTCCTGCTTCCAGGCTTCAGCCTGCTGGCGAAACCTGCCCACGTCAGAGTTGACCCGCTTGCTTGAGGGCTGAAATCCGATGAATCGCTTGTTCATCAGGTAGACCGCCATGATAAACAGCACAATGCTGAGAATACTAAACATCTTATCGTCAGTCCTTAGGACAAAATCGGCATCAAAGATAACAGGAATTTGTGAGGCACTCTTGTGCTCGTTAGGTGTCGATTGTAGTAGCTTTAAAGGGCAAAAAGACGCCACAACTCGTGGATGCAAACATCTTCTTATCCCATCTGTTCCTATTCACATGGTAGAGCCGTCTTCTTCTCATTTCCATGGCTTAACGCTTGCTCAATTAGAGATCCACCTGGGGTGGCGGGGCCAGCCCACCGGGGAGGGGCCTGGACAGGTTATTGCTAGGTTATACATGGAGGGATTTGACATTATCAGGCGATATAATTTAATCTGTTATTTTTGATAGCGAGACCAAATTTTGCTAAAGACACATGAGCGTAATAGAGAGAGCGTGCTTTATCATCTACCGCTATGCTGAAAAGGGATTGGAGATCTTTTTGGTAAGCGATTCCGGCGACGAGAATCCGGTGTGGTCCATTCCGCAGAAGGACATTGCCGCGGCCCCGCCTCGGCTGGTCGATGAGGAGGCCGAGCTGATCGAATTGGACGCCGTACCACTCGAAGGAGGTACCAAGTGTCGAGGCATTGCTGTCGAAGGCGATTATCATGACATTCCATCCATGCGCTCCATTGTCAAGCAGGATGTCATCTACGTCAAGGACAAGATCAAACAGATCATACCTGACCTGGAGCAGGGTACTTTTTTTGCGATCAAAGAGGCCTTTAAAAATGTGTTGCCCCACGAGTACGCTATGCTTAAAGAGCTAAAAGACATTCTGCGAGATCGCAATCTCTTGCAAAATTTGTAGTACACGCACACACCATCTCCCGCTTGATCACTAGGTATTTTCCCTTTGCAATATGAACAACTAGCATGAAAACAAACGCGCGCATCCAGCTCTCCATCATGATGTTTTTGCAATTTTTTGTGTGGGGAACCTGGTATGCTACGCTGGGCACCTATCTGGGTGCCATTGGGTTTGACGGGACCGATATCGGAGGCATCTTTAGCACCGTCAATCTGGCAGCGATCGTAGCGCCCCTCTTTGTGGGTATCATCGCGGACCGTTTTTTTCAGGCACAGAAGATCCTGGGGTTCTTGCATTTGATCGGGGCCTTGATCCTTTACTGGATTTCCTCCATTGATGATCCCAGCACCTTCTACTGGATTCTGCTGCTATATTCCATTTGTTATATGCCCACCTTGGCGATTGCTAATACGGTAGCCTTTTTTCAGATGAGCGATCCGGAAAAGCAGTTTCCTACGATCCGCGTGTTGGGCACGATCGGTTGGATTGTAGCGGGTATCATGATCGGCACCTTAAAGTTGGAAGACAGTCATATGCAATTACAATACGGTGCTGTGGCATCGGTCGTGCTGGGTATCTACGCATTTTTCTTGCCCAAGACACCGCCCAAAGCAAAGGGTGAACCGGTAAGTGTAGGCAAATTGCTGGGGCTGGATGCGATTGCCCTGATGAAAGACCGATCCTTTGCGGTGCTCATCCTAGGCTCGTTGCTAGTGTCCATTCCGTTATCCTTCTACTACATCTGGGCCAACCCCTTCTTTAATGAGTCGGGTATGGTCAATGCGGCAAGCAAAATGACGATGGGGCAGGGCTCCGAGATCATCTTCATGCTTTTGATGCCTTTGTTTTTCGCCCGGCTGGGAGTCAAAAAGATGATCCTGATCGGGATCGCCTGCTGGGTGGCGAGGTACCTCTTATTTGCCTACGGCAATAATGAGGAGCTGGTCTTCATGTTCTACCTGGGTATCCTGGTGCATGGCATCTGCTATGACTTCTTTTTCGTCACCGGTCAGATCTACGTAGACAACGAGGCGCCCGAAAACGTGCGATCTAGTGCGCAGGGGCTGATCACCTTAGTCACGTACGGGGTGGGTATGTACATTGGGGCGATCATTGCCGGTAGGGTGGCAGAGCGATATGAGATACTAGCTGCAGATGGGACTATCAGCGGCCACGACTGGGTAAGCATCTGGTGGGTGCCGGCCATCCTGGCAGCCGTCGTGCTGATTCTATTTGCCATCTTCTTCAAAGAGCGGCCCAAGTCTGTGGAAGCGGCGTAATGTCTATGGACGCATTATTTGAGACCAACTACCGATTTCCGGACCAAACCTTTTTCTACCGTGGCAAAGTACGGGACGTCTATGGCGTAGGCGATCATCTGGTGATGGTGGCCAGTGATCGGATATCCGCCTTTGACCACGTCCTGCCCAAGCCCATACCGTACAAGGGGCAAGTGCTCAATCAGACGGCGGCCTACTTCTTGGAGAGTACGCGAGACATTGTCCCCAATTGGCTGCTGGCCAATCCCGATCCCAACGTGGCGATCGGACTCCGTTGTGAGCCGGTCAAGATAGAAATGGTCATTCGCGGCTACCTGGCCGGCCATGCGTGGCGTGAGTACCGGGAGGGAAAACGGACCATCTGCGGAGAGCCCATGCCGGAGGGTATGCAGCAAAGTGATGCCTTTCCCACACCTCTCATCACGCCAGCCACGAAGGCAGAGGAGGGACATGACGAGGACATCAGCGCCGACCAAATCCTGGAGCAGGGCCTGGTCACAGAAGACCAATGGTCACAACTCACCAAATATACACGCCAGCTATTTGCTCGCGGCACCGAGATGGCGCTGGCCAGAGGCCTCATCCTGGTCGATACCAAGTACGAATTTGGCCTCTACGAGGGTGAATTGTACCTGATCGATGAAATCCACACCCCGGACAGCTCTCGATACTACTACTTGGACGGCTACGCAGAGCGGCAAGCCAAGGGCCAACATCAGAAACAGCTGTCCAAAGAGTTCGTACGAGAATGGTTGATGGAAAATGGCTTTCAAGGCAGAGACGGAGATGTCATGCCGGTGATGCCCAACGACTTTAGGGACCACGTCACGCAGCGGTACATCGAACTATATGAGAAAGTGACAGGTCGGGACTTTGAGCACAGCTCCCACCCCGACATTCAGGCCAGGATTGAATCCAACATCAGAGCGCACTTCGGTTGGTAGATGGGGCAGCGGCTGTATCCACTGGGCAGGTCTATTGCCCCCCGGTGATGTAGTTCTTCTGGATGCCAGACACATGCGAAGCCACGGCCTTCCAGGCGTCGTCCCGCTTGATCAGGACATTGCTGGAGTGATAGGTGGTCTTGTATTCTCCCTTTTCGTCAGATCCGCTGATCACTCCGAGTCCGGCCACAATGGCGGTCATATTTTCGAAGATATCCAATCGGTCGATCACAAATTCAAAGTTGTCATACGAGGGCTTCACCACTTGGATATACGCTAGCTCGTCCTTTTTCTTAAAGATGTTGCCACTGGCATCGATCATCTGAAATTCGCTGGCCAGAATCTGGTCGAGCAGAGCGGTGTCTTGATCCTGATAAGCTTTGGGCCAAAGTACTTCCTTGAGATGCCGGAGGGCAGCCTCGTCCTCTGCATGGGTTTGCGCCTCAGCGACCAGGCAAGAACAGAGCAGTAGGGTGAGGAGTAAAATGGGTCTGCGCATAATGAAATATTAATCTGAAGCTTTACAAATTATAAAGACAGGATATATGAGTTAACGACGGGCGAATATACTTAAGTATCAGCAATACAGCTTCATCCGTGGTTGGCCGCTCAAATGGGGCGTATCCGGGCATATGTCACGTAAATTCCAGGGTAAAGCATATTTTAGCTCCTCCATTCATCAATCAGACGCATTCTTACCATGAAACTACCCAAGGACTATCTTGCCTTTCTCAAAGAGCTAGCCGCTAATAACAATCGAGAGTGGTTTAACGCTAACAAGCAGCGCTTTAAAGAAGACGTCGAAGCCCCCTTTCATGCCCTGGTGAACGAGATCATCGCCGAGCTGTCCAAAAAGGATCCCCGTCTCGAGGACATTGACTCCAAGGCGTGCGTTTTTCGCATCTATAGAGATGTGCGATTCAGCAAGAACAAGGATCCGTACAAGACGCATATGTCTGCACTGATATCGGCCGGTGGCCGAAAGGACAAGACGACACCCGGTCTGTACCTGCACAGTTCGCCGGAGGACGTACGACTCTACAGCGGTGCGCATATGTTGGATCCCAAGCAATTGACTGCGGTACGGACTGCTATCCTTAATGATCCGTCCGGATTCAAGGCGGCTTACAGCGACACCACGTTTGTAGAGACCTTTGGCGAAATCCGGGGTGACAAAAACAAGCGTCTCAATGCCCCATTTAAGGAGGCGGCCGAGCAGGAGCCGCTGCTGTTTAACAAGTCCTTCTATTACTTTACCAAGTGGCCGGCAAAGAAGGTGCAGGAAGAAGGATTCGTCGAGACCCTCCTTACCGCGTTTGCGGCAGCCAAGCCGGTCAATGACTTCCTGTTTCAAGCCTTGTCCTAGTCGTGTGGCGACCTCCAATCCCTATTTTGTGGGGCAGAAGATGAGGATATGACAGACGGTCAGACGAAGACAAGAATGCAAGACCTATGGGATCGCCGGTTCTTCCAGTTTGTGGGGACCTATCTGGGCGTATCCTTTGGCATCATTCAATTTGCCGAGTTTCTGGAGTCGCGATTTGCCTTGGAGATCCAACTGGTAGAGAGACTATTGGTCTTCTTTGTGATCCTCTTACCGGCGGCGGTGGTCTTCATTTACAACCATGGACGCAAGGGCGATGATGAGTGGAAGCCCATCGAGAAGGTCCTGATACCCGCTAGCTTTGCCCTGGGACTGGGAGCTAGTCTGTTTCTGGTCCGGGCCGAGGCCAGCACGGAGGATGTGATGATCACCACTGAGTCTGGTGACACGATCACTCGAACCATTCCTGCGGCACGCCTGACCAAACGCATTTTGGTCCTTCCATTCGTCGTGCCCGAAGAGCAAAAGGTCGAGCGACAATGGCTGGGCGTGGCAGCTTCCTATCTGACGGGTTTGGACCTGGAGCAGGACATGCGCATCATTACTGCAGATCCGTTTAATCTTGAATCGCTGTATGAGGCTTACAAGTACCCCTATCTGGCTGACCTGCCATTTGCCACCCAGCTGAAGTTTGCCCAGGATCAATATCATGACTTCTTCGTTACCGGTGCACTCAATGAGGCTGACGGAGGTCTGGAACTGCGGGCGAAGGTCTTTCACGGCGACAATGGACGGGAGTTTTTCGATGAGACACTGGTGGACGAAGACATCTATGGGCTCGTTGATCAGCTGAGTTCGTCCCTACGAGAAGCCATTTATCTCAAAGAGGGACCCGGCTCATTGGAAATCACCGATCTCCCGTCGGCGGATTTAGTCACTGGCAGCACGGAGGCTTTGCGGCCATTCGTGGAGGCCAACATTTTGAGTAACGCTGACGTCAGCCAGTTGCCTGCAGCGATCGCGCAAGCGCAGGAAGCGGTGAAGCTGGATGACAAGTGCGCCGAGTGTCATATCAGTCTATCCATCATGCACTTCGGGGTGGGTCAGAAAGACCGGGCTCAGGAGCATGCTAAAAAGGCCCTTGATCAGGCCAGCAGTTTACCGGAGCGCCAGCGATTCTTCATGCGATACTACAACTACCTGTTGCATGATGACATTCAGAAGGCCCTCGTGCTCCTTGAAAGTTGGCGGAAACTGTATCCCAATGACTATAATCCCTACCAACACCTGATCACCGTATATCGACTGATACAGGAGGTGGATAAGGCCAAGGCCGTGGCGAAAGCTGCGATCGATAAAGGTCATCGAGGCACTGTGCTCACTACCCTAGCCGAACTCTATCTGACGACGGACGATTTTGATGAGGCGGAAAGGTACATGCGTGAGTATGCTGAATTTTATCCTCATATGGCAGAAGAGAACTCCAAGTTGGGGGAACTCTACCTGGCCAAGGGCGATCTGCAGCAAGCCCTGGAGTTTTACGAGCGCATGACGATCGTACATGCAGAAGAAGTCAAATTCTTCACGGCCCTGGCCGGCACCCTGGATCGCATGGGAAGGTTTGAACAAGCCGCAGCTACCCTGGAGGAAGCCTTGGCCCTCTGTGATTTGCCCCGAGACTCTATGCAGGTATTTACCGGTATGGAGACGCATCTGGAGCGGCTTGGGCGATTCGAGGAGTCCTTTGCAGCAAATGACCGCAAGAAGAGATTGTGGAAGAAATTAGCGCCTGCCGCGGTGGTAGAGCCGCAGACCTTCTTTACCCAGTTGCCCAAGTATTTGATCAATGGCAAGGATGAAGCGTACCGGAATGGCTTGGACAGTCTCAAGTCGATCCTCCCGCAACGAGCCGGCATATTTGACTGTGTTAGTCATTTCATGTATGTGCTTGTACATCGCGATTCGAGTGGCCTCCGTGGGATAGATCCCGTGTGCGAAGATCTGATCATACGTAGTTCGGGAGACAATTTTGACCTGGCATTTGAGGGAATTCAACACCGTCTGCATGGAAACTACCCGAAAGCAGCCAAATATTATGAAGCTTACATAGATAGTACCGGTGTAGCAGACAAGCAGTTTAGCGTAGAATTGAGCGAAGTGTACCGACACAGTGGTCAGCTGGATAAAGCCGAGGCCCTGGTGGATGATCTGTTGAAAATAGATCCCAACCAACCCATTTATCTGCTCGAAAAAGCCAGAGTGGCGCATGCGCAGCAGGACCTTGAGCAGGCTGGGAAGTACTTGAAGAATGCACTGGATGTCTGGCATGCGGCAGATTCCAGCTATCGGCATTATCAGGAGGCGCTTGACCTCCAGGAATTGTTGAAATAAGGCCATATCCGAGGACCAACCATGATCGAATCACCGAAGCCTGCAGCCTTTGTCTTACTATTTTGCCTGGGCATTTGCCTGACCGTGGCGGGCCAGGAGGACTTTCTCGATAACCGATCCAAGTACCTCTTACGGGCCCAGCGAGCTCCTTCGGAGATCGTGGTGGATGGACGGTTGGACGAGCGAACCTGGGAGGTGGCTGATCGTGCCAAGGATTTCTTCCGGGTGTTGCCTATCGATTCGGGTCAAGCGGTTTCGCAGACGGAGGTGATGATGGCCTATGACGACCAACATCTCTACATGGCCATCATCTGCCACGATACCTTTCCCGGCAAGCGACCGGCAGAATCTCTGCGTCGCGACTTTAGTTTTGGCAAGAATGACAACTTTTTGGCCTTCATCGATACCTACAATGATCAGACGAATGGCTTTTCCTTTGGCATTTCTGCTGCGGGTGCACAGTGGGATGGCATTCAGGCGAATGGCGGCTTTGTTTCCCTCAACTGGGACTGCAAATGGACCTCCGCTGTGGTCAATGACCCTACCCGCTGGGTGGCAGAATTTGCGATCCCCTTTCGCAGCATACGATACCAGGACGGGGTGAAAGAGTGGGGGATCAACTTCAGTCGACTGGACCTCAAATCTGCCGAAAAGTCCAGTTGGGCACCGGTGCCGAGACAGTTTCAGACGGCTAATCTGGCCTTTACCGGCACCCTTCGTTTTGACGAGCCGCCACCCCGATTGGGTACCCGATTTTCACTGATACCCTCACTGACGGCCCGGACCAGTCGGGATTTTGCCAGCGGCCGAGATCGTACCTGGGACCTCGAGCCGGGATTGGACGCCAAGGTGACCTTGTCCACCTCACTCAATCTGGACGTTACCGCCAATCCGGACTTTTCGCAGGTGGAGGTGGACCGTCAGATCACCAACCTGGATCGCTTCGAACTCTTTTTTCCCGAGCGGCGGCAGTTCTTTCTGGAGAACAGCGACCTCTTCTCCAGCCTCGGCACAGACAATATTCGTCCGTTCTTCTCCCGTCGCATCGGATTGGACAGTCCGGTGCGGGCCGGCATGCGGCTCAGTGGCAAACTCACAGAAGACCTCCGTGTAGGGTTGATGAACATGCAGACCGGCCGGCAAGGAGACCGACCGGCGGCCAACTTTACTGTGGCGGCCTTGCAAAAGAAGGTGTTTAGCCGGTCAAATCTGGGTGTATTTCTCGTCAATAAAAATCTGACAGGCGACTACATAGATGACGATGGACACCGCTACAATCGCATCGTAGGGGTGGACTACAACCTGGCAAGTGCTGACAGTCGGTGGACAGGCAAGGCTTTTTATCATCAATCGCTCTACCCCGGTGCGGCGGGAGAGTCCATGGCCTGGGCTACCCAGCTCACCTTCAACAATCAACTTTGGGAGATCACTTACGATCAGTCTTTTGTAGGCTCGGATTATCTTGCGGAGGTGGGTTTTGTCAACCGTCGGGGTTTTTTTCAGATGAAGCCTTCGATCGGACGTAAGTTCTTTCCGGCTCAATCCAAGTCTATCGCCAGCCATGGCTTGACTGCGTCGGCGACCTTGATCTACGACACCGATCTAGCCTTGACCGACCGGATCGCTGCCCTTAGCTATGGTTGGCAATGGCTCGATCGCAGCAGCTTGTCGATCCGGGCGACCAATAACTTCCTGCGCTTGAACCGACCTTTCGATCCGACGAATCTGCACGGGGAGCAGTTGCCTGCCGGATCCCGGCATGATTGGACGGATGTTTCCATGACATACGCGTCCAATTCACGGGATTTGCTGACCTATGGAGCGGCCGTGACCTATGGAGGATATTTCAATGGCAATCGATTGGCGCTTGAGGGGGAAGGCAACTACCGTGTTCAACCCTATGCCAATCTTGGCTTGGTCGCGGCGTACAATCGGATTCGGCTCCCCAGTCCCTACAACGATGCGGACTTTGTCTTGCTGGGACCCCGGCTGGACCTCACGTTTAGCGAAAAGATCTTTCTGACCATATTTAGCCAGTACAACAGCCAGATCGACAATCTCAACGTCAACATCCGTTTTCAGTGGCGGTATGCGCCGGTGTCAGATTTTTTCATTGTCTACACCGACAATTCCGACCCCAGGGCTCGCTTTGTGAAGAATCGGGCGTTGGTGGCGAAAATCTCCTATTATCTCAATTGAATAAATCTGCTCCGGACCATGGTCTAACCAGGGCAAAGGCATTATTGGGACTCTGCACCTATCGATCAACGGCCAAAGTATTGCTGGCAAGATGCCCTTTTTTAGTAGATGAACACACTTAGGACGACTACTCTATGGCATAACCTTGCTAGTATGTGTCGCGCGAGGACGCCTGGCACGGCCAGGTTATTATGGAAAATGGACAAACACCGAGGTGCTTCAAGTACTCACTCGGCCGTCCAAAGCCCGTTGGCGATGAGCTTGACGTAGTCCAGTGAGCTCAGCATACCGACAATGCGAGTCTCTGAAAGCACCAGCAGGTGGTGCACCTTGTGATGGAGCATGAGTTTAGCCGCTTCCTGGGCCGTGGCTTCGGGGTCGACCACATAGACGCCGTGTGTCATCACCTGCTCAATGGGCACATTGTCATCAAAGGCTCCCATCAGGTCATTGTTGGTCACGATTCCCCGGATCAGTATCTGCTCTCCTTTGATCTCCACAATCGGAACGGCGCTAAAGGCTCGCTGGCGCATCAAGTCCCTTACCTTGCCCACATCAGACTGCAGCACGCAGGTAGCCACGGGTGACTTCATGAAATCTTTGACCAGTGCTTCCTTACTCATCGGCTCTTGCTTAAAAGGGCTCCTAATATAGCATATCTATGATCAAAATGCGGGCAGAGAATTTGCAGGAACGCCAAATTTTGGTGATCCTTGGTGCCCCGTATCTCGCCATGCAACGCATCATCATCATCATTGGAAATTCGGGCACTGGCAAATCCACCTTAGCTCGTGCGCTGGGTACGTCGCTCGGGCTTCCCGTCGTCCATTTGGATCGTCACTACTGGCGGGCGGGATGGCAAGCGACGCCTAGGGAAGAATGGCATGAGCGCGTCCGCTCCTTAGTGCGGCCGGATCGCTGGATCCTCGACGGCAACTACAGCAGCTCACTGGACATCCGCATCGCTCGCGCCGATACGGTCATCTTACTAGATTTTCCCACCTTGCGGGCATGCTGGGGAGCGTTCCGACGGGTCGTCTCCAACTACGGTCACTCGAGAGCGGATTGTGCCGACCACTGTCCGGAGCGCCTGGACATAGAGTTCTTTCATTACATCCTCACTTACAATATGCGTAGAAGACCTATGATCCTTGCCAAACTTCGTATGATCAATCCGCCCAAGCAGGTGCATATACTCCGCAACCGCCAAGCGGTGCATGCTTTTCTTAACCGCATAAAAGCTGAAGATCAATGATCAAACTAGTCGGCGTACCCTACGATGCCAATTCCACCTTTTTGAGGGGGGCGGCTATGGCTCCCCAGCGTATTCGCCAGATGGATCTGGATGGCTCGGCCAATCGATTTTCTGAGCGGGGCAGGGAGATCGTGCCCGGCAAGACGTATGAGGATGTCGGAGATTTAGCCCTGCAGGATCTGTCGGGCCCGGAGGCATTTCAAGCTATCGCCCGCGCGGCCCGAGACCTCTTTGGGAGAGGGTCCCGGATACTGGCACTCGGCGGCGATCATTCGATCACACATCCGATCATCGAGGGAGCTACTGCCGTGAGGGAGCCCCTGCATATCCTGCATATTGATGCCCACAGCGATCTCTACGAGGACTTTGGCGGCAATCCACATTCGCACGCTTCTCCCTTTGCCAGAATCATGGAGGCGGGCCGAGTGGCCAGCCTTACCCAGGTGGGCATCCGCACGCTAAACACACACCAGCGCGAACAAGCGGATCGATTTGGCGTCCAGGTGATTGAGATGCGGGCTTTTGACTTGGCCTTTGTGGAGGAACTGCAAGGACCACTGTACATATCCCTGGACCTGGACGGATTGGATCCGGCCTTCGCGCCCGGCGTATCTCACCACGAGCCAGGGGGGCTAAGCACGAGGGATGTCATCGACATCTTTCAGAGGATCACCGTGCCGGTGGTCGGTGCGGACATCGTCGAGTACAATCCGGCCAGGGACGTACACATGATGACCGCTATGGTCGCCTATAAACTCATGAAGGAGCTGATGGATCTAATGATGGAATGATGACCCTTCCCAACAACGATCATTATAGAGTAGTGACGCATTGAAGTACTTCTTGCACTTGGCATATAAAGGTACAGCCTATCGGGGCTGGCAACGACAAAGCAACGCCTGCAGTGTGCAGGACGAGGTAGAGAGGCAACTGTCTCGCGTGCTACGAGCTGACATCCGTACCCATGGATGTGGACGGACGGACGCCGGGGTACATGCCGATCAGTTCTATCTGCAATTTCACTGCCCCAGCATCATCGACTTTGATCTGCCCTTTCGTCTAAACAAGATGCTGCCGGATGACATTGCTGTCTTTGATCTGCATCCGGTAGCTGCCGAGGCGCACGTGCAGCACGATGTGGTCGATCGCACCTACCAGTACCAACTACACACCCGCAAGGACCCGTTTCTGCAAGAGGTGAGTGCCCTGTACCCTGGCCTGTCCTTGGATCTGGCGCATATGCATGCGGCTCTCGGCCAGTTGGAGGGGTCGCATGATTTCTATCGCTTTGCCATCCGGCCTGATGTCTACAAGGATACGTACTGTCAGCTTAGTCAGGCAGCTCTAGTCTGCCCGGAGGAAGGGCGATACACCTTCACCTTTACGGCAGACCGATTTCTCCGAGGCATGGTGCGCAACCTGGTGGGCGCATTGCTGGCATTAGGCCAAGGGCGGCTCTCTTTCGAAGCGTTTTGCCAACCTCGGTTCGACAGCGAGACCAGGTTGCGATACAAGATGGCTTATCTGCAGGGTCTACATCTAGTGCAAGTCCGCTATCCGTACCTGCTAGACCTCCATTCTACGCCATGATTAAATAGGGTTTCTCTGCTTCTACTGGCTGTCCATGAAAACATGCCTATAGCAGTGCCCATATCTCCCATCAGCCCCATAAAAGAAGGCCACTGGATGATCAAGAGAGGTGCTGGAGAATGGACATATCTTACATGATAAGATAAGGCATCTTACGATCCTATGAAAGGTTTCTCATTTTTGTAGCATGAATCCGCAACCGCTGCACGGCCTTCGAGCAAAGTCATATGAGCATCCGCTGGAGCAACAAGCCTTGGGCAAGTTGAAGGACACCCGGGGGTTTCGCAAGTTGGTCAACAAATTCTATGAGCTGGGGTTTGAGCATGCCATGAAGGCGCAGTACGAGGCGAGTTGCCTCAAGGTCAGCGCGCGCAATTTTTCTCATCTGCAATATTTGCTGGAGAAAGCCGCGGAAATGCTGGAGGTCGATCCGGTGCCTTCCTTGCACATTCAGCACGCCGATCAACTGGGAGCGTTGACCCTGGGTGCAGAGTCACCGATGATCGTGCTCACCTCGGAGTGCATAGATCACCTTAGTAATCAAGAGCTGCTTTTCTTGCTGGGTCGGGAAGTGGCCCAATTCAAGAGTGATCACATCCTCTACAAGGAGATCGGCCTGATTTTTCCCGAGCTGATGGACGCCTTGTCCATGGTCACGCTGGGCCTGAGCGCCATTGTCTCGACGGGCCTTCGGTATGCCTTATTCTCCTGGTCCATTACCGCCGAGTTCACCGCAGACCGTGGGGGGCTGTTGGCCTGCCAAGATCCGGAGACCGCCGTCCTGGTGTTGGCCAAATTTGCTGGTTTACCTAGAAAGCATTGGTCGACGCCTCATCTCGAAGAATTTAAGGAACAAGCTCGTGCCCTGGCCAGCGTCGAACCCAAGATGCTGGACAAAATCGTGAGCTACATGTTTGACCAAAACAATTGGGCCGTGTCCCGCACCCGCGAGTTATTGCAGTGGATCGAAGAGGGGGCCTACGCATCACTGTTAGCATCGCATGCGCCCACCGGCGGCGACTCCTCGGCCTAACCTTTCAGATCCGGTCGCTGTAGTAACTCGAAGAATTGATCCAACTTGGGCGCAATGACAATTTCCGTGCGACGATTAAGTCCCCGGCCTAGCTCCGTACTGTTGTCGGATTTGGGTACGTACTCTGCCCTTCCGCCGGCCGTGAGCCGTTGGGGATCTACCAGATAGTCTTGCTGCAGAGACCGCACCACGGTCGTAGCCCGCTTGACGCTGAGATCCCAGTTGTCGACCATGCAGTCATTGTTGATGGGGACGTCATCGGTATGGCCTTCCACCAAAATGTTGAGCTCATCGTGGTCATTGACGACGGTGGCGATCTTGCCTAGCACCGTTCGAGCTTGGTTGCCCAGCCGGGCACTCCCCGATCGGAATAACAATCGGTCGGAGATGGACACGTGGACCACCCCGTCACGGACTTCCACCTGGATGTCTTCGTCGTCGATCTCCTGCAGCGAACGCTTGAGATTAAGCACCAGGGCAAGGTTTAAAGAGTCCTTGAGCCGAATTTGCTCGTTGAGCTCGTTGATGTGCTCGTACTGGTCGTTGATCGATTCGAGCGACTGCTGAATGCTTTCGGCGCCGGTCATGCTGATGACCGAGAGATCATTCAGGCGATCCAGCAGAGCGGTGTTGGAAGATTGCAGATGCTCGATCTGCCCCTCCAGTTGTTCGATTTGCGCTGTTTTAAGAGTGAGTTCGGACTTCAATTTTTTCTTTCCGCAGGAGACACATAAAAGGCCGCCCATGAGAAAGAAAACGATTCGTCTCGATACCATAGAATTGTTCTTTTCGTCCCTTTGAAACTGTTTGGCGCGAAGAAATAGTATGCCCGTCGGCGTGATCGCTGCCGCTAGCCTCCCGTCCATGCCTCGTCCAAAGGCTATTGGGGAGATCCCATAATGCTATGAACTAGGGTAACCCATTGATTCGAATGGAAAAGGATTTGGCTTGCTGTACAACGGCATGGACACACCTTCCATGGCTCTACGATTATACAACCCTCCCCATGATGTGCCCCCACGTGAGCCACGTGCCTCCCGATCATGCGCCAGGTGTGCGCCCGTCAGCAGGGCAAACGCCTTATCGAGGCTTCAGGGTGACAGCAAGCTAGCCATGGCGTTTGGCGGGGACGCCAAACGCGGCCTAATCTGGGCTGTGTGGCCTTTGGGGCTAGTTGCTGTCGGAATCACTCAACAACAGACAACCTGGCCGTGTCCGGTGTCCTCGCCTGACACATACTGGCAAGATTATGCCAGGGAGTGGTCGTCCTAAGTGTGCTCAACTACTAGATTGGGACATCTTGCCAGCAATTTGTGGCGTTGATAGATAAATGCAGAATCTCATCATGCGTTTGCCCTGTCCTGTCAGAGCTTGGCGTGGCGCTCGACCCTAAATTTTGTACTTTTGCGCAGTCTTTTTGAGCGCGTACTACTCAAAACGATCAAAGACAAAAAGAAGAAACATGAAACAACTATTGAAGATAGCCTCCCTCACGATGTTGCTGGCACTGGTATTTGGAGCCTGTCAAAGCAATGACAAGCAGTCTATCCGCGATGAGGCCCGTGAGTCTCTAAGTGTGCCGACCAATCCCACGCTACCCATCAGTACGCCTGCTCCGGCAGGCGGAGCGGTGGCCGGCGTACAGCATTATATCTGCCCAAACAACTGTGCGGGCAGTGGCGGTCCATCGGCTGGTACCTGCCCCACCTGTGGGTCAGCCTACGAGCACAATCAGGCCTGGCACAACCAACAAGCGAGCACCAATACACCAAGTACAAGCATTTCCGTACCCCCTCCTTCGCCGGGATCATCGCCAAACATCTCGATACCCACTACATCTTCGCTCAATTCTGGAGCCGCAGCCGGTGCTGGCGCTGGTGGTGCGACCTCCGGTCAGAATGCAGCCGGTGTCTGGCACTACACTTGCAGCAATGGATGCGCGGGTGGCGCAGGTTCCGCCGGGCCTTGTGGCACCTGTGGAGAGACCTTGGTGCATAATCAGGCCTATCACAATTAAAGGCGAGGGCTTTGCTGGGTGATCGGATGTCACAAGACACGGATTTGATCGCTATAGCCAGGTATGCATGACCTGTACGACTTCTGGCAGAGCCTGGATCTTCAGAAGCGTTGCCTGGTTGGCGGGATAGCGGCGCTTTTCACTTTTTCCTTATTCTTCGGTTTGGGCGCTTGGGGTGTGCAAGACTCGAGCGAGGCCCGGTATGCACACATTGGGCTGGAAATGTATGAGTCGGGAGACTACTTGCATCCCCGCTACCTCGGGATCGAGCACTATCACAAGCCGCCACTGACTTACTATCTGACCGCCTTCGCCTTTCACGTCTTTGGTCCCTCTCCTTTTGCGGCCAGGGTTCTCCTGCAGTGCTGCTTCCTTCTCCAGATCTTTCTGGTTTGGCGTCTGGCCCGTCTACTATTGGCGGATGCGGAGGCGGCGCTTTGGTCGGCCGGTATATACGCCACCATGATCATCGCCATCATTGCGATTAGGCATGTGACTACCGATGCCTACCTCGCCACCTGCATCCTGGGCTGTGCCCTGGCATTGAGTGCCTATGGCTCATCGCAAAAGCCGCGCTATCTCTATCTGGCGGCGATCGTGGCCGGCTTGGGATTTCTCACAAAGATTACGGCCTTCCTGGTTTTTATTGCGCCTATTGCTATGCTCGTCTGGCTCCGTTTCCGGCCTCGCATACGCTGGAGCTGGCACTTTCCGACTAGCTTTCTACTCTTCCTGGCCATTAGCCTCTCTTGGTTTGCCGTGCTGCAGTTGGAGGGTAAGCCGATCTTGCGGTACATGCTCTACGATCAGTCCGTGTTGCGCTATTCGACACAGCTCTTCAAGAGGGGCCAGCCGTTTTACTTTTACCTGGCCCTGGCCCCGCTCGTCAGCTTTCCATGGTTGGTCATGATTGCTTGGCGCGTGATCAAGACCAAAGCCACATGGCCGACGGCCCATACCAAGTGGTTGCTGCTCCTCTGGGGTCTGCTGCCCATCGCCTTCTTCTCCCTGTCCCACTCCAAGCTTCTCCTCTACATATTACCCTGCTTCGCTGCGATAGCCATCGTGGCGGGGTCACTGATGCAACGATTGTCAGGTGTTGGTGCACGTACCTGGCTTGCCATCCAAAATGGATTCTTCCTGGTGCTGCTCATGGGCGCTACCACTTACGCGATGCTCCAGGACTCCTATGTCGTAGCTCCGATGCAGGTGATATGCACGCTGGCAGCGCTGGCAGGTATCGTGGCTCTTTGGTTGGGTAGGGGGCAAGGTGCCAAAGCAAAAATGGTCATGTGCTCCATTGTATTTCTGTCTGGCGTGCTCTTAGCCGGTACCTTCTTTCTATCCAACAACGATCTGCAGACCTCGACCTTGCGGCCAGTAGCCACCTGGATCGCGGAGCAGCGACTAGACAAAAGACCAATCTATTTGCACAATCAACTCCTTCCTTCCCTGGCGTTTCATCTGGAGCGAAATGTGGCCCTCATCGCAGATAAACCGATGCGAGAGGTGCAATTTGAAGACAGTGACACCTGGAAGCAGTACTATTATCTGGTCACCGAGCAAGAGCGAAAATCGGCCCTACTCGATCGACTGCAGACCCCTTCTTGTCTGGTGGTCAAGGCGACCAGAGCCAAGTGGATTGACCCCGATATCTTAGCGATGTTCGGAGAGAGCACGGAGGTCGGTAGATACAGAATATACCATTAGGCAAAAAGCGTGAAACTTAGACAGCGCATAGAGGCATTTGTCTTTCCCAAGATCAAATTCGCCAGCACCTCGGCGGTGGCCACGGTCGTGGATTATTCCTTGTTCTTGATTCTGGTCTATGCGGGCTTGCCCAAAGTGAAGTCGAATATTATTTCGGCCAGTGTGGGCTTTCTGGTCAATTTCTTCTTGCAGAAGCGATTCATTTTTGTCCTGAAGCGAAAAGTGCGTACGGCGTTCTTGATGTCACTTAGCTTTTCGATGCTGGGTGTAGCGATCAGTACGGCCCTGATTTGGCTGCTGAGCCTCCACGAGTTCCTGGATCAGCGACCCTATGTCACCAAGCTCTTAGTCACCGGCATCATGTTTTTCTATAATTTCTACACCAAGCGGCTGGCTTTTGAAAAGAAACTGATGTGGTAGTGTCCTTCCGAGGTGTATGACCCATCTGCTCGTAGTCCACATCCGCCTCCACGCGTCACATTCGGAGGCTGCAGCGGTCCATGGCGGTCCACTTAATCTGACCTGCAAAAACCATATTTTAGCTCTCCAGCTAAATAGCCTAAGAAAATGAAATGCTTTACCATCCTCTTTGCGGTCTGTGCCGTGCTGAGTTTGTCTGCACAGGACTACTATCTCTCCTCCTACGGACCCTACGACCCGGCTATTCCCACGCCCGAATCATACATGGGCTACGCCATTGGCTCTCATCATACGAGACACGATCGGATCGTATCCTATTTTGAGCATCTGGCCCAGATCTCCGACAAGGCCGACATGGAGGTGTACGGAGAGACGTATGAGCATCGTCCACTGGTCATGCTGACCGTCAGTGATGCTGCGCACATTCGCAACCTTGCCGACCTGCAAGCTGGGCATCTGGCACGCTGTGACCCGGGTAGTACCCAGGAGGCAGACACAGATTTGCCGGTATTCATCAACCTGGGCTACAATGTACATGGCAATGAGCCGTCGGGCGCCGAGGCCGCCATATTGACGGCCTACATCCTGATTGCCTCTCAACATCCGATGATCACGGAGTATCTCAGTCAATCCGTGCTTTTTATTGATCCGGTGATCAATCCGGATGGTAGAGATCGCCACACCCATTGGGCCAATATGCACAAGGGTGATCCGCTCGTGGCGGATCCACTGGATCGGGAGCACAACGAAGGCTGGCCCCGAGGCCGGACCAACCACTATTGGTTTGACTTAAACCGCGACTGGTGGCTAGGCATCCATCCCGAAAGTCGGGGCAAACTGAACTGGTACCATCAATGGTATCCCAATGTGGTGACAGATTTTCATGAGATGGGCACCAACAGCACCCACTTTTTCGAACCCATGAAGACCAATGCTTCTAAGGATCCGGTGATGCCCGTGGAAAACTATACCCTACTCAACGAGACTTTTGCCAAGTATTTCAGCGAGGGATTGGACGCGATCGGATCATTGTACTTTACCAAGGAAGTCTTTGATGGCACGTACCCCGGATACGGCTCCTCCTATCCGGATCTGCAAGGGGGGCTCGGATTGCTATTTGAGCAAGCCAGCTCGCGTGGACACTTGCAGACGACGGAGACAGGAGAGCTTTCCTTCCCCTTCACCATTCGCAATCAATTGATCTCCAGCATGGCCACCGTCAAGGCAGCCGTCGAGAACAAGGCGATGCTGCACGACTATCAGCGATCCTTCTTTGCGTCGGCGCTTTCTCGTGCCAAGGCAAGTCCGGTACGGGGGGTACGTCTTTGGTTCCTCCGATCGCAACCGTACCATCGCCTTTCTGGACAAATTGCGACTCCATCAGGTAAAGGTCTATCAGTTGGGACAAAATCTGACGGTCGACGGTCACGTATTCGATAGCCAATCCGCCTTTGTCGTGCCCACGGAGCAGGTACAATACCGGATGGTGCAAAATGCTTTTGAGACCTACGATGAGTACGTCGACAGTGTCTTCTATGACGCATCGGCCTGGTCCTTGGTCAATTTCTATGGGTTGCCTTACGCACCGTTGACCAGCACGGTCACCTTAGGTCCCGAGGTGTCGGACCTGGACGAGCTCACCTCCGTTACGCCGGTGGCGAAGACCAACTATGCCTATCTGATATCCGGGCAGGACTACCATGCTCCGGCGCTATTGCACCATCTGGTGCGAAAGGGGCTGGTGGTCCATTGCAGTTTTAAGCCCTTTACGGCGGACATTGCGGGCTCGGCGACCGACTTCGGTTACGGTACGTTGATGGTGCCGGTACAAAGCCAAGAGATCTCTTCCGATTCGTTGCACCAATTGATCAATGAGGCCTGCGAAAAATACCAAATGCAGGCGTTTGCGGTGACGACCGGCTATAGCCTCAAGGGCGTAGATCTCGGCAGCAGGCATATGCAGCCGATCGACCTACCCAAAGTTTTGCTGCTGGTGGGCGACGGAGTGTCTTCGTACGAAGCTGGCGAAGTCTGGCACCTGATGGACACACGCGTGGACATGCCGATCACCAAGCTGGACCTCCGCATGTTTGATCGAGTCGACCTGGATGATTACACGACCCTGGTCATGGTCACAGGGTCCTATCACCAGCTCGACTCGTCCGCTCGCCAAGGGATCAAACGTTGGATTGCCAAGGGCAATACCTTGATCACCATCCGGGGGGCATCCGCTTGGGCGGTCAACCAAAAGCTCGTGAAAGAAGGACTGGTGAAGCCCGAGGAGCCAGAAGACAAAGCACCGACAGCACGCAGTGCTTATGGCAATGCCCGGGAGGAACTGGGTCGGGAGCAGGTGGGCGGTGCCATTTTTAAGGTTTCGCTGGATCTCACCCATCCATTGGCATTTGGCTATCGTCAATCTGAGCTGCCCGTATATCGCAATAGTAATGTCTGGCTCAAGCCGAGTGAGAATGCATACTGTACCGTGGCGGATTATACAGCAGATCCGCACATAGATGGCTTCATCACGGAGAAGAACATGAATGAGTTTCTCGTACCCTCGGCCTCGTTGATTGTGAGTGGAGTGGGCTCGGGCAGAGTCATCTTATTTGCGGACAATCCCAACTTCCGGGGTTCGTGGTACGGGACCAATCGACTTTTTCTCAACGCCGTATTCCTGGGTGCACATATTCAGGTACCCCAAGGCAGATAAGCGGGGACCTAGCAGAAACACGAGGTAGAAACAATCAGCTGACTTAGCCGACCAATTCCATGTGCTTGGCCCGGACCTCGTCGGACATCTCCGCCTGCGAACTGATCTGGTTGCGTGCCATCTCGTGCTGGAGCTGCTTGACCGTTTTGGTCGAACCATCCGGACTCCATCCGGGAGGGCCAAAAACGTACATGAATCGCGCCTTCCAGGTTTTGGCTTTGCGCACATCCTTCCAGATGTCCCGGTATTCGTGGGTCAAGATCTCCCATGGATGATGGGAGTTTGGAGGATGTAGCACGCCGAAATATGTCTCGTTGGATTCGTCGAGGTCCTTGAAGGTGCCAAAGAGTTTATCAAAAAGATTGAGGTATCCTCCGTGATTTTTGTCCAGGTATTCGAGATTGGAGGAGTGATGCACGTGATGGTGCTTGTGTGAATTGAGAAATCTCTCCAGCCAGCCCAATCTTGGGACAAATTGCGTGTGCAGTTGAAACTGCCAAAAGGATTCGATGACCATGCAAGTCACGACCATCACTGGGTGAAAGCCAATGGCAGGTAGCCACATGTAGAATAGCGGCTTGTAAAACAAGGTCACCCAGCCATTGCGTACGCCGGTGCCTAGGTTAAAATGATCGGACGAATGATGCACGATGTGCGCCGCCCAGAAGAATCGTATCTCATGGTTGGCCCGGTGAAACCAATAGTAGCTGAAGTCGTCCAAGATCTGGCAAATGATCCAAGTGTACCAGGCCCATCCAAATGCCTCCCAGCCAAACACATTGGTCCGGACGCCGTCCACCTCGGGGTTCATGGCATAATAGATCACAAAGAAAAACCCGATCGTCGCTGCCTTGGTAAATATCGCGATGATCGCAGAGCCGATGCCCATGGTGGAGGAGGCAGCGAGGTCCTTCCATTCGTACAACTCGCGGTCATATTTCAGGCTGAAGACGATCTCCACAAGAATGAGCACCACGAAGCATATGCCTCCAATGATTTGGGGATTGCTGAAATCCATACACATTTTTTTTGGATCGACATGGGGTGGTCGGTCCGGTCATTATAAATGTCTCCTTCCAATAAGATGAGGAAGCTTATCTTGAGTATTGCTTCCACTTAGATTGTTTGGTCTTCCAGGGTCCTTCCTAGTCATTGGCAGAGCAGCCACCGCCATCGTCCTTGTACTATGTCACCTTTGTGTGGCACGCTCGAATTTGTGTGCCAAGGACCGGAGGCTAAGATAACTATTTTCACCTCTTAACGACTATGTTTCCAGCGGCGGTGTGTCCATAGCCAGATTTCTGGTTGCCGTCGCACATCGTTCTCCAACTCGCGAGTCAGACTTTCACTGATGTGGTCGGGTGCTTCCGCCCTGGGAGCTTGGGTGATCGTCCGAAAATGTGCCACATACCCTTGGCGGCCCCTTCGCGTAATCGAGAGATACATCACTGGATATTCCAGCTTTTTGGAGATACGCTCGGTTCCTCGGAATACCGGCGTGTCCTGATGCATAAACTGGGTCCAATAGGCATGGTCAGGGGCCGGAGCCTGGTCGATCAGAAAGGCCGTTGCGGTGACTTCGTGGCGGTTTGACAGCATACCCCGCAGTGTGCCCTTCATCGTGTAGAGACGATTGCCGAGACGCGTACGGAGCCCAATCATGAGTCGGTCCATCGCCCGGTTTTTGATGGGACGATAGATGATGTATAGAGGATGCCAGGGATGCTGTGCAAAGCCTGCTCCGATCATTTCCCAGTTGCCCTGATGGCCCATGGTCAAGATCACACTTTGACCCTCGCGGAGGCACTCCTCCAAGTACGTGGTGCCCTCAAAGGTGACTCTTCGGCGCAGCGACTTTGCCGAAATACTCAGGAGTTTGACGGTCTCGACCAGCAGATCGCAAAAGTACCGCTGAAAACGGCGCTGAATCACCTTGATTTCGGCAGGCCTCTTATCCGGGAAGGCCCGGGTCAAGTTTTCGATCACCACGGAGCGACGATACTGGACCAACCTAAAAATAAAGAAGTGCAGTCCGTCTGACAGGACATACAGCACCCGAAAGGGGAGCAGCGACAGCAGATACAAAAGCGGATAGATCAAATAGTACCCCACCTAGCTCTCTTTTTGTGCTGTGGACAAAGCCGTATGGATCCGGGAGCGGATGTTTGGCAGGACTTCTTTCTCGAACCAGGGATTCTTGGCGAGCCAGAATCGATTTCTTGGCGAAGGATGGGGTAAGATAATGTACTGCGGCCCAAACTCAGCCTGCTGCCTAACATTGGCGGTCGAGCTAGATTTCGATTTTTTGCCCAAATAGTATTTCTGGGCATATTGCCCGATTAGTATGGTCAGCTGCTTCTGTTGCATCCCTGCCAGTACTTGGCCATGCCAGGTGGGCGCACACTCAGGTCTGGGTGGCAGATCTCCACCGGTGCCTTTTCCTGGGTAGCAAAAGCCCATGGGGAGGATGGCAAAATTCTTGGGATCGTAAAAGGTATCCGAGTCCACTGCGAGCCACGATCTCAAGCGGTCGCCACTCGCATCCTGCCAAGGTACCCCCGATGCATGTACCCTGCGGCCCGGTGCCTGTCCGATGATCACGACCTTGGACTGGCGATGGGCATTCATGATGGGTCGCACGCCGTCCTTCAGATGAGGCTTGCAGATTTGACAACTTCTGATCTCTGCTAGGAGCTGCCTCATGCGTCTTGGCGATGAGTGGTTTCGCCGGTCTTATGTTGGAAGTGAAAAAGATCCGGACGGCTGTAATGCCCCACAGGATCAAAGTCCAGCCGACTCCGGACAATCAAATCGGGATCTAGGTCAGTATAAAGGATAGATGACTCATCATAGATGGGACCTGCCAGGATTTGACCCAGCGGCGAAACAATGACGGAGCCGCCCCGGCATTCGCTCAGGGCCGGATCATCTGCCAGATGCGGATGCAGATGCTCGGGATAATCCGAGCGTTGAAAAAACTGATTGCAACTGATGACATAGCACCGCGACTCACAGGCGATATGTTGCATGCTGCTGGTCCACGTGTCGCGAGCATCGGCCGTCGGCGCCAGATAAATGTCCAGCCCCGACCGGTACAGGGCGAGTCGGGCTTCTGGCATCAGATTCTCCCAGCAGATCAGCCCACCAAGGCGACCGACCGATGTCTGAATCGAATGCAAACTACGGCCATCGCCCTCGGCCCAAATAATACGCTCACTGCCGGTGGGTTTGATTTTGCGATGCCGGCCGACCAGCTCGCCGTCCGGTGCAAACACAAACAGACTGCAATAGAGGCTGGCGTTGATGTGATCGCGTTCGGTGACCCCGACTGCCAGATAGATTTGGTGCTCCCGGGCGAGCTCACCCAGGGCTTGGCAGGTGCCATCGCCTACTTGGACACTCGCCTCCCAGTACATTTGCCAGAGCGCCCGGCCATGATCCGTGCGGCTGCCGACAGCAGCCCCAAAGGTCATGCCGCGGGGATATCCGGGGAGGTAGGATTCGGGATAAAGCACGAGGCGGCATCCCGCTTGGGAGCACTGTGCCAATTCGCCTTGCATGATCTGCAGGGTAGCAGATGTGTCGCCGAAGCGAGGAGTGGATTGTACCGCAGCTACCCGGATCTTGCCCATAATTATCCTCCCTGCATGGGCTCGGTGAGGACGCCCAGATATGTACGGATCGCATCCAGATAGTTGCCTAGTCGAAGGTTTTCGTTGGGACTGTGCTGATTGTTGTCTCGATTGACGGTGGGTACGGTCACCGCGGGAATACCGAGCGTCTGTACAAAGGGCGCTATGGGTATCGAGCCTCCGGAGGTACGGATCTTAATAGGCGTTTGACCAAACACCCGGGTGAGGGCGCGATCCAGCCAGATTCCGACCTCCGAGTCAAACGCTGTGCGAAAGGCTTCGTATGAGATCTTGTGCGAGGTGGAGGCCAGCCGAGGGTATCGCATGCGCTCCTCTTCGGTGGGCTCGCCGTCGCAGATGTGGTATCCCTGATCGAGAATGTGATTGTGGACAAGCTGTAGGAGGCGCCGCGGATCCGACTCCTTGACGGTGCGAATATCGATGTTGGCCACGGCGGCGCTCGGGACGATGGTCCGCACCTTGGTCCCGACCCAGGCCGAGGCCATGCCCCGGATATTTAAGGAGGGATACTGGATAGCCTCCTGGTAGTTGGTGGCCACATGATCGGGCTCGGCTATGCCTACACTGCGCTGAATTTCCTCTTCGTCGTCAGGTACCTGGCGTAAAATTTCACGGGTCTTGTCATCTATCACAATGCCGTCATAAAACCCCGGAATGGTCACCCTTCCGCCCTCGTCCTTCATCGATGACAGCAACTGCGCCAAGCGAAGGGCAGGATTGGGGGCGTAATTGCCATAGTGGCCGGAATGTTGGGGGACTCGTGGCCCGTAGGTGGTGAGGCGCAATGTAGTGATGCCGCGAGCGCCAAAGGTCAAGGTGGGCTGGTTACTGATATGTCTGGGACCATCAAAAATGATGAGCATGTCGGCGGCCAACTCCGCTCGGTGTGCCTCGACGGCGGCCGGCAGGTGGGGAGATCCGAGCTCTTCCTCGCTGTCCATGATGATCTTGATGTCATAGTTGGGCGACCAGCCCTTTGCTTGGGCGATGCGAAGGGCAGCCAGGAAGGCGGTGATGGCCCCCTTGGAGTCTGCGGTGGATCGGGCAAAAACGCGCCATTCGAGATCAATCTGATCATCCAGCGATTGCCAGGGTATTTCTTCCCAGTCGCCGTTTGGCGTTTGCTTTTTTAGGGCAGGGGTGAAGGGGTGATCCTGTAACCACTTGCTCGGATCCACGGGTTGGCCGTCGACCTGTAAATAGATGAGCAATGTGCGCACGGGATTGGCAACGGTGCGCTCCGCCAGCATCAAATCCAATCCACCCGTCGGCAGTCGCCGGACCTTAAAGTCAAGCTTCTCTAGTTCCTGCGAAAGCCACTGCATATTGGGCTCCAGATCGGCAGGCCGGTGCGCATCATTGGGCAAGCTTAAGAATGCGTGAAATTGCTCCAGCGAACTACGCAGCTCAGCCCGGGCTGCCGAAGCGATATCGCTGTGGCTAACCTGCCCAGACAGTGCCAGGGTGCAACTTGCTAAAGCGGAGAGGCAGAGGACCCATTTATTCATGGTCGGACAGTGATGATTTTGCCCTGAAAATAGGGAATTTGGTGCGTCAAGTGTACTGGGACGGTTGACGGTTGACGGTTGACGGTGGACGATTGACGGTGGACGATTGACGGTGGACGGTGGACGGTGGACGGTGGACGGTGGACGGTGGACGGTGGACGGTGGACGGTGGACGGTGGACGGTGGACGGTGGACGGTGGACGGTGGACGGATGACGGATGACGGATGACGGATGACGGATGACGGATGACGATTGACGGTTGACGGTTGACGATTTGTCCTCTCATAAAAAGCGTTGACACCGTCGAGCACCCATTAGCCAAATACACTTGCGGGCGGTCTGTGCGGCGGCAAAGATCGGCGAGCCACCCATTGGCACGAAACACAATTTGTGATCAACTCCCCCTAACCGCTAACCCTCAACTCTTAACTCTTAACTCTTAACTCTTAACTCTTAACTCTTAACTCTTAACTCTTAACTCTTAACTCTTAACTCTTAACTCTTAACTCCTAACTCTTAACTCCTAACTCCTAACTCCTAACTCCTAACTCCCACAATTGTTAACGCCGCTTTAACCA
Organism: Saprospiraceae bacterium; assembly: GCA_965223165.1. Taxonomy (GTDB): domain Bacteria; phylum Bacteroidota; class Bacteroidia; order Chitinophagales; family Saprospiraceae; genus JABDMH01. The sequence goes on along the minus strand of CBDCVQ010000014.1, from coordinate 58,701 downwards.
CCCTGGTTAATATTGATTTAAACCATGACCGCTGGAGAATTCCACTGCAACTCATCTGATACCTTCTCGTCTGTAAGACAAAAACCAGATGCATTGATATGAGAACAGCCGTACTATTATTCGTAGCGTTGACCATCACTCTGGGCAGTTGTACCAAGGAAGGTATCATTCGCCGAAAGGAGGACAGACTGATCGGCGCCTGGGAATTTGACAAGGTGTTTTACAAGAAAGATTTTGCTCTCTTCCGGGACAATATCACCCACGACTTCCGGCACGATATCATGGAGTTTTTTCCAGACTACACCGCCATCTATGACGACTACTCCCTGGGAGCCGTTTTTGAAGGTGACTGGGCACTGATCGTAGATGAGGATTACCGCGGAGATGATTTGGATCTCGAGTTCTTTGTGCAGGCCTACTTCTACGACTTTCTCAACATGGAGGAGTTTGAGATCTTTGGTGGCGTGGAGAGACTCAATCGCAACAAGCTCCATCTGCAGGCCCACGATCGGCGGGGCACCTATACGTTCAAACTTCGACGCCGCTAGGCGATGCCCCGCATGTCGCCATTGATCGCGGCCGGCTGAGCGCGTCCGGACAGCGTGCATCCGATAGAACGGTCAGGAGGTCGGCATCCCTTCGTCGGAGAAAATCGCACGTTTATATAGTATTGTGGGTACTTCCAGTACTTTGTATTGCATAGTACTGTATGAATGCACTATATTTGAGCTATGAAGTTAGAGAATATGAAAGCTCAGATGAGAAAAGGTGTGCTGGAGCTTTGCATTCTTTCCATCATTTCGGAGGCCGAAGCGTATCCCTCTGATATCATCCACAAACTGAAGGAAAACGAGCTGATCGTCGTGGAAGGTACCATGTACCCTCTCTTGACCAGACTAAAGAATGCAGGTCTCCTGGGCTACAAATGGAAGGAATCCAAGAGTGGCCCGCCCCGAAAATATTATCACCTCACCGAAGAAGGAACCTCATTTCTGACCGAACTGTTAAACACCTGGAACCAGTTACTAAATGTTGTAAATCAATCAACAAAAAACCTTGTAGGCAAATGAAGAAGACACAGAATGTGAATATCGGAGGCTATCCGTTTACCATCGATCAGGATGCCTTTCACCAACTAGAGGATTATTTGGATCGCATAGAGGACCACTTCCGAGACTCGGAGGGTTTTGAAGAGATCATTGATGATATCGAGCGAAGGATGGCCGAATTGCTGCAGGAGCGAGTCAAAAGCAAATCCATTATTTCCTCCGAAGATGTGACCCACGCCATCTCCGTGCTGGGCACACCCGAAGACTTCGGCTCGTATGAAGGTCAGACTTCCCGGGCCAGCCGAGGCCGTGGCAATGGCAGCGAGTACAAGACGGGCAAGCGTCTGTATCGAGATCCGGACGATCGCATCATCGGTGGTGTGTGCTCCGGGCTGGCCGCATATTTCGGTATTCAGGACCCCATCTGGGTGCGGGTCGGATTTGTCATCGCCTCCTTGGGTGCAGGTAGTGGTGTCATGCTGTATCTCGTGCTGTGGGCCCTCGTGCCTGAGGCCAAGACGCCCCGCGATTTTCTCGCTATGCGAGGCGAACCGATCAACGTCAATAACATTGCCAAGGTTGTGGAGGAGCAGGTGGAACAGATCACCGATCATCTCTCCGACCTGGGGAACGATTGGAAATCTCGACGGCGAAAAAAAAAATCCGGGAAACGAGAATAAAGGTGCTGGAAGGATCACCTCTGAGATCCGGCTTCCTACTCTAGACTCCTGAAAGAATTTAGAAACTGAAGCACTGCTGGATTAAGCTATGCCTAACCTAAAAATCACGCTGAAAACAGTTTAGTTCGCTCTTGCAAGGATTTTATTTTTGGAGGCACTGCACGCGATGTGGTGCCTTTTTTTATTGGCTACGATCCATGTGCTCCTGCGTGACATCGGGTGCCCCATGCTTGCCGCTTGACCGGGTCTATGGTAGATAAGTCCTATCGGTTTCGATACTTTTACGCCCAGATTCAACATTAGTGTCTGCCATGTACGCCAGATCATGCCTCCTCCTCTGCCTGTTTCTCCATGCTTGCGGAGATCCGTCTTCGCCAAAGGTCGACAGCATTTCGCCTTTGCAAGCTTTGTTTGAGGCCCATGGGGGCTTGGCACATTGGCAGTCATTTCAGACCCTCTCCTTTACGATAGAATCCCATAGCCCGGCACGAACCACCGTGGCTCAACATGTGGTGGATCTGCATACTCGGCACGAACGCATTAAGGGACCTGGCTATCAGTTGGGCTTTGACGGTTCGGACTATTGGGAGATTCGGTCGGACACCTCGCTCAAGAAAATGGACGCGAAGTTTTTGGTCAACTTGCAGTTCTACTTTTTTGCCATGCCCTTTGTCCTGGCGGATCCGGGCGTCAAGGCAGAAAGTACCGGTTCCAAACAACTCAATGGCAAGACCTATGACGTTTACCAGATTACGTTTGAGCAGGGGACGGGCGTAGCTTCTGACGACCAGTACATCGTCTACGTTGATCAGCAAACAGGTAGGCTGGAGATTCTGCTCTACTCGGTCACTTATTACAATAAGGACAATGCCGAGAAATTTAATGCCCTTCATTACACGGACTGGCAGAAGGTCAACGGACTGCTGTTGCCCGTGAAAGCTTCACGTCATTTCTGGGACCAGAAGCGAGGAGCGCTCGGAGACAAGCGGGGCGAAAAGATTTATCGCGATGTAGAGCTGGCCACGGCTGCGCCGCCCGTCGAGATTTTTCAGAAAAGAGACTCGTAGGCTGACTATCTGATATGGACATCTTTACCATCATTACCATCCTGATCGTTCTGGCTGCCATATTTGGCTACCTCAACGAACGACTGCTGAAACTGCCGCACACGATCGGCATCATGATTATCGCCATCCTCTTTACGACGGGCATCTATATCAGCAGTTTTGTGGATACCACCATATATGACTACCTCAACGATCTGATCCTGTCCATCGATTTTCATACGGTCTTGCTGGACGTGATGCTGGGCTTCTTGCTATTTGCCGGAGCGATGCATACCAACTTTGACCAGCTACGCGTGCAGCGATATCCCATCCTGATCTTCGCGACATTTGGTGTGCTTTTGAGCACGGTCTTGGTGGCAGTATTTACTTACTGCTTATTAGTGGTCATCGGGCATCCCGTGCCGTTTGTGCATTGCCTGCTCTTTGGCGCGCTGATATCTCCCACGGACCCCATTGCTGTGCTGGGTATTCTCAAGAAGGCGGGAGCTCCTAAGGTCCTGGAGACAAAGATCGTCGGTGAATCCCTCTTCAATGATGGGGTAGGCGTGGTCATTTTTTTGGTCCTTTTTCAAATCGCCAAGTCGCCAGAACATGTGGCGGCCTCCGAAATCCTCCTTCTATTTGCCGAAGAAGTGGTCGGTGGGATTGTGCTGGGGCTGATCTTGGGATATGTCGCCTTTCGTCTGATGAAGGGGATCGATGATTACGACATCGAGGTGATGATCACCCTTGCCACGGTCATGGGCGGTTTTTTGGTAGCTCATTGGCTTCACGTGTCCGGTCCGCTCGCCATGGTGGTTGCCGGACTGATCGTGGGTCACGACACGATGAGGACGACGGCGATGTCCAAGGTCACCGAGCAATATGTCGACAAATTTTGGGAACTCATTGACCTGCTGCTCAATGCCATCCTCTTTGTGCTGATTGGATTGGAGATCCTGATTCTCCATTTTAACGGGTCCTTCTTAGTAGCGGGTCTGATCTCTATTCCGCTGGTTCTACTATCCAGATTTCTGTCCCTGGCCGGTCCGATCAAACTATTTGAACGCAAGCTCAATTTCGTGCCCAATACCAATCTGGTCATGACCTGGGGCGGACTGCGGGGAGGCATTTCCATTGCCCTGGCACTGTCCCTTACGGCCGAGATGGATCGAGAGCTATTTCTTATGATGACCTACGTGATCGTGATCTTCGCGATTGTGATACAGGGCCTCACCGTTGGCAAGTTGATCGAACGGTTAGAAATTGCGAAATAAATCTCTGGTAGGCAACGTCTATGCCTTGAAATGAGTGATAGATGGTCATGGCACCCGATCGGCTTGGTCGTTGCCCTCATGCTGAGTCTGCATCCGGGGGCCTCCGCACAAGTAGCACATGTTAAGGAATTTGGCCCGGCTGAGGGCCTCTCCTCACCCTATGTGACTGATCTGCTGGCGACATCCGATGGTCATATCTATCTGGCCACTGCCGGAGGAGGGGTTTATCGATACGATGGACGTACGTTTCACAGTTTCAGCGCCGATCATGCACCGGGTTCATTGTATTTCGAAGCTCTTTATCAAGGTGCCGACGGTACCGTTTGGGCAGGGGGCGAGCAGACCCTGGCCTGGTGGCAGCAGGGGCGTTGGCAGCATCGGCATCTGCCGGGATTTGATATCAGCGCCATGGGCTCCAAGAATGATACGACGTTGTTCTTGGCGGGCCCACAGGGACTGCTAGCCTTTTCATGCACGAGCAAGTCTCCGTCTTCCGAGTCTCTCCATGACGGCCCCTGGTATGCGCTTGCGGAGAGGGGGGAGGAGGTGCTGCTCGGCGGAGAGGATGCCTTGCTGCATTGGTCCGGCAGCGAATGGACGGAATATGGACGTGCCCGGGGGGTCCCCAGCGGCAGCTATGTGGGCCTTACCGCAGGGGCGGATCACGACTTCCTGGTGGCCACGGAGGATGGTCGCAACTTTCGCCTTAGTCCTGCGCGCGGCTTGCTTCCCGGTGTGGGGCCGGTGCCGGGGGAGGTCACATTTCTCACTAGCCACCGATCAAAACTATTGGCCGGCACGCGGCAGCGCGGCCTCCTGACGTGGGAGCCCGAGCAGAGCGCCTGGCGGCCGTATTTGACGCAAGCGCAATCCTTCTATCATGGTACCGATGTTGCCTTTGATGCCTGGGGTAATACCTGGATCGGTACAGCAAAGATGGGACTGCTCCAGTACACCCATCGACATTTCATGCACCTGACGCCAGAGGCAGGTCTTTCCGGGCGCTACGTAAACCAGTTGGGACGGACTGCCGCAGGTACGATCACCGTGCTTTACAATAATGGATCCTTTGATCTCCTGAGTCCGGGGGGCGTCTCGCAGGGGTTCTCGGGCCTCCCATTTGGTACCCGGGTGATCGCGATCTCACATGGTCATCGAGGTGCATGGCTGGCCTCCAGCCAGGGACTGGCCCATCTCCATGACAGTACCACCACCCAGTTTTCGTCTGGGGAGCCATGGAATGTGGGTCTGCTCGACGTGGAGGCCCAAAGCGATGAAGCCTGTCTGGTACTCACCCGGGAGGGGCTATGGGCTCTGGAGTTCACGGCGGATAGTATGGGATTGGACCTGGAGGATTACCGACTGCTGGCACCCGGAGATTGGCGACACCTGAGCGCCGATCAGCAGGGCCGCTATTGGGTGTGGGGTCCCTCCGGACTGGGTTTTGTGACCACCAGGACCGCTCTGCAAACCATCGATTTGCCCGATCGATGGCAGATCTGGTGCATGGTAGCCGGCGGCCAGGGCCCACCCTTGTTCGGAACGAGAGATCAGGGCATTTACCATCTGGTGGAGCGCTCGGATACCCTCTTTCTGAGCCCGCTGCTGGGAAATGATAGATTGCCATCACCACACATTCACTCGATGACTTTAGACCGGGATGGTCAACTCTGGGTGGCCACCTCCGCCGGAGTTTTTCGAGGGGTATTGGATGGAGGGATTTCTCTGGAGGATGGCCAGACCTTGGATGTGCATGCGGGCTTACCACCCATCAGCTTCAGTCAGGGTGCAGCCGTGGTGGATGATCAAGGTCGGGTGGTTTTTGGCACCTCGGAAGGCGTTCTTCAGATCGAAACATCGCCCCCCATGGATTCGGTACGTGCCCCTCAGCTATCGCTACTGCATGCGACGATCGGAGACCAGGCAATTTTTGACACAGCGCCAGCGAGCCTGGCGCAACTGGCGCATCTACCTTACCAAGAGCGACATGTCAGCGTCGCGTTGTTAGCGATTGACCAAGCCTATCCGCAGGGGATCGAGTACGCCTGGAAATTGGAGGATTATCACGACGACTGGCGCACTTCCTCTTCCAATCAGATCGAGCTGGTGGCGGTGCCCCAGGGCCGCCATACCCTACTGGCCAAGGCAACCAATCGGATGGGGCAATCTTCCAACCTCCTCCGAATTCCCTTTCACATCATTGCCCCGTGGTGGAAAAGCATTTGGGTGCCCATCCTGTCTTTGGCCCTGGCGGTGCTACTGATATTCCTGCTCTACCGATGGAATGTCTATCGCATCCTCAAGCGATCTGAGCGCAGGGAGCAAGCCTTGCGCTTGAAGAACGAACTACTAACCCTGGAGCAGAAGGCACTCCGCCTGCAGATGAATCCACACTTCATTTTCAATGCGTTGCAATCGATCCAGGCGAAGATCAGTGCCGGCAAGAACCAAGGGGCCAGGCAGGACTTGCAAAGATTTGCCGCCTTGATGCGCAGTTATTTATATCAATCTCGTCAGGACCGGATCAGCCTGGAAGACGAGATAAAGGGACTGACTCGCTACCTGCGCATTGAGCAGGGCATCCGAGACAATTTTGATTTTGAGATCATCGTGCCCGAGGATGTAGACCCATCCTTTTATGAGATCCCTCCCATGTTGATACAGCCCTACGTGGAGAATGCGGTCAAGCACGGCATTTCACGGGCCGACAGCCGAGGGCACATTTGTGTCGAATTTGCCTGGATGGGTAAGTATCTTCAGTGTGTGATCGCCGACAATGGGCCAGGCTTTTCTGCGGGTAACGGAAACAAGGACCACCGATCGACCGGCATGGAGGTCACCCGGGATCGGATCACGAGCTATTTTGCTCATTTAAAGCAAACGCCGGTATTGACAGAAGACCTCAAGGATGCGCAGGGGGGGGTACGGGGAGCCCGAGTAAGAATCATCATCCCCACGGAAGGACCATAGGTATGATAAAGGCAATGATTATAGACGATATGTTGCAGGCACAGGAAGCGCTGGCATCTGATCTGAAGGTGTATTGCCCACAGGTGGAAGTCTGCGGTCGGGCGACGGGTGTCGTCAGTGCGGCCAAGATGCTAAAGAACTTGTCGCCGGATTTGGTCTTTCTCGATATCGAATTGGAGGACGGTACCGGGTTTGACCTGCTGGAAATCTTACCTCAGATTAATTTCAAGATCATTTTTACCACCGCATCCGATCAGCATGCTATCCGAGCATTTCGCTTTTCGGCCATCGACTATTTGCTCAAACCCATCGACGCGAATGCCCTCAAGGAAGCGGTAGCGAAAGTGGGCCCCCATGACTCGCCGGCGAATGTGGAAATCCTTCTTGATCGTTGGGCGAAGCCCGAAGAGCGAGCCTCTAAGATTGCCTTACACAGCGCGGATAAGATTGAGGTGGTCGAGATCCAAAATATCGTAAGATGTGAGTCGGAAAATAATTATACCATGTTTTATTTTGCGGACGGAGCCAAGAGCCTCGTCTCCAAGACGCTTAAATCCTTCGAGTCGATGCTGACCACCGTGGGCTTTGTGCGCGTACATCAGTCACATTTGGTCAATGTCCAGCATATTAAAGCATACATTAAGACTGAGGGCGGTTATCTCATGATGCGCGATGGCGCCAGGGTCCCCGTGGCCGTGCGCAAAAAAGCTTTGGTCATTCAGATGCTGGAGGGTATCTCGTGATCTGATCCGTCAAGTAGCTGCGCTTGATAATTATTGATTATCATAAGTGAGCAACTCTGAGATCGTGACAAATTTGAATCCTCGTTTATCTAAACCACGGATAATTTTTTCTAAGGCAGCCAGGGTTGTCCGATAGTCTCCAAACATGACATGTAGGAGTACGATGGATCCATTGCTAGACTTTTCTATGACGTAGTCGGCCATGGCCTCGGGATTACCTCGCAGGCAGGAGACAGACTCCGGTTCTATATCCCACATGATGGTCTTTCTACTGGTGCGATTCATGTAGAAAGGGGTAATCAACAATTTTTTGCCATGGGGTGGGCGAAAATGTATGTCGCCATCGTACCCCAGCTCTTTGATCAGCATATCTGTCTTTTCGACCTCACTTTTGACGTATCCATAGGATCTGAAGATCAGCCGCTTATGGGAGTAAGAGTGGTTTCCAATTTCATGGCCATCTGCCACGATTCTGCGAGCCACCATCCCGTTTCGTTTGATGGACGTGCCTACGAGAAAAAAAGTGGCCTGGACATCGTTGCGCCGCAGAATGGCGAGTACCGTGTCCACATCGTTTGAAGGTCCATCGTCGAAGGTTAGGGCTACGACCTTTTGCTCGGTCTCTACGCGACCATAGATATCCCCAAAAAGTTGGAATGAATTTGACTTGCTGAGCGGATATAGGCCCAACAAGGTGGCGGTCACGAGGAGGGAGAGCCAAATCAGATGGCTCCGTTTTTTTCCAGACATGTGATTTCGGATGGTTTTGTGAATGGATTGCTGCGCAAAAACAACCACCCCCAACCAAGCCTTTTTAGATTGGGGGCGGACAAACTCCAATTTGTGCTGCATGTTGACAAATAAGGAAATGAGATCTCGCTTTCGAGATCAACAGCCACTAATTCCCGATGCTTTCACCAGGAGATTTCCATTTTGTTTCTTTTGAAGGGTGACGGGATTGTCAAAGTTGACAGTGATTTTTTCGATCTCTCCGGAAATGCCCTCTTGAAACAGCAAGGACTTTTCAAATAGTACCCGACCTTGGCGGTCCGGCACCATACTACGCATCAGGTTGAGTACCTCATTGATTTTGAAGCCCGGCATTTCTATCTCCATTACCTCGGAGGTGTCGCGAAAGATTCGTTTGATTTTTATGCCGTAATCTAGGAGGCGAATGTCCTTGTGCAGGCTGGAGTCTAATCGGTGCTGCAGTAGATAATTTTGCTCCAGGTAAGCCGACAGCGTATAGGCGTATGAGTAGCCATCGGAGCAAAGTTCATTTTCTGATCCGGGGAAATCCAGGTCCGAGAGGTAGCCATCGAAAAGATAACCTGCCAGTCCCTCAAACTCCACAAAGATCCAGTGTCCGTCAATCCAGTCAATCCGCTCGGCATACTGTTCGGAAAAGTCAAAGGTATTGAGCACGGTGACTTGGTCTCCATACCGGACCACATCCAACACTTCTGCTTGAAGGGAGGGGAAGGCACGTAGTTTTAGGCCGCTCGTGGCAAACACATTGAGCTTGGAGCCTTTAGACCAGGGAGAGTGGGCGTCCATTTGGTTTGGCAATAACAGACTCAGGACGAAGAGCACGATCAAATTTTTCATGATTTGTGATTTTGGTTCAACAAATGCGATTCAGTAGCAAGGTATGTCGAGGCGTAGGCCCCCACCTCGGTGCGTGAGTATTCGTCAGAGATCAAATAGAATTTGTGGCAGAAAGGCGCGGATTCGAACCAGGCGTTCGGAGGCCTTCTATGGTGGGTCTATGGCCCGGTCAGTGCAGCGAGGAGGGGAATAGGGTAGGTTTGGGAGCGCTTATCCTTGCTCCGCAAGCTGCTTTTGTATCTGAGACAGTTCAGTGACGATCGTCTGTAGATCGCCTTCCAGCTTGTCCAGGGCTTGCTTCTCACTTGCATGCATCTGGTCAAAATCAGCAAAGGTGGCATCGATGCGCTGCCGGATCTGATCGATGTATTGCTGAAGCCGGGTCGTGACCTCCTGCCCCAGCTGCCCGCGGCCTCTATCGATTTCGGCGGAGAAACTCTTCATGATCTTGCGCTTTTGCAGTCCCAGGGAGATGCCGGCAAAGAGTAACCCGATGGTCGTGAGCACCCCGCCGGTCACGTCAAAGACGACTCCATTGGTGACGATGGTGAGTATGACGCCAACCACCGCAATCCCTCCGCCGGTGGCCAGGGATGGGGCCATGGTCTCCTTTTCGGGGAAGAGCTCTTGGTCGGCAAAGTTCTCGGAGTTCTTCAGAAATTCGGTGAAGGTCTCCTGCAGCTCCGTCAGCACCTTGGAGCGTCGTTCGGCAATGGCACTGAATATCTCGTGGTCGTTCTTGAGCACGGTCCTGCTGGAGCGGATCTTCAGGTCGATGATCTGCCCCATCTGCTGGATAGATTCGGCCAGATCCAGCACCCGGTCGTTGAGTTTTTGTCTTAGGTTGTGGTTGAGATCGGTCTCGATCGACTCGGTAAACTGGGTGAGCCACTCTTTGATCGACTCTTTCTTTGAAAAGAGGGATCGAAACGATCTGGACAGCACGGCCCCAAAAGAGAGCACCTGTGACAGCTCATCCGACTTGTCTCGCATCGTACTGTCATATCCCGCCAAGAGATTTTCCACTAGTACACCCACATGGTCGTACGATACCTTGCCTTGTTTCTCCAGGGTCTGCCCGATGTCCTCGCGAAAGGCCCGATCCACTTCCCATTGATCCTTACGCAGCGACAGTCCCTCGCCGATCTTGCCTGCCACGGTCTGGGCGGTGTCCAGGCTACTGCTGAGCTTGAGCGACTGCGCCTGACCGCCGGTGATTTGCTGATGGATGTATTGGCGCAACGGCTGATAGCCACTGGTCTCCTGCGCTCCTTCTTGCTCCATGAGGGCTGATACGGCAAATACGACTGGCGACTCGATACCCTTGTCTTTTGCCTGCTTCCGCACGCCCTCCAGATTGATCTGGAGATCGTTTTCGTTCATCAGATCTTTCTGCTGCAGGACAAAAATGATCTTCTTGCGCCAGTCCTGATGGATGTAGTCAAAGAACTCCCACGCAGATTGGCGATACGGATTCTTGGCCTCAAAGACGAAGATGATCAGATCCGACCCGGGAATGAAGCGCTCTGTGATCTCCTGATGATGGGCAATGATCGTGTTGGTACCTGGCGTGTCGACGATCGCAATCTCTTTGAGGATCTCCACCGGATGGTAGATGCGTTTGAGATACTGGCTGACAATCTCTTCATGCGGTTGATCACCATAGACGATCTGCTGGATGGTGTCGGTCATGGGGGAGGGGGCCACCTTGCAGATATCGTACTCCGTCTCCAGCAGTGCATTGATAAAGCTGCTCTTGCCGGCCTTGACTTCGCCGACGATGACAAACATAAACGGCTCGGTGATGCGGCTGCGCAGCTCTTGGATGGTGTGACTGAGCTGATCGTGCCCGATCTCCTGCGTGAGGTGCAGCAGATGGGTGACGGCCTCACCCACTTGGTCTTGCCACTGTCTGATCTGGTCGTCCAGTAGAGGTGCCATGGCGCTAAAAGTACAGAAAAAGTGCTCTTCGCCACGGAGGACACGCACACAACCGAGTGGCGCTCCAGGTCACGATCCTGAGCGAGATATCGGTACCTCCCGCTGGACAGACGATCATATCCCGATCCAGCGCTGGCGATCAGCGTGCTCGCCGTCTAAATATCGATCACCATCCCTTCCTTAGCTAGCTGGCAGTCCGGAAAGACCTTCTGACACTTCTTTTCCATCCGTCGGAGAAATTTGTCGGTGTGGTCGGGATCGTGGTGGGTCATGATCAGGTGCCTGGCCGAGGCCTGGCGAGCGACTTCGATGGCTTGACCGTAGCTGCTGTGACCCCAGCCTTGGCGATGCGGCAGCTCCTTGTCCGTGTACTGCGCCTCATGGATCAACACATCCGCCCCCCTGGCCAACTCGATGATGTTGGGGTCGAGTTCGGGGCCATGCTCGATGTCGGTGCAAAAGACGAGCACCTTGCCGTTTCGTTCTATGCGAAAGCTGTTGGCTCCGCCGGGGTGGTTGTGCTTGCAGGCTTGCACGGTCAGACCCTGCGAATGCTCCGCCGCCCGACTGCCCAGGACGATGAAGCGGAACTCCGCCCCCATAGCCCCCAACTGCACGGGGAAATGCAGGCTGCTCATCTGTGAGAGGAAGATCTCTTTAAGTTTCTTCACGTCTTGGTCCTTGCCCATGGCCAGCAGATTGATACGCGTATCCTCTTGGTAGGCCGGATCAAAGAAGGGAAAGCCCTGGATGTGGTCCCAGTGGAAGTGGGAGAAGCCGATGGTGATCTCCTTTGGTCGATCCTCCCCGCGGTTCATCAGCTCTTTGCCCAGGTTGCGGATGCCTGTGCCGGCGTCGATGATATTCACGCTTTTGAGCGCGGGGATCTCCAGTGCCAGGCAGGTCGTATTGCCACCAAAGTCTTGGTATTCGCGGGCACACATGGGTATGGAGCCCCGGGTGCCATAAAATTTCACCTGCATGGTCGGCCGCTCGCGCATGGGCAGTCAAATTGGGGAGCGCTGGTAGCTCCGGCTTCACGGTATCTATTCTAAGTTAGCAAATTGTAGGTGGATGGGGGTGCTGTGTGGCAGTACGATGGGCTAATGCTTGCTTTTGTTTGCGGCAGGCAGATGATGTTTGCTCTTCTGCCGTGTATGGATGATCTGATCTCTATGTTATAAATACTGATGTAGAGGTAATATCTGATCAGCTGACAGAGAGATTGTATCGTGCTCACGATAGGCTGGACACTAGAGGTCGACGACCTCTGTCAGGCCAGTCAATAAATCTATCGTGTTGAGAGTCAACTTAAGCGAACCACCAGTGAAATAATGAAGCTTGCTGCCATTATGAGTAATGAGTGCTCCTCGATAGTACTCACCGTCCAAATGGAATCTTAGATTTTCCTGGGTAGAATCGCCGAAACTAGTACTTGATAGATTTAAAATCTCTACCTCCAGAATGTTGCCCTCACTGATCCGAAGAATATAGAGATTAGATTTAAAGAGAACGTAATCGAGTCTGTCTGTCACGTCCTCAGCAAAGAGATATCCGTCATGTCCGAAAGTGGCATCAGCGACGAGATTCGATTTCACTTTAAGTATATTTCGGTACCAAGAGCCCTTCCTTTGGTAGCTTGTCGAAACAAGAAAGGACTGACTATCAACCGGAAGAAGCCTATCAATTGCAAATCTTAATTTGCTCTTTTGCAATACCAATGAATCCTCCAATAGATAATTGATTTCCGACTCGTCGTTAGATCTGGTGAAGTGCAGAATCTTAGTTTCATTGGGATGTTCTTTCAGGAAGTTGCCGAAATTTCTTCCCTCCTCAAACACTGTCAAACCGATGAAAATGTCATCATCTCTGACCAACACATCACCCACGTAAAAGTCACCCGATATTCCTAAAGAGGTGGGTTGGACCTGTGGAGAGTCCATGGTCCAGGGGTTGATATTGATCGCAAACATTTCTGAATTAAACGCGGACTCACTCGCAGCATAGATGATGTGCAATCCTTCCTTGTGCGTGGTAAAATTTGCAATCTCTTCAACTAAGCCGTTGTGGTCGAATGATATGATGCCATTTGCCCCGAATGATTTGATTAGCTGTGCTTGCGAGTCGACGAGAATAAGAAAGGCATCAAAATCCTTTAGATCACCCGGTCCGAATTCTGCATTCTCGATGGTGCCATAATGTAGAAATCCCGGGCTGTAGACGCCGATACCAGAGATCTTGGTATCCTTATTATTTAAGATTATGGAATTTTTGTTATTGGCTACAATAATAGATGAATAATCAATGTCATTTATGACACTAAAATTACGGGCAATCGAGATGATCCGATCATCCTTCACGGTGGCATATGGGCTGGAATATTGCGTGCCTAGTTCAAAGGTTCTCTCCTGCTCCATTACGGATACTGATTTAAACGTCAGTTTAACCCTATTGGACTCAGTGGAACAGGCATAGAAGTGGAGTAGTATCGACCATAGAATAAGGACTTGAAATAGCTTGAGAAATGACATGCCGATGATCCGTATGTAGGTGGTGATGGTTTGTATTCAAAAGTGACTACTCAGCAGATTGTACAACAATGTAAGGATCTATCAAGACCTCAAACGGATGAATGCCTTGTTTGATTGCGGAGTCAACGACGGTGCGTAAGATTTCGAATCGGTTGTGCCCGGGCCACCTCTACCAAGCGAACCTGACCAGAACCAGGTTTGATCCTCGGCACGCGCGCATGTATCTCATAATGATGCTCGAAAATAATGCAGGTGATGCCACGTTTGCTCTTGATGGTCATATACACATATTCTTCTCTCCTCGTATACAAAACGAGCTCCCTTCTTATACCCTACTTGAACATGTAATACATCCTCCTCTAGCCAACATCCGCTACAAGCCATGGCTGTTCAAAGCTCTAAGCCTAATCTAACTCTCTCGAATCCATGCACAATTTAGCGATACCCACTAAATACTGCCAACCGCCGGATAACTTTATGATATTTTCAATATTTATCCTACTGCGTAGTTACAATCCATCAACTCACTCCCGATGACAACTTCGATTTTGAATAGCCGTCAACCCTAGGCTTCGGCTATCAGCCCTTCCAAGGAGACCCTGACGGCCGGACGCTTAGTGTGTCCTGAAAGCTTCAAAGGAAGCGAACTGTTTAGCAGATGGAGGAATGGCCCTCCGAAGGCGGCTGTGAAGGAGCAGCCTTCAAACCACTCTATGGTGCTTCGATGGAAACATTTGAGGTATTGAGCGATAGAGAAAAGGCTTCGAGAGAGAAGTCAGGTAGTTATTGAAGAGTCGAACGAAAGTGAACCATTGATGAGGTGCCGAAACCGGTGAGTTGTCATCGAAACCAAAGACACTAAGCGCTCTTTGGGAAAGACTGTGGCATGGAACCTTCCTAGCTGGCCACGGGGTGACCGGTATAGAGATGGCGAGACTTCAGTAAATGCAGCTGCTAGGCGGAACAGGAGAAGGCCCTAGTTGCCATGTCAAGAGAGAAGACTCAATCCAGCAGGAGAGGTCGAGCGTATCAAAGGGCAAAGGGCTGCGGACTAGTTCGTAGTAGAGTAAGCGTCCGGGGAAGAGGGTATTTGTAATCTGAGCCGCGGTGCGGATCTTTGATGTATATGAAATATAGCAAGGAATTGATTTATCCACTGCTGGAGCGATATGAGGGAAAAGAAGCTAGCCGGGCGGAGGTATGTATGGACACAGGCATGAGTCAGGGTACCTTTTGGTACTGGTTGCGCAAGTATCGCACCGAACAGAGAGAAGAGATTAGTTTCATAGAATTGAAAGAGGGGCACGAGATTTCACGAACGGAGATGGAGATCTATTTGGGCGATGGTCGCATATTGATTCGGGGAGACATTGATATGGGTCAGATAAGAAAGCTAGTCGGTGCTGAGTCTATCTGATGGGCGTCGCTACTATTTGTGTCAAACGCCAACGGACATGCGCAAGAGTTACAATGGCTTAGCGGGCCTTGTGAATGCGCACCATAAGTGGAATGTTCGCAGTGGGGATGGATTTGTATTTATCAATCGCCGGCAGACGATGCTCAAGATTCTTATTTGGGATAGGAGTGGATTTGTGATCTATCAGAAGCGGCTGGATCGGGGGACCTTCGAATTCCCCCAACTGGAGGGTAAAGAGCTAA
Organism: Saprospiraceae bacterium; assembly: GCA_965223165.1. Taxonomy (GTDB): domain Bacteria; phylum Bacteroidota; class Bacteroidia; order Chitinophagales; family Saprospiraceae; genus JABDMH01. The sequence goes on along the minus strand of CBDCVQ010000014.1, from coordinate 43,197 downwards.
CGGTGACGCTGCTGATGTTGATATTGGAGGGTATCAAGATCGATAGTATTCGTCAGCGCAAAAGACTTGGAAGGGCAAAAAATAGGGCATAATTTTGGCCTAAAATGTTCCGTAATGTCACGCATATTTATTAATTTAATGTGTGTCAATAGAGGAATATAGCAAGGAGGAATTGGGTCAGGAGATCTTGAGGAGAGATCGAGAAATTGAGGCTAGAGACAAGCGTATCGCCATGCTTGAGCGGCAGCTCTCTAATCTGGAACAGGCCATTATGGGTCATCGCTCGGAGAAGAACAATAAACCCCAACAAGCCCCTCCAGATCAAATCAATGTATTCGGCGAGATATACCGACCCGGAGAAGAACAAAAACAGCAAACACCCGTCAAGGCAGATAAGCCCAAGACCCGAAAAGCCAATCGTCGCCAGCCTCTACCCAAGGACCTGCCAAGACAAACCACCCGACTCGAACCACAAGTAGATACCAGCGATATGCAACTGCTAGAAGTGGTGGTGCATGAGAAGCTAAAGTTCATACCCTCCAAGTTTGTGGTCCATCGCATCGAACGCCCCAAGTACGTAGATAGCCATGGCAACATGCACATAGCCCCATATGATGATCCACTTCCCAAATGTAACATAGCACCTTGCTTGGCAGCACATATTGTCACCAATAAGTATCAGCATCATCTTCCGCTACACCGTCAGGTCAAGATATTTGAGCAAGCCGGTGTCAAATTAGCCAGATCCACACTGTCAGACATGGTGATGCGTATGGGCCGCAAATTGGAAATAGTCCATAAAGCGATGCTGAAAAATGCACTCCAGAGTAATTACCTGATGGCCGACGAGTCCAGCATACCGGTGCTCACCAAAGACAAGCCCGGCAGCACCCTGAAGGGTTGTATGTTGGCTATGCATGCCATTGAGCAGGGCTTGATCGTATTTGACTATATCCAAACCAAGCACAAGGTTAATATTGTCCGGACCCTGCAACCCTTCAAGGGGCATCTGCAAGTAGACGGCAACGTCAGCTATGAAGCGCTACAAGTGGGTAATGCAATCACCCTGATGAACTGCTGGGTGCATGCCCGCAGGTATTTTGTCAAGGCAAAGGATTTTGACAATACTCGGACTAGTGTGGTGCTGGATCTGCTGTCTAAGGTATATCATATCGAAAAAATCATGACCCAAAGAAACTATACAGCATTTCAAATTAAATGTTATCGGAAACGCTACACTAAGCCAATCCTGCGAAAAATATACAACTACTGTAAATCAAATTACTTCAGCGGTGGCTACTCGGATCCTTTTCAAACTGCACTTAGCTATACATTGAAAAGATGGATCCCCTTAACCCGGTTTTTAGGTGATGGCGCCCTCAAGCTAGATACTAATCTGCTGGAGAATAAAATCCGCCCCTTGGCACTGGGCCGAAAGAATTATCTGTTCTGTGGCTCTCATCAGGCCGCCAAAGTCGCTGCCATAATATACTCCATTATTGCCACCAGCTTACAACATGGACACGATCCTCAAATGGTCATTCAGCAAATCATCAAGCGGGTCGACCACCATCCCATCAATAAAATCCATCAACTCATTCCCGATAAGAATTTCGACTTTCGACTTTCAGTAGACTTTCAACCTTAAGACTTCAGCTATCCTCTCATCCAATAAGACCCTGACGGCCGGACGCTTACGTAGTAGTGATGAAGTGTCTGTAATGGACATGGAGCGAAGGGACTGGCATTGTTACTATTTGTGAAAGTTTAACAACCAATGAATGGGAGGATTGAACAAGAACAAAGGTAAATCAGTACCAATCAGTAGACAGCAAGTCTACGAAGGGTACATGCGAGTATTAGGTAACGCAGGTGGTGCAGGGATTGATGGACTGACAGTAGACCATCTAAAGTCAGACTATAAGAGTCAGCTGTACAAACTGTGGAACAGACTGAGTTCAGGGAGTTATGTTCCGCCGCCAGTAAAGCGAGTTATGCTTCCGAAAGGAGATGGAAATTACAGGCCGTTGGGCATACCAACGGTGCTGGATCGCATTGCACAGGCAGTGTTAAAGGACTTCTGCGAGCCAAGACTAGAGGCGATCTTTAGTGAGCATTCGTATGGTTACCGACCAGATAGAAATGCCCACCAAGCCTTGCAAGCCTGCCGCGATAATTGCTGGCGATATGGATGGGTGATAGATATGGATATCAAGGGATACTTTGATAACATACGCCATGACCTTCTGTTGAAAGCAGTTGAGCGGCATTTTCCTGAAAGGTGGGTTGTCATGTACATCAAGCGGTGGTTAGAAGCCGGGGTGATGTACAAGAACGGACACCTAGCAATACAGGAACAGGGTACGCCACAAGGTGGGGTAATAAGTCCGTTGCTGTCCAATTTGTTTCTACACTATGTGTTCGACAAGTGGATGGAAATTCATCATGCGGAAATTGCATTCGAAAGGTATGCCGATGATATCATCGTGCATTGCCGTACCGAATCAGCAGCGCTACAGCTACTGGCGCAAATACGAACAAGACTGGAAGAATGCGGATTAGAACTTAATTCGGAGAAGACTAGTATTGTGCATTGTGCAAGTGGTAGCAGAAGGCAGCGCGGCACGAAGGTGAATAAATTCACATTTCTGGGCTTTGACTTCAAACCAAGAAGAAAGTGGAATGGTAAGAAATCGTGTCATTTTACTGGATTTGATTGGGGGATCAGTCAAAAGGCCCAGAAACGAATAAGAGGCAGAATTGTGGATATACTGTCCGTACATGGGCCGCAGTCTAGTTTGGAAGCCATCGCTTCTTCACTGAACGCGCGCCTGCACGGTTGGACCAATTATTTTGCCAAGTTAGATCGCCAATCCATAAGGAAACTCTGGAATTGGCTTAATTACCGATTACTCAAATGGCTGATTCGCCACAGGAGACGGTTCAGAAAGAGCATTCGAGCGGCCTATAAATGGCTGCGGAGACGTTCTAAAGTTGAACCAAAGCTCTTTGTGCATTGGCAATTTGGGTGTACTCCTTGATTTAAGCAATGAAGAGCCGTATGACGGGAGACTGTCACGTACGGTTCTGTGAGAGACCAGGGGTGAAATCCCCTGGTCTACTCGACCGATGGAGAAACAGCCAAATTTGACAAAGCAGTTTTAAAGAAGATGACCGACATTGAAAATCTTGATTCTGATACCAGGGACAAACTATTCTTCCTTATCGATAATGTCGTTCAAAAGTTTAAGGCGAAAAGGCCTACGCTGGATAGTCCGGGCTGGGGTTACTTCTATGCTTTTAAATTGAATTCCTGAAATCCCTTCTTTTACTAGCGATTCCCATGTTGGGGGATCCACAGGGAGATTCTGCTTTGTCGGAGTTGGGAGAGTTTTAGGATGTGGAGGTCAAGTTTTTCTTTGGCCTGTTGCTTGACGCGCGTTTGCTTAGTCTTTTGTATTGGATGTGCAGACGGGGATAGCGTTCACACTGTGGGCTAAAGAGTTTATCGGAGATGATTTTGTTTTCGGCAGGCAGATAATGTTTGCGCTTTTTCCAGGTATGGATGATCTGGTCCCGATGTTGTAAATACTGATGTAGAGGTAATATCTGATGAGCTGCCAGGGGGATGTATCGTGCTTGTCGATGAGAGTGTGCAGGCACATAAAGGGTGCCTTTGTCCAAGTCGAGCCCCTGGATTCGGATGTGTAAAAAACTGTGTAATTTAAGGGCCTGGTAAATCATCATACCGAGGATGATTTTATCGGAGAAGTGATAATATCCATGATCGGGATTAGGGGTAAAGTGCTGATAGATCAGATCGAGTTGTTCGGCGGTAAACTGGGGTCCCGGGGCTCTTTGGATGATGCCCCGCACTCGCACCCGGTAGGCGATATCGGGTATTTGTAAAAATTGATAAAAGTCACTGATGGCCTGCAAGCATCGGTTGATCTGATGGACGCTTTTATCGGGATCCTGCCAGTGATCGATAAAGCGCATCAGGTCACTATAGGTGCTTTGCGTGATAGGGAAATTTTGTTTCTCCAGCCAAGTGAGGTAGTGGGATATTTCCCGTTGTTTTCGATGGATAGATCGAGGGGTAAGGCCTTTTTCGTTCAGGTATTCCTTAAATTTCTTTTTCATCTGATCAACCCTGGATTTGTTGGGTCAATATGGGTGTAGGTTTGGGTGGACTTCAAGTGTCGATGGCCTAAGAATCGCTGGACGGCTTCGAGGTGCATGCCGTTTTGGAGCAGGTGGGTGGCAATACTGTGTCGCAGGCCATGCAAGGTCATCTTCACCTCTATTCCGGCCCTCAGACATAGACTTTGCAAGCGTTTATTGAGCATCTTGTCATTTACCTTTTTGCCCAGGTGATTTAGGAGTAGATATTGGGTATGTCCGGAGTCCCAATACCAGCGGGCTTGCTCCATAAATCGTTGGATGTCCTCCATGACCGATACACTGAGCGGCACATATCGCTCCAGATAGTATTTTCCTTTACGTACCCGGAGCCCTTCATTTTTCAAATCGATATCGTCCAGGAGTATGTTTGCACCTTCAGCATAGCGTAAGCCGCAACCATGATACAGGCTGAGCATACAGCGGTCATACATGCCTTGCAGATCCTGAGAGCAGGCCTGGTAGAGCTGCTTGATTTGTTCGGACGATAAAATGGTCCGCTGTGTAGGTAGGTGTTGGATGGTGAGTAACCGGATTTTTAAAATAGGATCTTTACCATGTGCTTGCAGATATTTATTGAGCACCCAGAGGATGGTGAGTTTTGCTGCGATGGTAGCAGGTGTAGTCTGCCACTGAAAAGTGCACCCCCGGTGCCGTGAAAAGTGCACCCCCTGTCATGGCTAATGCAAAGGTGAACAAATTAGTTGGATTGCAGTTTTTTGGATTCTTTGACCCGGAAGGATTCGCCGTTCATATTGACGATGATGGCGCGGTGAGTCAGTCTATCGACCATGGCTGCGGTGAGGACCTGATCACCGAAGATTTCGGTCCATCGATCGAATCCGAGATTGGTGGTGATGACGGTGGCCTTTCGACCGGCTCTCAGAGACAGGTGAGTGAATAGGAGTTCTGCAGCTTGTTTATCGAAGGAGACGTACCCGAATTCGTCACAGATGACTAGGTCGTATTTTTCGAAACGACTTTCAAATTGTCTGAGCATTTTGGCTGATCTGGACTCAAGGATCTGAGTAATGAGTCTGGGCACGGTGGTAAATAGTACGTTGAAGTCTTCCATACAGGCTTTAATGCCAAGGCCAATAGCGAGGTGAGTTTTGCCGGTGCCGGGGTTTCCAGCGAGGATGAGATTTTGACCATCGCGGATAAAGTCGAGTCTTTCGAGCATGGGGAGTTTTTGAACGGCATCTTGGGGCAAGTCTTCCTTAAGCAAATCAAGCAAGAACTTTTGGTGGGTGAACCCGGCTCTTCGAATGCGTTGTCTTTTGCGTCTTTGGCTGCGTTGATCATATTCTAATAGCATCAAATCTAGCAGATAATTTTCGTAATTGAGACTGTCTTTGGCTGCTTGCTTGGCCAGCTCGACGTAGGATTTTCGGAACGCCGGTAAGCGGAGTTGTCGAGAATAAAAATCGACTTGTTGATGTAGATTTTGTTCCATGATATTGACATTTAATTTGGTGATAAAATAGATTGAATATCCTGTAACTGCAGGCGACTATACTGGGCGATGTCTTGTGACATTTGATCTGTGGCGGGAGCGCTTTGGGTAGGTGATGGACAAGTGGCCTGCCGGATGTAGAATTTGACTTTATCAATACACACAGGTTGGCGAGGGCATAGCGTGATACACTGGTCCACGGCGTTTTTTAATTGATCGATCGAGTACTTTTCCTTTTTCAAATCCAGCAGGATGAGGACAAATTCTTTAGCTTGATCTTTGAAGTGAAGCCTAAAGAGGTGTTTGATGTCATGATCTGCCTGATGTAGGCTGAGCGAGCCTGCCAGGGCACCTGGCTTGGTCAGCAGTGTAGTGAGATAATGGTCAAGCTTTAGGTAGTAGCTATGCCTGGTGTGCCTTCGCTCATGTGAGTCAAGTAGTTGGTTATCATCAGTATATAGGTCAATTCGATCAGGATAGATTTTTACATTTACAAAAGCACCCGTGGATTGTTCTGGCACAGAATAGTAGTTCGTATCCACTCTGATGCAACCGTATTTGTCTAACCGTAGGCTCTGCCATTGTGCGGTTTCATATACACCTGTTACCGCCTTCATATGCTTGATTTCTTGATCAAACTCATCCGCGATACTTTGTGTTTTTCCTTTGACCGGAACACTATTGAGCTGGTGACAGGTGTCTATTAAATATGCGTTGGCTTGCTCCAAGGTGTCAAAGGTGTCTCGGGGTGCAAATGCCTTGCGCCTGAGGTACTCCACACTTCGCTCCACATGTCCTTTTTCATTGCCCCGCCCGGCATTACAGAACCGATAGTCAAACTGATAAAAGGTCGATAGTTTTAATAAATCTTCGGTAGGCTCTTTGTCCGCATTCTTGAGCGTAAACTTTCTGACGGCTACGCGCATATTATCATAGACCACTTCACTTGCCACCGCTCCTACGCTGGTGAAATAGTTGACATGAGATTGCAGAAAACTGCTCATGTCTTGGCGGTAAAAAAGTTGCGCCCACCGGTGGTTGGAATAGCTGGAGGTAAACACGGCCAGCATCATTCGTTTATTGGCCTCTCCTATGGTCAGCTTGACCTCTGCCCAGTCAAACTGCGTGGACTGCCCGGGCCGATAATGCTGACGGATATATATCTCCCTGCGACGCTGTTTGACCTGCCTGATATACCGACATACTGTACGGTGGCTTATATCATAGCCTTGCTTGATCAAGGCTTGATGGATATCGGTGCCCAGCATCTGCTGCTTGGCTTTGCCTTGAGCTCGCTTGAGCTCATTGGCTTCCAAGTAACCATCGATGCATCTGCGCACCTGCTCTGTCAACTTGCGCTTGACACGATTCGAACTATCATATCGCGGTGGCTCAACCACCCCCGCTGAGGGCAATACGTGATCCGTGGCGGTCGCTTCGACACCTATCTCCTCTCGGTACTTTCGGATGTATCGCCTAACCGTATGTGGCGATATGCCCAGCTCCCGAGCAAGCTGCTTCTTGGATTTCCCCTGCCTGAAGTACCCAAGGATGATCTGCTGTTTTTCTATCATATCTATCATGGTTTGAAGATCGGCCAAGCCGATCTGCTCCCATGACAGGGGGTGCACTTTTCGATGGCACCGGGGGTGCACTTTTCAGTGGCAGACTACAAGCAGGGCTTAGCCCTTGACCAGTGCGGTGATGCAGCAAGGTGTGCACGTGGTCGCGATAGTTTTCCAGATCACTTTGAGTCACTTGATCCAGCGTTTTAATGCCTTGCCCTTCCAACCAGGTGAGCAGACTTTTTAAATGCCTTGCCTGCGCTCTGCAGGTATCTTTAGCATAGTTGATCCGTTGCAGCCACACCATAAAATCAGCAAAAGGGGCTCAGATGAAGAAAAATGTGCCGCCCGGCGATTCCCGATGCTTCAATCAGGACAAGTCTGCCGGGATGTTCCACTTGACCATTTGGGTGAGGTACTGAGGTACTGGCCATAAGGTGCTGATTGTCATGGGCTAGAGTACCTCATTTTAACATTTGAGGTACTGATGAGGTACTGAGCTACTCTATCTATTGGTTATCAATGGTTTAGGCTGCTTTGCCATCTTTTCAGGGGTGATCTTTTAGATGCTCCTTGATCTTTTGCAGGGCCTTTTAGACAACAATATGGGATTTCACAACTGTATCAGGTGTCAAATATGGATTTTGGAAGCAAAGTGGTGCAGCTTAGAAAGGCCAAGGGTTTATCTCAAACCGGGCTCGCTGCTCAGCTAAGTATACATAAGAATGTACTTGGCAGATATGAAAGGGGTGAAGCTACTCCATCCGTGGATGTGGCTCGTAAAATAGCTGATCTCTTAGATGTAAGCCTGGACTATCTCACGGGTAAAGTGGATGAACATATCGATCGTTCTATCGTAGACAAAGTCATATCCATCCAAAAGCTCCCAAAAGAGGAAAGAGACCGTATCATCTTTACATTGGATGCTCTGATACGGGATGCTCGGTCACGTTTCGCTTACGCGTGATCGATCAAATTCACTGGATTCCAATTCATCTATTAGCTCAGACACCACCTTTGCATAGCTTGTATACATCTTCTCATGCTGACCTGATGCTGCACCTTTGAACGCTTCATACACAGATCTTGCGTATTCCTTCCACATTGGATCTCCAGATAAGCGATTTATAATGATCCTTCTAATTGGTTGAGGAGGGTATAGGAGCTTGTTGATCTTGGAAAAATCATTGTTATATTCTCGTGTCTGGTTGTAGACGCTCTCCAAGTGCTCGTATTTTTCAAAAAACTGCAGTATATCCTCATACACCATTTTCTCTAATGAAGGGAGTATTCTCAATACGTCTTCAGCTTTTGTGACCGACGTGTCAAACATCTGCTCGTCGCGCCGACTGACACAATGTATTGTAACACCATTGTATCCGATATTGTGTTGTCTAAAATACTTTTCAACAACGTCTTCAACCGCACTAAAGGATTTCCAGCCTGCTATAGTTGGCCCCAGGCGATATTCACCGGGGTATTTATTATATGAAATGATAATCTGTTCTTGAGCCTCCTCATTTCCCCTAAATAAGGAAACTGCCCCTGCTCCAACTCCGACTGCCTTGAAATCGCTAAGCTGAAGTTGAGTTTTGATGGCACGAATAAGCATTCGTTTATCCATAGTTAAAGCTTTTCGATACCAGAAATCGTGTCACCTGTGTCGCTGTCATACACCTTTAGCCATTTATCGTTAATTGGGATACTAGTGTCTTTCGGCAATGGGTTTTCAGAGACAGGACTTTGGTTTACAGGATTTATGCTTCGGACGTCCAGCTTAGACGCAGCTTTTCCGGCGTTTTGATTTATAGTTAAGCTCGTAGTGGATTTGAGTTTGTTTTCAATAACTACAATGTCTTGCACTTCATCAATGCCAGTAACAGGGTTGGGACTCCATTTGACATACACTTGATCGGCTACAAAATAGTCGCTTCCGTTGTACCTGAGTTGAACCTGAGAATACATGTCGTATTCATTGAGATCAACGCCAAATTCTGTATTAGCCTTATTTTTGAGTTGAAGATATTCCGGTGAATTTCGATTCTTAAATCTGGGAAGCAAGTAATCACTTTCAAATTTTCTTCCCAGAGCTGTGACTTCTTTAAAGAATTCTCGATCCTTCCACTTTAGCCACCTACTATCGGAGGTTTCTTTGGCAAAGTCTTGAGCCCAGTAGGGGTCTTCCTTGAGTCTTTTCCAAACATTGAGGACATCATCCGGGCTTTCATCAAATAATTCTGCCAGGTTATACTTTGGGTTTGCAATATCCCTTCCAAGCTGATCCACCAGGTCGTCACTAAGACCCTTGATATTGTCTAGGAATTTGGGATTAACCCGCAGTACATCGGGCATGTCAATGGCCCTTTTCCACGCATTAATGAAATCCGACCCTTGCGCCTCAAAAACACTACTTGGGACTTTTCCTAAGTGCCCCTAAAATAGCGCTTCTTTTTTTCATATGAAGGGATTTTCAGAAGAAGGAAAAAGATGGTAGCCATCCAGGCCAGCGCGCAAGGTCAGCACACGCGCTGTGGCCAACCCACAACGCAGTTATAAGGTGTGTCGCCGCGGAGAGTCCGGCATATACTGCGCCATCCTCGAAGAGGACCGCTGCGCTTGTCACAGTATCTGCGGCGTCCATCACGGCGCCACTCGCTGCTTTCCTATGACTGACCCACCCTTCGGGATCGGTCAGTCATACCGCAGCTAGATGATTTGGCGGGCTGCGCGGCCTCCTCGGCCCTTCGGGCTGCTGGGCAGTACTGGCAGCTACTCCTTCGGTAAACTCAGGATCTCGCTGCCAGACCTCGTCGGCGTCCGCAGTAGCCCGCATAACTGCGTTTTTGCCGGCCCTCAGGCCCTCACGATCAAAAAATGAGTCTGGTTTAGCATTCTGGCACAGGTTACATTCGGCGAGCCGACCGCGAGTGCGAACGAGGCCACAGACAGAGGAACCCCGAGTACTCGGGGTGGCTGGCTGTGTGGTGCGCAGCACTCCCGAGCATTCGGGACCGAGAGAGCCCGCAGGCGAGCACATAAAACATGGGCAGCGGCCAGGCCTCCATAAAACCAACTTGTGCGTCAGCACTCCTTAAAAGGCCTGGAGAGAGCTGCGGTGACGAGGAAGCGCAACCACGAGAAGATGGCAACCCGGGGAGCACCTACCGGAGCGGACCTGGTGGTGCTATGCAAGGAGGAGTGATTGGGCTAGGAGTGTGGGTGGCCAAGCTCCTTGCAGAGCAGCCATCTGAGCTGTGGTGAGCACCGCAGGCACACCTAATTACCTGGGAGTGGGTAGGCCATGGCGGGAGAGCTGATGGGGCGGGATGGTTAAAGGTCTTTCCGGAAGCCGATGCGTTTTCTGGTGTTTTGTTCATCTCTGAGCTCTTTGTCTTCGATGAGTTTTTTGATGTATTCGAACAAGACTTGAATCTCTTGGCTTTGTCCTTTGAGTTCCTGGTCGATCTTTTCCACTTTAAGAATCAGATCCCTTATGAGTCATCAAGAGCATTCGCATCTTAGTAAAGAGTCTGATTATCTGGATGTTGACTTTTATGGCACGTTCACTATTAATAACACCAGACAACTGAGCTACCCCCTGTTCAGTAAAGACCATTGGAGGGTACTTTGAGTGCTGTCCTCTCTTTAAGGTGCCAATTTGGCTCCTTAAATCTGCATACTCCTTCGATGTGATTTCAAACATAAAATCATCTGGGAAGCGATCAATATTTCTTCTTACTTGCCTTTTGAGATATTTGGTCTCCACGTCATACAGTTCTGCCAAGTCACTGTCTATCATGACTTTTTCGCCTCTGACGATGAATATTTTACTTACGATTTCAGCATGTGGTATCAATTCCATTTTTGCAAGATATTGTTTAAGGTCACAAGTAGTTACCTTAAAGGATGATGTTTTTGGAGCTGCTCTTTGAGGTTTTTGAGGTTGAGTTTTTGATAGCGTTCGATGCTGTCTACGCTTTTGAGGCCGGCCAGGTATTGGGTTTTTCGCAAGCCATATTGGGGTATCCACAGGGAGATTCTGCTTTGTCGGAGTTGGGAGAGTTTTAGGATGTGGAGGTCAAGTTTTTCTTTGGCCTGTAGCTTGACGCGTTTGCTTAGTCTTTTGTATTGGATGTGCAGACGGGGATAGCGTTCACCCTGTGGGCTAAAGAGTTTGTCGGAGATGCTTTTGTTTTTGGCAGGCAGATAATGCTTGCGCTGCAGCCAGGTATGAATGATCTGATCTCTATGCTGTAGGTACTGATGTAGAGGTAATATCTGATGGGCCGCCAGAGGGATGTATCGTGCCTGTCGATGAGAGTGTGCAGGCACATAAAGCGTGCCCTTGTCCAGGTCGAGCCCCTGGATGGTGATGTGTAAAAAACTGTGTAATTCAAGGGCTTGGTAAATCATCATGCCGAGGATGATTTTGTCAGAGAAGTGATAATATCCATGATCAGGTGTGGAGGTAAAGTGCTGATAGATCAGATCGAGTTGTTCGGCGGTAAACTGGGGTCCCGGGGCTCTTTGGATGATGCCCCGCACTCGGACCCGGTAGGCCACATCGGGTATTTGTAAAAATTGATAAAAGTCACTGATGGCCTGCAGGCATCGGTTGATCTGATGGACGCTTTTATCGAGATCCTGCCAGTGACCGATAAAGCGCATCAGGTCACTATAGGTGCTTTGGGTGATAGGGATATTCTGTTTTTCCAGCCAAGTGAGGTAGTGAGATATTTCCCGTTGTTTTCGATGGATAGATCGAGGGGTAAGGCCTTTTTCGATCAGGTATTCTTTAAATTTCTTTTTCATCTGATCTACCCTGGATTTGTTGGGTCAATATGGGTGTAGGTTTGGGTGGACTTCAAGTGTCGATGGCCTAAGAATCGCTGGACGGCTTCGAGGTGCATGCCGTTTTGGAGCAGGTGGGTGGCAATACTGTGTCGCAGACCATGCAAGGTCATCTTCACCTCTATTCCGGCCCTCAGACATAGACTTTGCAAGCGTTTATTGAGCATTTTGTCATTGACTTTTTTGCCCAGGTGATTTAGGAGTAGATATTGGGTATGTCCACAGTCCCAGTACCAGCGGGCTTGCTCCATAAATCGTTGGATGTCCTGGCTAACCGATACGCTGAGGGGCACGTATCGCTCCAGATAATATTTTCCTTTACGCACCCGGAGCCATTCATTTTTCAGATCGATATCGTCCAGGAGTAAGTTGGCACCTTCAGCATAGCGTAAGCCGCAACCATAATACAGACTGAGCATACAGCGGTCATACATGCCTTGCAGATCCTGAGAGCAGGCCTGATAGAGCTGCTTGATTTGTTCGGACGATAAAATGGTGCGCTGGGTAGGTAGGTGCTGGATGGTCAACAATCGGATTTTTAGGATGGGGTCTTTACCGTGTGCTTGGAGATATTTATTGAGCACCCGAAGAATGGTGAGTTTTGCTACGATGGTAGCAGCGCTTAGCCCTTGACCGGTGCGGTGATGCAGCAAGGTGTGCACATGATCGCGATAGTTTTCCAGATCCCTTTGAGCCACCTGGTCCAGCGCTTCAATGCCTTGCGCTTCCAACCAGGTGAGCAGACTTTTCAGATGTCTGCATTGGGTCCTTTGGGTGCCTTTGGCGTAGTTGATCCGTTGCAGCCAGATGGTAAAATCAGCAAAAAGGGCATTCCATTCAGATGAAGAAAAAAAGTCCGCCTTGACGCGTTGGTCAAGATGTTCCACCCTGACGGGTTGGTCAGGATGTTCCGCTTGACCATTTGGGTGAGGTACTGAGGTACTGGTCATAAAGCGCTGATTGTCATGGGATAGAGTACCTCATTTTAACATTTGAGGTACTGATGAGGTACTGAGGTACTTTATCCGTTGGTTATCAATGGTTTAGGCTGCTTTGCCATCTTTTCCGGAGTGATCTTTTAGATGCTCCTTGATCTTTTGCAGGGCCTGATCCAGGGCATTGTCAATGCAAGTGCGCAAGTCTATCGTCTCGGTGATGATCTCATATTCATAGCCGCGGGCTCTGCTACCACCGACCGTTTTGACATATCCGTAGCGCATCAAGGTGTACAGATGCCGGCTTACGGTGGCGGGACTCATGCGGTAGGCTTTGCGGATCTCCGAGGCGTAAAAGCTTGGTTTGTTTTGCTGTTGGAGGTATGTCTGGAGGGTCTGATAAAATCTTCGAGTCACCTTGGTGAGCTCATCGCTTTTAGCGAGCAGCACGTCTTTGATCAGTTGGTTGGCGATTTGGATGTCCTCCAAGGTAGTCTCGATGTATGGATTCCCGCGGGGGTCGTATTTTTTTTCACGTTGGTATTGATGGTAGAAGGTCACTGTTTCGATAAAGAGCAGGTAGTGCTGATTGGTACGCAGGGGTTTAAATACTTCGGCAGGGATGTGGAGCATTTCAGCGAAGGGATTGACGATGTGTATGGGCTGGAGGGTGAGCTGTATATTTTGTAAAAATCGGATCATATCCTGCTGGCCATGGCGATCGATCTTGTTGGCGCTGACCTTTCGCTGATAGTCCATGATCTTTTGTTTTTGCTCTTTGGACTGATCCAGGTAGAGCAGTAGGGACCGGTTGGCATTGTCTTCATAGAGTCTTTCGCGGGTGGTGGTGCCGGCCAGGCAGATGGGTCCACGTACTTTGAGGCGGATGGTTTTCATCTTGCCCTTATTGTCTTTGATGACGATGGCTTTGATGACCCATTCTTTGGTCATGAGCTCTCGCAAGGCCAGCAGTACTTTTTCTTCGTTGGCGCCGTCCAGATCTTCGATCAGCACCAGCTTTTGGACCAGTTCGTCTTCTTCAAAGTAGTAGACGGAGTTGTCGCTCATGGCGGTGATCTGGTATTTATGGTCTTCGGGCATGAGGCGGGCGATGCTTTCCTGGAGGTAGGTTTTGCCGGTGCCGCTGGCACCCAGGCAGATGACATGCAGGGGTTTTTCTCGGAGTCTGCTGGTAAATACCAGCCACAGGATCATGCGGTTGACCATCTCTCCGACTACGCCGGTTTTGCCGATGCATTCGTTGGTGCGCTTGATCAGGGCCGGCTGGGACAAAAACTCCCGGGCGGTATTTCTTTCGGGCGGGGAGAGGGTTCTGGTTTCTTTTTTTATCTGCTGGCGCTGCAGGTTGTATGCTCTGCGGTGGGCATCGAGTAGATCGGTTAGGATGGTGAGGGCGTCCATGACCTCACTGCCGCTGAGCTCCATGCGCTCGGCGATCTTTTGGGCCAGGCGCTGGGTCTTGTCATCGTCAAACAGGTCGGTGCGTTGGCGTAGTTTATGGCGGGGATGACTGCTGTCTTTACGTTTGAGCTCCAGGGTGACGATCATCTTATCTACCGGATGCATCATCACCCCGCCCAGCACGGTGATGTGCAGGGGTCCGTGGCTCCAGGTGGGGTAGTCCGGATCGGACTGGTCCAGAGGGTTGTGGGTTGTGGGGTCTTTTTTCTTTTCTCCTGAGGAGTCCCCTTGGACATCTGATGACGATTCAGATGAAAATAAAAATGTACGCTGGTCGATGAGATGCGTAAGGATCTGGCTTTCCTGGCCGGGGTGGTTTTGGGCCAGGCTATTGACGTCTTCGCCGTCCGGGGTCTGCACCTGGCTGATCCGGATGCCGGGACACATGGCCTTGACCAAGGGGGCATAGGTTTGGATGGCTTGTTGGCCGGCCAGGTCACCATCCAAAAAGAAAATTAGCTCTTGGAGGTCTTTTAAGGCTTTGATGGCGGTGGTGTGCTCTTCGTTCCAGCCGTTGGTGCCATACAGACTTAGCACCGGATGATCGGTGTGGGTCTGCAGGGTGGCCGCATCGATGATGGCTTCGGTGATGATGAGGGTTTGGGTGTGGGTGGCCGGGTATCCCGGATAAAGTCCCTTTCGGTTTTTGAGGTAGTAGTGGGCATTGTCACCGCTACCGGTGATGGATCGGCCATAAAGGCTGACGATCTGGCCGGCTTTGTTTTTAAGGGGAAAGATGATGCAGTTGCGTAAGTGTGGATAGTCGGTTTTGTAGGTGTTCCAGCCGATAGGAATGGTTGGATCCAGAATGGATCGGCGGTTGGCATACTGTTTTGCCCTTGAGCCTCGGTGGAAGCGCTTTTTGAGCTGGGTGAAGAGGTGATCGAGATTAGGGGATGCCGAAGGGGTGGTTGATTTCATGGATGGCTTAGATTGATGTCCTGCTAATTTTTTGGCTTGTAGGATGGCTTGGTGCTTACTGATTCCCTCCTTATGCAGGATGAAGTCGATCTGGTCAATGGCTTTGCCACCAATCTTGCAGTTGGAAGAAAAACAGTACACCGTATTGCTGTTCGGGTAGACTTGCATGCTGGGAGTCTTGTCATCGTGGAAGGGGCAGGACAGCATCTTGTTTCTGTTGGCTTGGAGGCCATAGTGGCTCAGTACCTCGCCGATCGACAGTCTCTCTTTGATCTGGGCGATGGTCATTGGGCCAGTTGCTTGAGGGTTTGTTTTACTTGCTTCAGAGCCGCCTGGTAGTCTTTTTCCGGCTCTGCCACCTGCAGCGGCTCTATGATCAGCAGCCGGTCCCGGGTGGTGATGCTGACCCGGTCGCCTACTTTAAAGCCTAGCTGCTCCATCCATACACCGGACAAGCGTAGCTGGGGGACCTCTGTGTTCTTCCGGTACTTATTGCGTCGGAGTAGGCCATGGATCTTGAGCTGTCTGGTGTGTTGCTTTGTCATGAGATGTCTTTTTGAAGAAGCTGGCCTGAGGGAGAGATAAGAGACGAAGATGTTCGGATGTCTAGCATTGTTTCGATTATGTATAGACGCATCCTGGGAAAAGTTTGAATTTTTTTGACTTGCGTTTTCGCAAGCAAACTTAGCACTCTTGTTTAATATAAACAAGCTTAATCACAAGAATATTTGACTTACTTGCTATGTGTTCGTTGTGTTTACTCGACTTATCCGCTATTATTGCAGACAAAATCACCGCTAAATGCTAGAGGATATGAGCTTTGCAAGTAGGTTGAAAGAGTTGAGGAAGCGGAAGGGGCTCTCCCAGAATGAATTGTCCAAGTTGATTGACGTGCACTTTACACAAGTGAGTAGATACGAACGTGGCGAGACCAAGCCCAATGCTACGGCCATGACCAAAATGGCCAAAGCTCTTGATACCACTGTGGACTTTTTAATGAATGGTTCTACTGACGATGTCGTCCAAGATGCTGGACTTGATAAAGAACTAATCGCACGATTTCAGCAAGTACAACAGATGCCTATAGAAGAGAAAAAGACAGTCCTCTCACTTATTGATGCCTATATCGCCAAGATAAAGCTGCAGGCTATGCTGAAGGTGGAGTAGTGGGCTTACGAGATGCAGCAATCATCATCTGATACGCCAACACTTTTTGAAGCCGTTTTTCTAAAATATCGCCTGATCGCGATGTTAGGATCTCTCTTAGCAAAAGATGAATTGATATTGCACCACTATACTTTGTAAGTATGCATGGTAATCCGAAAAAGAGATTTGTATCATCGTCAAGATAAATCTTCCATCTCGCGCCTTCTATTAAACGTTTCATGGTTTCCCCTATGTAGGAGACCACCGCATCAAGTTCAACATTCATGGATTTATCTGATAACGCTGATGCATCATAATGCTTTAGCAGAAAGCTCTCAACTCTTTGGAGAGACTCCTCTGAATAATCAAGATTCAAGTCTAGCTTTAGATCATCCAGTCTAATAATCCACTCTTGAATCCTGTGATCAAGCTCGGACAGCCATATCTTAAATGTCTTTTGTCTCTCTTCTTTATCAATCACTTTTATGATTCAAGCTTAATTGAAATATTAGCCTCCTTTAGAGCCTTTTCTAAAGGCCCGCTGGGAGTACATCCCTTAAATACCCACTCAATATTATCCATTTGCCCTGATAGCAATAGTGCCTTATCCAAGGCAACCTCTTTGCGGATATCAATCGAATTATAAACTTTTCCACTACTATATTCTTTGAACTCAATTGCTCTCTTCGCCTGTATGTCAACTATATCCAGACGTCTTCCAGCAGTTATTACCTGACCGTCCAATATTCCAGTTATATCAGGTATCAATCTCTCCCTGCATGGTGGAGTTGGACATACCCACCCCAATTGATCAAAGTACTCATCTACTCCTCTTCCCGAACCAGTTACAAGGTCTATCTTTCCGTCATATCCGTTGCTCCAGGATTCAAAATCCAGACAGTTGTTCTGGCCATTAGCGCAGCCCTCCTTGTAATTATTCCACCTTTGTGCTTTGTGATCTGGTGTCCAGGGAGTAAAATCGAACGGAGGGTCATCTCTAAAATTGACATAGAGATCGTCAAGCTCTTTCTGGGTCAATTTCAGGTCTATCCATTTTTGAGGATTTCTGGAATTCGATAAACTGCTTTTTAATTTGGATAAATCGACTTTTTCCGCCTCGATATATCTGGATAATTTGTCCAGGTTTGCAGTATTGACTCTGATTTCCTGTGGTGCATCGAGCAGCACCTCCCAGCTATTGATTAAATCCGACCCTTGCGCCTCAAAAACACTACTTGGGACTTTTCCTAAGTGCCCCTAAAATAGCGCTTCTTTTTTTCATATGAAGGGATTTTCAGAAGAAGGAAAAAGATGGTAGCCATCCAGGCCAGCGCGCAAGGTCAGCACACGCGCTGTGGCCAACCCACAACGCAGTTATAAGGTGTGTCGCCGCGGAGAGTCCGGCATATACTGCGCCATCCTCGAAGAGGACCGCTGCGCTTGTCACAGTATCTGCGGCGTCCATCACGGCGCCACTCGCTGCTTTCCTATGACTGACCCACCCTTCGGGATCGGTCAGTCATACCGCAGCTAGATGATTTGGCGGGCTGCGCGTAAGCGTACGGGCACGAGCATCTATGAAGAGTCCACGGGCGGTGGTACTTCAGGGTGATCATTGAGGAATTGATAGTCTTTGAGGGGAATCAACTCGGCTAGTCGATTGACTTTGTGTTCAGTGATTCTGTGCAAGACATCGGATAGCCACGCACGTGGTTGGATGTTATTTAGGTGGCACATGGCGAAGAAGGAGTAGAATATGGCAGCCATTCTGGCACCATTGTGAGACCCGGCGAATAGGTAGTTCTTTCGCCCAAGAGCGAGGGGTCGTATTTGCCTTTCCAGAAGATTGGTGTCGGGATGTAAGCGGCCATCGTTGAGAAATTCAGTCAATTGGGTCCATCGCTTAAGGGTGTAGTTGACGGCCCGATTAAAGGGGTTGGAGGTCAGATCAGGCCGATATTGCTCAACCAGCGATTTATGCAGTTGTTCGAGTAAGGGGTTGATTTTTTTATTTCTGGTGAGCACGATTTGGTCATGGTCAAGGCCAGACTGTTTCATTTGTCTTTCAATCGCGTAGATCTTTTGGATGATTTCCAGCACAGCGCTTGCTCGCTTATAGTCATAGTCTAGAGCGGCATCAAACTTACGTCTAGCATGCACCAGGCAATTCAGGTGAGTCACCTTGTCTTCTGCTCCCTTGCTACAGTAGCTCACATTTCCGTCCGTCTGTAGATAACCTTCAAACCCTTCCAGACCTTCCAGGATATTGATTTTCTCTTTGGTCTTGATATAGTCAAAGACTACCAGCCCTTTCTCAGGAGCCACTTTGACCAGCATTTGTCCTTTAAGGGTGGCTCCGGGGTGGTCCTGGCATAGTACGGGGATGCTGGATTCGTCAGCCATTAAATAATCGACGTTGAGCACTTGTTTGGCCGCCACCTCGTAGAGAGGCTCTAGTCGAGCGGCTACTCGTTTGACCGCATCCAACAATGTTGACCTGGGTAAGTCTACATGATCACGGGCATACATCTTGCTTTGCCTGTACAAAGGCAAATGGTCGATGTACTTACTGACCACGATGTGGCTGGCCAGGCTTGCACCGATATTACTTTTAGCAAACAGGCAATCGTAGGGAGCAATGTGGATAGTGGAGTCGCTATCGACATATTTGGGACGAACGATCCGGTCCACATACAGATTTATCTCAATGCCATACTGTTCAGTGACTACTTCACCCATCTTAACCATTTGGCTGGTATCAATGGGGGGCTCCAAGATTCTTTCCTGTCGTGGGAGGTGTACAGGTATCTGCTGGCGTCTGTGACCGGAGGGCTTTTTTTGTTTGTCCTTTTTTTTATCAGTGACATCTGTTGGCGAGGAGGGTGTAGGAAAAAGTGCATTTTCCTCTAGCTTATTTTTGGGAGAATCCGCACTAATAAACCGTTCGGATTTAACCCCCCGGATCAATCTTAATAGCTCAGCATTCTCTGCCTTTAAATGGATATTTTCTTGACGTAATTCCTGATTCTTTCTCAGCAATTCTTCCTTGGAAATATCCTGTGTAGGCATATCCTAAGATACCAATTTCATCTGGATATATCATGATTTTTTACATGTATCTCCCTTGATTCTCTTTCTATTTCTAAGCCCTGATTGGAGGAGGAGGTCTATATCTTTTTCGCCTCCTTATGCCCTTTAGTTCGATGCCCTCCAGCATCATCATCAATGTGCTCACCGACAGGTCTCCGTGTTGCTCGGATGGCAACTCGATGGTCCCTCGTTCCAGTCTCTTGTAGTAAATCAGATAACCGGTGCGATCCCATACTAATATTTTCAGCAACGTTCTGCGTTTGTTGACAAACACATAGCCCTCGCCACTCATTGGATCTTGGCCAAGCTCGTTGTTGACTATTCCGCATAAACCGCGAAAACTCTTGCGCATGTCCACCGCTGGGCGGTACAAATAGAATCGCTTAATTCCGCTCAGACCTAGCATCCTACAACTAGCTCGCGCAGATAAGATGCCGCAGGAACGGAGTCAAAGCGAATCATTCCCCCTCCCAGTAACACTTCTACTTGACCTGCCCCAGGGCCTTGGTCCTCTGCTACCAACTCCACAAACCCCTGATCTACTTTCTCCTCTCGATACTTGCGCACCCAATACCAAAATGTACCCTCGCCTAGCTCGTGCTCTATGCACAATTCCTGCCTACTTTTCTTACCTTGCTCATATGCCGCTACCACTGGATACATCTGCTCTTTGTCTCGCCTCATCTTTTTGCAACACAAGATCCGTCTAGCAGCCAATTATTGCAATATGCTCACGCCCGTACGCTTACGGCTGCGCGGCCTCCTCGGCCCTATGGGCTGCTGATGCAGTACTATCCCTTGCACCCTGACGGGTTCTCAGGGCTAGACCTCGTCGGCGCCCGCAGTAGCCCGCATAACTGCGTTTTTGCCAGCCCTCAGGCCCTCACGATCAAAAAATGAGTCTGGTTTAGCATTCTGGCACAGGTTACATTCGGCGAGCCGACCGCGAGTGCGAACGAGGCCACAGACAGAGGAACCCCGAGTACTCGGGGTGGCTGGCTGTGTGGTGCGCAGCACTCCCGAGCATTCGGGACCGAGAGAGCCCGCAGGCGAGCACATAAAACATGGGCAGCGGCCAGGCCTCCATAAAACCAACTTGTGCGTCAGCACTCCTTAAAAGGCCTGGAGAGAGCTGCGGTGACGAGGAAGCGCAACCACGAGAAGATGGCAACCCGGGGAGCACCTACCGGAGCGGACCTGGTGGTGCTATGCAAGGAGGAGTGATTGGGCTAGGAGTGTGGGTGGCCAAGCTCCTTGCAGAGCAGCCATCTGAGCTGTGGTGAGCACCGCAGGCACACCTAATTACCTGGGAGTGGGTAGGCCATGGCGGGAGAGCTGATGGGGCGGGATGGTTAAAGGTCTTTCCGGAAGCCGATGCGTTTTCTGGTGTTTTGTTCATCTCTGAGCTCTTTGTCTTCGATGAGTTTTTTGATGTATTCGAACAAGACTTGAATCTCTTGGCTTTGTCCTTTGAGTTCCTGGTCGATCTTTTCCACTTTAAGAATCAGATCCTTATGAGTCATCAAGAGCATTCGCATCTTAGTAAAGAGTCTGATTATCTGGATGTTGACTTTTATGGCACGTTCACTATTAATAACACCAGACAACTGAGCTACCCCCTGTTCAGTAAAGACCATTGGAGGGTACTTTGAGTGCTGTCCTCTCTTTAAGGTGCCAATTTGGCTCCTTAAATCTGCATACTCCTTCGATGTGATTTCAAACATAAAATCATCTGGGAAGCGATCAATATTTCTTCTTACTTGCCTTTTGAGATATTTGGTCTCCACGTCATACAGTTCTGCCAAGTCACTGTCTATCATGACTTTTTCGCCTCTGATGATGAATATTTTACTTACGATTTCAGCATGTGGTATCAATTCCATTTTTGCAAGATATTGTTTAAGGTCACAAGTAGTTACCTTAAAGGATGATGTTTTTGGAGCTGCTCTTTAAGGTTTCTGAGGTTGAGTTTTTGATAGCGTTCGATGCTGTCTACGCTTTTGAGGCCGGCCAGGTATTGGGTTTTGCGCAGGCCATATTGGGGGATCCACAGGGAGATTCTGCTTTGTCGGAGTTGGGAGAGTTTTAGGATGTGGAGGTCAAGTTTTTCTTTGGCCTGTAGCTTGACGCGTTTGCTTAGTCTTTTGTATTGGATGTGCAGACGGGGATAGCGTTCACCCTGTGGGCTAAAGAGTTTGTCGGAGATGCTTTTGTTTTTGGCAGGCAGATAATGCTTGCGCTGCAGCCAGGTATGAATGATCTGATCTCTATGCTGTAGGTACTGATGTAGAGGTAATATCTGATGGGCCGCCAGAGGGATGTATCGTGCCTGTCGATGAGAGTGTGCAGGCACATAAAGCGTGCCCTTGTCCAGGTCGAGCCCCTGGATGGTGATGTGTAAAAAACTGTGTAATTCAAGGGCTTGGTAAATCATCATGCCGAGGATGATTTTGTCAGAGAAGTGATAATATCCATGATCGGGAGTAGGGGTAAAGTGCTGATAGATCAGATCGAGTTGTTCAGCGGTAAACTGGGGTCCCGGGGCTCTTTGGATGATGCCCCGCACTCGCACCCGGTAGGCGATATCGGGTATTTGTAAAAATTGATAAAAGTCACTGATAGCCTGCAGACATCGGTTGATCTGATGAACACTTTTATCAAGATCCTGCCAGTGACCGATAAAGCGCATCAGGTCACTATAGGTGCTTTGGGTGATAGGGATATTTTGTTTTTCCAGCCAAGTGAGGTAGTGGGATATTTCCCGTTGTTTTCGATGGATAGATCGAGGGGTAAGGCCTTTTTCGATCAGGTATTCTTTAAATTTCTTTTTCATCTGATCTACCCTGGATTTGTTGGGTCAATATGGGTGTAGGTTTGGGTGGACTTCAAGTGTCGATGGCCTAAGAATCGCTGGACGGCTTCGAGGTGCATGCCGTTTTGGAGCAGGTGGGTGGCAATACTGTGTCGCAGACCATGCAAGGTCATCTTCACCTCTATTCCGGCCCTCAGACATAGACTTTGCAAGCGTTTATTGAGCATTTTGTCATTGACTTTTTTGCCCAGGTGATTTAGGAGTAGATATTGGGTATGTCCGGAGTCCCAGTACCAGCGGGCTTGCTCCATAAATCGTTGGATGTCCTGGCTGACCGATACGCTGAGGGGCACGTATCGCTCCAGATAATATTTTCCTTTACGCACCCGGAGCCATTCATTTTTCAGATCGATATCGTCCAGGAGTAAGTTGGCACCTTCAGCATAGCGTAAGCCGCAACCATAATACAGACTGAGCATACAGCGGTCATACATGCCTTGCAGATCCTGAGAGCAGGCCTGGTAGAGCTGCTTGATTTGTTCGGACGATAAAATGGTACGCTGTGCAGGTAGGTGCTGGATGGTCAACAATCGGATTTTTAGGATGGGGTCTTTACCGTGTGCTTGGAGATATTTATTGAGCACCCGAAGAATGGTGAGTTTTGCTACGATGGTAGCAGCGCTTAGCCCTTGACCGGTGAGGTGATGCAGCAAGGTGTGCACATGATCGCGATAGTTTTCCAGATCCCTTTGAGCCACCTGGTCCAGCGCTTCAATGCCTTGCGCTTCCAACCAGGTGAGCAGACTTTTCAGATGTCTGCATTGGGTCCTTTGGGTGCCTTTGGCGTAGTTGATCCGTTGCAGCCAGATGGTAAAATCAGCAAAAAGGGCATTCCATTCAGATGAAGAAAAAAAGTCCGCCTTGACGCGTTGGTCAAGATGTTCCACCCTGACGGGTTGGTCAGGATGTTCCGCTTGACCATTTGGGTGAGGTACTGAGGTACTGGTCATAAAGCGCTGATTGTCATGGGCTAGAGTACCTCATTTTAACATTTGAGGTACTGATGAGGTACTGAGGTACTTTATCCATTGGTTATCAATGGTTTAGGCTGCTTTGCCATCTTTTCCGGAGTGATCTTTTAGATGCTGCTTGATCTTTTGCAGGGCCTGATCCAGGGCATTGTCAATGCAAGTGCGCAGGTCTAGCGTCTCGGTGATGATCTCATATTCATAGCCGCGGGCTCTGCTACCACCGACCGTTTTGACATATCCGTAGCGCATCAAGGTGTACAGATGCCGGCTTACGGTGGCGGGACTCATGCGGTAGGCTTTGCGGATCTCCGAGGCGTAAAAGCTTCGTTTGTTTTGCTGCTGGAGGTAGGTTTGGAGGGTCTGATAAAACCTTCGGGTCACCTTGGTGAGCTCATCGCTTTTAGCGAGCAGCACGTCTTTGATGAGTTGGTTGGCGATTTGGATGTCTTCCAGGGTGGTCTCGATGTAGGGATTTCCGCGGGGATCGTATTTTTTTTCGCGTTGGTACTGATGGTAGAAGGTGACCGTTTCGATAAAGAGCAGATAGTGTTGATTGGTACGCAGGGGTTTAAATACTTCGGCAGGGATGTGGAGCATTTCAGCGAAGGGATTGACGATGCGTATGGGCTGGAGCACAAGCTGTACATTTTGTAAAAATCGGATCATGTCCTGCTGGCCATGGCGATCGATCTTATTGGCGCTGACCTTTCGCTGGTATTCCATGATTTTTTGTTTTTGCTCTTTGCCATTGTCCAGGTAGAGCAGTAGGGACCGGTTGGCATTGTCTTCATAGAGTCTTTCGCGGGTGGTAGTGCCGGCCAGGCAGATGGGGCCGCGCACTTTGAGGCGGATGGTTTTCATCTTACCCTTATTGTCTTTGATGACGATGGCTTTGATGACCCATTCTTTGGTCATGAGCTCTCGCAAGGCCAGCAGTACTTTTTCTTCGTTGGCGCCGTCCAGATCTTCGATCAGGACCAGCTTTTGGACCAGTTCGTCTTCTTCAAAATAGTAGACGGAGTTGTCGCTCATGGCGGTGATCTGGTATTTATGGTCTTCGGGCATCAGGCGGGCGATGCTTTCCTGGAGGTAGGTTTTGCCGGTGCCGCTGGCCCCCAGGCAGATGACGTGCAGGGGTTTTTCTCTAAGGCGACTGGTGAAGACCAGCCACAGGATCATGCGGTTGATCATCTCTCCGACTACGCCGGTCTTGCCGATGCATTCGTTGGTGCGCTTGATCAGTGCCGGCTGGGACAAAAACTCCCGGGCGGTGTTTCGTTCTGGCGGAGTGAGGGTTCTGTTTTCTTTTTTTATCTGCTGGCGCTGCAGGTTGTATGCTCTACGGTGGGCATCCAGCAGATCGGTCAGGATGGTGAGGGCGTCCATGACCTCACTGCCACTGAGCTCCATGCGCTCGGCGATCTTTTGGGCCAGGCGCTGGGCCTTGTCATCGTCAAACAGGTCGATGCGCTGGCGTAGTTTATGTCGAGGGAGGGGACTGTCTTTACGTTTGAGCTCCAGGGTGACGATCATCTTATCTACCGGATGCATCATCACCCCGCCCAGCACGGTGATGTGCAGGGGTCCGTGGCTCCAGGTGGGGTAGTCCGGATCGGACTGGTCCAGAGGGTTGTGGGTTGTGGGGTCTTTTTTCTTTTCTCCTGAGGAGTCCCCTTGGACATCTGATGACGATTCAGATGAAAATAAAAATGTACGCTGGTCGATGAGATGCGTAAGGATCTGGCTTTCCTGGCCGGGGTGGTTTTGGGCCAGGCTATTGACGTCTTCGCCGTCCGGGGTCTGCACCTGGCTGATCCGGATGCCGGGACACATGGCCTTGACCAAGGGGGCATAGGTTTGGATGGCTTGTTGGCCGGCCAGGTCACCATCCAAAAAGAAAATTAGCTCTTGGAGGTCTTTTAAGGCTTTGATGGCGGTGGTGTGCTCTTCGTTCCAGCCGTTGGTGCCATACAGACTTAGCACCGGATGATCGGTGTGGGTCTGCAGGGTGGCCGCATCGATGATGGCTTCGGTGATGATGAGGGTTTGGGTGTGGGTGGCCGGGTATCCCGGATAAAGTCCCTTTCGGTTTTTGAGGTAGTAGTGGGCATTGTCACCGCTACCGGTGATGGATCGGCCATAAAGGCTGACGATCTGGCCGGCTTTGTTTTTAAGGGGAAAGATGATGCAGTTGCGTAAGTGTGGATAGTCGGTTTTGTAGGTGTTCCAGCCGATAGGAATGGTTGGATCCAGAATGGATCGGCGGTTGGCATACTGTTTTGCCCTTGAGCCTCGGTGGAAGCGCTTTTTGAGCTGGGTGAAGAGGTGATCGAGATTAGGGGATGCCGAAGGGGTGGTTGATTTCATGGATGGCTTAGATTGATGTCCTGCTAATTTTTTGGCTTGTAGGATGGCTTGGTGCTTACTGATTCCCTCCTTATGCAGGATGAAGTCGATCTGGTCAATGGCTTTGCCACCCAGCTTGCAGTTGGAAGAAAAACAGTACACCGTATTGCTGTTCGGGTAGACTTGCATGCTGGGAGTCTTGTCATCGTGGAAGGGGCAGGACAGCATCTTGTTTCTGTTGGCTTGGAGGCCATAGTGGCTCAGTACCTCGCCGATCGACAGTCTCTCTTTGATCTGGGCGATGGTCATTGGGCCAGTTGCTTGAGGGTTTGTTTTACTTGCTTCAGAGCCGCCTGGTAGTCTTTTTCCGGCTCTGCCACCTGCAGCGGCTCTATGATCAGCAGCCGGTCCCGGGTGGTGATGCTGACCCGGTCGCCTACTTTAAAGCCTAGCTGCTCCATCCATACACCGGACAAGCGTAGCTGGGGGACCTCTGTGTTCTTCCGGTACTTATTGCGTCGGAGTAGGCCATGGATCTTGAGCTGTCTGGTGTGTTGCTTTGTCATGAGATGTCTTTTTGAAGAAGCTGGCCTGAGGGAGAGATAAGAGACGAAGATGTTCGGATGTCTAGCATTGTTTCGATTATGTATAGACGCATCCTGGGAAAAGTTTGAATTTTTTTGACTTGCGTTTTCGCAAGCAAACTTAGCACTCTTGTTTAATATAAACAAGCTTAATCACAAGAATATTTGACTTACTTGCTATGTGTTCGTTGTGTTTACTCGACTTATCCGCTATTATTGCAGACAAAATCACCGCTAAATGCTAGAGGATATGAGCTTTGCAAGTAGGTTGAAAGAGTTGAGGAAGCGGAAGGGGCTCTCCCAGAATGAATTGTCCAAGTTGATTGACGTGCACTTTACACAAGTGAGTAGATACGAACGTGGCGAGACCAAGCCCAATGCTACGGCCATGACCAAAATGGCCAAAGCTCTTGATACCACTGTGGACTTTTTAATGAATGGTTCTACTGACGATGTCGTCCAAGATGCTGGACTTGATAAAGAACTAATCGCACGATTTCAGCAAGTACAACAGATGCCTATAGAAGAGAAAAAGACAGTCCTCTCACTTATTGATGCCTATATCGCCAAGATAAAGCTGCAGGCTATGCTGAAGGTGGAGTAGTGGGCTTACGAGATGCAGCAATCATCATCTGATACGCCAACACTTTTTGAAGCCGTTTTTCTAAAATATCGCCTGATCGCGATGTTAGGATCTCTCTTAGCAAAAGATGAATTGATATTGCACCACTATACTTTGTAAGTATGCATGGTAATCCGAAAAAGAGATTTGTATCATCGTCAAGATAAATCTTCCATCTCGCGCCTTCTATTAAACGTTTCATGGTTTCCCCTATGTAGGAGACCACCGCATCAAGTTCAACATTCATGGATTTATCTGATAACGCTGATGCATCATAATGCTTTAGCAGAAAGCTCTCAACTCTTTGGAGAGACTCCTCTGAATAATCAAGATTCAAGTCTAGCTTTAGATCATCCAGTCTAATAATCCACTCTTGAATCCTGTGATCAAGCTCGGACAGCCATATCTTAAATGTCTTTTGTCTCTCTTCTTTATCAATCACTTTTATGATTCAAGCTTAATTGAAATATTAGCCTCCTTTAGAGCCTTTTCTAAAGGCCCGCTGGGAGTACATCCCTTAAATACCCACTCAATATTATCCATTTGCCCTGATAGCAATAGTGCCTTATCCAAGGCAACCTCTTTGCGGATATCAATCGAATTATAAACTTTTCCACTACTATATTCTTTGAACTCAATTGCTCTCTTCGCCTGTATGTCAACTATATCCAGACGTCTTCCAGCAGTTATTACCTGACCGTCCAATATTCCAGTTATATCAGGTATCAATCTCTCCCTGCATGGTGGAGTTGGACATACCCACCCCAATTGATCAAAGTACTCATCTACTCCTCTTCCCGAACCAGTTACAAGGTCTATCTTTCCGTCATATCCGTTGCTCCAGGATTCAAAATCCAGACAGTTGTTCTGGCCATTAGCGCAGCCCTCCTTGTAATTATTCCACCTTTGTGCTTTGTGATCTGGTGTCCAGGGAGTAAAATCGAACGGAGGGTCATCTCTAAAATTGACATAGAGATCGTCAAGCTCTTTCTGGGTCAATTTCAGGTCTATCCATTTTTGAGGATTTCTGGAATTCGATAAACTGCTTTTTAATTTGGATAAATCGACTTTTTCCGCCTCGATATATCTGGATAATTTGTCCAGGTTTGCAGTATTGACTCTGATTTCCTGTGGTGCATCGAGCAGCACCTCCCAGCTATTGATTAAATCCGACCCTTACGCCTCAAAAACACCACTTGGGACTTTTCCTAAGTGCCTCTAAAATAGCTCTTCTTTTTTTCATATGAAGGTATTTCAGAAGAAAGAAAAAAGATGGGATCCATCCAGACCAGCGCGCAGGGTCAGCACGCGCGCAAGGCTTTCCCACAACGCAGTTATAAGGAGTTCGTCGCGACTCCCTCCGGCATATCTCATGCCAGTGCACTGCGTTGGCACACGCTACCCTGACGATCCCTATGGTCTGTCAGGCAAGCTTGTCATGAGCTATGCTTGTCGGTCGGGCTCCTCACGCGCAGCTCCCGGTATGTGCATAGAGCCTAAAGGCATTGTCAGTAAGCAGGAGATCCCACCCCCAGGCACTATACACATTCCTACGCTGCTGATAGATTTGGCGGGCTGCGCGGCCTCCTCGGCCCCAGTGGGGCTGCTGGGCAGCACTATCCCTTACACCCTGACAGGTTCCCAGGGCTAGGCCTCGTCGGCGCCCGCAGTAGCCCGCATAACTGCGTTTTTGCCAGCCCTGACAAACGTACGTTCCGTAATGAACAGAGGGTAGGATTTGAAGCTATCGTAAGCCTCCGTTCTGCGGGTGGGCTGCCCGGTCAAGGTTTCCCCGCAGCTAGCTTAGCGGGATGGGCGGGGAACATGTCTTGACCTTGACGGGGCAGGGGGTGGCTATATCTTTGTGCACGATGGCTTCATATCCGGCTTCGAGTAGTACGCCTGATTCTTATAGCTCGGCAGACGCTTTTATCCCTCTCCAGCAAAGATAAGCTTAGGCTCTCCCCACCCTGCAGGCCCGCGCTTTTTTAGTTGCTTACGAGAGAAAAAAGCTAGGGATCTGACCTAGCGCTGGGCACAGGTTTAGTAAGGCGCGAGCCGTCCGCGAGTGTGAACGAGGCCGTAGACTGGGGAGCCTGAGCTTGGCGAAGGAGACAGGCTACGTGGCTCTGCCCCCGAGTTATTCGGGGCCGAGAGAGCCCGCAGGCGAGCACATAAAACATGGGCAGCGGCCAGGCCTCGATAAAACAGACAGTGCGTTAGCACACGATAAAGGGGCCTGGAGAGAGCTGCGGTGACGGGGACGCGCAACCACGAGAAGATGGCAACCCGGGGAGCACCTACCGGAGCGGACCTGGTGGTGCTATGCAAGGAGGAGTGATTGGGCTGGGTCAGCGCGATGGCCAAGCTCCTTGCAGAGCAGCCATCTGAACTGTGGTGAGCACCGCAGGCACACCTAATTACCTGGGAGTGGGTAGGCCATAGCGGGAGAGCTGATAGGGCGGGCGGATTAAGAGTCTTTCCGGAAGCCGATGCGTTTTCTGGTGTCCTGTTCATCTCTGAGCTCTTTGTCTTCGATGAGTTTTTTGATGTATTCGAACAAAACTTTGATCTCATGTCCATGTCCTTCTAGGGTACGTTCGATTCGTTCGACCTTTAAGATGAGGTCTTTATGGTTAAGCAGTTGTAGTCTGCCACTGAAAAGTGCACCCCCGGTGCCGTGAAAAGTGCACCCCCTGTCATGGCTAGTGTAAAGGTGAACAAATTAGTTGGATTGCATTTTTTTGGATTCTTTGACCCGGAAGGATTCCCCGTTCATATTGACGATGATGGCGCGGTGAGTCAGTCTATCGACCATGGCTGCGGTGAGGACCTGATCACCGAAGATTTCGGTCCATCGATCGAATCCGAGATTGGTGGTGATGACGGTGGCCTTTCGACCGGCCCTCAGAGACAGGTGAGTGAATAGGAGTTCGGCAGCTTGTTTATCGAAGGAGACGTACCCGAATTCGTCACAGATGACCAGGTCATACTTTTCGAAACGACTTTCAAGTTGTCTAAGCATTTTGGCTGATCTGGACTCAAGGATCTGAGTAATGAGTCTGGGCACGGTGGTAAACAGTACGTTGAAGTCTTCCATGCAGGCTTTAATGCCAAGGCCAATAGCGAGGTGAGTTTTGCCGGTGCCGGGGTTTCCGGCGAGGATGAGATTTTGACCATCGCGGATAAAATCGAGTCTTTCGAGCGTGGGGAGTTTTTGAACGGCGTCTTGGGGCAAGTCTTCCTTAAGCAAGTCAAGCAAGAACTTTTGGTGGGTAAATCCGGCTCTTCGAATGCGTTGTTTTTTGCGTCTTTGGCTGCGTTGATCATATTCTAATAGCATCAAATCTAGCAGATAATTTTCGTAATTGAGACTGTCTTTGGCTGCTTGCTTGGCCAGCTCGACGTAGGATCTTCGGAACGCCGGTAAGCGGAGTTGTCGAGAATAAAAATCGACTTGTTGATGTAGATTTTGTTCCATGATATTGACATTAATTTGGTGATAAAATAGATTGAATATCCTGCAACTGCAGGCGACTATATTGGGCGATGTCTTGTGACATTTGATCTGTGGCAGGAGCGCTTTGGATAGGTGATGGACAAGTGGCCTGCCGGATGTAGAATTTGACTTTATCAATACACACAGGTTGGTGAGGGCATAGCGTGATACACTGGTCCACGGCGTTTTTTAATTGATCGATCGAGTACTTTTCCTTTTTCAAATCCAGCAGGATGAGGACAAATTCTTTAGCTTGATCTTTGAAGTAAAGCCTAAAGAGGTGTTTGATGTCATGATCTGCCTGATGTAGGCTGAGCGAGCCTGCCAGGGCACCTGGCTTGGTCAGCAGTGTAGTGAGATAATGGTCAAGCTTTAGGTAGTAGCTATGCCTGGTGTGCCTTCGCTCATGTGAGTCAAGTAGTTGGTTATCATCAGCATATAGGTCAATTCGATCAGGATAGATTTTTACATTTACAAAAGCACCCGTGGATTGTTCTGGCACAGAATAGTAGTTCGTATCCACTCTGATGCAACCGTATTTGTCTAACCGTAGGCTCTGCCATTGTGCGGTTTCATATACACCTGGCGCCGCCTTCATATGCTTGATTTCTTGATCAAACTCATCGGCGATACTTTGTGTTTTTCCTTTGACCGGAACACTATTGAGCTGGTGACAGGTGTCTATTAAATATGCGTTGGCTTGCTCCAAGGTGTCAAAGGTGTCTCGGGGTGCAAATGCCTTGCGCCTGAGGTACTCCACACTTCGCTCCACATGTCCTTTTTCATTGCCCCTCCCGGCATTGCAGAACCGATAGTCAAACTGATAAAAGGTCGATAGTTTTAATAAATC
This sequence comes from Saprospiraceae bacterium, assembly GCA_965223165.1. GTDB lineage: Bacteria > Bacteroidota > Bacteroidia > Chitinophagales > Saprospiraceae > JABDMH01. The sequence continues at coordinate 11,825 of CBDCVQ010000014.1, read as the reverse complement.
TTCGGTAGGCTCTTTGTCCGCATTCTTGAGCGTAAACTTTCTGACGGCTACGCGCATATTATCATAGACCACTTCACTTGCCACCGCTCCTACGCTGGTGAAATAGTTGACATGAGATTGCAGAAAACTGCTCATGTCTTGGCGGTAAAAAAGTTGCGCCCAACGGTGGTTGGAATAGCTGGAGGTAAACACGGCCAGCATCATTCGTTTATTGGCCTCTCCTATGGTCAGCTTGACCTCTGCCCAGTCAAACTGCGTGGACTGCCCGGGCCGATAATGCTGGCGGATATATATCTCCCTGCGACGCTGTTTGACCTGCCTGATATAACGGCATACCGTACGGTGGCTGATATCATAGCCTTGCTTGATCAAGGCTTGATGGATATCGGTGCCCAGCATCTGCTGCTTGGCTTTGCCTTGAGATCGCTTGAGCTCATTGGCTTCCAAGTAACCATCGATGCATCTGCGGACCTGCTCTGTCAACTTGCGCTTAGCACGATTCGAACTATCATATCGCGGTGGCTCAACCACCCCCGTTGAGGGCAATACGTGATCCGAGTCGGTCGCTTCGATACCTATCTCCTCTCGGTACTTTCGGATGTATCGCCTAACCGTATGAGGCGATATGCCCAGCTCCCGAGCAAGCTGCTTCTTGGATTTCCCCTGCCTGAAGTACCCAAGGATGATCTGCTGTTTTTCTATCATATCTATCATGGTTTGAAGATCGGCCAAGCCGATCTGCTCCCATGACAGGGGGTGCACTTTTCGATGGCGCCGGGGGTGCACTTTTCAGTGGCAGACTACAGCAGTAGTTCTCTCATTTTGGTAAAAATCCGCATGATGTGGATGTTTACTTCGGTGGCTCTTTTACTCTTTAGGACACTGGACAGCATCAGTACACCATGTTCAGTAAAGGCATAGGGAGGCGTTCTTCTACCGCCCCAACTTGAGGTCGCATTTTGCGACTTCAAGATTTCAAACTCATGTTTGGTTAGCTGGAACATGAAGTCGTCAGGGAATCGATCTTTATTCCGTTTGACCTGTTCGTTTAGCCTCTTTGTTTCGACCTCATATAGTTCTGCCAGATCCTGATCGAGCATAACTTTTTGACCTCTGACCAGAAGGATCTTGCTGATTACAATGCTATCAGACGGAACTGGGTTGTTTTCTTTCATACGATAAAATTAACAGTTGCTGGGAGTCAATGAACGGCATGGGCATTATTTCAGGGGATGATGTTTTTGGAGCTGCTCTTTGAGGTTTTTGAGGTTGAGTTTTTGATAGCGTTCGATGCTGTCTACGCTTTTGAGTCCGGCCAGGTATTGGGTTTTTCGCAAGCCATATTGGGGTATCCACAGGGAGATTCTGCTTTGTCGGAGTTGGGAGAGTTTTAGGATGTCGAGGTCAAGTTTTTCTTTGGCCTGTTGCTTGACGCGTTTGCTTAGTCTTTTGTATTGGATGTGTAGACGAGGATAGCGCTCACATTGAGGGCTAAAAAGTTTGTCGGAGATGATTTTGTTTTCGGCAGGCAGATAATGTTTGCGCTTTTTCCAGGTATGGATGATCTGGTCCCTATGTTGTAAATATTGATGCAATGGTAATATCTGATGAGCCGCCAGAGGGATGTATCGTGCTTGTCGATGAGAGTGTGCAGGCACATAAAGCATGCCCTTGTCCAAGTCGACCCCCTGGATTCGGATGTGTAAAAAACTGTGTAGTTCGAGGGCCTGGTAAATCATCATGCCGAGGATGATTTTATCGGAGAAGTGATAATATCCATGATCGGGAGTAGGGGTAAAGTGCTGATAGATCAGATCGAGTTGTTCGGCGGTAAACTGGGGTCCCGGGGCTCTTTGGATGATGCCCCGCACTCGTACCCGGTAGGCCACATCCGGTATTTGCAAAAATTGATAAAAGTCACTGATGGCCTGCAGACATCGGTTGATCTGATGAACACTTTTATCTAGATCCTGCCAGTGTCCGATAAAACACATCAGATCACTATAGGTGCTTTGGGTGATAGGGATATTTTGTTTTTCCAGCCAAGTCAGGTAGTGGGATATTTCCCGTTGTTTTCGATGAATAGATCGAGTGGTAAGGCCTTTTTCGATCAGGTATTCTTTAAATTTATTTTTCATCTGATCTACCCCGGATTTGTTGGGTCAATATGGGTGTAGGTCTGGGTGGACTTCAAGTGTCGATGGCCTAAGAATCGCTGGACGGCTTCGAGGTGCATGCCGTTTTGGAGCAGGTGGGTGGCAATACTGTGTCGCAGGCCATGCAAGGTCATCTTCACCTCTATTCCGGCCCTCAGACATAGACTTTGCAAGCGTTTATTGAGCATCTTGTCACTGACTTTTTTGCCCAGGTGATTTAGGAGTAGATATTGGGTATGTCCGGAGTCCCAATACCAGCGGGCTTGCTCCATAAATCGTTGGATGTCCTGGCTGACCGATACACTGAGCGGCACGTATCGCTCCAGATAATATTTTCCTTTACGCACCCGGAGCCATTCATTTTTCAGATCGATATCGTCCAGCAGTAAGTTGGCACCTTCGGCATAGCGCAAGCCGCAACCATAATAGAGGCTGAGCATACACCGGTCATAGATACCTTGCAGATCCTGAGAACAGGCCTGGTAGAGCTGCTTGATTTGTTCGGACGATAAAATGGTGCGCTGTGTAGGTAGGTGTTGGATGGTAAGTAACCGGATTTTTAGGATGGGGTCTTTATCGTGTGCTTGGAGATATTTATTGAGCACCCGAAGGATGGTGAGTTTTGCTACGATGGTAGCAGCGCTTAGCCCTTGACCGGTGCGGTGATGCAGCAAGGTGTGCACATGATCGCGATAGTTTTCCAGATCCCTTTGAGCCACCTGGTCCAGCGCTTCAATGCCTTGCGCTTCCAACCAGGTGAGCAGACTTTTCAGATGTCTGCATTGGGTCCTTTGGGTGCCTTTGGCGTAGTTGATCCGTTGCAGCCAGATGGTAAAATCAGCAAAAAGGGCATTCCATTCAGATGAAGAAAAAAAGTCCGCCTTCACGCGTTGGTCAGGATGTTCCGCTTGACCATTTGGGTGAGGTACTGAGGTACTGGTCATAAAGCGCTGATTGTCATGGGCTAGAGTACCTCATTTTAACATTTGAGGTACTGATGAGGTACTGAGGTGCTTTATCCATTTGTTATCAATGGTTTAGGCTGCTTTGCCGTCTTTTTCGTTGTGATCTTTTAGATGCTCCTTGATCTTTTGCAGGGCCTGATCCAGGGCATTATCAATGGATTGGCGCAGGTCTTTTGCCTCGGCAATGATCTCATATTCATACCCGCGGGCTCTGCTACCACCGACCGTTTTGACATATCCATAGCGCATCAAAGTGTACAGATGCCGGCTTACGGTAGCCGGGCTCATGCGGTAGGCTTTGCGGACTTCGGATGCGTAAAAACTTGGTTTGTTTTGCTGCTGGAGATAGATCTGGAGGGTCTGATAAAATCTTCGGGTCACCTTAGTGAGCTCATCGCTTTTAGCCAGCAGCACATCTTTGATCAGCTGGTTGGCGATTTGGATGTCTTCCAGGGTGGTCTCGATGTATGGATTTCCGCGGGGATCGTATTTTTTTTCGCGTTGGTACTGATGGTAGAAGGTCACTGTTTCGATAAAGAGCAGGTAGTGCTGATTGGTACGCAGGGGTTTAAATACTTCGGCAGGGATGTGGAGTATTTCAGCAAAGGGATTGACCACATGTATGGGCTGGAGGGTGAGCTGTATATTTTGTAAAAATCGGATCATGTCTTGCTGGCCATGGCGATCGATCTTGTTGGCGCTGACCTTTCGCTGGTAGTCCATGATCTTTTGTTTTTGCTCTTTGGACTGATCCAGGTAGAGCAGTAGGGACCGGTTGGCATTGTCTTCATAGAGTCTTTCACGGGTGGTGGTGCCGGCCAGGCAGATGGGTCCACGTACTTTGAGGCGGATGGTTTTCATCTTGCCCTTATTGTCTTTGATGACGATGGCTTTGATGACCCATTCTTTGGTCATGAGCTCTCGCAGGGCCAGCAGTACTTTTTCTTCGTTGGCGCCGTCCAGATCTTCGATCAGCACCAGCTTTTGGACCAGCTCGTCTTCTTCAAAGTAGTAGACGGAGTTGTCGCTCATGGCGGTGATCTGGTATTTATGGTCTTCGGGCATCAGGCGGGCGATGCTTTCTTGGAGGTAGGTTTTGCCGGTGCCGCTGGCCCCCAGGCAGATGACGTGCAGGGGTTTTTCTCGGAGGCGTGAGGTAAAGACCAGCCACAGGATCATGCGGTTGATCATCTCTCCGACTACGCCGGTCTGGCCGATGCATTCGTTGGTGCGCTTGATCAGTGCGGGTTGGGACAAAAACTCCCGGGCGGTATTTCTTTCGGGCGGGGTGAGGGTTATGGGTTCTTTTTTTATCTGTTGTCGCTGCTGGTTGTATGCTCTGCGGTGGGCATCCAGCAGATCGGTCAGGAGGGTGAGGGCGTCCATGACCTCGCTGCCGCTGAGCTCCATGCGCTCGGCGATCTTTTGGGCCAGGCGCTGGGTCTTGTCATCATCAAACAGGTCGATGCGCTGGCGCAGTTTATGACGGGGGTGGGGACTGTCTTTTCGCCTGAGCTCCAGGGTGACGATCATCTTATCTACCGGATGCATCATCACTCCGCCCAGCACGGTGATGTGCAGGGATCCGTGGTTCCAGGTGGGGTAGTCCGGGTTGGACAGGTCCAGAGGGTTGTGGGTTGTGGGGTCTTTTTTCTTTTCTCCTGAGGAGTCCCCTTGGACATCTGATGACGATTCAGATGAAAATAAAAATGTACGCTGGTCGATGAGATGCGTAAGGATCTGGCTTTCCTGGCCGGGGTGGTTTTGGGCCAGGCTATTGACGTCTTCGCCGTCCGGGGTCTGCACCTGGCTGGTCCGGATGCCGGGGCACATGGCCTTGACTAAGGGGGCATAGGTTTGGATGGCTTGCTGGCCGGCCTCATCTCCATCTAAAAAGAAGATCACCTCTTGGAGGTCTTTCAAGGCTTTGATAGCGGTGGTGTGTTCTTTGTTCCAGCCATTGGTGCCATACAGACTTAGCACCTCATAATCGGTGTGGGTCTGCAGGGTAGCTGCGTCGATGATGGCTTCGGTGATGATCAGCGTTTGGGTGTGGATGGCCGGATAGCCTGGATAAAGTCCCTTTCGATTTTTGAGGTAGTAGTGGGCATTGTCACCGCTACCGGTGATGGATCTGCCATAAAGGCTGACGATCTGGCCGGCTTTGTTTTTCAAGGGAAAGATGATGCAGTTGCGCAGGTGTGGATAGTCGGTTTTGTAGGTGTTCCAGCCGATAGGAATGCTTGTATCCAGGATGGATCGGCGGTTGGCATACTGTTTTGCCCTCGAGCCCCGGTGGAAGCGCTTTTTGAGCTGGGTAAAGAGGTGATTGAGGTTGGGGGATGCCGAAGGGGTGGTTGATTTCATAGATGGATTGGATTGATGTCCTGCTAATTTTTTGGCCTGGAGGATGGCTTGGTGCTTTAGTTCTTTGGAATTATGTCCCGCGATACCGCGGGATTTCGCTTCGCTCAACATAATAAAGTCGATCTGGTCAATGGCTTTGCCACCCAGCTTGCAGTTGGAAGAAAAACAGTACACCGTATTGCTGTTCGGGTAGACTTGCATGCTGGGAGTCTTGTCATCGTGGAAGGGGCAGTGAAGTCGTTTGTTACGATCTGGAGTGAGGCCGTAGTGCTGCAGCACCTCGCCGATCGACAGTCTTTCTTTGATCTGGGCGATGGTCATTGGGCCAACTGCTTGAGGGTTTGCTTTACTTGTTTCAGAGCGGCCTGGTAGTCTGGCTCAGCCTCTGCTACCTGCAGCGGCTCAATGATCAGCAGCCGGTCCCGGGTGATGATGCTGACCCGGTCGCCTACTTTAAAGCCTAGCTGCTCCATCCATACACCGGACAAGCGTAGCTGTGGGACTTCTGTATTCTTCCGGTATTTGTTGCGCCGCAGCAGGCCGTGGATCTTGAGCTGTCGGGTGCTGTGTTTTGTCATAAGTGTTAAAGTTTTGGGGAACCTTTCATGTAACTATCAGACACAAATATACCTTTTGGTTTCAAGTCACACAACTCTTATTAGATTTTATTTTACCTATTAGTTTCGGAACTTTGTAAGATGTGACTTCTCTTTACAAAGCAAACTGTCTTTTTAGATATGAAAACAGGTAGAATCATTGCTCAACTCCGACAGGACAAAGCCTGGTCCCAAAATGACTTGGCTCGGCAGGCAGACATATCTCACGTAATGGTTGGTAAGTACGAACGAGGTGATGCCATACCTTCTCTTGAGGTGGCCAAGAAGATTGCTGATGCGTTTGAGGTTAGCCTGGACTACCTGGTAGGTGAAGGGCAAAACGCCTCATTTGATAAGAAGACATTGAAGAGAATTCAGGACCTCGAACTTCTCGAAGAAAGTAAGCGAAAAACCTTGTTCGACTTGATCGATACCTATATCAGAGATGCCAAAACCAGACAAGCTTATGCTTCCTGATCATTGACGGACTCCCCATACTGTTCCAGATATTGTCTCTTTTTTGATTCTAAGATCTTTCTAAATCCACCAACCCTCCGCAGATTCAATGTGCTTGGCAGGATCTGATATGGACTAAAGGCCATTCCAATTTGAGGCTCGGTGATAACAGCTGGTCTGTTAAACAAAATATTCTTCTCGTCGTCAAGCTCAATAGTATATTTTGGATTTGGCCAATTCAGGAAGAAGACTTTTATAATATAGCTGGCTGCTGCATCGATTTCCATTTTGTTGCGAGAATCCCTCAAATCCTCAAGTTTATATTTGCCGATTAAATATTTTTCTATTTCATCTAATGAGTCGACAGAGTAGTCAAATTTGGATTTTTGCTCTTCACTCAGAAATTGGAACCAATCCAATAAGCGGTCGTCTATCATCAGGACCCAGGCTTCAAAGTTCTCCCTTTTTTCCTTTTTCCAAGATGCGTCCATTTAACTAAGGTATTAGCACTATTTTTATTGGATTGGGATCAGATTCCAGTAACGCTCGCAGAGGGCCGCTCGGTTCGCAGCCCTTAAAAACCCATTCCATCTCCAGCAATTGAGCATCTTCAAGCAATTGTTTATCTCGTGCAACCTCAGATCTTATATCCTCTGACCGATAAACCTTTCCCGAAGAGTATTCTTTGAATTCCTTGCCTCGCAGATTTGCTTCGTCGTAGATGTCCAATCTCCTGTTCACGTTTTGACCGTCTATATTTGTTGTAAGTGTTCTTTCCCTACAGGTACTTGCAGGACAATTCCAACCAAGGCCCTCAAAGTATTCGTCTACTCCTTTTCTTGAGCCCGTGACTAGGTCTATCTTTCCGTCATATCCGTTGCTCCAGGATTCAAAATCCAGACAGTTGTTCTGGCCATTAGCGCAGCCCTCCTTGTAATTATTCCACCTTTGTGCTTTGTGATCTGGTGTCCAGGGAGTAAAATCGAACGGAGGGTCATCTCTAAAATTGACATAGAGATCGTCAAGCTCTTTCTGGGTCAATTTCAGGTCTATCCATTTTTGAGGATTTCTGGAATTCGATAAACTGCTTTTTAATTTGGATAAATCGACTTTTTCCGCCTCGATATATCTGGATAATTTGTCCAGGTTTGCAGTATTGACTCTGATTTCCTGTGGTGCATCGAGCAGCACCTCCCAGCTATTGATTAAATCCGACCCTTACGCCTCAAAAACACCACTTGGGACTTTTCCTAAGTGCCTCTAAAATAGCTCTTCTTTTTTTCATATGAAGGTATTTCAGAAGAAAGAAAAAAGATGGGATCCATCCAGACCAGCGCGCAGGGTCAGCACGCGCGCAAGGCTTTCCCACAACGCAGTTATAAGGAGTTCGTCGCGACTCCCTCCGGCATATCTCATGCCAGTGCACTGCGTTGGCACACGCTACCCTGACGATCCCTATGGTCTGTCAGGCAAGCTTGTCATGAGCTATGCTTGTCGGTCGGGCTCCTCACGCGCAGCTCCCGGTATGTGCATAGAGCCTAAAGGCATTGTCAGTAAGCAGGAGATCCCACCCCCAGGCACTATACACATTCCTACGCTGCTGATAGATTTGGCGGGCTGCGCGGCCTCCTCGGCCCCAGTGGGGCTGCTGGGCAGCACTATCCCTTACACCCTGACAGGTTCCCAGGGCTAGGCCTCGTCGGCGCCCGCAGTAGCCCGCATAACTGCGTTTTTGCCAGCCCTGACAAACGTACGTTCCGTAATGAACAGAGGGTAGGATTTGAAGCTATCGTAAGCCTCCGTTCTGCGGGTGGGCTGCCCGGTCAAGGTTTCCCCGCAGCTAGCTTAGCGGGATGGGCGGGGAACATGTCTTGACCTTGACGGGGCAGGGGGTGGCTATATCTTTGTGCACGATGGCTTCATATCCGGCTTCGAGTAGTACGCCTGATTCTTATAGCTCGGCAGACGCTTTTATCCCTCTCCAGCAAAGATAAGCTTAGGCTCTCCCCACCCTGCAGGCCCGCGCTTTTTTAGTTGCTTACGAGAGAAAAAAGCTAGGGATCTGACCTAGCGCTGGGCACAGGTTTAGTAAGGCGCGAGCCGTCCGCGAGTGTGAACGAGGCCGTAGACTGGGGAGCCTGAGCTTGGCGAAGGAGACAGGCTACGTGGCTCTGCCCCCGAGTTATTCGGGGCCGAGAGAGCCCGCAGGCGAGCACATAAAACATGGGCAGCGGCCAGGCCTCGATAAAACAGACAGTGCGTTAGCACACGATAAAGGGGCCTGGAGAGAGCTGCGGTGACGGGGACGCGCAACCACGAGAAGATGGCAACCCGGGGAGCACCTACCGGAGCGGACCTGGTGGTGCTATGCAAGGAGGAGTGATTGGGCTGGGTCAGCGCGATGGCCAAGCTCCTTGCAGAGCAGCCATCTGAACTGTGGTGAGCACCGCAGGCACACCTAATTACCTGGGAGTGGGTAGGCCATAGCGGGAGAGCTGATAGGGCGGGCGGATTAAGAGTCTTTCCGGAAGCCGATGCGTTTTCTGGTGTCCTGTTCATCTCTGAGCTCTTTGTCTTCGATGAGTTTTTTGATGTATTCGAACAAAACTTTGATCTCATGTCCATGTCCTTCTAGGGTACGTTCGATTCGTTCGACCTTTAAGATGAGGTCTTTATGGTTAAGCAGTAGTTCTCTCATTTTGGTAAAAATCCGCATGATGTGGATGTTTACTTCGGTGGCTCTTTTACTCTTTAGGACACTGGACAGCATCAGTACACCATGTTCAGTAAAGGCATAGGGAGGCGTTCTTCTACCGCCCCAACTTGAGGTCGCATTTTGCGACTTCAAGATTTCAAACTCATGTTTGGTTAGCTGGAACATGAAGTCGTCAGGGAATCGATCTTTATTCCGTTTGACCTGTTCGTTTAGCCTCTTTGTTTCGACCTCATATAGTTCTGCCAGATCCTGATCGAGCATAACTTTTTGACCTCTGACCAGAAGGATCTTGCTGATTACAATGCTATCAGACGGAACTGGGTTGTTTTCTTTCATACGATAAAATTAACAGTTGCTGGGAGTCAATGAACGGCATGGGCATTATTTCAGGGGATGATGTTTTTGGAGCTGCTCTTTGAGGTTTTTGAGGTTGAGTTTTTGATAGCGTTCGATGCTGTCTACGCTTTTGAGTCCGGCCAGGTATTGGGTTTTTCGCAAGCCATATTGGGGTATCCACAGGGAGATTCTGCTTTGTCGGAGTTGGGAGAGTTTTAGGATGTCGAGGTCAAGTTTTTCTTTGGCCTGTTGCTTGACGCGTTTGCTTAGTCTTTTGTATTGGATGTGTAGACGAGGATAGCGCTCACATTGAGGGCTAAAAAGTTTGTCGGAGATGATTTTGTTTTCGGCAGGCAGATAATGTTTGCGCTTTTTCCAGGTATGGATGATCTGGTCCCTATGTTGTAAATATTGATGCAATGGTAATATCTGATGAGCCGCCAGAGGGATGTATCGTGCTTGTCGATGAGAGTGTGCAGGCACATAAAGCATGCCCTTGTCCAAGTCGACCCCCTGGATTCGGATGTGTAAAAAACTGTGTAGTTCGAGGGCCTGGTAAATCATCATGCCGAGGATGATTTTATCGGAGAAGTGATAATATCCATGATCGGGAGTAGGGGTAAAGTGCTGATAGATCAGATCGAGTTGTTCGGCGGTAAACTGGGGTCCCGGGGCTCTTTGGATGATGCCCCGCACTCGTACCCGGTAGGCCACATCCGGTATTTGCAAAAATTGATAAAAGTCACTGATGGCCTGCAGACATCGGTTGATCTGATGAACACTTTTATCTAGATCCTGCCAGTGTCCGATAAAACACATCAGATCACTATAGGTGCTTTGGGTGATAGGGATATTTTGTTTTTCCAGCCAAGTCAGGTAGTGGGATATTTCCCGTTGTTTTCGATGAATAGATCGAGTGGTAAGGCCTTTTTCGATCAGGTATTCTTTAAATTTATTTTTCATCTGATCTACCCCGGATTTGTTGGGTCAATATGGGTGTAGGTCTGGGTGGACTTCAAGTGTCGATGGCCTAAGAATCGCTGGACGGCTTCGAGGTGCATGCCGTTTTGGAGCAGGTGGGTGGCAATACTGTGTCGCAGGCCATGCAAGGTCATCTTCACCTCTATTCCGGCCCTCAGACATAGACTTTGCAAGCGTTTATTGAGCATCTTGTCACTGACTTTTTTGCCCAGGTGATTTAGGAGTAGATATTGGGTATGTCCGGAGTCCCAATACCAGCGGGCTTGCTCCATAAATCGTTGGATGTCCTGGCTGACCGATACACTGAGCGGCACGTATCGCTCCAGATAATATTTTCCTTTACGCACCCGGAGCCATTCATTTTTCAGATCGATATCGTCCAGCAGTAAGTTGGCACCTTCGGCATAGCGCAAGCCGCAACCATAATAGAGGCTGAGCATACACCGGTCATAGATACCTTGCAGATCCTGAGAACAGGCCTGGTAGAGCTGCTTGATTTGTTCGGACGATAAAATGGTGCGCTGTGTAGGTAGGTGTTGGATGGTAAGTAACCGGATTTTTAGGATGGGGTCTTTATCGTGTGCTTGGAGATATTTATTGAGCACCCGAAGGATGGTGAGTTTTGCTACGATGGTAGCAGCGCTTAGCCCTTGACCGGTGCGGTGATGCAGCAAGGTGTGCACATGATCGCGATAGTTTTCCAGATCCCTTTGAGCCACCTGGTCCAGCGCTTCAATGCCTTGCGCTTCCAACCAGGTGAGCAGACTTTTCAGATGTCTGCATTGGGTCCTTTGGGTGCCTTTGGCGTAGTTGATCCGTTGCAGCCAGATGGTAAAATCAGCAAAAAGGGCATTCCATTCAGATGAAGAAAAAAAGTCCGCCTTCACGCGTTGGTCAGGATGTTCCGCTTGACCATTTGGGTGAGGTACTGAGGTACTGGTCATAAAGCGCTGATTGTCATGGGCTAGAGTACCTCATTTTAACATTTGAGGTACTGATGAGGTACTGAGGTGCTTTATCCATTTGTTATCAATGGTTTAGGCTGCTTTGCCGTCTTTTTCGTTGTGATCTTTTAGATGCTCCTTGATCTTTTGCAGGGCCTGATCCAGGGCATTATCAATGGATTGGCGCAGGTCTTTTGCCTCGGCAATGATCTCATATTCATACCCGCGGGCTCTGCTACCACCGACCGTTTTGACATATCCATAGCGCATCAAAGTGTACAGATGCCGGCTTACGGTAGCCGGGCTCA
>CBDCVQ010000013.1:0-241129 GCA_965223165.1 Saprospiraceae bacterium | reverse complement strand
GATCACTACCATAGAAAATGAAATGCTGCAACTCAAGCAGACGGGATCCGGACAGGATATGATCCGGACCCCGGGGAAGCTTTTGGAGAAACTGTCTTATTTGTCCTCTGCGGTGGCCGTGGCTGACTTTCGTCCGGCCGATCAGCACCAGCAGGTGTTTGATGAGCACCACACTCGATGGATGGAGGTGAAGGCGCTCTGGCAAGCCTGTATGGAGGGTGCCATGGCGGACCTGCTAGCTGCCCTGGACAAAGCACAGATTGGGCCGATTATCATGCGGTGACGTGCTGCGAGTTAGCGAGATCCGAGTTAGCGGGTTGTCCTCTGTTCTCTCATGGAATGCATCGGCGGGTTGCGGGGTCAGCGGATCGACGGGGGATTGATGATGATGATTTCTCTTCAGGCTCTTCCCTACAAATAGTTTGGAGCAATGTTGAATCTTAGTCAATCACGCGCATGTCGATCCCGGCCATGTCGGCGAAGATTTGCAGGTAGTCCACGGTGAGGTTGGTACTGAAGCACGTATGATGTGCCCCACCAGCTTTGATCCAGGCAGCGGCTGCTGTCTTAAGATCCGGATGAGGCTGCCACAATGCCCGGGCTACCGGGAGTTTGGGTAGTGGCGCCGGGGGCTCGATTACTTCGACGGTGTTGACCAGCAGTTGAAAGCGGTCCCCCAGATCGATCATGCATGCATTGAGAGCCGGACCCGAGGCTACGCCAAAAACCAAGCGCACAGGATCGGACTTGCCGCCAATGGCCAAGGGGTGAATCTCGCAGCGGGGCCTACCGCTTGCGATGGATGGACAAATCTCCAGCATGTGCGCACCCAGCACTGACGCTTGGCCCTCTTCGAAGTGGTAGGTGTAGTCCTCCATGAAGGAATTGCCACCCGGCAGCCCTTGCGCCATAACCTTCATGGTACGGACCAAGGCAGCGGTCTTCCAATCCCCTTCGGCGCCAAAACCGTAACCGTCTGCCATCAGGCGTTGCACCGCGATTCCGGGCAGTTGACGCAAGGTGTGCAGGTTTTCGAAAGTATCCGTAAAGGCATCAAATCCACCCGACTCCAGAAAGCGGCGTATACCCACCTCAATACGTGCAGCCTCGCGGAGCTCCCGATGACGATCTCCTTGGGGTCGCAAGTCTTCTTGCAGGTCATAACGGTCACCATACGCCTCCACGAGCTGGTCGATCGCTCCTTCGGAAACGGCATCTATGGCAGCAGTGAGATCAGCCATCCCAAAACCATTCACACTGTATCCGAGATGGATCTGTGCCGACACTTGGTTGCCCTCCGTGACAGCCACCTCTCGCATGTTGTCACCAAAGCGAGCCACCTTCATGCCCTGCGCATCGGCCCAGGCGGCTGACACACGACTCCAAACGGCGATCTGTCCAGCGACTGCCGGGTCCTGCCGATGACCGACGACCACACTGCGACGTACGCCCAGCCGCGTGCAGATAAATCCAAACTCTCTGCCTCCGTGCGCAGACTGATGGAGATTCATATAGTCCATGTCAATCTCGGACCAGGGAATGCCCCGATGAAACTGGGTGTGCAAGTGTAGCAGCGGTTTGTGCAGCACCTTCAAACCATTGATCCACATCTTGGCCGGCGAAAAGGTGTGCATCCAGACGATCAGTCCCACGCACGGGTCCGTATAGTTGGCCTCTTTGCAAAGACCGGTGATCTCCGCCTGGGTAGTGAGCACGGATTTGGCCACGATGCGTATTGGGATGCGGGGATCGTCCGCCAACCCACCAGCCACCGCTTGCAAATTACTAGCTACCTGCGCCAGGGTTTCTGAACCGTAGAGATGTTGACTGCCGGCAATCAGCCACAATTCCAGCTCATCAAATACTATCATGGGTCCCAATATACGAGGTGCGATCCAGAGCTGGTCAGGTAAGCCAAACGCCCGACAGTTTGGATCGCCGCCTCCCCAGCGGCCCCTCCAGAAGATACCTCGGATCCCCACCTCAAATTTCGGCTTGGGTCACCGCACCCCGTGCGCTGATGCTAGCACACAGGTAGCGCTACTTGAGAGTCCCCGCTCGCCAATACCTTCGTTAGGTCGTTTTGATCGATGAGATGCTGCCGATCGTCTAATCTAGCTCTGGATCTACGAAAGTCTTCGTTTATTCATAACTGGATTGGCTTGCACCGGCGCATCCAATCCTTGTCCATCGTGACTTAAACCCGACGAAATGATTAGAAACTACTGGCGAATTGCCATGAGGGGCTTCAAGAGACAGCCCGGTTATGCATTGCTCAACGTGGTGGGCCTCACCATTGGGGTGGCAGCTACCTTATTCATTCTGCTCTATATCTCCACGGAGATGCGTTTTGACCGCTTTCATGCCAAGGCAGACCGCATCTATCGCATTTCATCAGACATTACCGAGCCCGATGATGCATTCCGATGGGCGGTCACGCAGACGCCCCTGGGCTTGCAGCTCAAGGCGGACTATCCGGAGGTAGAGCAATTCGTCCGGTTTATCCCTAACGGCCGGACGCGTTTTCGATACGAGGAAGATCTCTTCTTTGAAGAGGATGTATACCTGACGGACTCGACCGTGACGGAGGTCTTCACGATTGATGTTGCCCAGGGCGATGGCGTGACGCCATTGCATGAGCCCAACTCGATCATGCTTTCCACCAGTGTGGCCAATCGCATCTTTGGTGCGGTGGACCCCATAGGCAAGTCGCTGAGCACACCGAGCGAACGAGTCTACAAGGTGACCGCCGTATACGAAGATTTTCCCACCTACTCGCACATACGTCCCTCGGCCCTGATCTCCAGCAATACGATCGAGGGGTTGATGAACCCCAGCCCGGGATCATGGGGTGGCTTTGGTATTTATACCTATGTGCTGCTGGACGAATCCGCCGACGCGATGGCCTTCGAATCCAAATTGAGCGAGGTAGTAGAGAATCACGTGGCCGTCATCTTCGACCAGTTTGACATCAACATCAAGTATGAGCTGATCGGACTGACCGATATCCACCTCCAGTCCGACTTTCAGGGCGAGCCCGAGCCCGTCGGCGAGATGGGCTTCATCTACATTTTTGGAGCCGTCGCTCTGTTCATGCTACTCATTGCCTGCATCAACTATATGAATTTGGCCACCGCCCGGGCGACCAAGCGGGCCATGGAGGTCGGTATTCGCAAGGTGCTAGGCTCCGAACGACGGCAGCTGATCGGACAGTTCCTCTCGGAATCACTCATCTTTTCTCTAATCGCCCTCCTGCTGAGCTTTGGTCTGGTCTTCTTGCTGCTTCCTGCTTTCAATGGGGCCTTTGGCCTCGATCTGCAACAAGAACTACTCTTCTCCCCCGGCATCTTGTTGGGGGCACTGGGCATCCTCTTGCTCACCGGAGTGCTGGGCGGCAGCTATCCGGCCTTCTACCTTTCGGGATTTCGCCCCATCGCGGTTTTGAAGGGTAAGCTCGCCAAAGGTACCGGCAATCCCACACTGCGCAAGGGTCTGGTCACGCTGCAATTTGCCATCACCCTTTTTATGATCATTGGTACCGGCATCATCTACGATCAGATGAACTACCTGCGAAATAAAGAGCTGGGGTTTGACAAGGACCACATGATGACCTTCCGTATGCAGGATCAGCAGACACGCGACAAATTTCCGGTGTTGCGAGAAAAGCTGTTACAGCAGCCGCAGATAAAGTCCGTCGCCAGCGCCTCGTCTACCCCCGGTGAGGGCTTTGGCAAACAGGTGATGAGCGTCGAAAACTCGGAAGGCGTGATCGACGAGTATGGTGTCGACAACTATCGCGTCGATTTTGATTTTTTTGAGACCATGAACATCCCGATCATCGAGGGGCGCAACTTTGATCGATCCTACGGCACGGATAGCACTCTGGCGGCCATGGTCAATGAGTCGATGGTCGAGCGCATGGGTTGGGACGATCCTATTGGCAAGCGCATCCAGTTTCAGGGTAATGACACGTTGCCTTTTGCCCGAGTGATCGGGGTCGTCAAGGATTTTCATCAGCAGTCGCTGTATGAGCCGATCGCGCCGCTCGTCTTTCGTCCCGGATTTAACAACAGCCGCATCCACGTCTCCATACGCCCGGAGTCTGCCTCGGAGATGGCCGGCATCATTGCCCATGTCCAACGATCCTGGAATGAAGTCTTGCCCGGCACTCCTTTCGAGTATGATTTTGTCGATGCCGCTTTCATGGAGCTGTATGAGGCCGATCAGGTACGCGCGCGGATTTTCACCCTCTTTAGCATTCTCATGATCGTGATCGCTTGTTTGGGCCTGCTGGGCTTGGCGTCCTTCACAGCGGAGCAGCGGACGAAGGAGATCGGGGTGCGCAAGATATTGGGTGCGAGCAGCTCCCAAATTATCGTCCTGCTGACCCGCAATTTTGTCGGTCTGGTCGCGCTGGCCAGCATACCTGCCTTTGTGGCTGCGTGGTACTTTATGCGGCAATGGTTGGACACCTTTTCCTATCATGCGAATCTCAACTATTGGTTGTTTGGGCTGGCGATGGTCATGGTAGTGCTCATCACGGTCTTGACCACTGGTTTTCATGCATTTAGAGCGGCCGTAGCCAATCCGGTGGAGGCCCTGCGTCACGAGTAGCGGAAAAAACAGACAAGAGCGCTGAGAATCGGGATCAGCATAGGACGGTGGCTCGTCTTATGGCCCCAAGTCTGACGCAGATGCGACGACTTTAATTCAGCCGGGAGAGCCGCATGACCACGGCTTTTTCGTACTTTGAGGATATCCAGCCTGGGCCATCTCTCTTTTTTTCTAAAACACAAAAACGCAACCTGATGAAAAAGTACGCTATTCTCTTCCTGCTAGCCCCTATTCTATGTTGGAGTCAAGATGGGGACACGCCCACCCTGTGGGAGGTGGTTAATATCCAAGTGAAGGCGGGTATGGAAGATGATTTTGAGGCGGCTGTCAAGGCCCATAACGAAAAATTCCACCCGGAAGGAGCCCACCAAGCCCAACTGTTTTTCAATATCAATGGACCCTATGCCGGCTACCAGTGGATCATGGGACCGACGAACTGGGCCGCCATGGACACTCGTCCCTCCGATGACGCGCATGATGAAGACTGGGCCAAGGTAGTGGCGATGACCGAATCGATAACCGCACCAAGGTATTGGAGCACGGATATGACCCACTCCCACATAGTCGGGGAAACAACGCCCGGCAAAAGCATCATCTGGATGTACGACCTTGAGCGGGGCAAAGGTGCGCAGTGGGCCGAGCTCTTGGGCAAGGTGAAGGAGGTCTACGAAAAAAGTCGAGCCGATGAAGATTTCATCGTCGTCTGGAACGAATTTGCCAACGCGGATGGCGAGGACGCCGCCATCGTCTTCACGGTAGACAATTGGGCAGAACTAGACGTGCAGCGCAACTTTGGCGATGAGTACGAGGAGGTACATGGCCCCGGCACTTGGCACAGTTTTCTCAACCATATCAACGAGTGTGTCAAGCAGCGCGTGGACTGGATAAGGCAGCGGATCGACTGACCACTTGCTCTTGGGATGAAGTTACTGGGAGTCCCCGTGCATCGGGGGCTCCCATTTTTTATGGCCTTTACATACAAGTTTCGAAAGCTGTACCTTCCGCATACATCAATCTATATGACAGATGAAGAGACTATCCAAGGCCTGGGCCGTCCTCGCCCTCTTGACGATATGGCTGGGAGCCTACGCACAACCGACGGGTTTCACTTCTATTTTTAACGGGCAGGACCTATCTGGGTGGAAGATCCCGGTGGGTGACAATGGGCATTGGAAGGTGCTAGACGGTGTGATCGACTACGACGCCGAGAGCGAATCCAGTGCGGATAAGAGCCTATGGTCCGAGAAAGCGTACAAGGACTTTGTCCTGATGGTCGACTGGCGGATCAAGGAGACCCCCTGGAAGAATCCTCGCGTACCGCTCATCCTGCCCAGCGGCCTGCACAAATTGGACGAAAATGGTAAGCCCATCACGATGGTGGTCCCTGACTCCGACTCTGGCATCCTGCTCCGTGGCGTCGGCAAATGTCAGGCGAATATCTGGTGCTGGCCGATCGGCTCCGGGGAGGTCTACGGCTACCGCATAGACAAGGACATGCCTCTGGAGGTGCGAAGGGGCGTAACCCCCGTGACCAACGCCGACAAGAACATCGGAGAGTGGAACAGCTTCGTCATCACCATGAAGGGCGATCGACTGACCGTAGAGCTCAACGGCATCACTGTGATCGAAAATGCACTTCTACCAGACATCCCATTGGAAGGGCCGGTCGGCCTCCAGCACCATGGCTCCAAGCGAGACGGGGAGTGGGTCAGTCCGCCCAGTCTGGTGCAGTTCAGAAACATCTATATCAAGGAGTTGTAAGCCGTGGAGGCCCGACCGCGAGGGCCCAAAATTTGACTTCTCAGAAGTTTGCTGGACAAGCAAAATCGTACTACATTTGCAGACGCTCAAAGGAGCAGGTCTAGATATGGTCCGGTAGTTCAGTTTGGTTAGAATACATGCCTGTCACGCATGGGGTCGCGGGTTCGAGTCCCGTCCGGACCGCTGAAGTGAAGCCTTGATATTGCTAAATGTCAAGGCTTTTATTTTGTAATAGACCAGCGAAGGCAAGAAGAAAAAAACACTCTTCGTGCCTTTGCGCCTGTGTGGCCACTCAAATCACTTTGTGCCGTTGCGCCGTTGTGGCCACTCAAATCCCTTTGTGCCTTTGCACCGTTGTGGCCACTCAAATCCCTTTGTGCCTTTGCGCCTTTGTGGCCACTCAAATCCCTTTGTGCCTTTGCACCTTTGTGGCCACTCAAATCCCTTTGTGCCGTTGTGCCTTTGTGGCCGCTCAAATCCCTTTGTGCCTTTGCACCTTTGTGGCCACTCAAATCCCTTTGTGCCTTTGCGCCTTTGTGGCCACTCAAATCCCTTTGTACCTTTGTGGCCACTCAAATCACTCTGTGCCTTTGCGCCGTAGTGGCCTAAATCTCCGTGGCCTCAAAGCAAGGCCTGCAGCGATGGATAGAAGATCCGGATATCCTTCTCGTACACCAGGGCGATCCGTCGACGCTGCCCCATTGAAAGCGCCACTGAAGGCATCTCGGTGGTGCTATTCAGGCGCACCTCAGGATCAAATTCAATACCTAGGTGACCGGCCACGAGCCCAAAATCCCTTGCAAAGCTCTCAAAGCGACCAAGAAAGTCAATGTGGTGCAGGTCGATGAGCGTCCACTGAGCGCGGAGGTGCTGGTCGCATCGGTCGATATCCAAGTCCTCGAGCCAGGTCAGAAAATGGTCAAGGATCTGCATCCGTTCATGCTCCGGTGCGCTAAAGTCAAAGTAGTTATGTCGCAGCACCTTGTCCTTCCAGGCACTGAGCAACCGGTCGAGGGGATCTCGCACGAAGGCAAATTTGAAGAAGTTGCGATACATCCAGGGCCAGTAGGCCACCTCCGATCCGTACAAGTACGCGCCACTTGCGGTTGCCTGCCTGAAGTGATGGTCTATCGTACGGCCCGCCACCTTACTGGTCCGAAACCAAAGTGCTCGGTGCTTAAAATCGTAGGACAGCCGGTAGCGCTTCTCGGAAAGACGCGAGGCGACATACTTGTTGATGTAGAAATATCGGACGCGGTTGATCTGGTTGTGCATGCCGTCAAAGCTCCTGCCTAGCTAAAGATGCGGATTTCTCTTGCTGTCTGAATCAGGATTTGCAGGATTGGCAGAATGACCAGGATGGGGTTCACGCGGAGCCTCAGGACCGCGGAGTTGGATCGAGATCGTCGAGCCGTGGGCTGGCCACATGCGAGGGCAAGGATCGGCGAGCTGCACACTGGAACCAAATCAGCATCTGTAGGATTCACGAGATGGGTTTCACGCGGAGCCTCAGAGACCGCTGAGTTGGATCGAGATCGTCGAGCCGCGGGCCAGCCACCTGCAAGGGCAAGGATCGGCGAGCTGCACATTGGATCCGAATCAGCATTTGCAGGATGCCCAGGATGGGGTTCACGCGGAGGCGTGGGATAGGATCGAGTTCGGCGAGCCGCGGGTCAGCCACCTACAAGGGCAGGGATCGGCGAGCTGCACATTGGAACCAAATCAGCATTTGCAGGATGCCCAGGATGGGGTTCATGCGGAGGCGCAGAAACCAGATCGTCGAGCCGCGGGCCGGCCACATGCGAGGGCAGGGATCGGCGAGCTGCACACTGGGTCTGAATCAGAACGGCGGACTCTCCTAGGGAGGCAAGCCTTGCGTACCAGTGTGCCCCGCACCGTTCTATACGGGCCGTTCATAGATTCTGATTCTTCATAGATCTCCTGCCCAAGCGATGCTCTGGCCATCGACTACCCAAACTTGGACAGCTTGAGATATTTCAAAACAAGACAACATAGTCATCCAAGGGCTCGCCGCTCCTACTTTCTTGATACAAATAATAGCCCACTTCGTCTTTCTCCCGTAGGAGTTTCACCTTCACTTCGATCAGGAAATCTCCACTCATGTAAGCCTTGAATGAGAGATTCACACAGTCTTCACGCAGGGTCAATGCGTCGGGCGGGGATCCTAATTCCGCTTCCAAATAGCCATTGCTTTGCAAGGACACACAGCGTTGGAAGGCTGCTTTGCATCGCAGATAGTAGTACTCGGCATCAACCGCATCGCGTATTGTCATCCATTTATGCATAGCGTCTATACTTCTCATCGATTGCACAAAAGGGAAAGGAATTTGTCATCCTAATCCTACCCGTCAAAACGTTAAATCATGTCATTGCCTTGTTCATACAGACTCCCGGTCGGCATCCAAGTGTGACCCCGTCAAATAGATAGGCCTCCACAAGCTCCAGACAAGTTGTCATAGCTGCATTGTCAAACCCATCCGACAAGACCATCTCGTTATAACATCTTCCATGATTTTAATATATTGTGCGCTTGTAGTCAGCTACTTCATACGATAAGAGCCTTGAGTCAACACTTGCCTTCCCCGTCGTTTTTGGCTTCCAGTGACCCGCACGGAACCTGGCCTCCCTTTGGCCGCTGCATCCATTCGCGATCTGGTCGTAGGACTCCCCATCAGGCGATAACACTACAGGATGACCCTTCAAGGATCTGGCTACGCGACCCCAGCATTTCTAGTACAAGTTTCCCCATCAAGCCTCTTTCTAGACCATCAACATGGCAAAACCATTCGCACAATGAAAGCAATAATCATCGACTCGGATCCCGTCGCTAGCAGACACCTGACATCGTTGATCACCGACTGTGATGATCGATGCCAGATCATCGGCATCGCAGCGGACATACAGTCGGGCGTGAAGCTACTCACCAGCCAACAGCCCGATCTGGTATTTCTGGATACGACGTTGGAAGACGGATCCGGATTCGAACTATTGAATCAGATCCACACCCCGGATTTTCAACTCGTCTTTGTCTCCACGCAGCATGCTTTGGCGTTTGAGGCCTTCCGATTTCACGCGCTGGACTATCTGCTCAAACCCGTGGAGCCTGACCGTGTACGAGCGACGATAGAGCGCGCGCATCTGCGCCTGCTGGGTGCCCGCTTCACGAGAAGATCGCCCGGTCAGGAGCATCCCAAGATCGCCCTGCGCGATGCAGACGGCTTTTATTTGACCGACCTGGCGGACATCATTCAAGTAAAATCGTACAAAAACTACTGCACGTTTCACCTGATGAGTGGTCAGACGCACACCGTCTCCAAGACCTTGGCGTACTATGACTCCTGCCTGGCCAACGAAGGCTTTTTCCGGGCCCATCAGTCCCATCTGATCAATATGCGGCACGTGCGACAGATGAAGAAGAAAGCCGGGGTCCTGATACTGAGCGACGGGGCGCAGATCCCACTCTCCCAAAGAAAACGGGAGACATTTGCCGGGCTGCTCGCCAGACGACCTTCCGGCGCACAGACCTATAGCAGTACGGCATGGAAGTTCCCGTTTGAGATCTACAGCTGAGGGCACCTCGCTGCCTTCTACAAGGACTAAGTCCTGAATCCGATGGGCAAGGACTGGCGGGTCAATCGCCATAGTGTCCATCCCTGTCCGGGATCGTCTTAGTATGTCGCATAAAGTGCGGTCCCGCAGGCAGGTCCAGTGAAGATGACTTTAATCTGATCTGGGGCTGATAACCTCTTTGGCCAAGCGTATCAATGGTCAAAATCTTCTCCGATGGCAAAGCAACTTTGGTACCGCACAATGGCCCTGCTCTCTATAGCTGTGCTCAGTTGGAACGACCCATTTGCACACCTGCAGTGGCAGCCCAAATGGCAGGACGAACATATCCAGATCTTCAAAATCGACGAAAGGAGGTTCGGCGACGGCATTCAAATTCATCGGCAACCTTGAAGCACGCCAGGACGCCATTGTCAACTACCTTTCACGCGGAGCCGCAGAGACCGCCGAGAATAGCCGGCACTTAGTCCACCCCGGCGTTCCGAAGTGACGCAGGGGCCGGGTCTCGCTTCAAAAAAGTCAAAATCTATACTGAATCTCTTTTGTCAGGATGGACTATACCCGGTATCTCTCCATTCTCCCACCTAAGCAAAAACTCGTTCCAATCCTGCATCAGCTTCAAAATCAACTTAGACTCAATTTCAAATGGCTCAAAAGAATCCATTCCATTACTAACAAGAGATTTCTCCTTCCTGAAACTAACAATACACCAATCATCTCCAGCAAAGTGGTGTACTTCCTTTTGCTCACTCAATACTGCCTCCATTCCCTGCAACTCTCTTCTTACCACATAAGAGTTTGACAAGCCGAGCGCCAAGTTACCAAGGTGTTGCATTTCTCCAATTGGCCCCAACATCATAAAAGGTCTTTGGCTCCCATTTGTGCCAACCTCTATGTAAAATTCATAATTAATCATTCTCGGTAATATTGGGTGGGTATGCTGACAAACGAACAAACCGCAAGTATGCCGATGCCGCACACAAATGCTTGTCGTCCCTTTGCCATGACTTTCATTGCAATTCAAGAACAAGGCAGGAAGAGATCCTTGCCTGACGATTCTTACTATCTCTTTGTGCCTTCGAGCCCTAGTGGCCTCCACAACCCTCTTAGTGCCATCGCGCCTTCGCACATATGCTCGGCGTCCTCACAAAAGCTGGCAAAGCACATGAATATCGCTACCCATTAAACAGTATCCGAGTCCAAGGGTTGGTGTAAACCCGCCAGGAATTCCTCCAGATTGTTAGCCATTCGAACAAATTGATCGTCCCCCTCAAAATCGGTCCACCTATTCAGATACACCTTACCGTAATTTTCAGTCGACATGTCCAGGCAATAATGCCATCCTCCTGGATCACTTCCAAAGCAAATCATATCGCCCCAATCTTTCTCCCTAAACTCTTTGGCTAGTCCGTACATGTCATCAAATCTGCCAAATTGATCGAAAGACCATTCCAGATGCTTGAACGGATCAATGTATCTACTCTCCAGAATTCCGACGCCTGCGTACTTTCTCAGTATTTGTTCGGAGAAGGATCGGCATATCCTTCTCAAACAAAGAATCAATCATGTCAAGCTCAAATGCTGCGATCCGATCTTTTACACTAAATTCTTTCATACAGTCCTAGGGTTGAGTGGCGAGGGACATTTACCGACGTTTCAGTTGTTTATGCATTACGGTCGATTGCATCCGGTCCCAGCCAATCTCTTTCTTCCTTACGTATTCCCGTCACGGTGCATCTTTAGGCTTCGAATCTGCCCACTAGCCCTGCAGCTCCCCCGACGCTAGCTTATCCTTTGTTAGCTCAGCTGCACGGTAAAATCGCTGATACTCGATTTCTTCCGGGTTTGATTCTCTAGCCGAAAGGAGATTCTGCAGTGTCGTGTTCATGTACATATTGTAGTCCTTGTGCTTAATTAGATGGTAAATAACGGCCTTTTTGAATATGCCCCCGGTACCCAAGGCTTGAGCCACTGCTCGGGGAGGCAATCCATCAAGGACGGCTTCAAAATCTGAGATATCTCTCCAGAAGTCGAAGAATATTCTTGCCTCGCTGAAGTAAAACGCCTTTACTCGTGCTTCAAGAGCATCTATATCACTTGCTTTACGGACCTGAATATTGAGATTGCGATCGTCGCTGAATCTACTGCGTCCTAATAGATGATTCTTAGATAGACTGACAGTCCACCTCATTGAAGCGGTAGCGCTTGGACCCAAAATCTGAGCTTCAACCAATATTGGTGTGATCAACTCCTCAACTGCGGCAAATCTCACTCCCCCATTAAGATAGTCACAATATACCACATCCACCCCTGATCGAAAATTACCGCCAAATTGATTTACTACTTCACCGTTATCAGCAGTGAATGAAAAACCTTGCTCATGAACCTCCAACCGAAATCCCTTGATCAAGCTTGAGAGCCTATCCTCTATTCTGCCCCTGATTTCTCTTACGTTCATTAAAACACTTTGGATGTGGGCCAGGCCGGTGAAGTGGTCTGCAATGTAGATGCTTCCCTTCTAATCCACTATCCCGTCTGGTCATGGATCAAGGCAATCATCCCTTATGAAGTCAATCCTCCAACAAAGTCATCAAAGCTGTGAGCTAATAAAGTCAGTGCCTCATCGACCTCTTCATCCATCCTGCAAAAGTAAACCTTTCCATAATCGTCACACTTTAATGACAATACAAACTGCCATCCTCCCGCATCTCCTGCAAATGCCATATACTTAGACTCAAAGAATCCACTCAGATTGTCATACATTCTCTGCAAGGATACTTCATAATCTTCGCTAAAAGGGTAAAATTCTGATATCCAGAATTCATTCCCATCTACTCTATAGAGTGTCTCCCTCACCGATATCGCATTGTATCGTGCTAAAAATTGCTTATAGTCCGCTGGAATAGAAATACCATGCCTGTCTTCAAACTCTCTAATACTCTCGATGTCTGCTACATCTAACCTATCAGTTATTGTAAGCTCCGTCATTAATTATATGTTGTGTTATGATAATTTTCATATTGCTTTACCGAACCAGTGTGCGGTATGGTCTTGACATGCTCAGATGTTTTCACAAGTTGAAAAGTAGACTCCCCCGTAACGGGATCAAAATCATCAAGATGATGCCAAGTATAGCCATCAGGCTTCCACTTTCCTGGAGGGATCAAATGGCCGATGTTAGCTGCCTGATTTGCCAAATCAAAATCGCCGCCAACACCATTCCTCTTCCCAGACAACTTAACCCTAACAATATTTTTTTGATTACCTGTTTTTGGAAACAACCAATTAGGATTACTTGAAAAATCGGGAGCTAATTTGCCTGGCCCCACTGGTGGAATCGCCTTGTTGTAAGCATTACTATATTTGTAACTACTCAGCAGGGTAGAATTAGAAAAATTAAAAAGTTATCCACATTTGGACAGGAAGAGTTCGAGGAGAAGTGGAAAATCAGAAGGTTTATCCACAGTTGTTGAGAAATAGTTGATAATTGTTTGAAGATGGCTGGAATTGTATAAGATACCTAAGTACATGACAGAAGTTTTAGATAGCATCGGATATCTGGGGTACTATTTGTACAAATGGCTCTTAGAAATTGATCAAATCCTAGCCTAAAAATACTCTTGGCCCTTCTACCATGTGATTTTTTTCTTAGCCGCCTGGGATATTTCCGGGCTGAGATCTTTCCGATTTTTATCATCCAAGTATAAGCAAGGGCCACCACAGCAAAGAGTGATTCCAAGCGCTGTGGGTTTTTGAGATGTGTGTCTTTGAGATTAAAGCCATTTGACTTGAGATCCTTAAACATGTTTTCTATGTACCATCGCTCACCATAGCGTTTGATGCCGTTGTGTGGATCATCATAGGAGATCACGATGAGATATTCCTCCTTGTGATTCTTGGTGTTGATTATCTTCTCTCCTTGCAGGTACACGTACACCCCATTGAGCAAGACCATCTTTTCTATAGTCCGCCGCTGTCCCAACTTGAGACGTTTAAACAATTTATACGCGCTCACTTCTCGACCTCGATAGCCTACCTTCAAGTTCTCCCGGATCCTTATGTCATAAGGGATACCGGCTTCATTGAGGTACCCAATCCATTGAGCCCCGATAAACTCACGATCGGCCAATAGGGTATGAACTTTACCCGGACCGAAGATAGCTATGAACTCCTTCATCAGCTCTATACGTTCCTTTTGGCTGCTATTGCCTTTCTTTGGAAGTAGTTTCCACATGAGCGGTACCGCCCAGTTGCCTCCTTTGACGCTCAGTACAAGAAAATTGATATCTACACAACCAAACTTCCAGTTCGTCCGATCCAACAATAGCGTATAAGGTGCGCATACTCCGCTAAGCGAGATGATCAACGGTGATAGAACCCCGAAACCCAGACGAACCTCATGGATGTACCGCTGTATCCGCCTATAATTGCTTTGTTGGCTCACTTCCGTTTTTAGACCTGCTGCAACTTTGACCAGGTTTACCGTACCAACGCTACTCATCGCCTGAATTATCAAAAACAGCAGCTTCGATCGCCTCTTATCCAGCTTCGCAAAGAATGGGTGAAACCCATCATTAAAAATCTTATCTTCGCCTTTACGGGTCATATATGTGACAATTAGATTAACTAATTGATTTTCAAATCACAATATATGATCTTTTTTATTTATGTCATGTACTTAGATAAGATACATATGCGATATTTGCATATGTATGATAGATCGAAAAGAATTAGAACGTTTATCGCGAGAGCAACTAATAGACTTAGTGTTGTCGCTAATGGAGCGGATGGCATTGCTGGAGAAAGAGATAGAGATTTTGCGGGGAAAAAATAGTAGGAATACGTCATTGCCACCCTCAAGGGATAAGCAGTCAGAAAAGAGAAGGACCAGATCGCTACGGACAAAGAGTAAGCGCAGGAAGGGAGGGCAGCCGGGTCACAAAGGAACGACCTTGGAACTGAGTGAATCGGTGGACAGGTATAAGGATTACGAGGTGAAACAATGTAGTCATTGCGCATCTGATCTGACACAGGTGGAAGGAGAAGTGATAGAACGCAAGCAAATATGGGATATACCGCCACTAGATTTAGAAGTAGTAGAACACAGGAGGTGGGCCAAACAGTGCGATCAATGTGAACAATGGAGTAGATCAGAGTATGAAGGGGATTTGCAGGGGGGACCGGTGGTGAGGTATGGGCGAAGATGGAAGAATTTAGTGGTGTATTTGTCGGTACGGCAGATGCTGCCCTATCGCAGATTAGTAGAGACCTTAGAGGTGTTGTTTGGTCGCAAGGCAAGTGAGGGGACAGTGGATAACATAATGAAGGCAAAAGCAAAGGAATGCACAGAGTCCTATGGACAGATAATAGAGCAGATAAGGCAAAGTAAATCGGTAGGAGTGGATGAAAGTGGTGTGAGTGTAGAGGGTAAGAAGAATTGGATATGGACGTGGGTAACCAGCAGGTACAGCCTGTTTCATATATCGAATAATCGGGGGTCACAGACCAGTAAGGCGCTATTCCCGGATGGATTCAAGAAGGCAGTATTGATCAGTGATTGTTGGAAAACACATTTAAACACCCAGTCAAAGGGACATCAGATATGCTTGGCACATATACGTAGAGAATGCCAAGGGCTCAAAGAATTCCATGGATCTAGGTGGGCTACAAAATTAGATGGCATACTACAGGAGATCTTCCGCTTGTGCCGACTGTCCAGAATACCGACCAACCGCAAGGAGGCCGTCGAAGAACAGTTGGACCAGATTCTATCTAGTCCACTGCTTCGATCACATAAAAAGGTCAGAACCCTGAGAGATCGACTTATTAGGCTACGAAAATCTATCACCATATGCCTATATGACCGTGGTGTAATGCCCGACAACAATCACAGCGAAAGAGCCATCCGAATGATCAAACTTAAAAACAAAATATCCGGCACCTTTAGATCTTATCATGGAGCGAGACGATTCGCAATCTTACGAACCATCGTTGACTCCGCAATCAAACAAGGTATCCATCCATTTGAGGCCTTGATAGATCCTCACATTGTCCTAAAACCTACTGAGTAGTTACCTATATTTAAATGACTTGAATTCTCCTGTAGCTGTTTTCTCAACTGTTGCCACAACCCGTGTGGCTCCAGAACTTTGAGTTGTAACTACCATTCTCCCAAAAGCATCTTCATAACTTTCTGATATAGTTTTGCCTCCTAAACCACTTATTAGGTCATCTGTTGCACTTTGCGGAATGTCATCTCCATGTTTAGCGAACCACTCTAAAGTGGGCATATTTTTTCTAAGAAAATCCGAGATAGCATCTTCTGCCTTGAAAAGCTTGCTCCACGCTTTGACCAGCCCTCGATTCCAGACCATCGACAGCAGTAGCGTTCCACCACCGTCACTCCTAATGTCACGTAGCAAGATACGGCCATTCTTGATGGCAGACAAATTGTTAGCAACGAGACTAACTACAGCAGCGATACCGCTTTCAATTAACATATCCCCCACTGTCCAATCCGCTACATCTGTCCTTCTCATGTAATCTGCAATTGCACCGATGAAGATGGCGACAGGTGAATTGATCGCATTACTAGCAACTGAAATCCCTGCACCGACAATGCCTCGGTTTTTCACGACCTGGTATAGCGCGTACCAGTACGACTCGTCCTCATCAGCCTCTAGCCACCAGTAGAACAGGGCTTCAAGGCTGTACTCGGTCAATACTCCCACAATGACCGTCCCCGGGTTTGTGGCAGCCCGCTTCATCAGCCCCCTTAATATCCGTTTGATGATGTTGGCAAAGGAGCTCCTTTGAAAAGCCGAAGGCGTTATGTCGCCTAGCTCAAACCGATAGAATATTCTCGGTCGTGAACCGTCAAAATCCAGGATGAAGATCTCCTCCTCATAATGATACGGTGCCACCCTGGCAGCCGGCGATGCAGGATTGAAGTAGCCCTCAAAATCACAGACGGTGGCATCGTTCAGATAGTGAATCTTTACTTTGCCTGAACCGCCCTCTATTTCAATGTCTGACAATAGTTGCTCTAAGTCATCGGTTAGATCGAGTTGCGTTTGCGGGGGAAACCCATTGCAGACACCATTCAAATCAAGCACTATCTTGAATGCGGTTTCGACCTTGCTATAGGCGGTCGATGGCGTGACAGTAGCTTGGAGATGATCGAAGCTGCTGAAACCATCGCCGGTAAGGATGTCAGCGATGGTGGCCTCATCGTAGGAGCAGCCGCTTGAATCGCACTCGATCGATCTCCTCGCATTCGAAGCCAGACAGCAGTTGTAATCATGACTGACTTCTTTGACAATACTCAAAATCGCTTCTACCTCCGCCTTTACATATTCACTCGGGCTGTCGAGCCCCTTTGCGACAAACTCATTCGCCCTGCTTGTTACCAGATTTTCGTAACTGACATGCTTTGATGAAACCGCGCACGGGTACATCGCATGTACAGGCAAGTGCAGCCTGACCCAGAATCGTCTGTTTACCCCACTTGCGTCGGATTGTCTGCCGAACAAGAGATAATACTTGCTCACCTGTTCTACATCACCGGCAGCGAGCTCAAAAGCGCTCGGGTATCCTCCTTGAAATACCTCGTTATGTAGATAGAAACCAAAGTCAAACACCTTGAAGGAATCCTGATACTCCGGGGCCAACACACCCACGAGAGAATCTGCTGCTTCAAGCACAGGACTTATATCGGCCATTGTCGGCTGTAGACCAGAGGCATCCGTAATCTGGACATAGTTTTGGGCAGTGATGCTAGAAGAGCAGAAGGCTAGGAAAAGGACGCTGAAAATCAGATTTGCAAGATGTTGTCTCATTGTTAGAAGCTTATGAATGATTGGGATCATGCCAAAGAGTCCTTACACCAGGTGCCTAAATTGCACCTGGCCTGACCAGCGCCGCTCCGTTTGCTGCAAACCATGGTAGTACAGACCAGAGGGCAGATGTCTTACCGGCAATCCCAGGGCCGCATCAGGCATCGTCAGTTCTTTCTTAAGTAGCGTCTGGAGTGCTGCGTCCCCCGGCTGAATGCTAGACCCTCGGGCGGACCGCAGGGCTAGGGTGGGCAGTGCGGTTGAGACATATTCTGAAGTGGACTGCTGTGCCTCCAAGTCCGCCATCTCGTTACTGGTCGCTTCAAATCCGTAAGCGTTCATGAGCCGGATATAACTCTGCCCAAACGACGACTGATAGCCGAAATACAGCAACAAAAGGGCAATGATCAGGCGGATACACTTCTTCATGGATCTATGATTTATCGTAACTACTCAGCAGGGTAGAATTAGAAAAATTAAAAAGTTATCCACATTTGGACAGGAAGATTTCGAGGAGAAGTGGAAAATCAGAAGGTTTATCCACAGTTGTTGAGAAATAGTTGATAATTCCTTGAAGATGGCTGGAATTGTATAAGATACATATGCGATATTTGCATATGTATGATAGATCGAAAAGAATTAGAACGTTTATCGCGAGAGCAACTAATAGACTTAGTGTTGTCGCTAATGGAGCGGATGGCATTGCTGGAGAAAGAGATAGAGATTTTGCGGGGAAAAAATAGTAGGAATACGTCATTGCCACCCTCAAGGGATAAGCAGTCAGAAAAGAGAAGGACCAGATCGCTACGGACAAAGAGTAAGCGCAGGAAGGGAGGGCAGCCGGGTCACAAAGGAACGACCTTGGAACTGAGTGAATCGGTGGACAGGTATAAGGATTACGAGGTGAAACAATGTAGTCATTGCGCATCTGATCTGACGCAGGTGGAAGGAGAAGTGATAGAACGCAAGCAAATATGGGATATACCGCCACTAGATTTAGAAGTAGTAGAACACAGGAGGTGGGCCAAACAGTGCGATCAATGTGAACAATGGAGTAGATCAGAGTATGAAGGGGATTTGCAGGGGGGACCGGTGGTGAGGTATGGGCGAAGATGGAAGAATTTAGTGGTGTATTTGTCGGTACGGCAGATGCTGCCCTATCGCAGATTAGTAGAGACCTTAGAGGTGTTGTTTGGTCGCAAGGCAAGTGAGGGGACAGTGGATAACATAATGAAGGCAAAAGCAAAGGAATGCACAGAGTCCTATGGACAGATAATAGAGCAGATAAGGCAAAGTAAATCGGTAGGAGTGGATGAAAGTGGTGTGAGTGTAGAGGGTAAGAAGAATTGGATATGGACGTGGGTAACCAGCAGGTACAGCCTGTTTCATATATCGAATAATCGGGGGTCACAGACCAGTAAGGCGCTATTCCCGGATGGATTCAAGAAGGCAGTATTGATCAGTGATTGTTGGAAAACACATTTAAACACCCAGTCAAAGGGACATCAGATATGCTTGGCACATATACGTAGAGAATGCCAAGGGCTCAAAGAATTCCATGGATCTAGGTGGGCTACAAAATTAGATGGCATACTACAGGAGATCTTCCGCTTGTGCCGACTGTCCAGAATACCGACCAACCGCAAGGAGGCCGTCGAAGAACAGTTGGACCAGATTCTATCTAGTCCACTGCTTCGATCACATAAAAAGGTCAGAACCCTGAGAGATCGACTTATTAGGCTACGAAAATCTATCACCATATGCCTATATGACCGTGGTGTAATGCCCGACAACAATCACAGCGAAAGAGCCATCCGAATGATCAAACTTAAAAACAAAATATCCGGCACCTTTAGATCTTATCATGGAGCGAGACGATTCGCAATCTTACGAACCATCGTTGACTCCGCAATCAAACAAGGTATCCATCCATTTGAGGCCTTGATAGATCCTCACATTGTCCTAAAACCTACTGAGTAGTTACGATTTATCAAGTATGAATGGGGAGTGAATTTGTGATCTGTCCAACATGTACGTGAGTTAGAGATCTAGGATTCTGCTTCGACCAATTTTGTTTGTTTTCACTCTCTGATATCTCTCGATGTTTTGTCATTGGATTTAGTGATCACAGCAAATCTTTACCGCAACTGCACCTGTCCCAGCCAGCGCCGCACACCCTGCTGCAGGGTACAGTAGTACCGACCCGAGGGCAGGTGCGCCACCCCAAGCTGGTAGTCGGAGACGGCGTTTGTCAATTTCTTGTTAAGTACTACCCGGCCGGCTACGTCGGTCAGCTGGAGGGTTAGGTCAGGTGCTGACTGGAGCACCGTGCTCGGGAGCGTGATCGTGATATAGTCGGTGGTGGGATTGGGGTAGATGGACAGGGGTTGTACCGGCGGCTGATCGCGCGTGGATACGGTCATGCCCGGCTCGATGATCAGCAGAAAGTCAAAGTCGCCGCTGAGCCAGATGCGGTCCTGCGCGTCGATCTGCATCTGCCGCACAAAGGGCGTGCCTCCCTCAAACCCCAAGGCACTATAGGGTATGATCTCCGCCGTATCGGCCAGGCGATCGTCGCGGTAGAGGGCATCTCGCGTGCACCAGAGGGAGGTGTCGCTCGACAGGCCCATGGCGCTAAAGCCCCGGGCAGAAAAGGGAAACCGTTGCTCATAGATCTCCCACTGGCTGCCCGTCCAGATGCGGTAGCCTGTGCTCTGGGGCAAGAGCCACACCTTACCGGATGGGCCCACCAGGGTCTCATCTACCCGGAAATCATAGCCTGGAATCATCGTAAAGGTGCTGTCGCGGTAGTGCGCCAGTCCTTCTCTAGTGCTGATCCAGGCCGAGGTATCCGGGGCGGCCGACACGCCGTAGAAGGTGTTGGTCTGCAAGGCACTGTTGTCGCTATTAAACTCCGACCACACGGCACCGTCAAAGACGAGGATGCTGCCGTCGAGGAAGGCGGCATCGTGCACCGCATAGATGTGGCCAGCCTCTCCTACAGCGATGAACTGCACGCTCATGCTGAGCAGCACCGTATCTCCGCCTTCATCCAGGCGAATGATGCCATTAAGTCCATCCGCGATATAGAGGGTACCGTCCTCCGCCACCGCTAGGTCTTCGATCTGTCTACACTTGTCACAGGGTATCTGTACCAGGGAGTCTCCCAGCTCATCGTAGCGGAAGATCTTGCTATCGAAAAACTTGCCGTCGTAGAAGTACACGGTACTATCCGGCCCCAGGGCAAAACCCTGATCTGTATTGCCAAATAACGAGAGCCCTTCGATCTTACGGGTCGTCAAGCTGGTTTGGGCCTCGAGGCTGATCTGCACCATCAGGCATGTACAGAGCGTGAGTAAAAAGAAATCTTTCAATGTGGTCATGTTTTTTATTGGATTAGGATTTGAATCAGTTATTGCAATTATCAATGATGGTAACGCAGCCATTGGCATCGGACACCTGTAGTTTAGGGTCATCGCAGATGCTGCCGCTCGTAAGCGCGTGTGGATGTGACTTGTGCACCCAGCTGGCCTGATAGGGCGCTGCGGCGCCTGCTATGGAAAAGGGATTGCGGGCGGTCTGTCCCGTCTCAAAGTGCACCAGCAAGGGTCGAGGTTCGACCAGCCGGAAGGGAGCCATGGCACTACAGGCTCCGGTGGAGAAACAATTAGCACGTCACATCCCCTCGAGATTGGAACTTCGCCAAAGCTCTTGGCGGAGCGTAGATCCAGATTGCGGGTAAAAAGATACTAGGAGCCAAACGGCACAAACCTGTTCTCCACCGGAATATCTCGGAAAGCCGGAATGTCATGACATAGGAGATAGACATCATAGAACGCGATCTTCTCTCGTATAGTCGGATCGGGTTTCACCAGGCCCTTTAGTACCATTGATAGGTGGTCTCTTGCCAAGCTTGTCGAAATGAGTCAAGATCCAATTCAAGCGGATGCAACTTGGCGTATTCCAGAATTAATCGATACTTCAGAGAACTGTTGAGTATCTCCCAGCTGAACTCAAGATGCATGACTTTATCATGTTGAAATGGGCCATCGCTAATTTTCACCGCTTCATCTGAAGACACGTACCACTTTAAATGCCTGTGTTCCATGATTCCCAATTTGTCACGAGGGAAGAATTTTCTGCACGGCCGATATTGCCCAATCCATACATTGCTCTTCATCTATCTCCACTCCCAAATCAAGCGGGCGTCTAGAACCCATCATATTATCCAAAAAAAATTCCTAATAAGGTAATTAGCAATGCCATGGATCGTTTGGTGTGGCAAAGTCTGTAGCATGGGCAAGATAGGTACATCAGCGAGGTCAGGCAAGAACCCCGAATAGGGCCTCAGGCAGAGTTGGTGCGGCCACTGAGCTTCATTGGCACACGGATCTGCCCCAACGTTCCGAAGGACGCTGGGTCGGAGCCCCCTTCTCGTCAGAGTCACAATTTGCAGGATTTAATGGATAAACACTTCTGCGCTAACCCAAACAGGAGTGTGACGTGCTGAATCCTCCATCGGCTGGAGTCCGTACATCATTGGCATAATCCGATCTCTCCCCAAAATTAGGATCGAGCTCTCTATTCAAAAACTTCAAAATGTTTGATAATCTCCCTCCTCACATTCTCCATATCGGGATAGACAAGTCTTCTTCTGATATCCTGGTTTTGCAATATCTCGCGATAATCTACTGCACTATAACCCATACGGCTGTGATCAAACAATAAATTTGCATTCAGGCATCTCAAGCTATAGGACAGCCAGCCAGTGCCAGCTTCTGTAATTCCCAAGTTGGATAGCTCAAAATCCTCAAGGCTATCTACATCAGCTTCAAAATCAACACGCCATCGTACGCGGCGGCCCGAAAAGTCACTCTTCTTGCCAACTCGGTACAATGGAAAATCCACACTTAGCGACCGTACCTGATTGAAGATCAGAATAGAGTTGATGTACGACTCATCGGCTTTCCGACCATCAAAATTCAAAACAAGGTTGAAGCATGGTATACAAATGAAGTTCAAATGACCGAATGCCAGGAAATGTGATCGACCCAGTATAGAAGTCTCAAATAATTGAATCGAATCGAAGTCGATGTCCTTTATGATTTTCACAACTGCTGCGGTTTAAGAATGACAGTGGTCAACATTTTGCTCGGATCAATTTGATGAATGCCATTAGATGTATAGAATTTCAAATCTTTGAACTGCTCGAGCAGCGGTTGTTTGCTCACTTCAATTACTAAGCCAAGTTCCTCAGCTAACTCCGCATTAACTCTATTAAAAAATGGGTTCTGTTTCTGTCCATTAATATACAATTTCTTTCCTGGCTTAAGTACTTTAGCAGCTTCGACCACATAATCTCTGGCAGTAAATCCAGGTCCCAAATAGGGATTGCTGGTCACAATCTCATCAATCGAATTTGAAGGAATAAAGTCACTCAATCTAGTTGCATCGCCCCTAATTCCCTTCTCTATTCCCTGCCTGATATCTATATTTACAAAGTCTCCACCAATTTGGCTAAAATTACCCCCCATCAGGTCGATTTTTGCTACACCCTGGACGAATTCTCCTTCGCTAATATACTTACTTGAATTAACAACACTTTTGAAATAGTCATCAAAATTCTTCGATGCTTGAAAGATGACAGTCTTCAGCAAAGGGTAACTTACGCTTCCATAGAATCGGTCCATACCCTTACCGAACAATATTCTAACCTGGGTAACTCCCCTTCCGAGGATTTTGGAAACTTTGGGATGAGTTATAAGAGTAGTCAAAACTGATGCCCCGAACCCAACCACGAAGTCTTGAAAACCTTCCTGAATCGTATAATTGTCATCTCGGCTAGCTTTGTCAACTACCACCGCCAGCGCAGATGTCGCAAATTTCATGTAAGGACCTAGTCTCTTTGCCTTACTCCAAGGCAACAGGCTACTCACTCCTTCCCAAATGGCACCCAGGTAACTTACCTCGTCGAAGGCTTTCTCCCAGTCCGAGATGTCCTCATCTAGGATTCGGAAGAGAACAGCCTGAAGACAAGCGTCTATGGCAGCATTCCCCAAGACCTGCAGCACATATTTCATGGCAGTGACTGCCAAACTCCTACCATTGAAATTAGCTCTGAGCTGAGCTGCTGCAGCCGGCAAATTGTCAATGCCTATAAAATAGACCGAGTACAGATAATACTGATCACCATCATATGCAATTACCCAGCCCTCAACATAGTCGTTTGCGGGATTGATGGATTCCGCTAAGAAAGTTTCCCACTCACCGTTGTTAAAGCTCTCATTATCAAGGATGTACACCTTGCCCGACATTAGGCTATCAAAGGTGGCCTTGCTCTCGACGATTTGATCAGGAATGGTCACTGTCTCCCCGTCAATCCTGAATTCTTTATTCGCAAAATCATAGATTTCGTTTGAATCGTCCCAAGTTGAAGGCCTCACATGCGATATCTCTGTTCGTCGCCACCCTAGACCGCGAAGCAGCACATTAATCTCGGCAAATCCATGTTCGGTAGGACATTGATTGATGGATCGCTGATTGGGGCTGCCACTGCAACTACAATAAAGAAGGTAGTTCAGGCGATCAGCCAAGAAGTGTATGCCCATTGCCATGGCCTCATTCAGAGGTCCAACTCCGATCTCAGATCCCAATTCCTCCTCGATAGCGGACCGCAGGATGCCGTCCAATGAAATTCGGTCTACGTCTTGGAGACAAACAAAATCGGCATGTCCAGGAAATTTACTCTTGATAAAGAGCTCAAAATTACCTTCATCGTCGTATGCCCTGCCAATCAAAATAAAGTATTCCGTCTGGGCCTCCACCTGAGCTGTGACTTGCTCGAAAACGCCGGGGAAGCCACCCTGAAAGACTTCATTGTGCAGATAAAACCCGAAATCATAGATTGCAAAAGAATCGGCAAAACTGTCGTTGATGAAGATGTCTAGCAATGCATCCGTAGAGTCCTGCAATCGTTGATCGTAATTGCTGTGATCTTGTCCAGTGGCATCGAATAATCGAACGAAACTCTGAGCAAACGACGACTGATAGCCGAAGTACAGTAGCAAAAGCGCAATAATCAGGCGTATACACTTCTTCATGGATCTATGATTTATCAAGTATGAGTGGGGAGTGAATTTGTGGTCTGTCCAGTTTGAGCCTTTCTCTTTCTGGCATCTCTCGATGTTTTGTCCTTACACTTAGTGATCACTGCAAATCTTTACCGCAACTGAACCTGCCCCAACCAGCGCCGCACACCCTGCTGCAGGGTACAGTAATACATGCCCGAGGGCAGGTGCGCCACTGGAAGTTGATATTCGGAGACGGCGTTTGTCAGTTTCTTGTTAAGTACCACCCGGCCGGCTACGTTGGTCAGTTGGAGGGTTAGGTCATGTGCGGTCTGGACCACCGTGCTCGGCCACGTGATCGTGATATAGTCCTCACTGGGATTGGGGTAGATCTCTAATGGGCTGCTCTCTAGGAGTATGTCGTAAGTGGGCACGGTCTCATGGGCGATGACCAGGGCTTCATTAAAATTGCCGCTGGCCCAGAGCCGGTCCTGGCTATCGACAAACATGGTCCGGATCTCCGCATTAGCTGCCAGGCCAAAGGTGGCGGGCGGGAAAACCGCGACGGAGTCGTCCCCGTTGAAGAGGTAAAAATTGCCCAGGTCGTCTGCCGTCCATACCTGACCGTCGGAGCGCACGGCCAGCGCATCGGTACGGAAGATCTCTGGATAGAAATTGTCATACCTTTTCCAAGTGGTACCGTCAAAGCTGCGTATGCCGAAGAAATTAAGGCGCGTCCAGATCACGTCATCTGGCCCGATGTATAAACCGTCAATCCGATCAGAGGCCGTGGTGTTGGGAAAGGTCTCGAAATCCGCTCCATCCCACCGGCTAAGGCCGTCACTACTGATCACCCAAAGGTTGCCCTGACTGTCGACATCCAGATCCTGGAAGAAGTTGCCGGGCAAAGTGG
This sequence comes from Saprospiraceae bacterium, assembly GCA_965223165.1. Lineage (GTDB taxonomy): Bacteria > Bacteroidota > Bacteroidia > Chitinophagales > Saprospiraceae > JABDMH01. Next base: position 215,351 of record CBDCVQ010000013.1, on the reverse strand, counting down.
AGTTGGCCATATCGAAGCTCTGCCAGCTTTCGCCTTCGTTGATATGTACTTTACCCATCAGGCCGACGTTCTCGAGAGCGTAGAGTTTACCTTCTGCTCCCACCGCCACTCGGTCGATGAGACCTTCCAACAAGACCGTATCGCTGCCGTTCGAGAGGCGGATGAGGCCGGTGAAATGGTCGGCAATGTAGATGCTTCCATCGTCACCTACCGTCACATCCCGGATGTCGGCGCAGGGGCAATCGACGACTGTCAAGGTATCATCAAAATATCGGTAGAGGTCGCCGCCGATTATAAAGGCATCATCGTAGAAGTAAATGGCGCCATCCGGTCCCCCTGCAAAGTGAGGATCGAGTTGGGCACCGAGAAAGGCCCCCTCGATACGGTCTACGATGAAGTCTGCCTGCGACCAGACCGCTGGCTGTAGGCAAAGCAAAAAGGCCAGAGCTAAAAGAATTTGGCTGGTGCTCTTCAATGGGTTCATTTTTGAAATCATGTTTGTCGGAGCTTATCAGTTATTGCAATTATCAATGATGGTGACACAGCCATTGGCATCGGTCACCTGTAGTTTGGGGTCGTCGCAGATGCTGCCGCTGGTCAGCGCGTGTGGAGGTGGCTTGTGCACCCAGCTGGCCTGATAGGGCGCCGTGCCTCCTGCGATGGAAAAGGGATTGCGGGCGGTCTGTCCCGTCTCAAAGTGTACCAGTAAGGGGCGGGGTTCGACCAGCCGGAAGGGAGCCATGGCACTACAGGCTCCGGTGGAGAACAATAAGCCCGTCATATCCCCTCGAGGTTGAAACTTCAAAAGCTCTTGGCGGAGCGCAGATCCAGATTGAGGGTTGAAAGATAGTAGGAGCCCACGAGCACAAACCTATGTTCCACCGGAATATCTCGGCGCGATCTTCTCCTGTATCGACGGATCCGGTTTCACCAAGCCTTTTAGTACCTTTGATAGGTGGTCACCTTGCCAGGCTTGTCGAAATGAGTCAAGATCCAATTCAAGCGGATGCAACTTCGCATACTCCAGTATCAATCGATACTTCAGGGAGCTGTTGAGTATCTCAGAGCAGAACTCAAGATGCCTGACCTGGATATGTCGAAATGGGCCATCGCTAATTTTCACTGCTTCATCTGAAGACACGTACGACTTTAAATGCCTGTGTTCCATGATTCCCAATTTCTCACGTGGAAAGAACTTCCTGCAGGCTCCCCGCACATAGTCGTGATTTTCTCTGGCAATCTTCGCAATAACCCGCCAACCATCGGGCAGTTTCTACCTGCCAAAAATCTTGATTGGGTTAGTAAGTGCCTCCAAGTCACCCAGATCAAGGACGAGCTCCACGGCTGTTGCCGGTAGACATTCAAGGCATAAAAAAATTCTCGGGAGAGCTCACGGTATCCCAGCTCTACTATAGTCCAAATACTGACTATAAGCGAAGAGATTCAGATGCGGATGCAAGTCGATTTCGACAGTGTCTTCGTGTAAATAGCGCCTATTGCCATACTGTGGCTATTATTCCCCTATGAGACTACATTGCGTCCCATACATCCCTACTCTTTCAGATCAAATGGACGTCTAAAAACTCAAATATTGAATCGCAAATCTTCACAAGCTGATCATCATCATAGTCAAATAGGTATATTTGATTGACAACTTCATTTGAGTAGCCAATCAGTACGCGATCTTGACCATATGTGGATGCAATTTTCAAGAATTTGTCCCTATAAATTGCATCTGCTCCCTCTTCGTGATCATAAATGAATTCCTTTACCAACCACTCCAGATCAACCAAGTCATCAATTCGGACTATTGGATTCTGTTTATCTATAGTTATTTGAAGCCCCTCATTAATAATCAAGCCATTGGTATGCAACAAAAAGTAAACATAATCTGAGGGTATCACAAACTTATTCTGCCTTTGTGCTTCATGAATCTCTAAGATCGAAACTCCATCATTTAGCTGGAATCTACTCGGAATCAAGTCTTTCATCTATAAACAACCACTTTTAGAAACTTTTGCAGGGCTCATATAATTTCCCTTTCCTCCCTTCTTAATTATTGCAGATCCTCCTACATGTCCCGTCCTTCCATTATTATCAATAGGACTAGTTGCATAGTCCTACCATCCTGATGATGATGCCACGTCCATTTTATTCCATCCCTGCCAGCAAAGGAAGCATTCCCACCATGGAAGTGCTGAAAAGGAATTCCAAGTTTGTCACACAGCTTTTAACCGTCTTTCAGGCTCATTGCCAAAGCCTACCACACATCACAAGGAAGAGTATCCAGTTTCTCAATCAGACATCATCAAAGTCTGATGGAATGATAAACAATGTCTCGCATTGTCCTTTTCGTAGATATATTTGATCATGTAGGAATAATCGACCGAGAAGTCCCGACTCGAGTTTAGCAAGCAGTACTCGATGTCCTCTCGCCGTCTCGAACGTGACGTTTGCCAAATCCAAAAAAAGGTTGCCCGAACTTCAGACGGATCTCTAACCGGCACAATACACGGTCGCATGAATTCACTCAAGAACAATCTCTGCTCCATCTAAGAAGCCATATTTATCATAAGGTTGAATTCTGGTTCTATCAGGTGAGAACGACACATCAAGTTCCTGCAAGGAATTCAAGATCTCAAAGGACAATAGCCGCATCTTCATCCGATTTAAAACTGCTGCCGGCTCAAAATAAAAAAGCTCCATGGCTCTGGTTCCAAATGTCTCGCTTGTGCATATATGATTAGAGAAGAAATTGTGTTCGAAAGTAATGGAGCAAGTAGGGTATGAACCACCTGTTCCCATTCTTCGACTGCTAAATGACACCAGCAAAGACCTAGGAAGCCTCACCTTCTCAATACACACGGCATCAACATCACACCAATACACGTCACAATCCATGTATACCATGACAGTGAAGAGTGCCTCGGATGGTGGCTCAAATACCGCCAAATCAACCCCTGACTTCAAATCTAGGTGCCCATAGTCTTCGCAAAAGAGGTTGAAGTGACAACCAAGCACACTCTCTAGAAGCTGATAGATCCTGGAGAACATGTGTCCTTTTGAATCTGCATAAAGCTGCTTACCCTTCAGGGTAGGGGTGAATCTCAGATGACAAGTCGGGTTGGCTATGTGTCCGAAATGATCAAAGAACAGGAAATCAGATATATTCATCCTTTTGCAGCAAGTCACCAATCAAACTGGTACACGACGCCATTCCCATCTACATAGAATATCTTACTAATAAAGTCCTTATTCGCATCGTATCTAAAATTTGGTCCCTTCGCTGCCAAGAATTTGGGCTTGACTTGATTGTATGTTGCGTGGAGACCCCTAACCCAGATTTCGCCTTTCATTCCATTATGATTGACCTTAGTTCGGTATTTAAATATAGCCTCTTCTATATTACTAGCCAAATTATCGATATTTTGCTGCGCGCTAGTACCATCCATTGCCTTATAGGACATAATATCTCCAAACTCGGAAACTGCATCCATTCCCGCTGTGCCCTCCTTAGCTAAAGCGATCCTAGCCTGTTTAAATTCTCCAATGATTTCTGAGAGGTCAACTTCCTTGGCCAGTGGGACGTCATGTTGCGTCACTTTATAAGACCACTTCCTTCCATCTATCTTTATAGCATCAACGAAGCTTATGTCAAGTAATTTGAAAATGTCCTTAATAACATCCCAGCAAGAATTGTGCGCCAACAGGAAATCTTCGGTCTCCGGCCTACTGACAAAGTAGTTGTGTGCCCTCCAAACCTCAAGATTGAAAACTTCCTCTATTGATTCATCAAGCTTCTCGCTGCAAAATCTAGCCTCCGTCCCTCGAGCAGTAAGAACAGGCTCCGAAGCGGCCAGGTCTCCAATCGGAACATACCTTCTCCTCTCAAGACTATAAAGAGGATGGTTCGGTGTGCACCTTATCCGGCTGCCATTGCTAAAAGTATATTCACCTAACAGCCGCGCTGTTCTCCGATAAGTAGTAATGACAGGTCGCTCTATAAGACGATCACTGCTCATATCAAGGCTGTTGGTGTTGATCCGACAGGGCCTGATTGACTGTAGTTCTGCAAAGCCTCGAACTCCCATTTCGCTAATATCCAACCAAACGCGGTCACCTTGCCTCGTCAATCTGTTATTTGTAAACCAGGTTATCGGCCGATTGGCTTCAATCTCGGCAAAGCTCCCATCTTCCTCCTCAAGAAGGAAACTGCCGATCTGCCATGTCTCCGGGGTAATCTCTAAATAGTCGTATGATTGCCATCCAAGAGCATGGGAGCTATCGCCAGAGAGAGAAGAAGGAAGGTCACCCATCCCATGTCTATAGGCTATCACCATATCATCAACCTCAACCTTCTCTATAGACAGGACAGCGGATTGCAGGGAGGTCATTTCATTATGTGACTGCGCAAAAGTATTGTTCGCCATTAGTACCGATGTGGTTGATGCAAAGCACCCGAAACGAGACACATATCTCAATGTGGAAGTCTCTCGAATCACTGGCTTGACCATGTCTTGTACTACTTGATGGGGGGTATCGTCATACCACCTTACTAAACCTTCAGCAAATCTATCGTAGACCTCCGACAACTTTGAACTCACCAGCTCTGTGACTTTCGGATGTGTTGCTAATTCCACCAGGTAAGAGCTTCCGAAACCCACAGCAAAATCTGCAAAACCCTGATTTATGGTATAGTTGTCATCGCGATTGGCTTTATCGATCACGCCCACAAGTGCGGTTGTTGCCGCCCTCATTATGGGACCCAGTCTTTTGGCCTTCTTCCAGGGAAGAAGGCTGCTGATTCCCTCCCAAACCGCCCCTAAATAGCTTACCTCATCGAAGGCCTTTTCCCAGGTATCTATCTCCTCAAAGAAGATGTAATATATTACTCCCTGCATGAGTGCATCCAACGCAGCATTGCCCAAGACCTGCAGCACATACTTCATCGCAGGAAGTACTACACTCCTACCATTGAAATTCGCCCTAATCTGAGCTGCTGCAGCAGGCAAATTGTCAATTCCTATGAAATAGGCTGAGTACAGGTAATACTGATCACCGTCATTGGCAATTACCCAGCCCTCAACATAGTCGTTTGCGGGATTGATGGATTCCGCCAAGAAAGTTTCCCACTCACCGTTGTTGAAGCTCTCATTGTCAAGGATGTAGACCTTACCCGACATTAGGCTATCAAAGGTGGCCTTACTCTCGACGATCTGATCAGGAATGGTCACTGTCTCCCCGTCAATCCTGAATTCTTTATTCGCAAAATCATAGATTTCGTTTGAATCGTCCCAAGTTGAAGGCCTCACATGCGATATCTCTGTTCGTCGCCACCCTAGTCCGCGAAGCAGCACATTAATCTCGGCAAATCCATGTTCGGTAGGACACTGATTGATGGATCGCTGATTGGGGCTGCCACTGCAACTACAATAAAGAAGGTAGTTCAGGCGATCAGCCAAGAAGTGTATGCCAATTGCCATGGCCTCATTCAGGGGTCCAACTCCAATCTCAGATCCCAATTCCTCCTCGATAGCGGACCGCAGGATGCCGTCCAGTGAAATTCGGTCTACGTCCTGAAGACAAACAAAATCGGCGTGTCCAGGAAATTTACTCTTGATAAAGAGCTCAAAATTACCTTCATCGTCGTATGCCCTGCCGATCAAAACAAAGTATTCCGTCTGGGCCTCCACCTGAGCTGTGACTTGCTCGAAAACGCCTGGGAAGCCACCCTGAAAGACTTCATTGTGCAGATAAAACCCGAAATCATAGATTGCAAAAGAATCGGCAAAACTGTCGTTGATGAAGATATCTAGCAATGCATTAGTAGAGTCCTGCAATCGTTGATCGTAATTGCTGTGATCTTGTTCAGTCGCATCGAATAACCGAACAAAGCTCTGTGCAAACGACGACTGATAGCCGAAATACAGCAACAAAAGCGCAATAAGCAGGCGGATACACTTCTTCATGGATCTATGATTTTTCAAGTGTGAATGGCGAGGTAATTTGTGATCTGTTCAACATGCACGTGATTAGAAATCTGGGATTCTGTTTCGGTCCACTCTGTGCGTTTTCACTCTCTGATATCTCTCGATGTTTTGTCTTACACTTAGTGATCCCTGCAAATCTCTACCGCAACTGCACCTGTCCCAGCCAGCGCCGCACACCTTGCTGCAGGGTACAGTAATACCGACCCGAAGGCAGGTGCGCCACCAGAAGTTGATATTCGGAGACGGCGTTTGTCAATTTCTTGCTAAGTACTACCCGGCCGGCTACGTCGGTCAGTTGGAGGGTTAGGTCAGGTGCTGACTGGAGCACCGTGCTCGGGAGTGCGATCGTGAGGTAGTCGGTGGTGGGATTGGGGTAGATGGACAGGGGTTGGACCGGCGGCTGATCCCGCGTGGATACGGTCATGCCCGGCTCAATGATCAGCAGAAAGTCAAAGTCGCCGCTGAGCCAGATGCGGTCCTGCGCGTCGATCAGCATCTGCCGCACAAAGGGCGTGCCTCCCTCAAACCCCAAGGCACTATAGGGTATGATCTCCGCCGTATCGGCCAGGCGATCGTCGCGGTAGAGGGCATCTCGCGTGCACCAAAGGGAGGTGTCGCTCGACAGGCCCATGGCGCTGAAGCCCCGGGCAGAAAAGGGAAACCGTCGCTCATAGATCTCCCACTGCGTGCCCGTCCAGATGCGGTAGCCCGTGCTCTGGGGCAAGAGCCACACCTCACCGGATGGGCCCACCAGGGTCTCATCTACCCGGAAATCATAACCGGGAATCATGGTAAAGGTACTGTCACGGTAGTGCGCTAGCCCTTCTCTAGTGCTGATCCAGGCCGAGGTATCCGGGGCGGCCGACACGCCGTAGAATGTGTTGGTCGGCAAGGCAGTGTTGTCGCTATTAAACTCCGACCACACGGCACCGTCAAAGACCAGGATGCTCCCGTCGAGGAAAGCGGCATCGTGCACCGCATAGATGTGACCAGCCTCTCCTACAGCGATGAACTGCACGCTCATGCTGAGCAACACCGTATCTCCGCCCCCATCCAGGCGAATGATGCCATTAAGTCCATCCGCGATATAGAGGGTACCGTCCGCCGCCACCGCTAGGTCTTCGATCTGTCTACACTTGTCACAGGGTATCTGTACCAGAGAATCTCCCAGCTCGTCGTAGCGGAAGATCTTGCTATCGAAAAACTTGCCGTCGTAGAAGTACACGGTACTGTCCGGCCCCAGGGCAAAACCCTGGTCTGTATTGCCAAATAACGAAAGCCCCTCGATCTTACGGGTTGTCAGCGTGGTTTGCGCCTCGAGGCCGCTCTGCACCATCAGGCATGTACAGAGCGTGAGTAAAAAGAGGCCCTGGTCGCCCCAAATTTAGTGCCCTCGCGCCCTAGTGGCCTCCAAAATCCCTTTGTGCCTTCGAGTTTTCTATGGCTTATGCAAGGATAGATGATAGTTTTTTTGATATGTAGTGTTGTTCCTGATAATGGCAAAGACCCGTAGGATCATTTTGTTACGTACAGCGTTAAGGACGAGCATGGGATTTTTTCCTTCTTCGAGTTTTCGTTGGTAGTAGTGTTTGAATTCGCCGTGGCTTCGAACGGCCGCCATTGCTCCGAGGTGAAGCAGTGTTTTGAGGCGTTTGTGAGCTTTGTGGCTTACCCGATTGCGTCCTCGTAAACTGCTTCCAGAAGAGTGTTCGAAGGGAGCAATACCTACTTGGCAGGCAAGCTGCTTGCCTGTGGTGATGTTCTTGAATTCGTTGGTACGGATGATGAGTTCGGCAGCGGTTACTACACCGATGCCGGGCACCGAAGTTGCTTTGAGTAGCAGGGGCTTGAGCGTTGAGTCTGCGTCAATTAGCTGCAGGATTTGGGCATCAATTTGCTCAATCTGGGCATTCAGTGTTTCGATTGTCTTGCTACTATGGAGCAGCATTAACTCATACTCGTCGGTAGACATGAAACTTTTAGCTTCCTTGAGTGGCACCTCCAATTGTCTTTTTGACTTGAGCAATCGAGACCGTACCGTACTGAGCAGCCGCAATTGTCTGATGCACTTTCTCTCAGGATGCCATTGTCTCAGTTTGTCGGTGTAGCGTGCCGCATATTCGGCTATTCGTCTGGCATCTACCTGATCAGATTTGCCTCGCTGTAGGCCTAGTGAATGCTTGATCCGTTGGGCTGACTCCAAGCAAATTTTTGCTCCGGCGGCATGCAAAGCGTTAAGCACATGCCATCCATATACACCGGTGTGCTCGAGACAGAAGACCGAGTTATCCACACTGAAAGAGGGCAATTGTCTCAATGCGATTAGTAGATCAACGGCACCTTGTGGCGTATTCACCTGTTGACCTTCCACGCTAATTTCACTGTCATGGTATACGGCCACATTGAAGGTAGATTTAGAAATGTCGATTCCGACGAAATACATTAACTTCATGATAGATAATGAATTAGGTTATCTAATTGACCGAATCGGCTAAGCTAGATCAAGACCTTACTAATGGGCTTTTTGTCCCTATTTTCTATTTGATATTCTCGCTTAGTCCGTCCAGCGTGGGGATTAAAACGCGAAATAGGTTTAGTAACCTGAGCCCTAGTTTAATGTGCCCCACCTGGATTCGGTCTTTATCAACACCAATGTGTGAATTCCACAAAAGAAAAAGAAGCAAAAAGAAAAGTTATATATGATGATAATTCATAATATATAGTTTCTTTGCCGATTTGTAATACTAAAGGCCCTAGTGGCCCCCAAACTTAGTGACTTTGTGCCCTTGTGGCTATTTCAAGAACTCGTAATCATGATCATACGACGCCAATGGCTCCACCGGCAGCAAGACCTTGGGCACCAGCGGGCTGTCGATCTCCACTTCGAGACCAATGCGCCAAGCCATCTTGGCATAGCTCACCGGAGGATGGGAGATGTACTTGTTTAGAATGGGATTGTCGTTGCGCCACCGATGGTAGTTCCTTTCTGTCATTTGGGTGATCACCTTCTGGATCTCATCGGCGTCCGAGACCAGCATGGCCTCAAAAAAGCGGTAATCCAGCTCGGAACGCTTATCCTTTTTCGGCAGTACTTTCTTGCGAATGATCTCCACATTGCGTGCGACCATCTCCCAATCCTGTTTGATGGTCATCAGCATGGTATGGCACCAGATCACACCCTCCCCATCGGTGACCATGACATCCATGTCCGGGTAATTGATCTGGTCCCCGCGATATGAGAGATTGACATAGTCCCTCAGCAAAGCCTCATGATCTGATAAGACTGCCAGGTCCACGTGGATAAAGCCGTAGTCGAAGAGGCGGGAATTTCCCTCTTTGATCATCACTCGATCTAGAGCGTGTAGTCTGCCACTGAAAAGTGCACCCCCGGTGCCGTGAAAAGTGCACCCCCTGTCATGGCTAATGCAAAGGTGAACAAATTAGTTGGATTGCAGTTTTTTGGATTCTTTGACCCGGAAGGATTCGCCGTTCATATTGACGATGATGGCGCGGTGAGTCAGTCTATCGACCATGGCTGCGGTGAGGACCTGATCACCGAAGATTTCGGTCCATCGATCGAATCCGAGATTGGTGGTGATGACGGTGGCCTTTCGACCGGCTCTCAGAGACAGGTGAGTGAATAGGAGTTCTGCAGCTTGTTTATCGAAGGAGACGTACCCGAATTCGTCACAGATGACTAGGTCGTATTTTTCGAAACGACTTTCAAATTGTCTGAGCATTTTGGCTGATCTGGACTCTTGGATCTGAGTAATGAGCCTGGGCACGGTGGTAAACAGTACGTTGAAGTCTTCCATACAGGCTTTAATGCCAAGGCCAATAGCGAGGTGAGTTTTGCCGGTGCCGGGGTTTCCAGCGAGGATGAGATTTTGACCATCGCGAATAAAGTCGAGTCTTTCGAGCATGGGGAGTTTTTGAACGGCATCTTGGGGCAAGTCTTCCTTAAGCAAATCAAGCAAGAACTTTTGGTGGGTAAATCCGGCTCTTCGAATGCGTTGTTTTTTGCGTCTTTGGCTGCGTTGATCATATTCTAATAGCATCAAATCCAGCAGATAATTTTCGTAATTGAGACTGTCTTTGGCTGCTTGCTTGGCCAGCTCGACGTAGGATTTCCGAAACGCCGGTAAGCGGAGTTGTCGAGAATAAAAATCGACTTGTTGATGTAGATTTTGTTCCATGATATTGACATTTAATTTGGTGATAAAATAGATTGAATATCCTGTAACTGCAGGCGACTATACTGGGCGATGTCTTGTGACATTTGATCTGTGGCGGGAGCGCTTTGGGTAGGTGATGGACAAGTGGCCTGCCGGATGTAGAATTTGACTTTATCAATACACACAGGTTGGTGAGGGCATAGCGTGATACACTGGTCCACGGCGTTTTTTAATTGATCGATCGAGTACTTTTCCTTTTTCAAATCCAGCAGGATGAGGACAAATTGTTTAGCTTGATCTTTGAAGTGAAGCCTAAAGAGGAGTTTGATATCATGATCTGCCTGATGTAGGCTGAGCGAGCCTGCCAGGGCACCTGGCTTGGTCAGCAGTGTAGTGAGATAATGGTCAAGCTTTAGGTAGTATCTATGTCTGCTGTGCCTTCGTTCATGTGAGTCAAGTAGTTGGTTATCATCAGTATATAGGTCAATCCGATCAGGATAGATTTTTACATTTACAAAAGCACCCGTGGATTGTTCTGGCACAGAATAGTAGTTCGTGTCCACTCTGATGCAACCGTATTTGTCTAACCGTAGGCTCTGCCATTGTGCGGTTTCATATACACCTGGCACCGCCTTCATATGCTTCATTTCTTGATCAAACTCATCCGCGATACTTTGTGTTTTTCCTTTGACCGGAACACTATTGAGCTGGTGACAGGTGTCTATTAAATATGCGTTGGCTTGCTCCAAGGTGTCAAAGGTGTCTCGGGGTGCAAATGCCCTGCGCCTGAGGTACTCCACACTTCGCTCCACATGTCCCTTTTCATTGCCTCGCCCGGCATTGCAAAATCGATAGTCAAACTGATAAAAGGTCGATAGTTTTAATAAATCTTCGGTAGGCTCTTTGTCCGCATTCTTGAGCGTAAACTTTCTGACGGCTACGCGCATATTATCATAGACCACTTCACTTGCCACCGCTCCTACGCTGGTGAAATAGTTGACATGAGCTTGCAGAAAACTGCTCATGTCTTGGCGGTAAAAAAGTTGCGCCCACCGGTGGTTGGAATAGCTGGAGGTAAACACGGCCAGCATCATTCGTTTATTGGCCTCTCCTATGGTCAGCTTGACCTCTGCCCAGTCAAACTGCGTGGTCTGCCCGGGCCGATAATGCTGACGGATATATATCTCCCTGCGACGCTGTTTGACCTGCCTGATATACCGACATACTGTACGGTGGCTTATATCATAGCCTTGCTTGATCAAGGCTTGATGGATATCGGTGCCCAGCATCTGCTGCTTGGCTTTGCCTTGAGCTCGCTTGAGCTCATTGGCTTCCAAGTAACCATCGATGCATCTGCGCACCTGCTCTGTCAACTTGCGCTTGACACGATTCGAACTATCATATCGCGGTGGCTCAACCACCCCCGCTGAGGGCAATACGTGATCCGTGGCGGTCGCTTCGACACCTATCTCCTCTCGGTACTTTCGGATGTATCGCCTAACCGTATGTGGCGATATGCCCAGCTCCCGAGCAAGCTGCTTCTTGGATTTCCCCTGCCTGAAGTACCCAAGGATGATCTGCTGTTTTTCTATCATATCTATCATGGTTTGAAGATCGGCCAAGCCGATCTGCTCCCATGACAGGGGGTGCACTTTTCGATGGCACCGGGGGTGCACTTTTCAGTGGCAGACTACAGAGCGCCCGCCAAGTAGCATCTGGATTTGAAGCCTTGTACGTTTGCATCCAACAATTCAGCCACCGATAAGATGCTCTGGAATAGCCATAATTGATGCAAATGCTTCAATTGTCCCTGCCGGTCAGTCGAGGCAATCTTTGCGAGGACCCACTTCTCTTGCTCCCGATAGAATGGCAGCAGATCTTCTAACGTCTTCATTACTCACTCAATCAAGTTTTAGGAAGAAAGTCGTCCCATCCGACTTGTTAACAGCAGCCACGTACTTCGTAATTTTATCAGTATGCCGAATTAACATTGTGGCAATCTCCATTTTTCCATCGCTTGGTAGTGGCAATATACTGTATCCAGTCATCGCTGATCTGTGCCGGCAGCCCAGTATTATCGTTGGGACTGTTGAGGCGGATGCCTGATGGCTCCTCATAAAGCGGGCCAAGATCCGGGACGCCACATATAGTCTCATCATCCGTACGTCAAGTGCATATTTATGAACTCAAAAATATTATCAACCTTTTGGACCATACGACCTTCTTCGTCCTCATAAATAGATAACTGATTCACATTATAGTCTCTTATTCCCAGCAAGATTCTATGATCATCAAGATTTCCGACGGAGAGGTGCTCCTCCAACCAAAAGTTCGAGCCATAATTTCTCGTCATGCCTCTAAAGTGATTGAGTTCCCAAACAATGCAACTCCAGGTCGTAAAATTCACCAAATTCAAATCTTTCACCCTCAGACCACAACACAGGCGGCTCTTCAAATGTCAATTTGTTGCAATTCATTAAGAAATACACATAGTCCGATGGGATCACGAACGAGTTATCTTTCTGGGCAGTCCTAATTGCCTCTATGGTTTCAGGTTTCGATATTTCATACTTGTGTTTTCTGTCTATATTCATTACTTACAAGGGTTCTTGTATTTCCGAATGTCGGCCGGTCCTGGTAACTTGCGATATGCTCCTGTGTTGCATTCCTGCAAGGGATGGACGGCCATACCACTAAGGAGAGACATGCGCATGGATGTCCACAACAATTCAGAGCCCTAACAACTCTCTAATCGACTCAGCTGTGGATGAAAGTTCCACAGTATGCTCATACCCAGGTGTCGAGACCAAAAGTCTAGTACCGTCACACGCACATGCAACTTCCATCAGGAGATCATATATGACGTCCTCACCGGCAGTAAAGCAGTTAAATCCACGTCAATTTACTCTCCATCAGATTCAAAAAATTAAGGCTCCTACTCGATGCATATCAAACTATCCCTTTACGACAACGGCTGCTGGAAAATTAGGAAATTCATCACTAATTCAGGATTAGTCACCTTTGGGCTGACTGTCGCTAGACGCCTTGGACAGATTATCCCGCTGCAGGCCCGATTTCAATACGAGATGGCAGCAAAAGGGGCTTACCAATTCTGGTTACAGCCCTAAATTTGCATACCTTCGTAGCAAAAGTCAGGATGGCAAGCACCTACTACACTATCACACCTGCAGTGGACACACAAGAAACTGGTTCGGCTTACCCAGCCGTTGAGTGTTTTGCTGATTACAATTTCTACGGTCCAAACTCGGTCTACCACCTACGGACGCATGTCCATGCAGATTTTCAACCAGAATTCCGGTTCCAACTGGCAACCAATGCTAATCCCACTGACTTGCTGAGCGTTGCCACCTTCCAGAGTGCTGGTCTTCTGGTAAGTCCCAAGTTCCATAACCTCCTACTCAAATTTCGTACGATTCCCATGCAAGCCTTTGAAATGACCATCAAGAGAGGGTCACAGGAATTGCCCTACTTCTGGCTACATTTCGTTTGGGACAATTGGCACACCTTCGTGAATTGGCGTGCCTCCACTTTTCGCTTGTTGGAGGCAGGAGCATTCGTTCCCACCATGATAAACTCCTATGAAGAATATTTAAATGAGAGATCCAAGTCCGAGTCTTTTCGGATTGCACCAGATAAGGCAGTGCTTTTACCAATCCACTACGACCTATACTCGCATCCGTTTGACCCAGCGATCAAAATCAGCGTACCTCTGGCTCATGAAATAGTATCTTCTGCACTCTCAGGAATAGAAATTACGCCAGCACCACATCATTAATCTACAAGTAGGTCTAGCACGTTTATGTCGGCTAGGCCCAAGTCAATTTCATTTAGCTTGTAAAGGGGCGGACCAAGTGCATCGGTATTCAAAATGACTTGCCGCAGGCCTGGATACTTGCTGTTACCATTGCATAAATTCCTAAGTAATTTGGCAGCCTGGTCCTTGTCTGGAATTATTCCGGTCAGTGCCAAATCGTCAAATACCTTGGTGATCTGGCGAGTATATCGAGGATGTGGACCATGCCGACCTTGACCTGTGATCTTAACAAACTTCTCCAGTGGCAAACCGTTCTCCAAGGCAGTATTGAAATTGAATCCACCTTCTACTGCACTTTTCACTACGGGATTTTGCTTTAATAGTTGAATAGGAATCAAATGATGAGCTTCTTGTGTACTCAAAATGCCAGTCATATCTCCCCGCAAATCTCCCCTGTTCTTGATTGCGCTCTGTACGAGATCGTGGCCATAGCTTGTAACATCCTCTACAAAACCAGCCGTTCCGTCTGATTTTACTATCACGCCGGGATTGATGAACTTCTCACCTTTTCCTGTGTTGGCTCGATAGCTAATGCCAGAAAGTGGCGTGGCTGGTCCGGCAGATGTAGAAGTGAACAGGTCGTCGGAGAATTCAAAGTACTCATCTGCTCCATCTTTTATAATCTGCCCAATTTCCTTACCATCGGAGCCTTTTAGTGCTGCGCCAACGTCATCGATGGATTCCACGGTAAACTCAAGGCCACTTTCAATTAACCTACTTGTTGTCTTAAGTGAATTTGGTGCCTTCCTCACAGTAGCCGACACAGTCAGCATCTTCTCCCACGCCCTCACCTCATCTGCATGCTTGGTCAAGTAGGCTGCAAAAGCATAGTCATCAAGGTCAGTAACCAATTCCGTCAATTTGTCAAAGTCATCGAGAAGCTCAGGGTCATCTAGTCTAAGGGCTATCCCTGCATCATCAAAGACCTTCCATGCATCAATGTATTTTCGATTTGCAAGGGCAGCCTTTGTGAAAATTCTTGATTCTCGAAACAAGGAAGCTAGCTTGCCTGCCTGAATTTCATCGAGACCAAGGGAAAACGAATAACTCTCGATAGCCTTGGCTTGAGTGCTAAAGTCCACAAATGCAGAGGCGGAATTAGTATATTGCCTCAGAAGTTTGGGGAGCCTTACTCCTGACCTGCCAGCAACGATTAGACTTTTTACTCCTGGAATTGTACCCGCTAAGGCCAAGATCCCTTCGCCGGGATTATCCTCATAGAAGTACAGTGCGGCATCCACAAGATCAGCAATCTGGGAAAGGCCTACGATTTCGCTGGCTCCGATAATACCCAAGATGATATGGGGATCGGTGGCACCCTTTGCAAGAGGCACTACGACATCTCTCACAAGCACGTCAAAGACGTCGCCTGGTTGAAGCCAGGCGTGTTCCTCGGGAGTGAAGAGCACGTATCTTTCGGAACCAGGTTCATAGTAGTAGACAAAAAACTGTGGATCTGGCGGTGCCTGCAATTGCCAATAGAAAAGGCCCTTCTCGGTAAGATGCAAATATGATCCGTCTTTGTAGACCCGATATGGGGCCGCTACCAACTGGTCAAGCTCCGGACCTGTGATCTTCCGATTCGGACATGGGATATCGAGTTCAGCACTGTAACTAAGAGAACGATAAGAAATTCCCGGCCCGAACAGATCTATGACTTCTTCGAAGGGTGCCTTCACGTTGGACACACCAACTGAGCTTGTTTCCGGGTTGATATCCAGCTTCGTAACATCGAAGTTGAGCGGCAGATTATCAAGCTTCATATCACCAGCACCTCCATTCTTGGCGGCGTCTTGATAGTCAGAAGGCACGGTGTATTTGAACTTGTATAAATGTCTGGAACAGTCCCTGTAGATTGTAGTATAAACTGGTGATGACAGAAATCGTGTCACTGGGACTAGGGGGCGGTTTCGAATAAGAGTAAGTATCGCCGTCGCTAGAAGTTTTATAACCATGGAAAAATTGTCTGTCCTTGTCCGTGTACGCTTTGTAACGAACACTGTCCATCCAAAAACTTAGTAGAGCTCCTCGCGGATGAATGCCGTCCCCAGTCTGATAGAATCGAGGAGCTGTGATTTCACGATCAAAGCAAATTAATTTACCGGTGGGTGCCATGAAGTAACTTATGTCCTTTTCAGGTTCATAGCTTTGAGTTTCGCCTTCCAAATTGTTGGATTGATCCGGCACCTGACCGTTGGCAGGGCATTGGAAGTTCAAATTCCTAGCATTGCTCTGCTCACAGCAATAGTATGTCTGTCCAAGCAAGCCTGAGAGCTCCTGCATAGCATAGACTTCTGCTTCCCAGTAGCGTTCAGGCTTGCCCCCTAGCAAAAGATACTTGGCGTTACAAGCATTGTTCAGATCGGCTTCGATCGCTTCAGCATTGAAGCACCCGGATAAAGGCGGGTAAATTTGTGGCAATCTTGAACGATGTATAGACCCCAAGCCGGTCCGTTACCTTACCGAAAACTAGGTAATACTTACTTTGCATTGCCACATCAATAATGCTCTTTGCAAACATTGCCTCGTAGCTCTCCACAAAAGACTCCATTGTGCAAGTAGAGGCCCTGGTCAAATACCCGAAAGGAATCTTGATACGCAACAGGGAATATATCCAGCAGATTAGAAGCTGCACTCTCTAGTGCAGCTTGATAGGAGTCAGTGTCAAATCCTGAAGGGTCACTAAGCCTAATGTAGTTCTGAGCTGAAAGGCACGTGAAAACTATGCTTGCCAGAAGTCCAGTGGCCACTGTGGACAAGATTCTTCTCATGTTATTTACATTTTGATACCATTGCATATGACTACTTTACCGCAAATTTTGACCCCCTACCAGCACCAATCAAATGTATAGGATCCGGGCGTCGCCAGTACCTTCTTTAGCAGTGTCTGGACGGACTGCCTCCCTCAGCTGAATGCTAGACGGTCGAGCAGGCCGCAGGGCTAGGGTCGGCAGGGTGGTGGAGACGTATTCTGAGGTGGACTGCCGTGCCTCCAAGTCCGCCAACTCGTTACTGGTCGCTTCAAATCCGGAAGCATCCATGAGTCGGATATAACTCTGAGCAAACGACGACTGATAACCGAAGTACAGCAGCAAAAGGGCAATAATCAGGCGTAAACACTTCTTCATGGATCTGTGATTTTTCAAGTTTACTAGGGCATTCATTTTGTCTCTTCCGCTTTGTTCACGCGATGGTGTTGCTGGGTCGGGACTACTATCACTGAGTGAGATCTTATTTCTGCCATTGCATGATGTCGTCATCATTTCACTTAGTGATCACAGAAGTTCTTTACCGCAACTGCACCTGCCCCAACCAGCGCCGCGCACCTTGCAGCAAGGTGCAGTAATACCGACCCGAAGGCAGGTGCGCCACCAGAAGTTGATATTCGGAGACGGCGTTTGTCAATTTCTTGCTAAGTACTACCCGGCCGGCTACGTCGGTCAGTTGGAGGGTTAGGTCAGGTGCTGACTGGAGCACCGTGCTCGGGAGTGCGATCGTGAGGTAGTCGGTGGTGGGATTGGGGTAGATGGACAGGGGTTGTACCGGCGGCTGATCGGGCGTGGATACGGTCATGCCCGGCTCGATGATCAGCAGAAAGTCAAAGTCGCCGCTGAGCCAGATGCGGTCCTGCGCGTCGATCTGCATCTGCCGCACAAAGGGCGTGCCTCCCTCAAACCCCAAGGCACTATAGGGTATGATCTCCGCCGTATCGGCCAGGCGATCGTCGCGGTAGAGGGCATCTCGCGTGCACCAGAGGGAGGTGTCGCTCGACAGGCCCATGGCGCTAAAGCCCCGGGCAGAAAAGGGAAACCGTTGCTCATAGATCTCCCACTGGCTGCCCGTCCAGATGCGGTAGCCTGTGCTCTGGGGCAAGAGCCACACCTTACCGGATGGGCCCACCAGGGTCTCATCTACCCGGAAATCATAGCCCGGAATCATGGTAAAGGTACTGTCGCGGTAGTGCGCCAGTCCTTCTCTAGTGCTGATCCAGGCCGAGGTATCCGGGGCGGCCGACACGCCATAGAAGGTGTTGGTCTGCAAGGCACTGTTGTCGCTATTAAACTCCGACCACACGGCACCGTCAAAGACCAGGATGCTCCCGTCGAGGAAGGCGGCATCGTGCACCGCATAGATGTGACCAGCCTCTCCTACAGCGATGAACTGCACGCTCATGCTGAGCAGCACCGTATCTCCGCCCCCATCCAGGCGAATGATGCCAGTAAGTCCATCCGCGATATAGAGGGTACCGTCCTCCGCCACCGCTAGGTCTTCGATCTGGCTACACTTGTCACAGGGTATCTGTACCAGGGAGTCTCCCAGCTCGTCGTAGCGGAAGATCTTGCTATCGAAAAACTTGCCGTCGTAGAAGTACACGGTACTGTCCGGCCCCAGGGCAAAACCCTGGTCTGTATTGCCAAATAACGAAAGCCCCTCGATCTTACGGGTCGTCAAGCTAGTTTGGGCCTCGAGGCCGCTCTGCACCATCAGGCATGTACAGAGCGTGAGTAAAAAGAGCACCTGGTCGCACCAAACTTAGTGCCCTCGCGCCCTAGTGGCCTCCAAAACCCCTTTGTGACTTTGTGACCTAGTGGCCCCCAAACTTAGTGCCTTCCTGCCCTTGTGGCTATTTCAAGAATTCGTAATCATGATCATACGAGGCCAATGGCTCCACCGGCAGCAAGACCTTGGGCACCAGGGGGCTGTCGATCTCCACTTCGAGACCAATGCGCCAAGCCATCTTGGCATAGCCCACCGCAGGATGGGAGATGTACCTGTTTAGAATGGGATTGTCATTGCGCCACCGATGGTAGTTTTTTTTCGGTCATCTGGGTGATGACCCGCTTGATCTCATCGGCGTCGCGGACCAGCATGGCCTCAAAAAAGCGGCAATCCAGCTCGGAACGCTTATCCCTTTTTCGGCAGTACCTTTTTGCGAATGATCTCCACATTGCGAGCTACCATGTGCCAATCCTGTTTGATGGTCATCAGCATGGTATGGCACCAGATCACACCCTCTCCGTCAGTGACCATGACATCCATGTCCGGGTAATTGATCTGATCTCCTCGATACGACAGATTGACATAGTCCCTTAGCAGGGCCTCATGATCTGATAAGACCGCCAAGTCCACGTGGATAAAGCCGTAATCGAAGATGCGGGAATTGCGATCAATGATCAACCTCTGGTCAAGCAAGGCACACAGACTGTAACGCATCTTACCTACATTCAGATGGCCTTCGATGGTTGCCTGTAATCCGATAACTCGGTTGGCCATCCACCATGCATGATAGAACTGGTGTTTTCCCTCTGGAAACTTCGTGATGTTGCTTAGTAGTTTCTGCTCGCGGCCCAACTGGTAATCCCTGAACTCACGCAACGTCCTCATAGTGTTTCATCAACGATCTTAAGAAAATACGTTGTTCCAGAACCTTTGTCTACAGCAGCAACGTATTTTGTAATTAGATGCGGATTATCGATCAACATCTCCCCTATCTTGATATTTTCCGGACTGGTCAACTTCTGTGAGGCAATGTACTGTATCCACTCATCGCTCATCTGTGCTGGAAGTCCTGTATTATCGTTGGGACTGTTGAGGCAGATGCCAGATGGCTCGTCATAAAGCGGTCCTAGATCCAGGGCTTCATCAATCGCACGGTATGACGGGGTGAAGACTACGATGGCACATTGGCATGGCCCAAGATCCCAAATCCCTGCACAAATAACTAATCAAGCATTTACAAATGCATCCATGAACTCCGCCAGGCTACTAGCGAATTTGTGCTTCTCAAAGGTCTATCTCTTCATCCATATAATAATTCGGATTCAAGAAGAAGACCTCTCCAGTGTCAATCTTCAGAAAGTACTCTCGATAGCTAGACCCTGACGTGCATAGAGGGAGTAACTTAAATCTCCTATGATTTACAGACAAACCATATGCTCTATCCAAGTGATACAGTTTGTCCATGGCCTCCGGCAATGTGACAAAGGATTCGATGATAAAGATCTCATCCAAAGAAGCATCCTTAACAAACACCTCTGTATCATCCATCTTATTGATGCTTGGGTATCCCGTCTTGTACTTGATCAAGAAATCCTTATAATCCTCTGGCAGTTTGCCCAACAGCTTTTCGAAGTCTCCAATTACCGAAGTACTATAGTGTCCTCCTTTAACTAGCAAATCGAATCCAGATTTCATTTCCACTAATTCGGTGACTTAACCAGTCCCCGGAGGCATCCTCGAGTATGAGATACTGCCTCGTTCGACAGCTGTTGGTCAGCACAAACCTGCATCAATCTCACGTCTCTCTGGGTAAGAGCTTACTCTAATCCTCGAAATACCACCCTGTGCATCGAGTTGTGACAACAGATGCTCAATGCCCTTCCCCCCGCTACTACCAAAATCAACATAGAATTGCACATATCCTTCACACACCATCTTCAGATAGCTGTTATGGATGGTTCCAGGACCAGCATAATCCGTCACAAAGTTCATGAAGTCTATAACCATCGTCTGTTCTGCCAGAGGGCTCCTCAAATACATTTCGATATAGGTACTTTCAAATTGCAAATGATCCACATCCAAGTCAAAAGATACTGGAACATAGCTACACTTGTAGTTAAACTCATAATATCGCGCATAAACAACTCTTGGATCTATGCCATCGATAAACGCAAAAGTATGTTTCGTAATCCGATACTTCCCGTCTTGCATTTCAAAGCTGCCACCCCTACTCTGCAGAAATAAGCTTATGGGCATCGAAGTTAAGACTATCGTGACACTTGTCTCAATCTCCACCAATTTGTCGTCCTTAGAGTAGCTGAACTTACCCCTCCCACGGTCAGAGCCAAAGTACACTTTCCCATTTGTAGATCCCAAATCGATATTAGTGACCAGGAAGAAGTTATACTCGACCTGCTGAGTCAGCCCACGCAACACAGTTGCAGGGATGGACAATACATTATCAAGATCTCGGAACAACTTCTCCAGACTTTCTCTCCAATCCATCAAAAAGCAAGTTTCACGCCACGGACCAGACGATAGGCAATATAGAATGTTGGAATGTCATCTGCCAAGCCAACACCCAAAGTAACGAAATCCTCCACAATCGTCCCAATGACGATAGTTATCGCCGTGCCAACTAGTGCTGCAGCGATCACCTTCTTAATATCTTCGTTTTCTCTCAGGAATCTTGCAATCTCAACGTCCAAATCTACCGTTCCGATAGCGGGACGAACTCTGTTGAAAAAATCCATAATTCTTTTCAGGGTAGGGTCTGGTAACGGGACAAGAATTGGGTCAGGTTGTAGATCAATCGATTCGTATCTATACAGAATAACACCTTCTTCACCGGAAGCTCGCCACGCTACAAGTGTTTCATTAGGTCTTGCGGGGTTATATAGTTTCCGCCCTGTCTCGGAGTAAAATGTTCCCTTCCTCCATGATCCCGATTGTGGTGCGCCACCGCAATGAATGTTGGCCAGAGTCACATACGTAGCCACTTCGAGTATTCCAGCAGTCAATTGTGGTTCACTCTTAATTTCAAATATTTCTCCGGTGCTTAGGTCAACGAGATCAGCATAGCCAGGACCTCCGTTGGGCCCCGCCTTAGGTATCATATACTCAGCGAGAGAGGTCGAACTCTGATTATAGGTAAAGACATAGTCTGTTTCAATGAGCCAATGCTCAGTGCAGCCGAATATTTCTGGACAGCCACATCGATTCACCCGTTTAGTTGCATGGCAGGGAATCGAACAATCAGTCACGGGGTCTTCGATTCCGGCCAAGATAACATCGCTAATGAAGGCGTCATAGTCGCTAATTCTCTCAAACAACCAAAAATCTCCTGTTTCAGGATCCACACTCACATGATACCAGAGCGAGAAGTCTGAGGTAGCTGCCACAAAGTCATCGCTGACATCCTCAAATTCACCCGAACAAATATTACCATCGCCAGTTATGAATCCTTGTGCTGAATAGCCCTTTGATGAGATGTAATCGATCTGAAGCTGCAAATCGGATGCTAACCCAACATCGAAATCTGTATAGTCATCGATATTTGCAAGTGTCTTTCTACTAGCATCTCCTCTTTGCAGGAGTGCAGGCTGCACATTGAAACGACCAAAGACCTCATGAAATCCTCTGGAAATTAGCACGCTACGGACTTGATCAATCGCAAGCTGACAACAGTTGCCAGCAACCAGATCTTTGATCACCGTCTTCAGTTCTTGGAGCCCCGCGTCCAATAGGGCACCATATTGAAAAGCTACATCTACAATGCTGGATTGTTCCATTACTCTATCCCTAATTCTGGCACTGATGATTTCTACCTCAGTTGCTGTAAGGCACTGAAATATTCCAGTTTCGGGCAGCTTAGTTTCCACAATGACATCAGAGACTAATGCTAATGGTGAAGGCACCCTTGCTATCAAGAAATAGTAGGGCACCTCTGACGCTGATATCCGTGCAGCTTCGATGGCCTTTGCAACTCCTTCCGTGGCCTGTGATGCAATAACATAAAAGCCAAAGTCAAAAACCTTAAAAGAGTCCTGGTATTCGATCGGCAAGGCCGCAATAAGAGAGTCCGCTGCGGTCTCCAACCGATTCAATTGCGAGGAATCAGGCTGGAGGCCCGACGCATCCGTAAGTCGGATATAACTTTGAGCAAACGACGACTGATAGCCGAAGTACAGCAGCAAAAGGGCAATAACCAGGCGTATACACTTCTTCATGGATCTATGATTTTTCAAGTGTGAATGGAGTGAATTCTGTGATCTGTCTAACCTATTCGTGCGTTGGACATCAGGGATTCCGATTCAGTAATCTTCTGCGTTTTCACTCTCTGAAATCTCTCGATGCGTTTGTCATCAAACGGGGTCAGTTTTTGGAGTTCTCTACCGCAACTGCACCTGTCCCAGCCATCGCCGCACACCTTGCTGCAGGGTACAGTAATACCGACCCGAAGGCAGGTGCGCCACTGGAAGTTGGTATTCGGAGACAGCGTTTGTCAGTTTTCTGTTAAGCACCACCCGGCCGGCTGCGTCGGTCAGTTGGAGGGTTAGGTCAGGTGCTGACTGGAGCACCGTGCTCGGCAGTGTGATCATGAGGTAGTCGGTGGTGGGATTGGGGTAGATCTGTAATGGGTTACTCTCCAAGATGACATCGAAGGTTGGCACGGTCTCATCGGCGATGACGAGGGCTTCATTAAAATTACCGCTGGCCCAGAGTCGATCCTGGCTGTCGACAAACATGGTCCGGATCTCCGCATTAGCCGCCAGGCCAAAGGTGGCGGGCGGGAAAACCGCGACGGAGTCGTCGCCGTTAAAGAGGTAAAAATTGCCCAGGTCGTCTGCCGTCCATACCTGGCCATCGGAGCGAACTGCCAGCGCGTCGGTACGGAAGATCTCTGGATAGTAGGTGTCATACCTATTCCACGTGGTGCCATCGAAGCTGCGTATGCCGAAGAAATCAAGGCGGGTCCAGATGACGTCATCCGGCCCGATGTATAGACCGTCAAATCGGTCGAAGCCGGTCGTATTCGGAAAGGTCTCGAATGCCGCTCCATCCCATCGGCTAAGGCCGTCACTGCTGATCACCCAAAGGTTGCCCTGACTGTCGACATCCAGATCTTGGAAGAAGTTGCCGGGCAAGTCGGAGTTGGCCATATCAAAGCTCTCCCAACTTTCGCCTTCGTTGATATGTACTTTACCCATCAGACCGACATTCTCGAGAGCGTAGAGCTTACCCTCAGCTCCCACTGCTACGCGGTCGATCAAACCTTCCAACAAGACCGTATCGCTGCCGTTCGACAAGCGGATCAGGCCGGTGAAATGGTCGGCAATGTAGATGCTTCCATCGTCACCTACCGTCACATCCCGGATGTCGGCGCAGGGGCAATCGACGACCGTCAAGGTATCATCGAAATATCGATAGAGGTCGCCGCCGATTATAAAGGCATCATCGTAGAAGTAAATCGCGCCATCCGGCCCCTCTGCAAAGTGAGGATCGAGTTGGGCGCCGAGAAAGGCCCCCTCAACACGGTCGACGATGAAGTCTGCCTGCGGCCAGACCGCTGGCTGCAGGCATAAGAAAAAGGCTAGTAGTAAGAGAATTTGGTTGGTATTCATCAATGGGTTCATTTTTGAAATCATGTTTGTCGGAGCTTATCAGTTATTGCAATTATCAATGATGGTGACGCAGCCATTGGCATCGGTCACCTGTAGTTTGGGGTCATCGCAGATGCTGCCGCTGGCCAGCGCGTGTGGAGGTGGCTTGTGCACCCAGCTGGCCTGATAGGGCGCCGTGCCGCCTACGATGGAAAAGGGATTGCGGGCGGTCTGTCCCGTCTCAAAGTGTACCAGTAAGGGGCGGGGTTCGACCAGCCGGAAGGGGGCCATGGCATGGCTTTCCCCCGTAGTTAACTGAATCGTAGCGGAGATCAAGTGGCGAATCGACCAAACCACAGAGATCTGGGGTTCCAACAGATGTGGATCTCAGCCCCAGAGGCAGGCTTTTGATGCCGACGTAGTTCCAGCGTGCCTGCTAAAAAACACTTGATTGCTAGAACTATCTTTCCAGGTCTTTCAACGCCGCCTCCAACTTCTGCTCGTCCTTCAACATCTCTTCTAGTCGCCCAGCCAGGTCGTCCCGTGCATCGGCGGAGCTAAAACTAATGATCAAACCAGAAGCCTCGGGATCAAACAGAGGAAAGCTACCGTCCAAATCGCCATAAGCACGATGGGGATAAAAGGAACATCTGACTAGATCGTACCAACCATCTCCATTGGCATAGGCATCGTGTTTCTCAAACAAGCCATTGAACTGATCAAACAGGCCCTCTACATCAAGGTCAATCTGAAATATCTCTTCTTTGCCTGTGGAGACATTCCAAAGTGAGAGAAAACTGGATTCAAAGTCGACCTCGACGATGTCTTCTTCCTCCTCATCATCATCAAGATCGCCTGGAACCGCCACGATATGTGGATTAACTGGGAAATATTTCTCTCGCTGCGATGCCGGAATTCTCTGAAGAATCTCCTCGATTTTTGGAGGTTTTTCCAAGAGAGCAACCAAGTAGTCATGAAAGACTTTGAGCTCTTCTTCCTCTGCAAATCTAGCAGTAGTTATCTCACTTTCTTCAAATTCAATCTGGCAGGTGGGCCGATCGACAAAGCCGATGTCGGAATACAGATCTTCAAGCATAAACTCAAAACAAGCCATCCAGCCATGGCAATTGGCGATTAAACCATGCTTTTCAAAGGTGTCTTCAAATACTTCAACAACCTTACAAGAGTGTAGTATCAGTTTGTTCGTATTCCGATTGACAAACACTGCCTGTGATGGCTGAAGGTCGCCATGCTTGACAATGTAGTGAGGTGGGTCAACTTTACGTGCTCCACTCAACATAGCGATATCTTTAGAGATCATATAACACTGCTGCAGGGTGTGCAGATCGTACTCATCTACGACATTGCCAAAGAGGGAAATAGGATCAATTTCACGTCGTCTGCAAAGTACCACTGCTAGAACATGGTGTAGGTTTACGAGATGTACGATTTCAGAATGCGGAAGATGCCTTACGTCCTGACTTTTAACAGGTTTCACGGAAGTGTGCCCATACTTTGAATCATACACAAGAGTGGTCTCTCCGATCTCAGCGAGCAAGGGCTCGGCAGCATGCAATGCTCTTGAAAACCTCACGTTACTTTGAAGAGCGAAGTGCTTGGCAGCCAGGCACGAATCCAGATCAGTGGCTATCTGCACCACATCAGAATCAATCATACCTCCTTTCATTGGAAACGGCAGACAGAGGAGTCCAAGGCGCTCAAGCGTGGGCAAGCGATCTTTAGAAGGGTGTGCCACGGTGTGATCATAGGCAAAGAAAACGTGATTGTTCTCTCTGATCCAGGGAAAGCATAGCGCATAGTCCATGTATCTCACCAAGGTGTACTCCTCGAAGTGAGGCTGCAATGAGACGTAGTAATAGTCGCCACATTGGAAGGTCGTCAATTTCATTTTTAGTTCGTTCTGGCTTGTTACCTCGCTAAATCATAAAATGTCAGCTTCTCGACCAGAATCCAATTGGAATATAGCCACAAACACCCTGATCTTGAAGTAAGCTCACATGAGATGCTCATTCCTTACACTCAAACGAAATTGTCGCTCGCTGGGCCTCTATCTCACCCCAACTCGTCTGAATCTCGTGAGGCTCCTCATCATTCCAGCTATAGAAAATCGTCTTGCTGTGCATACCCCCGCCCAACCGATCTCCAGGCCTATACTTGAACGTGAGCCAAGGCATTGGAACTAAACTGATAAAACATGAGTTCACAACTATCGAATCGCTCAATAGATCACACAGTAACGCATTTGATTGCTGGATGAAGTCGTCAGGATGGCTGCGCTGATTTAGCACGAAGTACCTCTTGTGTAAGGCAACCTTCCCGTCTTCACCCCTCCTGTGCTCAGGTATCATGAAGCCGGGATCCTCAACCAGCAGGAGATCTCTTTCGCGAAGAAGCAACAAACTAGTGACGGCGGCAACCATGAAGGTAAGTACCGCAATAGCAAATTTCTTTGTCATAGCACATCGCCGAGATTACGAAAAATTTAACCTTGTTTCGAACGCTCGAAACTTCACCCATACAGAATCCATGAAGTTGCGATCTGTCTGGCTACTTAAACGTGCCATTGGGAGTCCAGGGATCAAGTCATTTCAGACCTCGCTAGTGTCCTCCGGACTGTTGAGGCGGATGCCAAATGGCTCGTCATAAGGCGGTCCTAGATGCAGGGCTTCATCAATCGCACGGTATGACGGGTGAAGACTACGACGACACATGGGCATCGCCCAAGATCCCAAATCCCTGCACAAATAACTGATCAAGCATTTACAAAGTAAGCGTACGGGCACGTGCACCTAGGAGGAGTCTACAAGCGGGTCTAGTTTCTGGGGATGATTCAGGAATTGATATCCCTTGAGGGGGATCAACTCGGTGAGTTGATTGACTTTGTGTTCGGTGATTCTGTGCAGGACATCGGATAGCCAAGCACGAGGTTTGATCTTGTTTAGGTGGCACATGGCGAAGAAGGAGTAGAATAGTGCAGCCATTTTGGCACCGTCATGAGATCCGGCAAACAAGTAGTTTTTGCGCCCAAGAGCCAAGGGTCGTATTTGTCTTTCCAGAAGATTGGTGTCCGGATGTAAGCGGCCATCGTTGAGAAATTCGGTCAATTTGGTCCAGCGCTTCAGCGTGTAGGTGACGGCTCGATTAAAGGGGTTGGAGGTCAGGTCAGGTCGATATTGCTCAACCAGCCATTTATGCAGCTGTTCGAGTAAGGGTTTGATTTGTTTATTTCTGGTGAGGACGATTTGATCATGGTCAAGGCCAGATTGTTTGATCTGTCTTTCAATCAAGTAGATCTTTTGGATGACTTTCAGCACATAGCTTGCTCGCTTACGGTCATAGTCTAAGGCGGCATCGAACTTACGTCTGGCATGCACCAGACAATTCAGATGAGTTACGTTATCTTCTACTCCTTTGGTATCGTAGCTCACATTTCCGTCCGTCTGCAGATAGCCTTCAAACCCATGCAGGCCTTCCAGGATATTGGTTTTCTCTTTGGTTTTGATATAGTCAAACACTACCAGCCCTTTTTCGGGAGCTACTTTGACCAGCATTTGTCCCTTGAGGGTTGCTCCTGGATGGTCTTGGCATAGTACGGGAATGCTGGATTCGTCAGCCATTAAATAATCGACGTTGAGCACTTGTTTGGCTGCCACCTGGTAGACAGGCTCTAAGCGAGCGGCTACACGCTTGACCGCATCCAACAATGTTGACCTGGGTAAGTCGACATGTTCACGGGCATACATTTTGTTTTGCCTGTACAGAGGTAAATGGTCAATGTACTTGCTGACCACGATGTGGCTGGCTAGACTTGCACCAATATTGCTTTTAGCAAACAGGCAATCGTAGGTTGCTATGTGGATGGCCGAGTCGCTGTCAACATATTTGGGGCGTACGAGCCGATCCACATACAGTTTTATCTCAATGCCGTACTGCTCAGTGACCACTTGTCCGATCTTGACCATTTGGCTGGTATCAACTGGTGGCTCTAAGATTCTTTCCTGTCGTGGGAGGTGTGCAGGTATCTGCTGACGTTGGCGACCGGAAGACTTTTTTGGTTTGTCCTTTTTTTTCTCAGTGAAATCTGTTGGCAAGGAGGCAGTAGGAAAAAGTGCATTTTCCCCTGTCTTCTCTTCGAGAGAATCCGCACTCACAAACCGTTCGGATTTAACCCCTCGGATCAATCTCAACAGCTCAGCATTCTCTGCCTTTAAATGGATAATTTCTTGGCGTAATTCCTGATTTTTTGTCAGCAATTCTTTCATGGAAATATCCTGTGTAGGCATACACTAAGATATCGATTTGCCTGGACATATCATGATTTTTTACATGCATCCCCTTGATTCTCTTTCTATTTTTAAGCCCTGATTGGAGTTGGAGGTATATACCTTTTTCGCCTCCTTATGCCCTTCAGTTCGATGCCCTCCAGCATCATCATCAATGTGCTCACCGACAGATCTCCGTGTTGCTCGGATGGCAACTCGATCGTCCCTCGTTCTAGTCTCTTGTAGTAAATCACATAACCAGTGCGATCCCATACTAATATTTTCAGCAACGTCCTGCGTTTGTTCACAAACACATAGCCTTCGCCACTCATCGGATCTTGGCCAAGCTCGTTGTTGACTATTCCGCATAAGCCACGAAAACTCTTGCGCATGTCCACCGCTGGGCGATACATATAAAATCGCTTAATCCCGCTCACACCTAGCATCCCACAACTAGCTCGCGCAGATAAGATGCGGAAGGAACTGCTTCAAAACGAATCACTCCCCCTCCCAGTAACACTTCTACTTGCCCTGCCCCAGGGCCCTGGTCCTCTGCTGTCAACTCCACAAACCCCTGATCACCTTGCTCATCTCGATACTTGCGTACCCAATACCAAAACGTACCCTCTCCCAGGTCGTTCTCTTCGCACAATTCCCGCTTGCTCTTTCTACCCTGCTCATAGGCGGATACCATTGGGTACATCTGATCTTTGTCCCGTCTCATCTTTTTGCCTCTCAAGATCCGCCTATCAGTCAATTATTGCAATATGCTCGTGCTCATACGCTTACTTTACAAATGCATCTATGAACTCCCCCAAGCTACTAGCTAATTTGTGCTTCTCAAGGTCTATCTCTGCATCCATATCATAATTCGGATTCAAGAAGAAGACCTCACCGTCGTCAATCTTCAGAAAGTACTCTCGATAGCTAGACTCTGACGTGCACAGTGGGAGTAACCTAAATCTCCTATGATTTGCAGACAAACCATAAGCTCTATCCAAGTGATACAACTTGTCCATGGCCTCCGGCAATGTGACAAAGGATTCGATGATAAAGATCTCGTCCAAAGAAGCATCCTTAACAAACACCTCTGTATCATCCATCTTATTGATGCTAAGGTATCCCGTCTTGTACTTGATGAAGAAATCCTTATTGTCTTAACCCCCTATAAACTGGAGCAGATTCCCTTAGTTAAGTAATAAATTTCATTGGCCCACCCTCGGTATCCTCTGCCAAAGCCAACCCCGGGGATTGGTGGCTTAGCCGGGGATTGTCATTGGCATAGTCTACCACCCACGCTGGTTGAAAGTTTGGTCGACTCTTTTGCACCTCGAACAGTGGACATTCATACCCGATACCGGAGTGGATTCGGTCTGTATTATAGAATTTGATGAATCTAGTCATGGTATCACATGCATCTTTGAGATCTTCAAATTGGAATCGTCTGCAGATGGTCCGATGAATAATCGAGTGGAATGCTTCAATATGTCCATTCTGTTCGGGTGTAGCGGGTCGGGTAAATTCCTGTAGAGCTCCACTTTGTTGGGCAAAGAACCTCCTTACCTCCCAAGCAACAAACTGGCTTCCATTGTCACATCGGATGTAATAGGTAGAGGGAAAGCGGATCATGGCAAAGATCTTTTGAAACAGTCTGATCACATCTCCGCTGCGTATGCTGTACCCTTGACTGTAGCCCAGCACATAGCGAGTTTTTACATCCAATACCGTCAACTGCAGGTAATTGCGCCTGGTGCCATGGATGTGCATGTACTTGATATCTATCTCCAAGTGTTCAAACACCCCGTCAGGCTGCGGAACAAGCTGCTGCACCCAAAGCCGGGGCTGCCTTTGTACTTCACGCTTGGCATGGAGCAACTTATGCGCTCGCATCAAACGATAGACCTTCTTTTTGTTGATCAAATATCCTTTCCGCTTGCGCAGCCAGTGTGTCACTTTGATGTAGCCATAGTCCACAAACTCTTGTTCCAATAACTGGCGGATCTCATCTACCACCACCGCATTACTCACCGCAATACCACTTCGCTTCCGTGTATACTCACTGGCACGTTTGCCGCCAGTCCCACCCGTTGGCACATAGTAATAACTGCTGGGTGATACGCCTGCTGCCTGTAAACTCGTCCGCACCTTGTGCCCTCGATCAATGTACATGCGTGCTACCTCTTTTCTTTGTTTTACCGATATCGAGTTTTTTTTAGCAACTCATCTTTGATCCGTATCGTCAGCGCCTGATCCGCTACCACCTGCCTCAACCGCTCAATCTCTCGCTCCATGTCCCGCTTCTGTCTATCCACCTGTCCTTTCGAACGACTTAAGCCCGCTTCTCCTGCGCTATCGTACCTGGACTTCCACCGATACAACATCGAGGTAGAAACATCATGCATCCGCGACGCCTCCGCCATGCCGTAAAGCTCCACATCGCCCAGAATCTGAAGCTTCTCCTGTCCTGTCCATTTTCTTCGTTTCTGTCCCATAATCCCTCAAATTAAGTATTCCCTTGTTTTAAGAAATCTTGTTCCAGTTCTTTAGGGGGCTAGTAGGTTATAATCCTCTGGCAGTTTGCCCAACACCTTTTCGAAGTCTCCAATTACCGAAGTACTATAGTGTCCTCCTTTAAGTAACAAATCGAATCCAGATTTCACTTCCACTAATTCGGTGAATCAAATATCCCCTTGAAGGCTCCGTTCTCAATTTTAGTCAATGACGCACTTCCAATATGTAGCCCTGCTTTTTTACGCGCTGATTGCAGCAATGTCATCATCGTCCTATATAATAGATGCCACTTATCTAGGGGTCGACGTTACTACACATAGCAGGGCCTGGGGATTTTCGAAGCCTCTCCCAGGTCAGAGACGCTCTACTTCTTTATCGACCTGCCGACTAGAGGTTACAATGCCAAGACCTACTATGCCTCCCGACTATCATCTGGAGCTCTCTTTCCTGTCTTATCATATTTATCTCTAAGCCTTTCTAACTTCTTTTCTGTGAATCTTGTACCCTTTTTAAAAAGATAACCGTTAAGAGCTTCTGCAACACCCCACATTTTCTCAACACGTTTTAATGTTTGTCGCTCCGTATTCACAGATATCGTACCTTGATAAAAACTAAATCTTAAACCCGCCCAGTTCCTTTTTACATTAAAGTCATAATAGGCCTGCTTTCTATAATTTTCTTTCCCAATCCATTCTTCACCTTCAGACTCAAAATCTTTAGCTATAGGTGACTCTTCTTCCCACATTAAATCTGAGTCAGAATCGACATATTGTTGCCACTCAGTCAATAGTATTTTCTCATCTTCCTTAATCAAAGGGGATGGAACAAACTTCTTAGTCCTTCTAATATTCCAGCTCATCAAAGATTCTTTACGTGGTCTTCCAGTCTTGAAACATTAACTTTCACACTTGGGTATAAGTTCTCAATATAACTTTCCCATTCTATTTTTTTTGCAGCTGAATATACATCCTTGGGCATGTATATATCTAACCTAACACTTGAGTAGTTGATTTTATGACCTGCCCATTGAATTCCTTGAGAAAGCCCTTGAGCCAAATCATCTAGATGACTTGAATTTGAAGTCAACCACTGCGAAACGTTAGACACCTTAGTTGTTTTCATACTTACTGCAAGACTTGATGTAATTTCCGTTATTCCATTAACTACCGTTCGACTTGTTTCCTTAAAAGCATCCAGAGACCTAAAATTATGAGCTATTGGATTTGTAGATTTTAATCCATTTTTCGTATACCTGTAAGCGACCATCAACTCTTCGAAGTACCTTCTTGTTCGGAAGAACTCCACAACATCATCTGATGACTCTATCACAAAACTCCACCCATCATCAATATGCTGCTGCAATTGTGTAGGCGTCATTTTCTTGACCTTTGCAACTATGCTTGCACAAGCATTATGCACCACAACCTCAGACTCGCCCACAAGGAAGTTATGCAGCTCCTTTACCTCAAGATTATAAACCGTCTCTACTCCTTCTTTCTCCTCGGAGATCGTAACAATTGATTCGCCAGCTTTAGTTAAAACCTTCTCGCCAACTTCTAACTCTCCTGCCAATCTCCAATCACCAGCAGTTAAGGAATAAATCGGATGCTGATAGGTGACTCCCACTGTCTCTTCATTGTCAAAGGTGATCTCATAAACCTGATCCGACCTATGTGTAAATAGTGCAGTAACAGGTCTATAATCATAGTCATCCGCTTCGTCTTCATCCACAGGTTTTTTCTGAGGAAGGATATGTTTGATCGAAGTAATCCGGAATGGTCCTAATATTCCCTGTTCGGGAAGGTTCATATTTACCACAGCATCGACAGAATACCCCTTTTGCTTAATGCAGTCATTGTGAAGAGCCATTTTCGCAATCGACAAACCATAAAGTTCCTCAAAGACCACTTCATTCCAGTTCTCGTCATCGAGTTCGTACTGGTCTCTTTCTCTTTGTTGGTCTGAAGTGTATGGATCTTTGTCAGGTGGGCTTGAGTAAGTATCTTTTTCCAGAGCTGAAGCTGTTAAACCATAAGAGCTATAAATTGTCTTATGAGCTACGGCGTAGTCGAACAGCTGCACGTCCTGGATTGGCACTGCAACAATCGGCATAGCAGCCGCCAAGGCAAGGCCCTTTGCGGTATTACCGACGACGTTGTATGGATAATTTTGTGTATTCCCCGCCATTAACACCGGGGTATTCTCAACGAAGCATCCCGCACCCAAGATCTTGCATTTGAAGGCCCTCCCCGCAGAAGCTAGGGTATTCTCAGCGGCGAACAGCTTGTTTTTCACAAATTCACTCAATCCTTTTGGACTACCAAGCTCCTTAGCAAACTCCAAGATCTTCGGCATAAAGTCCTTAGCGGCTGATTTGAAAGCGGAAGTTCCGCCCGTAAAAAATACCAGGATGGCTTCAAAGGCGATCGTACCCGTGAAGTATCCCGCATTGATACCTGAACTGAAGGTATCACCCATCCACTCCACAACAGCATTATACAGCGTAACTGCGATCTCGGTGACAGAAGCGCCCTCCACCAATACCTTCAATGTATTGTAGGTGGCAATTATGTCCTTGGATACCTTCTTGATGAAGCCCACAGCGTCATTCTTTATCTTTTTCAAGACCGCTACAAAGGTTTGCTCTGCCAAATAGTGAGCATATAGACTCTCAACGTAATCGGTGACCCCCTTGTAAATCTTCTGGAAGATATTGAGTCCCCCTCCCACCACATTATACGCAAATTCGATCGTCCCCAATAGTCCATCTAGAAGTCCAGCTACCAATCCTATTCCAAATTCGGGAAAAGCAGTCGTAGGTGTGACTGTCCCTCCGATCACCAGACAATTGTACCCCCACTTAAAAGATAGGGAGCAGTCACCCGTCGAGCGAGCATGAGAAACAGCTGTAGAGGGATTGATATCATCCGGTAAGTCTGTCTCGATATATTCGTTCATATGGGCCTCATATAGGTCGCCGAATATGCCTTCAGCTTCCACATAACTGAAGGTGTTGCGGACCTTGACATATAGGGTATCGCCTGCCGTAGCCGGATTCCCAACATCAAAGTGCATCCAGAGCACGATCTTGGCATCCATCCCCTCATATGTGCCATTGACCTGATCCACGTCTACCGGATGCCCGCTCGAGGTGATCACAAAGCCAAACTGTGCCGTGGTAATGGCATGACTTTGAAGAAGACCCAGGAGGCTGGTGGATGTCCCCTGATCGTCATTGAGCGTAGTGCCCGCATAATCTTTATAATAGGCGTGTGAGTCATCGACCACTCCACTGAAGGCTAACCCGGCCACCGTCGAATCAATGGGTATAGCTTCGAAGTCGCTATTGCGATAGATGTTTGGCAATGGCTCTCCAGAAAGGATACTGACCAGTTTTTCCATACCGGCAATCTCAATCAGACTATTGTAGCTTAGATCATACTCAAAGGACATCGCCACATTCCTCAACTCCTGCAAGATGAGGTTTTCGATTGTTTGCCGTTCCAGCTGATTGTAATGACTGTGGTTGCCTGCACTAGGTAGCTTCAAGGAAACTCGGTATTCGAACATTTGCTCTTGCTCTTGATGTTCCTTAATGATCAGCAAATGAGCATCATCTGCCGCTCTTTCGCTGATGACATCGGACAATTGCTTATCGTAGCCCAGACTTTGCTCTTCATATGCCAAGATTGGATAGAAATCATATCCATAGACCTTGAAGCCTGGTATTAGTTGATCGATTTCCGAAGCCTTGGCTTCCATCCCGGGAGTAACTTCAAAATCCTCTATACCCGAGTATGATTTGTCCACCAAGTAGTAGGTCTGCCCAATGGCATCTACTACTGCAAAAAGAAGGCTGATAATCAGCACATGTACCATTTGAACTCGCATGAGCTTTGCTATTTGTTCGATTAAAGAGATGTAGTCCGGAGCATCGTTACGCCTTTCTTATCTGCGTCCCGCCTATTTCAAAAAATGGCCATGCTGCACATTGTGCATCAGTATCAAACTCCCCAGGCCTAGAGCCTAGCAGCACATCCCACGTACTCGCTAGCCGACCAGCGGCCGACTCAAATCCCGCAGCATCGATCAGCCCAGCAAAACTCTGAGCAAACGACGATTGATAGCCGAAGTACAGCAGCAAAAGCGCAATAATCAGGCGTATACACTTCTTCATGGATCTATGATTTTTCAAAATATGGTGAGGAGTGAATCTGTGATCTGTCCAACTTGTACATGATTAGAAATCTGGGATTCTGCTTCGGTCCACTCTGTGCGTTTTCACTCTTTATGATATTTCTCGATGTTTTGTCATTACACTTAGTGCTCACCTAGCAAACCTCTACCGCAACTGAACCTGCCCCAACCAGCGCCGCGCACCCTGCTGCAGGCTACAGTAGTACCGACCCGAAGGCAGGTGTGCCACCGGAAGTTGGTATTCGGAGACGGCGTTCGTCAATTTCTTGGTAAGCACCACCCGGCCGGCTACATCGGTCAGCTGGAGGGTTAGGTCAGGTGCTGACTGGAGCACCGTGCTCGGGAGTGTGATCGTGATATAGTCGGTGGTGGGATTGGGGTAGATGGACAGGGGTTGTACCGGCGGCTGATCGCGCGTGGATACGGTCATGCCCGGCTCAATGATCAGCAGAAAATCAAAGTCGCCGCTGAGCCAGATGCGGTCTTGAGCGTCGATCAACATCTGCCGCACAAAGGGCGTGCCTCCCTCAAACCCCAAGGCACTATAGGGTATGATCTCCGCCGTATCAGCCAGGCGATCGTCGCGGTAGAGGGCATCACGCGTGCACCAGAGGGAGGTGTCGCTCGACAGGCCCATGGCGCTGAAGCCCCGGGCAGAAAAGGGAAACCGTCGCTCATAGATCTCCCACTGGGTGCCCGTCCAGATGCGGTAGCCCGTGCTCTGGGGCAAGAGCCATACCTTACCGGATGGGCCCACCAGGGTCTCATCTACCCGGAAATCATAGCCTGGAATCATGGTAAAGGTGCTGTCGCGGTAGTGCGCCAGTCCCTCTCTAGTGCTGATCCAGGCCGAGGTATCCGTGGCGGCCGACACACCGTAGTATGTGTTCGTCGGCAAGGCACTGTTGTCGCTGTTAAACTCCGACCAGACAGCGCCGTCAAATACCAGGATGCTGCCGTCGAGCAGGGTGGCATCATGCACGGCATAGATGTGGCCGGCTTCTCCCAAAGCGATGAACTGCACGCTCATGCTGAGCAGCACCGTATCTCCGCCCCCATCCAGGCGAATGATGCCATTAAGTCCATCCGCGATATAGAGGGTACCGTCCTCCGCCACCGCTAGGTCTTCGATCTGTCTGCACTTGTCACAGGGTATCTGTACTAGGGAGTCTCCCAGCTCGTCGTAGCGGAAGATCTTGCTATCGAAAAACTTGCCGTCGTAGAAGTACACGGTACTATCCGGCCCCAGGGCAAAACCCTGATCTGTATTGCCAAATAGCGAAAGCCCTTCGACCTTACGGGTCGTCAGCATGGTTTGCGCCTCGAGGCTGATCTGCAGCATCAGTTCCTACCTCGCGATGCTTACTATCTCTTAGTGCCCTCGTGCCTTTGTGGCCCCACTACCCCCTTTGTGCCTTCGAGCCCTAGTGGCCCCCAAACTTAGTGACTTTGTGCCCTTGTGGCTATTTCAAGAACTCGTAATCATGATCATACGACGCCAATGGCTCCACCGGCAGCAAGACCTTGGGCACCAGCGGGCTGTCGATCTCCACCTCGAGGCCAATGCGCCAGGCCATCTTGGCATAGCCCACCGCCGGATGGGAGATATATTTGTTTAGACCGGGATTGTCGTTGCGCCACCGATGGTAGTTCTTTTCTGTCATTTGAGTGATCACCTGCTTGATCTCATCGGCGTCACGGACCAGCATGGCTGAGAGTAGACAGGGCCACAAGCCTATTAGGTAGAAATAACCCCCAATCGCATCGTATCACGCCTAACATTGTCTCATCTGTCTGGAAAGATGATTCCCGGAATTTCCCCATTCTCATAGGAAAGCAAAAAAAAGTACCAGTCCTGTAAAAGATCCAGAACAATCTTTGAATCTATTTCAACAGGCTCAAATTCATCGAATCCATTTATAATGGTCGATCTCTCTTTCCGAAAATCTATGATGCACCAATCATCTCCACCAAAGGAATGAACCTCCTTGCTTCCCCCAAGCACCGCTTCAAGACCATCGAGCTCCTTCCTAACGCCCTTTGATCTTGACATATGACCAAGAGCCAAATTTGAAAGCATCTCGAAGTTGCTATCACCAATCGAAATTGAAGGATACTGCCTGCCATCCTCTTCCACGATGATTTGAAAATTGGGGTTCAGAGAGTTAGCCATTGTGACAAGTCTAAAAATGTGGAAATGCAGAAATTATCGTTCCATTGGGTTTTAGAAACATTCTAATTTCAATTGTCTTATCCTTACTAAATCCTCGATAGGTATTGCCCGTGCTGCTAATCTTTCGTGCCATGCTCTTTGCATGAGCAATTTCTTCCATTGCTCGAAGTTGATCCCAATCATCAGGAAAAAATGTTGAAAATCCATCATTACTGGTTTTGGCAATCCAATTGCCACTGGCATCCTTTACTTCAACTTTGACCCTATACAGACCATTTGGTCCCGCCATGGTTGTGCCAACCACCTTTCGAGCAGTGCCCAGATCTATAGCACTGATATGATGGACGCCCGTAGCCTTTCCAACTCTGTTTATTTCTCCTCTAAAAATGTGCTTTAAGCCCTTTCTATCAATGATTTCATCGAACAGGTGAAAGAGATCATCTATACAACTATTATGCACCACAACCCCAGTCTCACCAACTAGAAAATTGTGCAACCCTTGGACCTCAATATTATAGACTGTCTCCGCTCCTTTTTTCTTCTCTGAGATCGCAACAGTTGATTGACCGGCTTTAGTTAAGACCTTTTCACCAAATTCTAGTTCCCCCACCAATCTCCAGTCCCCAGCCGTTAACGAATAAATAGGATGCTGATGGGTGACTCCGATAGTCTCGTTATTGTCAAAGGTGATATTATAAACCCGATCCGACTGATGTGTAAATAATGCCGTAACTGGTTTAAAATCATAATCGTCACCTTCGTCATCATCCACCGGTCTCTTCTGAGGAAGGATATGTTTGATCGAGGTAATCTCAAAGGGTCCCGATATTCGCTGTTCAGGAAGATTTAGATCGACCACTGCATTCACAGAATATCCGCTGTGCTCGATCCAGTCACTGTGCAGGGCCAGCTTGGCAATCGACAATCCATTGACCTCTTCAAAAACTACCTCGTTCCAATTCTCGTCATCAAGTTCGTACTGATCTCGTTCCCTCTGCTGAACTGAGGTAAACGGATCCATCCCAATTGAACCAAGATATGTGTCGCCTTTATCTAGGGAAGCTGTCAATCCATAAGTCGAGTTTACCGTTTTATGAGCAACCGCATAGTCAAGGAGTTGCACCTCTTCTATTGGCACAGCAACAATTGGCATAGCCACAGCCATCGCCAAGGCTGTACCTGAGCTCGCATACCTCTTACTTGCCATTAACACGGGCGTCCCCTTCACAAAGCAACCGGCACCTAATACTCTACATCTAGCAGCCTTTGTCGCAACAGCTTCGACCCCGTCCGACTCCCGAAGCATTTTGGTGACAGCATCTTTAGGCTCATCTGGCAGTTTGTTCAAGAACTTCATGATCTTCGGCAAGAACTTAGAGCCGGCCGACACACCGCCCGAGAGAGCTCCCGTAATAACATCAAAAGCCAACAGGCCGACCGTGTATCCAGCGTGCCTATCCCCGGTTATCAAACTGCCCATCCAATTGACAATGCCTTCCCAGATACCGGTCACGATAGTCCAGGCCTTGGGTGCGATATCTTTGATTACTGTTGACACAACTCCCCAAAGTTGGACAATCTTATCGAGATTTTCTTTGATTTCACTCTCCAGGTCTGTGCCAACTTTTTTGGCCACCGCCAAGAATGATCGTGTCCTAACATAGTGTTCCTTTAGGTCTTCGATGTAGGCGCGAGCTCGTTTAAAGAGGCCTCCCGACACCTCAGCAGCCTTTCGGCCAGCTTTGTAGATGAACTCGAATGTGCCCAAAAGGCCATCAAGCAGCCCACATGACACCCCTCCTGCAAACTCGGGAATGAAATCTGGCAAATGCTCTAGTAGACACATCTTTCCCCATTGCCAGCTGGCAGTGCAAGGAGCTTGGCCAGATCGCTTGACCGCAGCAGCAGTGATTCCGCCGTCGGTCCAATTATTGATGGTAATGTCATAGTAATAGTTTACAAGTGTTTCGATCTCTGCATCTGTCAGATTATCTCTGATTTTGAGTTTGACCTTGCTCACCTGGGAACCGTCTCCCCCTGAATCGTTATCGTAGTGCAGCCACAACACGAACTTGCTCGCCGATTGATCAAACTTCTGCTTGGCGGCATCGAGATCGGAAGTTGACGTTTGATTGTCGGTAAAAACATAAAACCAGGCCAGGTTCGCCGTGTTTAGATCGGCCCCAGTGGGAATCGCAGAGGTGAATAAGTCCTTGACCGCGATAATTCCCTCTACATTGTCACTCACCGTCATACCCACGTAGTCTGCATAATCCTGACCTTGTTCTTGTACTCCTGTTCTACTGAATTGGGTGGACGTATCTGGCAAAATCTCTTCAAAGCCTTCGCTGGCGAATGGATCGGCTATGGATTGTCCGCCTCGTAAGAAAGCCAGCAGCTGCTGTATTCCCACTATCTCTACTAAGCGACTGTTCTCCACGCTCTGACCAAGTAAGTCATAGCGATCCTTTAGGGTCTTCTCCATTTCTCGTCCGTAGGCACTCACCTCTATGTCTTCTATGTCCACAAATGGTGCAACCTCTGGCAGCTTGAGTTCTACCCTATATCGATACACCTGATGCTGTGCATTATGCTCCTTCACGATCATCAAATAATAATCATCCACGGCATCGCGCTCCGCAATTGCACAGTCAAATAACCGATCGTAGCCCTGGGTGGGATTGACATAGGCCATCACCGGATAAAAGTCGTAGCCGTAGACCTTGAAATCCTGTTGGCCTGATAGGCTGTCAATGACCTGGGATAATTCCATGGCTTTGGCCTCCAGTTCGGCAGAGACCTGAAATGCCTCTAGGCCACTGTGAGACTTTTCGACCACGTAGTAGGGCTGCGCCGACAACAGCGAAGTCAGGAGCAGCATGGCCACAGCTGCGAGGAGTGAATTCCTTCTTATTCTAATTCGGGTTGAATTTCTTTGCATTTTTAGTGACTTTCGATGGCCTAAATGATTATTTACTTGGTATCCTCGAGCCCTTGTTCCGATTGTGGAGGAAATACATACTAGCACCACCCTCCAACTCCCCCAACCGGTCAGCAGTCAGCTCAAACCCAGACGCATCCATCGACCGAGCTAAACTCTGAGCAAACGACGACTGATAGCCGAAATACAGCAACAAAAGAGCTATGATCAGGCGTAAACACTTCTTCATGGATCTATGATTTATCAAGTATGAATGAGGAGTGAATTTGTGATCTGTCCAACTTGTACGTGATTAGAAATCTGGGATTCTGTTTCGGTCCACTCTGTGCGTTTTCACTCTCTGATATCTCTCGATGTTTTGTCATTGGATTTAGTGATCCCTGCAAATCTCTACCGCAACTGCACCTGTCCCAACCATCGCCGCACACCTTGCTGCAGGGTACAGTAGTACCGACCCGAGGGCAGGTGCGCCACCCCAAGCAGATGTTCGGAGACGGCGTTTGTCAATTTCTTGTTAAGTACTACCCGGCCGGCTACATCGGTCAGCTGGAGGGTCAATTCATGTGCGGTCTGGAGCACCGTGCTCGGGAGTGTGATCGTGATATAGTCGGTGGTGGGATTGGGGTAGATCTGTAATGGGCTACTCTCCAAGATGACATCGAAGGTTGGTACCGTCTCATCGGCAATGACCAGGGCTTCATTAAAATTGCCGCTGGCCCAGAGTCGATCCTGGCTATCGACAAACATGGTCCGGATCTCCGCATTAGCTGCCAGGCCAAAGGTGGCGGGCGGAAAAACCGCCGCGGAGTCGTCACCGTTAAAGAGGTAAAAATTGCCCAGGTCGTCCGCCGTCCATACCTACCCGTCGGAGCGCACGGCCAGCGCATCGGTACGGAAGATTTCTGGACAGAAGGTGTCATACCTATTCCATGTGGTACCGTCAAAGCTGCGTATGCGCCAGAAGTTGAGACGGTCCCGTCTTATCCCGGAAGAAGCAGCTCATACCGTCGGGTCCAGCATTTTTTCGCCACACAACCAACCCCTCTTGATCTCACTATTAGTCGCCGACCTCCACAAAGTTGATCACCCACATCCCCTGAATACGACGAAAATAATAGGTACTCATGACATCGCGGCTCATACATGATTTCATTGCTATTACAGCCTTTCCTGTCGCCTCTGAATAATACGCATCACTGATCTGCACATGGCACTCACCTGAGATCGAACTATGAGTATGATCCCCTACAGCAGACACGCTATAGTTGCTGAACATCCCACGGCTACGATACAAGTAATGTCTGCCTGGATTCGCGTGTTCTGGGTGTTGAACTTCGAGATAGATCCTTAACTTGTCCAGCTTGGATCCGCCAACTGCAAATTCGCCAAGCCTTATAGAGAGAAACTGATGGCCCAGGTCGCTCAGAATGACCTCTGTCCTCTGGGAGCCCTGCCGTATACATGGATTATCAAGGATACTGGATGGACCTATAGAAAGCTCGCTCGTCGTAAATTCACAAATATGGCTACTGACTAAGAAGTGATGATCCAACATCAGATCCGTCATAGTCCCTACATCGGGACTCATATCCTTCCTAGAACATGAGATCACAACCAAGACAATTGAGACTATTCTGAGCAACATGGGAAGAGGGCCTTTTCACTCAATTTCAAATGGTAGTTCCAATACAGCTCTGATTCCGTGAATCCCGTAAGAGCACTGATAGAGACCGACGGCGGTCTAAAACCAAATGACCACACTTGATAGTAATAATTCTCCAACTCTAAATAGTTATCATTGAAGGTTCTCAGGTCTTTGGCGATCTTTCCAAAGAAATGTTCCAAAACTAAAGCATGGTCGGTATACCACAGACCCAAAAGCGCCCCATATTGTTGTCTGAATTGCAAGTATCTCTGCCCATAATTCAAAAATTTCACTTTATCCCTTCCTCCCTCGATTGCTGCCAATCTTACCAAGAAAGCATGGATGGATTCATGCAAAACGGTCTCAGCAGTGGCTAAATATCTTAGACTGTCTCTGTCACAAAATGTCTCGTCATCCAGAAGAGTAAAAGGATTGATCTTGACCTCTACTACACAGCTTTTAACTACCTCTTGAAGTGTGGAAGTCGCTCCCCGATAATCATTGCTAAGAGACGAAAGTCTAAATACCAAGTCGACGTCGTAAGTTGAGTAGAAGCTGGAAATGATTTCTTTATTGAAGAATCCCTCTGCATTTGCAAGCAACTTCTCCAGCACACATGTAAACTCATCACACTGATTCGGAAAATTACTGCACTCAACGAAGACATCCCCACCGAAGCCCCATGTCCTAACATATAAATAAGCAGATAACTCGTCATACTGAATATGAATCCAAATACTCTTCTGATATAAGGCAACTCTACTTTCGATCTCACGCAGAGAAACGGTTGTAGAGCCATTCAATGACCTCTTCAAGGCAACACTCTCGCCGGAATTGCAAAATATCGAATTATCAGTTACTGCTCCAAAGAATGTCTGGCCATTCGCAGAATAGAAATTGGCTAGGTCCTCGAGCTCTAACAGCAGCTCCGAAGTACTAACTACAAAAGAGTCAAGATGGAACTCAGTCACTGAAACGGCTTTGACTACTTCAAAGCCGTTCTGGGCAGTAACTTCCACCGGGCTCTCGTAAGGAGTTGAGCAAATGCACAAAGAATCCACAGCTTCCGAATTGGCACTTATGGAGACAACTTCCTGATCAAATCCCTTTAGCTCCAAATATCGCTTCACCTCGGACCCAGTCCAACTGCAAGTGGGACAGGTACTTCTTCTATTGGGATCACAACAAATCAATAACTCATTGATTTCAATCAATAAATACTCCATACCCTTCCCTTCAGCAAGAGCGTAGCTGTGCAAGTCTCGATTCGATCTGTCCAATGCATCAATTGTCTCCGTCAAAATCTTAAACTCAAGCCTATCATAAAAGTCATCATCATGGCAACTAAACAGTCCTGCTCTTGGCAATTCCAATTTGGACCAGAAATCCGTATAAACCCCAGTGTGATCCGACTGCTTACCAAAGATAAGATAATAGGGAACTACCTCTTTGGCCTGCGCAATCGCATTCTCAAACACCGCCGGATAGCCCCCTTGAAAGACCTCATTGTGAAGGTAAAATCCAAAATCAAAGACTTTGAAAGAGTCCTGGTATTCGCTGGGCAAGGCAGCAACGAGAGAGTCGGCAGCGGCCTCCAGTTGATTCAACTGCAGGGAATCCGGTTCCAACCCCGAAGCATCCGTCAGCCGGATATAATTCTGAGCAAACGACGACTGGTACCCGAAATACAGCAGCAAAAGGGCAATAATCAGGCGTATACACTTCTTCATGGATCTACTTTTTATCAAGTTTTAAATGGGGCATGAAAGAGACCGCATCCTCCCATCCCCCGTTCTCTGATATCGCTTGAGCTTTCGTCATGTCACCAGGTGATCACGGGTGATCTTTATCGCAACTGCACCTGCCCTAACCAGCGCTGAGCACCTTGATGTAGCGTACACTGGTACAGCCCAGCCGGCAGGTGTACCACCGGCACCTGATATTCCGATGCACCGGTGGTTACTTTCTCAGTGAGCACGACCCGGCCAGCGACATCTGTCAGCTGAAGGCCTACAGGCTGCGTGGACTGCAAGACCGGCGTCGGCAAGGTGATCGTGAGGTAGTCAGCGGTAGGGTT
Organism: Saprospiraceae bacterium; assembly: GCA_965223165.1. Taxonomy (GTDB): domain Bacteria; phylum Bacteroidota; class Bacteroidia; order Chitinophagales; family Saprospiraceae; genus JABDMH01. The sequence goes on along the minus strand of CBDCVQ010000013.1, from coordinate 171,421 downwards.
GGGATAGATCGCCAGCGGTTGGAAGGGAGGCAGGTCCCTGGCCGACACGGACATGCCCGCCTCAATGATGAGCAAGAAGTTAAAGTCGCCGCTGAGCCAAATGCGGTCCTGACCGTCAATCAGCATCTGCCGCACCAACGGCGTGCCACCCTCAAAACCCAACGCACTATACGGTATCACTTCCGCCGTATCCGCCAGGCGGTCATCCCGGTACAAAGCGTCGCGGGTGCACCACAGTACCGTGTCGCTGGTCAGGCCCATCGCGCTAAAGCCCCGGAAAGAAAACGGAAATCGGCCCTCATACACCTCCCACTCCGTACCGGTCCAGATGCGGTAGCCACTGCCCTCCGGCAAGGTCCATACCTCTCCCGAAGGACCCACCAGGGTCTGATCAACGCGGCTGGCAAAATCCGGCACCACCGCAAACGTGCTGTCGCGGTAATGGGCCAGCCCCTCTTTCGTGCTGATCCACGCCGATGTGTCCGGGCCGGCGGACACGCCGTAAAATGTGTTGGTCGTCAAGTCGCTGTTGTTGCTGTCAAACTCCGACCAGATGGTGCCGTCAAAGACCAATACGGTGCCGTCAAGCAGCCCGGCGTCGTGTACGGCATAGATGTGGCCGGCAGCTCCCGCTGCGATCAGCTCCGCACTGGTGCCAAGCATGGTGGTCTCGTCTCCCCCCTCAACCAGACGAATGATGCCATTGAGTCCATCGGCGATGTATAGGGCACTGTCCTGGCCGACGGCCACATCTTCGATCTCGGAGCATCGCCCGCAGGGAATCTGCACCAGCGAATCGCCCTGCTCGTCGTAACGAAAGATCTTGCTGTCAAAGAATTTGCCGTCGTAGAAGTACACGGTACCGTCTGGCCCCAGGGCAAAGCCCTGATTCGTGACCATGTCCCAATCCTGTTTGATGGTCATCAGCATCGCATGGCACCAGATCACGCCCGCCCCATCGGTGACCACCACTAAGGAGAGCAATGCGCATCGTTGCCACAACAATTCAGAGCCCTAACAACTCCCTAATCGACTCGGTCGTCGATGATAGTTCCACAGTATGCTCATACCCAGGTATCGAGACCAAGAGATTAGTACCGTCACACGCACGTGCAACTTCCATCAGTAGATTATAATATGACTTTCTAACCCGCACAATAGAAAACCTATTGTTTTCTCTTGGAAAAAAAAGATCAAACTCGGAGCACTCAAAATACAAGGTATTCTCACTTGGATCAAATCGAACTATACTGGCAGTAGAAAACTCCAACAATCTCTTCAGTAAAGCAGTTAAATCAACGTCAATCTGTTTTCCATCAGAGTCAATCACCAGGGCTTCCACTCGATCCATAGCAAACTATTCGATTAGGACCCACCGGCAGAAGCAGGACGAAGGGCCGCTAGCCGTCTTGATCTAAGCACAACAGCAAAGAGATAATGCAGCCCACTCGCGCTCCTATCCGATATCGACAACAATCAATCGCAGCGGGTTGCCATGCTAGCAGCGGGGACAATGACCATGTGCTCCTCTTACCAGAGCCTACCTTAAACTTCTTGCTACATTCACTATCCAAGCTTTCGCATCCTTAAGCTCTCGTTGATATCTGAGATAATCAGGTTCATAGCTCCATTCTACAGCTACTGTATTGGCATTGCCATCATGTAAATCTTTGACATTCTTAGGTAATTTACCGTACTTTCGCTTGCATGATTCTGTTTCATATTCACCATAAACCATCTCACCATTTAGCACTCTATAGAAAGCATTCAAGTACAGCGAACGATCATAGTGCATGAATAGCTGAACGTCATTAAATGTCCTCCCCCATTCCAGCAATCTATGAACATGGCACATTTCTATTTCACCTTCTCCCTCTCCCTGGCAATCGAATAGTACCTCTGTCTTTTGACCGGCGATAAATGTCCATCCCCTAAATTCAAACATGAACATGCCTCTACAGGCATGCATTTCCTTTAAGGCTACGTCCCATAGTCTTTCGTCTCCGTCCAATTGAAAATGTTCTTTCACATCGGTCGCACTGCCCCGAACTGCCAACCACATGTTGTTTCCGCCGAATGACTCTTCTTGATACTCAACAACTGGTTTCTTTGACTTCTTGGCCAGTCGCGTTTGCGCAGCTAGGATTTTTTCACGAGGATATTCCTGCTGAGGACTAATTAGCAGTTTTGCGTTCAATGCGTCCGCAATTTTGCTCAATTCCACTATCAGATCTGCTTGCATTTTGTCATAATAGACATGCAAACCACCGTGTATGAAATCCAATCGAGCTAATTTCTCTAAATCGTTAGTTAGCAGAATTGCCACATTATCATACTTAGCTGTTTTCTCAAAGTTTGCAAACTCGTGAAAGTAAACTAATCTTGAATTTTTTTTTATTTCCTGTTGCCATTCCTGCATACTTATCCGATACTCATCAGGAATTACTTCACTAAACGAGTTCGTTTTCTTTAAGAATCTACTGATGTCCATTTCGTCCTATATACTGTCCTCTACCTTTGCTAAGTTGACCTTGACCTTTCCAATTAAATCTTGTTGATTCTTTGATGCCAAGTAATCATCGACCATCTGCTGCCATTGATGGATATTTGCTTCAGGCGTATCGAAATCTCTGACATAAACATCCAATTCGAATTTTTGGACATTCTGTAGGTCCGCATGGCCTCCAAATTTCCCAGGATTTCCAGGACCTTGATCCATGCCCGCAATGATGTCATCTAAGTGTTTCTTGTTGTACTCTACATTGGTAGAACTTTTCATATTGATCCAAGACCATGGATTGCTGTTGCGCGTTGTCTTGATACTAACTGCCGTATTGCCTTTATATACATCTACTACAGGATAATTCTGGGAACCAAGACCTTCACCCAAGTCATCAAGACCTGTGTATTTATAGCCACTCTTCCGGTATTTTCCCTTCCAAAGGAGACCCTCAAAGAATCGACCTCGACCAAAATATCCGGCTGCTCGTCCTCCATCGAGAGGGTTCCAATCTATACCTTCATTCCATCCATCTTCAATCATCTTCTTCAGATCCGCAACCGAAATCTTGGCTCGATTCAGGGCATCATCTATAGTTTTCCAACAAGCATTATGTACTAAAATACCCGATTCTCCAACTAGGAAATTGTGGACTTTCTGGACCTCAATGTTATATACCCTCTCGAGACTTTCCTTTTTCTCAGATGTCTTAACAACTGATGCACCAACTTTACTGAGAACCTTCTCGCCGACTTCTAGTTCTCCTGCCACTCTCCAATCCCCATAAGTCAACGAGTAAATCGGATGGCGAGGTGAGGCTCCCAAAGTCTCCCCATTGTCAAATGTGATCTCTTGAATCTTATCCGACAGATGGCTGAATAAGGCCGTAACTGGTCGATATCCATAGTTGTCCTCTGGGTCCTCGTCTAGCGGCATCTTCTGCGGAAGGACATGCTTGATCGCAGTGATTCGGAATTGTCCTGATATTCCCTGCTCCGGAATGTGCATGTGCACCACAGCATCGAGAGAATAACCCTTTCTCTTGATCCAGTCATTATGCAGCGCCATCTTAGCAACCGATGACCCAGAAATCTCTTCAAACACTACTTCGTTCCAGTTCCTATCATCAAGTTCATATTGATCTCGTTCTCTCTGCTGATCCGATGTGTATGGATCCATTCCGACTACACCTAGAAATTTGCCTTCCCCGTTTGTTGAAGCCGTCAATCCAACAGTGGAGGTCACCGCTTCATGAGCCACCACATAGTCGAGGAGTTGGACATCCTGAATAGGCACTGCAACAACCGGTGCTGCAGCAGCTAAGGCAAGGCCCTTTGCAGTATTTCCGAAGTTCACTTTGTATGGATTATCGTAACCTCTATTTGCCATTAACACTGGCGTATCTGCCACAAAACAACCCTTTCCCAAGATCTTACACTTGAAAGCCTTAGCAGCAGAAGCCAGCGTATTCTGAGCGGCGAACAGCTTGTTTTTCACAAATTCACTCAATCCCTTTGGACTACCAAGCTCCTTAGCAAACTCCAAGATCTTCGGCATAAAGTCCTTAGCGGCTGATTTGAAAGCGGAAGTTCCGCCCGTGAAAAACGCCAAGATGGCTTCAAAGGCAATCGTACCTGTGAAGTATCCTGCATTGATACCCGAACTGAAGGTGTCACCCATCCACTCAACAACAGCATTATACAGCGTAACTGCGATCTCGGTGACCGAAGCGCCCTCCACCAATACCTTCAATGTATTGTAGGTGGCAATTATGTCCTTGGATACCTTCTTGATGAAGCCCACAGCGTCATTTTTTATCTTTTTCAAGACCGCTACGAAGGTTTGCTCTGCCAAATAGTGAGCATATAGACTCTCAACGTAATCCGTGACCCCTTTATATATCTTCTGGAAGATATTGAGGCCCCCTCCCACCACATTATACGCAAATTCGATCGTCCCCAATAGTCCATCTAGAAGTCCAGCTACCAATCCTATTCCAAATTCGGGAAAAACAGTCGTAGGATTGATTGTGCCTCCGATCACCAGACAATTGTACCCCCACTTAAAAGATAAGGAGCAGTCACCGGTCGAGCGAGCATGAGAAACAGCTGCAGGGGGATTGATATCATCCGGTAAGTCGGTCTCAATATATTCGTTCATATGGGACTCATATAAGTCGCCGAATATGCCTTCAGCTTCCTCATAACTAAATGTATTGCGGACCTTGACATATAGCGTATCGCCTGCCGTAGCCGGATTCCCAACATCAAAGTGCATCCAGAGCACAATCTTGGCATCCATCCCCTCATATTTGCCATTGACCTGATCCACGTCTACCGGATGCCCGCTCGAGGTGATCACAAAGCCAAACTGTGCCGTGGTAATGGCATGACTTTGAAGAAGACCCAGGAGGCTGGCGGATGTCCCCTGATCGTCATTGAGCGTAGTGCCCGCATAATCTTTATAATAGGCGTGTGAGTCATCGACCACTCCACTGAAGGCTAATCCTGCCACCGTCGAATCAATGGGTATAGCTTCGAAGTCGCTGTTGCGATAGATGTTTGGCAATGGCTCACCAGACAGGATACTGACCAGTTTTTCCATACCGGCAATCTCAATCAGGCTGTTGTAGCTTAGATCATATTGAAAGGACACCGCCACTTTCCTCAACTCCTGCAAAATGAGGTTTTCGATTGTTTGCCGTTCCAGCTGATTGTAATGACCGTGGTTGCCTGAACTAGGTAGCTTCAAGGAAACTCGGTATTCGAACATTTGCTCTTGCTCTTGATGTTCCTTAATGATCAGCAAATGAGCATCATCTGCCGCTCTTTCGCTGATGACATCGGACAATTGCTTATCGTAGCCCAGACTTTGCTCTTCATATGCCAAGATTGGATAGAAATCATATCCATAGACCTTGAAGCCTGGTATTAGTTGATCGATTTCCGAAGCCTTGGCTTCCATCCCGGGAGTAACTTCAAAATCCTCTATACCCGAGTATGATTTGTCCACCAAGTAGTAGGTCTGCCCAATGGCATCTACTACTGCAAAAAGAAGGCTGATAATCAGCACACGTACCATTTGAACTCGCATGATCTTTGCTATTTGTTCGATTAAAGAGATGTAGTCCGGAGCATCGTTACGCCTTTCTTATCTGCGTCCCGCCTATTTCAAAAAATGGCCATGCTGCACATTGTGCATCAGTATCAAACTCCCCAGGCCTAGAGCCTAGCAGCACATCCCACGTACTCGCTAGCCGACCAGCGGCAGACTCAAATCCCGCAGCATCGATCAGCCCAGCAAAACTCTGAGCAAACGACGATTGATAGCCGAAGTACAGCAGCAAAAGCGCAATAATCAGGCGTATACACTTCTTCATGGATCTATGATTTTTCAAGTATGAATGAGGAGTGAATTTGTAATCTGTCCAGTTTGAGTCTTTCTCTTTCTGGCATCTCTCGATGTTTTATCATTACACTTAGTGAGCAGCAAATCTCTACCGCAACTGCACCTGTCCCAGCCATCGCCGCACACGTTGCTGCAGGGTACAGTAGTAGCGACCCGAAGGCAGGTGCGCCACCGGAAGTTGGTATTCGGAGACAGCGTTCGTCAATTTCTTGGTAAGTACCACCCGGCCGGCTACGTCGGTCAGTTGGAGGGTTAGGTCAGGTGCGGTCTGTTGCACCGTGCTCGGCAGTGTGATCGTGATATAGTCGGTGGTGGGATTGGGGTAGATCTGCAATGGGCTACTCTCCAAGATGACATCGTAGGTAGGTACATTCTCATCGGCAATGACCAGGGCTTCATTAAAATTGCCGCTGGCCCAGAGTCGATCCTGGCTATCGACAAACATGGTCCGAATTTCCGCATTAGCCGCCAGGCCAAAGGTGGCGGGCGGGAAAACCGCGACGGAGTCGTCACCGTTGAAGAGGTAAAAATTGCCCAGGTCGTCTGCCGTCCATACCTGACCATCGGAGCGCACGGCCAGCGCGTCGGTACGGAAGATCTCTGGATAGTAGGTGTCATACCTATTCCATGCGGTACCGTCAAAGCTGCGTATACCGAAGAAATTAAGGCGCGTCCAGATCACGTCATCCGGCCCGATGTATAGACCGTCAAATCGATCAGAGCCCGTGGTGTTGGGAAAGGTCTCGAATGCCGCTCCATCCCATCGGCTAAGGCCGTCACTGCTGATCACCCAAAGGTTGCCCTGACTGTCGACGTCCAGATCTTGGAAGAAGTTGCCGGGCAAGGTGGAGTTGGCCATATCAAAGCTCTCCCAACTTTCGCCTTCGTTGATATGTACTTTGCCCATCAGGCCGACATTCTCGAGAGCGTAGAGCTTACCCTCAGCTCCCACTGCTACGCGGTCGATCAGACCTTCCAACAAGACCGTATCGCTGCCGTTAGAGAGGCGGATGAGGCCGGTGAAATGGTCGGCAATGTAGATGCTTCCATCGTCACCTACTGTCACATCCCGGATGTCGGCGCAGGGGCAATCGACGACCGTCAAGGTATCATCAAAATATCGGTAGAGGTCGCCGCCGATTATAAAGGCATCATCGTAGAAGTAAATCGCGCCATCCGGACCCTCTGCAAAGTGAGGATCGAGTTGGGCGCCGAGAAAGGCCCCCTCGACACGGTCGACGATGAAGTCTGCCTGCGGCCAGACCGCTGGCTGCAGGCATAAGAAAAAGGCTAGTAGTAAAAGAATTTGGTTGGTATTCCTCAATGGGTTCATTTTTGAAATCATGTTTGTCGGAGCTTATCAATTATTGCAATTATCAATGATGGTGACGCAGCCATTGGCATCGGTCACCTGTAGCTTGGGATCATCGCAGATGCTGCCGCTCGTCAGCGCGTGTGGAGGTGGCTTATGCACCCAGCTGGCCTGATAGGGTGCTGTGCCGCCTGCGATAGAAAAGGGATTGCGGGCGGTCTGTCCCGTCTCAAAGTGTACCAGTAAGGGGCGGGGTTCGACCAGCCGGAAGGGAGCCATGGCACTGCAGGCTCCAGTGGTCACGGAGGCGTAGTAGACGCCGGGCGCCAGATTGTTAAAGCCAGAGGTGTTGATGTCGGAATGGCTCCAGTCGTAGGTCAGGGTCGTATTAGGGTCCTGCCCGGAGACCGACAAACTGACATCGGATCCGTCGTTGAAACAGGCTGCCGGGGTGATGTTGGCCACTACCTGCAGGCTGCAGATCTTAGGATCGATCGTAAAATTGAAGTCTTTGGTACACTGGTTCTCATCGCGAAGCCGTACGGTATAGGGAGCTGGTGCCAGATTGGCGCGCACAAAGGTCCCGCTGGAGGAAAGACTGTAGTTGCCCCCATCGTAATCGACCACATAGGACCCAGAGCCACTAGGGGTGCCCCCAGAGGGGTTGTCCAGGGTGAAGGAGCCGTCATTAGCCCCAATGGCGGTTTCATCCGTGGTGGTCAAGTCGGCGTCCAGGGGTGCCGGTTGAGTCACCGTGATCATCGACTCGGTCTTGCTGCAGGCCTCGGCCGAGGTGACGGTCACCTGGTAGGTACCGGCCTGCAAGCCGGTCGGATCCTCGACATTTCCAATGCTGGTAGGACCACTCCAGCTAAAACTATAGGGCGCCAGGCCTTCGGTGACATTGAGCTGGATCGCCCCGTCATTCACACCATTGCAACTGGCTTTGGTCGTCGTGTGGGTAAAGTCGGTCGGGTCCTTGACCTCGATGATGACCCAGTTAGAAATGAAGTTGTTGTTACATCCTTCGACCCAGGCTTGCCGTACATACGCCGTGGATACGGTGTGTTCAGCAAAATTTGGCACTCCTCCAGAGAGGCTATTCACCTTCCGAAATGAGCTGACCTCCGGCTGCACGATGTCCGTGTCGTAGTACCACTGATAGGAAATCGTCTCGCCCTGTCCTCCCGACGGACCTGTGCTGATGGACAGCGGGGCAGGGGTAAACGCCCCACAATCCTCCTGGGAACCAGCGATCGTACCACCATCGGTGATGTCGTTGATGATGTGTACGGTGATTTGCGTGTATTGGCTGACGTTGGTGCAATTGCTGTTTTGCACCCGTCGCCGAAACTCGGTCGAGGCATTGATCGTGGTATTGTAGGTTAGAGAAGCACTGGTCGCCCCCGAGATGGTCGACCAGCAGCTACCATTACACGAGCTGAGCTTCTTCTGCCATAGGTAGAGATTGTCTGAGGGATTGCCCGGTACAGAGGTCGACGAGATAGTCACACTCGAGAGTGGACCGCAGTGATCATAGGTGGATGAGCTGCCGTTGATCGCAATGGTGCCCCCGTCCGTGTATTTGGCTTGCACAATCACAGTGACCGGCTGCGTATAGACATAGGAGTGCCCCGAGCAGCTAGCCTTCACCCCTCGGCGGAAGCGGACATCTCCCACCGTGTTAAGATCTAAGATCGAATTGGGCGTGTACGTGGCGCTGCCGCCTCCCGAAACATCGGTCCAGCTGCCGCTATTGGTAGACTTCTGCCACTGAAAGTCTAAACTGCTGGTACCAGCAGGCACCGGAGGGGTGGACGTAGAGCTGATGGTCGATCCAGGCTCACCCTTGCATACCGTCTCGCCTCCTGAGATGGTGCCGGGGTCCGTCACTGTAGCCACTGGAGTACGTATCACAATGTTGGTGTACGAGGGATCACTGGGATCGATTGGGATGCTGCGAGCATTAGCGGCCGTGAAAATGACATCTGCCTTACGCCGGTACCAGGTTTCGACCGGGGTGGTCATGTTGGGTGGGTCGTAGTTGGCCGAGCCAGCTCCCGAGATGACTGTCCAATCATTGCCTCCATCCGTACTTTTGTACCAGGAATAGCTGATGGAGCCACAGCTGGATGTGGCATTGGAGGCGGCACCAATTATGGCCGGGTTGCTGCAGAAGTATTGGTTGGAGGTTTGCAGGGAACCGGGGGAGGTGAGTGGGGACTCAATCGTCGTATTCACTTCATGATCTATCGTGCCACCACCGTGATTCGGTGTGCCAAAAGTGTACACCCTATAGTCCTGACCGCAAGTCAAACCACTTGTGATCTCAATGGAATTGTTGCCGGTCACCAGTGTATGATTGCTGTTGTCATAGACGACGGTGCTTGTTTCTGGCCTTAGTGTGATCTTGATCCTTAAGGTCGAGGTAGGACCCGCCACATTGCTGAGATTAACAGTGATTTTTGGATTGCATCCAGTGCAACTACCAGGTGCACTAAGATTTATGGTCTGCCCTTGCGCGAGAACAACTACGACCAACAGCATCAGGCCTGCTAATACTCCCCTATGAACAGCGTAATATTTCTTTTGCATTTATCTCAGAATTTCATTTGTGTTGAGAGATTGCATATCAACAGCATTACGGACTAGTTAACCACTATGATTCTCTTTCGCAGTTGCTTTGTTGCCGAGCTGATATCCACCACATACATGCCGGCTGGCCACCTTCCTGTATCAATCTGGTGAAAGTTGCTACCCACCTGGAGGTCCATCCTCGCTCTATACAGTCTTTGGCCTCGATAGCTGTATATCCTAATATGTGCCTCCTCAGGCATGCTGGCATGATACTCCACCGTCAACTCACCCTTAACCGGATTGGGATACACCCGCACCACATCCGGTGCCGAGACTTGCTGCAGCTCACTAGGAGGCTCCTGCAGGGCCGCCGCCGGCTCAGGATAGGTCGCGCGGTAGACGCAGCTATCGGGATAGGTCAGGGTCACATCGAGCGTATCGCCCAAGTTGTGCACGAAAAGCGTGTCGTCCATACTGACGGTATCGCCTTTAATTTCCCAGATATATTGGGTGCCGGCTGGTGCCGTCGCCACAGTAGCAATACAGAAGTCGCAGTCAGCCATCATGGCAATCGGCGCGGCCGCCGGACCAACCGTCACGTCCAGGCTAGCTTGCAGTTCGTCAAACTCGGTGATGCTGCTGGCTAGCACCTTGGAGGTGTATGTCAGACCCAGCTCGATGCAGGCCAGCGAGTCCGCCAGGTAGGTAAACTCGGTGACGACCGAATCGAGCACCTTGACCGTGGGTCCGTCGGGCTGCACGTCATCCTTGTCCAGCCCTATCCAGGCCGGCCCGGGATCGTCCTTGCAGTCAAAGTAGACGGTCAGCTGGTTACCGGCCAGTAGTACCGAGAAGTTGTAGTTGGTACCCAGATCATAGCCGAGGGCATCCAGTGTATTGACAATCGCACCCTCGACTGCCCCGACAAAGTTGGGCGAGCCAGGCACAATGTCCAGGCTGTCAAACTCAGACAATCCGTGATTGTCTACCGTTAAGGGGTCCATCGCCACATAGATGGTCTGCGGATTGGATAAGGCATTGCGCAGAAGAATGTCACCCATCGCTATCCCGTTAGTCACCGTGGCCTGGTATGCCATACGCAAGGGTCCCACTTCCTGATGTTTGTAAAAGCTCTGCAGCACCGTATCACCATTGACTACGTCCTCTTTGACCAGGCTAAACCATGCCTCCATCGTCAAATAGGACGAGTTGTTGTTTTCCTTCACCTTCATGCTGTCGTGTCGCAGTCGGTAGGTGGACGTATCGCATAGCAGCGTGATCGCCGGATCGTCCACACAGGGCAAACAGGACAGGGTGTCGATATCAGTGACCACGTCTTGGCAGTTTGCACCCGCATTGAGCGCCACGATGCGGTACGCGCCGAGCTCCGTGAGATTCACTGTTGTGACATCGACGTTGGTGGGGCCAAACACGACACTCCAACTCCCTGCATCCAAATATTCCACGACCCAGGTAAATCCGCCACAGGACATGGATTGGGTCACGGTGGCAGGCCCATCGCCGGGCGCATTGCAGGCGGCTGACAAGTCAGAAAACGTGATATCGGGAGTACAAGCGTTGGGATGGACGGCGGCATTGGCATCATCGCAGTCGCCACCCTGGCTGACATAGCCACTGGGCAATGAGCACGCGACCAGGGTGTCACTGTCATCGCCATACCCGTCGCCGTCGGCATCACGGTAATAGGTATTGACCATCGCCGCATCCTCGTCCACGAAGCCGTCGCAGTCATTGTCAATCAGATCACATAGATCCAGCACGCCAGGATGTATGGTCGTGTCCCCGTCGTTGCAATCATCCGGGTTGGTCACATATCCGGGCAGCGGGATGCATGAGCGGATGCGCGTGGCCGGATCCCCGTAACCGTCTCCATCGAGATCCGCGTAGTATTCCGTGCCTGGCAGACCCTCATCCACCCGGCCATCACAGTTATTGTCGATGCCATCGCAGAGCTCCAATTGGCCCGGATTAATCGCAGCATCGCTGTCATCGCAGTCACCCCCCTCATCCACATAGCCCGTAGGACAATCGCAGGTGAGCAGCATCTGCAGCTCCGTACCATATCCATCGCCATCCGCATCCATATAGCAGACGATGCTGTCGCAAGCGCCCAGATCGACCTGCAGCTCCCAGGTACAGCCGTTGCCGTCCGTCACGGTCACCGCATAACTGCCGAGACAAAGACTGTCCCGCTGCATATCCGTGGGCCCGTCTCCCCAGAGGTAGGTAAAAGGTCCCTGGGCGTTCATCGTGGCAGCTACCTCCAGGATGCCGTCGCAGTTGCCCTGGCTGGGATACTGCAGCACCGACAATTCGTATTGGGCCTGCAGGGCCAACGGCCAGCTCATGAGCAACACCAGCGCCCATACCTGCCTGATCCGATCTGCCATTTGTCTAGATTGTGTGGTTGTCATGTCGGTCGTTGGTTTTAAAGGCTGCTGGGGACACGCACCATTTTGATTTCAGTCAAGGGGCTAAAGCTGCCGTCGTCGTAGCGGGCCATCATCTGATAGAGGTAGCGATAGCCCGGTATCACGTCGGTGTCCTCGTAGGATGTGCCTGTGAGCATGGCGGGAGTTAGTGTCTTGTAGAGCATCACCGGACTGCCGTTGACGCTGCGATAGATCTGATAGTCTCTGAAAAACTCGTCCGGCGTCAACTGCCAGGACAGCGTGACCGTGGCCTGGACCTGGCCATCAAAATGGTTAAGCTTTCGGGCCGCGAGAAAGGTGTAGATCTCCGCGTCGGTCTGGGTGATGAGGTCGTTGTACTCCGCATTAGTAATTACCATCAGGAAAGCCAGACGCATCAGCGAGTCCATATTGATAGTGTCCGTGTTTTCAAAGGTGACCAATACGTAATCCAGCAGTTGGTAATCGTCCTGCAGGGCGACACCGGGATCCGGAATGCAGAGCATGTCTACGTCAAAGCTTGCGATATCGGCCTTGCGGCGGCTGTCAAAAGGACGCACCGTGATGACCTCGCTGCTGCTCACATTGCCCATCTCATCGTAGGCGAGCAGCCGGTAGGTGTAGGATTGTTTTTCGGTGGCCGACGTATCCACATAGTTCGTCGCCGTGATGCCCGACGTGTCCAGATTTTGCTCGAAGGCACTGGCCTGGGCCGTGTCCAACGTCATGAGGACATTCCAACCCGTGAGGTGGGCCGGCTTTCGCTGCAGCTCGTGGTAGCTCACATCCGGGCTCTCGCTAAAGTGCCAGCCGAGCTCCACACCCGCTGGGGTGGGTACTGCTTTGTGCAGCACCGGCACCGCCGGCGGATTGACGTCTGGTCGGGCCAGGGCCAGCGCCACACTTTTCGCCGAGCAGTTTTCACGCTGGTCGGCCGCCAACACTTTGAAGTAAATACTGTCGATCAGCAGATTGGGATCCACCTCGTAGACGTAGCGCTCTTCTCGCAGGACTGCTTCGGTGAGCTGGGCAAAGGTGCCGTTGCGCATATTGCCGGCAAACACCTTGTATCCTTTGAGATCTGGATCCGGCACGGTATCCCAGGTCACCACCACGGTAGTGGAGGAGGTAAAGGCCCCCATCAGGTTGACCGGGATGGCAGGCGGGGTCGTGTCTTTTACTTGTGCCAGCTCGGTCACACTCCGGTAAATATGCCCGTTGACGTCAACGCACTCAAGAAAGTAGTAACCTGCCACCTCCGGATTGTTGTCTACAAAGCTGCGCTGGCTGGCGGGCAGCAGGCTGCCGTTGATGACTTCAAAGCCGGCATCAGACAGCTTGGATCGATGGACATTGAACCCCGAGATGCTGGATTGCAGCGAACCGTCAAAGCCGGCCCAATCCAGGGTGATGTCGGTCTCCGTACAGATGATCGTATCCAGGCGCAGGGTGAGATCCAGTCGCGGATCTACGCCGGTCACCTGCACGACAGCCGAAGCTGGGCCCAGAAAGCCAAAGGGGGTGCGCCCCCGTACCCGGTAGTGGTAGGTGGTCTGGTTGTCGGTCAAGGAGTCCTGATAGGTGGCTTGCTCCTCCGTCAGTTCATCGGTGGGGATAAAGACGAAGGGCACCTCATTCACGGCGCTAAAATTGGTGCCGTCGGTAGATCTTTCAATGTCATAAGAGCTGTAGATCTCCGCATGATCGAAGACATTCCAGCGCAGGGTGGCGCGGTGATCACTCCCAGCGCCGGAGAGGGAGTCAGGCGCCGGTAGCGTGGTGGTATCTTCCAAGCCGATCTGCAGATAGGCATACATGGCCAGCAACGCGCTGTCCATGCTATTCATTCGGATCTTGTACACGTATTGCTCGCCCGGCACGGCCGTAGTGTCTTTGTAGGCCAGGGCTAAACCTGCAGCCACCTCAAAGTCCTGATCGGCCACCATCAGCGCAAATACGTAGCGAGCCTCTTTTGACTCATCGTGCACCAGAGCGTCAGCCAAACTAGGGGTATCCTGGGGCATGACCAAGGTATCCGGGGCGTACAGCGTCCCCTTAGCCACTTGCGCACAGGCATAGTTCGGATCAAACTCGGTATCCCAGGCAGCCTCTGCCAGAGGCGTGAGAGGGCCTCCCACGACGCGTGAGGCTTGCCGCGCCGCAGCCCCGACAAATGTATCGCTCTGCATCAAAGTAAATCGTTCTATGACAAAGCCGGCCTGATTGCCAGCCTCCCAAAGCGTGTAGGTAGGCAAGGCCCAACGCAGATAAATGGTCGACCCATCCGTGTGCGCCATGGAGGGCAAGGCGGGTAAGGGCAGTGTCACGGCCTGGATGCTAGTGTCACAATCGTCTACGGCCGCCGTGTCGATGCTGGCGAGCAGCGTCTCCCCAGTACCCTGCTCGACGGTGATCCGTCCGGCGACGGCTAGCGTGGAGTCCACGATCTCTGCATGGAGCTGGGCACCATCCAGCCGGTACATCCGATCGGCCCCGCACCGTACGATCTCGATCTGCTGATTGGCCTGCAGGCCGGAGGCCAGCACAGTGCCCTGATCATCCTTCAACTCTGTGCCATCGATGAGCAGATGTCGCGTATCCGTGTCGTTGGACAGCTCGAGGCGGATCCGGGTCTGACTCGTCGGCGTGGAGCCTAGCTGCACCTGAAACATTGCCAGGGTCTGTGCATCAAACTCGTGCAACTGCAACGTCGTATCGGTGATGTCGCTCCAGGTCAGGTCTGTACCGTCGATCAATTTGATGCCTGTACTGTCGGTCATCAGATAGGCCGTCTGCACTTGCGCATGCAGTGGCCCAGACCCCCAAAGAGCTAGGGCCATCAGCCCGCCAAGGGCGAAAGATTTGTTTATCTGTAACAACTTTAGATTCATCCGCTTCATGAGTTAGAATTGTATGGTACGACTAGTGGTGACGGTGCCATCGGGCAGTCGGTATCGATAGATTCCCTCCTTGTTTCCGGTAAATGAGGGCAAGATCATGTTCTGAATAATCTTTAGGTCTTGATCAGAAGCACCCGTCTGTTGGCCATTGAATCCACCAGAGGAGGAGCACATCAACACGGCCTGTTTGTAACTCTGGAAGTAGCTTTGCACGGATTTTTCAAGCTCATAGAGCAAGTTCTGAGCAGGTTGCTGAGCAAACCCCTCGTCAAAGTGCAATGGATGCAGGCTTACAAAGTTGGCCGAGCCGTTGAGCACGACACCGCCTTCGACCTCCGCTGGATCAAAAGCTGGCACCTGGTTACCACAGTTGTGGTCGGAAGCCCGCTGCTTGAGCTCGGCAAATTTGCTACGGACCTCATTAAACCAAGTGGTGTTGTCCGTTGCAGAGATGTCAACAACTAGAAGCGGCTCTGTCTCATTTCCTTGGACCTCCATACGATCGAAGAATTCCGTCCCGGGCGAGATATTGCGCAGATCGCCCGTGCCGGAGGCCATGATCTGGTCGAACTTAGCCTGCACGGTCGCAAACTGGCTGGCCCGAAAGTACGATTGGTATAAGATGCCGTCAGCCAGGACTTCGTCGCCTCGATCTTGGTTCTGGCCACTATTGGGCTCGACAAACTCATTGGAGCTATTGAGGGCGGCCAGCACCTGATCTGACATATCCAGATCGGGAGCAGCTCCTGACTGCAGCGCTCGGAGCTGGGTGGCCGGCGCCCGCACCAACTCCAGGTGATAGATCGTACCTGCCGTCACATCATTGCTGGTGAGCGGAAAGCTGAGTCGATTCTCTAGAGGATCATAGGTGTAGTCAATCAATCTGATCTGACCATCATCACCCGTGAGCCGCACCTTCTGCACGTAGTCCGTGGGTATGTCATACAGCAAATCGGGCTGTCCGGAAATCAGCTGGATGAATCCCTCTCGGGCATTGTACTCATCTGCATAGAAGTTGTACATCAAGTTGGGCGGATAGCTGCTGGCTACATTGGTCTGCGGGATATAGTGCAGCGGATCGCCCGTGAGGAAGGTCGTTTCCTTGGTCTCATCGGCCAGCCAGGTGCCGTTGCGATAGATCTTCAGCGTCACCGAAGCGATGATCGTATCATTGCCCGGCAACAAGATGTCGGGGATCAGTTGGATCTGCCGGTCTTCGTCGGTGATCTCCGTGTGGTGTGGCAGCAGGACCCCGGCGCTAGTGCTTAGCGACGTGCTGTAGAGCTCGGCCCTAAAGACCTGATCGTTGCCATTGAGGTCAGCCACCCGATAGTCACGATCCAGCGCCATCGCCAGGTGCGCTTGAGGCCTGACATCCGTCTCTACCCCTTCCGTACCCGATACCGGGGCGAGATAGGCGATGACGTCCAAGCCCAATGCCTCATCCGGATTGGAGCTGGTCAAGAGGCAGTCGTCGCCAATCTCCAGCTTCAGGGTCTTTTTGACCTTGATAAACCCAAGTTTTACTTTCAGACCAATCAGCGCTTGGGCCCAGAAGGGGTTTGGCAGTCGGCCTTGCAGCACTGCGGCAAAGCCTGCCTCGATGATCCGGGCCCCAAAGGCCTCCAGATAGCCATCGATGTAGGCCCACATCTGGCCGGAGGCGTACCAACCGTCCAGTCCGACGGGCTGACCATCGCAGAGCAGCCCCTTGTATCGCTTGAGCATCACGTCAAAGCCGGCTCCCGCTTCGAGGCTGGCCTTAGCGATACCACCCAGCTTCGCCGACAACGCAAAGTTGAGCGCAGCGCCAAAGGCAAAGCCGGAGCCCGATTGACGCAAGTCTTCGTTGACCCGGACGCCACTAGCGATCGAGCGCACATTCTCGGGTACTCCTGGAAAGTTTGGAATGTTATTGCCAATGTCCAAATAGGCTGTCGCCTCAATACCCACGACCGGTGGAATGGACAGGCGAATACCGGCCCGCTTACCCTCTTCGGGGGTTCCGATGTAGATATACCAGCTATCCGGACCAAAGTGCATCTGGGCGTCCACCAGCTTGCCGTTTGTGCCAGCACCTTGGAGAGGTCCGGCATTGAGGTAACTAAGCAGGGTGCCATCCAACGATTTGGTCTCAAAGTTTAAGGTGATATCCACATACGCTGTGAGCACGGCCTCCACGTCGAGATCAGGTTCAACGTCTCCAGTGGGGATATCCGTGATGAGCGGTAGATCCTCCACGATGCCGGTGAGAAACTTGCCCGCACCTACATAACCCACCTCGCTAATACCAAAATTCTGATTGAACTCTATGAAGAAGCTGACCGTGCCGTTAAAAACGTCCTCGGCGCCAATGGCCATCAAGGCCGTTGCCTTGACCGAGAGACCTTTCGTGACATCCGGCGTGTAGTTAGTGCCCGATAAGCTGGCACCAAGAGGTGGCAGAGTCGGCACCGAGTCCGGGACCCCGGCAAACGAGGTGAGTCCGCCCGAGATATCCATGCGATAGGACACGCCGCCCCCAAAACCTCGTATCTGTATTGGCCCTGTGGCACTGCCGATCGCTCCTAGGCCCACCAATCCGTCCACAAAGAAGTATTTCTTATCATTCACCTCACCAAACTGGGCCACGGCATGCACACTGAGTCCGCCCTCCAGCTCGATCGAGGCAGACCCTTGAAAGCCCTTGCCGTACATCGGGTCGACCATAGCATCGTCGCCATACCAGCGCAGACTACCTGTGATGGTACCCAGGCCCGCAATTGTCGTAGACAAGCCAAGCCCCTCAATGGCAAATCGGTCGTAGACCCACCGCTGGCGACCAACGGCATCAAACTCCAACTTGCCCTCCAGGCCAAACTGACCGGATGCCGCTATATCAAGGGCATCGACCAGGACCAATTCGGCGCCAAAGCCCAGTCCGATCTTGTCCGTGCCGGGGTCGTAGGGATGTATATCCGTGAGCATAAAGCGAAATGCCTCCAAGTCAAAGGCCAAGTCAATCGAGCCATCGATGCCCCACCTGCCCGGCGAGAAATAGGGCGCCTTATTGGAGATCTCAAATCCTTCAAAACACAAGCCTTTGAGCTCCATATTGCGGTCGGCGCCGGGGGTGAAGTAGATGGACCCGTTGAGATGAGCTTTGGCCAGAAACTCGCCGTTGACCAGTCCGATGTCCACTCGGCTGTTACGGCAGAGCACTACCTTGGATTGAAATACATCTGCCGTTAGCGAATCCAATGGTTCTACCGCAAAACGATATTCATTACCCGGGAAAACCGTAGCACTGTACACCATCGCTTCATCAAAAAGGGGCACCTTCAGCAGACCTTTGAAGCCCGCACCAGACAGCTGGTTGTGAAGGATGGTCACCTGCAAGGCATCAATGGAAAAGGCCCAATCAGCAATGCTGCCGGTATCGATCGACATGACGGTCTCGCCGGCAAAGATCTGCCCCGTAAATCCCGTACCGTCAATGATTACGTCATTGACGCCTATGGTCAGATTACTGCTCTGCCCGCCGATGTCATTGGAAAACGTGGCCTGAAATTTCTTCATGTAAAAGCCCTTCCATTGCGGCGACAGGGTGCTTCCCACGAGAAAAGGGGAGTCATATCCCGCCAGTGGAGGGAACTTAGGGGTGATGCTGCTACTCATGTCGACTACCATGCGGTCAATGTGCCACACAATGTCTTCGTGCTTCGTGACTACAAAGGGATCGGCATTGACCTCCAGGTCAAATTCAAGCCAGCTCGATATTTCATCCAAATTGATCTGCAGACGGTATCGCTCGTCGGGCAGCGGTTTGAGGTCCGGACCCACGGGCAGAATGAACTCCGGACAAAATTCGATCTCCGCCCCCAGCGACAGGCTCTCAAATCCCTCGCAATTCCAGCGGGCGCGGGTGTCCTGCGCCTTGACGATGAATTTGGCGGAGTTACTCAGTCTGATCTCGATGTCCGATCCCAGTACCAGCTCAGAAGGACCAATCAGACCGGTGGGATTAAATCCGATATCGTATCCACTCAGCACAAACTTGCCGCCTGTGCTGGGGTCTTCAATGACGACGTGGGCCGTGAGTAGGGCACCGGTAGGTGAGATTCGAATGTCTTCCAGGTAGATGCTCACCGTACGATTGGCCACGGTGCGATCCACTCTGATGGGGACCAGGCCGTCGTTGGGGCCTTCCATCATCATCTGATGCTTGGCCAGCTCTTCCAGGAAGAGTGCTCGGTGCTGACCTAAGATATACTCATCCCCTTGGGCCAGATGAAACTGTAACGCCTCCAATAGCTCCGGCTGCCCAGCGGCATCAAAGATGGTCTCCGTGCTGGCGAGGGCGCCATAGCTGGAGGGTCCGGACAAATCGAAGATCTCCTGGAGAGAGGGAATGGATCTCTGTAAGGTCTCCTCGGGCTGGACGGCGCCGTACGACTCGTCCAGACCACTGAGCTCTCGTATGATCGTACCCAACTCTCGGAGCAGCCATGCTTCAAAGGAGGTCGAGTCGCTATTAGCGTTGAGCATGGACTCCGACCATTTGGCTACCTCCTCTGCAATCTGATCGCTGAGGGCGTCGATTTGGGCCGCATCCAGATTGTTTATCTCATCCAAGAATTTGTTAAAGGCATAAGTGAGCTTATCACAGTAGTACAGCTCCACGTGTTTCTCCTCGAGTTCCTCGGCCAGCGTATCACGCTCCGTTCGAAGCACCATGGGGGCCGGCGGGGCTGTGAAGTTGAGGTGCATATCTGTATTGAGATACTCGTCATTTTCGCCAAAGATGTATTTCGTGTCGTAGGACAGCTGTCCCACCAGGGTGGTCATCTGGGTCCGCAGTGCACCGCAGTTTAACCCCAGCAGGCTGTCTTGCAGCACCGAGGTGATCTCGGCCAAGGCATCGTTGATGCGAGTGGGCAGTCCCGGCCGGATATCCTCCGCGTAGGCTTCGGACTCCGGGTTTGCTCCGGCCGAGGGATCACATTTCTCACCGTCTTCGGTATATCCCACTCGGTTGCAGCCCTGATCATTGTAGGGAGATCCCGTGTCTTTGTAGGTCCCATCCTGGCGAAAGCCATTCATGTCCAGGCTGTCCATCGTTTGGCTATGAATGCCATTGGTGTCAAAGCCCCAAGCGTCCAAACCGGTCACTTCGTTGATGCCATCGCTGTTGTAGCCGGGTTCGTCCGGCGGAGGGATGCAAATGTCTCCTCCGAGGGAGACAACGTTCATGGTGAAATCCGGATAGTTGCCTACGTTGTCAACCATGGCCGTGACCTCGCCTGCAATCACCTTGTAGTCCGTGTTGACCGTGATGTTGGTAAACTGAACCATGGCAATTTTCTTGGTGAATGGCAGAGGCAAAATGCCGGTACCGCCGTACATGCCATTGGTATTCGGAGGTGTGAAATCAAGAGTCTGAATGAGTATGGGGAAGCCGGCTATGGTGAAGATGTCGCCGACTTGTGCCGTCGTGAGTGGGGTGGTGTTGGTAATGTTTTCGGGGGTATACGGATCGCCGCAGTCAAATTCCGGCAGCTCGATCGGCAGATCGGGGTCGGGAGTCACAATCGTATCCTGCACGATGGGTATTGGGACCAGATCACTGCATAGCACCCCATCGAGATGGATGGTTGCAAAGTAGGAGCCCCCTAACGTGTCCGCCGGCTGGATCACCTCGACCCACTCTTCAATGCTGAAATCGGCAGCGCCCAAGCCCAACGTGTCGGAAGCCACCTGCCGGATCAACGAGCCGGCATGGTTGATCCAAATCAACTGGATGTCGAAGGAAGAAACGGCATTGTCTTCAATAAAGTCATCAAAGACGGCGTCGGACACCTCGAAGTACACCATCAAGGCACCCTCACCCATCACCTGGCCCTCGAGCCAATCGATCAGCTGTTGGGGCGTCTGCATCGTCAAGACGTCACCACCTGCAGGGTCGGCCAAGGCCAACATGTGTGCGCTGGAATCAGGCTTCGTGAGATTCAGCAGGGTCGTGCTAGCATGGGGAGCAAGATGGTAGTGCCCAAACAATCGCCCCGGCAATGCCAGGCCTAAGCAGCAGACTAGCCAGATGGCCATTCGTCGCGGGCCAGCTACTTTGCCGTACAATGGAAGATACTCGGTAATGATCCTGTACATAGTGTCCTCTGTTTGAAAAGTGCTTGGTGGAGATGGATACCTAGCGGCGATCTAGTTGGTCTTCCAGCTCTTGGATACGATCTTCTTGCTGCAGCAGGTAGAGGGTCAATTCCTCAATCTTTTCGAGCAATTTCTGATTGATCTGTCCCAGATTGAGGCCTTCCTCCTGCACCTTGGATCGGGTCGGTATACCCGGTAAGTGCCCATGCTTTTCGATATAAGCCCGTAGTCGGGGCAAGGGCAACAGAAAGTAATCGTCTTCGAAGACGTAGTCCGCCCAATCGGTTTGGGTGACATTGACCTCCCGGGCCTTGAATGAGCCATCCACAGCTAGTTTGTGCGTACCCGCATCGGTGGTGCCAATGGCCACGCTACCCAGATGGTAGATTGGATCCGACAAGCTATCCCCGCTGAGAAATGCCCAGTCCGCATCGGGGCCCATCGCCGTGGTCGTATCGCATGGCGCACAACTGCCTCCACAATCCACCCCGGTCTCATCGCCATTTTGAACCCCGTCATTGCAGGTGGGGCAAGGGCTACAGCTACCCCCACAGTCCACACCCGTCTCGTCTCCATTTTGAATCCCGTCGTTGCAGGTGGGGCAAGCAGAGCAACTGCCTCCACAATCCACGCCGGTTTCGTCGCCGTTTTGGATGCCGTCGTTGCAGGTGGGACAAGGGCTACAACTACCCCCGCAGTCTACACCGGTCTCATCGCCGTTTTGGATGCCGTCATTACAGGTGGCGGAAGAGCCATTGTAGATATCGGAGATCTCCTGGGCAGTCAGCAGTCGATCGAAGATCTGGATGTCATCGATGACGCCTTCGAGTTCGCTACCACCCCCCACATCCAGTGGATCCGCTTGATCCATGTTGGAGGAGGCATAGGAGCTGATATCATATCCTCCCCCCGATGTGTTGTTGACCCCATCTACGTAGATCTGCGCTTGGTTGTCTCGGTCGAAAAGAAAGACGACATGGTGCCACTGGTCGTCCAGGACGGATGATGTGCCATAGCCAAACTGTCGGCTGGTCCCATCACCAATACCAAAGGACGGATAACCATCAGAACCTCTTATTCGCAACCAATAGCCTGGCTTGCTATCTGAGGTGGCACCGTGCGTGATGAGGCCCGGCCATGAATTCGGCTGAGAAGCCGGGGCCTTGACCCAGATGGAGAACGACATATCATCCGTGCCTAAGTCCAACCCTGCATTGACGGGAATATCGATATTATCATTTACCCCATCAAAAGAATAGGCGCTATTGGCATTGCCGTCGCGATCGGACGTCAACGTAGCACCGTTCACCGTTCCATTACTGCTGCCGGCCGCGTCATTGGCGTTGCCGGAGAAGGGCCAGTGCCCTACATAATCCGTCGGTTGTCCAATCAGTGAGGCGGCGGTGAGCCAAAGGAACGACGCGAGCAAAAGGATTCTGTGTTTCTTCATTGCTTCATTTTTGTGTTGACGCTGACAGCAAAGAGCATCGACCTCGTTAGGATCAGACAGAATGAGCTACCAACGGGAAACCCTACTTTTCGGGTTTATTATCAACAGATTACGAATAAAATATATTCGCTATGTGTAAATGTAGCAGAAGAGCCACATCCCGAAAAGGGCAAATGAACGAACGACGCATATGAACGTACGAACGCATCATATAAATGAATAAGCGTATGTATGATTGACTCTGAGTCAATCATTTTGGTACCAAGGTCGCCGCTTTGGAAGATGGCATGGACAGATCTGTTGCCGTGTTGGATCCGTCCCAAATTGTCGAATTCGATCTAATCTTTGCGGGCCTGCACAGTAAGATGCACCTCTATCTATCACTGTCCATGCATGTTGATCTCGACACGGTAAGCGGAGTGCTAGGTGCGCCATCATCTGAGGAGCACCAAATGCATGTCAATACAAAAAAGCATACCATAACACATAAACTTCTATAACATCTACATATTTTTAATATATTTATCCCAAACAATCAACAATTTGACTCCAATATCATCGCACTATGACACACATGACTTGTGCTAACCCCGTCAATGGCCGACGGATGGCACGAAGGAAAGAGACCGACTATGTACGCGAAACCACCGAACCCACGATACCAGCAACAACCCTGATAGATGATGCTCGGAGCCTCTGTGTTAGCACTCAATGAGGTTGCCGGCAAGACCGTTTAAATCTACATTCTAACCAAATGACCCCCTGCTATGATCCGGACCATTATCATTACCCAAAGTACATCCACCTGCCTATTGCTAAAACAGCTGCTTGCTCAGTGCGCTCCCTACTGCGTCATCACGGCTGAACCTACCTCTCACGAGGAGGCAATCAACGTGCTACAACGACAGTCCTGCGACCTGGTGTTTGCCGAGGTACGCACCCCGGACGGCTATGGATTAGATTTGCTCAAAAAATTGAGCCCCTCCGGTCCCATCGTCGTCCTGATTTGCGCCATGGACACCTATGCATTGCAGGCCTATGAGTTTAATACGGCGTATTACCTGCTCAAGCCGATCGAGGGGGAGGCAGTAAAGCGAGCGATGGAAAAGGTAGTACGGCTAATGCCCGCCACGCCGCCAGCAGAACCCCATATCGTCATCCGGCCCAAAGTCACGCTACCTTGTGCCGATGGCACGTCCTTTGTCGACCTGCAACAGATCGTCCGGGTGACATCCTATCGAAACTACAGCACGTTTTCGCTTAACGACGGCTCCAAGATCACGGTATCGCGCCCGCTAGGGTACTACGAAACGTCCTTGACCTCACAGTGCTTCTGTAGGGTGCACCGTTCGCACATTATCAATATGACCCATGTCGGATACTGGAAAAAGGGGGCGGGCGAATCCATTTCGCTGAGCGACGGTTCAAAGGTGCCTCTCTCCCACCGGTGCAGGGAGGCCTTCGTAGCCGCACTCGATCGATGCCACATAAGTGATAGCCCATCCCAGCCGGGCGGCACCCTGGGTTTGCCTATTGGCGAATACACGTAGGCAAGGCCGGCCGTGCGCGGGGCAAGGATCGGCGAGCTGCACATTTGTCTGAATCAGGATTTGCAGGATTCTCAGGATGGCCAGAATGGGGTACGAAGCCAATCACGAGTGTGCCGCAGCCGATTCCAATATCGGCTGCAACTCCGGGCAGGATGACCACAATAGGTTTCACGCAAAGCCGCGGGGCCCGCAGAGACAAATCGGCACCCAATTCCACCCCAGCGTTCCGGCGAAGGAAGACGCAGGGGGTGGGGGCTTCCTTTTGTCTGAATCAGGATTTGCAGGATTCTCAGGATGGCCAGAATGGGCTGCGAAGCCAATCAGGAGTGTGCCGCAGCCGATTCCCATATCGGCTGCAAATCCAGGTAAGATTCACCCATCGGTTTCACGCAAAGCCGCTCTACCTCTGAAAGCCAATTCTCTTCCTTGAATCCTGTAACTGTCTTCGTTCTTTTTCTTCCATCAGCTTCTTTAGGTATTCAAACAAGACTAGGATCTGATCATCATGACTTGATACCGATCTTTCGATTTGCTCGATTTTGAGCATAAGTTTCTCATTCGTGACCAACATCGCTTTCATTCTTGTGAATATCCTCATGACCTGGATATTCACTTGAATGGCCCGTTCGCTATGCAAGACGCTCGACAGCATCAACACCCCATGCTCCGTAAACGCAAATGGCGGTCGACGCAAGCCCATAATTTCGCGATTGGACGTCGCAAATTGCGACCTCCAATCTTCGAACTCCACTTTGGTCATCTCAAACATGAAGTCTTCAGGAAACCGATCCGTATTTCTTCGCACCTGCTCCTTTAACCTCCTGTCTCCACACCGTACAGACTTGCTAAATCTCGATCCAACATCACCTTTTGACCACGGATCACGTAGATCTTGCTCATCACCACCTCGTCAGGTAGGGGTAGGTGGCTCTTTTTCTTTGTCACTAGACATTTATTTGTATCCCCAATTTAATTTGCGACATGCGGGCGCGCAAAATCGGTGACTGCTATCAACGGATACTGGAGGGAACAAGACTTTGAGATGAGAAGTAGCTTCTAGATTGGAAGCTCTTGAATTACCGCAAATATATGTATTTGTAGGCAATTTGTTAGAGAGTTAACTAGTCGATCCGCCGGCCCGCTGTGCGCGGGGCAAGGATCGGCGAGCTGCACACTGGTCTGAATCAGGATTTTCAGGATTAGTAGGATGACCAGGATGGGTCAAAGCTCAATCAGGAGTGTGCCGCAGCCGATTCCAATATCGGCTGCAACTCCGGGCAAGATGACCAGGATGGTTTCTCGCGGAGTCGCGGAGACCGCGGAGTCAGATCGTCGAGCCACGGGCCGGTCGTGCGCGGGGGCAAGGATCGGCGAGCTGCATATTGGTCTGAATCAGGATCTTGCGGGTTGGCTAGAATGGAGTACGAAGTCCATTAGTAGGGTGCCGCAGCCGATTCCCATATCGGCTGCAACTCCGGGCAGGATGACCACAATGGGTCAAAGCTCCATCAGGAGTATGCAGCAGCCGATTCCTCTATCGGCTGCGACCATTGATAACCTTCTCACCTTCCGGGTATCAACTGCTAAAATCACTAGCCATGACAAAGCAGACTTGGTACCGCACGATGACTCTTCTCTCCCTCGCCCTGGTCGGCTGGACTGATCCGCTCGTTGATCAGCTATGGGAGTCTAAGCTCCGAAATGAGCATATCGAGGTCTTCCGGTCGGCAGGTAAATCTGATCAGACCGCCTATAAGTTTGTAGGCCAGTTGGAGGCTGCTCAGGACGCCATTATCAACTACCTTTTCTACATATAGACCAGATGCGGGCAAAGTTTCCCAGGTGCCGATCGATCGACATCTTGGAGGAAGATGCCGCCACCTATACTTTTTACCTGGTGCTGGATTTTCCCAAGCCTCTCCGCGACCGGGATGCTACCGTGGGGGTCATCCTGCGTCAGGCTTGATGACTGGCGCTATGAGATCCACACGATCGGCATGCCCGATTATCTGCCCAGAAGATCCAAGCTGGTGCGCATACCTGTCCTGGAGAGCACCTCGGTACTGGAAGATCACGCCGGCAGGGCGACATTGACCCAATACGCTCAATGTGATCTGGGCGGTGCCCTGCCAGGGTTCTTGCTCAAGATGGTCATCCCAAAAAAGATGGGCCAACCTTTATCCAAATGAGGCAGTCCTTGAGAGGCTAAGTGGCACACGTGTACGCAGTTGCCATTGCTAAGATCCCCCAACCACCTCCTTGCTCCATGTCATCCATGGCAGTGAACCCCTCACCCACCTGGTAACCTTTTCACTCATCGGGGTATAAATGAGTAGCCAAGAGAACCAACATCATGAAAAAATTCAACCTAATCTCCCTGCTCACCTGCCTGCTAGTCGCTACCGGCATTGCTCAAGATAACCAATGGGCCGTCTACGCCGTCATCACCCAGGGAGATCAGGACCAACCCGATCCCTGCGATATCCGGTATGTGGTACTGCTGGAAGACAGCGCACAACGAGATCTCTTGACCGCTCACTTTCGCCCCATCTACCAGGACCTAAATCAAGTCACCGCCCATCGTCTACGCGACCTGCATAGTGCCCGAGGATCCAATTTGCCCGACAACGTCGTAAAGTTTCAAGCCTGTACATTGGTCGAGTCAGCGAAGCCAGCTGGACGCCAGGGAATCTTGAGAAAGGGTCTGGCCCTGGCCAAGAAGGAGTTTGAAAGAAAGGGCATCTTATACTTTGTCGGCCAGGGGGCCAAAGCGCTGGCCAGTAGCGAGCTGATCAAAGACGACAAAGCCAATGAGATCCTAAAGAGTGTCGGCCGCATCAAGATCAAGATGCCGATCAAAGCCAAAACGAAGGATAGGCGCGTCCGAGCTCGGGTCAAGCGACAGCAAGCCGGATAGACGAGATCCTTGGATCCCTGGTCAAGTATGCGCACGAATAGTGTCGCGACTCAAACCCACTCAATAACTCAACGGCCTATTAGCGCCGCAACTTTGCTTATCTTATCCGTGGACAGATGATCTATGCTATGATTGACCTCGGCAAGTATGCCGCCTATTTGCTCATTCTACCTGCCCTCTTCCTGATTACCTGCAGCCGGACGCCGGTCGCTCCGCCCAATATTGTTTTTATCCTCGCCGACGATTTAGGGTGGGCGGATCTGCCCATGTATGGAAACCGGTTTCATGAGACCCCCAACCTGCAAAAGCTGGCGGATCAGGGTAAGCTCTTCACCAATGCCTATGCGGCTTGCCCGGTGTGTTCTCCCACACGCGCCAGCATACAGTCCGGACAATATCCGGCACGACTCGGCATTATTGATTTTTTGCCCGGTCACTGGAGACCTTACGAGCGGCTCACCGTGGCCACCAACCGCACACAATATATGCCGCTGGAGATCGAGACGCTTGGCGAGCTATGTCAGCGGGCCGGATATGCCACGGGGTATTTTGGAAAATGGCACTTAGGATACCAGGAAGAATATTTTCCTAAACATCAGGGCTATGACGAAAGTATCATTTTTCACGGCTCTCCCTATTATAATTATGGGCGAGTGCTCCAACCCAACCAAGAGGTCGCCAGCGATAAAATATTGTCGGAATACCTGACGGATGTAAGCATCGATTTCCTGGAGAAAAACCAGGATACTTCATTTTTTCTTTTCCTGGCTCACTATGACGTCCATGTGCAACTCAATGCGGATTCCCAACTCATCGAAAAATATTTAGCAAAACCCAAAGTGCCGGATTATCCCTGCAATGCTGTTTATGCGGCCATGGTCGAGCACATCGACCATAGTGTGGGTCGGATCATGGCATCATTGGATAGCCTCGGGCTGGCAGAGAATACCCTGGTCGTCTTTTTTTCAGACAATGGAGGCCTCGTTTCTCGCTTTGATGAAAAAGCGCTGATCCATCCATCCAAGCAACACCTATATCAGCAGGATAGCTTGCTCCTACACGTCGCATCCTCCAATGCGCCCCTCCGCTCAGAAAAGGGGACCGTCTTTGAAGGTGGCATACGAGAACCATTGATCGTGCGGTGGCCCGCAAACATCAATGCCGGCACCCAGACAGCGTCTCTGGTAACTAGTGTGGACTTCTTCCCTACCATTGCAGACCTACTGGAGCTGGATCCACCTAAACAGATGCTGGACGGCAGGAGTATCCGGGATGTATTGATGGATGAACCCGAAAGATCTAACGAACCTCGGGCCATTTTTTGGCACTATCCCGTCTATCACCATGACGTGCCAGCCAGCGCGGTGCGGCAAGGTAAGTGGAAGCTGATTCATTTCTTGGATGACAATCATCACGAGCTGTACGACCTGGAAGCAGACATCGGCGAGACAAATGATCTGGCCAGCCAGCATACGGACAAGGCCGCCGAGCTCATGGCCAGACTGGAGCAGTGGAGGACGTCCGTATCCGCTGACATGCCAACGGTCAATCCGGACTTCGATCCCCTGCGACGTCGCGAGTGGGGACGCCACCCGGATTCACGCAGAAGATAGTGCGCGGATGGTTGCCATCAATCTCAAGACACGCATCAAGCTGAAGAAAGTCCTGATCACTATGGTTTGTTGGCTGGCGATCGGACTAGTGGTCAGTCTATATGACGAGCTCCTCCTGCGCTCGGATTATTCCTCAGGCTCGTCAGACATGTATTCGTTTTCCGGCAATCTCGGATTTAATCTCATGGCTGCCTTTTTCGGCAGTATGTTGGGCGGAATATTCCTGGTATTTTTTGTCGAGGAAAAGTTGCGTGATAGATCATACGGCTTCAATATTTTGGCGGTGGCCATCACCTTTATCCTGATTGTCGTATTGGTCACCTTGGTGTTGGGAGCCATTTTTGTACCTGGCTATACGGGGCAGCCCCTGACGCACCCCGACACCCAGGTCGCATTTGTGGACTATTTGACAAAAAATCGATTGCATTTGAAAAATATTATTGTCTGGTCTATTGCGGTGTCCATCACCCAATTGATGCTGCAAATCAGCAACAAATTTGGACCGGGCATACTGTGGGCATTTATCACGGGTAAATATCGATCTCCTCGAAGGGAATCGAGAATATTTATGTTTGCCGACCTTCGATCCTCCACTGCGATCGCCGAACGGCTGGGCAACGAGCGCTACCACGAATTGCTCAAGGATTTTTTCAGCGATATCACCAACGCCATCCTCTACAATAAAGGGCAAATCTATCAATATGTAGGAGACGAAGTGGTCATCTCCTGGCCGACCCAACACGGCGTAGAAAATGCACACGCACTGAGGTGCTACTTTGACATGCAGGATATCATCCGTGATCGAGCAGGACAATATCAGCAGGCATATGGACTCGTGCCTCAGTTTAAGGCCGGCCTGCACTATGGAGAAGTACTGGCAGGAGAAATTGGCATTATCAAAAGGGACGTGACCTATTCGGGTGACGTGCTTAACACCAGCGCCCGGATTCAAAGCAAGTGCAATGAACTGGGCACCCAGCTATTAATTTCAGAAGAGCTTCTTAAGCTCATGACGCCCCCAAAACCCTATCAGTCCAGGTCGTTGGGCAATATTGAACTCAAGGGCAAGCAAGAAAAATTGAATTTGCACACATTAGTAGATCTTCGCATTAAATCTTGTGGTTAATTCTAATGTCTTTGGTCCGCATACTTCGGTGCAAAGCCTCGCCATAGCTAAGGCTATGTCTAGCCACCCACCCGCTTTCGCGGTTCCCTCACTTCTCGCATTGTCATGCTCGACTCTACGAGATCGTTCGGTCATGCCTCGTCTGCGAACAAAATCCTATTAGAAATTATTCAACATATCTAATGCGAAACTCTACTAGTAAGACAAAATGTATGATGATCCGGTATGAGGGTATGCTGATGGGATGTCTACTGACACTGGTGGTCAGTTGTACGTCGACGGAGGAAACGTCATGGTCAGATGGCCCGGGCTTGAGGGCGGTCAACGAATCCGAGCTGGTCCGTGGCACAGGTCACTGGGCGATCGAAAATGTAGCGATGGTCGATGTACTTGCGGGAGAGATCATTGCGCCTGCGACGATCATCGTGCAGGACACGCTCATCACCTATGCGGGACCCAGTGACGGAGCTCCAACACTCACAGCAGGGGCAGAGCGGATCGATGCCACCGGATCGTATGCCGCTCCTGGCCTCATCGACGCACATTTTCACCTCAACAATAAGTTGCTGATTACCTTTCTGCAAAAAGGGATCACCACCATCCGGGATCCGGGGGCCTGGATCGAATCCTACAACAACGTGCGAGCTTCTGGCGAAAGCATACCGCGACTCTTCCTGACGGGACCCCACTTTGACATGGAAAATCCCGCCTACCCCAACAACTGTGTGATCATTCGCGATCCGGCCGAGGCTCGGTTAAATGTCCGGACATTCGTCGGGCAGGGCGCATCCGCGATCAAGATCTACTTTCGCAGTTCGCTGGAGATAATTGAGGAGACTTGTCGCACGGCCCACGCGATGGGCGTCCCCGTGACTGCCCATCTAGAGATGACGGACATCTATCAGGCCCTGGATTATGGCCTCGACGGGATCGAGCACATCACCTCACTCGGTACCAACCTCGTACCCAAGCGGCAAGCGGAAGATTACAAACGCGCCCTGCTCATCGATAACAACGCTCGGCGCCAAGGTCGATACAAAATGTGGCGCAGCATCGATTTTGATCATGATCGGGCCCGCAAATTGACCGCTCTGCTGGTCGACCGGCAGACCTTTGTATGTCCCACACTGGGGGCTTTTGAATATCGAGCGGAGGATGGCAAGGAGCTGGATAGCGTCAAGCTCGAAGGATTTGCCGCGATGCTGGCCTATACCGGTGCCTTGTATCGTGCGGGAGCCAACCTGGTCATGGGATCCCACTCCTGGACACCCTACGATGCGTTTGGCCACGCTTATTACAACGAGATGGATCTCTGGGCCCAAACGGGCATGGATCCCCTATATATCCTTCGAGCAAGCACCATCGAAAACGCTCGATTTCTTCGGGTCGAAAACCGCCTGGGCACCCTCGAGGCAGGCAAATTGGCAGATCTGATCATCCTGCAAGAGAATCCGCTAGCCGATATCCGAGCGATTCGATCGATCACCAAGGTCATGCTGCACGGCACATGGGTCGCGACGCCTTCGGATCACTGACGAGACTTATGTGAGGGAGGATTCTTCATGATAAAGCGATGCTCATCGATTAGCTTCAACAAGTCGAAGGAACTAATGATACCGACAAGCCGGCGCTCATGGGTGACCAGGAGGTGATGGATCTTGTGCTTCCGCATCACCTTGGCCGCAACTGAAATGTCGTTGTATGCCGGTACCTGGTAGACATGTGGTGGCAACAGTTTGCTGACGGGAGTACCCGGTCGATGACCCTTGGTCAGATCGGTCGAAGTAATAATGCCTACCGGCTGATAATCCGAGTCGACCACCGGCACCGCGCTGATGCTGTTTTTGCGCATGATATCCTGTACGTGCTCGATGCTCTTGTGTGGCTGCGTCGTGATGACCTGCTTGACCATGAGGTCAGCAATCTTGATATTCATAGAAAAAATCTCATGTTTCTGATGGAGGAGGAAGCTTGACTGAGTGACTAAATTTAGATACGCAAGGATCTCCAACGGATGCTTGGTATCATGCCGTACCATGATTTTCATATGATCCAATCTCAGAAAACGCAATATGCTTCTGAATGAACGCCTAAGATCGACACCAGACCACTCCCTCGCCAGTACAGCGGTACCGCGCGCCACGACAGAGATGATGCCATGTAAACACTCAGGCTATTCTGCACGGCTGGCATAATCCACTGCCATGCATGGCGAGCCGGCTGGGCAAGATCACCGCACCGCTGATCGGCGGTACTTTTCCAATTCAAGCTGAAGTTTTAGCGCATGGGTTGGCAGCCTCGGGGGGCCAAGCTCCGTATCAGTAGTTGAGCGAGGGTTGATCAGGACGGATAAAGTGCACTTCCACGATCTTATCGGCCTTGGTCTTGTACAGTGCCAGCACCTCGACCGGTGGATCGGTTTTCGTAAATGTCACTCGCTCGTGATCAATGACAATGTTGCCAAGCACCTGTCTCTTCAGCACTTCACAATGCAGATCCTTGAGATTGTCAAACATGGTGCCGTATACATCGCGCATATCTTCAATACCGGCCGTCTTGAGCTGATCCGGAAAATTGTAGATACGCACGGAATCGCTGTACGGGGTCAGAAAAGCATCAATGTCTCGTTGGTTGTAGGCCTGTAGTTGCGCTTTGACTAATTGTTCGGCCAGAGATTGCTGAGCCTGCGCGGAAAGTGTAAGTCCCAGTAACAAGGTAACCACACTTACCCCTAGAATGGTGTATTTTCTCATGGAACAACTATGCGGGTGAACAATAAATATATCCAATCACGAGGACAAAAGCCAATATTTTTCGATTTAACCACTTGATAATTAGGTGTATAGAAAATTGCATTTATATATCTCGATTGTTATATTTCCTGATCTTAATTCATAATCCGGTGATTCATAATCGGTGAGATATAGCCTAGAAAAAATTGTTATGCGACGGAAACAGATGAGGGCCACCTATTTTTTCCGCTAGCATCTGGGGCCAAGGGACTGGACTAGCATTTTCGTTTGACAAAATATGAAGGCGATGCGGCTGAGCTGTTTTTGTGCCTGACCGAAGAAGCAAGAACCGCCAGACACTATTAGTGCAGTCCCTCAGCCTGCACATGGCTTATCTCGTACTGAAAGAAAAGCTGGTAGCGGTGCGATAGGTCTCCCCCGGGCGAAGCACCGCCGATGGAAATTGCGGCTTGTTTGGCGAATCGGGAAAGTGCTGGGTCTCCAGGCAAAAGCCATGACGTCTTTCGTAGGGGCGCCCGTCCTTGCCGGTCAGCCGTCCGTTAAGAAAGTTGCCGGTGTAGAATTGTACGCCCGGTTCGGTGGTTCTGACCTGGAGCACTCGACCAGAGCTCGGGTCGTAGACTTCTGCGGCCAGTTGCATGGCACCATCACCCGGGGTGTGACGGAGCACAAAATTGTGATCATATCCACCCCCCACCTTGATCTGCGGATGATCCGCATCAATCTCTTGGCCAATCGGCTTCGCCTCTCGAAAGTCGAAGGGTGTCCCCTGCACCGCGGGCAAGTCTCCCGTAGGGATCAGTTCTTCATCGACAGCGGTAAATCGCTCGGCATTGATCATGATCTCGTGGCTCAGCACGTCTCCCCCACCCGCGAGATTGAAGTAGGAATGATTAGTGAGATTACACAGGGTGCTCCGATCAGTGGTCGCTTCGTATTCGACGAGGAGCGTGTTCTCGTTATCGATCGTATAGGTGACGGACACCTGCAAATTGCCCGGATATCCTTCCTCCAGATGTGGACTGGTTCTAGTCATGCGGACGCCTACCCTGCCATCCAGCTCGACCTCCCTGGCATCCCAGATATACTTGTCAAATCCCCTCCTCCCCCCATGGATATGGTTGTCGTTGTTGTTGGCCGCCAGCGTGTAGGTCTCCCCATCCAGCTCAAATCGAGCGTTGCCGATGCGATTGCCATAGCGACCGACGATGGCGCCAAAGAAAGGATGTCCCTCCAAGTAGGGTGCCAGGCTGTCAAATCCCAGCACCACATCGGTGAGACTTCCCATTCGATCAGGTGTCAGGAGTGACACGATGATGCCACCGTAGTTGGTGATGGCCACCTCCATGCCCTGTGCGTTGGTCAGCGTATAAAGATCCACGGGTCCATCCGCCGTCTCCCCAAATTTGTCCTTGGTCACGGACAAAGCCTGGACCGCCGGTTCCTCCACCATCGGAGCATCGTCATTTCGTGCGGCATTGTGCCCACATTTCCATAAAAAAAGTGCCAAGGCGAGAACCCCTAGAATCCGCTGCCCAATTAAGAGAAGATGCATGATGAAAAGATACACCTTTTCGCATTTAGCATGCTAAACCGTTGCAGATGCGCCGGACGGACGTATCACCCCGTTGGTGGATATAGTTAACTTTGAAGCCATGAGAGCAAGTATAGTTCCTGTCCGCTGGCTGTTTTGCGCCTCCCTGCTGGGACTCTGGATGAGTGGATGCCAAGAGGGCCGCCAAGGATCGGAAACCGCAGATCCACAAATACCAGAAGTGACCGGCGGGCAGAATTTTTTGATTGATGCTTATGTCCAGGCCGTAGAGGAGATCGCCACCGATCCTGGGCAGCAGGAGAACTATGACGGCATGATCAAGGTCCCCGGAGGTCAGTTTCAGATGGGCGGAACCAGTGACCAGGCTCGGCAAGATGAGATGCCTAGACACTCGGTGGCTATACGATCGTTCTGGATGGATGCGACGGAAGTCACCAACCGCCAGTTTGCGGAGTTTGTGGATGCCACAGGCTACAAGACCATTGCGGAGCAGGAGATCGACATCGACGAAATGATGAAGCAACTACCTCCCGGGACCCCCCGGCCAGATCCGCAGGCCCTGCAGCCTTTTTCGCTCGTATTTCAAGAGCAGCCTCCCGGACAACAGGCCTACTACCCTTCCCAATGGTGGGGCATGGTACCCGGTGCTAACTGGCGCCACCCGCTCGGACCCGGCAGTGACCTAAAGGGAATGGAAGACCATCCAGTGGTTCATGTAGCCTGGTATGATGCCCTGGCTTACTGCCGCTGGGCCGGCAAGCGATTGCCCACCGAAGCCGAATGGGAATATGCCGCGCGAGGTAACCTGGAGAGCAGTGTCTACCCTTGGGGAGATGACACGGTCTCCGCCAAACATGCCAACTACTGGCAGGGCGAATTTCCCATCCAAAACACAGCGGCGGATCGGTACAAACGCACGGCCCCCGTGGCCCAGTTTGCGGCAAATGGTTATGGCTTGTACGACATGGCGGGCAACGTCTGGGAGTGGACCGCAGATTGGTACCACTTCCACCACTACTTCCAAGCTGCCCAATCGGCCTTGGCCGACAACCCGCTTGGCCCCGAAAGAAGTTATGATCCGGACGAACCCACCGTGCCCAAAAAAGTGATTCGGGGTGGTTCCTTCCTATGCAATGACTCCTACTGCAGTGGCTACCGTACGGCTTCCCGGATGAAGTCCAGTCCTGATACGGGCATGGAGCATACCGGCTTTAGATGTGTGCGAGACGTACGGTGAGGCGATCGAATCCGATCCAATCGTATTATTTTTACGACATTGAGAATGAACGGCTCCCATGTTAGCCCCGAAATAATGAGGACATCTCGACCCATTAAATGAAGCCACTCATACTTGTCGCACTCGCCAACGACTGGCACAATCCGCTGATGACCCTGTTTGCGGAAAAGGCTGGCATCGAAAAGCAGCTGAAACCGCTGCGAGAGCAAGATCTGTGCGACCTGGTGATTATCGATGCCGCAGATACCGATGCCATCCTTCAGGCCTTCCGGGACCACCGCAACCGCGTCGCGATCTTCCACTTTGCCGGCCATGCCAAGGACTATGAGCTTCATCTCGAGACCGCCGAGGGCAACAAGGAGGTGGCACACGTGCAGGGATTTGCGGAGTTCCTCAGTGCACAGAGCGGCCTCCAACTGGTGTTTCTTAATGCCTGTTCGACCCAGGCACAGGTCCAATCACTCTTGGACGCAGGCGTCGGTGCGGTCATAGCCACCTCGCAAGCCATTGACGAACGGGCCGCCAATCGTCTCTCCATACAATTTTATGCTGGGCTGGCAGAGGGCAGTGGCATCGAAAAGGCGTTTGTAGAGGCAGCCGCGGCCGTCAAGATGCGTTTGGGTCAATTAGAAGAGCATGGAGACGACTACTACCGAGGAGGAACCGAGGTAGATAGTCGGCACTTCCCCTGGGAGATCTACATCAATCCGGGATTTGAAGTCGTCAGAGATTGGAGTATCCCGTTTGCGGCTGGGCATCCCTTGTTTGGTCTGCCCTCTCCCACCCCTCGACCCTTGCCTGACAAACCGTTTCGGTATCTGCGCTGGTACCGTCCGGAGGATGCAGAGATCTTTTTTGGTCGATCCGCAGAAATACGCCGGTTGTATGACAAGATCACGGACGTGCGGGCACCGGCCATCGTACATCTCTATGGTCAATCCGGGGTAGGAAAGTCATCGCTCTTGGCAGCCGGACTACTTCCGAGGCTTTCCAACCGTCAGGAAGTCAAGTATCTCCGTCGTGAGACGGGTATGGGCTTGCTAGGTACGCTGCGGCAGGCACTAGGCATCGGCCCGGAAGGGTCTCTCCGCGAAAGCTGGCTGCAGGCCGAGGAACAGTCGGGCCGCCCGGTGAGCATCATTTTGGATCAAGCCGAAGAAGCCTACACACGTGGCGCGCAGCCCATGGATACGGACGAGGAGAGAAGGAATGGACAAACATCCCATCACCGCGAGTTGGATCGGCTGGTAGCCGCACTCACCAAGGTCTTTGGGGCTCGTCGGCGACCCCAAGGCAAACTCATCCTGTCCTATCGCAAAGAATACCTGGCTGAAATCGAAAGCCGGTTTAAAAAAGGGCGGGTGGCACATTCCAAGATCTTCTTGGATGCCCTGGGATCGGCTGGCATCCGGGACGCCGTGATGGGGCTTACCACCACCAAGCACCTACGCGACAAATATCTACTGCAGGTAGATGAAGACCTCCCGGATTTGATCGCCAGCGATTTGCTGCGGGACGAGGATTCAGCCGTCGCTCCCGTCCTCCAAATATTACTTTCGAAACTGTGGGAACATTCTGGCGTCGCTCCAGATGGCTCGCGTATGTTCACCAAGGATACCTACCGGACATTGGCACAAAAGGGGCTGCTCCTCGACGATTTTCTCGATCAAAAACTGGAAGAGCTCAAAGTACTGGAACCCGAGCTCGTCGAATCCGGACTGGTACAGGATATCTTGACCTTTCATACGACCAGCAAGGCAACGGCCCATAAGCGCAGTCTGGTGGAAGTGACGGAGCGGTATCGACACCGTGCCGACGTGATCCCCTCTCTGCTGGATCGCCTCAAGCAACTCTATCTGCTGGTCGACGTGTCAGACAGCAGCAGTCACAACTCACTCCTGAGCCTGGCGCATGACACCCTGGCCCCACTGATCCGGGAAAAGAATCAAATGTCGGAGCATCAGGGACAAATCGCAGCGAGGATCATCAACGATCGGCTCAAGACCTGGCAAAAGAGCGATGGCAAACTCATCCTCCCGGGCATGGATCTGGAGCAGGTGGAGTTGGGCCTGGCAGGCATGCGGGCACTGACCGAACCCGAATCCGAAATGATTGAAGCCAGCCGGACCAAACGGAAATACCGTCGTCTGATCCGAGCGGCCGTGGGTGCAGGAGCACTGGTGGCCATTGTGCTCATCGTCGGCTTTAGCCGGCAACTACAACGAGCGGAGCTGGAGCAGGCGCGCGTAGAAAACGAGATGCTACAGGAGCAGTTGCGCACCAAGCTGCTCGCCGAGCAGTTGGAAGTCACCGCCAGCGAGCGAGATAGCGCGCAGCTCCGCAACGAGTTGATGGATCAGCAGGTGGAATCTATCAGCTCCCGGCTGCGCAGTAGCCAGCAGAGCAACGAGATGCGTGACTTGGCCATTCGCTCCCGTGACATCATCAATCAGGCGGCGCAGGAGGGCTTTGCGGGCGGTGTCCTACTGACCTTGGACGATGAGCCTCTTCTGCTGGACGGCTTTGGCTTGGGACATGACAAAGAAAAACACGCATTTACGCATGAGACCGTGGCCGGTCTTGGATCCCTCACCGAGCTTTTTACCTCCGTCGCGGTCATGTCGCTCATAGACGGCGGCCAACTACAATTGACCGACAACCTGGGCTCCATCTTTTCCGACGTGCCCGAGGAGATGGCTCCCATCACCGTCCGACATTTGCTCACGGATCGATCCGGACTGCCGGCCGGCGAGCGTGAAAACTATCGCAATCTGGATCGAAAGGCCATGCACAAGCGCATCTGGCGTCAGAAGCTCGGGGGCCGACCCGGTGACAAAAGCGGGCCATCGGTCTATCATGGCATCTTGTTGGCCAGCATCGTCGAAGAAAAGAGCGGCCAAAACTTCCGTTCCTATTGCCAACGCCGAATCTTTGACCGGGCAGGGATGATCTACACCGGCTACAACGAGGTCAAAAACTGGGAATCTTCGCTGCAAGCCACGGGCTACGGCGACAAAAAGAATGGCAGCATCAGCCCCAACAGTTGGCCTGACATATCATGGGCGGCCATGGGCACAGATGGTCTCGTATCGAATATCGAGGACCTGGGTAAATTCCTGGATTACTTCTTTGCCGACCGGCTACTGTCGGCGCGGACTAGACAGCTGATGCTCAATCTCCGGGCGGGCTGGCAGGTCGGTGGTGACGGTGCGCATCTGACCGTCTACCGCGATGGTACCGGATCATATGGGCAGGGCGTGACCGTACGCTACTACCCGGCGCAAAGGGCCAAACTGATCATCCTGTCCAATAGGTATGCCGGTGAATATCCACCCCGCTTCGCCCAACTGGCCACCCAGCTAGAGCAACAAGTGATCGGTGTAGGCAAGTAAAAACTTTGTGGAGCTGGAGGAAAACTTATACTTTTGCCGGATCGCTGCTCCTTTTATTTGTCGAGAATTTATTCGAACTTAGGAGGGCACGACGTTAGACACTTATTTCCTGTAGTTAAAACCCAAAAAACGAATTTGATATGGCGAAAGGACTCTCGCTACACATTGGACTCAATTGTGTAGATCCCAATCACTATAAGAAACGTAATGGTAAGCCCTGGCACGGGACCTTACACGGAGCCGAATCCGATGCCCATGCTATGCACGAGATTGCTTCGATCCAGGGCTTTCGGGCCACCAAGCTGTTGCGGGAGGATGCCAAGATCGAAAGTGTGGTGCAAAACATTGAGCATGCCGCGAAAGAGCTTTCCGCGGGAGACACCTTCTTCATCTCATACGCCGGACATGGCGGACAGGTGGTGGATACCTCCGGGGATGAAGGAGATGGCTATGACGAGACCTGGTGCCTCTACGATGGCCAGATCCTGGATGATGAGTTGCTCCTGCTGTGGTCGAGGTTTGACAAAGGGGTTCGGGTGCTGATTGTATCCGACAGTTGCCATAGCGGCACCATATCCCGGGGAGCGGCAGCCCAGCACACGACCCTGTGTGAAAGTGCACGCGATGAAGCCATGATTTCCGGAGCGTCAGCCCTGGAGGCAAAGGGCGAAGAGATCATCTATCGGTTTATGCCGCCCATCGTATCCATATTCACCTCGCAACGCAATCGAGAGTTTTACGATGAGGTCAAGCGAAAACTCCCCAAGAACATCCCTAACATTGACGCCTCGGTCAAACTCCTGGCAGGCTGTCGAGATCACCAGTTCTCACAGGACGGCAAAGACAATGGTTTCTTCACCAGCACGCTGCTTAAGGTGTGGGACGATGGAAAGTTCAACGGTACCTACGAGGAATTTCATCGCGAGATCCATGATGACATGACCCACTGGTTTAAAGTGTTCCAGCGAGGAGCCAAGCAAGAACCCAATTACGACACTTTTGGGATGGACGATCCCCAATTCTCCCGGCCCTTTACGATCTGATGGTTAGCTGAATGTCAGAGGGGTGGATCTGCCCCTTCTCCCAGTAGGAAAGGATCATCACTTTACGGCCATTCCACTCGCCAAATATGGTCGTCTCTTGGCCTCCGGCAATGCTGTAGAGGTGCCAGGGATCTCCTTGTATCGGCAACATTCGCCCTTGTCGATCTATCAGCACAAAACGCGCTTGGTGACGTATGATCTTGACCGCCGATAGGGTACAGGGAAAACGGTCGATCCAGGGATTCTTTGATAGTGCCTTGACATAGGCATCGACAAATCGACCAATATCCTGGAAGGCCGCCAGAGGTACTCCGCCTGCAGACGCCACCACCCTATTGGTCACCAGTGCTCGGATCGGGAAAGCCCCCGGATAGTAGCGCAGCTCTGCCCGATATGACTTGTGAAAGTGCCACGCGTGCTCAAAGCGGGATCGCCCAAACGCAAACTCCAGCACCAGAGCCGTGCGCTTGCTCTGCCCACCGGCGAGCCAGGTACGCCGGGCACGCAGCTGGTCCTCCTGCTGCAAGGTCTGCCCCAGAACAATCCATCGATCCTCGATCGGCGGTAGATCCATCAACCTGTCCTTCTTGATCGCATA
This sequence comes from Saprospiraceae bacterium, assembly GCA_965223165.1. GTDB lineage: Bacteria > Bacteroidota > Bacteroidia > Chitinophagales > Saprospiraceae > JABDMH01. The sequence continues at coordinate 130,914 of CBDCVQ010000013.1, read as the reverse complement.
ACCGCCCAGACTGAGTATGGTGTGCTGTAGGGGCAGCTCGAGCGTGTCGATCCGCTTAAAGCTAGACACGTAGAGATACAAACTGCTCAAGGCACCCAGCAGCGACTTGGCAAAGGAAGGGTCCGAGCGGTCGATCTCTCCCAGACGACGGACGCGGCGGGCCAAGCCACCCAGCTTGGCATCCACCAGACGAGCGCTGATCTCCACCAGGCTTTCCGGAGCAAAGTCGTTTTCGAGAAAACCGGTACGAATCAGATCTGAGAGCCAGGCCTCCAGTTGCAAAATGCCGCGGTGCATCAGTTGCATCCGATCTGATCCCGGTAGCAGGGACTCCAGGGTTTTCATTGGTTGCTAGTGGTCTGTTTCATAACTTATCGCCGATCATTTTTGGCCTTACGCTATGTCGCCGGCCTCGCCCGTAGCGCATGCTATGCGTCTCCACCCGGCTTTCATGGTTCCCTCACTGCTCGCATTGCCACGCCCAACGTTACGAGATCGCTCGCTGATATTCTGCACCTTGATTGAGACCAAAAATGATCAGTATGTATACAATCTGGCTGTACTATTCTGAGCCTGATCGAAGAAGTCAAATCCATGGTCTCCCGCTATGTATCCCGAAGCCTCGGGATTGGATGATGTAGGGCAGGCGCCCGAAGAGGCAGCCAGGGTGTGTCGTTATTTGTTGGACGAACACTAATTGGTATCAGTGGCAACGAGTTTGCGCAGCGCCCGTTCGGAGGCGGTTTGCTCCGCACTCTTTTTATTGTAGTCCTCGGCCTCGGCCATCGGATCACCATCGATGAGTACCGCTACCTTAAATCGGTCACGCTTGTCCACCTTAAAGCGATCCAGCACCTCGTAGGCGATGTCCTTGCCGTTCTTCTGGCACCATTCGAGGAGCTGACTCTTAAAGTTGTCATCCTGCTCTTCGAGTTCGTGGATATCTAGGTAGGCCCGGAGAATGTGGGAAATGATAAAGCGCTTCGTCTGGGCGTACCCTTTCTCCAGATACACGGCTCCCACCAGGGCCTCCAGCGCATTGCCGAGCATGGATTTGCTTAGACGGGTGTTGTTAAACTCCAGCAGCAGCATATCCAGCCCCATCTGGTCCCCGATGAAGTTGAGGGTCTTGCGCTTGACGATCTTAGCTCGCATCTTGGTGAGAAATCCCTCATCGGCACTGGGATATTTCTTGAAGAGATATTCCGCCACCACGGTACTGAGGATGGCGTCGCCCAGATACTCCAGGCGTTCATTATTGTAGCGATGGCCCTTGGTGCCCTGTGTGTGATTGTTTGACTTGTGGTAAAAAGCCTGCTGAAAGAGGCTCATATTGTTGGGTACGAATCCCAGGATGGGTCTTAGTCGCTTAGCCAGATCTCGATTGGGTGATAAGAAGAAATTGTAGTATCGCTTAATTAATGTCAAAACACCCTCATACTTTTTTAAATATCACACACGCGTTGTGCCCTCCGAAGCCAAAAGTATTGCTGAGGACCACATTTAGCTTCTTATCAATCGCTTGGTTAAAGGTAAGTCGAAATTGGGAATCTATGTCGGGATCGTCTGTGAAGTGGTTGATGGTAGGGGGAATAAAAGAGTGATTGAGGGCTGCAATACCGGCCACCGCTTCGATGGCTCCGGAGGCGCCCAGCAGGTGTCCCGTCATCGACTTGGTCGAGCTGATGGAGACTTGATAGGCATGATCTCCAAAGACGGATTTTATGGCCTTCAGCTCCGCGATATCACCCAGCGGCGTCGAGGTACCATGCACGTTGATGTAGTCCACTTGGTCGGGCCGCAAGCCTGCGTCAGCCAGGGTGAGACGCATCACGTTGGAGGCGCCCAAGCCTTCCGGGTGTGGTGCCGTGATGTGATGCGCGTCTGCCGTCATCCCTCCACCGACCAACTCGGCATGGATGACCGCACCCCGCTTGCGGGCATGCTGATACTCCTCCAAGATCAGGGCTGCCGCCCCTTCTCCCAGGACAAAACCATCCCGGTCCTTGTCAAAGGGACGAGATGCCGTTTGAGGGTCGTCATTGCGTTGCGACAGCGCCTTCATCGAGCTGAATCCACCGATGCCGGCTTTCAGTACGGCCGCTTCTGACCCACCGGCCACGATCATATCGGCTCGGTTGAGCCGGATGCTATCCAAAGCGCTGATCAGGGCATGGGTCGCGGAGGCACAAGCCGAGATCGTCCCTACATTGGGCCCTCTGAACCCGTACTTTATGGAGATGTGCCCTGGTGCAATGTCCGCGATCATTTTGGGGATCATGAAGGGGTTGTAGCGCGGTGTCTCGACCTCTTTGTTTTCCTCGATCTCAATCTCCAAGGAGCGCAAACCTCCGATACCTGAGCCCCAGATCACCCCTACCCGGTCTCGGTCCAGGGCTTCTACTTGGAGTCCGGCATCCTCGATCGCCTCATGTGCCACAATCAGTGCGTACTGAGCAAACCGGTCCAGCTTACGCTGTTCGCGGCGGTCCAGATATCGGCCCACATTGAGGTTCTTGACCTCGCAGGCAAAGCGAGTCTTGAAATTGGATGCGTCGAAATGGGTGATATCGGCAGCGCCACTCTTACCGGCCTTTAGACCCTCCACATAGGTAGTGACGTCGTTGCCTATGGGTGTCAACGCACCCATACCTGTAACTACAACTCTTCGCATGTGAAATTTCTTAAAAAGACTAGGGGGCAAAAATAAGAAATCCACAAATGATTGTACATCTCACTTGTGGATTCCTAGCTGAGGGTGTTACCCTGATATTATGATTGCGTTTCTTTCTCGAGGTATTCAATGGCGTGGCCCACCGTCTGAATGTTTTCCGCCTGCTCGTCGGGAATCGACAGATCAAATTCCTTCTCAAATTCCATGATAAGTTCAACAGTATCAAGCGAATCAGCACCCAAATCATTTGTGAAACTAGCTTCGGCAGTGACTTCAGACTCATCGACTCCCAGCTTGTCAACGATGATTTTGGTTACTCTGTCAGCAATACTCGACATATCTAAATATTGTATAGGTTAAAAAAATGTGTGGCAAAAATAGGACTTAGCCGTCGGATAAGGAATTTTTTGATCCTTTTTTCAATCGCTCCTAAGCGGTCAGTATCACCCCTTTAGGCCACGATAAGACCCAACAGGAAGGGGGGCAAAAAAATTCACCTTTGATTAGTTTTCTTTCATGAGTACCTTTGCCGCTTGGCAAAAAATCGACCTGGATGAGCAAGAGCGACCCGCGCAGTACGAAGATCATAGCAACCGTCGGACCGGCGTCTAGTTCCTATGCCGCCCTCTCGGAGCTGGTGGAAGCGGGGGTCAATGTCTTTCGCCTCAATTTCTCGCACGGTACTCATGATCAGCACAAGGAAGTCATCGAAAACATCATCAAGATCAATGAGCGCCACAACCTGTTTATCGGCATCCTGGCCGACCTGCAGGGCCCCAAGATCCGCATCGGTGACATTGAAGGCGATGGTTTTCCTATCGCACCTGGCGATCGCCTCTACTTTGTCAATACTCCCTGCCGGGGCTCGCAAGAACGCATTTATATCAGCTACAAAAACTTTCCTCAGGACGTGCAGCCAGGGGAAAAGATCATCCTGGACGATGGCAAGGTAGTACTGGAAGTATTGGAGACGGATGGCCGGGAGAAGGTGACCCTCAAAGTTCTCTACGGCACCCAGATCTCGTCTCGCAAGGGGGTCAATCTGCCGGAGACCTCCATATCGCTGCCCTCGTTGACCGCCAAGGATGTGAAAGACCTGGACTTTGTACTGACACAGCCGGTGCATTGGATTGCGCTCTCCTTCGTGCGATCGGCCGACGATGTCCGCGACCTGCAGGCACGCATCCAAGCCAAGAATCATCCGGCACGGGTGATCTCGAAGATCGAAAAGCCACAGGCCATCAAGCATATCGACAAGATTGTCAGGCAGTCGGATGGTATCATGATCGCCCGGGGGGACCTCGGTGTCGAGGTACCGATGGAACGCCTGCCCTCCATGCAAAAGATGATCATCGGCAAATGCCTGCAAAAGGGCAAACCCGTGATCGTGGCTACCCAGTTGATGGACAGTATGATCCACAATCCCTCTCCCACCCGTGCGGAGATCCTGGACGTAGCCAACGCAGTTTTGGACGGCACCGACGCCGTCATGCTGAGCGCTGAGACAGCCGTCGGCCGGCATCCCGCCAAAGTCATCCAAGCCATGACCAAGATCATCAACGAAGCCGAGATCAACCATGGCTTAATCAAGCGACGGGCCAAGGCCTCGCATAAATCACCCACCTACTATTCCGATGTCATCTGCATCAACGCCGGCAAAACGGCGGAAGATATCGGGGCCAGCGGCATCGTAGGCATCACGATCTCCGGGCACACCGCCTTTAAGATCTCAAGCTACCGACCCCACTGCGCCATCTACATCTTCTCCCATCAGATCGCGACACTCTGTATGCTCAATCTGGTCTGGGGCGTGATGCCCTACTTCTACGACAAGTTTACCTCCACGGATGAGACGATCGTCGACGTCATCAACATCTTGCGAGAGGACAAAGCGGTCAAGGAAGGTGACTACGTGGTTAATACCGGTTCGATGCCGCTACATCGCAGGTTTAGAACGAATTTCCTTAAAATTACGTTGGTGGATTAACTGCTCCGTACGAGCAATCTCTACAACTGCAGGACGTTAAGTTAGCATGTCTAGACAGCCTACGTATCTCCTATCGGCCATTGTGATCTGGTGCCTCCTGGTATGCAGCACGGATCTTGCTGCCCAAGACAAGCGCTATACGGAAGAGCAAGTCACGATCGAAAAGCTGTTTATCGAGGCCAAGAAGCATAAGTTGCTCGGAGATCAGGAGGCAGCGGCAGACCTGTTCAAGCAAATCCTATCCAAATATCGCAACCATGATGTGGCTGCCTACGAGCTGGCTGGCATCTTGCACGAGCAGAAGGAATACGAAGATGGCCTCCATCATATCAATCTGGCCCTCGGTATCGACGGCTCCAACAAATGGTATCTGCTACTGAAGGCCGATATCCAGGAGGACGCTGAGCGATTTGGGCAGGCCGCCTACACCTATGAGCGACTCACCGAGCTATTCCCAAGAGACATAAGGTTTTTGGAGCGGAAAGCTTACCTCTACTCAAGAGCCGAAAACCATGCCCGAGCCATCGAGATCCTGGACGAGATGGAAGATCGATCCGGAATCACCGAGAAGACATCGCTCATCAAGCACGATCTCTACAAGCGACAGGGCAAGAAGAAACAAGCGCTGGACGAGCTAAAGCTATTGACCGAGGCTTTGCCTCAAGACACAAAGATCAAGCACATTCTCGCCACCTATTACAAGCAAATCAACAAGCCGGGACAGGCCGAAGATGTCTATCGCCAGATACTCGAGATCGATCCGCAGGACGCTCGAGCCAATGTGGCCCTGGCCAGCACGTTTAAGAAGCAGGGCAATCATAGCAGCTATCTCAACTCGATCAAGCCCATCATAGAGAACGAGCAGGCGGACATCGACGTCAAGATCGCCGAGTTGATGCCCTACATTCGACGGCTGCAAAAGCAAAATGATCAGTCGGAGCTCGTGCATCTCCTGGAGCTGGTCAACATCCTCGAAAAGACGCATCCACGGGATCCCAAGGCTTTTGCTATCCACGGAGATGTGCTCTCCCTCGTCGGAAGACACGATGAGGCCATCGAACGATACAAGCAGACCCTTGAACTCGACGAATCAAACTACCTCGTCTGGGAGCAAATGCTGATGTCCATGGCCGAGGTCAGGCAACTGACCGACCTGGCCCGATACTCCAATGAGGCGATGGATCTTTTCCCCAACCAAGCCATGCTATATTATCTCCATGGATTGGCACAGGTAGACCTGAAAGCCTATGACCTGGCTACCGATGCGCTGGAGCAAGCACTGATGATGAGTGGCCGCAACAAAGAATTGAGACTGAGCATCCTGGCCCTGCAAGGCAAAGCCTACTATGCACAGGGCGACTATGACCGATCAGACGCCGCCTACGAAAAAGCTCTACTGCTGGAGCCCAACGATCCCCGCATTCTCAATGACTTTAGTTATCACCTGGCCACGCGGGGAGCCGACTTGGCTCAGGCCGAGATGATGGTAGACAAGGCGCTCGGTCAGGACCGGGAAAATCCGAGATACCTGGCGACCAAGGCTTGGATCTTCTACCGACAGGGCAAGCCGGATCCGGCGCTCAAGACCATGGAGACCGCCCTGGCCAACGGAGGTGATCAATATGCCTTCATCTTAGAAAACATGGGAGACATACTCTACACCCTGGATCAGAAAGATAAGGCGGTCAGATACTGGAAGTCCGCTCGGGATCAGGGAGAGGGATCAAAGTGGCTGGACAGAAAGATCGAAGAAGAACGACTAATAGAAGCCCAATGAGGTCAGCCACACCCACCGCGGTCTTGCTGCTCCTGACCAGCCTATTCTTGAGCTGTCACTCGTCCAAGCGGGCCGGAAGTGACGCCATGTCGCTGGTCGAACGATCCCAACGCTACGTCATGAGGGCGCTGGCGGGCAACCAAGTGAACTCGCCCATCTTTAATGCCAAGGCAAAGATCAAATACGATGATGGGGAGCAGCGCCTGTCCTTTGTGTCCAACCTACGGATGCAGCAGGATTCGTTCATCTGGGTGACGGCATCTATCCTGGGCTTTGAAGGAGCCCGCATCTTGATTCGACCTGATTCCATCTTTGCCATCAATCGACTGGAGAAAAGCTTCGTAGCAGAGAGTTACGATGAATTTGACCGGGAATTCGAGATTCCGGTTTCGTTCGGCCAACTGCAAGATCTATTGCTGGGCAACATGCTCCTGGATCCCGCGCGCCCCTACACTTTTGAATACAGCCAAGACCACTACCGCCTGCATCAAAACGGGGACCGTATCGGCACTGCTCATTGGATCGACGCAAAGCATTTTGCCCCCAGAAAGATCAAGGCCGAGGACAGTCACAGCGGCTACTCGATTGATGCCGACTTCAGCAAACATCAAGCCCTGGGAAAATCTGTCATATTTTCCTACATTCGTGAATATATTATAAAAAAAGATAATACACATTTCGCTACTATACAGCTTAATTTCACGGATATTGACACCGAAGAGCGCAAAGAGACCCCCTTCCGTATCCCATCACATTATACCCGGGCCGATTAGTCGCCTCTGTCTGAGCGGATGGCTGATCCTCTGTACCGTTGTCCTGCCCGCGCAATCTCAAAAGGAGCTCGAGGCCCAACAGGCCAAGCTCCAGCAAGAGATCGCCCTGACCCAGTCCATGCTGGAGAAAAACCAAGCCAACGCTGCGGCCTCCTTGACGCAGGTGGCCTTGCTAGACCGTCAGATACAAAAGCGAAAGCAACTGGTGGGACATATCCGGGCGGAGGTAAACACCGTCAAAGCACAGATATCACAGCTGGAAAAGCAAATGGCGGAGATCCAGGATCGGAGGACTGCCCTCACGACGTATCACCGCAACGTACTGAGATCTAGTTACCGCCTCAAGCTCCGCCGGAGTCGCTGGCTCTTTCTGCTATCTGCCTCCAGTTTTCAACAAGCGGTCGTGCGATGGAGATACTTGAGCCAGATCAATCGCAGTTGGCGCGAGAAGCTACAAGAATACAAGGAGTCCCTGGAAGAGCTTTCCGCACGGCAGGCCGAGCTCGATGCCGCCGCGATGGCAAAAGATAAACTGCTGCAACAGGCCACCGCGGCCCAGACGGCACTCGAAGCTGATCGTCGCCAGCAACGATCCCTGGTGGCAGACTTGCAGAAGGACGAAAAACAGCTTAAAAAACGACTACAAGAAAAGGCTAAGGCCGCTGAGCGCCTGCGAAAAGCCATCGAACGCATCATCACCGGGGCCAATGCCGGCAAAGGTGGCGAAAAGCTACCCCTCACGCCGGCGATGGCCAAGCTGGCCTCCTCCTTCCAAAAGAACAAAGGCCAGCTGCCATGGCCTGTGCAACAGGGCATCATCACCCGTTCTTACGGCAAACACCGCCACCCGAGCCTCAGAAATGTGACCACCAACAACAACGGCATCGATATCAATACCCGCCAAGACTCCGACGTGCGAGCGATATTTCAGGGCAAAGTAGTGGCTCAGCAATCGATACCTGGACATGACTACATGGTCATCATATCACACGGCTCCTTCTACAGCGTCTATTCATACCTTCGGAAGGTGCAGGTAAAGGTGGGTCAAAAGGTCAAAGTAGGCACGAAGATTGGCCAAGCCCGAAATAAAGGCGACCTTGGCGAGGTACACCTCGAAATCTGGCAGGGGAAGGAACTACTCGACCCCCAAAAATGGTTGAAGAGCGAATAATCATCTGCATCGATGGGTCTAGATTGGGATGTGAGCAAACAAAAAGGCAACGGCATTCGCAGACGCGAAGAGTCCGCTGTGCTGGTGGCGCTGGTCAAGCAGGGAGAATCCGCCGAGCTGGTCGAGGAGCACCTGGACGAGTTGGCCTTTCTGGCGCTGACTGCGGGTGCGGTCAGCCGAAAGCGATATGTGCAGCGACTGCCACACCCGGACAATCGCACCTTTGTCGGTAAGGGGAAGTTGGAGGAGATCAAGCAATATGTTGATCAACACCGCATTGATCTGGTCATCTTTGACGACGACCTGTCGGGCAAGCAGCAGAACCTGCTCGAAAAAGAACTGCGGTGCAAAATCGTCGATCGCTCCACCCTGATCCTGGACATCTTCGCCAGCCGAGCGCAGACCGCACAGGCAAAAACACAGGTAGAACTCGCCCAGATGCAGTATTTACTGCCCAGACTGCGAGGACTTTGGACGCACTTGGAGCGCCAACGCGGGGGAATCGGCATGCGCGGTCCGGGAGAGAAGGAGATTGAGACGGATCGCCGGATCGTACGCGAAAAGATCGCGTTGCTGCGAAAGAAGCTAGACAAGATAGATCAACAGAATACGACCCAACGCAAGAACCGCGGGGCCATGATCCGTGTCGCCTTGGTGGGCTACACCAACGCCGGCAAGTCCACGCTGATGAATCGACTGGCCAAGTCTGAGGTCTTTGCCGAGGACAAGCTATTTGCCACTCTGGATACGACTGTACGCAAGGTCGTACTGCATCGCATGCCCTTTTTGCTGTCAGATACGGTGGGCTTTATCCGCAAGTTGCCCCATCACCTGGTCGAGAGCTTTAAGTCGACACTGGACGAGACGCGCGAGAGCGATCTACTGGTCCATGTGGTAGATCTCTCCCACAGTCAGTATGATCAGCACATCCGCACCGTCCAATCCACCCTGTCCGACTTGGGTGCTTCGGAGCTACCTACGGTCATGGTGTTCAATAAGATAGATGCCTACCGGGAGAAGTATTTTGACGCTCTCCTCGACGAAAAGACAAAGACGGATCTCGAAAACGAGTTGAAGGTCTCCTTGCGAAAGCAGTTTGACTGTCCGTGCGTCTTCATTTCCGCGCTAGAAAAAGAGAACATGGACGATCTGCGCCAGGTCCTCCAGACGCACATTGAGGGCCTATACAATGTGCGGTACCCCTACCAGGCGAGAGCTTTCTGACACGATAGATATTCGAACTTCCGGCCAGACAGATGGCTGGGGAGGGCACTGCTGGGCATGACGGACGGCCAAGTTTGCAGAAGGTGCCAGTCAGGGCGCAGGGAGAAGGCCAAGCGCGCAAATGTCAAGTATTGGACCAAAGATTGTTAACTTACGCCGCGATAATGCATGGATGCGCTGGGGCCGCATCTGCCATAAACATAGCAGACTATGGTGTTCCTCGAATTTGAAAAGCCTCTGGAGAGCTTGTACGAACAGCTTGACAAAATCAAGCAGGTAGGTCAAGAAGGCGATCTGGATGTGGATCCGATGGTCCAAGAGCTGGAGACCAAGATTCGCAAGAAGCGCAAAGAAATCTATGAGGCCTTGTCGGGCTGGCAAAAGGTACAGCTATCCCGTCATCCGGAAAGACCCTATACCCTCTATTATATCGAGCAGATCTGTGATAGCTTTGTCGAGCTACACGGTGACCGCCACTTCCGCGATGACAAAGCCATCGTGGGTGGACTGGCCAAAATCAATGGGCACAGCATGGTGATCATCGGCCACCAGAAGGGCGTCAATACCAAGATGCGGCAGTACCGCAACTTTGGGATGGCCAATCCCGAGGGCTATCGCAAGGCCATGCGCCTGATGAAGCTGGCCGAGAAATTTGGACTGCCGGTCATCTGCCTGATCGATACCCCGGGAGCCTATCCCGGCATCGAGGCAGAGGAACGCGGCCAGGCAGAGGCCATCGCCCGAAATCTGTTTGAAATGGCACAGTTGGAGACCCCGATCATCTGCTACGTCATTGGAGAAGGGGCGTCCGGTGGTGCCATCGGCATCGGCCTCGGCAATGCTGTATTCATGTTTGAAAACACCTGGTACTCCGTCATTTCACCCGAATCCTGCTCCTCTATCTTATGGCGTAGTTGGGACTATAAAGAGCAAGCTGCCGAGGCACTTAAACTGACCGCCGACCACATGTTTGAATTTGGACTGATAGACGGCATCATCAAAGAGCCCCTGGGCGGTGCTCATACCGATCCCAAGGCCATGGCTACAACGCTCAAAAAGCACATCAAGCAACAGATCGCGAAATTCAAAAAAATGGAAGTAGCAGAGCTGGTGGAGAGTAGGGTAAATAAATACCGCTCCATGGGCAAATATCAAATGGTCACGGACAACGGCACTCTATGATGAACCCGGTCAGAAGCCTCCATAATTTGCTTCTTTCCGCCCGCCTTCAAAAACTCCAGTACCAGCCTCAGGTCAGCAAAGGAAGCAATGTCGCCATCTTATTCGCCGCCGACTCGCTCAGGCATCGCGAGGCCGCGCAGCATTTTGCCACGGTGCTTCGTGACCAGCGCAATCTCAAACCCTACTTATGTGCTTACGTGGACAAAAAGCTGGCCCCCTCGGTCTCGTTTGGATACGCACACTATAGCCGTAGCGACATCGGCCTGCTTGGAGTCCCCTCCAGTAAAAAACTGGACCTCTTTCTGCGCCGCCCCTACTTTGCGGTTGTCAACCTCGACAAAGCCAACTACCCCTCGCTACACTACGTCTGCCATCAAATCCCCGCCCAACATAAACTTTGTATCAACCATTTCTACCCGCACCTCTACGATATCGTGGTGGAGGACGGCCCTGCCCAAGACATCCGAGAATCGGTTGACAAAACATTGGATATCTTTGCGAAAATCGTCCTGAAATAATGAGACAAGATTTTGCTGGGACAGGTGTGGCCACCATTACCCCCATGTCACAGGGGCAAGTCAACTACACGGCGCTGGAAGGTATTATCGATTTTCAAATACGTAGTGGAGTCGACTATGTGGTCTGCTTGGGCACTACGGGCGAGGCCACCACGCTGACGGTGCATGAAAAGCGGAAGGTGCTCGCAGCAACGCTGAATGCCGCCGCCGGCCGGGTTCCAGTGGTCTTGGGTGATTACGGTGGCAACAATACCGCAGCCATCATCGAGCGGCTGACGCAATACGATCTGACGGGCGTATCGGCACTCCTGTCCGCCAGCCCTGCGTACAACAAGCCTACACAAGAGGGCATATTTTTGCACTATCAGGCACTGGCCCAGGCCACCTCCCTGCCTATCGTACTCTATAATGTTCCTGGAAGGACGAGCTCCAATGTCTTACCCGATACGGTGCTTCGTCTGGCAGCCGCCCATCCAAATATCATCGGCATCAAAGAGGCCTCTGCTGATCTCGTGCAAGCGACCGATCTGCTGTCCAAATGTCCCGACAATTTCCTCGTATTATCGGGTGATGATCCCACCGCCCTGCCCTTTATTGCCTGCGGAGGGCACGGCATTATCTCCGTTATCGCCAATGCCTTTCCCGCCTCCTTCAGCTGTATGATTCGACTGGCGTTGCAAGGGGATTTTGTTGCCGCACGAGACATCCACTTGGCGATCAGTCCGCTGCACCACTGGATGTATGTCGAAGGAAATCCGGCCGGCGTCAAGGGAGCAATGCAAATTCTAGGCAAATGTGATCGAGAGGTTCGCCTACCGCTTGCCCCTTTGACCGACTCGGCCTTCCAGGGTTTGCAACGGGCGATTAGCCGTTTTCAAAGCACCTACGTAGCATTGGGACATAGCGAATCTACGACACATTAGCGGCGAGCGGCAGCCCTCTTGCCATAAAGGTGGCGCCACCGTCCATCCTCGACAGAAAAATAACAAAGGCCACCCGATAGGCAGCCTTTTATAAACCATAGCTATCCTGATCAATATCTTCTCAAATCACCATATATTGCAGGCAATGCAATGTGGTCCGGGGAATTTCATGTATCCTAATGTATCGAGAAGGAAAAAAATAAGGCCATCACTTTAAGCAGCCTTAGAAAACCATAGTTATCCCGATCAAAAATATCTTCGTAAATCGCCATATATGCCAGGCATCCTAATGTGGTCCGGGGAATTTCATGCATCCTAATGTATCGAGAAGGAAAAAAATAAGCCATTCCCTTAAGCAGCCTTAGAAAACCATAGTTATCCCGATAAAATATCTTCGTAATCGCCATATATGCCAGGCATCGCAATGTGGTCCGGGGAATCTCATGTATCCCAATGTATCGAAAAGGAAAAAATAAGGCCGCTTCTTTAAGCAGCCTTAGAAAACCATAGTTATCCCGATCAAAAATATCTTCGTAAATCGCCATATATGCCAGGCGATTCAATGTGGTCCGGGGAATTTCACGTTTCCTAATGTATCGAAAAGGAAAAAATAAGGCCGCTTCTTTAAGCAGCCTTAGAAAACCATAGTTATCCCGATCAAAAATATCTTCGTAAATCGCCATATATGCCAGGCGATTCAATGTGGTCCGGGGAATTTCACGCTTCTTAATGCATCGAGAAGGAAAAATAAGGCCGCTTCTTTAAGCAGCCTTAGAAAACCATAGTTATCCCGATCAAAAATATCTTCGTAGATCGCCATATATTTCAGGCGATTCAATGTGGTCTAGGGAATTTCACGTTTCTTAATGTATCGAGAAGGAAAAAATAAGGCCGCTTCTTTAAGCAGCCTTAGAAAACCATAGTTATCCCGATCAAAAATATCTTCGTATACCATCGCACAGCGAGGCTACGCATCAGTTATATCCTGACAGGCATTTGGGGTCATCCAAATACAGTTTCAATAATGTCAAATCCAGGTTGGGGATTCACATAGAATCCACTTCAAATTTTCATAGCAGTGCTTCGATCAGGTCAATTTCGTCGATGAAACTTGGCGAAATCGTTCGAGGTCTCATTTCCGGAAGGCACTTCAGGATTGTCGTACCTTTTTTCCTAAATTAGGCGTGTCTATAACAGACATCTCTATGAAGGCAAATAATGTGCCAGCATCCATCATTCTCGGGGCAGCTTTTGTACTGGGAATGTGGTCATTTGGTCATCGCTTTCTACAGGCCAAAAAATATGATCAATTTGTATCTGTGAAAGGCCTTGCTGAACAGCAGGTTAGAGCAGACCAAGGCGCTTGGGTCATTCAAGCGGCCTATGCCGGCAACGATCTAGAATTTTTGAAGAAAAAAATCAGCGATCAGGTGAAAATCATCCGGAGTTGGCTGCGGGCAAAGGGCTTTGCGGATGACGAAATGAAGGTCGAGGAGTTGAGCCTTCTGCAGAATATCTATGGCCAAGCGCAGGCACGCTATTCGGGCAATCTACAAGTGTCGGTCTCCAGTACCAAGGTAGATCTCTTGTCTGCGGTGTCGGGAGAAGTAAACGAGCTGATCGACCAAGGGGTGGCCCTGGCAGGCGACCGATGGGTGACCCGGCCCCGCTACTACTTTACCCAGATCAATGAGATCAAACCGAGCTTACTGGCCGAGGCCACCCAAGCAGCACTTCGATCCGCCGAGGAGTTTGCCGAGAACTCTGGTGCGACTGTGGGAGGTATCAAGCGTGCCCGACAGGGCATCATCTCGCTGATACCGTCCAACCGTGTCAATGAATCCGAGGAGTTTTATCCGGACAAGATCGCCCGGGTAGTCAGCAGCATCGACTACTTCATCGAGTGATCGCCTGACGCCTAAACAAAGCGTCCGTCTTGATAGATCAAGGTGTCATCGGCATGGATCTGCCCCCCATCCTTCATCTCCGAGATCATATCCCAATGGATGGCGGAGTGATTCTTTCCGCCGGTTTGGATGTACGATTGCCCCACCGCCATGTGGATCGTACCGCCGATCTTCTCGTCGAAGAGGATGTTGTGCGTCGCTTGCTGAATGTCATAGTTGGTGCCGATCGCCACCTCTCCAAATCGCCGGGCACCCTCGATGGCAAAAACCTGGTCCAGCAAAGACTGCCCATGCTCCGCCTCCCATTGCACGACTTCTCCTCCCTCCACGGTCAGCGTGATGCCCTGGACAGGTTGCCCCAAAAAGATGGATGGGTAGTCAAAATGGACCACTCCCTCCACACTATCTTCTACCGGTGCCGTAAACACCTCGCCCGACGGCATATTGGTGCGGCCATCGGAATTGATCCAAATGCGATCCTTCACCGAGAAGGTCAAGTCCGTCTTCGCTGCGGTAAAGCGCATATGGGAGACTCCATTGAGCATGTCTACCAGGCCCTGCTGCCGCTCACGCACCTGCAGCCAACTTTGGGCAGGATCGTCATCAAACAATTTGCAAGCGCCGTATAGGAATCGCTCATAGTCCTCCAGCGACATACCTGCCTCCTGCGCCGCTGCCTCCGTGGGATACTGGCATAGGCACCGACGCAGCGAGCGGTCGGCCGTACGTTTATTATACTGGTTGTGGAGGGGCCGCAGAGCCGCTGCCCGCTGTTGTCGCTTGGCCGGATCGATAGCTTGGTCCTCGCGGAGATTGTAGGGTGCTCGGATCATCAGAAAAGCGTCAAACTCCTCGATGGCACTTGCATAGCTGGGCGATACCCAGGTGAGCTGCTCAGCGTTGGCCTCTGCATAAAATAGCTGATTCTGCCCTCGCATCGTCAGATCCATGGACACATGGGCCCCACGACGCATCGCATGTCGGTAGACTTCACGCAGCAGGGGCTCGGCTAGCATCGTCGCCTTCACATACAATTTATCCGAAGGGTTGATCTCCAAGCAATAATCAATGAGCAGTCGGGCATACTGGGCTTGAATGGTGTCAGTCATGCTTTCTTCTACAGTTTGGGGGGCACAATATGCCGAAAATGCCCATTCATCTCAATTCGTTTGCGCAATTCTTCCATCTCGCGCACCTTCGGGATCACCTTTTGCAGCTGCTCGATGACATACGTTTGGCGCTCCGCCAGACTACGCAGCTGCAAGAGATGGTATTCCTGGGGTAAGTCAAACCCCACTTTGTGTCCTAACGTATAGGGAGATACCTCCGCGGGCAGAGAGCGTTTCTTAATGCGCATGATCGTGCGCAGCTCTGCTACCAGACCTTGCAAGCGCGCTGCCAGCGCCGGGTCTCCCGGGGCATCGTCTGTCCACGCCTCCACTAGCGCCATGGCATAGGGCCGATCAGCCGGTTTCTCCGTAAACTCAAGGATCTGATACCTGTCCTTGGCTTCGGCCAAGATGTCCATTCTGACGTCCTTGTATACCTTGCCGATCTTGACCAGTGCCATCTGAGTCCCGACCTCCTGTAGCCTACCATCCAGCACCGCAGGAATGCCAAACGTCCAACCATGCTGCCGGCAATCCTCTACCAACTGACGATACCGAGGCTCAAATACGTGTAGGGGTACACGTTCGCCCGGGAAGGCGACCATCTGTAGCGGAAACTGAGGCATTTGCTGAGCCATAGGCCGTTATTTGATCGAGAGGGAGGCTAGTAGAGCTTCGCATTATCTTGTGCTTAATTCTAATGCGAAGCTCTACTAAGGATCTTCCGTCTAACTCTTGGCTTCGTAGTTTCGAGATACAAAAAAGGCCGAACAAGCAGTCCGGCCTCCATATGTATGTCTTGATAAAGTCCTTTCACCAGGACATGTCTTCCTCGACATCTCCGGTACTTTCTCCTTCTAAGCTCGCACCTTGCTCGTCCAAAGGGGCGCCATCAGACTCCACGACCGGCTCCGTCTCCACCGCTTGGCTTTCTACCGTATCGGTGACCTCTGCCGTATCGGTGACCTCTACCGTATCGATGACTTCCGCCGCGGCTTCATCTACGTCAGCCGGGGTCTCGGCACTTCCATGACCGGCTTCCGCTTCTTCATCCATCTGCTTCCGCTTCTGCTCCCACTCCAAACTACGCCGGGTGTACTCATCATAATCGTAGTCCGGCATCAACTCGGTCTTGATGTGATCAACCGTCTGCTCCAATCCCTCCATAAAGCGGTTGAAGTCCTCTTTGTATAAGAAGATCTTGTGGCGTTCATATCCATCGCCATTGAATCGCTTCGTACTCTCGGTCAGCGTGATGTAGAAATCTTCCCCCTTGGTCTTGCGTACATCGAAGAAGTACGTCCGCCTTTTTCCTGCTCTCACTTTGTGAGAAAAAACACTCTCAAACTTCCGCGAATTTCTCTCTCTATCCACTGTATTTAGTTTCGTCTTAGAATGATTCGGTTCCTTGCAAATGTAAATATTTGGGTCAAATCATGGCTAGTTTACAAAACTTTATTGACATCCTCGACGAGCTGCTGACGCTCATACATCTTGGCATAGAAGCCTTTTTTTGCCAGTAACTCTTCATGGGTTCCATGCTCCACAATGCGGCCTTCGTCCAGCACAATAATTTTGTCAAACTGCAGCATTCCGTAAATGCGATGCGTGATAATTATGGTGGTTTTTTCGGAGAGAACTTCGTTGAGGTAGGTCAAAATTTGATTTTCCGTCGTGGTATCGACCGCACTCAGACAGTCATCCAGCAAGACCACATCAGGATCCTTCATGAAGGCCCGAGCCATAGAGATTCGCTGCTTCTGTCCACCTGACAGGGTCACCCCTCGTTCGCCAATTTTGGTTTCAAACTGCTCTGGCAGTCCCATGATGTCATCGTACACTGCGGCCCGCTTGGCATAATATTCTGCATCGTGCTTCGGCGTATGTTCGGATCCGTGACCAAACCTGATGTTGGCCCGAATCGTGTCGGAAAACAGAAAGACATCTTGCGGCACATAGCCGATCCGCTCCCGCAGGTGGTACAAATTATGCCCCCGGAGATCCGTCCCATCCAGCCGAATGACGCCCTCCGTCACATCATACATGCGCACCAGCAGATCGGCAATCGTCGTCTTGCCCGATCCGGTCTTTCCCACGACCGCCATCTTTTGCCCTGGCTTGAGGGCAAACGAGACATCAGTCAATGCTCGAATGCCGGTATCCGGATAAGTAAAACTCACATTTTCAAAGGTGATGGCTCCACGAATGGGTATCCGCTCATCCACCGTATTCTCGATCAACGGCCGCACTTTCAGAAATTCATTAATGCGTTTCTGAGAAGCCTCTGCCTGCTGTATAATGGAGGCAATCCAACCGATCGCGGTGACCGGCCAAGTCAACATATTGACATAAATGACAAACTCTGCGATGTTGCCTGGGGTGATATTGCCCTTGTACACCTGCAGGCCTCCAAAGTAGATCGTGATGATCGTACTGGCCCCAATGATCAGGAGCATGAGTGGAAAGAAGAGCGCATTGACGGTGGCCAACTTCATCGACTTGTCCTTAAAGTCATTGCACTGCTCATCAAAGTACACGCTCATCGCATGCTCGTGGGTGTACGACTTAACCACCCTAATGCCACTAAATACCTCTTGCGAAATACTGTTGAGCTTGGCCAATTGGCGCTGGATGACTTCGCTCTTGCGGTGTATCACCGAGCTGACCAGATAGATGGACAGCGAGAGTAGCGGCAGCGGCAGGAGGCAATACAGTGACAGCTCTACGCTGACCGAAAACATGGTGTAGATCACCATGACAAAGAGGGTGAAGAGGTTCATGCCGTAGAGCAGGGCGGGGCCTAGATACATTCGCACTTTTGACACGTCCTCCGATATGCGGGCCATCAGATCACCAGTCATGTTCTTTCGAAAAAACGATTGGTCTAACGTCTCATAGTGTTGAAAGATCTCCTTGCGCAAATCGTACTCCGTCAACCGTGACATGACGATGACCGTCTGACGCATGAAATACATAAAGACGCCCATGATCAAGGCCAGCATCAATACTAAAACACCAAAGTAGAGCAGAGCTTGAGAGATCTGTCCGTACATGAATTCTCTCGCCTCAAAGCCTTCGTACAATCGATAGAGTCTGATATTCTCAAATACCAGGTCAAGGGCCTGGCGTATCGCCTGTGGCTGCAGCACTCGAAAGTAGTTGGAGAGCGCTACGAAGATAAATCCCAACACGATGTACCACTTGTACTTGAGCAAGTACTTGTTTATATACATCAGTTCCGTCATGCCGCTAAAGATATCATTTTACGTCTGTGACCCTCTGTGCGGGAGACTTTTTGCAATCCGAACGCTCATTCTACTCCCCTCATACTTCAGCCTGCCTGCTTCCTAGTCTAGCACCGTGATCCCAACGCGCTCAGTAGTTTCATAGCCTCCTATGGATCAACGTTGATCGCCACGCGCAGGGTGGACAATCCTTTTTGCCGCTTCACCTTGACGACCGCCTCCTCAATCCAACGTTTGGTTTGGCCAATTAGATTTGACTTTTTTTCCAGTTTGACCATCACCACCTGCAAATATCGGTTTCGTACCCGCGAAATCCCTGGCTCGATGGGCCCCCGCACGCGGCCCCCGAGCCGCTGACTGAGGTACTTGGCCACATACCGGGCTGCCAGCAATGCCTGCGCCTGCCGGGTGTGCTTGAGCGTTATCTCGATCAGTCGACTGAACGGAGGAAAGGCAAAGGAGTTTCGTTCTGCGATCTCGCGATGATAGAAGCTATGGTAATCGTGATTGAGCACATCGCGGATGATGGGATGCGTGGTCTGGTACACCTGGATCACCACACGTCCCCTGCGCTCCTTCCGACCGGAGCGACCGCTCACTTGTGTCATCAACTGAAAGGCTCTTTCGGAGGCTCTGAAGTCGGGATAGTGGATCAGTTGATCGGCGGCGATGATGCCCACCAGACCGACCCGATCAAAGTCGAGTCCCTTGGTGACCATTTGCGTTCCGATCAATACATCAATCTGTCCATCCTGGAAGGCCCCCATAATTCGCTCGAGACTCTTCTTGCCGCGAGCCGTGTCCAGGTCGAGCCTGGCCGTACGAAAATGGGGTAGCCGCCTTCTCAGTTCATCCTCGAGTAGCTCGGTGCCAAACCCCTTGTGTGCCAGTTCGTGGTTGCCGCACGCGGGGCAGACCAACGCCGGCTTCTCGCGATAGCCGCATATGTGACACCGCATCTCATGCGTGTATTTGTGGTAGGTCAGTGTGGTGTCGCAGTTCTTGCATTCGGTCGTCCAGCCACAGTTCGTACAAAAGAGCACGGGCGCAAAGCCGCGTCGGTTTTGGAATAGGATGACCTGGAAGCCGTCTCTGACCATAGCTTCCATCTCCTCAAGCAGCACCCGGCTAAAAAGCACATGCTTCCCCTCTCTACGCAAGTCGGCCACGATCACCTCTGGCAGCCGCATACCACCAAAACGCTCCTCCATGGTGACCAGCCGATATTTGTCATTGATCGCGTTGAAGTAGGATTCCATCGAAGGGGTGGCACTGCCCAAGATGATTTGGGCCTGGTGCAGTTTAGCCAATACCATGGCGGCATCCCGTGCTTGATACCGAGGACTGGGATCGTGCTGCTTATAGCTTTGGTCATGCTCCTCATCCACAATGATGAGGCCCAGACGCACAAAAGGAAGAAAAACGCTGGATCTGGCCCCCAGCACGACGCCTTTGCCCTGTAGGATCTTCTGCCAGACCTCCACTCGCTGGCTTTCGTTGATTCTGGAGTGATAGACTAATAAGTCACCACCAAAGACACGCCGAAGTCTCGAGACGATCTGCGCCGTCAGCGCTATCTCTGGCAATAGGTAGAGCACCTGCTCTCCCCGAGAAAGGGCATCCCGCATCCGTGCCATGTACACTCGGGTCTTGCCACTGCCGGTGACGCCGTGGAGCAGCACAGGCAGGCGTGCGCTAGCAGCCTCATCAATCCGTCCCAGCGCCCTCTCCTGTTGGACAGTCAGCTTGCCAGGACGGTCCACCTCCGCACCCGCGGGATCAAGCCGGCTAACCGACATCGGAGTAGCCTCGAGCACCCCTTTCTTGACCATGGCTTGAATCACGGCATGGGTGACATTGGCTCTCTCCAATACCTCTTTCTGTGGAATGGGCGTAGGAGTGGTGGTCAATTGATAAATGACCATCAGGGCCCGCGTCTGGTGATCCGATCGCTTGACCAGATCAAAGGCGGCCTGCCGATCCTTCCGATAGGCTGTGGTCACCCGTAGTCCGGTGATCTGCTTCGGCTGATACCGCTCCCTCAGTTCCTCCTTGACGACGATCACATTCATCTCGAGCAGTTTCTTGATGAGGGGATACACGGTCTTCAACTTGGTGATCGAGCGAAGCTGATCAATACGGAGTTCCTTCTGGATCGACACCGCATCGGCGATCATATGGTCTCGTTCTTCCAGATCAAAAATTTTGTCATCCAGCTCTGGCCCCGGGGCGATCACCGTCTCACTGTGCAGCTTCAGATATGCGGGCATAGCGGCGTACATCACCTCGCCCATGCCACTCGCGTAATAGTCCGCGATCCACTGCCAGAACGCTACCTGCCGGGATGTAACCACGGGCAGATCATCCATCACGCTGACCACCTCTTTGACCGGATAAGAAGGCGGATCATGATGTAGCTTGATGACCAGCGCAGCGTAGAGTTTTCGAGCGCCAAAAGGGACCTCCACCCGTACGCCAAATCGCACATCGGCTGCCAAGCCCGAAGGTACCCTATACGAGTAGGCTACCTTCACGGCTAGCGGGATGACGACATCCGCGTAGAGGGGCTGCTGATCGGTAGGAGGCCTACTTGGTGAAATATTTTCTTGCTGTCTCAACTGCATTAACGGAAATGAACCTATTAGAGCTTCGCATTAAATCTTATTGTTCTTACTAATGCGAAGCTCTGCTAGCCCGCTGGAACGGCATCCCTGCCGCATGGCCCGAAGCCAGTATCTAGGAGTTCGGTCACACACCTACTTGCGTGCATTTGAGGTAACAAGTTATATTTAATTATTGTTTGCATGCATATGGTACGCTTTTCCTCGATCATAGGGATGATATGGCTGCTGGTGAGCTGTGGCTACACGGACAAGGAGCCCATACCCCACTCGGTGGAGGATCAGATGCTGAGGCCGTCGGACCATCTGTATTTTCAGCGTGCATATCCGGAGACTACTGCGGACCTGGCCCAAATGTCAGACGACATCTCGCGTTGGTATAAACGGGAGCGCCAACAGCGGCATATGGTGTCCGCCGGCCAGTGGGTGACCGAAGGCCCGGCCAATATCGGGGCGCGTATCAACGTGGTTGCCCTGGATCCCCAGGACCAGCAGACCATGTACATTGGATACTCCGCCGGCGGGGCCTACCGCACACGAGATGGTGGAACCACCTGGGATCCCATCTTCGACGATTTTCCCTTCCTCGCCATAGGTGCACTCACGGTCAACCCTCACCGACCGAGTGAAGTCCTGCTGGGCACCGGCGATCCCAATATTACGGGGACGCCCTTCATCGGCAATGGAATCTATCGATCGGCCGACCGGGGACGGTCGTGGGAGCATCTCGGCCTCCCCAACGTCGGAATCGTGAGCGAGATCCTCTACGATCCGACCGATCCCAACATTATTTATGCCGCCACTATGGGAGTCCCGTATTTTCGAGATCCCCACCGGGGCGTCTATAAGTCTACGGATCGGGGAGCCACTTGGACCAAGATATTGTACCTCGGTGATGGTACCGGCGTGATCGACTTGGTGATGGACCCTTCCAATCCCCAGGTACTTTACGCGGCCGGCTGGGATAGGGTTAGAAACTATGAGGAGTCCACGACCTATGGCGAGGGTGCACGTATCTATCGCACATCTGACGGAGGGGCTGGCTGGAGTCTCCTACAGGGGGGACTGCCGATGGGTATTCAGTCACGGATAGGTTTGAGTATCTGCGCGGCAAACCCCAATCGGCTTTACGCGGTCTACGTCAATGTCCAACATGAGGTGGGTGGTATCTACACCACCACCGACGGTGGCGACCTTTGGACGGAGATTCGCACCGACGGCAACTCTGGACTTCCCGCCAATTCTCTGCTTGAATTTGGATGGTACTTTGGAAAAGTACGCGTGCACCCCACAGACGAAAATGACCTCTTTATGCTGGGTGTAAGATTGTGGCGATGGAACTTCCGGACCCGCACCTGGTCCCAAGCAGCCTCCGATCTGATCCACCCAGACATGCATGATCTCGTTTTTTCGCCCAATGGCGATATGATTTTGGCTACGGACGGAGGCCTATATCGGTCCAGCGACGATGCCGACAGCTGGCAGGATATCGAGGACATCGCCACCACGCAATTTTATCATGTGGCTTACAATCCGCACCGGCCAGATCTCTTCTACGG
Organism: Saprospiraceae bacterium; assembly: GCA_965223165.1. GTDB lineage: Bacteria > Bacteroidota > Bacteroidia > Chitinophagales > Saprospiraceae > JABDMH01. The sequence continues at coordinate 108,244 of CBDCVQ010000013.1, read as the reverse complement.
CGGTGCCCAAGACAATGGCAGTGTGCGAGGGAGTCATATAGACGTCACCGGCTGGGAGCCATACTTCAGCGGAGATGGCTTTCGCACGATCTTTCACCCTGAAGACCCCAAGATATATTACGTGGAAACGCAGCTTGGAGACTTCTTCGTCACCGATAATGGGGGCCAATCTCATCGAAGGGTGAGACAAGGCATTGACCTCTCCGACAAGATCAATTGGGATGCCCCCGTCATCATGAGTCATCATTCGCCCGATGTGCTATACTACGGCACGGACCGAGTCTATCGCAGTACAGGTGGGGTGGATGTGCGGTTTCAACCGATCAGTGATGATCTCACCGATGAGGTAGTGCTGCTCGCCGCCACCAGCAATATCACTGCCCTGGAGGAGTCACACTTTGATCCCAACATCGTCTTTGCCGGCACAGGCGATGGCAACCTTTGGCGTACCATGAACGTCGGGACCACTTGGCGCAAAATAGATTCCGACCTTCCGGATCGGTACTTTACTTCGATCCACGGATCACCGGATTTTGAACGCACGATTTATGTGACCCAATCCGGCTACCGGGCTGGAGAGACCATACCCCACGTGCACAAATCAGAGGATCTCGGGAGCACTTGGATTGATATTTCGGGCGATTTGCCCCCCTTTCCCGTCAATGATCTGCTGGTCTTGCCGCGCAATGATGATCAAGTCCTCTTTGCCGCGACGGATGCAGGCGTCTACTTTACTGAAAACAGCGGTGGCCATTGGCGTCGACTGGGCGACAACATGCCGGCGGTCCCCATCTTTGATTTGGTCTATCACGCGGCGGACAATCTCCTGGTCGCCGGGTCATTTGCCAAATCCATCCTGAGCTATGACCTCTGGCAGGAAGGCATCTCCACGGATGGTACGTCAAGCTTCGAGCATGTCAAGGCGGGGGCGCTCTCGCTCTTTCCCAATCCGGCGGACCATCAAATTGTCATTCAGAACTTTAGGGATTTTGCTGATCCGAGTGCGTTTAGGATGTACGACCAGCGGGGACTCGTCCTACGAGATCTCCGAGGTGGTGGAGAAACGATTGAGCTGGGTGGCTTGTCTCCCGGAGTCTACCACATCGCCCTGAAGCAAGGTGGGATCTGGTACACCGGCCGATTTGTCAAGCAGTGAGATGGTAGATCATTTAGATCACATAGCCATTCTCGTGCGAGATCTGGATGCATCGGCACGTTGGTATGAAGAAGTGCTTTTACTCAAGCCAAAGCAAGTGAAGGAATGGGGCCGCCAACCCATCATGATGCAGGGGGGATCCGGTGCGGTCGCTCTATTTCAAGCGAAAGAGCCCGTGCGCCAAGACACCTCCAACCTACACTTTGCCTTTCGGGTGTCTGACCAGAGCTATGCAGCCTATGTACGGCACTTTGCGCAGAAAGGGATTTCCTATTACGAAGAGGATCACCATCACTTTCAATCGCTCTATTTGACCGACCCGGAAGGATACAAGGTAGAGTTGACCATGTTGACACCCTTGGGGCAACGAGATTTCACCTAGCGAGACTTCCTCCGCCCGCCGGAATTTGGCCAAGCATGGCAGATCGGCCATGGGTTCCCTGTCCTGCCGCTTCCTTGACATTTTGAGGAAGGGCAACCAAACCAGTGTATATTTGCGTCTTGATCAAACAAAAGACATGTCGGGGCGGCCTTTGATTCTCGTGACAAATGACGACGGCATCCTTGCTCCCGGGCTCAAGGCCTTGGTGGAAGTGGTGCAGGATATTGGCGACATCATCGTCGTGGCTCCCGATAGTCCTCAGTCTGGAAAAGGCCATGCCATCACCATCGATCAGCCATTGCGCATCAACGAGGTCGAGCTATTTGGGGCCATCAGGGCCTACGAGTGCTCTGGAACACCGGTCGATTGTGTGAAGCTGGCCGTCAATGTCATCGACAAGCCCAGCGCCTTTGATCTGTGCGTCTCCGGTATCAACCACGGCTCCAATGCTTCGATCAACATTATCTATTCCGGCACCTTGTCCGCTGCTATGGAGGCATCCCTCGAAGGCATCGATTCGATTGGATTTTCGCTCTTGGACTACTCGTTTAAGGCCGACTTTGAAAAGGGTAAACCTTACATCGAGGGCATCATCCGAAGCGTGCTTGCCAACGGACTCAATGGGACCAAACTGCTCAACGTCAACATACCCAAGGGGGACATACAGGGGGTAAAGGTCTGTCGGCAGGGCGAAGCAAGATGGGTGGAAGAGTTTCAGACCGGCCAGGATCCCAGAGGCAAGAATTACTACTGGTTGACCGGTGTCTTCGAAAACTTGGACGGCGGAACGGACGCCGACGTGCATGCGCTGGAAAAGGGCTACATATCTGTCGTCCCTTCCAAACACGATCTGACTGACTATGAAGCGATAGCCAAGCTAAAGTCATTAGAGCAGTAGGGTATGCGATCGCGATATCACAAATACGATCATCTCTTGACAGGCATCCTCGGAGCCCTCCTTTGGCCACTCCTATGGTACTTTGTCTTGATGGGACTCTACGATTCACTGGAGGCGATGGACTGGATCGAGCCACGCTCCATCACCACAGATTTTCGTCAGCGCACCTCCGCGCTCGTGGCCATCTGTCTCAACATTCTCCCCTTGCAAGTTTTTAAAGCCCAGCGTATGGATCGCGCCATGCGTGGCGTCGTTTTTCCCACGGTCTTCTACGTGGGCCTGTGGTTGTATTTCTTCGGTTCAGCCGTCTTGTAGCGCATGTTGTACTACATCATTGCCGGCGAAGTCTCTGGCGATTTGCATGGAGCCAACCTCATGCAAGCCATTCGAGCGCAAGATGAAGCGGCCGGATTCCGATTTTGGGGTGGTGATCGCATGCGAGCTGTGGGGGGCGAGATGGTCAAGGACTACCGGGAGACCGCTTTCATGGGTTTTGTCGAGGTGATTAAGAACCTCCGGACGATCTTCCGTCTTCTCCGTCACTGCAAAAATGACCTGGCCCAATGCCAACCCGACGCCCTGATTCTCATCGACTATCCGGGCTTCAATATGCGCATAGCCCAGTGGGCCCGCGAGCACCTGCCCCAGACCCGCATCTACTACTACATCTCTCCGCAAGTATGGGCATGGAAGGCAAGACGTGCACTGAAACTCAAGCGAACGGTCGATCGCATGTTCGTCATTTTGCCCTTCGAACGGGCCTTCTACCAGCGCTATGACTTTGACGTGACCTACGTGGGCCACCCCCTCCTCGACGAACTGGCCCTCTCTCCACCCGACCCGACCTTTCGCAGCCAGCACTCGCTGGACAACAGGGAGGTTATAGCCCTGCTGCCTGGCAGTCGAAAACAGGAGATCGCCAAACTGCTGCCCACCATGTGTGCGGTCGCCCAATCGATGCCGCAACACCAGTTTATCATCGCCGCTGTGCCTACGGTACCACCGTCGTACTATCACCAGCGGATACCACGTAAGGCGACGAATGTGAGGCTGATCGTGGACCAGGTGCGAGATCTATTGCACGAGGCTACAGCTGCCCTCGTCGCTTCCGGCACAGCCACGCTGGAAACAGCCCTGCTAGATGTGCCGCAAGTGGTGTGCTATCGAGGCAGTCGGATAAACTATCTGATTGCCAAGCGACTGATCGACATCAAATACATCAGTCTGGTGAATCTCATCGCGGACAAACCCGTGGTGGAAGAACTCATACAGGATGACTTCAATTTTGACCGGGTCAAGGCATCATTAGCCGAGATATTGGAGGCGCAGCAAGCAGCGCAAATGCGTAAACTCTATGCCGAAATCCGAGAACAATTAGGTGGTGCGGGTGCCTCGGAGAGGACTGCGAGGCTGATCGTCGATGATCTCTCCAGCCACCGGAGTGCCCCGACTCACTGATCACTTCTTTGCTCGCGAGGCAGCAGCGGGCTTCTTCTTTTTAGCGGCGGCTTTCTTTTTCTTCACGGTGCCAGGTGCCTGCTCCTCCACCATTTGCAGCACTTCTTCCTTGCCAAGCTGACCGACCTCCTCGGAAGAGTACTTTGTGCCGTCCGCCTTCTTTAGCAGTTTGAAGTTTTTCTTCTTGTACTTGATGTAGGGGCCCCACCGACCGTTTTCCACCGTCAGGTGATCCTCATCCCAGCGATGGATATAACGATTCGCCTCTTTCTCGATCTTGGCCGCGATGAGGGCGTGGCAGTCTTCTGTGCTTATATGCTCAGGGTCATACTTTCGGGGTATGTTGACAAACATGCCATTCCACTTGAGAAACGGACCAAATCGACCCTTGCCCCGGGTGTAGGGGATACCTTGATAGGTACCGATCGGTGCATCGGCCTTCTGCTTTTCACGGATGAGTACCTCCGCATCCGCCATGGTGACCGCAAAAGGGTCCGTCTTGCGGCCTAGCGAGATGAAGTCGTCGCCGTACTTGACGTATGGGCCGTATCGGCCCGTATTCACGGCGACCTCCTTGCCGTCCAGCTCACCCAACGTCAGCGGCAGCTTAAACAGTTCCATCGCCTCCTCAAAGGTCACCGACTCAATGGACTGATCGACTTTGAGATTGGCAAATCTGGGTTTTTCTCCTTCCTTTACTTCGTCGACGGATCCGATCTGGATCATTGGCCGACCAAACTTGGATATCTTCGCCACCACGCTGTAGCCTGATTCCGGATCCACACCCAACTGTCGTTCGCCTCGCGACCGCTTGGCATTTTGCATGGTCTGCTCCACCGAATTGTGAAAGGGCATGTAGAACTCCTCCAGCATCTGGGTCCAGTTCTCCTCACCTGCGGCGATATCGTCAAAGCGCTTCTCAATAGCGGCGGTGAAGCCGTAGTTCATGATATTGTCAAAATGCTGGGTGAGAAAGTCGGTGACGACCATGCCTACGTCACTTGGGAAGAGGCGATTTTTTGCCGCACCGGTCACTTCCGTTTTGGTCGTGGTGGTGATTGCCCCATCTTCGAGAATGATCAATTCATAGCTGCGCTCTACACCCTCCCGCGTCTCCTTGGTGATATAACCTCGATCCGGCTCCATGATCTTGCTAATCGTGGGAGCATAGGTTGAAGGTCGTCCGATGCCAAGTTCTTCGAGCTTCTTGACCAGGCTCGCTTCCGTATAGCGGCTCGCCGGCTTGGTGAACCGCTGTGTGGCAATCAGCTGCTGCAAATCAAGCAGCTGTCCGATCTGCAGCGGTGGCAACATGCCGCCCGCCTCCTCGTTCTCGTCCTCGTCCTTGGTCTCTAGGTAGACCTTGAGAAAACCATCAAACGTCAGTACTTCTCCCCGCGCCTGTAGGTGACGCTCGGGCACGCTCGAAATACCAATATCTACCACTGTCTTTTCTAAGCGGGCATCGGCCATCTGTGAGGCCACTGTCCGCTTCCAGATGAGATCATAAAGTCGCTGCTGGTCGCGGTCCGTAGCTACCTGCACATTTTGCACATAGGTAGGCCGGATTGCCTCATGTGCTTCCTGGGCCAGGTCTTTCTTCTTGCGGTATCGACGGGTCTTGACATAGTCATCGCCGTATCGCTTGGAGACCAGGTCTGCAATGGCGGTCAGGGCAGTCTCGCTCAGGCTGGTGGAGTCGGTCCGCATATAGGTGATGTGGCCTGCTTCATATAGCTTTTGAGCCACCACCATCGTACGCTTGACACCAAAGCCCAATCTGCGACTGGCCTCCTGCTGCAGGGTGGAGGTCGTAAAGGGAGCCGACGGAGTCCGTTTGCCCGGCTTGACCTCGATATTGTCAATCTTAAAATCAGCGCCATTGACCTTCTCCACAAATGCTCGAGCCTCTTCGGCGGAATCAAATGGGTCGGCCAGGGTAGCTTTCAACTCGACGAGCTTGTCAAATTCATTCTTGACCAGGAACGTGGCAGATACCTTGTAAAAGGATTTGCTCTCAAAGGCATTGATCTCGCGCTCGCGATCCACGATCAACTTGACGGCCACCGACTGCACGCGGCCAGCCGATAGCTTGCCCTTGATCTTGCGCCAGAGAATCTCTGAGAGTTCGTAGCCCACCAATCTGTCGAGAATTCGACGGGCCTGCTGTGCATCGACCAGATTCAGGTCGACCGTACGCGGCGACTTGATCGCTTTTTGGATGGCTGGAGCCGTGATCTCTCGAAAGACAATGCGCTTGGTTTGCTCGGGATCGAGTTTGAGCACCTCACATAGGTGCCACGAAATGGCCTCTCCCTCCCGGTCTTCATCCGTGGCCAACCATACGTCATCTACTTTCTTAACCCAATCCCTCAGTTCTTTGACCACTTTTTTCTTCTCGGGGGTGATGATGTACGAGGGTTGAAAGCGATTGGCTACATCGACGGCATCACTCTTCTTGGCGAGATCTCTGATATGTCCGTAACTGGACTTAACCGTATAGTCCTTACCCAGGATCTTTTCTATGGTTTTGGCCTTGGCAGGTGACTCTACGATCAATAAGTTTTTAGGCATTTGCGCTCAGTTTTGGATGGTTCTTCAACAGAAACATAGTTCTGATTGGGCGGCACAAATTTAATACAGTAATCAAAATGTCCTAATGTCTGGCCGATTAGCGGGGCAAGAGTTGGGCCAAATCGTCGGGATGGTCGGCCAGAAACTGCCGAAAGGAGCGCGGTGCCTTACCCAGGATCTGGCGCACATGGGGACTAATGTCCTCTTCTTTGCCCGATCGCACGAAATCATAGAGGGCGGCCACATACTTGGCCTTTTGCGCTGTCCAGCCGAGTGATACCATTTTTTGCACGAAGTCGGATGAGCTTAGGGGGACATAGGTCACTTGCACGCCGCTGTATTCACTGAGCAGATCGGTCACCTCGCGATGATCCAGTGCCTCCTCCGACGTCAAGCCCAGCACCTCCGGCGCTGCCCCTTGCTTGCGCAGCAGGGTTAATGCCACCTCGGCGATGTCCCGCACGTCGATGAAAGCCGTCTTGGACATACCTGCCGGCAAATACAGGCATCGGTCGGTCCGTATACCCGTACTCAGCCATCCAAAGAAATTTTGCATAAACCATCCCGGTCGGATGATATTGTAGGCTATGGGCTGGCTCTGGACTTGCTCTTCCGCCAAGCGCAATGGCTTACCCGCAACATCCCCCGTGGTCCGACCGGAACTGTACAATAGATATCGCACTCCAGCCTCCCCGCAGGCATCCAAAAACAGCCTTACAGGGATACCTGGTTCAGCTAGCGGTGCGATGAAGAATACCGAGCTGGCCCCACGGAGCGCTGGGTAGAATGTGGAAGGATGCTCAAAGTCAAAGGACACTACTTCGGCATGCGGCCCAAAATCGCGCTCCGCATGCCCCGGCCTTCTCAAGCCCACCCGATGATCCATGCCTTGTGCATCGCAAAGCTTTGCGATGGCTCCTCCGATGTTGCCTGTCGCCCCAATGATCAATAGCATACCTAGTGTTTCGTGTGATAAAATGAGCGTACGATCTGCATAGCTATCTTGTGTCTATGAAAGAAGCCAAACCGCCCGTACCTCACTCTCTATACCCAAGGCCTCGGGGATTGGATAATGCAGCGCAGGCACCAACGAGACTGCCGGGGCATGCAGTGATCAGACGGGCGTCCCCCGACCCTATGGCTAGTGGACTGTAACACTGCGGAATGCCCGATCGCATTCTTTCGCACCAACTCTTCATCGCCAGAAGTCCCCGATAACTATCGGGGTAGCTTAGGCTATGTGCGGTTCTGTCTCTCCGATTTGGCACGAATAATTGCGATCCATGCATCCCTTTTCAATGTTGCAGTCCACTAGTTGCGCTCCTTGGTGGGGTTCTCGATCTTCTCCCCCTGGAGCAATCGCTCCTGCACTTCCTTCTTACGCAGTTTGGCATAATGCTCGGCTAACTGCTTCAACTGCAGTGGCTTGCCATTCAGTCGCCGATGAAAACAACGCATCAGCGTGGCAGCCATATCGTCGGGATAGGTGATGCCGATACCTTTAAGATAGTGCGATAGACGACTACCTTCATAGAATCCCCAATTGTGAATCATCCATCGGCCGAAACTAAAGTGAATCAGGGTGACCGCATCGTGCTCGGGCTGGACTTTAAACCTGCGTTGACCGTGCTGATCCACGATGTTTTCGAGGCGCACCATGGCATCGTTGACATCTCTGGGAATGTAATGACCATTGATATGGCTGAGCTGAATTCTCCGCTCGTATTCGGACTGATAGTCCTCTCCGTAGCTGGACTCCTGGCCTTGTCCATCCATGGCCGCCATCCCAATCACCAGACAGGTAAAGACAATTTGTCGTATGTATTTCATAGTCCCTTGACCATTCTGATAACAAAGAGGTTGCCAATAAGGTCTACTTTCACCGGACGACCCGTCATATGGCAGGGTTAAACCGCTGGATTTGAAACTCACCAACGCAAATATCGTCGAAATTGCCTTAGTGCAGCTCATCCTGTACACTGTCCTATTTCTGTGGAACGACCACGTGGCCTTTCTTCTTTGCACCATCTTTGCGGCTATCAGCGCGGCGATATTGATCATTTCCTATCTGCTGGAGCTTATCGAACGTTCGAACGTACCGAGATGGTATTACCGCCTGATGTGGATCACGACTATTTGTCCGCTATTGGTATTGCTGCTCTTTCGAGCGCTGGGGGGCATTACTTTCCTAGAGATGTAGACGACGGTGCGGTCTTGGGCTTTGCTCGCTGCAAGTAGATATCAAAGGTCTTTCCCCGGATCTCCGTCTGCAGATCCAGGGTGCTGTCTGTCATGGCCAACACTTGATATATCATCGAGGGATCGCTCCACTGCTCGATCTGCTGCTCGTCATAGGTGAAGTGAAAATTGGTCTCACTGCCCAATATATTGGTCTGCACGCTCGTATCGGGTAAAAAGACGAAATAGAGACTACGCAGTCGGTCCGTCGCCTTTCCATCGACCGCGGCATGGGTCAGTTCCCATCTGCCCATCAGTTGGTCGTGTCCCGCCTCCGAAGGATGGGACTTACATCCGTACAAGACGGTGCCGATAGAGATCAGCAGTAAGCAGGATAGTCGATGCATCAACTGGCAGATTTCAGCTCCAAGAGTGTTACTTCGGGCAAAATACCAACTCTTCCCGGGTATCCCAACACCCCGAATCCCCGATTTACATAGAGATGTTGATCACCCTTGCGGTAGAGCCCTGCCCATTGCTTATAAACGTATTTACTTGGGCTCCATTTTATCCATCCCGGAATTTCGATGCCAAACTGAAAACCATGGGTATGGCCGGAGAGGGTGAGGCTGATGTCCGGATACTCCTTGGTGACCTGTGCGTCCCAATGAGACGGATCATGCGATAGCAGAAATTTGAAGGCCGATGATCCCGTGCCGGCATGCGCCTTGGCCAGGTCTCCATAGGTTTGAAATCGACGCGTGGCACTGATATTCTCCACCCCAATGATGGCGATTTCCTCGTCGTTGATCTGCAGTGTCCGATGCTCATTGAGCAACAGATCCCACCCCATGCGCTGATGCACTTCTGTGAGCCGCCGAAAGTTGTCTTCCTTCGCCTCCCGACTGGCCCAGCGATGATAGTCTCCGTAGTCGTGATTGCCCAAGATGGAGTACACGCCATGCTTGGACTCGACCTTGCTGAAAAGGTCAATGTATGGCTCCATTTCATCTGCCACACTATTGACAATATCTCCGGTGAAGAACACCAGATCGGCCTTGAGTCCATTAATCATCTCAATACCGTTTCGGATCGGATCCTTAAAGGTGAAGCTCCCCGAGTGGATGTCGCTGATCTGCACCACACGTAGCCCATCCAAGGCCTTGGGTAGATTGGGTAGCTTGACGGTACTGCGATACACCTTATACCGATATGGATTACGGATCATGCCATAGGTGAGGCTGGCCAAGGGCACCATACCAGCCACGACCGCAGCGCGCGAAAGGAAATTGGATCGACCCAGACTGAATCTAGGTTCACTGGAGGCATAGTTGAACAGGGCCAACGCCACTCGACGCAGATCGTCAATACCCATGAACACGGCCATAAAGAGCTTGGAGAAGAACAAAATGAAAACAAACGCCCTGAAATAAATGTGCAGATTCTTGTTCCAGGTGTCAGACCAGTCGGCCGCGGCCGCCAGGATATAGAAGTAGGCCATGAGCGTCAAGACGCCGAAAGCAAGGTTGGGCACCCATCTACCCCATCGCCCCTGATCCATCGTCAATGTCCGAATCGCCTGATAGGAATAAATGTCTACTAACAGTAGAATGAGCAGAAGGATCAAAATGCGCATAAGAGCTCTTTTAGATGCAGCACCTTATTTCAATGATATGCCTGGCCATTTTGTTTTGCGGGAAGTCCGTTTTCCGCTCGACCCCGGTCAGATTTCGCATAGTCCGTACAACAATCGGCTGGGTCCTGTAGACACACATAGTGAAGAAGGCTACGTGGATCACTCATTATTTGATGTCCAATCGAGGAGCCCGGACCTTGCATTCGCGTAGTATTGAATAACCGCAAGCTCCCGGCATGCAGCGTGGATGCTAGAAGCGATGGCTGCCCACCGTCCGTGGCCACGACTAGAACGCAAAAGACCCCGTTGTCTTTCGTACACCGAGGTCCTATTTCTTGGTTGAGATGCAAGGTTCCTACTACTAGCGACGTCGCTCCTTGATTCTCGCTTTCTTGCCGACGAGTCCTCGCAAGTAGTACAGTTTGGCCCGACGCACCTTACCCCGCTTGACGATCTTGATGTCGGTAATGTTGGGAGAGGCAAAGGGCCAGATGCGCTCCACACCTACTCCATTGGACATCTTGCGAATGGTAAACGTTTTGTTTGCCCCCTCTCCGCCAATCTTGATCACATCTCCCTTAAACGACTGACTTCTCTCCTTGTCTCCCTCGACAATCCGGTAGGTCACCACAATATTGTCTCCCGGTCGGAAACTGGGAAAGTCAGTTTTTGTACTTAGCTGCTCCTGTACAAACTTTATAGCATCCATCGTCTTCGCATTTGTTAGGTTGTGCTCAAAGAGCACGCAAAAGTACTAATTTTTGCCAAATACGATATCCGTATAGTCGATGGTAAAGCATGCGTGTGATGTCTTGCACGATGGGAGCTCATGTAGGCCGCTTAGGATGCTATCAATGGCAAGGATGTATAATGGTGGAGCTTGTTGAATCGTTGAGCATGACGATGTTATTTATCCAAAAACCCTAACCAGACTCCGGCCCCACCCCGAACTGTGCTAACGCTATTTGACCAGGGTGGCAAAACCCTGAAGATCAACCTGATCCCCTCTTGGATCGATGTACTTTACCTGGTACACATACACGCCATTTGGCAGGACGTCCCCCACGTTGTTTAAGCGGCCATTCCAAGCTTCCAGCGGATCATCGGACAGAAATACCTGCTGCCCCCAGCGACTCCAGATCGAAAGCTCAAATGCACGGACGCCATCCACAAAGCCGGCTCCGCGAAAGAAGTCATTGTGACCGTCCCCGTTAGGGGTGAAGGCATTGGGCATATGAAAGGTGACCCGGGGAATGACATCGATCAACTGACTAGCGGTATCGGTACACCCATTCTCATGTCGAGCGATGAGATGTACCCAATATTGGCCTGTATCGGGGAACGTCACCACGGGGTTATTATCGAGTGATCGACCAAAATCGTCAAATATCCACTGCTGCGAGCGATGATTGCGCGAAAGATTGGTGAAACTGACGTCCCTGGCAAAGCTGGAGGGTTGCTCCGGTAGAAAGCTGAAATCTGCAACCGGGGATGGCTTGATCTCGATCCAATCCGGAAACGAAGCCGAGGTAAAACAGCCAATGGGTGAGGTGATGTCGACATGGATACTGAAGATGCCTGGCTTCTCAAAGACATGTACGGGTGACACGGCATTTGCCGTAGCTCCGTCGCCAAAGTCCCAAATGATGTCATAGGTCGAATCGACCGGCACCGATAAATTGTTGAAGAACACGCCGCCGGGAGCACAGCCTTGGAAAGAACTTGGTTCAATGACAACCAGTGGTGGCACGGGAAAGTATCGGAGGGGATAGACCTGCTCGTCCTTGCACTCATTGTTGTCGGTCACTGTCAAACTGACCCCGTGCACCCCAGGTGTCTGGTAAGTGTGCACTGGATCTATGTCCGAAGAAATGTGGCCATCCCCAAAATCCCATTCCCATGAGACAATGCGATCGGCCCCCGTCACCGAGCGATCGGCAAACAAGGTGGGCCCGCCCAGGCAAGTGTCGTAGTCAAACCCAAAATCCGAGGTGATGGAGGGATAGAGGTTGACAAATATCTCGGCCGTATCCCCACACTCCAGTCCTGGATTGACCGCCATGGTACCTTTGTAGGTGCCGAGCCCTGGAAAGGTGATCTCCGCATTTTTTTCGGAGGATCTGGCCGTGGATGATCCGAGATCAAACTCCCAGAGGTAGGAACCGATGAAACGTTCGATCGTGCTCGCGTTCTTAAACAGGATGGTATTGTTACCGCAGGAATTGATGACAAACTTCTTTTGACCCACGGTCGCATCACTCTCGACCTTGGCAAAAACTGCGGGATCGCAGTCTGCCACATTAAACTGAAAATCTCTCTTTATCTCTCCGATCAACGCACCGTCTCGGTACTCTTGGACACATACACCCATCACAAATTGACCGATCACTTCCGGAGTGCCCGTAATCATCCCGGTCTCCGGATCAATGCTCACCACCGGATTTCCCAACATCGGTTCGCTCACCTGGTAGGGGGCCTGAAAGGCCACAAATTGATATGGCGGCGGACAGGGTGGATTGGGTGCCGGTCGCTGGCAGGGATCGTTGGACATGGGCTGCCGTCCTCCGCCCTTGAGCGGTCGACAAAAGCTGTACACCAGACTATCACCGTCCGCATCAGAAGCTCCGTGATCAAATTCAAGCTTGCTATTGACACAGATGACCGTCGGAGGAAACTCCTTAAAGACCGGTGAGTTGTTGCACACTTGCTGAGAATTGGCCTTGATCTCAATGGCGTACGTAGCCCCAGCGGCCTGGGGTGCAACGATATTGGCGATCGTGTTGTTGCGACAGCAGCGCTGGTAGACCAAGAGATAATCCACGGTAGCCGGCCAATCCGAAAACTGGTAGGTCCATTCGTAGATCCCTTCCTCGACACATAGATTGCTGGGCGGAATCAAGCAAGGGAAATTAGGCGGGTCGATAAAGGAGGAGCTTTTGAGCGGTATCCGCAAGACGTCAATCAAGGTGTTGCTATTGCGATAGATGCCAATCGCCGCCGGATCGTCCAGTGATCCCACCATCATCCCCTGCTCCCGGCAATCCCGATAGATACGCATGGTAAAGCGATAGGTGCCACCCCCCATACACTCGTAAGTGATCTCCCCACCAATAATGTGAAAGGCCCGCAAGGACATCTGGCTGCCAAACAAGAGGGCAACACAAAGGACCGCACGCCACCATCCGGTGCTGAGCTGACAGTTCACACCTAAAAATGGCAATAATCTCTCCGATTTGAAAGCTTCCCCCCGATCTCCAGCGGTGGACTTCTTAATTCTTGCCAAAACTGGTTCGAGCGCATTTGGTCTTAATCAAGACCTAGAACAGGAGCGTAACGGGCACTACGTGAGGCTTAGCAACGAAGTATGCTGACCAAAGACATTAGAATTAAAAACAAGATTTCGTGCGAAACTCTTCTATTGGCAACGTCGCCACTTGTCCAAGCCCGACAGCCCTAGGTGTCGATCACAGGATCAAGGTGGCAAAGCCCTTAAGTTCGACCCGCTCGCCACGGGCGTCCACATACTTCACTTGATAGACGTATACGCCATTGGCAAGCACAGGGCCCTGATTGTTCTTCGCTCCATTCCACCGCTCATTGGGATCGTCTGTGACAAATAGCAACTCCCCCCACCTACTCCAAATAGAGAGCTCGAAGCCCTGGATGCCTTCTGTGAAGCCCTTGCCGCCAAAGGTGTCGTTCTTGCCATCATCGTTGGGTGTGAAGGCATTGGGCATATGATAGGTCACCAGCGGGATCACGTCTATGAGCTGCGCACTCGTATCCCGGCATCCATTTTCATGAACGGCGATCAAATACACCTGGTACATACCCGTATCCGGAAAGGTAAAGGATGGATTATTTTCACCCGACCGTCCCACCTGATCAAAAATCCACTGCTGGGAAATATGATTTTCAGACTGATTGCTGAATTGCACATGGGGATTGAAGTTGCTGGGCTGATCCGGGCTGTACGAAAAGTCCGCTCGCGGAGACTCCTTCACCTGTATCCAATCGCGAAACTGGGCCTCCGTATGACAACCAATCGGCGAGGTGATGTCCAGATCTATGGTAAAGGTGCCCGGTTGCTCAAAGACATGGACGGGTGACACCTCAAATCCTTGCTGCCCATCACCAAAATCCCAGACGATATCATACGTAGAGTCGATCGGCACCGAGAGATTGTCAAAGCGTACGGTCGCCGGGCTGCAGCCCACAAAACTGCTCGGATCCACCACAATCAGGGCCGGTACGGGATAGTAGGGCAGCAGCTTTGTCTCGGTATCGACGCATTCGTTGTCGTCTTTAACGGTCAAGGACACCTGGTGATCTCCGGGCACGGCATAAGTGTACATGGGATTGGCTTGCTCCGATGTGCCGCCTTCTCCAAATGACCAGGTCCAGCTCTCGATCCGATTGGCCCCGGTGGCCGACAAATCTTGAAAGGAAGTGGGTCCTGCCACGCAAGTATCGTAGTCAAACGAGAAATCTGCCCGCACGGAAGGATACAAATTGACAAAGATCTCGGCGGTATCTCCACAGATTGTCCCAGGATTGACCATCATCACGCCGCGATAGGTGCCCACACCCGGAAAGGTGACCTCGGCATCGCGCGTGTCCACAGTAGTAACACTACCATTAATGTCAAACTCCCACCGATAAGTATCGATGAACGCCTCCAGGATGCTTTCGTTTTCAAAGAGGATCGTGTTGTTACCGCAGGAATTGATCACAAATTCTTTTTGCCCTAACATGGCATCGCTCTTGACCTGCGCCACCACCGTAGGATCACAATCAGCCACATTAAACTGAAAGTCACGCTTGATCTCACTGAGCAGGATACCATCGCGATACTCCTCAACGCACACCCCCACTACAAATTGGCCAATAGCCTGGGGTTTGCCCGTGATGAGCCCTGTCCGAGGGTCCAATCGGACCACCGGATCTCCCAACAGTGGCTCGTCGACGGCATACGGACGTTGAAACGCGACCAGCTGAAAAGGTGGTGGGCACGGAGGATTGGGACGTGCCCCATCACAAGAACTAAAGAAGAGTTGGGTATCGGGTCCCCCGCCCTTGAGCGGATGACAAAAGCGGTACACCAAACTATCCCCTTCTGCATCAATAGCCGAATGGTCAAAATTGATGTCTGCTCCGACACATACGACGGTGGGGGGAAACGATCGGAAGCGTGGCGAATTATTGCAGAGCCGCTGCGCCTCCGGCGTGATTTCGATGGAATAGGTCGCCCCTGAGGTGCCAGGCGCAATGATGTTTGAAATGGTATTGTTTCGACAGCACCTTTGGTACACGATGTGGTAACTTTCGCTTGAAGGCCAATCCGGGAGCTGCAATGTAAATTCGTACAGTCCTTCCTCAACGCAAAGATTGGAAGGGGGTATGAGACAGGGGTAGTCGGGATGATCGATGAAGGCCCGGCTTTTCAGGGGAGCGGTCAACCTTTGAAGCTGCACGAAGGAGCTGCCCCCTCTAAACACGGAAATGTAGGCTCCCGCATCACCGCCGGCACCATCCAGCGCAGCGGCCATCTCTTGGGGGCGGCAATCACGATAGATCTTCATGCGAAAGTGATACATGCCTCCACCCAGACACTCGTATTGGATGTCGCCCCCGATGATGTGCTTGGCCTCTAGTGGTGTCCAGACAAGCCAACCGAGTAGGGGTATTATGAAGATCCGTGTGTTCAAAACATGGTTTGTCAGTGACCTTGGGTGCATAAACGAATACGATCCTGTCATAAGTCTATTCTCATAACAGAATATGCTTGATTTTGGCTGCCTTCCGAAGCGGCTATTGGTGCTCATCATTTTTCTATCAGACGCATAACTAAAACGTAAATCGTGTCGTTTATAAATACCTGAACTCATTCATCTCTTCTTTCTGAACCAATAAAAGTGAGTTAAGACCCGAACCTTTGCCTATGACGGAACTCGACCAAATTGTCAAGACGTTGCATCAGGGAGGCACCATCCTTTACCCGACAGATACGATATGGGGCCTCGGATGCGATGGCACCAATGCCATGGCCATCAAGAAAGTCTTTGATCTAAAAAACCGCCCTAAGTCCAAGCCATTTATCCTACTCGTCTCCGGCATTGACATGCTACACAAATACGTACAAAAGGTGCACCCGCGTCTGGAGACGTTATTGGCTTACCACCAGCGCCCATTGACGGTCATTTATGAGAATCCCCAGCACCTGCCTAGCATCGCTATCGGGCCGGACCATACGGTGGCCATCCGGATTGTACACGACCCCTTTTGCAACGAGCTGATCACAAAATTTGGCAAACCTATTGTGGCTACCTCTGCCAATCGCAATGGCGAGCCCTTTCCGAAGACATTTGGGGAGATCTCCTTTGACATCATGCAGCATGTAGATTATATCGCCAATCACCGTAGGGATGATACCAGCGCACAGGATCCATCGGTCATCGTCCGCCTGTCTGAGAAATCGGAGTTGATCTTTCTCCGAGGATAGTTGGTAGAGGTCTATTTCAACGCCCGTATTTACAAGGTAGGTTTCTGATCGATGGCACGAAGTGCAGCCAAAACGACGGGGTCCTGCTGCCAAGCCATCTCATGCAGAGCGGGTTCGCCGCGGGTGAGCCAGATGAGGGTATGTACAAAGGCCCGCTGCAGCTCTTCTTCAAAGAAGGGCACATCCATCTCGAGCGGCAGGGCGAGTCGCAATGGGTGTAGCGATTGTATAAGCGCTGGAGACATCTGAAATTGCTCGAAGTCCTCATACGACTGCGCCTCAGCCACATCCTCCGCGTTGTGTAGATAGAAGCTAAAAGCCTCCTTGTAGATCCGCTCTTGAGTGCCCTGCCACTTTTCGCCGGTAAAGAGGGGCTCGGCCGGCACAAAGATGTCGGGCAGCACGCCCTCTCCCACGGGTCGGAGTGCTCCATCTGTCGCTTCTGCCAAGTGTTGATCCGGGATCTTTATGCTATCCTCATAGTATAGCTCTCGGGTCTGGATCCGGCGCTTCAGCTCTTTTTCATAGGCCTCCTTGTCAGCATAGTCCTTCTGAATGTATCTTCCCGACGCCAAGAAATATTTACCGATCGAGAGATTTAATGCCGCGTCATCATCGAGCTCAAACATTTCCTGCACCAGCGCCTTGCCGAAGGACCTGCGTCCCACCACGGTAGCCCGGCCCAGATCCTGCAGCACTCCAGCCAGTACCTCGCTGGCAGATACCGAGCGCTCATTGATCAGCACGGCTACATTCTCTATACGAAAGAAGACCTTGCCGGTCGACTTGTATTCGGTTTTTTTGACGTGCTTACCATCCATGTACAGCATGAGTTGATCTGGCTCGTAGATCAGCTGATCCAGAATCTTGACCACCTCCTGCAAGGAGCCGCCGGGATTGTTGCGCACATCTAAGATGAGATGCTTGATCCCTCCCTCGACCAAGGGCTCAAAGGCCTCCATAAAGTCTCGGTAGGTATCGGTAGAAAACCGGGTGATCTTGATGTAGCCCGTTTGCTCGTTCAGCGCAAAGCTCACCGGTACGCTTTGCAGTACGATCGGTCCCTTTTCAATCGACGTGTCGATCGGCTCGTGCTCGCCATAGGGGATGTAGCGGATGTCAAAGGACTCTCCCGTCTCTCGCCAGGCCGCATACACCTCAGGGGCATGAAGGCTCTGACCGGAGATGTCCTTGTCGCCGATGCGCAAGATCATATCGCCGAGCTTCAGACCCAATCTATCTGCCGGCCCATCTTCAAAGACACGCAGCAGGCGACAGGTATCACGCAGTAGGTCATACTCGATGCCGATGCCTGTATACTGGCCAGCCATGCGCTCCTGAAAGTAGGTATAGTCTCGGCCGTCCAGGTAGTACGAATGTGGATCCAGGTAGCTCACCAGTTTGTCGATCATCTCGCTAGAAATGCTATCGACATCCAAGTCCTCTCCATATTGGGACTTGACGTATCCGATGGCGTTCAGCAGCGCATCCCATTGGTCATCCTGCGCCTGATGCTTCTTAAGGAGTCCGGTGGCCGGCAACTCATCATCAATCCTGGTACCGACCCACATGCCTACGGCCATGATGACCGCCAGTAGAAGGGGCTGCCAAATCTCCCATTGCTTTTTCTGATGCTCCATGCGGCGGCTAAATTACCAACTAATCAGAAAGAAGACTTCGCCCTTTCGGCCGGCGGGCCTGAACCATCGACCTAGGGCGCCTGGTCGGTGGTGCACGCGCCCATAGACCGGTCGCAAATCGCTCCCATCATGTGATAATTCCTTGACGAACATATGCGTGGACGCCAGTACCATCGCCACGTAAATCTGGCTTAACCAGGCTCGTTTTGACGAATTGCCATCTATTCAATTAATACAATAATATAGCCCACTTCATTAAGAGTTTGACAAATAGAAATTTATAGAATTGCGGATTTTTCATTTATATTGGCTTGGAAATATCAAATCTTTCATGAGAAAACCAAGCGAAATCGACAAGCTGGATCGGCAGATCCTGTCTATCCTGATGAAGGATGCGAAGATGCCTTACACTGACATCGCCAAGAAACTATTTGTATCCGGGGGAACCGTACATGTGCGCATGCGCAAGATGGAACAGATGGGTGTGGTCAGTGAGGCAAACCTGAAAGTCGATTACAGCCAGCTCGGTTATGATATCTCGGCGTTCATTGGGATCTACCTCGACAAGAGTTCAATGTATGACCAGGTGATCAGCCATCTCAGGACCATCCCGGAGGTCGTGGCCGCCCACTATACCACTGGTAACTACTCCATCTTTACCCGCATCATATGCAAGGACACCCAGCATCTGCGTGAGGTACTGAGTGAAAAGATCCAATCGATACCGGGCATCCAGCGGACAGAGACCTTCATCAGTCTAGAGGAGAGCATTAATCGCCCCATAAACATCCTCGAACCCGGCGAAGAGATTGAGTCCTGACAGCGGTACTGTCCTTCAATTATCGAGTGCTGTGAATCCCAACAGAAAGGCCAAAACCAGCACGCTGTGGCGGATGGCTTACCTGCTTGATTATAGATCGACGAAAGGCGTGCGTCTACTCGCCCAAATAGTGCTTCAGCAGCTTGCTACGCGAAGCGGATCGAAGCTTGTTGATGGCCTTATCCTTGATTTGGCGCACGCGCTCGCGGGTCAAGCCAAACTTCTCGCCAATATCCTCTAAGGACATCGGATGCTCGACGCCTATGCCAAAGTAAAGCTTGATGACGTCGCATTGCCGCTCGGTGAGGGTGTTCAGTGATCGCTCAATCTCCTGACGCAGCGACTCCTTATACTCCAATTGTGAGTCTGTCCTCGGCGTACTGCCGTTTTCCAGTACATCAAGTAATGAGTTGTCCTCACCATCGACAAAGGGGGCATCCATGGACACGTGGCGAGCGGCCACGCCCAGGGTGGTCTCTACCTCGTCGGTAGCGATCTCCAGGACCTCTGCTAGCTCTTCGGGTGATGGCTCGCGCTCAAACTCTTGCTCTAGCTCCGAAAATGCGCGGTTGATCTTGTTCAGGGAGCCCACCTTGTTTAGTGGAAGTCGTACGATGCGTGATTGCTCAGCCAGGGCCTGCAGGATGGATTGGCGTATCCACCACACGGCATAGGAGATGAACTTGAAGCCTCGTGTCTCATCAAATCGTTGCGCCGCCTTGATCAGGCCCAGGTTGCCCTCGTTGATCAAATCACTGAGCGAAAGACCCTGATTTTGGTACTGCTTGGCGACTGATACGACAAAGCGCAGGTTGGCTTTGGTAAGCTTCTCCAGGGCCTCCTGATCGCCCTGTTTGATCTTCTTGGCCAGATCTACCTCCTCCTCTGGGGTCAACAGATCTACTTTTCCGATCTCCTGTAGATACTTCTCTAAAGACTGACTTTCTCTATTGGTGATCGACTTCGTGATCTTCAGTTGTCTCATAGACGCAGTTTATGATCTTGTATTGAACAGATTACGATGGCCCCGCAAAAGCGTGGCAAAAATAGCTCATTCCCCAATGAGTCACAACAATTTTTTTTGCGCTGTATTTACACCGAAAAGAGTAGGCGAAAGTCTTCCAAGCTATACTACTTAAAGCACTGAGTTTCTGATAAGTTCCCACCGTCCAAAAATAAAATCAATTTTTTTGCATAACTCCATATTTTGTCTTTAATTGCGCGGATGCCGATCTACAAAGGCCCTGGATGTTAGCGCCTTAGGTCACCACTCAAGTTGTGCTGCATGGAAAGAGTTTCGTTTGAAATGGAGTTCCTTTTTAGGGCTTCACCTACTATCCTTTACAAGTTTCTGACAACCCCGGCCTGCTTAGTCAGATGGTTTTGTGATGGCGTAGATATCCAAGAGGACACCTTTGTGTTTGAGTGGAGTGGTGCAGAGGAGGTCGCACATCTCGTCGATGACATTGAGGAGGAGCGGGTAAGATTCAAATGGGAGGAGGCGGACGAAGAGGAGTTTCTCGAATTTCGGATGGACATCTCCCCCGTCACCAATGAAACCATCATGTACATCACGGACTTTTGTGACGAGGACGAGGTCGACGATCAGAAGAAGCTTTGGGAAAGTCAGGTCGACATGCTTCGGCGTGAGACCGGCGGATAGCATGCCGAGGTCTCACCCAAACCAATCCAACATTTCATGCAGAAGGTGGTTATTACGTCGAGAGGGACAGGCCTCTTAGGCTATCTCCGCGATCTACGTCAATACCAGCGGTTACTATGGGCACTCACCTATCGCAACTTACGTGCACAATACGCCCAGACGCTCGTGGGCTTTCTCTGGATCCTCATCAATCCTTTAGTCACCCTGCTTATACTGGGCTTTGTCTTTGGCCGGATAGCCAAGATGGATACGCAGGGCATCGATCCGTTTCTCTTCACTGTGGTGGGACTAAGCGCCTGGACTTACTTCTCTCGGGTCGTATCGGGAGCGGGTAGATCCGTGCTCTCAGCGCAGGAGATGATCAAAAAGATCTACTTCCCAAGGTTACTGCTGCCCTTTTCCGTAGCGATTGCCGCGCTGCTGGATCTGCTGGTCGTGCTCCTTCTCGTCATTTTACTGTTGATCGGTCAGCGCTTTGCCCCTTCCGGCCATATCATCTATCTGCCTCTCTTCCTCTTGCTCACTGTCCTTCTTGGGGTCTCCGGAGGTATCTGGGCCAGTGCCATGAGCGTACGGTACCGCGACTTTCACCATGTGATCCCGTTTCTGCTACAGGTGGGGTTGTATGCCAGTCCGGTCGCCTACAGCGTCGCGGCTGTGGATCCCAGCTATAGGATATTCTTTTTGGTCAATCCGTTGACGGGAGTGCTGGAAGGCTTCCGCTGGTGCTTCTTTGGCGGACCGTTTCCACAATTGGAGGTGCTCATTTCACTTTCCGCCACCATTTTACTCCTGGTGGGTGGTATGCTGTACTTTCTCCGGGTAGAAAAGACGATGGCAGACATCATTTAATGTAGGAGATGGAGGCAGCCATACGAGTCGACCGCATCAGCAAGCAGTTTTTTCTGCACGACCAACCGCAGACATCTTTTCGGTCCGCTGCCCAACGGGTGCTGCAGCTGCGGAGGCGGAGAAGGAAGCAGTTCTGGGCGCTGCGCGACATTTCCTTTCAATTGGCACCCGGAGAAGTACTTGGCATCATCGGGCCCAATGGATCCGGCAAGAGTACGCTCCTAAAACTGCTTTCAAGAATCACCACGCCGACCAGCGGAACCATCGAGATCCGCGGCAAGGTCAACACCCTGCTAGAGGTCGGCACAGGGTTTCATCCCGAGCTCACCGGACGCGAAAACATCTTCCTCAATGGCTCTATACTGGGCATGAGCCGCAGAGAAATCAAGGCCAAAATGGAGGAGATCGTAGATTTCGCTGGTGTCGGGGCGCATCTCGATGCCCCGGTAAAGCACTTCTCGAGTGGTATGTACGTCCGTTTGGCCTTTGCCGTGGCCGCTCACCTAGATCCGGATATCCTGATCATTGACGAGGTGCTATCTGTGGGAGACGCAGCCTTTCGCAAGAAGTGCTACGAAAAGATCAAACAGCATATTGCCACCGGTCGGACGGTGCTATTGGTCAGCCACGATATGGAGGCGGTGCAAGATCTTTGCACTCGGGCGATCTATCTCCATCGCGGACGGATCGTCCTGGATGATCTAGCCACCCGGACGGTAAACCGTTATCTGCAGGATGTGCTAGACCACCGGCCCGACCTTGGGCTACCTGACAGCCGGCAGGGCAATGGGATGCTACGATTCAGCCAGGTCACACTACTCAGTAACGGTCAGGCCTTTTCCGCTTGCGAGAGTGGTGCCGATCTCACCATCCAACTGTCCTTTCAGTCCGCACAGGCCCTGTCTGGGCTCAACTTCCGGGTCCACTTCTTCGCGCAGACGGGGGAGCGGCTGTTCTCCTGTATGTCACGGATGAGTGTCTCCCCGCATCAGCCATTTGCCGCTGCGGGAGTCGCCCAATGCCGGATACCCCGCCTGCCGCTCAACCAAGGAAGTTATTACCTGGATCTGGAGGCCCTCGTCAAGGGCCAACTGGCTGACTACATTCCAAGAGCCGCCGTACTGCAGGTTCGTCCGGGCGCTTTCTACCCCTCATCCAACCTGCCTGCCCCACATTTCTATACGTTGATTCCCTACTCCTGGCACGTTGAAACCACTTAACGCCCCTTGAAGATCGGCTTGCGCTTCTCCAGGAAGGCATCCACGCCCTCGCGGGCGTCCTCGGTCTTGAAGCAAGCATTAAACGCTTGACTTTCTGCCCGATAAGCAGCCGCCCGATCTTGATAGTGAAGGTTGACCAAAGCAATGATCTTCTCCGCGGCCAGCGGGGCCTTTTCCGCCATCTTCTTAAGCAACTTCATCGCTGCCGGCACCTCTTCGCCCGTCTCCACCACCTGGTTTACCAATCCAAGGGCCAATGCTTCCGCTGCATCAATCATGCGGCCGCTCAGTAGCAGCTCCAGGGCCCTAGCTTTCCCAATCAACTCGGGCAGGCGTTGGGTACCTGCGTACCCTGGGATCAAGCCCAGATTGATCTCCGGCTGGCCAAATTTGGCATGCTTGCCTGCGATGCGCATGTGGCAGGCCATAGCCAGCTCACACCCTCCACCCAAGGCAAATCCATTGACAGCGGCCACCACGGGTTTTGGACAGCTTTCGACCAGATTCAGCGTCTCGTGCCCAAACAGGCTATTTTGCTCCCCTGCGTCCCCTTCAAACGAAAAGCTCTTGATATCTGCTCCAGCAACGAACGCCCGATCGCCGGCGCCCGTCACGATGACCCCACTGATGTCCTCTCGACCGGGTATCAGCTGGAATAGGTCATTTAGCGAGTGCATGACATCCGCATTCATTGCGTTGAGCGACTCCGGTCTGTCGATCGTGATGATGAGAATTCGGTCTTCCAGGACGGTCCGTAGCGCTGGATAGTCTTTCATTGCTTTGTCTTTTCCCACGAAGATAACAGGCCCTGGCAAGTGTTCAAGGTGTCTAAGTCACTGTGCCAAGTTTGACAGAGCTACTTTCCACATTGCCATCTGGGCCACGCACCGTGTGATGTGTCCAGGCCTCTGACCACATCCCTTTATCCATATGCGATTTTGCCTATTTTGCGCAGCATGCACTATGATGCGGTTATCATTGGCGGAGGGATCGTGGGGCTATCCGTAGCACTGCAACTGAAGGAAGCTCATCCGCACCTGGACCTCTGCGTGTTGGAGAAGGAACCGGCAGTAGCCCGGCATCAAAGTAGCCGCAATAGCGGGGTCATCCACTCCGGCATCTACTATCAGCCCGGCAGTCTGCGAGCTACCCTCTGCCGTCAGGGCTACGCGCAGTTGATCACCTTCTGCGATCAGCATAAGATCGAATATGACATCTGTGGCAAACTCATCGTAGCTACCGAGCCCAGGGAACTGGATTCGCTAGCCAAGATCCACCAGCGGGGGACGCAGAACGGCTTGCAGGGACTGCAATTGTTGGAACCCGACCAAGCTCGGGAGGTGGAACCACATGTCAAATGCCTGCGTGCGATCCGGGTGCCCCAATCCGGCATCGTCAATTATGGCAAGGTGGCCGGAGCCATGGCGGCCCAGTTTGCGCGATTGGGTGGTACGGTACAGACCGGCTTCCAGGTCATGGACATCCGGCAGTCCGCCGAGGAGGTGGTGATCACTTCCAGACGACAAGAGGTACGGACCAAGCACTTCGTCAGTTGTGCCGGACTCTACGCAGACGTGCTGGCCGCCCGGCATATGGAGGATTTGCCTTACCAGATCCTACCCTTTCGGGGAGAGTTCTTCACGCTGACGCCCGAGGCCAGGCATCTGGTTAACCACCTTATCTACCCCGTGCCTGATCCAAACTTCCCTTTTCTTGGGGTGCACTTTACCCGCACCATTGAGGGAGAGATCGAAGCGGGCCCCAACGCGGTGCTTGCCTTCAGAAGAGAGGGATACCATCACAACGAGATCCATGTCGGAGAGCTGATGCAGACCTTACGGCATCGCGGATTTCGCATATTGGCGGCCCGCTACTGGCGCACCGGTTGGCAGGAGATGAGACGATCCTATTCGAAGGCATACTTTTTGCGATCGCTCCAGCGACTGGTTCCGGCGATCGAGGTCCGACATGCGGTGAGAGGTCGAAGCGGGGTGCGGGCCATGGCCTGTGATCGCGATGGCAATTTGGTCGATGATTTCCTAATTTTGGAAGCGGAAAGAGGCTTGCACGTTTTGAATGCTCCTTCGCCTGCTGCCACTGCCTCCTTGGCCATTGGAAAAGAGATCTTACATCGCCTAACTACTAAAATAAACCTATGAATATCACGCAGCCGATACCGATGGTTGACTTGAAGACCCAGTACGAGAAGATCCAGTCTGAGATTGACGAAGCGGTACTGGAGGTCATCAGGTCGACTCGCTACATCAAGGGGCCTGTCGTGCAGGCTTTTGAAGAAGAGCTGGCGGCCTACCTGGGCGCCGATCATGTGATCTCCTGCGCCAATGGCACCGACGCATTGCAGATTGCCCTGATGGCCCTCGGCTTGCAGCCGGGCGATGAGGTAATCGTACCGACCTTCACCTACGTCGCCACTGCCGAGGTGATCGGCCTCCTCCGCTTCAAGCCGGTGATGGTCGATGTGGATCCACACAACTTTAATGTCACCCTACCCGAGATCCGACGGGCAATCACGGACAAGACCAAGGCGATTGTGCCCGTACACCTCTATGGCCAGGCTGCACCCATGGAGGGCATCATGGAGATCGCCAAAGCGCACAACTTATACGTCGTAGAAGACAATGCACAGGCCATCGGTAGTGACTACACCTTTAGCGATGGCACCACTAGAAAGTCGGGTACCATTGGCCACATTGGTTGTACTTCCTTTTTTCCGTCCAAAAATCTGGGCTGTTACGGTGACGGCGGTGCAATCTGTACCAATGATGCGGCGCTCGCTCAGCAAATCCGAATGGTGGCTAATCACGGCCAGGCGAAGACCTACTATCACGACGTAGTTGGGGTCAACTCTAGGCTGGACGCGATCCAGGCGGCCATCCTTCGGGTGAAGCTACCGCGACTCGACGGATATTGCCAGGCCAGAAGAGATGCGGCGGATCGGTACGACAGCCACTTCAAAAACCACGAACAGATCCAAACACCGGCCCGTGCCTCCTACTCGTCACACGTCTTTCACCAGTACACCCTGCAGGTACCGGCCGGCGATCGGGATGCATTGAAGCAACACCTCCTGGATCGAGGCATTCCCTCGATGATTTATTATCCGGTACCTCTCTACCGTCAGAAGGGCTACGCTCCCTACTGGGAGGGACCTCCCGAGGGATTACCGGTCACCGAGCAGCTTTGTCAGACCGTCATCTCGTTGCCCATGCATTCGGAGTTGGATGAGGCGCTGCAAGCACACATTGCCCAGTCCTTCCTGGCCTATTTCCAATCCTAATGGAGGCCCAGAAGTCATACTATGCACATCCGACCGCCGTCATTGACGAGGGTGCGATCATTGGCGCTGACTCCAAGATCTGGCACTTTTGCCACGTGATGGGCGGTGCCGTCCTGGGTGATGGCTGCAGCCTCGGTCAGAATGTCTTTGTGGCCAAGGACGTGCGACTCGGACGCAATGTCAAAGTGCAAAACAACGTCTCCATCTACACCGGTGTCATCTGCGAGGACGATGTCTTCTTAGGACCTAGCGTGGTTTTCACCAATGTCATCAATCCCCGCAGTGCGGTCAACCGCCGGGACTCCTACTTGGAGACTTATGTAGAGCAAGGGGTGAGCATCGGCGCCAATGCGACCATCATCTGCGGCCGTCGGCTAGGTCGCTACGCCTTCATCGGAGCAGGTACCGTCGTCACGAGGGATGTAGCTCCATTTGCTCTCATGTTCGGCAATCCGGGGAGGCTGGTGGGCTGGATGAGTCGATATGGTCATCGCCTCCGGTTTGATTCGGCAGGGAAGGCGATATGCCCGGAGAGTGGGGAGGTGTATGTGCTTCAGGAGGATGGTGTGGATATGGTCAGCTAAAACGGCATCGTGACCGAGCTCACCGTCCATGTAGATCTACCATCGCCGGCCAAGGGCCTGATTGAGCAGACCTTCTCGTTACTCTCCAACCATTTTGAGGTGACGATCCGCTTTGGTTCTGAAGCGGCGCATCTTACCATTGGTACTGCCCAAAAGGCTGATATTCAGATCTCCGAGCCTCTGCTGCAAGCGATCGGCGATCAAGAACTCCGCCATGAATCCTTGATGGTAGAGGAGCCGTTGATCAGAACCCGTCAAGGAGACCCAGATTACCTGGGTACCTGCGCCTACATGGCCCACTACCTGCAGGAGCAAGTCCAAGATCCCTCCTGCTTCGATGCCTTGGAGCGCTTTCGATACGACCGCAGCTATCAGCACAAGTTCACTTGTGTGGAGCGAAATCTGGTGCTGGAGTATCTCATCAAACTGCAGCAAGCCATCCCGCAATTGCAGCATCTCAAACGCCAATCCAGGCCCACGCAAATACTGCATTCCCATGACATCGATACACTGGTACACAGCATCTGGCCAGACCTCAAGACGGCCATCAGACGATTGCGCCTAGGCACCATTCTGCGGCTGCTGTTGCGGGAAATCTGGCGGGATCAGGATCGGCAATTGTTTGAAAAGATACTGCGCCTTCACGCTGAGCAAGACCGCACCGCCATCTTCTTCTGGATGGTAAACCAAGCACTCTACCACGTCAGCGACGGCTCTTCGATCGAAAATGCCAACTACGACATCTCGAGCCCGAAGGTCCGCGCCTACTTGCAACTCCTAGAGCATGCTGGTCACGTCATACAACTACATCAAAGCCTGGGCAGCCCCGGCCTCGCCCAGGAACGAGATCAGCTCGGCACGCATGTCACCGCTAATCGAAACCACTACCTGCATGGCAAACTGCCGGACATCTGGGCTGCCTGCGACCGTGCGGGTATTCAGGAAGACCACACTGCCGGCTTCTCGGAGGTCATCGGCTTTCGCAACTCCTATGGTTTGCCTCTCCAGCCGTATGATCTACAGCGTGATCGGCCCTTTGCCGTGATCGAGGTGCCGCTACATGTCATGGACGTCACCTTGATGAAGTCGGGACTGTCGCCCAGCGAGGCACAGGGCAAACTCGCTTCATTCCTTGACCGGCATGGGACCGACTGCCTGCTGTCGATGCTTTGGCACAATAACTACCTTTCGGAGGTGAAGTATGGGGATTGGTTGGAGGTGTGGATGAGGGGGTTGAGGTGTGAGGTGTGAGGGTAGAGCTTACGAACCGTAGTCATCTTATAGATCGGTATTGGCGACCTTGCCAGGATTGGTGTCAGCATACTATGAGAGGGAATGACAAGCTTTGCAGTCTACGCTTCGTGCCAACTTCTCAGTTGACTACGCAAGACTCGCTTCCAGTGGTTCACGACCTCCCTTCCGAACGGGATTCTCGCCCGCAGGGACAATCTTTGATCCAGATACTTCTATCCGAAATCAATTCCATGGACCTTGTATGGTGCAACAGAACGCAAGGATCACGAAGTAATGGTCTGAAGTCTTACACATCTACTAAACTTGCCATTTTTGCTGCTTTATCATGGACGAACATGGACGAACGTGCCTTTGTTATATGTTGCAAAAGATCTATATCTTTGGGGATTGAACCGGATCAATCACATCGAAATATGACAAGATCAGTCTCACATTTGTGCCCTTACTTTTCTCGTGTTCCCCAAACAAGAATTCGATTTGAAGGGCTAATGTCTCATGCATGAAAAAGGCAGCTTCCCCGAGTGCCCCAACTTATGACTGCTATCCAGCCATGTCAAATGTCGATATAATGGCCCGAATAGACCAATGTGAACCTGAATTCTCCAAGAGACTAGTGTACTGTAACATAATTTCGCCAAAAAATAGATAAAACGGTTTTAAGGTGTTATTTTTATGGATGCCTAGAGGAAGACCCGTAGTATCCATAGTTCTTGAGGATTGGGAGCGAGAAAAATTAAGCCTGGTAGCTCGTCGGCCCAAAACGTCTCAACGTGATTCACTACGTGCCCGCATTATTTTAGCAGCAGCGCAAGGATTTTCTAATCTGGAAATTGCCCGTAAGCTTGATATTTCGAACATCACAGTTGGAAAATGGCGCAATCGGTTCGCTAAAAATCGGATGGACGGATTATTTGATGCTCCGCGTAGCGGGGCTCCCAGAAAAATCGATGATAAGAAAATAGAGGATGTTATTACAAAAACACTTGAGACGAAGCCGAAAGGAAAAACACACTGGTCCACACGTGATATGTCGAAAGCCTCAGGATTATCCCACCAGACGGTGAAGCGTATCTGGTCTGCCTTTGGATTAAAACCTCACCTGGTGGAGCATTTTAAGTTCTCTACTGATCCTTTTTTCGTAGAAAAGGTGCGTGATATTGTCGGATTGTATTTAAATCCACCGACAAAAGCCATGATATTTTGCGTGGATGAGAAAAGCCAGACACAGGCACTGGAGCGCGCCCAGCCTATACTGCCCATGCACCCGGGGATTCCCGAATCGCAGACGCACGACTATATCCGGCATGGTACCACCTCTCTTTTTGCCGCACTTAATGTGCTGACCGGCGAAGTGTTCGGTAAATGCAAAAGCAGGCACCGTCATCAGGAATTTCTCAGTTTTATGAATGAACTGGATAAACAAATTCCCAAAGATGAGGGCATAGAAGTGCATCTGGTAATGGATAATTACGCTACTCACAAAACAGATAAAGTGAAACGATGGTTTGCCAGAAGACCCTATTATCATATTCACTTCACACCAACAGGAAGTTCATGGCTCAATCAGATCGAACGATGGTTTACCCTGCTGACTGAAAAATGCATCCGAAGGGGAAGCTTTCGTTCGGTACATGAATTAAAACAACGTATTGACGAATATATACAGACCAATAATGAGCATCCACAGCCATTTAAATGGACAGCATCAGCCGATTATATTTTCCAGAAATTGAACATTATATTATTTAAATGAACTTATGTTACAGGACACTAGTCCAAGCACCAGCGAGGCATTATGAAGAGTAATGGTAGAAACCAAGATTTTGTATTGAACAATGAATCAACGCGATCTTTGAACTATAGTGTTCTAGACAGCATTGCAGAATTCTACAATGCTTATGAGGATGAATTTCGAGAATTTGATGCCGTGACAGGAATGGACATCTGGTTTCTTGAGCATTTTCGACTATACTTTCGCCTGAGGAATTTATCGTACCGGATAAGGGGGACCTCAGGCTCTTCCTCTCCACTGGCAAGTGATGTCCCCATAGATATCCTGGGTAATATGCTTACACCAAAGACGAATGTTGGGAAACCAAGAAGCATAATTTCCTACCTTCGAAAGGGCGGCCGCGTGGTTCGGGAAATTAAGTTCATGTTAAAGCTATACATACGTAACATACGAAGTTCGCGTGGGCAGTGCCATTATCAAAGCATGCCCCTGGTGCTCGTACCTCTTTCGAACTTTCCATCTCGTGCAAACAAATTGTTCGGTGACCTACTAGATCACTATCCTCCTCTATACAGTCGTAATTTGCTTTACTTGCAGGAAAAGGTACAGCAACTATCTGAGATTCCTGTCGATGGACCTAACTCAGATGACATATTGGTCGATTACTTCTTTCGATTCCGCTGGCCATTGCACATGTGGAATTTTCACAAAGCCTTGCGGAGGCTCAGTCGATCTGTAAGTTCAAAGTTAGATTATCGCGACGAAGAATCAAAACTCATATTTAGGCTGTTTTGGAGGAGCAGATTCGCTTTCTATCTGTTCCACATCAGATTCAAGTCGTTCTTGAGATTTTTTGAGGGAAATCGACCACCTTGTATAGTACTCACAGATGAAAACAGCCCTTCCAGCAAGCTTGTCATGTATGCAGCCGATCATTTTCGAATACCCTGTTTCGCGCTGCAACATGGTGCAATACATGATTTGCATCCCGCTTATATGTACGGAAGGTACCACCGTACACCCATTCTCGCGCTAAAAACCTACACGTGGGGAAAGCACTATGAAGATCTTCTTGTTCATAAAGGGGGCTACCCCAGGGAGCGCGTATGCACGGTGGGCAGAGTACAGCAACTGATCCTTGACCCAGGCAAGGAGACGCCAGTATTCGCCAAAAAGCCAGTTATCCTGTATGCAAGTCAGCCTCAAAGGGATCCCACAATGAGGCTACGTCAACTCGAAGATGTCATATGGGTCAGCTCTCGCCTTGACAAGCAGTTCCAGCTGATTATCAGACCACATCCCAGCGAAACAGAAGACTATCATTTCCTGCAGGCCGCTGCTGCAGTGGGCGTCAGTAATATCATGATAGATCGACGAACCGATCTTCACACACACTTCTATCAGAGCGATTTTCTTATTACCAGCTTCTCCACTGTGGGCTCTGAATATATCCCATACTACAAGCCACTATTGGTACTAGATTATCTTGAACAGGATCTGGTAGGATATATAAGAGAGGGAGTGGGGGTCAAAATTCGAAGTCGAGAGGACTTACTGCATTATTTTATCAAACAAGATTTTGACATTAATCGGAAGAGTTACGATCGGTTCATAACGAACTACTTTTATCGTAACGATGGAAGAGCCAGCCTTCGGATAAGGAAAAACATAGAATGCCACGTAAAACAGGTATCATAGTCCAAGCTCGGACAGGTTCTAAGAGACTCAGTGACAAGATACTTAGAACTATAGGCGATGACACGACTTTTCTGGACTTCTTGTTATCCAGATTGTCGACATTAGATTCGTCCTTACCTCTTGTTGTTGCAACGACCGTACACAATAGTGATGCTAGAATTTTGCAAATAGCCAACAAGCATAGCATACCGACTTTCAGAGGATCAGAGACCGATGTCCTCGGCCGATTCATTTCCTGTGCTGAGACATTTGAATTTGACACAATCATCCGGATCTGCGCCGACAATCCATTTGTCTGCCTTCATTCGATTGAGGAACTCTGTCTTAAGTATCTTAATCAAGATTACTTGTCTTTCGAGATAAACGGACGACCAAGCATACTGAGTCACTGTGGATTTTTTGCTGAGATGGTTTCAGTGCTGGCCCTGCGTCGAGTCAAACGAGAGTTTGCCGCGGGTTGTGATGAGCATGTCACGAATTGCATCTACACAAACAGGGATCGATTTCACGTGACCTTATTACCAATACAACTCACATCCGATTACATAAGGTGTACTCTTGATACTTCTGAAGACCTAAGAGTGCTACGTACAATACACGATCAATGGTATGAGCCACTAGAGCACAAGAGTTTTAAATATCACGATTTGGTTAATTTTATCACAAGGCGCCCTGCACTCTTGGCGAGTATGAGATCTACAATTGAAAAAAATCAAAAATGACATATATAATCGGAGAAATTGGCCAAAACCACAACGGCTCTGTCGATCTAGCAAAGGTGATGATTGACTTGGCCAATAGACCAATCAGAGATGAGCTCTTTGACATCGAATTACCAAAAATCAATGCTATTAAATTGACCAAGAGAGACCTTAGTCAAGAATTGACCAAGTCTCAAATGGAAGCGCCCTATGTCAGCCCCCACTCCTTTGGGAAAACTTACGGAGAGCATAGAGCAGCCTTGGAATTGAACAACGAGCAGCATGAAGAGCTCTTTCACTATGCCAAGGACAGAGGGTTTGATCTAGTCGAAACTATTTGTTCAGTGGACGCCTTGAAAATTCTTGACTTCTTCCGACCTGACTATCTGAAAGTTGCCAGCCGTGACCTCACAAACTTGCCCTTGCTCGAAGCAATGGCAGATACCGCTATTCCAATGATAATCTCGACTGGCATGGCAGACCAGCAAGACCTTGATGAAGCCATTGAAGTAATATCAGCTCAGCATTCCAATATCTCGATTCTACACTGTGTATCAGAATATCCCACGCATCCTCAAAATGTCAACTTAAATACAATTGATTATTTGAGGGAGAGGTATCCAAAGTACACTGTAGGATATTCGGACCACACTATTGGCATCTCAGCTCCTATAGCTGCAGTTGCCAAGGGAGCGAAGGTTATTGAGAAACACATAACAATCGACAGGGATCTCAAAGGAACAGATCAAAAAGGCAGTCTAGGGCCTGATGGTCTGCGAAGGATGGTACGAGACATAAGGCTTCTAGAGCTGTCCATGGGGGAAAGGACAATTTTTATGGCGCCGTCAGCAAATGCCGCTAGGCGCAAGCTTGAAAGGTCAATTGCAGCCCGTCGGGACTTAGAAGCTGGTCATGTTATCAAGCTTGACGACATTCATCTTCTTTCTCCAGGGGATGGGCTACAGTGGAGAGATAGAGGAGTGATATTGGGTAAGACACTGAAGGATCCTGTTCCTCAGGACGAATTGATTCATGCAGAAGACGTATTATGATAATGTCGATAAGGTTAATAATGTCAGATATCGATGGGGTCTGGACAGATGGCGGCATGTACTACTCTGACTCGGGAGTCGAATTCAAGAAGTTCAACACGTATGATAGTGCGGGAATCCTCTTGGCCAGGTCCGCGGGATTGGAGACAATAATTATCAGCGGTGAGCAATCCGAAAGCGTGGTAAATAGAGCTGCGAAACTCGGCATATCAGAAGTGCATTTGGGTGTCAAAGATAAATTGACCCTTGCTCATAAGATAATTTCTGCAACCGATGTCAAAATAGACCAAGTGGCCTATATAGGCGATGATATTAACGATTTTCAATTATTGAAGTCAGTGGGATTTTCTGGATGCCCTCAATCAGCGCCCTCATACATTAAGGAAATCGTAGACATTGTCGTACCAACGGACGGCGGGGCCGGTGCGTTTAGAGATTTTGTCATAGAAATTCTGAAGAGAAAGGGGATATTCGAAAGCGTGCTTCGTCGAATTACTAATGGACAAGAATTGTAACAATGTATCCATTGGTCTCACTAGAATCCTCGCCTGTTGCTGGCTCAAGCAGGAATGACTTCCAGCCGGCAGTGCATCAAATCTGATCCTTCTAGGTAAGTGAAGTCGCGAGTTCTCATGACGGCAGGTTCCTACTCCTAAGCAGAAGGTAGCTGCATATCAAGAAATGGGTTACATACAGCCGCAGGCAATAAAACATACGGGGTTGTCCTGGATTAGTGTCGCCACTTGACCGAAATAGACAGCCAGACACGGCTTTCCATTGTATCCGTCCGGCCGTGAGGGTGTTGTGAAGTTGGGCCGAAGGCCTGATCTTAGCTACATGAAATATAGCAAGGAGTTAGTCTATCCGTTGATAAGACGATACGAGTCGAATCAGACGAGTCGGGAAGAGGTGTGTGAGGATACGGGTATGAGCAATGGATCATTTTGGTACTGGCTGCGCAAGTATCGATCGGAAGAACAAGAAGAAGTGAGATTCATTGAATTGGAAGATGACCGAGCAGAAGATTGTTGCATGGAGATCTATCTGGGCGATGCACGCATAGAGATTCGTGGAGGTTGTGATATAGGTATGATAAGAAGGTTAGTCGGTG
The DNA here is from genome assembly GCA_965223165.1 of Saprospiraceae bacterium. GTDB lineage: Bacteria > Bacteroidota > Bacteroidia > Chitinophagales > Saprospiraceae > JABDMH01. Next base: position 73,835 of record CBDCVQ010000013.1, on the reverse strand, counting down.
CTGAGTCTATCTGATGGTCGTCGCTACTTTTTGTGCCAGACTCCGACCGACATGCGAAAGAGCTACAACGGGTTGGCAGGCATAGTGAATGCAGAACATAAGTGGCATCTGCGCAGTGGGGATGGTTTTGTATTTATCAACCGCAGGCGGACAATGCTAAAGATTCTGATTTGGGATCGGAGTGGATTTGTGATATATCAAAAGAGACTAGATCGCGGGACCTTCGAATTTCCGCAACTTGGAGGCAAGGAGCTGACAGTGACTACGTTGATGTTAATATTGGAGGGCATCAAGATCAGTAGTGTTCGTCAGCGACGAAGACTTGGAAAAACCTTAAAAGACAGGGCCTAAAATGTCCAAGATGTCACGCATATTTATTATTTTAATGTGTGTCAATCGAGGAATATACCAAGGAGGAATTGGGTCAGGAGATCTTGATCCGAGATCAGGAAATTGAGGTTAAAGATAAGCGTATTGCAACCCTTGAACGTCAGATAGCTAAGTTGGAGCAAGCCATTATAGGCCATCGCTCAGAAAAGAATAAAAAGCTAGATCAAACGCCTCCAGATCAGATAAATATATTCGGTGAGGAATACCGACCTGGAGAAGAACAAAAAAGCAAAACACAGGTCAAAGGACATAAGCGCGAAAAGCGTAAAGCAAATCGTCGTCAGGCTCTGCCAGAAGATCTGCCAAGACAAATCACCCGACTGGAACCCCCGGTAGACACCAGTGATATGGAACTGGTAGAGGTAGTGGTACATGAGAAGCTAAAGATCATACCAGCCAAGTTAGTGGTGCAGCGCATCGAGCGTCCCAAGTACGTAGATGCCCAAGGCAAGATGCATATAGCCCCATATGAAGATCCACTTCCCAAGTGCAACATAGCACCCTGCCTGGCAGCACATATTGTCACCAATAAGTATCAGCACCATCTTCCGCTATACCGTCAGGTCAAAATATTTGAGCAAACCGGTATCAAATTAGCCAGATCCACGCTGTCAGACATGGTGATGCGTGTGGGCCGCAAATTGGAAATAGTCCATAAAGTGATGCTGAAAAAAGCACTCCAGAGTAATTACCTGATGGCCGACGAGTCCAGCATACCGGTGCTCACCAAAGACAAGCCCGGCAGTACCCTGAAGGGTTGTATGTTGGCCATGCATGCCATCGAGCAGGGCTTGATCGTATTTGACTATATCCAAACCAAGCACAAGGTTAACATCGTAGATACCCTGCAAACTTTCGTGGGGCATTTACAAGTAGACGGCAATGTCAGCTACAAAGCATTGGAAGTAGACAATACCGTCACCCTGATGAACTGCTGGGTACATGCCCGTAGATATTTCGTTAAGTCCCAGAGTTTTGACAGCGCTCGTAGCAGTGTGGTATTGGATCTGCTCTCTGAGGTTTATCACATCGAAAAGATCATGACCCAAAGAGGCTATACAGAGATCCAAATCAAAAGCTATCGCAAACGATACACTAAGCCGATCCTGCGAAAAATATACAACTACTGCAAATCACATTACTTCACCGGAGGCTATTCGGATCCCTTCCAAGATGCACTTAGCTATACGCTGAAAAGATGGATTGCTCTAAACCGATTCTTAGGAAATGGCGCCCACAAGCTTGATACCAATCTGCTAGAGAATAAAATCCGGCCCTTGGCACTGGGGCGAAAGAACTATCTTTTCTGTGGCTCTCATCAGAGTGCCAAAGTCGCAGCAATCTTCTACTCCCTTATTGCTACCAGTCTTCAAAACGGACATGATCCCAAGAAGACGATCGAACAGCTCATTAACCGCATCGACAGCCACCCCGTCAATAAGCGCCACGAACTCATCCCGGATAACAACTTCGTCCTACACTAGATCTCGTCACTGCCTTTTTCCAATCTCATGGCACCCTCACGGCCGGACGGTTACTTTCCATTTGCCACTAAGCGTGACTCCACCCCCTGGCAACAGGCAGTGTACATGTGGGTGATAGGAGTGGTCAAGCAAGGGTCTGATGGCTGCATTAAGTTGATCAAGGCTGAACGATATTTGATCCCGCAGTTCGGCATAGATCTCCTGATAGACGATACGGACACCACCTTCAACACTTGGCTTGTCTCTTGGCTTACCCACCCGAGCAGTGATGGCCGTGGTTGTGTAATGATTGGCAAATTCATCCATCAACTCCGTGAATGTGGGTTCGTACCGGACCGACTTAGTCACTGCTGAGCGCATATTGTCTACCTTGATCGCCTGGGGTACGCCTTGAAAGTATTCCAAGGCGTGCGCTAGTGCACTGACTAGATGGGTCTGTTCTTGATTAGGAACCACTTCCACATAGATCATATGGCTGTACGGCAGCACTGCGATCAGTGTCTGGCAGTCTATGACCTCCCCGGTCTGATCGTCGATGTAGCTTAACTTCTTGCCTGCATAGTCCACCTCCATGAGTTCACCCGGGGCATGCTGATGATGCATCACCATCTGGCCCCTCTTCCGCCATTGCTGCAGATGATCACAGAACTGCGAGTAACCATAACCATCAGGATTCTGCTCACGATACTCTTGCCAAAGTCGCTTTCGGGTGACACCTACTTTAGCTAACTCCTGCTCGATGTCACGCAGATGCTCGCTCAGCATGGTATACCGTTTGTCAGCTTCGCTCGGTGGCTGTAGCATCAGCTGGCTTAACTCTCGGTCACCAAGTTTGAGAAGATCCCCAATATCTTCCTTGTGTTCCCGAGCTCGCCTCACATAACTTCGAATCGTGTTGCGTGCTACTCCTGTCTCTCTGCTTGCCTTTCGTATCGACCAGCCATTATTGATGCACTGGAGTATCTTTCTGATCTGTGTCATTGTCTTTGTTTTTCCTGCCAGAACTAGTTGCTTTCTCAGCAACTTAGATCATTCCTACACTTACTCAGCTATCTTCTCTGTAGGTGGGTCAATATCACCGGAATCGGTGGGTCAGTATCACCGGATTTTGCATCCTAATCTGCGGCGTAACAGTGGTGTACTTCAAGGTATCAGAAGACACAAGCAAGCTTTGGAGAAAGTTCAAAGTCCTCGTCTCCAGGGTGCTATAGTTTGGAGGCAATCCTATGTTATCCTATGTAACTGCCAGGCAGCACTTGCCACATGTCAAACTCTGCACGCCAAAAGAATCAAGCGGAGACACCACGTTCTACTGGAAAAAGCCTATCTTGCAATCTCATTCGTACATGGAGTACATGATGTGTGCGCGTTCTGAACAACAAACGATAACACATCACAACACGTACGTATGAGCCTCAACCGAAGCAGCGTCACCAGATTTTATGCCGGTCAAAGTGGCAATCCCTAAGCCGGAGCCAAACAGGAGTGATCTCCCAACTTGCCACATTCTGATCTATTTGTTGCCAAATATTGCAAAGACATTATTGATAAGGTACCAATCAGCAATAATCAACTGACATGAAGCTAGGAAGAACAATCCAAAGCAGGTCCAGAAATATCTCAATTCTTGGGAATAACCTGAAGTTGCATATTTATAAAAAGTATATTCAGCTCTTTGCAAAGAACAATATCAACATATGCTACAATAAGTATATTAATAGCCAATATGATCCTCGAAGGCAAAATGTTCTACTCGCACTTGAGTCGCCTGCTGTCATAGAGTCACGAGGCTGGCTCAAGGACGACATGGTCTTTGTAGCAGAAATTTCATTTGCTAATTTCTACAATCTCGAGCACTACTTCTGCTGTCGCCAACTCTACGTTAATAATGACAACTTCATAAACATCAAGGTGGGCACTAGTGTTACTTCAAAATCTAAGCTAGTCTCAGTCGTCTGCTCAGACAAGACACTCCTTGCCGGCCACCAACTGAGACATCAAGTAGTAAAGACCTTCAGTGGAAGCATAGACCCATATGGCTCTGGCTATCACAAGTTTGGCAACATTGATCAAGCCTTCCATGATTACAGATTTCAGGTTGTGATTGAAAATGGCAAATATCCGGAGTATGTATCTGAGAAATTTTTTGACTGCATAAAGACGCAGACAATCCCAATATATTGGGGTGGGGAATTGGCCGTCAGAAAAATGGGGTTTGACGAAAACGGCATTATATTCTTTGACACGATGGAAGGGTTATCTGAGGTCTTGGCTTCACTAACGGTAGCAAAGTACGAAGAAATGTACGACTCCGCTCTCTATAATCTAGGGCGGCTGATCGAGTTGCGAAATCAGCATAAGATGCAGGCCTACTTGAGCACCGTCATGCCTGGGTATATGCAAACCACAAACAGCTATTTGAAATACGCATTTAACCAACTCAATCTATCTCTGGATCAACTAAATATATAGTATAATATAGTATGATATATGCCAGATGCTGGTGCACATCGTCTGACTTCCAAATCTACGCGAGGTTTAGCGTCAATATAACAAAGCTGGGCTCCCCGAGAATTACAATCGTCAAATGTAATTCATGTGGGACCATCAGAATGCATGATAATGGTCACGAAGGGCTACCTGAATATGAGGGAAGTTACGAATATCAAACGCTTAGCGGCCGGCATCAACGGAGCATTGCACTAATTGATCAATTCCACGCCCCAGGCACATTGCTTGATATCGGCTGCAACACAGGGGTCTTACTATCAGGAGTGAGGAAGAATGTGCCAGGAATTTCAGGATGTGTGGGAATAGATGTTGACGAAACTGCTGTGAACATAGGCAAAAATAGATACCAGCTAGATCTACGTGCAATTAGCCTTGGCCAACTGGATACAAAGTTTGACAATATCGTACTTTGCCACACTTTGGAGCACATCGAGGAATTATCTGAATTGGCACAGAAAATCGATAATTTGCTAAATCCAAATGGAAAATTGTTTATCTCGGTGCCAAACATTGAAGCGCTAAGTGCAAAATGGTTTCTGCAGGCATGGAAAGGACTGTCCTACAAATATCACATTTGGTATTTTGACAGAAAGACGATCACCAGATGCTTCGCATCAATTTTTCCCCAGCACGAAATTATTCACAGGTCTAGTTATCTCATATGGCCAATTCTTAATTGTCCTGCTCCCGCTTGGCGTCTGTTCAAGAGAGTCATGCCTGGGTTGGTGCGTGGCCTCGAGTTAAGGTTCCTCGGTGACCAGCTCGACTTAGTGATGCAACGAAAAGATGGAGTTGGCATGGCAGACAACGGCTTCATCTCGGCGCAGTCCAATTCTAATGAGGATGGAGCTTAAATTGAGAAAGGACGAAAAGGTGACGTGGTATTCTACTGCTGCTGCCTCGAAGTGCTGGCCCGTATGCACGTAAATTTCTTCGATGTCTAAATGCCTCTACAGCGCACGGGGCACTTGAACCGCCTTGACAAATTGAGGTCTCGCCCTGTCTCGCCCCAACGATGGTAATAATCCTCATCAATCGTTCGTGGTAGTCTACTAAGAGTGTATCGTGTCTTTCTGTTCTGCCTCCATCATTCAGAGATCAATTAGTCATTGCAAATCTAAGGATTAGATATGAAATTTCTTAATATTACGATATGCAAGAATGTGTCTATTTCGGTCAAATGGTGCCACTCATTTCGGTCAAATGGTGCCACTGCGAGGTGAAGTTAAATAATAGTTCCTAGACCCACTTTTGAGCCAGGGATGAGTACCAGTTTTCAATAAGTGCACATTGGTTTGGCAGGACGCCATCAGAGTCTTCCTGCCCTCATCATAATGTGCAGTTGTTGAAAACTTGATGGTCATGATGTAGGTTTGTTTTTCTTTCGCAGGGACTCACCCTTCAGCTCGATTCGGTAGGCACTATGGACGATTCGATCAAGAATGGCATCGGCAATGGTGCCCTCGCCGATAATCTCAAACCACTTGCTGATCGGGATTTGAGAGGCGATGATGGTTGATGTACGATCGTGTCTGTCTTCAATGATGTCCATGAGTGATTCTCGTTCGACCTTATCTAGACTCTGTAGGCCAAAGTCGTCCAGGATGAGCACAGCTACTCTTGAGAGCGACTTGAGCTGCTTGAGATAGCTTCCATCCATTTTGGCGAATTTGAGTACGGCCAGGAATCGGGAGGTGTTGTGGTACAGGCATTTGTGTCCCTGGATGCATGCCTGGTGTCCAAGTGCTTGAGCAATGTAACTCTTACCCACACCGGCGGGTCCGGTGAGAATGACATTTTGCTTCTGCTTGATGAAGTCCAGGGTAGCCAGCCGTTTGATCATATCTCGGTCTAGACCACGGGTTGATTTGTAGTCAATCTCAGATAGAGTGGCCGGGACCCTGAATTTGGCTGCCTGAACCATACGCTTGATCTTCTTACTGTGGCGGTCCTCCCACTCTTGATCAACCAGTAGATCAACATATTCATCGACCGAATAGTCTTGATGCAGTTGCTCCTTGGCTCGTTGATGGTGAATCAAGCTCATTTGATGCAAGCGTAGGTTGCGCATTTTCTCGATGGTGTTGTACATAGACTTTTGCTTTAGAAAATTAATTGTAATAATGAGGTCCACGAATATTGTCGTGGGCAGGAATGTCTGGTCGATCCATGAGGTGGTCAAACAGGTCAGGATGTTGGTCAAGTCCTTTAGCCAGCAATTCCCTTAGTCTTTGGTATGAACTGTGTGGATGCAGCTTAGCCAGCCTAGCTGCAGCTTCTATTCTTTCGGGAGGGTAATGGCGCTGTAGTTGCACAATGCCCATGGCCGACTTGTACTTGGCTTCAATGTACCCGGACTGACTGAACAGTCTTTCGACGTAATTGCGGGTGTGAGGTCCAATCTCAGCTGCTTTGTCGATAAAGATCTCGGGCTTCCAGCCAAGGTATTTTTGATGATGACTGGCCAGGTGGTTGGCTTTGCTGGTGTAGCCAGCTTTTACTCTGATTCTGCGGTGGCTAGCGATTCGCTCATGGTTGTGGTAAATCTCTACCACCCTGTCGGTGTAGTGGAGTACCACCTGCCTGCCAATATAGCGATAGGGCACACTATAGTAATGTTTGTCTGCACTCAACAATACATGGGTATTCTTCTGCACTTTAGCACGCTGATATGTCTTGATCGCATATGGCTGTGGTGGCAACGGCTTAAGTTTTGAATACTCCGTGCTCAAAAACAGCTCTCGCCGAGTACAGTCTAACTGACTGAGTTTGCGATTGTTGAGTCGATCAGTTAGTTCTCTGAGTTCTCTGATGCGTTCATTGAGGGCGTGGAGTGAATGATAGACCTCACCGCGCATCTTAAAATAAATTTGCTCATAGACCAGATCAACCAGACGTTCGACCAGGGCTTTGTCCTTGGGACGATAAGGACGAGTGGGATTGAGCACGGCTCCATAGTACATCGCCATATCTCGGAATGTACGGTTGGCAATCGCTTCGTATTTGCTTGCTTTGTGCACCGCGCTTTTGAGATTGTCGCATACGATCACTTCTGGCACGCCTCCGAAATAATTGAGGCAACTGATCATCGATCCAATAAAATCTTCCTTTTGCTGCGACGCACTTGCCTGGACATACACATAGCCACTGGCCGGCAAGCAAGCCACGAAAACATCCACATCCTGGACTTCTCCCGTATCCCGATTCACCCAGCTAAGCTTTTCACCAGCATAGTCCACCATCACCTTCTCTGCGGCCGGATGGTGTAATTTTAAGGTCGGTTCATTCCTCCTATTCCAGCGGTGATAGTGCTCTAGAAATTGAGTGTATCCATAGCCATCTTCATAGATCTGTCGATACCCTTCCCACATCGCTTGGTAGGTGAATCCCACCTGCTTACTCTGCTTCAACACCTCGGGAAAGTACTGGTGCAACTCGTCCAAACGCTGGTCCTTTGGCGCCTCCGGTGACTTGAAATGATCCGCAAGTACCACCTCATCCATAGCCAGCACATTATCCCGATCGAGTCCTAGCTCCTTGGCCTTGTGTACATACTTGTTGATCGTATTGCGACTGATCGATAGTTGATCTGCTATCCATCGATTACTGTGACCTTGTAGGTGCAACAGCAACATCTGCCTGATTTGCATACTGTCCTTGCTTTTGTTCGCCATCTGTGGATCTTTTGATCCCCAAGATGGGCACTCTCGCAGTGGCACAGTTTGGTCCGAAATCTATGGTGCATATTCCGGTGGTATTGACCCCTGCATTCCGGAAAGTACTGACCCCTGCATTCCGGCATATTGACCCCCCTGTTTGAGGCAAAATGTTGGTAACATTCCGGGATACTGACCCCCTGGTATTCGAGGAGGTGTTGATAAGATTCCGGCGTACTGACCCCCCTGGTTTGGATACATGCGTTGACAGAATCATGTTTGCGGCAAAAAGCTGCGGACATGGCAAAATTGAAACGTATGGATCAAGTAATGGCAATTCTGAGGACGTACTTGGAGACTGAGTCAATCAAGGCGACCTCGCGCAGGCTCAAAGTATCAAAGAATACGGTACGTACCTATGTGCGTCGAGTGAGTGGGTTGGGCGAGGATTTGAAGACGATACTGGAGTTAGGACAGGAAGAGGTGATGCGAATATGTACGCCTGCAGAAGATGAAACCAGAAGCACCGAGGAGGACTTCGAGAGCCAAGTGGACTACTGGATAGACGAACTACGACGGGTGGGAGTGACTCGGCAACTGCTATGGGAGGAGTATCGTGAGCGGTATGCTGGAGGCTATAGTTACAGTCAATTTTGCGAACGGCTGCGTCGAGCCATAGGCCGAAGAGATCTAACCCTAAGCCTGGACCATACGCCCGGAGAAGTGATGCAAGCGGACTTTGCGGGCAAGCAAATGCACTGGGTGGATCGGCACAGTGGAGAGGTGTATTCATGTGAGGTTTTGGTCTGTGTGATGCCTCACAGCCACTACAGCTTTGCCTTTGCAGTACCCAGCCAACAAATCCCGGATTTGGTACATGGTCTGAATCAAGCACTGCTATTCTTTGGCAAGGTGCCCAAGGTGCTACTATCGGACAATCTAAAATCATATGTGACCAAATCAGACCGATATGAGCCTACCTTCACCGAATTGTGTCAGCAGCTGGGGGCTCATTATCAATTTGATTTACAGGCCACCAGGGTCGCAAAGCCGAAGGACAAGGCCAGTGTTGAGAATATGGTTGGTACGGTGTACAACCGCATCTACGGTCCTCTGCGTAATGAGGTGTTCCACAGTCTTGAGGATCTCAATGCTGCCATCAGAAGGCAGCTCATCATTCACAACAAAAAGCCATATCAAAAAAAGAGGGGTTGTCGCCAGGACATCTTTGACAAATACGAAGCAGTCGTGATGAGAGATTTGCCTTGTGAATTATTCGAAATCAAGAAGATGACCAAGGCCATGGTACAGCGAAACTACCATGTGTTTGTGGGAGAAGAGAAAAACTATTATTCGGTTCCTTATCAATATGTGGGAAAGACTACTACGGTGCTGTATACATCTTCTACCGTAGAGATCTACCTTGATCACCAGCGCATTGCCATCCATGCGCGCCTAGTGTCCAAGGACTCTTATCAGCATCAAACCAACAAAGAACATATGCCCAACAACCATCGTGAATGGCAAAAGGCACGTGGCTACAATGCAGCCTACTTTCAAAGGCAAGCAGAGAAAATAGGCCCGGCCACCCGCTGGGCCATATCCCATGTTCTAGTCTCCAGGACCCATCCACCCCAAAGCTTCAATAGCTGCAAAGGTATCTTGTCTCTAGCCAAAAAATACTCTTGTGAACGACTGGAAAAGGCTTGCCTGCGCTGCCAGCAAGTGGACAAGACTTCCTACTCCATGCTCAAAAGAATCCTGGCCATGAACTTGGATCAGCATTCCGACCAGCCTGAGTTATTCTCTACCCCAGAGCACAACAATATTAGAGGTGCCCAAGCCTATCAGTAAGATCGAAAATCTTTATCAATCTAAATTTTTAAATATGAAAAACGCGTCCATCGAGACCATGAAACAAATGAAGTTGGAGGGAATGGCTAACGCCTACCAGAGCATCCTTTCCCTTCCCATCAATCAGCAGCCCGAGGCCCACCAGATGGTGGCTCGAATGCTTGATGCCGAGCAACAGCATCGATCACACAAGAGAATGCAGATGTTCTTACGGTTGAGTAAGCTACGCTATCACGCTACCATCCAGGATATCCACTGCTCCGAAAAAAGGAACCTGTCTAAGGATCAGCTGGTTCTGTTGGCCGACTGTTCTTACCTGGACAGGGGGGACAATGTCCTGATCACGGGCGCTACCGGTTGCGGCAAATCATACCTGGCCTGTGCGCTGGGCAACCACGCCTGTGTCCATGGGTATCGCACCCTATACTATAATATGAATCGCCTGACCGAACAAATCGCCCTGGCCAAAACCGATGGGACCCTTATCAAATGGTTGGACCGAATCAAAAAAGCCAAACTGGTCATCCTGGACGACTTCGGTCTGCAACCCATCAGTCACGCCGTCAAGCTCATCCTCCTACAGATATTGGAGGACAGGTATGAAAGGTCTTCCATACTCATCTGTTCCCAACTGCCAGTCGGCAAATGGCACCAGTACTTTGATGAACCCACTATTGCTGACGCCATTCTTGACAGGATCGTCCCCAAAGCTCATCGCATAGTATTGAAAGGAAAAAGTCTTCGCAAACCTTCTAAACACATATCTTAACACCTTGAAACTCGCATGTTATCCACACGGGGGTCAATACTCCGGAACAGGGGGGTCAGTGACTCCGGAATACGCATCTATGGCACACTTTACTCCGAAATCTCTGGCACTGTTTGGTCCGAATTACACACTAATATGCAAGCAGTGTATGGGCTAGTGGTCAAGCACCCATCAGCTATTGCTTTTCACAAGTATGTAAAGCCAGCAACCTTCAAAGGAACGTTGCCTGACGAGCAGCACTTGCCGGTCTTCGGAATATCAGAACAAAGAGTGTGGATCGAATCACGCACTAAGGTGTCTCCAGAGCTAGTCAATGGCAGACTACAAATGGTCCGGATCTGCCAGATTCCTTAGACTGCATGCAATTGGCTTATCTTGTGGTCAAATGGGGTTCATCAAGCGTCAAGCGCTCAGACATACAAGTCTCTCTTGGATCGGGGCAATGATTGGCGCCCTAAGCAACCTCTTCATTTATCCACTCGCTTGGGAGCTGTACGGTTTTGCGCAATTCATGATTGGTTTTGCCGCATTACTAGTTCCAATCGCCACTCTTGGTCTCCCTAATGTATCACTCCGGTACTTCCCCGCATTTGGTACGAAAAAGCGTCAAAGTGGTCACTTTCTGACCGCCCTTCTTTTGGGCCTGGCTGGTGGATACTCAGTCTTAGTATTTGCCTTGTTCCTGGGTCAGGATGCCTTCCTGCGACTGCTCAGTACAATTAACATGGATCCTGAGATATTCGCCGATAATAGATATCTGGCAATGGCCCTTGTCGGGTTTCTGGGGCTTAGCAGTCTCCTATCAGCTTACATCAGCAATTACAAGAAGGTAGCCGTACCTGTGTTCTTCAATAATTTGATGCACAAAGTGCTTCTTCCACTGCTGATCTTATCCTTCTTTTGGGGTTTGCTAAATCTAGACGGCTTCAAGATTGGCTTTGCCGGAATATATGCCGTATCTCTGGTAGGGCTGATCTGGTATCTGCGGCGTTTGACACAAATTCGACTTTCAATCAATTTGAGGCTGTTCACACGTGAACTGAGCAGGCGCATGGGTCTTTTTGCTTTGTTCTCTGCTCTTACATCAATAGGAAGCATGCTAGCCTTTCGGATTGACATCCTCATGATTTCGGGATACCTTGGCTATGAACAAGCTGGATTCTATAGCTTTTTTCTCTTCATGACAAACGTGATCGCCATGCCTTACAATGCGATGGTGGCCATCACCAATCCAGCGATCTCTCAGGCTTGGATAGAGAAAGACGTTCGCGAGATTGGCAAGATATATCGGCGTTCGTCAGAGATGCTTTTTCTAGCAGCCCTGTTCATTTTGCTGGGAGCTTGGCTATGCCTTGAAGATCTTCTGAGTCTGACCTCGAACCTGAGACTTTTGCTACCCTACAAGGAGATTTTTCTTCTGATCGGCCTTGGACAGATGGTCAATCTAGTGACAAGTACCAACCAGGCCATCATTTCCTTTTCACCTTGGTACTGGTTCAATCTTCTCTGTCTCCTAGGTCTGGGTGGACTGACAATTTACCTCAATTATCTGTTCATTCCGGTTGCAGGACTAGTGGGTGCTGCATACGCGACCGCCATTGCTATCTTCGCATACAATGTGATGAAGTTTGTCTTTATCTGGTGGAAATTTGGCATCCAACCCCTGTCCATGACGCACCTCAAAGGACTGTCTGTTGGGGCTGTCGCATTTATTTCAACCTATCTCTTGCCTGGTACCGGCAATCACCTGCTAAACATACTCCTCCACGGATTTTGTTTCGCCTTGCTGTTCGGGAGCGCAACCCTATATCTTAGGGTTTCGCCGGATATCAATCAACTCTGGGCGGAACTCAAAATTCGAATCATTCGGCACTTTGACTAGGACCAACCGTAACCCACCCAACAACGACTTAAGATACGATCCAGATGTCTCAGCCTCTAGTCTGTGATTAAAACAACACTATCCAAAAGTTGAGCGTATTGTCCCGCCAGTTGCTCTCGAGAGAAACCTTCATAGTCCCTCCCGGTACCATTTAACCTGTTCTCCTGATAGAAACTAAACAAGTTCTTCAATTGCTCTTCCATTCCAGCAAAGTCATCATAGTTCCAGCACGTACCTGCCCGAGTAGTCCTGAGAATCTGAGCCGCATCCTGCTCAGGTGGTCCAACACAAAAAATGGGCCTTCCAGCAGCTAGATATTCAAATAACTTCCCCGGTATGATTCCACCTGCGTTGGCTGTAGCATTTATTGTTAAGAGTAAGAGCTGGGCCCTTCTAATGCGACGGATCAGCTGATCATGAGGTAAGAAATCTGACTTTTCAAGATGACCATCTAATTTGTACTGATGAATGGATTTCCTCACAGTGATGTCCACCTGACCAATCAATAAGATTCTAAGCTTGTCCTTAAATCTCCTATTCTCATCGCAGAGTTTGGCAAGCACGCGCCATAAAGTCTGTGGGTTCCGGTCCTGATTCATCGAACCACTGTGACAGATCGTGAACAAATCGTCAAGTCTGCCCGGGTCATCCTGAAAGTCCGCAGGGTCATAACCGTTGGTTATCAGGGTTATGTCAGATCGGCCAGAAATCCTAGCAAAGTCGGCTACCCAAGAGGGGCTGACAGTTACCACTTTGCTAGCCCGTTGCAGAACCCTTCGCTCAAGCCTTCGATGCCGGGCATCAGCGCACCTCAAAAGTCGCAGATGACCGTAGAAGTCTATGTTCGTCCATGGATCCCTAAAATCAGTAATCCAAGGTATCGCATGCTTCGCTGCCACCCCCATCGCAATAAGATGCATGCTATGTGGGGGACCCGTCGAGATCATAGCGTCAATCGACTCCGATTCCACGTATGATCTTAGAAATCTAATTGAAGGCCGAATCCACGCTCGTCGGGCATCGGGAATAAAGAAGTTGCCGCGAATAAACATGGCCACTTTGTCAGCAAATCCACGTTCTTGCTTCTCTGAAAGAAATCCAGAATACACTCTATCATTCTTGGACCTTCCGGTAAGTAACTTATAGTACTTGTAGGGCTCCCTGATGGGCATCTTGATGACCTTTAATCCTTCAGGAATCTGGTTAAGGAGACTGGCGTCAGCAGCAGGGCGTTCCTTTATTTCTGGCGTGTAAACGACAGGCTCCCAGCCAAACTGCCTCAAATACTTGACAAATTTCACCCACCTTTGCACACCTCCTCCCCCACTTGGAGGCCAATAGTAGGCTATGATCAATACCCTCTTAAATTTCATGGGCCAAAAGTGGGGACATTGGCAAAGAATTGCCTCATGCTATCCATCAAAATTGTGTCCATTGCCGGTAAGGCTACTTTAGATAGCACTCCGAAGGTCATTGGCTTCTACCTTTTCTCTTTGATGTCCCTTTCTTGCGACGCTTTACCTTCTTAGTCCCGGACTTTACCTGAGCACGACCTTGGTTTTCAACCTCTCCACCTTCTGAAACTGCAAGCCACTTCTTAGCCTCTACCACAGTGACACCGATCAGAACCAAAAGAAGCGCTAGCGAAGAGATCAACGATAGGATCTTAGCAAAGCCACCAAGCTTTGGCTGAAAACTAAATACGATCTCGTGTTGACCGTCTGGTACCTTGAGTGCTCTCAGCAGATAATTTGCCCGAAACATTTCGGCTGGTACACCATCTATCGTCGCCTCCCATCCCTTGTCGGGTCCATACCAGATCTCTGAGAACACAGCTACATTTTCGCCTATAGAACTGCAGCTATAGACTAGCCGATTGGGCTCATAATCGATCAGTTCTATGATCCCTTGACCAGATCCCCCAGCAAATCCTTGCAAGATCTCGCCAAACTCCGCCTCATGTACTACGGCTTGCGTCGAGAGTTCGGTTTGCGCCAGTGCATTGATTTCAGCAAGAGGGCTGTCAACCATCTTCAAATTTTGAACTAACCATGCATTTCCGAATGCACCGCTATTTACCTGCAGTTGTCCCTGGCGGTCGATGATGTACTTGGCATTAAGCATATCTAGCACCTGTTGATCCCCCTTGGAAATGTAATAATCAATCACATCCTGGTACCGCTGGAGTTTCGCCGGGTGATATCCTCCAATAGTATTGTGGTGCTTGGATAAGCTCGATGAATTAAATGTATTGATCGATAGATCTAAAACGCGATAATAAGGTCGACCTTTAGGTTCCAGAGCTGATATTTGCTCGTCCACTGGTCTAGGGGCAAAATTGGCCTCGTACGCACTAGGGGTCACAAAATTGCTTTCATCCAAGTAGCGTTTACCCACCCCCCACAGGTCAATTATCACAAGGGCTGACAAAAGGCCGTACACTAGCCATTTGGACTGGAGTCTACCTTTCAAGTATAGGAGGACCAAGGACGCTCCTGCCAGCATGAAAAAAAGCGACCTGCCTGCATCAGCCATCAAGATTTGTCTCCTAGTGGCAACAAAAGCAGCTTTGACCCCCTCTGAATAATTAGCATCTCCGGCGGCGCTGTACCTGAATAAGAAAGCACCGAATGCCATAGCCAGCAGACACATCCCACCGACGATCAAAGTTGCGCGAAAGAATTTTCGATAGAGATACTCCCTGTCACCACCTGCAAATATTTTACCCAAAGCCACGAATGCCGGTATTACCAAGAGGGGAGGCACTACATTCATGATCGAATTTGGCGAACGAAACGAATTGAATTTCGGTAAGCCCTCAAACAGCAATCGATTAATCCACTCAGCGTTCTTACCAAGCGATAAGACGCATAAGAAAACACAAGCGCTAATAATAGCCCATCTTGACGCCGGCTTTGTGACTAGTAGGGCAAAACAAAATAACAACAAGACCAGGACCCCACTGTAATATGGCCCACTTGTGAATGGTAAGCTGCCCCAATAGGTCGGTGCCTGGTACATACCATCTGCTGTCGCTGGAGCGCCACTCCTTCTGAGTAATTGCCCGACTTCAGTATCAGCACTCACTTCCTCGTTGGAGGAACCACCTACGATTCTGGGTACCAAGAGACTGGCTACATCCCAGGTATTGTTGCTCCATTGCATGGCATAGTTCCACTCTAGGCCTTCTACCTCACTGCTTGAAGTAGCCTCTGCTCCACCAGGTCGCTCAAGTATGGGAGCACCTCTCATCGTGTCGTTGGCATATTGTTGCGACGATGCAAGTTGCCCAAAATTGCATAAGACACCTATGGCAGCTGAGATGGCAAGAGTCGCCGCAAGTTTTGCAAGGTCTGCAAGTGATGGCTTTTTAATATCCACTACAAAATACACCGCTAGGAACACAACCAGAATAAGAGCAAAGTAGTATACCATTTGGACGTGAGCATGCGAAATGCTAAGGGATATCCCTATGGCAAATAGTAGACCACCGACCACTAATCTTTTCCGGAGAGCGAGGAGTAGACCAGCAAGTACTAGCGGGAAGAAAGATATGACCACAAACTTGCTGGTATGTCCCGCCTCCCACAGAACAAGGTAGTTCGTATTCAAAGCGAAGGCACATGCACCAACCGCACTAATCCACAATGGAGCACCTAATAAAAGCAAGCATATATACATGCAGACCATTGCACCCACAAATGGTGCCATGGGACTTCTGGTCCCCAGTTGCATCAAAGACCCAATTTGCCGGGTTAGATTACAGTCTCTTGAGTAGCTAAGAAGTCCCCATGGCATGCCGGAAAACATTCCGTTGTTCCAATAGTACTCTTCGCCCGATAGCTCCTCATAATGCTCCAGCTCTCCTCTCATGGCCTGAAACGAAATGATATCTCCCTGCTGCAGCTTCTTGCCCTGCAACTGAGGATAGAAATAGGCCGAGGCGATCGCCAGAAAGCTGACGAGAACCAACAGGTGAGGCCAGACCTTTGATATAACTTGTTTTTTGTTCATCCTCTTTCTATTCTGCAGTTACTGTCTGGGGATCAGAAGCACTTGGAACATCCTCAGCATTCAAAATCGCGGAAGCATAAGCCTTCCAACTTAGTGATTGGCTGACTTCCTGGACGTTTTCCCGCGAAACCGGAAAATCCAACATCCTGATCATCGCAGCAGCCATGGAATCAACATTGTCTCTCTCTGCTAAATAACCATTCTCGCCGTCAGAGATTGTCTCCGGGAAATGCCCCACATCGGTAGCCAGAATAGGCAGGCCAAAATTATAGCTCAAAGACTCGATGCCTGACGGTGTTGCGTACTCATAGAATAATACGACGAAGTCGGAGGATTGAAAATACTTATGTACGTCCTCATTGGGTATGAACTCATTGAATACTACAACGTCTTTGACACCGAGCTCATCCACCAATGCCAAGGGACGATAATCTCCCTCATCTTCTCCCGAACCCAGCAACAGCCTCTTGGCAATCTTAAACAACAGCCTCTTGGTCTTGGTGACCCGACTATCAGCATCCAGGGTTTTCCAAAAGGATTCACCACAGATGAGCAGCGATATGTTTTCACGCTCCTGAGAAACCTTGTGAAAAGATCTGATGGCATTGTGCAGCCCCTTGTACTTCCTGATAAATCCGAAGAACAGGAAGACCTTTTCCTTCAGCCCATGGGCCTCTCTAAAGGCTTGTACATCGAATGACGGATCGGGTGCGTAGAGATCATAAATGGGGTGAAAAAGCTGGAGGACAGCCTTGGTGCTTTCACCCTCGGCTGCACGTCTACCAGACCTCGTGAGAGAAAACTCTTGTTGGGGAAACAGGGCCCTCAGCTCTTCATAGGTCCTCAATGCATGCACGATGTACGTGTCAGCTCTGGAAATGCCATACTTGGTGCAGATCTTATCGATTCGACTTTGTTCCTTCTGAACCACGAAGTGGAGGTCCACGATAATTTCGCACGCACTAAGTCTCTTTAGCCTCCGAATGATATGACCAATGGGCAGTCCTTGGATTGCGATTGACCACTGAATGATCACCATCGCAGGCTGCAAGGAGGCAATGTACTTGGCAGTCGCTGACCAGGTCCCCGGCCTATTGTAGTTGGTCAAGTACCGACACTTGATATCGGTCCCCTCAAGAAAGTCCTGCTTGCTGCGCAGATCTCTAAACTCTCGAGGTACTATGCTCGGATATTGCTGTGACCAAGAAACGATCTCGACTTCTACATCGGGGTTATGATCTAGCGCCCTTGCCAGGGAAGTATTGTAATTGGACATGCCACCTTTGAACGCAGGTCCGGCTCCAAAACAAACAATCCTTGTACTCATCTCTCTAGTCTTACGCTTGTTCCAAAGCGGCTACATGATCGTACACCCTTCGCAGTCCCTGCTCGACCGATATCTTAGGTGTCCACCCTAAACGCTGCCTGGCAAAATCAATGCTACAATACCTCGAATGCACCCCGACCGGCTTGTCAAGAAGGCATTTGATCTCAGGACTATAGCCCGCAAAGCCACAAAAGATCTCGATGATTTCCCGAAAGGAGGTCAACCTTCCCATTCCAATATTTAACGCTGTTCCATCTTTGATCTTATCCATGGCTAAGAGTGCGCAATCCAGCACGTCGTCGATATGCACAAAGTCCCGTCCCTGATATCCTGTGCCCCAAACCTCGAAAGGATCTTCTCTCAAAACCGCCCTTCTGGCAATGGCCGGGACAGGATAGGAGTAATCCTGGTCTTCACCATACCCAGTAAATGGCCGGATGCAAACAATGTGAATGCCGTAGTGCTCTGCGGCTATCTTAGCGAGGAATTCACCTGTGAGCTTGGTCCATCCGTAGGTCATATCGGGCTGTCCCATATTGGCAAAGTCAATATCAGCCTCCTTGAGCTGTATGGCGTCCTTTTCCGTCTGCTTGCTGATGGGATAGGCCGCGCTAGAGCTGGGATACAGTACCCGCTGCGGTTTACTCTTAGTCAGCCAGTAGAAAAATTCTGCATCGATCGCCAGATCCAACGCAACCTTCATCGGATCGCCATCGATCATGGCCCGGCCGCCTACAATCGCCGCAAAGTGAAAGACGTCTGCAAATTCCACGACGTCAAGGTGAAATTGCTTTCTAAACCATTCTGGGTCTTCAAGTAAATGTCTGAGCACATCCCTAAAGTCACTCTTTAAGAAAATCAGGCGCTCCGACTCCCCATAAACTTCCATCGCACCGTCCTGACGTTGCCTGGGCAGTCCAAGCCATTGGCTAGGATGGAGTCCCACCGACAAGTCATCAACGAAAACGATTCGATCGTGGGTAGTTTCGTACAGGCGTCGTACCATATTTCTTCCTACGAAACCACATCCTCCTGAAATAAGGTGGTTATTCATGCGACTCTTGCTATTGGTGTGTACATCAAAGTCTAAGGGCTAGCTCGATTGAATCTGCTCCACAAAGCACTCAAGCACGCCGTCGAAATCACCAGGGCACCGGACCCCATGATTTGCCCTCAAAAGTAGTTATAATATTAGAAAAGACACTAATGCGACCGCATCGGACTACTGTCGCGTCACCACACTCACCGCACCTTCGCCCACAAAAAAGCATCAATATACCGACCCTCCTTCAAATATGCCTTTTTCAGGTAGCCTTCTTGCTCGAAGCCGACCTTTTCGAGCACGCGACATGAAGCAAGGTTGCCGGCGAACACATGGGCTTCTAGTCGATCTAGCCCACGGGCACTAAAGACATGATCGGTGAAAGTTTGCACGACCTGGGTCATCCATCCGCGATTCCAGTAAGGCTTGGCCAGCCAGTAGCCGAAGGAAGAGCGATGCGATTGCAAGCCGTGATCATAGAGCAACCCGATGCCGCCGATCATTTCGCCAGAAGAAAGGCGGATGGCCCAATCCCGCTGGACGCCATGCTCCTTTTCATAGGCCAGTACAGCGGTGATAAAGGTAGACGCGTCTGCCGCCGTGTAGGGATGAGGAATCGAGCAGGTCTGGTCGTAGATCTCCGTGGCGTTGAGGTACTTAACGAGGCTTTCGCTGTCGGCATGATCCACCACAGTGAGGTGTAGCTCCTTGCCAACATCTATTCTATCAGACGTGCGAAACATTGTATCCGATGAGAGGTGATGATATCTGGCAATGATACAGCATTTTGCAGTGCAACGGGTCAGCTACGATAATGGATGAGCTTTCGATAGGTCGCAAGGATGCGAGGGGGCGGATAGCGCAACCTGAACATATTGTACACCACCAGGTTGGCCAGCTGCACCCGAAAATAGCTGTTATCCCGATACTTGCGGGCAGAGACGACAATGTCCTTCGGCATGATCTTGAAGGGATAGCGACCGCTGGCTCGTCGCATCAGATCAAAGTCTTCCATGATGACAAAGGATTCATCGAATCCTCCCAACTCCTCAAACACATACCGCTGGATGAAGAGACTTTGGTCGCCCCCTCGACACCAGGACCGTTGAAATCGGGTGAAGTAGGCGTTGATCTTTAGCAAGGTGTCCGGCTGATCAAAGGCAAATCGATAACACCCTAGGGCATAGCCCTCGGCAATGGCCTGTGAGATGTCCTGCGTAAAGGTGGCCGGCGGCAGCGTGTCGCCATGCACGAAGTACAAGACCTCACCATCGGTCATACGTGCCCCCGCGTTCATCTGGATCGCTCGTCCGCGGACGGTGCGCTCCACAGGCACGCCCAGCGATTCCACATATTCAACGGTACCATCCGTGCTGCCCCCATCTACCACCAACAAATGGATTTGACCATCTCGAAGTTGCGATCGCAGCAGAGGCAATAGCCGCTCCAGGTTCTGCCGCTCATTAAGGGTGGGAATGATGACACTAATCGACTGCACCGAGGGGCAAAGATTTGGGATTACTCGCCGTATATCTTTACCACTCGCTGGTCTGGCGTGATGTAGCCGCGATACATGCCCTCCGTATTAAATGGCATGTGCACATTGCCGTATTTGTCGACCGATATCACTCCACCGGTGCCGCCCGCGTCGACGAGCTGCTTATGGATTACATGATCACCCGCCTCCGAAAGCGTCTTGTCGCCGTACTCCATCTGCGCGGATATCGCATGGGCAACGGCATAGCGGATGAAGTACTCCCCATGACCGGTGCTGGAGACGGCACAGGTCTGGTTGTTGGCATAGGTGCCGGCGCCGATGATGGGGGAGTCGCCAATTCGATTATACTTCTTGTTTGTCATGCCTCCGGTCGATGTCGCTGCGGCTAGATTGCCATGACGGTCCAGCGCTACGGCTCCCACCGTACCATGCTTGCTGTCGGCGTGATCTAACTCCGTGCTTTCCGGGTCCTCTTTGAGCAGGTTCTGCAGGGACTTCCACCGCCGACCCGTGCGGAAATAGGATCCGTCGACGGTCTCGAGCCCTTGCTCAACAGCAAACTGCTCAGCGCCTTTGCCCGACAGCATGACGTGATCGGATGCTTCGAGCACCGCCCGAGCGGCAAGAATGGGGTTCTTGAGGTTGGTGACGCCCCCTACCGCACCCGCATTCAGATCCGTGCCATCCATGATCGAGGCATCCATTTCGTTAATGCCCTCATGGGTAAATACGGAGCCGCGACCAGCATTAAACAGCGAGTCATCCTCCATGGAAATGACGGTGGCAACCACGGCATCAATGGCAGAACCGCCTTCCTTTAAGATTTTTTCACCTATATCCAAGGCCTTGTGCATCGAGGCCAGGTATGCCGCCTCGCGCTCGTCGCTCATGTTTGCCTTAGTGATCACCCCAGCACCACCGTGAATGGCCATCGCGTACTCGGGTCGCTCATTCATTGGCTCTTCCATACCGTTATCAGCTTGGGTGGCAAAACATCCTGCCAGCAACAGACCGAGCAGGGATATGTGGATTCTTCCTATGAAATCTGTCATTTGCAGTGAGCTTATGGTGTCCATTGTACAGTTTAGTCACCCGGTGAGAAAATAATGGTCAGACGGCTTGCCGTGCGGTAACGGCGCAAAGCCAAACGCATCGGCGTATCTCCATGAGCTGCTCCTCCAGTCACGGTAGATTCGCTACTTTTGACCGTTTGCAAATCTAATAAAAGCAAGATACGATGAAGATCCTGATCGTGGGCGGAGGCAACATGGGTCAGACATATGCCAGAAGCTTCTTGCGCTCACACATTGTGACTGCCCAGGAGCTGATGATTCTGGAAAAATCCGTACCAAAGGCCACCGAACTGGCCAAGGAAGATATCGGCGCAGTACACGGTCAAGCGGACACCTGTATGCCCCACGCTGATCTGATCATCCTGGCCGTAAAGCCCCAGGACGTCCAACAGCTCTTTGCGACACTACAGAAATTTGTCGATGGCCAGCAGGTGTATCTGTCCATCATGGCGGGCATCCAGGTGGAGACGATCCGCCAAAGACTGGGTGTGACTAAAGTCATTCGCGCCATGCCCAATCTACCAGCGCAGATAGGCATGGGGATGACGGCATTTACCTCTTCCGACGAAGTGACCCGACTGGAGCTGGTCATGGTACAGAATCTCCTCAATACGACGGGCAAGACCATCTATGTCGAAGATGAGTCATTGTTAGATGCAGCCACTGCAATCTCGGGAAGCGGCCCTGCCTATGTCTTTTACTGCATGCAGGCGATTATGCAGGCGGCCGAACAAATGGGCTTTAGCCCACCCGAAGCCGAGCTGCTTACCTGGCAGACCTTCAAAGGAGCGGTCGAGCTCTTCCACAAAAACGACTTCACCTGCCAGGAATGGATCGAGATGGTAGCTTCGCGAGGTGGCACCACCGAAGCGGCGCTGGCATCTTTTGCCGCCAATGAAGTGGCACAGGGCTTGCAAAAGGGAGCTGGCGCAGCCCTGAAGCGTGCGCAAGCACTGGGTGAGTAGCGGGTAGACTCGGTCAACGCTTTCACTGGCTATCGATCCACATGTACCAACGCTCGCATTTTAGTCGCATGTGCCCGGATGACATCCAAGGTGGACGCATCCCGATTATATATGCTATACCATCCCTGCTCCTCATGCGGAGGATCGCCGATCATCGGGTCGCCAGGCTGCCACAGCTCGTGCACGGGACGACCTGAGCCCGCCCATGCCCAAAAATTGCAACCCATCAGCCCCGAATCCGCTGCGGCCGCAGCCTCCACCCATGCGAATATGTCCCCATAAAATCGATCGCGCCAACGCGTCGTAGCCTTCGGATCATGGCTTCCTCCGTCTCTCGCCACGCCAAACTCCTCCAACACCATGGGCTTGCCCAGCGTGGTGGCCAGGTCCAAGTGTTCGTTGAGATAGGTCTTGGCCTTTTCGAGCGCCATGGGGTACGTGGTCTCCGCGTTGGCCGGGTCAAACCAACCCCAGTTCTGAATCCACAGGTGCACGGTCATATAATCGATATCGTCAAAGTCATGATCTTTGACAAAGCGATTGCCCGACCAAGATGACGGCGTATTGCCCTCACTACCAATACTGACGAGATGGCGAGTATCCAACGACTTGATCAAGCCAGCGGTTTCTTTGATCCACCTACGGTACTTTCTCGGCCGCAAAATGCCTCGTGGCTCGTTGGCTAATTGCCAGGCCACGATGGTCGGATCCTCCCGATATGGCACTTCATTGATCGAGTTCGTACGGCGAAGGATCCTTTCAATCGTCGCATGGGATCGTTTTATGGCTTCCCGCGAGCCATAGAACTTCGATGCATAAAGTTGATAGCGCACCCAACTGCCACCTTCGGCGGGAGGTGGATACGGAATGGCAGAGCCCTCTGTCCAGGACACATATTGAGCCATGCCGCCCGTCCAGGGCCAGAAGTTGCCCAGACATACCACCGCGCGCATGCGGCGCTTGCTCATTTCAGCCAGGACAAAATCCAGTCCTTGCAGTATCTCCTCTTGGAAGAGACCCGGAGCCGGCTGTAGCGCCGGGGTCACCCGCCAGGGGGCGTCATCGGGGCCCTCACTGGTCGCCATTAGACGGAGATTGCGCACACCTAGATCGGCGAGTTGATCCAATTCTGCCACGAGTCTTGCTCGGCCAGCAGGTTGGCTTGCGAGCTGGGCACCGTACCAAAGGTTGGTCCCTGCAAAAAAATAGGGTTTGTCGTCGAGGTAAAGCTGGCCACCTTCGACCCGCACTAGTGACTGGGCTTCTGCTGTCATTGTCCAACATATGGCTATGAGGAGCCACGCCTTCGCCGATATCAGCCTAACCCCTCGCGACCTCCGAGCCTTCTCTGTCGACATATCTCTAGGCCACCTGGAGCAGTTGCAAGGCTTCGGGACTGGGCTGCACCACCTTCGCACGGATAGCGCGCCACAAGTCATGCCAGAGAATCACACCATATCCGCTGATAGCCAACAAGGGCAACGCCAACACCCCAATCGCGCCCATGGCAACTACCGCAAGGAGGGTAAATAGGGTGTAGTAAGCCAAAATCAAGATGATCATCAACCCCATTCTGACCGGGGTATAAAACTCTATCTGCTTCACTCGCTTCTGCGCTATCCACTTGGCGGTATAAAAGGGAAGGGCATTGAGCACAAAACCACTGACAAGGATAGGTAGGCCGATCACAAGCAGAAGCCACTTAACGACTTGGTCAGCGTTCGTCGAGCTGCGATGCACCCGAGGCGCCACCTTCCAAGCATGTACGAGCTTCGTATAGTCGTCATCCGTCATGCCATTCATCCGATCAACCATCGCTTTTTCTCGGACAAATCTTGCGTCGTCCGTGTCCACCACTGGCCAGGCTGCGTCCAAGTGCACTTGTTCCAAGTAATCGAGGACTTCGTTGCTCAGAGGGATGCGCTCCTCTTGCTCGATGTGCACGATCAAGGGCAGCAGCCTTTGATACAAATGGTCTGTCACCTCTCGCACGGCGGCATGAGCGTCCTTTTGATACGTCGGAAGGAAGGGCTTTAGCGGGATACCCTCGCCCACATTGATAAGCACACTCGAGCGAAAGCTGGTGCCATCTGTGTAGTTGATCCCCACCGGCACAATCACCAGATCCTCTACTCCCTTGGCTTCATAGGCACCAAACGCCAGGCGCGCGGTGCCCTTTTGCAGGGGAGACAACTTTTTCTGCAACTTGGTATTCCCCTCCGAAAATATCAGTATGACCTTTCGATCGGCTAGGGCTTGGTGCGCCAGTTCAAAGGAACTCGTATTCTTACGCATATTGGAAAAGCCATCTCGAAAGCGATAGATGGGGATCTGATTGGTCCAATCAAAAAACCATTTCCAGCGGGAAACAAAAACATCTCCGCGCACCAAGAAGTGCAACGGTCGATCCAGAAAGCAGGCCAAGAGGCATGCCTCGCAAAACGCCATCGGATGATTGGCAGCGATCAGCACAGGGCGGTCAGCGGGCACGGAGGAGGCCCCGGTCAAGTAGATCTTTCTGAAGTAGATCTTAAAGAGTGTAGCAGTGACCTGCCTTAGTATGCTATAAAACAAGAATCCAGGTTATCTTACTTTCTTAGGGGCCGGTAAAAAACAACTTTCCGATTTGATGCTTGTTGTTTTGAATTTATTCTGCGTTAAAAAAACATCACATAGCCCATGCTATGCTCAATTTTTTTGCCTTGTCTAAATCCAAAACAACGTCGCCTGAAAAGGGAAACTTATTATTTATCGGCCCCTTAGCGGACGCTATCCGGTCCAAAGAAAACAATATATGTCCAGATCGCAGAAATATCTCATCGTGATCGGAGGTCCTACCGCAGTAGGCAAGTCCGCCCTCGCCATGCAGTTGGCTCAGGAGCTCCATACCGAGATTCTTTCGGCAGACAGCAGACAACTATTTCGGCAGTTGGACATTGGCACGGCCAAGCCCAGCCCGGATGAATTGGCTGCGGTCCGTCATCATTTTGTAGATCACTGTGACCTTACGGAGACTTTTACCGTGTACCAATATGAGAAAGAGGCCCTGGCCCTACTTGAGCAGCTATACCGGCATCGCAACGTGGCGGTGGTCTGTGGGGGCACAGGGCTGTATATCAAGGCGCTCTTGCAGGGACTGGATGAGATTCCAAGTGTGCCTATAGCTGTAAGGGATCAACTGGAGCGGCAATTAGGGGAGAAAGGGCTGGCTCCTTTGCAAGCACGTCTACGGGCACTGGATCCAGACTACTATATGCAAGTAGACCCGCACAATCCTCGCCGGCTACTCCGAGCGCTCAGTGTGATCGAGCACACCGGACGGCCTTTTAGCAGTTTTCTGAGGCAACAGCCCAAGCCGAGGCCATTCGTAGCCATTCCCATCTTGCTTGAGATGGACCGAACGATGCTGTACGAGCGCATCGAGCGTCGGGTAGATGAGATGCTGGCGCGCGGCTTAGAGGCAGAAGTCAAATCGCTTATACCCCATCGTCACACGCAAGCACTGCAGACGGTGGGATATCAAGAATGGATGCCCTACTTCGACGGGGAGATAGACCTACCCGAGGTGATCCGATTGATCAAGCGTAATAGCCGACGTTACGCCAAACGGCAAATGACATGGTTTAGAAAGGACGACTATTGGCATCGCCTCCGAGAGCCCACCTTGGTGGAGGTCCTACAGGTCTTGAAAGAGGGAGGATTGAAAATATAGTTGGTGAGGCGGCATGAATGCCGACAAAAAATCTAACGTGCTTAAAATTTCAACTACCTGAGAACGTACTTACAACAGCACATGCACACTCTCGGGAGGTCTGCCTATAATCGCCTTAGTGCCATCGATCACCACCGGCCGCTGGATCAGTTTTGGATTGTCGGCGAGGATGCGTATCCATTCGTCCTCGGTAAATTCTTTGCCTTTGTAGGTTTCCTTGTAGAGCTTTTCCTCTTTCCGCACCAGGTCTTGGGCACTCATCTCCAACTTGCTCAGCACCTCCCGGATTTCCTGTCTAGAGGGAGGTGTTTCCAAGTACAAAACCACTTCGGGTTCGATACCAAAATTCTGGATTATGTTGAGCGTTTCTCGGCTTTTGCGGCACCTGGGATTGTGATAGATTTTCATACCTTCCGGCGAAGTTTGCTCCGCCGGCAAATTTACAGCTTATTATGATTTGGAAGCAAGTACCCAGCCTCGAATTATTGAATGAGATGCAGAAAAACACCATGGCGGAGCACCTGGGCATCCGATTCACAGACGTGGGGGATGACTACCTTCAGGCCACCATGCCCGTATGCGAAAAGACCCGTCAGCCGATGGGATTGCTACACGGGGGAGCCTCCACTGCCCTAGCCGAAACCGTTGGTAGCGTCGCTGCCTGGCTTTGCGTGGACGATCCGACTCGATTTGGCGTTGTAGGTGTAGAAATTAATGCTAATCATCTTTCGCCGGCCAAAGCTGGCGAGGTCATTGCACGGGTAGAGCCGGTCAAAGTGGGAAGACGCCTACAGGTATGGTCCATCGACATTCGGCAGAATGATCGAGCCATCTGTATCAGCCGCCTGACGACGATGACCCTCGCATTAAACTAAAAACGAACGGATGCGCAAACACATATCCCTATTACTATTCTTAGGTTTCATGCTGGGAGGTCTGACTGCCCAGCAACAGCCAGATTTTAACTTAGCGCTGGTGGGACAGGGTCAGGTGACCTTTCCAGATGACATACAAAGCCAGTTTCAATCGTACAATGATATCTGGGGCTGGGTATCTCCCGACGGTACCGAATACGCCATTATGGGGCACGGGGATGGAACTTCGATCTTCTCCCTTGCCGATCCCTCCAACCCCGTGCTGGTCGCAACGGTCCCTGGTGCCCTCTCTGTCTGGCGGGATATAAAGTCCTATGGTGAATTCGTCTACGTCGTAGCAGATCAGGGCGAAGACGGGCTGCTTATCATTGATATGCGGGAGGCGCCAGACAATATCTCTTGGCGGTTTCACAAACCAGAACTGCTGCTTCGGACCGACACCACGACCTTGAAGAGATGTCACAATCTCTACATCGATGGCACCTATGTCTTCCTGGCTGGTTGTCAAGCGAATGGAGGGGGCGTTCTGATTTTTGATCTGGCTCAAAATCCCCAGTTTCCCACATTCGTGGCCACCTCAGACACTCGATATGCGCACGATGTGGTCGTAAACCAAGACCTCATGTTTACCTCTGATCTAAGGCTGGGATTCGCCGTCACCGACATATCAGATATTTCAGCACCCGTGACCCTGGCGATGCAGGCAACCACCGGGGCCTTCACCCACAACGCTTGGCCCTCGGATGACAATAGCTTCCTGTTCACGACAGACGAGCGGGGTGGAGCCTACGTAGAGTCATATGACATATCCAACCTGGACGACATCGTGCTGCTGGACCGATACAAACCACCGGCTACATTGGCCAACAATGTGATCCCGCACAACGTCCACTTTCACGATCAATATCTCTATATCTCCTACTACACCGATGGGCTGAAAATTGTGGACGCACATCGGCCAGACAATCTGGTCGAAGTGGCCAGTTACGACACCTACTTTGTGCGCGACGGCGGCTTTCACGGGCACTGGGGCGCCTATCCCTTTCTCCCTTCCGGTCTGGTGCTGTCGTCCGACCGCAGTACGGGACTTTATGTGTTTCGGCCTACCCTGCAAAGAGCTTCGTATCTGGAAGGTACCATCACAGACAGCCTGACAAATTTGCCGGTGAAGGGCGTACAAGTCCAATTTTTGTCGGACTATCCTAGTTATGAGGAGAGCGCAGATGATGGCAGCTATAGTTTAGGACTGGCCGACTCCGGCACTGTCACCGTACGGTACTTTAAGGAAGGATATGGTGAAAAGATCATTGAAGTGGATCTGTCCGCCGGTGAAACGGTTAGAAAGGACGTCCCCTTATCGCCACTCTTGACCTACAGTGTGTCGGGCATCGTGCTTAGCGACGAAACGGGAGCCCCCCTTGCCAATGCACCAGTGACCGTGCAAAACCGCAGATATCATGCCTCCGCCACCACCGATGCACAGGGTAACTTCCAGATAAACAGCTTCGAAGGCGAGTTTGTGGTGGCCGCCGGCGCATGGGGCTACATTCACCAGGCAGTCCAGCGAGAAATCGGCGCGGACATTACAGATATCGAACTGCGCCTGGAGCGTGGATATCGAGACGACTTTACGTTTGACTATGGCTGGACATTAGACACCAACGTAGTGACGCGACCCAACCAGCAGTGGGCCAGGGGCACGCCCGATCCATCGACCTACAATGGCGAATTTGCCAATCCCAACGGAGATCTCGAAGATGACTTTGGCCAGAGCTGCTACGTGACCGGGCTAGAAGGAGTCCTCGGCTCCAATCTGGGCGATAGTTCCCTGTTGATTTCGCCTGTCTTTGACCTGTCTTCCTACGAGGATCCTTACCTCTATTACCATTTGTGGTTCTTTGCTGCGGGTGTCAACCTTTTGGATGACTCGCTAAAGGTCTTTCTGACCAATGGTCAGGAAGATGTGCTGGTTGAACTCCTCACCGAATCGGCTAGTGGTTGGCGGGAGCGGTCCGAAATTCGCATTGCTGACTACCTACCACCCACAGCTGCGATGCAAATGAAAGTGCTAGCGGCCGATGTCGGTTCCGTGCATATTTATGAAGCTGGCCTGGATGGATTTGCCATCTCCGAGGGTATGAGCACCGCCATTGCACAAGATGACTTGCCCTCCGCAGTCACGATCATACCAAACCCCTTTGAGGATCGGCTGATCATGCAACTGAACCAAACTGATCGGTATCGGTTCCACCTGATGGACCTGACCGGCCGGCTGATCCGGCAGGGCGTCTTTCATGGCACCTCGTACGAATTGAGCACAAGTGATCTCCGACCGGGTGCCTATGTGATACGCTTGCAGGGCCAAGGCGGATCTGCGGCGGCAAAGAAGATCTTCAAGTTCTAATGTACCTGCCGCATGACCATCGCAGGACGTAAGTTTGCAATGGCATTGAAAATCCATACATTCAGGCAGGAACATTCACTGACATTTATGAAAGCCTTCATACCCATAATGGCACTGCTGGTTGCCTGTCAATCGCCAAATAGCCTGGCAGAATGGAAGAGTGAACAGTCCTATGCCAAGGGACAGGTGGCCATCATTGATCTACCTGACACATTGGATCTGACCACGGCCTTTCTGGAGGATGCGGATCAAAATTTCTCGATTCCGGTCCAGCGTTTAGCTCAGCAAGTCTGCTTTTTGCCAACGCACGACATCGCTGCCGGCTCACCCTTGCGGCTGGTAGCAAAGCCAGAGGAACAAGTCCAGTCGGGGGTTGCCATTCGCAATACCGGAGACTTCTTGCAGGTAAAGATCGGAGATCAAGAAGTGGCCAAATATTGGATCGCCATGCAGATGCCTCCGGATACGTTACCGGAGTATTATAAGAGAAATGGCTTCATCCATCCGCTGCGCACCCGATCGGGCACGACCATCACCGACGGCTTTCCCCGAGGCCATACGCATCAACACGGACTTTTTAACGCTTGGACCCGCACCCATTTTCGCGACACCTTCATCGATTTTTGGAACCAACACTCCAGACTGGGGACCGTGGTGCATGTAGATGTACTGGATATCACACATGGCCCTGTGTATTCCTCCTTCTCTGTTTCACTCCAACAGGTGGCCTATCTCGGTACCGATACGGTACCCGCGCTCGACGAAACGTGGGAAATGCGCTTTTTCCCTTTGGAAGAGGACTATTTCGTCGACTGGCTGATCACGCAGCGGTGTCACACGGAAGATCCCTTGATCCTGGACGAGTACCATTACGGTGGAGCCGCCTTCCGCGGGCATGACCAGTGGAATGTCGAAAGCGGCGCCTATGACTCGCTCGTCTACTTCCTGACGAATGAAGGCAAGACCCACACCGACGGCAACCACAGTAGACCCCTTTGGGCAGATATGTCTGGTCAAGTGGGGTCCGCCACCGCCGGGATCACCATGATGGGTCATCCATCCAACTTCCGACATCCACAGCCGGTACGGGTACATCCGACCATGCCGTACTTCGTCTTCGCTCCGGAAGTGCTGGGGGAGTTTAGCATCCAGCCGGGAGCAGTCTACCAGTCTAGGTATGGGCTCCTGGTGCATGATGGACGAGCGCCGCAGCAGACGATCGAGCGCCTTCACCGGGCTTATGCCGCGCCATGATGCTGGGCAAAAAATGTGGTAATTGTGGAGGTGTTGAATTGTTGAATTTGTGCGCCCATGACTTTGACACGTAGCCCATCTGGCACCACAGGATGATTAATGGCTTTCCGCAAAATCACAATCTGAACCTAAATCAAATGCTCAACGGTTCGGCGTGATTTGGACAATTCATAAGAGATTCCATGTTTCGGATTGGTAGCGACCGAAAATAGAGCCTGACGAAACCGAGGCCAAAGATTGCCCTCACCCAATCCTATTCTTACCGCACAAGATTGATATCTTGCGTACTCTTTTTTTGTCCTGAACCAGGCCTCCCGATGAAACTGAAGACAGACAACAATCTGCCGGATCTGAGTGCCAAGCTCGCTGCCTACTGGCAACACTCCGGACAGAAGATTCTATTGATAGAAGAGGAATTTGATCCCGCTGCAGGAGCTCCGGTTTTTACGGTAGCCGGCAAATACAGCTCCCGTGGCTGGACAGAGTGGACCCAGGGGTTTCAATACGGGTCCGCCTTGATCCAATTTGAAGCCACGGGCGACGAGCGCTATCTAGAGATTGGAAGAAAGGCTACCGTCGATCGCATGGCCCCACATGTAAGCCATTTCGGCGTACACGATCATGGGTTTAATAATGTCAGCACTTATGGAAACCTGCTTCGCCTGATGGTGCATGGCAAGATTCCAATGGTGCAGACGGAGCGCGATTTCTATGAGCTTGCCCTCAAGATATCGGGGGCCGTACAGGCCGAGCGATGGACTCCTTTGCCAGACGGCGGGTTCATCCATTCTTTTAATGGACCTCATTCGCTCTTTGTCGATACCATCCGCTCCCTGCGGGCGCTGGAAGTTAGTCATGCCTTGGGCCACGACCACCGCGGGGAAAACGATGTGGTGACCAGCCTCTTGGACCGAGCGATGGATCACGCAGTGGCCACCGCCCAATATGCCGTCTATTATGGGGAAGGTCGCGATAGCTATGACGAATGGGGTCGCACCGCTCATGAGAGCGTTTTTAACGTGCACGACAAACGGTATCGATGCCCCAATAGCCAGCAAGGGTTTTCCGGGTTTACGACCTGGACCCGAGGCCTGTCCTGGGCCATGCTGGGTTTCGCAGAGCAACTAGAATACCTTGCCTGGCTGAGCGAAGACGCACTTGATCACCGGGGTGGCCAGCAGCACTACGAGGCGACGTTTTTGAAGGCCGCACGGGCTACCTGTGACTTCTACATTGATAATAGCGCTGCGGATGGCATCCCCTATTGGGATACGGGAGCGCCAAATCTGCATTTGCTGGGCGATTATCTTGCCCGTGATGCGGAGCCCGTCAACGATTATGAACCGGTGGACAGCAGCGCCGCAGCCATAGGAGCCCAAGGATTACTGCGGCTGGGACATTACCTCCAGGAGCGAGGAGATGTCGAGGGCGACAAATATTGGCAAGCCGGCCTACAGGTGGCTAGTCGGCTGATGGAAGAACCGTACCTGAGTACCGCTGATCATCATCAGGGACTACTGCTGCATTCGATTTACCACCAACCGAACGGATGGGATCACGTGCCGCAAGGCAGCAAGATCGCGCATGGGGAGTCAAGCATGTGGGGTGATTATCATGCGCGCGAGCTGGCACTTTATCTGCAAAAAGTGCTTGATGGCGACCGGTATTATACTTTTTTTGATGCCCTCACCCCGTAACTGATGACCCTAAGCCGGCTTTGTATTCATACGATCACCACCAAGCCCTGGTCATTGCCCGAGGCAGCCAAGGCGTATGCCGACCGTGGCATCGCCGGCATCAGCGTCTGGGAAGATGCCATCCAACCGTATGGCGCCAAGGAAGCCAGAAAGATCATTGAAGACCATGGCCTGGAGACCGTGTCGCTGGTACGAGGAGGATTTTTTCCGCATACGGATGCCGGAGAGAGACAGCGTGCGATCGAGCACAATCGTGGGTTAATAGAATGCGCCGAGCTGCTCGGAGCCCCAATGGTGGTCCTAGTGTGCGGTGCACATCCGCAGCAACCATTGCATACTTCACGACAACAAATCGTCGACGGCATCCAGGCATTGCTGCCGGATTGCGAAGCACATCAGGTGAAGTTGGCCATCGAGCCACTGCACCCCATGTACGCAGACACCCGCTCAGCGATCAACACGATGCGCCAGGCCAATGAGGCGGCCGAAGCCATCCAATCTCCCTGGGTGGGGATTGCCGTGGATGTCTACCATCTCTGGTGGGACCCGGAGCTGGAAGCAGAGATCGAGAGATGTGGAAGCAATGGACATTTGTTTGCCTTTCACATATGTGATTGGAAATCACCCACCGAAGACATGCTCAACGACCGCGGCATTATGGGCGAAGGATGTATACCCATCGCCCAGATCCGACAGTGGGTGATGGAAGCCGGCTTTGATGGCTACGAAGAGGTAGAAATTTTCTCAACAAAATACTGGGCGCAGGATCAATCCGCTTTTTTGGATGACATCGTGCAAGCCTACCATAATCTCATCGAACAGGATTGACTATGACAGACGCAAATCCAGCTAAAAAGACACACCGCCTAGGCATCATTATGAATGGTGTCACCGGCCGCATGGGTACTCGACAGCACCTCATTCGCTCCATCGTGGCGATCCGCGATGCGGGTGGGGTGGCCATCGGACCTGACGAGGTGATTATGCCTGACCCCATTTTGGTAGGCAGAAATGCGGAGAAACTCAAGGGCCTTTGTGCCGAGCACGACATCACCGAGTGGACGACGTCACTCGAGGAGGCCTTGGAGAAGCCAGGGTACCCCATTTATTTTGACGCCCAGATCACCGGACGGCGGTTTAATGCCGTCAAGCAAGCCATCGATGCCGGCAAACACATCTACTGTGAAAAACCCACCGGAGTGACTTTGGACGAAGCTTTGGGGCTTTATCGGCATGCCAAGGAGCGCGGCATCAAGCATGGGGTGGTACAAGACAAACTCTGGCTTCCGGGATTGATGAAGATCAAAAAACTGATCGATGAGGGCTTCTTTGGTCAGATCCTATCCGTGCGCGGCGAGTTTGGCTACTGGGTCTTCGAAGGCCACAGCACGCCCATCAACCGCCCGTCTTGGAACTATCGAAAGGAGGCCGGCGGCGGCATCATCATGGACATGCTCTGTCACTGGCGTTATGTCTTGGACAATGTCTTTGGCTCGGTGAAGTCCGTCAGCTGTCTGGGCGCCACGCATATCCCCATCCGATATGACGAATCCGGCGAGACTTATCAATGTACTGCCGACGACGCTGCCTATGCCACTTTTGAGCTGGAAGGCGGCATCATCGCCCACTTCAATTCATCTTGGACGGTGCGTGTGCGTCGCGACGACCTGCTGACCCTTCAGATCGACGGCACCAAGGGATCAGCCATGGCAGGCCTCCGAGATTGCCTGACCCAGAGCTACGAAGAGACGCCGGTGCCGGTTTGGAATCCCGACATCCCCCAACCCATCAATTTCTATGACGGTTGGACTCCGGTCGACCCCGACGCTACCTTTGACAATGCCTTCAAGGTCCAGTGGGAGTTATTCCTCCGCCACATCGTGCTGGACGAGCCCTTCCCCTGGGATCTATTGGAGGGAGCCAAGGGGGTACAGTTGGCGGAAAAGGGCATCGAGAGTTGGGAAAAACGGCAATGGCTGCCCATCGAAGATCTAGCATAGAGGTGATGAAAAATGCATTGGTAACCGGAGGATCCAGAGGTATTGGCCTAGGCATCGCCCAATGCCTCCTGGCAAATGGATGGAACGTGGCGATCAATGGCGTACGAGACGCCAGCCGGGTGTCAGATGTGCTACAAGCGTTGGAGGGCCTGGGCGGCCAAGTGGTGTATGCTCAAGGCAATGTAGCAGAGGAAGCCGACCGCCGTCGCTTGGTCTCCTTCGTCACGGAATCCCTTGGGCCCATTCACGCCCTGGTCAACAACGCGGGGGTGGCACCCAAGCAGCGACTGGACCTGCTCGAAACCACGATAGAGAGCTACGATCGGGTCATGAATATCAACCTGCGTGGCCCCTTCTTCCTGAGCCAACTGGTGGCCAATCAGATGGTGGACTGGAAAGCGGCTGCTCCCGATCAAGACTTTTGCATCGTCAATGTCACCTCCGTCTCCGCCGTGATGGCCTCTCAGAGTCGTGGGGAATACTGCATCTCCAAGGCCGGCATGAGCATGATGTCCAAGCTCTTTGCGGTCAAACTGTCCGAGTATGACATCCCTGTCTACGAGATCCAACCGGGCATCACCCGCACCGATATGACCAGTACGGTCGAGGAGAAGTACACCAAGATGCTAGAAGAGGGGCTGGCTCTTCAACGGCGATGGGGTACCCCGGAAGACGTGGGCAAGGCGGTACTTTCCCTCGTCCGGGGCGACCTCCCCTACTCCACCGGCCAGATCATCGTGGTCGATGGCGGCATGATGGTGGAGAGGCTGTAGGGGGAGTGACTAAAGTGATCTAGAGTGACCTATAGTGACTAAAGTTGAAGGCAGTGACTATAGTGATCTAGAGTGACCTACAGTGACTAAAGTTGGAGGAGAACGAGCTCTCCCCGAACTCAAGCTCACTGTGGCTAGATACCCTCCGAGGAAAAACTCTTCCGGGTAGAGCGGATCGTTACCTCCCCGCTCCCCCACAGATCCGTACGAGCGGATTTCCCGCATACGGTTCCTCCTACAAGGGTTTCGCTAAAGGATAGCGGTGATACACTTTGGGTCTGAGTAAGGGCTGCCACTCTTTGATGAGTTGGTTATACCTCGTCCAGTTCCAGGTTCGTTTGCCTCCTCTTCGGTTGATCCACTTGAATAGTAGGCGCTTCACTCCTTCGAAGTACCTGACTATACCCCGGCTGTTAAAGGTAATCCCATAGTAATTGTAGTAGCCTCTTAGCTTACGATTCAGCTCTGCTACGATCTGGCCGATCGGCCGGTGTCGATGCTGCCGTATCCACTGACTTACCTTATGTAAGGACTCGGTCAGCTTCCGGCTGCTGGTCTTGCGCTTGAGTATCGCGTTGCCTCTCCTGCTTCTGCCCAGATAATGGGTAAAGCCCAAAAAGTCAAAACTCCGCGCTCCTCGCTTTCCACTCCCCAGATCGATCAGGCGCGTCTTGTCCTCATGGAGGCTCAAGCCATACTTGCCCAAACGTTTCGGTAGTACGGCCAGCACCCGCTCCGCATCCGCTTGGTCGCTAAAACACATCACAAAGTCGTCCGCATAACGGATCAAACTGCTTCTGCCCCTTAGCCGACCTTGCACTTGCTCACTAAACCACTCGTCCAGTACATAATGTAGATAGATATTGCCCAACAACGGGGAGATGATGCCCCCTTGTGGGGTACCCTCTTTCGGGTAGTGCACCTGCCCATCCTCTAGTATCCCCGCTTTCAGCCATTTATCTATCTGTCTGCGTATCACTCCATCTTTTATCCGGCGATCCAGAAACCCCCGTAACTGCTGGTGGTTTATACTGCCGAAGTAATTGCGTAGGTCTGCGTCTATGATATAGCGCTTGCCCTCATAACTTACTTCCTTGTACAATGCCTCCAACGCCTGATGCGCTGACTTCCCTGGCCTGAATCCGTACGAATAGCTATAGAACTCCTGTTCATACACCGGCGTCAAAACTCTATTCACTGCGCTTTGCAGTATCTTGTCCTCTACCGTCGGTAGCCCTAACGGCCGCTGACCACGCCCCTTCGGTATATACGCTCGGCGTATATGGGGTGCGCGGTAGCTACCACTCTTGAAGGCCGTATGCAGGGTCCCTATGCTCTGCTCATAGTTCTCCGCATAATCCGCCCAACTCTGGCCGTCCACTCCGCTGGCACCCTTCTTATTAAGGCCCAGATAGCTTTCTGCCATAAAGCCTGGCGTGATATAGCCGTGCAGGTTCGTCAGCGCCTCGCCCCGGTGTTCCCGTGATCTGGTCGCTATCTGCATCTCTACTGTTGACATCCTTCTCTTGTCTCTGGTACTCGTAATGTTTCCAATATGCAGACCCCTTGTAAGGTATCCCCCTTCCCTAATCCGTGGCTTTCGTGGAGTCGATTTCCCACTTTTCTAACGGTACTATGAGGATACTAAGACTGCCTCCGTCCTTCTCCGCGCCTTCGGTCCCCCTCGGCCACGCATACCTCCACCTTGATGCCTTTTTCTGCTCGCTCCCGCGGTAGCATCATCGACCACGGTCGCTCGGATGTTTGCGGTCAGGTCATCCATGCCCGTATTCGTGGAGGAGACGGTAGGCTCTCCCATGTTCCCATGGTTCCCCTGCTGACTCTGAACTGCTTCTAAACCCCGGCCGATTCGCCACCACTCGTCTGTATCGTGACTTTGATCTCGCCCCAACTGTGACTATAGTTAAGGCATCAGCATTTCACTACTTTCGAGGCTATCTCACAGTCCTTCATCAGTCGCTGTCTACGCTTCGTGCCAACATCTCTATTGACTACGCAAGACTCGCTTCCGGCGGTTGACTACTCCTTACCGTACGGGACTCCCACCCGTAGGGACAATACTTGATCGGATACTTTTATCCTTATCAACTCCATGGATTTTGCATGGCGCAAAGGCACTCTAGTCACTTTTTTCTCTATCTTCAAAATCACCAAACTGCCCCCTTATGAGTCGACAATTTATCTGGCGATCGATCTGTATTCTGGTGATTGTCATCGCTATTTTGACGTTTACGCCTTTGGTGACGCCTGTGGGTCAGGTGGACCCGTTTTGGCTGGGCATGCCATACACACTGTGGGTGGGGATCCTTCAGACACTGGTACTACTGGCACTGCTGATCGCCGGCTCCAGGGTGCATCCGGGACTAAACGACACCGCTAAAACGATTGACGATGCTTAAGACACTCCTGATTGTTGGCACCATCTATGTGGGGCTGCTGATACTCTTTTCCTTTGTCAACCGGTCGACGAGCAGCTCCAGCAAGGAGTACTTTCTAGCGGGGGCCAATTTGGGCTCTTTTCTGGGTCTGTTTACGTTTGCGGCTACGCTGTTTAGCACCTTTACCATTTTGGGGATGCCTGATTTCTTTCGGGCCCATGGGGTAGGTGCTTGGATCTTTATTGCGGTGTCGGACCTGGTGATGGTCTTTGGCCTGATGTGGTTTGGCTACTACCTGCGCAAAAAGGTGGAGGGCACTCAGTACTACGGCATGGCCGGCTTTATGGCTCGGGTGTATAAGTCAAGACTGGCTGGCATCGCAGCCTTCTTGGGGGCCTTTGTCTTTTTGATTCCTTATGTGGCCATCCAGATCCGCGGTGTGGCGCTCTTTTTAGAGCAAGCTTTTCCCACCGTACCACTTTGGGTCTGGGCGATCGGCATGGTGGTGGTCATGATGATCTACAGTGAAATTGGCGGCCTGAAGGCCATCATCTACAATGATACGTTGCAGGGGATCGTCCTGCTGATTGTCATCTGGGTGATCGGCTTGGTCTGCCTGGACAAGGTAGGTGGCTTTCGAGAGATGTTTAGGCAGGTCGCAGCGCAAAATGAAGCGCTGCTTTCGGTGCCGGGGCCGAAGGGACTTTTTGACTTTCAGTTCTTATTTGGGTCGATGGTAGCCATCTGTTTGATCCCCTTTACGCAGCCACAGGTGTCCACGCGGCTGATCATCATGAAAGACCACAAGGCGCTATTTCGCACCGCGATCGGCTTGGGTACCTTTGCCATTTTGGTGATCCTACCCACCGCTTTCCTGGGCATGTACGGGGCCATTAAGTACCCGGACGCCAGCGTGCCCGACTTTCTGGGCAATACCTTACTGCATGACCAGGCGGGCTATCTAGGAGCGTTCGTGCTGATCGGACTCATTGCCGCTGCTATTTCCACCGCGGACTCTCAGATCTTTGCGTTGGGCGGTGAGACGCGGTCGCTACTCACCGGCACCGACAAGAGCATGATCCGGCGATCTCGCTTGGCCATCGGTGCCTTTGCCGTTATGGCCCTCGTCTTCGCCCTGCTCACTAGCGATCAATTGGTACTCCTGGCGAGAGCAAGCTTTGCTGGTACAGCCCTGTTAGCGCCCATGATCTTCACCGGGGTATTCTCGGATCGGGCACATCAATTCAAATTGGTGCCGATCCTCACCTTGATCTCGATCCTACTGGTCGTCTGCTCCCAGCTCGGTTGGTTGCCTACCAAGATTGCTGGGATACGATTAGATCTCCTGCTGCTCGGCATGCTGACGTTGGTCTGTCTGGGATTGGTGCATTTAGGGAAAGGGCAGCGGGTTGAAGCTAGTGCTTGATTTTGACACCGTGATGTCTCACGCTCGTCGATCGCATTATTATGCAAACTAAGGATCGCTGGTAGACCTCTCCAGCGACTAGTCTAGTCGATGAACTCTATCTTAAAAATAATGTAGTGCTGCACACCGAATTCTTCACCCCACCTCTCCGGTGGAATTCCCTCCCGGCTCAATTCGCAATAGAACAAACTTCCTGGATGCTCAGGATCTTCATAAGGGAGACTATACACCAGTAGTGTAATTGGAGTTGCTGCAGGTATCACCTTTTCTCCGGTGGAGGTTATATCCCGCAGACTGTATATATCCCTTGGTATGGTCCGAAACTTCCTTTGCACCGAAAATCCCGGCAAATGAAACTGAAATTTAGTAGTGTCTTCGCCTGTCTTCCTCGACATAACTCTTAAATGCAAGGTGTCTGTTCGATTTCTCCTTTTGAGGATTTCGGTATTCGCAATTGTGTCCAATCTGACGGATTTGCCATCCCAAAATTCATTGCTGGACAAGATAAAATGCCGGCCCTTCACATTCTCACCCACTATCGTCATCTTGAAATAGTCGATTCCCTCAAAACGGTAGAAGTCGCGAAGTTCCTTAGACTCGACGGTGATCACCGTAAGTGTTACTGAATCCTCAATCTGACCGAAGGAGGTGAGGCTACTCAACAACAGAATCCAAATACATAGTAGTGGCAACCGCTTCATAATTTAATCTTTGATTGATGATAAAGTTAGTTTTGGCATGTTCAGTCGGTTTAAGCCTCCAGACGCGCGATGAAACCTTTCTCACACCGCCACATGTTTCAGTCACACAAATAATAAGTGGACTCTTCTCCCCTTATCCATCTCCTCCTGGACCTACATTAGTCCTAACTACGAAACATAGGCACAAATGTCGACTGGCCAGAGCAATTGGTATGCGATCATGCAATTGTAATACGATACTTAGACCCCGAGGGTTGCATCTCTGACTGCAAAATCACCAGCCTTAAGATTTCCATCCCACGGATGCCCTCGTCAGATTATGCTCGTTTCGCAAAAGGAAAGGAACAAACCTCCGAGGCATATTTTGACCTGCCGGAAAGTGTCGGGAACGTTCTCTTAAAAAGTTCTGTCAAGCTGCCAAAACCACAATTGAGTAAACGATGTACTATCCTGCCCACCGATATCGCTTTTTTTAGCAACTCCTCTTTGATCCGTATCGTTAACACCTGATCAGCCACCACCTACCCCAACCGCTCAGTCTCTCGTCCCATGTCTCGTTTCTCACGGTCAATTTCTCCCCTGGGACCGACACAAGTCGGTTTCTCCTTGCCTGTCGTATCTGGACTTCCATCGATACACCACAAACGTGCTTACACCATGGATCCTTGATGCCTCAGCCATGCCGTAGTGCTCCAGATCGCCCAGAATCTGCAGCTTCCCCTGGGCTTTCATTTTCTTCGTTTCTGTACTATAATTCCTCAAATTAACTGTTCCCTTGTTTTGAGAAATCCTTGTTCCAGTTCTTTAAAGTATAGAGGGCTTTCCGGTCATCCAGCAATGTGGAGGAAATTCCGTTATTTTTCATAGCAACTCCTATTCTTGGAAAAATCCTTTTTACTCCCCTTGCAGTGACTTTAATCGATCTATTTGCACCTGGCATTGACGTCGGAAGTCATCGCTTCGGGCAGCATCTCGAGCCCTAACAAAATATCTCATTGCGCTCGCATGGTCTGTCCGTTTAAGATAGTACTGACCAAAGACGAAATTGGTCTGAGGATGATTGGCGTCCATCTGAAATGCCTTGTCCAAGATCCTTGGAATCAATGCTAGGTTACCTGTAAAGAGATATAATTGAGCCAAAGAGAGATAATTCAGTACGCATTTCCTATCCACCTGAACCAGCCTTTCATAGTGAGCCCTTGCGGAATCTAGATAAGAGGTAGCAGAAGTATCTTTTCGGTGGAGCGCAAAGAAGGCGTTGCCGATGTTCAGGTGATCTTTACCGCTGAGATCAAGGGCAGCTGATGTTCGAAAAAGTTGAACGGCGCTCAACAATGAGTCACACCTCATCTTCATCAAGCCCAGATGCCGATATGCTCCGGCAAATGACTTATCTAACTGTATGCACCGCTCCAAATCCTTCCTCGCCAGGTCATAGGGGGCCGTTTGACAGTCATCGCCAAGCATAAGATAAATCCTTCCTCGCACATAGTATGCAAGACGGTCATTTTCTGGATCGTCATCATTCAACAGAGACTGGACGATTTCCAAGGACTTGCTGCGATCTCTTTGATTCGTTCGCCGGTACAGGTATTTTAATAAGCGAGTTTTATCCAAGATTTGCACAACCTCCTGTGCCGCTTCATTAAGATGGGTTCTTATGTTACCTGACAGCTCATAGACCTTGGGTGATTGGCCTTCCACCGTGACAACAAACTGTATGGTGGAGTCCTCGGCTTGATAAATAAAACTCGAGACAAGCAGACTCTTGTCGCCTAGGACTTCTTGAAGGAGCCTGCGCAGCTGGGTTAAGTTTGATCCAGTAAAAGGATCTTTGATATCGTAGCTTACTGCACTAGGTCGGACAATCTGCTCGAATTCACGCCAATCAGCACAGGACGAAGGAGGAAGACCCCCTGCATAGATCGCGTTCAACTCCATTTTAAACAACGCTGTAAGATCCTCCTCGGAATATGCGAATCCATCGATAGAAATCCTGGCTGGCTGAATGATCAAATAGCGCTTGCTCCAGTCTTTGGCCAAGAAAAGGACAGTGATGATCATGAAGAATAGGAGTCCTAAGATCACTAGCATGTCCTTCAAACATTCCAAAACCGATTTTTCCTTGCCCTCGTCACTCATTTCGTCTACAGACTTTGCCCCAGATTTACAGCCACTGCTTCTCTTTGTGATCAAACAAGTCGCTGGTAACCCTCTTCATGAGGTCAGATCTGAGACGACCTACAAGGAAATATTCAAAATTTAATTTGAGGAAAAGCTGCCCTTGCTTACAGATCGGGTGCACCCCCCAAAGAAAAAGAGTCCACAGTCTACACCATGAACTCTTCTGCAATCTTAGCAGCCCGTAGGGGATTCGAACCCCTGTTACCGGGATGAAAACCCGGCGTCCTAACCCCTAGACGAACGGGCCGGATGTCGTGGAAAAAAGGGCCTGCAAATGACCCATTCTCCAAAGCTTGGCAAAGATATCACTTTCGTCAAAATTTCAAAATCCGCCTGGCAGGTCTAGAGCAGGTCTACGTGGGCGATCGCATTCTGGGATTCTGCACTTCTTTATCAATGGCCAGAGCATGCTGGCAAGATGCTCTCATTGAGTGGTTGAACGCACATAGGCGACTACTCCCTGGCATAACACCCTGGCATGCATATGTCAAGCGAGGACGCCTGACACGGCCAGGTTCTTCTTTGTTGAGCAAACTCCAACGGCTACTAGCCTCAAAGGCCGCACCACCCTGATCAGGCTGCGTTTGGCGTCCCCGCCAAACGCCATTGCTAGCTCGCCGTCACCTTGAAAGCCATGATAATGCGATTG
The DNA here is from genome assembly GCA_965223165.1 of Saprospiraceae bacterium. Taxonomy (GTDB): domain Bacteria; phylum Bacteroidota; class Bacteroidia; order Chitinophagales; family Saprospiraceae; genus JABDMH01. The sequence continues at coordinate 31,296 of CBDCVQ010000013.1, read as the reverse complement.
CCCTGGCAGGTCGTCCCGGGCCTTTGGCCGTAGGATTTGCGCCAAGTAAGTAAGGCCAAAGGTGAAGGCGGGCAAGCCACCTGTGCGGCCATGGAATGCACACCCAAGACCACTACCTGCCGGCATCTGCATGCCTATGCCCACCGCTTCCGTCAAGCGGCACGAGCTGTCTCTGGGCATCCGCCCTCAGATACGCTTCCTTTTGCCCTTCTCCGTCGACCGTCGCCCCTGCCCCACGCACTGGCATCGACCCACGATCGCCCCCCCAACCCACCCGCCTCAAAGGGTGCTAGACGGGTGGTCATTCTTAAAGAGTCATCTACATTGGTGACGACCGTCACAGATGAATTTTTGCTATTTTTGCAGCTTCATTTTTGCGAACCTGATTATAAAAAGTAAAAGACAGATAGAATTATGTCAAAGAAGATTGCCATCAATGGTTTTGGTCGCATTGGACGATTAACCTTTAGAAACCTCTTGCATACGCCTGGCGTCGAGGTAGTTGCTATCAACGATCTCACCGACAACGCTACGTTGGCTCACCTATTGAAGTACGATTCATCGCAGGGTAAGTTTGACGGAACCGTAAGCTCCACAGACACGCACCTGGTCGTCAATGGCCAGGAGATCTATGCATCCGCGGAGCGCAATCCAGCCGCCCTACCCTGGGCAGAGCTTGGCGTCGATGTGGTCCTGGAGTGCACCGGCATTTTCCGCGACGCCGCCAAGGCGGGCTTGCACATCGAAGCTGGCGCCAAAAAGGTAGTGATCTCAGCCCCCGCCAAGGGCGAAGGCGTCGACACCGTCGTGCTGGGCGTAAACGACAGCCAAATCAACGACGCACAGCAGATCTACTCCAATGCCTCCTGTACGACCAACTGTCTGGCACCGGTCGTCAAAGTCCTCAACGACAACTGGGGCATCAAGGTAGGGAGCATGACTACCACGCATGCCTATACCTCGGACCAGCGCATTCAGGACGCGCCTCACAGCGACCTCCGTCGAGCCAGGGCAGCGGCGATCAATATCATCCCCACCTCCACCGGTGCAGCTACCGCAGTAGGCAAGGTCGTGCCGGAGGTAGCGGGCAAGTTGAGCGCCATCGCCGTCCGAGTACCGGTGGTGTCCGGATCGATGATTGAGCTTAATGTGTTGTTGGAAAACAACACCAGCGCGGAAGAAATCAACGCCAAGTTTAAGGAAGCTTCTGAAGGTGATATGAAGGGCATTCTGGAATACCAGACCGATCCCATCGTGTCGGCGGACATCCTGCAAAATCCTTACTCATCGATCTTCGACTCACTTATGACCTCCGTGATCGGTGGCAACTACGCCAAGGTGGTGAGCTGGTACGACAATGAGGCGGGGTATTCGGCTCGATTGTCCGATCTATGTGCTCGCGTGGCCGGAGCCATGTAAGCCTGCCTTGTTAAGAGACATTTAGAGGAAGAGAGTTGCTTCGGCAGCTCTCTTTTTTTGTCCTACCAGTAGCCAAGCGTGCTCGATTCAGCTCCTGTGTGAGGCTCGCTGATCGTTGCTGCCCACCTGGCTTCCCTCCCCTCAACGATGCGGCACCGGTCCACCGTCTTTCCAGCCGTCTGTGCGAATGTTCAATGGAGCTACAAGCTGAACAAATCGAATCTCCGCATGACAGGAATCATCATCCCTCAATCAACTATCCCCAATCACCCTTATCTCAACCAAAGCCGCCGGTCCCGCTGCAATCGCCTACTCCCCATCGGCCGCCAACCCCTCCAGGTAATCGTAGACCATCTGATGGAGCGCCGGTCGAATGCCCATGGAGTACAGCTTGCGATGGGTGCGATACGGATGTACCCGGTTGGTAAACAGCGCAAAGGTCATGTCGTATGCGGGATCGACCCAAAAGAACGTGCCGGTGAAACCAGAGTGCCCAAAGCTGGACGGACTGGCCGATTGAGCCACGTAGCTCGCCTGCTTACGATACTCGATCAGGGGCTTGTCAAACCCCAGGCCCCGTCTATTGTCCTCTAGACAGTAATGGCAATGGGTAAATGTATCAATCACCTCACTCGATAGATATCTGCGGCCATTCATGGTCCCCTGGTTTAAAAAAAGCTGGAGCAACTTGGTGAGATCACGCGCACTGCCAAAGAGACCGGCATTGGTAGACAGGCCTTGCAGCATGGCCGAGGCCTCATCGTGCACGCTCCCATCGACCAGCGTATAGCGGAAGAAAGTATCCCGCTCTGTGGGCACAATTCGTTCATTGGGGAAATGCTCCAGCGGATTGAAGGTCAACGTCGAGGCTCCCAGAGGCTCATAAAAATGCTGGCGAAGCAATGAGTCAATGCGCATCCCGGTCAACTCCTTGGCCAGATCGGGATAGAGTAAAAAGGTCAGCCCGCTATAGACATACCCTGGTTCCTCATTCAACGGTGTCTTGCGGATAGCCTTGTGCATCTTGCGTTTGTACTTGCGGTGCAAGAAAAGCTCGGGCGTAATCTCGATCGGATACCGGTCAGAGCGCTTTCGCTTGAAGGACCGCGCCCGATAGGTGCCATTCTTTCGCTGCGCCTCCTGCCAAAACACGATGTACGGTTGCAATCGACCGTGATGAGACAAGGCCTCGCGAAGTGTGATGTGCCCCTTGTTGGAGCGACATAAAAAGGGAAAGTAGTCGCAGAGCGTGCCATCGAGATTGATCAGCTGCCGGTCCCAGAGGTACATGAGGGCAGGCACACCGGCCGCCACCTTAGTCACCGAAGCCAGGTCGTACAAATCATCGGGCTGCACCGGCTGCGCCGCATCATACGTGTGATGTCCATAGGTCCGATCGACGATGATCTGCCCTTTGTGACTGACCACCAGCTGACCGCCGGGGAAGGCCATGGAATCCATCGCCATCGTCATCACACTGTCTAATCGCTCTAGCAGATGCGCATGAGCCTCCCGGTCTTCCAGCAACATCATCTGTGCTGGCGCCATGATTGGCAAGACAATTGCCAAGATAATGTAAGAGCATACGTGAAAGATCCGATCTACAAGCGCCTGCATCATGGCTACCACTGTTGTGAAAACGTCCTGGCAATATATCAGATTTTTGCAGGGGATTCGTTTGAGTTTTGGTCTTTGTGACTATTGAAATTGTTTGCATATGTGTGGAATCGTGGCATATACCGGGGACGCGCAAGCGTACCCTATCCTCATCAACGGACTGCGTAGATTGGAATATCGTGGCTATGACAGTGCAGGCATCGCCCTGCTCTCCCAGGAAAAACTCTTGGTACACAAAAGGTCTGGCAAGGTAAATGACCTGGCTGAGATGGTAGACGGCGATCTGGTCCCCCAGACCATGGGGATCGGTCACACGCGTTGGGCCACACACGGGGCACCCAATGATCAAAATGCCCATCCCCATCTTTCCAACTCGGGGCAGCTGGCCCTGGTGCACAACGGTATCATCGAAAATTATGGCGTGCTCAAGGAGGAGCTCCTCTCCAAGGGCTACCAGTTTCACAGTGACACCGATACCGAAGTCCTGGTCAACTTCATCGAAGAAATTGCGCTGCACCACGAAGGTGATTTGGTGGAGGCCGTTCGGCTCGCGCTCAGCCGGGTGATCGGAGCATACGGCATCGTGCTGATCGCTACCGACCATCCGGACCAGCTCATCGCCGCCCGCAAAGGAAGTCCCATGGTCATTGGGGTCGGCGAGGGAGCACATTTTATCGCCTCTGACGCCAGTCCGTTTCTGGAGTACACCAAAGATGTCATCTATCTCAACGACGAAGAGCTTGCGCTGGTCACAGCGGACGACCTCCAGATCCTCAATCTGCAAAATGTACCGCAGAATCCATACGTCGAGACATTGGATTTGGATCTGGAGCAGATCGAGAAAGGGGGATACGACCACTTCATGCTCAAGGAAATCTACGAGCAGCCCAGATCCATCGCCGACTGTATGCGTGGACGGGTGGACCTCAGTCGAAATCTGCTCAAGCTAGGCGGCATACAGGAGCATGCCAAGCCCCTCTATCGCGCCGAGCGTATCCTGATCACCGCCTGTGGCACGTCATACTACGCCGGGTTAGTGGCAGAATACATTTTTGAAGAAATCTGCCGGATTCCCGTAGAGGTCGAATATGCCTCCGAGTTTCGATACCGCAATCCCATCGTACGAGATGGGGACGTTGTCATCGCCATTTCGCAAAGTGGTGAAACCGCGGATACGCTGGTAGCTGTAGAGATAGCCAAAGAACGAGGAGCCACGGTCTATGGCGTCTGCAATGTGGTGGCTTCTTCCATCGCTCGAGCCACGCATGCCGGTGTCTACACCCATGCTGGCCCCGAGATCGGGGTGGCCAGTACCAAGGCCTTTACCGCCCAGTTGACAGTGCTCGCCATGATCGCCCTAAAAGTGGCCAAGTACCGGGGCACCATCACCCAAAGCACCTTCTTCGAAAAACTCGCGGCGCTCACCGACATACCAAGCCTCATCGAACAGGCACTGGCCAACACGAGCATGATCCGCCAGGTGGCGGAGGAATTTAAAGGGGCGACCAACTTCCTGTATCTGGGTCGAGGATGCCACTTTCCGGTGGCGATGGAGGGTGCGCTCAAGCTAAAGGAGATCTCCTACATTCATGCCGAAGGATATCCCGCCGCCGAAATGAAGCATGGTCCCATCGCGCTGATCGATCAAGACATGCCGGTGGTCGTCATCGCGATGAAAGACGAAGCCTACGAAAAGATCATTTCCAACATTCAGGAGATTAAGTCCCGCGGTGCTCGAATTATTGCCGTCGTTTCCACGGGCGACAAGGTGGTGCGCGAAATGGTGGACTTCGTCATTGAGGTACCCCCGGTAGATCATCTCTTCTCATCATTACTATCCGTAGTGCCGCTGCAACTATTGGCCTACTACATCGGGGTGCTCAAGGGCTGCAATGTGGACCAACCCAGGAACCTGGCCAAGTCCGTCACCGTAGAGTAGTCTCCCCTACCCAAATCTTTCTCTGCCTGGCCAAAACCGCCTATATTGCCTCCCTTTAGGATGAGCAAATAACTGACCGAGCCTTTTCCTGACAAGCTGACTGCCCATGAGAAGAAGAGGTTTTCACAAAATGTTGAGCTTGGGTCTTGCATCTGGCATGGCCGGATGGCCCCTCCGAAATAGCGAGGTCAAAGTGCTTAAGCCCAAAAAATTGCGCAGGGGAGATCAAATCGGTTTGGTGGCACCTGCCAGTGCATTTCCGGAGGAGCGTCTCGACCGCGCCGTGGCATGGGTGCAGCAACTAGGGTACCAGCCTGTGCTGGGCAAGCACGTCAAGGCGTCACTGGGTTATTTGGCGGGCACAGATGAGCAGCGGGTGGAGGACCTTCACCGGATGTTTGCCGACTCCAGTATTGCGGGCATATGGGCCATTCGGGGGGGGTACGGATGCACCCGGCTATTGCCCAGGCTGGATTTTGAACTTATTCGCAAGAATCCGAAGGTGCTGCTGGGTTACAGCGACATCACCGCCCTGCATATCGCGTTGGCCCAGGAGACCGGATTGGTCACCTTTCATGCGCCGGTAGCCAGTGCAAAGCCGACACCGTACACGGCCACGCAACTGCGACGTGTCCTGGAGGCTAAAAGATCGCTGGCCATCCAACCCTATGAGGACAGCACCGATCCGGCCTATGTCATCCACCCCGGCACTGCCAGCGGCCTACTGACCGGTGGCAACCTTTCGCTCCTGGCAGCGATGGCCGGGACCCCATGGTCACCATCATTTGCCGGCAAGTTGGTCTTTCTGGAAGATATTGACGAGAAGCCGTATCGCATCGATCGCATGTTGGTCCAGTTGTTTCAAGCCACGGATCTGGCGGAGGCGGCAGGCGTGCTGATGGGCGTCTTCCGGGGCTGTGAGCCCGACCCCGATGATCGCTCGCTTACCCTGGAAGAGACCTTAAGACATCAATTCGGGCAGCTAAAGGTGCCGGTCTACTATGGCTTTAGCTTTGGTCATATCGCCAATCAATGCACAATACCGATCGGGGTGGGTGCCAGCTTTGATACCAGTGAAGCGATCCTGCGGCTTCACGAAGCTCCAATGGGTGCATAATGCAAATCTCCTACGCCATCCATACCCTCCCACTGGGTGAGCCTTTTCAGATCAGCAAGGGCACTTTCCACCAGCGACGCCATCTCGTCGTGGGGCTCCATCTGGATGGTCATACGGGCTATGGCGAAGCCACGGAAATCAGCTACTACGGCATCGCCCTAGAGCGGCTTACAGCCCGGATCGATGCGCAACTGGCCGCGCTATCTAGTATCAAACTGGACCATCCGCTGAATTACTATGCTCAAATTCAACCCCTTTTTGCCGACGCACCCTTCCTGCTCTGCGCTCTGGATTGTGCGGCCCACGATCTCTATGGTAAGCTCCATGGACGTACCACTCGCGAAAACCTGCACATTGAGCAGCGCGACCCGTTGCCCGTGAGCAGCTATACGATTGGCATCGGCCCTCCCGAGGAGATGCAGCGCAAGATCAGGGAGAAACCATGGCCTGCGTACAAGATCAAGCTGGGCACGGCCAATGATCTTGAGATTTTGCATTCGATCCGCCAAGTCACAGATGCTACGGTGCGCGTGGATGCCAACGAAGGATGGACACGATCCAATTGTCTGTCCATGTTTCAAGCCATGGCGGATGGACAGGTAGAGTTTGTCGAGCAGCCACTACACCGCGATCACGACACCTATCTGGGAGAGATACGGTCGCAATTGCCTCTTCCCGCCATTGCCGACGAAAGTTGCCAAGGGCCGGCGGATGTCATCAGATGTGCAGATGCATTCCACGGCATCAATATTAAGCTGATGAAGTGTGGGGGGCTGACTCCCGCCATGCAGATGATAGCCGAAGCCCGTGATTTGGGTCTGCAGGTGATGATCGGGTGCATGACGGAGTCTTCCATAGGTATCAGTGCTGCTGCGCAGTTGATTCCTCTGGTAGACTATGTAGATCTGGATGGTGCCATGCTCATCGCCGAAGATCCGGCCACTGGAGTCTCCTTTGATCAGGGCAGCGTCATCTATCCGGATCTACCTGGCTCTGGCTGCACCCTCAAAGACGCCGTTTCTCCAACCGTAAAATGACAAACCATTCTAAGGTATAGCCTATGAAAATCTTCTACTCCGAAGGCAAGCCCGACTACAGCTCTTACACCTTTAGCTACGGTATCTACTGCCTGAAAGAGCATCAAACAGAATTGCCGGAGATCTATGATCGCGGATTCCTTCCCTACTCGGCCGATCCGGCCTTCGATGGGGAGCTCTTCTACCTGGCCCGAAGTCTTCGGCTGGACGTGGACCGGTTTGTCGATTCGTCCGAAAACCGAAGGACACAGCGAAAAATTGCCGACTTAAATATTAACATGTCCTGCCAAGAAAAGGGAATCATCTTGACCCAAGACCAGGCATTCCTGCGCTTTGCCCGCGCTTACGCCAGCAAGCGTATCGGTGATCAAATGAGCCCCGCCCGACTCGATTATATCCTGGGGCTCGACACCGGTACACACATTTTCGCCTTTCGTCAAAACGGGGAGCCTGTTGGATATGTCCTCGCTGCCATCGAAGGCACGATGCTGCACTACTGGTTTAGCTTCTTTGATGTGGCACTTATGCGCTCGCATTCCCTGGGCAAGTGGATGATGTGGAAGGTCATGACCTGGGCGAAAGAAGAGGGTCTGCATCAGGTCTATCTGGGCACTTGCTATGGGAGCAAATCGCTGTATAAAGTGAGGGACCACAAGGGACTTTCCTTTTTCGACGGCCATCGTTGGAACCCAAACATGGGGACATTGAAGATGTGGTGTAAGAAGGATGAGGACGCTCCCTTGGCTGACCGTCTGAAGCAAGCAGAAAGCAAAAACGCATACATCGACTCCCTGTCATAGCCCCGCTTCCTGGGCTAACCTGCCCAGTACGCCATATCATAAGATGAGATGATGGCCGTCATTTTAACTGATGCCTTTGGATTGTTATTTGGCCCCATACTTAAATCAACACTATCGGCAATCATGAATCTCTATCTAAGCGCCGCTGCGGCAATATTGATGGCACTCTCTATTGCTTGCTCACCGGCTCCACAAGGCGCATCCCAGTCATCTGAAGATCTAACTACCAACACCCCATTGGGACAAGCCTCCGTGGTGGATGACGAATCTGCCAAGAACATCCTGCAGGTGGCACAGAGCTCGCCGGATCATACGACATTGGCCGCCGCTATTAAAGCTGCCGGAATCGAACATGTACTGGTAAATGCAGGACCGTTCACCGTCTTTGCCCCCAACAATCAGGCTTTTGAGAATCTTCCCGACGGAGTGCTTGATGACCTGCTCAAACCCGAGAATAAGGCCACGCTGGCCAATATCATCACCTACCATGCCTCTCCCGGCACCTACAAGGGTGCCTTGCTCAGCGACGGCCGACAGATTTTCCAGGCCACCGGAGACAATGTATCGATCAAGGTAGCTGATGGTGTCACCACCGTGAATGGAGCAAAAATTCTCGGCACCGTGGAAGCCTCCAATGGTGTCATCCATGTCATCGATGCAGTTCTGCTACCCCCAGAATCATAATGCAACGTTGATCATTCTTTTCTGAACTATATCTGAATTGGGGCAGGACCAAAGGGTGCTGCCCTTTTTTATTACGCCATGTCCAATCCTACTTACAGCCCAATGGGGTTTGGAAATGCATTTTATCTTCACTGCACGGCCTATCTGGTGATGGATCGGATGTAATAACTACCTGCATACATAAATATCCTATGATGAGACATTTGCTTTTGCTACTGATGCTTGCTCTCCCCGCCTTGGGATTCGCGCAAGTGGAGTCTACCCCCGTGCGCTTGGGCGTGTCAGGCCTGAGTCATAGCCATGTACACTGGATCCTGTCGCGGCAAAGCCAGGGAGACATCGTCATGGTCGCCATCGCTGAGCCCAACCGCGCACTGGCAGAGCGATATGCCAAGCAGTACGGCTTTGGTATGGACATCGTATACCCGTCCTTGACGGCGATGCTTGCTGGAGCCAATCCGGAGGCCGTCGCAGCCTTCGGCAGTATTTTTGATCATCTGGACGTCGTCCAACAATGCGCCCCTAAGGGGATCCATGTCATGGTCGAAAAACCGATGGCGGTCAGCGTGGAGCACGCCAATGAGATGAAGATGCTAGCCGAACGCTACGGCATTCAACTGCTGACCAACTATGAAACGTCCTGGTACCCCACCAATCATCACATCTACGATTTGGCTGTTCGCAAAAAGGCATTGGGTCCCTTGCGAAAGATAGTCATACACGATGGCCATGAGGGGCCGATGGAGATCGGTGTCAACCAGGAGTTTTTAGATTGGCTGACCGACCCCGTGCTCAATGGCGGTGGGGCCATCACCGATTTTGGGTGCTACGGAGCCAACCTCATCACCTGGCTACGTCAGGGCGAAAGACCCAAGACCGTAAGCGCAATGACCCAGCAGATCAAACCCGAAATCTACCCCAAGGTGGATGACGAAGCCACCATCCTGGTGGAGTACGACGATATGCAAGGCATCATCCAGGCCTCCTGGAACTGGCCTTTCAGTCGCAAGGACATGGAGGTCTATGGAAAATCGGGCTACGCCATCGCCGTCGACAGACATCACCTGCGCAGCCGACTGCCCGGTGTGGGATCAGAGACCAATCGAATGATCAGGGAGGTGCCAGCCCTCTATGACGATCCATTTGCGCTCTTCGCCGCCGTCATTCGCGGTACACATGAGCTGCCTCGCTTCGATCCGTACTCTCTGGAGAATAATTTGATCGTCGTAGAAATCCTCGAGGCTGCCAAGACCAGCGCGAAGACTGGTAAGTCGGTCACGCTAGAGCCATAGCTTGAGTTCTGAGTGAGCTTGAGTTCTGAGTGAGCTGGAGTTCTGAGTGAGCTGGAGTTCTGAGTGAGCTGGAGTTCTGAGTGAGCTGGAGTTCTGAGTGAGCTGGAGTGCTGAGTTTGGAGTGACTTGAGTTCTGAGTTTCGAGTGACTTGAGTTCCGAGTTGGAGTGACCGAAATCGGATTACGGCCCGGCAAGATTAAGCTTCGTGGTGAGCTCGAGTGAAATTTTATCGCTGCTAAGACTTAAGTTCACTGCTTGTAGTCCTCCAGCGCTCGGAGGGGGAGTACGCCGTTGCGGCCGACATCGGCCAGCATCCGTTTGGCCCGGATGAAGGTTTTTAGTCGCTCGGGTGCAAAATCGGGATCGCCGGGACGGAGACTTTGAATGCGGACCCGCTGAGAAGCATGGATCATCTTTCCATCACCTAGATATATCCCCACGTGAGTGATGCGCTCCGATCGGGTATCCGTTGCCTTTCTGCCGAAAAAGAGAAAGTCGCCAGGTAGCAGGTTCTTCAGGGTCCGGTCCGTGTCGATCGGTAGACCCACGTGTACTTGCTGGCTGGCATCGCGTGGCAGCATCAGGCCGTGGAGATAAAACACCGTCTTGGTGTACCCGCTGCAGTCCATGGCCCGTCCTGATGTCCCGCCCCATAGGTAGGGACGCCCCATGAACCTCCGGGCGGTTTCGAGGACTTCCTCCGAGGTAGGCAGTTGCTCCGCCAGAAAATCTTGGTATCGCTTACAGGACTGCTTCGAGATCAGGCCGGCTCTGCCGTCCGGACAAGACACTTGATAGTGGCTGCCCTCCTGCCCTAAAAGGCGGAGAATATTGCCTTGCACCACATCCGTGACTCGCGGGCCGTCCTGCGCCGACACCACAAAGTCGGCATCCGCATGGACGATCGCTTTGTCTCCTTCCCTCCATTGTTTATATCGCATTGGGCTCATCGGTACAAACGCACCCTCATCGAGCCATCCCAAATATCCATCCGGTGTTTGCACCAAAGACCAGCTTCCACGCCGCTCGTAGATGCGCAGCGGTGTGCCAAGTAGTGACTGGGTAGAGAGCTCGGCACTGTGTCGGGGTTCGGATCGCAGATTACAGACCGACACATTGACGACCGCCCGCTCCGGGACCAACACCCGGAGGCTGTCCACGAACTTCATGCCCGTGTCACGTAAGGCGGCCAGTAGTGCCTCCTTGGCCCGAGGTAGATTCGTCTTTCCCTTTAGGACCAACGCTCCGCTCGACCGCACTACCTCCACATCGTAGATGGCTACCCTCCGATCCGGTGCATAGGTCTCCTTGACCTGCCCAATCAATGCTTGCATATCCGCCTCCTGCGCGTGGGCCTGGTAGGTCATCACGGCCAGCCATACGACCAGCCATGCCCAAAACCGACCACGTCTATCTTGCCATCCTACCATTTACCATCGTATTTGATAGTGATAAGATGAGCCATCTTCCTTCGTGTCCTCCGACCGGTCTCCCTCTTTCGATTGAGTATAGACAAAGCGCGTCGTCTGCTGGGTCGGCAACTTAAAATGGATGTGGATCGTCTTGTGATACTGCACCTTCACCTTCCGCGTCGGCGGCACTTCAAATCGAAGCAGTCCCACCACCCGTTGCGCCTCCTCGTCGCAACCATGCCCCAGGCCTGCGATGACTTGGGTCTTGATCACCCTGCCCCGCCGATCAATGGTGTACCGGATGTGCACAGTGCCCTCGATCCCCTTCTCCAGTGCCTCCTGAGGATACTTCTTCTCCTTGGCCAGAAATGCCTTCATCGCCTTCATCCCTCCCGGGTAAAAGGGCTTTTTGACAAAGTTTTTGTCGGTCAGGTTTTTTTTCATGCGACAGCTCGAAGATACGTAAGAAGGTGGGAGGAAGTGACTATCGTGAACTAAAGTGACTAGAAGTGAGCTAGAGTTGTTGGATCGGGGTGACTGGTGAGCTAGGGTCAATAGGTCAGCAAGACGACGTAGATAGTGGAGGATCAAAGAGTATCATAGATCCAGCAATGCCAAAGTGCCAATCTGATCCAATTTGACCTGTCAACCCAGGAGCAGGAGTCTTCTCAGCGCTGAGATAGACTCCTGCCGATGCGAGCAAAAATTGCGAGAATCTCCCTGGCTTCCTGAACCGGTAGATCGCCCTGGGCAACCTCGCGTTCTGTCAGGGCGAGCAAGATCTCCAGCCAGTAGACAGATTCGCTGGCCTCGGCCTCGCAGATGCGAATTTTGTTGCGAAAATCAGCCTTGCTGCGAGCACGATTTGCTTCTCGATAGTTGGCACCGATGCTGGAGGCAGATCTGGACAACTGCCGCCTCACTACTTTAAACTCCGCTGTGTTTGGAATCCTACGTGTGAGCCTCATGACTCCTACGGCAAAATTTAGCGTCCGTTGCTCCAACTGCTTGGCGAATTCTCTATTGTCCATGCCGGTTCACTTTAGTCACTCTTAGTCACTCTAGCTCACTATAGTCACTCAAAAAGGTTTCTCCGCCGCATCCTTCAACACCATAAACTCATTGACGACGACCTCCGTGGTGTACCGGGTCTGCCCACTTTTGTCCTCATAGGTGTTGTTGCGCAATTTGCCTTTGACGGCTACTTTGGCGCCCTTGGTCAGCATCTTGAGCATCCGCTCGCCGGTGGAGCCCCAGGCGATCAGCCTATGCCAACTGGTCTCTTTGATCTTCTCGCCCGTCTTGTTGTACCAGACATCGTCGGTGGCTAGCCTGGCTTTGGCCAGTGTCTTGTTCCCTCCGATGGCGATCGATTCGACTTCATTTCCAAGATGGCCGATTAACTGTACGCTGTTTACTAAACTTCTCATGACATAAAATTTTAAATGGTTAAAAATACTTGGGTGATCATCTGATCGTCCGTTGTCACTCCAAAGGTCGAGGGGGTTGGTAGAGGGATTCGGTTAATAAATATTTACTTTCGTTTATAGTCGACTGCAAGCGTTTGTAGTTATTTGTTGTTGTTTATATAGTTTAATATTAAGTGTTTATACATAAGCATATTCTACATGCATGAATAATCTTTTGTGAATGAATATTTGTTCACAACGATTAGCACGAGCGGATTGGCCCGAAGAATGGAATCATAGGCAGGTCTGCCCCGTGATTTTTCTGTGATCAATTTGTGCCCTAAAAATGATATTTTGCGGCCAACAGATGACCGGCTTTTGCTGTTATGGTCCTAACAAAATCTACTTGCGTAATGAGGTTTCTATCGATCCTGGTGCTGGCATTTACTCTGACATCAGCCAGCCAATGTGCTAGTGCTAACGGGCAGGCAAGCGATCCTCCCAAGGATCAAAAGTCCCTGGCCGGACTGGATAAGGCTTATTTCGCCAGCGGCTGCTTTTGGTGTGTGGAAGCTGTCTACGAAAGTGTCGAGGGAGTGGAAGAAGCCATCTCCGGGTACGCCGGTGGGCACACCTTGAATCCCACCTACCAAAGCATCGGCTCGGGCACGACCGGGCACGCAGAAACCGTCGAAGTCTACTACGATAGCCATGCGGTGAGTTATCAGACCCTGCTGAAGGTCTTTTTTGGCTCACATGATCCGACTACTCTCAATCGACAGGGCCCCGATGCCGGCACCCAGTATCGCTCCGCCATTTTCTATACCAATGAAATGGAAAAGGCCACGATCGAAGCTTACATCCAAGAGCTGACGGAGTCGAAGGCCTTTGAGGGACCCATCACGACTGAAGTGAGCGAACTCAAGAAGTTTTACCCGGCCGAAGATTACCATCAGGACTACGAGCGTCGTAATCCCAACCAACCGTATGTGAGAGCGGTCTCCATTCCCCGACTCAAGAAGTTTCAACGCAGCTATCCCGATCTACTGAAAAAGAACGATCATCCTTGAGGGGCTGGTCCTCGCTCTGAGGGTCCTCGGATAGTAGTCTTTCGCCCTGATCAATAAGGGTGAGATTAGGCCGAACTACTTTTGTGCCTGGTCGATAAAGCCAAATCCCGCATGGTATGTCTGCCTGTCGCAGGGCCACAGTGTTGGACCTGGAATAGCAGGCGCTAAAGACACAACCAGCATGGGTGGATAATTGCCAGGCGAAGCACAAGTCTGGCCCGCCGCGCAGGATCACTTTATTCTTATCTTGCTCGGATGGACCCACAGGCTATTCGCAGGGAGCGCATTTCGACCGGCAGGTTCACCTTTGATTGCCTGCTGGCTGGTGTCGCCGGCCAACCACCCATCATACTGCTGCACGGCTGGCCGGAGTGCTCCTATCTCTGGACGCCGCTGATCCGCAGTCTGTCCCAGCAGGGCTATTTTTGTGTAGCTCCTGATCTCCGTGGGTACAGTGCCGGTGCTCGGCCGTGGTCTAAGAAGGCGTATGACATCCGAATATTAGTGCAGGATACCTTCGACCTGGCGGACGCCCTGGAGTTAGAAAAGTTCTATCTCATCGGGCACGATTGGGGCGCGGCGATTGGCTGGTCAGTGGCCACGTCCACGCGAGTACGAGCTTGGACAGCCCTTTCTGTGCCTCATCCTTCCTCCCTGGGTGAGGCCATTCAGCGAGATCCCGAGCAGGCCCAAAAGAGCCAATACATGCGTCTCTTCCAAACGCCGGTCCTCCCCGAGTGGCGCCTCAAGCGGAATAACTTTAAGCTACTGCGGAAGATCTGGCGAGATAGCTCACCGGAGCAGATCGAAGCCTATCTGAAAATATTTAGACAGCGAGGGGCCATGCGTGCCAGCTTGCAGTATTATCGACAAAACTATCGCCACTTTCAGTCTACCACCAGCGGAGATGATCCTACCAAGATCACCGCCCCTACCCTTTTCCTCTGGGGCTCCAAAGATCGCGCGATCGGACGATCTGCGGTGGAAAATCAGGAACGCTTTGTCGCGGGTCCATACAGATTTGCAGCACTGGATACCAATCACTGGATGGTACAAAATGCATATCCCGAGGTAGAACAACACATCCGGGCCCATCTCGCTGAATTTTACCCTTCGAAGTGACATGGAGGATCCTAGAAGAGTAGCCAGGACAGACTTGAAGGCCCTACTGCGCGATCTTCAGCCTACCCTGGATCCAGTACCATACGCTTTCTGCTCCGTGGCAAAGCCCAATCCCAGCGACCTGGCAGGCGCTCTAGCCATGATCAACGAAGCCGAGGCGGTCAGCCTGGTGGTCTCGCTAGAGGACGATCGATATAGGAATGTGCAAAGGAGCGGCGCCATGGCCAAGATCACCCTACAGGTCAACTCTGCACTGGAAGCCGTGGGTCTGACTGCAGCTGTCAGCACGACACTTGCCGACGCACACATCCCATGCAATATCGTAGCAGGCTATCATCACGACCATGTATTTGTGCCCTGGGAGCTGCGTCAACGGGCACTAGAGCTGCTGCAACAGCTTTCCCGGGGACAAGATTGATGAAAAGTCGTTACCATTGCGCACAGCTAGTGGACTGTAGCACTGAAAGCGGAATGTCCGATCGCATTCTTTCGCACCAACTCTTCATCGCCAGAAGCCTTACGTCCCGCAGCATTGCGGGATGTGCGGTTCTGTCTCTTCGATTTGGCACGAAATAATTGCGATCCATGCATGCCTTTTCAATGTTACAGTCCACTAGTACAGTTTGATGAATATGTGTACGATCTGGCTGAGCTATTTTGTCACCGATCGAAAGAAGCCAAGCCGCGCACAGGCCCCGCTCCGTATCCCAAGGCCTTGGGACTAAATGATGAAGAGCAGGTGCAAAAGTCTCAGCTAGAAAGTATAGTTATTTGTCGGACGAAAGACTGGTATGATCCGGATAGAGATTAAAACTCACCTACTAATGACCAAAGTAGTTTTGACCGGCACCACCGGAATGGTGGGAAAGTTGGTCTTGGAGCAGTGCCTGGCGCACGAGAAAATCAGCAAGGTCGTATCCATCGCACGGCGTAGCACCGGCATCAAGCACAGCAAACTCTCGGAGGTCATCCACGACAACTTTCTCGAGTACAGCCCCATCATCGACCACCTCCAGCATGTCGATCTATGCATCCACTGTCTGGGCATCTACAGCCGACAGGCCAAGGATCGAAATCACTTTCGCACAATCACCGTGGACTACACCAGGGCGCTGGCCATCGCATTGCGGTCCGCTAACCCCGAGAGCGTCTTTTGCCTCTTCAGTGCACAGGGGGCCGACAGTAAAGAAAAGAGTTGGATCATGTTTGCCAAAGACAAAGGTGCCGCGGAAAACCAAGTGCTGGCCCTCAAGTTTCGGCGAGCCCATATTTTCCGTCCTGGATTTATTTACCCCACGGTACCTCGACCCAATCCGCCTTGGATCGAGCGAGCGATGACCCGACTGTACCCGACCCTAACCAAAGTTTTTCCCAACCTTGGGATCTCCTCGGCCGAGTTGGCCCAAATCATGATCGATGTGGGGCTCGCAGGCAGTGATCAAGTGATCTTTGAAAATCGAGATATGAGAAGATATCTTGGCCTGCCGTCTTAATGCAAAAAGAAGTTCTAGTGAAGTCAAGCCTCAAGCACAAATTCAAGCGTCTCAAGAAAAGACTGATATCTCGTCTGAGCCGTGAAAATCATCCCCTTTTCACGGGATACTATCGCTACCTCTACCGACCCAGACCGCAAAGTCTGGCCGCATTTCTCGATCGATATTCCCGGGCCACCCCTACCTTCTTCGTGATTCAGGTGGGTGCCAACGACGGTATCACCCACGATCCCATCCACAAGTTCATCAAGCGTGACGGTTGGGCGGGCATACTACTCGAGCCGCAGCAAGCGGTCTGGGAGCAAGAGTTGTCTCGGTTGTACGAAAATCAGCCGGGCATAGTGACATTGCATGCAGCGATGGGCCCCGCCGACGGTCAGCTGCCCATGTACAAGATCGGATTTAGTGACGCCCGATGGGCCACCGGGCTATCCAGTTTTCGCAAGGAAGTGGTCGAAAATGCCTTTCGTACCGGGCATGTGCAGCGGCAGGCCACCAAGCAGGGGATCGCGGTACCCTCCGATGAAGACACCTGGATCATCCAAGAGCAGGTTCCCGTCATCAGCTGGTCCACCCTCGTTGAGCGACATCAGATCAGTCGGATTGATCTCTTGCAGATTGATACCGAGGGTTATGAGCTGGAGATCATAAAGATGATCGACTTTGAGGCCTGCCGGCCGCAGGCCATCGTTTTTGAGAATATGCACCTTTCGCCGGACGATCAGGCACATGGCCACTCCCTACTGCGCACACAAGGCTATGATCTCTACGACTATGACGAAAATACGCTGGCACTTACGGAGCAACTATCGCACCTGGTACAGTCAGGATGAAACCTAGAGCGACGGCAAGGCCCCATCTTCAAGATACCGCTTAAGCACCTCGGCCATCTGGGGCCAGGCGCTGCTGACCGCTTCGTAGTACCAATCCCAGTCACCACCATATTGATAGCCCTCTTGCCTGATCTTGACCTCGGTCGTTTGCTCCGACCCTTGGCAATGTACCGACAACCGCATCGGCCCTAAAATGGCTCGGCGAGGATGGATGTAGGTCATCTGAGCTAGGACCAGATGGCTATCTGGCTGGTAGCTTTCGATAATGCCAGCAGAGACATAACCCACTCCGTCTTGTGAAATCTGCCAGACCAAGGTGTAGACGCCGCCCGCTTTCTTTTCGATCAGACACCGCTCCACCCCCCACCACTCCCGCAGTAGGGGTAGCTCAGTGAATGCCGATATGACTCGATCAGGAGCTACATCGATTTGAATGGAAACCTCGACACTTCTCGGTGTGGGCGGGGCCATGTCCTATGCTGCTTGTAGCAACTCGATGCACCGATGCCAAAACCTTCCATAGTGCTCCCAGTAGACAAAATTCAAGCCCCAGTGGGGTGCGGGGTCGGAGGTGTAGGCGAGCACCCGACCCTGTCCGAATTGCTGCATCGCCACGGCCACATGATCCGTTTGGTCAAAACGCATCAATACCGTAGCCTCCGAGCGTTCCTCCGTCTGGTTGTATCCCAGAATGGGTGGGAAGGCAGGCAGGTCCAGATCACCAAAAGCCTGCGCACCCTCGGGGGTAAGTAGAGGTCGAAATCCCTCGGTGCTCTCCACCAGATCTTCCACAGGCAGGCAACGTACGGGCAAAATTTCACGAAGGCGCGTGCGCCCCCAACCACCTTTGCCCAGCTCCCCGGTAAAGGAGTACCAGCCTCCTAAAAACATCATATGCGTGCCGGCCTGTACGGCCTCCACCGTCAACCGAATCCGGTCGGGGTAGGTGAGAATTTCTTTGCCAAATTTGTCCCGGTCAAAAAAACTGGGTGCCAACTGAAACAGCTTTGCGTCTACGTCACTAAAAATGACGACGTCGTAGTCAGAAAGAATCCGCTCGTAATCTCCCGGCCCTAATTTATTGTAAAAGTCCCAGGCCGAAACTGACTCCACCTCATGATCGCCTTCGATCTCCAGCGCTTCCTTCAGCCATTTGCCGTAGTTAAAAATGTCAAGCCCTTTATGAGAATAGTGGAAGGGCGTTTCGGCGAAAACGGGTCCGGTGAGGACTGCCCAATCGCCCACATAGTAAATTTTTGCCATGGACGAAAGGTAGACAATTTGCCCTCAACGTAATTGCCCCTTTCCCATCCTATTTTGACACGCAAATTGCCCCATGCGACGGACATCGAAAGCATGGAGATTGCCACATCAGCCAGCGCTCTGCCCTGCTGGCCACAAATTTCTCGCGCCAACAATCAGCTGAGCATCACCGACGATCGTCGGGTACATTGCGCCCCAGGATTATGTCGCGTTGCCCTACCCAAAGGTCTCCCTCTCGACGCAGGTGCATGACGCCTGAAAAGCCGCCTCTGGGTTGCCGAGGCGATATCTCGCGGTGGGTCAGTAGGCTATCACCGGCAAAATAGTAGTCCTCCAGATAGTAGTAGCGACCATTGGGCTCCAGGAGGATAGGGTGCATATGCGCCGCACCCGTCCGGCTGGGATAGGTGCCGGGTCGCAGAGTGTAAAAAGCGTAAGTTCCCTCCACACCCGTCCGGATCCAGCCCCGGATGTAGCCGTGCCTCCTCGCCCACCCTTCGGCGCCTTCCCTGACCTCGTAGATGCCATGTGTATTGGTATGATAGACATACAGGATCACCCCGGCGGCGGGGGTCACACCATCTGATTGATAGATGGTGCCCGTCACCTTCAGCTTTTCACCTACCAACTCAAAATCTGGAAGCGTATCGATCGGCATCAGCAGTTCCCCTTCATATTCCAGGACCGCTTCACACCCCTCGCAGGGTCCGCCCACCAGTCGAGCGACAGGCGATTGCCCAGGTAGGGACGAGGAGCACGAGCTTCCGACAAACAAAGCGCAGATAAATACCCAGAAACCGCT
This sequence comes from Saprospiraceae bacterium, assembly GCA_965223165.1. Taxonomy (GTDB): domain Bacteria; phylum Bacteroidota; class Bacteroidia; order Chitinophagales; family Saprospiraceae; genus JABDMH01. The sequence goes on along the minus strand of CBDCVQ010000013.1, from coordinate 11,986 downwards.
GGTCATGACATTGCTGTACATCAAAAATATCATAGCTAGATGACCACAAATCTCCTGGCCAACACTTGGACAATATCGCCACTGGGTAGTTGGGCCGTAACATCTTCAAAATCAAAGGAGTCTCCTGGCTCCAGCAGTGCCAGGTACTTCAACGCCTCGGGAGATAACGTGCCTGAGTCACTCTCGAAGGTTGACACCTGCCCCTGACAATGTACCTGCAATAGGTAGCCCTTGATCGTGGACCCCGCAGCGCAGCCGGCGATGGAGACCTGGGTGACACGCCTGATTTCATGTGGTTGTAGCTCACCGCCAAACTTTCCGGCGAAGGTCAGGTAAGCCCCGCCCATGCCGTACATGGCTCCACACTCGCTCATGACTGCAAGAGGAGTAGCATTGATCTTGGCCAGTAGACATAGTAGCAGAGGCACCAATAAATATTTCGTCTTCATAATGCTAACCGTTGTTTTTAGTTCGTGGCGTAAGCTAGGAGTCACAGCCTTGCGCTGCTCGGAGAGTAGACCAACGGCAGCCATCCGTAGAGCAGTGACCGCTCCATCCCGAGATCGACGGCTGATATTTATCTAACTTTCCTCCACTCCCCTGGTGGACATGTTTCTCGCCTGCAGAAAAATGAAAACGAAGTTTAGACTACTACTGCCACATATACTCTTCTGGGCAATCTACGCTGTCTCGGAGTACTATGCCAACGTCGTACACATACGACCGGAGCAAGAGCGAGAGCTGCTGCTGACCACCTTGCGAGGGCTTCCTGTGGTCATGCTGCCGGCCTACTTTCTACGGTACTTTGCTGTGCCCCGTTACCTGAAGAGCAACCGCTGGTTTCCGTTTCTGCTTTGGATCTTGGCCGCCTGCCTGATTGTCCTCCAGGTCAGAATTCGATGGATGCAGATCACCCATCTGTTTGACTCGGGACCGTACTTTCCGCTGCCAGTGGGCAAGGTGCTGAAAAATGTCATTAGAGACTATTCGATCATCGCACTGGCCGTCTGTCTCGGCATCATCAAGGATTGGCGATGGCAACAGAGGCAAAATCTGGCGCTGGTGAAGGCGAAGGCGCAGGCCGAATTGCAGCAGCTCAAGAATCAGCTGCACCCCCATTTCCTATTTAATTCACTGAATAATCTCTACACCCTGGCCCTGGAAAAGTCCGATCTCACGGCCGACGCCATTCTCAAATTGACCGAACTATTGGACTATCTGGTGTACTGGGCCAAGGAGGATGTCGTGACCCTGGCCAAGGAAGTGACCCTGCTGGATAGTTATCTGGACCTGGAGCGCCTGCGTAGCAGTGCCGATCTGCTGATCAAGCGAGATTTTTCGATAGAAGATGACGAGGTCAAGATAGCTCCTGTATTACTGCTACCATTTGTTGAGAATTGTTTCAAGCACGGCGGCCCGGGCGCAGACGGCATTTTTGCGATCCGTATTCTACTATCTTGCCGCCAAGGTCAATTGAAGTTCATCGCAGAGAATACAAAGAAAGCGGGCAGGCATACCCCCGCCGGAGGGGTCGGGCTGTCAAATAGCAAAAAGAGGTTGGATCTGACCTATCCCGGAGGTTATCAGCTGGACATCTCAGATCAAGCTGATCGATTCCACGTAGCTCTGCAAATCAGCATAAAATGAGTGAGCGATGCCGGTGCTATGTGATTGATGATGAGCCCCTGGCGGTGCGGTTGCTACTCCGTCATCTCCGAACGTTTGAAGACCTGGAAGTGGTTGGTACCTCTCACGATCCCCTGGAGGCGCAAAGCCAGCTGGACACCTTGGAAATAGATCTGCTGTTTCTCGATATCGAGATGCCGCAGCTTGACGGCCTCCGTCTACTGGACTCGCTGACCACCCGGCCCCAGGTGATTATTACGACCGCGTATCGGCACTATGCGGTGGAAGGCTTTGACCAAAACGTTTTGGACTACCTGGTCAAACCCATTGCCCTTGCCCGCCTGTCCAAGTCGATCGCCCGGTACTGGGATCAAGCCGCCAACGTGGAGGCAATGCCAGACGATCCCATCATCTATGTCAAAGCGGATCGGATGAACCACCGGCTGCCCATCTCGCAGATCCTTTTTGTGGAAGGACTCAAGGACTACGTAAGTGTCTATACGTCGAGCCGCAGAATCATCACAAAAGGGTCGATCGGAAATTTTCTGCCTCGCCTGCCGTCGGATCGCTTTATGCGAGTCCACAAGTCGTACATCGTGAGCCTGCAGTATGTACAGGGCTGTACCAGCCGCTACGTCCAGATCGCCGGTCGGCAGCTGCCCATTGGCCGGACCTATCGGGAGCAAGTGCTTCGATTTCTAGAGAACGCATAGCTGCGAGGGGACGCTCTCACAGGAAAGCGGAACGCCCGATCGCCTTACTTTCGCACCAACCTCCATCAGTCAAAAGCCTAGTATGCCATGGCGGCTATGGCTATGTGTGGTACTGTCTCTCGATCTGGCACGAAATAGTAGCGATCCATGCATCCTCCTCAATCTTGCCGACCACTTGATGACCCCGGCCTACTCCTCTCGATCCTCCATATCCGCCAATGGTCCCGCTGGGATCACAAAACTCATCGTAGAAATATTGCGTCTTCGATCATTTTCGATATATTTGTATATACAATTATTGTATAAACATGATTGAGCAATACTTCGCCGCTATCCATCAGATCATCACCAAGGGGCATTGGATCACAGCGCAGGTGGGAAAGGCCCTTAAGAAGTATGGGGTGACCGAGCCCCAATATAATGTATTGCGCACACTAGAAACGCATCGGGAACGACCTATGACGGTGCAAGAAATTCTAGCCAATATGGTGCAACAGAACAGCAACGTGACTCGCATCGTTGACAAGCTCATCAGCCAGGGGTACGTACATCGAGCCGAATGTCCCTCCAATCGGCGAAAAATGGATGTCACCATCACCCGCAGCGGTCGTGCGATGCTCAAGAAACTGGACCGAAAAGTCCTGGCTTTTCACCAGCCGATGATGTCCAAACTGACACCCAAAGAATTGAAGACGTTGGGATTACTGATTGCCAAGTTGAAACCATAAAAAGATGCCTAAACACATTGTTGCATTTGGAGCTAGCAATAGCAGACAGTCAATTAATAAAAGATTTGCCACCTACGTAGCTCAGCAGTTGGATCATGTCCACATTCAGATTCTCGACCTCAACGATTTTGAGATGCCCATATACAGCATTGATCGGGAAAAAGAATCGGGCATCCCGGACCTCGCGCAAAAATTCTGGACCATCATATCCGAAGCCGATGCCCTAATCATTTCATTTGCCGAACACAACGGCAGTTACACCGCGGCCTTTAAAAACATCTACGACTGGGCGTCACGGATCAGTCGCGACAACTGGAAGGGTAAACCTATGCTCCTTCTATCCACGTCGCCGGGTGGCCGAGGAGGAAAAACCGTATTGGGCCAAGCGGTAGCTAAGTTCAGAAGGATGAATCCTGATGCCGTCACCAGTTTTTCCTTGCCATCGTTCACCAAGAATTTTTCGGAGACCAATGGAATACTAGACCCGGCATTGCGTGATTTGCTCCAAGCACAAATAACTCAATTTGAGACAATGCTGAAAGACCAGGGATAGTATCCAAGCAGTACAGGAGTTTCGCAGCTAGAAAATATCATTTTTTTATAATAACCACACATGCATTCTACTTCAACATTGTATTGATAATTAATTAATAGTTATGAAAAGAAAGCATGTCAGGCGCAACCATTCCCACCCCATGAGGGCACAAGAAAAGTATCGGCACTCGATACGCCATCGACATATTTATGCAGCAAGCGAGCATTGGACCTACATCCTATCTAGCTCCATCGTCACCTCAGGCCTGTACGTCAGGGAGACCGGAGCCGACAAGACGGTCTTTTCTTAGCCCTATCCGCCGCTTTCAAATTCTGAATCTATCCCCTCCACTGACCATCCTCCCCCTCACATCGACCCTCCCTGCAAGCAACTCACATTATGATATTGACATTGTCATTGTCATTGCCATTGACATTGCCATTGCCATTGAAATTGACATTGCCATTGACATTGCCATTGACATTGAGATTGACATTGCCATTGACATTGCCATTGCCATTGACATTGAGATTGACATTGCCATTGAAATTGACATTGACATTGCTATTGCCATTGACATTGCCATTGAGATTGACATTGCTATTGCCATTGCCACCGATATTGTCTACATTGCTGCCATGTCCATTCGAAGCAGTGATATCTCCTGCCAGCCCTGGGTACGCACACCCGGGCTCTAACGACATTTGATCGAAGTTCTCGCGCCCACGGGCCAATGCCTTGGCCCCACCCATCTTCCATTTTCTCAATCATTTTTCTCGATGCCAATTAAATCACCATTCTTCCCACGCACCGCCGAACTCTGCCAGAGCATGAATTATAAAGAATGGGCGGGATACTACGCGCCGAGTTCCTATGGCATCCCGCACGACATGGAGTACTTTGCCTTTCGCAATTCAGCGGGATTGCTGGACATCACCCCCCTGTACAAGTATCGGGTCCAAGGCAAGGACGCAGCGACCTACTTGTCTCGCATCATGGTGAAGGACATCCAGAAGCTTCGGGTGGGGCGAGTGACCTACTGTTGCTGGTGCACCGATGAAGGCAAAGTGGTGGACGACGGCACGGTGATGCGCAGGGGCAAGGAGGACTTTTTTGTCACCTCGGCCGACCCATGTTTTTCCTGGTTCAGTCGGTTTTTGCGCGGATATGAGGTCACGCTCGAGGATGTCTCCGAGCAGGTCGCAGCACTGGCCCTGCAAGGACCGACCTCCCGCGATATACTCAAGCAAGTCTGTGATGCCGACCTGGATCGATTGAAGTTCTTCCGGACGACGAGCACGCAGCTGGATGGTTGTCCAGGATACATATCCCGCACGGGCTATACCGGTGATCTGGGATATGAAATATGGATAGAAAACAAGCATGCCCTAGCCGTCTACGATGCATTAATGGCGGCCGGACGACCCTACGATATCCGACCAGCCGGACTCGATGCCCTTGACATGGTGCGCATAGAGGCCGGGCTCATTCTAAAAAATGTCGACTACTACAACGCGCTCCATGTGTTGATCGACGACCGCAAATCGTCGCCCTACGAGATCACACTGGGATGGACGGTACAATTGGACCGAGATCCCTTCCTTGGCCAACAGGCCTTGCGACACGAAAAGGCGGCGGGGTCGCAATGGGCCATCGTAGGTCTGGATTTAGATTGGCCGGAGCTGGAAGCACTCTATGCCCGACACGGGCTGCCTCCGGAGGTGGACACGCATGCCTGGCGTGCGTCCATCCCCATCTATACCGACACCGACCAGCGCAACCAGATCGGCTACGCCACATGTGGTACCTGGTCACCCATCCTGAAGAAGAATCTCGCCCTGGCCACGATCCAGAAGGCGTACGACCAAGAGGGCACCAGGCTGCGCATGGAGACCACCGTAGAACACCATCGGCACACGATCACCGCCACCGTGTGCGACACCCAGTTTTTTAATCCTCCTCGCAAAACCGCAAACCCAGTCCAATGACAACCTGCCATCAGCCGAGCATTATGCAACCTTATCTGACAGCAACAACATGAGTCAAACATACGACGCCATCATCATAGGGGGAGGCCACAACGGCCTCATCTGTGCCGCCTACCTGGCCAAGGCCGGTCGCAAGGTCCTGGTCCTGGAAAAAAGGCATGTACTTGGCGGAGCCGCTGTGTCGGAGGAGCTCTATCCGGGCTTTACCTTCTCCGTGGCCTCGTACGTGGTCAGCCTGTTCCGGCCCCATATCATCCGTGAGCTTCAGTTGGCCAAACATGGTTATGAGGTCATACCTATGGATTGTTCGTTCTTGCCATTGCCCAACGGCGATTCGCTGGCCAGGTGGGCTGATGGCGAGCGCTCCCGGCGTGAGATCTCTCGTTTCAGCCGCAAGGATGCCGAGGCCTATCCGGAATTTAGCAAGGCCATGACCCACATGGGCAGATTGGCCAAGGAGGTGATCGATCATCCCGCTCCCGATGTATCCTCGATGCGCCCGGGAGACCTGAGCAATATGTTGCGTCTGGGCAAGGCGTTCCGAGATCTGGGACCCGATCTGCTGCATCTCAACATCAAATTGGTGACCATGAGTGCACTGGACTTTCTCGATCGTTGGTTTGAGTCAGAGACGCTCAAGGCACCGATGTCCGTGAGTGGCATCATTGGCACTTTTCAAGGAGTGCGCAGCCCGGGAACGGCTTACGTCCTGCTGCACCACTACATGGGACAGCTCGATGGAGCCTTCCGCTCCTGGGGTTTTTCAAAAGGTGGCACCGGAGGCATTAGCCTGGCCTGTGCTCGAGCTGCAGAGAGCTATGGCGCCGAGATCAAGACGGAAGCTCCGGTACAGCAAGTGCTGCTGAGCAATGGCAAAGCCACCGGCGTGGTTTTGGACAATGGCGACGAGTATCGAGCCAAGATTGTCGTGTCCAATCTGGATCCAAACCGGACTTATCTCAAGATGGTGGGTGAAGAGCACCTGGAAGATGACATTGTCCACGAGATCAAGCGCTTTAAGCTGCGCGGCAGCTCGGGAAAGGTCAATCTAGCGCTAGACCGCGTACCGGAATTCAGCTGCCGGCCCGGGGATGGCGACCATATCCGAGGCGATATCGCGATTGCTCCTAGTATTGACTACCTCGAAAAGGCCTTCGATCAGGCGAAATACGGTGAGTTTTCCACCCGGCCCTATATCAATGCCGTCATACCATCGCTGACCGACCCCTCGGTCGCGCCACCCGGCAAGCACATCTTGTCCTGCTTCGTCCAGTACGCACCCTATCACCTCAAAGAAGGTGCCCATAACTGGCCTAAGTATCGCGAGGCGTTTGGAGACACCGTCGTAGATACGATGGCAGAATACATCCCCGGATTGAAGGATATGATCCTGTATCGACAGGTCCTGACGCCATGGGATCTGGAGCAGCAAATGGGATTGACCGAGGGCAATATTTTCCAGGGAGAACTGAGCCTGGAGCAATTGCTTTTTCAAAGGCCGCTGGCCGGCTATGCTAAATATCGTACCTCCGTGCGCAACCTGTACATGTGCGGATCCGGTACACATCCAGGGGGAGGTATCATGGGAGCCGGTGGAGAACTATGTGCAAAATCGATTTTAAAATCAAGAAGTATTTGACCCATGGCTGGCAAAAAGTATGATATCGTTGTCATAGGCGGTGGCCACAATGGGCTGGCGGCCGCCATCACGCTGGCTCAGGCTGGCCAGAAGGTTTATCTCGCCGAAGCGCGTGCCGAACTGGGTGGCCTGGCCCAGTCCTACGAATTTCACCCTGGCTTTCGCACCCCGGGACTGTGGCACCATACCAGCCAGGTCCGACCCGAAATAATCCGTCAACTCGGTCTACAGCAACACGGCCTCACCTATGAGACCAAGGTACCGGAGGTGACGATCGTAGGCCCGGAAGGGCAGGCTATCATCATCTCCCCAGACTCAGCCAAGGTCCAGTCAAGCCTGTCCCCGTACTCAAACCGAGATGCGGCCGCCTTTCCTGCGTACCAGACATTCTTGGCCAGCATCCGTCGTTTTCTCCATCCCCTGATGAGCGCGCAACCGCTTGATCTGACGGATTTGGGCCCAAAGCAATTGCTCCCGCTGGCGCGGCAGGCTATAGCACTGCGTCGGATGGGCAAGAAGACCATGCTTGAGTTTCTGAAGGTGGCGCCGATGAGCGTACGCGATTACCTGGATGAACTCTTTGAGACAGACTTTTTGAAAGCGGGTCTCGCAATGCCTGCTCTTCAGGCCTCTATATACGGTCCCTATGCCTCTTATTCGGCCCTCAATTTGTTCATGCACGAATCGACCAGCAGCGGACAGGTACTGGGGGGACTGCCCGCACTCGTAAGGGCGATGATCGCGCGCGCAGAAGAACTAGGTGTGGAGCTTGCCACGGACGCACCGGTCACCCAAATACTTTTAGACGAACAACAACGAGTCCGAGGGGTTGAGATCAGCCAGGATCGCGAGGTACTGTGCCACACAGTAGCTTCGGCAGCGCATCCAAAAACCACCCTACTCGACCTGTTGCATCCCAGCCTCATACCGTATAAGCTGGAACATGAGTTACTCCACTATCGCAGCCGGGGATCAACGGCCAAGCTGCACTTGGCCCTCGCTACGCCACCGACCTGGAGCGCCGGCAAGGTGGACACGGAGTACGTGCGTCCAGCTACCTCGCTAGTGAGCGTGGAGCAGGCAGCAGACGCTATCAAGTGCGGCCAGTTTGCCGACCACCTAATGCTTGATATCTATGCTCCTGCTCCGGCCGCTCAATTGGCACCGGATGGGCAGGCAGTCTTGTCTCTGCTAGTACAATACGTGCCCAGGCAGCATCGGGATGGTTGGAGTAACCTCACTAGAGAAAAGCTATTGGAAAGTGTGCTGAACACCTTGGAAGCCTACGCGCCCAATGTGCGATCATCCGTGCTGGCACACGAGCTGTTGACGCCGCAGGACATTGAGGAAAAGTATCGACTGGCGGGTGGACATCTCTTTCACGGAGAGCATGCGATCGACCAGATGACCACCCGGCCCGTTCCAGATTGTTCACAGTACAGGACACCTATTCGAGGGCTATATCTCTGCGGAGCAGGATCACACCCGGGCGGGGGCATCACGTGCGCGCCCGGCTATCTGGCGGCCAAGCGGATACTACAAAGAGGGTCAAAATAAGACCTAAGGTAGACCCCCAAGGCTCCCAGACGAATCCCGCATACGGATATGGGGTTGTCAACGGCTTGCCCCTGTGGCCGGTGCCACGATCCATCTGCCCTAAAAGGGTCACACCCCAGACGCAGCTCCGCCGAAAGTCGTCGCTCGTGGCCCACGACTCCTCCTCATGGACACAGGACCGATTTCAACTGCCGGATATGGTCCGGGGTTGTCCGGCAGCAGCCACCGATTAATTTGGCTCCTTTGGCCCGCCAGCTGGTGGCCATTTGAGCAAAATCAGCAGCATCTCGCTCCCCTTGCCAGGTGCGAGTTGCCCCATCATAGTACTCCCCCGAGTTGGGATACACGGCCAGGTACTTGTCCGGCGCCCCCACAGCCAATTCCTCGATCAGCGATGATACCAGGCTGGGAGCCACGCAGTTTACCCCCAATGCGACAATCTCCGGGACCGCATTGACCCAAGCCGCTACCTCTCGCACCGGGGTTCCGTCGCTGATGTGCCTGGCATCGCGGCAGGATAGACTGATCATTACGGGCTTGGGGCTGGTGCGGCGGACCAGCGCTATGAGCGCCTGCACTTCCCGACCATTTGGGATGGTCTCACAGGCCAAGAGGTCCGCCTTGGAGCTAGCCAGCACTTGCCACCTCCGTTCGTGAAACTGCCGCAGTGCCTGATCCGACAAATCGTAGGCTCCGGTATATTCATCGCCGTTGGCCAGATAGGCTCCATACGGACCTATACTAGCGGCGACGAGCGGACGAGCGGCATCGGGGTGTTGGATCATAAACTCCCGGCGTGCTTCGAGTGCTACCTGGACGCTGCGGCGCAATAATTCATCTGTTTCTTCATGCGTCATGCCCTCCGCTAGGCACCCCGCGTGGCTGGCCTGATAACTGGCCGTCGCAATGACATCGGCCCCAGCCGACAGATAGGACAGGTGTACGTCTTTCACCGTTGCCAAGTCAGCCTTGAGCAAATGTGCTGACCATAGCCGGTGGCGGAGATCAAACCCCCTTCGTTCGAATTCTGTCGCCAGTCCACCGTCCAGCAGAACCAGGTCGGATTCTTCTAGAAGCGACGTCATTGCTTGGTTGTCCATCTCGGTCAAAGGTAGAGATTAAACCGGTCTGGCCTCATGCACCAATCGTATCATTTCAAAGCCTTGATCTATCTTTGGAACACCCGGAATCCGCCAAATCACGGCTACTATGGGAGAATGTTGTCAGGCCAGCTACGACAGCTTGTTTGACCTGAAGAAGGCCAAACAAGATCTGGCGGATTATCTGCGGGATGGTCCCAAGCCAACCTCCATCCACTTGATCGAGGCGCTCAAACAAGAGAACCTAGCGGGTGCCACCCTGCTGGATATCGGAGGAGGCATAGGCAGTATACCCCGCGAGCTCACTGGGGCTGGGGTCTCCGAAGTGCAGTACATCGATATTTCGCCGGCCTACGCATCTATCTTTGCGCAGACAACGGCAACTTGGCCAAACGTGCGGTCCCGCATCGTGGTCGGTGACTTTGTGCAAAAAAGGGCAGACCTCCAAGAAGCAGACATTGTCACGCTGGATAAGGTCATCTGCTGTTACCACGACTACCGGCAGCTGTTGCACCACTCCCTGGACAAAGCGAGGAAGTACTATGGTTGCATCCTTCCCCGTCACATCTGGTGGGCCAAGGCCCTTTTTGCCGTGGATCATTGGATGCGTTTGCTGCGAGGGATTCACTTCCGGGCCTATATCCATCCGGTTTCCGAAGTCGAATCCCTGATTACCTCTCGGGGTTTTGTCAATGTCCTTCGGGTACATCATCGCGAATGGATTACGCTTCTCTACCGCCGAGCATCGGAGGCGCCCGCCTCCTAGATGATTGATAGCAATGCTCCTTAATAGTCTGTCTTGGCGTATCTCGGCATGAGCAACAGCCTCTTTCGATCGTCGACGAACGTAGTAACCTGACGGTCGGCCATTCAACAACATTGCAGGTACTGCCCCCCGATCAAACACCATTTCCAGGTCGAACTCAGTCGATAAGGACATGGCTATCTGCCGTGCGATTTGTCGTGCGCTTCCGGTCCAGGGCCATTGCATTGAGGGACTTTGCACTTATCAATCAATGGCCAAAGAATTGCTGTCAAGATGCTCTTTGAGGTGGATGAACACCCTTAGGACGAATACTCCACGGCATAACCCTGCTAGATTGTGTCAGGCGAAGACGCCTGACACGGCCAGGTTTCTGGTATTGAGCTATTCTAAGGGGTCACTTGCCTCCAAGGCCACGCAGCCCAGATCAGGCCGCGTTTGGCGTCCCCTCCAAACGCCATGGCTAGCTCACTGTCACCCTGAAGCCTTGATGATGCGATTGCCCTGGCTCCCGAACCAACGACGTGGCAAGACCCACTTTTTTTTCGTAAAATTGGTAATCCTCAACGGATAGAATGCCCTTTTCGCACACCCACAAAGGGACGGAGACCAACTTTCTACCGGCAACAAAGTGATCAGAATACTATTCCTTCAACATAATTTATCAACTGACTATGGCAGTTTTTGAACTAAAGATCAATGGGCAAATGCATGAGGTGGATGTCGCACCTGACACGCCCGTGCTATGGGTGCTGCGGGACCATGCAGACCTGGTAGGCACCAAGTATGGATGTGGGATCGCCCAGTGTGGAGCCTGCACCATTCATGTGGATGGCAAAGCAGCGAGATCATGCACCTTACCTGTCTCCGGCGTGCAAGACAAAGAGATCACCACCATCGAGGGACTCTCGGAAAAAGGAGACCACCCCCTACAGAAAGCCTGGATCAAGCACGATGTCCCTCAGTGTGGTTATTGTCAAGCCGGACAGATCATGAGTGCCGCTTCGCTCCTCCAGGAAAAACCAAATCCTACGGACGAGGATATTGACGCGGCCATGGATGGCAATATCTGCCGCTGCGGCACCTACATTCGAATCAAGGCTGCCATCAAGACGGCGGCGGAAGAAATGTGATCGCCTTTCAGGAAATTGATTCTCTGACAATTCTCATTCTTAATCAATCATGACTTTAGTAAAAACAACATATAACCGAAGATCCTTTCTCAAAGCGTCAACCGCTGCCGGAGGAGGGATGGTTTTGGGCTTCAGTTGGCTGGCATCCTGTGCTCCAACGCCCGAGCAAGTCCTACAAATGCCCAGTGAATGGTTTGACATCAA
>CBDCVQ010000012.1:0-67211 GCA_965223165.1 Saprospiraceae bacterium | reverse complement strand
GTGTAGTTGCATCCATTGTTAGTCGGTGTACCGACAATGACCCCGGAGGAGAAATTACAGGCATCGGACCAAGTGGGGAAGTCATCAGCCGCGTAGGCAGCCGTCGCCGGATTGCAGCCTAGATCATCACCCGCGTCACAATCGTTGTTAGTGGGTGCGGCATTGTCCTCGATCCAGGTGAATGTCTGATAGCAGGTATCGGAGTTGAGGCACTGGTCGGTAGCCCAGTATTTGTGAGTGACGGTATAGTTGCATCCGTCATTAGTCGGTGTACCGACAATGACCCCGGAGGAGAAATTACAGGCATCGGACCAAGTGGGGAAGTCATCAGCCGCGTAGGCAGCCGCCGCCGGATTGCAGCCTAGATCATCACCCGCGTCACAATCGTTGTTGGTGGGTGCGGCATTGTCCTCGATCCAAGTGAATGTCTGATAACAGGTATCGGAGTTGAGACACTCATCGGTAGCCCAATACTTATGGATGACTGTGTAGTTACATCCATCATTGGTCGGCGTACCTGTGATGACGCCCGAATTAAAGTTGCACGCATCGGTCCAAGAGGGTGGATCGTCGGCGGCATAAGCAGAAGCCGCCGGATTGCAACCTAGATCACCACTGGCGTCGCAATCGTTGTTATTGGGTGCGGCATTGTCTTCGATCCAGGTGAATGTCTGGTAGCAAGTATCGGAGTTGAGGCACTCATCGGTAGCCCAATACTTATGGATGACTGTGTAGTTACATCCGTCATTGGTCGGCGTACCTGTGATGACGCCCGAGGAGAAATTGCAGGCATCGGACCAAGTGGGGAAGTCATCAGCCGCGTAGGCAGCCGCCGCTGGGTTGCATCCTAGATCACCACCCGCATCGCAATCGTTGTTGGTGGGTGCGGCATTGTCTTCGATCCAGGTGAATGTCTGGTAGCAAGTATCGGAGTTGAGGCACTCATCGGTAGCCCAATACTTATGGATGACCGTGTAGTTACATCCGTCATTGGTCGGCGTACCTGTGATGACGCCCGAGGAGAAATTGCAGGCATCGGACCAAGTGGGGAAGTCATCAGCCGCGTAGGCAGCCGCCGCTGGGTTGCATCCTAGATCACCACCCGCATCGCAATCGTTGTTGGTGGGTGCGGCATTGTCCTCGATCCAGGTGAATGTCTGATAGCAAGTATCGGAGTTGAGGCATTGGTCGGTAGCCCAGTATTTGTGAGTGACGGTATAGTTGCATCCGTCATTAGTCGGTGTACCGACAATGACCCCGGAGGAGAAATTACAGGCATCGGACCAAGTGGGGAAGTCATCAGCGGCATAAGCGGAAGCTGCTGGGTTGCATCCTAGATCACCACCTGCGTCACAATCGTTGTTGGTGGGTGCGGCATTGTCCACGATCCAGGTGAAGGTCTGATAGCAAGTATCGGAGTTGAGGCACTGGTCGGTAGCCCAGTATTTGTGAGTGACGGTATAGTTGCATCCGTCATTAGTCGGTGTACCGACAATGACCCCGGAGGAGAAATTACAGGCATCGGACCAAGTGGGTGCATCATCAGCCGCGTAGGCAGCCGCCGCTGGATTGCAGCCCAGATCACCACCCGCGTCACAATCGTTGTTGGTGGGTGCGGTGTTGTCCTCAATCCAAGTGAATGTCTGGTAGCAGGTATCGGAGTTGAGGCACTCATCGGTAGCCCAATACTTATGGGTGACCGTGTAGTTACATCCGTCATTGGTCGGTGTACCTGTGATGACGCCCGAATTAAAGTTGCACGCATCGGTCCAAGCGGGTGGATCATCAGCGGCGTAAGCAGAAGCCGCCGGATTGCAGCCTAGATCACCACCCGCGTCACAATCGTTGTTGGTGGGTGCGGTGTTGTCCTCGATCCAAGTGAATGTCTGATAACAGGTATCGGAGTTGAGGCACTCATCGGTAGCCCAGTACTTGTGGGTCACTGTATAGTTACATCCGTCATTGGTCGGTGTCCCTTCGATGACGCCCGAGGAGAAATTGCAGGCGTCGGTCCAAGTGGGTACATCATCAGCCGCGTAAGCAGAAGCCGCTGGATTGCAGCCTAGATCACCACCCGCATCGCAATCGTTGTTGGTGGGTGCGGCATTGTCTTCGATCCAAGTGAAGGTCTGATAGCAAGTATCGGAGTTGAGGCACTGGTCGGTAGCCCAGTATTTGTGAGTGACGGTATAGTTGCATCCGTCATTAGTCGGTGTACCGACAATGACCCCGGAGGAGAAATTACAGGCATCGGACCAAGTGGGGAAGTCATCAGCCGCGTAGGCAGCTGCCGCCGGATTGCATCCTAGATCATCACCCGCGTCGCAATCGTTGTTGGTGGGTGCGGCATTGTCCTCGATCCAGGTGAATGTCTGATAGCAAGTATCGGAGTTGAGGCACTGGTCGGTAGCCCAGTATTTGTGAGTGACGGTATAGTTGCATCCGTCATTAGTCGGTGTACCGACAATGACCCCGGAGGAGAAATTACAGGCATCGGACCAAGTGGGGAAGTCATCAGCCGCGTAGGCAGCTGCCGCCGGATTGCATCCTAGATCACCACCCGCGTCACAATCGTTGTTGGTGGGTGCGGCATTGTCTTCGATCCAAGTGAATGTCTGATAGCAAGTATCGGAGTTGAGACACTCATCGGTAGCCCAGTACTTATGGATGACTGTGTAGTTACATCCGTCATTGGTAGGCGTGCCTGTGATGACGCCGGAGGAGAAGTTGCACACATCGGTCCACGAGGGTGGATCATCGGCCGCGTAGGCAGCCGCCGCTGGATTGCAGCCTAGATCACCACCTGCGTCACAATCGTTGTTGGTGGGTGCGGCATTGTCCTCGATCCAAGTGAATGTCTGATAACAGGTATCGGAGTTGAGACACTCATCGGTAGCCCAATACTTGTGGGTGACGGTGTAGTTGCATCCGTCATTGGTCGGTGTCCCTTCGATGACGCCCGAGGAGAAGTTACAGGCATCGGTCCACGAGGGTGGATCATCGGCCGCGTAGGCAGCCGCCGCTGGATTGCATCCTAGATCACCACCTGCGTCACAATCGTTGTTGGTGGGTGCGGCATTGTCTTCGATCCAAGTGAAGGTCTGATAGCAAGTATCGGTGTTACCGCAGGCGTCAGTGGCCCAGTACTTGTGAGTGACGGTGTAGTTACATCCGTCGTTGGTCGGTGTGCCAGCAATGATTCCGGTAGTGACGACATTACATCCACCTGTCCAGGTAGGAACATCGTCGGCGGCATAGTCACTCGCCGCCGGATTACAGCTCAGGTCGCCACCAGAAGGGCAGGTCGTCATGAGGGGGGGCTGAGAAAAGTTGTAAGTCAATGTGCAGGTCTCCATGGTCCTTCCATCATCGATCGTGATGACCCGGATGATCTGCCCCGCGCATATGGAGCCATTATCATCGCAGGTGATCACCACGGTGCTGCATGGGGTTTCGATGCTGGCTCCGGTCAGCGCCTCGAAGTCGGCCTCGGTATCGGTACAATCAGGCATAGCATCGTTGCAAGTGAGATTGAAGGTGGAAGGGTTGGGACAGGTCACGGTCAGATTACAGCAATTAAAGGTATCGAGTCGTATCGTGCGCATGACCGATGCGGTCACGCCCAGAGAATCCGTCACATCCAACCGGATCGTATGGGGACCTATGTCAGCAAAGGTGTGACAAGGATCTTCGAGTGTCGAGCTACCACCATCGCCAAAATCCCAACTATAGCTGTATGGAGTCATTCCTCCCTGCGTGTAAGGTGTCCCTCCCATCGTCATGTCGGAGAAGCAGAATTCGAGGTTGGCCGCACCACATTCTACGTCGAAGTTTGGCACAAGTATGTTCACGCCTATGAGGTTGATATTCTTGAAGCATTTGGAATTCGGATAGTCTCCACAATCCGTCGTATTTGCACAGGTGGAACCCGCGTCCGTGTCCCAGGCGATCCAGAGATTGCGTAGGGATAGGGCATCGCCACATGTCCAGTTGAGCGGCCCAAATAGAAAGCGGTCTTCAATGGCACCGCTGGTTATGGCATCAAAAGCACATGTATTTATAGTGGTACCCGAAAAGACACCGTTTATCAATACTTCGCCGTAGACACGAACTGCATATCTGTCTGAGCCCGAGCCATTTTCGAAGGTGGCCCAGAGGTATCCTTGTACGCTCGAGCCGAGATTGCAGGGTTCGATCGGATCTCCATTGATGTCCGCGATAAACGCGCCGAGCACATTGACGTCATTCGCCTGACAAGGATTGCCCGATAGGCCACAGGTGTTGTTCAAATAGCAATCCGGAGACCACGCATCTCCATTGCCATTATTGACACTGCCAGACACACAAGTGCTTGACTGAGCATAAATGGATGAGGTTGTTGCCAAGCAAAATATGCTGAGTACCAGCAAAACTACTTTGGGGAGAGAGTTCGGGTTTCTCATGGTATTCTGAGTTTTAAATATGTGTTCGTAAGACTTCCTCTGTCTAAAGCACCATGTGCCATGTGGAAATCAAACATTTATGTGCCGATGGTAGCAGGGGGTAGCCGTTCGGCAAAGCTTGTACCTGGATCCAGGCAGCGGATGGTGGGGATTGTATACGGAAGTTAGAATGACGATATGCTCATCCCGAGAGTGGGAGAGGGCTCAGTGAGGAAACCGAATCTCTGCTCGGCTCACGGGGGCCACTGTAGCCAGCGTCGGAAGTAACTTACCTCTTGTTTAGGGAAAAGAAAAACGACGGAGGTCGTTCGAGTGTGAATTCATAACGGGTACATTAACGGTTTTAAAATAGTGCATCTGCATAAGATGCTATGGATGAAGATGAGAAATAAATTTCGCTCCAACCAAGTGTCACTTTATATATTTTTAATCATAATTCGTTATTAATCAGCTACTTGTAGAGGCATGGTCGATTCCTCCATGTGTGATCAGCTCGTCCACAGGCCTTTATCGCGATCCCTTGCCCTCTCGATCCATCGTCGCAGCAAGTGAATGGGGGAGGGTACATCGCTTTACTTCCTGCGTAGGCATGGCCTGCAGGGCGAGAACAACCCAGGCACTCGCCAGATGCTTGTCACTTAGTTTTGACGACCGTTCGATATTGTAATGCTCCATCAATGGTGATCTGTATGCTGTAGATGCCGTTGGGTAGTCGCTGGAGGTCAAGGGGTTCGACTTGCCGACCTGAATTCAAATACCACTTTTGTACGTGCACAACCTGTCCCAACTTATCGTAGACCCGCAGACCGACTGGCAAGCTGGCATCAAGACTAAAGCTGAGATGGAATACACCCTGGCTCGGGTTTGGAAAGACGGCAAAATCATTTTTCCCTTCCCTGCACGGGTGATCCAGTGACTGCAAGCTTGAAAAGAATACCGTTCCATCCACTTCCATGACTTTGAGGCGATATGTGTTCTTTGCGAGCGGCTGCGTATCGAGGAAGGTGTAATCCCTCGTTTCGATGCTACTTCCGGGGGCTTCGATAACTTCGATGCTTTCGAAGACAACGCCATCTGCAGATCGCTGAATTTCAAATCTATCGATGCCTTGCTCAGAGAGGGTACTCCACTGTATTCTGGAATTGCATTCCTCGGGGCGCACATGGAAGTCCGACAATTCAACGGGCAGCGCCGTCGACAGAACCATGCCTGCATCAAAGTTGGTTAACTTATCGAAACTGGTCAACGTAATCACCTCCGTCATGCCCGTTAACTCATCCGCATCGCTATCTAGGTGATCATCGCTTCCCTGATTGGCCAGGGTGAGCCTCCAATTGTCAGGTACGACAAACTGCAGTTGATAGTCGTCAGGCATCAAATAATCAAAAAAGAATTGTCCGTCCTGACCCCCGCTTCTCCGGGTTGCCGTGCTGTCTACACGCACAAATCCGAGCCCCTCCTCCATGCAATTGAGGTAGACCGTCACATCATTTAAACCTGGCTCGCCAGGGTCTTGTAGGCCGTTTGCATCGCTATCAATCCAGACGGTGTTGCCCAATCCTGAGGTGATGAGTGTCGTGTCAAATCCGCACACGGATACCACCTGAGAAGCCTCGGTGAGATTGCCGCAGCGGTCCTCCATCGACCAGGTCCGTATCAGGGCAAATTTGCTGCTGTCTGTGGGATCTCTTAGGGTGTCTTCCTCGAAGTGTAGTATGGGTTCCGGTGGGCAGTCATCCTCACCGTAGACAGTGACATCGGCCGCTGGAATCAAGCTGTCACAGTGGACCTCTATGAATCCAGGAACATTATATAGCACCGGAGCAGATGTGTCATATTGTAACACATAGAAAAAGTGCTCACTTATGTTGCCTGCAGCATCCGTAGCTACGTACGAGCAAATCCATTTTCGATAATATCCAAATATGTCACAGACACCACTCGTCATGAGTCGATCTGACACTTCCACTTCCACGTCACAGCAGTCGGAGATCTCGATATCTGACATGGCCACCTCTGGAATGTCGCAACCAAACATGACCAATTCACCTCCTAGCGGGATATCAACGATCGTCGGATTGACCACGGTAATCATGGGCGGCTCATCGTCTCGGATCGTGATGGTCTGTCTCTTTGTCGTCACGTTGCCACAGCCATCGCGGGCCTCCCAAGTCCGGATGATAGAATGTTCGCAGGAGGCATCACCAAGGACGGATTCATGGAAGTCCACGGCGACTCGAGAGCACCCGTCGCTCACCACATGATAGGGGGCGGGTATGGCCTCGCCACAGGCTAGGAGAGTATCCGATGGAACCCTCAGGGTGGGCGGTTCGTCATCCACCACAAGAATCGTCTGCGTACCGCTGACCGTGTTGTTACAGCCATCCACAGCCGTCCAGGTCCGCACGATTTCTAACCCACACACGGATGGGCTTTCCGTGGAAGTACCGGTGACGGGCACGGGGCCATAGACCACATCAAAGGCTGTAACTTCAGGCATCGGAGGAATGGGCGAGCCACACGGGAGCACTAGGTCCTCGGGCAAGCCACTAAGCACTGGGCCATCGGGGTCATGAAGAATCACAAATGTTTCGGTAGCATCTGCCGAAAGACTATTGGGTGCCGTGACAAAATAGGTCCGTTCAAATTGATATTCACTGCCATTGACTATGGTCGGTCCCTGCTCCGTGTGGGTTATGTTGATTTGCCCTGGGTCTACGCAGCCACTGATCAAAAGGAAGCTCGAAACTATCTGTTCATCCGATCGTACAGGCGGAATGTCATCCAGTGTTGGCGGATCCGGATCGTTGGAGCAGGTACTTTGAGTAGCGGGCAGCGTGAGCAGGAGGCCCTGGACGGACCTAATCACGGTGAATTGGCTTTCGCAGGAGTCTGTTTGACAGTCCGAGGAGACGAGCATCTCCACGGTGACTTCTCCCCCACATGCGTCTGGTGCAGACAAAGTATCAAGGTCTACTACGACGTCATCAATCTTGAAGGCCACACTGGCAGTACAGCCACCATTGTAGTCAAATTGTGCCTTCCAATAGGCAAATGCCTGATCGATCACCAGCTGAGTCTGATCATTCTCCAAGAGTGTGTCCGGAGGACAGGAAAAGGAAAGGGATGGAGGATTGATCATATACGTGGTCGTGCAAGTAACTTCGTGGGCGGCGTCGTCCGAAAGGCGAAACACCCGCTCGATAAGGTAAGGGCAGGGCCCCGACACGATATCGGAATAGCAGATGTTGACCTCACAATTGCCGAGTGCCGATCCGCCTTCCGCGGCAAACTGAGCAGGCGTGATGCAATTTTCACCATTCGGCTGCAACGGGAGGGAGGTGGCTTGTACCAGGGCATCTGGCGAACATCCGATAATACCATTGTCACCAGGGGGACAGGAGATGGTCGGACTCTCCGTATCAGTGACGGTCACGTCGAAGCAGCATTGGGTCGTATTCCCCGCCGCGTCGGTGACGGTACAACAGACTTGGGTAGTGCCTACGGCAAAAAGCGAACCACTGGCGGGCACGCAGGCGAGGGTGGCGGCGGGACAGTTATCATCAAAGCTGGTGGTAAAGTTGACGATGGCCCCGCATTGGCCTGGATCGTTGCTCACGGTGATGTCAGCAGGACAGGTGATGGTAGGAATCTGGGTGTCAATGACGGTGACATCAAAAGTGCAAGTGGCAGTATTGCCGGCCGCATCGGTGACGGTGCAGGTTACTTGGGTGGTGCCTACGGCAAAAAACGAACCACTGGCGGGCACGCAGGCAAGGGTGGCGGCGGGACAGTTATCATCAAAGGTGGTGGTAAAGTTGACGATGGCCCCGCACTGGCCGGCATCGTTGCTGACCGTAATATCCGCGGGACAGGTGATGGTAGGAATCTGTGTGTCATTGACGGTGACATCAAAGGTGCAAGTGGCGGTATTGCCAGCGGCATCGGTGACCGTGCAGGTTACTTGAGTGGTGCCTACGGCAAAAAACGAACCGCTGGCGGGTACGCAGGACAGAGTGGCCCCGGGACAGTTATCATCAAAGGTGGTCGTAAAGTTGACCATGGCCCCGCACTGGCCGGTGTCGTTGCTGACCGTAATATCCGCGGGACATGTGATGGTAGGAATCTGGGTGTCATTGACGGTGACATCAAAAGTGCAAGTGGCGGTATTGCCGGCCGCATCGGTGACGGTGCAGGTTACTTGGGTGGTGCCTACGGCAAAAAACGAACCGCTGGCGGGCACGCATGCGAGGGTGGCACCGGGGCAGTTGTCATCAAAGGTGGTGGTAAAGTTGACAATGGCCCCGCACTGTCCTGGATCATTACTCACCGTGATATCCGCGGGACAGGTGATGGTGGGAATCTGGGTGTCATTGACGGTGACATCAAAAGTGCAAGTGGCGGTATTGCCGGCCGCATCGGTGACGGTGCAGGTTACTTGGGTGGTGCCTACGGCAAAAAACGAACCGCTGGCGGGCACGCAGGCGAGGGTGGCCCCGGGGCAGTTATCATCAAAGGTGGTGGTAAAATTGACAATGGCCCCGCACTGGCCCGCATCGTTACTCACGGTGATATCAGCAGGACAGGTGATGGTGGGAATCTGGGTGTCATTGACGGTGACATCAAAGGTGCAAGTGGTGGTATTGCCGGCCGCATCGGTGACGGTGCAGGTTACTTGGGTAGTGCCTACGGCAAAAAGCGAACCGCTGGCGGGCACGCAGGCGAGGGTGGCGCCGGGGCAGTTGTCATCAAAGGTGGTGGTAAAGTTGACGATGGCCCCGCATTGGCCCGCATCGTTACTCACGGTGATATCAGCAGGACAGGTGATGGTGGGAATCTGGGTGTCATTGACGGTGACATCAAAGGTGCAAGTGGTGGTATTGCCGGCCGCATCGGTGACGGTGCAGGTTACTTGGTTAGTGCCTACGGCAAAAAGCGAACCGCTGGCGGGCACGCAGGCGAGGGTGGCGCCGGGACAGTTATCATCAAAGGTGGTGGTAAAGTTGACAATGGCCCCGCACTGGCCGGCATCGTTGCTGACCGTGATATCCGCGGGACAGGTGATGGTAGGAATCTGGGTGTCATTGACGGTGACATCAAAGGTGCAAGTGGCGGTATTGCCGGCCGCATCGGTGACCGTGCAAGTCACTTGAGTGGTGCCGACAGCAAAAAACGAACCGCTGGCGGGCACGCAGGCGAGGGTGGCGCCGGGGCAGTTGTCATCAAAGGTGGTGGTAAAGTTGACGATGGCCCCGCATTGGCCCGCATCGTTACTCACGGTGATATCAGCAGGACAGGTGATGGTGGGAATCTGGGTGTCATTGACGGTGACATCAAAGGTGCAAGTGGTGGTATTGCCGGCCGCATCGGTGACGGTGCAGGTTACTTGGTTAGTGCCTACGGCAAAAAGCGAACCGCTGGCGGGCACGCAGGCGAGGGTGGCGCCGGGGCAGTTGTCATCAAAGGTGGTGGTAAAGTTGACGATGGCCCCGCACTGGCCGGCATCGTTGCTGACCGTAATATCCGCGGGACAGGTGATGGTAGGAATCTGTGTGTCATTGACGGTGACATCAAAGGTGCACGTGGCGGTATTGCCGGCCGCATCAGTGACCGTACAAGTTACTTGAGTCTTGCCTACGGCAAAAAACGCACCGCTGGCGGGTACACAGGACAGAGTGGCCCCGGGACAGTTATCATCAAAGGTGGTGGTAAAGTTGACAATGGCCCCGCACTGGCCGGCATCGTTGCTGACCGTGATATCCGCAGGGCAGGTGATGGTGGGAATCTGAGTGTCATTGACGGTGACATCAAAGGTGCAAGTGGCGGTATTGCCGGCCGCATCAGTGACGGAGCAGGTTACCTGGGTGGTGCCCACGGCAAAAAACGAACCGCTGGCTGGCACGCACGACAGAGTTGCGCCAGGGCAGTTATCATCAAAGGTGGTGGTAAAGTTGACGATGGCCCCGCATTGTCCTGGATCGTTGCTCACCGTGATATCAGCGGGACAAATGATGGTGGGAATCTGGGTGTCATTGACGGTGACATCAAAGGTGCAAGTGGCGGTATTGCCGGCCGCATCCGTGACGGTGCAGGTTACTTGGGTGGTGCCGACGGCAAAAAGCGAACCACTGGCGGGCACACAGGCGAGGGTGGCGCCGGGGCAGTTGTCATCGAAGGTGGTGGTAAAGTTGACGATGGCACCGCATAGGCCTACATCGTTGCTGACCGTGATATCCGCGGGACAGGAGATGGTAGGAATCTGGGTGTCATTGACGGTGACATCAAAGGTGCAAGTGGCGGTATTGCCGGCCGCATCAGTGACCGTACAAGTTACTTGAGTGGTGCCTGCGGCAAAAAACGAACCACTGGCGGGCACGCAGGCAAGGGTGGCAGCGGGACAGTTATCATCAAAGGTGGTGGTAAAGTTGACGATGGCCCCGCATTGGCCTGGATCATTACTCACCGTGATGTCAGCGGGACAGGAGATGGTAGGAATCTGTGTGTCATTGACGGTGACATCAAAGGTGCAAGTGGCGGTATTGCCGGCCGCATCGGTGACGGTGCAGGTTACTTGGGTGGTGCCCACGGCAAAAAACGAACCGCTGGCGGGCACACAGGCGAGGGTGGCGCCGGGACAGTTATCATCAAAGGTGGTGGTAAAGTTGACGATGGCCCCACATTGACCCGCATCGTTGCTCACCGTGATATCAGCGGGACAGGTGATGGTAGGGATCTGTGTGTCATTGACGGTGACATCAAAGGTGCAAGTGGCGGTATTACCGGCCGCATCGGTGACCGTGCAGGTTACTTGGGTGGTGCCGACGGCAAAAAGCGAACCGCTGGCGGGCACGCAGGCGAGGGTGGCGCCGGGGCAGTTATCATCAAAGGTGGTGGTAAAATTGACCATGGCCCCGCACTGGCCGGCATCGTTGCTGACCGTGATGTCCGCAGGACAGGTGATGGTAGGATTCTGGGTGTCATTGACGGTGACATCAAAGGTGCAAGTGGCGGTATTGCCGGCCGCATCGGTGACCGTGCAGGTCACTTGAGTGGTGCCTGCGGCAAAAAACGAACCGCTGGCGGGCACACAGGCGAGGGTGGCGCCGGGACAGTTATCATCAAAGGTGGTGGTAAAGTTGACGATGGCCCCACATTGACCCGCATCGTTGCTCACCGTGATATCAGCGGGACAGGTGATGGTAGGGATCTGTGTGTCATTGACGGTGACATCAAAGGTGCAAGTGGCGGTATTGCCGGCCGCATCGGTGACGGTACAAGTCACTTGGGTGGTGCCCACGGCAAAAAACGAACCACTGGCGGGCACGCACGACAGAGTTGCGCCGGGGCAGTTATCATCAAAGGTGGTGGTAAAGTTGGCGATGGCCCCGCATTGACCCGCGTCGTTGCTCACCGTGATATCAGCGGGACAGGTGATGGTGGGAATCTGGGTGTCATTGACGGTGACATCAAAGGTGCAAGTGGTGGTATTGCCGGCCGCATCGGTGACGGTGCAGGTTACTTGGGTGGTGCCGACGGCAAAAAGCGAACCACTGGCGGGCACGCAGGCGAGGGTAGTCCCGGGGCAGTTATCATCAAAGGTGGTGGTAAAGTTGACGATGGCACCGCATTGTCCTGGATCATTACTCACCGTGATGTCAGCGGGACAGGTGATGGTGGGATTCTGGGTGTCATTGACGGTGACATCAAAGGTGCACGTGGCGGTATTGCCCGCCGCGTCGGTGACCGTACAAGTCACTTGGGTGGTGCCTACGGCAAAAAACGAACCGCTGGCGGGCACACAGGCGAGGGTGGCGCCGGGGCAGTTGTCATCAAAGGTGGTGGTAAAGTTGACGATGGCCCCACATTGGCCCGCATCGTTGCTCACCGTGATATCCGCGGGACAGGAGATGGTGGGAATCTGGGTGTCATTGACGGTGACATCAAAGGTGCACGTGGCGGTATTGCCCGCCGCGTCGGTGACCGTACAAGTCACTTGGGTGGTGCCTACAGCAAAAAACGAACCGCTGGCGGGCACGCAGGCGAGGGTGGCGCCGGGACAGTTATCATCAAAGGTGGTGGTAAAGTTGACGATGGCCCCGCACTGGCCGGCATCGTTGCTGACCGTGATATCCGCGGGACAGGAGATGGTAGGAATCTGTGTGTCATTGACGGTGACATCAAAGGTGCAAGTGGCGGTATTGCCGGCCGCATCGGTGACGGTGCAGGTTACTTGGGTGGTGCCCACGGCAAAAAACGAACCGCTGGCGGGCACACAGGCGAGGGTGGCGCCGGGACAGTTATCATCAAAGGTGGTGGTAAAGTTGACGATGGCCCCGCACTGGCCGGCATCGTTGCTCACCGTGATATCAGCGGGACAGGTGATGGTAGGAATCTGTGTGTCATTGACGGTGACATCAAAGGTGCAAGTGGCGGTATTACCGGCCGCATCGGTGACCGTGCAGGTTACTTGGGTGGTGCCGACGGCAAAAAGCGAACCGCTGGCGGGCACGCAGGCGAGGGTGGCGCCGGGGCAGTTATCATCAAAGGTGGTGGTAAAATTGACCATGGCCCCACACTGGCCGGCATCGTTGCTGACCGTGATGTCCGCAGGGCAGGTGATGGTGGGATTCTGAGTGTCATTGACGGTGACATCAAAGGTGCAAGTGGCGGTATTGCCGGCGGCATCGGTGACCGTGCAGGTCACTTGAGTGGTGCCTACGGCAAAAAACGAACCGCTGGCGGGCACGCAGGCGAGGGTGGCACCGGGACAGTTGTCATCAAAGGTGGTGGTAAAGTTGACGATGGCCCCGCATTGTCCTGGATCGTTGCTCACCGTGATATCCGCGGGACAGGTGATGGTGGGATTCTGGGTGTCATTGACGGTGACATCAAAGGTGCACGTGGCGGTATTGCCGGTTGCATCAGTGACGGTGCAAGTCACTTGGGTGGTGCCTACGGCAAAAAACGAACCGCTGGCGGGCACGCAGGCGAGGGTTGCGCCGGGGCAATTGTCATCAAAGGTGGTGGTAAAGTTGACAATGGCCCCGCACTGGCCGGCATCGTTGCTGACCGTGATATCCGCGGGACAGGAGATGGTAGGAATCTGGGTGTCATTGACGGTGACATCAAAGGTGCAAGTGGCGGTATTGCCGGCCGCATCGGTGACCGTACAAGTTACTTGGGTGGTGCCCACGGCAAAAAACGAACCACTGGCGGGCACGCAGGCGAGGGTGGCACCGGGGCAGTTGTCATCAAAGGTGGTGGTAAAGTTGACGATGGCCCCGCACTGGCCGGCATCGTTGCTGACCGTGATATCCGCGGGACAGGTGATGGTGGGATTCTGGGTGTCATTGACAGTGACATCAAAGGTGCACGTGGCGGTATTGCCGGCGGCATCGGTGACCGTGCAAACCACTTGGGTGGTGCCTACGGCAAAAAACGAACCGCTGGCGGGCACGCAGGCGAGGGCGGCCCCGGGACAGTTATCATCAAAGGTGGTGGTAAAGTTGACCATGGCCCCGCACTGGCCGGCATTGTTGCTGACCGTGATATCCGCGGGACAGGTGATGGTAGGAATCTGGGTGTCATTGACGGTGACATCAAAGGTGCAAGTGGCGGTATTGCCGGCGGCATCGGTGACCGTGCAGGTCACTTGAGTGGTGCCTACGGCAAAAAACGAACCGCTGGCGGGCACGCAGGCGAGGGTGGCACCGGGACAGTTGTCATCAAAGGTGGTGGTAAAGTTGACAATGGCCCCGCACTGGCCGGCATCGTTGCTGACCGTAATATCCGCGGGACAGGTGATGGTAGGAATCTGGGTGTCATTGACGGTGACATCAAAGGTGCACGTGGCGGTATTGCCGGCGGCATCGGTGACCGTGCAGGTCACTTGAGAGGTGCCTACGGCAAAAAACGAACCGCTGGCGGGTACACAGGACAGAGTGGCCCCGGGACAGTTATCATCAAAGGTGGTGGTAAAGTTGACGATGGCCCCACATTGACCCGCATCGTTGCTGACCGTGATATCCGCGGGACAGGTGATGGTTGGATTCTGGGTGTCTACGGCATTGATCGTGGCCATGCAGGATGAGACACAACCGTTGGCATCTTGCACAAGTACGGTGTATGTCCCAATGCCCAAATTGGCAAAAGTGCCGGAGGCCTGAAAGTTGTTACCTCCATCAATACTATACGTGTAGCCGGGTGAGCCACCGGTACCGACGGCAGTAACTGAGCCATCGGTCGAGCCGGGACAGGAGGCGTCACTTGCTGATGCTGTACAGGTGGGCGCGGGAACGACCATGACCTCGTACTCGCAGGTGATGAGGCAACCTGTCCGGGTATCGGTGATCGTCACCTCGTAAGTGGTGGTGCTAGTAGGCGAAACGATGATGCTTTGGCTGGTCCCAATGATGGTCCCATTACCTTTCACGTTCCATGCATAGGTCCAGGGACCACTTTGCAGGGCATTTACGGTCAGTGTTGTCTGTGAGCCGCTACACACAGGATTCGTGCTCGAAGAAATCGTGCAGGGAACAGTCAGGGCGTCAGCAATGGCCATCAAGGCGGAATTGAGCTGTGAGGAGTTCGTGACACTTACGTAGTCCGCCTCACTCAATATGTCATCGTAAGCGCTGTTGCCGGGATCATATTGATTCAGTCCTGTCACGTGCTGCATGTTGCACTCAATCAGCACATTGTTAGGGAAGCCAAGACCAAAGATTCTGGTACCATTACTCTTCAGTACATTGGCCGCAGATTTGCCCGCTACGTGGGGTGTGCAGCCCGTGGTAGATCGGCCAAAGCTAGAGCAGTTGGCATCGGTGCACCATGCTGTTGGGTTCCCATCGGTAAAGAAAACGACGATATCGGGTGGCAGCGTAAGGTTGCCAACCGTGAGAAAGGCAGCTTCCCAATTAGTATAACTATCTGGAAAGGAGTAGTCCTCAGGATCATACTTGTTGTCGGTTGGCATTCCGCCGCTATCAGTATCGCCAAATAGATACTCATATAAGTTGCCTCCGGGGGAGACCCTAGCTGTGGTCACGGCAAAGTAAGTATTGCCCAAGGGCATCCTGGCCTGGCTATTGAAGTCTACTACACTTACAGAGATGTTTGAACTCACCAAGGAGGTTAGAAAATTCAACGCAGCCGAACGTACATCATCGGCAATGTCCGCCGCACTGCCAGTGCCTGCAATGGAGCCAGATTCGTCAAGTACAATCGTGATCCTAAGCGGACACATCGGACTGACCGATGGATTCGCAGTGATTCCACTACAATCCGAAAAGCAGGTCCCCGAGTCGCAAAGGCAACTTTGACTTCGGGCGTTGGCCGCCAATAGCAGCATGGCCACGACAATAGCAACTAGCCGGAATGGACGAACATTTTTTGCATGGTTGAGAAAGGAATGCCGTCTGTCCTGGCTAGGATGCGTGTGGGAGGCAGGCCATTCTGAGGGAGTCACTCGCTTTGGCGTACTCGGTGGGACCACCGAGGGCATCACGGGCGCTGATGATTGCGCACGCAAGTACCAGTGAACTTGCCAAGTGACTACATAACGGGGGTGTCTGAAGGATCGGTTCGGATTTCCTTTGAGCATGTCTTTCTCCTCTTTGCGCTAGCGCTCCATGAGGGCTGTAGTCCCAACATTGGTGAGCTAGTGAAACAAGCAAGACGGTCGGAGTAGTCGATGACATGGGGAGGTCCTCTTTCTCTTCGAGAAAGTGGAGTTATGACGTGTGGTAATGTCCTAGTCAACCTCCACACGAAGGTTGCAGGACTTCAAATAGTCCAGGCCTTATGAGCCGGTCAAGTCACCTTAAGTCGATAGGAAAAAAGAGGTTAAAGGAGTGTCCTAATCTGCGTGTAGTTAAATCGGGTTGCAGGATGTGGCTTCTAATTAAAATATTGCCTGCGACCCACCACTGAGACCTGAGTTATATGCAAGATCCTGTAAAATTGTACTGTTACCAAATCAAACGTGCAATTTTTTATTTGAATTTGATGTCGGTATCTGTAGCGGGACTACTTTGGGTTGTTGACAAAAAAAAGAATGGCGACATCGTACGATGCCGCCACCGTTCTCGTCATAGATAACCATCGAACCTCTTGAGTGAGGGATGCTTTACCTTCGCTCGACTGGCTTGTGATGCATGAGCTCGCATATCCGCATTAGGGTCTTATTGTTCTTTAATCAACGTGTGAGTATTTACTTGGTCTCCGATTCTTGTCTGTAGAATGTATATGCCATTCGGTTGACCAGACAAATCCAATTGCTCGCGAAATCTGCCGGCATCGACTTGGTCCGTCCGGTGATAGATCAGCTGACCAAGCATGTTGTAAAGCCTTAGATCGAGATGTCCCCACTGGGCCACCTCAAAATCCAATACAAAGTTGCCTACGCTCGGATTGGGATATACCACTATGTGGCTATGTTTGCGGCGACAACTGAGCTGCATAGAGCGCAGGTCTGAGTACTCCGTGGTACCGTCGACGTCGACGATTCTTAAGCGGTAGAAATTTTGGAAGTGAGCCAACTCATCGACATACTCATACCCGATCGCTTCCGAGCTGGCGCCCGAGGCTGGCACCTTACCAATCGTTTCAAAGGTGATACCGTCGACCGACCGTTGTATTTCAAAGCGATCGGCACCGTGCTCAGATAAAGTGCTCCATGTCAATCTGGCGTTGCATCCTTCCGCTGACACCGTGAAATCGGAGAGCTCAACCGGGAGGGCAGCGAGTTGTACCAGACCGGCATCGATGCTATTCAACTTATCAAAGTGGCCGAGCGTAATCACTTCCGTCATACCGGTCAGCTCATCTGCATCCGAATCTACATGCTCATTGCTGCCCTGATGGGACATGGTAAACTTCCAGCCTTCAGGCAGGGCAAAGAGCAGCTGATAGTCGTCGGGCATTAAATGATCAAAGAAGAATTGCCCGTCCTGACCATCACTCCTTCTAGTGACGGTACTGTCTATGCGTACAAAGCCAAGTTCGTC
This sequence comes from Saprospiraceae bacterium, assembly GCA_965223165.1. Taxonomy (GTDB): domain Bacteria; phylum Bacteroidota; class Bacteroidia; order Chitinophagales; family Saprospiraceae; genus JABDMH01. The sequence continues at coordinate 49,762 of CBDCVQ010000012.1, read as the reverse complement.
CTCCGGACAGTACAGGTAGACAGTCACATCGTTGAGCCCTTGCTCGCCAGCATCTTGCAGACCGTTTTCATTGCTGTCTATCCACACGGTGTTGCCCAGTCCCGACGTGATCAGGGTCGTGTCAAAGCCACATACCGACACCACCTGAGAGGCCTCGGTACGATTGCCACAGCGGTCTTCCATAGACCAGGTGCGGATCAAAGCAAACTTGCTGTCGTCAGAGGGGTCTCTGATGGTGTCCTCCTCGAAATCCGGGGTCGTGCTCAGGAGGCAATCGTCTTCCCCGTAGACGGTAGAATCGGGCGGTGGAATAAGGCTGTCGCACGCTACTTCCAGATAGCCCGGTACATGGTGCAGGGTTGGAGCAGTCGTATCGTATTGTATGACATAGAAAGCGTGCTCCGATACATTCCCAGCCTGATCAGTAGCCACATAAGAGCAAATCCATTTGCGGTAGTAGCCGAAGATATCGCACACGCTGCTTGCTATCAGTTGATCAGATAGCTCGACGGTGAAATCGCAGCAATCAGACACCTCAATATCCGCCATAGCCACTTGCGGATTGTCACAATTGTACATGACGATCTCACCGCCATTGGGGACATCGGCCAGCATGGGGTTGACGACGGTGATGACAGGTCCTTCCGTATCCACGATTTCGATCGTTTGACTTTTAGACACGCTGTTGCCGCATCCATCCGTGGCCGTCCAAGTACGGATGATCGAGTGTTCGCAGTCAGGATCACCCGAGATCGATTCGGCGAATGCTACGAATACCTCGGAGCAGGCATCACTTACGGAATAGTCTGGCGCCGGAACGATCTCACTGCACTCTAACACCGTGTCTGGCGGCACAGAGAGAATGGGGTCCTCATTGTCTTCGAAAGTAATGTTTTGGACACCCTGCATCACATTGCCACATCCATCCCGAGCCGTCCACGTTCTGCGCACCATGTAACCACCACATCCGGAGGGAATCTGCTGAGAGCTGGCAGTAACTTGTACATCTCCAAACACAACGTCATAGGCTGTGACCGTTGGCATAGCTGGTATGGCCGATCCACAAGGAAGCACCAGATCCTCCGGAAGCCCACTCAAGATCGGTGCGTCAGGATCGTACAGGATCATAAACTCTTCCGTAGCTTCAGTGGCAAGGTTGTTTGGGCCCTCGACAAAGTAGGTGCGCTCAAACATGTACTCATTGCCATTCATTACCGTCGGTCCCGATTCTATATGATTTACGCTTAGTTGATCCATATCCACGCAAGCACTGACCAGCAAGAAAGCAGAGATAATTTGCTCATCCGACCTAACAGCGGGGAGGTCAGCCAGGGTCGGTGGTTGTGGCGCATTGGAGCAACTCGACTGCATGCCGGGCAATGCCAATAACAGACCTTCTACCGTCGCAATCACGATAAAGGAGCTTTCGCACGAATCACTCGCACAGGGGGATTCCACGACCATTTCCACGGTGATATCTCCGCCGCAAGCATCTGGTGCAGAAAGGGTGTCCAGGTCAATTTCGACCTCGTTGACCTTGTAGGTAACGGTGGCATCGCAAGTACCACTGTGATCGAAACGATCCTTCCAATCCTCGAAAGCTTGGTCCACGTCTGCCTGGGATTGGTCCTCGTCCACGAGCGTATCAGCGGGGCAGCTCAAGGACAAGTCGATGTCCTCGACCCAAGTGAAGGTCTGATAGCAAGTATCGGTGTTGAGGCACTGGTCGGTAGCCCAGTACTTGTGGGTGACGGTGTAGTTGCATCCGTCATTAGTCGGTGTACCGGCAATGACCCCGGAGGAGAAATTGCAGGCATCTGACCAATTGGGGAAGTCATCAGCGGCATAAGCGGAAGCCGCTGGGTTGCATCCCAGATCGCTGCCCGTATCACAATTGTTATTGGTGGGTGCGGCATTGTCCTCGACCCAAGTGAAGGTCTGATAGCAAGTATCGGTGTTGAGGCACTGGTCGGTAGCCCAGTATTTGTGCGTGACGGTATAGTTGCATCCGTCATTAGTCGGTGTACCGGCAATGACCCCAGAGGAGAAATTGCAGGCATCGGACCAATTGGGGAAGTCATCCGCGGCATAAGCGGAAGCCGCTGGGTTGCATCCCAGATCGCTGCCTGCATCACAATTGTTATTGGTGGGAGCAGCATTGTCCTGGATCCAAGTGAACGTCTGATAGCACGTATCGGAGTTGAGACACTGGTCGGTAGCCCAGTACTTGTGCGTGACGGTGTAGTTGCATCCATTGTTAGTCGGTGTACCGGCAATGACCCCGGAGGAGAAATTGCAGGCATCGGACCAATTGGGGAAGTCATCCGCGGCATAAGCGGAAGCCGCTGGGTTGCATCCCAGATCGCTGCCCGCATCACAATTGCTGTTGGTGGGTGCGGCATTGTCCTCGACCCAAGTGAAGGTCTGATAGCACGTATCGGTGTTGAGGCACTGGTCGGTAGCCCAGTATTTGTGCGTGACGGTATAGTTGCATCCGTCATTAGTCGGTGTACCGGCAATGACCCCAGAGGAGAAATTGCAGGCATCTGACCAATTGGGGAAGTCATCAGCGGCATAAGCGGAAGCTGCTGGGTTGCATCCCAGATCGCTGCCCGCATCACAATTGCTGTTGGTGGGTGCGGCATTGTCCTGGATCCAAGTGAACGTCTGATAGCACGTATCGGAGTTGAGACACTGGTCGGTAGCCCAGTACTCGTGCGTGACGGTGTAGTTGCATCCATTGTTACTCGGTGTACCGGCAATGACCCCCGAGGAGAAATTGCAGGCATCGGACCAATTGGGGAAGTCATCCGCGGCATAAGCGGAAGCCGCTGGGTTGCATCCCAGATCGCTGCCTGCATCACAATTGTTATTGGTGGGAGCAGCATTGTCCTGGATCCAAGTGAACGTCTGATAGCACGTATCGGAGTTGAGACACTGGTCGGTAGCCCAGTACTTGTGCGTGACGGTGTAGTTGCATCCATTGTTAGTCGGTGTACCGGCAATGACCCCCGAGGAGAAATTGCAGGCATCGGACCAATTGGGGAAGTCATCCGCGGCATAAGCGGAAGCCGCTGGGTTGCATCCCAGATCGCTGCCTGCATCACAATTGTTATTGGTGGGAGCAGCATTGTCCTGGATCCAAGTGAACGTCTGATAGCACGTATCGGAGTTGAGACACTGGTCGGTAGCCCAGTACTTGTGCGTGACGGTGTAGTTGCATCCATTGTTAGTCGGTGTACCGGCAATGACCCCCGAGGAGAAATTGCAGGCATCGGACCAATTGGGGAAGTCATCCGCGGCATAAGCGGAAGCTGCTGGGTTGCATCCAAGATCGCTGCCCGCATCACAATTGCTGTTGGTGGGTGCGGCATTGTCCTGGATCCAAGTGAAGGTCTGATAGCACGTATCGGAGTTGAGACACTGGTCGGTAGCCCAGTACTTGTGCGTGACGGTGTAGTTGCATCCATTGTTAGTCGGTGTACCGGCAATGACCCCGGAGGAGAAATTGCAGGCATCGGACCAATTGGGGAAGTCATCCGCGGCATAAGCGGAAGCCGCTGGGTTGCATCCCAGATTGCTGCCTGCATCACAATTGTTATTGGTGGGAGCAGCATTGTCCTGGATCCAAGTGAAGGTCTGATAGCACGTATCAGAGTTGAGGCACTGGTCGGTAGCCCAGTACTTGTGCGTGACGGTGTAGTTGCATCCATTGTTAGTCGGTGTACCGGCAATGACCCCCGAGGAGAAATTGCAGGCATCGGACCAATTGGGGAAGTCATCCGCGGCATAAGCGGAAGCCGCTGGGTTGCATCCCAGATCGCTGCCCGCGTCACAATCATTATTGGTGGGTGCGGCATTGTCCTGGATCCAAGTGAAGGTCTGATAGCAGGTGTCAGTGGTGCCACAGGCGTCTGTCGCCCAGTACTTATGTGTCACCGTGTAGTTGCAACCATCGTTGGTAGGTGTGCCAGCGATAATTCCGGTGTTTACGACGTTGCATCCACCGGTCCAGGTGGGTGCATCGTCAGCGGCATAGGCGCTGGCAGCCGGGTTACAGGCTAGGTCACCGCCGGCAGGGCAGGTGGTCGATAGGGGCGGTTGCGAAAAATTGAAAGTAAGTGTACAAGTCTCCATCGTCGATCCATCATCGATGGTAATGATTCGTATAATCTGACCGGCGCAGATTGAGCCATTGTCGTCGCAAGTGATCACGACAGTGCTACAAGGGTTTTCGATGTTTGCCCCTGTCAAGGCCTCAAATTCGTCCTCCGTATCGGTGCAGTCCGGCATGGCGTCGTTGCAGGTCAGGTTGAATGTCGAAGGGCTAGGGCAGGTGACCGTAAGGTCGCAGCAATCAAACGTGTCGAGCCGAATGGCACGCAGCACCGAGGCCGTCACACCCACTGAATCCGTGATATCCAGCTGAATGGTGTACGGGCCATTGTCGGCAAAGGTATGACAGGGGTTCTGCTGACTGGAGCTGCTGCCATCACCAAAGTCCCAATGATAGGTGTAGGGAGTCATGCCTCCTTGTGTATAAGGGGCCCCTCCCATCGTCATGTCGGAAAAGCAAAGCTCCAAATTGGTCTGGCCACAATCCACATCAAAGTTGGGCACTAGTATCTCAACCCCAACAAGGTCGATGTTCTTGAAGCACTTGGACGGCGGATAATCTCCGCAGGTCGTCGCAGTGGCACAGGTGGAACCAGCATCGGTGTCCCAGGCGATCCACAAGTTTCTGAGAGCGAGCGCGTCGCCACATGTCCAGTTGAGGGGGCCAAAGAGCAGACGATCTTGTACCGCGCCATTGGCGATCGCGTCAAAGGCGCAGGTATTGATGGTGGTCCCGGAAAAGGAGCCGTTGATCAGTACTTCACCGTACACACGCACGGCATAACGGTCAGACCCTGATCCGTTTGCAAAGGTGGCCCAGAGGTAGCCTTGCACCGTCGAGCCTAGATTGCAAGGGACGATCGGGGCTCCATTGATGTCAGCAATGAAAGCACCAAGAACATTGACATCATTGGCTTGGCAAGGGTTGCCGGACAGCCCGCAACTGTTGTTTAGGTAGCATTCAGGTGACCACGCGTCACCATTGCCATTACTGACGCTGCCAGATGTACATGTGCTTGTCTGGGCAGAGATAGAGGAGCCAAAGGGCAAGGAGCAAATACATAGGATGAGCGTCGCTAATCCGAGGAGGGAATTCGGGTTTCTCATGGATACTTGAGTTATGTTCACATTACCGACTGCTCCCACCTCGATGCAAGATCGGATGGGAACATTCGCTTATTTGCCGATGGCGAATGCTGGGAGTGCAGTGGTGATGATTTTGACCCGGTGTCCGGTGATGGTTGGGGGCTGGACTACGTGGCTGGCAAAAAAGGGCGCCCTTTGACTAATGGACATGTGGCAGATCGGAAGAGGGAAAGACCTAGCCTCGTTTGTTGCAGGCAGTGGTCACTCCCGACCATGCGCAAGCTAGCTTCCGTATATCCAAGACAAGCAAAAAGAACGACGGGTTATCGCCTTGAGAGAATGCATAACGGGTAATTAACGGTTTTCAAATAAAGCACCCATCCTTGGATGCGTGGCGTAAATATGCTAAATAATGTCTCCTTCTGCTTGTTTCGGAGATATATTTTTCATCGCAATACGAGGGGTGTCCTGCAGTTGCACGGATATGATAGGTGTGCCTGGATAGATCTAAATATTTGATGATCAATAGATTGCGGTGCCAACGGAAGTGAAACAAGATCCGGTTTTTCCGAGTTACAGCCGTTGGGTTTTGCGATCAGTAATTGCAGCGGTCAAGCCGCCGAAGGCAGGAGATGCGCTATTCCGCAAGTGCTGTCAAGTCTCCCAAAAGGCAAAAGGTGGCGACAATCGCTGCCGCGCACCTTCTTGCATTAAAAAACCGTTACAGGTTTCACTGCGCCGACGCAGTATGATCGAACGTACTCAAAGTCAGATCATTTGATTCTTGTTATCTGCCAATGATGATCATTTGATGTGTTTGGACATCTCCCATACCGATGAGGATATGGTATAATCCGACGGGTGGGGTACCGATATCCAGGCTTTCCACATGCTTGCCGGCTCCCAAGGTTCGCTGCCCTTCCCAGATTCTTCGTCCCAACTTATCCCGCACTTGGATGTGCACCGTTTGATCCGTTTCCAGGTCCAGGGTGAGGTTGAACTGCCCGAGACTCGGATTGGGAAAAATGGCGACTGGCAAGCGTGATGAGCGGCACTTGTGATCCAGGGCACGCATGACGGAGTAGGTCTTCGAGCCATCGAAGTCCTGGATTAGCAGCCGGTAGACATTGCGTTCAAGCGGTTGCTCATCCAAAAAGGCATAGTCGAATCCGGTGGATGGATCGCCCAGAGCCGTCACTTCTCCCAGATTTTCAAAGCGGACACCATTAGACGATCGCTGGACCACAAATTTCTCGGTACCGTGTTCTGATAGGGTTGTCCAGCGCAGTTGCGATTGACATTGGTTGGCTTCCGCTGTAAACGTACCTAGCTCAACAGGCAGTGCGGACAGTGCAACCATACCCGCATCAAAAGTGACGATCTTGTTTCCATCGACTGCGATTACCTCCGTCATACCTGTTTGCACATCGGCATCACTGTCGATCTCGTCATTGTTGCCCTGATTTGCAAGGGTCAACCTCCAGTCAGGGGGTGTGACAAATCTTATCTGATATTCATCCGCTGTCAAATAATCAAAAGAGAATTGGCCGTCCTTGCCATTTGAGCGATAGGTTGTTGTGCTATCCATCATGATGGGATCACCGGCTGGCTCCGCATGATACAGGTAGACTTTAACACCGTTGATTCCCTCTTCGGATGTCCCTTGGAGGCCATCCTGATCGGCATCATTCCACACCGTATTTCCCAGGGAGCCTGCTATGGCAGCGGTGTCAAATCCACACACGGTAATAATCTGGGATTCCTCCGTCCGGTTGCCACATCGGTCCTCGACGGACCAGGTGCGGACCACTACAAACTTGGTGCTGTCCGAAGGATCATAGGTGATGCTTTCTTCAAAGTCGGGCTCCGGGACCAGAGAACAGTCATCCTGCCCGCGTACAATCTCTGAGGGTGCTGGCACGGGCTGTCCGCAGTCGAGTGCCAAGTCGTCCGGCACGTTGTGCAGTACGGGAGCGGTCGTGTCGTATTGAATAACGTAGAAGAAGAATTCGCTCATATTGCCAGCTCCGTCGGTAGCGGTATACCAGCATCGCCACCTGCGATAGTAGCCAAAGATCTCGCACGCAGAACTGGCGATTTGATCGTCTCCCGTGGCGATGGCGATATCGGCACAGCAGTTATCGGTCACAGCGATATCATCTGGCGAGACTTGCGGATCATTGCAGCCATACATGATCAGATTGCCGCCATTTGGTATGTCGGCCAGCATCTCCTTGACCACCGTGATGACCGGAGCCTGATCGTCAAATACATCGATCACTTGGGTCTTGGTCACTTTGTTGCCGCAACCATCCCTGGCCGTCCAGGTCCGAGTGATCTGATGCTCACAATCGGGATCGCCACTGATCGATTCATCAAAGTCAACAAAGACATCTGAGCAGGCATCAGTGACACTGTATGTTGGATCTGGGATTTCATCTCCGCATGGGATAGCGACATCCTCCGGCACGTTTAACACGGGTGGTTCATTGTCCTCGAAGATGATCCGCTGGACGCCCTGCGCTACATTTCCACAACCATCGCGGGCGGTCCAGGTGCGTGTTACTCTGTAACCACCACAGCTGGAGGGCACCTGGCTAATCGATGGCACCACTTCCACCTCACCAAATACGATGTCATAGCCGGTCACGGTGGGCATAGGTGGAATGGCAGATCCACATGGGAGAACCAGGTCCTCTGGCAGGCCGCTTAGCACGGGAGGATCGGGATCATGGAGCACCTCAAAGATTTCATCGGATTGTGTAGAAAGGTTGTTGGGGGCGGTGACGTAGTAGGTGCGGACAAAGGTATAAACGTGGTTGTCAAAGCTTGGAGGCGATTCCAAATGGTTGATGTCGATCTCTCCCGGATCCACACAGGCGGAGGTTATAAGAAATTGGGAGATGATCTCCTGGTCGGATTTTGCTACTGGGAGATCAGCCCAAGTGGGTGCTGCTGGCGCATTGGAGCACGTGCTCTGATTACCGGGCAATGCCAAAATGAGACCCTCCACCGAGGCAATCACGATAAACTGGCTCTCACAAGAGTCACTGCCACAGGTGGATGTTCTCACCATTTCTACGGTGATATCTCCACCGCAGGCATCTGGTGCGGCAAGGGAGTTTAGATCCACAATGACATCATTGACTTTGTAGATGGTCCCGGCGTTACAACCTCCCAGAGATTCGAACCGTCCCTTCCAATCTTCAAAGGCTTGATCCACCACGGCTTGCGTTTGATCCTCCTGGACAATGGTGTCCGCAGGGCAATTCAATAGGACAGGAAAGGCATCCCTCACGGTGAAAGTCCTGCTGCAGACGCTGGATTGTCCACAATCATCACTCACTGCGTAGGTGACGGTAGCGGAACCTCCGCAAGCATCTGGGGCATCCATGCCACTTAGATCCGTTTCGGTGACATTGCAGCCTCCCGAGTAGCCAAAGCTTTGCAACCATATGTTGAAGGCGAGATCTACGTCTGCCTGAGATTGGCATGCGGCAAGATTTGCATCGTCCGGACAATCAATATTGAGGGTAGGTGCATCAGTGACGGTAAAAGTGGCGGAGCACGTGACGTCATCTTCGCAATCACTGGTGACGGTCCAGGTGACGGTGGTGGCTCCTCCACAGGCGAGCGGAGCCCCCGTATTGTTATTGGAGATGGACGCATTACACCCTCCGGACCAAACGACATCGTTGAGCCAAGCGGCAAAGGCCTGGTCGATGGCTACTTGAGTCTGACAGGCAGGCTCATTGGCGTCCGCCGGGCAGGTCAGGACTACAGCAGGTGCGTCAGTGACGGTGAATGTTGCGGAACAGGTCACGGGAGCCTGACAACTACTGGCCACCGTCCAGGTGACGGTGGTGGCTCCTCCACAGGCGAGCGGAGCCCCCGTATTGTTATTGGAGATCGATGCATTACAGCCTCCGGACCACACGACATCATCGAGCCAATCCGCAAAAGCCTGGTCAATGGCGGCTTGGGTCTGGCAGGAAGTCTCGTTGGCATCAGGCGGGCAGGTCAGGACTACAGCCGGTGCGTCAGCGACGGTGAATGTTGCGGAACAGGTCACGGGAGCCTGGCAACTACTGGCCACCGTCCAGGTGACGGTGGTGGATCCACCGCAGGCGGACGGTGCCCCCGTATTGTCGTTTGAAATAGAGGCACCGCAGCCACCGCTCCAGTTCACTTGCCCCAGCCAGTTGGCAAAGGCCAGATCAATGTCAGTTTGAGATTGACAGGCAGTCTCGTTCGCGTCGGCTGGACAATTGAGTACTACCGCAGTACCTGCAGCGGTGGCATCGGCCACAGTGAAAGTGGCGGAGCACGTAGTGTCATCTGCGCAATCACTGGTGACAGTCCAGGTGACGGTGGTGGATCCACCACAAGCGAGTGGAGCCCCGGTATTGTTGTTGGAGATCGATGCATTACAGCCTCCGGACCACACGACATCGTCGAGCCAATCGGCAAAAGCCTGGTCAATGGCGGCTTGGGTCTGGCAGGAAGTCTCGTTGGCATCAGGCGGGCAGGTCAGGACTACAGCCGGTGCGTCAGCGACGGTGAATGTTGCGGAACAGGTCACGGGAGGCTGGCAACTACTGGCCACCGTCCAGGTGACGGTGGTGGATCCACCGCAGGCGGACGGTGCTCCCGTGTTGTCGTTTGAAATCGATGCACCGCAGCCACCGCTCCAGTTCACTTGCCCCAGCCAGTTGGCAAAGGCCAGATCAATGTCAGTTTGAGATTGACAGGCGGCCTCATTCGCGTCGGCTGGACAATTGAGTACTACCGCTGTACCTACAGCGGTGGCATCGGCCACAGTGAAAGTGGCGGAGCACGTCGTGTCATCTGCGCAATCACTGGTGACGGTCCAGGTGACGGTGGTTGATCCACCACAGGCGAGCGGAGCCCCGGTATTGTTATTGGAGATCGATGCATTACAGCCTCCGGACCAAACGACATCATCAAGCCAATCGGCAAAAGCCTGGTCAATGGCGGCTTGGGTCTGGCAGGAAGTCTCGTTGGCATCAAGCGGGCAGGTCAGGACTACAGCCGGTGCGTCAGCGACGGTGAATGTTGCGGAACAGGTCACGGGAGCCTGGCAACTACTGGCCACCGTCCAGGTGACGGTGGTTGATCCACCGCAGGCGGACGGTGCCCCGGTATTGTTGTTGGAGATGGTCGCATTGCATCCTCCGGACCAACCGACGTCATTAAGCCAATCGGCAAAAGCCTGGTCGATAGCGGCTTGGGTCTGGCAGGCAGGCTCATTGGCAATCCCCGGACAATTCAAAATTACGGTCGGTGCATCGACTACCGTAAATGTCCCCACGCATGAGCTGGATTGTCCGCAGCCATCTTCGACTTCGAAGGTCACATCCACTTGCCCACCGCAAGCATTTGGAGCTTGGGGAGATGATGGCACGGTGGTGACGGTCAAATTACCACAACCTCCCGCAGCTGACGCAATAATATTGTTGAGCCATGTCGAAAAGGCCACATCGACATTGGCCTGCGTTTGGCAGGCCGGGGTCCCGGAATTTGAGCATTGAATCGATAGAGCTGGTTTGGAGAAATTGTACGTCAGCGTGCACATCACGGTGGTCGTGCCATCGCTGATCGTGATGATGCGCTCCACGGAGCCATCACAGATGGCACCGTTGTCAGAGCAGGTGACGGTCACGGGACCACATGGATTACTGATAGAGGCTCCAAGGAGGTCCAGAAAGTCCTGTTCAGATACTACGCAATCAGGCATATCATCGTTGCAGGTGAGGTCAAATACGGAGGGACTGGGGCAGCTGACCTCCAACGAGCAGCAGGACATGACCATGATGGTCTTGGATTCGGAATCCTGGATTAAGTTGGCGTCGGTGACCGTCAGCGTCACCGTAAAGGAACCCTCTGACTGGTAAGTGTAGCTGGGAGATGCATCGGTACTTGTGCCGATCCCGTCTCCAAAGTCCCAGCTGTAGGTATAGGGGGGTGTCCCACCGGTAGGATCGGCGCTAAAGTGGATGGTCTGAAAGGGATCGCCTGGCAAGCACTCCGCTGTGTAGTCACAGTCGGCTACCAACGGCGCATTCACCTTAATGTCTCCAAAGCGCTTGCACTTGGGAGAGGTGTCCGGACATGTCTTGCAAGCGTCAGGATTATCTCCCCCATTCTGTTGATCCCAGCTAAACACGGTCTCGGCAACAACCAGCTCCGATCCACAGGTCCACATCAGGCTCCCAAGAGAAACGGTGTAGGTGCCTGACGAGTAGTCCCCGAGACATTGTTCGAAAGTGTAACTGTAGACACCATCGATGATTACATCTCCGATGATATTGACGTCATATCGCTGGGTGGCGGTCACGGTGAAAGTCACATATAGGAATACGCCGGTGACGGGGTCCCCAGGTGTGCAGGAGACGCTGGTAATAGGATTGCCCATAGCATCTCCGAGGAAGTATTCGGCCGAACCGATATCGTTTGCGGTGCAATTCTTATCTGCACAGTACGGGCCTTGAGCTTGCAGTAGCCCATGGGTACAAATGAGTAGCAGTGCCATCAGGTAGAGGCAAAGACGAGTTTTTAGTTGCGGGTTTCTCATGGTAAATAGTTTTGGCCCACCTACAGTGGGATTTTGCGTTTATGGATGTGAGATAGGGGCACTAGTCACGAAAGAACATTGACGGGGGTGGCTAGAGGATCTGGCACGTTGTGCACGTGTGGACGCCTACGTCATCTTGCCTTGATACTACCCAATGGCCTCGCCAGGGCGATAACTGATGTGGGTAGGTCCAAACTCGTTGTCTGACGAAGGCTCCTACCAGTAACCTCTAGGGGTCAGTCGTCACGTCGATCAGGGGGAGTGCCGGGGACAAATGAGGAGAACAGCTGGTCATAAAGGGTGGCTTCATAACGGGCGAAGTTTAACGGTTTAACAATCATGGGTGCAATTGCACTGCCCTGAAGTTGGTGAAAAAAATCTAACTACCACAAAATTTGCCAAATAAATTTGTGTATGTAATGAACTATTAATCAATTCCTTAAGGTTAAATAATAACATACTTGCATGCGTTAACGACAGAGTGTCAGGAGGATACTATCCACTGTCGTACAAATACTACTTGTCTGGTGTAATAGATTTGTTCTTTTAGCAGTTTGGCCTTCTTCCGATAAAAATTGTTCTTTTCAGCGTAAGCTACCTGAGGAGCAAGGAGCCTGGACGTCGGTCCGTGATGGCTTGGTCAGCCCAAACGGGATGCCCGTTGATCACCACATGATCAAAACCCTCGGCCAATCGGAAGGGATCCTCAAACGACGCGTGATCCTGTACGTTTGCCGGATCAAAAATCGAAAAGTCGGCTTTGTATCCGACCTGGATGCGTCCGCGGCGATCAAGTCCTAGTGTCTGGGCCGGCAGTGCGGTCATCTGTCGCACGGCTTCTTCTAGTGATAGCAAGTTCTGCTCCATCACGTACTTTCGGATGACCTTAGCGAAGGCACCATAGCCCCGCGGGTGGCGCATGGTGGGGCTACCATCGGTGCAGATCATGATCATGGAATCTGCGATGAATTGCTCTTGCAGCGATTCATTCATGACAAAGTAAGCGCCTGAGGCCCCGATCGGACCCAATTGGATTAGGACGTCGGCAAAATGACGTCCCGAGGCCTGGGCTACCGCAGCCAGGGTCTTGCCGGCAAAGGGGCCTGTACCAAAGAGGGTTGCTTCCGGGCCATTGCGGCTGTTTACCTTTGACGTTAGGAATTCCCTTAGTTGATCCGGACGCGTCGCGAGAGCCTTCTCAAAGTCCGAACGGGTCTTTGCCCAACTTGGAAAGACAATGCCAATGCCCGTATAGCTGGCCATATAGGGATACACATCGGCGGTGACCTCCACGCCCTTTGACCGCGCATCGGACAGCTTGTCCCGAATACGTAGGGCCTCTTCCGGACCTTTGCCATAGACCACCTTGATATGAGATACGTGTACCGGGCAATGGGCACCCTGGCGTAGCAGTTCGTCCAACGCCTCATTGACCAGATTCTGATCTTCACTTCTCACGTGGCTCATAATCAGGCCCTCATACGCTCCCACCACCTGCGCTAACGGCAGTAATTCTCTATCTCGGGCATAGTTACCCGGCAGATATTCCAGACCGGTGGACATGCCTAGACACCCAGCTTGCAGGGCCTCCTGCAAGACTTCTTTCATTTGGACCAGCTGGGTATCTGAGATTGGCCCGGGCGTGGTCGCGCCCACTATTCTCCGAATGGAGCCATGCCCTGCCAGAAACCCCAGGTTAAGTAGATGTGGCTTGGCGCGCACGTTGTCGAAGTACGCCGATACGGACTGATCTCGATCGTGCACGGGGCTGCTGCCGTCCTGTCCCAGTATGATAGTGGTCACCCCCATGGCGAGAAAGTTCTCGAAGGTGTGGTCTCCCAATGGGTCTCCGTGCGCGTGGGGATCGATGAATCCCGGTGCCAGTACCTTGCCCTTTGCATCAATTAGTTGGTTGATCTCCAGCAGGGAGGTGTCTATCTCGCCCATAAAGGCAATGCTGTCTCCCACTACGATGAGGTCCGCCTCATAGCTGGGCTGACCAGATCCGTCGACAATACTGGCGTCGAGCACGACCAGATCGGCGGATCGGTCTAGATTCGATGCGAAAACCCGAAACTTATCGCTCTGCGAAGAAACGTGTCGGCAGCAGACCAAAATGGCAAGTCCCAAGAAGCAGAGCAGGTATCCGTTGTTCATCTCTTGATTGTCATGTATCTCCGTTGCTGGGAAAAAGATACTACAATGCAAGCACTGCCAGGCGCCCGGACATGCCTCAATGTGACGTCTTACCTCGCGGGCAAGCTCCAAGCGGCCATCAAGGGCAACACCTAGTGCCTGGCCGCGTCCTGTCCTTACCCACCTATGTGATTGGCAATGGCCCGCCTAGGGACCTTCCAGAAGTTGCTCTGGAAGGTCCAAGCTGGCCCGTTTAACCGTAAGAAACTCATGTGACAGCATTTGCTTTGTTCACCCAAGAGGTGCTTTCTCGCGCACGCGGAGTCAATCCGCTTTCACAAATCGCATGACACTTGACGATCCCTGCTGGTTTAGACGGAGGTGGTAAACACCGCTCGGCAAATGGTGCAGGTCCACGGACAACTGCTGATATCCAGGTCCCACTGCTGCCCGTTGTGCCCTGATTTGCCGTCCCAGATGGTTTGAGATCATGATTTCCACCATCTGGTCACTAACGGATTCGAAATTCAAAACAAGATGTCGTCGGGCCGGATTTGGAAACAGGGTGATGGCACTGTATTTTCCAGTCGGCTCCTGATCGACGGGGTTAATAATTTCCACATCTTCCTCCGCCGGCATCTCTGCAAGACCAGCGTGCAGGCTGTACTGCTGCATCAGTGCGTCTACCTCGACCACGGGCGAAAGCCCAGTCAGCGGATCAGGAAGATTTTCAAATGGGTTGCCATTTTGCGGTGGCAGGGTCAGGTGCCAACCCGCCGGCGCTTCAAACTTTACCTGGTAGGTGGAGCCTGTTTCCAGGTTGGCGAAAATTGATCGTCCATCGACCTCATGCATCCGAGCGGTCATGGCAGAATCTACAATGTGCTTGGATCCACTGGTGTCGGACTGGAGTAGATAGAGCCGGACTCCATTCATACCCGCCTCCCCGGTATCTTGCTCTCCATTTTCATTCTCGTCATGCCAAGCATTGACCTGGATACTAGACAGCAGCTCAGCCAGATTGAAGCCACACACGGAGACCATTTGACTTGCTTCGGCACGATTGCCGCAATCGTCCTCGGCCATCCATGTTCGGGCTATGCCAAACTGCTGGTTGTCCAGCGGGTGATAGATAGTGTCCTCGGTCAATACAGGCGTTTGCATCAGATCACAGTTGTCCCTGGCGAATACGTCTGCCGAAGGTGCCGGAACATTGGCGGCGCAATCGACCTGCATATCTGCCGGAACGTTGTGCAGCACCGGAGCAACGGTGTCGTATTGTAGCACGTAGAAAGAGTGCTCGGCCACGTTGCCTACCGCGTCTTCTGCCACAAATGTGCAAATCCATTTTCGATAGTAGCCAAACAGGTCGCAGGTACCCGATGCTACCAGCACATCACCCGATGATATGGCGACATCGCCGCAACAATTATCACTTACCTCTATGTCTCGCATCGTCACCCGGGGGTTTTCACAACCATACATGATCATTTCGCCACCGTGAGGAATATCCGCGATCATGGGATTTACTACGGTTATGATCGGGGCTTGATCATCCACGATGGTCAGGACTTGTTGTTTGACCGATTTGTTTTGACACCCGTCCACGGCCGTCCACGTCCGCACAATCTGGTACTCGCAATCCAGATCTCCGATGATCTTTTGGTCAAGGGTGACCGACACCTCCGAACAATTGTCTGTGACCGAGTGAGTGGGCTCTGGGATCGGATGATCGCAAGGGATCGTCAGGTCGGCCGGCACCGAGAGCTGTGGCGGGTCGAAGTCGTCAAAGTAGATCGCCTGAGTTTTTGTCGTTACATTCCCGCAGAGATCTCTCGCTGTCCAGGTTCTCAAAATGCGATGTCCGCCGCACTTGTGAGGTTCTTCTTTCTCTCGCATGGTTACCTCGACGGGACCGCATTGATCATCTGAGGCCGTTACTCTAGGAGGTGTCGGCACCGATGCGCCGCAGGGTAGAGAGAGGTCTGCGGGCACGCCACGTAGTACTGGGGGGTCGGTATCTGCATCCTGCCTGAAGTAGCTGCTGCAAGTTGTCGTGGAGCACTCGTCCCAGGCAATGCACCGAATGGTGATCTCAAAGCCGCATAGCGTGGGCCTCGGGACATCTGCCAGGTGCTGTACTTGGACCGGCGCTTCACCCGCTACCTGATACACGTAATACGATCTTGGGCGGCATCCTCCTGTGGGCGGCGCAAAACCTCCGATCCATTGCTCAAATTTTGCCAGGTAGTCCAGGTCGCAGACGTCCAGTTCCACACCTGGCGGACAAGAGACGACCAGCGGTGGAGGAGGCATGACCACGAATGAGCTGGAGCAATCGTCTTCGGTGCAGCCGTCGGTGATGCGGCAGTGCACAAGCAAGGTGTAACCACAGATCGAAGGCGGTGGTATATCTGCCAGATCGTCGATTTGGATCGGAGCAGATCCATTGAGCTGGTATCGGTACTGCCCGTCGAGTGGGCAGCCGCTTTGTGATGTGCCAAAGGCCGACAGCCAGTTGGCATATTTGCTCACCAATTGCTCATCGCAGGGCGCAAGTTCCAGGTTCGGCGGGCAAATCGCGCGCACAGGTGGTGGCGGTTCAACCACGAATGAGCTGGAGCAGTCGTCTACGGTGCAGCCGTCAGTGAGGCGACAGTGCACAAGCAAGGAATAACCACAGATCGTAGGTGCTGGTATGTCTCTCAGATCGTCAATTTGGACCGGAGCAGATCCATTGAGCTGGTATCGGTATTGCCCGTCCAGTGGGCAGCCGCTTTGTGATGTGCCAAAGGCCGACAGCCAGTTGGCAAATTTGCTGGCCAATCGCTCATCGCAGGGCGCAAGCTCCAGGTTGGGTGGGCAGACCGCGCGCACGGGTGGTGGCGGTGCTATCGCAAATGAGCTGGAGCAAGCCGACTGACCACAGATATCCACCGCCTCACAACTGATAAGGATCGAGAATCCACAAATGGTGGGACGGGGTACTAGCTGCCAATCCCTGATGGGCTGAGGATACTGGCCAGGCAGTTGGTACGTGCAAAACGCGTTGGGTTGGCATCCACCCTGGGCCATGCTGAAACCCTCTAACCATTCCTCGAATTTTTCTCTGTAATTCGGGTCACAAAAGTCCAGGGAGACGGGAGCAGGGCAAGGGATCAGGACCGGGTCGGCGGGAAGTACGGTGAAGGTGGCCATGCACTCGTCACCATCATCTATGCATACCCAATCAAAAGCGGAAATCTTTACCGTGACAGAGCCACCACAGGGATGAGGGGGCAGGGGAAACTCGCCCGTTAGTACATCATAGATGTACTCTGCTCGGTCGCACCCTCCCGTACTGCGAAATTGTGCCAGCCATCCGTCAAACAGTGCCCTGATGTTTTCACAAGCGTCCACGGTCCGATCGTCGGGACACATCACTTCTATTTTGGGTCTTTCAAAGCGATAGGTGATGGGACAATCAAAGGAGCTTCGGCCATCGGAGATCCGCAGGATTCTCACTACCCGGCCGTCGCATCGAGAGCCCTGCTCAGAAATGCAGCTAACCGTGACAGGCCCACACTCGTCGGCATAGGTGCCACCTAGTGCAGTAAATATAGCTTTGGCCTCCGCCGGCGTATTGCAGGGCGGTAGCTCATCTGAGCAAGTCAGCACGGCTGGATCAGTGGGACATTCGACCACCAAATCACAACAAGTGCCGCTGCAGTGCACGGGTCCTGGTACCATCACTTCAGGGGTGAGCTGTCCCGCTTTTATGGTGAACGTAATTGTGCCCGTCTGCTGCAGTCCCTCGACACATAAGAAGTATCGCTTGGTGGTGGATGCCGTGATGCCTTCGTCAAACTTTACACCACAGTTGCCCGTGGTCGGGTCATCGCCAAATGAGGGATTGCCGGCGCCATGGGACCGGATGATGACTCCGTTTACATTGCGCCAGGTGCCCACGTCCCTGGATGTCAGTTCGTCCAAGCAGGTATTACCACAAAAGTTTGCCCCGAAGGCGCTATGGCTAATGTCTGGATCCACGTTGTTGTTGGATACGCAGTAGTAGAAATAGGTCCTACAGTCATCGTAATCAAATTGTGAAGTGACAAATTCTACGCTGTAGCCACCGTCGAGAACAAAGAGATCACCATCGCCACAATCCGGATCAGTGGCCTGGGTGGCGTGCGAAAGATGACCTGCAACTGCACTGAGAGGGAGCATCAGCGTTAGCATTAGCATCAGTAGCTGCATCGGCGATCGACGCCAAAGGCCAGGGATGGACCTTTGTGGTTGGATGTCTTGTGATGCCTTGGCCGATGGGAGGCCCTGGCTGTCAATGGATTTGCTTCTGAATGAGTGGTAAGGATAATTCATGGTCTGATTGGTTTGTAGAGATCCTTTCAGACCGTTGCGGTAATGAGTCAGGACAGGACACGCTCTCGCACCACGGGGAGACCCATGGGGACATGGGACTACATGTGGATGTAGCGTCTACCTATCGCCAAATGATAATGTGACAATAGCAAAAGCATGGTCTAGAAATGTAACCTGGCAGACATAGCATTTCTACCTTTAGATGATAAGACCAGCTAAGTTGCTCTTGTAGGACTAATATGACTTATGACGGTTTTAGAAAGGGTTTCTCTGATCTTGGTGTGATTTTTTTAACGGGTTTAATAAATAGTTTCAAATCGGGCTATACTACCTTCTAAAAATGAAGAAATAGATGCGTAAATGCAAGGAAAAATTCAAATATTAATTTTAGTAATGTATTGTAAATCAATAATTTGAAATCATAATGTGAAGAAATAGATTATATGTTAATAATTTGAAAACAGTGAATTATGGAAAACAAGTCTTTAATTTAGTTTTCAATGTGGAAAAAATATTAGAGGTCGTAATTGCCGGATTTTCTATTAAAAAAAGCGCAGGCTTTTTTTTTTGACTGGAGGAGAATAAATCTCACAATTACTCTCCATGTTGGATATGCAGGTGACCTTGCTTGGGTGTCAAATCGAGTAGTAATAAACACGCTGTAGTAATACTCTATATGACGCGACCTTAGGCACGGGCGATGAGGTAGTAGATCCCCACTGGTACTCGAGCGCATACGGTAGTCACGTTGGCCGTCTGCGGGTTGACTATCTTGCTTTTGTGGGTGCTGGGGCGCAGGTGTTGCTGAGGCTTAGATCACGACAAGAGTGTGATGGGATCATCAATGTCAGACATGGAAAACTCATCGATCTTCTAGAAGTTTGACGAGTTATTGGGAATCAATGAGCTCCATACTCGGCCATCTACGTATACAATACTTCTGTCATACGATGAACAAATTGATTGGGCCTCAGGTTACTTTGTCATATATTTACAATATGGATCAGAATGTCCAACCGGTGCTCAATGAAAAGGAAGCGGAAAAGCTCGAGCGTATCGCATATATCCTGAAGACGGTGGCGCACCCACTAAGGTTGGGTATCATTCACCTCCTGGAACAGCACCCGCGCCTATCGGTCACCGCTATCTGTCAGATGTTGGGTTCCGAGCAGTCGCTCACCTCGCACCACTTGCAGAACATGCGTCTGAAGGGGTTGCTCAGTGTCAAGCGGGATGGTCGAAGTATGCTCTATTCTTTGAAGGAGAGGGACGTCTCGCTGATCATAGAGTGTCTGGAAAATTGCCAATGCAACATGTAGGGCTGATGCCTCAGCTGCTATTTATCACTAAGTTGGATATGTATGGATGCCCATTGTGAGATGCCGCGTTGGCAGTTGCTAAAGTCTTCGCTGGTCAACCTCGATCCCGTGGCCTTTAAGGAGATGCTCGAAGGACGCGAGGGCGTCGTGCTCATCGATGTCCGAACCTCCGAAGAAGTGCAGACATACCGTCTGGAGGGATCTCTGCATCTGGACTATCTGGGCCCAGGATTTCTGGATGCGCTGGAGGATTTGGACCGAGAGGCTACCTATCTCCTCTACTGCCGGAGCGGGCGACGCAGTGTGCGGACTGGCGTATTGATGAAAAACTGGGGTTTCAATCATGTCATAAACCTGGACGGTGGTCTCGCTGCCTGGAAAGAGGTCTTCACAGAACTGGCAGGAGCTCCGCAATAAGGTGTGACTGGTTCGGCACCGCAGGATTCTCTTCGCTTTGGTAGGATTATAGAGTAGCAGCAGCAATCGAGAGGGTTGCCAAACACTTAGGCGTCCCCTCGAAGTTTGCCGGATTCCCGCCATTTTTTTGGGGAGCTCGAATGACATTGACCGGAGGATTTCTTGCTATCTTGACCGCAGGCAAGGCTTCGGAGCTTTGCTGCTTTTCAAAGACCAACCCTCGATTCAGCTATGCCTGACGGCAACTCCTTTAAGATGACGGAAGATTTCTCCGTGTTAGTGCTGGGTGCCTCTCTGCTGCTTGCCTCTCTACTCCTTTTCTTCTTGGCCGCTGGCGGGGATACTAAGGCCCAAGTAGAGGAGGCCAGTGCTGCTCTCAGGACCATGGAGGATGTGCAAGAGCTGAAGACGGTGGAATGGTACGAGGCCTTTGACCGACTGAAGACGATACAGGCTGCCAAGCATCCGATAGGCAGCTTTCTCAAGCGTCTCACGGGTAAACCTGGGAGCTGGACGGACAATCCATGGGCTAGCTTCTCCTTGAGTGAGGAAGCGGCGCGGCAGATCAGGGACGGTGCAACCACCCCATATCAGGAGGCGGCAGCCCGGGTAGCGGCGCTGAGGGTGGAGGCCATCCGCCTGCAGAACGCGGCACGAGCGCACAATTTTCGGGATGTCAGCAAGAACGAGCATGCGGAAGGCGCAATTGACGAATGGTATCAGTCCAAGAAGGCCATGGCAGGAGCCAAGAAAAAGGCAGAAACGAAGTCTTACAGTAGATGGGGCACACTGCTTATGCTATTTGTCCTGTTGGCCTTGTTATTTGGCCTGAGTAAGGCTTGGCGAGGACATTCGATGACGGCTTTTGCCCTGGGGTTCGTTGGGGTCTTCCTCATCGGAACGGTGTCGTTTTTTCTCGCAGGGCAGGCCAGCATGAAGGCCGCAGGCGTGGGATACGCCGCTTGGGCCATTCTGCTCGGGCTGATCATTAGCAATACCGTGGACACGCCGGCCTGGATAAAGCCAGCCTTAGAAACCGAGCTATTTATCAAGACCGGCCTGGTGCTGCTAGGAGCCGAGATCCTCTTCGGAAAGATTTTGGCCATTGGCCTTCCCGGTATCTTTGTGGCCTGGCTAGTGACACCGATCGTGCTGGTTAGCACCTACTGGTTTGGTCAAAAGGTGCTTAAGATCTCCTCCAAGACCCTCAACATTACCATCTCCGCCGATATGTCTGTGTGCGGCGTAAGTGCCGCCGTAGCGACGGCAGCGGCATCCAAGGCGACGAAGGAGGAATTGACATTGGCAGTGGGCCTCTCGATGGTATTTACGTCCATCATGATGATTGTACTTCCGATCGTCATCAATGCGATGGGCCTGCCGGAGGTGTTGGGTGGCGCCTGGATCGGGGGTACGATCGACGCTACGGGGGCTGTCGTAGCAGCAGGGGCCTTTCTGGGTGACGATGCACTCAACGTAGCCGCCACCATTAAGATGATCCAGAATATTCTCATTGGCATCATCGCCTTCGGAGTGGCCATCTACTTCAGTCGCCTATCCGGTGCCGAGGAGGGTGTCGAAATTGGGTGGGGTGAGATCTGGAGGCGCTTCCCCAAGTTTATCCTCGGATTCATCGGAGCGTCTATCTTGTTTTCGGTGATTTATGCTTCGCTGCAAAGTGACCTGGCCCATGCCATGATCGATCAGGGGGTGATCGGCGGATTTACCAAGAATCTGCGTGGTTGGCTGTTTTGTCTGGCCTTTGTGAGCATCGGCCTTTCGACCAATTTTCGCGAGCTCAAAAAGCACTTCAGTGGCGGAAAACCGTTGATTCTTTATTTGTCGGGACAGGCCCTCAATTTGGGATTGACTTTGCTGATGGCATACATCATGTTTTACCTAGTCTTTCCTCACATCACTGAAAATATCTGAGGATGAAAAGACAAGCGGGTCGGTACGGGAGATTGATCGGGTCCCTCATCCTGCTCGGGCTTGTGCTCGTAGCGTGGTCCTATCTCCATCCGCGCCTTTACCCTCAGCGACTGTTGGATACTACCCGTGCGTTGGATATTGACCCCGGAGCACTCTTCTATTCCGAGAGCGAGCATGCCCTGGAGGCCTACCTTTATCTAAAGCACGCTAAGTAGGTCAACGGTAGGCGGGGAGGCTTGGCGGCTGGTTTCTAGAAGGCATAGCGCAACTGCAATTTGCATTTCGATCGGATGTTACCCTGTATCTGGTCATTGCCACTGCCGATCTGATCTTCATGACGCAGGCGTGTTTCTTCCCAGCGGCCTTCGAGGGTGGTGCGTTTGTTCAGCCGATAGCGGATATTGAGGTAGTAGCGCATGCCTTGCCTGAAATAAGCAGGAATAGAGAAGCTGGAAAGGATGTCATTCTCATAGGCATAGATCCGGGCATCATAAGAATCGGTGTCGAAATAGGCCACTCTCGCCGTAAAGGAAAGGGGAGAGGATAGAGACTTGAAGATGACATCTTGATAGATCATAAAGCCCAGATCCGATGGTCCGTGGCCTTCCATCACCCAACTCCATTCCAAGCGATGGCGCAACTCCAATTGTGGGGAGATTTGATGATTGATATGCATCCGTAGATGGTTCTTCTCGCGATGACGGATGCGATTGTGCTTGTCTCCCTCTTCCCTGCGATTGATCCCCTTTCGCTCATGGCGATATTGTAGATAGGCGAGCAGTTTTCTTTTCTGGTAGTGGGTAATGCGGATGAAGTATTCCTGACCGAGCGAGGGAGCATCCACGGAGAACCGTAGCCAGGGGTGCCTCCAACGGTCGGCATAGATACTGAACCAGTAGGTGGGGTTCAGCTTGACCTTTAGTCCGAGGTAGAAGCCCCGCTCGTTGATCGCCTGTGAGGACTCCAAGAAGGGATTGGCCTGGATTGCGTGATATGCCTGGGAGATATTGCGATAGTGCAGTGCCAGGTCTACATAACGACTCAGGCTCAACAAGAGTCCATGGACCGTGGCGAAGGCGCCATTGTCCGAGGCAGCCGTTTCTCCGAAAAAGTGAAAGTTCTTGTAGAGATAGGTATAATTCAGGCTGAGATTGAGCAGCTCCCGGCCGGCAAAGTGAAATCGATTATAGGGTAGGGGTGCGCGCTGGAAGGGCTGGTCGAAATGATTGTATAGGAGGTTGAGGCCTACATCCAGACCTCTGCGGCGAAAAGCTATTTGGCCCCCGGCCACGCGCTGACGCACGGCACCTTTGTCCTCGCGCTCGGCTGCGGTACGGTGCAATCCGGAAAGCGGAAGTGACGTGAAATGTTGGTTGGTCTCCGATGGGCCCAGGCTGTCGACGGACACATTGGCATCTCGTTGTGCCTGCGACGCAAAAAGGGTCAGTTGCCAGGGTTGCCATTGCAAGGTGGTGGCGACGCCGCGCAGATAGGTGGATTCGCTCACGGAGGTGTACGGCCGGATCGTGCGTCCACCTCTTTTTATTTGCGTGACGAAGGCACTCTTACCTCTGCCAAAACCGGAATGCATGACTAATCCCTGCCCTAGACTGATGGCATAGTCGCCCAGGGCTAGGTATTTGACTGTGGGGGAGAGATCTCGAAAGTAGGCGTGTAGGCTGGTGAAGTCAAATCCGGGTGGGGTGGAGGCCGTGAAGAGTCTTTCCCCGGGATCCTTTTCCAGGGTCAGTCCATAGCTCAATTTGGTGCCGCGCCGGTGGCGAAACCGCACGTAGAGTTGATTAGGATCTCCTGCGTAGCGAGGCGGCCTGTCCTCTGACGGCGGCTGATAGCCTCGCTGCTCTTGGATGACACGGGTCCAGCGGGTGTAGATCTCATTCTCTCCATCTCTTACTCCTGCACGCGTCTGCCCCATCAAGCTGCCCCTTGACTGCAGGGTGACAAAGGGTCTGAGCACTTCGATCGTAGGGAGGTCAAACGAACCTATGGCTTGCAGCTCATGGAGGGATATGAATGGTCCCAGCCGGGACCGGTAATAATAGAAATCGGCGATTTGCACGTCGCTGAGCAGTCCCAACTCTTCTAGGTCTTCTCGATGGACTGTGTTGAGGTCCAGGGGGTCAGCCAGGCGCTGTTGCAGGAGTTCTCCAAGTGTATTGAAGTCAAATTCTGTGTCTTCTTCCTGATTTTCCAGAAAGGCCTCAATCTGATTCTGGAGGGCGTGGGGAAGGACAGGGGTGTCGTCCAGTTGGGCAAATAAGAGCAAGGTGGGGATGAGCCAACAGAGCAGAAGGCAGGCAGGGGTGCGCATGGACCAAAAGTATCCAAACTACCCCAAAAAGAAAATCGCCACCAGACAAACGCTGGTGACGATTCTCCTAATTTATTCCTACAGATAGCTTATGATACGGCCTCCAGCACGGTGGCTTTTACCGTTTGTATGATTCGTGCGGACACCTTGTACGGATCCGCGTTGGATGCCGGTCGACGATCTTCCAACCATCCATTCCAGCCGTTTTCCACGGTAGCGATCGGGATCCTGATGGAAGCTCCGCGGTCGGATACACCATAGCTGAATTTGTCGATGGATTGTGTCTCATGCGCTCCGGTCAGTCGCTGATCATTGTCGGCTCCGTAGACGGCAATGTGCTCGGCGATGAAAGGCTGAAATCCTTGGCAGATCGTGTCATACACACCCTTGGATCCTGCCGTACGCAGCGTTGAGTTGGAGAAGTTGCAGTGCATACCGGAGCCGTTCCAGTCGCCTTTGACCGGCTTGGGCTCCCAGTTGATTCCGACACCATATTTCTCCGCGGTTCGTTCGAGCAGATATCTGGCCACCCAGGTGATGTCGCCGGCGTTCTTACCGCCCTTGGCAAAAGTCTGAAATTCCCATTGTCCGGCAGCTACCTCAGCATTGATGCCCTCGACATTTAAGCCAGCCTCCAGACATAGATCCAGGTGCTCCTCAATGATCTCTCTTCCATAGGTATTACCTGCACCGACGGAGCAGTAGTACGGTCCCTGGGGAGCAGGGTATCCGGCTACGGGAAATCCTAGGGGTAGATTGGTGTCCAGATCCCAGAGAAAATACTCTTGCTCAAATCCAAACCAGAAGTCGTTGTCATCGTCATCGATGGTCGCTCTGGCGTTCGTCTCATGGGGTGATCCATCCGCATTCAGCACCTCAGTCATGACCAAGAAGCCATTCTTACGTGCGGGATCGGGAAAGATAGCCACCGGCTTCAAGAGACAGTCCGAAGAACTTCCTACTGCCTGCTGGGTGGAGCTACCGTCGAAAGACCACATAGGTGCATCCTCCACCTTACCACTGAAGTCTTCCACGATTTTGGTCTTGCTACGCAACTTTTGCGTGGGCTGGTTCCCGTCCAGCCAAATGTATTCGAGCTTACTCTTTGCCATTAGATCAGATTTAATTCAGGTTTTTGCAATCAAGGAGCAAAATTACTTTCGTCCCGTCTTTTTCCCGATGGAATTACAAGAAATTTTGCCATTTCTAAGGACGGCTTACCAACTGTAACAGATTGCTTATTAGTTGTTTAAATATATCCTATTTGTGATTTCTAGAAGCCGATCTCTTAAAAGCCATAGACAGCTGCGATCAGAAACTGTGAGGCCGAGCCGATAGCAGCACCATCTGAGTCAATGTAGATGTCTTCTGAACCAGTGTCAAATCGGAGTTCTGGAATGAAAGTGAGCGGTCCACTCTTGATACTGGCCGAAAAAGTCAACGAGAAGACGGAGGCCTTGTCGGAGTAGTCTCCGGCAAAGATGTCGTTGATCTCCTTCTCAGAGAATAGCTCCCCACGTAGGCCCAGCGCCAGATTGTCACTGACCGTCAACTGCGGATACAAGGCAATGCCCGAGAAACCCGAATCTCCTCCGCCAAACAAGGATCCATCACCAGCACTATAGGTGGCAGCGTTCAGACCCAGATAGAAATTGTCGGCAAATTGAAAGCCTGCTGTCAGATCGATCTCGGTACCACTCTGCTCACCCGTGATGAAGTTCAGGTACAAGTCCGTCCCGTCTGTAGGGCTGTAAGACAACTGCATGCCGATGTCCTTGCTGGAGGTGAAGTCCGTATAGGCATTCCAATCGTTGAAGAGGCCCACCATGAACCCCACCTTGTCAGAAAGGGCAAAGTCAAACTTAACCCCCGCGTTTTGGAATGGCCCCCAAGAGAAGAGGTGCGAGGTGGAGTAGTTGAAATTAGCGGTAGGGGAGATCACTTCGTAACCTACGAATGTTCCCATGAAGCCCGCGCTGACCGACACGTTCTCAGATAACTGCTGAGTGAAATACAGGTTTTGAATGTGAAAAGAACCATCATCGGCATTCTGGGTCAGTATGGATGAACTGGCACCTCGCTGTCCAAAGGACAGATCAGCGACAAAAGAGCTTTTGCCGATGGATTTTTCCAGGATGACATTGGCCATACCAATGGAGAACGAGTTGTGATCGGGGGCGAAGAACGTGTAATTCTCCCCACCGCTGATATTGGCACCACTTGCCCTTGATCCGGCGAAGTCATACTTGTAATAGACATCTACCGAGCCAGATATCGAAAGCTGTGACTCTTCTGAGTCTTCTGTGCTGGCATCAGCCATCTCATCCTGAGCCACCATTACGGTACATAGCAGAGCAAAACAAAGGCACAGAGCTATTTTGTTTAAGAGTAGTATTTTAATCATGATTTCTTGATTTAGAAGTCGTTAGTAATTTTTTTTGAGTAAGTGAGATGGGACCCCCACAGTCCCATCTCGCGTTTTTGCTGAAAGGGTGCTACGTTAGTTGCGCTAGTAGAGTTTCGCGTTAAATCTTGTAGCTAATTCTAATGTCTTTGGTCCGCATACTTCGTTGCAAAGCCTCGTCATAGCTACGGCTATGTCTGTGTTTTGCGCCTCGTCTGCCAACCAGATCCTATTAGAACTATTCACCATAGCTAATGCAAAGATCTCTTAGTCGACAGCGTAGGATAATTTCTTGATGCTCTCCGAGTAAGCCGACATATCGTGCTCGGCGAGGTCCAATCCTTCGACTTCTTCCGCCTCCTCGACACGAATACCCACGGTCACTTTGAGAAAACTGATCAGGGCAAAAGCAAAGACAAAGGTGAATGTCCCGATTGCTGCCACGCCAATCAATTGCTCTAAGAACTGAGCCCAACCGGCCATGGTGCCAAAGATGCCCACGGCCAAGGTACCCCAGATACCACAGACCAGATGCACGGAGGTAGCTCCCACCGGATCATCGAGCTTCAGTGTACGGTCAAAGAATACGACCGACAGCGGTATGATAATGCCGGCGATCAGGCCGATAATGATGGCCGCCGCAGGAGACATGAGATCTGCCCCAGCGGTGATACCGACCAATCCACCCAAGATGCCATTGAGCACCATCGATAGATCATGGGACTTAAACATGGCATAGGAGGTGAAGAAGGCTCCCACAGCTCCCCCCGCGGCTGCCAGGCAGGTGGTGACAAAGACCAATGACACCGTCACTGGGTCAGCACTCAAGACGGAGCCACCGTTGAAGCCAAACCAACCAAACCAGAGCATAAATACACCTAGCGTGGCCAGTGGCATACTGTGCCCTGGGATGGCCTGAATTCCTTTACTCGTGTACTTGCCTTTTCTAGCACCTAGCACAATGATGCATGCCAGCGCTGCCCAGCCACCCACGGAGTGAACCAGCGTCGATCCGGCAAAATCATAGAAACCTCTGGCATCGAGCCAGCCGGCTCCCCACTTCCACATACCGGTGATCGGATAGCAGAGAGCCACGAAGACAAGGGTGAAGAGAAGGAAGGCATTGAGCTTCATCCGCTCTGCCACGGCGCCACTGACAATCGTGGCCCCGGTGGCAGCAAACATGGCCTGAAAGATAAAATCGGTCCAATACGTGTAGCTTCCATCGGCCCAATCGATGCCTCCGGCGGCGCCCTCTGGCATAGCGAGTCCAAACCCGTCAAAACCGAAGAAGCTGGTGATCGGCTCGTCGGGGTACATCAGATTGAATCCGACCAGGTAGTAAGTGATCAGCCCAATGGCGATGATCATGCTGTTCTTAAAGAGTATGTTGACTGTATTCTTCTTCTGCACGAAGCCAGCCTCCAGCGTGGCAAATCCTAGGTGCATCACAAATACCAGGACGGCAGCGATTAGAATCCACAAGTTGTTGGCAGTAAACATTGCTTCATTCATGATTTCTTAATTTTTTTTGAGTTCGTTTGATTAATGCTTGTGTTCTTTTTGTCTGAGTCAGACGGCGGCGGCATCTCGCTCGCCCGTTCGGATGCGCACGGTCTGCTCGACGTCCAATACGAAGATCTTCCCATCTCCGACGGAGCCTGTTCTTCCAGCTGACTCAATGACCCCAATGATCTCGTCCACTTTGTCGGCCGTCGTGACGATGTCCATCTGTAGGCGCGGTATGAATTCCGCCCCCATGTCCGCCCCGCGGTAGATCCTTTTGCTGCCTCTTTGTAGCCCATATCCACGCACTTCCTTGAGCGAGAAAAAGCGCACGCCGATGTCAGCCAAAGCATCCTTGATCATGTCAAACTGGGTAGTTCTAATGATTGCTTCAATTTTCTTCATCTTCGATCTGTTTTAAATTGCTGGTAAGGAATTAGTATTCTTGTTGAATCTTGACCTGATGGTAAAATTAGCGGCCGCCCCAGCGTCCCAAACCCGTTTTAGCTGCGGTTTTGCTACATTCATAAGCCACACCTTGAGATCAAATACCATTGATTGTCAATGCTTTAGAAGGGAGTAATTTGTTATGCCTATCTCTACCACCGATCAGCTGTTTGTCCTAGTCAAAGGGCTCAACAAAGCCGAAAAACGCAACTTCAAGCTGTACGCCAAGCGCACACAGCAGACCACTGACGCCAAGTTCATTCGACTTTTTGATGCCCTGGATCAAATGGATGAGTACTCGGAAGAAATCATTTTGAGAAAACTGGAAGGGATCTCAAAGGGAAAGTTGTCCAACCTCAAGCGACATCTCTACTCCCAATTGTTGAGCAGCCTTCGACTGATACACAAGCGGAAGAACGTGGACATCCAAATCCGGGAACAAATTGACTTCGCTCGCATCCTGTACGGTAAAGGACTATATATGCAAAGCCTGAAGCTGCTCAACCGTATCAAAGGCATCGCCAAGGACGCTAATCAAGACACCCTGCACTATGAGATACTCGAGTTTGAAAAGCTGATTGAGGAGAAGCACATCACGCGGAGCCGCAGCATAAAAAACAAGGTGGAGAATCTGATCGACGAGTCGGAAGAACGAATCCGGATCATAGGAAATAGCAACCGACTGACTAATCTCAAGCTTAAGATCCACGGTCTCTACATCAAGGTGGGACATGCCAAGAGCGAAAATGATGCTTTCATTGTGCGAGATTACTTTAAGTCCAATCTCCCGGATGTCAAGTACACCTCACTGACCTTTTTTGAAAAGGTGTACCTGCATCAAAGCTATGTATGGTACTACTACATCCTGCTTGATTTTGAGAAGTGTGCAGATCATGCCTTGAAATGGGTGGAACTGTATCTGAGCAATGAAAAGATGATCGAGGAGGATCCGGACATCTATATGCGTGGTGTCCACTATTTGCTTACCTCCCTCTACGCGATGGGAAACGTGGCGGAGCACCGACGGCACCTGGAGAAGTTTGAGATCCTTTGGGAGAAGTATGGCGAGCACATGAATACCACTTCCAAGATTATTCACTTCCTCTACTACTATTCAGGTATGCTCAACAAGCATTTTCTCGAGGGCACACTCGAAGAAGGTATTGAGCATTTGGTGCCCGAGCTGGAGTCAAAAATTGCGCTGTACGACCGTAATCTTGATCTACATCGCATTCTGGTCTTCTACTACCGTACGGCTTGGATGTACTTCGGGGCAGGAAGGTTTGGAGAGGCTATCGACTATCTCAATAAGATCATCAACCTAAAGGTGGGGCACCTGCGCGAGGACATACAGTGCTATGCTCGGCTTTTGCACTTGCTGGCCCACTTTGAGATCAAGAACTATGCGTTGATGGAGTATCTGGAGAAGGCCGTCAGTCGCTTCATCGACAAGATGAAGGACCGCAATCGAGTCCAGGTGGAGATGCTCTCCTTTATCCGAAAGCAGATGCGGAGCAATACGATCCCAGACCTCAAACTGCTGGAAGAGGCGCGCCAGAATCTATTGAAGGTCGCCCAGGATCCTTACGGCAAGAGGGCATTTATTTATTTGAATGTCATCGACTGGATTGACGGCAAGATCAGAGGCATCACCACGGCGGAGGTGATCCAGGAGCGCAATCGCCAGTTGCAAGATTGACTAAGATCTCGCCACGCTTGGGTACATCCGATCAGATGATGGTGGAGGAGCCCTCCTCAAACTTGCGGAAGTTTAGCTCCAACTCTGGATCAGCGATCATGGCCTCCAGGAGGTCTCCTGTCTTTGAGCACGTGAATTCGGTCTGACATCGCAGATCCGGCGTACCAATGCCGGCCTCGAGAAAGCGGGTCACCGCTCCCACGATAGCCTCGTTCTCTTTGGTGAGGCCCAAGTGATCGAGCATCATCGCTGCCGACAGGACCGTCGCGATAGGATTGGCTATGTCTTTTCCAGCTCCCTGCGGGTAAGAGCCATGAATGGGCTCAAATACACTGGTCTTGGAGCCGATCGAAGCCGAGGGGAGTAGCCCGAGAGACCCCACCAGTACACTTGATTCGTCCGAGATAATGTCTCCAAACATGTTGCTGGTGAGGATCACGTCAAACTGCCCGGGATTGACGATCATCTGCATGGCGGCATTGTCCACGAACATATAGTCGACCGTGATCTCGGGATATTCTTTAGCGATCCGTTGTACATTTTCTCGCCACAGTCTGGATGATTCCAGCACATTTGCCTTGTCTACCAAGGTGACTTTAGACCGACGTTTGCCGGCTTGTTTGAAGGCCAGATGGGAGATGCGTTCGATCTCAGGGACCGAATAGACGCAGGTATCAAACGCTGTGTTGCGGTCCTCGGACCGTCCTTTTTTCCCAAAGTAGATGCCTCCGATCAATTCGCGATACACCACAATGTCTACCCCCTCCAAGTATTCCGGTTTGATGGGGGAGAGGTGCTTCAGGTTAGGGAAAATCGTGACGGGCCGGATGTTGCAGTAGAGCCCCAGCGCCTTGCGCATGGCCAGCAGTCCCTGCTCTGGCCGCACCTTGGCGGTCGGATCATTGTCAAATTTCGGATCGCCGATCGCTCCGAATAGTACTACATCACTCTCCAGGCAGGTTTTGAGCGTCTCGTCGGGTAGTGGATTTCCGGTCTTGTCGATCGCGATTCCGCCTACATCACCAAAGCAGTAAGTGAAGGTGTGATCAAAGCGATCTGCCACCGCATTGAGCACCTTTAGGGCTTGGTCGATGACCTCCGGACCAATGCCGTCTCCTGGCAACACAGCTATTTTCAGCTTCATGGATTCTGCGTCGTTTCCTCGTATTGATCAATCTTGGTTTGGATGCTCAGCAGATAGTCGATGTCGTCATATCCATTGAGCAGGCACATCTTTTTGTAGGGATCTATCTCAAAGCTCTGTGCCGCCCCGGTGCTTTCGATCGTGATCGTCTGCGCTGGCAGAGACACATGTATCGACGTCTTGGGGTCGGCTTCAATCGCCCGAAACAGTTGATCCAGGTAGTCGTCGCTCACCACGATGGGCAGGATGCCATTGTTCAGGGCATTTCCCTTGAAGATATCTGCAAAGAAGCTGGACACGACCACACGGATACCGTAGTCCTCGATGGCCCAAGCCGCGTGCTCTCGACTGGATCCGCATCCAAAATTTTTACCAGCCACCAGTATCGAACCCCGATAGGTGGGATTGTTGAGTACAAAATCTTCTTTCGGTGATCCATCTGGGTGATACCTCCAATCCCTAAAGAGATTTTCGCCAAATCCGACTTTGGTCGTCGCCTTTAGAAAACGTGCGGGGATGATCTGATCCGTGTCCACATCTTCGATCGGCAGTGGAATAGCGGAAGACCGTATGACTTCAATTTTTTCCATAGTTAAGCTTAGATGTACTCTCTCACGTCCACAATCTTGCCTTCAATCGCCGTGGCAGCTGCCGTCAGAGGGCTGGCCAGGATCGTGCGGGCACCGGGGCCCTGGCGTCCTTCAAAGTTGCGGTTGGAGGTGGATACGCAGTATTGTCCGGCGGGCACTTTGTCTTCGTTCATGCCCAGACAGGCGGAGCATCCAGCCTCGCGAAAGTCAAATCCCGCCTCCCGCAACACTTTGTCTAGTCCTTCGCTCGCTGCTTGCTTGCGTACTTGCTGGGAGCCGGGCACTACCATGGCGGATACATGATCTGCGACCTGCTTGCCCCGTACATAATCTGCCACCAGACGCAGATCTTCGATGCGGGCGTTGGTGCAACTGCCTATGAAGACATGTTGTATTTCCTTGCCGAGCAGCTCTGAGCCGGGTTGCAGACCCATGTAATCCAATGCCTTGGCAAAGGAAGCTTCTCCTTGCGCTCCGCCGTCGGTTGGTATGCTGTCGGAAACTCGGATGCCCATCCCAGGATTGGTGCCGTAGGTGAGCATGGGCACGATGTCTGCTGCGTCATAAGTGTACTCGATATCAAACTCGGCGTCCTGATCGGTGTAGAGGGTGCGCCAGTAGGCTTCCGCCTGATCCCAAGCGGCACCGGTGGGGGCAAACTCGCGCCCCTTGACGTATTCGATAGTCGTATCGTCGGGGGCGATCATACCTCCTCTGGCTCCCATCTCGATGCTCATATTGCACACTGTCATGCGTCCTTCCATGCTGAGCGATCGGATGGCCGAACCCGCGTATTCGATGAAATAGCCGGTGCCTCCCGCCGCGGTCAGTTGTGAGATGATATAGAGGATGATGTCCTTGGCCAATACGCCACGCGCCAATTGGCCCTCCACATTGATCCGCATGCGCTTGGGGCGGGTGAGCAACAGGCACTGGGTAGCAAGTACCTGCTCCACCTGGCTGGTGCCGATGCCAAAAGCAATGGAGCCAAACGCTCCATGCGTCGAAGTATGGCTATCACCGCAGACGATAGTCATGCCGGGCTTGGTGATGCCCAGCTCCGGCCCGATCACGTGTACGATCCCCTGGTAGGGATGGCCGAGTCCGTATAGGGTCACACCAAACTCCTTACAGTTTTGCGTGAGCTTCTGTACCTGGAGGCGAGATAGTTCTTCTTTGATGGGGAGATGCTGGTCTTTTGTGGGCACGTTGTGATCGGCCGTGGCGAGGGTCTGCTGGGGTCGAGCCACGCCGATGCCTCGGTCCCGTAGTCCTTGAAATGCTTGAGGGCTGGTCACCTCGTGGATGAGATGCTGGTCAATATAAAGCACCTCGGTACCTCCCTCGACCTGATCCACCACATGTGCCTCCCAGACCTTGTCAAATAGTGTCTTTCCCATGTGTACTTTAAACGATTGTGCGTAAGCGGTAAAAAAGTTTGGATGGATTAGCTTGCATTGCGTTCTTGGGCGGCCATCAACACCTCTTTTTCTTCCATCAGTTGATGCAAGTCACTGTCTACGACTTCCTTCTGACGATCTGCCACGGCAAGAAATTGTCGATAGATGGCGTCCAATTCGATTTTGGTCACATTGTGTCCGATCTCCTTGAGGCGATAGGCTAGTGCCGCACGTCCGCTGCGAGCGGTTAAGATGATGGATGATTTGTCCACACCTACATCCAGCGGATCAATGATCTCATAGGTCTCTCGCTTTTTGATCACTCCATCTTGATGTATGCCGGATGAATGGGCGAAGGCGTTGGACCCCACAATGGCCTTGTTGGGTTGCACGGGCATGCCCATCTCGTCAGAAACCAATTGGCTGATGGGATTTAGGTAGGGCGTGTCAATTCCAGTGACAAAACCTAAGTAGGGATGTTGCTTCAGGATCATCACACACTCTTCGAGCGAAGTGTTTCCCGCACGCTCGCCAAGCCCATTGACGGTGCATTCGATCTGGCGTGCTCCGTGGATGACGCCTTCGATAGAGTTAGCCGTAGCCAGTCCCAGGTCATTGTGGCAGTGCGTAGAGATGGTCGCGCGCTCGACACCCTTGACGTGGTCTACCAGATACTTGATTTTCTGTCCGTACTCACTCGGCAAGCAATACCCAGTCGTGTCCGGAATGTTGAGCACGGTGGCCCCGGCCTTAAGGACCGCTTCGCACACACGTGCCAGAAACTCGTTGTCGGTTCGTCCGGCATCTTCGGCATAAAACTCTACATCCTCTACGTATTGTTTAGCATACTTCACCGCTGCTACGGCTCGCTCCAATACCTGCTCACGAGTGCTATTAAATTTGTATTTGATGTGTGAATCCGAGGTGCCGATGCCGGTATGGATGCGCGGCCTGTGGGCCGTCTCCACCGCCTCTGCGGCCCGATCGATGTCCTTGGGCACGGACCGTGACAAGGCACAAATGATCACATCTTTGCCGGCGGCAGTACTGATGGACCGGACGGCATCAAAATCCCCGGGACTTGATATCGGGAAGCCGGCCTCAATGACATCTACCCCAAGCCGTTCGAGATTCTTGGCCAAGCGCAGCTTTTGATCCTTATTCAGTTTGCATCCAGGTACTTGCTCACCATCGCGTAGTGTTGTATCGAAGATGTGGATTCTAGTGGTATCCATAAGATCCTGCTTTTTAGACGGCCGGCAGGTCACAGTCGACTTGATCGCTCCAACCCATGTTTCTAAAAAAATACTTCATCTTTAAAGGGCATTACAACCGTTTGTCCGCACCGGCAATCGCTAAATAAAAGTAGTGTTTAGCGGTGGAGTGGAGGGTTTCAAATTCCTAAACGGATTACAGTGTAAGAAATTACGTGATGTGCACTAATGATATGATTATCAAGCAAATAGAGGGAAAGTAGTTACAATGCCCACTCAAAAGACGGATTATCTGGTACAACTGATAAATTCGCTCACCAAAGCGGAGAAGCGGAGCTTTCGCCTGTTCGTCACGCGCAATCAGATCTCCGATGAGATACTGTTTTTGAAGTTGTTTGAGGAGATCAGTCGCTCGAAGCGATATGACGAGCAGGCAGTGCTGCAACGGATACCGGCGATCAAGAAGCGGCAGTTGTCCAACCTGAAGGCGCATCTCTATAAGCAGTTGCTGATCTGCCTTCGACTCCTGGGACGTAGCAATAGTGTGGAGATTGACATTCGGGAGCGCACCGACTATGCCAAGGTACTTTACGATAAAGGACTGTACCGTCAGAGCCTGGATATGTTGGCCAAGACAAAAGCCCTGGCCTTACGGGGCAATTACCACATTCTTGCCCTCAACATCCTGGAATTTGAGAAATTTATCGAGTCGCAGTACATCACCCGGAGCATCGAAAACAAGGCAGAAGAGCTGAAAAGGGAAGCGACATGGCTGACGGGTCGAATCGAGCGTACGCAAGCCTTCAGCAATCTTGCCTTGCAACTGTACGGGCTCTATCTCAAGGTGGGCTATGTACGAGATGATCAGGACTCCCGCTATCTGAAGAACTTCTTTGAGTCCAACCTACCGGAGTACGATCTGGAGCAACTGGACTTTCATGAACGACTCTACCTGTTTCAAGCGTACAGTTGGTACCACTACATGAATCAGGACTTCAGCAACTACTACCGTTATACTTTGCGATGGTACAACCTGTTTTCGGAGTATCCGGAGATGGTGGAGGCGCAGACGGCCATGTACCTCAAGAGCATCCACAATCTTCTGACTTCGCTCTACTTTTCGCTGAGCTACGATCGATTTATGGAAGTGCTCGCGGTCCTGGAAGACATCCCAAACCGAGGTTTGATACGCAACCTCAACCACGAGGGGCTTTTTCAGTTGTACCACTACATTCATCTGGTCAACAAACACTTTCTCACCGGCACCTTCACAGAGGGGACCAACTCCATGCCTGAGCTGGCCCAGCTGATCCGGGAGAATCCGTATGACTGGGATAAGCACCGGATCTTGGTTTTTTACTACAAGATTGCTTGCATGTATTTTGGCAGCAGTGACTGGGATAGCAGCATTACCTACCTCAACAAGATCATCAATGCTAAGACGGCTGATTTCAGAGGCGATATTCAGTCCTTTGCCAGGATTCTAAATCTGATTGCCCACTACGAGCTCGACAATCAGATCCTTTTGCAATATCAGGTCAAGTCCGTCTATCGATATCTCGCCAAGATGAGTGAGTTGCACGACGTGCAAAACGAGATCTTCAAGTTTCTCCGCAAAACGCCCAAGATCTTAAAGCGAGATGTGAAGGAGCAGTTTGCCCGACTCCACCAAAAACTTAGTCGGCTCTCAAACAAACCCTATGACCGGCGGGCTTTCTTGTACCTGGACATTCTGTCCTGGCTAGAAAGCAAGATCGAAGATCGACCGGTGGAGGACGTGATCCATGAGCGCTTTCTCGAGCGGAGTGGCGTGACCAAGCTGGATTGATTATCCGTGCTCAGGCAAAGAAGGTCGCTGCAGCCGCCAGGGCCACATCGAATGCCTGTCGATCAATCGAGAGTTCCGCCGATGTGCCATCGAAGTAGCTGATGAGTCGCTCGGTCGGCATATTGCCGGTGAGGGTGTCTTTGGCCATTGGGCAACCACCGTAACCCATCAAGGCACTGTCAAATCGCTTGCATCCGCTCATGTACGCCGCCTCAATCTTTTCGCGCCAGGTATCCGGCGTCGTGTGGAGATGGGCTCCAAACTCGACGTCCGGATAGGGTGGAATCAAATTGCCAAAAAGATAGCTGATACTCTCGGGGGTAGACACTCCGATGGTATCTGAAAGCGCGATAATCTTGATCTCCATATCTGCCAGCACATCGACCCAGCCCTGCACGATTTCCACATTCCATGGATCTCCATAGGGATTGCCAAAGCCCATGGACAGATAGACCACCATGGTTTTAGATGCCGCTTGGCATATGTCTTGGATCTGCTGCACGCGCCCCAAAGATTCGCTGATGGTGGCGTTCGTATTGCGTAGTTGAAAGGTCTCAGATACTGAGAAGGGGTATCCTAGATAGCCGATCTGATCATATTCGGCGGCATCATTGGCTCCTCGCTGATTGGCTACGATGGCCAGTAGCTTGGATCGGGTTTGAGATAGATCGAGACCGGCCAAGACCTCCGCGGTGTCTCGCATCTGAGGAATGGCCTTTGGGGACACAAAGCTGCCAAAGTCTATCGTGTGAAAACCCACTTTAAGTAGCGCATTGAGATACTCGATCTTATGATGGGTGGCGATGAAGGGTGTCAGGCCCTGCATGGCGTCTCTTGGGCATTCTATAATTTTGACCATTGTGTGATCTGTGCCTCAAAGATAAGTCAAGGAAGATCCAATTGCTCAGTAGTTCTACAGCGATTGTGATCAGATGGCCAGATTATCGGATCGGTTATCGATAGGGTAGTGGCCGGGTCATACCTGGGGGGAATGATGGTCGACCATGATGTTGATAGGCATTAGATGGTGAGATGGTGGAACGCATCGTCCTCGGCCGGGCAAGATTGGTCTTTTGTTACATTTGCGGATAATGAGACGCAGAGATCTCTTGACGTTGGTGGGCTTTCTTCTCTTCCTCCTGGGCTTCACAGCGTTGACGCTTAGTCTGGTCGGGATTCAATGGTCCTTTCTCAGTTGGATCGACCGGATCAGCCCGCTATTCGGATTTGTGACGAAGATCCTGATGATTATCGTCGGTATCGCTATGGCTGCGATGGCACAAAGTACGCCGATCTCTGGCGATAGCGGGGAAGAGCTCCCGTAGAGACTTTCCCGTCCGGGCCTTGATGGGTCGAGGACGATGCCTCCCTCCCCGGTAGAGTCTTAGTTGCGCTTGAAGAGTTTGATCGTGTTGTTGCGTGCTCCCATTTCCAGATAGAGATTGTAGATGCCCGGCTGTAGGGCCGAATTCACGGGAAACTGGAAATTGTTGATGCCCTTGGCCAAATCTATCTGCCGTCGCTGGACCTGCTGACCTAGTAGGTTGGTGATAGACAGTTCAGCCTCTCCATCTTCAAAGGAGAAAATCGTCAACGTGACGTTGTCCCGTATGGGATTTGGGAATGCATTCACATCCAAGTGCCGTTCCTCCACATGCACCACGTGGCAAGTACGGATCATCTTGAAGACATCCGGCTGCAGCGCCTGAATGGTGGTATTGCGCATGATGATATCTGCAAATCTCGTTTCGTCAATTTCCTGGACTTCATCTACCGAAAGTTCGGGATCAACACGGTAGAAGAACCGATCTCCATCTCTCAATGCCTTAAATTGCTCTTTCATGATGGTCATGGTCGTCTCACCCAGGATGGCCCCAGGCATATGCTCTTCGGCCAACATGCCGACCCAGGGATCTATGCGATCGACACTCTCGTACAGTGATTCAAGAATCTGCGCCTCGACGGGATCTTCGCAAATCTCATTGAAGGACCGAACCTTGCCCAGCCCCAAAACATCGCGGAGTGTATTATAATCGGCTAATCCTCGCTCCCGGCCCCGGTTAATATTGATGGCAGCCAAATCCAGTCCAAAGGGTGCGCCGGGAGGACCAAACAAGAAGTTTCGTACGTCATCGATCACTTTGCAGTCCAGCGCTTGTTGTATCTGAGTGCTCATACCCTTAAACAGAGGGTCGATGCCACTGCTGAGGACGAGACTGGGATTGAAGAAGGCCTCGCGGAGCGTCATGTCCCCCTCGGGAATGGTCTCGCACCCGTCCTCCATCCGCAAGATGGTATTGCTAAGAAGGGTATGGCCAAAGCGAAAGGCAGCCCCCGAAAATACATTGGTCACATTTGCATTGACATCCTTACGATAACCGGTGTAGTCATCCATCGCCACGCCCATGGAGGGCAGCCACTCATTATATGTGATCGCCTGGATCATACCACCGACCATCTTTCGGGCCCGTTGATACAATTGCTCGTCGCCGGCGTTGGGATAACGCAGCTTCAACTCATCGCAAAGTCGATTGTGCTCTCGGACAAAGAGCGTATGCATCGCCGTCAGCAATACATTCTCGTTGGCGCGAACGTCTCCAGCCACAAACCATCGGGTCGCATCAGCGTCGTTCATGGCCATCTCCGGAGCGCTGTCATCCGTGGCTCCGTTGAGCTCCCCCGTAAGCGTATTGTAGGGGAGTAGATCGCCTGTTGATGTCTTGAGCTTGCCCTCCTCAAAGGTGCGCAACCAATTGGCACGCTCGACCGTCGAGCCATACACGGCAGATCCATCGATATAGGCCGATATCTGGTTGGCGTACATCCGGGGGGCCTCCGTGGTGACACCGGTCCCTTCCATCGCCTCAGAACGCATCATCAAGATCGCGGACTGCCCCAGACACATCGGATCAAATACCGCATCACACTCCGGCACGGAGATCAGCGCCGGCTCGGTCTCACTCTCCCCGATCAGCGTGATGTCATGATCGATGAACTGACCAAACACCCACACATAGTCTGTCAACTCGTGCTCATCGTAGATGGGCTCTGTCTGGGTGAAGAGGACGTTACTTATATGTCGGGGATTTGGCCGATCGATTCCGGTGGGCTCGCCGATCTCATCTTCGTATGTCAACGGAGAGATGAGCCGAACGGCGGTACCGACAGCGCCATAGTCGGGATTGCTCTCGTTGTTGCCGTAGCCGTCATAGCTTCTGACCTGCCCTAGCAGACTGGGAATGCTAGCGACAATGAGAATTAGCGGTAAATAAGTTATCGTGTATCGGTTTATGTTCATAGGCCCTCTGAATTAAGTACGGCCGTCAAGGTTCACGGTTTTTGATGTTCTTTGCGGTGGATCAAGTCCAGGCCCGCAAAAAACCAGGCTTAAAAATACGCCATTTTTGCTGTCATTCTTAATATTAACTTATAAGAATAGTAAATATATGACGATAAAAACTAATGTGTTTATACTTTAACATCTCGTCCTTTTGATCAGAGTACCCACGGGTCTAATTTCCACACTTTTTCCCATTGGCGTTGGCGTTTTGCCGACTTAACTAGCCAAGGTCAGCCAACGGCCCCGGATTGTCATCACTCACCGCTTTCGCCACAGGCCGTCCTTTGCTCACGTTCCGCGTACGCCACGATCTGCAGGCGCCATCTGACGACCATCCTAGAGATGGATCACCTCGTCGTAGGCGGCGGCAGAGGCCTCCATGATGGCCTCGCTCATAGTGGGGTGGGGGTGTATCGTCTTGATAATCTCGTGTCCTGTAGTCTCCAATTTTCGAGCTGCCACCACTTCGGCTATGGTCTCTGTCACATTCTCACCGATCATGTGTGCCCCGAGCCACTCACCGTATTTGGCATCATAGATCACTTTTACAAAGCCCTCTCTGCTGCCAGAGGCACTGGCCCTGCCAGAGGCGGAGAACGGGAATTTGCCGACCTTGATTTCGTAGCCTTCCTCGACGGCTTGCTGTTCGGTGTAGCCCACGGAAGCTACTTCGGGGTGACAATACGTACAAGATGGGATATTATTGTAGGTGATCGGCTCCGGATGGAGGCCGGCTAGCTTTTCTACACAGACAATGCCCTCTGCGCTGGCCACGTGCGCGAGTGCAGGACCCGGCACGATATCCCCAATGGCATAGATACCACTGATGTTGGTGCGATAGAAGGGATCCACGTCTACCAGGCCATTGGAGGTGGCCACGCCAAGGGCTTCCAGGCCCAAGTCTTCGGTGTTGGGTGATACCCCAACCGCCGAGAGCACTATCTCGCAGCTGATCACTTCCTCCTTGCCGGTCTTGCGATTCTTCACAGTTACTGAGCATGTTCGGCCCTTGGTCTCCACCTTTTCGACACTGGTATTTGCCAATACCTGAATGCCTGCCTTCTTGAAGGATTTCCCTAGTTCCTTAGAGACGTCCTTATCTTCTCTAGGCAGCAGACCTTGTTCCAAGAATTCTACTACCACAACTTCTGTACCAATGGCATTATAGAAGTAGGCAAATTCTGCGCCAATAGCGCCAGCGCCAACCACGACCATTTTCTTCGGCTGTTTGGCGAGACTCATGGCCTGGCGATAACCGATGATTTTTTTGCCATCGATAGCCAGATTGGGCAATTCCTTGGCCCGGGCACCCGTGGCCAAGATGATGTGGTCTGCCGTGTAATCCTTCGTCTTGCCTTTTTCATCGGTCACTTGGACTTTGGGGCCGGGTACCAACCTCCCATGTCCTTCTATCACCGTGATCTTATTCTTCCGCATCAGAAACTGGATACCCTTGCTCATTCCCTCCGCCACTTGTCGGCTACGGGAGATCATTGCTCCGAAGTCCGCCTTGCCCTTACCAACCGTGATGCCGTATTGCTCTGCATGTTTGATGTACTCAAATACTTGAGCGCTCTTGAGCAGGGCCTTGGTCGGTATGCAGCCCCAGTTAAGACAGATCCCGCCCAGCGATTCTCTTTCTACAATGGCTACTTTCTTGTCTAGTTGCGCTGCGCGAATGGCTGCCACATAGCCTCCTGGGCCACTTCCTACCACGATAA
Organism: Saprospiraceae bacterium; assembly: GCA_965223165.1. Taxonomy (GTDB): domain Bacteria; phylum Bacteroidota; class Bacteroidia; order Chitinophagales; family Saprospiraceae; genus JABDMH01. The sequence goes on along the minus strand of CBDCVQ010000012.1, from coordinate 8,174 downwards.
CGTCAAAATTCATATGATTTCAATTTACTCTTTGGGCCGGCAAATATAGCCTTTGTTCCAGTCTAACGAGTGGTGGAGGAGAAGGTTTACCTGGGCATCGCCTTATCACCGCTTCAGGGTGACAACGAGCTATCAACAGCGTTTGACGCGGACGCCAAACGCGGTTCGATCTGGGTCCCGGCCTTGAGGCTACTTGCCATCGGAATAACTAAACAAGCGCTGCCAGGCCGTGTCAGGCGTCCTCGCCTGACACTTACTAGTGGGCGTTGCAGTCCACTTGCAATGTTATGCTAGGAAGTAGTCGTCCCACGTTGTGCTCAACTACATCTTGCCAGCAATTCTTGGCCTTTGATCGATAGGTGCAGCATCCGATAATGCGATTTGCCCTGAGAAGGTTGGCGCAGGCAGCCTATCGTGCTGGTCCGGTGCCTGATCGATCAGTTATGGATCTACCGGTTAGGCCCGTCGGTGAGCGTATAGAGACCTAGCTGTCGGGGACTTCCAGACGAGGAAACAAATGAGCTCGCCCGCACGTTATTCCATTCGATGTGGTACCTGTACATTTTGCTTGCCTGCCTGCTTCAGCAGCCCGTGTCGTGGCAGACTTGCAGCAGCATCGATGGAAGGTTTCAGGTCGATGCGCCCGGTGAGATGCATCACTCGGTCCGCAATATCCCTACCGATATGGGGGATGTCGAGTACCACACCTATCATTTTGCAAATCAAGGAGATACCAGTGGATCGATTGTCTTCCTGGTGGGTTTCTATGAATTTCCCAGAGAGGCGATACCGGACGATTCGCTGTTGCTGATTCGGGATTTCTTCGACGCAACCGTCGAGCAGTCCGCCTTAGCGGTAGCCGGAGAAGTGCTGATCATGGACGACATCACTTATCGCGCTACGTATCCCGGTCGCTTCTGGCGCACTCACTACAATGGCGGTGACTCGGTCCTGAAGACCCGAGCGTACCTGGCCAATGGCATCTACTATTCCGTGCAGGTAGCGGTGGACTCTAAGCATTCCTTGCATCCGGACATCGATCGATTCTTCGATAGCTTTCGGATTATCGATGGCTAAGCTGTCCTTGGGAGAGGTCGGTTTTCCTGCGGATGATGCCGTCTAGCTGCTTTTCGGTCGAAATACATTAATCACTTCCTCATTGACCTCTAGGTAGGGGCCTCCAATCAGGTCGATGCAATAGGGGATTGCGGGAAAGACCGCATCCAAACATTCCCGGATTGCCTTGGGTTTGCCGGGCAAATTGACGATCAAGGTGCTCCCCCGGATACCGGCTGTCTGACGTGAAAGGATGGCGGTAGGCACAAAGCGCAGACTTTCGGCCCGCATCAGCTCCCCAAATCCCGGCATCATCTTTTCACAGACCGCCTCGGTGGCCTCTGGGGTGACGTCTCTTACGGCGGGGCCCGTCCCCCCGGACGTGACGACCAGGCAACAGCCGTGCTCATCGGCCATCTGTCGCAACTCCGATTCGATCTGGTCCTGCTCGTCGGGTATCACACGGTATACGGTGTCAAATGTCGTCGTGAGATATTCCTTCAGGGTCGCGACGATCGCCTTTCCGGGCAGATCTTCATAGATGCCCCGGCTGGCCCGATCCGACACGTTTATAATGCCGATCATGGCCTTATTGGGGTCCATCTGCCTTATCTGTTTGATCAATCTGGATCACATCCAGGCTCAAATTGCGGTATTGCTCGTTGAAGCGAGGTAGGTCTTCCTCAAAGATCTTGCGCAGCGTGCCGAGTTCCAGATCGATCGCTTGGGAGAGCTCCTCTTTTACGGCCACCGCCTGCCGGGTGGGCGCATAATCGCCCCGACGAGACATCGAGTTGAGATGGGCCAACTTGTTGGTCAGGCGAATCGGGAAATTGAGAGGATCCTGACGACTTTGATTTTGCGTCTGATACAGGGCCTTCTCCACTTCTGACATGCCCTCCTCAATGTCCTCGATCTGATCAAGTAGATCCTGCCCCTCAGCACTTTTTTTCAGGATGGGCTTGATCTGGCCAAATTGTGTCCGCACGTCTCGGATCTGCTTGATGGCCCGATGCGCCTCCGTGACTTTGGCATTCACATCCTGGATAAAGGCAAACTGGGCTGCGATGTCTTGCTCGCTGCTTTCTGATCGGGGATCTTGCCGGATCTCAAAGGTCTGCTTCTGTACTTCCTCATCGCCGATGTGCAGCGTGACCGTGTAGGTGCCCGGCTTGGCTCGCGGTCCTGTCAGGGAAGCTGCCCACATGATCATGCCGTCAAACTTTTCGGCGTCCGGATACTGGAGATTCCAGACAAAGAGATTGCTGCCGGACTTCGCTTCTAATTTGTCTGTCTTTTCGTTGTCGGTCGACATCGTTTTGATCACATTTCCTTGATCATCTGCATAGCTCAGTGCAATCGGAATGGTATCTACGACCTCCCTGATGTAGAAGTAAGTCATCACCCCGTTGGGATGATTGGTGCCGGCCGTCTTCAGATTTTTTGCCTGTCCGCCACTCATGCGATACGTGAGTTTGGGCTTGTAGAGATAGGCAGCCTGATCCTTTGCCTCCTCCAGTTGGTAGAGTGGGGTGAGGTCATCGATCAGCCAGATGCTACGGCCCTGGGAAGCCACCACCAGGTTTTCGTCCTTGAGGGCCAGATCTGTGATGGGCACGATAGGCAGATTGAGCTGGAACGGTGTCCACTGGTCGCCATTGTCAAAGGAGACATACATGCCCGTTTCGGTGCCAGCGTACAGCAACCCTTGTTGATGTCGATCTGCTCGAATCACTCGGGTGAAATGCTCATCGTCGATGCCATTTACGATCTTCTGCCAAGTCTTGCCGTAGTCGCTGGTCCGGTAGAGATAGGGTCGAAAATCACCGGTCTTGTACAAGGTAGCTGCCAGGTAGCAACCTCCATCTTGATGCGGATCGGGCTCGAGGCTATTGATCATGATCCACTCCGGAAGGCCTCTAGGGGTGACGTTCTCCCAGTTCTGGCCACCATCCCGACTGAGGTGGACCAATCCATCGTCAGATCCCACCCAAAGCAAATCTTTGACGCGTGGGGATTCCGCCGCAGCGAAGATGGTGCAGTAGTATTCTACGCTCGTGTTGTCTTTGGTGATAGGGCCACCGGATGACACAAGCTTGGACGGCTCGTTGCGGGTGAGATCCGGACTGATGATCTCCCAGCTATGTCCCTCGTCCGTACTTACGTGTAGGTGGTTGGAGGCAGTATAGAGCTTGCTAGGATCGTGTGGTGAAAAGAAGATGGGAAAGTTCCATTGAAACCGGTAGCGCATTCCTTCCGCCCCGTGGCCCATCGGATTGTCCGGCCAAACGTTGACGGCGCGACCTTGATTAATCTTGTGATTGAGTCGCTGGATGACGCCGTCATAGCATCCTCCGTAGACGATATCCTCATTTCTCGGGTCGATGGCGATGTGCCCACATTCGCAACCGGCTGTGGGCTCCCAATGGTCTTCGGTAATGGACATGCCTGACGAGCGATGGGCTATTCTTACGGTGCTATTGTCTTGTTGCGCGGCATAGATCCGGTAAGGGAAGGAGTCATCGGTCGTCACCCGGTAAAACTGGGCTGTGGGTTGATTGTGATAGGTGCTCCACCGGCCGCCACCGTCAAAAGTGACCTGGGCTCCTCCGTCGTCACCGATCACCATACGTTGGTTGTCTTCCGGAGCGATCCAGAGATCATGGTGATCTCCATGGGGTGCATTGAAGGCCTTAAACGTGTGCCCTCCATCCGTGGACTTGTGGTATCTCACATTCAATACGTACACGATGTCCTCGTCCTGGGTATCTGCGTAAATCCGAGTATAGTACCAGGCGCGCTGGCGAAGCGCCCGACTTTCGTTTAGTTTCTTCCAGGTCTTGCCTGCATCGTCGGAGCGAAAGAGGCCTCCGGTCTTTGATTCGACCATCGCCCAGACCCGATCTGGGTTTTGAGGGGAGACGGCCACCCCGATGATGCCCACTGTGTCCGTGGGTAGACCCTCATTTCGGGTGATCTCAGTCCAGGTTTCCCCACTGTCCTTACTCTTCCATAGACCGGACCCGGGTCCGCCGCTGGATAGATCATACGGTGTCCGTCTGATGCGCCAGGTAGATGCGTACATAATCCTGGGATTGGTGGGATCCAGGCACAGGTCCACGGCTCCCACGTCCGCATCCACAAATAGCTTGCGCTCCCAGGTAGCACCACCATCCGTACTCTTGTAGATACCACGCATCTCGTTTGACTTATAGAGATTGCCCATCACCGCCACATAGACGATATCTGAATTCTTTGGATGAATGCGTATGCGACCCACATGGCGAGAGTCTTCCAGTCCGATGTGCTTCCAGTTTTTGCCAGCGTCAACGCTCTTATACATACCGTACCCGGACGAAACGTTGCCCCGCACCGTTTGCTCACCTCCGCCCACGTAGATCACATTGGGATCGGACTCGGCTACCGCCACCGCCCCTATGCTCCCACCAAAGTGGCCATCGGAAATGTTCTCCCAGGTAACGCCGGCGTCGGTGGTTCTCCACACGCCACCCCCGGTGGCACCAAAATAGTAGAGGTCCGGCTTGTGAGGCACACCGGCTACGGTACCTGACCGGCCGCCGCGAAAGGGACCGATGGATCGGTACTCCATCGCATTGTACAAGGACGTATCATATACCTGCGCTTCTATGCTTTCGCCATAAAGTGATAGCAGTATCATCGCAGCGATGATGGAGAGCTTCTTCATGCTTGAAATTCTTGTGAAAAAAGGACCGGTAAGATAAAAAAAGTGAGTCGAAAAGGGCTTTCCGACTCACTTCCAAAATTGTAATCCCGTGAACATAGTCCTTGTAGAAAGGAGTATTGAGTATGTAACGGCGTATGGGTGGCCGTAGTATGTCCGGTACCGTCTACAAGGGTGTTTTTTTAGATTTACACCAAAAGATTGTACATCTCTAACGCCCAGATCACCCTGTGGGCGGCAAATAGCACACTCCTGCGCTACCTAAAGGACTGGTCCGCTGATCTGCCCGACCAGGAGGTAAGCTCAGCCGTATCAGGCATCGGCCCGGTCAAGCACACGCTTTCAGACTTTGAGTGGATATCCTTGCAGCTAGTGGACAAGCGTTTTTCTGCTGAGCTCCAATTCAAGGCTTTGTCCGTCCCCCAGTCCCGATTTAGATCGATCCGGGTACACTCAAGGCTATCCCTGCGTCTATGGCTTGAGCCCATCGCAAAAGATGGATGGATCGAATGGCAGGTGGTCATCCGCAAGCTGATCTGGATGCAAGGCCCTCGCTTACACCTTGGAGCGCGGACGCTGAGGCTAGGCTGGTTGGCTCGACGATGGCGGCTGCCGCTACGCAGATTGTCGACTGAGATGACTGACCGTCTGGCTGTCTTCGGGTCTTCGCAGCGCGTGCACCACCAGGTGTCGCAGCAGATTAACCAGCAGCTGGCTCCGCTGCCACCTTTAGGCCTGGAGGCTGCCATCAGCCAGTGGACACATCGCGACCAAGGTGTAGGGTTGGACCTGTACGGCGATATCACCTGGGTGCCAGATGGCAGTGATCATGCAAGTGTGGAGTCACCGGCCGCTGGAGGAGACCAAACAGCCGTCCTTTTATCCTATACGGATCTGCAACATGTAGCTCGGCAACGCTTGTCCGATGTAAACGAAAGGTTGGAGCGGTACAAGGTCACTGCGTCGGACATTGCATTTGCCTACCGTGCGCCTTACCTCCAGGTCCGGGTGAAGCTGCAGGGGATGTTGGAAGACACATTGGTGGTGTTGGCAGATCTTCATTTGAATGTGGAGAAACAGTCTATCGAACTCCGTGAAATCCAAGTAGGGGCGGAGAAGGGAGCCAGCCTGGTGACCAAGGCGATGCTACTGGGTGTGGGTGGCCGAATTGAGCGGGCTATCCAGGGGCTTTTTCCGGTAGCCCTGTCTCGGCTCACGTCATGGACCGACTGGGGTGTCCCCGCATCATGGCCCTTGACCATCGATCACTTGGACCTCAGCTTTGAAGACTTGACCTTCACACAAAATGGTCTGTTGGCCTATCTGCAGGCCCCCATCGCCGTCCGCCTCAAAGAATAAGTCCTAGGGAGTTTCAAACACCATCCTTTCCGAAGGCCGGGATAGAAAGCGGGGCCAGTGGGCGGTTTGGCTTCGTCGATCAGGCATCCCATTGGTTCGCCTACTTGTTTGCCAAGCCTTACCCCAGCCACGGCTGACATCACCGGTGGTCGCGGTTCCCTCAGTACTCGCACGATCTTGCTCGACGCGCTAGGACATTTCTAACGTGAGATTCCACCTAGCGAAACAAGGCCAGGTCGCCGGTGACGAGATGGGTCTCTCCATCATCCATCTTGAGCCCTAAGACATACACATAGGTCCCCGCGTCCAGCCTACGTCCATCGTTGGAGCCGTTCCAGCCTTCTTCTGGCTTGTTGGGATCCAGATCAAATCCTTCAAAGACCTGCGTGCCCCACCGATCAAAAATTCGTAAAAACTCGATGCCTAGCAGCTCGTGATTGCCAAAAACAGTGAAGTGATCATTGAGCCCGTCCCCGTCGGGTGTAAAGACATTGGGCACAAAGACGTGATAATAGGAGAGATCCAGTTGAATCGTGCTATCGCATCCCAATGAAGAGGAAAGTAGTATCTGCTCGGACGTGGGACGGGTAAAGTCACGATGGCCTACCTGATAGCTCTCCCCTTCAAAGATTTTAACCGCTTGGTGCCAGAGGGAGTCCCTCACCTCGCGTAGGGTGAGCCGGATGGTGCTGTCACAGTTGTCGGCCGTCTTGAGGGTATAGCTGTAGTCTCCACCGGCGGCTAGCTGCCGGTCAAAGAAAGCATATTCGCGACCCTGGCAGAGATAGTCCTGCAGGACCGTGACCGGTCGTGGTACGGTGTGATGATAAGGTCGGGTCACCTTGCAGGTCTCTTTGCCTCGCAATAATACCTGGTAGATGCCTTCCTGTCCTCGCACCTCCAGTTGGTGCCCGGTTTCGCCGATCAGGGCAATACCGTCCCTATACCATTGAAAGGTGAGCGAATCCCTCTCCGGGAGTCGCAATGTGACCTTGTCCGCACACGGATGGTCGTCCGTCTGGATGACAAATTCAAACTCCTTGACATCGGCCAGCACCAGATCATCCAAGAAGTAGTAGGGATTGTCCGTGGCGTTCAACTCGGTGCAGTTGGGGCCAATGGCTATCGCATATATGTCTTGGGTAGGTTTGATATTAAATTCCCTTTGCACCCAGTTGTTGCCACCACCGGCAAAGGTATGGGTCAGTTGCACCCAGCCCGGACCATTGGTAGGGCAGCCAAAGCGCTGGTCGCCGACCCCAAAGGGTAGGTTTTTGCAGTCGGTGCTGCCAAACATCACAACGCTCAACGGTGGCGAATTGCGAGGATTTGTGAAACCCAGCCAAAACTGCAACCGGTATTCATTGCCCGCTTTGAGTGGGGAAGTGAGGCAAGCCCCGGTGTACTCCTTCCAGTTGGGATTGGGATTATCGCCACCAAATCGGCCATTCCTAAATCCAATACAGGCCTGCCCGTGTGGAATGGGGAGCGGCGGCGGCAGATTTTCCCAACCAAACCAGCCGCACTCATGGAGATAGTCGGTCGTGGCCTCCGAGGCTTGGATCCAAGTATCTGCGCAGTGCAAGCTGCTCCGGTCCTGTGGGCAGCACTGACTGTCTTCAAAGGAGGGGTTGGGTATCAGCGACACGGGTTCGAGCACCGGGCATTCACAGTCGGGGTCCTGGAGATCGATGAATCCGTCGCCATCGTCGTCGATGGCGTTGTCGCAGATTTCCACCAGAAGGACCGTGCTAGGCGACGCATATGCACACAAGCATACTGTCCAGAAGACCATCCATTGTACGGCTAGGGTCATATAAATGAAAGTAAGAAATCACACCCAGTGCGGCCAGGGTCCGGGCGAGTAGGCTGACTGAGACGGACAATTATCTTCCTCAGATGTCCTGGGACTTACATGATGAGTGAGGCCAAGACTGCTCGCCGCTACGTGTGGCTAAGGCCAGGGGTCGGACGGTCACTGGTGTCGCAACCGTGTGTGGGTGATCGACCCGTCAGTGCAGAAGATCATCGGGAGGGATTCAAGGCAGGACAGGGT
>CBDCVQ010000011.1:0-414003 GCA_965223165.1 Saprospiraceae bacterium | reverse complement strand
CCGGCGATTCTGCCGGGATGTGCCGCTTGACCATTTGGGTGAGCCACTGAGCCACTGGGTCTAAGTGCTTGATAGTCATGGGTTGGAGTGGCTCATTTTAACATTTGAGCCACTGATGAGCCACTGAGCCACTCAATGGATTGATAGTCAATGGATTAAGCTATTTTCCGTTGATCATCACCCTCCAAATCTTTAATTTTCTTCAAAGCAGCATCAAGGGCATTGTCAATCTTTTGCTTCAGATCGATGGTCTCGGGCACCACTTCATATTCATAGCCTCGGGCTCTGGAGCCTCCGACAATTTTGACATATCCATAGCGGGTCAGGGTGTACAGGTGTCGCTTGACCGTAGCCGGACTCATGCGGTAGGCTTTGCGGACTTCGGAGGCGTAAAAGCTTGGTTTGTTTTGCTGCTGGAGATAGGTCTGGAGGGTCTGATAAAACCTTCGGGTCACCTTGGTGAGCTCATCGCTTTTAGCGAGCAGCACATCTTTAATGAGTTGGTTGGCGATTTGGATGTCCTCCAAGGTGGTCTCGATGTATGGATTCCCGCGGGGGTCGTATTTTTTTTCGCGTTGGTACTGGTGGTAGAAGGTGACCGTTTCGATAAAGAGCAGATAGTGTTGATTGGTACGCAGGGGTTTAAATACTTCGGCAGGGATGTGGAGCATTTCAGCGAAGGGATTGACGACGTGTATAGGCTGGAGGGTGAGCTGTATATTTTGTAAAAATCGGATCATGTCTTGCTGGCCATGGCGATCGATCTTATTGGCGCTGACCTTTCGCTGGTAGTCCATGATCTTTTGTTTTTGCTCTTTGCCATTGTCCAGGTATAGCAGTAGGGACCGGTTGGCATTGTCTTCATAGAGTCTTTCGCGGGTGGTGGTACCAGCCAGGCAGATGGGGCCACGCACTTTGAGGCGGATGGTTTTCATCTTACCCTTATTGTCTTTGATGACGATGGCTTTGATGACCCATTCTTTGGTCATGAGCTCTCGCAAGGCCAGCAGTACTTTTTCTTCGTTGGCGCCGTCCAGATCTTCGATCAGTACCAGCTTTTGAACCAGCTCGTCTTCTTCAAAATAGTAGACGGAGTTGTCGCTCATGGCGGTGATCTGGTATTTATGGTCTTCGGGCATCAGGCGGGCGATGCTTTCTTGCAGGTATGTTTTGCCGGTACCGCTGGCACCCAGGCAGATGACATGCAGGGGTTTTTCTCTGAGGCGGCTGGTAAAGACCAGCCACAGGATCATGCGGTTGACCATCTCTCCGACTACGCCGGTTTTGCCGATGCATTCGTTGGTGCGCTTGATCAGTGCCGGCTGGGACAAAAACTCCCGGGCGGTATTTCGTTCGGGCGGGGTGAGGGTTCTGGGTTCTTTTTTAGTCTGCTGGCGTTGCAGGTTGTATGCTCTGCGGTGATTGTCCAGCAAATCGGTGAGGATGGTGAGGGCGTCCATGACCTCGCTGCCACTGAGCTCCATGCGCTCGGCGATCTTTTGGGCCAGGCGCTGGGTCTTGTCGTCATCAAACAGGTCGATGCGTTGGCGCAGTTTATGACGAGGGTGCGGACTGTCTTTGCGCTTGAGCTCTAGGGTGACGATCATCTTGTCTACCGGATGCATCATCACCCCTCCCAGTACGGTGATGTGCAGCTGTCCATGGCTCCAGGTGGGGTAGTCCGGATCGGACAGGTCCAACGGATGGTGGGATGTGGGGTCTTTTTTCTTTTCTCCTAAGGAGTCCTCTCGGACATCTGAAGTCTGCGTACCATTGGCAGTTTCATGAGAAAGAAAAACTCTCTGATCGATCAGGTGGCTGAGGATCTGGCTTTCCTGGCCGGGGTGATTTTGGGCCAGGCTGTTGACGTCTTCGCCGTCCGGGGTCTGTACCTGGCTAGTCCGGATGCCGGGGCACATGGCCTTGACTAAGGGGGCATAGGTTTGGATGGCTTGCTGGCCGGCCTCATCTCCATCTAAAAAGAAGATCACCTCTTGGAGGTCTTTCACGGCTTTGATAGCGGTGGTGTGTTCTTTGTTCCAGCCATTGGTGCCATACAGACTTAGCACCTCATAATCGGTGTGGGTCTGCAGGGTAGCTGCGTCGATGATGGCTTCGGTGATGATCAGAGTTTGGGTGTGGATGGCCGGATAGCCTGGATAAAGTCCCTTTCGGTTTTTGAGGTAGTAGTGGGCATTGTCACCGCTACCGGTGATGGATCGGCCATAAAGGCTGACGATCTGGCCGGCTTTGTTTTTCAGGGGAAAGATGATGCAGTTGCGCAAGCGTGGATAGTCGGTTTTGTAGGTGTTCCAGCCGATAGGAATGTTTGGATCCAGAATGGATCGGCGGTTGGCATACTGTTTTGCCCTGGAGCCCCGGTGGAAGCGCTTTTTGAGCTGGGTAAATAGGTGATCGAGATTAGGGGATGCCGAAGGGGTGGTTGATTTCATGGATGGGCTGGATTGATGTCCTGCTAATTTTTTGGCGTGGAGGATGGCTTGGTACTTTAGTTCTTTGGTATTGTGTCCCGCGATACCGCGGGATTTCGCTTCGCTCAACATAATAAAGTCGATCTGGTCAATGGCTTTGCCACCATGCTTGCAGTTGGATGAAAAGCAGTACACCGTATTGCTGTCCGGGTAGACCTGCATGCTGGGGGTCTTATCATCGTGGAAGGGGCAGTGAAGTCGTTTGTTACGATCCGGAGTGAGGCCATAGTGCTGTAGCACCTCGTCGATCGACAGTCTTTCTTTGATCTGAGCAATGGTCATTGGGCCAACTGCTTGAGGGTTTGCTTTACTTGCTTCAGAGCAGCCTGGTAGTCTGGCTCTGCTTCTGCCACCTGAAGCGGCTCGATGATCAGCAGCCGGTCCCGGGTGGTGATGCTGACCCGGTCACCTACTTTAAAGCCTAGCTGCTCCATCCACACACCGGACAAGCGTAGCTGGGGGACCTCTTTGTTACGCCCGTATCTCCTACGCCGATGTAGACCGTAGATCTTGAGCTGTCTTGTGTGTTGCTTAGGCATAAGTGTTAAAGTTTGGCAAGTTTAAATCTGAATGATTGTTCTCAAATATATATAATTATTCAGACCTAAATAGGAACAATACAAATTGTTTCTGGCTTTATCTTCACATACCTTTACAGTATAGATCTAGATTTCTCATTAAATATGAAGGATCATGACTTTCGGGAGTAGAGTATCACATGTAAGAAAGGAAATGAAGTTATCCCAGGCTGAGCTTGGAAAAATCGCTGGTATCTCCGGTGATATCGTAGGTAAGTACGAAAGAGACGAGATGAAGCCATCTATTGATACGGCAACTAAACTTGCCAATGCCTTGAACGTGTCCCTTGATTACTTGGTCGGAAACGTTAGTACTACTGTCTTTGACAAACACCTCCTCGAAAAGATTGAACTACTCAGTTCACTGCCTGAGAATGATCAGAAGGGTATTCTGTATGCCCTCGACGGACTTCTTAGGGATGCCAAAGCCAGACTGACTTACTCAATGTAATTTTCATCCTCATGGTCTATGAAATGGAGTTACCGGCTCAGTATTCTTTTCAACGAAAGGTGGACTTGTTAGCTGCCCATTACGATAACATTACCGAACCTGGTCATGGCATCTTTTTTGAATTTAGGAACTGCTCAGATCTAGAAGCACCTCTGCTTCGGAAACTTCAAGATCAATATGGATGGATGCTGGAAAAGTCCTTCTTCATAAGAAAACCGGAGGACTGAACTTCGCACACATCCACTCTATAACACCTCCTCTTTCTCAAACACATGCAGTGTATTGTGATTATCCAGTGCCAAAAGCCTATTGCCACGTAGCTTAAGGCTACGCGCATACCTAACCTCAACTCGAGGCTCAACTTGAGCAAAATCATAGACCCAATCTACCTCATGGGTTGATCGGTTGAAGGCTCCAATTTTGTCATGATAATCATCAGAAAAGTAGACATGCTGACCGTCATACGCAACCCTTTTCTTGGATTCCAGAGACTTCGATACCATGTCCTCGCTTCGCACGTTTACAATCTGGTGAGTTGACAGATCAACTTCTGCGTAATCCTCTCTATGTAACTGCAACAGCACACCCTTAGCCTTATCTAACTCGATCAGAATGGAAAATCCCCATGCGGCCCACTCGCCATTGAATAGTATATCCAGCTGGGCTCCTGTATCGATATCCAGCACCAGAATTTTACCACTATTTAATAGGACGTACAGCCTACTAGCATAGCAACCCAAAAGTCGACGCACTTGCGTCTGCTTTTCAGTCCCGTCATGATATTGATGCCAAGTGCCTAACGAAGAGCAGTCGAATTGCCACAAAGAATCACCACTGGTGGATAAGAAACACCCAAAACGTGAATCATCTAGATACTCACTTATTATCAAATGCTTCCTAGTAACATGTATGAACTTGCCTCGTTTTAGCTCTTTACGCCACAGCTCTTTACCTTGCCATGAAGGCTCTACACCCAGGACGAATCTTCCGACTTGAGATCGAGTTGTGCCTATCACAATTCCACCCCCAGAGAAAGCAATCTGGTACGGCAGTATTTGATGTTCGCTAAAGTCGGAGTTAAGTACGGTGCTGCAACCATTGCGGGTAACAAAGCAGCCTTCGAAATGAGCTCCAAGAGCATCATACTTATTGTCAGGAAACAAATCTAAAAGGGTGAAATCGGACAGATCAAAAGTGGTCAAGTGTCTTTGCATAGATAGGTAGGCTACCCTAGTGCCCACGAGTTCATATGAGTGCCCTACATCTGCGATCGTTGCAGCAGAACGCATCATAGAACCTTTATGAAATTGTATGCGGTCCCATTCAAATTCGGAACAATATCTTCAAGGAAGTCATCAACATTATCTACTCCAAATAGATCAAAAAACTTGGTGGACCCTAAAGACTCGAACAGAGATGTAGCATTCGACTTGTACAGCTCCTGAAATCCCTTCTTAATTGTTCCTAAATCGGAGATTTTCTTGCTGTTAAATATATACTCGAAAGATGTGAAGTTTTCCGCATCAGCCAAATAAGCTGTGAACTGATTTCTAAACTTGGCATCGTCAGCTATCTTGGCAATTGTCTCAGCAGAATAACTCTTCATTTCGAGTTTTGTGAGGTTGGTCAACTCAATATCGAATCGACAATTCGTACAAATCCCGTCCAGATTATCGGCATCAAGGATCTTGCCTTCCATTGCCTTAACTTGCGATGGATCTAATGTCTTCAGCTTTGACAAGAAATGACTGGCACCATCCTGGGCAAAGAAATTCGGATTTCTAAGGGCAGTAATCACCTGATCAAATCCCGGCTTGTTGCTAAAGTTGTCGATCAGATGCCTGACATCATCTAAATGATCAGCCACGCTCTTCAGAAAAGTATGACTTCCACCACAACACGGGTGCTTCAATGCTACAACGATCGCATCCATGTCTGCCTGTCCATTGGGAAGCTTTGCAATTCTTGCTGGATCTAGGAGCTCAGATAGCTTGCCAAGGAAGCTTACATCAGTCCGCATTTGGGGTCTACTAAAGGCGACCTTCCAGCTATTGATTAACTTAGGATTTGCCGCGAGCTCCCTGGCGAGGGTCGTATTCCCAGCTAGATCGTTCAGTAACTGATCATATGCCTTGGGATCGAGGTCGAACTGTTGAAGCCGTAGGAAGAAGCCATTCTCTAGGAGGTCGGCACGGAGCTGTGGATCGGCATCCAGCTTGCTTTTCAGCTTCGAGGCAGTCGCATCGGAGGCTCCAAAGAGGTGCTTGACATCTTCGACTGAAAGCTGCTGGCTATGGAGCAACTTCCAAAGACCCCAGCAATTGGACTCATTGATGTCGAAACCAGCGGCTTTGACGTTAAGCCCTTGTGGACTGATCAATCGCTTGAAGCCCTTGATCAGGGAGGCCTTGGGGATCTTGCGTAGATAGGTGATTGAGTGTGAGCCTAGGCCGAGCGCCGTATTGATCAAGACGGCGGAGAGGACCCCTTTCATACATCGATGGCTATCGAAATTGTCTCGGATCTTACCTTGCTCGATGTTCCCGTCAACGTAGCAACTGATGGCTGCCGAGACAGCCGTTTCGGCAAGGATGCTGTACTTGCCAAGCTTGGCGAAGGAGATCGTAGCTTCCAGACCTGACAGTGCTGCCTGTGTGTTTGACACGGATTCCATGGTCTGTCTCCAGGTCACTGGAGCGCCATCCGCAGGAAAGTAGTAGAGCATGGCCCGCTGCATCAGTACATCCAGCGTGAAGCCTACAAAAAACTGAAAGCTCTTCTGCCGCACCATTTCAGTGGTTACTGCGCCCATTATTTCACCGAGGGTTGAGCCGACAAACTGCACCACAGCTGGGCTTGCGACAACGGCTGCAGTTGCACCCAACATGATGACGGTGATGTTGGCTACCGTATTGGTGAACTCTGAATAACCGGGGTCCATGAAGTTGTAGTGGACCATATCCTTGAGTAGGCACGGATTATCACAGAGCACCTGTTGCAAAATCCCCGGCTCGGTGAGGTACGGATGATTCTCGTGTGCGAGTAGATCATCGGTGCAAGGGCCGTTGTATCTGCCACAGACTGTTTCTACACCCTCGAAGTAGTCTACCACCTCCTGCACCTGGTTTCCTACCCTGGTTTCAGAGAGATTCCATCCTGACCCGATGGGCCAGACGGCTCGATTCTCATCAATAAATGCCTGCATTTCAGGTTTGAGCTGCAGGGCCAGATCTTTGTTTGAAAACCTAAGACTTGCATACGTGACCCTTCGGGTGGGCTGCAGTTCCAAGATCCTTGGATACTCCTTGAAATCAACTTCGATGAATTCAAACGAGAATGAGATAATGCCTCCACTAGCAGCGTTACGGTTGATGCGATTGGAAAGGTCGCTGAGGATTTGTTGGCTGGTGACTGTGACCGTCCTGACCTCACTGGCAAATGAAGGTCCTTGGTTCTCCTTGAGATAGTCTAGCAGGCTATTATACCCGTTTTGCCCTCTTTGGAGAAGTGAATCAGGAATGGAGTGAATAAGCGGAACCACAAAGTTGTCTGCGAGGCAGACATAAATTGGAAGCTGCTGGGTCGATCCAGCATTTGCTTTGACCAAATACTGATTGAGCGAGTCAAGGAATCTAAGGGTGTATTTGCTCTCGACATCTGCACCTCCACTTTGATCACGCCATTCAACATACTGAAGCAAGATGTCCTGCCGGTCAAGTCCGCGTGAAAGTATCTCGGCGGCTCGAAATTGAATGACCTGCTGTGGGTTGCAAGTGAATATATACCAGTTGTCTTTCGTTTGGCCGGCAAGTCTGTTCTGCTCATTGGCCTTCATCAACCGTCCCAACTCCCTTTGTCCGGTTTCGGCAAAGGAGGTAGCATTGTATGCATAGTTCGCCTGTAGAGGTGGAATGGTAAGGAGCATTGCTAAAATGCTTAGCAGCATCAGGACTGGCAATTTTCGATATACGGTACTCATGGCCGGGCTCTGCGGTCTAGGATCCAGGTTTGTAACCCCCTTCCTATTTCCAATTTAGCAAATTCAATAATCTCTTCCCTCTGTTGAGGCTGCAAGGGTTGACCCGCTTCCTTGATCAGCCTTCCTACTTCCTTCTGCAGGTCCAGCCGCTCAGTAATGTCAAGTAGGAGCTCGTTCAAAGCTTTGACTTGTTGCTCCGTTTGCACCTCAGCGAACAAGTCTTTTACCACTAACTGCATGGCAAATGACTCTTCGGCACGGTAAAGTGCAGCTACTTCGGCCTCATGTGCATAGGAGCCAGACTGGACCGGTAAGGACTCGCGGATGGTGGCGACGGACAGTTCCAACTCTTGGGCTTCGGGATCAGGTTCGACCAGCTCAAAGTCAGTCTCGACGGCAGATTTAGCTTGTTCATAGGATGATCGAAGATCCTGCTGTGAGTGGTCCGCCTCCAACCTCTGCAGTGCCGCCCGAATAATATCCTGAAACTCCTTCAGCAGCTTATCCAACTCGGCTTCGTAGACCTCCACCGCATCGTCGTATTTGTCTTTGGCCTTCTTGAGCGCTTCTTCGGCTTTTTTGAGCTCTTCCGGGGTGTTGGCAGCTTCAACGGCAGCCTTGGCATTGACCAACTCCTCGTGGGCGTCTTCGACCGCTTGGGTGACCGTCTCCGGTAGGAAGTAGGACAGCTCTTCTTTCAACTTGTCCAGGTAGTTGATGATCTCGTTGAGGCTGGCCAGGGTCTGCTCTTTGTCTTTGATTTCTTCGGCCAGGAAATCGCTGAGGCCCTCGAACAACTCGCCAAACTCCGGGGGAAATATCTTGACGCCCACACCACTGACTTTGATCTCCCCCTCGTACATCTGCGACTCGTCGTTGACCTTGATGCCGCTGAAGCTGACCATGGCCTTGGCCTTGATGCCCAGGGGCAGGTGGATGTCAAAGGTGCCGGAGCCGCTGAGATTGTCGCTGCCGCCACTGACCGATTCGAGGGTGATGACGTAGTCAGCGGCGAGAAATTGATCGCCGATGGACAGGCCGGGGTGGGGGGTGGTGCCGAGGATGGCCAAGGGGTCTTGCACGGCACCGCATTCAAAGTCGATCTCAAACTGCTCGGAGGAGAACTTGAAGGGCACTTCTTCGCTGGTGACAGTCAGGCCCTCGCCGCAGCCCGCCGTGACCTGGGCGACATACTCGACGTCCAGCAGCAGATCGGTCAGGGTGACAAAGGTGTCGGCGACGGACAGCGTCTGCACCTGGGTGGGGTCATCCAGGGTCCACCAGGCCACCGTATAACCACTGGCCCCATGGGTGCCGGCCCAAGAGAGCGTAAAGCGCTGATCCTCGTGCTTTTCCTGCCCGGTGATGAGTAACTCGGCACAGGGTGGTTCGGTAGGTGGCTCCTCTGCAGCGCCGTAGAAGAAGCGCACATAGTTGGAAAATCCTTGATTGCGAAAGACCAGACTACCATCGGGTGCTTCGGCTTTGATCCGGACCAGGTATTCTGTGCCGTGCACCAGGGGTGGCTCGCCCGCCAGGCCATATTGGTGCGATAGGCTGGAGAAGGTCTGCATAAATAGGGTGGTCTGGTACAGCGGGGGCTGAAAGGCAAAGATGCGGTCGGGTGTCAGCGACAGATCGGGGTTGATCTCGTAGAGGTAGAGGGTGTGGTCGATAGGGGTGATGGTCATGGGGTTGAATAGTTCCCATTGGATGGTGATGGGGTCAAACAGCCCGGGCGCGACCGGGTAGACGTGGCCGTCCTCGGGGCTGATGATGCGGGGTGGAGCCAGGGCATCCAGACTGGCAAAGGTGCAGAGCACGTCGGAGATGCCGGCCTCGCGAAAGCGGATGAAGTCGACCACCTCGACGCAGACATCATACAGCCCCTCCGGCAGATTGCCGCCTGACTGGATAAATGCCTGATAGTCCAATCCGGACACCTCAAAGTTGGCCGGGGTGAAATAATGCGCCAGATCGATGCCGCTGATGAATTGGGGAATATCGTAGGTGAGGGTGATAGGGCTGAGCAGGGCCCGATCGGAGGTGCGCAGTTCGACCCCTTCCCCGACGATGGTCCAGCGCAGCCGCACATCCCGGCTGACCTCTTTGGCGTCTTTGAGGGTGAGCATCAGGTTGAGCGGAAGGCCGGCGAGGTTGTTGATATTGGCGGGCAGGGTGCCGGCGATGGTGAGATTGCCCTCGACGGGGAAGCGCTGGGCCTCCAGCTGCTGACCACACAGGAGCAGGACTAGCCAAAGGCCAAGTCTCCTGTAAGATATATGCCTAAGATGTCCCATCATTGTCCAAACTTCCATTGATAACCGGCATTTAGGGTACCTTCGGTAAAAGCCATGCGCTGCTGAATCTTCGATCCTCTGTTGATCAGTACGGCCGATAGCCGGAGTCCGTGATTTTCTGCCAACTTGATGTTGTTATTGATGCGGAGGGTAAAGAGATGTCCGCCGAATGACCCCTCCATCCAGTTGAGCAGGCTCTGACCGCTGGCGGTCCACTGGGTGTTCTCCCCTGGCTTGTATCCTACCTGAAAGGTGCCGGTCTGATTCCAAAGTTTGCGAGTGGCCTGGGTGACTTGATTGGCGCCCAAGCCGCAGCTGTAATTCCACTTGCTCTCTCGGAGCTGCACCGCATATTGGAGCATGGCATTAAAAAAGCGACTCTGTCCCGACCGGTCGATCTCGTCGTTCAGGATGCGATTGGAGCGCTGGTATTGCCAGGTACTGACCAAGCGGCGACTTTCGGATAGCTGGTAGACCAGTTGGAGGCTGGTCTGTGCATTCACACTTGCCAGCACCAGGCTGTCCACCACATCCAGGGGGTTGCTTCCGTCGCGCAATTTGGTCGTGCTGCGAAAATTGGACAATTGCAGATTGGCTTGCCATCGGTCGGACAGTAGGGCACTCAGCTGCACCGAACCCACCAGGCGATTGCGATTTTCCTGCTCGTTGTTCCTCAAATCATTTCTTTCTAACCCAAATCGACCGGCCAGATTGACCCGAGAGCCGACGCTGCCGGTGTATCCCACCGTGATATTCTCAAAGTCATTGTAGAACTGGAGCGAACCGAGGGTCCGATACCCCGGCGCTACCCGTTCGTATGCCAGCTGGAGGCGGGCCGTTTTACCCGTTTTAAAGTCAAGCTGAAAGTTGTAGGCGCTGTACCCAGCCGTCGTGCTATTAAATTCGATAAAGCGGGCACCGGTCTTTTCACCACCGAAGGTGGGTCGATCGGTGGCCAATCCGGCATGCTCGGTAAAGATGCTATACGCGTAATCTACTTGAAGGGAAAGAAGATCACTCAGACGCTTGGCGCCTTGAAAGCCGATCTGCAGGTTCTCATGGGGCCGTACTGCTAGGGAATCCAGGCCCTGAATGGAGTTGGGGTCGTCTTTTGCCTGAAAAAGTATCAGGAAGGCCTTGTCGGCTCCTCCATCGAAGCCCGTTTTGACACCATAACCTGTACGTCTGAATACCGGATCCAGCTCCTGCCGAAATCCGTAGTCCTCTACCTGCGCTTTCCGCAAGCGGCCCTTAAATGCGCTGAGTCTGAATTTGCCGGGTGTCAATTCGACGCCGGCACCGCGAAATCCATGACCTGCCAGCGTATACTTTGAGAAGGACATACTGCTTTCCAGTAGATGGAGTCGCGCCCATTTATAGCGCGGTTGGATGGTCGGCATAGAGAAGGAGGGCAATCGATACAGGGAGCTGCCCCGCGAATAGACCCACGAGAATGGAACCTGCCATCCCAGTACATCCAGCGAAACCATCGCCGCAGAGGAGAACAAGAAGGGGTCACGCCGACGCTGGTCTCCCGAGTAGGTGTTCAACTGGGTATGGAGGGCGAGGCTGCCCCGTACCCGTATGGGATCATCCTGCAATCGCTGCTTGAGATTGCTGACCGTCTCACTGACGTCCTGGGCCGTCGATACGCCACAGATCCACCATAGACAGGCTAGCACAAGCCAGCGACCCAAGGGCCGGATACTGGATCGTAGGTAGGTACGTGAGCGATACATATCAGTGGTCGGTGCTAAAAGTGTCAGATATGGGGGTGACATCACCGTCGAGATTGATGCCTTTGATCTGGAAATACTTCAGATTGCCCGACGCGGGAAGGGTATATCGGTACAGCGTGTATACGTTGCTTCCACCTTGCTTCACAATGCCCCGCTGCAACACCGCTTCTGCCGGAGCGATTAGCGCTTGTGCCTTGAGGGAGCCCTCGACGCTTCCGGCATATAGCTTAAAATATTGCATCGGAAGGTCCTCGCGGTAGTCCCAATAGATGGCTAAATGTTCCTGCTCCCGCAGCGATTGGTAGTACTCGATAGCGGGCAACAGCGGAACGCCGCGGCGCCAACCCCGACGAATGTTGGAAAAAGATTGCCAGCCGACGGCGTCCTCTGCTACTACCCGATAAGCCACGGTATCGCCCACCTCCAGGTTTTCATGTATGAAGACATTGTGGACCGGCTCGAACGCACCTTGCTCAAAGCTGGCAATCGTCTGCCAACGCTCCGCATCTGGCGGAGAAGCGACTTGGAGGTAGTGTCTGACGGCGTCATCGCTGGGGGAACTGGACCAATAGACCTTGGGGCCGTCCGCCAGATAATCCATGCGGGTAATGCGGGCGGCATAGGGAGGAAGGTCGTCGGGCAGCGTGACCACGACGCTATCGGAGCCCCAGGACTCATTTAGGTTCTTGTCTACGGCCGACACGATGTAATAGATGCGCTGCCTGCCCGTCTTGCGTTGCAACGTGTCGACGTAACTAGTGGCATTGATGGCACTGTTAGTGAAGGCAAAACGAGTCCCGTCGGCATGATCCTTATAGTAGACTTTGTATCCCTTTAGATCCTCTTCGCTATTGGGCTGCCAGGACAGGTGGACCAGGAACGTAGAGGTGTCAAAATCAGCCTGTAGACCCAAGGGAGGCTTGGGCGCTGTGATGTCCTTCAGGAGCCCCAGCACGGTGTGTGATGTCCGGCGAATGCCTCGCGGGTACAGGGCCTCCACTTGATAGAAGGCACTCTTTCGCGGAGCGAGATCCTCATAAAGCCGGGCATTGGGCGGCAAGGGAGCCTCGGTGATGAGCTCGTAGGAACCAAATTTCTCGGATGAGCGATAGATATGGAAGCCCTGGACCCTGCTGCGCAGATGCTCATCGATGGTCCATTTGACCTGTATCACGCTATCGGGATCTTCCTTGACATCGTAGAGAAAGGGAGAAGTGTATTTGACGTGACAGGGGTAGACAATGGTGACGGGGGAGTAAGGGCCGTACTCACCGAATACGTTCTTCCCTCGGGCCCGGTAACGAAAGATATCGTCCGGGGTCATGGTGTCTCGATAGTAGATGAAACGTCTCTCCTCGATCTCATTTGGCAAGAGGGGTAGGTCATTGATTATCTCATATGCTGACGAAGGACCGGCCCTTTCAATGTCAAAGGCCACGTAGTGCCGCGTCGGAGACTCTTGCAGTGCCAGAGACAAGGAGAGTACATTGTCATTACATATGATGGATAGCGAGTCAGGCACCATCAAATGAGGGATCGTCGGGGAAGAAAGTTGGAGTTGGGCCGAAGCAACTCTCTTGGATACAACTGAGTAGGAGTAAGTCAGCGCGGGATCAACTTCTGTATCGATAAAACCCAGGGCCAAGTCTCTTGCCAGTTGAAAATTGTTTTCAACACCAAAAAGAAGGGTCAGAAGTGTCCACTCAGTTTTTCCTTGGGTGGAAAACAAGGGAGGACCTTGTCTGAGTTCAAGCCAAGTCTCAACCGCTGCGCGATCGGTGTCAGTGGCGTATCTAAGAGAGTCCGTCGCCCGTTCGAGATTTGGGCGGACAGGGATCTCCTCCAGCCAAGTCTTCCCATTCTTGTCGACATAGCTCTTCTTTATGATATAGCCGTCGGTACTCCCAGATCTTAGAATGCTCAAATCTTTGCTAGCCCATCGGAGTTTGATTTGGTGGTCATCAAACATGCCATGGAGCAGGAGATCCTGGCCGTCATCTTGGGCGTTGACCGATAGCGACGATATAAAGCAAAGCACGATTGCGGCCATAAGGACCACCAGCTTGTTGTTATGATTGTGATCCTTCATGCACTTATTATGGCCCTACTGAATATTGACATCGTCGCTGCTCGTAAAGGTGCTAGAGTTAATAAAGAACTCGCCAAATCCCCGCTTCTCACCAAATATGTAGAATGAGTACTGGGTAAGCGGGTCGATGTCAAATGGGAATCCAAAGTTTCTCTGGGTCCTTCCCAAGATGTGCTTTGGCACGATGATCTGACTGGACGGTCCCCGAAGCTCACCGGAGATGGTCAACCCCAGACCGTTGATGGACTTAAAGAAGACAGCTTCGACCTGTCCACTTTTGACATTTCTGGCATTTTGTACCGGCACCCATCGTGCGATTTCATTCTTTATTTGTCGCGTGTCAAAGGCCGCTACCTTGTACTTCACTGTGGTATCAATCTCCAACGTGCTTCCGTCGCCTCCCTTGAACAGACTTACAGCACCTCCCTCCTGCTTTTCATACATGGCACCTTTTAGTCTCAACGTATATGTGCCGCCCGGGTCTAGATAGGTGAAGGGCACCAAGGTAACCAGTGACCTACCGGCCGAGTATCGCTTGCGACAGTTAACAGATCGCCCCGATTCGTCGTAGATGCCGGCCTCGTCGAGATTAAAGATGTATTCTCCCACATCGGCTGTCGTATCTTCAGGGTTGTCAAAAATGGCGGCTTCAAAGGTGGAATCTACGGCAAGATTAAAGTCAAGGACAAAATCATTGCCGATCCAAATCTCCGATCCTTCCTCTTTTGTGCTCGAAATCTCATGGAGAGGATCATCTGTGAGTGTGACTGACTGATGATGGTCACAGACCGCTCCAAATTTGAAGTCGCCTTGCACTTCCCCCTTCACCAATCCGGCAAGAATGTCGTATTTGATCAACCAGAAGCCACGACCGTACGCTGGTTTTGGCATGCCCCCTTGGATTACGACGGCAGCACCGGCATTGAAAATTCTGAAGTATCGCTTCTTGAACTTCAACCCCACGTCTGCACTGATGGCTGCATAAGATTGACCGAGCATGTACCAGCTTCCCAGGCCTTCTGGGGTGGCGTTGGCGCATGTCCTTGCGTCCGAGAGGAAGAGAATGTCAAAGCCGACATCGGCCCCAACTCGGGCATAGAATATCTCCGCAAAATCCACCTGCACTCCGATGCCAAAATGGGCTCCAAAGGCGATGCCCGTGCCGCTCTTAATAGTCTCCCCTTGGAAGATGTCTGCATATGCACCGTCTTTCTTCAAAGCCTGAAAAGCCTCGGTTAGCAAGTCCGAGTTTAGGGGGTTGACGGCATAAGGTTGTGGCTGCTCCTTAGGCATCTTTTCACTGTTGCCGACCATGAAGTAGCCCGTCAATATGATATCTATATTGAGTGCTTTGTTCCTGACGGCATTGGGATAGCTGATAGCAAACCGATTCTCTGGTCTCCCGATCGCGAGGTGCCACTTGTCCAGCACATTGTCCGAAGAGTAGTCGCCTACAATCTTCATCTCAAAAATGCCCAACGGAGCGGCGATGCCAAAGGATGCCGAAAGTTCCCGTCCTCCTTCCTTCTCCAGGCGCTTTATTTTGATGTAGCCACCATACCCGCCATTGCTCAACTCATAGTCAGTATAGGTGTTCGAGTCGGGATTCTCCGGAAGGTCCGCCCGTACCTCAGCGAAACAGCCCTTGTCGGCAGGCAATATTTCCACGAGGCCCACAAAGTAGGTATGAGTATAGCTAGTGCCAGGTCCTCCTTCCACGTTCCCAACTTTGTCGATTCTGATCTCGGCTCCAGCACGGGCAGTCTTACCAAACTTGACCAGAGCCGCTGCCCGAAATCCCGAATCTCCCTTCTTAGGGACCAAGGGATTGTCCTTGTTGTGGTAGCCCCCTAGTTGATTTGGGTCGTAGTTGCCATCTTCTCCCACATTTGTTACAGGTTTGCGGGTCATATTCTTATAGTAGCCTCCACTCACCGCACAGAGCTGAAAGCCACTACCAGCTCCTTCGGAGCCAGTAGTGGCGTGGAGATCTACATAGGAGTAGTTGTAATCTTCGATCGTGCCAAAAGCGGCGGTCATGGTGATGGGGTCGGGGAGAAAATCAAATTTGACCGTTCCTCCACCTGCAAAACCAGTCCCATAAGTGGGATCGTTGTTGTAAAATGACAATTCGGCCTTCACAATGGTAAGGATGGGTAGGACATCCACATTGGAGATGCCCACTTTTGAGACCTTAATGCCGTTATTGTACCATTTTTGCTTGCCATCAACATCAGCCACAAAGAACCGTACTCCGATGTCTGCCGAAATCGCTGTCTGATTCTTGAGTAGGCCCCCCAGATCGAGGGTGACTCCGGGAAAGACGATCGTCTTGACCTGTTCGTTCTTGGGATCACTGACAATTTGCGGAGGGCCATTTATGCTGAAGCCAAATTTTCCCAGGCCTCCACCTTCTCCAGTTCCCTCGCGGTCGATCCTCTGGACGTGGAAGAAGGGCGCTCGGTTGGAAACGAACAAACCATGCAAGTAAACGGGAGGCGATTTTATTTCGGAAGTTTGACTCAGCTGGCCGCGGAGTTGAAGGCTGCCATTCAGAAAGGCTTGCACGGTATCCTTTTCTCCCAGAACAACTCGGACGTACGAGCCCTGATCAATCGTCAAGTCTGCCACTGCCATAGGTACGCTGAATTCACCACCCAAAGAGGCAATTTCAAAGCTGTACGTTCTTTTCAGAATATTAAAGTCTGCCAGGTACCCTAGACTAGCCTCCTTGCTCACCTCCGCCGTCGAGCTGAGATCTGTGGAATCTTTCGCCACTTTCTGTTCCTTCCCCTTCTTGTCCAGTATTGGCACGTTGACGAGGCCAGCAAGGCCAAAACTCTGTATCTCTGACATGACCATGTCCAACCAGACAGCGTCCACCGAAAATGACCAATTGCCGATCACCCCGGAGTCGAGGGAAATGAGTTCTTCTTGCTCCACGTGAAATGTGGCCGTCACCCCCAGTTGATCTACCAGCAAATTGTGCGCTTCCAACTGCAAGGGAGCTCTGTTGTTTTGCCGAAAATTCTTGCCCATCAAGTGTACCGCGACCTTCTTGGCGTAGAAACCGGTCCATTGCCCTTGGGTCAGACCCGATTGGGATCCGCCCATCTGGAAATAATCATCTATGAAAGGCACGGTGGTATTCTCTTCGTCGAGATCGATGTACAAACTCTGAATCTCAAAAGCGACTTCCTCAAAGCCATCGATCATGAAGGGAGTCATCGACATGTCGTCTAGGCGAAACCCACTTTCTCCACTATAGGTGAAGGAAGCGTTGCCTATGACATAATCACCTTTCGTCGCAGGCTTGATGAAAGTGTTGTTGAAAATAGCCGTGAGAGAAACTCCGATCGACGTAATGCCGTCGCAGTTAAAGCGTATGTAGGTACCACCATCTTCATCTTTTCGTTTGCCTCGAAAGATGATGGCGGTTTTTCCTTCATTCACCTCAAATCCTTCGTCACTCAGCAGGGCCAGACCGGCATCTTCGGTAAATCCATAGCGGTTGGAATAAGGTATGTCTATGCCGGCAAAAAACATCTTCGGTTTGGTCGGATCCATCGTGAGGCCCACGATCACATCCATCTTGCTCCCGGTTGGCGTAATCCGAAAATTATCCACTGCCAATTCGTATTCGAATACGCCATAAGCTCCCTGGATACCAATAGGGAACTGCTGTGGGGTGGCCAGAGCTGCCGCGAGATCGGTGATGAACTTGGTTGCTTTGAGCACCTTGATGGCCTTCTCGACTTGACCGTGCTCCCGCTCGCATATCTGGCGATCAACAAGCCAATTGATGCACTGAAGCTCATTGCCTCCAATGTCATCCTCTGCCTGCAGTGGGGGCACGATACGTTCTACCTGAGCCAGATAATCCGAAGGAATATGTGTGAGCGGTCCCACAGTCCTATGCCCCAGATGATCGACGGCCGGCATAGGTGTGTTTTCTCTCTCCGCGGCTGCACCGGGTGAAGTGTGTGCCAACAATACGTGAAATGTCAGGAGGAGAAGGATGGGAATGAGTGTGAAGGGAGGTCCCAGGTGTATGCGCATACTACAAAGCGATGGTTGGGATGATAAATTTCGTCTTAGCTTGATGGAGCGCAGTAATATCATAAATAATTTTTCCAGTTGCAAGATCTTTTCGTGGAAAGCCCTGAATTTTTTATTGACACGTCTGTCGTAACAGTTTAGTGACGATGTTGGATGACACTGGGCCTTTCCCAATTATCTGTATGAGTCAGGGTGGACAAATCTGGCGTTTAGCGGAAATGGGGGAGGGGGCGGCAAAGTGGGCAGTGTGCAGGTGTCGGACTGCTGTAATTGTCAGATTAACGGGCATATAGGTATTGTAATTAATAATTTATATCTAGATGCGTCTTTAGCCGGTGGGCTGCTTTTCCTTGTAGTAATTACTATGGCATCAACGTTGATCTCGTGATGATGGGCATCGAGATTTATTGTCTGATTTCGGAGGAGAAAGCCTGTCTCATCGCGTGATTTTTTTGATTGTCTTGGTGACTTGGCCGAGATCTATGTCGTAGAAATACGACCGAAATTGGATTGCATGTAGGGTTTTTGTTGGGATTGTGTGAGTTATTTTATTGCTAGATTATGCGCGTCTTTATTCATTGATGGTACGATCAATGCCCGAGACACTCAAACCCAGGGGACCTATCATCATGACACATTGTGGACGGGCGACGCTAGTTACGGTCCTACAAAGTGGCATGTCACTCCCAGCTAACCAAGAGAATGTTTGCATAGGCTGTACACAGGCATCTAATTATTACCGTAGAATGAAGCTTTTCTTAGCAACTCTGATGATTACCCTCGCCTTTTTTTTGGAAGGTATTTCGGCGGGCAATGTTTCGGATCCTAGTGACATCGGTGCACCTGGGATGATAACGGATTCTTTGGCGGGGATATCTGCTAGGAGTGCCGTAAGTGTTTCACTGGAGGGCGTTGCATGCCGTGTCATGGATGCCTATGTCTATCGGATCTGGCACACGCGGTGTGGCCTTGACAATGGAATTGTGGGAGTGGCCTTCAATATGAATAATCAGGGCATCAACATCGATGGCATCGTAGTGAGGGTTGGACCACACGTGGTGGACTTGAGGGGGCTCCTCGGCATCCTTAGTGCGCAAAACGTCGGACCGATCCCGGCCGGTACCTACCGTGTCAGTATCGAGGATCATATGGATCCCAACAATCCCTGCGTCGTGGACTTGGGAATGCATACCGTAAATGCCTCGGTAAATCCGATTGACATCACAGTGGTGAAAAAGGACACTCGCTGTAATGAGGACAATGGCGAGATTGATTTTTCCTTCAAGAATAGCGGTTACGAGTATAGTCTGGATGGGGTTTCATGGTCATCATCCGCTACTTTCTCCGGCCTTGCCCCCGGAGATTATACACCGCATATTAGGGCCGAGGATTTGCACGCGTGTTCAAAGGTGGGTCCGGTGGTGACTATACAACCTTCCAGCCCGCCCGCGTACGACGTCAATGCCATCATACAGCGTCATACATTTTGTAATAGGCCACTGGGGGAGGTATTGCTGGCACCGACGATCCAGGGCTTGAATTATGAGTTTGCGCTTTATCGATCAGGCATACTAGTTGTGCCATGGCAATCTTCCCCAGAATTTAAGACGCTATCCGAAGGAACCTATATCCCCGTTATTCGGCAGGGGCCCGATCTTTGCCCAGTGATGGGTGCGGCCTTCCAAATTTTGGATTCCGACAAGGACCCCGTCAGGATTTCGGACATCACCAATGCCACCTGTGACGACCTGACCGCCACTCGGGTCGAATTGTACAAGGCCGATCTTCCCCAAGTGGTGCAAAATACCCGCTATTATGTCTTTGAGGAATCCACGAACACGTATACCTATTCCAACAATGGCATCTTTACCGGACTCGAACCGATCTGGGTAAACAACAAGACCTATTATCCGGGTCTGGAGGATACCATCATCCTAGAGAAGTGCACCAGCCGTCGTGCCTCTATCCCCATTAAAGGAGGCCAACCATTGGATGTGGTGGTCAATGCCACCGACGGCACTACGTGTGGTCAGGATGACGGGGCGGTTCGTTTTGTGGGTATAGGCGGCTCCGGCGACTACGGTTTTCGACTCTTGGATTCCAATGACAATGTGGTGAGCAGCAGCCTGGCTTTTCTGCGGGACATCGGACAGTTTGAATACGATGATTTGGGTCCACACACATTCAAGATTCGGATCAATGACATTATGGATATGACCTGCATGCAAAACGTGAGTGCTCCGTTTAGCATTGATCCCTCTACTCCTTTGAGTATTAGTAGCCTTACTTCAGATCCCGCCACTTGTGGATTGCTCGATGGAGACATCACAGCCGTCTTCGAGACACCGGGCAGCGCCAGGTTCTTCGAAGTCAAGTCGCAAAGATGGAGTACGCCATTCTCGGGCACCTTGGTCTATCCGGTAAACAACGTCGGATATGGGGCCTATGAGATCAAAGCGGAGGCTTTGGATGGTACCTGTCAGGTTAGCCAGATGATCAATGTGGAAAGTATCGGAGGATTGACCATAGACTCCACGGTCAAACACACTTCTTGCGGTCTTGACAACGGATGGGTGGAGCTGGCGGTTTCTGGTGTGGGAGGTGGGCCCTATGAATACCAGATGAACGGAGGAGTTTTTCAGAGCAGTAACCGATTTCAAGATTTGGCAGCCGGTGACTACACCTTTGCGGCTAGAAAGGATGATGGGAGTTGTTTGACAACCACCGGGACCATTACTGTTTTGACTTCAACAAGCATCGACTTCACCGTGACAAATCTGGTACACACCTCTTGTGGTCGAGACAATGGTGCTATTTCGGTACAGGGTACGGGAGGTTCCGGTGGCTATGACTTTCGATTCTCCAAGGGCAACCAATTCATCAGTCGCGATCGGGTAGGTCAGTGGAGCAATCTATCGAGTGGTTTTTATACCGTGGAGGTGATTGATACCGCTGACGGTCGTTGCGGTCTTGCCAGGTCGGTGGAGGTCAAGGCCTCGTCCGCTGTTGTCGCGGCATCGTCCATTACGCACACTTCATGCAATGAGTCTAATGGGAGTGTGACTCTTTCCGGCTCGGGTGGTAGTGGGAGTTATGAGTATCGCTGGCAAAATGGAAATTATAGCGCTACCGACGTTTTCTCCGGCTTGTCACCAGGTACTTACAAGGGTTATGTGCGTGACGCTAACGATGCCACTTGTCTGGATAGTGTAACCACCATCACCGTAGATCCATCATCGACCATCACCTCTTTGTCCTTTAGTCAGCAGCCATCGACTTGTGGCCTCCAGGATGGCACCCTGACAGTCAGTGGTATTGGTAGCGTGGGACTTGAGGTGCTCGATTTTGTGCTTAACCTGTGGATGCCTATGAATGGGGGCTCCTACACCATCAAAGGAGTCGGTGCAGGTGATCATCTTGTCGCAGTACGTACAGTTGACCAGACCTGCCTCCGGGATCTGATGACCACAGTGGCGGCCAAGAATCCGCCTTCCGTCTCGGCCACTACGGTCGTCCATACCACCTGCGGTCTTGCGAACGGGTCGGTCGTGCTGGCGGGGAGCGGCAGTACTTTACCTTTCGAATATAGCCTGGATGGCCTGACCTGGCAGGCAAGTCCCAATTTTGGGGGGCTGGCAGGAATGTCTCATACACCATGGGTGCGTGTAGCCGGCCAATGTGAGACGTCGGGTACTCCTTTTCAGGTCAATCCCTCGGACTCGATTACCACAAACACGCAGGTCATCCATACTGCTTGCGGCTTCCATAATGGTCGGGTGACGCTCAGTCCGCAAGGCAGTACCGGTCAATACGAATACAGCACCGATGGGGGAGCGAGCTGGTCTTCCGTTCGAGACTACCCCGATTTGGCAGCCGGTCCCTTCGCCATTCAAGTGAGGAATACGGACGGTACCTGCCCGGTCACCAAAAATATTAGTATCGCCAGGTCCGGGCCCTTCAGCACGGAGGTTGCACAGATTGTACACACCACCTGCGGTCAAATCAATGGAGCGGTCCAGCTGAGTGCTGTGGGTCTGGCGCATCCGCCCGAGGTGAGCTTGGATGGGACAAGTTGGTCTACCCACTTGGAGCTGCTGGACCTTTCACCGGGCAGCTATGCGGCGACAATTCGAAGCGCTTACGACCGCAGCTGCTGGGATGTGTCTGATAGCTTTGACATCCTACCGTCTACCAGGGTACAGTACCAGCTCAACGTGATCCCTTCCGATCGCGGCCAGGACAATGGATCCATCACGGTAGCTATTTCCTCCAATGGCACGGTCGAGGCACGGCATCCGGTGACCGGTCAGTGGTCTGTGGTTGCCTCGCAAGTCACCTACGACAATCTTGCTCCTAATACCTACACGATTGACCTTCGGGCCGTTGATGGGACTTGCAGCCGAACGCGGAAGGTTGAAATCGAAGAGGTAATTATTATCGCCAGTGTCCAAGCGCAAGGAGTGGCGCAATGCGATCCCTTACCCAAGGGTACCTTGACCGTGCAGGTGACCGAAGGGGGCAGCGGCAGCTATGCGTACAGCCTCGACGGCCAAAATTGGCAACTCTCCCCCACGTTTACCGGGTTGGCCTATGGTCAGCATCAGGTTTGGGTACGAGATCAGCAAAACACAAACCTACAGATCACGTTGGATGCCAGGGTCGATTATCTGCCCCCTCTGACGCTCGATGCGACCATCGTACAACCCACTTGCGGGAAGAACAATGGCGTCATCAACGTACTTGCCCAAGGGGGGTCGGGACGCTACGAATATAAGGTGGGCAACTTGCGATGGCGCAATCACAAAGGATTCCCCAACCTACGCCCTGGCACATATCAGTACTTTGTCCGCGACCGTGACTTTCCGGGATGCATGCTGGCCTCCTCGACCGTCGAATTAGCACCCTCGGAGTCGGTTTCGCTCAAGGTTACAGATATCGATGCGGCGGATTGTGGTAATGCCAATGGCAGGATCGATTCGAAAGCGAGCGGCTCCTACGGTCCTTTTGAGTATGCACTGTATAATACAGCTGGCGATAACCTCTCAGGATGGATGGCCGATGGCGAGTTTGCAGCCGTGCGAGCGGGCCGTTATCAGGTGTGGGCACGGGATCAGAGAAAATGCTATGGTTTTGACGCTTTTGTTCGGGTGGGCTCCAATCAGACATTCAATGCACAAGTGAAAGCTGCGCAGGACGCCTTCTGTGGCAATGATGGCCTTATCGAACTGTCGGCCAGCGGGGGGAGCGGTGATTTTGAATTTAGCCTGGACGGCCAGCAATGGCAACGCGATGGACTGTTCAACGGGTTGAGCAAGGGCACCTATCGCCCTCGTGTCCGGGAGCGGAATGGGACTTGTACCACCACCCTCGAAGAAGTGGCCGTCGCCGACGATGACCTGTCGCAGATAAAGGCGTCGGTACGGAGCCACACCAGCTGTGGCCTGTCCGATGGAGAGGTCTCTTTCGAGCGGCCGGCCGGACTGTCGATGGGGCTAGAGCTCGAGGGTACCGGCACTGTGCAGTGGACCACCGGCAGTTTGCTACAGGGATTGGCGCCAGGCCGATACAAGGTATATGTGCGAAAACAGGGGATCTGCGAGCGAACCCTGCGAACACTCACCATCGACCCATCGGAGGCGCTCAACTACGCCGTGACGACCAAAGACGACGATTGCAATCAGGAACCGAATGGCGAGCTAACTGTAGAAGTGTTTAGCGCTGCAGTCGAATTTCGGACCGGCACCCAGCAGCCCTGGCAGCCTTATCGCCGTGGGGACAAAATCGCTGTGACAGGCCTGCATGCAGGTACACATTCCTTTGAAATACGGTCTAGCACCTGCAGCGCTCGCGAAAACTATACCGTCGGTCAAAGCCAGGGTCAAATTGACTTTACCCTGGACCTGCGGCAAGAGCCCCGGTGTGGTCAGAGCGATGGATCCATCTATATCAATGTGACTAGCACCGATGGTCCATATGAATATAGCCGCGATGGGTTGCAATGGGTGCAAGAGCCTTTGTTCGAACAGCTGAGTCCCGGCTTGAAGCAGTTCTTCGTGCGCGAGTCCGCCGGAGATGGGTGCATTTTCACTAAGGAGATTGCGCTTGCGGATCAATCCTTGGATGCCACCATCGAAAAGTCAGATGACACACTGCGTTGCGTGGGTGATCCATTGGTCCTGACGATCAACAGCCCTTACGATGTCCTGTGGTCTACCGGTGACACGGCCAAGGTCATCCGATGGACGCCCGGTTCAGAGGCACAGATCTCGGTGGAAGGCTTTTGTCTGGAGCCGGATACCTTGACCGTCGGGACACTGGGCAGCCGACCCATCGTCGACGAGATCATGCTGGCCCCTCCCACGGGTTGCAGTGCGAGCGATGGCAGCATATCCTTCTTGGCAGCCCAGTCCTATACATACCTTAGTCCAGATTTGGGCTTGAGCCTGGACGGACACTTCACAGATCTTCCCGAGGGCACCTATAGTGTTGCTGTGTTGGCTGATGATGGACATTGCCCGCTTGATACCAGTGTGACCCTGGTCTCCGCAGAGCGCTTTCAGGCCCGAGTGTTGTCGGTCGACACGGTTGAGTGTGAGACAGTAGGAGGCCAGGTCCGTCTACTCTTGCCTGACGCTGGGACGGGTAAATACTCATTTATGTCCAGTTCGCAAGCGAGTTATTTGGTGGTCGAGGACACCGTCACCATTGTGGGTTTGACGGCTGGATCTCATCAACTGCACATTGAGGCAGGCACTTGTGCGGATTCTATGCGAGTCGATTTGCCGGCTGTGACTGCCAACCCCATCCAGATCGACTTTTTGCAGGATGGCGTATTGCCCTTCTGCCTGGGTGGCTCATTTGATGTGACTATGGAGGACACCACCTTCAGCTATCTGTGGACGATCGATGGAAACAGTACCGTCCAGGGACCCTCCTTGACGGTCGATCGCGAAATGGCCGTTCATCTGGAGGCGACCAGCCTGTCAGGTTGCACCTATCAGGACTCTTTTCAGACGACGATCGTCGAAGATGCGGTCCATTTCAATTTTCTGCTACCCAGTTTTGGTTATGTCAAGGAGGCATTCCACGCGGTCGATGTCTCTTGGCCTGCCTCGGAGATTCGATGGGAGGTATCTGCCGACAGCCTCACAGCCGTCGATTCTTTTCTCAATCGGATTACATTTGAGGCCGAGCATCCCGGCCTATATGAAGTGACCATGATCGGGCATTGGCAGGGGTGTGACTATCGATTGAGCAAAGAGATTGAGATCCTCGCTGAAGGGGCCCCATTCCCCACATCGGCTGGCCCATCGAGGGTGATCCGGTCCCTGGTGATCAGACCCAATCCCAATGACGGTGCCTTCCAATGCGATTACGAACTCACTCGCGAAGCGGATATCCATGTACGCATCTATGAGGCGACCCACGGACAGCCCATCAGTGCACAACAAGTAGCACAGACGGAGATTGGGACCCTATCCTTTGATCTCACCCATCTGTCTAGCGATACGTATTATTTGGTCTTCGTAGCTGGCAATGAGGTGCTGACCAAGAGTGTGGTGATTACGCGCTGAGGGGATGTCCGCCCTGCCATGACGTACTTGACAACGGAGAGCGCCTGTCGTCGTGATTAGCTTAGCTCAAGAGTCGGTAGTGAAATACCTCCGGCCAATGTGCGTCCACTTTATTCGGCCGCACCTTGGGCAAGGTCAAACTTCAGATTTCGGATATCTCGTGCCTTTCCTCTAGCGATATCGAGGTAAATGATACCCTCGCAAATGGCAGTTTGCCCCCGATGTAGGCCCGGAGAGGCTTCACCTAATCTCGATAGTGATGTTACGATTGAATTCCGTTGGTCCTCCCCCAATTGAATGTTCAATACGCCTATTCGCTCTACGTAGACTGGGAAAGCGGGCTCAAACCGGAGATAGATCTTCAGCGTTCCATTTGCCGTTGCACTAAGATCAAGGTTGGATACAAGCTCACCGCCTAAACTCCAAAAGGCGGCGGAGTCAACGTCGATCAATGCTGGAGAAATTTCGGCACTCTTTTGTAGGATGAAGCACACACCCCGTGAGCCCGAGTCGTTCTCATACCACGTAAACAACCCATCCGCTATATGCTGACCTTCGGCAGTGGCTGCCCACAACAAGATCGTGAGTAGGGAGATTCGTTTTAGACATTGTGATAGGTCCATGTGCATTCTGCAAGATAGTTTTTGAATCCTCGAGTTGCCTCCTCTTTCAAGCTCCCATCCTTCCATTGACCACTACAGGGGTCGTAGCCACACTTCAATGGCTTGCTTGCCGGGATCGGTAGGTATCTCAAGGATCGCTCAATCCCGACGCCCGATTCGTCTAGCGAAGTCACTATTTTGCTGCTGGGACTTTAAACAATCCTGCGTCAATCACATTAGTATCCTATGCTGTGGGCCAGACTCGATATCCGTTGGGTGCTCTTCCTGATCGGTTGGGCATTGTGGCTCGGCGACTTGTCGGCGCAGGCGGATAGTACCAAAACCAAGGCCCCCACCATCTTCCAACAACTACAGGAAGAAGGCATCGAGCACATCACACTAGCCTACGAGATCGACTCTGTCATTTTGGGCAAGCTCAATCAGACGCGATACGACGGGTTGATTAGCATCGAGACAGGGGCGAGGACCCTCGAAAACCTGCGGGTAAAAGTCTCGGCACGAGGCAATTTTCGGCGAAGGGAATGTGATTTTCCCCCGATCAAATTGGACTTCAATAAGCATGACCTGGAGGATCTCGATCTCCGCAAGACCGACGAGTATAAGCTCGTGACCCACTGTCTGCTGGGGCGGGACAGCTTTCAACTGGTCTACAAGGAATATATGCTCTATCAGATGTATGGCATGCTGACCAGCAAGAGCTTTCGCACCTTGCTTTTTCCGATCACCTACCACAATGCCCGTACCGGCGAGAAGATCGAGAGCTTTGGCATCCTCATCGAGAGTGATAAGGAGCTGGAGTACCGTCTGGGAGGCAAATGGTGTTCGTGCTACAATACCAGTCGTGACGGTATTGACGCCTATCAGCATGAGTTGGTGGCGATGTTTCAATACATGATTGGCAATCGGGATATGAGCATTGCCAAGCTACATAATGTCAAGCTAATCGAGACCAACGCACCCCGGATGATGCCCATCCCCTACGACTTTGATTTCTCCCTCTTTGTCCGAGCCGAGTATGCATTTCCCGGTCTGGACAAAGGGAGGGTGGTCAAGCGCCTATATCAGGGTTTCGAAAGAAACAAGAAGGTGATGAAGCGGGTCTTTGCCAAGTATGTTTCTACCAAGAAGCGATATCTGGAATATATTCAGACCTTTGAGCCCCTCAACGCCAAGAGCCGTAGCCAGTCCCTGAGCTTCATCGAAGACTTCTATCGGGACCTGGATAAGCGACGGTACAAGATGGACTATCGGCTACATTAGTGACTCCCATCGTCGATCCCGCACCGGTATTCGTCGGATTTTTGCCTTCCTCGTGCCTATATTCGAAACTTCTCATTAGATCAACAACCTTATTATAGTGAACCAACTATAAACCTTTAGAAATGAGAACTTTAAAACTGATTCTGCTGATCGTCGTCATGGCAACGATCGCCTTTGTGATGTACAAAGCCACTACCGATAAATCGGATATGGTAGCTGAACCCATCGAACTAGTAGAACTGCCCGCTGACCAGAAGGGCTAGCACAGGTCCTGCAAAACCCCAAAACCCCAAAACCACAATACCATAAAACCACAATACCATAAAACCACAATACCACAATACCATAAAACCACAATACCATAAAACCACAAATACCTACCTCATATCTTCCTGAGCCAGATATTGCGAAAGGCTGTCGGATTGCTGTGATCCTGCAGCATCAAGGGGGCTTCACCATGCTGCTTGACCGTCGGCGGTCCGATGTACTTAGTGGCACCTTTGATCACGGTGTGGTCCTGTATCAGCACGCCATTGTGAAAGACGGTGATGGTCGGTGGAGTGGCATACTCGCTTTCGCTCTCAAATGTCGGAGCATGGTAGATGATATCATACGACTGCCACTCGCCCGGTCTCCGGGAGGCATTGACCAGCGGGATGGCCTGCTTATAGATCGATCCCGCCTGTCCATTGGAGTAGGTCCTATTTTGATAGCTGTCCAGTACCTGCAGTTCGTAGACGCTCTGTAGAAAGATGCCGCTATTGCCGCGACCCTGTCCTTCGCCTTCGACGACCGCGGGCGTACGCCATTCGATGTGCAGCTGCACACTACCAAAGCTTTCCTTCGTATAGATCCCGCCTTTGCCTTTCTCTACCACCAGGGCATCGCCCTCGATCGTCCACCCAACCTCGGATCCGTCCTTGTGCTGCCAGGCATCCGTGTTGCTCCCATCAAACAGGACGATCGCATCCGACGGAGGGGCCATGGCCTTGCCAGGGGTGACCACCGCTGGCTCGGGCTCCCAGACCTCGGTCTCTTGCGGCTTCATTTTCTGGCAATCTGCTGAGGTCACAAAGATCAGCGGGGCAACGATGGTCATTAGGCTTGCTCTCATCACCTAGAAGTTGACGCCTTTGAAGTAATCCGGCCGCACTGCCTGTGGCTCCAAGTCCGTCAGGTCGGTGATTTTCACGGGTCGACCTTTCTTGGCGCTGTGCCAAGCGGCGATGCCGATCAAAATGGACATGGCTCCATCCCGGCTGCCAGCCGAGTGCCGATAAGGATCCGGTGCCTCTTGATTTCGGAAGATCTTGTCCTGCAGCCGTACATCTCCACCGCCATGGCCTCCCCGGCCCTTGGGCACTTTATGAAACTGGTAGTCGCTCCAGTTTTTCATCACCATGACTTCGTGGTAATCTTCAAAGTTCTCGTCCAACTCCTGATTCATCTCGGCAGCATGCAGTTCAGCTTGGTTGAGTCGCTCCTTTTGTCGCCAAGGGATGTCTTCCCAGGATTCCAACCGGCCATCCATCCCGTTAAACGCTATGCGGTAGCCTTCATACGGAGAGTATGTCGTGAGCGAGTAGTTGACGACCACGTCATTGGCATACTTGATCTGCGCAGACATCTTATCATGGATGTCGACCTCATGCCTCCAGAGGCAATTGTCACGGATGTAGCCGTCATACTTTTCATTGTCCGTGTAAAGTCGCTGGTTGCGTTCACTTTTGGTGATGTCATAGTAAAACTTGCACTTATCTGTATAGGCACAGTTGCGGCAGTTGGCTCCTCTAAATTCATTGTTGTGGCCATAGTGCTCCAGGCTACCATATGCGCTGACCTCCACCGGATCAGAGTCCAGCCACCAATTGAGCAGATCAAAGTGGTGTGTGGCCTTGTGCACCCACAGAGATCCACCTTTGTCCAACTCTCCATGCCATCTTCTGAAGTAGGAGGCACCATGATATGTATTGAGGTACCAGTGAAAATCGACGGAAGTAACCTTGCCGATCTCCTGGTCAGCCAGCAGCTCCTTGATCTTGGTGGCATGGGGTGACCATCGGTAGTTGAAACCTACGATAATCTGCCGATCGGATGCTCGCTCGGCATCCATGATGGCCTGGCACTTGCTGGCATCGGTCGTCAGCGGTTTTTCCGTGATGACCTGGATGCCTGCTTCCAATCCCTTGATGATAAACTCGTGGTGAGTAGAGTCCATGGTCGTCACAATCAATACGTCGGGTTTGACCTCCCTCATCATCAGATCAAAGTCCGTGTATGTGGGACAGCTGACCCCCATGTACTTCAACGCGTATTTTAGTCGTCCCTCATTGATATCGGCAAGCCCTACAAATTCCAGCACATCTCCGTACCGATCGACCAGGTTCTTGCCCCAGAAAGAGGTTCCTCTGACACCGGTACCCACCATGGCTACCCTACGCTTGGCCAATGCACTTTTAGCGCTGATGGTCTCCACACCTAGTGGAAGGACGGAGGCACCGGCGGCTACACCCGATGCTTTCAGGAATGATCTTCTTTTCATTTTTGTAAGTTCTGCAGTTTGATCTTGAAATATTTGAAAATATACAGAAAGTTCATTTAGAAATCCCTTACCTTTTTTGCCTTTCTTGGAATCGAGTTTTTTCGCACTAAATCTTCTCCCTACATGTCAAAGCAATATGTGTTGGCCATCGATCAAGGTACGACAAGTTGTCGGGCGTTGCTGATCAACCATGCCGGCGAGATCGTACAAATCGCTCAAAAGGAATTCACCCAGATATTTACTAAACCCGGGTGGGTGGAGCATGATCCGGAGGAAATCATACGGGTGCAGTTTGACATGATCGACCAGGTAATGGCTGATGCCGGTGTCAGCGGAAGAGATCTGGCAAGCATCGGCATCACCAATCAGCGGGAGACCACCGTCGTCTGGTCCAAGGCCGATGGCAAGCCGGTCTACAATGCCATCGTGTGGCAGGATAAACGCACGGCCTCGTATTGCGAGCAGATCAAGGAGGCCGGTCAGGAGCAAGATATCCGGTCTCGTACGGGTCTCGTGGTCGACTCCTACTTTTCTGCCACCAAGGTGATGTGGATACTGGACAACGTTCCCGGTGCGAGGAACCTCGCAGAGCAGGGGCAACTCGCCATGGGCACCATAGACACCTGGTTGATTTGGCACATGACCGGGGGCGATCAGCATGTGACCGACTATTCTAACGCCTCCCGGACGATGCTATACAACATCTATGACCTGGAGTGGGATCGCCACATTTGCGAGACACTCAATGTCCCTGTACATATGCTGCCGGCCGTCAAGCCGTCGTCAGGCATCTTTGGTCATTTTGAGAAAGACGAAGTCAAGATTCCGATTGCCGGAGTGGCTGGAGACCAGCAGGCCGCCCTTTTCGGTCAGCAGTGCCTGGATCCGGGCAACGCAAAAAATACTTATGGGACCGGCTGTTTTATGCTGATGCAAACTGGAGAGCAGGCCGCTCCATCGGATCACGGGCTGTTGACCACGATCGCCTGGGGCAAGGACGGAAAGGTCCAATATGCCCTGGAAGGTAGTGTCTTTATCGCGGGGGCTGCCATCCAATGGTTGCGGGACGGCCTAAAGATCATTGATCACGCCGCCGACTCGGAACCGCTGGCAGCGCAGGCCGGCCAAGACCATGGGGTCGTCGTGGTCCCGGCATTTGCTGGATTGGGCGCTCCCTATTGGGACATGTACGCCCGGGGTGCGATTTTTGGCCTCACCCGGGATACGGGCCGGGCGGAGATCGTGCAGGCTACCCTGCAAAGCTTGGCCTTTCAGACGCGAGATATCCTCGAGGCCATGCAGCAAGATGGGGGGATTACCCTGGACGAACTCAACGTGGACGGCGGGGCCACCGCAAACAACTATCTCATGCAGTTTCAAGCCGACATCCTCGGCGTAGAGGTGAAGCGTCCCCAGGTCACCGAAACCACAGCTATGGGAGCAGCCTTTCTCGCAGGACTGGCCGTGGGATACTGGTCTGATGCAGAGATTAGCCAAGTGCGAAGTATAGAAAGGGTCTTCGTACCCACGATGTCTGAGCAAGAGCGAGAAGGCTACTATGCAGCCTGGAAAAAGGCCGTCAAAAGGTCACAGCAATGGATCACGGACTAAGATTTTCATACAGGGATCGGGCCAAGTTCTTGCATTACATGGCCGATCAAGGCTTTGATCTACTGGTGGTGGGGGGCGGCATCACGGGGGCGGGTATCGCCTTGGATGGGATCACCAGAGGACTCAAGGTGGCTTTGATTGAAAAGGGTGACTTTGCCTCGGGTACGAGCGGCAAGTCTACCAAACTGATCCACGGCGGACTGAGGTACTTGAAGCAGTTTGAGTTTGGTCTGGTCAAAGAGATTGGCCGCGAGCGAGCCATCTTGCACGAGCTCGCCCCACACATTGTGGTGCCCGAAAAGATGGTACTTCCCCTCATCAAGGGGGGCTCCCTAGGCAAGGTCATGACCTCCATCGGATTGTACATCTACGATTTTCTGGCCGATGTGGAGGGAGAGGACAAACGTCGCATGCTGGATGAAGAGGAGATTCTAGCCATCGAGCCGCTACTGCCACCGGAGAAGATATTGGGAGGCAGCATCTACGCAGAGTATCGCACGGATGACGCACGGCTCACGATCGAGGTCATGAAGACGGCCCACCGGCATGGCCTGCTAGCCCTCAATTACCTGGAGGGTATAGAATTCATCGAAAGTGAGGGGCGGATTAGGGGCATGCGCTGTCGGGATGTGCCCAGTGGACAGGTGTTTGATTTGAAGGCCAAGGTCGTGGTAAACGCCACCGGTCCTTGGGTCGATGAAGTCCGCCGGTTGTCCGAGCCGGTCAAGGGTAAAAGACTCTATCTCAGCAAAGGCTCTCATTTGGTCGTGCCACGCTCCAAGTTGCCTTGTAAACATGCCCTTTACTTCGATGTGCCCAATGACGGTCGCATGATCTTTGCTATCCCTCGATTGGACACCACCTACATCGGGACGACCGATACGTACTTTGAAGGAGACAAAGACCGGGTGAGCGTATCGCAGGCGGACTGTGAATACTTGCTCAACGCCGTAAATCTTACGTTCCCCTCCATCCAGCTTACGCAAGAAGACATCATTTCCTCCTGGTCGGGGATCCGCCCCTTGATATATGAGGATGGAAAGTCGGCCTCGGAAATCTCTCGTCGCGATGAGATATTTGAGAGCCAGCGCGGCCTGGTGTCCATTGCCGGCGGAAAGCTCACGGGCTACCGCAAAATGGCCGAACGTGTCGTAGATCTGGTGGCGGACCGCTTGAAAAAGGATTTCAACATTCAGGCAGGGCCTTGTCGCACAAGCACCATCGCGCTGACCGAGCGTCCCTTTGCATCCAGTGCCGAAGTAGATGCGGCTATACGTGACCTGACGACCCGCTGCGAGGCTAAAGGACTCGATCCGGTCTATGGCACCTATCTCGTCCACAACTATGGCAGAACGGCCTTGGAGCTTTGGGACTTGGCGCTGCAAGGCTCCGAGGACTCGATGGAGCGAAACTTGGTCCAAGCGGAGATCACATATGGGGTGGAAAACGAGATGATCGTCTCGCCTTTGGATTTTGCCGTTCGCCGCACTGCTCGTGTGTACTTTATGCCGGAGAGCTTACCCATGGTGGAGCAGCTAATTTTTCACTATTTTCGCGGCGAGTTGAAGCTGGAAAGTTCAATACTTGAAGACTTCCGAATACAGTGGCAGCAGCGGATGGAGGAAAAAACCACCCTTCATTGAGAAGGCTGACCTATCAGAATTCCGTTGGGAGAGCCGATCTGTTACAGCCTCGATGAGGAAGCGCATATTTGACGTTCGTTGGAGAACGGTGACATTAATGTTTAGGAGTGCTTTGAATAAGCAATAGATGACCCCTGGCCTTCAAAATACTGCGGGAATTCAAGAAGCAGGAGATGATGTGGCAAAACAGTATGTGTGGTCATATGATCTAACCTCCGCCTATACACACTCCAAGTAGACAAATCTAGATGTGCATTGAGTGGCGCAGAATTAACACGAGAACGTTTTAGGAAGCTATTTGAGGAATTTTATGACCTCATCTGCAACTATCTCAATAGTCAGACGCATGACTGGGACCTGAGTCAAGAGATTGCCCAGAAGACCTTTGTTAAGCTGTGGGAGAAGCGTAGCGAGATCGTGTTTACAACCTCCTCCAAGAGTTACCTGTATCAAGTAGCGCGAAATACCCTGATAGATTATTATCGTTCGCAGAAGAGTGCCTCGGTCAATGCCGAGCGCTACAGTGATCAGCTCGAGCAAAGCACCGAGCTGGAGGTCATGGACACTCGACAATTGGAGGTCAGTCAACGGATCACTTGGGCGGTGAATCAGCTCAAGCCGAAAACCCGGCAGATATTCTTACTCAACAAGCAGGAGGGCTTGACCTACGAGGAGATAGCCGACTATATGGAGATCTCTAAGCGTACCGTGGAGTACAATATGAAGAATGCTTTGTTGCAACTTAAAGAACTGTTAAAGGATAAGTTGGATTGAATCATTCTAAAAAATATGGATCAAAGTTGGGGTTAGCCCCCATTTGTAGCCGTCTTAATGGTGTAGTTAGCGGATAATGGACTATTTGCAGGACAGAATATTGCAGTATGTGATATCTGGTCAATACGCTGAAGATCAGGGTGTTGCTCAGGATATCCTGGATGATCCGTCCTTTGATCAAGAGGAGTTTGATACCCTCAAGACGATCTTTGAGCTGTCCGATGGTTTGCGAGACTATCAGGTAGCGGCCAAAGACGAGGCCTGGCAGAACATTCTGGCCGAGACCGGCCTCAACCGATCCTATGTACGCCCGCTGTGGCAGCGATGGGCAGCTGCGGCAGTGATCTTGATCGCAGCGGGTGCCGCACTCTATCTGTTCTGGCCTGGAGACCCTTATGTGACTTACTTGGCTGCCACGGATGAGCGCAAGATGCTCCCGGATGAGAGTGCCGTCGATATGTCGGCCGGTGCCCAGATCCGGTATCTCGATCCCGAACTGTTTTTGGATGAATCCAGTCGCGAGGTATTTCTGGACGGGGAGGCGAGATTTGTGGTCAAAGAAATGGACAAGCCCTTCGTCGTCCGATCTGAGCATACCTTTGTCGACGTCCTTGGGACGACCTTTCGCTACCATGCGCGTGGTGAATTCTCTGAGTCTGAAAACGAAGAAGGGAGGGTTAGATTTGGTACCAACGACGGGACAGAAGTCGTGATCCTGGATCCTGGGGATAAGGCCTCGCACACGCTAGGGGCCCCCATTGAGCTGATCAAGTTTGAACCACCGGAAGAACCACCACCGCCACCTCCTCCACCGTCCAATAAACTGCGGGCTGACGACTTGCTGGATATTCTGGCATATCGATACCCTACCACATTGATCATGGCCTCAGGTGCCCCTTCCAATGCAGTGGTAGTTGACGTCAGTCTCGGCGGCAACCTGCGTCAAATCCTGGTCGAGCTCGATGCCAATCCCAATGTGTCCATCGACTATGAGGAGAATGGCAATCGTTTTGAACTTAGGTCACTGATCGGCATTCCATCCGGACTCAACGCCGACTACTCCTATTTGCAATTTCAAGCGGGTGTCCCTTATCAGCGCTAACCCATTGCCACTCCATCTATAGCCGTTTCGTTCTCGCCTTTTTTTCTTACCATCGCGTATCGTATCACCATCAAA
Source organism: Saprospiraceae bacterium (assembly GCA_965223165.1). GTDB lineage: Bacteria > Bacteroidota > Bacteroidia > Chitinophagales > Saprospiraceae > JABDMH01. The sequence continues at coordinate 379,112 of CBDCVQ010000011.1, read as the reverse complement.
GAGATTTCATCCATGCATCGCGTTTTATTCTTCCACCTACTTCTTTGTTTGCCTTTCCTAAGTTTTGGTCAGTCTGATGCCGGTCTCTCCGATGCTGAAATATTGGAGCTTTTCGATGGTCTCCGAGTGGCCGATGTATCGGATGGCATGGATATGGTCGGCCTGCCCGACGTCGGTCTCATGGATCAGAAGATCGAAGCGCTATGGAAGGACATCGATGACCTTTCGCATATATTTCGCGGCATTGCCGTGACGGCCCGATATGTACCCACCAATCGCGTGGTGCCTCAGCCGGTCGACAAGGCGGATTTTCAACGGTGGGAGGGCAATTGGTATGGAGACATTTCACCTGAGCCCTTTGTCCAATTTCTCAAAGAAGGCTCTGTGGTCGTCCTCGACGTCAATGGTGACGGGGACACGGGTTCCGTAGGCTCGTACAATTCGCTGGCGTGGTACAGTGCCGGGGCGAGAGGCATCGTCTCTAACGGCGGCATCCGAGATACGGACGAAATCATCAAACAGAAAATCCCTGTCTACCTAGATATGATGAATCGGGGCAGGGGTATCCGTCCGGGTCGAAATGAAATCGAATCGGTGCAGAAGCCGGTGTCCATCGGCGGGGTACTGATACGTCCCGGCGACGTAGTGGTGGCCGACGGCGATGGGGTCATCGTCGTACCCCGAGAGCATGCGAAGACCGTAGCCACCTATGCGCGCGAAATCTTGGAGAAAGACAAGGCTGGCCGGCGTGGCCTCTACGAAAAACTAAATATTCCCCTGGACAAGACGGTCCACTAGATTCTTCTCGCAAGAGATACATTTCTGAACAATTCCGATAAAAAAGGTCCCTCGCTAAAGAGGCCCGGGGAGGCTATGTGAATTATTTTATGGTTTTATGGTTTTATGGTTTTATGGTTTTATGGTTTTATGGTTTGTGGTCTTGTGGTCTTATGGTCTTACGGTTTTATGGTTTTGTGGTTTTGTGGTTTTATGGTTTTATGGTTTTATGGTTTTGTGGTCTTATGGTTTTATGGTTTTATGGTTTTTGTGGTCTTATGATCTTATGGTCTTATGGTTTTATGGTTTTATGGTTTTATGGTTTTATGGTTTTTGTGGTCTTATGGTCTTATGGTCTTATGGTCTTATGGTCTTATGGTTTTATGGTTTTATTGTCTTATGATGTATCGGGATTTAAAAATGGAGGAGTGATCTGGTTTCTTGAAAGCTACCCGCCTGGAATTTGTAATAGTAGTGTCCTGGCGTCAGGTGCGGTACCTGGTACTCAACCGTATACTCCCCCGGTGCGTAGTCCCGATCGGTAAAAACGTGGATTTCCTGTCCGGCCTCATTAAATAAACTGACCCGGGCATGCCCACCAGGGGTCTTAAATTGGACATTTAGCCGTTCGAAAAATGGATTGGGGTAGGCATGTAATGAGTAGGGTTTTTCGTTGCTGAGGTCTTGCGTAGGGGTGGTCTGACTGCAAGCATTAATGATGGGCATATACGTGAATTGGTGAGAGAATATGCCACCCACGGTCGCTTGGGAAACGCCAAACCAATCTACCAGCATGGACCCAAAAACATCTTTGAAGTCGATCTGAGTGGGCACACCCGCTTGCCTGGGGACATCGCTGGGAATCTGCGGATTGGGCCCGGTAATCCCCCCATTGACGCAACTGCCAAAGATCAGCAGCGGAGCTGCGTTGCCGTGGTCGGTGCCCAGGCTGCCGTTGGAGCTGATCTGACGTCCAAATTCGGACCTGGTCGCACCTATGACCCGGTGATCCAGCCCCTGCATCCGCAGGTCATCGACAAACGCATGCATGGCACTCGATAAATTGCTTAGCAGCTCGGCATGTATTCCGGTGGTACTGTCATCACCAAGGACTTGATTGGCATGGGTGTCAAAGCCATTGATATTGACCACATAGATCTTGGTCTGGAGCCCACCTGAGATGAGCTGGGCGACGATACGGAGCTGATCGGCCAGGGAGTTTTGACCCGGATCAGGATAAAGAGGCGAGAGATTGGCGCCCAGTTCGGCCGCATCGCTCAAGACTACCGCATACTCATTGGTCTGTGCGACGATCTGTCGCAAGAAGGTTAGTTCGTCTCCGTATGGCAGGTCAGGCAGTTCACCACCCGTTGTGCCTGGGATCATGGTGAGCGCATTGGGGTCATTGATCGCCAGTGAAAAGTTGGCGGCGATGCCTTGGCAGGTTTCGGAGACGGATGGCCCCAAGGTGATGGCGATCGGATGTGGGTGCGTCTGATTCGGATAATTTTCCGGGTAGCCATCGTGCACGGTGTCCAGATAGCGACCGATCCACCCGGTGGCCAGCACTTCCTCCGCCAGCGATCCGGTGTCCCAGATGTCGGTCGACCGAAAATGACTGCGATTTTGATTGGCGTAACCCACATTTTGAATGATGGCGAGTACACCTTCGTCGTAGAGGGCTTTGGTGCCTCCCATGACCGGATGAAGACCCGTCTCGTCCGTCAGCTTCAGCACCTGATTTTCCGGGATCAGAATATCCGGTCGGGCGGCCGATAGTGTGCTATATTGATCCAGTGGTATCACGGTAGACAGGCCATCGTTTCCACCATTTTGCTGGACCAGCACTAGGACTCTGTCGTCGTCCGCGTCCAGGATCTGGTGAAATACCGAGCGAGTCATGACGCCCACCTGTACGCCCCCCAGCAAGGTGGGTAGCGAGAGGATGGATCCGGACTGGAGAAATGATCTTCGATGCATGATTTTTTAATTTGGGATAATCCTACAAGGCTGGGATTAACTTAATTGATATTCTGGTAGACTCAAGAGACCGGAAAACATGGCCTTGAGGCGGTTGGCCACGGCGGTCTTGAGCTCGTTATCATCCGGATTGCTCAGGTAGAGGTCGTATTCGAGCGTCCATTCGTAGTCTGGGAGCCCGGGTATAAGGATCGATTTCAGATAGTCCTTTTGGGCTTGATCGATGTCTTTGGGCAGCAACAGGCTCACGGCCCCGTCGATCAGTGCATTGGGATCATTGGCGTTTTCGATGCCCTCGATCATCGCAAAGACGTCCGCCTCAATGCGCAATCGGTCAGCTCGCACCCCCGTCAGAAATAAATTGGTGAATAAATAGCGAGAGCTCAGGGTGCTGGAATTAATCCAGGTGCGGTAGTACAGCGGCTCCTGATAGTAGGCCTTCCAACCGGCCACGTTGGGCGGCGTGAAATAATCCATCTGCAGCAGCTCGGCGAAATTGGCCAGCCGGACCCAAATCCGATACTCTTGGGTGAGATTACTTCCGAAGTCAAGCGCAAAATGCTTGATTTGCCCCACAATAAAGTCGATCGGATTCTTGATCAGACTGCCCTTGGCGTAATCATCATAAAAATGCGCACTGCTTAATAGTGCATGGACCATGGGCTTCATCTCATAGTCGTTGTCACGTAGGATCTGGGCCATCGGTTGGATAATGCCCTGTTCTACCTGCTCATCGATCACGTAGTAGACGAACCATCGATATATTTTTCTAGCGATAAAGCGGGCTACCTCCTCCTGCTGGAAAATAATGTCAATGAGGTGACTATATTCTTCGCCTCCCATGTCCGGTATCTGCACATAGCCAAAACGATGACTTAATTGTTTGGTGCTGGTGTCATGTGATTGGGGTAGGAAGAAGGAATCCGGGTCAAATCCATTGCGATTAAAATATCCCAAGTCGTGCCAGCCGGTGAGGATTTTGGAAAGCTCGGCGACATCATGCTCGGTGTAATTTGTATAGTCGCCCTCACCGGCACTTGGTCCCTTGCCGATCGTAAATAATTCAAGTAATTCTCTGGCATAGTTTTCATTGGGCCGATTCTTGGTATTTTGGTTGCCGTTGAGATAGCGCAGCATGGCAGGGTCGATCGTCGTTGCCTTCGTGATCTCTCGAAAGTTTCCTAGAAAATTATCTCGATATAATTTAATATTTCGGTAGGCGAAATTAGCGTCGCGAATATCACCGGTCACAAAATGGTTGTGCCAAAACAAGGTCATCTTTTCTCGGATAGACATGCCCTCTTGGATGGCTTGGCCAAGGGTCCAGGCCCGCAACGACTGCAGCCTGGACGCGATCTGCATATTGGCCGTCTCACTCCGCACGTAGGGCTGGCCCACCCAGGACTCCCCGATGGCCACGTTGGGATCGTCTTCGTAGTTGAAATTGAGCGGCGGATCGGCCGCAGGCATGTCACCGGTGAGTAACTCAAGGGTGCCTTGTAGACCCACAGATGATGCTTCCTGGATATCTACGCGCAAGGGAGCATACATGGTACGTCTCAATAGGTGCGCAGCATGATCGGCCGTCCATTCTCCGGCGTATGGTTCGAGACTAAAGGTTGAAAATCCAGCCATTTAGGTAGGGTCTTTGTTTAATTAACCACTATGTGTTTGTGGGTGCAGGTACTCGTCTATGCACACGAACACTTTGACCCGCCGGTTTGGTCAAGGTTTAAAATCAATTGATTTTTTTCGAAAAATCTGCGGTCACTCCACTTCTCAGAAGCACTTGCCGTGCAGCATGCGGCGGGAGACTGGCCGGCGCCAGCAGAACGCGAGGTTATCCCGCGTGCGATCCACTCAGCATCTAGTTGTAAGACAAGTTGGCGGCCACATAGCGGCCCAGGGCCTGTCCTTGCGTGACTCCGTTGGTGATCGCAGGCATGTAGTGGATACCACCATACAACCTGCTGATGGCGGCCTCCGACGATGCGTCGAGGAAGGACGAAAACGACCGGGTCGGCAGCCCATACTTCAGCTCGACGGTGTCTTCAAAGTCAAAGTTGTCGCCGTACAGGTGCGTCAGCATGACAGCGGCCGCCGAGGAGATCACGCTGTGGCCGCTGGTATATTCTGGAAAAGGAGGGGTCTGAAGCAACGGCACCCAGTCCTCATCAATATGCGCGTTGATCAGCGTCTCCGGCCGAATGAGGTTGCTGCGGTACTTTTCATCCCAACAGCTAATAAATCCATCGGCCAACGTAATAGCTGTAAAGGCGTACGTGGTGGCCGTCATCATCATGTCCGCCTCGGCCTTACGGGCGGCGATCTCGGAGATGCCCATCCAATGTCCGCCAGGGGTGATCTTCTTGGTGGCAAACATGACGTGCCCCTTATGATGTGAGACGTAGGGATTGCAGTCCCAAAACTGCGCGATCGCCTCACGCTCATCGTCGAGATTATTGACGGCCTCATACACTTCAATGACCTCTTTGTAAAAGTCACTTCCTTCAGTCATGTCAAACTTCGTGGGGAGTGGAGGTGTAAATTGATCCGCATCTGCAATGACAAAAGGACGGATATCATTCCAATGCGGCTCGATGCCCTCCATATAGTCCGGAGGGGTGGGTTGCCACCGATCCGGCTCATCTCGAATGTCAAACTTGGGAAAGGTCCGGGTCTGCTTATAATTGTCCTTGTCCGCCCAATCCAGGATGTGTGCAGCCACCTGCTCACCGTAAGCTACGGAGGCTCGGATCACCCGCCGGGGGGCACCCGCGTTGCGATATTCCTCATGCACCTCCGCAATAAACGCATCCATTTTAGCCTCCGAAAAGATCAAGGCCCGGCCCACAATGGCAAAGGCCTGGAAGGCGGCCATATTAAAGTCGATGCGAGAATGCTCAGCCGGGGAGGGAATGGGAGCAAGATCACGTAGTTGCCCCGCCAGTGTCTTGAACGTGGGGTGGGCTTGTCGACAAACCTCATATGCTGCGATGCTGGGATAGGCATAGATCCGACTGGCTACGGGTGGCGAGAAGATATCATAAACGATGATATCCGTCAGCTGGCCCAGGGCACGATGTAGGTAGTCGGGATCCGACACCTCTTCTTTGTACGCTTCATTGGGCTGACAGCCAACAAGTAGCAAAAGGGAAATAAGTATGGTCCACTTCATCTCCAATCCTCATTTATATCCGCAAAAATACTTTTTTCAATAGTTCGACGGGGCTGTCACCGGGGTGATTATGGTCATGGACGACCGCGTGCTGTCACCCGCCAGTTCGCAGGCACATGGACCCCTTGCTTTGCCCCATCGGTGATCTCTCTCCGGGCACGGTCACGCTGGGCGAAGAGGTAGTGCAGCCGCGCAAGCAGTTTCTCACGATACTGGACGGCTCGATTCGTCGTCCCTTGGTCTGCCGCAGGAGGGAAAGAGCTTGGGAGACGGTTGAATGGCTGACTACGACTCGCGACACGATTTTGTCGGCATACTAGGCGCAAAAACACGACCGAACGAGCTCGGAGAGTATCACAATGCGAGAAGCGAGAGAGCTGCGGCAAAGCGGGTGGGTAGCCAGCCGTAGCAGTTACGAGGCTTTGCCAACGCTGTGTGGGGGCAAAGGAGCAAGCACTCAAATGCCCGCCAGTGCTTCAAGGGCTCCTTAGCTGGTACCCGGATATTTCCAGGGATCACGATACGGCCTGGAGAGGAGGGCGGACGCCTCCGAGTCTTCGAGAATGTTTGTGCCGTCCCATCGAATGCTGCGATTGACCTTGAGCGATATCATGGCCAACAGGCTTAGGTTGGTGGCCAGGTAGCCGTGCTCGATGTCGCATACCGGTCGGCGATTGACTTCGATGGCTCCGAGAAAATCTGCCCACAGTTCCTTGATATTCTGGTCATCGGGTTTGTTGAGCTGGGGCTCGACATGGATTTGTTGATCGCCCTTTCTGGATGGGTAGAAGGTCCAGCCGTCTCGCCAGCCCATGTGAAAGGTACCATTAGAACCGTAGAAGTAGCAACCCACATTGGCGCTTTCATTGGCATTCTTTGCCACCAGCTTGTGCTCCCACTGGAGGGCGAAAGATTCAAATTGGAACCCCGTCAGAAGGGTGTCGGGAGCATCTGCCCCATCTTGCTTGTAAAAACGTCCGCCCGTACTGCTGATCCGGGAGGGGAAGCGCTCCTCGGTCCACCACAGTACCTGGTCAAACCAGTGGATGCCCCAGTCACCGACGGTGCCATTGGCAAAATCCAAATACTGCCGGAAGCCACGGGGATGTATCGAGCGATTGTAAGGCCGATAGGGGGCGGGTCCGACCCATTGATCCCAGTTGAGCCCCTCTGGCACGGGTTCGTCCGGACGGGCGCGCCCCACGTTTCCCCCGTAGTTGACAAAGCACTTTACCATACTGATGTGTCCCACCTTTCCCGATTTGAGAAAGTCCATGCCGCTCATGTTGTGCGGAGATACTCGGCGATGGGTGCCTACCTGTACCACCCGGTCAGCGCTACGAGCTGCCTTCAGAATCGCTCGGCCCTCCAGCAGCGTATGAGCGATCGGTTTTTCGATGTACACGTGCGCGCCCGCCTCAATAGCCGCGATGGCATTGAGGGCGTGCCAATGGTCCGGAGTGGCCACAATAGCGATATCCGGCTCGGTCTGCTCCAGACACTGTTGATAGTCCTCATACCGTGGCGGGTTCTTGCCTGTCCAGGAGGCCACTTCCGTCGACGCTTTGTCCAGCGCCCGTGTGTCCACATCACACAATCCGACCACCTCTACCCGCTCGGAGGCTACCGCTTCACGTAAAATGTTGGTGCCCCACCAACCGCTGCCGATCAGCACCACACGGTAGATCTTCTCCCGACTACGGATCAGGGGAAACGCGGCGTAGCTGGCTCCCGCCAGACCACTGTTAGCTAAAAATGTCCTTCGGTTCATGGTCTTATTCCTTGTCATACTTATCAGCGATCGCTGCCAATTGCACTTCGATGGTTGCTTTGTCTAGCCAGGCGCCCCGATACATAACTCCCTCGACCGTTCGGGTAGCGCCGATGTCGTCCAGCGGATTGTCCGCCAGCAGTACGAGATCGGCGACCATACCCACTTTGACTTTGCCGCGTTTGTCACCGGCACCAAAATACTCAGCGACATTGACCGTGCCCGTCTTGAGCGCCTCGTAGTTGCTTAGGCCCGCATCGACCATGTCCTCAATCTCGTGATGGATCGAGAATCCTGGCACGTTCATGACCTGGGGCGCATCACTGCCCAGCAGGATGGGCACTTCAGCTTGATGCAGTTTTAGAATTAGTGTATTGCGCAGCTCGATGAATCGGTCGTACATCTCCGTGCTGTAGGACAGCCGGTCCAGCATTTGTTCTTTACTCTGCCGCCAGCGAAAGCGTTCCGATGCCGGCAGATACTTCATTTCCGGTTCGTTTACCATGGCGACGGGCGATTCTGGGCTCAACCAGCGCGTCATCAGCGTCTGGGTAGGGACCACCGCTACGCCAGCCTCCTTGGTCTGTTGTACCAAGGTTTCGATGCGTTTTTCGTCCGCCTCAAGACTCAGCAGCACACCAAAGAATCCTCCCTCGGGTCGGCGCTCTTCCGGGGCCAAGCCCTCAATGTAGCCGTCCAGATGGTCGATGCTGCCATACTGGGACTCGATGGCTCGCTCCACCCCCACATCCATCGGCACATGTCCGGAGTAGCCGATGCCGGTGGTCAGTGCTGTTTCGACCATTTTGTCAAATACCTCACGCTGGATTCCGGGATGGACTTTGAGGAAATCGTAGCCGTCTCGCGCATACCGACCGACTTTTCGCACGGCCTCCTCAGCCGTGGGAATGGTGTTGCCATTCATCGAGGGGCTGGAGGTATATATCCGGGGGCTAGCCAGGTGTTTTTCTTTGAGTTCTTTCTTTAGTGTGAGATGGTAGGGATGCCCCAGCATGCCGCGGATGGTGGTAATGCCGTTAGCGAGGTAGAGAAAGAGGGTCTCCTTTGCGTAGGAATCATCTCCATCGCGTGGCGTAGGAATGTGCGCATGCATCTCACTCAACCCGGGCATGAGAAACTTGTCTGTGCCATCGATCACTAGGTTGGCTCCGATGACGCCTTCGTGAGATTCCGAGATTCGCACGATCTTGCTTCCTTCGACATAGACGGCACGGTCCGCCAAGACCTCTTCTCCATCCATCGTGATCACGGAGACATGGGTGATGACGGTCGTCTGGGCAGGGCCCACAACGTAACACGACAGGAGCAGCAGCACAGCACTCCAGTATTTAGCTCTGGTTGGCATGATCGATCGATTTATCTAAAGATACCGAAAATGGGGGCAATGAATCTGGCCCCATCGGGTGCAACTGGTCCGAAGCGCTTGGACTGTAGGAGTGGTACATAAGGGGGATCAGTCGCAAGTTTCGGACGTCCGTTTTTAAGGCCACATATAGACATACCCCAAGTTCTGCGGAATTTACCGGCCAATCGGATTCCACAACACACCTCCTCTACTCACCGCTCAAAAACGTATGCGCTCTCCCAAGCCGGCAAAAATATAGTCCGTGCCAAAGTGGTCCTGAAGGATCTTGAAGGCCAAGTGTCCCGTGCAATGTGCCGGAGCCACTTTGGCCACCTTCAGGTCTTCCTTTAGACGTACCGCCAAGTCTGTCAGCACCTCCCGATCGTAGGGCAGTAGATGGTATCCTCCATAGACTAGGGCGATATCATGGCCCAGGTGTGATCTGGTCTCGGCCACAATCCTTTCGACTGTGCTGTGCGAACATCCCACAATAAGCACCTCGCCCGTCGCTGTCTCCAGGGACAGGGACAGCTCGGGCAGCTCCATAAACGTAGCATCACCACCATCCCGCTGCGTAGACATCTGATCGGCATCCAGGCCCAGCGTCGGATATCTGGTAAAATAACCCATGTAGGGTGAAGTGGTCGCGATCACCGTGATGCCCGGCGCCAGTTTGGTGTGTTCGCTGATAAATTCTACGTTTGCTTGCCAAAATCGGCCTGACTGATTGAACATGTATGCGTGAAAATTGCCTCCGAAATACTGCATGCGTGATTCGAGAGAATCCGCAATCGATGCTTCCCGCCCCTTCAAATTAAAGGGCAAATTCGCTCCCCAAAACAGGTCACGTGGAAAATAAATGGTGACGTCGGGATTAATCTCCAGTAAATAATCAAAGCCGTTGATGTGATCAAAATGGGCATGGGATGCGATCGCGAAATCGATCTCTCTCAGATCTATGCCTAGCGCCTGCACATTTCGCTTGAAAATATCTGCATTTGACCCGGCATCAAATAATATGGTGGTGCCATTATATTTCAGGACGCAAGAAAACCCAAAGTCCTTGGTCAAGGCTGGGTCGTCCTCGCCAAAGGCGTCATAAAGATTAATGATGGTGCCGTCACGCAGGTCCGTCGCGGCCGCTTTGTCACGCTCGTGCAGGGAATTTTGGGCATAGCCGTGGTAAACGCAGACCAATACCAGCAAAATGGACAATCTATTTTTCTTCATAATGTCTATTTTGAGATGGTGACCCGGGTGCTTTTTTAAGACAAGACAGATGGTCAAGGGAAGGGCATTCGAAGTGCAGCACTCGTCAGATGAGGTGATCCTCCGAGCAAGTACCAGGGATGGTGGGATCAATATACTTAGTAGTGATGATATGTATCGATTAATATTAGCTGGTTTGCTCCTTACCGGAGCCATGGGTTGTCTGGACGACACCCGGCATGACCCGACCCATCGCCCCAATGTCTTGTTGCTCCTCGCTGATGACATGGGTTATAGCGACCTGGCCTGTTATGGGGGAGCGGCTGCCACGCCGCATCTGGATCGGCTGGCGCAAATGGGTGTGCGCTTCACAAATTTTTATGCAGCTGCGCCTAACTGCTCGCCCTCGCGTGCCGGCTTAATGACGGGTGTCGGTCCGGCCAGGTCGGGTATGTATAACTATCGGCCTTCCGGGCATCCTTTACATCTGAGAGCGCAAGAAGAAACGGTGGCCAGCCTACTCAAGGAGGAGGGCTATCAGACCGCACACGTCGGCAAATGGCATCTGGGTTGCTTGCCGCAAGATCCCGCCTTGAAGCATCCCCAGCCCAAAGATCACGGATTCGACTATTCGCTGGGTACGGAAAACAACGCGATCCCTTCCCACTTGAACCCCATCAATTTTGTGAGAAATGGAGAACCACTAGATACGGTCCGCGGATACTCCTGCCAGATCCTGGCCGATGAGGTCGCCCACTGGTTTGAACAGGTGTACGATGGAGAGGACCCTTTCTTTATGTATGTCGCGTTTCATGAGCCACATGCCAAGGTGGCCTCACCACCGGCACTGGTAGACAAATACGACGCCTATGATACACCCGATGCCGAGTATCTGGCCAACATCGAAAACCTTGATCTGGCGGTCGGCAGAATTTTGAATTACCTGGAAACGCATCAGCTCTTGGATGATACTTGGATCGTATTTAGCTCAGACAATGGATCCTACCGGCAGGCTTCCAATGAGCCACTGCGGGCGGTCAAGAGCTACCTCTACGAGGGTGGCATCCGAGTGCCGGGTATCATGCGATGGCCGGGAAGCGGCGGGGAGGGGCAAACGATTGACGCGCCAGCCGGCTTGGTAGATATTATGCCTACCCTGCAAGACATGCTGGGCCGCTCCTACGACCGTGGAGCGTATGATGGCACCAGTATGCTGGATGTGCTTGAGGGTAGGCCCTTGGAGCGATCCAAGCCGCTATACTGGTTCTTTTATCGGACATCACCGGAAATTGCGGTGCGTACCGGCGATCTGATGCTGTTGGGCAGGGACCGCGATACCGTACCTAGGACGCACCGATTTGCCGCCGAGGACATGGCCTACATCAAACAGATGCAGCTGGTGGACTTTGAATGGTATGACCTGTCGACGGACCTTGGGCAACAAAATAATTTGATCTACACCCATCCCGACTCCATCCATTTTAAGAAACTGGTGGAGGCGCAGCTAGTCGATATCCAGCGACTAGGCCCCACCTGGTCGGATCTGCCTGCCGCGGAAGGTCGGAAGAAGGTGAAGACGGAGTGGGTGAGATACTAGGGTTCGTGTGGCTTTATCGGCAATACATAGCGTCTTCCTGACACAAGGGAAATCGCATGGCTTTAGAATGACAGCGAGCTAACGATGGCGATTGACGGGGATGCTAAAAAGCGTCCTGCTCCGGGCTGTTGGCCTTTGAGGCTAGTTTGCCGTTGGAATAACTCAAAAACAGACAACCTCGCCGTGTCAGGGGTCCTCGCCTGACACCTACTAGCAAGATTATGCCAAGGAGTAGTCGTCCTAAGTGTGATCAACTACAAAAAGTGGGCATCTTGCCAGCAATTTCTTTGGCCGTTGATAGATAAATGCAGAATCTGATAATGCGATTGCCATGTTTTCTGACACAGGGCCTCTCTGTGGCTGGCACCTAATGTTTATATTGCGTAAATTTTAATATATGAAGCCATATTTGACAACGGACAAAGGGGTCCTATATGAGGGAGACTGTCTGAATCTACTAGCAGAGATGCGTGATGGCGCCATTGATACTGTCTTTGCTGATCCGCCTTTCAACCTTGGCAAGGACTACAAGAACGGTTTCGACGATCGTACAGATGAAGATGTGTACCTTCAGTGGTGTCAGAAATGGATTGCAGAATGCTGTCGAGTCCTCAAACCTGGGGGTTCCTTCTTTCTTTATGCCACGCCCGAACTGAATATCAGATTTGGCAACTACCTAAATGAGCTTCTGGACTTTAGACATTGGATAGCCATGAGCATGAAGGGAACCTTCCGGAGAGGTAGGCGCCTATATCCGGCTCATTATTCGATGCTCTACTACACCAAGGGTGAGCCAAAGACCTTTAACAACCTACGGACACCAATACCAACTTGCCGCCATTGCGGGGGTGAGATCCCAGACTACGGTGGGCATCGCGAGAAAATGAACCCGGAGGGGATCAACCTCATGGACTTCTGGACTGATACCTCGCCAAACCGCCATCGAAAGTTCAAAGTGAGAGATGGTGTCAATGAACTGAAGAGCATAATCCCAGAAAGAGCTATCAGCATTTCTACCAATGAAAATGATATCGTCTTTGACCCTTTTGGAGGTGGAGGTTCTACGTATCAGGCAGCTCAGAAGTTGGGCCGAAATTGGATAGGAATTGAGTTGTTTGATTGCCATCACATAGAGAGGAGGCTGTACGAGCAGTTTGGGATGTTTATGGGTAAGACTCCCTCCTTTGAATTCGACAGAATCTTCAAAATGGCGGCGGTTTGAAGATCACTGAGATTCGATTTTATGGGGGATCTCGAGAAAGAATCACAAAGCTTGGCCTTGCTGACCTATTTATAGAGTTGCAAGAGATTCTGTTGACAACCCCTGTCTATATTCTTGAGGAAAAAGACGCAAATGGCGGTGCAGAGGTGCGTAAACTGATCGACGCTTCATTTGAGGCAAGGGACGACTGGGTTAAGAAGACGACAGGTGATGTAGATTGGTCAAAGAGGATCCGGTATAACAGGAGCTTTCTTGCTACAATAGGTGTGGAGATTCAAGTTTCTGCACGGTCTGACTTGCTAATACGTGATTTAGTCCACATCAGGAATAACTTACAACAAGGACGAATTGAAGTTGGTATCATTGTGGTGCCCAATGTGACATTCCAAAACTACCTACCGGATCGAACTCCGTCTCTAAAGGACGCCGTCAAGTACATTGAGGAGGAATTTGTTGAGGCACAGAATTATCCAATAGTTGTAATGGCCATAGAGCACGATGGACCCGGCGAAGCCCTAAAGAAACAAGGCCGGAAAAGCTAGCCAATTATCTTTTTGGATCGCAAGAGTATGTCATGTCGTAGGAGACAAAATCATAATTCCTCGTTTTAGGGTCGGGCTTAGAAAATATTTGATTTGCTATTTTCGACAAGAAAATGAACGGTAGTCCTGTATCTGCCTGCCTCCGGCGCCGCGACATTCTGAAAATCCTCGGTTGGGGATTTGGCGTCGGAGTGATATTCCCTCCACTCACTGCTTGCCGTCGATCAGATGAAGGCCAAAATTCAATGCATGCTTTGAAAGGATCCAATTTACTTCTCCTCCGCCACGGCCCTCGCCCGGGCGATCAAGCGCAAGGACATCTCGTCCATGGAGTTGACCCGGATATTTCTCGACCGTATACAAGAAGTGAATCCCAGGATAAATGCTGTGGTGCAACTAGCGTCCGACCAAGCGTTGGCGACGGCACAAGTGGCCGATGAGAAACTGGCTGGTGGTTCACCGCTGGGACCACTCCATGGGCTGCCCATCACGATCAAGGATTCCTTTGATACGGCAGGTATCATCAGTACCGCTGGCACCCTGGGAAGGTCTAAGTACGTGCCCGAAAGGGATGCGGCGGTCGTTCAGCGCCTAAAACAAGCAGGTGCCATTATCCTTGGAAAGACGAATACTCCAGAGCTGACCCTCGCCGGCGAGACCGACAACCTCGTGTATGGAGAGACCCTCAACCCCTATAACCTCGATCACAGTCCTGGCGGTAGCAGTGGCGGAGCCGGAGCCATTGTCAGCGCAGGGGGCTCCGCATTTGACGTCGGGACGGACACCGGGGGCAGCATTCGGAATCCGGCACATGCATGCGGTATTTGCGGAATCAAACCAACCTCGGGCCGGGTGCCGCGCACTGGCCACATCATATCGTTTCACGGTTTTGATCAGGCGTTGACCTCGGTGGGGCCGCTGACCCGAAAGGTGGAAGACTTAATCACCATCTTGCCAGTTATGGTAGGGGGAGATGGGGTGGATCCGTACATCTATGACTTTCCGGTGGGCAATGCCTATACTGTCGACGTGCCCAGTCTTCGATTTGCCTTTTATACAGATACCGGCACAGTGCGGGCAGGGGAAAAGGTCTCGCAGATGATGGATGAGGTGGCCCGGCGCCTGGCTGCGGAGGGCGCCCCGATGGAGGAAGCGCGTGCCGGCGTGATCGAGCAGACGTTTGATTTGTTTTTTGAAGTACTGTTTGCGGATCAAGGCTACAGTGCCAACAGACTCCTGCAGATGGCCGGCACCAGAGAAATCTCCCCACTGCTGGACTTTGCGCGGGAGCCGGAGCAAGGCTTCGAAGTACCGAGCATTTCGCCCAAGCAATTTGCCTCGGTTTTTGAAAAATGGGCTTCCTTCCGTAGTGAGATGACCTTGTTCTATCGTGATGTTGATATCGTACTGTGTCCAGCCTCCACTATGGCAGCCCATCCCAGGGGTTTTGAAGATGTAGCCCGAAATACCCTCTCGTACACAGCGACCTATAACTTGACCGGCTGGCCCGTGGCAGTGGTCCGCGCGGGCACCTCCTCTGATGGACTACCTCTCGGCATTCAGGTCGTGGGTAAACCCTGGCAGGAGGACAAGGTTTTAGCGGTGGCAAAGTGGATCGAGGATGCATTTGGCGGATACCAGCCGCCTACCCTGTAGCGACCGGCTTAAATAATTTATTGCCTCATTTCAGCAGTAACAAAACTTGGTCGACGGCGTCCAGGCACTCCATAGGGCGTACCTTCGACATCCATGCTCGATGAGCTTCGACGCTATTGCGTACCAACCAAGCATCCCAGTGGAGTTTGGTATTGTCTACAATACCGTGCATGGACACAGTCCTGGCCAATGAGGGTGGCAGCGCCACTACGATTTCGTGAAAGAGACATGGCCGTTTGACTGCCGAGCATATAGGGGGAACAACATGATTATAGGATGGATGGGCCTACCCCAAATCCGTACCTTGGAGGCATGGTATCTCGACCGACCCATGCGACCTCAATCCCATCATGGTACACCACGCTGCTGGTTTGGCTGTTTACGACCCCTTTAATGGTCCACGGACAGGATGCGGACACTGCCCGCCCCATTGCCGTTTTGACCTTCGATGACGCGGTCAAGTCGCATCGCACCTTTGTCGCACCCCTGCTAAAGGAGTATGGATTTAATGCCAGTTTCTTTGTTACCTACGCTTGGATGTCCGACACTACACATTTCATGAATTGGCAGGACATCGCCGATCTGGCAGAAATGGGATTTGAGGTTGGAAATCACACTTGGACGCATGCTAATTTCTCGCAGCCGGCACAAGCTTTTGAGTTGGAGGGGGAGCTGGTCATGATGGAGTGGATGCTGGGAAAAGTGGGTATCGAGAAGCCGGTAAGTTTCGCACATACCGGCAATGCCTTTGGACCTGAAGCAGTGGAGGCCTTAAGCAACCTGGGATATCAATTTGCTCGCCGAGGCAAGCAACCCGAGGTGGCATATGGTAGCCTTGCGGGAGGGCCGGGATATGATCCACATAGGCATCATCCCCTGCTGATTCCGACTACGATCGATTTTTACCCGGGGATGAACATGGACACCTTCACGCAAGTGATGGAGCGAGTACCCGCCAATGAGATTGCCGTGTTGCAGTTTCATGGCGTCCCCGATGTCAAGCATCCTTGGGTCGATACCCCTCCGGGCGACTTTCGTCAGTATATGGACTACTTGCGGGACCATGACTACCAAGTGATTGCCTTGGGTGATCTCGGGCCTTTTTTACCTGAGCAAAGGCCAGACGACCCCATGCTGAGCCAACGGTATCCCAGTCCTGAGACCGACTTGAGCTGGCCTCGCGAGGTACATCAATCGCGATCGGCACTGGCTTTCTGGACCGCCAATATGTATCGGCACGGCTTCACGGGAGAGGAAATGTCCCGTGTCTTGGGTTTGGATCTAGAGACGGTAGATAGTCTGATCGGAAGAGTGGAGGCGCTCCCTAGCGAAGGGGAGAAAATAGAAGTGTGGCCGTATCCGGGAGGAAGGCATCCCCGCATCGATTTTCAAGAGGGTATGCTTAGCCCCAGAAGAGGCACAAAACTCAGCCTGTTTTTGCCTTGGGATGAAGAGGATTATGTGGTGCTGGATGTGCCGGAGGCGGTCATGAGTCAATTTGGCATCACCTTTTTGGGCCACAAGCATATCCCGACGGTATTTGACCTGCAGCAAATCCAAATTCACAATTCGGATTGGCAGTGGGATAGCACAGGGATGTGGCATAACCTGTGGGCGCTACCCAATGGCATCGAGATCGGGGCCAGTGTGCGACCAGCAGAAAAGGAGGCACAAATGCGATTGTGGCTGACCAATCTGACGGAAGACACGCTTTTTCAAAAACTGCAGACGCAAGTGTGTGTCATGCTGGGGCAGACGAAACATTTCGCTGCGCAGACGAATGACAACAAGCTATTGCAATGTCCCGTGAGTGCGGTGCAATCGGAGGAGGGACACCACTGGATTATCACGGGGTGGCAGGGGTGTAGTCGTCCATGGGGAAATGATGATTGTCCGTGCCTCCATGCAGACCCCCGACTGCCCGACTGTCCGCCCGGTCAAACCGTGGCGATCGAAGGTCTCCTTCAATTTTATGCGGGTGATGATGTGGAAGGGGAGATGGCACGCATGAAGCGACGATTGAATCAGGGACCGGACTAAGCATCAACAAGGTTTAGAGGCATCGTTCGCGAGCACGTATGTCCGTCTGCCGTTTTCCGACTTTGTATCCAATGTGTGGCTCGACGATCTTTCCTGGTGCTCGAGGCTTGCCCGCAGCTCGCCGATCCGACGTTCGCGAGCTCGCCTCGGCCGTCTACCGTCCACCGTCCACCGTCGTTGTATCCAATGTGTGGCTCGACGATCTTTCCCTGCGCTCGAGGCTTGCCCGCAGCTCGCCGATCCGATGTCTAGCGTGAATCACAATCACAATCCCAATCATCAATCCCAATCAAAAGCACCGGGTTCGTGTCCGGCAAAGGGTCCGCAGCTCGCGAGCTCGCACAGCCGTCCACCGTCGACCGTCGACCGTGCACCGTCGTTGTATCCAATGTGTGGCTCGACGATCTTTCCCTGCGCTCGAGGCTTGCCCGCAGCTCGCCGATCCGACGTTCGCGAGCTCGCCTCGGCCGTCTGCCGTCCACCGTGCACCGTCCTTGTATCCAATGTGTGGCTCGACGATCTTTCCCTGCGCTCGAGGCTTGCCCGCAGCTCGCCGATCCGACGTTCGCGTGCTCGCCTCGGCCGTCCACCGTCGTTGTATCCAATGTATGGCTCGACGATCTTTCCCTGCGCTCGAGGCTTGCCCGCAGCTCGCCGATCCGACGTCCCCCCACCGTCCACCGTCGTTGTATCCAATGTGTGGCTCGACGATCTTTCCCTGCGCTCGAGGCTTGCCCACAGCTCGCCGATCCGACGTCTGGCGTGAATCACAATCTTCCCATCAAAATCTATCAATCCCAATCAAAAGCACCGGGTTCGTGACCGGCAAGGGGCCCAGCTTTCGCATCGGGCTATGGATGCGCCGCCCGCGAGCTCGCACAGCCGTCCACCGTCCACCGTCGTTGTATCCAATGTGTGGCTCGACGATCTTTCCCTGTGCTCGAGGCCTTCCCGCAGCTCGCCGATCCGACATCTAGTGCGAATCACAATCACAATCACAATCATCAATCCCAATCAAAAGCACCGGGTTCGTGTGCGGCAAAGGGTCCCAGCTTTCGCATCGGGTCTCTGGATGCGCCGCCTCGCGAGCTCGCCTCGGCCGTCTGCCGTCTGCCGTCCCACCGTCTCTGTATCCAATGAGTGGCTCGACGATCTTTCCCTGCGCTCGAGGCTTGCCTGCAGCTCGCCGATCCGACGTCTAGCGGGAATCACAATCACAATCCCAATCATCAATCCCAATCAAAAGCACCGGGTTCGTGACCCGCAAGGGGTCCCAGCTTTCGCATCGGGTCTCTGGATGCGCCGCTCGCGAGCTCGCACAGCCGTCCACCGTCGACCGTGCACCGTCGTTGTATCCAATGTGTGGCTCGACGATCTTTCCCTGCGCTGGAAGCTTGCCCGCAGCTCGCCGATCCGACATCTAGGGCCAATCACAATCACAATCCCAATCATCAATCCCAATCAAAGCACCGCTTTCGTAACCCGCAAGGGGCCCAGCTATCGCATCGGGTCTATGGATGCGCAGCTCGCGAGCTCGCCTCCACCGTCGACCGTCCACCGTCGTTGTATCCAATGTGTGGCTCGACGATCTTTCCCTGCGCTCGAGGCTTGCCCGCAGCTCGCCGATCCGATGTCTAGCGTGAATCACAATCACAATTCCAATCATCAATCCCAATCAAAAGCACCGGGTTCGTGTCCGGCAAAGGGTCCCAGCTTTCGCATCGGGTCGATGGATGCGCCGCTCGCGAGCTCGCACAGCCGTCTGCCGTCCACCGTCCACCGTCGTTGTATCCAATGTGTGGCTCGACGATCTTTCCCTGCGCTCGAGGCTTGCCCGCAGCTCGCCGATCCGACGTCTAGCGAGCTCGCATCGGCCGTCCACCGTCCACCGTCGACCGTCTCTGTATCCAATGTGTGGCTCGACGATCTTTCCCTGCGCTCGAGGCTTGCCCGCAGCTCGCCGATCCGACGTCTAGCGCGAATCACAATCTTCCCATCAAAATCTATCAATCACAATCAAGAGCACCGGGTTCGTGACCGGCAAGGGGCCCAGCTTTCGCATCGGGTCTATGGATGCGCCGCTCGCGAACTCGCCTCCACCGTCCACCGTCTCTGTATCCAATGTGTGGCTCGACGATCTTTCCCTGCGCTCGAGGCTTGCCCGCAGCTCGCCGATCCGACGTTCGCGAGCTCCCACAGCCGTCTGCCGTCCACCGTCCACCGTCGTTGTATTCAATGTGTGGCTCGACGATCTTTCCCTGCGCTCGAGGCTTGCCCGCAGCTCGCCGATCCGACATCTAGGGCCAATCACAATCACAATCCCAATCATCAATCCCAATCAAAAGCACCGGGTTCGTGACCCGCAAGGGGTCCCAGCTTTCGCATCGGGCCTCTGGATGCGCCGCTCGCGAGCTCGCCTCGGCCTTCCACCGTCCACCGTCTCTGTATCCAATGTGTGGCTCGACGATCTTTCCCTGCGCTCGAGGCTTGCCCGCAGCTCACCGATCCGACATCTAGGGGGCCAATCACAATCACAATCCCAATCATCAATCCCAATCAAAAGCACCGGGTTCGTGTCCGGCAAAGGGTCCCAGCTTTCGCATCGGGCCTCTGGATGCGCCGCTCGCGAGCTCGCGCAGCCGTCCACCGTACACCGTCGTTGTATCCAATGTGTGGCTCGACGATCTTTCCCTGCGCTCGAGGCTTGCCCGCAGCTCGCCGATCCGATGTCTAGCGTGAATCAAAATCACAATCCCAATCATCAATCCCAATCAAAAGCACCGGGTTTCGTGACCCGCAAGGGGTCCCAGCTATCGCATCGGGTCTATGGATGCGCCGCTCGCGAGCTCGCCTCGGCCTTCCACCGTCTGCCGTCGACCGTCTCTGTATCCAATGTGTGGCTCGACGATCTTTCCCTGCGCTCGAGGCTTGCCCGCAGCTCGCCGATCCGACGTCTGGCGTGAATCACAATCTTCCCATCAAAATCTATCAATCCCAATCAAAAGCACCGGGTTCGTGACCGGCAAGGGGCCCAGCTTTCGCATCGGGCCTCTGGATGCGCCGCTCGCGAGCTCGCCTCCACCGTCGACCGTCGACCGTCCCGGCGTCTGCTGCCTATTGAAAGATACCTGGACAGCGGCGGCTGATGCCTTAGCACGGGCAAAGTGGACGATTTCCGCGCTGAACTTTGTCGCTGAGGTTGTAAATCGCTATCTTCTCGCCGATCGACAGATCATCGACTCCCCTTGGCCTCCAACATCCCTCGATGGATGTCTGTTTTTGCCAGGCTCCCATCAGCGCAGACCATGCTAATTTGCTGCGCCAATAAAGACTGGAGCAGGTGGATCCTTACCTGGATCCTACAAGACACACCGCCCTCGATCATCTCGAATCGTAGTGTTTCGCATTAGAATTAACAACAAGATTTAGTGCGAAACTCTACGAGTTAGTGTAGAAAAGACAATCAAGGAGGAGTAGAGCCGATGCATTGTCAGCCCGATAAGGTGGCCCACTCTTTCTTGGCAACTTTAATGGAATTCAAACCCGTGGTTCGACCCTCGCTATGGAAGGACATGTCTGCCTTGGTGGATCTGACACCTCGGATCGGCTGCGTGTTTGTGCCCGTATTATTATCTGCTCAATCTGACCGTCCATGAATTTCGGATCTAGCATTTGCGCATCGATCACCTTGAAGGGTTTTCTCCTGACCGGCACATGGGTCCTGTTGTCGGCCGGAATGGCTACCGGCCAAGGGATATCTTCCCATGGTCTTCCTTTTGTCACCAATTTTAGTCCGCAGGAGTACGAGGCGCATGCGCAAAACTGGGACATCCTGCAAGATGAGGAAGGGATCATCTACTTTGCCAACTCGCAAGGTTTATTGGAGTACGACGGGCAGTCGTGGCACAATACTCGTCATGATGCGGTCACGACCATTCGCGGAATTTCGATGGACAGCGCAGGCCGACTATTCGTAGCCTCGGCCGGCGAAATTGGGTATTACCAGCGAGACGAAAGGGCCCGGTGGGTCTATCAGTCCTTGATGCCCTACGTACCAGAGCAATACGCCAAATTTAATGACGTCTGGACGGTGCACGCGACCGAACAAGGGGTATTCTTCCAGGCCCGCGAGTACATTTTTCATTTGACCGAACAATCCGACGAGGCAGACCTATGGAAGGCTGAGGTATGGGAGTCCGAGTACGACTTTATGTACGCCTTCTACGTGGACGGTACGTACTACGTGCATCAGAGGTCGATCGGATTGATGAAGCTGTACGAAGGAGATCTGGTCACCATCGCGGGCACCGAGGTGCTCGGCACGGACCGTATGAACGTGATGATCCCACTGCATGGACCGGAGGAGCAGGATCCAACGCAACGCAGATATCTCCTGGCTATGTTTAGAAATGGCATCTACGTCATGCAAAACGAGGAGCTGGTTCCATTCGAATCTGATATTCAGGAGATTGCCCAGTCTTTTTTCATATACAAGGGTACCGGGTATGGATCCGATCGCATCATCCTTTCTACCGTGGGAGCAGGTATTGTGATCATCGATCATGCTGGCAATGTCTTGCAAAAGCTCGACAAGGCCGATGGATTGGCAGACAATTCTGCGTACACCTTGTACATCGACCGGGACGATATGCTGTGGATGGGATTTGACAATGGCATCGGCCGCATTGATTTGAATTCACCGCTGACGGTATTTAACGAGAAGCACGGCGCAAGCTCTATCTTGTCCATCGAGCGCCACGAGGGTAATCTTTATTTGGGTACGTCCAACGGACTGCTCAGAGAGAATGCGGCGGCAGGCGTCTTCGAACAAATTTCTCAGATACCGATCAACCAAGTCTTTGAGTTAATCTCCTTCGATGACGAACTCATTGTGCCGACCGATGGCCTATACTCCATCTACCAAGGTACCGTGTATTCTATACGGTCGTCTGACGCCGGCGAATTTCAGGCCTCGACGGTGTATCGCTCCCTGACCCATCCGGACATACTATTTACCGGCCTACAAAATGGCTGCGCTGTCTTTAGGCGGATCGGTCAAAGAGGCACAGCACCTCGCTGGCGATACCTCGGCAAAATTCCGGGCGTGACCGAAAATGTGTGGAATCTGGCAGAAGAGCTGGACGGCAGGCTGTGGATCGGCACGCAGAGCAGGTCGATGCTTGCTGTCACGGGGCTGGCGCTGCAAAATGACGAGACCATTTTTGATGACGTCCGGGTGCATCGCTATGATGAAGCGTCGGGTCTGCCAAGCTCCATCAGCAACCCGTTTCAAATCGGGGATCACGTGTATTTTCCCGGTACCGAGGGGATCTTTGTCTATGATCGCGACGGAGATCGCTTCTACAAAGACACATCATTCAACTTGGACCAGCGTTCGATCTCCTTTGGCGGAGATCCTACCGAGTACACCATGGAGGACGACCATCTGGGCCGTATCTGGCTCAATTTTGGTGGCGAATCAGCCCTGGCCATTCCCCGGCCAGACGGCAAGTATGACATCGAAACCACCCAATTTCTGCCTTTCGCCGACAACCCCGCTGTCGACATTTATGCGGAGGAGAATGGCATTACCTGGTTTGGCAATTTCGAAGCGCTTATCCAGTACAATGACAATATTAAGAAAGACTACGACCGTGCATTCACGGCCTTAATTCGATCGGCCACCAGCAATGGCACTGCCCTCGAAATGGATGAGCTTTCGCCGGTATTGCAGTACGATCAAAACTCGATCTTGTTCGCCTTTGCCGCGCCCTTTTATGATCAGGAGGATAAGACCATGTACCAGACCTACCTGGAGGGCTTTGACAAAGACTGGTCCGATTGGCACCGCCTGGCGCAAAAGGAGTACACCAATTTGCCCGAGGGTAGCTACACCTTTCATGTCAAGGCCAGGAACATATATAAGAAGGAAGGCAATATCGCGTCCTATCCCTTCGAAGTGCTCCCTCCCTGGTACCGCACGTGGTGGGGCTATCTGATGTGGCTCGGCCTGGCCTCGGGATTAATCCTGGCCTTTATCCGGTGGCGTACAGCCCAATTTAGGGATCGAAGCGTCTTGCTTGAAAAGGAAGTGGCGGATCGTACCAAAGAAATTCAATCTCGCATCGAAGAGCTGTCCGTCATCAACAATGTGCAAAAGGGGCTGGTCGAGAAGATGGATATGGAGTCCATCTATCACCTCGTGGGCGATCAGTTGAGAGAACTTTTTGACGCCAATACGTTGGTGATCCGGACCTTCGATACGGAGAAAGGGATCGAATCCTATAACTATGCCATCGAAAAAGGGCAACGCCTATTTATTGAGGATCGGCCATTTGATTCTTTTGCTCATCACCTGCTGGCCAGCAAAGAGTCCATCCTAATAAATACCGGATTTAAGGAGTTTATCCAGTCTTTTAGCAAGGAGGAAGCGCTGGAGGGTGAAGTACCTAAATCGGCGATATTTTCTCCCATGATCGTGGACAATAAAACGGTCGGAAATATTAGCCTGCAAAATGTAGATCAGGAAAACGCTTTTAGCCCGAACGACGTCAGCCTATTGGCCACATTGTGCAATAGTATGAGTATTGCCCTGGAAAATGTGCGACTGTTTGAAAAGGCCAACGAATCTTTGCGAAAGGCTGAGAAAAGGGCGTCCGAGCTGGCCGTGATCAATCGAATCCAGGAAGGCCTCGTGAAGCAGGTGGAAATCAAGGGTATTCTGCAATTTGTGGGCGAGAGCCTGCAAGATGTGGTGGATGCCCAGACGATCGTCATCAGTACCTTTGACCATGACTCAGGCACTGAAGAATTTAATTATGCGACCCGAAATGGTCAGCCGTTTCACATCAAAACCAAGCCTTTTAATGGCTTCGCCAAACATATTATTGCCGAGCGACGCCCCATTATTGTCAATGAGGGATTTGAGGATTACATCAACCAATTTGTCGAGGAAGGGGATGGCGAATGGTATTATCCCAAGGCCGGACTCTTTGTTCCGATCATGCGCAGTGATGTAGCGGTAGGCAATGTAAGCCTGCAAAACCTGGACAAGGAGAACGCGTATTCGGAGTCAGATCTTCATCTGATTGCCACCATTGTCAACAGTGTCAGTGTGGCGCTGCACAACGCAAGACTCTTTGAGGAAACGCAGCTCCGGGCGGCGGAGATGGATACGGTCAATCGAGTGAGCCAAGCCATTAGCAAAAAACTCGAGCTAGATCAATTGATCCACTTGGTTGGCGAAAATGTGCGTGAGTTATTTAGTGCCAATATTGTATACGTAGCTCTGCACCAAAAAGAGTCCGGTATCGTCGAATTTCCCTATGGCTACGGGGATGACTTTCCACCGCTTAAGATTGGAGAAGGTTTGACGTCAGCCATTATTCTGTCGGGCCAGTCACAATTAATTAATGAAGAGGTCGACAGCAAGTATGAAGAATTGGGCATCGAAAATATTGGCGCCGCCGCAGCCTCCTATCTGGGCGTACCCATCCCCATGATGGATGAAGTGATCGGGGTGATCAGCGTACAGAGTACAGAAAAATCAAACCGCTTTAACGATTCTGATCAGCACCTGCTGGAGACCATCGCTTCGAATGTCGGCATAGCCATTTATAATGCACGGCTATATGAAGAAGCGGAGCGGTCGCGGTCGATTGCCGAAGAAGCCAATGAAGCGAAAACCGCCTTTCTGTCGACGGTCAGCCACGAATTGCGCACGCCATTGACCTCCGTGTTGGGTTTTGCCAAGATTATCAAAAAGCGGTTGGAGGACAAGTTATTTCCACAGATCACATCTACCGACACCCGCATTCAAAAAACGATGCGACAGGTATCTGAAAATCTGGACGTGGTCGTGTCGGAAGGTCAGCGACTCACCAAGCTGATCAACGACGTGCTTGATCTGGCCAAGATCGAGGCAGGCAAGATTGAGTGGCATATGAACCGCACTCGGATCCAGGACGTGGCCGAACGGGCCATTGCTGCGACCACTGCGCTGTTCACCGACAAAGGGCTCACCCTGACCAGTGATATCGATGAGGATATCCCCTATGTGACCGCAGATATGGATAAGCTGATCCAGGTGGTGGTCAATCTGCTGTCCAATGCGGTGAAATTTACCGAGCAAGGCACGGTGCATTGTGCGGTACAGCAGGTGGAAGATGAAGTGGTGGTTTCGGTCCGTGACAGCGGGATCGGCATCGCGGAGGATGACCTGCCTCGTGTTTTTGAGAAGTTTAAGCAGGTAGGTGACACACTCACGGACAAACCGCAGGGCACGGGCTTGGGTTTGCCGATCTCACGTGAGATCATCGAATATCACGGCGGTCGTATCTGGGTGGAGAGTGAATTGGCCCAGGGCTCCACTTTTTCGTTCTCCCTGCCGCTCCAGCAGACCAAGGCCCATACGCGCACGACCTACAGTCTGGATGACCTGCTGCTGCAGATAGAAAATCAATTTGCCTCGGGCGATGCTTTTCCTCACCTCATGTCCAAGACGATTCTGGTGGCCGATGACGAGGATCATATCCGCGAGCTGCTATTTCAAGAATTATCCAATGTCGGCTATCAGGTGATTGCTGCTTCGGACGGAAAAGAGGCGCTGACCAAGATTAGGCAAAACGAGGTGGATCTCGTTATTCTCGACGTGATGATGCCTGAGATGAATGGCTTTGACGTAGCCGCCATTCTTAAGAATGATCCGGAGACAAAGAAGCTACCCATCATCATCTTGTCGATCGTAGAGGACAAGAAAAGGGGCTATGGCATCGGCATTGACCAGTACATGACCAAGCCCATCGATATGGAGGAGCTATTGAATGCCATTACCCGACTGCTTGGGCAAGGCAAATCCATGCGAAAAGTGATCGTAGTGGACGAGGATGTGTCCACTGTAAATACGCTGCTGGGCGTCCTAAAGGAAAAGGGTTACGAAGCAGTGGAATCGAATGGAAAGGAACTGATGGAAAAGGCCATCGCCGACAAACCGGATATAATTATTCTCAAATCAACCATCGAAGGCCAAGAAGAGCACGTGAAATCGCTGCGCCTAAAAAAGGGCATGGAGGATGTACTCTTTTTGGTCTACGAATAATGGTAGGTAGAAAGTCCTGAAAAACTAAATATGAGTAAGAAATTGCTGATCGTTGATGATGAAGCGCACATTCGAATGTTATTAGAGCAGACGTTGGAAGATCTGGAAGATGACGATGTAGAATTCTTTTTTGCGGATAATGGAGAATCGGCCCTCTCATTGATCGAGATAAACAAGCCGGATCTGGTCCTGCTGGATGTGATGATGCCCAAGATGAATGGTATGGAAGTGTGCCAACGGGTAAAGCAAAACCGAGACCTGGACAACGTCTATATCATCATTCTCACCGCGAAGGGACAGGAGGTCGACAAGCAAAAAGGATTGGACGTGGGAGCCAATCGCTATATGACCAAACCGTTTGACCCGGACGAAATATTACATGTCACAAGGGAAGTCTTGGGTGTGTAAAGCTCAAGGGCAACCATGTCAAGGATAAAGCTAAAATCGGTCATAGATATAGGAGGAAAGGCGGCTGCCTTTCTGGATGTGCTCTGTCAGCATACGGGTGGGTGTTTGGCCGTCTTCGACCATCGACGAAAGTTATTATATGGTCAGGAACCGTCGGGTCCGGCTCATTTTGATCCCATCGACTTTGAGGGAGAAACGCTGGGTTATCTTACTGGTGGGGCCGGTGTCCCATTGGCAAAGCACGCGATCGCGTCATGGTTGGCAAAGGAAAAGGAAACCAAGATCGTGCGGGGAGAGATTTTGGATCTCTACCGTGAGATCAACCTGATCTACAAATTTGCCGAGCAACTGTCAGACCATATCGATCCGAAGTCGATCGCCGAGCTGGCCTTGCGCGAGGCCAATAAAATCATGCGGACCGCGGGCGGCTCCGTGGTGTTGCAGGAGGGTAGTGAGACGAGTATGGCCCTGGTAGCCCAGGTGGGAGATAGTTGGGCACAAATCACTGCCGGCAACGGGCTGGCGGCGTGTCTGCCTCTCATCCAAAAGAAGAATCCCCAGCTGTACAGTATCGAGGTGCTACGGCAAGAAATTGCAGCCTATCCGGAGGCATGGGGGCCGCTGATATTTGCCCCCTTAAAAGTAAAAAGCCGGACACTGGGCATGATCTATTTGATCGGTCGGCAAGAGCAAGTATTTAAGGCGGCGGATCTCAAACTGCTGACCACGCTCGCCTTGCAGACTGCCTCAGCGATAGAGAGTGCACTCCTATATGAAAGACAAATTCAAGAAGCTCGCGAACGTGAGGACACGATGAAGCAAGTGCAGGAAATGACGTCCCGCTTCGTGCCTTTTGAGTTTTTGAGATCCTTGGGACATAATTCTTTGATGGAAACCCAGCTGGGCGATCACGTCGAGAATGTTGTCACGGTCGTATTTATTGACATTAGAAAGTATACCACCTTGTCCGAGCATATGACACCAGAGGACAATTTTGGCTTTGTCAATTCATTTAATCGGAGAATTGGGCCGGTGATCAAGGAAAACGGTGGATTTATCAATCAATACCTGGGCGACGGAGTCATGGCCATCTTCCCAAATAGTCCAACCGAAGCATTGACCGCCTCTGTGCAGATGCTTGGAGTGATTGAGTCGTACAATCAGCATCGAGTTTCCAAAGGCAGAAAGCGCATCCGGATCGGCATCGGCATACATACCGGGCCTTTGATCATGGGCATCACCGGAGATCATCGCCGATGGGATGCGACCACCATATCGGATACGGTGAATTCCGCCTCCCGGATCGAACGGCTCACACGCTTTTACAAGTGCAATATTATCCTCAGTCAGCAGACCCATGATCTCCTCGATGATGCCGGCTCCTTCCATGTACGTCCTCTGGGTCGGGTGCAACTCAAAGGGCGGCAGGAGGCAATGCGTATTTACGAATGCTTTGACGGTGATCAATCTTGGATGATCGAATCCAAAATAGCCAGCCTCGATCGCTTTAATCTGGGCATCCAATCGTATGAGAATAAGAATTTTCGGGAGTCCACCCGTGCATTTAGTCAGGTGCTGGCCGGTAATCCCGACGATGGCACCGCGCAGTATTTCCTGGGTAAAATATCCAATCTGATCACGTCCGAGCTGTCCGTGGCTTGGAATGGCATTGATAAATCACCTGACACATAGCAGAAAACTCCACGGAAGCGATGCATGGTGTATTCCTCGACGGAGGCAGGGCACCCTGGGTATTTTCGTAATTTGTCAACAAGGAAATGACAAAATGACCCATGATTCGGCGACGGGTTAGCATACATCGTAGGACATTCTGGCTGCCGCTATGCTTGGCAGCAGGCCTGGTGCTTTTGGCAGGCTGCAGCAAGAAGGCAAGCCTGCAGGAGGCACCAGACATGTCCGGCCCCGACGCAAAAGATGCACCCTACGTGATTCTCGTGTCCCTTGACGGTTTTCGTTGGGACTATGTGGACCGGTTTCAGCCTCCCAATCTGGTTAAATTCATTGCCAATGGTACACGGGCGGAGTCGCTAGTGCCGGTCTTCCCATCAAAGACATTTCCCAACCATTATAGTATTGCCACCGGTATGTACCCGGATAAGCATGAGATCCTGGGCAATCTGTTCTACAGTTATGCAAAAGACGATACCTACAGCATCGGCGATCCGCGAACGGTTGAAGATGGTGCTTGGTATGGCGGCACCCCCATTTGGGTGCAGGCCGCCAAGGCGGGTTTGGTGACAGCCAGCTACTTTTTTGTGGGATCAGAGGCTGATGTACAGGGCATACGCCCCACCTACTACAAGCGATTTGACGGGCGGGTGCCCAACAAAGACCGTGTGGCCCAGGTGCTGGAGTGGTTGGCCCTTCCTCTTGAAGAGCGGCCGAGGATGATCACTATGTATTTTTCAGACATGGACAACATTGGCCATCGGGTCGGTCCTGACAGCGACACGGATTTGCAGCAGACACTGGCCAGCTTGGACGGGGTCCTGGGAATCCTATTTGAGGGTGTGGCCCAGTCGGGGTTGCCAGTCAATATTATCCTGGTGTCTGATCACGGCATGCAGGAAGTAGCGCTGGAGCACTATATGCCCATTGAGCAGTTGGAAGATGATGGTTGGTTTACCATGGTCAACAACGGATCCATCGTCAATATCCATCCCCGCGACGTAAACGACGTGGATGCCATCTACGAGGACCTCAAAGCAAAGGAGAATCATTTCTCCGTATATCGGACCGAAGAGGTGCCCTACTTCGAACAAGTGCCAAATAATCCCAATTGGGGCTCCCTCCAGTTGGTACCTGATGCTGGCTACTATTTCAGTGACGTGAGGCGGATTGCTCAAAGAGAGAATTCCGGCCGAACAATCTTTGGGCAGCACGGCTACGATCCGACCCTGAGAGAAATGCATGGAATATTCTACGCCAACGGTCCCGCTATTAAGTCGGGCCTAGCCATACCATCCATCAAAAACATCCATGTCTATCCCCTCATCTGCGAAATCTTGAACCTAGACATTCCTCCGGACATCGATGGGGATCTGAGGGAGATTGAAGAAGTGCTCGTCGGCCGTTAATTCACAAGAATAGGAACAAAAGATCGGGAAATCGTCATGCTGCACAATCAAGAAAAAATCGAGGCACTGCATGAGTTTCAAGATCCGCGTTACGCGCAGGAGTGGGCAGAAAAATTCAGTCCCACCAAAGATCGGCGAGATTTATTTGAAGCCATCGACAGAAAGTTGCGTCTGCTGAGACCCGGAGTCAAGGTCCTGGAACTGGGTATTGGACCGGGTTATCTCGCAAAGTTTTTGCTGGACAGATGGGGGGACTTTCGCTACGAAGGATTGGATTTTTCCAAACCGATGCTCGAGATAGCTCGCCAAAGAACATCGTCGCACCAACATAGAATTCACTTGACTCAAGCGGATCTTACCCAGGATAC
Source organism: Saprospiraceae bacterium (assembly GCA_965223165.1). Taxonomy (GTDB): domain Bacteria; phylum Bacteroidota; class Bacteroidia; order Chitinophagales; family Saprospiraceae; genus JABDMH01. The sequence goes on along the minus strand of CBDCVQ010000011.1, from coordinate 348,803 downwards.
CTGGACAGATCAACTGGGGCAAACACCTGATGTGGTGGTGTCCACCTGGGCTTTGCATGATTTGCTTAGCAAGCATCACATCCATCAAGTATATCAATCGGTATATGCGCTGTTGGCCTCCGGGGGTGTCCTGTTGAACGGTGATTTTGTGAAGCCCGAGCAGAGTACTCTGGCCTACGAGGGAGGTAGGATCAAACCTAGCGAACATTTAGATTTGCTGACCTCCGCAGGTTTCACCGAGGTAGCAAAACTGCAAGAGTTTGAGAAGAATGTGGCGAATCCTACCACGGCCAACAACTACGTGCTCTTTTATGCCCGAAAGTGATCGGTAGCCGATGGTGGCTTGATGCGAAGTTTTTTGTAATCGCAAATCGAATATAACGACGGAAATGATTGTACAAATTATCAGACTAAAGACCGAATTATCTGAAGAGGAGGTGTTGAAAATGGCGCGAGAGAGAGAACCCCATTTTCGAGCCATCGCAGGGTTGCTGCAGAAGTACTATGTAAAAATGGAAGGCGAGGGCGAATTTGGTGGAGTGTATATCTGGGACTCCCGAGAGTCGCTCCAGGCGTTTCGTGCGTCAGGCCTTGCCGCTGGCATTGCCCAGGCCTACCGTTTGATAGAACCACCCAGTGTGGAAATAATGGATGTGTTGTTCCAACTTCGCGAGTGATCCTATGAGCGTGCGGGTGAAACTCAAGTTTCGATTGCTGGTGATGGCATGCGTGCTTATGGCCGGTCCCACTTTGGCACAGTCAAGCATCGAGGCGTATCTCGAGCACCTAGTGACTGCCAAAGGATTCAGCGGTTCGGTCCTGGTGGCCGTGCAAGGGGAGCTTGTCGTCAACCGTGGCTTTGGTTATGCCGACTATGAACAAGGAGTGCCAAACACACCGGAGACCGTCCATCGGATCGGTTCTCTGACTAAGGCGTTCACGGCAATGGCCTTGCTCCAGTTGTTCGCACAGCAGAACGAGCTATCGATTTACGATAACATCGACAAATACTTACCAGGGATCCCACCGGCTTGGCGCCCCGTCAAGATCTTTCACTTGCTTACTCATACTTCGGGCATACCGGATCATTTTGGGGATCTGAATGCAGTGCCCGTCGAACACACTGATCGGGAAATCGACCGGGTGTCACGGGTGTTTAAGGATGAGAAGCTCAGGACGCAGCCAGGAACGACCTATCGGTATAGTAATTTTGGTTATGTGCTACTTGGATACATCATAGAGCGGGTGTCAGGCTTGACCTACGAAGCCTACCTTACTCAGGCATTATTGGATACGCTGCAGTTAGCACACACGAGCTATGATGATCCCAGGTCGATTGTGCCAGGGCGTTCGGAGGGCTATCTGATGGTGGGGGGCACACGCACCAACGATGCCTTGAAAGACCCTGCCGCCTACGCAGCCGGGGGACTATTATCAACTACACTTGATCTATATCGCTGGTCAAAGTCTCTGCACTCCAACGTGATCTTGAATGATAGCACCCGCAGGATGATGTTTACGCCCTATTTACGAAATTATGGCCTGGGCTGGCAGATAGTGATGAAGAACGGACGTACGATGTACAACCATAACGGCCGCACCCATGGCTACAGTAGTAGGGTCGTGTTTTACCCGGACGAGGAGGTATTTATTGCGGTCTTGGCCAACAATGAGGACATACGGGCGGCAGCGATCACCTGCGACATCGAATCGTTTGTTTTTGATCAATCGGATCGTCTACTCGCCCTGCCATACTCTATGAGCGCACAGACCAAATCCCGATTTGTTGGAAGTTTTGTGTCCGAAGACGGTGCCACACGACAATTGGCACTGAATGGGGACGAGCTGATTTATCATCGAGGCGAATCCACATTTGAGCTCAGCCCTTTGTCAGATAACACCTTTTGCTTCAAGGAATTTGAAGACTATCGAGTCCATTTTCTGAATCAGGATACGCTGGCGGAATCTGCTTGTTCCGTCAATACCCTGGTGTTTCGCAGGGACTAACAAACGACGTTCGCTTGCTAAGATTGCTGCGGAGGGGTAGTCACTTGGAGAGAGGAGGACAGAATTAAGTAGCTTAGTAAATAAATGAGTTTGATGGACCGGCGAACCTACCTTCATAGTACGGCCATTGCTCTGGGTGGCGCCACCCTGGGCCTATGGAATGCCTTCTGTACTGGTCCAAAGGACCGGCGATTCCGCATTGGAGCCTGTGACTGGTCGATCCGCCAGCGCGGCAAATTGGCGGCTTTGGATGTGGCGAGCCAATTAGGGCTAGATGGTATCCAGGTGAGTTACAATGTAAATGCCGAGGACAAGCTGCTGGCACAGAAACAAATTCAGCAAGACTATCTCGACAAAGCCCGTGCTACACAAATGGCCATCGATAGCATGGCACTCGGGATTCTCAATCAGATTCCCTATAAATCAGATCCCAGGGCGGAGGCGTGGGTGCTCAACAGTATTGATGTTGCCCAAAAAATGGGAATTTCAGTGGTATTGCTGGCCTTTTTTGGCAAAGGAGATATCAAAAATGACACAGCGGGCCAGCAGGTCGTGATCGAACGTCTAAGGCGGGCTGCGCCAAAAGCCGAGGCAGCAAATGTTATTCTCGGTATTGAGAGCTGGCTCGATGCCAGGGAGCATGTGGCAATCATCGAGGCCGTGGGATCCGAGCACGTCAAGGTATACTACGACGTGGCAAACTCCAATAAAATGGGTTACGATATATACGAGGAAATTCGATGGCTGGGTAAGGACCTGATCTGTGAGTTTCACGCTAAGGAAAATGGTTACATACTGGGCCAGGGGCTCGTAGACTTTAGGGAAGTTCGCCGTGCCATCGATGATATTGGCTATTCGGGCTGGATCCAGATCGAAGGGGCCTTACCCAAGGACGCCGACCTCATGGAGAGCTACACCGAAAACAACCGCGTGATGCGAGAAGTATTCGATGCGTGATCCAAGACAATGGGGATCGATGAAGAACTTGCCACTAATTCTGTGGGTCGTTTTACTGATGGGGTGCGTTCAAGATGACCCACGGCTGGCCGAGTCTGGCTCGCCTGAATTTGATTTTGAGCGACATTTCGACAGCCTATTGTACCTGCCCGAAGGATGGCAATCCACGCTTTGGGCGGAGTCGCCGCAGCTGCTCAATCCGACCAATCTGGATGTGGACCACCGGGGCAGAGTATGGGTCACCGAAGCAGTTAACTATCGAGATTTTAACAATCAGCCAGGCGAATATCCTCATTTTGAGGAAGGGGATCGCGTGGTGATTCTCGAAGATCTCGATGGCGACGGAAAGGCGGATACATCCAAGGTATTCGTGCAGGATAAGGATCTGGTTGCCCCATTGGGTATCGCCGTGATCGGCAATCAGGTGTTGGTCTCATGTGCTCCCAGCCTTTTTGTCTACACAGATGAGGACGGGGACGATCTGCCCGATAAAAAGGAGGTATTTCTCACCGGTTTCGGAGGGTATGACCACGACCATAGCTTGCATGCCCTGGTGGCCGGTCCGGATGGCAAATGGTATTTCAATACGGGCAATGCCGGACCGCATACGGTCACAGATAAGTCGGGCTGGACCCTTCGTTCCGGTAGTTTTTACACCGGAGGGACACCCTACAATCAGGAGAATAGTGGCAACCGTAAAAGTGACGACGGCCGAACCTGGGTGGGTGGATTGGCCCTACGCATCAATCCCGATGGCACCGGTTTGGAGGTGCTCGCGCATAACTTTCGCAATGCGTATGAGTTGGCGATGGATTCCTACGGTGATATGTGGCAAAATGACAATGATGACCAGGTAGAAACCTGTCGCTCCACGTGGCTGATGCCCTATGCAAATGCAGGATATTTTAGCGAGGATGGCACCCGTGGATGGTCAGGTGATCGCAGACCGGGACAGTCAAACTTCCAAGCACATTGGCATCAGGATGATCCGGGGGTTATACCGGCTGGAGACAACACGGGAGCAGGCTCTCCTACCGGGGTTCTCGTTTATGAAGGAGATGCATTTGGCGACAAATATCGGGGCATGTTTCTCAATGTCGATGCGGGGCGTAATGCCATTTTTGCCTATCAACCTAGGATGCAGGGAGCTGGGTTTGCTCTGGAACGTAAAGATTTGATCACCTCGATCGCCGAATCCACCGAAGGCTACGTGTGGCATCGATCGCCGGAAGACCTGCGCAAGTGGTTCCGTCCCAGTGATATGGTGGTGGCCCCGGATGGCTCATTCTATATTGCCGATTGGTATGATCCCGTGGTAGGTGGGCATCAAATGCATGATACCAAGGCCTATGGCCGCATCTATCGTATTGCTCCTGTGGGTCAGACCCTCGAGACGCCGGATCTAGATCTCAGCACCACCGAGGGGCAGATCCAAGCACTCTGCAGTCCGGCAACTAATGTGCGCTACCTGGGATTTGAAAAGCTAAGAGAACAAGGCGTTGCTGCGCTGGCCGCGGTCAGGGAACTACTCGTGGCTGACAATCCGTTTCATCGGGCACGCGCGGTCTGGCTTTTAGCGCAATTGGGTCCGGAGGGGCGGGCAGAAGTGGAAAGAATACTGACCCGGGAATCGGATCCGCGTCTCCGCGTCGCGGCATACCGAGCCCTCACGCAGCAGGAGCCCGGCAGACTCTTGGACTACGCAAAGGACGCGGCGTTAGATCCTTCTCCCGCAGTACGCCGAGCCGTGGCTGTATCCCTCCGAGACATCCCTCTTGATGATGCGGAAGTTGTGCTACATCGACTTTATCATGGCTTTGACGGTAAGGATCGCTGGTATGTCGAGTCGCTTGGAATTGCATTGGATGGGAAGGAGGCGGCATTCTACAAAAAGTTGCGTGTAGGTGAACCCGAGGATCCCCTTTTGTGGAGTGATGCCTTTGCTAGTATGGCCTGGCGATTGCATCCGGAGGCGGCCCTGGCTGATTTTCAGACGCGCGCCCTAGCCAATGAATTAAGTTATGCTGAACGGCAACGCGCACTGACTGCTATAGCTTTTGTGCCTGGAAAAAAGGCGGCTCAGACAATGACCACTGTCTGGGAGCGTACCGATCAGCCGCAAGTGAAGAAAATGGCCGACTGGTGGCTTCGCTTTCGTGCCACCAACCTCTGGATCCACGAGATTGAAATAGAGGCGCTGGCGGGCTCCGGGGAGATGCCACAAGAAATATTGGAAGCCGAAGACCTACTGAGGCAAGAAAAGGGATCTTCGGAGGATTTGTTGGAAGCCGCTTTGACATTGACCCAAGATCCACAGGGCGGAAAAATATTTCTCAATCTGGCCGCGGCAGGCAAGTTGCCGCAATCGTGGTACAAGAATCCCCGACTAGCTCAGCAACTATTTGACAATCCATCTGCCGAAGTTCGAGTCTTGGCCACCGAATTTTTTGCGCGACCGGGTGGTGACAATTTTTCACTGCAACGAGTGATGGCATTGGAAGGCCGGGACCAATCAGGAGAGGTGCTTTTTAGAGAGAAGTGCAGCACCTGTCATCAGATCGATGATATGGGCCTTGACATAGGTCCAAACCTCAAGTATATCCGGAGAAAGTTTGACCGGATGGCGCTGGCAGATGCCATTTTAAATCCCAATGCAGCCATCACCTTCGGATATGAACCCGTACTCATTAAGTCGAAGGATGAGACCATGTATTCGGGCTTCCTGCTCGCCGAGGGAGAAACGACGGTGGTGAGAGATATCGCCGGCAATCGCCACACGATCTCGTCAGCTGACGTGATCGAAAAGACGATGATGAATACGAGCTTAATGCCAGACCCGATTGCCCTGGGCATGGGTGAACAGGACCTGGCGGATGTGGTGGCCTATCTGATGCAAGTGCAATAAAAAGCATAGAAATCCTGTCCAAGATGACCCTTTGCAAAGGTCGATGGATCCAAGCCAATAAAATGGGGACATTGCGTGGCTCAGACCAACATGTGGCGGCAATCTAGTGGGTGCGGTACCTTGCGTGGCGGCGGATGCTTTTCGGGCAACGCTGAAATACTGACCAGGGAAATTCCAGGTATCCACTGCACGGCTGTAGAACCACGGCATGTGCGAAATATATCCGGTGGAGACACCGGCGGCACCCACAAGCTGGAAGGTATCGGGCTGTCGTTTGTGCCTCCGATTTTCCGGGCTGACCTGGTCGACGAGGTGGTGGCCGTCTCTGATGAGGATGCTTATCACACGGCGCAGGCATTGGCCAGCAAGGAGGGAATATTTGGAGGCATTACGTCGGGAGCAAATGTGTGGGCTGCCTTGCAACGCGCCAAAGACCTTGGCCCTGGTGGCAAGGTCGTGACGGTTATTATCGACTCCGGGCTGCGTTATTCTAGCTGGGGATTTGTATCGATTCTCCCCAGAGGACGGCTAATGATACCACACAAGCAAGGCTGGCCGATTTGAGTGAGTTCGTTTGGCCTTCCAATGACAGGGTGTGAGCATCAAATGCTTCACTCGCCGACCTACGCTGGACAGACGAAGGATGTGGACAGGGACGCGGGGGATCGTATATTCGGGTTAACGAGGCATAAATGTGCCATCTGACTATATGAAGCGGTTTTATCAGATGTATTGTCGGGGAGTTTTCTTCTCCGTATTTGCTTTGACGGGAGTCTACTGCAACTATGCGCAGGAACTGAAAGTGATGACGTATAATATCCATTACGGCGTCGGGATGGATGGCAAAAAAGATCTGGCTCGCATTGCGGCGGTGATCAATGACTGGAAACCCGACATTGTGGGTCTACAAGAGGTATCAGATTCTGTTATGATGGCCGAGCTGGGGCAACTGACGGGCATGGAGGCCGTCTTTGGAGCCTCCACCGAAGCGGAACCTCCCAACTTGTATCGACTACTCGGGATTCCGGTGCCCGAGGCCCAATTGCACTATGGCGATGGCATCCTTTCAAGATATCCCATGAAGTACCTGGGCAACCATGCTATACCCAGCGCCAGTAGTAGCCGCTACGAGGCCATGGCCGTGGATGTTGATTTGTCGGAGCGATGGCCAAGCTCGGCCAGGGTCAGATTTATTACCACCCACTTTGATTATCTGGAGACGATCGGCTCACGTCGGGCCCGACAAGCGGCGGTGGAGGTACTGGAGGAGGCCTTTGTAGATGAGCGCCAGGATGTCTCGTATATCCTGACCGGGGACCTTAACGCCACTCCCGATGACCTTCCTCTGCAACTGCTCCGCGGCAAAGGGTGGGTGCTGGAGGATTTTGGTAGGGATCTATTCACCGTGCCGGTGACGCGGCCGGCCAAACAGATCGACTATGTTCTTTTTCGGCCAAAATCCAGCTGGACCGTGACCGATGTGATGGTCATTGATGAGCAGATGGCATCGGATCATTTGCCCGTGTTGATGATCTTCGAGTCCAGGTAAAGGGGCGTTTGGGATCTTGGCTGTTACAATGGCGTTGCGTGTGGTCCCGGTCAGACACCAGGTAGAGCATTGGCGCACATGATCGAACTTGTCGTGTGAAGACAACAATCCTGCCTGCATTTGCATCTGTGTCAGAGGCGGAGGCCTGTCTTTGCCGCCTCTTGACGTACATTTTTTAAGGAATGGATAACCCAGAACTATGACCCAACTATTTTCTCTTCTCCCCATTTGCACGATACTATTTACCGCAATTTTGATCACTGATGCGCAGACGCCGCAGGGCAGGGAGTACCTATCGGGGGTCTTGCAGAACCTCCGGTCCATTAAGTCCGCCCACTACACCGTGACCGCGCCGGTTTATGCTCCCGGTGACGAAGTGCCAATGCGAACCGATACCTTTCTGATGCGGGAGCATGACAATCCGCTCGACACAACGATAGGAGCCAGCTTTGGACGCTTTGAAGGGGATGGGGACCAGCGCCTCATGAGGTTTTACGACGGCAAGGTACGAGGCAAGGTGTTTTGGGATCGGAGGACAGTGATTATCGACGACTTCACCGATAATCCTTATCCAATTCGTCTCGTAACTCCACCCTTCTTTAATTATGTCGAGAGCATCCTATATTATGCTTTGGAGAAAGGAGCTAGTACGGATATCGCCCTTGATGATCTGGGTGAGGTGATTAGATTTCGATTGACTATCCAGGATAAGATTGTTGAGTTTGTAGGACGACCGTTTGAGACGGAGGATCCCTTGTCTTTATGGCCTGACAAGGCTTCACGATACACCATCTGGATTTCCAAATCCGATAGTTTGCCATTTCACATCAAGCGAGTCATGCCCCACAATACCAGCGAACGTATCTGCAGCGATGTTGTTTTGAACCCGGATGCAGCTAGCAATTTCACCGCGGAAGACTACTACCCGACTGACTTTGCCATCGAAAAGCTGGACCGCAGGCGCAAGCGGCCACCTTTGCCCCTCGTTGGTCAAAATGCGCCCGATTTCACTTTGCCAGATGCCGATGGCCGGATGGTGAGACTAGCAGAACTCACGAGCAAAGTGTTGCTGCTTGAATTTACCGGCATCGGTTGTGGGCCCTGTCAAATGGCCCTTCCATTCTTGAAAACACTTGCAGAGCAATACGATACCTCAGACTTTGAACTGGTCAGTATTGAATCTTGGAATTCCAATGCAGGAGCGCATCGGAGGTACCGAGATCGAAACGAACTCAACTACAAATTCTTGATCTGTTCTGATGCCGTGAGGGAATCTTACAGCGTCCGCGGCGTGCCAGCCTTTATGCTGCTGGATCAGGAGCGACGAGTGGTCGAGGTGCTTACCGGCTATAATCGTGGACAGACGGACCAGAAACTGCGGGCAGCGATTAACGGCCTCTTGTCAGAGAGGTAACCAAATCAAATTGATACCAGTTGGGCGGTACTCTTTAGCCAACATTGACTAGCTGAAGGGTGTTTGTAGGGATTTTGTTGAGTGCTGGCTGGAGTAACTTGCATTTCTTCGTATTCCGATCGGCCCCTTGAGGGCCATATCATCTCTCAATCCGAGCTTACCTGTTTAGTTCTACTGTGCGAGTCAGACAATATGGACTCGTATGGAACATGGACAGCAATGGAGACTGAATATATTATTGGAAGTATATACTATATATTGTATATTTGCTATGTCGTGGACTGTTGATTTTGAGCGGGATTTCTTTGAGGAGGCACAGGGCTTCCCTTTGGAAGTCAGAACAGAGTTGTCCGTTAAGATCGAGCTGTTAAAGGAGTTTGGTCCCGTTCTTGGCAGGCCACATGCGGATGCACTTAAAGGTTCGAAGTATGCCAACATGAAGGAGCTACGCTTCAGGGCGGATCACGGTGTATGGCGCGTTGCATTCGCCTTTGATCCTAAACGAAGTGCCATTCTCTTGATTGGAGGTGACAAACGCGGAAAGGACCAGAAGCAGTTTTACAAACGTTTGATTGAACAAGCGGACAAGAGATACGCCAATCATTTGGACAATTTAAATAAAAAGTGAAATGACTATTTCATCCGAGGAGTTTTTCAAGACTCTGCCTAAGGCTAGTCAAAAGAAAGTATTAGAAAAATCGCAAGAGGAAATCAAAGTATATAGAGCATTACAAGGGTTACGTAAATCGCTTGGTCTGACGCAGCAAGCGGTCGCTGGCCGAATGAAGCTCAATCAGTCAAACATTTCGCAACTGGAAAGCCAGAGCGATATGCGACTGTCCACCCTCCGTGAATATGTGGAAGCTTTAGGTTGCGAGCTTGAGATAAATATCCGCATGCCAAAAGGGGAGACCGCCCAAGTCGACTTGAAGTGATCTTAAGGAGTCTTCTCGCTCCTTCAACCATTTTGGGTCCACATGTGACTGGCTGAAGGGTATTTGTAGGGACATGGTGCAGTCAGTCCTACGTAACTTTCAAGCGAGGACGCGCATCGGTCCTTGCCCTCGCTCCGATCAGCGTCCTCAAAAACGTACTTATATGCTATTCGCCCAACACCATCTTGCGAGGCAGCTTGTCTTGTTTATCGGTCTGATGACCTTGGTCGGCTGTGCCTCTTCCTATCGCTCCATTCATCCTCCCAGTCTCAGTTATCCTTATAATGAATCTCATGAGGGGCTTGAACTCGCCTATCGACATGACGTTTTGGAGGAAGTTGGCAATAAGAAATTTGCCAAGAAGGAGCGAAAGCACGGCATTCGATTGCTAGCCGTCAAGCTAAAAAATGAAACACAAGAATCTATTCACGTCGGTCACGATCTTCAATTTTACACAGGCTGGAGAGCGATCGAACCCATTGGGCCCGAAGCCGCCCGGGAAATCATCAAGCAGAAGCGGGGCATCTACCTACTGTACATGCTTTTCACCTTCACCACTTTGGAGATCAACGACTCAGGAAGTTATCCCATCGGGCTGGCGCTCGGGCCGGGTCTGACGCTTCGAAATTTCGTGGTAGCCGGAAAGGCCAACAAAAATCTGCTGCAGGAGATGCATGACTATGACCTGGTCCAACAAACGATCGCTCCGGGAGAAACGTCATTTGGCCTACTCGTGATTCGATCGAGCGGACATGAACCGCTGTCGGTAGAATGGAGGAAGCGGTGATTCGGATGTTCAAACCAAGGAGAGGCTTGTCAAGGGGACATCAGCGGTGCTTACGGGCTTGCGCAGCTAGGAGAGCATCGAATCGACTAGCGAGTTGACTCAAACAAGTCCTCCATGGTCAATGTATTTTGCACTTGCCCCGAGTACCTGGATGTAGCAAGGCCGTAGGTCGTGATCATGGTCAGAAATATCGCCTTTCGGGTGCCGGAAGCCTGCCGAAATGCGGAGACCTTATTTCGGAGGTTTTCAGCGTATTTTTTGTCAATGGTAAATCGGCCAACATTAAATTTCATCTCGCAAAGATTGATTACTTGATCCTTGCGATCGATGAGAAGATCAATTTGGGCCTTCGATGACTGCCAGGATGAAACCGAGGTTTGTACACCACTAATGCCCAATGCCTTTTTGATCTGTGGAATGTGTTGTAAGCAGACCATTTCAAAGGAGTAGCCGGCCCACGTTCTGAATTGGGGTGATTCTACGGCATTGGTCCAGAATTGCTCATCATCTTTTCCCACGTTGCGGATAAATCGCAGGTAGAAAAGAGAGTAGTTGTCCGTGAGCTGATATAGGCTTTCTCTTTCGATTTTCCCGTACCCTCGGTATCGGCGGATAAAACCGCTCTCCTCGAGCTCGTGGAGGATACGAGTGAGTCCACCTCCGTCCGACAGTCTGGAGCGCTGAATAATCTCTTTACGGGTGAGGCCTTTGCCCTTGCCAGCCAGGGCTTCGACTACCGCAACATGTCTGTGATGTTTCCTAAAAAGGGAGCTGTACAAATTATCATACTCTCGGCGAAATGGCGCATTGCGGGTGAAACAAAGGCGGTTGATGTTTTGTGTGGCACTCAGTCCGGGATGGATGAGGTCCAGATAGTAGGGTATACCTCCAAATACCATGTAGAGCAGCACAATCTGGTAGTGATCAAGTGCAACATTTTTTGATTCCAGGAATTTTTCGGTCTCTCCCAGGTTGAAAGGCTCCAATTTAATATAGCCCGTGATGCGATTGTGCAGTCCGCCTCGGTTATTGATCAGCTTATTTATCATCCAAGCGGCCGCCGAACCACAGACGATCAACAATATGTCGTCTCGCGCACTGGCCCAGCTGTTCCAGAAGTGCTCTAGGCTGGACAGGAACCCGGAGTGCTGCGTATCTAACCACGGCAGTTCGTCTAAAAAGATGACCTTCTTTTGATCGGTCGGCAGAGCCTCCACTAACTCTGCTAGTTGTTGGAATGCTTCAAACCAGCTTTGTGGAGGTGGGGGCTCCCAACTACTTTGCGTAGCAAACCGCATCAGTGCGGCATGAAACTGCGCTAGTTGTTGACTCATGGTGGCATTGGCCAGACCGGTAGACTGAAAGGCAAATTGACTTGCGAACGTCTGCCGAATTAGAAATGTCTTGCCGACGCGACGGCGTCCATACACGGCGACGAACTGGGATTTCTGAGATTGTGCGAAGGATCTCAACTGTTCCGATTCCAATCTTCTACCTATGAGAGCTGCCATGAGATAACTTTGGCTGTAAATATACAATTCATGACATTTATAGCCAAAATGAATTTTTAAAATGGCTGTAACTAACCTATTGATCAGCTTGCAGCCAACGACCTGCCATCTCAGCGATCTGTGGACGACCGATCACCCGACCTTGCAAGCCCATGGTACTGATCCTCGCAAAACATGGTAGGCGCTTTCGAATAGCCGGAATCTACGGACAGTGTTGCTAATCGCGCCAGCCTAGCACGATTGCCTGCGTAGGCGTCAATCCTTGTGCTCTGCAATGACATCAAAAAGACTATTTTAGAAGAAAGGCAAAGGGATCATGAGCATTGACTTTGGGGTGAGTACTTGGCTATGGACATCTCCGTTTCAGGCGAGTACCATAGCACTCTTCCCCAAGATAAAATCAATGGGTTTTAGTCATGTCGAGATCCCCATCGAAGACCCAGCCATCATTGATGGCAAAGAAGTCGCTAAGGCGCTGGCTGATCACGGGTTGCAGGCAGTTGCCTGCGGAGCATTTGGCCCGAGTCGCGATCTCACCCATGACGATCCCGCTGTGCACCAGAACTGTTTCGACTATATTGCCCAGTGTTTTGATCTGTGCGCTACCTGGTCCTGCTCCTTTTTAGCCGGACCGATGTACTCGGCCGTGGGCAAGGCCAGGCTCGTCGCACCGCAACAACGCGAGGTGGAGTGGAAGCGCGCGGTGGCCAATCTGCACAAAGTCTGCGAAATGGCAGCGCCTCGTGATTTGGCCATCGCCATCGAACCTCTTAACCGCTTTGAGACCGACCTGATCAATACCGCCGAGGATCTCATGCGACTCATTGGCGACATTGACCATCCCGCCGCAGGGGTACTGCTGGACGGTTTTCACATGAACATTGAAGAACGCAGCTTTGAGGACGCGATCCGCTCGGTGGGAGATCGCCTGATCCACGTGCAGGTGTCAGAAAACTATCGGGGCACGCCCGGCAGCGGCGAATCCAATTGGACAGGGTTTAAGCAGGGACTCCGGGATATCGATTATCAGGGAGTGATATCCATCGAGAGTTTCACCCCTAACGTGCAAGAATTAGCCGGAGCGGTGTGTGTTTGGAAGCCCCTGGTGCCGGACCAGGATGTGCTGGCGACAGATGGATTGAGATTCTTAAAAGAATTATTTTCTGAATAAAATAGACTAATTACTCATATGGAGCAGAAGAAAATCAACATTGCGATTATAGGACTTGGCTTTGGGGCCGAATTTATCCCCATCTATCAAAAGCACCCCAACGCAGAGATGTACGCCATTTGCCAACGGACCCAATCAAAATTAGATGAGGTGGGTGATGCTTTTGGAGTAGCCACTCGCTATGCGGACTATGACGAATTATTAAAAGACCCCAATATTGATGCGGTACATATCAACTCGCCCATTCACAACCATGCCGAGCAGTCTATCGCGGCACTGCGAGCCGGCAAGCATGTGGCCTGCACAGTACCCATGGGCACCACGGTAGACGAGTGTAGGCAGATCGTAGAGCTCGTCGAAGAGACGGGACTGACTTATATGATGATGGAGACCGTCATCTACAGCCGGGAGTTCTTATTTGTTAAAGAAATGTATGAGAAGGGCGAGTTGGGCAGGATTCAGTTTTTACGAGCGTCGCATCAGCAGGAGATGGCAGGGTGGCCCGGATACTGGGAAGGCTTGCCGCCCATGTATTACGCTACGCACTGCGTAGGCCCCGTCCTCGCCTTACCTCGAGCGGAAGCGGAGTATGTCTCCTGCTTTGGCTCCGGCCGTATTGACGAACACCTGATTCCAAAATATGGCTCCCCCTTTGCCATCGAGACCTGCCACATCAAATACAAGGATTCGGATCTGGCTGCTGAGATTACCCGCTCTCTATTTAACACCGCCCGGCAGTATCGGGAGAGCTTTGACGTCTATGGCTCGAAGAAAACCTTCGAATGGACGCTCATTGAGCATGAGCCCTCCGTGATTCACACGGGGGAGGTACCCGAGCGCGTGACCATTCCTGATTATGCTCATTTGCTGCCCGACGAGATCGCTCCATTCACTACCGGAGGTGTGTATGATTCTGACGACAATCAGCACCTTTCATTTATCCAGGGTGCCGGTCATGGAGGATCCCATCCTCATCTTTGTCATGAGTTTCTCATGGCCCTCGTAGAGGATCGGCAACCTTATCCCAATGCCAGCCAATCCGCCAACATCACCTGTGTCGGTATTCTTGCGCATGACTCTGCGATGAGCGGGGGCGAAATCAAGCGCTTGCCGGACTTCACCTTTGCCAAGACCCCTTGACCGACCACCGTTTCACAAATAGCAAAAAGACCAAAGATGGAAAGTAAGTTCCGGAGAATTCTTCATGGGCATTATGCGCCATTCCAATCGGTGCTGGCAGCCTTGGCGTTGTTTGTGGTGCTGGGATGCCAGTCGACACCCGAGGGGCCGTTGGAGCCGCGCTCAATGCAAGTCCTTTTTCTCGGACATGATAGCGAGCATCACCATTCGGCCGCGTTCATGCCGCTACTGGCACAGGCTCTGTCGTTGAAAGGGGTCCAGTTTACCTATACGGATGAGCCCAAGAGCCTAAATCGACAGAATCTGGCGCAGTACGATGCGTTGATGATCTATGCCAACCACGATGAGATCAAACCGTCCTACGAGTCCGCGTTGTTGGACTTTGTCAAGGGAGGTGGTGCCTTTCTACCCATTCATAGTGCCAGCTATTGCTTTCGAAATTCCAGTAGATATGTAAAACTGGTGGGCGCCCAATTCGAGTCACATGACACTGCCACATTTACGGCAGATATCGTCGATTCGGGGCATCCGATCATGGACGGTTTTGAGCCCTTTGAGACCTGGGACGAGACCTATGTGCACACTCTGCATGCCAGAGATCGAACCGTGCTGATGGAGCGAGTGGATGGCGATCATCGCGAACCCTGGACCTGGGTCAAGGAATATGGCAAGGGGAGGGTGTTTTACACCGCCTACGGACACGACGAGCGTACCTGGACACATCCCGCCTTTCAAGACCTGATATACCGGGGACTGATATGGGCCCTGGGCGATCGGAAAAGCGCCGCTTTAGCGGCCTTGACCATGCCCAGCCTAGAGCACTCAGAGGCCAAGATTCCCAACTACGAGAAGCGCGATCCACCACCGCAGTTTCAAGCTGCCCTTTCTCCGGAGCAATCGCAGCAACTCATTCAAATACCTCAGGACTACACCTTGTCATTATTTGCTTCCGAGCCGGACATCATTAATCCCATTGCCATGAACTGGGACGAGCGAGGGCGACTGTGGATTCTAGAGACGGTAGACTATCCCAATGAAATTAAAGTGGAACCCGGAATAGGTCGTGACCGGATTACGATCCTGGAGGATACGGACAAAGATGGCACGGCAGACAAGTTTACCGTGTTTGCCGACAGCCTCAGTGTTCCTACCAGCATCGTATTTCACAAAGGGGGCGTCATCGTTTCGCAGGCTCCGCATTTTCTCTACCTAAAGGACACCGATGGGGATGACCGGGCCGATATGCGAGAAATTATCATGGACGGATGGGGCACTTTTGATACCCATGCCGGGCCTTCCAATCTGCGATATGGTTTTGACAATAAGATTTGGGGTGTCTTGGGATATTCAGGTTTCGAGGGGACTGTGGGCGAGGACGAGCATAAATTTTCCCAAGGCATTTATCGCTTTGACCAAGATGGATCTGAGTTGGAATTTATGAGTCGGACGTCCAACAATACTTGGGGACTTGGATTTTCCGAGACTTTTGACGTATTTATTTCTACAGCGAATAACACACACAGCGGCTACTATGGGATCCCACACAAGCACCTGCTTGACGCGAAGGGTATTTATATGCAGGGGGTGGAAAAAATTGATGGACATTATCTATTCCACCCGATTACAGCCAATTTTAGACAGGTGGATGTATTTGGTGGTTTCACCGCTGCGGCGGGTCATGCGCTCTATACAGCAAGGGATTTTCCTAGTGAATTTTGGAATCGCATCGCACTGGTCGCCGAGCCCACAGGGCATCTACTGCACAAGGCCATTCTGGAGAAAGAGGGCGCAGGATTTGCCGAAAGGGATGGGTGGAATTTACTGGCCAGCGCCGACGAATGGGTGTCGCCTGTGGCGGCGGAAGTAGGTCCGGATGGAGCCGTTTGGATATTGGATTGGTACAATTTTATTATTCAGCACAACCCACAGCCGGAGGGATTTGAAATGGGAGCGGGCAACGCGCACATCAATCCGCTTAGGGACAAACAACGCGGGCGAATCTATCGTCTCAGCCACAATGAGGCGGAGCATATATCGCCTCCTGCCCTGGATCCGAACTCGCCCCCACAGCTGCTTGAGGCTCTGACCTCTGACAATCTCCTTTGGCGCATGCATGCCCAGCGTTTGCTCGTGGAGAGTGGTGATGCAGCGGTTCAAGGGGCCTTGGTGACGCTTCTGGCAGATGAATCGACGGATGCACAGGGCCTGAACAGCGGCGCATTGCATGCGGTCTGGACCTTACATGGCTTGGGTTTGGTGACTGCCGGACACCCGGACGTGTTGGATCAGGTGGAGGCCGCCCTCTGGCATCCTGCGGCGGGCGTTCGAAAGGCAGCGATCATGGCCTTGCCTACCCTGGATCGATGCCTCCAGTCGGTGATCGAGTCGGGCATTTTGAATGATGAGGATCTGCATACCCGACTGGCAGCCATTAATCGACTGCACGCGTACCCGGCTAGTGAAGCATTGGCAGAGGAGCTGGTTAAGATAGCGCAAGACGAGGTGGTGACCGATGATCTCTGGCTTTCTCGGGCCACCTACCTGGTGGCGGTCAAACATAAGAACGAATTCATACAGGCGCTGCTAAAGGATAATCCAGACATTCTAGCCAGTGATAGCGAGACGGAAGAGGTGGCCATCGACTTCCTGGCAGAAGACCTGGACCTGGCCGCCTGGGGAGACATCGAGATTCCCAATTGGCTCGGACAGACCAATGTGGACGAACTCAGCAACTTTGACGGAATCTTTTGGGTGCGTCGCACGATCGAGCTGACGGAGGAGCTGGCCGCACGGCGAGCCACTTTGTATCTGTCAGGCGCCGATGATGTGGATGTGACGTACGTCAACGGGACGCAGGTGGGTACGACCGAGGGTGGATGGGATACCCAGCGAGAATATCGATTGCCAAGGCGCCTCTTACGGGCCGGGACCAACACGATTTCTGTGCAGCTGACTGACGCCGGCGGAGGAGGGGGCATCGTGGGCGATCCTGACAGCCTATACCTGGCATGTGGAGATGAGAGATTTCCATTGGCAGGCACCTGGAAATACCGGGTAGAAAAAACCGTTACCTCTGCGGTCTCGCCTTTTAAGCGAGGCGAAAATGTGATTTCCCTATTCTTAAAACACTATGGCCCATATGCTCAAGAATACTATCAAGACCTGGAAGAGGCTAGCGCCTTGGTAGATCGAACCTATACGATCAAGACGATCCGGGATCAGATGAAATACGATGTGACGGAAATCGAGGCCCATCCCGGTGAGATTGTTGAAATCACTTTTGAAAACAACGATGGAATGCAGCATAATCTGCTCGTACTAGAGCCGGGGAGCCTGATAAAGGTCGGTACTAGAGCCGAGGAGTTTGCAAAGGAAAAAGAAGCGGCCGAGCAGCAGTACAAACCTGACCTCCAAGAGATATTATTTTGGACGCCCCTCCTCAATCCCGGCGAGCAATACAAACTACGATTTAAGGTGCCAGATGAAGTAGGTGTTTATCCCTATGTATGCACGTTTCCAGGGCATTGGCAAACCATGAATGGAGAATTAAGGGTAACGGCACAGGCGGTTCAGTAGACCGGGCAAACAAAATGGGATGAATAGAAGGAAATTCAATAAAACGGTGGCAGGATCGCTCGGTGTATTTTCCATTGTGCCGCGGCATGTGCTCGGCGGGCCGGGATACCATGCGCCCAGTGATAAGCTAAATCTAGCGGCCATCGGAGCCGGCGGCAAAGGCACGGTCAACATTCGCAATGCCTACAACGACGGGAGCGATAATATCGTCGCCCTCTGTGATGTGGATGATCGAATGGCAGAGGACAGCAGAAAATTGCACCCCCAAGCTCATTACTACCGGGACTATCGCGTGCTGCTGGAGAAAGAGCGTGATGAAATCGATGCAGTCATCATCAGCACGCCAGACCATATGCATGCCGTGATGGCACTGCATGCGATGCAGTTGGGGAAGCATGTATATCTCGAAAAGCCGCTGACCCATGACATTGCCGAGGCGCGATTGCTAACAAGAGCCGCCGAGAAGTATCAGATTGTGACCCAAATGGGCAACCAGGGCTCGAGCGGAGATGACACCCGATACATACAGACTTGGGTCAAGAAGGGGGTATTGGGGGACGTGCATACGGTACATGTTTGGACCAATCGACCGGTATGGCCGCAGGGCATTGCGACGCCCGACGAGGATCATGTGGTCCCGGATGCCATCGATTGGGATCTGTGGCTTGGCACCGCACCCTATCGCAAGTATAATCCGATCTACGTACCCGCCAATTGGCGTGGCTGGGGCGACTTTGGCACCGGGGCGCTGGGTGACATGGGTTGTCATTTTATGGATGTACCATTTATGGCCCTGGATCTGGGATATCCCACCACCGTCCAGTGTAGCGTAGGAGGAGTCTGGACAGATTTCTTCGAGGAGGCGCTTTACTCAGATAGCTATCCACCCTCCTCTAAAATTCATTTGCAATTTCCAGCCAGAGGCGACATGGTGCCCGTGGAAATGGTCTGGTATGACGGGGGTATTTTGCCCCGCAGACCGGATGAGCTTCTGCCTGACGAGCCCTTGGGTGAATGGGATGGAGGGATCCTCTTTGAGGGCACGCAAGGCAAACTAATGGCTGGCCTTTTTGGACGGAATCCCACTTTGCTCCCCAGCCGAGACATGGATATGGCAAGCCTCCCCAAACCTGACATGCCCATGGTAGAGCACGGGATAGAAGGCCACCAGCAGCAGTGGGTCAAGGCTTGCAAGAAAGGTTACGGTGCTTATACCAGTTCGCCCTTCAGCATTGCTGGACCCCTAACGGAGACGGTGCTAATGGGCAACCTGGCGGTCCGGACCTACAACTATCGAGAGTCGGCGGAGGGCAGGTATTTTCCGGGCAGAAAGAAGTTGCTCTGGGATGGCAACCGCATGAAAATCACAAATTTTGATCCCGCCAATCAATTTGTCGAACGGACGTATCGAGGCAATTGGAAGCTGTCGCTTTGACAATGGCAATGTCAATGTCAATATCAATGGCAATGTCAATGGCAATATCAATGGCAATATCAATGGCAATATCAATGGCAATATCAATGGCAATGTCAATGGCAATATCAATGGCAATGTCAATGGCAATATCAATGGCAATGTCAATGGCAATATCAATGGCAATGTCAATGGCAATATCAATGGCAATGGCAATATCAATGTCAATGGCACTGGCAATGGCAGGTCAATAGCAATTTTTCAGGGGAATGGGCCGGACCCGAGCCAATATTGAGTGAACCCGAACGCTGAGACGAGCTTTGCTGAGCCCCACCCAGACCTCATGTACCGTACTACAAGGTGATTTGGTGCCGATATACCAGGCGCGGACAAACGGAAGGCACTCGGGGCTTCAAAGCTGCTCCTAAGGTCGCGTGTTTGCCAATGCAGCAATGCGTTGATGTGTGCAAGCCCAACTATTTAATCTTTCGAGTTAGCATGAAATCTAACTGACTCGGGCGAAAGAAAAATGTTAAAGTTATATTTTGTGTGGATAGATGCTTGACTTTAAATTTCGCTTGCGGTAGCTTTGGTGGTACGTAGAGTGTAATCATGCAACTGCTCCTTTGAGCACACCTGGAATTTTTTTTCAAACTATGTTACCTTGATTTGGCTGCAGATCATCCGGTGCCTTCTCCCGCATCGGGTGGGCAGTTACGCCATCTAAATGGGCTGAGACCGAGCCATACTTTACCAGTACTCTCCTTTGCATAATGGGAACCTCCAATAACCTACTTTTTGGAGATAAAGATCGCTTCCGATGACATATTTCCGAGTTCAGGATAAATATCCGCACATGATCAACATGAGCGGGTGTAGATATCATTCAAATTCTAGGATTTTTCATCCGACTATCGGTCGGATTTGGTCGTATTTTGCTTGTTTGAGCCCTTCAGGACCTGATTTTCTAGTGAGCCATAGCCTTCAGATATGTTGCTCTGCGCATGTTGTAGCAAATATTCATCAAGGTAATGGCAGCCGTATTTCGAACTATCCCGACCTGACTAACTATTACACGACCCAGCTGCTGATGTATGTCCCCGAAGACGTGTTCTACTCTCGATCGTACTTTTGACTTCCTCGTATTTACTGCTTTTTCATTCTCGTTGAGTGGTTTATTTCGGTAGCCCTTTCGGTGTATTCTACTTACTACATCCCTTCGTTTTAAATCATCTTCTATTTCTTTGCTCCTATAGGCAGAATCCCCATATAGCTCATGGTGACTATCTGTTTGTTCCAATAGATCCTCCAGCACCTGAGAATCATGGACGCTCGCCGGCGTAACCTCAAAATTAGTAATCAACTTACTGCCTTTGTCCACCTTTATGTGGTTCTTATAACCATATCGACTTTGCTTATTCTTCTTGGTCCAATCTGCATCCGTATCTTTTTGACGTGACTTGTTCATAGACCAATCTGTTGGCTTTTTACCCTTTTTGATCTCATCATTCTCTTTGCGGCTATTTCGCTGTACCGGCGCATCTACGATACTGGCATCCACTATTGATCCATTATTCACAATCAATCCCTGATCCCTAAGCTGAGATGTCAATAAAACGAATAGCTCATCGATTATCCCTCCTCGAGCTAACGATTCGTTAAAATCCCAAAATGTATTCGCATCTGGTACCCTGTCCCCCAAACTAAGTCCCAAAAATCGTTGAAAGCTCAATCTATCCTTAATATGATACTCCAGCTTCTCAAAGGAAAGACCATACGTTGATCGCAAAATCAAGCCCTTCAACATCATTATCTTGTCAAACGAAGGTCGACCTCCCTTACTTGGATCTGCCTTCTTAAAGACTCGCTCAACCAAATCCCGGTAATCCTCAAAATCTATGTGCTTACTCAATTTCTCCAACGGGTCTCCCATCTTTGACAGTTCCATTAACCGAAATTCCTCATCATATAGCGTAGATGCCATCTTGCCTCGATTTGTTTACAACAAATTACGATTTTTTCTATAGGTTTCCGGAGCTACCCTAATGTTGATACTCTCGGAGAGGAATTATTTAACCTTAAAATAGATTGTAATGAAATTTCGATTTGCACAACTCGCGCTGGCGAGCCTGTTTCTGTTATGTTCGTGCGCTAAGGAAGACCAGCGTGCTGAAATTGTCTCTGGTAGTGATTTAGAGCAAGAGCTGAGAAGTTACGAAGACAATGTACCATACCTATTGTCTGACCTGAGTCCTGAATTGAGGGCAACATTGGATCTGGGAAATGAGCACAAACGCTCACATTGTCATTGGGGTACTAATTATGGATATTCGGAGTATGGGGATATTTTCTGTCAAGTGACGATTTATCCCCATCAGAACACGTCCTTTATTGCTCAGACGGGAGGACCCTTCGACAGAAATCTAAACAATGATCCAGATGGTACGTGGACCGTTGATCTCAGTCACCAATCGGGATCTTCATATGTCACGGTTTGGGTAAGGCCCTATCGTATCCAGGGAGTCACCGTCACCTGGGCATCTTATTGGTATGCGATTTCCCAACAGGTAAGTGGTAACCTCAGCAAGTCTCAGTCGCTAAGCGTGGCCGATTGCTAGAAAAACAAGTGCTCAAAGGCTTGTTCGATCAATCCAACGGAGTTAGGGGAAGTGACATCTACGTGATTTCTCCTAACTCTTGCTTGCAAAAAAAAGTGCGGTCGCCTGCAGATTGATTTAGCGGGTAACTGCTATGAGAAGGGCAGTGTCCTTGTTACGTGCTACGAGTAGGGCAGTTGTATCCTTATACTTGATCATTTGCAGATCGCGGATTTGTCCACGTAAGGACAGACCCAAAGAAGTAGGATCGGTCGATGCAAAACTTCCACCGTCGTTGCCCAATAGCAGCGTCCCCGTACTGGCATCCATGCGTCCAATGAGGGGTTGTGTCTCATACAAGTTGCCGGCCAACAGGATGTCCAAATGATTGTCTCCGTCAAAGTCATGGACTTGAATGGCGAACACTGGCGCTACCTGTGCTTCCTGGGGAAGCTCCTGGACGTCAAATAAACCGTCACCATTGTTTACCGCAATCAATGATCGAAAATTATTTACTTCGTGCCGCTCGGCCTGCCTCAATTTGGCCGAAGGAAATATTTCAGAGAGTGTTCGTTCGGCAAATTGGCCATAAGAGGAGTGCTCTTTTTTTAGATAGACCAATTGGCTGGCGAGCATGTCTAGACCGGCGAGCGGATATTCCTTTCCTTGCTTGAAGTGAGAAAGAATAGGATCTGAGCTCAAGTTACCATCAAAATCTGAGCGATAGAGTTGGATCGGTTCTGTGACACTTGGGCGCAGGATTGAATTTAGCCCAAAATTGCCCAGTACGAAATCTTCGTCTCCATCCCCATCGAGATCTGCCACCTCACAGGTGTTCCACCATCCAAACGCGGGTTGCGTAAAGAGCTTTCTTTTGATGAAGCGGTCTCCGGCATTCTCAAATAGGGTTGGTTCCATCCAGTCTCCGATGACCAGCAGATCTGGATCAAGGTCACCATCAATATCCGACCACTGAGCGTCCGCGACCATGCCTAATCTACGCAGATCGATATACGATGCTGGAGCAGGGGAGAAGTGGCCACCATTGTTGAGTAAGAGATAGCTGTCGGCTCGCTTTCCATAATTTACGGCGATGCATCTCGTGCCGACAAAGAGGTCGAGGTCTCCATCCCTATCGACGTCAGCGACCTGCACACATGACGTTTGGCCATAAAACGGAGGCAGCGCATCCTCTGATTTGGTGAATTTGCCCAGCCCGTCATTGACATATAATCGATCTCTGAGATGGATGTCCTGATGATAGTATTGATTGCCAGCACTGCCGATATACAAGTCAGCATCGCCATCGCCATCTGCATCAAAGAAGGCAAGGCCAACATCCTCGGACAGACTGTCCGCTGCAAAATCATCGGATGAACGACGGAAGTGACCGGCGCTATCTTGGATCAACAATGCTCCGGATTGGCCGGTGGCTCCGCCGATGAAGCAGTCTTCAAGTCCGTCACCGTTGATGTCGGATACAGCTACTCGAGGTCCCTGGGTGGATAGGAGGTAGGGTATGAGAGGCTCCCGGTTGTTGTCAAAGAAAGCATTTTCCTCGTGTGTGAAGGGCAGTAATTTTCCATGCCGTTTGAAACCCGATTTTAACTGTAGTGATCTGTGAGATGGAGGGTCACTGGCTTCTGCAAAGTTGATTTTCAAATGTTGATTGGCATGGACATTTAGCATGCGTTGGATTTTGCCATTGGGCCAACGCACCTCCAGTGAATCGACCGTTGAGGATCGGCCTAAACCAAAGTGCAGATAATATCCACACGAAGATTGCCACCCCCTGACGGGAAAAAGCTCCTGCCATTGTCGACGGTCATCATGGTACAGCACGGCGGTCACACCCACTCCGAAGGGGTTTCCAGCAGGACCATCAAATGAGACGGAGAGGTAATTCAGACTATCGTGGCCACTTGCCTGGTTTTCGTAATAAAATAGTTGTTGGTTTATATTATTTACGACCAAGTCCAGGTCCCCATCGAGATCAAAATCAGCGTAGGCGGCTCCATTGGAAAGAGAGGGCCGAGACAGTCCCCAAGATGCCGTCACGTCGTCAAATGCCTGGCCCGGACGATTTCGAAAGATCACATTAGAGACTTTGCCGCTCGGCATCTTGGAAGCTAGTTGTAGATCGGAGGCCTGATCTTGGATCTCGGCATCGGCAATATATTTTAGGTAATCCAGATCATTGGGACGCCTGACAATGCCGTTGGTGATGTGAATATCCTTCCAGCCATCCAGATCAAAATCCGCCATCAATACGGACCAACTCCAGTCGGTGGCGGCGACGCCGAGGATCTGAGCAATTTCACCAAAAACGGGCACCTGCTCCAAGCCTGCTCCGCGGTTTATCTGAAGCGTGTTCCAAGGCAATTGATCATGATAGCCAAAACTTCGCTTAAATCGATAGATGTCGTAGGAATCGGGACCCTGTGCGCGCTTATAGAGGATCTCGTCATCAGGTCGCATATCCAGCGTCATGATATCGGGCAGGGCATCATTGTTGAGATCAGCTATATCGGCTCCCATCGAGAAGTAACTGGTGCGCTCGATGCTACGAGTACCGCTCTCCGTGAATGAGCCGTGGCCAGTATTCAAATAGACAAAGTCATTTTCATGGAAGTCATTGGCGACGTAGATATCTGGATAGCCATTTTGATCCAAATCGCTGATGGCAATGCCTAGACCATATCCAGCTACGCCTCCAATGATGCCGGCTTTCTCACTGACATCGACAAATTTTGAGTTTTGCTCAACCTCATTCAGTCGATTTTCAAACAATTTATCTCCTGCCCTTGGGTCGCGCATTCGAGTCGTACTGGTATCGCGATAGCTCTCAGAGGAGTGGACCGAATGGTTGAGGAGGTACATGTCAAGGTCACCATCTCGATCATAATCAAAAAAAGCTGACTGCGTGGAAAATCCTTCGTGATCCAGCCCGTATGCGCCCGCCATTTCTCGAAAGGTGACGGCACACGGCACATCGTGTGCGGTATCCTGATCGCAGCCCTGGTTTATAAATAATTGATTTTTCCCACGAAAGGACTTATATCCCCCCACGGTGCACAGATAGATGTCCAGCCAACCATCTCCATTGACGTCTGCAACGTTGACTCCCGTAGACCAATTTCCAGAACCGGCAACCCCTGCGATGTCTGTCACATCTTGGAACTGTACATGACCGGTCTCACCCATGCCCTTATTTAAGAACAATTTGTTGGGCATGCGATTGGCGGAGACATAAAGATCCGGCCATCCATCATTATTGACATCACCAACCGCGACACCTCCACCATTATAATAGTACAAGTAGCGGATAATATTAAAGGAGTCGTCTTCTGTGAGCTCATTGGAAAAATCGAGACCGGTGACTTCATGCCCCAAAAGTCGGAACTGGGGAGGGTGCTCTCCTCCACCACAGCCCAAGGGGCCGATCGCGGCAAAGATCAAGATCCAGATAGGTGATATCCGCTGCGTTGCCAGGTGCTTACGTCTGAAATTATGCGCTAACAGCCCTATCATCTTGTGCTGTTTTTAATACTGGAACACCTGCATTCGATCGTTATTCCTCGCAACGAGGACGAGTTGCCTGCCTCCGGCAGTGATGGTGGCCAGGTCTCTCACCTCCCCAAGGACCTTAAGTCCTGTGACTTTGGACGGTAGCGCCTGAAAAGAACCGGCTCCATCACCCTTTAGGACCAAGCCGTGGTTGGCATCATACCTGCCTACTTCCGGTTTTACACCATAGAGGTTGCCGCCCATGAGGATATCAAGTCGTCCGTCTCGGTCAAAATCCTCGATGAGTAGGCCGTAGATCGGAGAAAATTGTGTGGCTACGGGAAGCGCGTGTAGGGCAAAGGTGCCGTCACCATTATTTTCCAGGTAGGAGGTTTCCAATCGATGGACTTCGAGGGTAGTGCTTTCCCTAATTAATTGCTCGTCAAAAATGTCGTGAATAGTCTGACTATGGTAGTCTTGATAGTTCACGTATTTCTTTTTTAAATGCGGCAGTTGCATAACCAGATCGTGTCGCAGTACCATCGGGTAAGACTTCTCACCATTAAACTGGCAGATGATGGGATCGGGGGTGCCATTTTGGTCAAAATCATGTATGTGTAGTGAGATCGGCTTTTCGCTACTTGCCTTAAATCGTGAGTTCAGGCCATGATTGCCTAAAACAACGTCCAAGTCGCCATCATCGTCAAAATCAGCCGCTTTGACGCAATTCCACCACCCGCGCGTCTTTTCATTTGACAGGGCTTTCTCGTCCAGTTTAAATCTTCCGCCTTCATTGCGTAGGAAGGTGATGGGCATCCACTCCCCGACGACGATCAGATCCAGGTCTTCATCGAGATCATAGTCTATCCAGGAGGCATCCGTGATCATACCAATGTTGAGCAGATCCGGAGCGATTTGTTTAGATACATTTTGAAGCTTTCCCTGCCCGTCATTACGTAGGATGTAACCACTCACTGCCGAGCCGTAGTAACCTGGCTTGATCCTTGTCCCGACGAAGAGGTCCTCATCGCCATCTCCATCGTAGTCTGCCGCTTTTACACAGGAACTACTTTCAAATTTCAAGGTGGGCAAATATTGTGGGGATCGGGACAAGACTCCCTGCCCATCGTTGAGGTAGAGTTGATCTGCGAGGATGTCCGTGCTAATGTGAAATTCATTGCCACCTCTGGTGATATACAGATCCTGGTCACCGTCCTGATCAGCATCAAAAAAGGTGCAGTCCACGTCTTCTGATCCACGATCCCATGTGAGTACAGACTGATTGGTAGGGAGGAAATGGCCATCCGGCTGCTGCACGTACAAGGCTGAAGCGCTGCCGTAAGCTCCGGTGATGAAGAAATCCTCGATATCGTCACCGTTTACATCTGCTACTGCGATTCTTGGCCCTTCGGTCGAGATCATGTGGTAGAGAAGCCGATCACGATCAAAGTCGACAAAGGTGTTTTCGACATGCCGGTACAGCCAGGGGAGACTGTCTGTTACTTCCCGGAAAATTGGATCGGCATCGGAGTCGATCCGTTTCTGCGTATTCCTTTCTTGGGAGGGTAGGTCTCTCTGGGTGATCGTGAGCGTCTGATCAACGGGTACCCCTTGCAGCAGGCTGATGCTCCCGTCTGGCCATGTAATGGTGATGGTATCAATCTGAGAGATCGAGCCCAGTCCGAAGTTGAGGCGAGGTTCTACCGAAGATTGAAATCCACGTACCGGGATATTTTCTTGATAAAAAGTTAGATCGCCGACCTGGAGGGTCACACTGGCTCCCACCGCATACGGGTTTTTTCCGCTCCCCTGCAGTCTGATCTTTAGATAATGATTCGCCTTTGCCAGTGTATTGCTCTCATTGCGGTAGAGAAAGGCCGGAGCATTGACATTGCTGACGACCAGGTCCAGGTCCCCATCATTATCCAAGTCGGCATAGGCAGCCCCGTTCGAATGGCTTGGAGTGGCTAGACCCCACTCCTGAGCTTTGTTTTCAAATCTAAGGTCTCCCAGGTTTTTAAACAGGTAATTTGAAATCGGATTGGATGGTATGGTATCAATCAGTTTTTTGTAATTGATGCCGTCATCGGTGACATATTGTCTGATAATTTCCTCGTTTGATACAAAGTTTATAAAGTCTTGATCTATGATGTCTTTGTATAATCCATTGGCTACAAACAGATCTTTTAGCCCGTCATTGTCAAAGTCTGCGAGCAGGGCTCCCCAGCTCCAGTCGGTCGCCTCGACACCAGCCAGCCGACCTATTTCGCTAAAGCATCCATCTCCGTGATTCAACTGAAGGACATTGCGGGTAAACTGATGATAGTATCCGTTGTTTAGGTTGTACTGATAAGTATCCCAGTTTTCAAAGGTCATTTTGGTCTTGAAGCGGGCTTCATCCTCCGGCAGCATCTCGGTGACAAATATCTCGGGATAACCGTCGTTATTTAGGTCCGCGATATCTGCACCCATGGAAGCCACGCTCAGCGACATGATTTGATTTTCCAAGTCCTCTGTAAAACTGCCGTCACGATTATTTATGTACAAGTAATCACGCTCGAAGAAATCATTGGAGACAAAGATGTCCAACCATCCATCCCGATCGACGTCAGAAACGGTCACGCCCAGACCAAAGCCAATTTCACTGCCATATATTCCAGCTTCTTCGCTGACATCTGTAAATGTTTCGCCGTCATTTCTCAATAGCTTGTCTCCGCCCTTTTCATCCCTGACCGGTCGTTGATTTTTCATACGATTGAAATCGAAGATCGAACGGTAAGAATTGTTGAGCAAGTAGGCGTCCAGATCTCCGTCCTTGTCATAGTCAAAAAAGGCTGCATGTGTGCCATACCCCTGATCAGCCAGTCCATATTTCTCGGCTTGTTCCTCGAAGCGGACTACGCCATCTTCGGATGCACCCAGATTGATGAAGAGTTCATTTTGCTTCTTGTCACCAGCCAGATCACCAGAATTGCAGACATATATGTCCAGTTGGCCATCACCATTTACATCGGCCATGGTGACACCGGTAGACCAGGCGGCCTGACCTGCTACTTCGGCTTGCAGGGTGATGTCTTCAAAGGTGAAGTCGCCCTTATTCAGATACAGTCTGTTTGACTGCATATTGCCCGAAAAATAGATGTCTACCAGGTCGTCGCCATTGATGTCGCCGAGGGCCACTCCACCTCCATTGTAAAAATTGCGGTAGGTATAGATATTAAAATCTTTGTCATACACGAGGTCGTTGGAGAAGTCTACACCGGTGACCTCAGCACTCAGGAGTGTAAAGTACTTTTCCTCAATGTTTGGACTCCGACAGGCGCTGGTCAGCAGAATGACCAGTGCCGTACCATACTTCACAAATCTTAGTTTTTCCTTCATTTTCCGTTCCTGCTTTCGATACTAGGTGGTTGTTAAAATGGCCCTTGTGATCAACTGGGTAGCTTACAGGTCCAAAAGGCCGTCCTCATTGGTCAGGTCCGAGAACAAAACATTTACCCTATTGTCTTCTTCGTAATACAGGACTAGCCTCCGATTGCCATCGATCTTCACGTAGGCTTTTCCGATACCGAGTGACTCCAACGGGACGAATTGATTTCCTCCATAGGTCTTCTCATAATATTGTCTTGCATCTTCGATGAGATGATTTGACCACAGTTTCTTATTCCAGGGAGCCCATCCATTGTACATCAGATATCCTTGGAGAGACTGAATCTTTTCGTGACTAAAAATGGGAAAGAAATCAAAAAAGGCTTTGTGCGCCAGACCCTCCAAAGGATAATAAACGGTGACATTCGTAAAACCCTCCTTGATGATACCTTGCTGGTTGAGCTGCCAACATTTAGAATAGAATTCTTTCTCAGGTGTACCAAAGTAGAATCCCAGCAGCAGACTGTCATATCGAATCCCGCTTGCCAATTCTTTTTTGGCCAGCTGGGCATAATTTGACTCGGTAGTACAGGCGCACATGGCAACGAGTGTGGCCAATGCCGCCAAGAACACCCGTGGCCGGTCGAAATTTATCTCAACACTAATCATTTTCCTGCGATGATTATTTTGGGTTTACGATTATTTCTAGCCACTAGGATCTGGCTGGATTCGTCTGACTCCAATAGCTTCAGATCTCTGATCTCCCCCGTAATCGATATGCCTGATTGCTCAGGTGATAGGGCTTTAAAGTGGCGATTATCCTGACCTTTCAGTAGGAGCCCCAGGCTGCCGTCGTTAATGCCAATCTCCGGCTTCATGCGGTATTGATTGCCTCCTACTAATATGTCATAGAGACCATCGTTGTCAAAATCTCCCGGAAGCAGGGCATAGAGAGGTGTATACTGAGCCGCAGGAGGGAAAGCTTTGAAAATGAACGAGCCGTCGTCGGTGCTCCAGGCGATGCCTGATCTAAGTTCCACAGCGGAGTATATTAGGCTGTGGTCCAGCTGGTCAGACTCGAAAATGTCGTTGATGCCCTTAAGAGCATAACTCTGGAAGTTGGGAAATCGCTTTCCCAGATGCGGTAATTGCTTCAGTAGATCATTGCGCAGTGCAAAGGGGATCAGCCCCAAAGGGGTAGAGTAGCAAATGATTTGTTCGGGCTGTCCGTTCTGATCAAAATCGTTTACATACATGCGTAGGGGTTGCTCACGACTAGCCGTTATTCTTGAATTGAGTCCGTGATTTCCCAGTAGCAGGTCAGGTCTGCCGTCCTCATCCATATCCGCTGCAGCCACTGTGTTCCAAAAGCCGCCCAGTGACTCCAGTCCATGCTGCTCCAGCGTGACGAACTTTCCATCCACGTTGTGAAAGATCTTGACGCCCATCCATTCCCCTACAGCGACGATGTCTGGATCACCATCCTGATCGTGGTCAAAAATTGCCAGATCAGATACCAAGCCCAGTTCGGAAAAGTCTGGGGCCAGCGAATCACTCACATTGACGAAGAGTCCCGTGCCATCGTTTTGCAGCAAGTATACGTCAGAGGGGATACCGTAGGCGATGGGCCGGATAAAGGTACCCACGACCAGGTCGTTGTCGCCATCGTGGTCAAAGTCGAGCGTCTCCACCGCTGAGGTGTTCTCAAAGCGGTAGTATGGCAAGATCTGTCTCGAAAAGATAAATTGCTCATCTCCCGTGTTCATATAGAGTCGATCGGCCAGCCTGGCATCATTGGGACCATACTCACTGCTCCCGCTGGCCACATAGAGATCGGGTAGATTGTCGCCGTTGGCGTCAAAGAAGACGCAGTCACAGTCTTCAGACTCTTGGTGTTGCTCAAAGGCTGCCACGCTGATTTCCGCGAAGGTGCCCGGCTTGTGTTGGACAAACATCTGACCCGACTGACCCTTGGCACCGCCGATGTAAAAGTCGGTCAAGCCATCCCCATTGATGTCTCCAATGCAACAGGCGGGCCCTTGGTTGCTATGCATTTGTAGCAAGAGAGGCTCGCGGTCGAAATCTGAATAGTCATTTTCTCTATGTTGAAAATAGGGGCGAAAATCCCCGTGATCCTTGAAAATTGGGGCTGGACCTTCCGAAGATCGGGTGAACGGCTTTGCATCTTTACTTGGGCGTTCTCTCATCTTATACACGACCGCTGCAGTGTCAGCCTTCATACGATCCATCGTCTGAGTCGTTCCATCGGGCCAAACAATCCGGACGGAATCCACCAGGACATCTTCACCCAGTCCAAAGGTTGCTCTCACGTCGACAGACGACATAAAACCACGGGCTGGGAAGATCTCTTGATATTGGCTTTTGCCCTGGTGAAAAACCGTGATCTTTGCTCCTATACCAAAGTGATTGAGGGATGCCGTGTCGACCAATGCAAGTTGGAAGTAGTGGGCATTCGAACGGTTCCTGTAGATCATGGGTGGCATATTGATATTATTAATAACAAGATCGAGATCACCGTCATTATCCAGGTCACCGTATGCTGATCCATTGCTAAAACTCGGCTGAGCCAAGCCCCAGAGAGTTGCCACATTCTCATACTGAATATTTCCCAAGTTGCGAAAGGCAAAATTGGCCAGCGCTTCCGAGGGTATCTCATCGACCAGTTTATCAATACCGCCGTCCCTATCTTTTAGCACTTTCCTGACCTGGGCCGGGTCTGCATAAAAATTGATAAAGTCTTGATCCAGCAAGTCCTTAAAGATGCCATTGGCCACAAATATGTCTTTCCAGCCGTCATTGTCCATGTCAAATATCAGGGCACCCCAACTCCAATCGGTGGCTTCCACTCCCGCATATCTTCCTACTTCTAAAAATTGTCCGTTACCCTGATTGAGCTGCAACACATTTCTTGAAAATTGCTGGTGATACCCATTTTTGATATTGGCCTGATACTTATTCCAGTCCTCAAAGAGGGCTTTGGTCTTCAGTCGTCGCTCGTCGCGAGGTAGCATCTCCGTCACGAATATTTCGGGTAGGCCATCATTATTGATGTCGGCCAGGTCGGCTCCCATGGACCCCATGCTGAGCTCACTGAGAAAATCATCCACGGCTTCGTCAAAGGTGCCGTCTCCCTGATTGAAATAGAGATAATCTTTTTCAAAAAAGTCATTGCTGACGTAGATGTCGGGCCATCCATCACCGTTGATGTCCCCAATCGTGACACCAAGGCCAAATCCGATATTGCTGCCGTAGATGCCGGCCTCCGCACTGACATCGGTAAAGATGGGAGATTGCTCGCTCCAGGCATCTCCCGGTCCCTTGCGGTTGTTGCGATACAGCTTGTTGCCGCCCTGTTTATCTCTGGTCTCACGCTGATCCGGCCTTAGGTCATAGTTTCCCACACTCCGAACGGAATTATTCAATAAGTAGCAATCTAGGTCTCCATCGAGGTCATAGTCAAAAAAGGCAGCATGGGTTGAGAGTCCGAGGTCATTCAGGCCGTAGCGTTCGGACTCCTCGGTAAATTTGACCAGTTCACTGACGTTGTTTTCTCTCCCCTGGTTGATGAATAATTCATTATGTCGGTTTTGCCCTCGTGGATCGCCACTTTTGCAGATATATATATCCAGCCAACCATCGCCATTGATATCGACCACACTCACTCCGGTAGTCCACACATTTTTTGAGGCTACTCCTGCATCTGTCGTGATGTCTCGAAATCGAAAGTCACCTTCATTCAGGTAGAGCTTATTGTCTACTTGGTTGCCGCAAAAGAAAATATCGGCGAGGCCATCGTTATTAAAATCACCGATGCCCACGCCGGCTCCATTGTAGAAGTTTCGAAAGGTGTAGACATTGACCTCATTACTGTGGGTCAGGTCATTGGAGAAGTTTATGCCTGTGTGATTACTGGGCATTTGTTGAAAATGTGTGATCGCCAGTTCTGGCTCTGAGCAGGGATGGAGGACTGCAAGCGTCAGCGCAGAAAGGAGAATCACATTAGATGGCCATTGGTACGACCGCCCATGTCGGTGCAAAATCAAGCTGATCAAAATTACAAAGCAAGTGTATTAGTGGCAGAGATACTAAAAAGCCGAGAACCCTCGGGCTCCCGGCTTTCATCCATCTAATCTTGCCTAGAAACTTACATCTTTAATAACATTCATTTTGTTCCAGTTTCGGATTGTTCTGGAGCTGTATATCAGGTATAGGAAATAATTCATAACAATCGGGTTTTTCTTTCTTAGCCCACCAGGCATCTCCCCAGACTCCAAAGCGGATCATGTCTGTGCGTCGATGCAACTCCAGAAACATCTCGCGACCCCTTTCCGCAAGCAGATTCTCAGCGGTCAGTTCTGTAAAGGGCTCCACGCCGGCTCTTTCTCGGATCTGATTGACCAGGGCCAAGGCGGTCGGATCACCGGGGTCCATTCTCCACAGCGCTTCGGCCTTCATGAGTAGCACGTCGCCATAGCGGAATACAGGGAAGTCATTATTCATGTCTGGTCTAGTGCCCAAGGGTATTTCATACTTGGCCACTCTGGCACCACCCTCGCGCCATGCGTTGGGCTTTAGCTCGTTGAGCTGCACCCGGAGCGTGATGGGAGGTCCGTCGGGATCTTCGCCGGTCAAAAGGTAATTGTCGTCCATCTGTCGCACTTTCCCAGTATTATCCCACTGCGCACCCCAGAGAAAGTTGCCACGCACCTTCGACGGACCATCTTCCGTGCCTGGCTGGCCCTTACGTAGATCGGTGTCCTCGTAGGACTCAACAAAGTCTCCCACCGCACACCATCCGTTCCACGGCTGGTTGGTCAGTTGATAGGTAGCCGGACCGCTGATGATGTGGTTGGTCTGCATCACAAGATTGAAACCAGTGGCAAAAACCTCATCAAAGGGAATAGCGAAAATGTTTTCGGTCGATCCTTCATTGTCCGCCGCAAAGTTGGTAAAGTAGTCCCCTTCCAATGCAAAATCGCCCGAATTGATGATTGCATCACACTGTTCTGCAGCCTTGGCCCACTGTGGAGTACCGCTGTACACCTCGGCGTTCAGATAGAGTTTGGCCAGCGCCATATGCACGGTCATCTTGTTCACACGACCGTAAGCTGCTCCTCCCACTTCGCTCGAAACCTTGGGAAGAGCATCCAACAGCTCCTGCTCGACGAATGAATACACCTCAGCCCGGGTGCTAGGTGCAGGAGGCTCTGTTGCTGTAAAGTCTGTCGAAATCGGAATATTGCCAAAGGCATCTAAACCCCACAAATAGTAGATGGCTCGTAGTCCCTGAAGTTCACCGATGAAGGGATCAGTGAGGGGATTGCCCAGCTCGTTAAACTGAAAGATCAGTCTGTTGCAGGTGTTGATGCCATTGAAGACAAAAACCCAAGATCCCTCCACCTTGTCATTTTCAGGATCCCATTCGTGCTCGTGCAATTGTGTCCATACGCCTCCGTCTCCCCAGTCAGGCCCTCGTGTGGGTACGACCATTTCATCTGATGTTACCTCCTGGATGCAAATGAATCCCCCGTTACTGGTGATACCATATAGCGAGGTATAGGCTGAACCAAGTGCTGAGATTAGCTGCTGCTCCGTCTGAAAGAAAGTGTCCTCGGTAACTGAATCGAAAAGCTCTTCATCCAGATCAGTGCAGGCCGGTGCAAATGCGATTAGGAAGACCAACACCCCAAGCCACTTGTATATAGAATTATATTTCTTCATGATAATTTGTGATCTTAATAATTACAACCTCTTCTAAAAACCTACGTTCAATCCCAGCGAAAATGTTCTCGATGAGAAATATGTATTCCTCCGGTCAATACCAGGAGCGAGAGCTCCAAAGCTGCTGGTGTCCACAAATCTGGGCTCAGGATTTGGTCCCATGTAGCTCGTGATTGTAAACAGATTCTGGGCGTTGACGTATACTCTTACGTCAGTAAATCCATTGGGCACAGATCCTAGTGTATAGCCAATGGTCATGTTATCCAGTTTTAGAAAATCGGCCTTCTCCACATGCCTGCTG
The DNA here is from genome assembly GCA_965223165.1 of Saprospiraceae bacterium. Lineage (GTDB taxonomy): Bacteria > Bacteroidota > Bacteroidia > Chitinophagales > Saprospiraceae > JABDMH01. The sequence goes on along the minus strand of CBDCVQ010000011.1, from coordinate 313,921 downwards.
GAAAACTGCGGTTGGTCAGTCAGACCGGGAATGTCGGCCGAAGATCTTAGGATATTGTATCCGGAGATTTGTCCGGGAGCCTCATAGAAAGCTCTGAATGTATTGATCATTTCATGGCCAAATGTGCCCCTGAAGAATATATTAAAATCCCAATTACCCAGATTGAGGGTTCCGTTGAGGCCTATTTGATACTTGGGAAAACCATTTCCAATCACCGCCCGATCGGCAATATCATCTTGTATGCGATCTCCATCCACATCCACAAAATTCCACTCGCCGTTCTCCTGTACTGGGTTGTCCGGATCAATGACTAGACCCCAAAATTGCCCCAGGGGACGTTTCTCTTTTAAGCGTACTAACGGGGTATTATTCTGACCAGGCGATCCTAGATTTGCTCCGGTGCGAAATGCACCCAAGCTCACACCTGTTTCTGGATCAGAAAGTGATTCCAAAGTTGGTGTAAACCACCGACTGCCGGTCAATGCAATATCATAGGAATTTCCATTACTCAAGGCCCCATGGTAGTTTAAGGTCAGTTCCAACCCACTATTGGTGATCTCACCTACATTCAGCTTGGTTTCGGGAAAGAGATTGGGTGGCACCGGAACGGGAAACTCGAAGATTCCGTCTGTGGTGCTTGTGTGATAGTACTCAAATGAGCCTGTCCACTTGTAGTCACCGAATGCAAAATCGACCCCGGCGTTGATATCGGTCTTAGTTTCCCACTTAAGATTGGGGTTGGCATTTGATACTGGACCATAGCTTGGAACATAAGATCCGTTGAAATAGAATTTTTGACCAGGACCAAAACGTTGAAGTGAAATTAGAGATTCATCCACATTTTGACCTGTCACTCCGTAGCCCAACCGCAGTTTCAATTGGTCGAAACCACGTATACCGGCGATCCTTACCAGGTCAGCACCCACAGAAACGGCAGGAAATAGTCCCCACTTTTCGTCTTCTCCAAAACGAGAAGAACCATCTCGTCTCAGGCTTGCAGTAAGAAAATATTTGTCGCCGTAGTTGAGAGTGACTCGACCAAAATAGGAGATCAGTCTGTTTGTATTCTTGTAAGATTCCACCGTCCCCAAGCCATTGCTAAAGTCAAGAGCCGCCTCCAAATTATTGTAGGTAAATGCATTGGTAATAAAGTCCCCACCTTCAGCATTGAACCCTTGGAAGGCAAAATCTTGATATTCGTAGCCTGCTTGTATTCCAAAATCCAGGTCATTACTAAGCGTCCTATTATATCTTGCTTCAATTCTAAAAAGTTGATCTTCCTCCTCATCGTTATCCCTAATTGCAATGCCGTTTCTGCCAAGTCCTTGATTCCAAAAACTCCGGTTACTTGTGTACTGACCAAAATCGACATTACTCCTTTGATACGAATAAAACATGCCCAATGTTAGGTCATCAGTCAACTTGTAGTCGCCTCTGATGTTGGATGCTATTGTCTTCTGCTTTTGTTCTCTCACATTTTGCTCGATGATCGCTACCGGATTGTAGTAGTCAAAGGCATCAATCTGAAAATAGCCACCCCACTGCTCATAAGCAGGATTATTCACATCCCGGATCACTGGAGCGGTCGGGGTAAATATCGTGGCGTATCTAAATGCTTCATCAAAGCCTAGATTCTGGTCTGAGCTGGTCGACGCGACATTGACAGTCACGCTCAGACGGTCGTCAAATGCCTTTTGTGTGAGTTGACCTCGAAAATTGATCCGTTCGAAACCGGTCTTCTTGGCCACCCCGTCCACGTTTCTGTAGTTGGCCGATATCCTGTAGGTGGTTTGAGGCGTACCTCCACTCATGGATAGATTGTGTGTTTGTGTAATGCCTGTCTGCAATAGCTCGTCAAACCAGTTTACCTCGCCTCCGAGGTCAGGGCCACCGGCATCAATAAAGTCCTGGCCTTGGTAGACATCCGGCGTCTCATCAGCTGATTCAAAGCTTACCTGCCCGGAATAACCAAACTTTGCCGTACCCACCTCACCGCTTTTTGTGGTGATCAAAATGACGCCTGAAGCACCCCGCGTACCATAAATGGCCGCTGCAGAGCCATCTTTCAGTACATCAATGGAGGCTATATCGTTGGGATCGACACTGTTGAGATCTCCTCCTAGCACCCCATCGATGACGACCAACGGTTCTTGGCTTGCGCCAACAGTGGACAAACCTCGTAGCCGAATGTTGAACCCGCCATTGGGATTGGCTCCGGGTCGAGCGATGGCTAATCCAGCCACTTTGCCTTGGAGAAGCTGGGTGGGGTCGTTCACGTTGCCCCGGTTAAAGTCTTCCGCACCTACGTGTGCGATCGAACCGGTGACCTCTTTGGCTTTCTGTGTCCCATATCCGGTGACAACCACTTGCTCCAGTTCTGTACCTGCTGACAGTCCTACGTCGATGACGGACTGCGTACCGATGGTTACTTCCTGAGTGCCGTACCCGGTATATGAAAAGACGAGTACTGTTGCTTCCTCAGGAACTTCCAAGGTATACGACCCGTCAAAATCACATACGGTACCTACCGTTGTGCCCTGTGCTAGCACACTGGCGCCGATGAGCGGCTCACCATTGTCAGCATCGGTCACAACGCCGCTGACCGTCCGCTGTGCCAGCACTTGAGTGCATAGCAGTGCTAGCACCAGTACCAACGACTTAGACCAGTCGATAGTAAGAATAGGCTTCATACGAGATGATTTTGGTTTGAAATAAATGATGAAATAGACTACTCCCGTTCAGAGTGTGCTACAATGTTAATAAAAGTTTAAGAATGGCACTCGCGCACAATAAAATGCCTGTAATAGGTCTGATCGGGGAGGGTCCTTGCTCATGGAACATAATACACTATTTTTTAATGTATTATATATAAAGTAAAACCATAATTGATAAAAATCATGGCTATACTGTAATAGGTTTGTAATAGGTCAGGACACAGATTTATGTCGCCAGGATAATGTCCCATCAAAATTTTTGACTCAATCTCCTGCGATTTTAGAGATCAAGTTCTGCGAAACCTACATGTGGCCTACATATTGATGGAAAACTTTAGTTTCAGCACAGTTGATGCGGATTTCATGTGGTGTTGCTATTAGAATGCTTCCTGGCAGGCTTCTCCCGGTGGCCGGATGGCGGTGCTAGAAATACCAGATAAGGATGAGAAAGGTCAGGGCCATCAGCACCATACTGAGGATCCGATAGTCAGAATACCAAGGATCTATCCGACCTTCGGGCAATTCCAGTGTTTGCCAAAGCAGATTTGAGAGGGAAACCATCGGCGAGAGTGGATTCTTTGGAAGAACACTCAACAGGATGTAGATGGTGGCGCAAATCAGCGTAAGGATACCAGCCAGAATGGTAAAGTGGATCTCGATCCAACCGGTCAGACTCAAGTAGAGGGCTACAAAGCAAAGGATGTGCCCCCCTATCAATGTGTATTTAGCGGCTGTGGCGGTACCCCTTGACCAGAAGAATCCACCCAAGAAGACTACTACAATCGGGGGTACCGAGTAGGACAGCACTTGCTGCGCGTAATTAAACAGGCCTTCAAAGTTGGCAATGATCGGTGCCCAAATGCCGGCAACCACCATCACACATAAAGTAGTGATCCTACCGTATTTGGCCAGTTGTTTCGGACTGAGGTGCGGACGATTTGGTTGTATAAAATCCAGGACAATCAGGGTCGATGAGGCGTGGAGCGCAGAATCGGCGCTTGACATCAGGGCCGCCAGTAGTCCGGCCAGTACGAGTCCCACGACACCAGCCGGAATCAGGTTCAGAAGCATCGTCGCATAGACCATGTCCGGATTCTCCAGGTCGGGAAATATGCGAAGCGCAAAAATGCCCGGCAAGACCACAAGAAAGATCACGCTCAGCTTCAAAAACCCGGCAAGCAAAGCTCCCCGCCTGGCATTGACCAGATCACGTGCTCCCAGGATCCTTTGCACCACGTACTGGTTGGTGGACCAATAGTAAAAACCAAGGACCGGCACGCCCACCAACGTGCCCAGCCAGGGTAGATTGGCGTCACCCAAGGGGCGGAAAAAGGATAGATGCCCCTGCTCAGCTTCACGCATGGCCATTACGTGGCTAAAATCATACTGTCCCAGAATGGCGAATAACATGATGGCACTACCCATCAAGAGGATCACTGATTGGAGAATATCTGTATATACCACGGCTGTAAGGCCGCCCGCTGCGGTATAGAGTCCGGAAATTAGCGCGATGGTATAGCAGGATTCGAGGATGCCTATGTTGGGGTAGAACACTCGGATCACCAAGGCACCGGCAAAAAGGATACTGGCAAGATCGACCATCATGGTCAGCACGATCGTTACTGCGGAATAGTACCGTCGTGCAAATTTGCTATAACGAAGCTCCAAATATTCCGGTACGGTCGAGAGTCGGTTTTTGATGAAGATGGGGATGATGAATATAGCCATGAACACCAGGATGATCGTGGCCATCCACTCATAGTTGGCGATCGAAATCCCGGAAGCGTACGCTTGTCCCGTAAGGCCCACAAGCGATGAGCTGGATATATTTGATGCAAAGAGCGAAAAACCTATGGCTGCCCACCCCAGTCGTTTGCCAGCCAAAAAATACTCGGAACCGGTAGTGATCCTGCGGGATAGAAAATAGCCGGTGACTAGCACGAGTAGAAAATAACCCACAATGATGCCCGTGTCCAGGGGACTGATGAGTGCTTGGTCCATGGCAGATCGATGAGAAAAACGCGTCAAGATAAAGATCCGGGTGTATTAAGGATAAGCACGACCCTAGGATGATCAATTGAGGTCTAAGATGAACTCACGAAGGTCGACCGAGGAGGAGAGCTCAAGTTTTTTCTTTAGCCGCACTCTTGATATTTGCACGCTGGTCGGGTTGATATTGAGGAGCTGGGCAATCTCTTTGGTGCTAAGCTGCATGCGAATGAATGCGCAGTGTCGCACATCGTTTTGGGTGAGTTTGGGAAATCGCTGCTGCAGCAGCGCAAAGAAGTTGGGGTGCACCTTTTCAAAGTGGATGCGGAAGTTGTCCCAATGGTTTTCCAGTGCGGCGTTGGACCGGATAAGTTTTTTTAGCTTTTTGAGTGCTCGGCCACTCTGGGCATCCATGCTCTCGATATCTCCGAGCAGTCCCTGGATGTCCTCCAGGATGATCTTTTGCTGATTTAGCATCATGGTGGACGAGACCAGCTCGTTGTTTCGCAAGACGATCTCCTGCTCCAGTCGCTTGTTGCGCTCCTCCCGGGCCTCCTGCTCCTTGGCCAGCATATCGTTTTCCAGGCGACTTCGTTGCAACTCCAGCGAACGGATCGTCAGCGATTGCTTGGCCTGCTCCTTTTCTATGGTTGATTTCCGGAGGGAGATGGAGTATTGGTACATGAAGACGAAGAACATAAGCGCGGTGATAAAGATCAAGACGATCGTAAATTGGTATATGGCGTCCGAGTTGTCTACCAGTTGATACATACCCAAGTTTGTGGGACCACATTTACATAAATGTACCAATTACCACAAAACAGCATTCCTACGTATTTTGCATGGAACTTGCTATTTTAGCGCCAGCTTCAAATCCGGGTGGAGAGGCTAGTCCAGTGACCAATCGTCTGTCGCGTTTCGTGGGACAAGCCGACAGGTGGCTCGTGGCCATGGCAGGGTGCACCAGCATGCATCAGCACTGTGAAAGCTTTCTTGCGCAAACACCCCCTTCTGCGATTGACGATCCTCGTGATCGCCGGTATCGGCCTGGGCGCTACATTTCCAGAGACTCCCCCGCCGCTTGTCGGCACAATAGTTATCGCTGCCCTCTTGCTCGGCTTAGTCTGTCATCAGTCCCGTAGATCGAGCACGGCAGCAAGTATCTGCCTTTTCACGACTCTCGTTGCCCTCGGAAGTTTTCGGTATCTCCAGACCTTGCCGAGTCACCAACCCGGCCACTTTGCGCATATGGTCGAGGGAGATGGACTGTCTGTGATCCGCGTTGGCACATCCCGACGTAATAAAATCGTCGGCGACGTGCAGATGCTCGCTGATCGACCGGTGACGGGTAAGATTTTGCTCTATGGCAAGTCCGAGACAATAGCCAAAATGCCGGCGCATGCCTTCATCGTGACTCGTATCCAGCCCAAGCCGATTCCCGGTCCCCGAAACCCGGGTGAATTTGATGCCCGCAGTTACTATGCGCATCAAGGTGTCCATCATCAGGCCTGGATCGGCCACTGTTCTATCCTAGGGACCGCCCTACACCCCTGGCAGCAGCGCATGGAGAACTTTCGCACTCAGCTACGGGAGCAGATTCAACGTATCGCGACGGAGAATGAGCGCGCCATTTGCCTGGCACTCATTCTAGGAGACCGACGCGAGCTTGGCAGTGCCTTAAAGAATTCCTTTGCCGACACCGGGGCCATGCATATCCTGGCCGTATCGGGATTGCATGTGGGTGTCGTATTTCTGTCCTGCACTTTTTTGTTGAGTTGGCTTCCGGTGACGCGATGGCCAGTGCGGTTGGCTAAGTTTCTGCTTGTGATGCTGGTGGTGTGGGGCTTTGCCTGGCTGACCGGGGCTTCGATTTCGGTGATTAGGGCGGCACTGATCTGCACGACATTTGAGACGGCTAGCTTGGTGCGGCGCAGAGCATACTCAATCAATAATTTGGCGGCGGCTGCGTTCATCCTTCTTCTCTGGGACCCCCACAGCCTTTTTTCGGTCGGATTTCAGCTCTCGTTTCTGGCGGTGTTGGGCATTTTGACGGTGCATCGTGCGTTGACCAAGCTTTGGATCATTGAGTTTGATCTGGGTCACCGAGCCTGGGAGTTAGTGGCCTTGTCGGTGGCTGCCCAGGTTTTTACGCTCCCGTTGACGCTGTATTATTTCCATCAATTTCCCCTCTACTTTTGGTTGTCCGGAATCACCGTGGTGCCGCTTGCGTTTGTCCTGCTGACTTCGGGGCTTGCGTACTTGGTCACCGCCTGGCTACCGTGGGTCGGCTCGGCGTTCTATTACCTCATGTACGGCACCGCCTGGCTGATGAACACGCTGGTGCATCTGATTCAGCAGATTCCGCGAGTCGTCGTTGAGGACATTTGGATCGATCGGATCGAGCTCATGCTCATCGCATTGGTGTCTGCGGCGGTGGTCACTTTCGTGACATATCGACGGGGGAGCTGGGCGGTCTGGGCACTCGGGGTGCTGCTGTGTCTGACCCTTTATCAGGTGTACAACGCCTGGAGTCTGAGTCAGCGTCAAGCCTTGGTCTTTTATCATGTTGGCGGATCGTCTTACGGGGAGGCCCTGCTGGGCAGAGCAGCGCGCCCGTTGACAGATGGACAATTTGCTCCTTACTACCTTGCCTCCATGCACGCTCGGCTAGGTATTGATCATGTCGGGTGGCCAGAAGACGCGGAAGGCAACCTGCGGAAGGACGATTTTGTTGGGGCATGGGGATGGAGTGCGCATTTGGCGGACGCGTCACGTGGCCTTTCTTCGACACCGGCAGATCTGATCTGGCTCCAGCCCGGCTTTCAGGAGCAAGATGCGCTGGATATGGAGGGTCTGCCGAGTCAGCGCATATTGATTGACGGTTCGATCCGTGAGGGGATGGCCGCGGCGATCGAACAGGTCTTGGTGGATCAGGGACACGAAGTACATAATACCTGGTCCAGGGGGGCTCTCATCCTTGATGGTCGGAAATGAAGGATGCTCGACACATATGGCATTTTACGCGGGCGGAGCGCCGGGCCGTGTTTTTACTCTCAGCATTGATAGTACTCTTGCAAATCTATCAATACTTCCTCCGGGGGAAGTCACCCTCGCTGGAAGGAGCAGAAACTTTCATGGAAGAAATCGAATTGTATCTGGATTCCATCTCTCAGAAGAAGGCTGTCGAAATCGGGACATTAAGGGATAGTTTGAATATTAATGTGGTCACCAGTGAGCAATTGATTGCCCTGGGCCTCGATGCCGCCGTGGCCGGCCGATGGATTAAATATCGCAGCTCGCTAGGTAGTTTCCGCTCTACGGCACAGCTCAGTCGTATTTACGGCATGGATACTGCCTGGCTGTCTCGGAATGCCCACTATCTGTTTGTCCCTGCGCCATCCCCACCCCGCCAACGACTGCCTACGCCGCCTTCGACTGCACTCAGCCTTCGCAGATTTGATCCCAATGTGGTCACGGAAGCGGAACTGCGCTCGATGGGGTTGACCGAGGTGGTGGTCCGAAATACCGTAAAATATCGAGATCGAGGAGGGATATTTTCGACACCGGGTGATTTTGCCAAAATCTATGGACTGGAGCGAGAGGTATTTGATAAATTAAAAGATTCCATTGATCTGCCCTACGAACCATCAGACGTTGCAAAAAAGCCCGACGAAATATGGAACGACCAGATTGAGACACCTCTCAGTATCGATATCAATCGCGCCAATATCTACCAGTGGCAGCAACTAAAGGGTATCGGCCCCTTTTACGCCAAGCGAATTGTAAATTTTCGGGATAAACTGGGTGGATTTATTTCTGTTGATCAGGTAGCGGCGACCTATGGCTTACCGGATTCGGTATTTAGCCGCATCCGCAATCAATTGATTCTCTCCCCCATTTTTGCCCGTATTGACATAAATAATTGGCCGGCGGATTCTCTCAAAAGTCATCCATACGTCAGCTGGAAGCAGGCGAATATTATCGTTAACTATCGGCAGCAGCACGGTGCCTACCAGTCTGCGGAGGACCTATATCAATTAAGAATTTTTGATTCGACTTTCGTACGTAGGTTGGAGCCCTACTTGACCTTCCAATAGTCCGTCTCCTTTCCTGCTTACCCTACACTATTGGCGCTGTACTTTTCTACAAATGCCTTCATCTCATCCATCATCTCGGATGAGCCCATCACGCAGGTGCAGCGGACATGTGGGTCTGTCGGAGTGATGTCCATGATGCGATCCAACTGGCAGGTCAGCGCCTTGCCCCCTGCTTGCTCGATTATAAAAGCCATGGGATTGCATTCGTAGGTTAGGCGGAGTTTCCCCTCCGGAAATTTTCGGGTATTGGGATATAAAAATATGCCTCCCTTAAATAAAGTGCGGTGGATATCTGCCACTAATGACCCGATGTAGCGGAGAAGAAGATTGTGGTCGGAGCAGTAGTCAATATACCTCCGCATTTCCAAGTCAAATTTCTGATAGTAGCCCTGATTTACCGAGTAGTAGGGGCCGCTAGCGGGCATTTGAATATCTCGATGCGATAGACAAAATTCACCGATTGTGGGATCCAACGTGAAGGCATTTACCCCGCGGCCCGTCGTGTACACGAGGATGGTAGAGGTGCCGTAAAGCACGTAGCCGGCCGCCACCTGTTGTACGCCTTGCTGCAGAAAGTCCTCAATGACGCACTCGCCTTCGGCATTGCTAATACGACGGTAGATGCTAAAGATGGTGCCCACCGATACGTTGACATCGATATTGGAAGAGCCATCCAGCGGGTCGGTGAGCACGACATACTTGGCTCGTTTGCCCTCGGCCGGTGCGATGGGGACAAAGGCTTCGATTTCTTCGGAGACCAGACCACAACATTCGCCGCTGTTGCTCAAGCACTCGATGAGTTTTTCGTTGGCATAGATGTCGAGTTTCTGCACGAGATCGCCAGATTCATTGGCGCTGCCTGCGGCTCCCAAGATGTTGACCAGTCCTGCTTTGTTGACCTCGCGGTTGACGATTTTGGCTGCCACACCGATGTCCCGTAGGAGTCCGGTGAGCTCACCGGATGCATAGGGAAAATCCTTTTGTCGTTTGATAATGAATTCATCCAGGGTGATGATCCTTTCCATTCTTGTGCTGCTCTTGAAGATAGCAAGGTACGAAATGCAGGCCTTGAGCTAAGTGTGAAAGGCGCACCCCCGGCCATGATGTTGGTCAGGCCAAGGCGATGGCCACCAGCCCCAGTAGACCTACCACAATCACGTAGTACACCGTAGGGAGAATCGTTTTTCGCAAGACCAGTCCTTCCTTGCCCAGGAAGCCTACGGTGGCTGAGGCGGCCACCACATTGTGTATGGCAATCATGTTGCCGGCGGCCGCTCCCACGGCTTGCAATGAGACCATGATAGATGCCGGCATCATCAATTGCTCGGCCACTCCATACTGAAAGAGCGAGAACATGAGATTGCTCACTGTATTACTCCCGGCTATGAAGGCCCCCAAAGCGCCTACGCTCGGAGCAAAAATCGGATAAATTTGACCCACATTGGCTGCGACCCATTCAGCCATGGCGATCGGCATACTGGCATAGCCCAGCGCATTCATACCAGAGTTGATGTAGATGCGCACCATCGGAATGGTGAAAAGTAAGACAAAGCCTGCCCCCAACAACATCCGTCCACTGGTACCCAGCGCCCGGCCAAAGTGCTTGCTATCCATCCGATGTAGATAATAGGTCAGCAGGCTGACCAGGACGAGGATGGTACCGGGAAGATACAGGGGCGATGTGGAGGCACTGACCTCGGTGCCCAGGATCTCGGTCCAGCGCAAGGCCAGTCCCGACAAGAATCCCTTCAGCGGCCATTGAGGCAGACGGGTCACCACCAGCAGGCCGGCCACGAGAAGGTAGGGCAACCAGCTCATCAGCAGCGAGGGTGGATCCGACCGCTCGTATTTCTTCAGATCAATGTCCAACGTGCCAAACCACACAGTAGGCCAGTCGGATCGATCCGGAAATTGCCAGGTGGTCTTGGGCTTGAAAAACCCTTTGCGCAAAAGCGTGGTCACGATGCCCAAGCCAACCAAAGCGCCCAGCATCGAGGGAAATTCGGGACCCAGCAGATAGCCCGTGACCGCGTAAGGGATGGTGAATGCCAAGCCACCGGTCACGAGAAAGGGAAGTAATTCCAGGGCGGGCCGAAGACTTCGTTTCGGACCAAAGAAGAAGACCATCATGCAGATCATGAGAAATGGCATCAGAGTTCCGGTGATGCCATGGAAGATCACCACTCGCTCGGTGATCGTTACGAGAAAGTCTGCCATAGTTACTCCCTCGGTGACGCCCGCAGACTCCAGGCCGCCACGGACCCCCACCAGGATGGGCGTGCCCACCGCACCGAAGGTGACTGCGGTACTCTGCACCATCATACCGAGCACCACGGCCGCCAAAGCAGGAAACCCCAATGCAACCAAGAGCGGCGCGACAATAGCCGCCGGGGTGCCAAAGCCGGCAGCACCCTCGATAAAGGAGCCAAAGAGCCAGCAGATCAGCACCACCTGAATGCGGCGATCCTCGCTGATCTCGGTAAATCCCTGGCGAATGACGTGCATCGCTCCGGAGTAGGTGAGCACCGTCAGCAGCAGAATGGCACCGAATATGATCCAAAGTATGTCAAAGGTGATGAAGAGCCCCTGGATAATAGAAGCCATGATCTGCGTGCCGGAAAGACTCCAGGTGAAGTGCGCCAACACCACCGTCACCAGTAGGACGCAAGGCATCGCCCATTTGGCCGGTACCCGAAATCCCACCAGCAAGACAGCCGCAAGCAGAATGGGAGCAAAAGCCAGTAGCGCCAGAATCGTCAGTGACATATAGCTAGGTGTTTAGGGGCCGATAAAAAATAAGTTTCCCTTTTCAGGCGACGTTGTTTTGGATTTAGACAAGGCAAAAAAAATGAGCATAGCATGGGCTATGTGATGTTTTTTTAACGCAGAATAAATTCAAAACAACAAGCATCAAATCGGAAAGTTGTTTTTTACCGGCCCCTTAGTAGAGCTCGGCTGCGAACAAAATCCTATTAAAATTATTCAACATATCTAATACGAAACGTTACTTAAGGCCGCGTGAATAATTCGGTCCAAAAAATGGACTTTCTACCGGTGAAATGTTCGATCTGATGGCGGCAGCTGAAACCATTGGCGATGATCACACGATCGTCGCTCGTCGCCTCGACGGCGGGAAATAGTCGTTGCCGGCCGATCTTCTCCGACAGTGCATAATGCTCTTTTTCGTAACCGAAGGAGCCGGCCATGCCGCAACATCCCGCATCAATCAGCGATACCTCTGCACCGCAAGCCTGTAAGACCTGCAAAATGGCATCGGCTCCGTAGATGGACTTTTCGTGACAGTGACCGTGGACCTTGGCACGTACGCCTGCGAGATCCCGTGGTGGGGCCAAGCCGGCGTCCATTTGATCCCGGACGAAGTCGGCCAGCGGCAACACCTGCGTCTTGAGCACCTCACCTAAACTTGTGTCCTCCATCAAATCAGGAATATCGAGGTTCAAAGCCGTCGCACAGCTGGGTTCGCAGACCACCATCTTTCGTCCATCCTGGAGCAGGTCGGCCAACCGAGCCGCCAGGATCTGTCCCGCAGACTTGGCCTCACGGAGAAATCCGTTGGAGATCTTGGGTCGTTGGCAGCAGCCCACCTCTGCCAGATCCACACCGATACCGCAGCTTACTAAGAGCTGCACCGCGGAAATGCCCACCTGGGGCTCATGACAGTCGAGGTAAGTATCGACGAACAGGAAGACGGACGTCGTGGCCTGGGCAGGCGGTTGATAGTGCTTCCGGTACCACTGGGTAAAGGTCTCCCGAGCATACGTGGGTAGCACTCGCTTACGCTCTATGCCAGCGACTTTCTCCAGGCTCCATCGGAAGAGCCCGGTCTTCTGAACGGTATTAACGATAGGTGCCAATCCGCCGGAAAGTCTGCGGGCAAATTTGGCCGAGTCGCGGATAAATCGTTCTCGCAGCGACACGCCCTGCGTATCGTATTTCTTTTGCCAGATCTCGCTCTTCAATTTGGCCATGTCCACATTGCTGGGACATTCCGACTTGCAGGCCTTGCATGACAGGCAGAGTTCGAGGCTTTCCAGGACCCGCGGGGAGGTCAGACCCTGACCATTGATCTGCCCGGACATGGCGAGCCGCAGTACGTTGCTTCGCCCGCGGGTGCTGTGCTCTTCGTCGCGCGTGGCCATATAGCTGGGACACATCGTGCCTGCCAATGTCTTGCGGCATTCACCCACACCGGAACACATGTGCACCGCATCGTGAAATCCTCCGTCTTCCCGATAGTGAAATATCGTTTCGAGCGGCTGGTCCTGGTAGGACGTGCCGTAACGTAGATTGTGATCCATGGGCGGAGCGTCCAGGATCTTGCCGGGATTCATCAGCCCGAGGGGATCGAGGAGTGCCTTGACCTCCTTGAATGCTCCGTACAATGCCTCACCAAAGAAGCGCTCGTTAAAGGGACTGCGCACGAGTCCGTCGCCATGTTCGCCACTCCACGATCCCTTGTACTTGACCACCAGTTGAAACGTCTCTTCGGCAATACCCTTAAACCGATCGATGTCCTCCTGTTGGCGCAGATCCAAGATGGGACGCACGTGGATGACGCCTACACTTGCATGAGCGTACATGGCGGCTTGGGTATCATATTTTTCACAGACTTGGCGTACCTCTTCAATGTATTGGGGTAGTACGTCAAGGGGAATGGCCGCGTCTTCGATAAAGGCGATGGGCTTCTTCTGGGTCTTCATCCCCAGCATCAGTCCCAGTCCTTTCTTGCGAATGGTCCACACGTCCCGATAGCTGGGTCCTTCGGGGTAGATCGGGTGGGCATATCCAAGATTTTGTGCCTGCAGGGCCTCCACCATGCGGCTTGGCTTTTCTTTTACCTCTTCCTCAGTATCTCCGTAAAATTCGACGATCAACACGGCAGCGGGGTCATCCACGATCACCTGGCAACTGCGTTGGGTGGTGTAATTTTGACGACTCAGTTCGATCACCGTCCGGTCGAGTATCTCGACGGCCGCGGGACCAAACGATACCATCAGGGCCACGGATTCGATGGTTTCGCGTAGGGTGGCAAAATGCACGAGGCAGACGCTCTTGTACTTGGGAAGGGGCACCAGGTGGAGTTTGGCCTCCAAGATGGTGCCCAGGGTGCCTTCGCTCCCGACGATCAGCTTACTGAGATTCCATGTATCGACATCGACAAACTCATCGAGGTTGTAGCCCCCGACCCGCCGCATCACCTTGGGAAATCGGTCGCGGATCTCCTCGGCAAACTTCCCGACAAGCGCGCGAAATTCGCGATATACTTTGCCCTCGGTATCGTCCTGCTCTGCTATCTGTTGATATTGGTCCTCGGTCTTTGCCGCAAGATCCATGATCGTACCGTCAGAGAGCAAGACTTTCAGTGCCAGTACATGATCGACCGTCTTGCCGTACAGGATACTTTTGGTGCCAGAGGAATTATTGCCCAGCATCCCACCGATATTTGCTCGACTAGAGGTGGCTGGATCGGGCGCAAAATGAAGGCCATGGGGCTTGAGCGCTGCGTTGAGGTTATCCAGTACGATGCCCGGTTGTACCCGCACCCATTGCTCCTTCACATTAAGCTCGATGATCTGATTCAGGTATTTGGAGAGGTCGAGGATCAAACCCTTACCAATCGTCTGACCTGCCAGACCCGTACCTCCCCCACGAGGAATGATCGCGATGCCATGCTCGCGGGCAATTTGCACCGCCTTTTTCACATCCTCCTGGTCTCTGGGCATCGCTACGGCCACCGGGACAATCTGATAGAGGCTGGCATCGGTGGCATACAAGCCAAGACTGACATCGTCTGTGAGAACCTCGCCCCGCAGGGATTGCCTGAGACCTGCCTGAAAGAGTGCAGTCATGCTCAAGCGGGATTTTCGGACATCAGATCGCGTAGGGCAGACAGTAGCATATGTACATGATTGGCATCACTACTCTCACCCATCAGGCCTATCCGCCATAGCTTGCCGGCAAATTTACCTAGGCCGCCACCCACCTCAATATTGTACTTGTGTAGCAGGCCGCTGCGCAGCGTTTGATCATCGTATCCCTCGGGCAGTTTAACGGCATTGAGCATAGGGAGTCGATAGGCCTCTTCCACCAGGAATTCAAATCCCAGCGCTTCCAATCCGTCCTTGAGCAGGAGGTGGTTTCGTCGATGTCGCTCAAATCGTGCCTCCAAGCCCTCTTCGAGCACGAGGCGGTAGGCTTCTCGCAGAGCGTACATGGCAGATACGGGAGCGGTGTGGTGGTAAGCACGTTTTGCCCCGGACCAATAATTGCGTACCATCGTTAGATCAAGAAACCAGCTCTGCACCTTAGTCTTGCGCTCGGTCAGCACCTTGACTGCGGCGGGACTAAAAGAGACGGGCGATAGTCCCGGAGGGGCACTGAGACACTTTTGTGTACCGGAGTAGACGGCATCAATCTTCCAGCGATCCACTGGTAGGTCGGTGCCGCAGTAGGAGGTCACCCCATCTACCACTAGCAGGGCGCCTGCGGCGTGGGTCAGATCGCTAATCTCCGCAAGCGGTTGCAAGACACCAGTCGAGGTCTCCGCGTGTACGATGGCCACGATCTTGGCATCAAACTCCTCCAAGGCCTTTTTGACCTGTTGCGGATCGATGGGGGATCCCCAGTCAGATTCCACCGTACGTACCTCTGCTCCGCATCGTTCGGCGATATCCTTCATCCGTCCGCCAAAGACACCGTGGATGCAGATCAGGGCCTTGTCGGCGGGTTCCAGTAGGTTGACCAGCACGGTCTCCATGCCAGCACTACCCGGAGCCGATACGACAAAGGTGAGTTCATTTTCTGTTTGAAATGTTGCCCGGACCATGTCCTTGATATCCTCCATAATGCGGAGGAAATCGGGGTCGAGATGACCGACCAATGGAGTGGACATAGCCCGTAGGACTCGAGGGTGCACATCGCTGGGGCCAGGACCCATCAGGATGCGATGATGTGGGTGAAATTCACCGGGTGGTGGCATGGATTATTTTTGATCTGAAGATAGGAATTTTGCCCACTTGACCTGTGGGGATGGGACCGTGTGGTGACCTTGGGCAACGATCTGCTGACGGGCCACGGGAGGCCGCTGTTTGTCGCCAAAAAATGAGCAGCATCAAAAATTAACATATGTCACTTGCTGTCATAGAGAAAAATGCCATTGCGTAAAATGATCTACATCAGCCCCAAACAGATAATCAATGCTCGCCATATATGGGCAGCGATTTGTAATAAAATTGTTGGCCTCCTGGGTGGCTTTACAACTACCCATTGGGCCCCTAATTTTGTACTAATAGAGCATCACACCAAATCCATTGTTAATTCTAATGTCTGCGAGCAAGCATACTAGAATTAATCAAGATATCTAGTGTGAAGCGCTCTAATAGATCGAACTAGTCAAAACGGCTACATCCCCCTTTCCGAGCACCACTCATTTCCCCGACGCGGTTGGGTACACCTGTCCTAGTGAGGTTGGTAACGATCTGCATGGACGACGGCTTTGTCTGTGGTCGATGCTATACTAATAATTCTGTAAGAACCATGGAAAACACTCGATCAAAGGTCTTACATCAGTCTCCTACAACTGGGCGCGATCATTGCGCCCGGATTTCGGAAGATATTGATGGTTGGTAGGGATCGACCGCTATTGATGTGACCAGTTTTGCGCATCTGCGCGATCACTGGGCGACAGGCCAAGCTTGTCCCCTGTCGTATCTATGCCCAGACCCAGCACCATGCGATTGGCGTAGTTGAAGTAGGCTACCACTTGATTGATCTCCAATATTTCACCGTCGTCCAGTCCTCCGCTGCGTAGTTGTTGATAGTCCTTTGGGGACATGGTTGCCGGGGTTTGTGTCAGTTTGGCAGCGTAGCGGAGTCCTTCCAGCTCCCTCTCGTCGAAGTACAGCGCAGGATCAGACTGGAGGGCGGTCATGATGGCTTGACCTTTGACCTCGTCCTGCAGGATGCGTTGTAGCCCGACGTAGTGGTGCTGGACACAATAGTCACAATCATTGAGCAAACTTACGTACACGCCCAATGTCTCCAGATAGTCTGGAGGAAGCGTATTTTGCCGGTGGTGCAGGACATTCTTGTAGAGGCTCATGTGGCCTCTGAGCGTGTGAGGACGCAGCGAGTGCGCTAGTAGAATGTTGTCGATATAATTGTCTGGCCCTTTGATGCGGTCATAGATTTTCTTCAGGGTTCCGGTGGCAGCGGCATATGGGATTGTCGTTATCCAAGTCATGAGCAAAAGCTTTGCCTCTAAAGATAATGGCATTGGCGGGGCAGAGCGCAAGGGACCTGGCTACGTAGAAGGGATCGACCGTATCAGTGCATCGGCTGACTACCATCATTGGCCCCTCGGGCCCTGCAGCGGACTTTTGTGTCATGATGAAAGAGCGATGGTTTGCCCGGAGGACTATATACCGTTGGACCTGGGCTGTGCTGCTGGTGATGACTTCCCTGCCTGCCTTGGAGGCGCAAACGCCCGGGGAGAAACTCATTTACCCGGAACTGGACTACGCCATTGTCCAATTGCATCGGACCATCGAGCAGCGTGATGATCGCCAAATGGACAATGCTTTTTTTCATCTGCGGAAGGTCTGGCGAGCCGTGTCGGGGGAGATCGCACAGTATGACCTACCGCACTTTCGATTTCCCGAGTTTGTGGAAGTGCAGGAACTGATGCTCGTGCAAATGCACGATGACTTGGTCACCCGCGATCGGCCTCACTTGCAATTGGGGCTGCAGCAATTCAGAAGGGAATTGACTGACTTGCGATCCTGCCTCGGACACGAGTATCCATTGGACATTTTGTGGCAATGTCTGGATCTGTATGAGCATGTGAAATACACCGTAGAAGACCAAATGATGGACCTTCGCGAGTGGTATGAATTTGAGGCGGAAGTGACTGACCTTTTTTCTCAGTGGGATCATTATGAGCTACTTGCCCCGACCAATCCCACGAGGTTTTCACCGCATTTCGATCTGGCGCGGCAAGCCCAGCTGAACGATCAAATGGCCATCTGCAAGGAGGAGTTTCTCCAATCCCTGGAGGGCGGATTTCGGCTCGACTTCGTATTGCCCTGTCATCGGGTGGGTGAAACACTAGAGTCGGCTTTGGACCTCTATCTTTCCAGTAAGCAAGTGATTGGGACCTGATTTGGGTCACCCAAGTCCAGCTTAGGCCAGCAAGCCTTATGGCTTACACATCATTATACGAATGACGGCCCACAGTGGTCAGCGTCGTGCCGAAACCTGGGGAACGACCCAATGCTCTCCAGGGCAGAGACGCAGGAGTGATTACCAGCGGGTGTGATAGACAGCGTTTTGTCCACTAACTTTCGGTCAGCTAAATCAGCGCTAGAAGATCAGTAGGGGCGTACGACTCTTGTAGAGCAGCTTTCGAGTCACACTCGAATGATATAGTCGCTCCCAAAATGATCGGTGTGGTTTGTAAAATGCCAGCAGTTGTGCATGTTCTTTCTGCAGAAAATTGGCGATGCCCTCCTCTACATTTTCCGCATAAGATCGGGTGAAGTCGATCTCGGAATAGGGTTTATTCTTGAAGGTGATATCCGTATTTCGTATGGTGCCTTTGGTCTCAATGTGTACCATATGCACCTGCGGATAATTAAATACCGACCAAAAATTGAAAAACCACTGCAGCGCGTTTCGTTCGGGCTCCGCTAAGGTTTCTTCATTGCGCATGGAGGTAGGAAATAGTATTCTTGTGATGGTCTCAAATCTAGCTCCACTGGGCACGGCCAACACCGGTACTTGACTCAGTTGCAGGGCCTGCGCTGTAACCGAACCGATCATCCTGTCTAGCATGCTGTACTTCTGCCGCAAGGCCATTATCACCATGTCATAGGATCCGTTGTTGGCGAGATCTGCTATTTCAGCGGCCGGATAGGGACCAAATATCGAATGGTTGTTACCTCGATTTTCTTGGGGTATGCGGTCCGACCATTCTTCCAATTGGGCAGCCACAAGATCCTGCCGCTCGGAGATCAATCCCGTCACTGCCCGATGCGGCATGCTGCTGGTCATGATCACGGGAATGTCAAACACATGTACTTGATCAATCTGGATATCCTTGCCAGCAATTAAGGCCGTTGCATATTGGAGGGCATTGGAGCAGCTATCTGTAAAATCGTTGGCTAATAATATCTTCTTCATCATTCATTGATTTAGTGGTTGTCATCATTGGTCATAGTCCATGCTGAGCACCGGGGCCTGAGCGTGGTTGACCACAAACTCTACATTGCTTCCGCGAAAGAGGCGTTTCCACGGATGTCTTTCGTGATTGGATATCGCGATCAAGTCGATGCCGTGCTGCTCGGCAAAGTGTCGAATACCCGATGCTACGGTGAAGTCATTGGCGAAATGGGTCTTACAGTTATATCCGCCGGCCAGGTTTTGCATCTCCTTGAGCCCCTCATGCATGATAAATGCCGGCTGGCTAAAGAAGCCCGGAATATTTACGGCAATAATGTGAATGGTCTTCGGATGAAATGGCCGGATAAAAGCGAGAAACCGGCGAAAGGTAGTCAAATCATCCTGGCTCAAGCCCGTCGCAAAAAGTACCTCGGAGAAGTCTAACTGCTCCATTCGTTCCTTTATTACCAATATATTGGCATGGATATATCGGACCACCTTTTGGGTGTTCGAACCCACGAAAAACTCTGATTTTCCACTGGTCCCATGCGAGCCCATCACTATGAGATCAATATCGTGCGCTTGGCGATAGGCTTCTACGAGCTCATATAGCTTGCCACCCTTCACCGCATAGTGTACGTTGGTTTTGGACCCGCTGACCGCATAGGTTTGCTGGAGGCGAGCCATAGCAGCCTTTACTGTTGCCTTGGCTGCAGGTTCTTTGTCTTGCTCGCGCAGTGGCCATCCGTCCCAACCTTTCGGTAGATCTGCGCAGTGCAGCAAATGAACGTCTGCATTAAACTTGTTTGCCAGCAGTAGGGCTGCTTCCCAAGCCAGTAGCGCCGTGTCGGAGAAGTCCGTAGGTACCAGGATTCTTTTCATGTGCTCGCTCCCAGAGAGCCGTTTGCCTATTTCCCAAGGTCAAGCAAATTCTCTTGTACCCTTATGACCGGGCGCAATGGTGAGAGTGACCTCGATCAGGAGATTGGCACGCCCGCCAAAGCGCCTGGTCCTCACTTGGTTAGACCAAGCCTTGCTCCAGGCGTTCCAGTCTTTCGCGGATATCAAGTAGCAACTGCAAAATGACTATATGTGTCTTTTTTGCATCTATGCCTACGGGACTGGACGAGCTCTCGATCTCCCGGGCGATTTGTTGATACAGTGCCTGCTCCGTGTCAATTTTCAGATTCATCGATCTAGTAGAGTTTCGCATTAGAATTAGCAGCAAATTTAATGCGAAGCTCTACTAGCTTTTGTAATCGTGGTAAAATAGCATTGAGGCAGACGGAGGGCAGAACGCATCGGGGCAATCGCGTTGTCAAGGCTTCAGGGTGACAGCGAGCTAGAAAATGGCCTGTGGCGGGGACGCCAAACGCGGCCTGATCTGGGCTGTGTGGCCTGTGAGGTTAGTTTCGGTTAGCATAGCTGAACAGGAGCAACCTGGCTGTACTAGGCGTCCTCACCTGACACATATTAGCAAGGTTATGCCATGGAGTAGTCGTCCTCAGTGTGTTCAACTACTAAATAGGGCATCTTGCCAGTCATTCTTTGGCCGTTGATAGATAAGCGCAGCAATCTCATAATGCGATTGCCCAGCAGAGCACATGAGTTCGTGTGACACAAAAAATGATTTGTCGTATGTTTATTTTCAACCGACCTACTGCATGCGCGAATACCTAAGAGATCAGTTTGCCGAGCTAGCCAAAGACCAGTCTCTCTTGGACGAGATTGCCGACCGTGCGACGGTCAAGCAGCCAGCGCGTGGTACAGTCATGATTGACTATGGGGACTATATGAAGTTTGTCCCGCTGGTCGTCAAAGGCCTGCTGAAAATCATGCGGGAGAACGATCAGGGCAAGGAAGTGCTTTTATATTTCCTCTCCGGGGGGTCCACTTGCGCGGCTACCTTTAGCTGCTGTCTGGTGAGAAAGCGCAGTGAGATCAAGGCCATGGTCGAAGAGGATGCCACCATCATCATGATACCGTTGGAAGCTGCCGATCGCTGGATGAGCACGCACAAGGTCTGGCGAGACTTCGTCATGAATATGTATGACGAGCGTCTTTTTGCCATGATCGATCTGGTGGATCGTTTGGCCTTCGCGCGGTTGGACGAGAAGCTGCTGGATTATCTCAAGGACCGTCAAATCATGCAGGGGACCCGGGTGCTGGACGTTTCACATCAGTCTATCGCTATTGATCTCAATGCGTCCCGAGAAGCCATCTCACGATTGCTCAAGAAGCTGGAGCAGCAGGGCCGGGTGCGGATTGGGCGCAATCAGATCGAATTGCTAGAGTAGTAGTGACTCACTGTGACCCGTATCACAAATCCCCCAGACAAGATCACCTAACTTCGCACTGGGTCAAGGTCACCCTCACTTTGGTCCATGCAAAGATCTGGTGACCAACCTGCACAAGGGACAGACACCGATTTAGCAGCAATGAATTGGAAAGCATATGTGCCAGCCCTCGGTTGGCTCGCCACCTACGATCGAGACCAGCTCCAAGGAGATGTGGCCGCCGGTCTGACCGTAGGGGTCATGCTGATCCCGCAGGGTCTCGCCTATGCCATGATAGCAGGGCTTCCCCCGGTGTACGGACTCTATGCCTCCATCGTGCCGTTGATGATCTATGCCTTTCTGGGTACTTCACGGCAATTGGCTGTGGGCCCGACCGCTCTCGTGTCACTTCTTACTGCAGCAGGTGTATCGACGATAGCCGCCGGTGGTACGGAGACGTACATTGCGGCTGCCATTCTTCTGGCTTTTCTGGTCGGAGTCATTCAGTTTTTGTTAGGGGTCTTTCGACTGGGTTTTCTGGTCAACTTCATCTCGCATCCGGTCATCAGCGGATTTACATCGGCCGCGGCGATCATCATCGGATTTAGTCAATTGAAGCATCTCCTTGGGATAGAGCTGGGCCGCAGCCAGCACCTTCACGAGGTAGTGCTGGAAGCGGTGGGGCGGGTAGGTGAGACCCATGGAGCCACGCTATTGGTAGGGATATTGGGCATCTTGATCATTGCATGGTTGAGGAGGATCAATCGATCGATACCCAGTCAATTGGTCGTGGTGATTCTAGGGGTCGCGGCCGTGGCCCTGCTGCAGTTGGAGGATAGGGGAGTAGCGATCGTAGGCAACATCCCAGAAGGACTGCCATTTCTGGCGAGCCCACCGCTGAGCTGGGCCATGATTCGCAGCCTGCTGCCTATCGCCCTGGCCATCTCGCTGATGAGCTTTATGGAGAGCATCGCCGTGGCCAAGGCCGTACAGGCGAGACATCGAGACTACCAAGTGGTGCCAGATCAGGAACTCCGGGCTCTCGGCCTGGCTAACCTATTTGGATCGTTCTTCCAGTCATTTCCCACCACGGGCGGTTTTGCTCGCACCGCCGTCAATGATCAGGCAGGCGCCAGAACGGGCATGGCCTCATTGATCAGTGCCGCCCTGGTGGTATTGACGCTACTTTTCCTGACACCGCTCTTTTACCATTTGCCGAGGGCAATCTTGGCATCGATCATCATGGTCGCTGTTTTTGGTCTAATCGATTTTCGAGAGCCCCGTTTTCTTTGGAAGTCTCACCGCCCGGACTTCTGGATGCTGGTCATCACTTTCGTGGCCACGCTGGGATTGGGCATCGAGCTCGGCATTGGCATCGGCGTGGTGCTGTCGCTCGGCATGGTCATTTTTCAGTCGACCCGGCCGCATATGGCTGAGCTGGGACAAGTACCCGAATCAAACTTCTATCGCAATATCTCCCGCTTTGAGAATCTGGTGGTACGACCGGAGATACTGATCGTGCGTTTTGACGCCCAGCTATACTTTGCCAACATCAATTACTTTAAGGACTCCATCGAAAGATTGATCGAGCAGCGACCGGTGCCACCCCAGGCGATCCTCGTGGATTTTGAGAGCATCAGCAAGGTGGACAGCAGTGCCATACACATGATCGAAGAGCTGAGAAAGTCGCTGGCGGAGCGAGGCATGCAGCTGTATTTTGCGGGTGTAAAGGGACCGGTGCGCGACGTTTTTGCCCGAAGCGGCTTGACCAAAAAGATGGATGACCAACACTTTTTCATGGGCAAGCATACCGCTGTCACCTACCTTGAGCAGTTGCCCCATCAGCGGGAAGCGTCTCGGCCCTACCGGCCCTTTGTGCTACAGAGCAATCAGCCGGGAGGCGAGAAGAAGTAGCCCCCAGCGTCGGTATCGGCGGTTGTTCGAGCCTGCTTTCATCCACCGCCTACCTTTGTCAGATGATGGGAATGATTTAGCTTGTGGATTTGAAATACTGCCAGGGCAGGAGACTTTAGTTTAAATGGATATTTTTCGGACAATGATGGCATCTCTCGTGGGCCTACTTTTGGTCTGTTCGGGATGTGACAAGGAGAATGATCAGACACTGAAGGCGGGGCAGATTCTCTTCTTGGGCCATATCTATCAGCCTGGGACCGAGGATAGAATAGACGGACGGATAGAGGCCGTCGCGTTTGACCAGTTTGACGTGCGACTGCTCGGAGGAGATCTATGTGTGGAGACCACCAAGGACCCGGCTACGCTCGCCTATCTGGACGATCTGTTTGACCTCTCCGATCCGAATACCCACTGGTCGCTGGGCAAACCATGACAGACGCAACGGCAATCTGGAGCTGATCACAGATTTCACCGGTCGACCTTCTTTCTATTATGACGACTATCGGGGATTAAGGATTCTCGTGCTCAATACCGACGAGCTGATGGATTGTGACCTGATGGACCAACAGGCAGCCGTGATCCGGGAGGCGCTGGAAGATCCTGGATCGTTTGAAGCGCTTTTGGTGATGAGTCATCATGCGGTCTGGACGGCCTTTCTGGAAAAGCAGGGACTCGCGCAGGCAGCCAACGCCAGGCATAGCATATGGGTCAATGGTTGTACGGGAGACTCGATCTCCTTCGAGCTATCTGTGTGGCCGCAGTTGGAAGCGGTGGCTCAGGCGGGCAAACAGGTGACGGTGATCGCGGGCGATTTCGGACAGCGGGTATCGGCTTTTGCTCATTTTCAGGCGGAGAACATCCGCTTTCTCGGTAGTGGACTGGATATCCATAAAGGTATGGAGGCCGACTCCATTCTGCTATTGACCTGGCACGAGGAGCAAGGTGACCTGACTTGGTCCTTTGACCCCATACTCTCCTTTATTTCTCAGTATTAGGTGATGGTACCGGCCGGTCTCTCGCTTAGTTGGTGGCTACGGTCACGTTATCCAACGTCAGGGAAGAGCCCGCCTCAATAATATGCAGGTGCTTTACATTTTCTTCGGTCAGTCCTTCGACCGTGATGCGGGCAGGACCGTACGTTTCCTTTTTGCGAAAGGCAGTCAAGCCCGTGGTGACGTCGGTCAGCTTCAGACCTTTGACCACCAGGTCGGAGTAGTCCTTGGATGCCACCCCGGTGACAGCCACAGCAATGTCAATGTCACTGGCCGAGACCGTGGATTTCTCACCAACAGAGATCCCCTTGTCGCCAATGTTTGACATTTGGCATTCGGCGATGTCCACGGTACTGCCGGAAAAGTCCATCGCATCATTGCCGGTATCTCTGAAAATGCAGCCTCGGATAGATCCGCGAGAGAAGTCCACATCTAGGGCGTCAAAAGCAGTGTTTTGAAAAAGACAATCGGCTAGGTCAAACTCACTACGCACGAGGTTGAGTGCGTCCTCTTGCTTGCTGTTGCTAAAAATACAGTGCGAGATGTCCACCTTTGTTTCGTAGCAGGTGAAGCCACCGGTAAGCACGAACCCATTTTGATCGACTCGCCCTAGCCCGTCAAATTGGCCGTACTTAAATTGGGATGTCGCTGCTGCGTCCCTGATGAGCAAGGCACCCGTGCCATCGCTGGAGTGTATCCGAATCGGTTGATCTTCTTGCCCCTGTGCCAGCACAGGTGAAGCCGATATCAGGTAGGCGTTGTCGTGGAGGTCCAGTACGGTACCCGCGGGTATGACCACCTCCCGTCCCGGGCCTATCACGATCGACCGATCGGTGGCACCACTTCGGAGGATCACTTGATTGTCAACGATGCGGCAGAGTGGATGGTCCTCAACGCTGGGTTTGGTCTCGTCGCTAAGCCGGACCATCGAGGTCTTGATGACCGGCTGTCGAAAGATCGAATCGAGGCCTGGCACCGTATAGGATACTTCCGCGACCGATCTCTGGCTCCGGATGATCGTGGGTATAGTCTCTAATACATTGGGATAAATGAGGACGGGCTCGATGGCTACCGGACGATTGGCGATGTCATAACCCTGTAGGATCTTCATAGGCAAATGATGCCGATTGTCCACGAGCAATGCCCGCGATTGCTCGTCCTGGCGCACCAGCAGGCTTTGACCTGGATAGGGTTGAAGCGATAATCTGATCCTTGCCGACCGGGTACGGTACTCTTCCAGGTCAAAGCTGTACCGAGGATATTCGTACCGAAATAGTTGTCCGTAAAGATCGATCTGCGCTAGCAGCGGCTCAAACAGGTTGCGGCGATAATCATCATCGGTAAAGAGCCGGAGGTGTCGCACATAGCTCTCCAGTATCCGGGCATCACGGAAAAGGTGATGGTAGGGTTCGAAGGATTCAGCCTTTTGTCGGAAGACCTCGTCCACCAGAAAAGTAGATCCCGCATGTAGTATAGGCTCGGCCTCTGTAAACCCATCATATCCCACCGGCTCCAGATGGTCGGCCAATGGATCATAGTACCAGCGCTGGTTATGCCAGGTCAAGCTATGGTAGGCACCGGTCACATCTATGATCGCTAGATACTTGCCCAGGCGCTCTGCATCCAATAGCCGACTTAAGGTGTCTGTCCCATCCTTGTACCCCTTCATCAATTCCACGGCGCGAACGAATTGCTTACTCAGATCGGGCTTAGCGGCGATGGTGGACTCTTTGAACGCGGCCACATCGGCGGCATGCAAAGCATCCTTCTTCGTGTTTGGCAGGGATAATTGATTTTTCCCTTCAGATTCAAATTGGCGCAGCACGCTGGCCCAAAATGAGTCTTCATTAAACTTGAGGATCGGTCCTTCACGACGATTCCTTGATTCGACCAGCTCCTTCTCAAAGTGCTCCTCCATAGCATAAAGGCCCATGGACTGGTCATTGATCTTGACCAGGACAAATCGATACCGGGTGGTCAGTACGTCTTCTTGCTCCAACCAGTAGTGATAGATCCACTCTCGCAGGAAACCCCGGGTCTCTGGCCGCTGCAGATTAAAGGTCTTCATGCCCCATAGGGCGTTTTCCTTTCTAACCTTCACCCGATAAGACCATTTCCGGCCCTTGAGGTGGTCGAGCCAGTCTCCCTTCAGCCTCAGTTTGATCGGCATCGATTGGTCTCCCGTGGTCAGCTTGCCCGACACCCAGTCGTCATCCTCGGTGACCAGGACGCCTTTGGCCCAGGCAGCATCCCGTTTGGCCTGCAGCTTTTCCAGGTCCATCCCCGACAACTCCAAGTTGATTTCGGCGATATTGACCGAATCGGCGATGTCTGAATAATCAATGGATTCCAGTTGAAAATCATCAAAATAGACGGAGGCGCCATCGCCTCCGGCATAGCAGTACAGTTTGATGTGATCCAGGCCATCGGGGATCTGAAAGAACATCTCGAGCAACTCCCAGCCGGCTTCGTCCTCCTGGGAGCTTTCTTTGATGGCGAGATAAAAGTCATTAGCGTCTGCGGCAGAGGCTACCAGCCACGAATCTACCTGCATGGGATTGTATCGCCAGGCGCTGAGACGATAGGTCGTCGAGTAGTTGGTGGGGGTGAATACGGTCGTCAGCCCGTAGATCTGATCTTTGTTGAGCTCGATCGAATATGGCTCCGACCGGGCAATGCTATCCGTACGCCAAGCGGCACCCTCAAAATGGTAGTTGCCTGCTATGAAATGTGATTCGTTGTGCTGCTCGAGCGTATTGAGAAAAAGAATTTCGGGCTCCTGTGGTTGTTCCAGCATGTGATCCATCGGCACCTTCCGGTCTGATGTCACCAAGAAGGCCAGGGCCACTGGCACTAGCAGCCAAATCACCTTGGACAAATGGCGAGCCTTTGGTGCCTCGTCGCGAATGATCATGGCTTAGCACTTAGATGAATGATGCAATCGGACCGGCGACAGCCCCATACTGGAAGAGCTCCACTTCCATGTGACCAGGGGATCTGACATTTGGTGCCGCAGCGCCGGGAATATGGAATCACATAATACATACGTTGGCACAAAGATACATCGGTCACGCACACTTCTGCAGGGCATATGCTGGGTGGCAGGCATCGGCATCAATTAGCTATCTTGCAGGTCATCATCAATCAGGATACTACCCATGGGAAAGACTGCCTGGTCCCTGCCTCCGTTTGCCAAGTCAGATATGATTTTTGAGGCCATTCCGGAAGATGAACGCATCTGGGTGCCCCAGGCCCCCAACATATGGTTCCGGCCCTTATTCTTGGATACCGTCGGGGGAGGGTGGTTCAACTTGCTCCGGGTGCGTCGTTCCGGCATACTCAGCCGTCACCGGCATCCTGCTCCCGTATATGGTTATGTGATCAAGGGCCACTGGCACTACCTGGAGCACGATTTCATTGCATCGCCGGGAAAATTTCTGTTTGAGCCCCCTGGGGAGACGCACACCCTGGTGGTGGACAGCGACGATGAGATGATCACCATGTTTAATGTCAATGGGGCCATGGTCTATGTCGATGAGGACGGAAAGGCCATTGGGTATGAAGATGTCTTTACCAAGATCGAAATGTGCATGGAGCATTACCGATCAGTGGGCCTGGGGGAGAATTTTGTTGAGCAGTTCATCCGCTGATCGAGTGGTCCTACAGCAGTTCTCGCTACGCGGCCGCGTGGCTTTGGTCACGGGAGCCGCCCGGGGTTTGGGCCAGGGCATTGCTATAGGGCTGGCAGAGGCGGGCGCTCGACTTTTTTTGATCGATATCGAAGACTGTACGGAGACGGAAGCTGCCATCCTGGCTTTGGGTGGGCGCTGCCACAAGCACAAGTCCGATCTGATGAAGCTCAATCGGGCGGGAGCCAATCACTTGGTGCAAGAAGCGGTCAAACACCTGGGCGACTTGGATATTTTGGTGAATAACGCCGGTATCATCCGACGTGATTCCAGCATGGAAGTATCCGAGCAGGACTGGGAGCAGGTGCTCCAAATCAACCTAAACAGTGTCTTTTATCTATCGCAAGCAGCTGCCAACCATTTCGAAGGGAAGGGCAGAGGCAAGATCATTAACATGGCGTCGATGCTGTCTTTTCAGGGTGGGCTGAAGGTAGCCTCCTACACCGCTGCCAAAAGCGGGGTCGCAGGCCTGACCAAGGCACTCGCCAATGAGTGGGCCGCCAAGGGTATCAACGTCAATGCGATCGCGCCGGGCTACCTGGCCACCCAGGTCACAGCAGGCATTCGAAAAGACCCGATTCGAAACCAGCAGATCTTGGATCGCATTCCGGCTGGCCGCTGGGGCCGGGCAGATGATCTAAAGGGGGTCGCCGTCTTTCTCGCTTCGCAGGCGTCAGACTATATGCATGGTTCGATCGTACCGGTGGATGGCGGCTGGCTAGGACGGTAATCGCTATCGTGGAGCCTGACCGCGGTGCCCTCCTCACTCATCCGCCAACTGGAGGTAGGGATGATGCGCTTCGTGATTTGGCAGTAGCCGAAGCGCCGTGCCCCAGATCGACAGATCCTTAACCACCGAGATCATATCACCCTCTATCTGCAAGCGCTGGGTCGGAAAGGGCTTGGCAAAGACGTGATTCACCTTGCCATCTTCTGCCGCCGTCAGTGACTGCTTAGGTGCACTCGATGCCGCCATGACGGTCCAAGATCTGCCCTTCGCGGTGTGCGGCGCAGCAAAGTGTAGGCGATCGATCATCACTTCTTCAGAGAAGGTGATCTCCAACCTGTTCCCGTCAATCATGACGGCAGTCGGTTCCAGTTGGCCGTAGCCTTCTGCCGCGCCCACGGAGGCAGCGTCATGGCCGCTGGGACCTGCTTTGGACGCAATCCAGTCCTCGATGGCGGCGACTTCTTCGGCATAGTGTTCGCCACGCTTGTGTTCGTAGTAGTTGTAGTAGGCCATCTCGGCATCTGTCCAATCGTTTGCTTCGCGATATTCGCCGATGAATGGAACCAGCAGATCCAGCCAGGCATACATCTTGTGTAGCTCCTCGGTGCTGAGCTCTACTCCGTGATGACCCGCCTCCAGCATATGCATCATCTTGCTGGTGGCCGCACCAAAGGAATACGGTGCCAGCTCCGTCGGCTTGGACATTTTGCTGATCCAATTGACCACGGGATGATCCGTTTGCCCACTGTAAAATGTGTCGTTTTTCCGTTGCCCGATCTTGGCATGGGTCAGGTTGAGATAAGCCTCGCTCCAGGTTCTCTTTTCCAGGGTGCCGTGGCTCTTCATCGTGCCGAGGAGACTCATCACTCCTGCTTGACTTCCATCGTGACAACTGATGCATTTACTGTCAAGGATCGGTTGGATTTCTTTGATGAAGCTAAAGCCCCGGGTCTCGCCATAGAAGGGCTGTAACTGCTGCGGTTTTTGGTTCCACGCCAAGGTATTCTCCTTAGCAAAGGGATAGAAATTGGCATTTTCCTTGGCATGGCAACCGACGCATCCCTTGCGCTCCCCTGGTCTGACTGTGTCCCACGTACGGGTGGTCTGGATGACGCGGCCTTCTTTGTCCAGGACCTGCAGATAGATGGATTCCATGGCCGGCACTTCAAACAGGGCAGAACCGTCGGCATGAATGTCCACATCCCCCAAGATTTCTTTGATGTCCCAAGAGCCATTGCCGATGGCGACAGGGCTGCTGTTCAGCGAGCGTCCGCCCTCGCCTTCGTTTCTGCTCTGGCCTACGCCGGCGGCCCGGTAGTTTAGCCGGACCACCCGGATCTTCTTGGCCGAGCCCCTGGCAATGCCTTCCAGTCCAATGCCTTCGTACACATCATGTACGTAGTAGTATCCGGTTTTCTGCTGATAGTCTACCGTATCGGGCACCACCTGTGGGCCATTGGGCTTGCGGAGGGGGACCATGCGGCCGACAGAGATCTCATGGTCGAGGTACAGGAGTTCCCGATTGCCGTCGACATCCATCCAGTACAATCCGTAGACGGCATCGTCGGCGTATTTGGGATATTTTTCGCCTGCGCGCTCTGGCAAGAAGCTCACCAGAAACTCAGACTCATTGAGTGGATAAGGGTATCTGAATTGGTCGCCGGTCTGTTGAGCTACATCCACCCTTTCATAGGGCACTTGCCGCTTGGGCGCGATAAAGTGCATCCCCTTGCCCTCGTCCCGACCTTCATCGGTATCCAGGATGACAAGTTTGCCATGTTGTCGGGTGTGGTGCCCGGCAGCAATGGCCATCACCCGGTGCGATCCTGGAATGCTACGGGCATGGAGCAGGGAAGTAGGAAACCAGGAGTTGGCGCCATAGAAGGCCCGTTGATCCGTTCCATCCGGATTCATATTAAAGAGGGGATGCGGATAGTTTTGGCCGCGGTCGCTATAGTCCCACCGGGTATAGATGATCCGCCCGTTCTCCAACACTTGCGGATATAGGGTATGTACTTGGTCGATGGCTAGCCTGCGGATATATCGGCCCTCCGCATTCATCCGGTACAGATTGCTGATCTCGGTCCACCAGCAGGGCACGCTTTGCTCGGGACGGGTGGAGGCAAAGATGATGTCGCCATCGGGCAGGTATACCGGTTCATAGTCGGCTCGCCCCAGACCGCTGGTCAACTGGCTCAGCTGTCCAGAGGCCAGGTCATACTCGTAGATGTGGTAATCATCGAGACGGTCGGACTTTTTCCATGCAAACAGCGCTTTTGCGCCGTCGGCCCGGACATCAACATCCCGCATCATACCGTACGGATCATCCAAAAGGACTTTCGTCTCCGCATACAATCCGTCCAAGGTGAGCAGGGTGAGCTTGGTGCCTGGTTTAAAAAAGCGCTCATGCCGAGCGTCCGAAAGGCCCTCGGTGTATCCGATAAAGGACATTTTAAAGTTATGATGCTGGGCAAACAGCAGCTGGCGATGATCCTGTGACAGCCCTTGGAGGCGAAGACCTCTCCTCCGTTCACAGGCATCGATGTAGAGCTTGGTCCTTGCGGCACCGTCAAGGCCCACTTTCTGTAGACGCTCCTCCAGATCAGCCACTTTTCCACCTCGCTGACCGATATCTGCGAGTACTTTGTGCATGCGCTGGTCTGCAGCCGATTGGTCCTTGGCATCAAAGGCGCGATGCCAATCATCCGACTGATCTTGCATGAGCCAATCGCTGAGGATCGGATACTGGGCTTCAAACGCTTCGATCACTTGGATCCTTGCCGTTTCGTCATGAGCAGCCACGCGCTGCTGGGCTTCCAGAAAGGCCTTTCCCCAGGTCTGAGCGTGTGGTTCGATATGCGTCCGCCAGGCTATCATGCCATAGATGGTCGCCAATGCTAGTCCTAGAAAGATTGCCTTATTTCCATACCTACTCGTGCGTCCAGCCATATCGCAAAATTGTAAATTGTAGCGCTGTCAAGATACGGAATAATGCGTTGCACTTCGAGGACGTCCGGCGCATGATCTTTTGAGGCCCAAGGTAAAACGCATGCATCACATCAATTGGATCTGGCTCGTGCCCCTGCTATCATGGGGGTGGCATTGTCCCCTGGCCAACGAGGCGGCCAAGACCGAAAAGCGGCCTAATATCTTGCTGGTCATTGCCGATGATTGGAGCCACCCACATGCCAGTGCCTATGGCGATTCCGCCGTCAAGACCCCACATTTTGACCGGGTAGCGCGCGAAGGCATTTTATTTGATCACGCCTATGTGTCATCGCCCTCCTGCACGCCATCCCGCGCGGCATTGCTGACCGGGCAGCACTTCTGGCGCCTGGCAGAGGGTGCCAATCTCTACGGACCCCTGCGGCCAGAGATTCCCGTGTACACGGACTTGCTGGCAGAGGCCGGTTATCACGTCGGGTATACAGGCAAAGGT
The DNA here is from genome assembly GCA_965223165.1 of Saprospiraceae bacterium. Taxonomy (GTDB): domain Bacteria; phylum Bacteroidota; class Bacteroidia; order Chitinophagales; family Saprospiraceae; genus JABDMH01. The sequence goes on along the minus strand of CBDCVQ010000011.1, from coordinate 281,902 downwards.
TGGGGTCCCGGACATTTAGCAGCAGGTGAGCAGAATCCCGCCGGTCGCCGGTATGATTCCTTGGAAGATTTTCTGACAGACGGCACAGGCGATCAGCCTTTTTGCTTTTGGTTTGGCAGTGGTCATCCGCATCGGGGATATGAGGCGGGGGCGGGAGTGGCCCATGAGATAGACCTAGAAAAGATCGATCTGCCGGCCTGCTTTCCGGATGATGCGATCGTGCGCAGTGACATGGCGGATTACTACAAGGAGGTGCAAGATTTCGATGATCAGCTGGGCGGCCTGCTTGCGGAGTTGGAGCGCAGAGGGGATTTGGAAAATACCTTGGTATTCGTCACCAGCGACAACGGTATGCCCTTTCCCCGGTGCAAGAGCAACATCTATGACATGGGTACTCGGGTACCCTTGGCGATCCGTTGGGGCGATCAGTTGGCAGGGCTGGGGCGCACCGCATCCATGGTGAGCTTAACGGATCTAGCACCCACCTTTCTTGAGGTGGCAGGAGTGCCGGTGCCCGAAGAGATGACGGGGCAAAGTCTATGGCCACTTCTGCAGGGTAGTGAGGAGGCCTCGTCCAGGGATCGAGTATTTGTCGGGAAGGAGCGTCATGTGCCTGGGCAGGAGAGCGGAGACTGGCGTGGCTACCCCATGCGGGGCGTCCGGACGCATGACTATTTGTACATTCAAAATTTCTTACCGGCTTTGTGGCCTGCCGGGACGCCCGATTTCGCAAAGGCCACCTTTTATCCCGCCTACTATGCCGATGTGGATGCGGGCCCTACCCGAACCTACATGGTGGAGCATCAGGATGTCCGGGGGCCTGCCGCCCGTCTGTTTGACCTGGCTTTTGGTCGTCGGCCCGGCGAAGAGTTATATGACCTGGCCAGGGATCCGGATCAGCTCGTCAATCTGGCGGATGAGCCGCGGCTGGGCCCGATCAAGGACACGCTACGCAGATCGTTGGCCGATGAGCTGCAGCGCACGGGCGATCCTCGCTCCGTGGGGGGACAAGAGGTGTTCTCGGATTATCCATACATGGGAGGAACACCGTTGCCAGATGCATTTGTACGTCGTGGTCCAGGCTATGCCACCGTCAAGCTGGATCACTTTGCATCTGCCCACATCGGTCCGCGCAAAGTCGAGGTCCTGGTGCCCATAAATGTCTCGCATGCGGAGCGCTTTGCTGTCATCTACATGTTTGACGGTCAAAACCTATTTGATCCCTTTCGCAGGAGAGACGGTCAGATGAGTCCGGGATGGAGAGTCCAGCAGGTGCTGGATAGCTTGCATCGGGCCGGTACGATAGATCCCATGATCGTGGTGGCGATCCATCACGGCCGGAGAAACCGAGGCAAGGAATATATGCCTGCTCAGCCGGCAGTGATGATCAAGGAGCGGGCAGCGAGCAGTCCGGTGGAGGTGTATCGTGCGTTTGCCACAGATCCACCTCGATCTGATGATCACCTTTCTTTTCTCGTGCATGAGTTGAAGCCCCACATCGATGCGCATTTCAAGACGATGCCCGAGGCGCGCCATACTTTCGTGGCAGGAGCCAGCATGGGCGGGTTACTAGCGGCCTATGCTATCTGCGAATATCCCGAGATCTTTGGCGGCGCCGCGTGCCTGTCAACACACTGGCCGGTACTGGACGGTGTCTTCCTGGAGTACCTCAAGGACCATTTGCCCGATCCGGCCACCCACCGGATCTACTTCGACCATGGCACCCAGGGACTCGATCGGACCTATCCGCCCTATCAGCAGCGGGTGGACCAACTGATGCGAGCCCGGGGTTACAATCAGGGAAGCCAGTGGATGACCAGACAGTTTGAGGGGGCGGACCATCGCTCGGAAGACTGGCACAAGCGGTTGCATGTGCCGCTCGAGTTCCTTATGGCCCGTGGAGACTAGTAGGTATACCGCAGCGCTGCCAGGTCTGTGATCTCCATCACCATCCATGCGTATCCCATGCTCTATCTTTGAACCGAAATCACAAAAAAAAAGCAAAGGATGAAGATAGAACAGATTTATACCGGATGTTTGGCGCAGGGCGCTTATTACATTGAGAGCGAAGGGGAGATCGCCATCGTCGATCCGCTACGCGAGGTGGAGCCGTATATCAAGAGGGCAGCGGCCGATGGGGGTAAGATCAAATACATTTTCGAGACGCATTTTCACGCCGATTTTGTGAGTGGACATGTGACCCTGTCGGAAAAGACCGGCGCAAAGATCATTTATGGCCCCACGGCCCAACCTTCTTTCGAGGCACATGTCGCGGAGGATGGAGAAGAGTTTACTTTAGGCCGGGTGAAAATTAGGGTTTTACATACACCTGGGCACACCTTGGAGTCCAGCACCTTTCTGTTGATTGATGAGCAAGGACGAGATCATGCCATCTTCTCGGGTGATACCTTGTTCTTGGGAGATGTGGGCCGACCGGACCTGGCCCAAAAGGCAGCGCACATGACGCAAGAAGAGTTGGCCGGATTGCTGTACGACAGCCTCCGCCAGAAGATCATGCCTCTCCCGGATCACGTGATCGTCTATCCGGCGCATGGGGCAGGCTCTGCCTGTGGTAAGAACATGATGAAAGAGACGGTCGACACCTTGGGCCATCAGAAGCAGGTCAACTATGCGCTGCGTGCCAATATGACCCGGGACGAATTTATTCAAGAGGTGACGGATGGGCTCCTGCCTCCTCCAGGATACTTTCCCCTCAACGTCAAAATGAACAAGGAGGGTTACGAGAGTATCGATGCTGTCTTGAGTCAAGGTACTCGGGCACTCGATCCCAATGCGTTCGAGTTGGAGGCGGAACATACGGATGCCCTGATCTTGGATGTCCGCGACAAGGATGAATTTGTGAAAGGGTTTGTACCCAGGTCGGTCTTCATCGGCTTGGATGGGGACTTTGCTCCTTGGGTAGGGGCCATGGTGGTCGATGTGCAGACCCCGATTCTGCTGGTAGCTCCCGAAGGTAAGGAAGAGGAGGCGGTTACCCGTTTGGCCCGGGTAGGTTTTGACCGTACGCTGGGATATCTCAAGGGAGGCGTGCAAGCCTGGAAAGATGCTGGAAAAGAAGTCGATGTAGTGACCAATGTGACTGCCGAGAGTTTAGCTGAGCTGGGTGAGGTACCGTTATTCGACGTCCGTAAGGGCACCGAGTACAAGTCAGAGCATGTGCTCACGGCCGCCAACACACCTTTGGCTTACCTCAACGATCATCTGGCTGAATTCCCCAGAGAGGAAACCTTTTATTTGCATTGTGCGGGCGGCTACCGATCCTTGATCGCCAGCTCGATTCTGAAGTCTAGAGGCTACCACAACCTGGTGAACGTAGAAGGCGGCTTTGACGCAATTAAAGAGACGTCCATTGCCGTGTCAGAATATATTTGCCCCACTACTTTGTAGGTCAAGGCTGCCACGGATATTTTCTTGAAAATTCAGATGTAGAGAATGAATCAAATAATAGAATTTGTATCCCAGCCATGGCATTGGTCGATCAGCGGGTTGATGATCGTGCTGGTCATGGTGCTCCTCCTTTGGTTTGGAGGAGAGTTTGGTGTATCGGGCAATCTGCGCACACTTTGTGCGATCGGCGGTGCCGGAAAGCGGATCGACTTTTTCAATTTTGACTGGCGGAGCCAGGTCTGGAACTTAGTCTTTGTGGGCGGAGCGGTGATCGGGGGATTCATTGCCTCCACCTATTTGGCGAGTCCGGCTCCGGTGGCTATCGCCTCGGACACGCAGGCCCATCTGGCTACCCTGGGCATCCAGACGCCACAGGTACTTGCAGACGGGAGCGGTTTTGTCCCCCGAGAGATCTTTGACCTGGCAAATATATTCACGGCGAAAAGCCTGGTGATGCTGGTGATTGGTGGATTTCTAGTGGGGTTTGGCACTCGCTGGGCAGGCGGCTGCACATCCGGGCATGCGATCAGTGGCCTCTCCAATCTCCAACTGTCTTCCCTGATTGCCGTCATCGGATTCTTCATTGGGGGGCTCCTGATGACCTTCGTCCTACTTCCATACATTTTGGCCCTATAATCTACCGCTATGAGACTCTTTAGGTATTTGCTGGTCGGTACGCTCTTTGGCATTGTGATGACAAAGTCCGAGGCTATTTCCTGGTTTCGCATTCAGGAGATGTTCCATTTTGACAGCTTTCACATGTATGGCATCATCGGCACTGCGGTGATGGGTGGCATGCTGGTGGTGGCTCTGCTGAAACGACGTCAGGTCAAGAATATGGATGGCGGTGATCTGGCCCTGAGACCCAAAGCTTACAGTGTGCCTCGATATCTGCTGGGTGGTACGGTCTTCGGTTTAGGCTGGGCCATGACCGGTGCTTGTCCCGGGCCCATGTTTACTTTGGTAGGTCATGGTATTTGGGCCATCGTCCTGGTCATAGCCAGTGCGGTACTGGGGACCCTGTGCTATGGTGCTTTGCAGTCGCGGCTGCCGCACTAACCCTGAGAATTCTACTGAGCCCGATTGACGAAGATCAGGGTCGATTTTGATCAGCGTCATTAGGCGGCCTCCTGGATGGCTTCATCTTTAAGGCCAATAAATGTGTGGCAATCTTTACATAGAGCTGATTGGCATCCCGTCAGACAGATACAAGATGATCAAGGTGTGCTTGCTATCCTATCTAAGTAAGTGGGAACTGGACCTTGAGCTTTTTGAAGATAATGACATTAGCCAAATATTAACCAAAGGTGTCCCCTCCATTCCTGCGGTGCGCCTGCACGATCAGGTTTTTCTATTTGACGAGGATAAAGACATCGAGATTAGCCTCTTGCCTGTCTATCGACTCCTGAGCCAGTTGGATGCGAGAGACGCTGCTACGCCCGGGTGTCAGGCATGTGGCAATTGCGCCAACGGCCAAGCCCACACGACGATGTGGCCATTGTTCCACTAAGACGCCTAGTGCAGCTAGCCTATTCAAACGGCTTCACCGGTCTTAGCTACCCGACCGATCATACAGCTCACATAGGAGACCGCTCTGTCGCGCCAAGTTGATTCACCCACCGCCGCATAACCCTTCTTTCGGAGTCTCTCCGCTAGCAAAGACTCGTCCAAGGGCTCGTTACTTTGGATGGTGATTTTGCCGGTGTCCGGATCTACAGTGACCGCTGTCACCTTCGGATCCTGCTCGACAGTCTTGCGCACGGTATGGGCACAGCCACCGCACTTGATGTTTTCTGCAAAAAGTATCGTTTCCATACGTCGCTTTTGACCTGGCCTAAATATCTCACATTTTGCCTCGCTAGGTCCTGATCCCCATCATGGCCAAATGTGATCACCATTATACTGCGCTATGCATTTTCTCGCGTACTTCGACCCATGGAGAGATTTGCCCACCTTCTCGAAAAATACAATCGGCCGGTGCCTCGCTATACGAGCTATCCCACCGTACCTCATTGGCAAGAGACCCCCACCCGCGCGGGCTGGCTTGGGTCCGTGCAGAAGCACTTAGAGGAGGATGCTGGGCTCAGCATCTATATTCATCTGCCTTTCTGCGAAAAATTGTGCACCTACTGCGGCTGCAATAAGCGGATCACCAAGAATCATACGGTCGAGGCACCATACGTGGAGACCTTGCTAAACGAATGGAAGATCTATCTAGATCAGCTGCCCATCAAGCCCCACCTACGGGAGTTGCACCTGGGGGGAGGAACCCCGACGTTCTTCAGTGCTCAGCACCTGGCACAGTTGATTACTCCGATTGTCTCCTCCTGCCACGTCGACAGCGATCGGTCTTTTTCGTTTGAGGCGCATCCGGCGTCTACGCAAGCGGATCAACTGCAACTGCTGTATGAGCTGGGTTTCCGCCGGTTGAGCGTGGGCGTGCAGGATGTGGGGGCGGATATCATGCGAGCGATCAACCGGGATCAGACACCGGCGCAGGTGGCCTCGGTCACCTCGATGGCCCGGAGTATCGGATACACATCTGTCAACTACGACCTGATCTATGGGCTACCTTTTCAACGGCCTAGCCACATGCAGGCCACCATGCAGTTTGTGGACCATCATCGACCGGATCGCATCGCCTTCTATAGCTATGCCCATGTGCCCTGGAAAAGCAAAGGACAAAGAGCATTTTCTGAGGCAGACGTGCCGATGGGCGCCGAGAAGTTGGCCTTGAAGGAGTACGGATACGGTCGGCTGACTGAAATGGGATATCGGGGTATCGGGATGGATCACTTTGCCCTGCCTACCGACTCGCTTTGGAAGGCTTACCAGGCCGGTCAGATGCATCGAAATTTTATGGGGTTTACCGATCAGCAGTCCCATGTGCTGCTGGGTCTCGGATGCTCAGCAATCAGTGAAACCCCAAGCATGTATATTCAGAATAGCAAGGTAGTGGAGGATTATTCTAGCCACATCGCCGCGGGTCGACTGGCCATTGCGCGGGGCCATACTTTGAGGGAGAGAGATCGGTACCTCAAACGGCATATATCCAATCTGTTTTGCCGGAATGCCACCCGCTGGGACCCCGACTCTCCAGCGGCCGACATATTCCGACCTACGCCGGCGCTTTGGCGCTCGCTACAGCGGGACGGGATCATCGAGCTTGGCCAGGGTCAGATTGCGATCAAGCCAGGGGCAGAGGGCTTCGTTCGCACGATCTGTGCCGCCATCGACCCGTATTACCAAGGGATAGAAGCGAACAAATTTAGCCGCGCCATTTAGCGGGATTGCTCGCCCGTGGGCTAGCCGACCCGGGTTAACCCGGAGGATGTGGGTCACATCTCATCCAGTCGCTCCACTAGCTCCAAATTGGCCTCCTGGTCCGCTCGGGTCAGCCAAACGTCGCGAAGCTTCTTTTGTGCAAAGAGCTCCAACTGATCACCCACATGCGGATTATTTGGCTGCGTTGCATTGCCGTAAGACAGCAGCGCTTTGGCCTTTAGTTGGCCATCAAATTCGGTCACGCAGATATAGCTGTCCCCATGCACTGCATAGGACCTCCCATCCTCCGCTGGGGCGTAGTGGATCGTGCGAAATAGTCCCAGCGATCCGGGAGCCCCATGCGCGGGAAATTCATGCGATCCCACCTTGAATCGGAACAGATCTCCAAAGGGCACTTGAAGTTGGCCCATTTCGTCCATTTGCCCTTGCGCGGCCTTTTTGATGGCGGCCAGCATCTCCGCGTCGTTTGCCAGGCCATCGGGCGTGTTGAGTGGATCGTCAAATGACCAGGGTTCTTCAAAGTATCCATGTATGCCGATCTGTCTGAACAGATTGAGAAACAACACGGCCTGCTCACTCTCCGCATCAAACGACCCATCCCATGAGGTTAGGACTTCCAGAGCGGCATGGGTGAGGCTATCATTGCCCTGCAGATCTTGTAATTCGTCTTTGATACGCAGTGCCAACTCCGACTTGGTATCATGCTTTAAGCGGATGAAATCTTCGAGCGTAAGATTATCGGCATCCTGAATCAACCGAGCTGATCGTTGCGGTCGAAAACCCATATGGTTGGGAGCGATGTGCGAGGCATATTCTTCCGGTCTGATTTCGAGAGGCCAGGTGCTCGTGAAGGGAGGATCGTTGGCATTTTGGATCCAACCACTTTCGGGATTTAGATATCTGGGTAGTTCTGCTTTCGAATAATATCCCGTCCATGACTCGTCTGCCGTACTGGCCGACACAATTTCTTGCCATTTATTCCAGCCGCCATTTTTCTTGGGCACGTGACCGCCAAAATGGTACAGAATATTATCTTCTTTATCCGCATAAATGACATTAAAAAGGGGTAGGGCATTGTGATCCAGCGCGGTCTCAAACTCACTCAGCGAACTCGCCTTGCCCATGGCCCTCCACTGACCCAGTACATTGTGCTGTCCGTCCATGTTGGGCCAGTAGACCGTCAGTGCTTTATTTCCCTCTTCTTTCAAGACAAACCCAAACTTGGACCGTTTTTTTACCACCCACTTTTCCTCCAGAGTCCCGTCAGTCATTATCCGGAGCATGACACTGTCCATGTCAAACTCTACGTTCTGACCGTCCAGGAGATAGGTCTGACCGCGAGTGGTGATTTCATAGATCTCCACATTGTCTAGGGTGTTGACGGTATGGGTCCAGCCCAAGTGCTCGTTGAAGGCTATGCCCAGCATGGGCAGGCCTACCAAGGTAGCGCCATAGAGATTGTGGTCCGGCGTAATCAGATGTGCTTCGAAGAAGAGCCAGAGATCATTCCACGGCAGGTGGGGATTGGCTAGTAACATGCTATGGCCCGAGGCGGTTTTCTTGCCATTTACGGCCCAAGCATTGGATCCGGGGGACCAGCCTCGGGTGGTGCCCAAATTGCGGTTGACGAGAAATTCGAAATAAAGCACTCTGAATGCATGCCGCATAATATCCTGTGGTGTGACGGGCAGCACTTGGCGATATTGGGGACCGATGGCATCCGGGTGTTTGGCGGCATAGGCATTAATGCCCTCGGTGAAAGCCGTGACAATGGCTCGCTCCGGTGCCGGCATTGAAGTCCACGATTTTTCTGCCGCGTCGACGATCCCCAACTGCAACAGCAGTTGATCCCTGTCTGCCTCCCTCGACCAATATTCGGCCGATTTTGCCCGCGCCTCTCCATAGAGTTTCAATAGTAAGTCGCCATGATTACGCGCTTGGGCCCATCCCATCATCTGATACGATGTCTCATCGCCATCGGCGTAGATGTGGGGAATGCCCCACGTATCCCAGAGAATTTCATTATCCAGTTCTTTGTCTTTCGCTGAGCAGGCAGAGATGAGGCATAAGATGAGCAGATAGATGGTATTTCTCATAGCGAAATGCTTTTCGGATTCGTGGCCATGGTTAGATCTCAAAGAACGTCAAAAATAACGAGTCTGGCTGCACCCCATGCGTTGAGGCATCGCATGACCAGTGTGGCTAAAGATTACATCCGTCCAAGCTCAACCCGACTCGTTCAAGCGTGATGACTGTGGGGCCTACCCTGACCGATGGAATGGTTCAGGCTGACGTTGAGTGGTGAGGCGCCATCTCTGTCATGTTCATTCCTGCGTGCGAAATGTCATTTGCGTGTGCTAGCGATTCGGGATTAATGGGTACCTCCGGAAACCTTATGAAATTTCTTAATTTGTAGTGAGCAAAGAATGAGAGATGAAGTCTACATTATTTGATGAGGAATTTCGGTTGGAAGAGCTTTCAAAAATGGGAGATCCATTGGAGAAGTTGGCTAAGTACAGTGATTTTGAGAGCTATAGAGAGCTGGTTGAGAGCGTATTTAGGAAGAAGGACCCTAAGAAGGGAGGCAGGCCGTCATTTGACAAGGTAATGATGCTAAAGGCATTGATTCTGCGATCAATGTATGATCTGTCTTTTGAGAAGCTGGAGTTTCACATTAAGGACAGGCTTAGTTTTCAGCGGTTTTTGGGCATTGGCCTTGGAGATAAAGTTCCAGATGCAAATACGTTTTGGGATTTCAACGAGGCGGTGGTGCAGGCAGGGGTGATCGATCAGATATTCATCAGGCTTAGAGATGAACTCGGGAAACAGGGATTGATAATGAATAACGGATCGATAGTGGATGCCAGCATAGTAGATGCACCCAAACAGCGTAATAGTCGAGATGAGAATGCTCGGATCAAGGCTGGCAAGAAACCGGAAGAGTGGTCGGTGAATAAGTCTCGTCAAAAGGACACCGATGCAAGCTGGACTAATAAGGATAAGCAGAGTCGCTTTGGGTACAAGAATCATATCAAGGTGGACAAGGGCAGTAAACTGATCACGAACTTCGAAGTAAGCGCGGCGAGCGTGCACGACTCTCAGATGTTGGATCATCTGCTTGAGGACAGTGACAGCGGCCATGAGTTATATGCTGACTCTGCCTATCGCAGTAAAAAGACAGAAGAGAAGCTAAAACGTAAAAAGATAACGAGCAGAGTTCATCTCAAGGGATATCGTAATAAACCGCTGACCGAAAAGGACAAAGACATCAATACAAGGAAATCAAAGATACGTGCTCGTGTAGAACACGTATTTGGCGATATGCATCAGCAAATGGGGCGGGTGATGGTCCATCAAATAGGAATGATTCGAAACACCGCAGCAATCACGATGATGAACATCTGCTATAACCTGCGTAGAAGAGTATATCTACAATCGATGTCGGGATAGAAAGGTTGAAAACAGATGAAAAATCAGCAAAAAAAGAATATTCTACAGCTAGAGAATCAAAAAATTATGCGATCTGTCTTGCCCTCATTCATCAATCACCTGGCAATGCCTTTAGGTAGGCCCCTGCTAAGTTTCCCGAAATATAGGCTTTACTCATTTTTTTAGCATAAGACAGGTTGTCGGAGGTTCCCTAATTTATCGGAATTATTTTCTTCGTATTTCGGAGGGCGCGCATCCATACCGCTGCGAAAAATGGCGGGAGAATAAACTACGACTTTTATATCCGACGGCATAGGAGACCTCGTTGACATTTAGGTTGCCGGTTTCGAGTAATTGCTTAGCCTTTTTTAACTTAAATTTTCGGATAAATTCGGTCGTGGATTCACCCGTTAGGGCTTTGAGTTTTCGATGAAGTTGGGTGCGACTCATCGCCATGTCCTGGCACAGTTCGGCAATGCCATAGTGCTCTTCGTCGAGGTGTTGGCTCAAGCATGCCTGCAGCTTCGACAGAAATTTATTTTCCGATAGGTGTTTCTCCGGAGCGAGTAGACCGGTCTTCCGATATTTTTCCTGCAGCAGTTGGCGAATATTGATCAAATTGCGAATCCTGCTCAGGAGCTCAGTTCGATTGAATGGTTTTACCAGGTATTCGTCGACCATTTCTTCGTAGCCTTGAATTTTGGACTGCATGTCGCTCAGCGCAGAAAGTAGGATGATCGGGATATGGCTGGTCCGAACGTCTCTTTTGAGGTCTCGACTCAATTCAAACCCATCCTTGGCAGGCATCATAATATCGGAGATGATCACGTCTGGCATCAGCTCAATGGCTTTCTCGAATCCTTCTGATCCGTCGCTGGCGCGAAATACGGCATAGTCTTCTTGCAGGCAGTGGGTAATGTATTCGGCCACATCTTCATTGTCCTCGACGATGAGGATGCGATCTGCATCGATGTCTGCATCGAGGATTTGATTGGTGAGAGTAGGTGCCAAGGCCGATGCCGGAGACAGGGAGGGTTTGTTTGGATCCATGGCCTTTGGAGTAGACCTGGCCAGCCGGAGGCTTACGGTAAATGTGGTGCCGGTGCCCGGACTGCTTTGCACCTGAATTTCTCCACCTAGCAGGTTGACCAATTCTTTCGTCAAAGCCAGACCGATGCCGGTGCTTCCCGAGGGGTGCATACGCCGGGTGTCTACTTGATAAAAGCGATCAAAAATGTGCGCTTGTTCGTCCTGGGGGATGCCAATGCCGTTGTCTTCCACTTTTAGCAGCACCTGTATTTTATTTTCCGGTTGCTCGTCTGCACGAAGGGAAACGACCACTTGGCCTTGCTCATTAGTGTACTTTATGGCGTTTGAAATGAGATTGGATAAGATGTGCTGCAATTTATCTTCATCATAGATGACCGGTAGATGTGTACGGTCGGCGTGGAACTGGAGGTCGATCCTTTTTTTTGCCGCTAGAGATTCAAAACCCTCCACCATATATTGCACGTAAACGATGAGATCTCCTGCTGCATTAGAAATCTGGGTGACCCCGGACTCCAATTTTTGCATTTCCAGCATTTGATTTACGAGGGCCAGCAGGTGCGATGCATTGCGTTTTATCATGCTAAGGCCACGGTCGCGATTGGCTGTCGGATTGCTTTTTAATTCTTCGGTCATTCCCTGTATGACCGTTAGGGGTGTGCGAAATTCGTGCGTGAGATTGGTGTACATTTTGGTCTTTAAGGCACCTAGCTCCCTCAGTCTGCGCTGATCAGATAAAGCCCGGTTTTGACGCGTCTTGAGTAGGTGGTAACCGTAGAGGAGAAGGAGAAGTAGGGTGGCGTAGCCGGCTCTTGCCGCGTTGGTGGACCACCACGCCTTCTTGACCACGAACGAGACGGACGAAGCGGGCGACCAAGCCCCATCTTTCAATCGAGTGCGCAGATGAAAGCGATACTGCGCCGGCGCCAAACTGAGAAATCGGGCGATGCGCTGCTGGCCCACGTGCAGCCAGTCGTCCTGCAGCCCTTCCATACGATAACTGTATTCAACTAGTTCGGGGCAGTCTAAATAAAGTCCATCGTAGCTGATTTCCAAATCGTTTTCATGATGCGCCAGGGTGTATATGGTATTCTCGCCGAGCCAGCGCACGCTTTGGTCATTTACCCGAATACGGCGGATGGCGGTAGCAGGTCGATCGGTAGCAAGGTCAAGTGAGTTTTTATTTTCCAGATCTAGCATATACAACCCATGCCTGCCGGCGATCATCAGTTCTTGCTTGGACGTAACGATGCCCTCATTCTTGAGTTCCGGAAAAAAATCAAAACCGTACTCGGATCCATACGATACATAGTTTTCAGTGAGGGGATCGAATCGGAGCAGGGCGTTGGGACAAATGATCCAATAGTGCCCGGAGGGATCTGCTACGATGTCCATGATCGTATTGTGCGGAAAACCATGGTCGATGGAAAACTGTCTAAGAATCGTGTCTTGGTCTTTGTCGTATTTGAATAAACCCTTGTCAATCGTGGAGAGCCAGAAGTATCCCTCACGGTCTTCTTGTATTTCGAGGATAATACCTGGAAATGTCTTGGTTTTTCTGATGTCAAATTGAAGGGGATCATTGGTCCTGGATAATTTATACAACCCCGAAAAATTGCTAAAGGCCCAAATGTTGTCTTCCGAATCGACAAAGGGTGACATAAACATGTTGTCATAAAATTCGCCCGGCAAGGTCTCCCATTGCAGCTTTGCAAAATTGGCGAGATTCAATCGCTCCTCTTTGGTCCGGGTATCGATCATGCTGATGCCAAGCCCATTGGACCCGGACCAGAGGTACCCGTGCTTGTCTACTGCTCCTCCATGCACGGCCGTATGCGACCGGATCCTTAGCATCCGGTCAGAGAAATTAGCGTCGTCTCCGATCTGCAGGGGGACAAATTGATCAAGTGCTTTGTCAAAATGGTTAATACTGCGTCCCTCTGAAGAGGCCCAAATCACACCGTTGTGGTCCAGACTGAGAAAGAACACATTATCTGTCTTGAGCGAATAGGGATTGCCTGGCTCGTGGCGATAATGTCGAAAATCATCCCTCGCCCGGTCCCAGCGGTATACACCTCCCAAGTAGGTACTAATCCAGATATGGCCCTCCGGATCTTCCACCAGATCGGAGGTCGATTTGAAGTCCTTTGGTTTGGGCTCGGGCAAGGGCACGTACTTGAAGGTGTTGAGCCTCCGCGGGATCTGAAAAAGTCCGAACCAGTCTGTGCCAAACCAGATGGAACCGGACCGGTCCACAATACTCTCCAACGAATTGGACTTCATGGCGGACTTATCCGCCTCACTCTGCCAATCGTAGCGCCTCCACGCATCCAAAACGATCGTGGAATCTGTCCAGGTGACGTCTTCTGCCTCGACCTTGAGTATACCGTTGACATCGACGGACAGCCACAGCATTCCATCGGCCAGCGGCTGGATGTGGATCAGCAGGAAGGTACTTTCCGGCAAGATCAGGTGTCGGATCGTGCCTGATCTAGGATCCAGACAGAAGACCTTTTGATCATGCTCAGTCGGATGGTAGATTTTTGGCAAGGTGAAAAGCCATATTCGACCAGCACGATCACGTTGGATATGGTGACCGTCGTACGCATCCGATCCGACATGGGAGTCGAGACGGTCAAAGCGCTCAAAGTGCAGTCCGCCAGCGGTGTCAATGACGAAGAATCCCGCGTCTGCGCCTACCCAGAGTCGGCCTTGATCATCCAGGATCATGTCGTGCACAGCGAGGCCGTTGGCTGCCGTCTGGACGATCTGACCCAATGTGTCCATAAGGAACACGCCACTGGAGGTGCCCAGCGCCACTAGATCGGGCGCTACCGAAAGGATGCTCTCGACGGTGCCCATACTGTCGGCTAGGGGGAAGGAGCGTGCGGAACCCTTGTCCCGGGGATCGGCAATCCAGGTGAGTGATGAGCGGGTGGCGCACCAGATAGAAGCCCCTTGGCCTTGATGTATTTCCTTGATATCCTCGTGGTTCCAGGCGTCGAACCGGTGGCCGTCATATTTGAGCAGACCGCCACGACAGCCGACCCACAGGTACCCGTCATGGTCTTCCCACAGGCACTTGACAAAGTTGGAGGGCAATCCGGTAGCTACGTTGTGCTGCAAAAAGCGCAGATCATTCACATGCTTGATCTCCTGTGCATCCAGCAGCAGGTGACCTAAGAGCATGAAACAGAGGCATATTGGGGTGCCGGATTTCATCATACTAAGTTGGAGAAAATTGCCCACAAGCGAGCTCCTGAGATTTGCCTCAATGGATGTCTCGTGTGGCGTACCCAATTTTCATCCCGGAATCCAGCAGCCACCCGGCCGACCAGAGATGCACCGTGTTGTCCAGGACCAGCGCAGAGCCGGTGTGGTACTCGTCGCTACACCAGCCCGATGGCCGAATGACAGGATTGAACGCATATTTTTCCCATTGGATCCCATCGGCGGAGGTAGCGTAGCAGACGGTTTGGTCCTGCGGTGATGCCCCCGGCTCCTCGTCTCCCCAGTAGTACATGTGGTAGGTGCCGTCGTGCTTAAATACCGTCGGAAAGAACGCATCATCGTGATCGTAGCTGCCGGCTGGCCCTGCTTCTATGCAAGGCGTGGAGGAAGGCGTCCATTCAAAGCCATCGGCGGAAGTGGCATAGGCAATACCGGCACCGGCATTGCCGTCCACACCCACGCCATACCACATCTTGTAGATGCCGTCTTCCTTGATCACTGGACCTGTCACCACCAGCCCAGCCAGGGAGAGCGACCAGGCTGGCCGAAGGAGTTGTACCGACCGCTCCTCCACCGTCCAGTGGATGCCATCCGGAGAGGTGGCCATGCGATGTTGGCAGCCGCCGGGACATACGAAGTTGCTCACGAACCACATGCGATAGAGATCTCCATCTTTGATCACGGAGGGAGCACCAACCCCAAGGCCCGGTACCAAGGTCGAATGCGCCAGGACGGGCTCATCGTGTCGATCCCAGTTCCTCCCATCCTCCGAGGTGGCGTACCCGATGCTGATTTCGGTGCTCGTACCAAAGTTTTGGCTGGAGCCCATGTACCACATCTTAAATATCCCATCGTCATAGAGTACGCAGGGCGTCCACGTCACCTTGCCGTCCCATTTGCCGGGGCGATAATCAAAGGCCAACGTAGCACCTAGATCCGAAAATGCGGGTACGACCAGGGCTGGATCAGGTACACAGCTGGCCAGGCCATCATCTACCTGGCAGATGAAGCCATCGGCACAGTCCACGTCGGCACATGTCTGGTCATCATCATCGTCTTTGGAGCAAGAAGGGGTGGTGAGTAAAGCTGCGATAAGCAGGGCGTAGCTTAGCGTTTTCATCGTAGCAAGAGTTTTAATGGTTTTGAAATCGAATTCTTGCTAGCAAAACTGGAGATAAGTAAGGCCTCTCGTGTGTCGCTCCGTATCCTATTTGTTCATCTTCGTTGCAAAATGGAGCTTGGCAGCCTGGGAAAGATCCCGCTGAGCCGGCGAAAGACTCCATGGAGCCGGCGATTAGCCTCTACATTCAGCAAATAATGGTTGCAGCGCGGATTCCTGTATCCGCGTGACCGCCAATCTCTGGGTCCCCAAGCTGGGATTTATCTTTGTTTCTCCACATTTCAGGTGTTATGAGCCCTATTCCACAAATTCCGGATTTCGCTGCGTCGGCACGGGGGCGCTAGTGGTCATACGCCAGTGCTGGAGCTGCCGGTGCATTTTCCGCACCTTTCCCGGTTTTACCTGCGAGAGATCGCTTCTTTCACCGATGTCCTGGCCCAGATGGTACAGCTCAAGATCGCCCGTCTCAAAGAATTCGAGCAGTTTCCAGTGACCCGATCGAATGACCGACACCGGCGTAGTACGAAAGTGTGGCTGGTCATGTGAATCTGCGAAGGCTCGATCCTGTTGATACATTTGCAGATAGGCAGGAAAATGCCAAAACAAAGCCCTTTTGCGGAGTTTCTTGCCTTGTAGGAGAGGCAGAATACTATGACCATCCAAAGGCAGCTCCGCCGAGCCAGGATTAAGCAGGTCCATCATGGTCGGCAGCACATCCGAGCCAATAATGGGCGTTTCGATCGTTTGGCCAGCTTGGCACTGGGCCGGCCAGCGCACATAAAAGGGTACTCGAATGCCACCTTCATAAAACATGCCCTTCGATCCTCGCAAAGGTCGGGAGATGGTGACACCCCCGTAACCACCATTGTCAGAGCTGAAGATCACCAGCGTATTGCTGGACAGGCCAAGGGTGTCCAACTGATCCAGGATCAGGCCGACAGAACGATCCATCGCTTCGATCATGGCGGCGTACTCCGGATGATTATGATGCTTGCCCGCCTTCTTTGCCGCATATTTCTCGGTCAGGTCCGATCGTGCCTGGATCGGCGTATGCACAGAATAAAAGGGCAGATAGACAAAGAAGGGGTCGTCCGCCCTGGCTTCGATCCATTTGTGCACCTCCGTTGCCAGGCGCTCTGGCAAGTACTCCCCCGCCGGACCATCGGCCAGCTGCGGGTTTTTGTAGGGAGAAAAATAGGAACGAGGTCCTCCGGCCTGGTGTCCTCCAAAATTGGCATCAAATCCATAGTCACTGGCATCTGAAGACAAATGCCATTTGCCAGCCATACAGGTGGCGTAGCCTTGCTTTTTGAAGAACTGTGGCATGGTGAGCAGAGCCGTGTCCAGGACCTTGCGATTGGGTGTGGGTATGAGTCGACGATGCTCACTTTTGCCCCGATCCGGATTCTTGACGGTAAAGATACCGTGACGAGGGGTGTATAGGCCGGTCATCAGGCAGGCCCGAGAGGGAGCACAGTTGGCCGCATTGGCATAGGCATTGGTAAACCGGATGCCCTCGCTGGCGATACGGTC
The DNA here is from genome assembly GCA_965223165.1 of Saprospiraceae bacterium. GTDB lineage: Bacteria > Bacteroidota > Bacteroidia > Chitinophagales > Saprospiraceae > JABDMH01. The sequence continues at coordinate 264,849 of CBDCVQ010000011.1, read as the reverse complement.
GATATTGGGTGTCTCATAGTAGTCAGATCCTTGACCGGTGAGATCTCCCCACCCGAGATCATCTGCATAGAATAGAATCACATTGGGGCGCATACCACCCGTAGATTGGGCGGTGAGGTAGGAGAGGGGCCAAAGCAAGCCCACAAGCAAGAGTGATGCCCAAACCCGTGTGGACGGGGGTGGGGTGTCAAAGGTCTTTGTCATAGTAGCTCTACTGATCACTGCCATGGGTCGTCTGGCCGGTGAGATATTGGTAGCGACGGGCGACGAGGTCACGCGGATTCTCCATCCACTGTGGCTGTATGTATTTGGGGCCCACCTTGACCCGATATTCGGGTCGGACTTCCATGAGGAGTGCGATGGTATTAAGCACCAAGTTGGCTTCTGCGGCCGTCTCTGATCGTGCCAGGATTTTGAGCAGGTCCAAGGAGGGGTCTTGCTGGCGAGTCAAGCCCAGAAATTCGGCCGCCCGCATGCGTACCAAGCCGCTGGGGTCTTGAGCCAATAGGCGCCGGGCCGTCTCATAGAGGGCCGCCGCCTCTGCACCGAAAGCACTACATACGATTAGCGCCCAGTAACGGTGCCATGGTCTGTCGGAGCGCAGCGCCCGGTGGAGTGGCTTCTTGACTTGGTCAAAGGGCGCAAGCATCAGATCTGCGATGTCCACCAACTGAGCAATCTCTCCCTTTTGCGCCTGCCCCCAATGGACAGGATCATATAGGCCTTCCTGCAAGAAGACAGGCTCGGGATAGAAGCTGAGATCCGGCATGGACTTTACCTGATGCTGCAGGCGGTGGCGCAGGGCCAGCAGTGTATCCGCATACGCGGGCTGATCGGCCAGATTGTTCAACTCAAAGGGATCCTCCTCAAGGTCGTAGAGTGCCTCTGCGCTTCGAGGCAGGAAGAACTGCCGTTGCTGCTCATTCAGCTGACCGTCGAGAAAGAGCTCCTTCCACTCACGGTAGATCAGCATCTTGTATCGATAGAAATTGTACAGGGCATCGACATTAAAGGGCTGGTAGTTGCGGATGTATTTGTATTTGCCGACTCGCACGGCGCGCACTAGGTCGTATTTCTCGTCAAAGCGGTCCGCATAGCTAAACACCGCATTCCTATCCCGGAGATTTTGAGCTGTAACGCCGAGACCCAAAAATGGCTGTCCGTCCATCTGCGGAGGCACCTCGACGCCTGCCAGATGTAGCACGGTTGGTGCGAGGTCAATGAATCGCACAAAGCCATCGGTGCGGCTCCCCGGCGGCAAGGGCATCAGATGTTGCCACCGAGGCGGCGCATAGACCACCATGGGCACGTGAATGCCCGTTTCGTAGATGTACCCTTTGCTTCTAGGCAGTACGCCCCCATGATCACCGTAATAGAAGATGATCGTGTTGTCCATCAGTCCGTCTGCTTCCAGTTGGTGCAAAAAAAGCGGTAAGCTGATCATCTAACTTCTTGTGTAGATCCGCGTATCGGGCATTGGTGTACCTGACCGCCGCTGTCTGCGGGTGATAAGGAAATGGTGAGACCCGATCCATGGGTGTCTCTGTGGCTGTTTCAGCCATCTCCTCCTCGGAGAAATGTAACTGTCCTTCATGGGTGGTGCCAAAGTTTTGCACATGGAAGAACGGTTGATCCAGCCTACGATTGCGGTAGGTGGCCTGTCGAGAGGACTCGTCCCAAGCTTCGGGAGATTTTACGAGGTTGTAATCCTCCTTACTATTGTTGGAGGTGTAGTATCCCGCCTTCCGCAGATAGTGAGGAAACATGTGCAGATCGGTGGGCATCGGAGCCAACGCCATCTTGCGATGGTACTGGGCGCCAATGCGAGGTGCATAGCAGCCCGTGATAATCGTGCTACGAGCCACGGAGCAAACCGGGCCTTGGGAAAAGGCATGATTGAACACGATGCCCTGCTCGGCCAGCGCCTCGACCGACGTCATCGCACTACCGGTTTCCTCGTACAATCGCAAATAGTGTTTGCTGTTGTCCTCGGAGACGAGCCACACGATGTTTGGTCTGGGAGACTGTGCATGGCCCACTGGACCGATGCCAAGAATAGCCATCAGAACAAGGCTCAAGGGTTTGACGGCTCTCATCCGAATAGCAAGTTGGGCCTCCATAGATGGATTAAATTTAAAGTTTTGTGTAGTCCCGGGACCATTTGATGATGCTTTCACAGCTTTGATCTCGCAACAAATATCTCGCACTTAGTCATATATTTGCCGGCGGTATTTGGATGCGTCCCCAAGTCCAGATGTCAGTTTCTTCCAAAATAATCAAGCCGTGGCGCTAAGACATTTTCACGAGCAGGAGGCCTATACCGAACAGTATCTGGTGCCCTATCTCAAGAAATATACGGAATGGTTCAATGGTAATGGCGTCAAGCCGAAAGTTCTCGATGTCGGTTGTGCTGAAGGCGGTACGATTTCACATCTCCTCAAAGTGGGCTGCGAGTGTGATGGTGTAGAGATTTCGTCGAGTAGAGCCAGGATTGCTCAGGATCGTTTGCCCGAATCTGCCAAAGTCTTGGTGGCGGATATTACGCACGACGTCGGGGGGATATTGAGTGGTCCCTACGATATCATCATATTGAGGGATGTGATCGAACATATACCCCGAAAAGCGCTGGCATTGAGTAATCTCCGTGATCTACTTACGGATCGGGGATATCTGTTTGTGGCTTTTCCGCTGAAATACTCGCCTTTTGCTGGGCATCAGCAGATTGCTGGGACTTGGATCAAGTATTTTGCCTATATCTCCCTCCTCCCCAAGTCTTTGATCAAGGCAGCTTGTAGACTCGCAGGAGAAAGGGAGGTTGTGCGTGACAGTATACTGGAGAATAAGCAGAACGCCTTATCCTATCGGCAATTCCGGAACCTCATCGGCGTCGATTGGTCAATTGCGCGTCTTGACTTCTTTCTTTCTCGTCCTATATATCGCCAGCGCTTTGGATGGCCTACCAGAAGGATGGCTAATATCCCCGGCCTGCGAGAACTTGTCAACGGATGCGAGGTTCTGTTACAAAAGTCAAATTAGGAAGCCTCTCCAATTAGCCACACTAGGATACATCTTACCGGTCTGCCACCGCAATGTGTCAGCCGTCCGCAACGTTGAGTTTGTCAACGATCCATTTCTATCCCGATTTGTTAAATTTGCCCGATCGAAATCAACCATTAGTGGTGCTTTGAGCAGTGGAAGCTTAAATAGAGCCGCATTTGCCAAACTGTTTGAGGATCAGTACGATGTCATTTGCAACTACTTCTATGCCCAGACGAGAGACTGGGAGCTGAGTCAGAAGCTTTCGCAGAAGACTTTTGTCAAGGTGTGGGAAGAGAGAGTGGCACCTGCCTCCAACGGTCGTGCTTCGGAATATCTTTTTGCCGTGGCAGCACGGACGCTGGCAGGGCACAATGGGCAAAAAAGCGGGAAAGGCGAGATAGCTAGGCAAAAAAAAAATCGCCCCGAACAAATCTACGGGCTCTGCCAATGGACGTTTGTCTGTCGGGCAGATTGCCATGGCACTGGATCGGATGAGTCCGACCAGTAAGAAAGTCTTCTTACTCCATAAGAGAGAGGGACTTACGTATGATGAAATTGCACAATTGATGGATTTATCCAGTGGCGATGTGGAGGCGAAAATGCGGAATGCACTAAAGGAACTCTCCGCCCTTTTGACGGGGAAATTGGCTGGCATATGATAATAATCTGTCATATATATTGGGTTAAAACGATTTGTCACCCGTCATCAGGGTGTTACTCAATCGATTATGGAGGACTTGAGGGATAAGATATTGCAGTACATCATATCGGGTCGATATGCAAAGGATCAGACCATTGACAAGAATATCTTGTCCGATCCGGCTTTTGACCAGCGTGAATATGACGAGTTGGTGAAGATCTTCGAGTTGTCCGATCACCTGGGCGACTACAAGATGGCCGACAAGGAGGTGGCCTGGCAAAATATCACCCGGGAGGCGGGGATCGAGGCGGCTGCGGTGGTACCTCTGTGGAGACGTTGGCAAGCGGCGGCAGCGGTTTTGCTTCTGCTGGTCGTGGCATTGTTTGCGCTCTGGCCGAGAGACAGTTATGTCACCCACATGGCGGCCGTGGATGAAGAGCACCTGTTGCCTGACAATAGCAAGGTGCGCTTGACACAGGGGACTGAAATCCGGTATTTGAAGGCGGCAAAATTCCTAGATGCAGACAGGCGGGAAGTATTTCTCGAAGGTGAGGCCACCTTCGAAGTTGAACATGATGGTACAAAGCCCTTCGCGGCCCGCTCTGAGTACACCTCGGTCGAAGTGCTGGGCACGGTTTTCCGGTATCGGGTGGATGGTGAATTTTCCGAGTCGGAGGTCATTAGCGGGCAAGTAAGATTTATAGCCAACGATGGGTCCAGTCCCGTGATCTTGGAGGCGGGAGATAAGGCGAGTCACCAAGTAGGGGACACCATTGCTACCGAACGGGCTTTGGTGGAGCTTGAGGAAGTGGCAGAGGAGACGGTCGAACCTGCACCCTCAACTGCACCGGCAGCGAAAGAGACACTGGCACCTACCAACAACATTCGTATATCACATCTGATTCGGATACTCAAAGAGCAGTATCCCGATGAGTTGGAGTTGGCCTCATCCCTTTCCAATCATCAGAACCGGGCGGTCGTGCGCGTCAATATGAACTTGGGTTTGACAGAGCTCCTGGCCGAACTGTATGCTAGTTCCGCGGTGGAGATACAGTATGCACGCACCGATGACAATACCTTTGTCTTGAGTAGTCTGTTGGGGCAGGATATGGGCCTGGAGCCAGACTACACCTACCGGGACTTCAAAGCCGGCACCCCATTCAAGCAGGTACCGGACTAGTCCTAGCCTCGGCCGGCCGGCATTGCGCCAGGCTGCTATCCTGGCGAGATGGTTTCTAATGGGCTTTTTTCTACGTTGGTCTTTGGCGCGCTGCATTATCTCTCAGACATGTCCTATGCCCAAGGGGATTCCCAGGTTCAACCCTACCAGGTACCAGGTCTTGACCCGATCGCGTCAGCCGATGGACGGCCAACCTTGTAATGGGTCTGGCACCCCATGACATCTGGCCGACCGATCAATCGTTGGAAAAAGGTTACCTTGAATGGAACAAGAACTCATTCAAAAAATAACCTTAAAAAACAAATGTCACAACACGTCTACTGGCTCCTCAAAGTCGATGTAAATTCGGGCAAACTGGATGATGCTCGTTCGCTCATGCAAGAAATGGTGGCCGCTACCCAAGCGGATGAACCTGGTGCGCTTAATTATGAGTGGAATTTTAATGCCGACGAGTCCCAGATGCACATCTACGAACGCTATGCCGACTCGGCAGCCACCATGATCCACCTGGGCAACTTCGGCAGCAAGTTTGCCGAGCGCTTTCTGCAGTGTTTTACGCCCACCGCCTTGGAAGTGTATGGGGATGCCTCCGATGAAGTGCGCGCAGCACTGGCCCCTTTCGGCGCGGTGCACTATGTCGTGGCGGATGGCTTTGCACGTTGAGGAAGGGTCATTCTGACATCTTCATTTCTTGCGTAGAGGCCGTGGTCCTTGCGCATGGTCAGCCCTCTAACCCTACAGTGTGGTCAAAGGTTTCTTCGTAATTTTCCCACATGGGTGATCAATGGCAAGTTTTCATGCCGCTTTGGCTGGGCGTCTTGCTCTCCTGCGGAGTCCCTGAACCTCCCTTGACGCTTAACATCAAGGCCGACGGTTATCGGGGCATTTGGTACCAAAATCAGCCACTAGACAACGCGTACAAATTCAAGTACAGTGGGGGGCTTGGTACGTATTGCGCAAAGCACCGTCCTTTTGCGATCTACAGCCCGGAGGCAGCAAAAACCTTTTTTTGCTACGGTGGAGTAGACGAAGATTATCACCTGCAGCGAGATTTGACTCTAAGTGGTTTGGACAGACAGGATATTCCCGGTGCGCTACTGCATATGGTCAGCTATTATGATCACCAGACCGGTCAGGTGCCAAAGCCGACGATCCTGCTGGACAAACGTACGGTAGATGCGCATGACAATCCCGTGATCGCGTTGGATAGCGATGGGTACATCTGGATCTTTTCGACCTCGCATGGTACCAATCGGCCCTCTTATATCCATCAAAGTCAGGAGCCCTTCTCCATCGGGGCATTTGATCGGGTCCATCCCACCTTTGTTGACGATGGACAAGCCCGGCCGATGGACAACTTCTCCTATATGCAGGCCTGGTATCTGGAGGATGTGGGTTTTGCCTGCTTCTTTACCAAGTATAATCAGCCGGCCAAACGCACAAACTATTTCATGCACAGCAAAGACGGGGTAGCGTGGGGTGAGCACATCTGCCTGGCAGCGATTGAGGAGGGGCACTATCAGGTGAGCGCCGTATCAGGAAACAGCCTGGTGGGATCAGCTTTCAACTTTCATCCCGAAGGTCAGGGGCTCAACTGGCGCACCAATCTATACTATATGCAGTCGTCAGATTTGGGTGCTACTTGGCAGAATGTGCAGGGAGAACCTCTGGAGGTACCTTTGACCGAAGCCCAGAACTTGGCGCTGGTCAAAGACTATCAGTCGGAGGGCCTACTGGTCTATCTGAAGGATATCCTCTTTGATGAGGATGGTTTGCCCCATATCCTATTTGTGACCAGCAGAGGCTTTGAAAGTGGTGCGGAGAGTGGACCGCGCACGTGGCGGCTGGCTCAGTGGACGGGTGCTCACTGGCAGATAGACAGCATTACGGATTCGGACAGCAACTATGATATGGGCTCTCTTTGGCTTGAAGAGGACGGATCTCTGGCATTGATTGCTCCAACGCAGCAGGGGCCCCAGGCCTTTAATCCCGGTGGAGAGATTGTGCGATGGCGGCAGGCTCCGGAGGGGATGTGGTCTGTGTCAAAGCAACTTACGTCTAACAGCCCATTCAATCACACGTACGTGCGCCGCACCTTGCATGGTGCGGATGCATTTCAGGCATTTTGGGCGGATGGTCATGGGAGACGGCCTTCGAGGTCTTCCCTATATTTCAGTTCCTCAGATGGGAATGTGTATATTTTGCCGCGAAAGATGGCATCGGATTTAGCGCGGCCAGCAGCATTGGATTAAATATAAGTTGGAAAGTAGGCCGATCACCGACTATCAAATCAAATCAATGTCGCCCCACAAACAATCGCTATGTACAAGAACAAGAACATATTTGACCATGAGGTGACCCAGGAACTAATCGAACGGGTCAAGGCGCTAACCCCTGACACCCAAGGCCTGTGGGGAAAAATGAATGTGGCCCAGATGCTGGCTCATTGCAACATCACCTATGAACTGGCCTTTGAGAATAAACATCCGAAACCAGGGTTCTTCAAACGGCTGATGCTCAAACTATTTGTCAAGTCAGCCGTGGTCAATGACAAGCCCTACCGACGAAATACACCCACCGCACCGGTATTTAAGGTGAGTAGTGAGCAGGACTTCGCGGCTGAGCAGGCGCGCCTGATCTCTTTCTTACAAAAGACAGCGGAACTGGGACCCACGCACTTTGACGGTAGGGAGTCCCACTCCTTCGGACCGCTGACGGAACATCAATGGAGCAATATGTTTTACAAGCATCTGGATCATCACCTTTCGCAGTTTGGCGTGTGAGCTGCAGCATCTACCGATAGCGCACAACGACCGGATGTGTTCATGCGAGCCGTAAAAGAGACCTGCCACAGCCTTCGAGAACAAAATGGCTTCGCCCAGGTTTATGATGGTGTGCACTAGTAGAGTTTCGCATTAAATCTTGTTGATAATTCTAATGTCTTTGGTCCGCATGCTTCGGAGCGAAGTCTTGACGTAGTCTCTGCCATGTCTGCGATTCGCGCTTTGTCTGCAAACGGATCATATTAGAATTGGTCAATATGTCTAATGTGAATCTCCACTAATTCTTCAACCTATAAGTCAAAAAAACAATGAAGTCCGTACTGCACCTGGCAGGCACTCGAGGTCATGCCAATCATGGATGGCTATCTTCTCATCATAGCTTTAGCTTTGCCAGCTATCACGATCCGGAGCGAATGCATTTTGGAGCGCTTCGAGTCCTCAATGACGACGTGGTAGCACCTGGCCGTGGATTTGGAATGCATCGCCACGAGAATATGGAGATCATTTCCATTCCGCTTGAAGGCGACCTGGAGCACAAGGATAGCATGGGCAACACGGCCGTCATTCGCCATGGGGATATCCAGGTGATGAGTGCCGGCACCGGCATTGCCCATAGTGAGTACAACAAAAGTCCCGACCAGCCGGTCAAATTCCTGCAGATTTGGATCATACCGCAGCGAGCTGGCGTGGCACCTAGATACGATCAAATTAAGATCGATCAAGCACGCGCCCAGAACCAATTGCTGCAGATCCTGTCGCCAAATCCGGAAGATGAGGGTGTTTGGATCCACCAGAAAAGCTGGTTTCACTTGGGCCACCTGACCCCCGAAACATCCGTGGAGTATCGTCTGCGTGGAGCGCAGAGCGGGGTGTACCTCTTTGTGCTGGAAGGGGAGCTGGTGGTCGCTGACCAGCAACTCCATCGGCGCGATGGACTGGGGCTTTGGGATCTGACTTCCTTTGAGATCATGGCCACCACACAGTCGAGTGTGCTCGTGATGGAAGTGCCTATGCTGGCCGGATAAACGCTTTGCGGCAGTCGTGTCACGTTCACAGAGGGGCAGTCACTTTGGAGCCCGTCGACGACCCATCCCGAAGTTCCGGCAGATATCACTTTGGTGGTCGGCACTTTGTGTTCTTCTCGATGGCAGGCCAGATAGCTCCGCTAGAGCTGCTGTCCGTAGTTGTCGCTTGAAACATTTGACCCGATTAAAAGGTAGCTTTGATCCATGTTCTGTCGTATGATATCGCCATTCTCTAGCCACTATTTCTGGCGCGGGCTGGCCGTCCTGACTATATTTTTTGTGGCCCGGTTTTCCGTATATGCTCAATTTAAGCAGGAACGAGAATTTCGAATTCGAGCGGAGTCAGCGCCGGTGGCCGCACAGGATTTTGTTGCAGCTTGTCAGTTTGAGAGCAAAGTGAAATGGTACTGGGAGGAGGATGTCTCCAGTCTATCCATCGAGGCAAAAGTCAGACACCAGGGCCGACGCTATAGCATTGAATTTGACACATCAGGACGACTGCAGGACGTGGAGGTTCGATGGCACATGGATGATTTGCCATCCCGGACACGGACGGGCATCCTTAACCATTTGGAGACTGCCTTTGCTCGGTTTCGCATTGGCAAAGTGCAAGAACAGTGGATTGGGCCAGAGCCCCTGCTGCGAGACCTGATCAAAGCAGGGGAGGGTGCCACATCAGCGCAGACCAACTATGAATTGATCGTCCGCGGTCGGCAGGGAAGCCGGATCAATCGATACGAGTACCTCTTCGATGCAGAAGGCTCGTATATCCGACATAATTTGATACTCTCTCGCAACACCGATAATCTCGACTTCTAAGTGGCGACAAGTAGAATTTGGCTGGCGATGATATTCATGGCCCTGGGCGGCACCCTCCGTGCCCAGGCGGATCACCGACTAGGCCTACTACCCCAGATCAACCTCTCAAAAAAGATCGGCAAGGGTTGGAAGATAAATGGCAAGATCGAGGATAGGGAGTCACTGCGCATGCTCGACGAGCAGGGTGCCATTGACCGGCGCCTCTCTCACCTGCTGACTGATGCATCTCTGGTCGTGGTTCGGCAGTCCGGTGCGGGCCCTTCGGCAGGCGCGGGCTACTTGCTGAGACTGCGCGACGGCGCGGAGAATCACCGATTCATGCAACTCATCAGTTGGGTGCAGCCCTACGATGCTGTGCGAGTCGGACACCGCGCGATGATCGACGAGACTTTTGCCTCCAATGAGCAAACAAAGATCCGAGTGCGGTATCGATTGGGTGTAGAATTGCCCTTGCAAGGGCAGGTGCTGGATCCCAAGGAGTTGTATTTCAAGCTCACAAACGAATATTTGAATGTCTTCCAGGGGGACTCGTATGATCTGGTAATCAGGTTGACGCCCTACGTCGGGTATGTCTTCGGCGACAACAACAAGGTCGAGTTGGGAGTGGAGGGCAGGTTTGACAATTTCGTCCGCGAGCGCCTGGAAAAAGCCTATTGGATCCGGACCACTTGGTACATTGCGCTCTAGGTGAGTTTTAGGGTTACCTGCCTTGGGTCGCCATTTTGCGCGGTGATAGGCAAACCGACTGCGCCTTGCGGCCAAATTTGCCTAATATTGAAGCATGGATTCAAACACCACCGAAGCCTTGATCATGAAATACTGGCGCTCGTGGCAGGATCATGATTGGACCACGATGCGTAGTTGCCTCGCAGATGAAATCGTGTTTGGTGGGCACTCGATGCCGGCTGATCAGCTAGTGACCCTATCCGAAAATGGTACGCCATGGCGAGATGTCCAAATGATTTCGTCACTGTTCATGAATGACCGTGGCGCCATCCTCTATGAAGGAACCGAGACGACGGGAGGCAAGGTGATCCGCGTAGCAGAATTTATCCAGGTACAAGACGGCAAGATCATGGCGAGCAACGCCTGCTTTGGATCGGGACAGCCTCCCCTGTGATCACGAATCCCAAAACGCATCGAGCATCTCCATCATGGCAAAAAAGGATCCTTCCGGCATTGACGAATCCACTCTGCAAGCCTATGCGGCCGTAGTGGGCTCCATCGACGGGCTCCCCAGAAAAGGAAAGACGATGCCCTACACTTCTATCAACGGTCACATGTTCTCCTTCCTGGACAAGACCGGTACGCTCAGTCTACGATTGCCGAAGGAGGAGAGGGAGGCATTCCTGTCAGACTACGATACGACCCTTTCTGTCCAGCATGGTCGCGTGATGAAGGAATACGTGCTGGTCCCGTCGGCATTGCTGCACGACCTAGCATTGCTCGCGCCGATCTTCCAGAAGAGCTACGGATATGCCCTTTCGCTTAAGCCTAAGCCAAGTAAGAAATAGTGGGTGGCTGCTCAAACCATCCCTTGCACAGACCGATATCCGTGGGCTCAGTTGAGCAACTCGTAAATGCCCGCGATGCCTTGGCCTCCACCTACACACGCGGTGACCATGCCGTAGGTTTGACCGCGCCGCCGCATCTCGTTGAAGAGTTGGGTAGAAAGTTTAGCCCCGGTGCAGCCGAGGGGATGGCCGAGAGCGATGGCTCCCCCATTGACATTGACGATTTCAGGATTTAGGGAGGCCTCCCGGATCACAGCCAAGGATTGGGCGGCAAAGGCTTCATTGAGCTCAATCAAATCGATGTCCTCCAGTTTTTTTCCGGCCTGTGCCAGTGCCTTGGGTATCGCTGCACAGGGGCCAATGCCCATGTAGAGCGGATCCACGCCCGCTACGCTGCAGGCTGCCAGACGTGCGATGGGTTGCAAGCCCAGGCTGTTCATGAGGGCTTCGCTCATCACCAGCACAAAGGCAGCACCATCCGAGGTCTGCGAAGAATTGCCGGCCGTCACCGTGCCTTTGTTGGCAAAGACGGGGCGGAGTTTGGCCAGGGCTTCGGGGGTTGTGGACCGTCGGACGCCTTCGTCCATGGAGACCGTCCATTGTCTTTCCTTGCGCTCGTCATCCTCGACATACACTTCTTTGACCTCGATAGGTACGATCTCATCTACAAATTTACCATCATCGATGGCGGCGGCGGCTTTCATGTGCGATTGATAGGCAAAGGCATCCTGATCCGCTCTGCTGATCGCATATTTTCGGGCCACGGCTTCGGCGGTCAGTCCCATGCTCGCCAGATAGGTCGGGGTATCCTTGGCCACCGTGTAGTTGGGAGCGAGCTTGTATCCGGTCATGGGGATTAAGCTCATACTCTCAGTACCCCCAGCAATGTAGCATTGTCCCATGCCTGCCTTGATCTTGGCCACGGCAATAGAGATGGTTTCCAGGCCGGATGCACAGTACCGGTTGACGGTCATCCCGGGTACCGTCTTACCCAGTGCGCGGACACTGATCATGCGGCCGATCTGTAGTCCTTGTTCACCCTCCGGATTTGCGCAGCCTACGATCACATCATCTACCTGTGAAGCCTCCAATTGAGGCGTGTCGGCCAGCAAGTGTTCGATGACGTCGACGGCCAGGTCGTCTGATCGATAGAATCTGAAGCCGCCCCTTTTGGCCTTGCCTACTGCCGATCGATATGCTTTGACAATGTATGCATCCATTGTGAATTTCCTTTTTTGGTGATCGCTAATTGCGAAGTGGCTTATTGGTCTCTAACATATGTTGAATACGCTCCATGGTCTTTTGTTCACCACAGAGACTGAGGAAAGCTTCTCTTTCGATGTCCAGCAGGTACTGCTCTGATACGTGCTGCGGGCTGGTCAAGTCGCCGCCACAGAGCACGGTCGCGACCTTATTTGCAATCAGAATATCATGCTCGCTGGCATAGTGCCCCAACTGCAGCGCGCTGGCCGCAGCGTGCAAGGCGCCCAAGCCGCCCCGGCCAAGCACCCACACATCCTTGCGCCGGGTAGGGGCGACGTAGTTTTTAGCCAGTTCCAGTACTTTGGCCTTGGCCTCCGAAATAGCTCGCGACGTATTGACCACCACTGCGTCCTTGGGTGTCAAGTATCCCAGGTCATAGGCCTCATGGGCAGAAGTGGCTACACTAGCCAAAGCGATGGTCTTAAATCTTTCAATGAGGGTAGGTATTTGTACATCTCCTTCAAAGAAGGAATCGGAGGCCCGTACGGCAAATTCCTTCGTACCACCGCCGCCCGGGATGAGGCCCACGCCGACCTCGACCAGGCCGATGTAGGATTCGGCGGCACACTGAGCGCTGTCGCAGTGCATGATCGTCTCGCAGCCACCACCAAAAACGTAACCCTGCGTGGCAGCGACCACCGGGATGTTTGAATAGCGGCAGCGCATCGTGGTATCTTGAAACAGCTTGACGGCCATATTTAGCTGGTCAAAATCCTGCTGGAAGGCCATCATACCGATCATCATCAGGTTGGCACCGACGGTGAAGTTCTTAGCGTTGTTTCCGATGACCAGCCCCTGCCAGTCGCCGGATTCTGCGATTGCGATCGATTCATTGATGCCTGTCAGAATGCCCTCGCCGATGGCATTCATCTTGCTCCTGAACTCGAGGCAGAGTACGGCGTCTCCCAGATCGTGTAGGATCACTTCGTCGTTCTGGTAGACCGGCTCGTTCGTGCGATAGTTGTCCAGGTGAATTTTGACCTCCGCGCCAGGCACCGGGAGATAGCCCTTGCTCTCGGGATCGTAGTACAGTCGGCGTCCGGCTTCCACCTTGTAAAAACAGTCGTGGCCGGCGGCGAGCATTTCCGAAATCCACGGGGCCACTGCATCACCTCCCTCCACTGCGGCATCGGCGCCCTCTTTGACGCCAATGATGTCCCAATACTCGAAGGGTCCGTACGACCAAGCATAGCCGGCACGCATGGCCGTATCCATGCTGTGGATGTCGTCCGATATCTCACCCCATCGTTTGGACACATAGGCAAAGAGACTACTCAGAGATCGCCTGATCAATTGTCCACCGGCGTCCTCATGCGCAAATAGGGCTCGAATACGCCGTTTGGGATCGTCCATCTGTTTAGACAGAGCGAGACTTTGCAGCTTACTCTTGGTGGGAAGCTCGTACTCCAACGTCTCTAAATTCAGTCCCAGGATGATGCGCTTGCCCCGTTCGTCTTTTTCTTTGGTGGCCTTGTAAAAGCCCTGTCCGGACTTATTGCCGTAGAACTTGTTGTCCAATAGAAAATCGACAAACTTGGGAGAAGTAAGGGCTTGAATCTGATCATCATCGGGACAGTGGGAGATCAGCCCTTTGGTTACCTTTTCTGAGGTGTCGTGCCCTACTAAGTCGCCAAGGCGGAAAGTACCTGTCTTTGGCCGTGCGATGGCCGGTCCCGTCAGTTTGTCCACTTCCTGAATGGTGAGTCCCAGTTCGTCTGTCAGTTGATACAGGCGGCTGAGCGCATAGACGCCGATGCGATTGCCAATGAAGCCAGGGGTGTCCTTGCACCGCACGGTTGATTTGCCGAGATAGACATCGCCAAAGTGCATGAGAAAGTCCAGGACGGCCGGATCGGTGTCTTGGGTGGGAATAATCTCTAAGAGTTGGAGGTATCGGGGGGGATTGAAGAAATGAGTACCGCAGAAGTGCGCTCGAAAATCGTCACTGCGCCCTTGGGCCATCAGGTGGATGGGGATACCCGAGGTATTTGAACTGACGAGCGAGCCAGGTTTGCGCAAGGCATCTACCCGTTCCAAAATCTGCTGCTTGATGTCAAGACGTTCGATGACTACCTCAATGGTCCAATCGCAATCGCCGATCTGATCAAGGTGATCCTCCAGGTTGCCGGTACGTATGCGGGAGGCAAAGCCCTTCTTGTAGAGTGGCGCAGGTTTGGCACCTACCGCCTTCTTCAGATTGGCTTCCACCAGCCGATTTCGGGCCTTGGCATCGTCCTTTTCCTCTTCGGTAAGGTCAAAAGGCACAATGTCTAGGAGTAGGACATCCATGCCAACGTTGGCCAGATGACAGGCAATGCCGGACCCCATGATTCCGGATCCGAGAACAGCGACTTTCTTGATGTGCCTCATGAGCTTGTATTTCCTCGCAGTTGTTGACTCGAAGTTAAAAATTATTGAAGAAGAAGCATCTGTAGTGCACGAACTGACCTGAGGCGCTGGAAGAAATTTGACTGCAAGTCAAATCATTGGGGCATCAGGCGGATATCGCCCTGCCACTCACAGGGTGCTCAAAAAACTTAGCGAGAAATATATAATAAAAACAAGCGGAAAATCATTAGTAGATCAGATTTCAGTCCTCGAATGGATTAAAAACCTACCTTCTCTTTATATAATAGATATAAGTAATATATATTTGGCAAGAATATTGCTGTTTATCTATTATGATTTTTCTTAATGTATCAAAATTGAGTAGTACATGCTTCTGAATATGCTTTTGCTACAGGTGACCACCGATCTAGAGCCTGAGATGCAGTCGCAGAGCTTTCTGGATGTGATCTACAAGACAGGACCCATCGGTATGATCATCGTGGCTGTGTTGATCCTTCTGTCGGTGATTGGGGTATACATTTTCATCGAGCGATGGCTGACGATCAAGCGAGCTGGAAAGGTTGATCAGAACTTTATGAACAACATTCGGGCGAGCGTCCAAGCCGGTAATATCCACTCGGCCAAGGCCTTGTGCAACAACACCGACTCTCCCGCCTCAAGAATGATTGAGAAGGGATTGCAGCGCATCGGCAAGCCGCTGCGGGACATCGATGCAGCGATTGAGAATGTGGGTAATCTCGAACTCTTCAAACTGGAGAAGAATCTTTCTACGCTAGCCAGTATAGCGGGGGCGGCACCCATGATCGGCTTCTTCGGCACGGTGACAGGGATGATTATCGCTTTTTATCGCATGGCCACGGAGCAAGATGTGACCGCTGATGTTCTTGCTGATGGTATTTATCAGGCCCTCATCACTACGGCCTTTGGGTTGTTTGTTGGGATCATTGCCTTCATCGGCTACAACCTCCTGGTGGCGAATGTCGAGAAGGTGGTCTACAAGATGGAACGGACAACGGTAGAGTTTATGGATCTATTGCAAGAACCGGCAGCCTAAGCTGTCTCCAAAAGAATGTAGTATACGATGGCCCTCAAAAAGAGAAATAAGATCAGCGCAGAGTTTAGCATGTCGTCCCTGACGGACATCATCTTTCTGCTCCTCATATTTTTTATGCTGACCTCGACCCTGGTTAGCCCCAATGCACTAAATCTCAAGCTGCCCAGTTCGACGGCGAAGACGGTGGCACCACAGTCCGTGGCTGTTTCGATCGAAAAGGAGGGTCGATTCTACTACAATGGCAAGCGTATGAGCGTGCAGAATGTAGAAAAGAGTCTGCGCGGCTACATCCGAAACTCAGGGAGTCGAGACAAGACCACGGTCAGTATCGTCTCTGAGCGAGGCACACCGATCGAATATGTGGTACAGATCATGGACATGGCCAATCGCTTGAAGATCCAGGCCATTTTGGCCACCGAGCCGACCCGATCCTAGTTTTAACGATTTATTATGCCTCGCCCATCCGGACCAATCGTTCTTAAGTCAAAGTAGGAGCCATGGAAGAAACCAGAGCAAATAGTCAAGACCGGCGCAAAGGGTGGATCACTAGCTTCGCCGTGCACGCTGTCCTATTGCTGCTGGCGATCTTGCCATTTCTGCACTTCGAAGTGCCTCCTCCAGGCCAGCAGGGCGTGTTGGTGAGCTTTGGCGCCCCGGATATGGGCAGCGGCGATGACCGACCAGATACCCAGCAAGAGGAAGTGGTGGAACCAGAGCCCCCATCTGAAGAGGCGCCCGAGGAAGTAAAGGACCAACCTGAAGAGGTGGTCGAAGAGCCCGTCGAAGAAGTCAGCCCTCCCGAAGAGGTGGCCGAGCAATCTCCGGATATCCCCGAGGAAGTAGTGACTAAGGATGAGCCCGATCTGGTGGCCATCGAGAAAAAGAAGAAGGAAGAGGAGGCTAGAAAACAACAAGAAGAGCTGGAGCGACAGCGGAAGATAGAAGAGGACCGAAAGCGAGCGGAGGCTGAAGCAGAAGCTAAAAGAATAGCCGAGGCCGAGGCAGCAGCCAAGAAAAAAGCGGAGGAAGAAGCCAAGAAAAAGGCCGAATACGAGAAGGCAAAGAAGCAGTTTGGTGACTCGTTTGGCGGGGGCAAGGGCAAAACAGACAAGCCAGGCAACCAGGGTGATCCGGATGGTGATCCCGATGCCAGCCGCCTCGAAGGAATAAGCAGTGGTTCAGGTATGGTGGGTGGTGGCCTCGGTGATCGAGGGGTAGTGTACGAACCAAAAATTACCGACAATTCGCAGAAGACCGGTACCGTGGTCGTCAAAGTTTGCGTGGGTCGGGACGGCAAAGTGGTCAGTGCGGATTACACCCAACGCGGTTCGACGACCGCCGACAGTGATCTTCGCGCCATCGCCATCAAGAATGCCAAGCGGTTTCGATTTAGCAAGAGCACGATCGATAAGCAGTGCGGCACCATCACCATTGAGTTTAAGGTGCGGTAAAGGCGTCAGGCGGGCTTGTCCCTCTCTCCAGGTGCTACGACAGATCTTGGTGTTTTCACCAGCATCCGCGAGTTGCTTGAATTAGGCAAATTTTATGGTAGTCTAACGGTGGCAGGGCCCTATTGCCTCATGAGGGGTATAGACCCCTTTTGAACAGCGATACCCAGCGACCGCACAAACCTTTAGGCCAACTGTGCTATTTTGCACCCGATGAAGCCAGCGTCCCGGAGCTATGCCGATGTCCTTGCGTTTATGTATCGACGTTTGCCGCGGTATCAGCGGCAGGGTTCTAGCAGCATTAAGAAGGATCTGACCAATATCAAGCGATTATGCCACCTGCTGGGACATCCCCACCGGAGATTCGCAGCGATTCATGTGGCTGGGACCAATGGCAAGGGGTCGGTGAGTCATATGGTCGCCTCTGTGCTTCAGTCAGCCGGGCTCCGGGTGGGCCTGTACACCTCCCCGCACTATGTCGATTTTCGGGAGCGAATCAAGATCAATGGCCAGTACATCTCGGAAGAAGAAGTGATCAGCTTCGTGGATCGCATCGCTCATAGTATCGAGCGGATTCGGCCCAGCTTTTTTGAGATGTCTGTGGCCATGGCCTTCGACCACTTTTGCCGTGGAGCAGTGGACTTTGCGGTGGTGGAGACCGGACTGGGAGGCAGGCTGGACTCTACCAATGTGCTGGATCCGGTGCTATCTGTGATCACCAACATCAGCTATGACCACCAAGATATGCTGGGAGATACCCTGCCCGAGATCGCTCGGGAGAAGGCCGGGATCATCAAAGCCGCCGTGCCCGTCGTAGTGGGTGAAAGGGACGCGGAGACGTGGCCGGTATTTGCCGAAGTCGCCGAGCAGAGGGAATCACCTCTCTACGACGCTGGCCAACTTGTCCAACTATGCGAGGTCTCCATGTCCCTGGAGCATACAGAAGCCAGCTATGACCATGCCCATCAAATGTTGCCCATTCGCTGTGACCTGGGTGGCCAGTATCAGCAGGCCAATCTGACAACCGCGCTGGCTGCGCTTCGGCTGTTGGAAGACGCGGGGCACGTGATGCCGAGCCCGGAGACGATCCAATCCGGATTGGCGTCCGTACGGGCAAATACCCGCTTCATGGGTCGCTGGCAGATCTTGGGGCGTGATCCACTCATCATCGCAGACAGTGCGCACAACGTGGGTGGACTCATGGCGGTGCGAGAGCAACTGACCACTATCCCTCGTCGCACGATGCGGGTGGTCCTGGGAGTAGTCAAGGACAAGCACCTGGCAGATATCCTACCCCTCCTTCCCCCCAGTGCCATCTACTATTTTGTAGCGGCGGATCTACCCCGATCACTTGCGGTCGGAGCGCTGCAGCAAGAGGCAACAGGGCATGGCCTTCGGGGATCCACATATGATAGCGTGGAGGAAGGCTATCGAGCCGCCGTCAACGACGCACATCGGGAGGATCTCATCTTTGTCGGGGGCAGCACCTACGTGGTAGCGGAGGTCTTGGGTGTGTGGTCCGGTGATCGCTAGTAGACCTTCGCATTAAATTTTGTGGTTAATTCTAATGTCTTTGGTCCGCATACTTCGTTGCAAAGCCTCGCCATAGCTACGGCTATGCCTAGCCACCCAGCCGCTGTCGCGGTTCCCTCACTGCTCGCATTGTCATGCTCGACGCTACGAGATCGTTCGGTCATGCCTCGTCTGCAACAAAATCCTATTAGAATTATTCAACATATCTAATGCGAAACGCTACTGGCGCTTGAGGCCGTAGTGATTCATCATCAGTCGCTCAAACCACGCATGTGGTATCAGTCGCTTTAAGTAGGTGACCAGTACCTGAAAGGGTTTGGCCACCACATATTTGGGTCGAAGTCTAGGCTGACGGATCAGTTGGCTTATTTTGTCCGCGACTTGTCCGGCCTCGATGCCCTTGCCCACCTCCGTATCTATGATTTTTTCTGCTTGCCCTAGCTCGGGCTGGTACGACGAATCCTGGGGGATGTGCGACACGCGATTGTCCTTGATGTCTGTGCGGATGGAGCCCGGCTGTAACGTGCAGACCTGGATGCCAAACTTAGCCACCTCCTGCCGAAGGGCTTCGGTCAGCCCCTCCACGGCAAACTTGCTGGCGCTATAGATCGATCGGTAGGGGAGTCCCGTCAAACCGGCGATGGAACTGACATTGATGATCTTGCCACTGCCTTGTTGCCTCATATGGGGCAGGACGGCTTGTGACATGCGTAGTACGCCGCCAAAGTTGGTATCCATCACCGTATCCACGTTGGCTGCCGGTGCCTCTTCAAATGTGGCAATCATTCCGAGCCCGGCGTTGTTGATCAGCACATCCAGCCGCTGGTGACGGGTCAAGACGAGGTCTACGGCCGCGACAATGCTATCCGGATCCGTCACATCGAGGATGAGCCACTCAAAGGCTTGGTCACTGTCCTGGGCTTTGCGGCTGGTCCCGTAGACCATATGTCCTTGCTCGGCCAAGGCCTGAGCCACGACCAGACCTATGCCTGACGAAGCACCGGTGATGAGTATGACTTGCGGGTTTGACATATTACCTTCTCCATTGATCGGTCAGCAAGATATCGCTGTCGCCGGCAACTTCCAACCCTGCCACCGAGCCCCTGCTCTCCAGATGCCCTGCCTGTGGAGATCGATAGGAGATTTCGTGTATCGCCTGCAGACTCTCGTTGACTTTGCCGGTCATGGCTCCTTTCACCGGTGCCCGTAGCTCTACACCCGGTGCTTGGCGGGCGACGAGAGATAGCTGACTATTGCGATCCCGAAAATCCAGGTAGACGGTGTCATCCTCGATGCGTGCACGCATTTCAGCGCCCGTGTAGGTGGTGAATACCTTCATCGTTTGCCCATGCCATACAAGTGC
This sequence comes from Saprospiraceae bacterium, assembly GCA_965223165.1. Taxonomy (GTDB): domain Bacteria; phylum Bacteroidota; class Bacteroidia; order Chitinophagales; family Saprospiraceae; genus JABDMH01. The sequence goes on along the minus strand of CBDCVQ010000011.1, from coordinate 244,839 downwards.
CAGAAAACCAATGAAGTATGATCGAAGCCAAGGAATGTGTGCGACCGATGCCATGACCGATAAGTGCTCATGCCCCTCATAATGATTGCATTGCGTCCAAATCCATGTAGCGGGGAAGGAGGAGCCCCAGTCCTTTTCGGTATACCCCTTGCCGCCGGTCATGTCCACTTGCTCACCGCGGATGCGCAATGCTCCCTCGATCCGGTGATCGGCACTGACCAGCCCATGGTAGCATTGCATCAAGGGCACGAAGGTGTACCAACCCATGATGCCGGGTCGAAGGAGGGACCCCTGCCAGGGAGCGAGATCTCGAAAACGAAGGTGCCCTTCCAGTTCCGGCAGTGCGATGGTGAGTGTATCCGATGCGAAGCGTTGATTACCCACCCGGATGTCAAGACGATCCCTCCTTGGGACGAACTGATCGACCCTATAGCGGTGATACGTCATGGTGTGAGCCATGCCGTCCATGACCTGTATGAAAGCGTGCGGATCGTCTCGATTTAGTGAAATGCCGGGGATGATGGCCAAGGCAACGCGGCGGTCCGGTGCTACTAGCTTGTAGTACTATCCTTCAAAATAGTTGGCGGTCTTACCCCAGCCCTGGTAGATCTCCGGCCGCCATAGGGCCCGCCATCTTTGTATCTGCGTTTTCACCTGCGTCGTCGTCACCTTGGCTCGATCGGCCAAGGTATGCCCAAAATGGAGATTTCGTGCGGCAGATCTGCCATTTTCAGCGGATCATGGACATTTAGGACGGTAGAAAGCCACGCTGGAACGTGAGGCTCAGTGGCCACCAAACGGCCGTCGTCAGGGATTTGTAGCAGATTGACACGACGTTTGGACTGCCCTGGATAGCCACCCTGCGACTGGGTGCGGCCAGGTGCTCATTTACTGAAAACATAGCATCGAATTCAACATTTACTACTATTTTTGCCTGCGCTTTTTGTTAAAACTGCATTCATGGATTTATTTGACCGAATACGTGAACATGCCGGCCCTCTGGGCAAATATGCCGATGTAGCTGAGGGCTACTACATCTTTCCAAAACTAGAAGGCGAACTGGGTAATCGAATGATCTTCAACGGCAAGGAGGTCATCGTGTGGAGTGTAAACAACTATCTGGGTCTAGCCAACCATCCCGAAATACGAAAAGTGGATGCGCAGGCGGCCGCGGACTATGGGATGGCATACCCGATGGGTTCTCGGATGATGTCAGGCAACACGGACTATCACTGCCAACTGGAGGATGAGCTAGCTGAGTTTGTGCAGAAGCCTGCCGGGCTGCTGGTCAATTTCGGTTATCAAGCCATGTCCTCGGCCATCGATACCCTGCTGTCCCGCAAAGACGTCGTCGTCTATGACTCCGGCTGTCATGCTTGTATCGTGGACGGAGTACGCATGCACCTCGGGCAGCGCTTCGTCTTTGATCACAATGACATCCCCAGTCTGGAGAAGAACCTCAACCGAGCTCGCGTGATTACGGAGAAGACGGGTGGCGGCATTTTGGTGATCACGGAGGGTGTCTTTGGCATGCGAGGAGAACAAGGCGCCCTAAAGGAGATTGTGGACTTGAAGGAGGAATATGGTTTCCGATTGCTCGTAGACGATGCACACGGATTTGGCACCTTAGGGCCGAACGGTGAAGGTGCAGGCGTAGAGCAAGGCGTGCAGGATGAGATCGATGTGTACTTTTCGACCTTTGCAAAGTCCATGGCTGGCATCGGCGCCTTTTTTGCGGGCGAGCCGGAGATTATGCAGTATCTCAAATACAATATGCGGTCGCAGATCTTTGCCAAGTCACTACCCATGCCTTTTGTCATCGGTGGCCTGAAGAGACTCGAGCTGCTACGCACCAATCCCACTCTGAAGGCAAATCTGTGGAAGATTGCCACCTCGCTGCAGGAAGGTCTGCGCAGCCGTGGGTTTAATCTGGGTAATACCAACAGTTGTGTCACACCGGTGATCTTGCAAGGGACCGTGGGTGAAGCCACCCAGATGGTCAATGACCTGCGCAACAACTTCAATATCTTTTGCTCGATCGTCGTCTATCCGGTGATACCTAAGGGCATGATCCTGCTGAGGCTCATACCTACCGCCGTGCATACGGAGGCCGATGTGCAAGAGACGCTGGAGGCCTTCTCCGTGGTGGCAGACAAGTTGAGTGCGGGCAAGTACGACAGCACCTTCAAGGAGGCACGCATCGCCTGATGGAATCCCCTTAGCTTAGGCTGAGCTGCTTGATGTACGATCGCCTTCGCTTGTGCAATCGCATGTGGTACCCCTTCCACAGGTTCTGCACATCTTGATTGTCCTCTAACTCCGGATTGGTCTCGGCATAGCGGATGCCAAAGCGAATGGCCGTCTCGATAATGCGCTTGAAGATAATGGCGGTAATCCCCTTGTTTTGTAGATCAGGCCGGATCGCGATCAGATAGAGATCCATGCGATCGTTCTGCCGCATGGCCTTGCGCAAGTGCCACACCCCAAATGGAAACAATCGACCATTGGCCTTTTGCAGCGCCTTGGTAAACGATGGCATAGATATACCAAAACCCGCCAGTTCTTCCTGCTCATCGAGGATGATGCTGACAAACTCGGGATTGACATATCCCAAGTATTGGGATACGAAAAGCTCGATCTGCTTGTCCGAGTGGGGTATGAATCCCTCCAGATCGCGATAAGTGATATTGATCAGCTCAAAGATCTTCCGACCCACTCGACGCATGTCCTCCTTGTCCTTGGGCTGGTACTCGGTCAGTCGGTACCGCTTCTTGATCATGGCGGCAAACTTGATCAGCCGGTCGGGCATCACGGTCGGTGCTCTGGTCTCAAACTCTTTCCAGTCTACCAGTTTTTCAAATCCATGCGCCATGAGATGATCGCTGTAGTAGGGATAGTTATAAATCACCGCCATCGTTGACAGCTCTTCAAATCCCTCGATCAGGAGGCCGGCCTTATCCATATTGGAGAATCCATAGGGGCCCTTCAGATGGTCACAACCCATGTCCACTGCCCACTGCTCCACACTGCCCAGCAGGGAGGCGCTGATGGCCAAATCATCCTCAAAATCGATCCATCCGAAACGGCATGCCTGTTTTTCGTTCAGCTCATTTTCCTTTTCATTGATGATCCCAGCGATCCGCCCCACTACCCGACCCTGATGCTTGGCTAGGAATAATCTGCTTTGGCAGTGTTCATAGGCGGGGTTTTTCTGCGGTGAGAAGGTGTCCAGTTCGGATCTTCTGAGCGGCGGGGCCCAATATGGATTACCTCGATAGAGGCGGTAAGGTAAGTCGACAAACTGGTGTAGATCTTTGCGAGTGCTGACCTTGGTGATATGGATGTCCCCTGCTGTGGCCATTGATGGAGTAAAAGTAAGCATTAGACCCCATTAGCAGTGGGTGGCCTGCAATTATCTCCTCCTCAGACAGGACCGTATCGTCAGGCATAAAAATGCCATCTTTGGCACATGTTGCGTATCGCGGTGGGAGTGTCTGGTGCCAGTGGATCGATCTATGCCAAGCGCTTGCTTGATCGACTGCAATCGTGTAAGGATCAATGGGAAAGTGTGGGCGTGGTGTTTTCTACCAATGGACTGGCCAATTGGAAGCTCGAGATGGGTCGTTTTGATGCCAGCCAGTACCCCTACGACTTTTACAAAGCCCAAGACTTTGGCGCCCCCTTCGCTTCCGGCTCTGCCAAGTACGATGTCATGATCATTTGCCCCTGCTCCATGGGTGTCTTAGGTCGAGTAGCGCAGGGGACCTCGCCAGACCTGATTACGCGCGCCGCCGACGTGATGCTCAAGGAGCGACGGCGGCTGATCCTGGTCCCGCGAGAGACCCCGCTGAGCCTTATTCACCTACGCAATATGGTGGCCGTCACGGAAGCCGGTGCCATCATCTGCCCGGCGATCCCCTCGCTCTACAGCCGGCCAAACACCGTGGTAGAGATGGTCGACACGGTGGTCAGCCGCGTACTTGATCTCGCCGGCCTCGATATTGACGCATATCGATGGGGCCAGGATGCAAAACCATCCTAGCGGTAGGGGCCCTACGTCTCGTCCGTGCTCGCTGCTTGCAGTTGCTGCAGATCCCGGTTGACGGCGATACTGGCGTTTAATTCATAGCCTACCAAAAGGATAAAACAATTGATCTGAATCCAGATGAGCATCACTATGAGGGCTCCCAAGGAGCCATAGACCCGACTCTGCATGCCAAATCGATCGATCACCATCGAAAAGACGATAGAGGTCAAAATGGACGTGAAAGTGGCCAGCGTGGTGCCCGGTGAAAACAGCCCAAACTTGCGCTTGAGCGGTGGGCCAAACCGGTAGATGGAACTAATAATGCTGTAAAACAGGAATACGATCACCGTCCAGCGGAGTAACTGGAGGGCATAGAAGTCCAAATTGTTTTTGCCGGAGTGATCCAAGAGCAGGTCCAAGAGCATATTGCCGCCGATGATCAGGCCTGCCGAGACCACGAACAGTATGCCGACCAGCAGAGTCAGCCAGAGCGCAATGCCTCGTTTCTTCAAAAAGTGCCGACGCTCGTAGGAGATCTCATACGATTTCTCAAAGCCACGCATCATGGACGTCATACCGTTGGAAGCAAAGACGATGGCGAGTACAAAACCGACCGAGAGTAGGCCTCCCCGCGGTATGGACCGAATGTTTTCCACCATCTCAAATAGTAGTTCGTGTGCATTGACCGGCATAAGCTCCTGGATCGAGTTGCGCATGACCTCTTCAAAATTGTCGATGGGCAGATAGGGGACGAGGGTGAATATGAAGATGATCGACGGAAACAACGCCAAGAAAAAGCTGAATGCCATCGAGTTGGCCCGGGTGACGATGTCATCGCGTTTTAACTCCTCGACAATGAACGTCAATACATCCCAGATCGGGATGCCGGCGAAGCCCGGGAGTGATCTCTGCTTGGCCCACTCCGAGAGCTGGTGTAGAAGGGAGTAGAGCCGCTGCTGGATGCGATCGATCATGAGTCAGGATTGAAAATAAGGCAATAGCCTGCTGGTGATACTGTCCGGCGTATTCACACGTCGTCCACTTTGCGCATCCCTAAAGCATAGCGTGACCCGCGCCTTGTGCAGGATGACTTCATCCCGCCGGATCACCACGTCAAAGGCAATGAACCGATGCGGCATCTCTGCAATGGTGGAGGTGATGGTCAAAAGGTCATCATATCGGGCGGGCTGAATGTACTTGGCCTCTACCCGGACCACAGGCATCATGATGCCCTGCTCCTCGAGTGCTCGATAGGTCAGTCCCAAGGCTCGGATGGCCTCTACTCTTCCAACCTCATAGTACAAGGCGTAATTGCCGTAGTATACATATCCCATCTGATCCGTTTCCCCATATCTGACGCGTATCTGGCTGGTGTGCTGAAACATCGATCGTCTCGATTATCAGACAATGTCCGCGCCCACCTTTTTCCAAAGCCGTTGTAAGATCGTAGCACTGATCACGGCCAACACCACAAGGATGGTACAAACCTCATAGTCTCCATAGAGCAACTTGCCAGTGGCAAAAAGAATGCTGTAGATCAGGGCCATGCCCGCCAGCATGGCCAGGATGCCATTTGGTACGGTCCACTTGGCGGTGGGCTCCACGATGTCCACACCGTCCTGGTCGGCCTCTTCCACGATCTTGGTCCAGCCCGGTCCGCCCGGCTGAATGCGCCGATAGAACTCGCGTAAGGTCTCGACCCGTTCAGGCGCAGTCAGGAATGTGACCAGGAGCCAAATTACCGTCGTGATCATCACGATGATCGGAAACCGCCAGTAAGAAGCCCAGTCCTCCGGGTATCCACCAAAGGCAAAGAAAAAAGAAATGAGACCAGAGGAAAACATGGCGGCGATCTCACTCCACGCATTTATGCGCCACCAGAACCAGCGAAAGATGAAGATCAAGCCCGTTCCCGCCCCAAACATGAGGATGTAGTCAAATATCTGCAGTGCATTGGTCATCAACAAGGCCATGCCTGCTGCCAGGAACATCAAGATGAATGTCGTCACTCGTCCGGCGAGTACAAACTCTTTTTCATCGGCTTGCGGTCGCAGGAAGCGCTTATAAAAGTCGTTCACCAGATAAGAAGCCCCCCAATTGAGATGAGTAGATATCGTGGACATAAACGCTGAAATCAAGGCCGCTAGGACGAGTCCCAGCAGGCCGGTGGGTAGGAATGTGAGCATGGCAGGATAGGCCAGATCATGACCGAGCTTACCATCGCTGATGTTTGGAAAAGCCTGCTTAATACTTTCTAGGTCCGGGAATACAACCAGGGATGCCAGTGCCACCAGGATCCAGGGCCATGGCCGCAAAGCATAGTGCATGATGTTAAAGAAGAAGGTCGCTCCGATCGCGTGATTTTCGTCCTTGGCGGCCAGCATACGTTGGGCGATATAGCCCCCACCTCCTGGTTCCGCTCCAGGATACCAGGCAGCCCACCACTGGACGGCCAGGGGGATGATGACGAGTGCGATCAAGATATCTCTGTTCTCGATATTGGGCAAGATGGACATGCTGTCACGCACGATCTCATGCTCAAACAAAGCGCTAAGGCCACCCACATCCGGGTGATTGACCGCTACAACCGCTGCTCCAATAGCTCCGATCATGGCAACGAAGAAAAGGATAAAGTCGGTGTAAACCACCCCTTTAAATCCTCCCAAGGAGCTAAAGACGACGGTGATCACCGCTGCGATACCAATCGTTTGTATGGGTGACAATCCCAACATGACCTCTCCGATCTTAATGGCCGCAAGTGATACGGCAGACATGGCCAAGACATTAAAAAAGAGGCCAAGAAATAAGGCTCTAAATCCGCGAAGGAAGGTGGCGGGTCTGCCGCTGTACCGCAGCTCGTAAAACTCAATGTCCGTCGTCACATTGGATTTGCGCCACAGCTTGGCATAGACAAAGACCGTCAACATCCCTGTGATAAGGAAAACCCACCAGACCCAATTGCCCGACACCCCGTTCTGACGGACAATATCTGTGACGAGGTTGGGTGTATCGGTAGAAAAGGTCGTCGCTACCATCGACATGCCCAGGAGCCACCAGGGCATATCCCTGCCAGAAAGAAAATACTCACTTGTGTTCTTGCCGGACTGGCGGGAAACGTAGATGCCGATGCCCAGGGTGATCGCAAAGAAGAAGATGATAATACCGATATCCAGTCCAGCAAGCGTCATGTGAAAGGAGGGTTGATTTGGTTGAAAGAACATCAAGATACACTTTTTGAAAGTCACCCTTTGTGAGGCTCATATGATGGTGAATATCTATATTTGGTGGCGGTATGAACGATACAACAAAAGCGGTCGACCAGCCCATCAGCCTGGTGGTCTTGGCTGCCGGAATGGGTAGCCGCTATGGGGGTCTGAAGCAGTTGGACGGCTTGGGTCCAAGCGGAGAAACGATCCTCGAATATTCCATCTACGATGCCATCAAGGCCGGATTCAGCAAGGTTGTTTTTGTGGTTAGAGACTTCTTTCGCGACGAGTTTGCCGAGCAGATCGGAGGGAAGTTTCAGGAGCACATTGACGTGGACTACGTCTGCCAACCGGTCAATCCTCACTTGCCACATGTGACCGACCTTCCGGAGCGCACCAAGCCCTGGGGCACATCGCACGCGGTGCTGGTCACCAAGGATGCGATCGCCGAGCCATTTGCGGTGATCAACGCCGATGACTACTACGGGCAGGGTTGCTTTCAGACTATGGCCCGGTTTCTACGCGAGGAGGTGGCACCCGATCATTACTCGATGGTGGGATACACGTTGGACAATACGTTGTCTGATCGGGGTTATGTCAACCGTGGCGTGTGTACGACCGACGAGCAGGGCCATCTCTCCGGGATCCGGGAAGTATTGAAGATCAAGCGTGACGATGGTCGGGTGGTGGCCGACTTCGACAGCGATCCCACCGAGCTAGATGCCAATGCCATCGTCTCCATGAATTTTTGGGGCTTTCACCAAGATCTATTTCTCCATCTGGAGCAGGGGTTTCTGGATTTTGTGCGCGCCCACCGGGACGATCCGAAGGCCGAATACTACATTCCCAATATCGTGGACGATATGATCCGCGATAAGCGAACCCGCGTCTCGGTGCTCCCCACCGATGACCTTTGGTATGGAGTTACCTACCAGGAAGATGCGGAGGCCGTGCGTAAGGCATTTAGAGATTTTGCGGATCAAGGCAAATATCCCAGCCCGTTGTGGAGCGGCCGGTCATAGCTTTCAACGTACCGGAGACGGGACAAAAACGTGTGGTGATCATCGGTGCCGGCTTTGGTGGACTGAAGCTAGCTCAGCGACTGCGACGATCGGATTATCAAGTGGTACTGATAGATCGCAACAACTACCACCAGTTTCAGCCGCTCCTTTACCAGGTGGCGATGGCGGGACTTGAACCCAGCTCGATCAGTTTTCCTCTGCGAAAGGTCTTTCAGCGCAGCAAGAACATCCATATCCGCTACAGTGACATCCGTCGCATCGATGTTGATGCCAAACGAGTCTATGCCGATCTGGGCTATCTGAACTATGACTACCTCGTCTTGGCCACCGGAGCTACGACCAACTACTATGGCAATGAGGCCATCGAGAAGCACACCCTGCCCATGAAGTCAACGACGGAGGCATTGCATCTACGCAACGCCATCTTGACCGATCTGGAGAAAGCTATTTCCACCCGTTCCTACGACCAGCGTCAAGGCCTGATTGATATTGTGGTGGTCGGAGGCGGAGCGACTGGGGTGGAGGTGGCTGGCGCCCTGGCAGAAATGAAGAAGTATATATTGCCCAAGGACTATAAGGAGCTTCCTCACCACGAAGTGGATATCTACCTGGTGCATTCGGGTCCGAGGCTGCTTCCTGCCATGTCTGAAAAGGCCTCACGAAATGCCGAAAAATACCTGACCAATAGGGGCGTAGAAGTCATCAAAAACAAACGAGTGCTCGATGTCGACGGAGACTTTGTCTATATGAACGACGACAGCAAGATCAGGTGTGGAAAGGTCATCTGGGCAGCCGGTATCACTTGCCAACGGATCGACGGAGTACCCGAGGGTGCCTACGGACATAACAGCCGACTCTTGGTCGATCCCTACTGTCGGATCAAGGGGCAGCAGGATGTTTTTGCCATTGGCGACGCTTGCCTCATGGAGGGTGTCGAGGCATACCCGCATGGTCATCCACAAGTAGCGCAGACGGCCATCCAGATGGGCAGATTGCTCGCGACCAATTTCAAGAAGAAGGACGAATCCCGGTGGGAGCGTTTTGCTTACAAGGATCTGGGTACGATGGCTACTATCGGTCGAAACCGGGCCGTGGCCGACCTTCCCTCTTGGAAGTTTGGGGGCTTCTTTGCCTGGATCATATGGCTCGTAGTGCACTTGTTCTCCCTGCTAGGTGTACGAAACAAGCTTATCGTATTTCTCAACTGGGTATGGAACTATGTCACCTATGACCAGTCCCTCCGCCTCATTATCAAACCACCTGTCAAGACGCCTCCCCGACAAGAGTAAAATCCCTAAGCCACACGTAATGTGGCGGTAATACATGCAGCCCAAAGAAATGTGAGTAGCACTTCCTTTCTGGCAAAGATTTTGCAAAATCATATCTGTAGCCTCCTGAGATCCCAGCATTCCTCGCTGGCGATGTAACCAAAAACCATAGTTGATGTCCCATGGCCCCCATAGCTGCCGATCTCTAGGTGGCCCAGAACATGGTAGTCCGATCTGTATAAGACCGCATTAGCCCGATCCATTGCTAGGCAAAATGAGTGACTATGAATACATACGTGTGGCGCTGGTTGTGCATCCTGCCCATGACCTTGACAATGGTCCATCTTACTCGGGCCACTACGATCATACCCTTCCGGGATTTGGGCGTATTGACGGCCTCCAGCGAGGCTGTCGTTTCTGCCAGGGTAGTTGACCAGTACGAATATTACGAGAACGGCATTACCTATTTCAGGTCCAAGCTGGTTGTGGTCGACCCGATCAAGGGCGATCTAGGTGAGGGAGCCGAGTTTGAGATACAGAAATGGGAAAAGCGGATCGGGGATGCCCGAATGACGATGTGGGGTGATATCGAGCTTTACAAGGGTTCTACCTTTCTCCTGTTTATGAATAAACGAAAGTCGGGTCTCTATCACCCGATCTGCTATTCCTATTACATCTTCGAGGAGATCACCATGGATGGTACCGCCTATATGGTGCCAAGTGAAGCTGGTGAAGAGTTTATTTTGCATGAAGCGGATGGGGTGGAACCCATTTACGTATATGAGTCCGGTCTCCTTCGCGAAGAACTTAGAGCTACAAGCCTCGGAAAGAAGGAATGGGACAGTACATCTGCAAGAACGGAACTACAGCAGGAAGCTTTCTATGGTGCCCGATATGCGCGTAGCGCTCCCAACTATTGTGACTATATAAGCAGCGGAGGCACCTTCTTTCGGTGGCAAGATTTTGAATCTAGCCCGGTGGTGGTGCATTATAGTACCACAGAGATTGCTGACTGTCCTGGAAGCAGTACGTATGCACAGCAAGCCGTGATCGATCTTAACGCCGCCTATCCTGGAGTTAGTCTTATCGATGGTGGTTCGTTTACTCGATCAGACCCATGTGTCAATGGTTCTGCCATAGGAAGTGGGTTTCGTTCTTGGGTCAATGCAGAGTTTGGAGGGTCGAGACATATTGTGATTCAATATGACGATCCTTGTGATGACATATTGGACTTGGATAGTAGATGTGGAGGTATCCTTGCACAAGGTGGCTTGTATGGCATAGGATCCCATCAATACAACGGAGAGACGTGGTTTACCGGAGCATATGGCTACGTTCTGGTAAATGAGGCAACCGGACAGTGCCAGTGCAGCAACATGCAGGAAATCATTGATCATGAATTGACCCATGCACTTGGCATCGGACATGTTGATGAGGGCAACCCAGCAAACATGAATTCAGTTTGCTGCAACGATATCACCAGTTACGATCAGACCTGTGTGGAGCATAGCTATGCGAGCGCTTCGGGTAGCCTTCTGCCGCTGGAACTACTGTACTTTGACGGTGAGATGCAAGCCTATACCAATCAGTTGGTATGGGAGACGGCCTGGGAGGCTGACATAGATGCCTATGTGGTCGAGCGGGCCACCGACGGAAGTCTGAGCAACTTTGAAGAGCTGGTGCGTATAAAGTCTAAGGGGGACAGCGACGAGGGTCATCGGTACTCCTGGACGGATCAGTCACCCGGATGGAAATCATACTATCGCCTAAAGCATATCGAATTGAGTGGAGAGGTAGCTTTTTCTCAGATCGTCGTATTGCAGCGGGAGCAATTAGAACAGCCCGTGCTGTATCCCACGTCCACCCGAGACCAAATCCATCTGCGAGTGCCTGAGTCGTACCGCGATGCGCGGATTACCATCGCAAATATCACCGGGCGAGAGCAACTGCAGCAAGCAGTCGCTGGGCCATTGACGGTGGTGACTGTCGGTGACCTGCCAGAAGGATGGTACTATCTACAGCTGGCGGCCGACGAGGTGCTGACGACTTTCAAATTTTTTAAGCAAGAATAAAAAAGAGACCAGACCATGGGCATATAAGCGACGGGGTGCCGCTCAAGCTGAGATGGCACCCCGCTGCTGTATGTCAGTGCTATCCGGCTCCGGCTATTTGAAAGCCAAGTGCACTGATAGCTCAAACTCATCATAGATCGTCTTGTCTCCGAGGTTCTCGAAGAAACTGCCAGATCCATATCGCACATCGTATTCTGATCGATCCACCACAATGTCGGCGGTGGCGATGTGCTTACCATCTTTCTCACCAAACTGAGCGTTAAACTTAATTGGTTTTGTGATGCCCTTGATCGTCAGGTCGCCCACGATCTTGTAGCTACCTTCCGTACCTCGGTGCACGACCTTCGTGATGTCAAGGGTGGCCGTGGGATGCTCTTCTACATTAAAGAAATCGGCAGACTTTAGATGCCCTACCAATTTCGCCTGCATGTTGGCCTTTTCAGCGAGATCGCTGTTGGACAAAGAGGTCATGTCAATGACTACTTGTCCACCACTGAGGGCTCCGTCCGTCCAGCTAAAGTTGGCTTCTTTGATGTCAATCGTGCCGGTGTGCTTGCCGGTGACCTTCTTGCCCGTCCATGTCACTTTGCTGTTTTCCAGATCAATGTCCCCATCGACGGGGGTGTTGCTGGCAAAGCCTACGGACACGAGTAGGCTCATCAAAAGCGAAATACCTAGTTTTTTCATAAGACTTAATGTTTATCGATAGTGAGTTAATAAGATTGCATTTTTATTCATTGAGTTTGTCGAGAAGTCGGTTTAGTTGAATGGCCTCCTCTAATCGAAGCCGACCCAATTGCGCTCGTATGCCTTGATCCAGTGCTACAGATGCATCCTCGATGAGCGAAGATCCTTTGTCCGTCAGCACTACCTCAACCCTCCGTCGATCGGCCGGGCACACCTTGCGTTCCAGCAGCTCTTTTGCGCGCAGTTTCTCCACGAGACGAGAGGCGTTGGACATCTGATCTATCATGCGATCGGCGATGTCCTTGATGCTGATCGATTTGCCCTGCTGGCCCCTCAGGATGCGCATGATATTAAACTGCTGCAACGAGAGGTTGAATGGCTTCAGAAGCGTATTCTCGTAATGTTCCAGCCGGGCACTCGTATAATATAGATTGACTGCCGCCCGCACGTGTTCGTCCTGAAATCGCTCCTGTTTGATCGCTTGCTCAAGTTTCACCCGACAAATATATGTCTAGACATTAAATGTCTAGACAGACAAATGTTAATTTCTTGTTAATTAGGGGACGAACAGGCAAAAAAGGGAGCTGAGTCAGTGCCTGGATGTCCTGGCCAACTAGCATTTATCAAGGGAGAGTCCTGCCGGCCACCAACGGGAGATTAACACCTGGGCGTCTGCCCGAAGGTTATCGGCAACGCTAATCTCTACGGCCCACACGCTTTGCCGCAAAGCCATGATGGAGAGATGGCCCTGCCCAGATTATAATCTTATCCGCGGACAAGAATCTCATGTCAGCGTGCTTCGGTAAATAGATGCTGGCGTCTCTACTAGTAGAGCTTCGCATTAAATCTTGTAGCTAATTCTAATGTCTTTGGTCCGCATACTTCGTTGCAAAGCCTCGCCATAGCTACGGCTATGTCTGTGTTTCGCGCCTCGTCTGCGAACAAAATCCTATTAGAATTATTCAACATATCTAATGCGAAACTCTACTAGTCGAGCTGCAGCATGAAAGGAAGTCGTGCGATCGGATGCTTCGTCTGTACCATGTATTCTAGCGTCCTCAGTACTTTCATAGTTTCAGGAAGATGCTTAGCTACCACTTCTTCTTTGAGTCCGGATGCGCCCTTACTGCCGGTCAAGTCCTCGATCAGCTTCTGTAAAGGATCCTTTATTCTGGGGTATTCGGTGATGCGATAATCCGAGATATCTGCCAGGGCTACGGCCTCTTCAATGGCATCCTCCAAGGTGCCCAGCCCATCGACCAGGCCGATATCCATCGCTTGTCGACCGGTCCAGATGCGGCCCTGGGCGATCTCATGCACATCGTCTCGAGACATCTTTCGTCCCTCAGCTACCCGTGAGAGAAATATCTCATATGTACGATCTACACTCTCTTGCACGATGCCGGCCTCCTTCTCCCCGATAGGGTACCAGGGGTTTACGATGCCCGTGGCGTACGGAGCTGTCTTGACCGTATCCAGGTGGATGCCCAGTTTGTCATCCATGAGCTCTTGATAGTTGGGCACTAGCCCAAAGACTCCAATCGAGCCAGTGATGGTATTTGGCTCGGCTACAATCTTATCCGCGCCGCAGGAGATGTAGTATCCCCCGGATGCGGCTACGTCACCCATCGAGGCCACGACGGCAATATCTTTTTGCTTGAGGCGAACGATCTCTCGCCAGATCTCATCGGAGACGAAGGCATCGCCGCCAGGAGAATTAACCCGCAAGACAACGGCCCGGATCTTGTCATCGGCGCCGATCTTGCGCAAGATGTCTACGTAGTGATCATCCGTGATCATGCCATAGATCTCCCCTCCGTTTCTGATCTCCCCTTCTGCATAGACGATGGCCACCTTGGCGGGGGCGGTGAGATTTCGACTGCGCTCGCGAGCCGCCGAATAGTCCTCCAGACTGACAAAGGGTATTTTACCGTCGGCATCCAGATCCAGGGCATCTCTGATGGCGTCCAGTACTTCATCTTCGTACTTGAGCTCATCGACCAGGCCAGCATCCATGGCCATTTGCGATTGGCGACCCTGTAGCTCGGCAGCAGCCCGCTTGATGGCCTGGGGGCTGGTGCTCCTGGCGGCAGCGATGTCGTTGACAAAGTCATCGTACAGCTCGCCGAGGTAGGCCTTGATCTGTTGCCGGTTTTCCTCGCTGAGGTTATTTCGCCGATAGGGCTCCGTTGCACCCTTGTACTTGCCTGCGTAGAATGCTCGCATCTTCACCCCTGCATTGTCCAGCAAGTCCTTGAAGAAGGGAATGGCGGCGCCAAAGCCTCGCAGATCGACTACGCCCAGTGGATGCAATATGACCTTGTCCGCGGCGGTCGCCAGGTAATACGCTCCCTGGCCATATCCATAATCGTCCGAGTATGCCATGACAAACTTGCCACTTTCCTTGAAGTCAAGCAGCGCCTCCCGGAGGTATTCGGCTTTGGCAAATCCAAATCCACGGAAGGATAGCGGCAGATAGATGCCCTTGATATTGCGGTCTGTTTTGGCCGCTCGGATACATTCTCCGATCTCGTACAATCCGATGAAGGGGTCTTCAGAAAAGGCATACATCGCCTCTTCGGTATTGTTAGTCTTCTGCGGTATGCTGCGATCGAGCGTCAGCTTTAGCACGGAGTTCTTCTTGATCGTGGCAGACGATGACGTCGCAGAAAAGAGCGAGGCCATAAGAAAGGATCCGACCAGTCCGATGACGAGCACCGCCAAGATGACCCCCAGGCAGGATCCAAATATGATTTTGATAAAGTTTTTCATGATTGCTGTTTAGCACCTTAAAGGTAGAATCCTTCACCCGGGTGACATTGGTTTTTCGATAAAGCGTGGTCATTTTCCGGTAGAGGACGTGCTCGCACACGGATGCCTATAACGTCAGTGGATGCTGACACGGTGTACACCAGGCGTATATCTCCCACTGAGCAGCTTGACAATCTCCTCCATGTGGGCCTTGTTTTTGACAAAGTCCATCTCCTCTACATCGATGATGAGGATGGGAAAGGCGACTTCTCCGCGAAAGTACTCGAAGTAGGCATTTTGCACGGACAGCAGGTACTCCTCGGTGATGGGTGATTCCATGGGCCTGCCGCGCTCACCGACGAGTTCCATCAGCTTGCCGGTAGATCGATGTAGATAGACTAGAAGGTCAGGGTAGGGGAAGGGATTTTCCAATAGCTGAAATAGGTGTTGAAAGATTCGGAATTCCTCGGGATTCAGATTGTTTTTAGCAAAGAGCAGAGTCTTGGTGAAGAAGTAGTCGGCAAAAATGTGTTTCGCAAAGAGGTCATGCGTGAGAATGTGCCGTTGCATCTGCTTATGCCGTTCCGTCATAAAAAAAACCTCTACCGGGAAGGCATACCGTTCGGGATCACTATAGAAAAATGGGAGGAAGGGATTGTCTGTAAATTGCTCGAGAATCAGCTTGCCATGGTAGCGCTTAGCCAGCCTGGTGCACAACGAAGTTTTGCCGGAACCGATGTTGCCCTCAACACAGACATAGCGGTGGGGAATCGGGTAGTCATCCATCGTTTTCAATCATTAAAACTTCCAGCGTATCGAGGCAGCCAAGATACAATTCTTCGATCGTCTTGCTCAGTTGCGGGTGTACGAAATCAGGCGCTAAATCCATCAGCGGGACTAGGGCAAAATTGCGTTCGTGGAGCCGAGGATGGGGGAGGATCAGCAACTCCGTTTGTTGCATGTGCTGGCCGTAAAACAGCATGTCGATGTCGATGATGCGGGGTCCGTATTGGGTGGTACGCAGGCGTCCCATCTGCTGCTCGATACCGATAAGTCGCCACATCAACGCTTCTGGTGCCAAGTCCGTGGCTAGGCTCACGACTTGATTGTAGTGGTCGCGTTGGTCCACGGTACCCCAGGACTGAGTCAAATACAAGTGGGAGCACCCCAGGATGGTACCGAGCTCACCGATCATCGACCGGGCTCGAGCCAGGTGCTGACCGCGGTCTCCCACATTGGATCCCAGTAGGAGGTAGGCAGGTGACGAGGATGGTTCCATGGATCTATCAGCAAAAAAAGCCACACCTCCGAGGTATGGCTTTCTTATTTCTTATTTCAAAATTGTCTTTACTATCTAGGAGGCCACGGCATTTTTGATGGCCAGCATATACTTGTTCACTTCGTCTCGTACGCGCGGCGTCAGCAAGACCAGACCGATCATGTTGGGCACCATCATCGCAAAGATCATGGCATCGGAGAATCCGATCACCGATCCCAGGCTGGCGGCAGCGCCAACAATGACGAAGAGGCAGAAGATGATCTTGTACGTATACTCAGTACGCTTGGTCCGGCCAAAGAGAAAGGCCCAAGCTTGAAAGCCATAGTACGACCACGAAATCATCGTGCTAAAAGCAAAAAGCACGACGGCAATAGCCAGTACGATCGGAAACCATGAAATGGCTGATTCGAAGGCGCCCGATGTGAGCAAGATGGCCTGTGCGTCATTCAACGTGGCATTGTCTGGGTTGACATTGCCAGTGATGATCAGTACCAGTGCCGTCATGGTACAGACGACCACGGTGTCGATAAAGGGCTCCAGCAAGGCCACCATACCCTCGGAGGCGGCATACTTAGTACGCACCGCCGAGTGTGCAATCGATGCCGATCCAATTCCCGCTTCATTGGAAAAGGCCGCTCGCCGGAATCCTTGCACCAATACTCCCATAGCACCCCCAGCTACGCCGGTAGGACTAAAGGCTCCCTCGATGATCTGCGTGAATGCATGGCCAATCATGCCAAAGTTGGCGAAGAGTACGAAGAGGGAAGCCCCCACATAGATCAGAACCATAAACGGCACAATCTTGTCCGTCACGCTGGCAATCTTCTTGATACCTCCGATGATCACAATGCCTACGAGAATCGCCATGATGATGCCAAACAACCAGCCCCTTTGGTGAAGGAAGGATGCCTCCCCACCCGTGACGTTCTCCAGTAGTTGAAAGGCCTGGTTGACCTGAAACATATTGCCGCCCCCAAAAGAGCCGCCGATACAAAAGATGGCAAACAACACGGCCAATCCTTTGCCCAGACCTTCCAGTCCCTTGGCCCGCAGCCCTTTGGTAAGGTAGTACATTGGACCACCGTACACTGTGCCATCCTCCGCAATATCCCGGTACTTAACCCCCAAGGTGCACTCTACAAACTTGCTGGCCATGCCTAGGAAACCGGCAATGATCATCCAGAAGGTGGCTCCCGCTCCACCGATCGAAACGGCGATTGCCACGCCGGCGATATTACCCAGGCCCACGGTAGCGGACAGTGCGGCGGTGAGCGCCTGAAAATGGGATACTTCGCCCGTATGACCTTCCACCCGGATCGTGTCGGGATTATCACCATCGTCCGTGAAGACAGAGTCTGACACATCGACGTTGTGATCCTCACGCCCCTCCAGGTGATCGTACTTGCCACGCACAATGTTGACCGATGTGAAAAACCCACGAAAGTTGATCAGCTTGAAGTAGATGGTGAAGTAGGTGGCTCCGAGTATCAAGGGAAACAGCACCCAATACACGGAGATCTCATCGGTGATTGGGATCTGGTAGAAGATGAGATTGACAAACCATCCGGTGGCACTGCCAAAAGCAGCGTCTATCTTCTCGTCCAGTCCGGGTTCTTGCGCAAAAACCGCCAGGGGAAGCACGGTCATTAGTGCCCCCATCATGTATCGTATCTTCATGCTGTCACTTTAGCGTTTGAGATTGAAAGGTTAGGTTTCTGAAAAGTTCGCCTCAAAATAAAGTTTTAAGCGCAGTCGGGCCAATTCTGATTTTTTCAGGATGAAGATGGTTGGCCAAATATCTGATGGTAGTTGCCGACAGTCTCACCTACGGACGCTCGCAGCGCGCCTCGGTCTCCCTCGAAGCGGTCCCGTTAATCCGGGAAGAAATATTCCCCCTTAAACAGATCGATCTCACGCCGTTCTTTTTTGGTGGGTCGGCCCTGTCCCCTATCTCGACGCTCAGCCCCTGACTTGCCGATGAACCAATCTTTGTACTTGTTTAGCTCCTCCTCGGGGGTGTGGTCTATGTACGCTTCCTGTGCCAAGGGGGCAGATACCCTTTTATCCAGCAGCTTGATCACCTCAAAGCGGAAATTGTAGCCATTTTTGTTGACCTCGAGGTAGTCTCCCGCCTTGATCAGTTGCGAGGGTTTGACGCGTTGCTCGCCCAGCAGCACCCGACCGGATTTGCACATGTCGGTAGCCAGGGTCCGCGACTTGAAGATGCGGACGCTCCAGAGCCATTTGTCCACCCTAACCTTCTCCAAGCTTATCCTCTTTGTCCAGCACCGGCAATTGCATATTGAGCGCTTCTAATGTGTCCACCACGGTCTTTGCGACAAAGTAGTCCCGATACCATCGGCGATCAGAGGGTACGATGTGCCAGGGTACCTCACAGCGATTGATGGCGTCTTCGTAGGCCCACATATACTTGTCCCAGAGCTTGGCTTCCTCCCAATCGCCCGGGTTGTGCTTCCAATTCTTCGTGGGTACGTCGATGCGTTCTTGCAGCTTCTCCTGCTGTCTCTCGCGGCTGAGGTGCATGTAAAATTTGATGACCGTGGTATCATTGTCAAAAATGAGCAGTTTCTCCCAGTGGTTGATGGCGGCGATGCGCTTCGTCACGGTCTCTTCGTCAATCCACTTATGCACGCGTTGGATGAGGATATCTTCGTAGTGAGAGCGGTTGAAGATCTGAATACGGCCTTGCTTGGGTGCATGCTTGTGAATCCGCCAGAGGAAATCATGGGCAAACTCCTCCTCTGTCGGCTTCTTAAAGGCTTTGGCCCATACCCCGGAGGGGCTGCAGTAGCGAAACACCTTTTTTGTGGCCCCGTCCTTGCCGCTGGCGTCCATGCCTTGGAAAACGACAAGGACGGACCGCTTACTCTCCGCGTACAGGGTGTGTTGCAGTTCGCCAAGCCGCTTGGTCAAGGCGTTACGTTTCTTGATGGCCTCCTTTTTTGACCACCCTTCCGGGGCATCGGTGGAGATTTCGGATAATTTGATCATTGGTGCATTTCCCGTATTTGCTGGAGGGAATATAGACTTTTGAGTTGAATCGTCGGACGGTTGACGGTAGGGCCGCCTGGATCGTCGAGCTGCGGGCCGGCCAGCGCATGGCAAAGATCAGCGAGCCGCCCATTGGAGGACGGTGGACGGTGGACGGCCAGGCGAGCTTGCGAACGGCGAATCTGTGATCTCGAAAGAAAGGTTAGCCCTGTGTGCTGGTCCCGAACCCCGGTGCTTTTGATTGTGATTGATAGATTTTGATTAGAAGATGGTGATTCACGCTAGACGTCGGATCGTCGAGCTGCGGGCAAGCCTCGAGCGCAGGGAAAGATCGTCGAGCCACACATTGGATACAACGACGGAGGACGGTGGACGGATGGACGGCCAGGCGAGCTTGCGAACGGCGAATCTGTGACCTCGAAGAAAGCTTAGCCCTGTGTGCCGGTCCCGAACCCGGTGCTTTTGATTGTGATTGATAGATTTTGATTGGAAGATTGTGATTCACGGTAGACGGTAGACGGTGGATCGTTGACGGTGACGGATCGTCGAGCTGCGGGCGGCCTGTGCGTCGGCAAAGATCGGCGAGCCACCCATTGGAGGACGGTGGACGGATGGACGGCCAGGCGAGCTTGCGAACGGCGAATCTGTGATCTCGAAAGAAAGGTTAGCCCTGCGTGCCGGTCCCGAACGCGGTGCTTTTGATTGTGATTGATAGATTTTGATTGGAAGATTATGATTCACGCTAGACGGTGGATCGTTGAAGGTGCCGGATCGTCGAGCTGCGGGCGGCCCGTGCGGCGGCAGAGATCGGCGAGCCACCCATTGGAGGACGGTAGACGGTGGACGGCCAGGCGAGCTTGCGAAAGGTGGATCTATTGCAGTCGAAAGAAAGCTTAGCCATATGTGCCGGTCCCGAACCCGGTGCTTTTGATTGTGATTGATAGATTTTGATTGGAAGATTATGATTCACGCTAGACGGTTGACGGTGTGTCCTCTCATAAAAAGCGTTGAAGGTGACGGATCGGCGAGCTGCGGGTGGCCCATGTGGCGGCAAAGATCGGCGAGCCACCCATTGGAGGACGGTGGACGGATGGACGGCCAGGCGAGCTTGCGAACGGCGGATCTGTAAACTCGAAACAAAGCTTAGCCATGTGTGCTGGTCACGACCCCGGTGCTCTTGATTGTGATTGATAGATTTTGATTGGAAGATTGTGATTTTGTCCCGGACGGTGGACGGATGACGGTAGACGGGTTGACGGTTGACGGTCTGTCCTCTCATAAAAAGCGTTGAAGGTGACGGATCGGCGAGCTGCGGGTGGCCCATGCGGCGGCAAAGATCGGCGAGCCACCCATTGGAGGACGGTGGACGGATGGACGGCCGAGCTTGCGAACGGTGGATCTATAGCAGTCGAAAGAAAGCTTAGCCCTGTGTGCTGGTCCCGAACCCCGGTGCTTTTGATTGTGATTGATAGATTTTGATTGGAAGATTATGATTCACGGTAGACGGTAGACGGTAGATCGTTGAAGGTGACGGATCGTCGAGCTGCGGGCGGCCCGTGCGGCGGCAAAGATCGGCGAGCCATCCATTTGCCTGAGACTCTGTGTGAGATGTCAGATGGTGAATGCCTGATCGTGATTTCGCCGTGTAGGTGGACAGACACGCCTCACTTTTTGCAGACGATCCATACGTCCTGTTCCGCCTTGCCCCCTCGTCGAGCTCCGGGTAGGTGCTGCAGAATCGTAAAGTCGCTGAACAGATTTTGCATGTAGCTCGCGGGCTGGAAGGTGCTGTAGGACCGGCGACCCTCCGCTGTCCGTCCCCGTACGACCACCTGCCCCCTATCAAAGAGCGCTTGCTCCCTGCGCAAGAGCTTCTCCCTAAAGGCGGCCCCTTGGGTCGTGAGCAGTAGTACACCCCCAGGCCGCAGTACACGCTTGAGCTCGGCTAGCCAGTGTTGTTGGTGCTGTCCCGATAAATGCGTGAGCACGGATATCCCGTAGATCAGGTCAAATACCGCTGCATCCAGCGGCAGGGGCGGGCTCAACCGATTGTGATAGAATCGGACACCGCCAATGCAGCGTTGACACCAGGCAATGGTCTCTGCATTGAAGTCTGCGCCCACCGCCTTCGCCTCCGGGATCAGCGACGGGAGATGACGCACCACGCGAGCGGGGCCACAACCCCAGTCGAAAATGGTAGGCCGGCTGGCCGAAAGATAAGGCAGGCAGACGTCCAGTATCCAACGGGCCGTCTGAAGGCCATCCCGATAGTACTTTTCGTAGTCCAGGCCAAAAGTCTCATACATGATGGCATCCTCCGGCAGACAAATGTCGGGATGACGGTCCTTAAACCGTTGATTTTTAGCCCGCATCCGTAGCTGCTGCCAGTGCAAGCGAATTTGATCAACGTAGGGCAGCAGCCGGAGTCGACGTAAGAAAAGAGAAAGTTGCTTTTTCATTGCCAAGCAGTCTGCCTAGTGCATTCTACTTCGTTTGATGAAATAAGCCTGTAAAGATGGGTTTAAAGCCCTGGGCAATGTCGGCTTCGACCAGATCAATCTTGTATTGGAGACACTTCAATTTGAGGAGCTCCTTAAAGGACGCCAGCTTTTGGCGGTACAGGTCCCGCACATCGTGTGGTTGCACTTTCACGCGCTCTCCAGACTCTACATCGATGAACATGTAGGGTCGATTATCGTAGTGAAAGTCAATCTCCTTGGA
Organism: Saprospiraceae bacterium; assembly: GCA_965223165.1. GTDB lineage: Bacteria > Bacteroidota > Bacteroidia > Chitinophagales > Saprospiraceae > JABDMH01. The sequence goes on along the minus strand of CBDCVQ010000011.1, from coordinate 222,794 downwards.
CTTGTCCACCACGTGAAAGAGTAGCACCTCGTGCTTATTATGCCGGAGGTGTTGCAAAGCGGAGAAGAGGAGGTCCGGATCTTCAATTCGATCAAACATGTCGCTGAAGATGACCACGAGCGACCGTTTGTGTATGCTATCGGCGATCTGATGCAGCGCTGCCGCGGCTTCCGTACCCTTGTCCTGGCGCGCTTCCTTGATTTCCCGCTCGAGGTAGCTGAGCAGGAGTTGGTAGTGTGAGGTACTACTACGCGCCGGCGTGAGTTGCCGCACCTCACTGTCAAACAGACTGAGGCCAAAGGCATCCCGTTGCTTCTTGAGCAGCAGCATCAGTGATGCGGCGGCCAAGCTCGACCACTTGATCTTGTTGAGCGGCCCGCTATCCTCCGCATTCAAATCGGGAAAGTACATCGAGGAGGACACGTCCACCACAATGTGGCAACGCAGATTCGTCTCTTCTTCAAAGCGCTTGCTAAACATCTTGTCCGTCCGCGCATAGACTTTCCAGTCGATATTTCTGGTGGACTCCCCCTGGTTGTAAAGGCGGTGTTCGGCAAATTCTACGGAGAATCCGTGAAAGGGACTCTTGTGCAATCCGATGATAAATCCTTCGACCACCTGACGAGCGATCAGCTCCAGGTTTTCGAGCTCCTTGAGATTGTACTGGTCGAAGAATGTCATAGGCCAAAAATAGAAAAGCTCCTATCCTAAACGTAGAACAGGAGCTTCTAATCTTAGATCCTCGAAAATCTTATAAATGAGCCTCGATTTTTTCTGTCAAGGCTTGTTTTGTCGCGGTTCCTACGTGCTTGTGCACTACCTCTCCATCCTTGATAAACAGGATGGTGGGAATGCTACGTACACCATACTTCATCGATACCTCAGGGTGCTCATCCACATTGACTTTGCCGATGACAGCCTTTCCATCGTACTCATTGGAGAGGTCTTCGATAATTGGACCCACCAGACGACAAGGACCACACCATTCAGCCCAAAAATCTACGACTGATAGTCCTTCTCTGTCGAGAGCAACTTCCTGGAAGTTGGTATCTGTGAATTCAAATGCCATTACAAATTAGTTTTATCTAAGTGATCAAAAATTGGACGGACAAAAATAGTAAGAATATCCGCAAGCTGCTGTCAATTCTATACGTTTAGAAATGAATGTCGGTCCGCTATCATAAACGCACGAGGATCGACTGTGGTTCACGACCGGATGCAAACTGTCTTAGCTGCTACAAATGAAACATTGGCGCCGTCAAATGGATACTTTGGGAGTCGTTTTGGCCCTGTTTGCGCTCATGATCCACTGGTGGGCCCACCCGACCTGGATCGAGCAATGGTACGGTCAAGGGCTTTTTGTCGGATCGAGGGCTTTGCTGGACCACACTATAGCCTTTTTGCCCTTTGCCTTCTTCTATGTGCTGCTACTGGCACTGCTGGGTTATGTGATTGTACTAGTTCGGGACCTCAGACGCCAAGGTTGGAGGAAGTGGCCTGCCTGGGGCAAGCTGCTTTATCGCTTGGGCGGCCTGGCCGGATGGGTCATCTTCTGTTTCTACCTGCTGTGGGGCTTCAACTATGATCGGCCGGCGCTATTGAGTCGGCTCGACTGGCAGCCAGCGGAGATCACGGAGGACGAGTTTCTCGCCGAGGCGGAAGCTATACTTTCGGGCCTAGGCCCCTATCGACTTGCCCACGATGTGGAGGTGGATCCGTCCTGGTCCCAGTCTGACTTTCGGCAGATTCGCCGGGAGATACGAGAGGCCGCCCTCACTATCGCAGGTCAGTACGGCTACATTGATCGAAGTGGACTAAAGTGCCGAGAGCTAAAGCCCCAGGGGATATTGCTCCGCCTGGGTACGGCTGGCTTCTACAATCCCCTGTCCGGCGAGTGCAATGTGGATGTCGGCCTGCACACCCTGCAAAAACCCTTTGTGATAGCGCATGAGTTCTTTCATGGTCTGGGTGTCACGGGCGAAGGCGACTGCAATTTTCTCGCCTATGTGCTTTGTGCCCGATCCGACCATCCCCTCATCCACTACTCCGGTCAACTGTCCTATTGGCGCTATCTACGCAGATCTTTCTATCGGGCCGACGAGGAGCTGTATCAGAGGACGTGGGATGCGGTACCTGAGCAAGTCAAGTCAGATCTGGCGAGCATCGATGCCCAGATGCAGAAATTTCCAGACCTGGCCCCGAGGGTGCGAGATGCCATGTACAATGCCTACTTAAAGTCCAATAAGATTCACGATGGTATGGCCAACTACAATCGTATCGTGTCGCTGGTGATCAACTGGCGTAAGCACGAGGCTCCGCCCGGCTCGGCTGGTGAGGCACGTTGAGCCCTGCTTGGCACTCATGCAGGAAGGCCCTTGGCCACCTACCTTACGGATTTTCCGATAACTTCCTCCTGCTCTAATTCCGCCACCAATATCATACTGACATGACCTCGCGGCCACGCATGGTGTCACCCCTATTCCTTCCTGGTCTCGTGTTGGCCTGCTTGGTGCTGGTGGCCGGCATCCGCTGGGGACTATCCGATTTTCCGCTGGAGCGGGATGAGGGTCTGTATGTGCACTTTGCTCAGCTGCTCCTGGAAGGAGGGTTGCCGTACGAGTCCTTTTATGACCCCAAACCTCCGGGCCTCTTCTACTTGTATGCTGGGATCCTTACCTTATTTGGTCAGCAGCTTTGGCAGCTCCATCTCGCCTTTCTTTTGATCAATGTCGCCACAGCCATGGGCATCTATGGGCTCACGCGCCCACTCTATGGTCAGCTGGGGGGGGCGGCAGGGACCCTGGGCTTTGCCCTGTTGAGTCTGCATCCCTTCATGGGTGGCCTGAGTATGCTGTCCGAACATCTGGTGATCTTATTTGTGATCTGGGGCATGTACTTTTTGATGGCGCGAGGTATACCGGTTCCCTGGAGAAATGCCCTGAGCGGTCTTTGTTTTGGACTGGCCGTATTTGCCAAACAACCCGCCCTGTTCTTTGCCCTGGGGGCCTTAGTCTTTCTCGTGATCCACTTTCCCAGGGATGGGCGGGAGACTGGGCCTAGGCAGGTGATTGGCCTGGCATCTTTCGCGGTAGCGTTGGTGTTGCCAATGGCGCTGGTCTTCTTATTTCTTCAGGCACAGAGTCTCGGTGGGGAGTTCTTCTATTGGAATCTCGAATATATCCTGCGGCATAGTTTAGCGGGATCCCCTTCTGACGGGGTCATCTTTCTCCGGAGCGCGCTGGCATCTATCGTCCCGCTCTACGGCGTGTGGTTTTTCATCTCTCTGGTGGGCCTGCTATTTGTCGTTTTGCGACCATCCAAGGGGCTGACCAAGTCATTTGTACTGATCTTTGCGGTGGCCTCGGTGCTTTCGATTCTGCCTCGGTGGACCTTTCACGGGCACTATTTTCTCCTGCTGGTACCCATGCTATCCGTGGCAGCAGCGTCCTGTTTTTTTCACTGCCAAAAGCTATGGCAGTCAGCGGGCGGGGGTCACGCCTGGTGTTCCTTGGCTCTCGTCGGGATCTTTGCGGGACAGGCCTATGCGTGCCGTTCCTACTTTTTTGGACCGGACTATGCGAGTCTGATGCGTCAGATGTATGGGACCAACCCGTTTTATGAATCTTTCGTCGTGGCCGATAGTATCCGGGCCAGATCCAGCCCCGCTGATGCCCTGGTCGTGCTGGGTGGCGAGCCACAACTGTACTACTATACCGACCTGCGGGCACCGACCAAGCACCTGTATGGCCCCTACCTGGTAGATGGGTCTGATGCACACCAAGCCAGACAATCGGAGTTTATCCAGGATGTGGAGGGTGCCCCACCGCGATTCTTGGTCATATCCAATCATCCGCTGTCCTGGGTGCCGCAAGCAGGGGCCGACCGAACCATCTTGGACTGGCAGGCTGATTTCTGTACAGCGCACTATCGCGTCATTGGCGTAGCGGACATTTCCGTTGATGCCCCGACGGTTTATGCCTGGGATGAGGAGGCTAGTGTGCTTGAGACCACGGGCGTGCACCAGTTGATTGTGTGGGAACGTCGAGCTGCTGCCCTGGTGCGATGAGCCCGATCCAGCAAAGGGCATCAGCGATGATCGAGCAGGGCCAGGTATTCCGCGGGTAATTGGTAACCTAGTTGTTGAGCTCGACGCAGATCCGCCATCATGGCTTGCGTCTCGCCGACCTCTCGATAGGCTTTGGCGCGCGCAAAGTAGAGGTCGCGGCTGTCCGGTGACAAGTCGAGGGCTTGGGAAAAGTCGTGTATGGCCCGATCGTATAGGCCTAGGCGATGCTTTACCTTGCCTCGCTGCCCGTACCCTTGTAGATAGGTGGAGTCTGCGGCAAGTAGGATATCTAGCTCGGCCAGACTTTCCTCCAGGCTGTCCATTTCCATGAGCACAATGGACTTGCGGAGGCGCAGCAGATTGCTGGTTGGATTTAGGGTGGAGGCCTTCTCAAAATCAGCTAGCGCCGCTGGCCATTTCCCCATTTCGTAGTGTACGAGTCCTCGATTGTTAAGACCCAGGCACAAACGTCGGATGGATGGCGAGGCATCGATCATAGTCGATGAGGGCGTCGTCCCACCTTTCTTCCGATTGATAGTGATTGGCTCTACTGCCATACGCAAAGTGGTCGTCTGGATAGTGTGCGATCACATTGGTCCACAGGGCTTCGGCATTCTTCCAGTGCTTGACACCTGACCCGGTCAATGGGACCATGACTGTAACCAGTAGTATGAGGGTGCCAAGAAGCACCGTCTCGGGACGTGAAAAAAAGCGATGCGCGACCTGGTACATGGCATATCCGACGGCCATAGCGAGACCCACATAAGACAAATATGTGAACCGCTCATAGATCAAGGAGCTATTTACCTTAAAGAGATGGAGCGTGGGGAAAATGTGGATGAGAAAGAAGAGAAGTCCAAACATCAAGAAAGGCCAACGCTTGATCTTCCAGAGAGAGATCACCAGGACACCCAAAAGAAGCAGGAACAAACCCCCGAACCATGATGACCAAGGGGGACCTTCGAAATGGGAGAAAGGGTGCACGGCGCTGCTGGGCCAGGGATAAAAGAATTTCCCCAAATACAGAACCAGAGCCTGGCCGGAGAGATTCAGGCGTTGAGCCAGCTCGATGGCCGTTTCTGGGGCATGCTTCCACACTAGGCTGAGCGCGGTAAACATACCCGCGAGAAGTACGAAAGCCACTTTGTCCAGGAAAGCTCCGCGATGCCATTTTCTGCCCAGCCAGAGATCGCAGAGCACCAGGAGCGCAGGTAAGGTCACGGCCTGCGGCTTTGCAAAGAGAGAGGCAGCAAAGCAGGTCACCGACAACCAGTACAGCGGCTGCCGGTAGAAAGCGTTGGTCTCCGCTGCGCCTTTGCGGTATGCTAGATAGCTGAGGGTTGAGACCAGATAGAAGAAGCTGAACAGCAGATCTTTGCGCTCGGTGATCCAGGCTACGGACTCCACATGCATGGGATGAATACCAAAAACGAGGGTGGTAAACAATGCTACCCAAGCGGGAAGTTGAAGAGATCTAGCTAGCATAAAGACCAAGCCCGTATTGACCACGTGGAGCAGTAGATTATTTAGGTGGTACAGACTCGCATTTCGTCCAGCCAGCTGGTACTCCAGCGCGAAGGTTACCTGCGTCAGCGGAGTATAGGTGTCAAATACGCGGTGGTCCGGATCGAAGAGGCGCAGTAGCGACGGCCAGTCGAGTTCGCGAATGTGCGGGTTGTTGAGGATGTAGGCCGGATCATCCCAGTTGGTCCATCCGTGACCGATCACCGGCACAAACAATAGAAAGGTCAGACCCATGGCTCCGATCACCCACCATAGGATGGGACGGCCGAGCAAGGTTTGATCCCGGTCTATGATTGGTGCTCTCATTGGCGTTGACGGGTTGACCGCGTCCAGGCGGGACAAATTACCTTTTTCGACGGCAATCGAGAGTGTGTCGACAGGTGGTCTGCATGGGCAAGCTTGGGTTGGGTGCCAGCCGGTCGAGTTTTGCCGGTTGTCCTTAGATGTTAGGTTCCTCTCGCCCGACAAGCCCACTCATTTTTTAGAAAAATCCCAACCAGTTTGTCGATCTTCATCACCGACATAGCCACCAAAAGACTTGAGTAGAGGTAAATCACATCGTTACATTCCCGCAGAGATGCTGGGCGGGTTGCGGTCTGCGATCACTGCAAACACCACGGATGAGATTGTTCCGGGCAAGGACCTGATTCCCGTGACAGGTGCCTGTTTGGATCCAGATGACATCCTTTCCTCGATCAATGTATTGGTTGGCGGCTGGCTCACGGATGGGCTGGCCTGTAAGCGATTTGAGACCTCCTTGTGTCAGTATCTGGGGGTGCATGATACCTACCTGGTCAACTCAGGATCGTCGGCCAATCTGCTGGCCTTTGCTGCCATATGCTCACCTTCACTTGGTAGGCGGGCCGTGCAGCCGGGGGATGAGGTGATCACGGTAGCCGCGGGATTTCCGACGACGGTCAATCCGATCGTGCAATACGGTTGCGTGCCGGTGTTCGTCGATGTAGACCTCCGGACGGCCAATATCGATGTCGATCAGATTGCACAGGCCATATCGTCCCGTACTAAGGCTATCATCCTGGCACATACCCTGGGCAATCCCTTTGACGTCCATCCTGTACGCCGGTTGGCCCGGGAGCACAATCTTTGGCTGATCGAAGACAACTGTGATGCATTGGGAGCCACGTACCATGGGGCAAAGACGGGCACTTTCGGTGACTTGTCCACGCTCTCGTTCTATCCTGCTCACCATATCACCACGGGCGAAGGGGGAGCAGTGCTGGTCAACAATCCTGAGCTGTCGGTCATTGTGGAGCGCCTGCGCAGTTGGGGTCGTGACTGCTGGTGCAAACCGGGGCAGGATAATGCCTGCGGCATGCGGTTCAGTCAGGAGCATGGCGACTTGCCTTGCGGATACGATCACAAATATGTCTACAGCGAGATTGGCTACAACCTCAAGATGACGGACATGCAAGCGGCCATCGGAGCCAATCAGCTTGACAAGATCGAGACATTTGTCGCGCAACGGAGACAGAACCATGCACTGTTACAGGAACTTCTGAGTCCTTTTGCCGGTCACTTCTTATTGCCGACCCGTCAGCCCAATGCCAATCCGAGCTGGTTTGGTTATTTGATCGTGATCCAGGATGCACGGATCGACCGGAGGGATCTGATTCATTTTCTGACGGAGCGGAAAATTGGTACCCGCCTGCTATTCGGAGGTAACTTGACTAAACAACCGGCCTATCAAAAGGTGCAGTGCAGGATCGCTGGTTCGCTAGCCAATGCCGATCGGATCATGGAGGACGCCTTCTGGCTGGGCGTCTGGCCGGGACTGGAGGAGGCGCATATGCGCTACATGGCAGAGACACTGGGAGAGTTCGTGCAGGCCAGCACCAAAATCACTTTGTAGCAATTCGTAGGTGCATCCCTATTTCTCAAAGTAAGAACAAGCTTTAGCCATGGCCTTCTCGCCGATACGCTGACCGATGATCCGGCCTGGAATATCGTCTGCCGGGGGATGGATGCCACCCCAGATGCGGGATAGACAGGTCTCGTCGGCTGCGTCACGGTAGGTCGCCCACTGCAGTGTCACATCTTCGGTCGGGCCCTCTTCAAATTGCAAGAACCGATTTTTCTTGGCGGTGAATTCCAACAGGCCACCGGGGAAGAAGGGATCTCCCGTGATGGCAGTGAGTACTTCGGCTGCCGCGGTGGAGAAGGTGGAGTGCCCGGAGATGTATCCCGGGAAGGGTGGGGTAGTCAGCGAATAGCGCTGGTAGGGCCACCAGTTCTCTGCCAAAATCCAACCGACCCCGGCCTGATCTTTCCTAGGGTCCTCAATATACGCTGGCCCGCGCCAACTGTAGACTTTGAGCTTTCCCACGTGCTCACCTTTGCCACCACTCAGCTGGTCCGTGCTATCGACCACCTCGATCCGGCCGGGGATCAGGGGTAATCCCAGCACGTGAAAGTTGGAGCGCGTCGAATCCGAACATTGACCCAGTCCAGCCATCCACCGAATGGCGGTGATGGGTCGTACGTAGTCGTAGTATGCTTTGATGCTCCAGGCGGAGATGGCTGCGTCGTGCATGGCGCCGGCTATGGCGAGGTATGATTTGACATCCCACTCTAGGGTGTCCAAGGGCTTGCCTTTGCCCCTCCACTTGCGGGAGGTGGCCGGATGGTCAGTCACCTGGTGAAAGGTCTGGATCCAATGGCCAGGCGGGGTGACACTATTGATGGCATCCACCCAATATTCGGCGATCACGCGGGTGTAGTCGCCCCGCAATACCAGGTTCGGTGCATAGGGACGCTTGGTGGCCGGATTCTTTTTGTGTCCGCTGGCTTTACTGCCGCCCTCCATGGTCTGGTAAAACCGGGGATACGCATGACTCGTGGTGGGAAGGTCAATGCTCCGCCCCAGCCGGGTGGGGGAGATATCGATCCTGACCGAGTCAGCAGGGTCAAGGTGAGCAGACCATAGCAGATTGACAAGGAAGCCAGCACGATAGGCCTGTCGTTGGTCTGGATCATCACTGCCGACAAAGGGGGGTGGCCCGGGATCCAGGTATACCCGATAGGGATAGCCCCTTACCCGGACTTGCATATCATTCTCCGTCAGGGAGAAGGGGACCACATCTCCCCACTCCGGACTGAGAAATTCGTCCTGATGCTCTAACACCTGCGTGGCCCAGTCCGGGAGGGTGACATCTCTGCCTTTCGCCTCCAAGTAGCGGCGAATAAAGATGGGCTGCCAATGGTCCGGATCGTGGGGTTTGGCGCCGGGTAGTTCGGGTTGGAGTGGCGAATTCCAGGGCCGGTAAAACTGAATCTCATGTTCGTTGATCTCGTTGGAACCATCCTGAAAGCCAAAATCAATGATACATTGCCCGATGTAGTTGCCCAGGGCTTCCGCCGATCCCTTCGTGTAATCCCTAGATCGAGCGTTGGGATTTCGTCCGAGTGAAATCATAAGCGAGTCCAGCACGTCGATGGTGCGCCCCTTGCTACCAAACAGGTTGAAGCGGTAAAAGAGCAGGCTGAAGGCTGCATGGCTCATCACGATCTCTCGCAGGCTATCCCCTTGCTCGGGGGCAAAGTCAAACTGGGGATACGCGCAGTGGAAGTCGCCGAGGGTATCGCCTAGTAGATAAGTAGTCGCGTCTGGCTCAAAGTAGGCCCAAGAGTCATACAGGGCCACACTTAGATGAAATAGATTGCGCGCATGGATGGTCGGACCACGACCTTCGATCTTGATTACTTTCAGGGCGGTCTCCATCCACTGCCGCGCGGTACTGTGCTGACCCTGGACATTGCCATACAGACTCACAAACAGCCCCAACAGGAGCATGCTGGTCCTCAACCGTTCAAGCACCCATTGTCTTTGCATCCTGTGATCGATTGCCCACAATTAGTCGATGGTCGGCTTGGCAAATGCTCACACCACTTAGGGGCTCGAAAAGTACTCATTTTTGCGTATTGGCGATGCCCTCTTGTCCCTGTGAGCTCGGTCTGTCACCCATATAGTCCTGCTTCTGAGGGCATCCTGCCGATTTGCTACCTTGAGCGGATGCTCGAAAGGCGGTTCGGACTTTGGCTATCCCTACTTCTTTCCGGCCTTTTTGTGGGGCTCTTCTACGGCAAAGTCCTTCTCCGTCCCAACGACTTCCTCTTTTCCCTGGATGTAGACGGGCTCAACAATTACCGTATTGGGGGCTCAGGGTTTCAACCTTTTGAGTCAAAAATCTACGACGGCCATTGGGCTTACAGGGAGATGGTGTTTGCTGTCAGAGATACGGCTAACCAGGTGCGACTCCGGGCGGAAGGGTCTCGGCGTGGCGCACGCCTGTACTACCTTGATGAATTGTTGATCCGACCGGAGCCGGTGGATTTGTACAAAATAGAATGGGCATCGAAGCCGTATGATCGAGTCTATGTCAAAAACAACCTGACATTACTCAAAGACTGAGAGGAATGATACTTTGTCGCTCGATCGGCCCATGGCGGCGATCTTAAAAAATGGCCCAACCAAAGCTTCAGAATACCAATCATCCGGTGCCCGCTTGGGTGGGCGGTCTGATCTGTGCCTTGGTTGCCCTTTGGACGTTCTGGCCTGTACTGGAACTGGGTTGGACCTACTACGACGACACCAGCTATGTCTGGTCAAACACGCAAATCCACCAGCTGACCCTTGGTAATATCTGGGACTTGTTTGCCAGGCCGGCCATACACGGGGCTTATATGCCGCTCACCTTTACTACACTAGCTTTCGATTATGCACTCGCGGGACAGGAGGCCCAGTGGTATCACCTGGTCAATTTGCTGTTGCATGTAGCTAATGTGTCACTGGTGTATGTCTTGTGTCACCGGCTGAGCGGTCGTCAGAGCATCGCGTTTTTGGCATGCTTGCTCTTTGCCACTTATCCCACGCAGGTCGAACCGGTCGCCTGGATTGCGTCGCGGAAAGATGTCCTCTACAGCTTCTTTTACCTCTTAGGTATGCATGCGTATTGGACGCATTTGCTCCGGGCCCGGCCGGGCTTCTCCAAATTCTTTCTGGCGACCTTCTTCTTTTGTCTTTTGAGTCTGTGCTCCAAGCCCATGGCGATCACGTTTCCGTTTTGCCTCTTACTGTTGGATTACTGGCATGGGCGAAGCGATTTTGGGTCCATGCTACGGGAGAAGGTGGCCTTTTTTGCCTTGACATTGCTCTTTGTCTATTTGGGTGTCTCGGCTCAGCAGTCCGGGGAGGCTATGTTGGGGATGGAGCAGTATCCTTGGCTATTCACACCGATCACTGGCGGCCACAACGCGATGATATACTTGCTCAAGTGCATCGTGCCGTGGGGCCTGACCAGTTTCTATCCATATCCCTTCGAGAGCGTCACGGAGCTGCCCCCCACCTATTATCTGATGACCCTCCTCCTGGTGGTCTTGATAGTGGTCGCCATCCGCAGTAGGCGGCAAGCGAAGATCTTGGTCTTTGGTCTGGGATTTTTCCTGGTTTGCCTGCTACCCGTGCTTCAGATCTTGCCCTTTGGTCGAGCCATGATGGCAGATCGATTCACCTATCTGGGATACGTCGGTCTATTTTTTATCCTGGCTAGCGGGGCCGTACAGGTGCACGATTGGTTACGATCTGTCGCTTCTCGTTTGGCCTACTTGTGGTTGTTGTTGCTTATCGCCTACGTCGGTTTACTAACTTACTCCAGCCATCAGCGCTGTGCGGTGTGGCGAGATGGAGAGACTTTTTGGAGTGACGCCATCGACCATTATCCAGCAGAAGATTTCCTTTATCGGGCGCGGGCATCCTATCGACTGGCCATGGATGACCATAGCGGCGCGCGGGATGACCTAAATCGCAGTCTAGCACTAAATGATGCCTCAGCAGCAGCCTACGAACAACGGGGTCGGGCCAATGAGAAGCTAGGAAGGGTCTCCGACGCATTGAGCGACTATACACGGGCGATTGCATTGGATTCTACCCACGGGGCAGCGCTGCTGCATCGTGGCCTTCTGCACCTCCGACAAGGCCAATCCGAATGGGCATTACGCGATCTCACGGCAGCGACCATCGTTGCTCCGGCCTATCTGCTGGCTCATCTCAATCGAGCCGTTCTTCTAGAAATCTTGGGACGCCATGAAGAAGCACGGTTGCACTACGATCGTGCAATAGCTTTGGACCCTAAGGATGCTCGCACCTATCAGTATCGGGGCGCTTTTTTGCTGGGACGCCAGGACTATATGGCAGCACTGGCCGACCTGAATGAAAGTATCGACCTAAATGCAACACAGGGCTCATCTTACCACTTGCGGTCGATAGTGTACCTGGCACTTGATCAAAAAGAGCAGGCCGTGCTTGATGCAAAAAGAGCCTTGGAGCTTGGACACGACGTCGATCGCAAGCACATGGAGGCGTTGGGGTGGCGGGACTAGTGCGCCTCGATTTGTGTTGGAAACGAACGGTAAAAGGCATGCTGTGCCAGTGCAAGCATTGCGCGATCTCCCCGGCTGTTGCCGTAGGCGTAGATGCTCGAGTAGTCTGCGAGATCCAGGTGCGCTCTAATTCTTTTCACCTTCTCTGCCCCTTGGCAATTGGGCGTGCTCAGTGCTCCGGTCAAGGCACCCCGGTTTGTTGCAAGTCCAGTGGCCAAGAGTTCGATCCCTAGGGAATCGGCAAAGGGTTGCAACACCTGTTGGGGCGATGCACTGACGATGATGATCCGGTGTCCCTGCCGTTGGTGCCAGTGCAGTCTTGCCGTGGCAGCGGGTCGGAGCAAGTCGGGTATTTTCTTGGCAACAAACTGACGGGCTAGCTCATCGAATTGAGCGGCGGGGAAACCCCTGTAGAATCTCCGGATCACTAATTCCTTTGCTCTTTGCGCCGAGATGAGACTTAGGAAGAACAGAACGACGGTGGGTGCAAGCAATAATAGGTTGATGGCAAACCTTGGTTGGCCATGACTGAATATCAGAAAGTGACGAAAACTGTCTTTGGTTGTGATCGTCCCATCAAAGTCAAATAGGGCTAGAACCTTGCTATCGCTGCTCATCGCTCAGCACACTTGTCTTATCCATAGATGATCCAGACCGTGGCGATCAGCCAGAGGAGGACGATGATCTGAATAAACGAATCTCTCACCAGGACGTCAAAGGGATCGGAAGATCTTTCGCTGACCATCATCAATTGGAAATATCTCAAGATGCCAATGATGACCGGTAGGCTGGTCAAGTAGAGCAAGTTGGAGCCGATGCGTTGCGTCACCTCGGGAGAAGTCGTATACATGATGTAGGCCACGACTAGGACCGATCCGGCCAACGTCAGGGCTACATTGCTGAATTCTAAATTGTATCCGGAGATCGCTGCCCGGGCGGTCACGTTTTGGTTCTTTTGCAGCAGGATGTCGTCCCTCCTTTTGGCCAGCGCCAGGAACAGGGCCAGTAGGAAGGTCACCAGGATCATCCAATGGGATATGAGGATGCTACCGATGACGCCGCCGGCAAAAATCCGCAGTAGATAGCCAGCCGCCACGATACTGATGTCCACCAGGGCAATTTCTTTGAGCTTAAAGGAGTATGCCAGGTTGATCAAGAGATAGACGAGTAAGATGCCGGCAAACTCCCGACCCACTATTACCGCGACCAGCAGCGATACGACACCCAGACTGACGGCTAGTCTCGCAGCCGTACGCTCAGAGACTAGGCCACTGGCCAAGGGTCTGGTCTTCTTAGTGGGATGTACGCGATCGTGATCGATGTCCCGATAGTCATTGATGATATAAATGCAGCTGGCCATCATACAAAAGGCAACAAAGCCAAGACCGGTGCGCCCCAACATCTCACTGTCCGTCAGATTTTCGGAAAAAATCATCGGAAAGAACAGGAGTAGATTCTTAATCCATTGCGGTACCCGCAGCAGCCGTGCAAAGGTGAGCATAGTCACTGTACAATTGGGCTACTTGGCAAGTGGGACCGATCTGCTGGATTCATGGAATGACCAATGGGCGACATGTAAGTTTCTTTATTCTGATCTCTGAAACAGGAGCTTAATCTCTGCGACTTGATCTCCATCCATGAGCCTCCGGCGCACCACCTGCAGGAGTTCATCATCCGGGTTCAAGTTTAGACCCTCTTCACAGTGCGCCAGCGCCCGCTGATAGTACCCGGCCTCGAGTGCGCAGTGCAGTGCCACCCGCAAAGCTTTGTACCGATTGGGATGCGCAAGAGCCAGCAGTTTCTGTGCGTAATAATAGCTAAAATCAAAGGCACCCAATTGGAAGTTTGCCAGCATGCTCCATTGCAGATTGTCGGGATAACCGGATGCGTATAGGTGGGCGATGGCAAACTTCACCTCGGCCAAGGTGTAATCTCCCGTTGCATAGTAGTCTGCGCCCTCTTTAATGATCCGACTGGCGTATTGGCGGTCGACATCGCGGTCGGTGAATGCCTTGATGCGTCTTTCGACCTTGGGTAGGCGCTCCAGATGCAACTTGCGGTCCCGTAGGCAGATGAAGGCCGATGTGATGATGGAGCTGCCCCGCTCGTAATAGCTCTTGAGCACATGTACGCCGACACTCTCGAGCCGTAACGCATGGGGCATCCGTTGGTGGTTAACCATGATCATCGGTATCGTAAATGCAGACACGGCCAGCGTGGGCAGTAGGAGTTTGAAGCTCAGTTCGGACATTTCGAATTGATGGAGTAGTACGATCGATAGGAAGAGCAAGATGACCGCGGGAAAAGAGTATAGGTCCCAGTCCATCGGCATGCTGAGCAATGGGTTGAGCACAAATAGCAGCGTGGCAAAGAGGATGAGCGCCAGACCGAGCAGCAGTAACTCCGGCTGCCGCCAATTGATCTGTTTGCGATAGATCGAAAGTATGCAGAGCAGCACCAGCCAACCACCAGGTGACCATTGCCAAAGGACATTTAGGAAATCAAACAGATGATAGCCACTAAAAAGATTGTACTTGTCAAATGGGGGAGCAGGCGAAAAAAGCGGGAGAAACAACCGTTTGGTCTCATCCTCCACATCAAGAATGCGGGCATCAATGTGATCCTCAAAAACGACAAAGTAGAGAAAGGCTCCCACCAGCAACACGGGAATATAAATGGCTTCCAAGAGGCCCCGCCCAGTCAGGAGCTTTTTAAACCAGGGACGATGCCCTTGGTACGAATGCAGCATCGCCAGGGACCAAAGGAGCAAGAGCGCATATGTCAATTGGTGCATCAATGACATGAGAAAGAGGAGTGCAAGGCAGCACCACAAAAACAATCGTCGCGATGTCTTGAAGTACAGGAGAAACAAGGCCACCCAGATAGACATCAGCGCAAAGGTGGGCGCATAAAGTTCGATATGGCCGTAGAAGATCTGGGTCATGGGTGCCGTGATCCCGATGATCGCTGCCAAGGCCTTGGCCGGCCAGGTCGCTAGGTAGTAGTGGGCAAAGGAAAGCCAGACCAGTACGAAGGTCACACCCGAGAGGGTGTCCATCCAACTGAAGATCTGGCGATAGTTCAGCTTAAAATAGTAGCTGATGAGCCCGAGCATATTCTCCATATTGTGCCGGCCGATGGAGGGAGCCCATCCAATCAACTGCCAGTTGTCGTAGAATTCTTGGGTCGGTCGACCCTGCACCAGGTCCAGATAGTTCTGGTAGGAGAGTCCATCGCCGTAGTTGTCTTGATCGATCGGAAAGTGGTGGAAGAATACGCCCATCAGCCAGGCCGTGGAGAGGATGATGAAGACCGGCCACCAACCCGACGGCGGCTTTAACACGGAGGCCCAGCCGGGAGGCCACTCCCAAAGTGAAACCAGGAGCAGCGTACCCGCCCCCAGGAGGAATCCCATTTGCACCTCCCACGGCAGAAAAGCCAGATAATGGCTGCACCACCAGGTGTCGGGCCAGATGAGGCCAAATAGGTGCAGCACCAACATGGTCCCCCCGATCAGGGCTGCTACTTTGTTCAGGTTTTTTATCGGTTGGTCGATCCACATTGCTACACAATGACAGATGATGAGGGGAGCTCAAGATCTTGAAAAGTTGGCAAATGCAAGGGTGGACCGATAGGGGGTTCGCATGCCACTGTTGGTAGGCCTTATACGCACGTGCTGGGGTTATGGTAGGGGTGAGACGTCTAATCGCGGAGCCGTTGAAATGTTGAGCAAAACGGGGGACGATTACGGAGCAGTTGCAAGGGTGCAGCCGTAGACGCTATTTCTTCGACAAGGGTTGTACCAACGAGACCCAAAGGAAAACCCCCAGGGCAGCCACCCAGGCGACAAGGGAAACCCATAGATGCACCTCTGGAATCCAGGGCGCAAGCGCAACCTTTAAGAGAGATGGGTGGTTTAGCTGGCCTGCCGTCATTTGCAGCAGCAATACTACGGCCAGCCCCAGCATCATAATCATCGTCCAAGATCTGGTGGCAGGGGCGTCTTCCGTCCGATCAGATGGCCATCCAACCGCCAGGAAGAGGAGATAGACCGGCAGGTGCAGCGCAAAAGCGATCGTCATGACTAAGGTTGATCCGAGGTGAAAGACGATGAGGAGGACAATGGCCCATCGAAACTTGGATGGCCACATAAAAAAAAGCAGCACACTCCCTTCTATGGCGACCACCAAATAGTCTAATGCCTCCCAAAGCAGCACCGATCCGAGCGTCAGCGCAGGGCGACTAAGCAGGGCGACTTCGTCAAAGGTGTACAAGCGCCGGATGACAAACGCCTTGATCGCCTGTGTGTCCGGATCCAACCAGCCTGCCCAAACCTTGATAAACGCGCTACACGCCATACCAAACGCAAGCAAGAATGCCATAGTCATAAGACCGGGAAAACGATTTGTGATTTGTCGTCCTCGTTGCGCATCCCAGGATACCTGATTGCCCCAACCGGCAAAGGCCATGACAAGGGGAGTAATGACAAACAGAATATCGTGGTTGATCTTGCCTGCCGAATACTTGAAGGAGTTGCCAACAATCAACAGCAGGGTAATCGCCACCGACACCCAAGGGGTACGCCACCCGATTAAAAGCGCGACAAACAGCAATTGTAGCAGCACGGTAATGAACCAAAAGAACCATGGTGCCGGAAACTCGGCGAAGAATAGGGCGATCGACAACGGCGGATCGTATAGATCGGCCGGCCAGTGACCGATCGTCGAAAAGTCATGGATGCCCGTAATAAATAAGCACGTAGCGGCAAAGATGATACGCACCATGGCCAGACTTTTGTCGCCGGCGCTATAGCCCGAGCGCAACCGATGGTCTTCGGATACCCACAATTGATGTAGCCAAGGCATCTTATAGGCGCTGCTGATCTGTCCGCACTATTTGTTCATCCAGGATCTGAGCGGTACGGACATCTAGGGTGAGTAATTTCCACTTGAGCGCCAGTCTACATTGGACGCCCTCAGAGCAGTGACCTCGGACATTAAGAGCCAACTGCCGGAGGATTTCCTCTTTCCTCCTCGAATCCGAAGTCCCGGCTGATGAGATGTCAAAGGCCGCGTATAGGATTTGATGGGCAAATGCACCTTCCAGCGGTGGGAGTAGTTGCTCGACGGCTAGCTTCTTGATTATGCGGTCACCACTGTGCAGCGTGGCCTCGATTTGTGGACAGGTGATCGTGTTTTCTTCAGAAGGCACGGCACCAAAGGCAGGAAGTACAAAGGCGGGATAGGGTTCGGATATCGCCCTGCTCCCTACAAACTGTAGAGCAAGAACACTGGCAAGCACCGGCAAGTACCACCTGGATTGAGACAAACGCTTCATGGGGTCCCGAGATCGTCTACGTACATCTTTTGTCAAAAGTAGAAAATGCCAGAATCTCATTGATTTAGACCCTCCATGAGCCGAGCGAGTGCGCGACGATCCTCGTTCTGCAGGAGGCCCTCGCGCACTTGTTGGATGAGGTTGTGCGCTGGTTGCCGTTGAAGATAGGCTGCTGCGTATTGCAGCGCCTTTGTCTTTTGGTCAGCGAGTAAGGCGGCATGCAGGCCGACCTGCAAGGACGTCAGTGTATCGGGGTAAGCCTGCTCCACCAGGCGATCGGCATACTTGACCGCCGCATCGAAGTCTTGCATCGAGCTACTGGTGCGGACGAGCCATCGGACATTTTCCAGCTCCCCGGGGTCGTAGCTGAGCGCCTCTAGGAAATATCGGTGCGCGGCCGCGAAATCATTATCTGCCCGGTACGCCAATATGCCACTGTCGGTGAGTAGCAAGCCGTAGTGTTTGTCTTTTCCCGGCAGTGCCTCAGGTCTCAACTGCCGGATGAGCTCCCGCTTGCGATCCTTATACAGAGGGAGATCGTTTGGCACCATTTGCAAGGCATAGAGGAGGTAGGTGCTTGAATGCAGATAATACGTACGATAGACGTGTAGACCTACCTGTTCCATTCGGTCGGATAGGGCGGGTATAGCATTGTGTACAAAAAAAGTCGGAAGACCCAACAGGGCAAATGCCACCACCTTGAGCAAGACATTTGCCTGCGTCCCCTCATCACCGATTTCCTCCGCAAGCATCAAAACCAGAGCCAGCAAAAGGGGGAACGGGAAAGCGAAGAGGTCCCAATCCATGGGCAGCGATAGCAAGGGATTGAACATGAAAAGGAAGGCCGTAATTAGCAGAAAACTGAGTAAGATCATTGCGAAATCCAGGCGCTCCTTGACCTTCTTCCATCGGTTGGACAACGTGCAAACACCAAAGATAAAGAGGATCGCCGGAGACCAACCGATGATATTCAATCCGAAGTCGAAAATATGATTGAGGCTGAGCAGGTTATACTTGTCCAAAGGAGCTGGCGGAGAAATAATCGGAAGGAAAAGCCGCTCGATATCGTTGACGTGATCCAGTGTCCGTGGATCTTTGTGATCACCCAGCAAGAAGAAGTAGGCCCACAAACCTACCAGGCAGGTGGGTAGAAAGATCCATTGTAGTAGTCCCTTGAGGTGCAATATCTTGGCGGGCAGCAGATGGGAGGCATATTGGTGGGCGATGAGGAGGGCAGTTGCAGGCAAGGTTAGGGTCATCAGCATGTGAAAACGAATGCCGACCAGTTGCAACAGGACTAGCAAAACCAGCCATCTGACTTGTTTTGTTCTGACCCATTGAGAGATGGACAGCATCGCGATCAATAGGAGAAGATAAAGGGGGGCGTAGGTCTCGATATGCCCCAGGAATACGAGGAGGAATGGACTGCAGATGCCTGCGATCGACAGGGCCATCCGCCAGGCGGGATTTTTTACCCGCCGCTCGACTGCCGTCAACCAGACAAAGATGAACAGGCCACCACACACGGCATTGGACACCAGAAATATCTGCTGATAGGGCACCTGAAATACATACGAAAGCCAGGTGTAGAGCAGCATGACCCCTTGTCGCCCTTGCCCCGCTTCAAATCGTAAGGAGAACAGATCGCTGACAAAATCGTGCGGCAGTTGCTCGACCACCTCGTCCACCAGCGGTAGGAACGAACGAGCATTGCCGTAGTAATCAGACACCATGGGAAAGTGAAAGAAGAGCAGTCCCAGACCTATGGAAATGGCCAATCTTCCGGTCACGGAGTCTCCAACGGGACTCCAGGCCGGAATCCTCCTGCTGGCACCGGCCACATAACCGAGGAGCAATAGGAATGCCGGTGCGACCAGACTGAGCATATTCCAGGGTGCAGGGAGGAAAAAGCCGTGATGCGTGGCCCACCAATGCCGAGGCTGAACAAATCCCATCACGTAAGGAAGGAACAACATGAGGGCGAGCAGGGTGATGCTCCGGAGATGTCTGCTGCTATGATCGAACATGTTGGGCACGGGCGAGATGGGATCAAAGTTGCGATTGGAGGAAGATCAAAATCTGCTCGGCGGCGACGGCATGGGCGGCTTTACTGGGGTGAGGATCAAATCTATTGACGGTCATTGCTCTCTCCGAGCGACCGTAGAAGGACGGTCCCAGATCCAAATGTGGCACCCCAACCTCCTGCCAAAACTCTTCGAGCTGCCGGTGCGCCGTAAGGAAGGCATAATGCTCCGAGAGGTCACTCAGAAAGGGGAAGGTGACGGCGACCATCTGTCCACCCGCTGCCACGATCTCATCGTTGATCGACGACAGTACTTGGCATTGTTCCTTCCAACGCTCGTCTCCGTAGGCACTGGTGACGAAGCCATAGTAGTTGGCCAATTGGGGATTTTTGCTCGCTTTCCATCGGCAGATCATCGTGTTGACGAAATAGCTATTGCGCGTCAACCAGCTTTGACGGTCGATCAGATCAGCTACAGATGCATAGATCGATGCTCTCTCCGGCACGAGATAGGATATGTCATTCAGGTTGTAGACCAGCACGACCAGGTCAAATTCGTACCCCTGTGCCTGCAGGTTTCGAATCCGTGGTAGGTAGTCGTTCGCCTCATGTCCGTTGCGAGCGAGGGTATGAATTTCGTGGGCAGGTAGCGCAGATCGTACGAGGTTGGCAAACCTGTCGTCCACTGCTTTGATGCCGTGACCAGCCGTGAAGGAGTCTCCGATAAATGTGATACGTCTTCGCTGATCGGTCTTCAGTCGATAGTCCCGGTTGTCACGGGTGCCAAAATTATTCAGTTGGTAATGTCGCTGCATCCAACGCGTAGTCATGCGGTTGATGGCAAAAGCATCGGTCTCATCCATAAAAAAACGATAGTAGCATTCAGCCACCAGGAAGGTCGCCAGGCCAAAGTACAGGGTGAGTAGTAGATGCCAAGCGAGACGACTGTTTTGGGAAGGCGGATGATTCCTTCTAGCAGCCCCCACCATCAGACCTACTCCAGCGGTGGCTACCAGAAAGAGGAAGATGAGCGTCACGAAGAAAACATCTAGATCCTGCATAAGTGACAGTCCGCGACGGTTTCTGAGGACTTGTCTTCGTCACAAGCCAAGCATTGCGAGTTTAAGATCACAAATTATGTCGTTCCACCCACAGTTTTACTTGATCCTGCAATCTATTTCGAGATTCTACCAGCAGCGTATGCAGGCCGGGGTCTCGGCCTTCCAGGTCCTTGAAAATGATCTCGTAGCTGTTGAGCAGTTTGGTCACTTTGTCCACCGTGATCCGTGGGCGCTTGGGTTTGCTCTGCAGTAGATATTGGATATCCGCTTGAAGATTGTCCATGATCGGCCGAATCGAATGACGGGCTTTGTCGGCCTGTCCAATCTTGTAGTACGTCTTGCCTAGATCAAACATGAACTCGCGAAAGGGGACGGTGCGGTCAGGCATCATCGCAATGCTTCGATCGAGCGTCTGCTGGACCATAGCAGAGTCGCCCCGACTCAAATAGCCCTGTGCCAGATAAAAGAAGGAGGATCTGAAGACGCCGCTGGCAATATTCTGATTTTCAAACGGATGAAAGATGTCCGGATCGGATAACCACGCAAAGTCCATACTGCCCAGCAGTACTCGCCGTCCAACCTCCACATCCACCAGTTTCATCTGTTCGGCATCGGGTCGGGCGACCACGGGGAGCAGCCGGCTGGTGAGCCCTGTTTCGACCAGATACTTACCTAGCCCCAGGCGGAAATCATAGTTGCCTGTGTTGGCGAAGTAGATGGGACGACGACCAAGATTCTGTGAGATAATGTCCAGGCCCACGATATCTGCCTTGGCATAGGTGTCCTTGGCTAGCCCCCAAACCATCGTGTCCACGAATTCTCCCAGAAGCTGTGAAGGCTGGGTTCCTGTGGCCAAAAACGCCGTGCTATCCACGCCCAGCTTGAAGTGCTGGGTGGGAAGCACGTTTACCTGTCGACGGTAGCTAGGAGCCCGCGTGGCAGCGGAGGTCACATACTCAAGCAGCTCGGAGATAGACAGGGTGTCTTGGGCTCCGCTGGGATTGTAGTAGCTATAGATGGCCTGGCTGCCGTCTTGGTATTTGGCTAGGGGCAGGCTCAGGCGGAGCGGGGCGCTGTGATTGACCTTTTGACGCAAGCGATCTACATACCACCCGATGTTTAGGAGGTCATAGTTAATCACCCGCACGTCGGCTCGGTAGCCTTCCACCTCTTGCAAGTACCAGAGCGGATAGGTCGCATTGTCTCCGACGGTAAATAGAATGCTGTTTGGCTCACAGGAGTCCAGATAGGCTTTGGCAAAATCTCTGGCAAAAGTGTCTTTCGAACGATCGTGGTCGTCCCAACCCTGGACCGCCATGCTAAAGGGCACCAGGGCAAAAGCCAATGCCATGGTCAGGCGCTCACTCACCTGTCTCGGCCAGTACCTCTGGCGCCAGTCGTTGAGCTGGAGCACACCCAGTCCGATCCAGATAGCAAAGGCAAAATAGCAACCCAAAAAGATGTAGTCTCTCTCCCTTGTGAAGATGTGCTGGGGAGTTTGGTTGATGTATATGGTAATACCGATGCCGAAGGCCAGAAAGACGGCCAATGTAGTTAGGAGGTACTTACGGCTGTGCCTGGCAAGCCAAATAATGCCCAGTAGTGCCAGCGCCGCTGGAAAAAAGAAGAAAGTGTTTCGTGCTGGATCTTGTTGCAGCCGCCGCGGCAGCCAGCGTTGTGGTCCCAGTCGCCAATCGTCGATGATCGGGATGCCACTGAGCCAGTTGCCCGTCAGCGAGTGTCCCGCCCCTAAAACGCTGTTTTGTCGACCGATAAAATTCCACCACAAGTACCGCAGATTTAGCCACCCCACCTGAAAGTCAAAAAAGAAGCTCAAATGCTCCGTAAAGGAGGGTTGCGTGATCTGAAGGATCTGCCCTGCCTGAGGGTAGGAGATCTCCGCGCCCTCAATGTCTGCCCACAAATGATACCCGACCTTGTTGATGGGGCCGCGATCAAACATCCGGGGGAACAGGCCGTGAAACTCTCGGGCATAATTGGCCTTGGTATAGGCGCCGTCGTCCGACACCTCGTAAATACCCAGGGCGTGGTTGCGTACGATTGTGGGTTTGCCATCGACAAAGGGCACCTCGTTGTCCAGGGGGGAATCAAAAAACCTGCCGTAGAGAAACGGCCGGCTTGCGAACTCCGTGTATTGTTCCGACTTCAGATAGGATTGCAGGCGGTAGATGTCATCCACTTTGGTGGAGATGGGGGTGGTGGCTTCCGATCGAATGATCACCACTGCGTAGGGTGACCAACCTAGGATAAATAGAAAGAGGCCGAGTATCACCAACTCGAGGAAGGAGTTCTTGCGTTGGTGGGCACGCACCAGACCGTATAGCAGTGCACACAGGAGGCCCGCAAATAGCAAGACCACCCCGGAATGAAAGGGGAGTCCGACGGCATTCACAAACAACCATTCGAAGGTGCCGGCCAAGGCTAGCGGCCAATGAAACAAGACTTTGCTGAGGACAAAGAACAAAGGTACTCCCAGGGCCGCTCCGACCGCTGCTTTGGCCCAGCTAAAGCCATAATAGTGCAACACCATGAATATGCTGACAGCAAAAGCCGCCGCCAAATTCATCGTGTGCACCGCCAGGGAAAGCCCCAGCATGTAGCTAAGGAACAGGTACCAGCGGCGAGGTTCGGAGGACGACTCGAGACGGATGAGGCCATACAGGAGCACGGCCAACATCAACACCGCCAGCGTGTACACCTCGGACTCGGTCGCAGCCACCCAGAAGGTGTGAGCATAGGCCAGTGCGAGTGAACCCGTTGTGGCAGCCCCAATACTCAGTGGCTCGGATGGACTCTTTTGGAGGTTGTGGGTCAGTAGATAAATGATGTGATACAGCACAAATACGGTGGCCGCCGCACAGACGCTGGAAAACAGATTGCTTGCCAACGCCACCTGAGATGGTGGAACCAGCATCGTAAAGAGCCTTCCTAAGAGCAAGTACAGAGGATTGCCCGGCGGATGAGTGACCTGTAGGCGGAAGCTAGCGGCTATAAATTCGCCGCAATCCCAAAAACTCACCGTCTGTTGTGCCGTCAGCGCATAGCTGATGAGGGCCACCAAAAAGACAGCCGCCCCTATCCATTTGTATGTCTCGATCTGCTTCAAAATGTGGATCGGTGTAACCTCTCATGGGCTCTCTCGCGCTGACATATCCAGCACGTCATCGGCGATGGCCTTACTCCGCTCTTCGAGGAGTCACAGCAAGTGGCGGGTGTCAATAGAGGCCGATGCGGCATACTAGTAGAGTTTCGCATTAGAATTAACCACAAGATTTAATGCGAGACTCTACTCGCCCCAAAAACACAGACGCTAGGATAAGCATTAGATCTGAAAAGGCCATGCCAGAGCAGGGATATCGGAGATTCGCCTCGCAATTTCATCGAGGCCAGGAAGTGCACCTGAAGACGGTGTCGCTCCCTGCTCGATCGTATCGCGACACCGCGTTGGCCCATAGAGTAAAGCCTCGTTAACGTCATGATCAGGACGGGCTGGAGGGCTGCCCTTGATATTCACCAAATTTCACACATGATATGGCATTGCGTTAGAAACATTCGATTATCTTTAACCTATACCTTGAACAGCCAATGAATCGACTTACTAGTTGCTGGTCACCTCTGCCAAAAGTTGTCATTATGTGCTTGCTGTTGACGCTGGGTGGTTCTGTGTACGCCCAGACGGACAATACCACCTTGGGCACAGGGGCAGGTGTCAGTATCACTACCGGCGACTACAATACCCTGATCGGCGACTCGGCCGGTACGAATCTATCCTCGGGAAGTTACAATGTGTTCATCGGAGAAGATGCGGGCCATACGCAGTCGACGGCCAGTGATAATGTTTTTATCGGCGAGGATGCAGGCTACACCAATACCACGGGAACGGACAACGTATACATCGGTCGTTATGCGGGTCGAGCGAGTAACTGTACGGATTGCACTTTCGTTGGTTCGGAATCAGGTGAGGCCAACACGACGGGGATCGACAACACTTTTGTGGGTGAGCAGTCGGGCGAGGACAATACCACCGGATCAGACAATACTTTTATTGGAGAAGACTGCGGGTACAACAATACCACCGCAAGTGACAATACAGCAGTCGGGAGCGCTGCATTGCGCACCTGCACGACCGGATACCGCAATGCGGCCGTGGGAAATGAGGCCCTATACGATGTGTCTAACAGTCACCACAATACGGGATTTGGAGATTCCGCAGGTACGGATATTGGACAAGGCATCAACAATACGATGATTGGAGCGGGTGCGGGCCCCAATACAGAGCACGCAGATAAAAACACCTTTGTCGGAGTCTACTCCGGTTGGGATAACAACCGAACCAATAATACCAATGATGCCAATCGCAACACATACGTGGGCTTCAAGGCGGGTTATACCAATCGCGAGGGAGAAGACAATGTGGGCATGGGCGCTTACGCGGACTTTGGTACCACGCTGGGCAACTACAATACCTTTATAGGAGCGTACTCTGACGTCGATGGTGATTTTTGCACCGCCTTGGGGTATGACGCGCGGGCCGAGGCAGACAATGCCATCGCCATTGGTGGTATCGCCCGAGTGCACAGTACCAATTCGATCGGGATCGGATACTTGTCCTATATCACGGCCAATCATAGCATCGCCATCGGCAGACAAGGAACCATCCCGGTGTCACGTTCGATCGGCATTGGCTATCAGACCAGCATTCAGGGGCAGCGATCGATAGCGATGGGTTACTCCAGCTTAGTTGAAGGCGAACAGGCAGTAGGACTGGGATATGACGTGCAAGTAGATTCAAACTTTGCCATCGCCATCGGTACGGAGTCGGTGGCTTCGGGGACCAATTCGATTGCTTTGGGCTATCAGACCAATGTCACTGCCGACAATGAGGTTTTCATTGGCAACGCGACGACTGCCGCCATCGGTGGGGTGGTCAACTGGACGGCCACCTCAGACGGTCGGGTGAAGACCAATGTCCAACAGGATGTACCCGGACTCGAATTGATCAACCAATTGCGTCCCATCACGTATCAGATGGATATGGAGCGGCTGACTGAGATCACGGGCAAGACGATCCCGGAAGGGTTGTCGCAGGCGGCCAAGTCCAAGGAGACCACCAAATACACTGGCTTCATTGCGCAGGAGGTAGAGGCCGCTGCGCAGGCGCTTGGTTTTGATTTCAGCGCCGTAGAAGCACCTTCGTCCGCCGATGATCCGTATGGATTGCGCTACGCCACGTTTGTCGTGCCGCTGGTCAAAGCAGTGCAGGAGCAACAGTCCATCATTGATCAACAGTCTAAGGAGATCGATGACTACCGCGCCGAGGTGGAGCTACTGAAGAAACGCATGATCTGGATTGAAGCACTGATGAACCGCTCGGCTTCACAGACGGTCAAGTCAGTGGCTTCCAGCAAGCCAGATTAACTTGGCTGGCATGGCTGTTGGCCCAGACAGTGCTTTTCATATCACTGATTAGATATCCTATTAGCAAGGTGTGCATTACCCGTTGATGCTCTTACATTTGTCGTTGATACATCCGGTCGTGATAGGATGAAGAGAGCAGCTATTCGTGCGCTAGTGGGCTCCGAGGCCAAGGCGTCTGCTTTGGGTAGGAGAGCCTTGCCCCGACACGCTGCGCTGCTTCTTCTACTATTGGGTGTGGCCTATGCCTACCTGGCACCCACCCTGCATGGTAAGCGTCTCCTCCAAAAGGATAAGTTGCAAGTGACATGTTCGCGGGTGGAATTTCAGGAGCACTTTGAGCAGACAGGGGAGGTGGCTCGATGGTCCAATCGCCAGTACGCGGGTATGCCGGCAGACCTGATGTACAGTTACCATCCCTCCAACCTGCCCCTTAGCATCCAACGCTTTTTTAGCCGGCTGCTGAAGGCAGAGGTGCTCCAACTGTATCTCTACTTCCTTTGCTTTTATCTGTCGATGGTAGCCCTGGGCTTTTCGCCTTTCCTGGCCTTCTTCGGGGCGCTCGCTTTTGGGCTGTCGACGGAGAACTTGGTCATCGTCGAGGTGGGACACGCTTCCAAGGCACGGGCCGTCGCTTTTGCGGTACCGCTGCTGGTGGGGGTCTATGCCTATATGAAGAAGCCGGCTACGCTGCCACTGCTATTGATCTTGGGCGGCACTTCTTTTATGATCGCCATGCAGCACGTGCAGATCAGCTACTATGCTTTTCTCCTAGCGGCCATCATTTGGGCCTTTGGCTTTCGTGGATGGCGACGACGTAAGTATCAAAGGGCCGGTGTCGCGACGCTCGTGTTGATGGGTGCGCTGGTGATAGCCGCGATGCCAAGTGTGTCGCAACTATGGACCACGGCCGACTACAGCCGTCACTCTACCCGGGGCGAGAAGATCGTCAACGGAGATCCAAGCGCGAAAACGGGCCTGGCTCGAGACTATGCCAATGCCTATAGCCTGGGTATCAGTGAGACTTTGACGGTCCTGGTGCCAGGGCTCTTTGGAGGCACGAACACTGCCAAGGTGGGGCCGGGCAGTGAGACATTTCGCGTCATCCGACAGGAGGGTATCCGGGGGTTGGCCAGCGAAGATGAAGGCTTTATCGTGCCTCTTTATTGGGGCGATCAGCCCAGTCGAGCCGGACCGTTCTACCTGGGGATAGCAGTGCTAGTGCTGTTCTTACTCGGGTTATCTGGCAGTAGCACTTCATTTAGGCGACTGATCTTGACCTTGATTGGGGTGAGCCTCTTGATTGCCTGGGGGCGAAATGTTGATTTTATCAATGGATTGCTGTTTGATTATTTCCCCTTTTATGACAGATTCAGGAGCCCGACCATGGTGCTGCATCTGGCAAGCATTTTTGTGGTATGGACCGCCGTCAAAGGGCTGGAGATCCTTTTGACCCAGGGCATGGAAATGGTTGAAAGGAGCATTTGGCAGATTTTGGCGAGTCTCAGTGCCATTTGTCTGATCATTCTTGTCCTCGGGCCGCTGGTTGCTGACTTTTCGGCGGGCTATCGGGAGTCGATCCGCCAACCTACCATGGACAAAGGACTGGAACTTAACCTAAACCACGATAACTCTGAGCTAGCCACGTCCAAACTGTTGGCCGCGATGCGACAAGATCGTAGGGGAATGCTGATCAACGATGCACGGCGCAGCTTGTTGCTACTCATCCTGTTGGCAGGATGTATCTATGGTTATCGTCGAGGCACACTCCGAAAGGTCCATGTTGCCTCCCTTTGCCTGGTGCTGTCTGTGGGAGATCTCTGGAGTGTGGGCAAGCGCTACTTCAATTCGGCGGACTTTGTGGGCAAGCGCATACAGCAGGAACTGGTACCGCTGACACCGGGTGATTCGCTGATACTGGCTGATAGCCGCCCAGGAGACCGCATGGTGGATATTCCCCGGCCTGTATTTCAAGACGCTCGCCCCGTATATTATCATGCCACCATCGGCGGCAACCATGGCGCCAAGTTGCAGCGCTACCAGGATCTGATTGACCACTACCTCGAGGCGGAGATCCGAGCGATCAGAGACAGCAACAATCGGGTCGCCACGCCCGTCATCAATATGCTCAATACCCGCTACATCAAGCGAGGAAGTACCACCCGTGATGTCCTAACGAATGTGACGGCCAGTGGACATCTCTGGCTCGCCGACAGCATTCGGTGGGTGGAGAGCGCAGCGGAGGAGCTGGGGGCCCTTGCGGACATTGTGGGCAATACCCCGGTGGTCGTGCACGAGGAATTTGCGTCCTACCTGCAGGGGTTTTCGATCACGCCCGTGGACGCGGATGATCGCCTGGACTTGCTGGAGTATGTCCCTGGTCGCGTGAGGTATCGTTCCAGCTTGCGGACCGAGAAGCTGGTGGTCTTCTCGGAGATATGGCATCGGCCCAATGAGTATTGGATTTCAAGC
The DNA here is from genome assembly GCA_965223165.1 of Saprospiraceae bacterium. Lineage (GTDB taxonomy): Bacteria > Bacteroidota > Bacteroidia > Chitinophagales > Saprospiraceae > JABDMH01. Next base: position 194,479 of record CBDCVQ010000011.1, on the reverse strand, counting down.
ATAGATGGGGTACGGACAGATCACATTCGAGCCAACTATCTCTTGAGGGCCATGCGTATTCCTGCCGGCGAGCATGAGATTACGTTCAGCTATGAGCCGACATCCTACCTCAGCGGTGAGATCTTATCGTGGATGGGTAGCCTACTCTACTTCTTTGCTTTGGCGGGCTTGGTGTACACGCACTTTTCCGGAGGCGCCGCGAGGCTGACCTAACGGCTACCTGCTGTGTAAGTAGGGCGATGTAGGGGGTGCATTAGTAATTGCTAAGATGGGGGATATTAGGCCAACCCCCGGTAGTTGTCTGGGGCTTCAAGTCAAATTTTGTCCTCATACCTGGGACAAGGTAGGAGTAGCCATGGGACGATACTGTGGCAGGAGAGGAAGAACCTGTGCTCGGGCCGTCACGACCTGGTTTCAGCCAGGTACAAATTTGCCCGACTGTCTAATGCTCGGTGGCTTCTTATAGGCACTTTGTACTACACTGCACGAGCGGGAATTTTTAGATTTGTTCCGGCAAATGTGAGACGCAGCCTGTGAACGCGATCAAGAGATACGGCTTACCCCTCTGCCTTCTTCTGACAGCCATCGTGTTATGCCCTGTGGTGCTCAATGGTTGGGTCAATTGGGACGATCACAGCTACATTCAGCAGAACGCCCTGATCCACGGTCTCACGCCCAACCATTTGAAGGCGATATTTGTCACGAGCGAGGTACTAGGATCCTATCATCCCCTTACGTTACTGAGTTATGCCCTGGAGTACAGTGTCGTGGGCAATGAGCCATTTCTATATCATCTGGACAATCTCCTTCTGCACTTGCTCAATGTGGCGCTCGTCTTCGCCTTCTTCACGACGATACAGGACAACCGGCTGGTAGCGTTGCTCTGTGCACTTTTATTCGGTATTCACCCACTGCACGTAGAATCGGTGGCCTGGGTATCGGCTCGGAAGGATCTACTCTTTACCCTCTTCTTTCTGATCTCGATGATCGGCTATGTCAGGTATCTGAGGCCGGTCGCAGCCGTCCGGCGATGGGCATGGTATGGGATCAGTGTGATAGCATTTGCACTGAGTCTGTTGTCAAAAAGCATGGCAATCACCTTGCCGTTTGTCCTCTTTCTTCTCGACTATTTCCTGGGTAGGCAAGTACAGAGAAGCTCCCTCTTGGACAAGGCACCGTACTTCATAGGAGCATTGATCATCGCCGTCGTAGCTGTGCTTGGCCAGCAAGAAGGCAGGTCCATGCATGCCATGGCCAGCATACCCTTCTACAAGACCGTATTCGTTGGTGCGTTTAACCTGCTCATCTATGCCATCAAGGTGATCGTACCCTACAAGTTGTCCGCTTTTCATCCCTATCCCTTCGTGCATCATTCCTCTATGCCCTGGTATGTGTACCTAGCTGTGGTGCCGGTCGGAGCGATCCTGAGATTTGGATATAGTAGGTATCCGGACAAGCGATTGTTTGTCTTTTCAGTGGGTTTCTTCGTGTTAACCCTCTTGCCTGTACTGAAGATCTTGCCCTTTGGTCGAGGTATCATGGCCGATCGATATAGTTACCTGCCTTACCTGGGACTCTTTTTCTTACTAGCCACATGGGTCATAGCGCAACTGGAGGATTCGCACCGTCAGATTCGGGTCAGGCGACTGGCCTTGGCCGGCTTTCTCCTACTGTTTGCGGGGATCTCCTTCGGCCGTACTTTCGTGTGGAAGAACGGAGAAACGCTGTGGCGAGACGTGATCAAAAAGTACCCGGGCACCTTCATGGGGCATGTCAATCTGGCGGATTACTTCAAGGGTCTGGGCCGCAAAGAGGAAGCCTTGGACCAATATTCGAAGACGCTGGAAATTGGCGATGACAACGTCTATGCCCTGCTGGAGCGCGGTCGTATGCTGAAGGAGAAAGGAGATCTGGAGGGGGCGCTGGCCGATTTCAACAGGATCATGGAAGTGGGGGGTAAAAACTACAGTGCATACATCAACCGCGCCCTGTTGCTCTATTCCAACTTTGAGCAACCGGGCCAAGCACTGGCGGACCTGGAGAATGCCATCGCCCTGGAACCCTTTCGCAGCACCGCCTATCTCAATTCTGCCGTCATGCTAGAGGGATTGGAGAGATACGAAGAAGCGGAATCCGTATACACTCGGGGTATCCAGAAGATCCCCAGGGATCCCATACTTTATCGCTATCGGGGGGTAGTAAGGCTCCAAATGCGAGACATACGCGGGGCGCTGGAGGATTTTTCCAGGGCTATTGAGCTCAATCCGATCTTTGGCGAAGCCTACTTCCTGCGATCTGTGGCGCACAAAGAGGCCGAAGACTATGACCTAGCCATCGTCGATGCCATGAAGGCAGAAGAGGTGGGATACCGATTGTCGCCTGAGTACATCACAGAGCTCACCAAGGATCCGGTCTACGACTAGTAATTATTCAACATATCTATAGCTACTCGCTGGCCTCTTGATGGAGGGAGTCCAAGTATAGCGAGTCCAAGCCGTAGCCGAGATCACGCGCTTTTAAGGCATCTTCCAGCGCTTCTGCCGATCGACCCAAGTGACGATGAGCCTTGGCCCTTCGAAAGTAGGCCTGAGCAAAATTGGGATTGTACAAGATGGCTTGATTGAAGTCCTGGATCGCCTCTTCGGCGCGGTCAAGCTGCAGAAGCACCAACCCACGATTGTTGTATCCGCCCGGATTTTGAGGATCTAACGCCAGGGCCGTGGTGTAGTCTACCAGGGCCACTTCGGGTGCCTCCAAACGCTCCAACACCACAGCCCGTAGCAGATAGCCGATGGGGTCCGTGCTGTCTATGCGCACTTTGCGATTGAGGTCCTCCACCGCTGACCGATGATCACCAACATTCGAATACAGTTGTCCTCGCATACTCAGTGCACCGGTGTTGAGTGGCTCTCTCAGCAGCAGGGTGTCCAAGTCGGCAATCGCCCCATGATAGTCGCCCAACATCCGCTTAGCATCACTCCGGAATCGCAGCGTCAGCCCGTAGTAGGGATTGTAGCGCAGCGTCTTGTCATAGTCTGGTATGGCTAGTTGATAGAGCCCTTGCTCCATACGGTGGTTAGCTCGTTGAAAATAGGCGAAGAAGTTCTTCGGGTACTGATCTATCACCCGCGTCCAAAGGGTCTCCGTATTTTCCCAATGTCTCGACAGAAGAATGGTGGTAAAGCAGAGGAAGACCAAGTACAAGCCGGTGAGCAGCAGTTTAGCTCGTCGTCCTACGCGCCACGCTGGGGTGGGGCGGCGGATGAAGTCTGCGACCACATGCGCCATGAAATAGAAGAGGCCAAAGTAGGGTAGATAGGTGTAGCGTTCGCTAATGATGGCTATGCCGACCGGGAGGATCTGCAGCAGTGGCAAGATCGTCACGACAAAAAAGGCCCCGCCAAAAAACAAGACGCGATGGGTCTTGTGTGCTGTGAAAAACCAGCGCAAGAGTAGGAAGACCGGGATCACGGAGGCGTATATGTACCAGGGATGTCCCTCGAAATACCAGGTCGGATACGGGTGGAAAGGAGATAAGTGAATCGGCAACAGAGCTTTGACCGAGTAGACGAGCAGCGCGTAAGCCGCAGCAAAGAGAGACTCCAGGAAAGAGTATTCAATGTCTTGACTCCAAGTGATGGCGTCATCCTGACTAGAGATCGCCAGCATGCCAAAGGCCGCGCTGATAAGGAAGAGCAGGAGCTTGCCCCTAATGTTTTGCAGTACATTCGGACGATCGTGCAAATGGTCCAAGAGCAGTAGTACCACCGGTAGGGTGACTGCCGTGGCTTTGGAGAGCAGCGCCAAGACAAAACACAAGATGGTGACCTGATAAAACTGCTTCTTTTCCGTCTGGAGATAATGCACATATGCACTCAGACTGGCAAAATAGTATAGTGTGCTCAGCAGATCCTTTCGCGCCGACACCCACGTCACCACCTCGTGGTGCATGGGGTGAATCCCAAAAAGAAGACTCACCAAAAAAGACACGTCGAGTCGTCTCGAACAGAGAAAGGAAAAGTAGAAGACGATGGCAACATTGGCAAGGTGTAGACCTATGTTGTGCAAGTGATACAAAAGCGGATCACTACCCCCCAGGTGATAGTCTATGGCCAGGGATATCAACGTCAGCGGATGATAGTTGCCCATCACCGAGGCGGTGGTCATCATCTCCCATATGCCCTCCACGTCCAGTCGATGTACCAGCGAATTGTTGAGCACATAGCCATAGTCGTCCCAGACAACCCATCCATTCGCCAGAATGGGTGACATCACTACCAGCGCGACGAAAGCCGATAGCAAGACTAGGATACCGCCTTTGGTTCTGGTGGAATAGCCTTCCAGGGGGTCTGCGATCATACCGCGGTTCATTCAACCCATAAATATAGAAAGCCCGCCATGGCTACGACCTGGTTTTTTGGCCGCGATCATGTGGATGCCTGGTTCTGGCCGACCTAAACAATTTGGTCATTCTGGTGTGCGGTATTACCTTATGGCCCTTCATGGCAATCCCCTTAAAGCGAAAGAATACTTGAAAGCCCGTCGATGGATTTTTTGGCTGATCTATCTGATCTGCCTTCTGCTACTGCAGGAGTCTATCTTCCGTATCTGTTTTCCCCTGCCCGCGTTGAAGGACTTTAATCGCAGTCAGTTTGTGCCACGTCCTCCTGACGTGCCGTCGATCAGTCCCATGCGCTACGAGCGGAGGACCTTCGAGTCAGCGCCAGATACTAACCACGCCTTTGTCCATCGGCTGAACGGTTATGGCTTTAGAGATCGAGACTGGAAGGTGCGCAAGCGGCCTGGCAAGCAGCGCATCATGTTTGTGGGAGACAGCTTTGTAGAGGGAGCCATGGTGGATGAGGGCCAAAGTATTCCCGATGTGTTTGGCACCCTGGATGAGGCAGGGGCCGAGATCATGAATCTGGGCATCACCGGTGCTGGACTACCGGAATACACGCGCTTGATCCATCGGGCCGTCCCACTCTTCCAGCCTGATTGGCTGATACTGGTATTGTTTGCCAACGATATCTCCAATCGACATGTAGCCCGGCCCACCGCATCGACGGAAGCTACCTATTATGCCCGGTGGAAGCCTCGCTTGGTGGAGATCCTTGAGGCGCTGGCGCAGGGCGAACCGTTGACCTTTCGCTGGCACTCTCCTAGGCCCTTTATGCCGGCGGTGCCTGATCCCTTTAATCTTTGGACAAAGCAGGAGCAAGACTTTGCCCCCCATGTGTTGCCGGAACTGGCAGATTATATGCGAGCTGGTCGATTTAACACCTTTCGGATCAACTATCTCGCGGCGGAAGAAAAGCACTTGCGTGAAAAGGTTGATTTGCTGCCGTGGGCACACTGGTTACGAGATCACTTGGCATCGTACGATACGCGGGTAGCCATATGTTACCTGCCCAGCCGGAGCCAAATCACTCGCCGCTACTATCCATTTGAACGGCAGACCTGCCTCCAGCTTTGTCCCGACTCGCTGGACCTGACCCAGGCGACCTATCAGCAGCACGCCCAATCACTCGCGAATGTTTGTGCCGACATGACATGGCCCTTCCTGGACCTCACGCCAGTGGTCAAGTCTTACGAGGAGCGAGGCCAGCGCCTCTACTGGAACTACGATGATCACATGCGAAAGAAGGGGTACCAGATTGTGGGAGAGGCCCTGTACCGGTGGTACAAAGAGGAGATTATCTTTTAATTGGAGGAGGCGAAGAGTTTGGCTAGTGTCGCCAGGGTGGCTTCCTGCCGCAATCCTTCTTGTACCCTTTGGATGGTCAAGTCCTCCGGCCACTGGGAGAGGAACGCGGTTGTATGTTGCTGGACGGCCTCTCTCCGCTCAGCCTCGATGGCACAATGTATGGCCATACGCAGTGCTTTGCGGTGGCTGGGATATCGGATCGACACCAACTCCACGGCATTGTCATGTGCCTCACCAAAGCGTTGCAGCCTGAAATTTACCTCCAGCAGTCGCATCAGGTTTTCCCGGTCCTGGGGATAATATCGATGCACCTTTTGCAACAGTGGCATGGCCTTGGCCAGGTCCTTTTCATGCTGCAGGACAGATCGCCCGTAGATGGATAGAAGCTGCAGGTAGTTCAGATTCCGTTCGTCCAGGGGATGATGGGCAAACTGTTCTATTTCGGTGATCACCTCAGCTTGTCGCCAAAGGTACTGGTCGGGATCGTCCTTGACCAGCCCCAAAGCAAAGTCCATGTGTATGCCTGACCACTCGTAGTAGGTCCTGTACACATGCATGGCGACGCTTTGCAACCGCTGGGAATACATGTCCTTGGAGGCATTGATGAAGATAAAGGGGGTGCTTAGGATGCCGATGCCCACGGCAAAGCAAAAGCCGTGGATACGGAGTCGAGCGTCGTGCTGCACCTCCTTTACGACCAGGAGAGTAAAGACCAACAGCACGGGCGCACTGACCGCATATAGATCCCAATCCATGGGGAGGGTAAGGATCGGATTGATCACAAAGAGAAAGGCAATGAAGCAACCGAGGACAGCAGCGGTGAAAAGCAGAGATGGTTCACTCCACCGATAAGCTTTTCTTGCACCAAACCAGACCATGGCCAGTAGCAACCAGCAAGGCACCGACCAAAACAACATGGCGTTGGCGAAGTCCGCTATGTGATTGAAACTCTGCAGATTGTAGCGATCATAGGGGGGATCGGGCGTCACGATGGGCAAAAAGAGATGTTGATCCGCGGCTGTCTCGTGCAGTGTACGGTCGTCGCGAAAGTCACCTGTCACGACAAAGTAGAGTAAACTGCCACCTACAATAGCCGGGACTCCCAGGAGAAGCAGCACCCCCTGGGGACGAAGTATCCGGGCAACCCAGGGATGCCGATGGCGCCATCTCCACAGTAGCGCTAGCCCCCATACGGGCAGCAGAAACCAGCCCAGCGGATGCATGCGCATAAGCAACACTGTAAAGGGGAGGAGTAGTGCCAGGACGATCGGGCTTTCATCCTCCAAGTAACGGAGTAAGCCCTGTAGCCACAGGAGGAGCAAGAGGTAGATCGGAGCATAGACTTCGAGGTGGCCACAGAAGGCCGCCAGGAAAGGAGCAGAAAGCCCCACGACGGTCATCGTCCACCGCCATAGGGGCTCGTGGAGTTTTTTCTGCACCCATTGTAGCCAAAACCAAACAAAAAGCACCCCGCAGACCAGGCCCATGGCCACATAGACCTGACGCAGTGAGCTGCCGGTGTGATAGGCCGTGGTCGAAATGGCACTGAGCATAAACGACCTGGCCCGGGAGGGATGCAATGTCCATGTCCTCAACTCCGCCTGCATGTCGGCGGGTATCTGCGTCACCACTTCGTCCTGGGTGTCACGCACCCAGATGGCGTCTCCGTAGGTGTCCAGGTAGATTGGGAAAAAGTAGAAGATACCGCCCATTGCGAAGGCGATCAACGCCGGAGTGAACTGCCAATTCACTCGTAGCAAAGGTTGCATATCGCTGATCCGGGGAGCCAGCAGCAGGGCCAGGCTGGTCAGAAGCAGCAGCGCCGCCAGCCAAGAGGGGACGAACGCAAGAAAATGCAAGCCCCACCAAAAATCGGGATGGATGGCTGCGACGACAATGAGTGACCAGACCAACAAGGCCATCAGGGTGAAGCGCCGTGACAATGAGGGGTCTTTGGATTGGTCAGCCATCACGCACAAATCTGCAAAAATTCGCGGAGGGCCCAATCGGCACTTCTTGGAGATTGCTATCTTGATTGCGCCCACCCCAAGGACTTGCATGGAGAACGACAAGCAGATCAGTTCAAGAAACCGATGGGTGGCACGCTTATGCTGGGCATGCTATCTGCTGGCCGTGATTTGGCCAGGTAGTTGGTGGGGTCTTCACCATGTGGCATTGATGCCGGGTCCGTGGACGTTTCTGGCTCTGCTTATCGCTTTGGTGTTGATCGAGCTACCTCCCACCCAGACGGATCGTCTCCATCTCTGCATATCCAGACTGACATCATCCGTGCCGCGACCGGGCTGGCTCATCGGCGGTCTGGCTATAACCGCCATGTTTCTATTCTACCAGTGCGCGATGCACGACAGCCTTTATGGTGATGCCCCCCTCTTCAAGGACCGCATGGGGTTGCGAACGACGTCTTACGATGCCAAATATCTAAAGGAACTCCTGGCGCTCAATTTCTTTGACCTAAAGTCTGGCAATACCACCGTACTCAGCGCGGTCAGACTGACCTCCTACTGGACCGGTCTGACGCATACCCAGGTGTTTCGATGGCTCGGCTCCCTTTCGGGTGGACTGTATGTGTGGTTGTGGTTATCCTATGTATGGAAGTATTTGCCTGGCACTCGACTGCGGGCGGGCATTGCATTGATGGGCGCCTCTGCCCCGTTTCTGCAATTCTTTTTCGGTTATGAGGAGATTTATGCTCCTGTGCTACTGTGCCTTACGGCTTATCTCCTTTGGTTGCTCAAGTACTTGCAGAAGCCATCCATGGACGTCCTGATCATTTTGATCATCCTGCTGCTCTGTTGTCTCAAGCTCCATGGCTCCAGCCTCATCCTGATACCCTCTGCCTTGCTCGCTGTCTATGATGGACGCCGTCGTGTTTCGACCGATTCCTCGCCATCGATTTCTTGGCGGCACTTGATCACTCGAGTGATGTTGCCCTTGACCGCCGGTGGGCTCTTTGTCTACCTCTTTGTCTTGGGAGATCATCAGGATGCCCGCTTTCTCGCACCGGATATGGATGCCTATGAGCGGCTGTTTCTTCCTATCATACCGCCCGATCCACCCCTGGATCGGTATACGCTGTTTCACCTCAACCATTTTTTCGACTACTTCAACATGTTCTTTCTGTGGTCCGGTGCGGCCTTGTTCTTCTTGATGGTGGTGGGTCTGAACTATCGGCATGCCATTCGGTGGGAGGCAATGCCGGTAAAAATCATGGCGAGCACCCTTTACTTTTATCTGCTACTCTTCTTTGCGTACAATCCACTCATGAGCATGCCGATGGATGTGGATCTGTTTTCGCTCCCGGGCCCGGTGCTGATCGTCACGGTTCTGGCGCTGGCCGGTCAGTGGAGGGGGAGACAGCCGTCCATGCTACTGGGTCCGATCCTTGCGCTTTGTCTCCTGGCGCTGCCCGTTTTCTGGGTGAATAGCGACCGCCAGATGCTCTCGCACCGATTGGAGAAAATTGGCAAGCACGTCTTCAAGACGTATTGGATACGATCGGCCGGGGATATCCACGCCGGGCTTGATCTGGTGCAGGACGACTCCATACAGTATCTGACCCGATATCTTGACGTGGCGCGCGAACTGGGACCCTACGCTTTACGTGGTGGAGACATCGAATATGCCAATCTATTGTGGAAGATCGCTCGGCACTATCGGACGCGCGAAAAAAACTACGAGGAGGCACTCCGCTACCACGAGTTGGCCCGAACATTTGATGCTAGCTTGGCAGCCAATTATGTAGGCCTGATGGAATCGCATTATTTTCTGCGAGATTATCGGGCAGCTTATGAGCACAGCTTGACACTGATCGAATTGCAGTATCCCACCCACAAGCAGGCGATGCGTATCGCCATCGATTGTGGCATTCAAGCGGGACTGAGACCGGAGTTGTTGAAGCTGACCGACCAGTATCTGGAGAGGTGGCAGGACGAGGATATCGTCGCGCTCAATCGCGAGCTACGTGTACTCCTGCAGGATACCTTAGATGACCAAGACGCTAATCCCTAACGTGTATGAAGCGACTTAGGATGATCGCCTATATCTTGTTCTTGCTTCTATTTCAGGAGGTCACGTTTCGTTTCTTTTTCCCGCTGCCGGAGTTAAGCAATTTTGATCGTATCAATTACATGCGATTGGCGGAGGTAGAGGGTCAATTTGCCCATCTCCGCGACCAGCCATGGTACTGGGAGTCTTCGCCGGATACCGCCCACCAGTTCTTACATGATATGAACCGCTACGGATTTCGCGGCAGCGAATGGAGCCGATCCAAGCCAGCCGGGAAGGCCCGGGCCATATTTGTCGGCGACAGTTTTGTGGAGGGTATCATGGCAGAGCATGAAAACACCATTCCTCGAAGTTTTGAAATGGCCTCCACCGGACAATTTGAGGTCTTCAACGGGGGCATGATGGGAGCCGGATTGGATGCCTATCTGCAGCTAGCCACCGATGTGCTACCCATTTTTCAGCCTGACTACCTTTTTCTATGCATTTCTACCAATGACCTGACCCAACGAGTGCCAAGGATTCCGGATCTGTATCTCAGCGCCAAGGCCTACCCTCAGGCGAAGCCAAGATTGCTGGAATTGCTGCACCAGTGGCAGGGCGGATCTCCGGTCAGATTCCGGTTTGATGCCGGGGCGCGCCCATATATACCCAGCGTGGCCTCTTCTGCCAACCCATGGAGTACCAAGGAAGAGCAATTGCAGGATCATGTCAACGCCGACATTGCTTCCGCGATGCGGGCAGGAACCTTTAGTCCGTTTCGTACCAATAATTTGTACAATGAAGCGCAAAACCTGAGTAGGTCTCCCGCCTTGGGTGAGGCCATTCCATACCTCCAATATTTCTGCCGGGAGTTTAAGGCGCGTCCGGTCGTGGTGTACATTCCCAGTAGAAACCTCACGACGACCTACTACTATCCCTTTGAAAGGGAGTTTTGCCAGATCCTGTGTGATGATAGTCTGGATCTCACCGGATCAGCCTATCAGGTGCATCAACATGCATTGGCAGAAGAATGTCGCAGGCACAATGTCTCATTCATCGATCTGACAGGTTTCGTCAGAGACCATGAGCAAAGGGGAAGACATCTTTATTGGAAATATGATGATCACATGCGGGGGGAGGGGTATCGCCTATTGGGCCAAGAGATCTATCGTCGGATCCGAGAAAGGGTCGTGGCAGAGTGAAGATCGGGTGGATTACCTGATGCCTTCGCGGTGCAAGAATGCCACGATTTTGTCTCTGACGACCTTGTGACCTTCCGGTGTCCAATGTTCGCCCTGGGCAGGAAATCGCAGCGGCGTGGTCAGGTCAACACATGCCATTTGAAAGCTTCTACAAAAATTGATCTCCGCTCCGTTGCTACCCAGCTCCGTAAATCCAAGATAGAAGGGTATACCTTGGGCGTTGACAAAATTCCGCATGGCATGCAGAATATCGCTAGACAACTCCGTGTCTTCGACCACGTTAAGGGGGTATCTGGCCCATATGAAGACTTTGCAGGCCAATCGGATTAGATAACTTCGAAACCATAAGCTATGCTCACGGGCATAGTAATAATAGGTCTTCGGAACGGGAATGCCCGACAATTGCAGCTGGTTTCCCGCCGGCACAAACTGAGGCTTGTAGTAGCCACCATAATTTCTATTGCGGGAGTTATCCAGCGGATCACTGGCAAAGTCATAGAGGTAGAAGACGACATCGGGCTGATAATAGCTGAATTGCTCCTGCAAGAGTATAAACGATTGGTCCGTACCATAGCCACTCACCCCGAGATTTAGGATCTCCCAGTCCGGAAAGGAATCACGTAGCAGATCAGTGAAGCGGTCCTCTGCTTCCACGTCGTAGCCCCACACGAAGGAATCGCCCAGGAACACCATGCGCTTCTTCCTTTTCTGGCCATGGTCTTGATCGCGAAATCCGCGGTTATTGTGACGAGCCGTAAACCAGACACTACCGTAGAACCTACTGCTGGAATTTTCTCGGGGGAACCAGCCCAGATCTTTGTGGTGATCATACAGCAGATTTCGCTCAGTCTCCCATAGTACCAACCGATCTCCCGCGACGATGCGCACAAGGATTTCCGAAACGACCAGACTTAGTACAACTAGCAATAGTAGGGGCCATTTTCTTTTTGGCACTTCGCGATGCGTTTTGGCTAATCTACAAATTTGAAGCCTTGCATTGAGCGCATTCGACTGTCTCGGCACCAGGTCGACTAAGACATCACTTTTCTGCTATTCCGGTAGCTCGCATTTGATGCAAGATGTGCTCGGCAATGATTTTGTGTCCCTCCGCATTTGGGTGACAGTCATCGTCGATAAGGTCCTCCGTGAAGTATGCGGCTGAGGAGGTTGCAAACCGATCACAGATATCGATGAGGGCGGCTTCCGACGATTGGGCGACTCGCCTGATCACCTTATTGACAGAGCGCACGCTGCCCAAATTGCCGATCATGTTTTCTCGCGCTAAAGCATAGGCCGAGGTGGCGGCAGACCAGGACTGCTTGCCTGCCAAGGCCTCGGCTTTTAGGTAATGCAGGAGACTGGAGGAGGGAGATAGGGCTAGGGCCGTATCCGCCGCAGCGAGTGCTTGGTCCCACTGGTCTTGCGCCAGCCGCCTTTGGATCCGCTGGATGAGGAGATCCAACACAGGTTCTTGCTTGGCAGTGGGGTAGAGGGGCTGTGGGTGTTTCCACGCCGGCGACAACCGATGCTTATAAGGCATGGTGAGAAGCAGGGTCGGTATCTTAAGCTCTGCACATGCTTGTACTATTTGCCGCAGGTTTTGCTCAAAACGTTGCAAATAGTCTGACTTGAGCTCTTGCCACTCCTGTGGGTCAAAGGGACGATAGCGGTGGATGGGGTGCTTCAAGGCAAAGTCGATGCCGGTCAATTCTTGGTGGGGTTGGTAGTCACCTATCCGGTCCTGAACGATGTCCAGCGTGTTTCGTGGCGCACGTATCAGTTGGCGATAGACAATACTGGAAAGCAGGTGACTGTAGGAGCACAGCTGATAAAACTGGAGCGTGAGCTTCCGCTTACCTCGCCTTTCCACATGAGACCATTGCACCCATTCATTGTTGCCGCTAAAGACGACCAAGGCCTTGACCGGGTAGGCGGTCACAACGCGCTGCACAATGGGGATTAATTGGCCGGAGCTCCAGCCCACCTGCGCTACATTGACCACTCGATACCGGCCCTGCAGCAGCTTTTCCAACCTTCCAGCAAAGGTCTCTGAGTAGTGGTAAGGGAAGCCAAAGGCGGCAGATCCACCAATGATCACGATGGCGCTGTCCCCGCGAAGGTCTTCCGGTCGCAGCAGCGCCGTTTTGGATGCCAAGAAGGCATTTGGTATCACTCGTTCACCCAGTCGATAGGTCGATTTCGTCTTGGGGCCATCGGGCACTCGAACCATCAAGGTATTTGAGGGCCAGGGCACAGCCGGCATGGGTCCGATGGGTCGGTTGCTCGATCCGAAGTACAGCAGGGTATTGCGAAGTCTGAGTCGATAGTCCTTAGACCCCACTGCCACAAATGCAGCCGTTTCAAGCATACCTGCGAGAATCAGCAAGATCAGCCCACTAAAGACCATCGGCTTAAATTTCGTCGACCCTGCCCTGGTCATTCCACTAGATTTGGTGCTCGAGCGAACAAGTGTTCCCACTGCCTATGCAACTCCTTGGCGACGATCTCATAGCCTTCCTCCCTCAGGTGGTCATCGTAGTCCCAATAGAGATGGTGATCATTTTCTTCATATTCTCGGAGGGTAGGAGCGAGATCAAGGTACGGTAGGTTCAGTCCTTGGCAGACCCTCTTCAGATGCCGGCGATGTCGGTGGTACTGTTCTTGGGTCAGGTCGAGTACGGGGGGACAAAGTTTCATGCATGTCGCCCTTTCAAACGGGTAGTAGTAGTTGCTGATTTGGTGCCGACTGGGCAGATAACAAATAGCCAGTTGGGTACCGTGCTCTTCGACCAGTTGTTGCATGACAGAAAGGTAGGGAGTGAAGTCGATCTCCTTTTTCAGAAACAGCTCCTCCTTGAGCACCCAGTTAGTGTGAAAGGGATTGAATGTACCTGCCTTCATCGCTGCAGCAATGTCCGGCCGAACATGCTCCTGATTTCGAAAGGCATGGGTGCTCCAAGGGTTGCCTGGGCTAGGTACGGCTGGCATCAGCGAGGCCGGCTGCTTCCTCCGATAGGGCAGGGGGTCGCCGGAAATGAGTATGCCCAACAAGGTGAGCAGTCGGGGTTGCCATCGAGCATAATAGCGAGGTTCGAACGGCTGGAGCGAAGGTTGGAATGGGCGGGTCGGGGCATCGTTGGCGTAGAGAAGGAGAAGGACAAAGTCGGGTCGAAAGGCAGGTAGTGCGTCGCGGAGCAGGGCAATGTAGGCATCCAGGCCCACGCCGATGATGCCCATATTCATCACCTCCATCTGGTCAGATCCCAGCATCTGCTGGAGCAGCGATGTCAGGGTGCCTTCCTGGGGGGCCATAGCCCCCTCAACGAAGCTGTCCCCAATAAATAGAGTCCTCGGCCGGCCTTGGATCTTCTCTACCGTCCACTCCTCGTCTCTAAATCCGTACCCATTGTATTGATGGAGGTACTTCGGTGTCTGGTCGGGTGTGGACTGATACCAAAGTTTCTCATACCACACTCTCGGAGCGGTCTTGCCATCGGGTTTTGGCAGATAATTGGTCTTGTGAAAATTAGATAACTCAGGCAGGGGAAAGAATAATCGAAAGAGGCACTCCTGCAGGATCAGCAGGATCAATCCGATCAATACGATGTGCTTCTTGGTCTTCACGACTGGGATTTCTTCGAGCAGTTGAAACAGCCGTCTCCACGGGCTCTCTCAGCCAAATGTACAGCTTGCCAAGGTCTAATCTGCCGAGGATCTCGCCAAATGATCCAAGGCCCCTACAAATCCAACCGCTTGAAAATAAACGCTGGTAAATGCCGGATGATGAACATAATGGGCCGCCAGATGGATTTGACATAGATCACATCCCGACGCTGTAAGTAGGCTTTGCGGTAGATCACATTCGCTACCTCTTCCGGTGTGGCGGTTAGCAGGGGAGGGGTCTTTAGGTGGGCAATCATTTTGGTCCGGACGTAGCCGGCTTTGATGGTGGCTACGTGGACTCCATGCCCATGTAGTCGATGACGTAGACCGGCCAGAAATGCCGTCAGGCCTGCCTTGGCACTGCCATACCAATAGTTGGATTTTCGTCCCCGCTCACCCGCCACCGAACTAATGCAAATAATACTGCCAGAACCCCTTTTAGCAAAGTCGGTGGCAGCGAGTTCCAGCATCGTGGCGATACCCAGGTAGTTGGCTTGAATCGTGGTGACCAAAGCTTCTGCCGATCGATCTCCTTCGGGAGCAAGAAAGCCGATGGCTACGAAAACATCGTCGATCGTGCCTCCATATTTCTTCCAGAAGGGGAGCTGGTCCTCCGGTCTGGTGATGTCCAGGAGGCAGGTCCTGATGTCTACCGAAAACTGCTTGATCATGTCCTGAGCTAGCTGCTCGAGCTCGTGCGTGCTGCGGCCGCAGAGTAGGAGATCGTGACCGGCCGATGCCAATCTCCGGGTGTAGGCCGAGCCGATGCCCGAGGTCGCTCCTAACAATAGTATTTTGTTCATGAGGTAGCGGTCAAACCGATTCTGTTGGAAAGCAAAGACTGGTATTTTCCTGGGTCTGGATGGCTAGCTAGATGCTTGCGAAATTCGCCAGCACGAGGGTACGTATCTTCGAAAAATCGACGGGTCATCCGAGCGTCCTTAGCCAAGTAGATCTTTCCGCCATACTTCAGTACAATCCCGTCTAGTTTATTTAGGGTCGAAAGCAGCGATGGGGTCATCTTGAAATCCAAGGAAAGGGCGAACCCTTTGGCGGGAAAGGACAGCGGAGATTGCTCATTCCCTTGGCCAAACATCTTCAAGACCGTAAGAAAGGAGTACGTCCGCTCGCGACCCAGCAGGGCAAAGGCCTCGCTAAAGGCGGCCTCCGCATGGGCTGGTGACACCTGAAACTGATACTGCGCGAAGCCCTTGGGGCCATAGATCCGATTCCACCAACCAATCTTATCCAACGGATAGAAAAACTGGTCGTAGTGCACGATGCGTGAGCCAGCCCGCAGCCGACCGCGCTCAAAGCGCAGCCGATTGAATACTCGCATGCTCCAGTCGTTGAGGAAGACTCCGGGAAAATGGGAGCCAATGCTCAGTAAAGAATGATGCTTTACGGCCAAAGGATCATTCTTGACACTGCCGGCCAGGTCTTCTCGGTTGACATGCTCACCCGTGGAGAGCAAAGCACGAAGCTTTCCGGCCCTCGTGGAAAAGCTGTCGATCCACGCCACGGCGTAGGAGCATGCCTGGTGTTCTTGTAGGGCATGGAGCAGCCCGGCAAGAGAAAACGTGGCCTGGGAGGTTTCGCAAATGTAGGCAGATTCTATGCGGATCAATCGGAGCGTAGCCCGCAGGATAAATCCCGTCAGACCCATACCGCCGAAGGTGGCCCAAAACAGATCGGGATGTGATTCTCGGCTGCAGGTGACACTGGTCCCATCCGGTTGAATCAAGTCGAAGCTTTGCACGAACGAGGAGAAACTCCCTACTCGGTGGTGATTCTTTCCATGTACATCTGCCGCAATCGCCCCGCCGATCGAAACAAACTTAGTGCCGGTGGTCACACCGAGAAAAAAGCCCTTTGGCACGACCTCCACCAAGATATCACAGAGGAGCACCCCAGCCTCGCAGGTAATGGTGGCCTCTGCTGGGTCAAAGGAGAGAATGCGATTGAGCTGCATGGCGGAGACCATGTGGTGGTGTAAGGCAGCGTCTCCGTATGATCGGGCATTGCCGCGGGGGATCAGCGATACGGCCGACTGGAGGGCAGCCCGGACTTCTTCCTCCGTGCCCGGCCTGACTATCGTGCCCTGGGTGACCGGGTACCTGCCCCAACTGGTCACTTGCTCACTTGTACGCTCCACGGGAGATTCTGCTATTGCTGGTCATAAAGATGCTCTGCAAGGTACAGGATTAGTGCCATCTCATCTTGGTCCGCTGCACCTTGGGCAGCGCACCTATCACTACCCGGTATGGGCCTAGGCCAACGACCTGGGGTGATACGAATGAGGAAGGAGTACTTGGTGGACCATTACGGGAAATCACGAGTAAGAGGTGACCAATTTGTCTCAACGCTGTCGCAGAAACAAGGCCCTGCCTATTCCCCGGATGGAGATGGCATTGATAGGAAACTCCAGAATCACATGCAGGAAACTCAGACCCAAAAGGGATAAGAATCCCACCTTGTAGTCGTACCAAAACAAGCAGACCGATAGTAGCCAAAGGCCGGCGATCAGGAGGGTGCGAGAACGCGAGAGATGCTTGTGCCACCGGATGACCGTCGTTTTGGAAAACCAGTTCAAGTAATGATACGTGTAGGCAAACGCGATAAACACCTGCAGTTTCCATTCCGTTTGTGCGAAGAAGTAGAACGAGTCTTGGCTGGATAGACCAAGCATTTCTCCCAATTTGAAGTTGGTGACGTGAAAATTTTGATCGACATAAATCTGCTTGAATGCATCTGACATCAGGTAGGTGGACACTTGCATATCGCCCATCCAAATGTAAACGGGACAGGCAGCTAGCAGTAGGACGCTCAAGTATCCAGGGATGCTGCGGGACTTCAAGGCCCCATACCACATGAACAGTAAGGTGAATAGATACACGTGCACCAAGGTGGGCAATAGCAGGCCAATGCTCAGCTGATAGATAGACCAGTGATTGATGGAGATACCTGCAAGGAAGGCACCCAAACCCGCTAGCACAACCATCCAGGTCTTGCGGAAGAAGAAGATGCTCAGGGCAACGAAGACCGTCGCCAATAAGAAGCTGTTGGAATAGGTGATCAGAAAGCCGATGAGTGCGCTATCAGCGATACCTGTGGATTCGCCCAGCGGCCATTCTTTGAGTGCCTTGGGTAAAAAGATCAAAATGGAGCAACCCAGGGCAAACCAAACCCAACCCCGCTGGGACACAAAATAGCCCTTGGACCGGATCCAGTTGATTTCTGTGAGGTAGTGCAGTGGGCCCAGTACGGCGTAGGCCAGTAGAAACAGTTGGTACGGTAGGTGGAAAGCAACATACAGGGCCAAGAGGATCAACGAAATGTTGAGCCAATCGATGGATCGATCTGTTGACGTTGGTGTTGACTTAGGGTCCACAGAGATTGTTCTCGCACATTAATCCGGGCACTCACCGCCTTAGGTGGGAAAAAGTAGAGAATATCGCCCAATTCCTTCCTATCTCTGGGTACCTTTCAGTACCTTGTCACAAGTGAGCGAACCCATAATGCCGAAGAACCAAATGCTGCCTACTTACCGTTGTTTTCAGCTTGAGATAAGAAGACTTTGGACACCGGCATATGATGCAGGAGTCAGAAGGTGCTGATACATATCAGACAAATGTTGTTGTGTCCGGCACCCCGGGCATTGTCACTCTTGAGACAGGGAAAGTGACATTGTTCGATCACGGGATTTGAAAAATTTGGAGGCACTTGCAGTAACCCTACTGCACCCACACCATCTAGCAGCAGGCGCTTCAGTAAATAACCGAGTGATTTGATCAAAGCTTGGCGAGATTCTTTTCTCGACACCCTTTTGGTACTTGCCCTCCTGGGAGGTTTGGCCTTGCCCTGCACGTATAGCCAGACTGGCTTTGAAGGGACCAATTTTCAGGTCAACTCCACCACAACCGACAATCAGTGGTTTCCTGCCGTTGCCCGAAGTATCTCGGGCCAGAGCATTGTGGTCTGGGAAAGCTTTGGACAGGATGGAGCCGGCTATGGCATCTATGGCCAACGGTACGATGCGAATGGCTCCACTGTCGGTAGCGAATTTCTGGTGAACAGTACCACGGCGGATGATCAGCGTTTTCCCTCCGTTGGGATGGATGCGGATGGTCGTTTTGTGGTAGCCTGGATGTCAGAGGGGCAGGATGGAGATGGATGGGGTATCTATGCCCAAAGGTATAATGCCGATGGGACCACTAGTGGCAGCCAGTTTAGAGCCAACAGTGGAGCTAGCGGCCATCAAAAGTATCCCACCGCGGCGATGGATACGGCGGGTAATTTTGTCATTTACTGGCAGGAAATAGATACATCTACCAATTCGTACTCCATTGAAGGCCGGCCGTTCACCTTTGGTGGTGCCCTCTCCTCAGATGTGAAGGTCGACACGACAACTACGGGCATTGATGCACATCCACACGTGGCCATCACCTGGGATGGTGATTACATCGTCACCTGGCAGCACAGCGCCTTTGACGGCTCTCAGCATGGGATACTAGCGCAAAAGTATACCTCGGGGGGCACGATCTCTGGCACCAACTTTCAGGTGAATGTCACTACGGCCAACAATCAGATCAATCCAAGAATCTCTCTGATGCCCAATGGCTTTGGCGTCTTCCTCTGGTCTAGCTATGACCAAGATGGAGATCACTATGGCATCTATGCGCGCTTCATTGATGCCAGTGGCAATTTCAAAGGCGGAGAGTTTCTGGTCAATGATTCGACCGACAATGTGCAGGACTATGCCGATCTGGCTGTGTCGCAGGAGGGCTCGATTCTCTTTGTGTGGGATGATTACAACCTGGATGGTTCGTTCTCCGGCGTCTATGGCAAGTCGATGGATACGGCTGGCATGGTGCTGGACAGTCAATTCATCATTAACACCACCACGGACCACTTCCAGCAGTTTGGGGCCATAGCGGTCGATTCTAACAGCCGCTATATCGTGGCCTGGCAGGATGGTGACTATCGTATAAACACTTCGGTGGATGGCAGCGGATACACCGTGGTCTCTCAGTTTATGGTGATTGATGCCTTGGCCCCCGTCATTACCTGCCCGGGCAATCAGGTGGACTACTACGATGGGATGTGCATGTTTGCCGTGCCCGACTATACAGATTCTGCCACGGTGACAGATAATTCGGATCCTGATCCGGTGGTCACGCAGAATCCGCCGATGGGCACGGTCATCAGTGCCAACACAACCATATGGTTGATTGCCACCGATGATGCAGGCAATAAGGATAGTTGCTCTTTTGCGTTGACCTTGGTGGATTCACTTCCGCCTACGATCACTTGTCCTGCCATGGCGCAGCGGAGCTATGACGCCAATTGCATGTTCAGCGTGGAAGACTACACAGCCTTGGCGACTGTTTCGGACAATTGTGATGCCAACCCTACCCTGAGTCAGTCTCCTATGGCGGGATCTATGGTCGGCATGAACACCACGATCACCATCTACGCCCAAGATGCTGTGGGCAATATCGACAGCTGCAGCTTTACCCTGGTCCTGGTGGATGATATGGCCCCATCGGTGAGTTGTCCAAGCGACCAGGCGGATAGTTATGATGCCAACTGCCAGTTTACGCTGCTGGATTACACCGGATTGGCATCGATCAGTGACAACTGTGATGGCAGTCCGACGATCGTCCAGATTCCGGCCGCCGGTCAACTGGTCGACAGCGACACGACGATAAAGATCAGAGTCACGGATGCCAGCGGCAATGCGGACAGTTGCACGTTTATGCTTACCCTGGCGGATACGACTCGACCATCTCTTACATGTCCGGCTACCCAGATGGACGACTACGATGCCAACTGTCAATTCACCTTGCTCGACTATCGGGGTATGGCCACTGCGTCAGACAATTGTGATCCAACGCCGACGGTGACCCAGATACCGGCCCCAGGCCAGTTGGTGGACAGCGACACGACGATCAAATTGATCATCGCGGACGTAAGCGGCAATATGGACAGTTGCACGTTTATGCTGATGCTCTCCGACACAACCCATCCCACGGCGACATGTCCGCCGAATCAGATGGATAACTATGACGTCAATTGTCAGTTTACCTTGTTGGACTACCGGGGAGGCGCAACGGTGGGTGACAATTGTGACCCCTCGCCGACGGTGGTACAAATCCCAGCCGCTGGCCAAGTAGTGGATAGTGATACCACCATTGTGATTCGGGTGACGGATGCCAGTGGGAATGTAGATAGCTGCACCTTCATGCTGATCCTATCCGATACGACGAAGCCCGTGGTTACCTGTCCGATGGATCAGATGGATAGCTATGATGCCAACTGTCAGTTTACCGTGCTGGACTACACGACATTGGCGACCATCAGCGACAACTGCGATGCAACTCCAACAGTGGTGCAGATCCCCGCTGCTGGTCAATTGGTCGATGGCGATACCATCATCAAGATCAGGGTCACAGACGCCAGCGGCAATGCGGATAGTTGCATGTTTATGTTGACCTTGGCAGATACGACCCGTCCGATGCTGACTTGTCCGTCGGCCCAGATGGACAGCTATGACGCTAATTGTCAATTTACCTTGCTCGACTACCGAAGCTTGGCCACCGTGGGTGACAATTGTGATCCGTCTCCGACTGTCGAGCAGATCCCAGCAGCAGGACTGTTGGTAGACAGCGACACCACCATTAAGATTCGAGTGACCGATGCCAGCGGCAATGTAGATAGTTGCTTGTTTATGCTGACCCTGGCAGACACCAGCAGACCAACCATCACCTGTCCCATGGCTCAATCAGACAGCTACGATGCCAATTGTCAATTCACACTCTTGGACTATCGCGGGTTGGCTACGGTGATGGACAATTGCGATGCCACTACGATTGTGGAGCAGATTCCACCTGCCGGTCAGATAGTGACATCGGATACGACCATCCGATTGCGAGTCACAGACATCAGCGGCAACATGGATAGTTGCACGTTTATGCTCACGCTGGCAGATACGACCCGACCATCCATTACCTGTCCGGCTACCCAGATGGACGACTACGATGCCAACTGTCAATTCACCTTGCTCGACTATCGGGGTATGGCCACTGCTTCAGACAATTGTGATCCAACGCCGACGGTGACCCAGATACCGGCACCTGGCCAACTGGTCGATAGCGACACGACGATCAAGTTGATCATCGCAGACGTGAGTGGCAATATGGACAGTTGCACGTTCATGCTGATGCTGTCCGATACGACCCGTCCGACGGTGACCTGTCCGACGAATCAGATGGATAGCTATGACGTCAATTGTCAGTTTACCTTGTTGGACTACCGGGGAGGCGCAACGGTGGGTGACAATTGTGACCCCTCGCCGACGGTGGTACAAATCCCAGCCGCTGGCCAGATAGTGGATAGCGATACGACCATTGTGATTCGAGTGACCGATGCCAGTGGCAATGTGGATAGCTGCACATTCATGCTAACCTTATCCGACACGACTAGGCCGGTGGTCATGTGTCCGATGGATCAGATGGATAGCTATGATGCCAATTGTCAGTTTACCGTGCTTGACTATACGACGCTGGCGACCATCACCGACAATTGTGATGCGACTCCAACGGTGGTGCAGATCCCGGCTGCTGGCCAATTGGTCGATGGCGATACCATCATCAAGATTCGAGTGACCGATGCCAGTGGCAATGCGGACAGCTGCATGTTCATGTTGACCTTGGCAGATACGACCCGTCCGATACTGACGTGTCCGCCGGCCCAGATGGACAGCTATGACGCTAATTGTCAGTTTACGCTGCTTGACTACCGGAGCTTGGCAACGGTGGGCGACAATTGTGATGGCAGCCCGACGGTGGTGCAGATTCCTGCCGCCGGTCAACTGGTGGATAGTGATACGATGATCACCATTCGAGTGACCGATGCCAGCGGCAACATGGATAGCTGCCTCTTTATGCTGACCCTGGCAGACACGAGCAGACCAACCATCACCTGTCCCATGACTCAATCGGACAGCTACGATGCCAATTGTCAATTCACACTCTTGGACTATCGCGGGTTAGCTACGGTGGTGGACAATTGTGATGCTACGGCAGTGGTCGAGCAGATTCCAGCTGCCGGCCAGATCGTGACGTCGGATACGACCATCCGATTGCGAGTCACGGACATCAGTGGCAACATGGACAGTTGCACGTTTATGCTCACGCTGTCAGACACCACACTTCCTACCATCACTTGTCCGATGGATCAGATGGATAGCTATGACCCCAATTGTCAATTCACCTTGCTAGATTATCGAGGTTTGGCCGCTGTAGCCGACAATTGCGATCCGACTCCCTCCGTCACCCAAATACCAGCCCCTGGACAGTTGGTGGACAGTGATACGACCATTAAGCTGATTGTCGCAGATGTGAGCGGCAACCTGGACAGTTGCACGTTTATGCTTACGCTTTCGGATACTACTCGACCGATGATCACTTGTCCGATCGCACAGATGGATAGCTATGACCCCAATTGCCAGTTCATGTTGCTGGATTATCGGGGCCTAGCCACGATCAGCGATAACTGTGACGCAAATCCGGTAGTCGAGCAGATTCCGGCAGCGGGCCAGATCGTCGACAGCGACACTATGATCACCATCCGAGTCACCGATGTCAGCGGCAATGTGGATAGTTGCACCTTTTTGCTCACCCTGGCAGACACCACTGGACCACAGGTGGTTTGCCCGAGCGATCAGATGGATAGCTATGATGCCGACTGTCAGTTTACGCTGCTTGACTACACCATGCTGGCGACCATCAGTGACAATTGTGATCCGACTCCAACGGTGGTGCAAATCCCCGCGGCCGGACAGGTTGTGGACAGTGATACGATGATCGTCATTCGGGCGACGGATGCTAGTGGCAATGTGGACAGTTGTATGTTCATGCTCACACTGGCTGATACGACAAGGCCGATGATCACCTGTCCGGGGGACCAAATGGATAGTTTTGACCCCAACTGTCAGTTTACCTTGCCGGATTATCGAGGCTTAGCCATTGTCACCGACAACTGTGATCCGAGTCCAGTTTTGACGCAAATACCTCCGGCTGGGCAGACCGTGTTTGGGGATACGACCATCCAGCTAGTCGCCATCGATGCTTCGGGCAACGTGGACACTTGCGACTTCATGTTGACGGTCGGCGACACGACTCGGCCGGTATTTGATCTGTCGACCGTCCCCGCGGTCCAGGCGGATTTTGAATGCTCCGGCATCATGCCCGATTTCACCATGGTGGTTGTGGCCAACGACAATTGCGATCCTAGTCCGATGTTGACCCAGAATCCGCTGCCAGGCACTGACCTGGGTCCCATCGGTACGATGACGATGGTGACGATGTCGGCGACAGATATGTCTGGCAATGTGGCGATGGTATCATTTGACATCACTGTGGTAGAACCCAACCCAACGCCAAATCTCAATTGTGGCGATCTCAACCTCAGCGTTGGACCAGATGGTCAGGTGAGCTTTCTCCTTAGCGAAATGGTCAGCGGTGCCAATTGTACCGAGGCCATCGAGCTCCAGGTGTTTGCACCCTTTGGTGGCTTGGTGTACTACGCAGATGATTTGATCCGGACATCCCAGGTGTCATTTGATGCTTGTGGATACACGAGACAAGCATTACGGGCGGTGGCGACAAACTTGGCAGGGGCGTCCTGCGAGTCAGCGCTGACATTATCGGGCCCGAGTGGACCCCTCTTTGGTTCCGGCAGTAGCAAGGACGTCTATTGCTTCGATCCACTCGTGGAAGGTGGTCATATTGGCGGCGCGGCACCAGAAGCCGTGATACCCTGTGGAGGTACAGTGACCGGAAGCTTGGTCGCAGACTGGGTGACCTCCTACCCGTGCGACATTGCCGGACAAAACTATATCACCAACGATACGGTCAAAGTGATCCTGCGGGAATACGAGGCCTTTGACAAGGATGGAAATCGGGGCACCGTATTTGACACCCTGACAGTGTTCAATTTACCCCCTCTCATCGCTGGCTTCTCGGGGGAGAATACCTATTGTGCAGAGTTGGATAGCACCTACTGTGGTGAAGGTGGCAAAGGTCCCTTCTTTGTGCTGCCGGAGCGATGTGATCCGGGTGTGCCCACGGGCACGATCGACTTTGACAACGATCGATCGTTTTGCGATACGATCTACTTCCTGACTTATAACGACTCGACCCGGTCGTACGTGGTCAATCCACTCATGGGTAAATGTGGCTTAAACCTACACCTGGACAAGCGGCCCTTTGCGGAGGGCAGTTGCGAAACCGTCACGAAATATTCCTTGGAGGTCAAGCAGAATTGCTATGGCCGGGAGCAAGGACTCATTTGCAATGGCGGCTCCTTCCCACCGGATAATGCCTTCCAGCACCACGGTGGAGCACCAGCGCTGGGTTTCCCAAATTATTTGATTTGTGAGTTTTGGGTGATCGATCTGGATACAGTGCCGCCGCTGGTCCAATGCAAATATCAGAGCGAGCTCCTGGACGGGATCTTGGATGGCGAGGATGTGAATTTGGATGCAGAGACGTTTAACAACATTTATTTCCGGATTCTCGCCTCCGACTTCTTGGACGCTTTCTTCTTGCTTGAGCCGGCCTCTGATCATGCATGTGCCGCCCATGCATACCTGCCAGAGGTGTGTGTGACTGATGACTGGAGCGGCGTCAAATCGGTGAAAGCACGGATCGAGGGGGTAGGCACCTTTGCGCTCGAACCAAGAGGGGACTGCACCCTGCGAATCCCGGATGAAGATGCCATGGAACCAACGATTGACACATTTCCTGGCATCTGCTACGGCTATCCGCACCCAATCAAGCTGCCTAAGACGGATTGCCCGATAGCGATCGTGTATGAAGTATATGACAGTTGCCACCTGATGGCGACCGATACCTGTTACGTCATGGTGAAGGACCAGACCGCTCCCGTAGCCGTCGTGGACAAGGGCGTGACCGTAAGCCTGAGCGACAAGAAAGTGTGGGTGGATGCCAAAGATCTGGATGAAGGCAGTTGGGACAATTGTGGTGTAGAGCAGGTACTCGCTCGGCGCACAGATTGGAAGGAGTTTTGTGTGGATCTGTGCTACAATGTGACCGATGCGTATTGTGGCATCTCCGAAGGGGAGCGAGAAGATGCCGTGGATTGGATCTGGACGGATGGCCACGACACGATCTGGTGTTTGACCTTGGAGGACGACAAGCATTGTGATGAGATTGAGGCACACTATGCCAAACAGTTGGACTGGTGGCGCAACGACAGCCTGGATTGTGAGCGGCTCTTGCACAATGCCATGGTTTACGATCTAATCCGATACGCTACGATAGAGTGTAAGGACAATCGACATCTAGAGGGCGCGGCGTTTGACAAACTGTTGGCGAAAGCGCTGGGCACCTTGGTGATTGGTGTTGCTGAGTTGCCTCAGGTCGTATCCGTACCACCTGGTGATATGGTCGAGGACAGGGGACTGGCCGAAAAATTTGCCTTTGAAGAAACGGATTTGCTCGGTGCGATCGAGCTATGTGACGACGGCTTTGCTGTTTCCTTGCCATTGCTGAGTGGCGAGATCGACGAGCAGCAGCTGATTCAGGGACTTCTTGATGAGGTACGACAGATCGGTGGAGGCTGGAGTGAGTCGGTGCCATTTGATTGTTCGGATGCATGTGGGTCCGTCCCCGTTGAAGTGCTGGTGATGGATTACTGGTGCAATTGGTCGACGTCCTGGAGTCAGGTGTGGGTCGAAGATAAGACGCCCGTGGAGGTGGTGAAGGACGTCGTGGAGGAGGAGTTTATCACTTGTAAGGTTTACAAGGAAAACCGATATGCATATCCGGATGAGATTCATCCCGTAAGCTTGGAATACATCGTCGATCAGGCCAAAGGCGGTGCGAAGGATGCTAATGAGGCATTGGATGACATCTTCGGCGGTTACTGCAAGGCTTGGCGTGATCCCTATGGCAATTATGTGGACGGAGAGGGCAGCGAGATCGACGGTGATATCACCTTCTATGATAGCATCTGTCAATGCACCAGCTACTACGAGCGGGTGCGAGTATTCGATGAGCACCTGGGTTATCTCTGGATTGACTCATTGATCACGGACTGCCACTATTATCAGGATACGACCGACTTCCAGAAGGGAGTAGTGATAGTCAACTGTGAAGAGAATGTCTATTGCGAGCAGGATGTCTGGTGTGAAATTGATCATTGCGGTCAGGGGTACATCTTCCGAAAATTTAAGATCTGGCAAGGCTGTCCGGATGAGTTCTACGATGAGCATGGTATTGCCGACAGTCTGCGGCACGCAGTCGACACCATCTACCGTCACCAGCGAATCTGGGTAGGCAATGAGTGTGAGCTGAACAAGTACATGTTTGACGTCCCACATGACACGGAAGTGGTCACCTGCGACATCAGCTATGGGCCCGACGGCAACGTGGTCGGTGCTGCCGGTCCCGAAGGCACAGGTTATGCGACCTACAAGTTTGACGATGACTGCAGGATTGTGGGCATTGGCCACAATGACAAAGTCTTTAAGATTGTTGGTGGCGATGCTGCGTGCTACAAGATCTTACGCACCTGGTATTTTGCTGATTGGTGCGGGTATGGCGAACCATTGGATGGTCAGTGGTGGCGTAATCGGGAGTTGGTGATGGACAGCTGTGTGCAGAAGATCATTGTACGAGATACCACGCCACCCACGTGCACGATCATCGGCCCGGTGGATGATGGCGGTGCCATCGAGGTGGGCGCCTGCTATTTTGATCTTGAGGCCAGTGTAGTCGGACTGGATGCTTGCGGTGTGATCAAATACTACTGGGATCTGAAAGAAATCAAGGACGGCACCGATGTGGCCGTCATCGATAGCGGCTATGGTGAGCTGTCGGGTGACACCACCGCGGGCTTTGACATAAGCTCCGGAAATCTCACGCACGGCAGCTACAAGTTGGTCGTGACCCTGCAAGATGACTGTGCCAACGAGGGCCATTGCGAATATTACTTTGACGTGGCGTCAGTCAAGAAGCCGGCACCGGTATGTATCAGTTCGCTCACTGCCCGATTGACGCCCTGGGATAACGACCAGGATGGCACGGTCGATAGCGCACACGCCATCGTGTGGGCGGCCGAATTCAACAGCAGCAGTAGCGTGGCTTGCAGCGATACCGCCATTGAATATCGAGTGGAGCTCATTGATGGCGTGGATGATGACACTTGGCAGGAGGATACCAGCTACCTGGAAGTATTCTGCGATGACTTTGGCAGCCACATGGCCCGTCTGTGGGTGATCAGCTGGCCCAGCGGCACCGTTGACTTCTGTGATGTGGTGCTGATCGTGCAGAGCGATTTCTCGGGTTGCGGCACCACCGTGAGTGGCGAGCCCGGTCCGGTCAGTCAGGTCAATGATATGCACGACGTGATCAGAGAGCCACAGAGAGAGGGACAAGGCGTGACGGAGATCACGGGGCTCTCGGAGCCAGGCCTGGGCGGACGTTCCTTCAGCGGATCTTTGGCGCCGGGCGGTTACCATCTCAAGCAAAATAGACCCAATCCCTTCCGGCAGGAGACCACCGTCGAATTTATTTTACCTCAAGCCACGTCGGCTAGCCTTTCGATCTTTGACGTAACCGGCAAACTGCTGAGAACCTACTATGGCGATTTTGCCAAGGGCCAGAATCAGGTGACTGTCCGGTTTCGCGACCTCGGTACCGGCGGAATTTTATTCTATCGACTAAGGGCGGACGACTATACGGCCACGAAGAAGATGGTGCTGATTCAGTAACATTGTTGGGTCTATGAGAAAGACGGTCCTTGTACTTAGCTATTACTGGGACCCTAATATCAGCGCAGGGGTTCATCGATGGCGAAGATTCTGTGACCACCTGCCTGACATGGGATGGAATGTTCGGGTAGTAACGGCAGCGGAGGATGCAGTACCGCCTTTTGCCCAGAGAAACCACTTCGAGCTAATTAGAATTCCGTTTAGGGACCCCTATCAATCTTTGCGCTTCTGGTTAACCAGGGATGAAGACCTTCACAGTGGGTTTCTCGACACGGGACGGCCTAAAATAGTGCAAAAGTGCCTGCGGTTCGTGCGCGCCAATTACTTTGTCCCAGATCCCAAGGTAAGGTGGGCAAAGCGAGTCATTAGATATCTCAAGGCTGATCTTAGAGATAAGCCGGTGGACCTAGTTGTGTCGACCGGACCTCCGCACAGTACTCACATGATCGCGGCATTTGTCAAGCGGATGTATATGGTCAAGTGGATCGCGGACTACAGAGACCTCTGGACAGAGAGCGAGACTTTCCATCTGATGCCGATGAGCAAGCGGGTTGCCAGACGACATCGGCAAATGGAGAAAGTTGTGCTGGATCAGGCCGATCAAATCCTTACTGTAAGCCAACGTTGGAAGGACCACTTGCAGGAGAAAACGGATCAACCGGTTGTGGCGATTTTTAGTGGTGTTGAACCATGCCAAGACCACAAGGTCACTCTTACAGAGAAATTTACGATGGCCTACTTTGGCTATATGGCGGCTGGTAGAAATCCCGAGAAGTTGTGGCAAGCCCTGGGTCTGGCTATCACCGAGATTCCGTCGCTGGCGGACGATCTCGAAATCCACCTGTACGGCGCCATTGACGGTAGCGTCAAGAGAGCCATCAAAGCTGCAGAATTAGAGGCGCTTGTAACACATTATCCTTATGAGCAGCACACGGATGCCCAACAACTGATGCGCAACAAGCAGGTGTTGATTCTGACGCTATCGCGTGATTCGATTGAGGCGGGACACATTCCGATGAAAACCTATGACTACTTGAGTGCTGGCAGACCTATCCTTGGTCTGGGTGATCCGGACGGGGATTGTAGTAGACTACTGAAAATGCACCATGGGCAGGCGCTGATTGGTCATGATGACGAAGACGGCCTCTGCCATGCCATTAAGAGATTCTATGCGGCATACAGGCATGCAGGGGCGGTGAGTGCTCCCAACTACGAAGTAGCAGGCATCAGCGTGGAATCGCAGAGCAAGAAACTAGCTCACCTATTCGATCAAACAATATCCCCGTCGTGAGACCAGAGAAAAAAGTGGACTTCATGCTAATCGGTGCCATGAAGTGTGCCACGTCCTCATTGTGCGCCATCTTGGCCTCTCATCCGCAGGTCAATTTTAGTCGCTCGCGCGAACCTGATTTTTTCAGTGATCAGCAGCAAACGTTTGACAGCAAGGCCATCCGTCGATACCACCAAAATTTTGAGCTGGGACATGAAGGCCTCTGGGGAGAAGGATCCACGACTTATACGAAAGCTCCATACGTGCGAAGTGATTTGGTCGATCAGATTCATCAGTACAACCCCAAGACTAAGTTTATCTATGTGGTAAGAAACCCGCTGGATCGATTGATATCTCATTACATGCATCTGTATCAGAAAGGGCGGATCAAGTCGAGTCTGGAGAAGGCCCTGGAAAAGCATCCCATATTGTTTGACACGGGAAAGTATGCTAGCCAGATTGAACCTTTCATCAATCGGTTTGGCAGAGATCAAGTACTCCTGATTAATTTTGACGCCTTTGCGCGGGACAAGACAAATACGGTGAGAGCATTGTGTGACTTTTTGGGCATAGACTTTACGCAAACACTTCCCTTTAAAGGGATTCATCTCAATCGTTCCCTTGGCGGGAACATTACCCCTTACCAGTTTGATCGGTGGGTGCAGCACCCATGGGCCCAACCGCTCAAACGTTGGGTGAGTCCCGAGTGGGTTCAAAGGATGCTTGTAAAACTGTCGAACAATCAAACGATCATCTTGAAGGAGCGCCCGCAGCTTAACGCCGATCTTCAACATAGACTAAGAGACAGGTATCTTCCGGAACTACGCAGACTTGAGTCATGGACCGGCTGGGATCTGTCGTCTTGGCGCGAGCCTGAGACGTTGGGAGCCAGCCGGGAGTCGCATGACCACGAGGGATCAGATCAATGAAGATTGCCTATTTCTATGCCCATCGATTTCCATTTGTGCAGAAAGACATCGAGATGTTTGCGCAGGGGGCGCAGGTCGTACATCACCATGCCGATTGGCGCCAGAGAAGCCGGACGATGCTTAGCTTTGTTCGCCAACTGGCCTTCTTGCTGCGGCACATTTGGTCCGTAGATGTGGTCGTCATGCGCTTCGGAGGCTACTGGTGCATCCTCCCGATACTATTCGCCAGATGGAGGGGCATACCTTCGATCGTCATTCCGGGAGGGGCAGATAGTGTATCCTATCCGAAGCTTCAATTTGGCGGCTTCAGATTAGCACGGCTCAGAAAGGTATTGACTTGGTGCTATGAGCAGTGCTCGGCGATCGCACCGGCCGACGAGACCCTCGTCTATTCACGCAGTACGTTTCTGACGGATCCCGTCCATCGCGATCAGGGGATCAAGGCATTTATTCCCCATTTGGCCACGCCGATCCATGTGATCCACAACGGCTTTGACAGCCGCCGGTGGCAGTCCGACGGATCGAAGCGGGTGGCCGACTTTATCACCTTGGCTTCCGTCAAAGACCCCGTAAGAGCCAGGATCAAAGGCCTTGACCTCATTTGGGCCATCGCAAATGAGTTTTCAGACCACACCTTCACCGTGATCGGCGTTAGAGAAGATATAGCCGTCGGCTTTGGGCCGGCCCCTCCCAATCTGACTTGCCTGCCCTTTCTCGACCATACAGAGATTAGGGCACACCTAAGCAGGCATAAATTCTATTTGCAGCCTTCGCGCTCGGAGGGTTTTCCCAACAGTCTCTGCGAGGCCATGCTATGCGAGTGTGTACCCATCGTCAGTGCCGTGGGTGCCATGCCTGAGATCGTCGGCCAGGCCGGATTTATTGTCGAGCGCTGTGCCCAGCAAGCATTTTCCGAGCGGATACAGGAGGCGCTTTCGTTGACTGCCGAAGCAAGGGTCGAAGGGGGCCGGGCGGCGCGCTCGCAGATCACGCCACGATTTGATTTGGAGGTGCGTCGGGCAAAGTTTGCCAAACTCTTCCAAGGCCTATCACCGCGGCAGTGACCACCCTTTGTCTTATCTTGTCCCCATTCCAAATGACCACAAAGCGTGATAAGTATTGTTGTTCCGCTGTACAATGAGGAGGTAGGTGTGATGCCCCTGTACAAAGCCCTGGTGGCTGAGGGGGCCCGATGGCGTCAGATGTTTGAAGTGGTCATGGTCGATGATGGGTCCACCGATCAGACCGGTGCGCGATTGCGGGAGTTGGTGGACCGCGATCACCGCTTTCGCTACGTCCGTTTGTCGAGAAACTTTGGACAGCAGGCGGCGATTTCAGCCGGGTTGATCAAGGCGCGAGGCGATGCCGTGGTCATATTGGACGCCGACCTTCAGGATCCGCCGCGGTTGATCGAAGCCTTTCTGCAGAAGTGGGAGGAGGGCTATCAGGTGGTGTATGGCGTGCGGCAAAAACGAAAGGAGCCCTTTTTCAAGCGGTGGGCATACTCATTGTTCTACCGCCTTGCCAATCGCCTTAGCCAGGGTAGATTGCCCTTGGACAGCGGTGACTTTTGCTTGATGGATCGACAGGTGGTAGACGTCCTCACTCGTCAGATGCCGGAGCAGATCAGGTTTGTGCGAGGGCTGCGTGCCTACGCTGGCTTTCGGCACATCGGCATACCCTATGTGCGATCCCCCCGCCAAGCAGGTAGCTCGAAGTACAGTATGCGAAAGCTATGGCAGTTGGCGTTGGACGGACTTTTTGATTTTTCCATATGGCCACTTCGAGTGGCTACTTCCATTGGCTTTGTGATGTCCTTCTGCTCCTTTTTTATCGGTCTCTTTTTCATTGTGCACCGACTGCTGGACTTCAAGATATTGGGGTATTCTCCAGCGGATGTGCCGGGCTTGGCTTCGCTAGCCGTGGGACTCTTCTTTCTGGGAGGCCTCCTCCTGTTTACCTTAGGTATCATCGGAGAGTACATCGGCCGCATATATTTCGAGGTGAAGAAACGGCCGCAGTATATCGTGGAGTCCGTCTACGAATCGATCGAATCGGAAGTCTAATACGCATGCCCAGAGAACTTCTGATTGTTGGGGGAGGCATGATCGGTCTCAGTGCTGCCTACCTGGCGGCCAAATCGGGAGCCAGCGTCACCGTCTTGGAAGCGGACACAGCATTTGGAGGATTGCTGAAGACCTTTGCCGTGGGCGATACTTGGTTGGAGCATTATTACCACCACTTCTTCCAGCACGATGACGAGCTGCGTTGGCTATTGGATGAATTAGACCTGACCGACCAGCTGGCATTTTTTCAACCGAAGATGGGTCTGTTCTACGATGGTCGTGTCCACGACTTTGGCGCTGCTAGGGATTTGCTGACTTTTCCTCACCTGGGCCTCATCGATAAGTTCCGGTTTGCCTTATCCAGTCTGTATTTGTCCACGATGGCTGACTGGCGAAAGTATGAGGAGATGTCCGCTTTAGCATGGTTAAAGAGGTACGCGGGAGATTCAACGTCCCACCTGGTCTGGAGACCCCTGATGGAGGCGAAATTTGGTGCCAGCGCATCAGAAGTTCCGCTAAGTTGGTTGGTGGGACGATTGCGACAACGGTTTCACTCGCGACGACGGGGAGTGGAAAGTTTGGGGTACCTGCAAGGCAGCCTCCGTAGCTTACTCACGCCGCTGTTGGAAAGGCTAGAGCAGATGGGAGCGCGTCTGGTACCCCAAGCCAGGGTGGAGACGATCGAAACCCGGGAGCAAGAGGTGTCGTTGAAGACATCGGGTGGGCAGGTTTTTCGGGCGGAGCAGGTATTATTCGCATTGCCGGCGCCTGCGTTGGCGAAGGTGCTCCAGGATCCGGCGCCGCAACTGGCTGGACGCCTGGCTCAAATCCGATATCTGGGGGTGGTGGTAGTGGTCCTGGAGTTGACGCAGCCCTTGAGCGATATCTACTGGCTCAACATTTCGGATGGCCGCTTGCCTTTTACCGGCATCATCGAACACACGAATCTGGTGCCTCCACAGATCTATGGCGGGCGGCACATCGTGTACTTATCCAAGTACTTTACCCTGGATAGCCCCCTGGCACAAGAGGAAAAGCGAGAAATAGCTCGGCGCATGATCGATCACCTCACCGGCATACGGGCCGACTTCGACCGCTCTTGGATCATGGATCAACACGTGTTCCGATCGCTTACTGCCGCACCCATTTGCAATTCCGCTTTTTCGCAAAAAGTACTGCCGGTAGACTTGCCGCTGCCCGGTGTTTTTGCTGCAGGTATGCGGCACATTTATCCCGACGAACGAAGTGTCAACAACTCGATCCGAGTGGCCGCGAGTGCTTGCCGGGAGATGGGATATCGCACAGACTTCGTGCCCCAGGGCAAGTCACTGGCCGGCCAGGTGGGCTTGGACAGCTAGCAAACCAGAGGTGTCGGAAATGCCTATCTTGATCAGATGACTACGCAGACGGAAGGTTACTCCGGTCGACCCCTCTTCAAGAAACTGGGTATGAAGCCAGGGAGTGCCTGGATGATCATTGATGCACCAGATCACTACTTTGATATCCTCGGCCCGGTGGAAGGAGTCACCTTTCAACAGGCAGATCGAGATCTGGACGGAATCCACATCTTTTGCAAGACGGCGGCGGAGGTCGAGGCAGGTATGGACTCGCTAAAGGACCAGATCAAGAAAAATGGCATGATCTGGTTTTCGTGGTATAAGAAAAGTGCCAAAATACCCACGGATGTCACCGAGGACTTGGTGCGAAACACCGCACTGGCTATAGGCTTGGTGGATGTCAAGGTCTGTGCCGTGGATAAGCAATGGTCGGCCCTCAAAGTGGTTTGGCGCAAGGAGAATCGCAACTGATGGATGGGGGAACCGCGCCTGACGCGGAACGCACAGACGCCACCATAGCAGCTTGCTTGGAGGATTAATTCTATCTTTGAAAGGCACGAAAATTCCAGCAGGTAGTGACGCTGATCGACAACCATGGCAGGCAAATCAACTACGTGCGATTGGCAGTGACCGATCGCTGTAATCTCCGTTGCTTCTACTGCATGCCTGAGGAGGGCATTAACTTTGTCCCTCGAGCCGACTTACTCAGCTACGAGGAGATGGTCCGGTTGGTTGAGCTATTCATCGAGTTGGGGATCACCAAGTTGCGTATCACAGGAGGAGAACCCTTTCTCCGCAAGGACATGGTCCAGTTTCTCGAGAAGATGGGCCGGTCTGGTCTGGAGCAACTACATATCACGACCAATGGCACCCTGAGCTATGATATCGTGCCCAGGTTTAAGGAGATGGGGATTACCTCGGTCAACCTTTCCCTCGATTCGCTGGATCGGCAGCGATTTCACGAGATCACCCGGCGGGATCAGTTGGACCGAGTACTGGCCACCTTCCATCGCCTGCTGGAGTACGAAATTCCTACCAAGATCAACATGGTGGTGATGGGCACTAGAAATACCGATGACATCATACCCATGAGCAAGTTAGCTAGGGAATATCCAGTGACGGTGCGATACATTGAGGAGATGCCCTTCAATGGGGTAGGTGCCAGAGCAGCCGAGCAAATGTGGAACCATCGGCAGATTCTTGAGCGATTGCAGGCACATCTCCCACCGATGCAACGCGTGCCCACGGAAAAGAGCGCGACCGCAAGCGTCTACCAGG
This sequence comes from Saprospiraceae bacterium, assembly GCA_965223165.1. Taxonomy (GTDB): domain Bacteria; phylum Bacteroidota; class Bacteroidia; order Chitinophagales; family Saprospiraceae; genus JABDMH01. The sequence goes on along the minus strand of CBDCVQ010000011.1, from coordinate 159,221 downwards.
TGGATGGGTTCAAAGGAAAAATCGGTATTATCGCTGCCTACAGCCGTACCTTTTGTGGCAGTTGCAATCGCTTGCGCATTACGCCGCAGGGCATGTTGCGTACTTGCCTCTATGACCAAGGGATCTTTAATGTCCGCGACCTGCTGCGTGCGGGAGCCACGGACGAGCAGATCAAATCTATGCTCCTCGATGCGGTAGTATCCAGAGCCAAGGATGGCTTTGAGGCCGAGCGTCGCCGCGGTCATCTGCCCGTCTCCGAATCCATGTCAACGATCGGTGGCTGATGATTAGCGTAGTCGAGGCACTCGATATCTTGGATGATCATCTCTTTGTCCCGGAGCCGGAGGAGGTGTCTCTCCAGCAGGCACTGGGCAGGATCACGGCTCAAGCGTTCACCTGCGATCGTGACCTTCCCCCTTTTGATCGGGTGATGATGGACGGCATCGCCATCGACTTTGATCGCTATGCTGCCGGTCAACGGACCTTCGCTCTGGAGCATACTGCGGCTGCTGGTAGTCCCCGGTACACCCTGGGAGATCCGGGTCGCTGCGTCGAAATCATGACGGGGGCCATCTTGCCGGCAGGCACGGATACGGTCATTCGATATGAGGACTTGCTGATGGATGGTAGAAACGCTACGATCCTCGTCGAAGTCAAAAGATCGCAGAATGTACACAGCCGTGGTTTGGATCGAGCCCAGGGCGATGTCCTGGTGCCGGAGGGCAAGATGATCGGTGCCGCCGAGATTGGGGTAGCCGCCACCGTGGGCTTGCCTCGTTTGTCTGTGTACCAGTGGCCAAGGGTAGTGGTCGTCTCCACCGGTGATGAATTGGTGGAGATCGATGAGATACCCCTTGCGCATCAGATCCGTCGGTCAAATGTGTACAACATGATGGCGGCATTGCAGCGCAGGGGCCTGTCTGCCGACGAGCAGCATTTGCCGGATGATTCGAAGGTCGTTGGATCAGCGATTGATCAGATGCTGGCCTCTTACGATGTCATCATTCTGATCGGCGGTAGTTCCAAAGGCAAATTCGACTATGTGCCGGATGCCCTCGAGCGGGCTGGGGTCGAAAAACATTTCTACAAGGTGAAACAGCGGCCCGGGAAGCCCTTCTGGTTCGGCTCTCGGGATGATCGTACATTTGTCTTCGCCCTGCCGGGAAATCCGGTGTCCAGTTTTTTGTGCTTCGAAAAGTATATTGACCATTGGTGGCGGCGGTCCTACCGGCAGCCCTTGGAGCAACCCCAGGCCATCTTGGACGAGGACATAACATTTACCCCCGATCTCACCTATTTCCTGCAGGTGAAGGTCACCCACCGGGAAGGGAGGTGGTTGGCCACCCCTGAACAGGGCCACGGTTCCGGAGATCTGGCCAATTTAGTGGTAGCCGATGCCTTTATGCAGCTACCTGCGGGTCGCACAAAATATCGGCGTGGTGAACTTTATCCGATTTTGATCTATCGATAATAAAAGCATGAATGATGAGCAAAGGGTTTTCACACGTTGACGCCGATGGCAATCCGCAGATGGTGGACGTGGGGGCCAAGTCGGTCACGCGGCGACGCGCCACCGCTCGGGCACTGGTCACATTGCCGTCTGACGTTTTTGCCCGCCTGGCGGATGACGAGATTCAGACCAAGAAGGGACCGGTCTTTCAGACTGCCATCTTGGCTGGCATCATGGGGGCTAAGAAAACTAGCGCACTCATCCCTCTCTGCCATCCGCTGGGCTTGAACAAGTGCGATGTGACGATCAATACACGTGCGCCTGGCACCGTCGAGATCCAATGTACCGTAGCGGTGGACGGAAAGACAGGTGTTGAAATGGAGGCACTGACCGGGGCTTCTGTCGCCGCCCTAACGGTCTATGACATGTGCAAGGCATTTTCCCATGATATCGTGATCCAAGAAGTAAAATTGATGCACAAGAGTGGGGGAAAACGAGACTTTAGCCGTTGAGGCCCTGCAGACCCGGCCGTTGATGGGCTTGGTGCTGGCGGGCGGTTTATCCAGTCGGATGTCACTCGATAAGACTCAATTGGTTTTTCAAGACCAGCCGCTCTACCAGTTGGCCTTTAGCAAAGTGAAAAAGTTCTGTACGACGACCTATGTGTCATGTCGTGCGGATCAGGTAAGTGATTTTAGTCCAATACCCTGTTTGATCGACCGCTACGACCGGATAGGACCACTGGGCGGCTTGGCCACGGCAATAGAGGCTAGATCAGCGGCTGCTTGGCTAGTGCTGGCGGCCGATCTGCCGCTGGTATCCGAAGCCCTGCTCGATGATTTGATCCGGGCCAGACAGCCAAAGGCACAGGTGACGCTCTGCAAAACGACCACCGGTCAAGCCCAGCCCCTCTGCGCGATCTACGAGCCCACCTGCAGGTCTGCTATCCGGAGCCAGATCGCTCAAGGTACCTATGCCATGATGGATCTCCTGCAGGTGTTGGAATGCAATTATCTGATAGTCCCAGACCAACGCTCCCTGACAAATATTAATACCAGATCGGCATGGGAGCAGTTGCAAAAATCGAATGATGAGGAATCGGTTTGACCCCGAAAAGAATCAAATCGTCTTCACTACCAGCATTTTACTCAAATGGACTATCTTGGGAGATGCACCGAGGCGATGCAGTCAACGTTTTTGCGCTGACACGGATCTACTACTTAGAGTAGCACGCTCCCTATGGCAAATCCAATAGCACCGTACAAAGGACCATTTGACTTCTCTGAGGCCGCACACTTGCTGCGACGCACACTGTTCGGACCCTCCATTGAGCAGATTCAAGAATGCGTATCGAAAGGCTTGGACGCGACGCTCGAGACATTGTTTACAGACCGGCCTATGCCAGGGCCACCACTAAACTACTATGACGACGAGGACATCTACGTCAAGATAGGGGAGACATGGATTGACAAGCCCTACGCGAAGAGTAAGAACCGCACGCCCAGAAAGAGGTCGCTGAAGGCATGGACCATTGAGCAGCTGCTCGATCCGGTGATATCCATCCGGGAGAAAATGGTCCTCTTCTGGCACAACCACTTCGTGGTGAGTGGCATCAATGATCCTCGGTTTCTCTATCAATATAGTATGCTCTTGCGACGACATGCTCTGGGCAACTTTAAGGTGCTGACATCGGAGATGACGATCGATCCGTCGATGCTCAGATACCTCAATGGCAACCAAAATGTAAAGGGCAAGCCCAATGAAAATTATGCTCGGGAGCTACTGGAGCTTTTTACTATCGGCAAAGGGCCGATCCAAGGGCCTGGCGACTACACACACTATACGGAGGACGATATTCTGGAGATCGCACGTGTCCTGACGGGGTGGAAGGACAAGGGACACGATAGCCAGACCATTGGCAAGATCTATGTAATCTTTCGCAGTCACAAGCACGATGCCGGCACCAAGCGGCTGTCCCATCGATTTGGCCATGCCGAGATTCACAATGGGGACGATCAAGAATATCTCCAGTTGATGGACATTATCTTCCAACAACCGGAGGTAGGACGATTTATCGTGCGCAAGCTGTATCGTTGGTTTGTGTACTATGAGATCAGTGATGAGATCGAGAAGACAGTCATTGATCCCCTAGGCAAGCAGCTGTTTGACAATGGTTTTAATATCGCTCCCGTCTTAAGGCGACTTTTGGCCAGTCAACATTTCTTTGCTAGGGAATTTCGTGGTGCCATGGTCAAAAATCCGTTGGACTATGTGATCTCTCCCTTGCGCCAGAACGCGGTCAGCATGCCCTATGGCCGCAAGAATAAGTACAATGCCAATCTGCGGGTATTCTGGAGAGCGGGAAATCTGGGATTGGAATACTACGGAGCACCATCCGTCGCAGGCTGGCAAGCGTACTACCAGAGTCCGGGCTTCTACCAGCTATGGGTCAATGCTAGCACACTTCCATTGCAGATGAAGTACGCCAGCGAGCTGAATCAGCGTGGATTCAACCTGGGCAACTCCCACCGAGCGAAGATCAATGTATTGCGACTGGTCAAATCATTGCGATCTGCACAGAATCCGGATCGACTCATCACTGGACTGGGCGATCTACTATTTCCCCAAGGGGTGACCAAGACGCAGGTGCAGCAACTGAAGGAAGTATTGATTCCAGGGCTGCCTGACTACGAATGGACCGTGGAATACAACCGGTACACCACCAATCCTTGGGATGAGAACCTAAAACGATCGATCGAGCAGAAGCTCTATCGACTAATGGAGACGATGATGTCGATGCCCGAGTACTTTCTAGCATAACCTACACGAGTGAAAAGAAGACAGTTTCTCCGCCAATCGCTTGTGACCGCCCCCATGACGCTGGGTGGACTGCAGCTGATGTCCATGCCTTTTCACGCACTGTCGGGACCGTTTGGTGACGATGATGACAGAGTCCTTGTCGTGGTTCAATGCAAGGGCGGCAATGATGGTCTGAACACGGTGATCCCGTTGGACCAATATGGGCACCTGTTCGGATATCGGCCCAGTCTGATGATCCCGGAGCACAAGGTATTGGGCATAACGCAGGAGACCGGTCTGCATCCCTCCATGACCGGCATGCTGGAATTGTACCAGGAGGGCAAATTATCGATCGTGCGCGGTGTGGGTTATCCGGGTCAAAATCGCTCGCATTTTCGCTCCACGGATATATGGACATCGGCTTCCGCGTCCGACGCCTACGTAGGCACGGGCTGGCTGGGCAGATTCCTGGATGAGCAACATCCTGCTTTTCCCGAGCAGTATCCCAACCGTGATCATCCGGATCCTTTTGCCATAGCTATTGGCAACGACATCAGTCAGACTTGCCAGGGTCAAGCATCCAACTTTAGCATTGCCCTGAAGGATCCCTTTAATCTGTCCCCCCTGTTTGAGGCCGCGCCCGGTGAGGTAGAAGACTCCTACTACGGTCGTGAGCTGGCCCGGGTGCGAGATGCTATTGCTAAGACTAATGCGTACTCGGACCGAGTCACGCAAGCCGCCCGCAAAGGTGCCAATCTAAGTCCCCTATATCCGTCAGACAACAAGTTGGCGCAGGCACTCAAGCATGTGGCGCTGCTTATCGCGGGCGGACTCAAGACCAGGGTCTATGTGGTAGGCCTCGGTGGCTTTGACACCCACGCTAATCAGGTGGTCGAAAACGAACCTACGCAGGGAGATCACGCCGTGCTGCTGAGAACGCTCTCTGATGCCATCCGGGCCTTCCAAGATGATGTCCAGCGCTTGGGTATTGATCATCGAGTGCTCGGCATGACGTTTTCGGAGTTTGGTCGCCGTATCCATGGCAACGGATCGCTGGGCAGCGATCACGGTACTGCGGCGCCCCTCTTTCTCTTTGGCTCATGTGTCAGAGCAGGGCTGACTGGACACAATCCTATTATTAGCACGGGCATCGATCGAAAACAAGGCGTGCCCATGCAGTATGACTTTCGAGATGTCTATGGCTCGGTGCTGCACCATTGGTTTAGACTGCCTGAGCCGGAGGTCACCCGGCTATTGTCGCCCGAGTTTCAACCGTTGGATTTGATTGATCCCTGCCTGACGGGAGACATTCAGTTGCCACAAGTTTACCATCCCAGTCAATTTGAACTGGCCCCTAATCCCTTCCGGTCCGAGCTGTTTGTCCGATTCTTGAGCGAAGGAGAATTTGTGCGTGTCGGACTCTTTGATTCCCTCGGCCATGAAGTGCGTCGTTTGGCTGCACGCCCATTCAGCAAGGGATATCATGAACTGAGGCTAGCCGATCTCGACGGTCTACCCAGCGGCAACTACTTTGTCCGTTTGGCCAGTCGGTCTCAACATCAGGTCAAGATGGTGACGAGATTGTAATCTGCATTTACGGGTGGGCGGCCACCCAGACTTCTCCATCTTCAAACAGTTCCTTCTTCCAGATGGGCACCGTTTCCTTTAGGGTGTCGATGGCATATCGGCACGCTTCGAAGGCTGCGGCACGATGGGGGGCGGAGACCGCAATGATCACGGCAATGTCGCCAATGTCAAGCTTTCCGACTCGGTGATGCATGGAGATGCCTTGGGCTTGCCAGCGATGTACCATTTGATCGGCGATCGTCGTCATTTCCTGGATCGCCATGGGGACGTAGCTCTCAAATTCGAGGGCTTGCACGGGCTTTCCGGCGGTCTGGTTGCGCACCGTACCGACAAATATGTCGATCCCACCGCAGTGGTCCGCTCTTACGGCCTCGTAGCATTCGCTCACCTGTAGGGGCCGATCAAGGATGCGTATGTCGTGTTTCAACTATGGAGAGGCTTATCGTTTACCTATCCGCCGCTTACTGGCGGTATAATGACCACTTCATCATGGGACTCCAGCAGTAGGCTGTCCTGTGCGTAGCTCTGATTGACGGCTAGTTGGAGGGATCTCAACTTGACAAATTCCGGAAACTGTTGGGTCAACATTTGCTTCAGATCTGATACAGTGCAGGGTTCAGCTACCTCCAATTGTACAGTTCTGCCTCCCACAATATCCTTTGCGATACCAAATGCCAACAACCGGATCTGCATGTAAACAAAGGTATATATTTGGGTCCACATCGGAAACCATATGAGAGAAGCGTTGGTTCAATCGGCGAGAGACAATTTTCGGCAAAGATTTGGCTATGAGCCACTTCTGGCAGCGGCGCCGGGCCGGATCAACATCATCGGTGAGCACATCGACTACAACGATGGTCTTGTGCTACCCATGGCGATCGATCGGTACGTCATATGTGGCCTCGGTCGAGCTAACCCGGGTAGATGGAGATTTTGGGCCATCGACCAAGATGATTTTGTGGACGTAGACTCCTTAGAAGCCATTCCCCTGAAAGGTTGGCAGGCGTATGTCGTGGGCATGATACGAGAGATACAGCAGCTAGGACACGACCTGGTGGGATTGGATCTAGTCATCACAGGCGATGTGCCGGTGGGATCGGGATTGTCCTCTTCGGCCGCCCTGGAGATGAGTGTGGTCACGGTCCTCGATGCGGCAACCTCGGCGGGCATCACCACGCTGGACAAGGCCCTATTGGGCCAAAAGGTGGAGCACGAGTATGTGGGCGTGCGCTGCGGTATCATGGATCAATATGCCAGTGCGTTTGGCCGTGAGGGGCATGCGATCCTGGTCGATTGCCAAGGCCTTACACATCGATACATCCCCCTGGTCCTCAAGGACCATCACTTTGTCCTTTGCAATTCGGGGGTGGACCATGCCCTGGCTTCGTCCCAGTACAACGTGCGTCGCGCATCCTGTGAAGATGGGTGGCGCATCATCACGGCCCACTATCCCAGTGTCCGGTCCTTTCGCGAGGTGGACGCAAGCATGCTAGTGGCATGCAGAGCCGCTATGCCTGTCGAGACGTACCAGCGCTGCGCTTATGTAGTGGCGGAAATGTCTCGGGTCAATGCCGTAGTCACTGCCCTGGAGCAGCAGGATTTGCCCACGCTGGGTCGCCTGCTACGTGAAGGTCATCAGGGACTCAGTGAGGCGTATGAAGTCTCTTGCATAGAGTTGGATTATCTGGTAGAAGTAGCCTGCGCATATCCGGGAGTACTAGGTGCGCGTATGATGGGCGGAGGTTTTGGTGGTTGTACGCTGAATCTCGTCCGGGACGATGTCGGCGAGGCCTTTGTGGAGCACCTTTCCCAGAGGTATCGGGAGCGTTTTGATCTGGATCTGGAGACCTATTCGGTGCAGAGTTCGGATGGCGCTGGCTTACTTGGCAGCGGACTGTCGTAGGCTTTCTTTAATCAGCTTATAGCGGAAAGAGTCCGTGAGTACCTGGTAGCTCGCCTCGATGATGCTGGGATCTGCGGCGCAAGTCCACCAAGTCTCGTCCTCATCGCCGGATTTCATCAGGACTTGGACAATCGAGTCTACACCCAGCTGGGTCTGCGTGATTCTCACTTTGTAATCCAGCAGGTTGACAGATCTCAGTGCTGGAAAATGGCGGCCAAAAGCCTTTCGCATGGCGTGGTCGAGTGCTCCCACCGGACCGGTCGATTCCGAAATGCTAATCTTGATCTCCGGGTCGTCCTCCACCTTCAGTTTGACGACGGCCTCGCTGATGTTGGTTCCGGAGTCACGGACTACCTCTGAGATCGTGCGGTAGCTGACCAGATCAAAGTCATCCTCCAGGTTGTGAAAGTGCTGGTACAGCAGCACCAGGAAAGAAGCGTCGGCGCTCTCGAATTCGTAGCCTTTGCTCTCGAGATCCTTGATCTTTTGCAGGAAGGCCCGCATCTCCGGAGTTTTCTCCTCCAGGTTGATGCCCATCTGCTTGGCCTTGATGCTGATGCTACTACCCCCGGACATATCTGACAGGAGAATTCGTTGCCGGTTTCCGACCTCCTCCGGGACGATGTGCTCGTAGCTGCGTGCCACCTTCTTGGCGGCATTGGCATGGACCCCTCCCTTGTGCGCAAAGGCACTGGCCCCTACATAAGGAGCCTTCTTATCCGGGGTGATATTGGCCATGCGGTCAAAACCAACGGAAAAGTCTCGAAGCTCTTTCAGATGGCATTCGCAATGCAGCGAATACCCTAATTTGAGCGACAGGTTGGGTACAATCGTGGTCAGATTGGCATTGCCTACGCGTTCACCATATCCGTTGATGGTACCCTGCACCATGGTGGCACCGGCCTCCACTCCACAGAGTGATAGCGCAACTCCCAGCCCGCTATCGTTGTGGCAATGTACACCCACCGGGACATCCCCACACCTAGCCTTGGCAGCTTGCACGATTTCGGAGAACTCGCGGATTTGGCAGCCACCGTTAGTATCGCATAATACCACCCAATCGGCGCCGCCCTCGATGGCAGCCGTCAGCGTCTGCATCGCATACTCGCGGTTGTCCTTGTATCCATCAAAGAAATGCTCGGCGTCGTAGATCACCTCTTTGCCTTGTGCCTTGAGATACGCCACCGAATCCTTAATCATCGCCAGATTTTCTTCGAGGGTCGTCTTCAGCACCTCGGTCACATGGAGGGTCCAACTCTTGCCAAAGATGGTGACTACCGGTGTCTGGGCGGCCACCAGTTGCTTGATCTGTGGGTCATCGTCGACAGCCATATTGGACCTTCGCGTCGAACCAAAAGCTGCCAATCGGGCATGTTTGAGTGGCAGATCCATGGCCCGTGTAAAGAACTCCATATCCCTCGGATTGGACCCGGGCCAGCCGCCCTCGATATAATCGATGCCAAATTCATCCATTCGCCGGGTCAACAATATTTTGTCTTCAGCAGAGAATGAGATACCCTCTCCCTGGGTGCCATCACGGAGCGTGGTATCGTAAATGGATATCGTGGTACGTTGGTCTTTCAATCTTCTGTGGCTTACACAAATGCAAAGAATCGACGAATTTATTGAATATTTCACATTCGGGTGGGGATGCACTTTCATCGCCCAGGGCAATCGCATGATCTAGGCTTCAGGGTGACAGCGAGCTAGCAATGGCATTTGGCGGGGACGCCAAACACGGCCTGATCTGGACTGTGTGGCCTTTGAGGCTAGTTGCGGTTGGAAAAACTCAGCAGGAACAGCCTGGACGTGTCAGGCCTCCTCGCCTGACACATACTAGCAAGGTTGTGCCCATGGAGTAGTCGTCCAAGTGTGTTCAACTACTTCAATTAAGGCATCTTGCCAGCCATGCTTTGGCCGTTGATAGATACGTGCAGCGCACATATATGTCTATATAGATGAGACAGAGGAGCAGATGCTCCAGTACCTAAAGATCAAGACCGATTGTACGGAGCCCTTGATCTTGTCCGATGTCTATGTTGCACTACGGCTTCATGCCTTGGACACGAGAGATCGGGGGTATTGCAGCGATGGGTATGCCTCTTTGCTTCCCCTTAGCTTCGTTCATTTTGGGGTGAGTGCAGACCACCAAAGTGTGCAGATCGATTGGAGCATCTCGGCAGAGCTGTTCAGCGGAAGGATGGAAGTGCAACGGTCTCGATGGGGACGGTTTTTCAGCCCGATCGCTACCCTTGATGCCTCAGATCTCAGCGGCATTTCCAATTATTCTTACCCGGATGGGCAGCCCATAGTAGGAAACAATTACTATCGCCTCAAGATTTTTGAGGCGGACGGCACAGCTACATTTTCGCAGATCGAAGCAGTCGAAATGCGGACCGCGGATCCGGTCGCCGTGCACCCAAATCCGGTGCAAGCGGTAATCCTTCTGCCGGGAGCATCTTGGATGAGGAATTGTCAGTGGTGGTGCGGCATTTGCCGGCTGGCGTCTACTATCTCCATATACACACACGGGGTAAGCGCGCTCAATTTTCGAGCAAGATCATCAAGCGATAGGCGTACCTTTAGACACGCAGGCAACGCTTTCGTCGAGATGAAAAAAACAATGTTGATTCTTTTCGCCATGACCATGGCACTGTCTTCCATAGCGCAAGAGCAGGAGATCAAGGACCTGTTGGATCGCCAGGCTGCCGCCTGGAATGAAGGCGATATTGAGACCTTCATGCAAACATACTGGAAGCATGACGACCTACAGTTTCTCGGTAAGACCGGCCCGACCTTTTCGTGGCAGGGCACGCTTGACAATTACTATCGACGATATCCCGACCGGGCTTCGATGGGCCATTTGACCTTTGAGATTGTCGAGTGGAATCGCAGAAGCCGGAAGGTGTACACGCTCATCGGTAAGTATATGTTGGATCGAGACCCGCTGGAGGATCTGGAGGGGTACTTTCTCCTCGTGCTACAAAAGATAAAGGGCGAATGGTTGATCGTGGCGGATAGTACGCATTAGTGATGGCCGTACGTCATCTCTCCGGCCCGGATCATGACCTTCAATTGATTTTCAGGGGGTGGTAGCAAGCAGGTGGCGTAGTCAGTGAAAGCACAGGGCGGATTGTAGGCCTTATTAAAGTCGATGATGGTTTTGCCCATCTTATCCGCTCTGGGTATGTAAGCGTATCGACCCCCGCCATACGTCTCCACACCGGAGGAAAGATCAGAGAAGATCATAAAGTAACTATCCGAGCCCCCCTCCAGGGCCGTCAGTTGAAAAGATTCTCCATCGATGTCAAAATGCACTGTCCCTGCGGGGAGTACGGTAAAATCCATGCCTAGGACATTCGTGAGGCGGATGGAGTCGGATTGATCGGCCGGCTGAAAGGTAGCTGGTATACGCCATGCGATGTCCGTGGGAAAATGCGCAATGGTGTCGAGGGATGGCCGGGCCGGATGTAACGTATCTCGTAGTCGTACGCCAAAGCGATCTCCTCGCCGCAGGATGTACCATTCGAGCGATGACCATTGCACTTTATGGGGAGATCCACTCTGATCTGGAGCTAGCTCCGCTGCTTGCGTGGGCTTGCCATCTACAAGGATCTCAACCCCATCCTTAGCATGGAGAAGTACCCGGCCCTGTGCCAGCGTGAGCTGGCCCATCCGTTTTGGTGCTTTGGCTGGAAAACGCAGGTCATTGGACGCATCTGAGCCAAAACTATTCTCCCCTTCTTTGAGCCAAAATAACCCAGCTAAGGACAACCATCCTTGCGGTCCTTTGAGCCGGTCAATCCGGTCCGCACGCCAAGCGGCCACCGCATCGGCATAGCTCTCCTCGGTGGCCTCTGAGGTAGATTGAGCCCAGCCAGCCAGGGGGAAGGTGTACAGTAATATGCCCAGGGTGAAAATCCTTCGTGCTGATGTGCCCCAGGTCCGTTTGCCCCGTCCGCTATTCTTCGCCCACATAGAGGATGTCATCGACCTTTAGATTGCTCAAATCAAAGCGATAATCGTTGTTTCCAATCACGATTTCGCGTATTTCCTCATCAAAGCCAATGCCCACGAACCAATGGTTGCCCAAGGGGAAATCTCGGAAGCACACCCGGCCGTTGGCGTCCGAGGTTAGCTTTAGATCATAGTCGTCCTCCGACAAATAACCGGGAAATTCCTCCGCAAAAAACTTCACAAAAACATCAATACTGGGAATGATCTTCTCGTGGTGTTGCGTGGTAAAGCAAGCCTCCGTGCGGAGATCTGACGACGAGGCACTGCAGCCCCACAGCAGAAGACATGACAAGAGGATGCCGGCGAAGACCTTCATGATGGGAGAATAATACGAATTTTTGCTAGCTCGGATATTTCAAAGTACCATTGCCCTACCTTACAGACAATTTCTGTCGGATCAGGGTTCACGATGATGTCGGCAGCGTAGATAACAGCAAGGGGAATGAAGGCCATGTACTATGACCAATTTGGTGTTCGGCCGATCATCAAGGATGTGCCGGCGCCTCAGCCGGCTCCGAGGTCCGTGATCGTCGAAGTTTCTGCCAGCGGTGTCTGCCGCAGTGATTGGCATGGCTGGATGGGACACGACCCCGACATTCGCCTTCCTCATGTGCCGGGACATGAGTTTGCCGGTCGAGTATGGGCTGTCGGCAGCGCCGTCGAGGGATGGAGCGTAGGGGAGCGGGTTACTACACCCTTCGTCCAGGCCTGTGGGCACTGCCGCTATTGTCGGGCCAATAATCATCAGGTGTGCAGCCACCAGGAGCAGGCCGGGTTTACGTGCTGGGGCTCCTTTGCCGCCTTGGTTGAGGTGAAGTATGCCGATGTTAACCTGGTCCGCATACCCGATACCATGTCCGATGCCGTGGCCGCTGTCTTGGGATGCAGGTTTGGTACCTCCTATCGGGCGGTACGATCACAGGCGATGGTCCAGCCGGGAGACACCTTGGCTATTTTTGGCGCAGGGGGAGTGGGACTGTCGGCGTTGCTGATCTCAAGCGCCATGAAGGTACAGACCATTGTGATAGATCCAAATCCCGCCGCCAGGCGACTGGCGGCTTCGCTAGGTGCGGCCCACGTCTTTGCCGAGATCGATGATGCGGTGATCTCCGAGATCCGAGAGCTATCGCAGGGCGGTGTGGCGGCCACGATCGATGCCGTGGGTCATCCGGTGGTCCTGACAGATAGCTTTAAGCTATTGGCCCGGCGAGGCCGTCATGTGCAAGTGGGGCTGATACCGGGTCCATTGGGTCATCCCACGGTATCGATGGATCGGCTGATCGCCCATGAGCTGGAGATCGTCGGCAGTCACGGACTACAGGCCCCGCGCTATGCGGAGATGCTGGCCTTTGTGGAGACCCATCAACTACCCATTCAAGATATGATTGCGGGTGTGTGTTCGTTGAGCGAGGCAGTGGACCTATTGACTTCCATGGACCAAAGCAACTCCAGCGGGGTCACGGTGATTACGGAACTTTGAGACCACTAGGGTACATGCACGAAGAGTGGGGCCAGCTCCTCTCTGGGATCCTCAGATAGCACGATATTCGTGGTGCCGGCAGCATCCATGAGGTAGATGTTGTGATCTGGCCGACCCCGTTGGGCTCCCGAATACACGATCCACTCCCCGTCAGCAGACCAGTCATGCCAACCCTGGTCCATCGTATCTTGTCCGATGCGATAGATCTCATTTCCAAACCGGTCAATCGCGAGGATGCGGTACCTGCCATCCAGGTAAGAGATGTAGGAGATGATCCGATTAGATGGCACCCATTTGGGCGGCCCGGCCCGATATCGATCGTGATCGATCTGTAGCTGGCTTGGTGGGTACTCGGTCAGTTGCCGGGATGCGATGCCCAGATCATCCATCATCCATAGCTCATCGCTGCCGCTACGGTCAGACCGGTACACGATCCAATGCCCATCGGGGCTGAAGCAGGGATCACTGATACTCTCTCCGGGAGCCGAGCGTAGCACCTCCCGGATCAGGCGGCCGGATGAATCGATGATGACCAAGGAGTGATGGTTTGGCTGATGCAGGCAAATGACCAGTTCGCCACCATTATTTCTGCTCCCGATCCAAGAGTCACACACCCGCTCCTGGAGCAGTTTGTGGCAGTGCTGAGTGGAGACATCATATCGATATAAAAAGTAGTGGCCGGGCGAGGCGTCTCGATCCGATACAAAGTAGATCTGATCCTTTACGGCATGATACGCCCAGTCGACCCCTGTGGCCCCCTCGGTGAGGTTTTCCCGCTGGGTGCCATCGAGATTCATAAGAAAGACGTCGTAATTGGTGCTGCTGTCAACAAGCACGTTGAAGGCGATCTTTGGCAGGGGAGACAAGTCGTCACGTGGCTGGTCTGTCGACTGACAGGTAAGCAACAAGAAAGTGACCACCGACACCAGGACTAAAATCAACCTCATCAGATCGAATAACGCGTATCAGGAAGTTATAAAATTTACTATTGCCCCGACGGTCGATCTGTGCGCACTGCTCGTCCCAGACCAACTTCGATGGAGGTGAAGGGCATGTCCTGCAATCCGAATTGAAGAGCAGTAAGTACCGTCCATGGGCCCAAGTCATAAGACAGCTCCGTCCGGGATACCACGGGCTGATCGCCAATGTCCAGATAGCCCAGATATCCGCGTATACCCTGCGTGATCTGCCAGGTGGGTCGATGGATGGCCATGCCCATCCCAAGGAGAAGGGCATCATTTTGAAACTGCTCATCGGCATTTGTTTGCCAGGCATAAAACCCAAACATGGCAGACCAGGCAAACTCGGTTGTTCCCGACCACCACTGACGACCATATGACAGATCGAGATGGTATCCCGGACTGTTGGTGAAGCGCGCCGCCCCCTGAAGGGTGGAGGTCGGAAACTTGTATCCCAATCGAATAGCCAAACCGTGGGCCTCGGACTTCAGCAGCTGGACCGATGTATTCAGATAGACGTCTCCCCTGGCCGAAGTGCGATCATAGAAGGTGTGAAAGACGTTGCGCTCCGTCTTCTTGGCATGACTGACCTCAAAGTATTCATAGGGCACATAGGAGAGGTCAAAAGAGATTCGATCGGGCACCAACGCATAATTCACGCGCAGCAGAGGATTGTAGGTCTTGTCGCCCTGGGACAGATGGGCCACTCCCGATACGAATAGAGAGAAGCTATTGTCTACGCGCCCTGTCGTGAGCGTTGGTACAGGCAGCGCATTGGGACCCATAAAGCGGGGCGAATAAATGATGTATTCACTCCAATGCGTCACGCCATCCCACTGGACATTGTTAGCCCACCAGTCATGACCCTGCGCCGCTATCGATACGGTGAGTAGACCATGTAGTACAAGTTGGTGACATAGCTGCCTCAGAAAAGTAGTACCAACTTGCCCCTCCATCCTTACGGTGATAGGAGAGCAAGTTAGTACTAATTGGCAAAGTCGGGTTTCATGGCAAGAGGCCAAAGTTGGCTGTGGGTCTTAGTCTTCAGATGCATGCTTGCAGATGGTGTGTGCTAGATAGTCTGGTGGACGCCCAGGAGGAAAACCCAGGACTTGCCTTTCGCCTCGCGAAGGGGAGAAATCCGATCCTCCATCATGATGGTGGCTTCAATCTTAACCCGTTGAAAGGTATTGTAACCCACATGCGCGGAGAAACGATTTCGGTGTATCCGGGAATAAGGCGATTCACCGAGATCGGACAAAGTGGCAAAGATCTCTTCGGTGATACGGAAATACATGGCGCCATTGGAGGGCATTTCCAACCCCACCTGATAGCGGACACGAGTACGGTATTGATCCTCAATGACCAGATTTTGCGTGATCTGCTCCTCTAGCAACACTCGCTGAGTGAGCTTTCCCAAGCCAAAATTGTACGAATGACTGAGTTGCTGCATGAATCGGAGTTCTTGCGACAGTACGGGGGTATCATAGTACCAGAAAAAGCCCATACCGCCACCTAGCTGCAGGTTGTGCGTGAGGTCGTAGAGGAAAATGCTGCGCACGCTAAGCCGCTTCTTCTCCGTGTCGGTAAAAAACTGATGTCCAAAGTCGGAGTCGATCGACATCCCCTCTTTGAAACTGAAATGATTACTGTATCGTAGCCAGAGTCGGCTATCAGAGGCGCTGGGATCATCCAGCTGAGACGACCGCAATGCGGAACCGCCTACGAGTACTTGGGCTTGGACAGACATGCAAATGCACACAGAGGCGCACAACACGACGGACCTAACTGCCTTCGGGAAAAGCAGATTGGCTTTCATCGGGATAGAGGTTTATCGTTCCTACTGGTTTTCTCTGCACCAACTAAAATAAGAAATGAATCTCATAGTTGGTAGGAAATCAAACGGTAAGCCGTGGTATTAATTGCCCTCGTTCTGTTTGAACTCTTCTTTATTCCGTGCCCTTAAATGACTGTTAATGAGGCTTATATATTACTACCTGCTTGATATGAAAGCACTTTTGCCCGCCTGCTGGGGCAGGTATGTAAATTGAGCTGTATGGACAACTTGCTGATTAGACAAAGATTGCCATGCTCCGGGCCCAATCAGCGTCGTTTCTGCATTCGGCAGTCACTAGGGACCTTCCTTTGAGGACCATCCGTGCTAATCTCGCTGCGTCGTGTTGCTGGGCCATCGAAAAAAAAAGTCTGATTTTTTTTGAAACGGGCTGGTGAAATCGGCTCGGAGATGGCCAGAAAGGGGACTTGGGCAAGCTCGTATCCAGCCACGGGAGCAGGTATAAGTGGCCAACTGGGCCCTGGTCCGATGTACGAAGTTTTGTATCTTTTCGTCGTGGTCAAACGGCGACCGGAGACACGATTCCAAGGTCTAGGGACATATGGATGTTCTCCGTCGTTATTAAAAAACAGGTGCACTTACCTCTATCAAACTAAAAGACGCTGACATGCTGAGATCGATACTCCTGCTTTGCTTCGCCCTGAGCCTAGGACACATCGCGCTGGCGCAATCCAACCTAAAACTAAAGCCTCGCGAAATTCACAGACTGGCCAAGGTGGACCTGGTGATGGAAGATGGCAAGCATGTGCCTAGATCCTGGCTGTATCGGGTCAACCGTAGCGATATCCAGATTGTGAGTAAGAGCTACCACAATTATTCGTATGACGCGGTCTACTTCACCGGGAAGGTACCCTTGGAAGACATCAAGACAATCACCATCATGAGTCGTCAGCGTCGATTCCGGACCAACCTTGTGGGGGCGCTGATCGGTGGAGTGGCGGGCTATGTCGTAGGGCACACCTTACGGGCCGAAGCACATCAATCGGAGCGCATCGAGGTGCTCAACCAAAAAACATTCTCGGGGGTGGTAGAACCCTTCATCGGTGTCATCATTGGCGCTTCGGTCGGGGTAGCGATTGGGGATCTCTTTACTCCCGTGACGCTGGATGTCAATGTCAATGAGCGACGTGCCTCCCGTATGCTTCGTGAGATCTCGCGAAAGGGCAAGAAGAAGAGCAGAAGATAAACCGACGTGCTTCCCCCATTTCCCATCGTGCCCAGGCGTGGCGGTTTGCGCACTGCCTTTTTGTGGGGCTTTGTCTGTCTGGCCATCATCGCTGCCGCTGCCCAGAGAGATACCCTCATCATGACCCATCTGAAGCCGTTGGATCCTGACCGGTACGCAAACATTAAGGGCAGTCCATACCAATTTGAGGATTGGGTATTGGGGGATATCACGCGACCGGACCAGGTCGTGATCAAAGATGCACCCCTCCGGTACAATGGCTATCTGCAGGCATTTGAGGTACGCCGAGAAGATCAATACATGGTGCTGGCAGAGCATTCCTGTGTGGCGGTTTCCATTGACCCCAGAAAGAATAGCCATGTACCAGCAATGGCTGACTACCAAGTTCCGATCGTCTTTCGAAGGGGATTTCACCCGCAGTACCAGAAACGCTACGCCCAGGTGATATTTGAGGCAGGAGACCTAATGCTGATATGTGATTTCTCCAAAAAAATTGAGACTAAGACCTTTGAAAGTCCGGGCAAGACGGTGGAGACGGAGCGATTCTTTACTCGGCGTAGCTACGCTATTTGCCGAGCAGGCGAGTTGACTCGGGTGAAGCTGAAGACCAAATCCTTCGCACAAGTGTTGGGGTATCCGAAGGAGCTTTCCCGATTTCTCAAGGAGCGTAAACTAAGGAGCATCCAGGGCGAGGCCGATGCCCGCACTGTCATGGAGTTTTACAGTACCTTGCTGCCCTAGCGGATGGTAACACTGAAAGCGGAACGTCAGATCGCCTTCGTTCGCAACAACTCTTCCTCCCCAGAAGCCTTACGTCCCGCAACACTGCTGGATGTGCGGTTTGCCTCTTCAGATTTGGCACGAAATAATAGCGATCTTTGCATCCCCTTACTATGTTGTAGTCCATTGGTGAAGTTCACTATAGGATAAACGTTTAAAACTCCATTTGATCCACCAACAACCTCTAGTGGAAAGGTCCAGGAAGATCGTGGCACGACGTGTACCGGCAGAGATGCAGGGTGGTCGTTTGCGCCCCGTGGCCCAAGCCCTGTTTCGCGATCTTCTTACTTCTCAAGCCGTCAAGAAGGCCATTCGGGCGGGAGCCTTGTTGGTGGACGGACGACCTCGAGACAGTGGCTATTACGTCAAGGCCGGGCAGGAACTTGCATGGCAACCCGTGGTAGACCGAGCCGGTACGGTGCTGGAGATGCCTCTGCAAGTCCATTACGAAGATGAGGATCTGGCCATCGTGTACAAACCAGCGGGTATCGAGGTGAGCGGCGCGCATGGCCGGACCCTAGCGAGAGCCCTACCAGCAAACCTGCAACCTTCGACGAGACTGGACGCCCTGGCCTGGCCCCGTCCCGTGCATCGGCTGGACCTGGGCACCTGTGGCCTGCTTGCCGTGGCTAAAACGGGCCAGGCCGTCGCACACCTTGGACGACAGTTTGAGCGGAGGGAGGTCCAAAAGAACTATGAGGCCGTGGTTATTGGTCAGGTCAGCGGACCAGGTACCTGCGAAGATGCCATTGCAGGCAAGCCGGCAAAGACCACCTATGATGTCGTGCAGGTATTGCCATCGTTCACCTACGGGTATCTGACCCACCTCCGTGTGCAACCACTGACGGGACGACGACATCAGATACGTATTCACCTTGCTGGACTGGGTCATCCCATTGTCGGCGATCGCACCTATGCCGGGGACCACAAGGTGCGTAAAGGCAAGGGCTTGTTTCTGGCTGCTACGGGACTGTCGGTCTGGCACCCGAGGCGCGATCAACGGATCGACACATATGTGGATCCGCCACCGAAGTTCCATCTCTATATGGCACGGGAGCAGCGTCGCTGGACTAAACTCCGCTCGTCAACCGACTAACCATGCTGGCGCATAAAATCCGAAATGGCACGACAGGCAAGATCCAGCTCTTCCGGGGTATTGTAGTAGTGCGGCGAAAGGCGCAATGCCCAAGGCACTCTTTTCTCCTGAAAATCCAATAGTGCGCTGCTCAACGCCACGGTGGAATGGTTGATCCGCTGCTCCAGCAAGTACTGGGAGAGGGCTTCAGGTGCAGTACCCCCGATATGAAAGGTCACAATGGCCGCCCGATGGGAGCCTCGATCCAGTAGGGTGAGGCCATCGATGCTTGCCAGCTTTTGCCGAAGCTCTTCGGCCAGTTGCTTCACTCGCTCTTCGATGTGACGCATACCTATCGACAGGGCATACTTCGCCGCCGTGGCGGTACCCAAGATGAGTGCGTAGGGATTTTCCCAGTCTTCATACCTGCCGGCGTCGGTGCGCAACTTGTAGGTGTCACTGCCCGTCCAATCCGCGCCACGCATGTCGATAAACAGGGGGTGCATCTGCCCAGAGAGCACACGATCGCTGATATAGAGAAAACCGCACCCGCGCGGTCCTCGAAGGAACTTTCGACATGTGGCGCTGAAGAAGTCGCATCGCATGCGGGCCACGTCCGTTGCCAACTGTCCTACCGATTGACATCCATCCACCAGGTATATGGCATCGTGCTCTGTACAGATCTCGCCGATTTGGTCCACGGGTTGAATCAGACCCGAGTTGGTCGGTACATGAGTCACAGCCAGTACCTTGGGCTGGAATCGTCGCAGGTCGCTGCGTAGGCCATCCAGATCGACCACTCCGGTTGGGTCGTTAGCCAACAGTTGAATGCGTATACCTAGTCGTCGCTGTAGCGATAGGAAAGCCAGATGATTGGACGCATAGTCATTCGTCGTGGTCAGTATAACATCGTCCCGATCCAGCACCACGGAGCTCAAGGCCCGGTTGTATGCGTCTGTGGCATTGGCGGCAATCGCAATGTTGCGTCGATGGGTACCCAGCAAGGCTGCGTGATAATCGTAGAAGGTCTCGATCTCCGGCCGCATGGCCTTGGCCGCCTCATAGCCTC
Organism: Saprospiraceae bacterium; assembly: GCA_965223165.1. Taxonomy (GTDB): domain Bacteria; phylum Bacteroidota; class Bacteroidia; order Chitinophagales; family Saprospiraceae; genus JABDMH01. The sequence goes on along the minus strand of CBDCVQ010000011.1, from coordinate 139,061 downwards.
CGATGCGCATCTCCAGATCCAGGTGTGCCTGCATCGCCTGGAGCACGGGCTGCGGCATGAGGGCAGCGCCGGCATTGTTGAGGTGTACGACATGGGTGGTGCCTGGCGTTTCTGCCCGCAGGGTACTGATACGATGGGAGTCAAGCATAGGTGTCATGATTAGGCTGGAGGGGCAATGTACGGAGATCCGATCGGGGCAGCTGTGCACCGGTGTTTATACCTGAAGGACGCCGGTGTGAAAGCGATGCATCGGACCGTGATCCGCCGCCTCGATACCCATCGAAATCACCTGCCGTGTCTGTACCGGATCGACGATGGCATCTACCCAAAGTCGGGCGGCCGCATAGTACGGAGAGGTCTGGCGATCATAGCCCGCTTTTATCTTTTCGTACAACGCCTGCTCCTGCTCCTTGTCCGCCGTCTCGCCGGCTGATTGCTGACTTCGTATTTGGATCTGGGTCAGCACCTTGGCCGCTTGTGCGCCGCCCATCACCGCGATGCACGCGCTGGGCCAAGCCACGATCAGTCTGGGATCATAGGCTTTGCCACACATGGCGTAGTTTCCTGCTCCGTAAGAATTGCCCACTACGATGGAAAACTTTGGTACGGTACTGTTGGCCACGGCATTCACCATCTTGGCCCCGTCTTTGATAATACCACCGTGCTCCGATCGCTTGCCCACCATAAAGCCCGAGACATCATGGAGAAATACCAGGGGGATCTTCTTTTGATTGCACAGCATCACAAACCGAGCGGCTTTGTCTGCCGAGTCGGAGTAAATGACGCCCCCAAATTGCATCTCACCTGTGCGAGTGCGGTTGACCTGCCTGTCATTAGCCACAATCCCCACCGACCAACCATCGATGCGCGCATAGCCGCAGATGATCGTCCGGCCGTAGCCCTCTTTGTACTGGGTGATTTCGCCATCGTCCACCAGAGCCTCGATCAGCTGCAACATGGCGTACGGCTTGGTACGATCTTCCGGGAGGAGTCCATAGACCTCGTCCAATACCACTGCCGGCGGTGCGGATGCTTGCCGGCGAAAATTTGCGCGGGACGGCGCAGGCAGCTGACTGATCAAATGTCGAATGCGCTCGAGGCAAGCTTGATCGTCCGGCACCCGGTGATCAATGATACCTGAGATCTCGCTCTGGGTGATCGAACCACCGAGCGTCTCCCGGTCCACCTCCTCCCCGATGGCAGCCTTGACCAAATGTGGACCGGCCAAGAAGATGGAGCCTGTGCCATCTACGATCAGGGACTCATCTGACATAATCGGTAGATAGGCTCCTCCGGCGACACAGCTGCCCATCACTGCGGCTATCTGCGTGATCCCCAGACTGGACATCCGTGCGTTGTTGCGAAAGATTCGACCAAAATGCTCTTTGTCCGGGAAGATCTCGTCCTGTAGTGGCAGGTATACTCCCGCGCTGTCGACCAGGTAGATAATGGGAATGTGGTTTTCCATGGCGATCTCCTGAGCCCTTAGATTCTTCTTGCCAGTCATGGGAAACCACGCGCCGGCCTTGACGGTCGCATCATTGGCTACGACGATGACCAGTCGCCCGTGTATGTAGCCCATCATCACCACGACGCCCGCGGCCGGTGCCCCCCCATGTTCTGCGTACATGCCGTATGCGGCGAGTGCACCGATCTCTAGTTGAGGTGACCCATCGTCCAGTAGCGCGTTGATGCGATCTCGGGCGGTCATCTTGCCCTTGGCCCGGTGCTTTTCGGTACGCTTATTACCACCACCCTCATACACCTTTTCCAGGCGCCGATTGAGCTTAGCTACCAACAGTCGGTTGGCATCCTCGTTCTTGCTCTTTGCGATATCAATGGAAGCCATAGATGTCAACGAAAATAGAAATTTACCCCCAGCAGACCGTTTTCTTTGGCGTGTCAGTAAGCCCCCAAATATCGACGGAGGCCCCACTCCAACGCCAGTAACAGGACCAGCGCAAAGAAGATCCACTTGAGATGAATGGCGTTGCGCACCTTCATGACCTGATAGTATATGGGCTTGAGCCCCGCTTGATTTCGGATGACCTCTGTGATCTCGTTTACCTCATCCGGGGCAAAAACCTGAGCATTGGTATTGGTCGAGATCTGTGCCAGTAGGTTGTGATTGGCCACTGTGGCGTAACTCTCCTTTTCGATGGCCTGGACGCTAAATTGACCATTGGCGGTGTAGCGTTCGCCTTCGTATTGCGTTGTGGCTGTCCAAGTGTAGTCATCGACCGGCAGTCGGCCGGCGTTGAGAGAATAGGCCTTATTCAGCTTAGAAAACCCAAAGTTGAAGACTTCTCCTTTGCCGTTTCGGATGGCCATCGTCACGCCCGGTTCGTTGACCAGTTGATAGGACTGATTATACAGCTCGGCGTCAAAGAGGGCATCCTCATTCTCCGCGAGGAGATTCTTGACCTGAAAGACGCGAAACTTACGCTTGTCTTCCCGCAGCGTTAGGTACTGGATGGTATTGGAAATTAGCTCGTCAAAGAGGACATTCTCCTCATTTTGCAAGTAGTCATATAGTTTCCATCGCCAGAGGCCTTCGCCGCAAATCACACCTGACTTGATGCCCTGTTGCTCACCGATGATCCAAAGGGGGAAGTCCGTATCCACCTTTCCTATACGCTGATAGAGCAGGACGTCGGTGCTAGGGTCGACCGCATAGTCAGCAAAAGGGGCATCAATCGGAGCGAACTCTCCAATGGTGTTGGCCAGTTCATCGGTCGAGGTGAAGGGTGAGAACCCACGATTAATGATGCCCTGGACGACGTTGGCATTACCTCCTTTAAGCTCGATGGAGACCAGCGATTGAAACTGATTGAGGGCAGAGATATTGGTGAGATTGCCGACAATGATCAGTCTCGGGATCTCCAGCTCATTGATCTGTCGCAAGGTCCGCACTGCATTGAGACCTCGTGCCGGTAGCTGGTGTAAGACGATAAAATCGTATTCCCCCACATCCCCCTGATACCCTCGGATCACCTCGCTGGTCACCTCATAGTTCTTATTCTTATCCAGGGTCGACTTGATGGCTGCAATGTCCGGATGCGGACTGGCGGCGAGGATCAGGATCTTCTGGCGGGCATCAATGACATCGATGAAGAAGTCTTTGCGGTTGTTGCTTGTGCTTTTTTCTCCCGGTACGGTGCTTACAGACACGCGATACCGTTGCAGTCCGACATTCTCCTGGGGAATGTCCAACTCGACCGTGCGAAAGAAGTCGTCCTGATCCACCCGCAGAGGTTCGCTCCGCAGGAGTACATTGCCATCCGCATTCACTTTGTGTACACGCAGGACCGCGTTGTGATTTAGGCAGTTGAATGCGCTTACATCGACCTGGATCGACGTCCGATCACCGAGATAGGCGATGTTATTGCTAAAGACCTGACGGATATACAAGTCCTTGTCTGGAGTGGTATCTCCCAGGGCGACTGTGTAGATCGGTGCACTAAAACCGAGATTGGCGTACAAGGGATCCTTACCCTCGTTAAATATCCCGTCCGAGGCATAGACCACCGCGCCCAGGTTTTGATCGCCGTACAGATCTCCGATGTGCTCGAGCACCGCCGAATGGTTGCTCGATCGATCCGAGAAATCAAAGTCGATACCATCCCGGATCTCTTCGCCAAAGGCAAAGGTCTTCACGTCGTAATCATCTCCCAGGGCATCGATCACCTGCTGCATCTGCGTCTGGTAGGTACGAAGCACGTTAGAGTCCATCTCCGCCTGCACAGACATAGACTGATCCTGGGCAAAAACGATGATGGGATTTCTGGTCTCTTGATTGCTGGTCTTCAGGATAGGAGATAAGAGAAGCAGGCACAATAGGGTCACGCTGGCAAATCGGAGAAACCCAAGCCCTGCCTTGACGATGGGATTGTCGGTGGGGAAATGCTTGCTGCGGTAGTACAGCAGGAAGGCCACCGATAGCCCCACCAGCAAACAGATGATCACGTACCAAGTGGGATATTGTATCTCTAAGTTGCCCAACAGATAGCCTATTTTAAGCGCGCCTAAAGTTAGAAATCCTTTGCTGATACCCCACGGCGGGCCGGTGACATCGCAAATCTGGTTGCATCCAGCCCATTCGCATGTAGTCACAAGCTAGCTGGTCCATGGTTGCCGGAATCACGTTAGATTAAAGCTCACAACCTCACCTTTTATTTTGTAAGGCAGGTAACTTTTATCTTGAGGGCACGTTATTTTAGTTGAACACAACCAGGTGATCGATGAAACACATGCAAAGACTGTTTGTTTCTCTAGTTTTTTTGATGGTATTGGCGCTGCCCGCGCGCTCGGCCTACATCCTGCTGCCGATGGACCCGGATCAGAAGGACCACCTAAAGGCGTACGGCATCACCTATTGGGTCTTGGACAAGGGGGCGGAAGCCTGGTGGCTGCTCAACTACCGCGGCGGCAGCTTCGTCTTTCGGCACAACAACCTTTTTGAAAAGGAATGCCTCACCCGTGATGTGAGCTTTGAGATCCTGCCTGACGTACAGTTTAATGCCATCCTGGAGGAAATCGGCAGTCCGGCGGTCAATATGGACGCGATCAAGCTGGAAGTTGCGCCCAAAATTGCCGTGTATTCCCCCGACTTCAACGAAAAAGGGGAGGAGGTACAGCCGTGGGATGATGCAGTGACCATGGTGCTGACCTACGCGGAGATCCCGTATGAGACGGTCTACGACAATGAAGTCCTGGCCAGTGAACTGGCTCAGTACGACTGGCTACATCTGCATCATGAGGACTTTACCGGCCAATACGGCAAATTCTATCGTACCTATCACGCGTTTTCCTGGTACCGCGAGAACCAGAAGAAGATGGAAGCCCTGGCTGCAGCCCACGGATTTGCCAAGGTATCGCAGTTGAAGCTGGCGGTAGCCAAGAAGATCCGGGAATACGTCATCGGCGGCGGATTCATGTTTGCCATGTGCTCCGCCACAGACACTTACGACATCGCCCTTGCGGCCGAGGGCTTGGATATCTGTGCGGAGATCTACGATGGGGACCCCGCGGATCCGAAGGCACAGGGCAAGCTCAATTTTGATCGGACGTTTGCTTTCGAAGACTTTGACCTCATCAAGAACCCCCTGTACTACGAGCACTCTACCATTGACAATCGAAATCGCAAGGTCACGCCGCAGACCGATTATTTCACGCTCTTCGATTTTTCGGCCAAGTGGGATCCTGTACCGACCATGCTGACCCAGAATCATACCCGGACGGTGAAGGGATTTATGGGGCAATCCACTTCCTTTCGTAAGCAGCATATCAAGTCTAATGTCCTCATCCTTGGCGAAAACAAGCCGGCATCTGAGGCCAAGTACATCCACGGCACGCTCAACGAGGGACAATGGTCCTTCTACGGGGGCCATGATCCCGAGGACTACCAGCACTTCGTCGGAGATCCGGACACGGATCTGAGCCTCCATCCGAACTCTCCCGGCTACCGGCTCATCCTCAACAATGTGCTCTTTCCCGCTGCCAAGAAGAAGAAGCAAAAGACGTAGAGCAGTTCCGAGTTCGGAGTTCCGAGTGACTCGAGTTGCGAGTTGGTGAGTTCAGAGTTGTGAGCTCTGACCACCCAGGCGAGAGACCGTCCCAAACTCAGAACTCCAGCTCACTCAGAACTCCAGCTCACTCAGAACTCCAGCTCACTCAGAACTCCAGCTCACTCCCAACTCCAGCTCACTCTGAACTCCAGCTCACTCAGAACTCCAGTTCACTCAGAACTCCAGCTCACTCAGAACTCCCGCTCACTCTGAACTCCAGCTCACTCAGAACTCCAGCTCACTCCCAACTCTTTGCCTTATCTTACCTCACCATAATCTGACATTGGAATGAGCAGGACAAAAATTGCCGGTATAGGACACTATGTGCCGAGCCGAGTGGTAAAGAACGAGGAGCTGGAGGGCCTCATGGAGACCTCCGATGAGTGGATACAGGAACGCACGGGGATCAAGGAAAGGAGGTTTGGCGTGCGGCACAAGGAGACGACGACCACCATGGGGGCTCGGGCGGCCGAACGAGCGATTGCGGATGCTGGAATCAGCAAGGAGGAGGTCGACTTCATCATCTTTGCCACGTTGAGCCCCGATTACTTCTTTCCGGGCTGCGGAGTACTCGTGCAGCGTGAACTGGGTATCTCGGAAGGCGAAGTGGGTGCCCTGGACGTGCGAAATCAATGCTCGGGATTTGTCTATGGCTTGTCCGTGGCGGATGCATTTGTCAAGTCGGGGACCTACAAGAACGTTTTACTCATCGGAGCAGAGATGCACTCCATGGGACTGGACTTTACCACGCGGGGTCGCAATGTGTCCGTGATCTTCGGCGATGGTGCCGGAGCCGTGGTACTCCAGCCGACGGATGAAGAGGACCAGGGAGTGCTGACGACACACCTGCATTCGGATGGTCGGCATGCCGAGGAGCTGGCGTTCATCAGCCCCGGATGTCATGGCGGTTATCATGGCAACTTGGAGATGTACGGGTTCTCGGACAATGAATTTGACACGGTGTTCATCACCCAAGAAATGGTGGATAAGGCCCTGATCTACCCCAATATGAACGGCAAGTATGTTTTCAAGTTTGCCGTGCAAAAATTTCCTGCCGTCATCCAGGAGGCGCTAGCCACTGCGGGTTATCAGACGACCGACCTCGACCTGCTGATCCCCCACCAGGCCAATCTGCGCATCAGTCAGTTTGTGCAAAAAGTGCTGCGACTGAACGATGACCAGGTCTTTAATAACATTCAGAAGTATGGCAATACGACAGCGGCATCCATACCGTTGGCTCTGTCGGAGGCGCGAGATGCCGGTCGGGTGAAGCGGGGAGATTTGGTCTGCTTGGCGGCTTTTGGCAGTGGATTTACTTGGGGAGCCTCCTTACTCAAGTGGTGAATCGATGAAGGTGGATTTGCTAGCCATCGGCGTTCATCCCGATGACATCGAGTTGAGTTGCTCCGGGACCTTGATCAAGCACATTGCCATGGGACGCTCCGTGGGTTTGCTGGATCTGACACAGGGTGAGTTGGGCACCCGGGGCAGCGCGGAGATCCGATTGGAGGAGGCGGCGGCCGCTGCGGAGATCATTGGCGCCAAGGAAAGAATCAATTTGGGACTGGCCGATGGATTTTTTACAAACGATAAGGAGTCCAAGATCAAGATTATTGAGGCCATCCGTTATTTCCGTCCAGAGATCGTGCTGGCAAATGCGATTGATGACCGGCATCCCGACCATGGCAATGCGGCCAAGCTCGTGTATGAGGCCTGTTTCTTGGCAGGACTGTTGAAGATCGAAACCACGTTTCGGGGAGTGCCGCAAGAACACTGGCGGCCCAAAGCCCTGTACAATTATATCCAAGATCGCCTGCTCTCGTCTGATCTGGTCGTGGACATCACGGGCTACATGGATCAGAAGATGGCAAGCATACTTGCCTTCCGTTCTCAATTTTTTGATCCAAATTCCACCGAAGTAGAATCACCCATTTCGGGTAAGGATTTTCTGGAGTTTATCAAATCGAGAGCCCGTACCTACGGACGCCAGGTAGGCGTCGAGTTTGGTGAAGGCTTTACCAGCGCCAGGCCGATCGGCACGGCTGACCTATTTAGTCTAGTGTAGCAGGGAGTGGCCTGCCGCTAGCGGGGGACTATCGTACATTTGAGCGGGACTATGGCGTTTAGCACAGATTCATGTTAGCAACCAGGCAGGAAATCGTCTGTAAAACTTTTCATGGGCTCGAACAGGTGTTGGCCGGTGAATTGGAGCAGCTGGGTGCGGAGGAGGTCAAAGTGGGAAACCGAGTGACCACCTGCGCGGGAAATCAAGCACTTGTCTACCGGATCAATTTACAGGCTCGAACGGCCCTGTCGGTGCTCGTCCCCATTCGGACGGGCGTGACCAAGAATGAGTCCCAGCTCTACGAACTGGTTCGATCGATCCAGTGGGACCAGATCTTTACGATCCGGAAGACGTTCATGATTGATATGGTCTGCTATTCACCCCTCTTTCGCAATAGCCATTTCCTAACGCTGAAATGTAAGGACGCCATCGTTGACCAGTTCAGGGATAAATACGGCAAGAGACCTTCCGTCAGTAAGTCTCCCGATGTCAAGATCAACGTATTGATCCGAGGAGAGGAGTGTACGATATCGCTGGATACCTCCGGAGCGTCGCTCTTTAAGCGGGGATATCGATTGCATCGGGGTCTGGCCCCCATCAACGAAGTCTTGGCAGCCGGGCTCATTCATTTGACCGGATGGCGGGGTCAGAAGCCCTTGGTAGATCCCATGACAGGATCGGGCACGATTCCCATTGAGGCGCGCCTGATGGCGGATGCCATAGCTCCTACTTTCGTGCGCGAAGACTTTTCGCTGCTGCACTACCGATCATTTGACGCGGGCATCTGGAAACGGGAGAAAAGTAAAGTGCCTTCCGCAGCCTATCCCAGCGGTAGTGAAATAGTAGGAATGGATATCGACCGGACTGTGTTGCGCAAGGCTCGAGCCAATGCTGGTCACGCTGGCCTGGATGGGATCACCTGGAAGCGTAAGGATTTCTTCGAATGGCGACCGAAGGGGCCCCCTGGTGTTCTATTGTTTAATCCTCCTTACGACGAACGCATGGCATTGTCGGATGCGGTGGACTACTATGCCAGTATCGGTGATCAGCTTAAGCGCCACTGTACGGGCTGGGAGGCTTGGATCATTTCGTCCCATCTGCAGGCCATTAAGCGCGTAGGTCTCAGGCCCGCCAGCAAGACGACGCTGTTTAATGGACCGCTGGAATGTCGGCTGGTGAAGTTTGAGCTCTACTAATATGCAGGCTGGCAGGATGCCACGATTATCGCAGCCATTAGCTTGGGTCTTTTTTCCCATCTTGCAGTTTGGACGGATGAGTGGCAGTCAATTGACCGAGGAGTATAGTATCGAAGGACTCCGAGCTGGTTCGGAACGGGACTTTGCAGCCCTAGTGCGCAAGCATCAGGACATGGTCTACAATACCTGTCTAGGTTTTGTACCCAATCAGCACGATGCGGAAGATCTATGCCAAGAAGTGTTTGTCCGGGCCTTTCGCAAGATCTCTACATTTCAGGGCGAATCCAGCATCAAGACGTGGCTGTATCGCATCACCGTGAATGAGTGCTTAGCCTTGATCCGTTATCGAAGGCGCAAGAAGAGAGCAGGGTTCTTTAGGGCGCTGTTGCGGTCGGAGTGGGGACAGGAGATGCCTAGCCCATTGGACCACCCGGGCATTGCACTGGAGAATAAGGAAAGGGCCGACGTGCTCTACGCCAAGATTCATGGTCTGTCGGACAAGCAGCGCACCGCCTTTACCCTGCACAAAGTAGACGGCCTCAGCCACAGGGAAGTGGCAGAAATCATGAATCTGTCCGTTTCCTCCGTCGAATCCCTGGTACACCGGGCCAAGCGGAAGCTGGAAGACGAATTGAGAGACTTCTATGAAAAGAAAATAATTTAGGCACGAGCGCAAGGAATGTCGTTGCGTCGGCATCTAATCTGCAGGATATGACAAAAACAAGGACGCAAAAAGAAGTAGATCAAACGTTGGATGTGCTCAGCGAGATTGAAACCGTACCCAGCAATCCTTTTCTGCTGACCAAGATCAAAGAACGATTGCAAGGGGAGAAGCACCCAATAAAGCGTACCGGGTTTTACATCAGCTGGCAGTTGGTGGCCACCGCATTACTATTGGTCCTCAACACATGGATATTTGTGGCACAGGCCACGGGTTACGATGCCACGATCGAGGCCTTGCGCTCCGACTACTTGGTACATGAGGAAGCGATATACGAATAGGGAACGACTAGGGCCGGTCGTATCATCATCAAAGGAATAATAATGCTAAAAGACAGACGTGATATACTCATTGGAATTTTGGTGCTGCTCAACTTGGCGATGGCAGCACTTTTGTGGCAAAGCCAGCGGGGATCCAAGCCGCAGCGAATGGGCAATGCTGCGATACCCAGACTGCTGGACATGAGCAAGGAGCAGGCGGAGCAAGTCAAGCAAGCTACCGACTACTTCAAGACCAGTACCAAGCCTCTGCGGGACCGATTGGACCTGACCCGCCAACGAATGATGGAAGTGCTGGCCTCCGACCCACCGGATCGAATCAAGGCCAGCATGTTCGCCAGCTCGACCGGACCCATCCACATCGAATTGAATCAACGATTGATGGATCACTACTTGGACCTCCACGAGATTTGTGAGCCCGGCCAGCGAGAAAAACTCGCCGAGGTATTTCGCGATATTGTGCTGCGACATCGAGACGGACCACCCCCTCCACGCAGATAGCCTGACCGCTACCGCATTTGTTTGGGGTCACCAGTTGCTTTCGATAGCCCTCTCCGTACTGCCCTTCTTTGCGGCCATTTGTGCGGGCGTTTCCCTAGCGGCGGACATGGTGCGACCCGCGTAGTTGTTCGATGGTCATATTTCCACGTATCAAGTAACCTTAACATTTTTTAACAACTTTTGCCGCAAGGTAATGCTGCGTGAGGCATCTAATTGATCGATGAGCGGAGCTAACAAGTTGATAGATGGGCTCGGCGAAAATATTTTCTAAGCAATAAAACAAAGCCTCATGCAAAGCAGGATTCTTAATTTTTTATCTATTACGGCATTGAGTTTGGCCATTCCGATCTCCTGTGCCCAGGACGATGCAGATATCCGGACTGCAGAAAATGACTCTCCCGTCGTATTGTCTGCAGATGTGCCCGCCTATTTTTCGCACTTTGCTGACGATGTGGAAATTTATGTGGATGGGGATTACGTCGTGCTTAAGTCCGACGGTGTGCCCGATCATCCCAGTCCCTATTTCTCGACCACCGATGCACTTTATGAGGCCTACAATGGCGACAACAATAATTTTCACTTGAACCCCAATCGAATTTCGGCGCAGTCATTTACCATCCGTATTCCGCTCCATCCAGCAGAAGCAAGTAACCACCGCGCCACGGCGCTCGGTGCTATCGGCATGGCGACCAATGGTGTGGCTATTTTCAATCAGTATGCCGGGCCCAATAATCGGCCCTTGACCAATGAGATAAATTCATTTGATCAGTACATGGGACATCCACAGCAGACCGGTGTATATCATTATCACGTCGAGCCTCTGCATCTCACTGATCAAAATGGATCGGACGCGTTGATCGGATTTCTCCTCGATGGATTTCCCGTGTACGGACCGGTAGAGGATGGTAAAAGAGTTTCCAATGCCGACCTGGATGAGTTTCATGGTCACTTTGGGCCGACGGCAGATTTTCCGGAGGGAATATATCACTACCATGTGACGGACCAGGACCCGTACATTAATGGCAATGGGTACTACGGTACTCCTGGTACCACCAGCAACTAGCAGGACGATGAGAAGTCCATCACTGCAGTCCATGCTGGGCATCACCTTGTGCATCCTATTGTTAAAGACAGTGCAGGAGCCAAGTCCTCCGTCCCCTTCAGAGCGAGCCGATCAGAGATTAGTGCGAAAAGGAGGGCAGTTGTGGTCGGCAGACAGACCGGTCCAGGGCGAGTTGCTGTCTTACCATTCGAATGGGTGCCTCTCGGCAAGGGAGTATTATCGTGATGGCAGGCTGCACGAAATTCAGTATACCTTCTATGCCGACGGCCAACTGGCATCAAGACGCCCCCATCTGGATGGCAAAAAGATCGGTACGCACTATGGCTGGTGGCCAAATGGCCGCATGAAATTTATATACGAATTCGAGGACGGAGCCTATCATGGAGCGGTCCGAGAATGGACCCCGGAAGGCAAGCCGTATAAGATATTTAATTACGCGAAGGGGCAGGAGCAGGGTACGCAGCAATTATTCCGATCGGATGGATCATTGCAAGCCAACTACGTGGTGAAAGAGGGACGTCGCTATGGTCTGATCGGTCGAAAAATGTGTAGGACCGTTACCGCCGACACGGTGACGGCGAGGTCCTAGCCAACAGTTGGACGGAGATTCAGCCCCTGGCCGTAGCGCATTCGTTAATTATCATTGCGGAATATACACTCACTTAGTTAGACAATTAATTTATGTTTTATGCAACATTAATTATCACATTGATCACCATTTGGTGGAAGGATGTGCCTCAGGAAGTCGCTGAATATTTGCCCTACTACACGGAGGCTTCATTTACTCCCTATTGGTTTGATGAAACGGTGCCAGATTCGATACATCGTATTGACACATTTTCATTTCTGAATCAGGCTGGCAACGAGATCACCAACCATGATGTGACTGGAAAAATATCGGTCGCTAATTTCTTTTTCACGATTTGCCCGGGGATCTGTCCGCGGCTTACCCGTAGCATGCAGCGTGTACAGGACGCATTTGCGGAGGATGATCTTGTCGTCCTTTTGTCTCACACCGTCGCGCCATGGATAGACACGGTGGAGCAACTGCAGCGATATGCCGAGGCCCATGATGTGATTGCGGAAAAATGGCATCTGCTTACGGGAGAAAAATCGGAGATCTATCAGTTAGCCCGCCAGTCGTATTTTGCCGAGATGCAGGAGGGGATGTCGCTGGACCCGGATAGTTTTCTGCACACCGAAAACCTGATCTTAATCGATGGGCGAGGACATATACGCGGCATTTACAATGGTACCTTGCCGGTGGAGGTCAAACGGCTGATCGAGGATGTTCATATCTTGTCGAAGGAAATCCGAGTGATGTGAACAAATGAATTGACGACATTGACACATTGGTTGGTATCCGGAAGCCCGAAGTCACTTTCGGGCTTTTCTTATATATACGGGTGCATACATGCAGGTCTTACCCTAATCGCTCCGTCAACCTCACGAGATGGGCAGATGGTCGTAGACCTGGACCCGCTTCCACAGATGCTTGAACTTGTCAATGAAGACGAAATGATCCGGATCTTCCTGATAGGCATCGTGGGCTGCCTTGTCTGCAAAGAACACCAGCAACGCGTAGTCATACGTGTTGTCCACCACCTCTCTGGGAGTCATGGCCGGGGGACCGATGAAAGCATTACTGACGGTTTTGCATTGGGTGAGGGCATCGACACCCGCAAAGAAGGCCTCCTTTTCTTCCGCAGTCACCCCATCGTGTAGCCAGAAGTAAACCATATGTATGTATCTCGGTCGATTCATTGCATCTGCTGTTTGTGGGTGCGCAAGATATCTCATTCCAAAAACTCTACTAGTACTAGTGCACGGTACCATGAAAAAGGATGCATGGATCGCTATTATTTAGTGCCAGATCGAGAGACAGAACCGCAGATCCAGCATTGCTGCAGGACGGAAGGCTTCCGGCGATCTAGCGTTGGTGCGAAAGCATGCGATCCAGGTGTTCCGCTCGCCGTGCTACATTCCACCAGCAGCGCATCGGGGTGGCACATCATCCCCCCATCTGCGGGGATCGTTCCAACGCCTCTTCAGAGGGGGGAACCCATACCCTGACCACCATGCCAGGTATTGACAGAATCGCACCGGTGTGAGCGAATTGGTGCTCTGGCAGGTATCAGAGCGTTGGGCAATATTCGGTGAATGGCCTGGTTGGGGAGTTGTCCCCTTTGACCAGGCCAAATTTTCACGGAGCTGCATTGTATAATGCTATTAAGGCATCAGGTCCTAGATGGGATCGGCCATCCTTGCCCGCCCCATCGGCCGTCGATCGTCCGCCTTCGACCCCACTGCACATCACCATTCGATCGTCGAAGGATGCGTCACATCAGCCTCAACCATTCGACAACTCCGCGACTAAACCTCCTTTCCTGTCATGCGCAGCACTATAACATCCCACTCCCAGATTTGCGAATAATCCTTATCTTATCACCATGTCACCTGCACTAGAGCGCAACAGCTGGGGCTTCCTTTTTGAGCGTCGCTAGCAAGGTACGTCACTGTTTAAATGGCTGAGAGAATGACCCCACAAGTACCTATACATCCCCTAAAACGTATTGCACTGACCTGCTCCGGAGGAGGGTATCGGGCGGCGGCATTTCACCTGGGAGCGATGGCATATCTGCACCGGGTACGTTATGGCGGTGAGCCCCTCTTGCACAATGTGAAAGCCATTTCCACCGTCTCGGGGGGCACTATCAGCGGCGTGATCTACGCTCAGCGCAAGCAAAAGGGGGAGTCCTTTGAAGAGATCTACCGTTTCATCATGCACCGACTGCGCAGCTTTGACTTGATTCGTGAAGGGCTGGAGAAACTGAACGATCCCTCCAAATGGCGCAATGAGGGAAAGCGCAAGAACCTGATCAATGCCTTTGCCGAGATTTACGACGAGAAATATACGGAGGGAGCCACCTTTGAGGTATTCAAGGACATGTCCGCCTCACACCTCGATGACGTTATGTTCAACGCGACAGAGTTTTCCAATGGGATCATCTTTCGTTTTCAAAATGGCGGGCACTTTGGTAACAACTATTTTCCTGTCCGGCGGCCCACCATCTGGGAGGTAAAATTAGCGGATATGATCGCCGCCTCCTCCTGTTTTACGGGCGGCTTCGAACCCATTGAGTGGCCGGGCGACTTCCTGCATCCGCATTCTCCCGGTATCGAGAAGATCCGCGATGGCAGCGGTTCCACGGGACTGATGGATGGGGGCATCTATGACAATCAGGGCATCGACAGCATCTTGCTGGCCGAAAAGCGAGTCCGTACGGACCCCTATGATTTGATCATCGTGTCTGATGTCACGTCGCCCTACATGACACCGTTTAAGTTTCTGCAACCGGAGCATGACGGTCAGGGGAGATCGTGGCACCACTGGACCTATCGCAGCGTGATCGCCAAGGTGGACGGCATGTACAAATCGCTCCGAAGGACATTGGTCATCGTGGCCGCGCTGGCTTTACTGCTTCCGCTCTTGGTGATGTATGGCAATCATGTGCTCACCGGTGTCGGTCTCACATTGGCCGCGCTGGCGTTGGTGGCATATCTGATGGTCGGCAAGGTGAAGAAACGGGTGGGGCAATGGACCAAAGCGGGGAGAGACTATGTTGTGTCAAAGCTGCAGGATCAGATACCAGTCGAGGACCTGCAGGTGCTGAACGCCTCCGACACCACCTTTCGGTTTATCGAGCCCTTGGTTGTTGATCGTGTACGATCCCTTATCACCTTGATGAGTAGTGTATTTCTCAAGACGGTGCGCAGGTTGGTCTACGGTCGCCTCTACGAGTCCGATCGGCATGCCTATCGCCGGGTGTCCAACCTAATTCGAGAATTAACCCAAATGGATTACGAGGCACAGTTGGCAAGAAATCAGAACAATCGAGGGTTCTACCAAAACCTGGAGGGATGCGATCCCATCTTGGTAGGGGATTATGCACATGTGATCGGACCAAATATTAAGAAAGTCGCTGAGGAGGCTGCGAGTTTTGGCACCACGCTCTGGTTTTCGCAAGACGAGAAACTAAACAATATGTTGGACTATCTGGTCGCATCGGGCGCCTGCTCCATGTGTTTTAATCTCTTGATTTATTTGACGGAGATAAAGCACACACCGGATATTGGCTACGATGCAATTGATCAGACCATCCGGGACCAATTGGACCAGGTGTACGAGCAGTGCATGACCGACTGGCTACGTTTCAAGCAGGAGCCTAAGTTTTTGGTGCACGAGATGGCCAATCATGGGGCCGGGTTTTAGTATTTTTCAATTAATTGATCTCCGAGAAACGAACGATGCCTGATCCTTTTATTGTAGAGCTCAATCAGAGCATTAGAAAAGATGACCTGGCTCAGGTATTAAATACGTTGCTTGATCGTCTGGAGCTGGACTCGGACGAGATTTTTCAGGACCTACTCCTCAAGGTACAGGAGTTAAATGGTCGACTGACGGATCTCGAAAATCAGGTCGAAGAAGGTCTACTGCGGACCAGTGAGGCGACATTGATTAAAAACCAGATTCGCAAAGGCATCCTTTCGGTGGTAGATAAGATAAAAGATGTGCTGAAGGGAGGCAGTGCTGCTGTGGAAATCGAGACGTCTGAACTGGTGGAACGGGTAGAGACTATCAACCGTGAAGTCAACACCAACCAAAAAGTGGATGTGATTTTTAAGTACGTCTTTCTCCTTGGCGCACTGGTGGGCATTGGACTCATCGTGCTCGGGGCCCTCAGCAAGCAAGGTGTCTCGGAGCAAATTGTCATTGCCTCGTTGGGCATCGTGATCTTGTGCGTGGTCGGTTTTTTTTACTCGCGCATCAAGGAAATTGAAAATCAAGGCAAAAAGGATCTGATAAAATCATAGTACTATGCCCGAACTAACTGAGCGACAGTTACAATTCATGGCTCGTGAGCGCCGCTTCAAGCAACTCTCCATATTTATTATGCTGATAGCCATGGCTGCCGTCGCGGCCGCTGTGATTTTTTTCTTGCAAAGCAACCGGGTAAAGCTCGCGGCGAAGGATCAAGAGGGATTATTGACCCGGGAGATCATACAACTTCAGGAAAAACTGGCGGAGGACAGGCAACGGATTAGCGCATTGGAAGATAGTTTGAATCATGCTACCGCCATTATCAACGAGTACAAGGCGGCCACTCGCAGTCGACCGATCAAAATCTCCACCAATGTGCAGGTAAAAGCGGACAAGGGTGGTGAAGATGCAAGCCAAGTCCCCGTACAGGAGAAAGAAGACCGAGCCGCCAACAAAAAAATATTGATCCGGTACTATTGGCACGACACGGATCCTGCCATTGCCACTCGTCTGGAAAAATTCCTTCATAGTCAAGGATACACGATCGTGGCAGCAGAAGAACTGGATGAACAATCGACTTGGCTGGCCGAAGAACCCGCCGTGCTGTACTCTCGCAAGATCGCTGCCAGAAAGGCCCAGGAGATCGCTAGGGCCTTGTCCAAGGTGAGTGGCCTGAGCTTTAGGGCCAAGGTAGATGAAGGGGCAGGCTTGATCAAGGGTTACCAAAATCTCCAATTCAGTGTACATCTGGTGGGTACGAAATAGGTGGCAAGTTATGGCTGGGGTGCTGTGAATGGCATCAGGGGTGTTTCCCGTGCGAATGTCAGTCGATGTGCGACGGCCTCCTCGACCACTAATGAGCTCCCCGATTTCACGTCGCATTCGGTGATAAAACCGGTACATACGCGCGGGGCTGCCCAAGTGGTGATATGCCGGCGCATGATGTCCAGCACGCCCACCGCCAGCTAGGAAAAAAATGGCTATCTTGACAATAGCCCATAGCCCGTATCCATTGTCAGCCTAATTTGCATTCCCTTATGAAATCTCTTTGTATCCGCTGGATCATGGCAGGAGGCCTGCTTTGCTTTATCCATCCCCTTAACCACACTACATGGGCAGCCGAGCCGGTCAAGCTGGAGAATCCGATGTCCGTCGAGTATCTCCAACAAAATCTGACCAAGCAAACGCCCCGATTAATACTGACGAAAAAGGCGAGAAAGTCACTCCGGAAGCAAATTAAATCCGATCCCGTGGTGAGCAATTACTACCAGGCGATAAAGCTAAATGCAGCCGAGATCCAGGGGGAGGAACTTTTAGAGCGTAAACAGATTGGTCGCCGACTGCTCAGTGTGTCCCGGGAAATGCTGCGACGAATGGGGATTCTCGGTATGGTCTACTCGCTGGAGGGAGATCCGCAGGTGTTGGCACGAATCAATGAGGAGCTACTCGCTGTATGTGCGTTTTCGGACTGGAATCCCTCACATTATTTGGATGTCGCAGAAATGTCCCTGGCCCTAGCCTTGGCCATTGATTGGGTAGGGGATGATCTGCCCAAGGAGACCGTTAGCCAGGTCCAAGCGAATTTGATCGAAAAGGGTATTCGACCGAGCTACAACAAAAAAGGAAACGTAGGCTGGATCAATGGCAATAATAATTGGAACCAGGTCTGCCATGCCGGAATGATCGCCGCTGCCGTCGCGACCGCCGAGGTGGATCCCGAGCTGGCCGCGAAGACCATTCATCGGGCGTTGGAGGGCATTCCCCACGCTATGGAGGAATATGGTCCGGACGGCGTGTATCCCGAAGGGTCTACCTACTGGGGATATGGCACCAGTTTTACAGTGATGACCTCGTCGATGCTCCAATCCTCATTTGGCACCGATTTTGGTTTGGCCGAATATCCATCATTTATTGAGAGCGCCGATTTTCGCGTGCTCTGCAACGCGCCCTCCGGCATGTACTACAATTTTGCGGATTGTGGCGACCGTCGCAGTCCGAACGGCGACATTATTCTGGCCTGGTTTGCCAATCATACGGGCATCAGCGGTTATTTTGAGGAGGAACGCTTTTTACGCCCGCCCCAGGAAATGGGCAAATTGTCTCGCATCAGCGGTCCGGGCCTCGTGTGGCTAGCCGACTTTGAGCCGAGTAGTCAGCAAGAACTGCCGATGGCATGGAAAGGGGAAGGATCTAATCCGGTGGTCTTTTTTCGGGATGACGTGGGCTATTACTTTGGCGGCAAGGGCGGACGAGGTACCGTCAACCATGGAAATATGGATGCCGGCTCTTTCATATTTGAACTGGACGGAGTACGCTGGGTGGTAGATCCCGGCAATCAGCCCTACCACGAACTGGAAAAGACGGGCTTTAGTCTGTGGGGACGGTGCCAGGACTGCGAACGCTGGACGTTGCTGACGAAGAATAACTATGGACACAGCACCTTGACGGTCGACGGAAAACTGCATGTTGTGGACGGCATGGCCACCATCAAAGATTTTAAGTCGGGTAAAAATGCTGCGGCTACCATTGACATGACGCCAGTATTTGCCGGTCAGCTCCAGTCGGCTACGCGCCGCTTCATCAGAGACGGAGCCCGGTCCCTCGTTATTGAGGACGCCATAGTGGTCGATGATGACACGGGCATCGTCACCTGGCAGCTGATGACGCAGGCCGACGTACGTATCACTCCGGGCGGAGCCACCCTTCATCAGGACGGTAAGCAGCTCAAACTGGAGCAGCTCTCCCATCCGGATTTGACGTTGTCTGTGATATCCCTTGATCCTCCACCGATAATGCTGGATCGTCGTATCCCGGGTCTCAAGCGGGTCGAGCTTCGGTTGCCAGCGTACTACTTGCCCGAGGGACAGGCTACCATTCGCATCCGACTATCAGGCATGGAGTAGCCCGCCATCGCTATCCAGCCTTGCCAGGGGCCTTAACCACCGAGCATGGCCAGAAAGCCCTCAAATGCGATGACTGACATGTAGAGGGAAAAGGCAAAGGCAATGCCCATGACCAAGTTTAACCCCCGAGAGGCCCGGTGTTCGCCCATGAGATTTTTGGCATTCAGCAGGTAGATGAGAAAGCCGATCAGCAGGGGCATCACCAACGGACTTACTGCCTGCGAGGCAATCATCAGTGACACGGGCTGACCGCCAAAGAGAGGGATGGTCAAGCCGGTCAGCGCCACGATCAGTACGAGCACACGATACAGCGGTCGGCGCATGTTTCTGGGCGTCTTGAGATAGTCCGTCACCAACCAAGGCAGGAGCACCATATTGGGGAAGATGGAGGATAGCCCGGCGCAAAGAATGCCCGAGACAAACACGGAGATGGCAAATCGGCCGGCCAGGGGCTCCAAGGTGTGCACCATATCAATGGCATCATGGATGACGATGCCCTTGGGGTGGAGGGTGCCTGCAGCACTGGCAATGATGGCAGCACTTAGCAAAAAAGTCAACGCCATCGAAATAATGGCGTCCCTGCGTTCGATCCGGAGGTCGCCAATCGTCCATCCTTTTTCGCTGACTAGGATACTGCGCGATGCGAGACAGACCCCGGCCATGGTGGTACCGACCATTCCGGCAATGACGAGGTGCGGCTGTCCCGTGCGCGGTATCTTGGGTACCAAACCACGCACGACCTCGGCTGGGTCCGGAATGACCATTAGCATGGTCAGCAGAAAGCAGATACCCATGATACCCACCATGACGGCCAGGAGCTTGATAAATGTCTGATGGCGACCATTCCAGAAGAGCAGATAAAGGACGGTGATCATCAGTGCCCCCGTGAGGATCGGTGAGATTCCATCGCCGTCGGCCGTGAGGGGTCTCGACCACTCCTGCACGACGGAGGCCACAATGGCGGTCACACCCATGATCGAAGAAACCACCGTGACCATCAAGGCCAGCATGACAAACATGGTCAGATAGGGACTGATGCGTGTCCGGAAATTGTACATAAGGGTGTCTCCGCTGACAATCGTGAGGCGACTGATGGCAATCATCAGCACCGCCGTGAAAAAACAGGAGAGCAGCAGTGCCCAGGTCAGGGACATTCCGTGCCGCGCCCCAGCCACGGCCATGGTGGTGACGCTCCCGGTGCCGATCACGTAGCCGATCATAAATAGCCCCGGTGAGATGGACGAAATGAAAGAAAGGAGCCGTTGGCGCATGGACGTCGTAGGTTTCATTCTAAAAATAGAAAATGAGGCACAACTGCTCCGATGGATGCCTTCCCCCTCCGGGGCAATCGCATTGTCGAGGCTTCAGGGTGAGGGCGAGCTCTCCATGGCGTTGGGCGAGGACGCCAAACGCATCCTGATCAGGCTGTGTGGCAAGCCGTAGCTATGGCGGGGCTTTGCAAGAAGTATGCGGACCAAAGACCTTTAGAATTAACCACAATATTCTAATGCGAAGCTCTACTAATTGCCGTTGGAATAACTCCACAAGAGCAACCTGGCCGTGTCAGGGTGTCCTCGCCTAGCACCTACTAGCAAGGTTATGCCATGGAGTAGTCGTGCTAAGTGTGTTGAGCTAGTAAAAGAGGGATCTTGCCAACCATTCTTTGGCCGTTGATGGATAAGTGCATCATCCCATCATGCGATTGCCCTGCCCTGGGCGTGGGGATCTTTGCGACCCGCTGGATTTATGTTTAATTTCAGAGCTATGTTGCGTGTACTCCAGATGGTGGTGCTGTTGTGTCCTATGGTCATGTGGGGGCAGCGAGCCACGGTGGAGGACTTCACCATGAGTGGCGACACCTATTTGACCGAGGAGGAGTGTTTTCGCTTAACGGAGGAGCTGGATTACTCCAGTGGCTCCATCTGGTATCGACGTCCGATCGACCTATCGCAGCCGTTTTCCATCAAGCTGTCCATCATGGTGGGCTGCCAGGACGATGTGGGAGCCGACGGCATGGTTTTCACCTTTACGCCCAGGGCCAATCGGGTGGGGTTTCGGGGTGAGGGCATTGGATTTTCGGGACTAAGGCCATCGGTGGGCATTGAGGTGGACACCTGGTACAATGGGCACCTAAATGATCCCGCAGAGGATCATATCTCGATCATGGTCAATGGTCGTGTGGGGCACTGGAATGATCTAGCCGGTCCCGTCAAGATCCCCAATATCGAGGACTGCAACCGACACGGCTTCTACGTCCACTGGTCGCCCATGAACCAACGTCTCTCGGTGGAGATCGACGGTGAGGAAGTCATTGCGGCGCAATTTGATCTTATCCACAAGATCTTTGGCGGCAATCCCATCGTTTATTGGGGCATGACAGCCGCCACCGGGCGATACAACAATATCCACGAGGTCTGCTTCGACCGCCTGTCGTATCGACCTCAGCCAGCCAAGCGATCGAATCTAGGAGAGTAGGGGTCGGACGTGAGGCAACAGAGAAGCCTCATTGTCGCGAGCTCGTGCAACCGTCTGCCGTCTGCCGTTAGACCGTCCCAGTGGGCGGCTCGCCGATCTCCGCCACGCACAGGGCCACCCGCAGCTCGACGATCGGCGTCAAAAATGTTGAGCTGTTTAGCTGTGTAGTTGTTGAGAAGGGTGTGCATCACCATCGCCAACCACAATCAGGTATCCCCGATCAAACTACGAGATTGTTCATCCGCTGGAGGAATCCGGTCGAAGTAACAGAGCAGTCTCATAGTCGCGAGCTCGTGCAACCGTCGACCGTCTACCGTTGACCGCTCTCCCAGTGTGCGGCTCGCCGATCTCCGCCACGCACAGGGCCACCCGCAGCTCGACGATCCGAATCACAATCACAATCGCAATCAGGTATCCCCAATAAACTACGAGATTGCTCATCCGCTGGAGGAATCCGGTCGAAGTAACAGAGAAGTCTCAATAGTCGCGAGCTCGTGCAACCGTCGACCGTCGACCGTCCACCGTCAGACCATCCCAGTGTGCGGCTCACCGATCTCCGCCACGCACAGGCCACCCGCAGCTCGACGATCCGAATCACAATCAAATATGTCCAATCAATTACGAGGCTGCTGATCCACCCAAAGACAATGAGCTTGAACAGGGACAAAATTTTAACCCGCCGCGAGCTCGTGCAACCGTCTACCGTCCACCGTCAGACCGTCCTCCTAGTGTGCGGCTCGCCGATCTCCGCCACGCACAGGGCCTCCCGCAGCTCGACGATCCGAATCACAATCACAATCACAATCACAATCAAATATCCCCAATCAATGACGAGGCTGCTGGTCCACCAACGGGAAGGAGCTTGAACAGGGACAAAATTTTAACCCGCCGCGAGCTCGTGCAACCGTCTACCGTCCACCGTCAGACCGTCCTCCTAGTGTGCGGCTCGCCGATCTCCGCCACGCACAGGGCCTCCGGCAGCTCGACGATCCGAATCACAATCACAATCACAATCACAATCAAATATCCCCAATCAATGACGAGGCTGCTGGTCCACCAACGGGAAGGAGCTTGAACAGGGACAAAATTTTAACCCGCCGCGAGCTCGTGCAACCGTCTACCGTCGACCGTCCTCCCAGTGTGCGGCTCACCGATCTCCGCCACGCACAGGCCACCCGCAGCTCGACGATCCGAATCACAATCAAATATGTCCAATCAATTACGAGGCTGCTGATCCGCCAAAGACAATGAGCTTGAACAGGGACAAAATTTTCACCCGCCGCGAGCTCGTGCAACCTTCGACCGTCCACCGTCGACCGTCCTACCAGTGGGCGGCTCGCCGATCTCCGCCACGCACAGGGCCTGCCCGCAGCTCGACGATCGGCGTCAAGAATGTTGAGCTGTTGAGCTGTATAGTTGTTGAGAGGGTGTGCATCACATCGCCAATCACAATCAGGTATCCCCAATCAAGCTTACGAGATTGTTCATCCGCTGGAGGAATCCGGTCGAAGTAACAGAGCAGTCTCATAGTCGCGAGCTCGTGCAGCCGTCGACCGTCGACCGTCCACCGTCAGGCCGTCCTCCTAGTGTGCGGCTCGCCGATCTCCGCCACGCATAGGGCCTCCCGCAGCTCGACGATCGGCGTCAAAAATGTTGAGCTGTTTAGCTGTGTAGTTGTTGAGAAGGGTGTGCATCACAATCACAATCACAATCAAATATGTCCAATCAATTACGAGGCTGCTGATCCTCCAAAGGGAAAGAGCTTGAACAGGGGACAAAAATTTTAACCCGCCGCGAGCTCGTGCAACCGTCGACCGTCGACCGTCCACCGTCAGACCGTCCCAGTGTGCGGCTCGCCGATCTCCGCCACGCACAGGGCCTCCCGCAGCTCGACGATCCGAATCACTTTACGAGGCTGCTGATCCACCCAAGGGAAAGAGCTTGAACAGGGACAAAATTTTAACCCGCCGCGAGCTCGTGCAACCGTCTACCGTCCACCGTCCTCCCAGTGTGCGGCTCACCGATCTCCGCCACGCACAGGGCCACCCGCAGCTCGACGATCGGCGTCAAGAATGTTGAGCTGTTGAGCTGTGTAGTTGTTGAGAAGGGTGTGCATCACATCGCCAATCACTATCAGGTATCCCCGATCAAACTACGAGATTGGTTATTCGCTGGAGGAATCCGGTCGAAGTAACAGAGAAGTCTCATAGTCGCGAGCTCGTGCAATCGTCGACCGTTGACCGTTGACCGTCCTCCCAGTGTGCGGCTCGCCGATCTCCGCCACGCACAGGGCCTCCCCGCAGCTCGACGATCCGAATCACAATCACAATCACAATCAAATATCCCCAATCAATTACGAGGCTGCTGATCCACCAAAGGGAAAGAGCTTGAACAGGGACAAAATTTTAACCCACCGCGAGCTCGTGCAACCGTCCATCGTCGACCGTTAGACCGTCCTCCTAGTGGGCGGCTCGCCGATCTCCGCCACGCACAGGGCCTGCCCGCAGCTCGACGATCCGAATCACTTTACGAGGCTGCTGATCCACCCAAGGGAAAGAGCTTGAACAGGGACAAAATTTTAACCCGCCGCTCGCTCGCTGCTGCCGTCTACCGTCCACCGTCCTCCCAGTGTGTGGCTCGCCGATCTCCACTACGCACAGGGCCACCCGCAGCTCGACGATCCGAATCACAATCACAATCACAATCACAATCGTCAATCCCAATCAATGACGAGGCTGCTGATCCACCCAAGGGAAAGAGCTTGAACAGGGACAAAATTTTCACCCGCCGCGAGCTCGTGCAACCGTCGACCGTCGGCCGTCTACCGTTGACCGTCCTCCCAGTGTGTGGCTCGCCGATCTCCCCTTTCCCACGGGCCCACCCGCAGCTCGACGATCGGCGTCAAGAATGCTGAGCTGTTGAGCTGTGTAGTTGTTGAGAAGGGTGTGCATCACATCGCCAATCACAATCAGGTATCCCCGATCAAACTGCGACATTGTTCAGCCGCTGGAGGAATCCGGTCGAAGTAACAGAGAAGTCTCATAGTCGCGAGCTCGTGCAATCGTCGACCGTTGACCGTTGACCGTCCTCCCAGTGTGCGGCTCGCCGATCTCCGCCACGCACAGGGCCTCCCCGCAGCTCGACGATCCGAATCACAATCACAATCACAATCAAATATCTCCAATCAATGACGAGGCTGCTGATCCACTAAAGGGAAAGAGCTTGAACAGGGACAAAATATTCACCCGCCGCGAGCTCGTACAACCGTCGACCGTCGACCGTTGACCGTCCTACCAGTGTGTGGCTCGCCGATCTCCGCTACGCACAGGGCCACCCGCAGCTCGACGATCCGAATCACTTTACGAGGCTGCTGATCCACCAAAGGGAAAGAGCTTGAACAGGGACAAAATTTTCACCCGCCGCGAGCTCGTGCAACCGTCGACCGTCGGCCGTCTACCGTTGACCGTCCTCCCAGTGTGTGGCTCGCCGATCTCCCCTTTCCCACGGGCCCACCCGCAGCTCGACGATCGGCGTCAAGAATGCTGAGCTGTTGAGCTGTGTAGTTGTTGAGAAGGGTGTGCATCACATCGCCAATCACAATCAGGTATCCCCGATCAAACTGCGACATTGTTCAGCCGCTGGAGGAATCCGGTCGAAGTAACAGAGAAGTCTCATAGTCGCGAGCTCGTGCAATCGTCGACCGTCTACCGTTGACCGTCCTCCCAGTGTGCGGCTCGCCGATCTCCGCCACGCACAGGGCCTGCCCGCAGCTCGACGATCCGAATCACTTTACGAGGCTGCTGATCCGCCCAAGGGAAAGAGCTTGAACAGGGACAAAATTTTAACCCGCCGCGAGCTCGTGCAACCGTCGATGGTCGACCGTCAGACCGTCCTAGTGTGTGGCTCGCCGATCTCCCCTTTCCCGCGGGCCCACCCGCAGCTCGACGATCCGAATCACTTTACGAGGCTGCTGATCCGCCCAAGGGAAAGAGCTTGAACAGGGACAAAATTTTAACCCGCCGCGAGCTCGTGCAACCGTCGATGGTCGACCGTCAGACCGTCCTAGCGTGTGGCTCGCCGATCTCCCCTTTCCCGCGGGCCCACCCGCAGCTCGACGATCCGAATCACTTTACGAGGCTGCTGATCCGCCCAAGGGAAAGAGCTTGAACAGGGGACAAAAATTTTTCACCCGCCACGAGCTCGTGCAACCGTCGACCGTCGACCGTTAGACCGTCCTCCTAGTCTGCGGCTCGCCGATCTCCGCCACGCACAGGGCCTGCCCGCAGCTCGACGATCCGAATCACAATCACAATCACAATCACAATCAAATATCCCCAATCAATGACGAGGCTGCTGGTCCACCAACGGGAAGGAGCTTGAACAGGGACAAAATTTTAACCCGCCGCGAGCTCGTGCAACCGTCTACCGTCGACCGTCCACCGTTGACCGTTTGACCGCCTGAAGACCCGCCAAGCCGACAGGCCACCAAGAATTCACATGTCAAATTGTCCACATGTATGCCTAGAATTACGCCATTTTGGCCGAAAAAACCACTTGGTATTCGAATTGTTTCAAGATCAGGGAGTGGTTTAACCTAGAATAAGACACAATGAATCAATTGACGATAAAAACACAACAGGCACTGCAACAAGCGCAACAGATCGCCATGGAGATGGAGCATCAAGCCATCGATACGGGCCATCTGCTCAAGGGCGTTTTGGCGGTCGATGATCATGTGGTGCCCTTTTTACTAAAGAAACTGTCCGTCAGCCTAACTACCATCGAAAAAGGCTTGGACCGAATCTTTGAAGGCTATGGCAAGGTCTCCGGTGGGGAGCCCTACATTACCCGGGAGGTCAATACGGTACTGCAGCATGCCAACCGCCATATGAAGCGAATGAAGGACGAGTACGTTTCGCTCGAGCACCTATTGCTCGGTATGCTGGAGGGCAAGGACAGCGTAGCCCAGCTGCTCAAGGATCAAGGGGTGAA
Organism: Saprospiraceae bacterium; assembly: GCA_965223165.1. Lineage (GTDB taxonomy): Bacteria > Bacteroidota > Bacteroidia > Chitinophagales > Saprospiraceae > JABDMH01. The sequence continues at coordinate 112,478 of CBDCVQ010000011.1, read as the reverse complement.
TAGCAAGGATCTGCAGCAGGCCATAGTCGATCTGCGTAAAGGGTCTAAAGTCACCAGCCATAGTGCCGAGGAGACCTACAATGCCCTGGGCAAATATGCGATCCACCTCAACGAGCGAGCCCAAAGCGGCAAGCTAGATCCCGTCATCGGACGCGAGGAGGAGATACGTCGGGTATTGCATATCCTGGCTAGACGGACGAAGAATAACCCCATCCTGATCGGCGAGCCCGGCGTAGGAAAAACGGCTATTGTGGAGGGGCTAGCACACCGGATTGTCGCGGGCGATGTGCCGGATGATCTACTCGAAAAGCAAATCTACAGCCTGGACATGGGTGCTCTGATCGCCGGAGCAAAATATAAGGGTGAATTTGAGGAGCGGCTCAAGGCCGTGATCAAAGAAGTGACCGAAGCGGAGGGAGAGGTCATCTTGTTTATCGATGAGATCCACACGCTGGTGGGAGCCGGCGGAGGACAAGGAGCGATGGATGCAGCCAATATTCTCAAGCCTGCCCTGGCCAGAGGCGATCTGATGGCCATTGGTGCCACCACGCTCAACGAATACCAGAAGTATTTTGAGAAGGACAAGGCCCTGGAACGCCGATTTCAGATTGTGATCGTGGACGAACCGTCGCCGGAGGACGCTGTCTCGATCTTGCGTGGCCTGAAGGAGCGATACGAAACCCACCACAAGATCAACATTCGAGACGAGGCTATTGTGGCGTCCGTGCAACTGTCTCATCGCTACATCACCGATCGATTTTTGCCGGACAAAGCCATTGACCTAATCGATGAGGCAGCCGCACGTCTACGACTGGAGATGAACTCCATGCCGGAAGAGCTCGACGAGGTCGAACGAAAAATCCGCCAGTTGGAGATTGAGCGCGAGGCCATGAAGCGCGAAAAAAACAAGGCGGCCATCAAGCCAATCAATGAAGAATTGGCCAATCTGGAAGAACGACGCAACCAACTGCGAGCACAATGGGAAAGTGAGCGAGCCGTTGTACTGGGCATCCAAAAAGCCAAGGAGGAAATCGAAAACCTAAAATTGCAGGCCCGTCGTCTGGAGCGAGAAGGCAATTTTACAGAGGTCGCTGAAATCCAGTACGGGAAAATTCCGGCAGTGGAGGCATCATTGCAGCAATACAATGATCAACTGATCGAGATGCAGGAGAAAGGGGGACAACTGGTCAAGGAAGAAGTGGATGCGGAGGATATCGCGACCATCGTCAGCAAGTGGACGGGCATTCCCGTGGTGCGGATGATGCAATCCGAGCGCGAGAAACTGATCGACTTGGAGCAGGAGATCCACCAGCGGGTGATTGGACAGGAGGAAGCCGTGACGGCGGTGGCCGATGCCATTCGCCGCAGCCGCACCGGTCTCAGTGATGAGCGGCGTCCGATAGGTTCTTTCCTTTTCTTAGGTACGACGGGCGTGGGTAAGACAGAGTTGGCCAAGGCCCTGGCTGAATTCCTGTTTGACGACGAACATATGATGACACGCATCGATATGAGCGAATATCAGGAGCGTCATGCGGTGAGCCGATTGGTCGGGGCGCCTCCGGGTTATGTCGGCTACGATGAAGGGGGGCAACTCACGGAGGCCGTGCGTCGAAAGCCCTATTCCGTTATTTTGCTCGATGAAATCGAAAAAGCCCATCCCGATGTGTTCAACATTCTCTTGCAGGTGTTGGATGACGGCCGGCTGACGGACAACAAGGGTCGCGTGGCAAACTTTAAGAATGCCATCATCATCATGACCTCCAACATGGGATCGGATATCATCCAGAGTGAATTAGAACACTTGACCGACACCAATAAAGAATCGGTCCTGGCCAAAACCGAGGCGCTTTTGCTGGAACGACTGAAACAGAGTTTGCGCCCTGAATTCCTGAACCGGATTGATGAGGTGGTGATGTTCCAGCCACTGACGCAACAGCATATCGAGCAGATTGTGGGTCTGCAGTTGAAGCTGCTGGAAGGCGTGCTTGCCAAGCAGGAGATCAAGTTGAAAGCTACCCCACAGGCGATTCAGTTCATTGCAGAGCAGGGCTTTGACCCTCAGTTTGGGGCACGCCCGGTGAAGCGCTTGATCCAGAAGAGAGTGCTGAATGAGTTGAGCAGGCAATTGCTGCTGCAAAAGGTAAAACCGAAGAGTACGATCGTGTTGGATGCGTTTGAAAGCGAGTTGGTCTTCAGAGCACCGCTGCAAAAGGAAAACGACGTCGCTGCATAAGTGGCCGCTATATATATGCCTCGGGTTTTTTAGGCGATAGCTGGACTGGGGCAACTGTTTTCTCATATCTAAGGGGCTTCTCTCTCGCAGGGAGGCCTTTTTTGTTGCAGCGAAGCTTCTTCGTTCGCCCAGCGGATGCACGTATCGACCAAGCGATAACAATAATCGACGACCTGCCTCCGGAGGTGAAACGACCTCCGATCAGACCGGTGTTATACATATAGTTATTTCACCAAAACCACGAATTATGGGCTCCGCATCCATCGGTCAAATCTCCCTCAGAAATAATGAAAGACTCCGGCGTCGCATCCGCAGCCGACGATATTGGAAACTCCGATCCACGGCGAAGGCAAGCCAATCCAGCAAGCCATATTTGCCCAGGACGGATACAGCTAGATGGCAGCCACAAAACGTCCTGGGAAAGCACTACAAGATTGCATCACTCTCTAATGCCATATTTGCCCTGATCGTGCTGCTATTGACTTTTCTGCTTATGTCCAAGCTGGGGATATAGGTATGCGATTGACAAAAATGTCCTAGCTTGCACGAAAAAGAATCACCCTGGCGATGAAATCATTCAACGCAAGTAACTCTAGGTAACGCTAGGTCACTTTTAAGTCACTCTAGCTCACTTTTAGGTCACTCTAGCTCACTTCATAATCACTACTCCACCATGTTAGACGCATTCACCACACCGGAAGACCAAAAAAAGGCCATCATCGCCCTATTGCTGAGACTCAAGTATGCCGACGGCAAAAGTGAACTGGTCGAGATCGGATATATTTTACGTGTGGCCCAGCAATTGGGCCTGGATGAGGAGGATGTGCGGCAGATCAAGATCCGACTACATGATTATCCGCTGCAGCCACCGGCCGATGAATCCAGTCGCATGACCATTCTGTATTACCTACTTTTTTTCATGGACGTCGATGGCCGGATCAGTCGCAGGGAGGAGAAATTGGTGCAGGAATTTGGTTTTCGATTGGGCTTTCGCACGACATTGACGACCGATCTGATCGGCCTGATCAAGGAATATGCGGGCAAACATGTACCACCCGAAGAGATGCTATCCAAAATCAAAGCGTATTTAAACTGATCCCCACCTCGGTACGGCGGCCTTGGCCCGTCACGACTGATCCCGTGTAATTTTGGCCTCCGGACAGGGGACTTCCAGATGGGAGCGGCTATCTTTGTCTCCTCTGACCAATTCCGCTGCTTATGTCCAGCACATCTCAGCTCAAGAGCATTGTCGCCCTCACCTGCCCACGTTGTCGCAAGGGCAAGCTATTTGTACAGCCCTATAGCTTTCGGACGGCCTACACGATGCGGGACCGTTGTGGCCTCTGCGACCTCAAGTATGAGCGAGAGCCCGGGTTCTTCTACGGGGCGATGTTTGTGTCCTATGGTATATCAGGCTGGTTATTCCTGATCATTGGCTTTGGTCTGGCCTTTGGACTCGGTTGGAGCTTGACCGCGACCATCATTACAGTGGCCATCTTGACCGTGGCAATACACAATCAGGTCTATCGCCTGAGCCGGTCCATCTGGCTCCATTTTTTTGTGAAGCATGATCCCACGTCCGTAGAGTCGTAAGAAGCGGAGCAGCCGAGGTAGCGAAAGGGATGCGCTGGACTTCCGCACGCGTATGCGTGAGAGCTGCTCTACTCATGATTGCCCAACCAAAGTTAGGCCGTAAGGCACGGGCACTTTGGAGTTATCTTTCCTTCAAAAACTGTCCATTGGTGGGTGGCTATAGACCCATCGAACTTTTACTATATCAGAGATAGGCTAGTAGAGTTTCGCATTAGATATGTTGAATAATTCTAATAGGATTTTGTTCGCAGACGAGGCGCGAAACATAGACATAGCCGTAGCTATGGCGAGGCTTTGCAACGACGTATGCGGACAAAAGACATTAGAATTAGCTACAAGATTTAATGCGAAAGCCTACTAGTATTATCTACTTTGAGGTCGGAAACAGAAATTTTACTCTCCATGCCCCTAGCAGACTATTACCTGCTTGCCTTCAGAAGATTTGCTGATTTTGGAGGACGTTCCACTAGAAGCGAATTCTGGTACTTCTGGCTATCTCATATCCTGGCAATGATGTTCTTATCCAGTGTCACAGCCCTCATCGGTTTGCCATTCATTTACCTTATTCATATGCTTGTTGGGATAATCCCATCCTTTGCATTGACTGTGAGACGGCTGCATGATGTGGGCCTGAGTGGGTTGTGGTTTCTGATCGGGTTTGTACCGGTGGTCGGCACGATCTTGCTACTAATCTGGTACTGTACAGAAAGTGATCCCGGCACCAACGCTTGGGGGCCGCATCCGCTGGCGTGGGAAGATGAGGATGCATATGAGTACTCGATCGAAGAGGACCAGTTCGTGTAAGATTTTGAGGGTGCCAAGCCCCGTGGTGTAGCCCATCAAGATGCTCTGGCACCAGATCGAATTCAGGCCGTCCCTGCGATGGCGGCGGTCTGGCACAGAATGAGCTATTCGGGTACGGCTTGCGGCCTTCGCATGTGATAGCGTAGTCCCAGCTGGAGTTCTAACCTCCTCAAATAATGAAGTCTTGTCGTTCGGTCCTGATCGACGAATCCAATATTGGCCTGTAGACCGAGGAAGGACGAGATACGGGTGGAGATTGGCGTATTGAGGCCGAAAGAAGTGAGCATCTGCAGGTCATGCCGATGCACGGCAGGATCATCTATGGATATGATGGAGCGGCGAAAGTTGGAAAACTCGCGGACCGACCACTCCCTTTGCTGCATTAGCAGACTGTACGCACAACCCACCGCAAATTCAAAGCGCAGAGATTGGAACTGGAATCGGGTGCCGATCTCCACAGGGAGACTTAGGTACTTGCTTTCGGCCACCAGATACTCCCGGCTCAGGTCAATCGTAGATGGCCCGTAGCTGCTGACCATTCCTACCCACCGTACCCCCAGACCGGCATAGACGGACGCCGAAATATCTGTACGCAATCGAAGACCTAATGCAATATGTTCACCACCTCGATAATTTCCCCTGTCGCCTCGTAATACATAGAGCGGGGCATTGCCTTTTGTCACGCCGACTTGAAACTCCAAGGTGGGACCGGCAGGATTGGTAGGTCGTGAAAAGGTCTGCGAGCTTACTGCCTGCGCTAACAGGAAGGCGAGAAGGAGGAGTAGAGGTCTTGCGTGCATGGTGTGTGTTCCACTAGTTAGTGTATACTAGGAAAACGCTTCCCGGGCAAGCGTATTGTTACATGCAGTGTTGGACACCCATGGCGCCTAGACCAATCCCATTGGGGTAGTGCTCCGGACAGCGAAGCCACTCCGCTGTCGTATCATGTCGGTTATGCGGTCAAGGATTTGGACTCAATGCCACGACAAAGCTGCTGGGATAGGTGCCCTGCGAAACTCTACTAGTCTGTCGAAACGGTGGTCGCCAACTTGTAGTAGTGGGCCAACACATCGTGATTGGTCACTATGCCCACCAGCTTATTATCCTGTAGCACCGGCAAGCAGTGAAAACGATTATCCAGGAAGACCTGGGTGGCCAACTCGATACTATCGTTGGGGTGTACACACGATACCTCGGTGGTCATGATATCCGAGGCGATCAGCGCTCCTAGAAATTTTGCATTGCTTTCATCGGCTCGTTTGACCGAGAAGCGGGTGAACTGATCCAGGATCATGTGATAGTCCAATTTGCTGATGACCCCCTTAACATATCCCTGCTCATCAGTGACGGGAAGATGGTGGATAACGTTTTCCTCGAAGAGTTTATCCATACCGATCACGAGAGCGTTTGGACGCACCGTGATAACATTCCGCGTCATTATTTCACCTATAGTTCGTGGCATCATGGTACTAGTTTTATCTGATGTGAAACCTCATTCCTTCTCATGCAAGATGAGAATGGGAATATCGGTCTGAAAAAATTCCTTCTTGGTACGGCTCTGGGTAAAGATTTTCTGCCAAAGGTTACGCCGTCGCCGGATCATCACCAGGACGTCGGCATTGACCTCCTGGGTAAAATCATGGATGGCAGGAACGACCTTTTTGGCCACCGTGCTGTGGTAGGAGAAAGAGGCATCGCCCAGCGCGACGGAGACGCTGTCAGGACATTCCGGGGCGGCCTCCTCTACATCCGCGTGAAATACATAAATGTCGGAGCCAAATACCTTAGCCAGCGCTACCATTGGATCCACTGTCTCGGCGTCCATGGGTACGCCATCTATTGCCATCACCAGGCGCTTGGGAGTGCGATAGCCGGCATCCTTGGGTATGGCGAGTACCGGCACGGTCGCCTGTCGGATGATCGCCAAGGTTGTGCTACCTAGAAATATTTCCTCCACAGCTGAAGAGCCAGACGTACCCGTAATGATGAGGTCCGCTCCGCTATCCTTGGCGTAGGCGGCTACTCGCTGCGACGCGTCACCCTGATAAATATTGGCTTCCACCGTAGAGTCTTGGTGCAACATCGGTGTGATCGCAGCCAGGAGCGTCTGCATGTCCCGCTTGGCATCTTCTTTGAGCACCGGCTCTAGCGACTTGAAGTGGCCGGTCTGCCGGATGCTATGGTAGTAGTGCACTAGCTCGAGATGCAACGGCATTTGAGCCGTCATGGCTACCGCATAATGTACGGCATTGGCAGAGGTGTCAGAGAAGTCCGTGGGCAACAATATTCTTTTCATGATTCGTCTTCGTGCAACACGAGCACCGGTATGGTCGATTGGAGTACGATCTGGCGGGTCATGCTCCGACGAGCTATCTGCTGCCAGAAATCTCGATGCTCAGATATAATGATTAATAGATCAGCCGTATGATTCGATGCATAGGAGAAAAGTGTGGCGACGACATCACGTCCCTTCCTGGTCACCATCTTAATGTTATCCTCTTGTGCCCCATAGGCACGGATCGTCTGCTCAATCGTATCTTCCAGATATTCGTACGAATCAGAGTCGTCTGTCTGGACGTGCAGGAAATGCGTCTCCCCGTCGAACGACCGGAAGTACCGCCTGATCTTGTCCAGAACGAAGTAATTGTCCAGATGAAAATCGCTCGCCACGACGATCTGGCGGTAGGGAGCGAAACGACAACCGGCAGGAATTAGCATGACGGGACAATGTGCCGCCTGACTGAAGTGCTGTGAGACGGTGCCTAGCCATTTGTCCTTCAGGTTGTGCTTGTCCCGCGTGCCCGCTATGGCCAGTTCGATCCCGTCATCACGACTGGCCTCCGCCAGTAGCGATGTGACCGGCCCATGCAGGATCGCGTAGGTGGTGGTCACGGGATAAAACTTGTTGGCCTCTTCGTTGGGGTGCCAGCGGCTAAGGGACTTTAGCCGTTGCAACAGTTCTCCTTGTTTGGCCGGGTCGGGGTCCACGTGTACCAGGCGCAGATCAAGTCCAAGCCGGTATGCCAGATTGTTGGCATAGAGATAGGCATTGAGCGAGTGATCTGTAAAGTCAACCGGTACAAGGATGGACCTGGTCATCGTCTCGTTTCTTCTAATTGTCGTGGTCGTGAATCACCATAATCGGCAAGCGGGGCCGGAGTGCCATTTCCTTGGTCATGCTCACGTGAAATAGGCTGTCCCAAAATCGCCGCTGCTTGGTGCCCATCATGAGAAGATCGATCGCATTTTCTTCGGCATATTCGTTGAGGCCGGAGATGACGTCGGCTCTTTCAAAATGTTTTTTGACTAAGATGGGATGAGTCGTCAACTCACCGAAGATCGCTTGCATTTTATCCTCGGGATAGACGTCTCCATCTTTGCCTACATGCACGCAGTGAAGCTTGGCGTCAAACCGGTTGGCAAAACCCGTGATCATGCCACTGAGGTGACTGTCGAGCTCGGGTGTTTCGGACGCATACATGATTTCGGCGTACGGTGAAAATTGTGCATCGGTCGGCACCAGTATCACTGGAGAGTGTGCCTGTTTGGTCACATTGCTCGACACGCTGCCAAAGAGTCTCCCGAGGACGCCGGAAGCGCCCGTGGCGCCCATGACGATCAGGGTATCCTCCTCTTTACTGAGGTTGACAATTTCCTCCACAGGAAATCCGACGATGAATCGGGGCGTCACATCCACGGTGGTGACCACCTCGGCCGAGGCATGCGTTTTTGCCTCCAGGGCCGCTTTTTCAAGGTGTACTCTGCGGTCTGTCTCGATAGAGGGATCGATCATATATCCGTTATTCAATTCTACCGCGGGATAAAATACATGCACGAGTTCGATGGGGAGGTGCCCGTGCTGCGCCAGACCCTTAGCGTAGGCCAGGGCATTGTCGGCGGCGGACGAAAAATCTGTAGGAACAATTATCTTTTTCATTTTAATGAATCTTGATCATCAAAAATATGGTGGTGTATTTTTCTTGCCAGGTCGTAGACGGCGTCCGAAAAACTTTCCAGATCGCCGTAGTCCTTTTTTTGCAGGTGCGTTTCAGACGTCACGATCACTGATGGAATGGATGAGACGCCATTTTCAAGAAATTGATCGACCTCGCTAATCTCCTCGATGGCAAAGGGTAAATTCTCCTCGGTCATTCGCTGGGTGATTACGCTCCGGAGATACTCAAAATCGTCTTGTCTGACACCAAAAATCTTAAAGGTCAACATTCATTTTTCGATTGCTATTTGCCCAAGGCGCAGATCACATCATGGGTGGTCAGCAGCCCTACCAGGTCTTCCCCTTCCACGATTGGGATGGCGTGAAATAAATTTTCTTTAAAGACCTCGAGGGCAACTTCAATGCGTTCGTCTGGTGCCAGTTTTGCCAACCCCTTGGTCATGACGTCACCCACGTTATATGCTTTCAATCGGCTCTCTTCAAATACCTCCTTGTAAGGCACATTTTGATAACCCCTTTCGTACTGCAGGAGGTCCGTTTTGCTGATGATCCCGACGATCTTCTTGTACTCGACTACGGGTAGATGGTGTATTCGATTTTTGTCAAATATTCGCTTGACATCCAGCATCGTATCTTTCGGATGCAGGGTGATCAGATCCCGGGTCATTATGGTGTCTACTCGATCTCTTATATTCAGTGCCATTGCGATTCTTTTTTAATTTTATTCTAAGATAGACCAGCAGTTAACCCAAGGTGATGACTGGGCTCACCAAAAAAAGTGATAAGAGTCAGCCACCTAGATTATCAGAAAATTAGCATGGCAGGCAAGCAAGACGGGGATGTGGCCCGTAGGTTAAGGGCAGTGATTGACACAGTGCTGGACGGCATCATTACCGTGGATACCCGTGGCATCATCGAGTCATACAATCCCGCAGCATCAAAGATTTTTGGCTATAAAGCGAGCGAAGTCATCGGCAAAAACATCAGCGTACTAATGCCTAGCCCCGATCGCGAACAGCACGATACGTACATGCAAAACTATCTGCGTACGGGGCATAAGAAGATCATTGGCATCGGCCGCGAGGTGGAGGCGCAGAAGAAGGATGGCACGATTTTTCCCATCCGCCTGGCCGTGGGAGAGGTGGTGCTGGAGGACAAAACCACCATCTTTACCGGCATCATCCATGACCTGACTCAAGTCAAGAGAGCCGAGCAGGAGCTGATACGCTTTAATGCCGAGCTCGAAAGCATCGTGCAGCAGCGTACCCACAAGCTGGAAGAGACCGTCAACAAGCTGCTGGACGTCAACAAGCGCTTGGAGTTTGAGGTGGAGCAACGAAGTATCGTCGAAGACTCGCTCCGCAAGAACGAGGAGCAGCTCAAAGAAATGCTCGGGCGCGAGCGCGAGCTCAGTGAGCTGAAGTCGCGCTTCGTTTCGATGGCGTCTCATGAGTTTCGCACCCCCCTCAGCACAATCCTCTCGTCGGTATCACTGCTAAAGAAGTACACGCTTGAGGAGCACCTGGCCAAGCGAGAGAAACACATCGAACGGATCAAATCTTCCGTCTCCGATCTCAATGGGATTCTCAACGATTTTCTCTCGCTCAGCAAGTTGGAGGAAGGTCGTGTGGTGGTACAAGCGCAGCCCGTGCCTCTCGATGACCTCTGCGAGGAGGTCTCCGAAGAAATGCAGGGCTTGCTCAAGGAAGGTCAGGAGATCAGACATCAGGCAGACAGTGTCGGGGCCGAGGTCCTGAGTGACCGGCGCATCCTGAAAAATGTCCTGTTCAACCTGTTGTCCAATGCCATCAAGTACTCGAATGAAAACGACCTGATCTACTGCACGCAGGAGACCAAGGAGGACTCGCTCGTCCTGTCCATCACCGATCAGGGGATCGGGATACCTGAAGCTGACCAAAAACACTTATTTTCCCGTTTTTTTAGGGCTTCAAATGCCGTAAATATTAAGGGTACCGGACTGGGACTGCACATTGTAAAGCAGTATCTGGAGCTTATCGGCGGCTCGATCCGGTATGAAAGCAAGGAGAATGTAGGCAGCACCTTTGTGCTGACATTGCCGAAAAACCAACGGAATGCGCAAGATATTAGTCATTGAAGACAATCATGATGTCCGGGAGAACATCGCAGAGATCTTGGAGTTGTCTAATTACGAAGTCGCCACGGCTGAAAATGGCAAGGTGGGCGTGGCCAAGGCACTGGAGACTTTGCCTGATCTCATTCTGTGCGATGTGATGATGCCGGAGCTAGATGGCTTTGGCGTTTTGCGAATCTTGGGTCGGAATCCCGTGACGATGGATATCCCCTTTATCTTTCTCACCGCCAAGACGGAGCAATCGGACTTTCGAAAGGGCATGGGCCTGGGAGCTGATGATTACATCACCAAGCCCTTTGACGATGTGGCGCTGATCGATGCCATTGAGATCCGACTGAAGAAGAGCGACCACCTAAGAGCCAGTTTCTCTCGTACACAAGATGGTTTGCAGCATTTTTTTAGCGAAGCTCGAGCCCAAGCGGAGCTGCAGAAGCTATCGGAAGACCGAGAGGAGAGAGATATGCCCAAGAAGAGTATCATCTTTGAAGAGGGCAAGCGTCCCAACTGGCTGTACTATATCAGCAAGGGAAAGGTGAAGTGCTATAAGACCAATGACTTTGGCAAAGAACTGATCACCCACATCTACTCAGCAGGTGAGTTTTTTGGGTATCTGTCTCTTTTGCGAGAGCAACCCTATGAAGAGTCCGCTGCTGCCCTCGAAGACACGACCCTGCAGTTGATACCCAAGGATGATTTTAACCTCCTGCTCTACAACAACAAGGACTTCAGCATCCAATTCATCAAGATGCTGGCCAATCAGGTAAGTGAAATCGAAGAGAACCTGGTGAATCTCGCCTATGACTCAGTCCGCCAAAAGGTAGCTAAGGCGCTAACGGCCTTACATGAAAAATATCAGGAGGAGGGGGTGGCTAAGTTCTCTATCCTGAGAGAGGACTTGGCTAGTCTGGCTGGTACCGCCAAAGAAACCGTGATCAGGACCTTGTCCGACTTTAAGGACGAGAACCTCATCACGATCGAGGGCAACAATATTATTATCAGTGATGTAGAGCCCCTGGTCAATCTGCGATACTAGCAGATCTTGGCGTTAGGCTTAACAGCAAGACTCAATACGAAGCTCTTCGAGCGGACTACAACACTGAAAGCGGAACACCCAATCACCTTCTTTCACACCTGATCGCCAGAAACCCCCGATAGCTATCGGAGTAGCTTAGGCTTGGTGTGGTTCTATTTCTTCGATTTGGCCCAAAATAATTGCGATCTATGCATCCCTTTTTCAATGTTGCGGTCCCACTCGGGCGGGACTTAGCCGCGTACCCGTAGATGGTAGATAGAGACTTACCGGGCTGTAATAGGTGCGACGGGAGTAATCAACCCGTGTGGGTCGATCCGGCTCGAAAGTTCATCCCCAACATGATGCTGAGAAAGACCGGCAAAGCCAACAGTGATAGAACCCAGTAACCTGCCAGAACACTGCAGATCACGATTGCCATCATCAAGTAGAATCTCAGTAGAACGGTGCCCATGGATAAATCGAAGAGTTTCATGATTCTTTCTTATAGTTATGCAAACTAAGGTAGGGGTGATGCCTCCCGTCGGGCATGATGTGGATCATTAGCCGGATTGATTTCGATCAAGGGCGCCAGACAACGAGGCCAAGCCGGAGTCACACGAGGCTGGTGCGTTGCACCCCACTAGACTTGCTAGAAGTCCTTATTCCTCGCTATCCGGGTCATGGCTTTTATCGGCACCCAGGTCCACAAACACAGCAGCGTGACGGCAGCAACCATGCCCCAGGCATTGCCGAGTACGCCCTTGAATACCGCTCCGGTAAAGCCCATCAGGGCCGAGATATCGAGGTGGATGAGCACCAATATGCGAGACAGGTCGATGGGATTGAGGAAGACACCGCCCAACGCGAGATTCTCCAGCGGATATGCTCGGAAGGCCGATAACAGCACCAGGAAGATGCCGTCATAGATCACCGCTAAGAACAGCCACACAAAGACCGCAAAGCTAAAACCCTTGATGCGGTTGTTAAATAGCATGCCGATAACAAAGGCCAGTGCGGAGAAGATTAAGGTAAGAAACACCCCCACAGCCAGCATCGTGAGAAAACTCTGCAAATAGGGTGACTGCCATACGCCAAACAGCGAAAATGGTAGTAGAATGCCCAGCATCAAGCAAAGTATTTGAGTGGAGGCTAAGCCGAGGTACTGGCCGACAAATATCGAGCGACGTGCCAGCGGTTGGGCCAACAGCAGGTTGGTAAATTCGCATGAATTGTAGAAGTAGATCACCCCAAAGATCATCGCCAGCATAGGCACCAGCACCAGCACAATATTTAGGATGGAAATGACGGACTGGGAAATGTCATTGGTAAGTGCCAGCAGACCGAAAGAGAGCAGCAGATAAAAGATCGTGTAGATGTAGGCCCACTTACTTCTGCGGAGATCCTGTATACTGTGCTTAAATACGCGAAGCATGGATTAGTATTTTTTTTAGCGAGAATGCAATGTTCGGATTTTCGTCTCCTTGGGTTGCTCGGTGTCTGTCGCTGGTTTAGTATTGCCTTCCAGGATTCGCGCGATCGAGCCTTCGAGGGTGGGCTCGTTGTACAGTTGCTTTAGCCGGGACAACTTTCCGTCAAAGTGAATTTTTCCCTCGAGCAGATAGACGATTCGATCGGACACTTCTTCGGCAAAATGCATGATGTGGGTCGTGATGATGATCGTCTTGCCCTTGGCCTTTTCCTCTTCGAGGAGGCTGCGCAGTCGCCGCATCGCCAGTGGGTCGAGTCCAGAGGTGGGCTCATCCATGATGATCATGGGGTTGTCCTTCATCAATGCAAGTACCAGATTTACTTTTTGCAGCGTGCCACCCGATAGCGATCGCAGGGGCTGCAGCAGATGTGCTTGGATGTCAAACGCATCGAGGTACTTGTCCGGATTAACGCGTTTGCCGCTCAGATCGGCCACCATTTGGACAATCTCCTGTACGGTCAGGTTTTCCGGAAATCTGGCAATCTGCGGCAGATAAGCAATGTCGCTGCGATAGTCGCTCTTGCCTAAAACACTCTCCCCATGTAGGGTCACGCTGCCCTGGCTGGGCACGACCATGCCCATGATGCTCTTGATCAATGTGGTCTTTCCCGATCCGTTTGGCCCGAGGATCGCAACGACCTCCCCTTGGTCAAAAGTCAAATCGATTCCACGCAGGACTAGGTTGGACTTAAAGCTCTTATGCAGGTGCTTAATGGTCATCATGGTCGCTGGATTTTGTTCATGAGTGGCCGCTGATCCATCACGTGTTTGGGGGTGAATATGGGATTGACCTTCTCAGAAAAATTGACAATGTCTACAAACAAACTGCGGAGCAGCACGATCGATTCGGGCGTTTGGTTGACCACGTAGTTGAACAATTTCACGGGTCGATAGTGGACGTCACCGATATCATCATGATCTAAGTCGTAGCCCCGATAGTCGCTCCAATAATTGCCTTCGATCAGATTATTATTATCATTTCCTCCCATCGAAATATCAAAGGCATTTGCGATGAAATTATTTCCGGTGATTTTGTTGTCCAGGCACCCCCCACTGATTTTTAGGGCCCAACCATTGTTGTTGAAATCGTTCTGCCGGTAATTGATTCTCGATGAGCCCTCGACGAAAATGGCGATGCAGTTGCGAGTGAAGTCATTGCCTTCGATCTCGGCATCGTAGATTTCCTTTAGCAAGAGCCCATATGACGACGGCCCCCAGTTTTCGACGAAGGTATTGTCCATCATCTCAATGTGTTTGGAGAACATGACCGCCACTCCAGCCCCATTGCGTTGGAAGATATTATCTCGATAAGCGTCGTAGTCGGAAAACATAAAATGTAATCCGTAGCGAATATTGTCTTCGCTGATATTTCCGGTGACATGACTATTTTCTACAAATTCCAGATAGATACCGTCCCGATGTCGGCGGACCAAATTGTTTTCCACCTGGATATCCTTGCAGTACCAGAGGTGAATGGCATTGCCGGAGGACATTTCCGCTTCTGCTTCTCCTCTCACCTCATTGCCTTCGATCCGGACACTGCGGCAGTGCTCGAGGTAGATTCCAAAGAAAGAATTGAGCACCCGATTGTTTCGGAGGACCACATCATGTACCTTTTTTACGCGAATGGCCGCATTGTCCTTGACGTAGTTGGCCACCACATTTTGGACCTGTAGCCCCTGCATTTCGACGCTGTCGGAGAAAATCAGGAATATCTCCTTGTCCCCACCTCCATCAATGACCGGATAATCGATGCCGAGGATGGTCAAAGGCTTGTCGATGACGATCTCTGACTCAAAGTATTCACCGGGCGATACCAGGAGGGTATCATGCGGTGCCGCAGCCTGGATCGCGGCAGAGATGGTAGCATGTGAGCAATTGGCGCACACGCGGATTTGGCTGGCCCACGATAGGGCAGCACATGCTACCACGAGCCAGACACTCAGCCCGATCTTGGCGTACCCTATTTTAGGGGCACCGCTCATCGCACGAAACCGTTTGCTTTGAGATGCGGTGCCAGTTGTCCAAAGTCAAGTAGTATGCCTTCATGTTGCGCCAACCAAGATTCGGCCGTTGCCCGGCTGCCGAAGGAGGATAGATTTGCGCCCATGGGACTGGGTATATTAGGCGATATCAAGTATGTACATGCCCGGGCATCAGTGAGTTGCCCTGGCTCGGTCACGTCCGTAACCAAGACGTGTGCATAAACCTCCTCCGGGTTATCTTGCTGGTGGTTGATCAGACACTCCAGGGCATCAAATTTGTACACCTTGCCCTTGTCCGTGACCAATTCGGCCCCGTATCTGGCGTCGACGATCGACATACGACAATAGGAGCACAGGTCCTCACCATAGCTGATCGGCTGAGGACGCGTACTGCAGGAGACTATCAAAAATCCCGATATCACCAGACTCCACGTGCTATTTTTCAGTTTCACGTCCCAATATTTTTCGTCTGATATAGTAGGCCGCCAAAGATCCGACCAATGCCACACCGGCTAGCCAACCACCAATATGTGGCGCGGAGATGGCCGTGAAATTGATAATCTCTTTGCGACCAAAGAGCGGGGGTTGAAAAGAGGCACCCGGTATGACGATCGGTGCATCGGGGGAGAGATCATGGCCGTAATCGTACTCCCACAAATAGAAATCGTAAAACCCAAGAATGGAAATAATTGTCAATAATATCGCCCACCCAAGGTAAAAGGCGCCGGTATTTACAACAAGCGCAAGTAGTCCGAGTGCAGCCAGTCCCACAATGATGTAGGGAAAGTAGGTCAGCTCGGGGATGGACTCGGGCTCAATGGGCTTCATGCCCACATAATGGTTGAGAATATTTACATTTTGCAGGGTAGCCGGCTCTGCCCCGCCCAGCTTGTCAATGTAAATATGCATGTGCACCCCTTGTGGGTATTGAGGGGCGTAGAGACTGATCTGCCACATGGGAAAGACAAAGAGCGACAGCATGCAAAGTACAGCGACCAGCATCAATAACCTCGGTAGGTATTTCATCTCTGGGTCTTAAAAAAAGAGATGGTGGCCGCGCATATCACGCGGCGCCATCTCTTTCATCTGAAAAAAAACTTGATCGATGGTAAAGCTTAGATGGATTCGTCCTCACCCAGGCTCCACTTGAGCGCAATATTGGAGTTGCGAGGTGAGATCCTGATGTATCCTTGCATCTCTTGGTGCAGCGCACTACAAAAGTCTGTGCAGTAGAACGGATAGACCCCTTCGGACTTAGGCTCCCAGAGTAGTGTCTCCGTCTGCCCGCCCATGATGAGGAGCTCGGCGGTGTTCGCACCCATGACGGCAAAGCCGTGCGGTACATCCCAGTCCTGCTCCAGGTTGGTCACGTGGAAGTACACTTTGTCACCCACTTTGACGCCCTCGATATTATCCGGTGCAAAGTGAGATCGAATGGTGGTCATGTACACATGCACCTCGTTTCCATTGCGTTCTACCCGGGCATCCTTTTCACCCAAGGCGGCGTAGGGATGCTTGTTGTCCTCGATGGGGTAGAACTTCTTGACATTCGGTACGATGCGATCAGCGGATATCCCTTGCGCATAGTGCGGTTCTCCCATGGTCGGAAAGTCCAGCAGGAGTTTCATCTTGTCGCCGGAGATATCATACAATTGGGCGGAGTGACATAATTCCGGTCCCGTGGGCAGGTATCGATCCTTGGTGATCTTGTTCAGGGCGACGAGGTATTTGCCCTGCGGCTTTCGGCTATCTCCACCGGGTATCATCAGGTGACCCACACTGTAGTAGGTAGGCGCTCGATCCAGCACCTCCCAGGTACCCACTTTCCACTTCACCACCTCAGAAGAGATGAAGAAGGTCGTGTAGGCGTTTCCTCGGTCGTCAAACTCGGTGTGCAATGGACCCAAGCCGGCTTTGACGACGGAGCCTGCCACCACATCTTCAAATTTTAGTACGGGTACATCATCAATGACGGTCTCGAAAGATTCGTTTTCAATCGCTGTCAGCATCTTGCTAAAGGAGTGCACGGTCAAGTCGGCAGACAATTTGCCGTTTCCGACGATATACTCACCACTGGGATCCACATCTACGCCGTGTGGTGATTTGGGAGTGGGCAGGAAGTAGACCATATCCGGACAATCCGCCGGAGAGAGCACTTTCACCGTTTTGTGAATGGTGGAAGTGGCCACATGCGTATGTTCGTCGTATTCGTTGTTTGCCCAGTCAGCCTGCACCTCCGTAAACTTTCCTTGTGCGATGTACTCCTCCGCCTTTTTCCAATTGACGGCGGCGATAAAGTCCTTATCATTTTGTGAGGCAGTCACTTCCAGTAGGGTGGATTTTTCTTCGGTATTGTAGGTCGTAAAGAATGTCCAGCCATGGGATTTACCCTTGCCGGAGTGCGCTAGATCATAGTCAAACGCCGGTAAGAGAATTTGAAAAGCGATATCCATGTCGCCGTCGTCCGCCACCGAGATGAAGGACAGCGTTCCTTTGAAATTTTCTGCATAGCTATTGATGGGCACATCCTTTTGCGGATAAGGCACACCAAATCGGGTGCCCGCCACGACATACTCCGTATTTTCTGTGGTAAACGGCGAGCTGTGGTTACCACCGCTATTGGGCAATTCGATGATTTCTACCGTCTCGAAAGTACTTAGGTCGATCCGAGCCACCCGCGGCGTATTGTTGCCATTGATAAAGATCCAACGCCCGTCGGTTTCGCCATTGGTTTGCGAGAGCTCAGGATGATGAGAGTCGTCCCACGGTACAAACCCATGGGAGGTGTTCAGCATCGGCTTGGTCTCTTCGTTGAAACCATAACCCTTTTCGCCATCCACGGAGAAAACGGGTATAATTTTCAACAGGCGACCGGACGGCAGGCCGTGCACCGAAATTTGTCCGCTAAAGCCTCCAGACATGAAGGCGTAGAACGAGTCATGTTCGCCAGGTGGAACATAGACCTGTGAGGCTGCATTGCTGGTTAGTACACCTTGTCCCTGTCCGCCACCAGGGCCGGAGATGCATGATGCCATGATCAGTAGAGCGGCGATCACAAGAGGCATGACCAGCCAACTCCGGTAATAATTATTTGTGCTCATTGAAAATAAATCTTGGTTTGACAAAATGACACTCTTGTCAGTCCTACATCTGAATTTAGTCACAAACAAACGTCTTTAAGCAGGCGGTTACTATGACTGCAATCACCACTTTTTATGATAGAGATCATCCAAATTAGCAGGCGGATTTTGCCACCTTGCCACTTAAACTGACCTATCATGAGACTGACTCACATGCTTGTATTTACAGGCCTTTTCCTGTTGGCTTGCAGTTCTGGAGACAAACCTAAACCAACGACCACCACGGACAGCGCCGCAGCCGCCGTAGATGATGGCAAGGGCATCGGCGAGATCAAACATGTCACGCTAAACGACCCGTTGGACGCAGAGATGATCAAACGTGGTAAGGCCATTTCAGAAATGAAATGTGCTGCCTGTCACCGATTCACCGCCCAACGTGTTGTTGGTCCCGGGTGGGAGGGCCTGACTAAGAAGCGCAAACCCGAATGGATCATGAACATGATCACCAATGTTGAGGTCATGTTGGAGCAGGATCCGACCGCTCGTCAGCTACTCGAAGAATGCCTGACACGGATGCCCAATCAAAACCTCTCTATCGGTGATGCCAGAGACGTCCTCGAATTCATGTACGATCTGGACGCCAAGGCGGAGGCCAAATAGTACCTAAGCCATGCAAGGAGGTGCGGCAGCGGGGCAGCGATTTGCCTCCTGGTTTCATATTGCCCTGATCAATCTGGTGCTATCCGCCCTGATGGGTGTGGTCCTGCGACTAGCGTTCGTCACGGAGATCCCATTCCTGAAATTCAAGGCGTTTTTGCATGGGCATTCTCATGTGGCGATGATCGGCTGGGGCTACCTGGCCATCTTTGCCCTGCTGATGCATTACTTCGGGAGATCATTTGTGCGACAGGGTTTATTCGCCTGGCTTTTTGCCGTTAATCAGGTATCCGTCGTTGGTATGCTGATCTCATTCCCAATCTTTGGCTACAAGGCCGTGCCCATTTTTTTCACAACCTGTCACCTCTTCGCTTCCTACGCCTTCATTTATTTATTTCTAAAAGGCCTGACGCACTCCGGCAAAAAAGGATTTTCTGTCCGATTTATCCGCACCGCTCTTTACTTCCAAGCCATTTCTACCTTAGGCATCTGGTGCTTGGTGCCGACCATGATCCTGGATCTGAAAAATTCCGTTTTGTATCATATGAGCGTGCAATTTTACCTGCACTTCCAATTCAATGGATGGTTCATATTTGCCGTGATCGGGCTGCTCATATATGTCTTGGAAAGGCGTAGAATTAGCCTGCCAACAGAGTACTTGGCCCCGTTCTTTAAGTTATTGGTCATCTCGTGCTTTTTGACCTACGCCTTGGCTGTGACCTGGTCCAGCCCGATTGATCTGATTTTTTGGATCAACAGTCTGGGTGTAGCGATCCAGACGGTGGCGCTCTACTATTTTATTCGGGTCAGCCGGATCCTTGCCACTGCCATAAAGGGCGCTTTTCAAGGACTGGTCCTCTATTTGTTTTACATCACGGCTATTTGCTTTGTCTTGAAGAATCTAATTCAGGGCTTTGTGATCTTGCCGGATATTGCGGTGGTGGCGTATACGATCCGCAATTTTGTGATCGGCTTTATTCACCTGTTGCTGTTGGGGATTGTCACGCACGCCCTTTTCTTATTGGCTTTGGAAGAACGATGGTTGCTGTCCACCCACCGCTCTGCTCGCGTGGGGGTGATTTTTTTTACCGCTGGTTTCATCGTGACAGAGTCTCTCCTGACCGCCCAAGGACTCATGCTCTGGGCAGGATGGGGGTTTATCCCGCACTATTACTTGTGGCTCGCACTACTCTCCATTCTGTTGCCCGTGGGTGCGGCCCTGCTTTATCGCAGTCGCGGAGCTGGCCAAGCGGTATCGGCATAAGTGGGCCTCCTTGGGCTGCCATACCGTTCGTCCCGTAGGGGGTGTGTGCAGTAACGCTATATATTGGTATTTTGGTCGATGCTGAAGACGGAGAGACCATACCAGACGACCCGGCAGAAAAAAGCATTGCTATTGATTGGGAGAATTATCGGGATGGGGTGTCTATGCCTAGCTGTGGTCGGATGCCACCAGCAGGAATCGGCGACTCCGGTCTTGCGCTTTGAAGATTTTGCACACTACATTGAGGAGTTTAATCAGTCGGACGAAGAGCTGTATCGACAGCATATTTCCAATGCGCAGGCTGCCAGCTTTTTGGAGGAAAATATCCCGTTGATCGATCTGCCGGATGCACAATTGGAGAAGATCTATTACTTCAGGTGGTGGACATTCAGAAAGCATCTGCGGAGTACACCCAATGGATTTGTCATCACGGAGTTTTTGCCCCCAGTCAGTTGGGCCGGCAAATACAATACGATCAACTGCCCGGCAGGCCATCACCTCTATGAGGCGCGCTGGCTACGGGATGATACCTTTGCCAAGGATTATTTGCGTTTCTGGCTGACGGAGTCGGGTCAAGGATTGCGGAGGTATAGCTTTTGGATGGCCGATGCTGCCCGAGCATTGATGACCGTACATCCCGATGTTGATTGGACCCGGCAACAACTGCCAGGTCTGGTGGAAAACTATCGGAGCTGGGAGGAAGAGCGGAGAGATGCCGGGCGGACACTGTTTTGGCAAATAGACAATCTGGATGGCATGGAGTTTAGCGTCAGCGGCCGGCTCATTCATGGGGGCTGGGAGGCCAGCGTTGCGGCGGTAAGACCGACGATCAATAGCTACATGTACGGGGACGCGCAGGCCATCGGCGAGCTAGCGCGGTGGGTGGACGATGCGGACCTTGCCCAACGGTACGCCACCAAGGCGCAAGAGATCAAGGGGAAGGTGCAGGAACGCCTTTGGCACGATTCGCTGCAATTTTTTACCGTGTTGCCTAGAGACTTCGCTTGGCCACGGGATCCCCTACCCGTACGTGAACTCATTGGCTACACCCCTTGGTATTTTGGTCTGCCCGACGACCGGCCGATATATGCCGGTGCGTGGGATGGGCTAATGGATACGGCGACCTTTTATGCGCCGTTTGGGCTGACGGTCTGTGAGCAGTCTCATCCGTACTTCCAGATCAGCTATGAGGGCCATGAATGTCAATGGAACGGTCCTTCCTGGCCCTTTGCCACGACCGTGACACTGAAGGCGCTGTCGAGATTTCTCAATGAGTATAGCCATCTGGGATCCGTCCAGGATACTATGTACCAACACCTGCTCCGTCAGTATGCGGGAAGCCACGCACTGCATCATGAAGACGGCCGCAGGCTACCCTGGATTGACGAGAACTTGAACCCCTACACGGGTGATTGGATCGCGCGCACCCGACTGAAAACGTGGGACGGGGGTACCTGGTCTTCGGAGAAAGGCGGGCGCGAGCGCGGGAAAGACTACAATCATTCGGGATTTTGCGATCTGATCATAGCCGATCTAATCGGATTAAAACCCAGCCTTGATGATCGCCTGCGCTTGCAACCGCTGGTGCCCGAGGAATGGGACTATTTTTGCTTGGATCGACTGCGGTATCACGGCCGCGACCTGACGGTGCTGTGGGACCGGGACGGCTTGCGATACGGCCGCGGCGACGGACTGAGGATTTTTGTCGATGGACAGGAGATCTACGCCGGGCCAGCGCTTGGCGAGGTACTGATCGAACTATTATAAATCACCGGAGAAAACCGAAAACACATGCTATGCATCTGGCTATTGCGGGGCCATACTATCGGTCGAACTATGCTGCTGGGGATCGCGCTCGCCCATTCCTGGTCATTGGGTGGGCAGAGCTCGTTGCAACACATTCGTGGTGTCAATTATGCCGACGTCAAGATCCAGGACGACTTCTGGTCACCCAAGATCGAAAAGGTAGCTACCAACGCGCTCGGTGTGTGCATTTATCAGACCGAGGTGGCCACGCCCCGTATCCGCAACTTTGAAAAAGTAGCGGCGGCTGAGGGGGAGGCGCACGAAGGCATCTACTTTGACGACAGCGATGTATACAAGGCCATTGAAGCGATGGCGTATGCGCTGCATTCGGTGCCGGATACAGCGCTGGAAGCCAAGGCAGATGAATGGATCGACAAGATTGCCGCCGCACAGTTGGATGACGGTTATCTCAACACCTTTTATACGCTACAGGGTCTCGAAGACCGGTGGCAAGACATGGAACGCCATGAGGCCTACTGTGCCGGACATTTGATGGAGGCAGCCATTGCCTATTACGAGGCTACTGGCAAGCGCAAGCTGCTCGATGTGGCCATCCGCCTGGCCGATCACATCGATCGGGAGCTGCGAATGGCCGGCAAACCATGGGTGGCTGGGCACCAGGAAATTGAACTGGCTTTGGTCAAGCTCTATCGCACCACGGGTGAGGCAAGATACCTGGATCTGTCGTCCTGGTTTCTAGATCAGCGGGGTCGGGGATTTGGCAAGGGCAAGATCTGGGATCACTGGCAAGACCCGGCGTACTGTCAAGATGCCATACCTGTCCGCGAGCAGACCGAGATCACGGGGCATGCGGTACGGGCTATGTACATGTACACCGGCATTGCCGATTTAGCGTCGATCACCGAAGACCGATCTTATCTGGAGACTATGCGCCAGGTCTGGGAGGATGTGGTCCATCGCAACACCTATGTGACGGGAGGAATCGGATCCGCGGGTACCAATGAGGGCTTCTCCGTGGATTATGATCTGCCCAATGAGGAGGCCTACTGCGAAACGTGTGCCTCCGTGGGTATGGTCTTTTGGAATCAGCGAATGAACTGGCTGACCGGGGAGGCCAAGTATCTCGATGTCTTGGAGCGCAGCCTCTACAATTCCGCCTTGGATGGAATCTCGCTGGATGGCAAGCAGTTTTTCTATCCCAATCCGCTGGCTTCACACGGTCAGCATGCCAGGAAGGACTGGTTTGGTACGGCCTGCTGCCCATCCAATATTTCCCGCTTGGTCACGTCCATTGGCAATTATGTATATGGTGTTTCGGATCGAGCGCTTTGGATCAATCTGTTCATCGGTAGCGAAACC
Organism: Saprospiraceae bacterium; assembly: GCA_965223165.1. Classification (GTDB taxonomy): domain Bacteria; phylum Bacteroidota; class Bacteroidia; order Chitinophagales; family Saprospiraceae; genus JABDMH01. The sequence continues at coordinate 89,167 of CBDCVQ010000011.1, read as the reverse complement.
ACACAGCACATCAACGGCGTGGAGACCCACATCCAAATCACGACGGCATACCCACTGAGTGATCGAGTGACCATTAAGTTGACCCCTGCCGCCACCCTCGATGGCATGGTTCATATACGTATACCCGGTTGGGCCAGGGATCAGGCTTTTCCAGGTGGGCTATATGAATTTGTGGATCGTGACTCCAATCGTGCTACGGTACGGGTCAACGGGACGAAAGTCAACTACCCACTGCAAAAGGGATATGCAGTGATCCAGGGCAAGTGGGAGTCGACGATCGAAATCGAGGTCGAGCTGCCCATGCAACCACGCAAAGTGATCAGTCGGCCGGAGGTAAGTCAAAATGAGCAGCGAGTGGCCCTACAATACGGTCCGCTGATCTACTGCTTGGAGGAGGCCGATAATCCGGCAGGTGTGTTTAATATCATCGTCCCGGAGGAGACTAATTTTACACCGGAAGCTGGCCGGGTGGGAGCAGAGCGGATCGTGAAACTCGTGGGAAATGTTCCAGCGCTACAAGCGAGTCAGGATGGTCGAACGGTCGAGACGATGCAGCGTAGGGTAGAGGCTATCCCCTATTATTCCTGGTGCAATCGAGGCAGCAACGATATGTTGGTGTGGTTGCCCACGGTCGTCGGAAAGGTAGCCATTGAATAGATTACTCTGCCCTGGTCTGGGAGGCGGCTGCGATAGAAGCCCACAAAGGAAAACTCCGGGCCGCACCTAAAAGCCCGGAGTCAAAAAAAAATCAAGAAATACTCTCTGGCAATGTCACCAGATCTACTTGTAACTATATTTTATTAGATCATGATTAGTGATAATACCCTGCAAAATTCCATCCTCCACCACCGGCAGAGAATGAAATCGGTTGGCAAGAATGATGTCTGACACCAATCCAATGGTGTCGTCTGGGTCAACCACCACCGGATTTTTAGTCATGAGATCGGCAGCCTTCATGTTTGACAGCCGGTCGGAACTACCATTCTGATAAAGGCGCAGTAGGTCGTTCTTGGAGATGATACCTACGACCTCGCCTTTATCCAATACCACCAGATGGTGGATCGGATTTTCGTCTAACAAGGCTTGCACTTTATTGACGCCGTCCTCAATGTTGACCGTAATTACATCCTTGGTCATTAATTCTCTGACTGGTACTTCCGCGTCCATGATTAGTTCTTTTGATATGGTTTAAGTTAGTGTTTGACCGGTTAGGGGTGACTGACAAGGGTCATAAATAGCTATGACCTCGATCAGGCAGATACTTCGCTCATATCAAGGAAAGCTGCGACAAGATCGAGGGGAGTCACGATACCTAGTAGGTGGCCTTCTGACACGATCGGAATGATCCGAAAATCCCCTTTACTGAAGCACGCATACGCCTCCTGGATCGTATCCTCCGGACCCATGGTCTCCACTTCTTTGGTCATGATCTCGCGCACAAGCAACGAACGATACAGGGCTTCGTTGTAAGAGCTCTTGCCATCCACCTTGAATAGGCAGAATCCCAAGGAAATCTTTAGGAGGTCAGAACTGCTCACAATGCCCACTACCTCCTGGTCTTTGTCAAGCACCGGTAGATGATGGAATGCATGGGTCGAAAAGATGCCGTGTACCTTGTCTACCGTATCCTCGGGCGATAGCGTGATCACGTTTTTGTTCATTACTTCCGATAATGTGGTACTGCCATCCATAATCTTGTCATTATTGTCAAACTACTCACTAGTAGAGTTTCGTATTAGATATGTTGAATAATTCTAATAGGATTTTGTTCGCAGACGAGGCATGACCGAACGATCTCGTAGAGTCGAGCATGACAATGCGAGAAGTGAGGGAACCGCGAAAGCGGGTGGGTGGCTAGCCATAGCGGTGGCTACGGCGAGGCTTTGCAACGAAGTATGCGGACCAAAGACATTAGAATTATCAACAAGATTTAGTGCGAAACTCTATTAGACACGAATATCCGTCGTAGCGGGGCTGTCAGAGATGATTGAGATTAGGAGAAATTGTGATTGTGGTCATGTCGGCCTCCCCGTGAAGGATGCCCGAGCTCTGGAGTCAGTGCTCGCTGGCGATCCCCGCCGTGTGTTGGGCAATGACCTGCTTTAGCTGGGCCAAGCTCAACATGCCTGACTGGCGCCACAGTTGTTTTCCACGGTGATACAAGGCAAAGGTCGGTACTCCCCGAATACGGAGTTTGTTGGACAAGGCGGCATTTTTGTCTACGTCGATCTTGATCACCCGAACATGGCCATCGAGTTCTGCAGCCATATCTTTAAGGATGGGCTCCATCGCTTTGCAGGGGCCACACCAAGTGGCGTGAAAATCTATGAAGACGGGCCGCTCACTGTCGATCAGTGCCTGGAAGGATTCTTTCTTTCCCATGATGTGAAATAAACCGCCCAACGACGGCAAAAGTTCATGATGGATATCATCCGGGCCATTGACCCACCTTATCGATGATGAAAGGGCAATCAGGTATATTCTTCATACTGCCTTCAGGCGCAGTGCGATGTTTTTTGAAATACTTCAATTGTTTGATCGGCATCTGCACGGTGCCACAGTCCTTTTTTCGTCATGAAAAAGATCCTTGTGCCGACTGATTTTACCTTTAATGCCATCAACGCGCTGGAATACGCCATTCGATTGGCACGAGTGATGGATGCAGAGGTGACCATTCTCCACGTCGTGGAGCCCGAAATGGCAGTCATGGATGTGCCTGTGCCTTCGGGGGTTGGTACTTTGCAGCGTATGGAGGCCGCCGAGACCGCTATCCGGGCCCAGCTCGACTATGAGAAGAACCTGGTACTGGATCGAGATACAGAGCGCGTGCCGATCGATTCAAAGATCAAAATTGGCAATCCTACGCAGCAAATCGCCAGGCTGGCGGCCGCCAAAGATATCGATCTGATCGTCATGGGAGCCAGGGGCAAGCACCGGAGCGGTTTCGAGAAGATAGTTGGGACTCGGTCCACCTACGTGGCCAAACATGTGCCCTGCCCGGTGTTGATCGTGCCACGCGATGCCAAATTTGCTCCCATCACACAGTTGGCTTACGCATCTGACCTATCGGACGCAGATCCTCACGAGTTGTCGCGGGCTCTGGACCTGCTCAAGCCTGCCCAACCGATTGTACGCTGCGTACATGTGTCCCACCACGGAGACCGGAGCGAAGACCAAAAAGTGGAGGAGCTAAAGAAAGAACTGCTGGCGGAGAATCCCAATACGCAAATCATTTTCTACAACCTGCTCAGCAACGATACGGACCAATCGTTGGCGGAGTTCAGTGAGAACTTTGGCGTGGACATACTGGTCCTGTACCATCGCCATGAGAATATTTGGCAGCGCCTGTTCCGAAAAAGCCACACCAGCGAGCTAGTATCGACCTCCGAGATACCCTTGTTGGTCCTGAAGGACCAGTAGTATTACTAGTCCGTTTTTTTTCTTGATTACCACTTATGGCGGCCATTTTTGCTCTCACGCTGCGTTGTAGGGACCTCGCCGTAGCACGTGCTCGCATCGGCGCTCGCTTTCGGGGGGCTCGCTTCTCGCCCTGGCATGCTCAACTCTGCGAGATCGCTCGCTCCTCTGCGCCTTGACTACGAATAATGCCCTCGAAATAAATTGTCAGAAGTTAAGAAACACACGCCCACCCTGGCGGATGCTTCCCATGTGTTTTGACGGTTTAGCTCTGGTTCTTAGGTTTTAGCCAGACTGCTTATTGTTTTTTTTTGACCTACGGCCTCATGGGATGGCGATGACAAGGGCCGCGCTCAGATCTTGACACCCTTTTGCCATCCAAAAAGAAAAGGCGACCATGGAGACAATGGCCGCCCTCACCAACCATCCGAATGGATGGTCCGAATCTTATGATGATTGCAAAATCAAACTTGTTGTGGCTTTGGGAATCCGTTTAATCCCGCCGACCGTTCAAAAATTGCTCTGTAATTTTACTGGAGATCTCGGGTTGGTGACATGACATGGATCACCCTCCCCATTGATTTGCATCAACGTGATCCTAAGCTCCTGCCTCTCGCCAGATTACGCTCCCTTGTCGTCCTCGTGCATCACTAGCAGAGGTGCCGCGGAGTAAATGGCCATTTGTCTAGTGGCACTCTTGTGAAACAAGTTACTCCAGAACGACCGGACTTTTTTCTCGATGATCACTAGATCCACTTCTTCTGCCAAGGCATAGTCGTTGAGCGTCTCGACCAGATCGGTTTTGAAGATAACCACCTCTTTGACGTGCTGGTCTTGGTGCTCTGTGACTACCTCCACCTGCTCCGTGGCATAAGAGGTCTTTTTGTCGTACAGATGTACTACGTCAATGTCGGCATCTTTACCGCCCAGTAGGTTCCTCACCTTGCTTAGCTTTGCCTCGTCGATCGTCGGGTCAGAAGAGGCGTAAATCATTTTAGCCGGCCTACGCCAGTTAGCAGCGGGGGGAACGAGTAGGACGGGGCACTTTGCGTGCTTGGCGACATGTACGGAGACGGATCCAAAGAGATTCTTCATGGAACCACCGGCCCCGGTCGTACCCATTACAATCAGAGAGATGTCCGGTTCCTTGCTGAGAAGTTCAATCTCCGACGTGGCTTGTCCAATTCCGATCTCTTGGTCGAAGCCAATCAATGCGTCGATATCCGATCGATACTTCTCTTGCCATCGATCGACCAATTGCTGATATCGCTGGCGATTGGTCTCTTCCAACTGTGGGTCCACGTAGATCATTCCATCGATCGATGATGAAATGGGATAGAAGACATACAGGAGCTTTAGCATGGATCGTGTCTGCTTGGCAAGCGCTAGCGCGATGCGAAACGCATTTTCAGCAGTTGCCGAAAAATCGGTGGGTACTAGGATGGTAGGAGTTTCGGCAGTCTTCATTTCATTCTTGATTTGGCTTATGGCAAACTGGATAAATTCGTCTAATGTCTCAAAGTCCGATACTTGCATGATGGGCTTTCTGCCCACTTTAATGGCGGGCAGCTGTGTGATATCATGCTGAATAAATGTGGCAGGGTCAGCGCTCTGCAAGAGTCGGACATCCAGATTTCGTTTTACAAGTTGCCGTTCGAGCTGGAGTTTGACCTGTTCCACTTGGGCTCCGGGCTTTCCAAAAAGCATCACCTCTACCATATTGCTGAGTTGTGATTTTTAACAAATGTATTGTTGCATTAGCTTCCGATAGTCTTATCCTTCGAGCCAATAAACTTTTCAAGCATTTCAAATCCGATGTTCTCCAGATCGCTCACACTGTTGGAGAGCAATACGATACCTCGGCCTGTGTCCTTGTTAAATCCCAAGAAAGTGCTGTGTCCGTCGGTAGTGCCCTTGATCCAGATAACCGGTAGATTGGAGGACGCAGACAAATGGCTGATCAGCCAACCGTACCCGCCCATGCTTCGCCGCTTCGATTTGCGATGAGGCACGTCGACTCTACTTTGCTGGGCCTGTAGAAAGGCATTTTCCCACGGGCCAATCGGTGGTGCTAGATTGGCTTGGACAAATATCGTGAGGTCCTTAGCATTGGACTTGAGTCCGAGCGCAGGCGACATTCCGTTATAATTGGTCCTTGCAACATCCCTTCCGCGGACATCGTGGCCCGGTGCCATTTTCACAGCTTGTTTGGCTTGAACCACCGTGCCCGTATGGCCAAGGCCAAGCGGCCGTAGTACCTGATCAGCTAGTAGGCGATCGTACGAGGTTTGGCTAATGTCGGCCAGTAGATGTCCAAGGAGTGCCATGCCTCCGTCGGAGTAGTGATAGTTGGCGCCGGGGGGTAGTGACAGGGTATGTCGGTACAACGTCTCATACAGTGCTTGCCGATCAAAGTGGGCGTAGCGCGTCGATCGAGTCGTGGCCGATGCCAGTGCGGCCTTTCCCGGGGCGCCCTTTAGCGTGCTGGGTAGCCCCGACGTGTGAGAGGCGAGGTCGCAGAAGGTGATGCAGACGGGGCTTGCAAATGGGTCCGGCTGACAGATCACTCTGGCATAGTCTCTGTCACTGTCAATAACTCTGGGCATCTCGTCCTCGGTATGACATACAAAGGGATGGTAGTCAGGTACCTTCACATCTGCAGGAAGGTAGTCGTTGACTCGATCCTCTATATGGAATTTACCTGATTGAGATTCGATCATCATCAGTGTGGTCGTGAAGACGCCGGTCACGCCACCGATCTCAAAGAGCGTTGACGCATCCGCTGGGATATCTCGCTCGCCCCCCAGTGTTCCGAAAGCGCGAATGTGGCTCTCCTCAGTAGTGACGAGAGCCACGACCAAACTGTGATTTCGCTTCTTGCGTATATATTTTTCGGCAAGGTGTTCGATGGCACCGGTAAAGGGTGCTTGTGCCAAGCCGGTCCCGCATACGACCATCAACAACGTGCCTACCAGGAGGGAGGGCAAGGATGTACGGATTGCGCATTGGAGACTGATCATCTATGCTTCCATCTTTGTCTCCCTGAATTAACGGATGTCTGTACGGCCATGAAATGAGTGTGGTTAGGCGTCCGGCTGATTTCGGTCAACTATCGGTCGGTTTACTCCATTGGCTGACAACTAGAATGGTGCGATCGCAGTGTCCCGCCAGACATCATTATCATAAGGAGGCATGATAATCATCATTTAGGGATGGGGTCGGATGGTAGATTTTTGGTGGAAACAACGATCAAGAAATGATTATTAAGGCATCACACCGTATATCGGATATTCAGAATTTATTTCAGTCGGAATACCCAGGTCTGAAGCTCGAGTTCTACCGATCTGGACACGACGAGCATCACGGCTCCCGGAGTGAGAATCAATTGAGCGCAGATGAACGAATCGCAGACATCTGCTCGGACGTACAGGAGGGCGAAATAGACGTATCGCCACAGCGCACGATTGCGGAGGTGGAAAACGCCTTTGAGAACCGTTTTGGCTTGCATGTGCAGATCTTCCGCCGTTCGCACAATCTGTGGTTGCAGACCATATCTACCGATGATTGGACCCTCGAAGTCCAAAATCGAAAAGGCATACATTCTATAGGAGTAAACAATTAATATGGAAATACTACTGAATCTGAAAAGTGGCGTAAATTCTCCCTACGCCCACGAACTCTGCCGATCTGAAATTAATTCCAGTTTTGAAGCCCTGGGTATTTTTACCACCTGCCATCTGACGATGGACCAAGACGCCAAGTCCGGCCACTATCAGGTGACTATCGAAGGTCATCCCCGGCATGCCAAAGCCTTATTCTCCCGGGCTGAGCATAAATCCATGGACGTAGCCGTCAAGGAAGCCATTCGCAAGCTCAAGAAGCAAATCGAAAAATTCAAGGAGGTCAACTACAAAAGCTCTCATCTGAACATTTCCCGATCGTAGGCAAGGGCTTGGAAGGCTAAGGCGGTGGAGTGACTTGAGCACGCAAGCGCACTCCGAATTCCAGCGGCGAAAGGGTATTTTGGTTTTGATAAGGTATTTTGGTTTTAGGGTTTTGTGGTTTTGTGGTGCTCGGTTCTACATCTTGCCCATTAGCGAGCTCGCATGCACTCAAGTCCCTCGGAACTCAAGTCACTCGGAACTAACATCTTAGTCACTCTAGCTCACTCCTAGGCACTCCACTCTAGTGGTGAAATTGGTATTTTGGTTTTAGGGTTTTGTGGTATTGTGGCTGCTTTGTTTTACATCTTGCCCAGTCGCGAACTCGTCACCCGGAACTCAAGTCACTCGGAACTCAAGTCACTCGGAACTCAAGTCACTCGGAACTCCAGTCACTCGGAACTCAAGTCACTCGGCACTCAAGTCACTCGGCACTACCATTTTAGTCACTCTAGCGCACTCCTAGGCACTCCACTCCAGTGGTGAAATTGGTATTTTGGTTTTAGGGTTTTGTGGTTTTGTGGTGCTCGGTTCTACATCTTGCCCATTAGCGAGCTCGCATGCACTCAAGTCACTCGGAACTAATATTTTAGTCACTCTGGCGCACTCCTAGGCACTCCACTCCAGTGGTGAAATTGGTATTGTGGTTTTAGGGTTTTGTGGTTTTGTGGTGCTCGGTTCTACATCTTGCCCATTAGCGAGCTCGCATGCACTCCAGTCACTCGGAACTAACATTTTAGTCACTCTAGCTCACTCCTAGTCACTCCACTCTAGTGGTGAAATTGGTATTGTGGTTTTAGGGTTTTGTGGTATTGTGGCTGCTTTGTTTTACATCTTGCCCAGTCGCGAACTCGTCACTCGGCACTCAAGTCACTCGGCACTCAAGTCACTCGGCACTCAAGTCACTCGGAACTCAAGTCACTCGGAACTAACATTTTAGTCACTCTAGCGCACCCTAGCTCACTCCTAGGCACTCCACTCTAGTGGTGAAATTGGTATTGTGGTTTTAGGGTTTTGTGGTTTTGTGGTGCTCGGTTCTACATCTTGCCCAGTCGCGAGCTCGCATGCACTCAAGTCACTCGGAAACTAACATTTTAGTCACTCTAGCGCACTCCTAGGCACTCCACTCTAGTGGTGAAATTGGTATTGTGGTTTTAGGGTTTTGTGGTATTGTGGCTGCTTTGTTTTACATCTTGCCCAGTCGCGAACTCGTCACTCGGCACTCAAGTCACTCGGAACTAACATTTTAGTCACTCTAGCGCACTCCTAGGCACTCCACTCTAGTGGTGAAATTGGTATTGTGGTTTTAGGGTTTTGTGGTTTTGTGGTGCTCGGTTCTACATCTTGCCCATTAGCGAGCTCGCATGCACTCCAGTCACTCGGAACTAACATTTTAGTCACTCTAGCGCACTCCTAGTCACTCCACTCTAGTGGTGAAATTGGTATTGTGGTTTTAGGGTTTTGTGGTTTTGTGGCTGCTTTGTTTTACATCTTGCCCATTAGCGAGCTCGCATGCACTCAAGTCACTCAGAACTCAAGTCACTCAGAACTCAAGTCACTCAGAACTCAAGTCACTCGGAACTCAAGTCACTCGGAACTAACATTTTAGTCACTCTAGCGCACTCCTAGGCACTCCACTCTAGTGGTGAAATTGGTATTGTGGTTTTAGGGTTTTGTGGTTTTGTGGTGCTCGGTTGTACATCTTGCCCATTAGCGAGCTCGCATGCACTCAAGTCACTCGGAACTCAAGTCACTCGGAACTCAAGTCACTCGGAACTCAAGTCACTCGGAACTCAAGTCACTCGGAACTCAAGTCACTCGGAACTCAAGTCACTCGGAACTCAAGTCACTCGGAACTCAAGTCACTCGGAAGTCAAGTCACTCGGAACTAACATTTTAGTCACTCTAGCGCACTCTAGCTCACTCCTAGTCACTCCACTCTAGTGGTGAAATTGGTATTTTGGTTTTAGGGTTTTGTGGTTTTGTGGCTGCTTTGTTTTACGTCTTGCCCAGTCGCGAGCTCGCATGCACTCAAGTCACTCAGAACTCAAGTCACTCGGAACTCAAGTCACTCAGAACTCAATTAATCAATTTCGCCAGCTTATCCTCATGAAGAATGGTGATGGTCCCGCTATCCAAGTCGATCAGTTGCTCGGACTTGAACTCGCTGAGGGTTCTGGAGACCGACTCTTTGGCCGTGCCGACCATATTGGACAGGTCCTCGCGGAGCAAGGCAATGGTCGGGTCAGGGATACCCTCTCGATGATAGAGTTCAAGCAGCGCGGTGGCAATACGCTTGCGCACGGAGTCGTAGGCGATGCTTAACATTTTGCCCTCATAGTGACACATGTCGTCAGCCAGCCTACCGATCAGGTAGCGGTACAGATCCGCGTCTTCAGCTAGGAGCCGAAGGAAAGCATCCTGGGGTAAGAGGCGTATTTGGGAAGGTTCGATCGCTACAGCGTTGACGCGATGGGCTTTGCCCTCGATCAAAGCTTGATGACCGAAGATGCTGCCGGGACCATGGACGCGAATGACAAAGTCCTTTCCGATTTCGTTGGTGCGGAAGACCTTGACCTGACCATCTTCGATATGATACAGATGCCTCGGCGTCTGGCCTTCCCGATACAAATAGTCCCGCGGTTGAAAGAATTCGAGTGTCTGCTGGCTAAGGGCCTGGAGAAGCACATCCTTGCCTTTTTGCGGATTTAGTTCGGGGGCGTCGGTGAGAGCCATTTTTTCGGCTATCCGAGCTGCCTTAGCGAGCCGCAAGGCCACGACATCGATGAGCTCGACCGCGTCACAGGGCTTTGTGATAAAGTCGTCGGCTCCCAGATCCATGCCTTTTCGGAATGCGACCTTGTAAGCCTTGTCGATGAGCAGTAGGAAGGGGATGTGCCGTCGGGGGGGGGATAGTCGGATGGCATCCAAAATAGCGTACGGATCGATATCGGGCAACTGCGCACTACACAAAACCAAGCTCGTATCCGGAAGGAGTGCTCTCGCCTTGCCAGCCAGGCCGGCATGCTCGGTGACGACCTGATATCCGGACAATTCCAGAATTTCCCTAACGCTGTCTGCCGTTTTACGGTCCGGCTCGATCAGCAGCACACTATTGTTGCTCATGTTGCATCGCCGTGAGATGGCACAAGATACTGGGGCGGTGGACCGATCAAAATGACACCTGTCAATTGTCTCCATGACCATCATCAGAGCAGCAATCCCGCTGCGTACAGCATGGGAAGAGTGGTGAATCATGCCCATGAGTGATGTCTATCATTTTACAAGGCCGTCTGATATCTGATCTTGCGCCGTAGAAGCAGGTGCCGGCCAAATCAGTGACCAAACCGGTGGCAAAGTTTATCGCTGGACTTGCGGAAAAAAATATGCTGCGGGCCCCGTGCGAGATGCATGGAGCCGCAGATGTAGCGAGACATGGTTTTTTAGATTGAGGTTCCTCCAGGTGTTAAGGTTAGGGCATCTGGAGGCCAACCTCCCCCTGACACGATACCCTTTGGCCGTACCAAGCCCGGTGCCTCAAGTGCATGAGCGGACTTATTTCTTAGGAAATTAAAGCGTATTGCCATGATGATGCCCATTAATGAAGTCAGATCGCCAACGGCGGCGGAGGTGGAGGTGACGAGCTATCTCAGGCCTACCACGGCCCCCGATCGAAGGTTGCTGGAGAAGTGGTCGGCGATTTTGGAGCGCTGTAAGCAGGAGGCCGGTTTACTGCAGCAATTGATCGCGCTTAGTACCACTGGATGGTCCCAGCCTAGGCCTCGAGTCAGTCAACTGCGGATGCAACTCACACAACTGGTGGACGTGCGGATGTCGGACTGTCGCCATCAGCTGAAGGAAATGCAATCTGGTTTTCCCGCCGGTGAGTCGACATTCGGGCCAAGTCAGATATCTGAAATGAAGCGACAGGTCAAAGCCTTGATGGATCAGTATGGTGAACTAAAGATGCGCGTACTGGAACAGATGATCGAGGCCTATCCCGTGACCATCGTTTAATCGGCGACAGAGCCCCAAGGCCGTCGGTGACGTATTGGTAAAACTAATTCTATATAAAAATCGTAAGAGATGAAACCTGTAAAAAAGAACAATGGAAAGCCGTTGCTCTACGGCTTCAGAAATTTACTTGATGACTTTTGGGGCGCCGACAAATTTTTTGAGCACGATTGGCTACATGCTCCCCATCGGTACTCACCCGCGGTCAACATTAAAGATGGCGAAGATAGATTTGATATCGAGGTGGCCGTGCCCGGCATGGACAAGGACGATTTTCAGGTCGAGGTAGAGAATGGAATCCTCAGTATCTCCGTCGAGAAGGAGGAGAGTGGTGAGACCAAAGAGGATGACTATACTCGAAGGGAGTTTAGCTACCACAGGTTCAGGCGCACGTTTTCTTTGCCGGACCACGTAGATCCCGATTCGGTCGAGGCGAAGTACAACAACGGCATTCTCAAGCTGTCGGTACGCAAACGAGCAATTGAAAAGGCGACCGCCAAAACGATCGAAATTCATTAAGAGCATGAGGGGGTGCCCATCCAGTGTGCTCCCTATTCACTTCCCCCCCGGAGACATTCCAGGTCCGCAACCTGCATACTTTTTTACCGCAGCGGACGCAAAGATGTATGGCTCTTGCACTCGCCCTTGGTCTTACCCCGCCACCCGCATGCGTATTCACCGCAGAGGACGCTAAGGTTTTCGCAGCGGACGCAAAGATGTGTGGCTCTTGCACTCGCCCTTGGTCTTACCCCGCCACCCGCATGCGTATTCACCGCAGAGGACGCTAAGGTTTTCGCAGCGGACGCAAAGATGTGTGGCTCTTGCACTCGCCCTTGGTCTTACCCCACCACCTGCATGCGTATTCACCGCAGCGGACGCTAAGGTTTTCGCAGCGGACGCAGAGATGTATGGCTCTTGCACTCGCCCTTGGTCTTACCCTGCCACCCGCATGCGTATTCACCGCAGCGGACGCTAGGGTTCTCGCAGCGGACGCAAAGATGTATGGCACTTGCACTCGCCCTTGGTCTTACCCCGCCATCAGCCTGCGTATTCACCGCAGCGGACGCTAGGGTTCTCGCAGCGGACGCAAAGATGTATGGCTCTTGCACTCGCCATTGGTCTTACCCCGCCACCCGCATGCGTATTCACCGCAGAGGACGCTAAGGTTTTCGCAGAGGACGCAAAGTTTGCAGATGATCTGTATGACGCGTATACCCAACAAACCGCCACCCGCCAACTCCCTAACTCCTGAACTCCTGAACTCGGAACTCGGAACTCCCTAACTCCTGAACTCCGAACTCCTCCCAACCTTTTTTTGTTAAAATTCTCCCGGACATATAATAACAAATGTTAAAATGTCGTGTATTGAAGGTTAGAGATTTACCTGACAAACCGATTTTAACATGAACAGAGTCTATCACTTCATGGGTGGCGTCCTTGTCGCTATTTGTCTGCTATTTTCGTGCAGCAAATCCGATCCGATTGATAAAGAGCCTTGTAAGAATTTCAGATACAACGACCTGAGCCTCTCCATACAGGAGGAGTTTAGCCGGTTGCCTGGTAAGGTTTCCGTTTTTTTTAAGGTAGACGATAAAAAGGGGAGGGGTATTTCCACCTTGGAGGCCTCCAATTTTACGGTGTATGAGATGGGGCGTAACGACGACTGTTTCAGAAAGATCAGTAATAACGAGTCCTTTGCGGATATCAACTCTAAGTCGCAAATATTTAGTTACAATACCTTGCTAGTGCTCGACTTTAGCGGCAGTGTGATTGGGAGTAGCCTGCAGGAGTTGAAGGATGCCAGCAAAAGCTTCATCGACAATATCATCGTGGAGGCGGGTAGTGAGTCCTATCATGTCGGTATTTGGTGGTTTGACGGCGAAAACAAACTCCATCCACTGGTAGATTTTGAAAGTGACAAAGAGAAATTGCACCAGGCCATTGACGAAATTACACCCAATATCAGCTCCGATCCCTCCACTGACCTGTATGGTGCGGTCATTAAGTCGTCTCAACTGGCGCATCAGCGGCTCAACGAGTTTGTCGAGCAAGACATCATTGCTGCGTCCTCGGTGGTGATCTTTACGGATGGGACCGATCAAGCGGCGCGTTACTCCAAGGAGCAAGCGCTGGGTGCGATCCAAAATGCAGACCCCAACATCGGCTTCTACACGATCGGGTTGGGCGATGAGATCGATCAGGACGTCTTACAGGCGGTCGGAAAAACCAGCCACATCTTTGCCGCGGACAAAGAGGAGCTTCAGCAGAAGTTTTCCGAGGCGGCTGCACAGGTATTCTCGGAGGCCAATAGCTACTACCTGTTTGAGTATTGTACGCCCAAGCGCGACGGTAGTGGTATCAACGAACTGGTGATTGTCGCTGACCATGACTCGGGACGCGGCTTTCTACGTACCAGCTTTGATGCCACTGGCTTTAGTAGCGGATGTCGAGGTGAGTGACCGCGCACCCTAGCGTCCAGAAGACCCGTTTGTCCACCATTGCCCTATTTATTCTGGTGTAAGAAACCTCCCGTAGCTCCATCACATGGATGCTTTTTTTGGTATCTTTTGGAGGAGACAATGCCGGCCATCGGACCGGGCACGGCAGTTTTTACACTAAAATGAAAAACCATGAAAAAGACGTTAATTGGCACCCTGGTGGGCGGCCTGATCTTGTTTATCTGGCAATTTTTGTCCTGGAGCTTTCTGGGCATCCATGAGTCCAACCTCCAGTACACGGGAGATCAAGACGAGATTCTGTCCATGCTAAGCGACAAACTGGAAGAGGGGAGCTACTTCCTACCCAATGTACCCTCCGGTACCAGTCAGGCGGATCGTGAATCCATGATGGAGCCCTATGTAGGCAAAGCATGGGCGACCATCGACTATCACGAAGCGCTGGACATGAGCATGGGCATGAACATGTTTAGAGGACTCATCGCTGATCTGGTGGCTGCCTTTCTCTTGTGCTTCATCCTGGGAAAGATCGCTGACCTCAACATGCAGACATCCGTGCTGGTCGCGCTGGCCGTGGGCGTCATGTCCTATCTCACGGCCAACTATATTGAGAGCATCTGGTTTGAGACCAACAGCATTCCCGAACTGATAGATAATGTGGTGCAGTGGGGTCTGGTCGGTGGATGGCTCGGCTGGTGGCTGTCACGTAAATAGTAGGAGACTATCACATCATCGGACGGCGATGCAGATGTCGACCAGATGTTTGCCCTCCGGGTGGTTGCGAGGATCGCTCCGGTAGGACTCGTACATCAGGCCGTCGTAAATAGTGAATGCCTCGTCGCAGATGTAGTCAAACATCGCTTCCCACGCCTGCGGGTACTCGCTTGGACCGATTTCGAAGCGGCCGGTGGCATAGTGACCCGGTGGGATCTTCATGATCTGAATGTCACCTTCTCCACGTGTCTTTTCCGGTACCGTAAAACCCACACTGATGCGTTGCTTTTCGGGCGGTGTCGAGTCGGGATTGTCGTGGTAGATCGTGATGGTCTCTGTGTTGGGAGTAAAGAGGGATTCGCGCTGCATCCACTCCATCACCTCCCCAAACAATCGTTGGAATAGTGCCGTATCGCCGGCATAGGGGCCTACGTGACGAATGTAGGCGAATGTGCGCTCGGGATAGTAGCTCTTGCCAAAGGACTCTTTCATCAGCTTCATAAACGTGCCTAATTGTGATTCTTGGTTGATGGAATTCAAAATAAAACTATTTACTCTTTGCTGCACGAGCCATGATCGTTGTCAACCAGTAACAGGATGGATATCAAGCGTGCTCAGGTCGCGGCACCGAGCACATCAAAAGCGAGATCATCTGATTGAACAAGCGCGGAAGGATCACGGTATCTTTTAGCTGTCGACGTGGCACAGGGCTGATCCGACGACCTGATTGACAGGTGTAGAATCAGTATTTTTCGGTACCAAAACAGAAGTGAGATGACTTTTTCCTCAGAAAAATCGAGAGAGTTGGCGATGTCGGTGCAGGCTATGATGGTCGCTTTTAAAGAAGTGGATGAAAGCTGTGCTCACCTCGTGGATCATATGGGGGTGCGCGAGCTACACTTGGTATCTCACGTGGGAGACCATGATCAGGTCTCTATGTCCAGCATTGCGCAGTTTCTCCACATACCCATGAGTACGGCCACAAGTATCGTGGACAAGATGGTGGAGAATGGCTACCTCAAACGCGGTTTTTCTCCGCGTGACCGGCGCAAGGTGTTGATTCTGCTAGATGATGACGGTCAGTCTGTTTATATAGCCTATTCACAAAGATGCGGGTTGAAATGGCCGATCGGATGATCGCATTGTTGAATCAAGAGGAAGTCGACGATCTTATTGCTATCCTGGACAAAATCATCACGGGCATGAAGGATCTTGCGGCGGCGGAAGTTTAGCTCCGCTCAAAAGCTAAACCTACTTCGAAAATCCTGTAGGTCGTGAGTCAATTGATCCTTTGCCTCCAAGGCCGGGGTCGGGATTCTCGGATCTCGCTGCACCACCAGGCTGCGCATCTTCATATTTTGATTGACGTAGACCATCTCTGTGGTGGGGTATAGTGCTTTTAGGACATCCACGATCTCGTTGATCGAGTAGGAGTTCTCTACCAGATTGTAAGTGCCTGGTTGATAGCGTCCGAGGGCTACTTCCTTCAGTAGTTGACTGAGCCGATCGACCTGAAAGAAGGACCGAGCCTGATTGCCGTCGCCATATATTCTCAGTCGATTGGCAAAATTAGCCTCAAAAATAAATTTGTTGATCACCGAGTCAAAGCGCATGCTTTTGCTGTATCCGTAGACATTGCCCATCCGCAGCACGTATACCGATGTGTTGCTGCCGCTGAGGCGAGTGACATACTCCTCGGCATGCATTTTTGAAATGCCGTAAAACGTCCTGGGATTGAGTACCTTGTCCAGGCCTGCCTCTTCTCGGGAAGCCCCATAGACGGAGACGCTGCTGGCATAGATCAGTTTGGAGACGTTAGACTGCTCCACGAGGTAGGTGAGTTCCGCTGTCCCCCAGTTATTCACCTGGTCAAATTCGTGCGGATTGTGATCGGCAAAAGGCGTGGTGACTTTCGCCGCCAAATGGTAAATGATGTCGGCCGCCTCCACCTCAGCTTTGAGCTTACGGGAGTCCAAAATGTCCCCTTGGACAAAGCGGACTTTGTCCCGCTGGAGCTTGGCGTGGCCGATGAGCAGGTTGTAATTGCGGCGACTAAGGTTGTCATAGACTACCACTTGTCGCACGTCTGGTTCTTGCTCCAGGGCATAGACGAGCTCGGTCCCGACATAGCCGGCCCCTCCTGTGATCAGTACATTCATGAATTCGTCTTGATCAGTTCGGTGTGCAGCCCACACTCCGACTTATTCATGCCAAACCATCGAGCGGATCGTTCGTCGGTGGCATCAAATCTTCGACTGCATGGGGCGCATCCAATGCTAAGGTAACCCTTGCTGTCCAGTGGGTGCTCGGGCAGTGCATGCGCTTGGCGATATTGGTAGATATCCTTTGACGTCCAATCCAGCATCGGGTGGAATCGCAGGGTGTCATGGGGTGCCTCTTCTTCGACCTGCATGGCCTTGCGGACCTGGCTCTGGTCTGCCCGCACACCGGAGATCCATACATCATACTGACGTAGGTAGGGATCCAGCGGCTGTACCTTGTTTAGGTGGCAGCAATAGTCGGGGTCAGAAACAAAGAAGAACTGCCCGTATCTGTCCTTCTGCTGTACTTTGGGCACCTGTGGAGTCACATCGACGAGCTGCAGCCCCAGTAGCGATGCCACCTCATCCCTAAATGTCAGCGTCTCGGGAAAATGGAACCCCGTATTTATGAACAGTACGTCCAACTCCACCGCTGCTCGGCTAAGGATGTGCAGTAGGGGTATACTGTGGGTCTGAAATGAGGAGGAAACGAAGATCCGTTTACCGGTTCTCTGGTATTCTTCCACCTGCTCGATAATTTGTTCGGTCCTCATGTCGCTAAAAAACCTTCTAATGGAATGGTCAAACATCCAAGATTTGCCCTCCACTACTTAACTTCCACAAATATATCTACCTCCCGATCAATGTCGGGACAAGACCGCGCCTAGTACACCTCAAAATCCGTCATATATCGTTGGCCGAGGTAGTCCGCTGCCAAATGGAGAGCCAGGTATGCACGATGGCATTCCGGCATTTTGCCCTTGGCAACAAACTTCCGGTACGCTCCCGACCTTGCTGTCTCTTTTGCTCCTGCTCTTCATCATCCAAAGTCTTACAGAGCGTGGGTTATGCGAGGTTCGGCTTTTTCGATCAGGCACAAAATAGCTCAGCCAGATATCAGACGAAGCTCTATTAGCTGTCTTTTTTTGCTACCACGTGCATGTCGCCCCGCATGACCAGATAATGTCCGGGAAAAGTGCATACGAACTGATAGACACCGGGCTTATCAGGGACGGTGATGTACAGGGATTCTGTCGTCTCCGGTTGCAGGACCCCCGTGTGATAGAGGACCTCCTCCATATCTGGTACGTAGTGCATGGCCTCCCCCTGCAATCCTAGCTTTAGGGCAGCCTCACCCACGGCATCGGCTTGTCCGGGTGGTGTGATGACCAGATTATGCAGCATGTCATCGTCATTGTGGAAGGTGAGTTTGATCCGTTCACCAGCCACCACCTCAAAGGAGGCAATGTCAAACTTCAGACCGGGCTGCGTGCCCACCATGATCTCCCGTGGGGTAGTACCTGCCCAGTCATCCGGCATGAAGATGGGATGTTTTGGGGATTCCTCGGCCGGAAGTGCCTCTTCTTTTGTGGCGAGATGACCTGCATGATCATCGGCGGTCCCTCCTCCGCCAGGTATCTGGTTTAAGGTGAAGAAGCCGAAGTCGTGCAGCAGCGGTTGACCCGCCGTCGATCGTACACCTGGTGCTTTGATTTCATAGATGTATCCTTGCCGGAGTTGGTCCAGGTGGAGGGTGAAGCTGGTGCTGTCTGCTGAGACGTCCACCTTCTGCACGGTGCGCACCTCGCTGTCTGTCACTGGACTCCCATAGAAGTGATGGTACTGGTAGGTGAAATCTGTGACCTGATAGGAGGCAGGATCAAAAAGGGTGGCCCGATCTCCGGCCTGCGTCAGTTCGATCTTAAAACCATGCGCATCGGAGCGTATCGTCTTCATTTGAAACGGCTCCTCCCCGCGCCATACCAATCGCTCGAGCCCAAATTTGTCCGGCCCAGTCGAGGCCCAGCCGCGGCTGGTCATGCCTACATAGAGGGCGTCGTTGGATGGGTTCCACTGCAGGCGGAGTACTCCGGAGGAGAATCCATCAACGAAGGGAAAGCACACTCCCTGATAGACTCCATTGACCTGCTCCTGGACGACCCGCATAATCTTGCTATGACCTTGATCTCCCACCAGCAATTGACCCCTCAACGATGGGCCAAACTGATCATCCAACGGTATCAATCCGGACGTGGAGATGCCCATCAGGGTGTGGGGAAACCATACGGATGGGGGCTTCACCGCTTCAAAGACGTCCTGGTATTGGTAGAGCGTCAGTCCCTTGGTGTCGTCAATATCTTCCAATGTCAGATCCAGGGGTGACTCCGGACGGTGTGTCCACCGCAGTCCTTCGGGATTGCCTGCGAAATCTCCCACTTCAAGATGGGTCATCCGCCCGGACCCGACCCAGTCGCCCTGATTCTCGGTATAGAAGATGTCTCCATTTTTATTGTAGCCAAATCCGGCAGGTGATCGCAGCCCAGTGGCGATCGGTGTGAGTTTTCCGTCCGGGCTGATCTTTACCAACCAGCCTCTCCACTCCGACTGACTGGCCCCTCGACCGATCCATCCCAGATTGAGCGTCACCAGCATGTCGCCCTCCGGTGTGAAGACAGGCCCATACGAATATTCATGGTAGTTGCCGGCCAGATCCCAATCGTACAGGCACTCGTATTTGTCCGCCTTGCCGTCGCCGTCGGTATCCGTTAGTTTCGTCAGCTCGCCTCGCTGCGCACAGTAAAACGAGCCGTCCTTCCAGTTCAGACCTAGCGGCTCATGGAGTCCATGTGCGTAGCGGGCATAGGAGGGTCTTTCGGAGTCCGGATCTGTCACAAGCCAGATCTCTCCACGCCGAGTGGCTATGCCGAGATTGCCTTGATCGTCAAAGGCCAGTCCACCCACTTCGAGCTCGATGCCACTGGGTATCTTCACCTTTTCGATGTGGTAGTAGTCTTCGGCCGACTGCGCCGATAATGTCGTGACCATGCAGCCAATGAGCATTAGTGCGTGGGTGCCTCGCTTAAGCCAAGACAGCTCTCTACCTGTAAATCTGCGCATTGCTCTGAGTTTATTTTTAGGCGCTACCATAGCAAACTATATTCTACGACTTCGCCAGATAGGGGTAGCAGTACTTCCACCTGACCGTCCATTTCTCTAATCACGGGTTGGCTGCCTGGATCCAATTGGAGGTAATATTTTCCACCGATCGAGAACAGCCCGCTATGCACCTCCTCCACATAATCACTGGAGGCCACTCTGCTATAGACACTTCCGCTGCCTGCTTCTCTGTGTAGCCGGGCTGCCAGCCCCAGACCGTCTGGGGAGGGATGGTAATGACTAGTCACTACAGCGTCATTCAGTTGATATCTCAGCGTGGGCCGCCCGTCATCTCCCACATCATACCCCTTAAACTGGAGCGATGTGCCTCGCTCCTCCGGATACGCCTCAGCGGAAGATGCCAACACTGAAGCCACCAGGCTGGCTGATATTTCCACGGCCATTTCCAAGGGCTGAAGTAATTGCGGCTGCCCCCGGCGATACCACATCTCTGTGACATCGGCAAAGCGACCCCGCCAAAACTTGAGCAGGGCACCCCGACGCAGGTCCACCGAATAATGTATACCCTCCGGATGTCCCACCGACATGGCATGCGTGATTTTTTCATCGCCATGCATGACAAAGCTCCGGACCATCTCTGGTTCTTGCTCCGGCGTGATGGTCAGATTGGGCCGGTCACTTGTCCGCCGTTCGGGCATCTGACCAGCCAGGGGCTGGAGCTTCATCTCCGGTCCTTCGTAGAGCAGGAGTAGTCCCCTGCCCCAGGTATTATTAAAGTAGGGCAGCGTAAAGGTGTGAGGGCCTTCGTCCAAAGTAATCACCGCACGCTTTTCTTCAAAGTCGTGTTTGCCATCGTTGTCAATGAGCAGATCACCGTTGACGTACAATTTGGACCCGTCATCCGAGTAGAGATGAAAAAGGTAATCGCCGCTGACCGGCACCTGGATTTCCCCTTCGAAAATATAGGCGACTTCATCGACGCGTTCGGATAGTTTCTCCGGAATGAGCGAATCTGTAGTGCCCTCTTGTACCGCTGTGAGGCTTTCGAAGACTGGCAAGGCCGTGATCGGTCCCTCCACTTCGTAATACTTGTACTCCAGACGGTTGAGCGTGATCTGCTGATCAAAATATCTCTTGTAGCGGATATTTCTGAGCGCGACTGGTCCGTGATCACCTTGGATCATGAGTGGACCTTCCGCTGCTTCATCTTCGAAGGCGGCCGCCCGCGTGGGCCCGAACAACGCTACATTTTCATGAATCAAGACGCCATTCAATTCCACCTTCTCAAACATGGCGTTAGACAGCTTTTCCCCCGTTTCGTCAAACCTCGGCGCCCGAAAGACGATGTAGAAATGTTGCCAGAGTCCGGGTGCCTTGGAGGCATTCGAGCGAGGTGCGTGCCCTTCGTAGCCTCGCTGGCCCTCCGGTCGGCTCTCGTCCCACCGCTGGTAGATACCTCCACAATCCGAATGCGCCGGATCCTGTTTGCCCCAACTATCGAATAACTGGATCTCGTAGCGGCCTTGCAAATAGATACCTGAGTTCGAACCCTTGGGTACCATCACCTCCAGGTCCAGTTCGAGGTCCCCGTGCTCCCATTGTGTGAAGAGGTTGTCTCGGGCCTGGTCGTCATTTTGATTGACCAAGATGCCGGTCCCTTCTTTGGTCTCTAAGTGGTGTCTCTCGGTATGATCAGAGATCACCCGACCGGCAATCGACCAATTGGCAGCCACGGGGGCAAAGGAGGAAAGATCCTCCAAGCCGACCTCATGAAAGGGTAGGTGCGTGGGCACAGTGGGTTCTTCGGATGTTACCTCCTCCGACGAGGGTGGTTGGCAGGACGTCAATAATAGTACGGACGCCCATATCGCAAGTGGCTTATACATCTCTGTCTTATACTTCTGTCTCAGAAAGCCGTGAAATTAACAAAAGGAAGGCGAGTTAGTGAGTTAGTGAGTTCCGAGTTAGCGAGTTCCGAGTTAGCGAGTTCTGAGTTAGCGAGTTCTGAGTTAGCGAGTTCCGAGTTGGCGAGTTCTGAGTTGGTGAGTTCTGAGTTGGTGAGGCGTACCCTCCTTCGGCCCTACGGCCTCCGTCGGTCCTACCTGCTAGAAAGTAAGAGTGACACACTTTTTGAAACACACCCAAACATACCCTTTCGACCAATTGGGGTCACTCTAGTCACTATAGCACACTCCGAACTCAAGTCACTCTGAACTCAAGTCACTCCGAACTCAAGTCACTCTGAACTCAAGTCACTCTGAACTCAAGTCACTCCTAACTAAGCAACTCACAGAAGGGGCCCGTGCTATCCGCAAAGCTGTCCACCTCGATATCCATGGCCGTTAGCATGGTGTGGTAGAGATTGGATAAGGGGGTTTTGTCTTCGTAGCGGAGGTTTTGACCGGTCTGCAGCTTGCCGCCCCCGCTGCCTGCCAGGACGATGGGCAGATCGTAGGGTGAATGCCGGTTGCCATCGCGCAAACCCGAACCGAATAGGATCATGCTGTTGTCGAGCAAGGTGCGGTCACCCTCCTGGATACGGTTGAGTCTTTCCAGCATATACCCGTACTGCTCGATATGCCAGTGATTAATCTTTTCGTATTGTGCCATCTGACGAGGATCGTTCTTGTGGTGGGAGACCGCGTGGAAGGCTTCGTGTACCCCGTCGAGAAAGGAGAAATTGCGATTGCTGACGGAGTTGCCAAACATAAAGGTGGCGATCCTAGAGGCATCACTCCAGAAGGCCAGCACCATGATGTCGATCATCAGGCGGGTCTTGTCAGTGACGTCCACGCCTTCGGCATACTCTGCCCATTCATCGATGGCGATGTCTAGTCGTTTCAGTTCTTTGCGGATGTCAGGTGTGATTTGGGCTTCAAAATCCTTCAGGCTATCTCTGTTGTCCAGTCGCTTTTCGACGGATCTGACCGCCTCCAGATATTCGCCCAGCTTGTTCTTGTCCTCGATGCCCAACTGACGATTCAGGCGCTTCGCATCTTCCTTTACGATGTCGAGCACGCTCTTCTTGTAGGGGTCTTCCGGCAGGGGCTTTTTGCCCGGAACATAGTTGCGAAACATCCGGTCGAAGGCCATGCGTGGATCGATCTCCCGGGAGCATGGTTTCTTACGGTTTTGCCAGGAGATGGTGCCTCCATACAGCCGGGTGAAACCCACTGCCTGATCGACGCCGCTGCGGATGCGGTCCAAGCCGTATTGCAGGGAGGGGAATAGGCTCTCTTTGCCGATATGCTGAGCCATCAACTGGTCGAGCGAGATGCCCCCACTGTCTACATTGGCATCCACCGTTCGAGCGATGCGCATGGAGGTCAGAAAGTTGGCCGTCTTGGTGTAGTGTCCATCGTGCCGGCTGATCGAATTCTTATTCATCAGACCGCCCAGCACCAGGATCTTGTCTTGCAAAGGGGCCAATGGTTGCAAAATGGGAGATAATTCAAAGTCCGATCCCAGTTTGGCGGGATTCCATTTGTGCGGATGCACGCCATTGGGCATGAATAGACAGGCAAAGCGCTGCGGAGCGCCTCCTTGCGTCCCTGATGTTTTGCCAAAAGCGGATCTCGGTGCCACTGAATGTAGGAAGGGAAGTGCTATGGAGGCTCCCAGTCCTTTTAGCATATGTCTTCGGGAAAGTTGTCGCACCATGGTGGCTAGGATTTAATATATAGGTCTGTCATGTCGCTGCGCCGATGTTGGAAGGCGTAGCTGTTTATGAGGGTCATCATCATTTCTTCACCGTTAAAGTTATGCTCCAAAAGGTTGTCGGTCAAGGTTTTCAGGGTGGGGGAATCCGTAAAGAGCGTGCTTCTGCCCAGGGCATAAGACAGCAGTTTTCGACTCAGGCTCCTGGCAAACTTTGTTTTCTCCTCCGCCAGCATATCTCTCAGCTCCAATGGACCATTGACCGGACTCCCATCTTCCAGCTGGGTCGAGACATCGATCGCTACCTCCCCTCGGTAGTAATTTCTCCATCGGCCGATGGCGTCAAAATTTTCCATGGCCAGTCCGATAGGATCCATTTTCTGGTGGCAGCCCGTACAGCTGGAGGGTGCCCGGTGCTTTTCCAACAGTGCCCGGAGGTCCAATTCGTCGTGGACTTCGCCTTTCGCCGCTTCGAGTTCCGGAACATCCGGCGGTGGGGGAGGTACCCGGCCGCCCATGATCTGCTCTACTACCCACTGACCGCGAAGGACTGGACTGGTGCGAGTGGGCAAGGACGTTGCTGTCAGGACGGCCCCCATCCCCAGCACTCCTCCTCTGCCATGGTCGGCCACGGCCACCCTACGAAATTCAGGGCCCTCCACTCCTTTGATGCCATAATGCTCGGCGAGTGGCTCGTTGAGCATTGTGTAATCGCTGGACAGTAGTTCTAGTAAATTGCCCCGGTTGGTCAACACATCGAAGAAATAGCTGACCACTTCTTCATGCATGGCTGAAGCCAACTCCTTGGTCAGCTCCGGGTAGAGGGTCTGGTCGGCCTTGGGCTCTCTTAGACTCTCCTCGACTCCCAGCCATTGGGGGGCAAAAGACTCGGCAAATCGGCGGAACTTGGGGTTGCGCATCATTCGAAGTGCTTCCCGATTCAATACGGCCGGATCCGATAGATCCTCGCGATAGGCTGTCTCAGCCAAGGTGTCGTCCGGCATGGAAGACCACAGCAAATAGGAGAGCCGGGTCGCCAATTCAAAATTGCTAATCTGGTAGGGCTCATGAATGGGTAGATTGACCTCCATGCGATAGAGGAAGGCAGGAGCCACGAGAATCCGCTTGAAAGTCGTGGCCAGGGCCAATTCGAATCCATCTGGCTGACGCCACACATCATCAAAATAGATATCGTCGAAAAATGTCACGAGCTCGGATTTTTCCTCCGGTGACAGGAGGCGCCGGTAGGCTTTGGCTGCGAATGGCAGTACGATTTCGCTCGCTCGGTGGCTTGGACCAGGCCATCGCACGGGATCATCTCCCCACAGCTGATCTGCCCAGATAAGCATCCGCCGGATCCATGAAGGCCGATAACTTTTCGGTGCCAACTCGCGCCAGACCTCCTGCTGGGCACGTGCCGCTCGCACGAGAGAGTCGGCAGCATTGTAGTATCGTTCCAAGGTCAACGGGGTGACGTAAAGTACACCAGATTGATTGTCAAAGCCTTCTCCGCCACTGCCCTCCGTGGGCAGATAGGCCATCGCATCAAAGTCCAAGCCCGTCAAGTCCTTGATCGTATAGCTGTATTCGCGGTGGCTCAAGCGACGCATGATCGATGGACCCGGGTCTGGATCCGAGAGAGCGCTATCCAGGATGTTGTTGATCAGGCTGATGAGGGTCTCCTTCTCCGTCGCGGTCATTCTCGGTTTGTTGGGCGGGGGCATTTGACCCATTTCGATTTGCTCCACCACTCGCCGCATGAGTTCGCCTCGGCGCACCACACTGACGACAAAATCGAAGGCATCGAGATTGATCCCTCCTTTCTGGTCAGCCTCATTGTGACAGGAGGAGCAGTGTTTTCCAAAGATAGGCTTCGTCGTTTGTCGCCAATGCCGGTCCGCTTTTGTGTCGGCCAAGGCCTGACCGCACCAACCGATTGCATATAGTAGCAAGAAAAGTCTCCAGTGACGTGTGCTCATCGCATATTGTCCGATCCCCTCAAGATACCGTTTTTTGCCTTGCCGGTTTGCCTGCTTGCCAAGGCGGATGTCTGGTAGGTGCCTGTGCATGATACGCTGGTAGTGCTAATAATATGGCCCCTCCTCCACAGTGATTCGGGCTTGCTCAAGATGCTGATCCAATGCCTGTATCATGCTCGGCTCGACAAAGGTGTTAAACATGTACACTTTTCTGAGGGCTTGAAACCGCGACAATTTAAGTGCGTGGGCGTTAGACAGATCGGTATGGGAAAGTGTGAGCAAATGGAGCTGTGGGAGGTCTTCCAGATACATCAGGCCTTCTCCATTGATGCAGCACTTGGTCAGGATGAGACGCCGCAGATTGGGCATTTGCCCCAAGTAGTAGAGACCCTCATCAGTGATATCCGCCGAGGCTAGTGACACCCGGGAAAACAGGTGCCGATACGGCATCAGGTCGCGCAGTGTTTCATCCGTCACTCGTCGAGCGGGCAATCGCATGGACAAGGCATAGTAAGCGGAGTCTGTGTCCGGATCGAGCTCGACGTCCATACCGAGTTCAAAAATCTTACGCTTCAATTTGGGCCCCATTTTCAGGCGCTCACTTCGTTTTTGGTAGGCGGCCAACTGCTGGCCTGCCAACTTGGGTAGATAGCTGGCCAGCTGGGCCTGAACGCTGGCATCGGCAGGTCCTTCGCCCAAGGTGTCCGTCAGGCTGGCTCCGCGCTCGATCCACCAACGCAGCAATGCTACTTCTATCTCTTCCAGTCCTTTCTTTCCTTCCGGGGGCATGTAGTCGTCGTGATCCGGGCTCAAGGTCACTCGTTGATAGACCTCACTTTG
Source organism: Saprospiraceae bacterium (assembly GCA_965223165.1). Classification (GTDB taxonomy): domain Bacteria; phylum Bacteroidota; class Bacteroidia; order Chitinophagales; family Saprospiraceae; genus JABDMH01. The sequence goes on along the minus strand of CBDCVQ010000011.1, from coordinate 62,990 downwards.
CTCCGGGTACCCACTAGTGATGGCCGGCTTGCCGCTCTTGCCACCCTGGATCATGGCCTCGTAGGTGCTTAAATCCAAACCACCTTTGGAGCGCTTCTGATTGTGACAATTCAGACAGCGGTTTTGGAAGGCGGGGAGTATGACGTCGCCGTACAAGAGCATGGCAGCCGGTTCCTTCAATGCTTTGGTCTGGGAGAGACGATGGGCGTTAATTCTGTCTTGGATGGGCTCGACCACAAAATTGGCGCCATGCGTCAGACTGCCTCCCGTATGACCCGTGTAAAAGACTAGTAAGGTGGCAGCAAACAGCAGTATCCGATACATCTCGCGCAGGCGCCACTTTCTTGTCCGTTGGTACAACTTCTTGAAATGCAGCGTCCAAACGAGCAGAAGGGCGAGTACAATGCCGGCCCACAGATGGCGGCTAACACCCTCGTATTCATAGTCCCCCGTCCGGAAAAGCAGGAACCCCGCGACCGCCGTCAGTAGCGCACCGATGTAGCTGACCCGATAGAGCCCGGCGATCGTGGTGCGGATACCCCATCCTGTGTGTGTACCAAAACGCCACTCCATGTAGGCAGTCATAATAATGGTGATGAGTGGCAAGTGAAGTAGGAGTGGATGCAGTCGACCAAAAGAGGCAAACAAGAAATTGTGCCACCATTCTCCTGGCAGCATGGGCAGGGCAAGCAGCAATATGCTGATCACCAGGCTGCTCATCCAGGTACGTTTAAGTCCCATTAAAACTAGCTTGTAGAGTACTCCCCTTACGGAATGACGTGAGTCCTAAATATATGGTAATTCACAGAAGCTCTACTAGACTAGATAAGCAAAGATTAGACCGAGCTTTCTTGCCGGTTCCGGCTACATCCTCTCTTTGCCATCAGGGAAGACAACTGGATGTATCTAATGCGAAACTCTACTAGTAGAGCTTCGCATTAAATCTTGTAGCTAATTCTAATGTCTTTGGTCCGCATACTTCGTTGCAAAGCCTCGCCATAGCTACGGCTATGTCTGCGTTTTGCGCCTCGTCTGCGAACAAAATCCTATTAGAATTATTCAACATATCTAATGCGAAACTCTACTAGGCCTCCAAACAAGCAAATACCAATCGATAAAAATCCGGATGCGACTGCCAGGTTTGGCCGGTCACGATATTGCCGTCGCGCACTGCCTCATCCTTGCCGATGAAGGTACCGCCGCAGGACTCGACCTCAAAGCGGACATGTTCGTAGCAGGTGACGTTTTTGTCCTTGACCAAGCCGGCCGTCACCAGCACCTGGATGCCGTGACAGATGGCAAAGATGAATTTGTCCGGACGGTCAAAATGTTGGACGATCTCGATCACGCGAGGGTCGTTGCGGAGGAATTCTGGTGCCCGTCCTCCTATGATCAGCACCGCCTTAAATTCTTCCGGATCGACCTCGGCAAAGGAGGTGTCCGAATGAAGGTAGTATCCCTTCCGTTCGACATAGGTATCCCAACCGGGCTCAAAGTCATGCATGACCAAGTTCATCAGTTTCTTGGTAGGCGCTGCAATGACAGGGGTGTGGCCGGCCTCTTCCATGCGATGCTTGGCATAGAGCGTTTCGTAGCTTTCTCCGCCATCCCCGGTAATGATCAGTATCTTCATTGGGTCACTGTTTAACTAGGATGCCAAAGCTACGGATTCTATGGCGCAACGGGCACAGAGCACGGTCGGGAAATCGGTGGCCCTGGCATCTGACCTATCTGAGCATATGATGATGAAAGAATACGCCGTTCAAATGGCCAGTTCCAACCTTCGATTTGGAGCCGGTGTCACCCAGGAAGTAGGCATGGATCTTGCCGACCGTGGCTTGACCAGAGTGCTGGTCATGACGGATCCCCATCTCCGCGATCTGCCTCCGGTGCAGACGACCCTCGACTCACTGGAGACGGAGGGTATCGAGTATGAGGTGTTTGACCGAGTCCGCGTGGAGCCCACAGACAGATCCATCCGCGAGGCGATTGCCGTTGCCCAGGAGGGAGACTTTCAGGGTTTTGTGGCCGTGGGGGGTGGCTCGACCATCGACACGGCCAAGGCCGCTAACCTCTATGCGACACATCCCGATGACTTTTTTGCCTACATCAACGCTCCCATCGGAGCAGGCAAACCCATTCCCGGGCCTGTCAAGCCGCTCATAGCGATTCCCACCACCGCGGGTACGGGTAGTGAGACGACGGGGGTTGCGATCATGGACCTATCCGATCGGCATGCCAAAACCGGCATAGCTCACCGATATCTCAAACCGACCCTGGGTCTAGTGGACCCAGACAATACCCGCACGATGCCGCCCGTCGTCGCGGCCTCCTCGGGGCTTGATGTGCTATGTCATGCCCTGGAGTCTTATACGGCCATTCCGTTTGACCAACGTCCACGCCCCCAGCGTCCAAAGCTGCGGCCGGCCTATCAAGGCAGCAATCCCATCAGCGACATTTGGGCCCTGAAAGCCATCGAACTGACAGCTAAATACCTTCGACGTGCGGTGCATAATCCCGAGGATGAGGAAGCCCGGACCCAGATGATCCTCGCGGCGAGCATGGCAGGCATGGGTTTTGGCAATGCTGGTGTCCACCTCTGCCACGGCATGTCTTATCCGGTATCGGGTATGATCAAGGATTATCAACCTGCTGGGTTGGCCCTGGAGCACGCTATTGTACCCCATGGTATGTCCGTCGTCCTGAATGCACCGGCAGTATTTCGGTTTACCGGACCCGCTGCTCCGGCCCGGCATCTGCATGCAGCCAAGCTCATGGGTGCCGATGTCAGTAGTACTCCGGAAACACTGGGCCAAGCGGGTGAGCTGCTCGCCGTACAGATTGTCAAACTGATGCAGGATCTGGACATTCCCAATGGACTCGCTGCCATCGGATACACCCGCGCAGATATACCAGCCCTGGTCGAAGGAACCTTACCCCAGCACCGGGTCACCAAGCTTTCTCCACGGCCAGCCGAAGCGGAGGACCTGGAGCGCATGTTTGCAGACGCCATGGTAGCATGGGAATAATATTTCTCTAGGCAAGGATCTCCTTGACCACATGACCGTGCACATCCGTCAGTCGGTAGCGTCTGCCTTGATGCTTAAAGATCAAACTCTCGTGGTCGATGCCCAGCAAGTGCAGTATCGTGGCCTGAAAATCGTGGACATGGACTGGATCTTTGGCCACATTGTACCCAAACTCATCCGTCTCGCCACAAGAGAAGCCGGGTTTGACCCCGCCGCCGGCCAACCAAGCGGTAAAGCAGCGCGGGTGGTGGTCCCGACCGTATCGCTCGCCGCGACCTAGCCCCTGGGAGTAGTTGGTGCGGCCAAACTCACCTCCCCAGATGACCAAGGTGTCTTCGAGCATGCCCCGCCGCTTGAGGTCCGTGACGAGCGCCGCCGACGCTTGATCGGTGTCACGGCATTGCTTGCTGATATGGTCGGGCAGATCATTGTGATGATCCCATCCTTGATGGTACAGCTGGATAAATCGCACATCGCGCTCCGCCAGACGGCGAGCCAGCAAACAATTAGCCGCGTAGGTACCGGGTATGCGAGACTCCGGCCCGTACAGCTCGTATACTTCCTCTGGCTCGGTCGAAACATCCATGACTTCCGGTACGGAGCTCTGCATATTATACGCCATTTCGTATTGGGCGATTCTGGATAGCACCTCGGGATCCTGCACCTCGTCGTGGTACATCTGGTTGAGCTGGCTAAGATGATCCAGGACTTGCCGTCGGCCGTGATGGCTGATACCTTCGGGGTTGGACAGATAGAGTACGGGATCCTTGCCAGATCGAAACTGCACTCCTTGATGGAGGGATGGCAGAAAGCCGGTGCCCCACAGTCGCGAAGACAGTGGCTGCGCAGCCGCGATCCGTCCGGAGCCCTTGGAGAGGAGCACGCAAAAGGCGGGCAAATTGGCATTGCTTGTCCCCAGTCCGTAGCTGAGCCAAGCTCCCATGCTGGGCCGGCCACTCAGCTGTGATCCGGTCTGAAAGAAGGTCATGGCCGGATCATGATTGATCGCTTCGGTGTGCAGCGATTTGATAAAACAGAGATCATCTACGATTTTGGCGGTGTGGGGAAGGAGGTCGCTGACCCAAGCCCCGGATTGTCCATGCTGCCGAAAAGTGAAGTTTGCCCCTTTGAGCGGAAACGCCTTCTGATTGGCCGTCATGCCGGTCAGACGCTGTCCCATGCGTACGGAGTCAGGTAGGTCGTCCCCCTCCCGATCTCGGAGCAGTGGCTTGTAGTCAAACAACTCCATCTGGGCGGGTCCTCCACTCTGGAATAGGTAAATCACTCGCTTGGCCCGGGCTACATAGTGGGACAGATGCCCGAAGTCGCCGGCTGCAGCACCTCCTCCGCAACCAGGAAGGAGGCCACCGAGAGCCGCCAGTCCGATCCCCGCGGCCGAGCGAGACAAGAAAGCTCTGCGGCTGAGGTGCAAGGGGTGATCGTAGTAGTTATTTTGCTTACTCATATCCTCTTCTTGATCCTAGTCAGCTTTTCATGATGGATTCGGTGACATTTAAGATGGTATTGGCGATGACGGTATAGGCTGCCAGCTCCGCCGCAGGCTCTCCCACTGCCACTTGAAACTCGCCGACTTGCAGCAGGGCGGCTGCCGAGGTCAGGTCTTCCGCGAAAGACGTACGTTGGTCCTCATAGAGGCGAACCAACAATTGGACTTCCTGGTCCTTTGGGCTCCGAGAGGTCGCCAGCCTAAAAGCAAAGGCAATCCTCTCTTCGAGGGTACTGCCGCCCTCCGCCACCATGCGGGCGGCGATCAGTCGGGACGCCTCGGCAAACTGGGGGTCGTTGAGCAGTACGAGTGCTTGCATGGGTGTGCTGGTGGGCCTGCGCTGGACGGTGCACTGTTCTCGACTCGGTGCGTCAAAAACCATCATGGAGGGAGGGGGAATCGTCCGCTTCCAGAAGGTATATAGACTGCGACGGTATAGGTCGGCGCCGTGATCCTGGATGTACTTGCGTAGCGCCTGGTTTCCGGATGCGACCTCGAGCCAAAGCCCTTCGGGTTGATAGGGTTTGACGCTGGGGCCGCCGGTTCTTGTACCCATGAGCCCACTGATGGCCAGCGCATGGTCTCTGACCATTTCGGCCGACAGTCGCGATTGCGGACCTCGGGCCAGCCAGGTATTCGAAGGGTCCAGTCGCCGGCTGCGCTTATTGCCCTTGACCTCTTGTCGATAGGTATGCGACATGACCATCTGCTTTAGCAGTGCCTTGACATCCCAATTGGACGCCCGAAATTCCACAGCCAGCCAGTCGAGCAGGGCCGGATGACTGGGTAAGGTTCCCTGGCTCCCAAAATCTCCCGGCGTGGACACCAGACCACTACCAAATATCATTTGCCAGTATCTATTGACAGCTACCCGGGCGGTAAGTGGATGCTGCTCGTCGAAGAGCCACTGAGCCAGTCCGAGTCGGTCGCCCGTATATCTGGTCGTGTCCCAGGCGAAAAGGGCGGCTGGGGTCCCCGGCTGCACGGGTGTGGTTGGTGCATCATATTGTCCTCGATCTAGGACATAGGCAATGCGTGCCGTGTCCAACTCGGACATCACCATGGTAGGTTTGACCACAATATCGTCCGTCCGCATCTGCCTGATTTTATACTCCCGCAGCCAGTTGACCAGTTGCTGATATTCGGCGTCATCTTGATGCAGGTGGTCATAGAAGCGTCGCTTGGAAAGCTCGCCAGCCATCTTGCGATCATGGAGCAGTGATATCGGATCGATCTCTGCTAAAACTTTGAGTTGGTCCACGCCAAGCTGTCTGTCAAACAGCGCAATCTCGTCCAATTGTCCCGCTTGTAGGCCTTTGGCCTCACCAAAAAAATAGGTCCGCTGGTCTGCCTGATCACTGCGAAACTTCAAATGCTGGGCGGCGCCAATAATATAAGTTGGCGCCCGGGGTACGGTACCTCTCAGATCGTCGCCCTCGGGATACTTATTGACCGGTTTTCCGTCGAGATAAAGTGTTAGTCCTTGAGACCGGCGGGAGCCGTCATATACTACAGCAAGGTGTACCCATCTATTTTCCGGGATTTCCTCTTTGGATACAAATTGGATTTCTTGAGACTTGCGCTCATCCCCCAGGTAGATGCGTACCGTTTTTTGGTTAGTGATACGCACATTAAAAATGCGCTGGCCTGCACTGCTCATCGCAGCTAGTGCGGAGCCCCGGATCCCTCCATCCAATGATTTTATCCAGAAGCTCACCGTGAAGGGGCGATTAAAATTGAGGGTCCTTCCTGGTGTAATGTGGGTGTAATTGGTCCCGACAAATTCCAATGCGCCGGACCGCTTGCCCACGACCGGTAGGCCATCGTACACGACCTGGCCATGAGACCCGGTAGCCAGGTCGATAAATTCGTCCTCTTCTACGTGGTCGAGCGGAAAATAATTGACGGGAGTCACCCGCAGGGACTGTGGAGCGTGCACCGGAGCAGTCGCATCCTCCGCCTGAGAAAAATCCGGCCAGCGGTCTACCGCATAACTAGCCACCTTTTCCTTCTGCTGCGATAAAAGGGTGTCAACGTATTTTCGGAGTTCCTCGACCTTCTCGTCGGGCAGCGGCAGGTAGGGCTCGGCGACTTCAACACCGTAGTCGACGCGACCTTTTTCGGGGACATTATTGAAAAAACTAAATAACTGATAATATTCCTCCTGCGAGACGGGATCAAATTTGTGATCATGGCATTGGGCACACTCGAGGGTCATGCCTAAGAAGGCCGTGGAGAAGGTATTGACTCGATCTAATACGTAGGTAGTACGATACTCCTCGTTGATGACCCCCACCTCTTGGGTGATTTTGTGATTTCTATTAAATCCGGTGGCGAGTTTCTGCTCATACGTGGCATCGGGCAGTAAGTCGCCCGCCAATTGCCAGGTGACGAATTGATCATAAGGCATGTTTTGGTTGAATGCTTCGATGACCCAGTCTCGCCAAGGCCACATGCTGCGCTCGAGGTCGTCCTGGTACCCGTGAGAATCTGCGTAACGCGCCAGGTCCATCCATTCCATGGCCATGCGTTCGCCAAACGAGGATTGGGCCAGAAATCGATCCACCACCCGTTCATACGCATCCTTCGAGTCGTCATTCAGGTATTGGTCTAGCTCCGGTATGGAGGGGGGCAAGCCGCGGAGGTCAAAAGACAGACGGCGGATGAGTTTTTCACGTGTGGCTTCGGGCGACGGTTTCAAGCCCCGCTGCTTCAGCGCTTGCCTGACAAAAAAATCAATGGGGTTTTCTTCGGTGGTTGGCGATGGTTCCTCTTTCTTCGGTGGGATAAAAGCCCAATGTGACTTCCATTCCGCTCCCTGCTTGATCCATCGTCGGAGAATTTCGATCTCGTAGGGTGCCAATTCGAGATTGGAAGCGGGTGGTGGCATCACCATCTCCGGGTCGAGGCTTTCCACCCGTTGGATCAGGACGCTTTGATCCGGCTTGCCCGGTACGATGGCATACCTTTCGTCCAAACTGTCGATGGGGGCAAAGGCGCTGGCCTCCATATCCAGACGCAGACCTGATTCTCTGGCTTTCTCGTCGGGCCCGTGACAAGCGTAGCAACGGTCCGAGAGGATTGGGCGTACATGGAAGTTAAAATCGATTTGGTCGGGTATCTCAACGTATTGCTCATCACCTGAGCCGGCATCCCGCCCGCAAGAGCATAGATAGTAAGCAAAACAGAAGAGGACAATACAAGTGGTCCAAAGGCGTCCTAGCGTCTCCAATCAAAGTGTGCGTTGGTCATGCAAAAGGTACTGAAAGTTTGATGGAGCTACAATCGTGGGCACCCGCTACCAGTTCTCGGGATTTGGGGCCGATGCATCGCTTAGACCGAGATCAATAGCATTGTCGCAGCCGGGATTGATTGACTCCTAGGCTTTGAGACCATGTCGAAAGGCAGCAATCATCTCTTGGGGAGACTTATGGGGACGTCCAGCGGCCCGCTCAAAGTCAGAGGGTGGCGCAAAGTTGCCTTGCCTAATACCTTCGTAGATCCCCCCAATGATGGTGCCCAAAAACTGGCCCAGGGCATGCTTGCGCTCGGCCAGGTAGTCCACTACCGTCATAGGCTGGTAGTTCAACTGGGTACCAAAAGCTTCGTTCATGAAAGCCGCTAACTGCGCTTGCGTGATGGGCTGGCCCAGCAGATGATATGTCTGGCCATGGTGTTTATCCGCCTGTAAGATCTGAAGCAGCTGCCGGACAATGGCTGAACCCAGCTGACCGCTGGCGGATGTAACGGCTATTTTCATTGTGTCCAAGATTAATTATTGCAATCCGGTACCGGAAATGTGACAGCCCAGATTAGACAGTTACTCGCATTTGAGCAACACCGCAAAATAAACATACGAAGGTACTTCCTAGATCACCTCAAGACGCTACCTCAATATGTGCTCTATCAATAATTCTTATCACCCATCCATATCCACAACACATCCTGTCTTTTCTATTATGATGCCCTCCATAGCCAGCGGTTGGTGTTTGCCGCGAAGTCTCATGATTATCCTCCTGCTGACCTGCATCAAACATGTCAAAAGGATGATCTCATAGACGTCAATTCCGAATGGGACTTCGGAGGAACTTGAGGGTCCAATACTTGGGATCGAGTGGCCTTGACCGGTGACGATGTCCCTTGTCGGATAGATTTTTATGATCACCGGACTGGTGCGGCATCAGAACTCAGATGGCAATATCCCCCAGACCAGAGATGCCGGCAGCTCTAGGCAACAAATTCGATCAGTTACAGAGCATGGAAGCGTAGGAATCTCTGAGATTGCAAGCACCAGGGAGGGTTACATTGACGTGGGTGATGATTGGTTGATCCTCAAAGGAGCCTGAAAATTGCGAATCAATCTGTGGTATCACGGATGGCAATTTTCTCCAGTGTCTGGCTGGTTTTGCTTCTTTTAAGGAAGGGGCATGTATCTTCGTCCATTCACCATAACACCACTCCTGTGCGTATGTCGACCTTTCGCACGTTGCTGCTAGCTATCATCATTTCACAACTCCTTTCATGTATCGTCGTCGATGGGGGTTCGTCATCAACAGAGACCGTACGTGCTTGGTACAGCTCCGAGCTACTGCCGGAATCACCGGAATGGTTCCTGAATCCACCCGATCCTTCAGCCATAACGTACAAGTTGAGCCGTCAGCCAGATATTAAATTTTCGCGAGTGCCAAAGGATTCGGAGCTCCTTTTAGAAATAGATACCACTGAGCAATATCAGACGCTGTTGGGCATTGGCATGGCCTTGGAGGGCACCACCCTGTACGCCATGCGCAAGAACAAGTCGGACGAACAGCTGCGTGAAGTAATCAAGGCATTCATCGACGCGGAGTCGGGTATTGGCTTCAACATGTTTCGCTTGGCCATTGGCCTGTCTGATTTTTCGGACGGGCGGGCTATTTCCGATCATCCTCAGGGGTTCTATACCTATCAAGACGACTCGACGCAGGACTTCTCCATCCAGAAGGACATCGATTATGGAAAAATTGAAATGATCAAGAAAGTCCAAAAAATTTCCAAAGAACTGGATCCAAGCCGGGAGCCGATCTTTTTCGGCTCCACCTGGAGTCCGCCTGCATGGATGAAAACCAATGGTAAACTCATCAAAGGAACTTTGAAACCAGGGTATGAAGAAAAGTTGGCCCGTTACTTCAGACAGTTTGTGGAAGCCTATGAAGATCAGGGCATACCCATCTACGCCATCACTATGCAAAATGAGCCGAACTTTGAGCCCGACGCCTATCCTGGTATGCGCCTGTCTCCTCAGCAGGAGGGCGACCTGGTCAAAGCGACGTACCGCGAGTTTCGTGATCCAACTGATGGCACAAGGGTTCTGGACACGAGACTCTGGATCAGCGATCATAATTTAGAAGACTGGGTGAATGCTCATCAAGTACTGACAGACCTCAGCGCTGAGAATATCGAGTACTATGTGGATGGGGTAGCCTTTCACAATTATATAGCGGGTGACTCCATTTCATATATGTCCCGTCTGCAGGCACTGCATCCCGGGATCCATCTCCAGCTGACCGAACACTCTGAGTGGGGTGTGGCTGGCATGTACAATATTCAGCAATATTTTGTGCATGGTTCTGAATCATACATGTACTGGGTGGCCATGACGACTAAAGACCTCGATGAGCATAATCAAAGTCCGTATGCGGACGCGGTGGAACTTTCACCCACGCTGCTGATCGAAAAGGAATCAGGCTCTGCGGAGTACTACAGGACACCGGAATATTATTTGATTGGTCAATTTTCCAAGTTTATTCGCCCCGGAGCGGTGCGTGTGGGGTGCAGTGTGGGCTCGACCGACCGGGTCACGGCGGTAGCTTTCAAAAATGAGGACGGAAAGGTGGCTTGCGTGCTGGTCAACCAGACCGAAGAAGACCAACCATTTCAGATCGGCCAGGGTGAGCGTTCCTTTTCTTCAGTGGTACCTGCGAAGGCGGTGGCGACTTATGTTTGGCAATAATTAACTAGAGCGATGCAGCACGAATTTCGGGCAAAACTAAAACGCCGTCAACGGCTGTTGGGTACGATGATCACCCTGTCCTCTGCGGTCACCGCAGAGATACTCTCCCGGGTGGGATTTGACTGGCTTTTCATCGATGCCGAGCACGGCTCTTTTAGCGCTGGTGATTTGCAAAATGTGGTGAGGAGCGCTGGTCCGGACATTCCGTGTGTGGTCCGAGTGGCCGCGCCGGACGAGATTTCGATCAAAAAGGCTTTGGACGTAGGAGCATCGGGTATCATTGCTCCCCAAGTCAACGATGCGGAGACAGCCCAACGACTGGTGCGATATTGCAAATATCCACCGGAGGGTAGCAGGGGGGTGGGGATCGCTAGGGCCATGGGTTATGGGCTGGATTTTGAGGCCTACCTGGCAAATGCCAATGATCTGATCGCGGTGATCGCACAGGCAGAGCATATCGAGGCCGTGAAAAATATCGAATCCATCGTGCAGGTCCCTGGCCTGGATGGCATGCTGGTAGGTCCATACGATCTATCCGCCAGCATGGGTTTTCGCGGACAGGTGGACCATCCCGAGGTGGTCGCAGCTATCGAGCACGTGACGGAGGTTTGTCAGGCGGTCGAGATGCCCTTGGGTATTTTCGGCGTGTCAGCTGCTGCTGTCCGACCCTACCTGGAGTCCGGATACACATTCCTAATTGTGGGTGTTGATACACTACTGCTAGGAGGAGCGGCGAAGGCCTTGTTGGCAGAACTGAGATGATGAATCGATTTTTCGGGTGCTGCAAGCATGTGTGCCAAGAAAATAGATTACATTTGCAGACAAAATTTCTTATATGATAAGTAGAAAGTATCATACAAATTGGCAACCCGACTGCCGGGATTTTGAGCAGCTACGAGCTCGGGTCGCTCCTATTGGACTGTCATGGCCGTGATGTAGATGGCGATCGCAGTAAATCAATCAGGAGCGTCCGATACAAGTTGGACGCTTTTTTTTTGATTTTTTTTTGAAAAAAGTGATCGACTGATTTGAAGCCAGGTGCAGGTGCTAGTTGGAAGCAAACAATTGATAAACAATCAATTGAAAAATCATAATGAATTTCGCTCTGCGAGAGGGGAATTTTTATGTCTAAAAACAAGCATATTGTACGGATAGTCAAGTAAATAGATCGGAAAAATATTTGGAAAACTGAAGGAGGTTAGTATACCTTTGGCGGCGAAATAAGAAGTGTTATGACGATATTTTGCGAGAAAGGGACAGAGTGCATTTGCCACTTATTCGATCACAGGACGGGGGTCGAAGAGGAAGGGGGAAAAAGTTTATTACGCTGGAGAGAAATGCCAGTCATGAGTTAGAGAGAGGTTCTCACTGTGACTCTGATGGGCATCTCCTGGCGACGGGAGGTGCTTTTTTGTTGCGGTTTTTTAAGTGTCGTAGCTCAACGGTGAGAGCGCCCGACTGTCTATCGGGGAGATGCGGGTTCGAATCTCGTCGGCACTGCATTATGGCACATGGATTTTGGCGAGAGATAATACTTAGGCCCAGATGGGACATTCTGGAAGACAAGTTTATTAAAAGAGATGGACAAAGGCTCATCTCCGATCTATTTTTTCATTGACAAAATTGGATGTATTATGGAATTAACGCTTGCCGATCAGTACTACCTGAAGGCGAGGGATCACTTTCCATATTGCCTAGAGGATGCCGTTGAAAATCTCAACTACGCATTGAGCTATGATGATGAGCACGTCCAGTCCCACTGCCTGCTGGGGCGGGTCCACATGTACGAATTGAAGGACTACGCCATAGCGGCGCACTGCTTTCGCAGGGCTTTGTACAGCGATCCGTCTTTTCCGGACGTCTACAAGTACTATAGTCTGTTAAAGATCTGGCAAGGGGACTATGATGCGGCGCTCATCCTTGTCAGAGCCGGACTGAGAGTCAAGGGGATGAACGTGAGCATATTATTTCTGAATGAGTCCCTCATCTATGAATGTCAGGGTCAACTGCGGAAAGCTCGGGCAATATTGAAGAAAGCCCGGCTGCTGAGTATTGATCGAACGACGATCGAGGAGATCGATCAAGGCTTGTGCAGGATCAAGCGCAAGGTCAAAGTGGCCAAATCAATGCGGAAGAAGCAGCTCGCCTAGTAGGTGGCCCGGAGATTTGGCTCGACGGTGGCTTTAGTTTACCAGGTAAAACACCTCCATGTGGAGGAGGAGAGCAGGGTTCGAGTCCCGAAGTCACCCTACTGATTGAATTGCATAAGAATGGCTGGAAGCAGCAATCATCGAATGTTTGAAAATATTTGTAAAAGATAGCACTTAGTGCAAAAGAGGAATTTGATCCGACATATTATCTGAAGCCTGAGTCTCTGTACGGCTCGGCAGTGTCATCCGGTAGGGTGTGATATGCTTGATAACTATCGAGGACAACTTTCGTCACGCGAGAGGCCGTGGGTTCGACTCCCACACCAGAATCCTATTTTGGTTAGTTCAGTGGTTAGAACACTCGCCCCTTTAGGGGTCGCGGGTTCGAGTCCCGCCATTCCCGGATGGGAATGTAGCTCAGTTGGTAGAGCACTAGATTGAGGATCTAGGGATGGAGCGACATCTCCTAAATCTGTCACCAGACTGGAGTGCACATCTATGGATTCGCCTTCTGCCGGACATTTATCAGAAGATAAATCGAAGGTGGAAGAATCTGAGGCAAACTCTGTATAGGTCAGGATACCGCCAAGACGCTAAGGTCCCAGTAGGCAAAGAATATTGACGGCCAACATCCCCAAAACCCGGGCCGGCAGATACAACGGCGAGGAAGAGATCGGCGCGATTGGGCTTAATGACCTGTCCGTTTGCCGCAGATGAAGACATGGAAATGCATTCCTTTTTTTGAAAACATTAAATCATCTAAATACATGTACTATGAAACGCATCAAAGTTATGGCTCCTCAAGTGGCCTTGGTCCTGAGGAGAGGAAGACTGATGGAGGTGCTGACTGAAGGAGCATATTGGATTAGGTTCAACCGCGAGGTTCGGTACTACAATATCACTCAACCAGTGGCAGTCACTCCGGAGCTGGATCTGATGATCGAAGATTATCTACTGAGAAAGCTCTTGTCGATAGCTGAGATTGCTGATCATGAGCTCGGGTTGGAGATGCGTGAAGGGATCTTTACCAGGGTATTGGAACCTGGCAAAGTGGCATACTGGGATATGGGCAGTATCTACGAGGTCAGGAAGGTCAACTTGAACGAGGTGGAGGTACCCCCTGAGATCCCGAAGCAAATCCTGATGAAGGCACCGGTATTGCAGCGACTGAAGATCTTTCCGGTGGAAGCCGGACAGAAGGGATTGCTGTTTGTCGATGGAGATTTTGTCAGGATGTTGGATCCCGGAGCTTACTACTTCTGGAAAACCGAGAAAGTGGTAGCTGTCAAAACTGTTGACACCCGGGTCCAAAGCATGCCCGTGAGCGGTCAGGAGATTCTGACCAAGGACAAGGCTGGGATCCGTCTGAATTTCAGCGCGCAGTACCAGGTCTTGGATATCCAGCTGGCCATGGTTGAGACCAAGAGTTTTGCCGAGCAATTGTACGAGGGCATCCAGTTGGTATTGCGTGAGTACGTGGGCGGCATGACGCTGGACCAATTGCTAGCCAATAAGCAGGCGGTAGGTCCCTATATTTTGCAAGCGATGGCAGAACCTGCGGCTAAGTTGGGCGTAAAATTGATCTCTGGTGGTATCAAAGACATCATCCTGCCGGGTGACGTCAAGGATATCATGAACCAGGTATTGATCGCTCAGAAGAAAGCGCAGGCCAATACCATCATGCGGCAGGAGGAGACCGCCAGCACTCGAAGTTTGCTAAACACCGCTAAGCTGATGGAGCAAAACGCGATGTTGCTCAAACTCAAGGAGATGGAGTACATGGAGAAAATTGCCGAAAAGATCGGTGAGATCACCGTCAATGGGGGCAGTCAAGTCATGGACCAACTCCGCGAGCTGGTCGTGGCCAAGTGATGAGAGGGAGGCACTATACTGGTGTCTCCCACTTTAATATTTGACCCAAACCTTGGATACTACGCTTATGTATGCTCGATTTTGACTCTGTGGTCCTCGACAAATGTCATTCGGTCAAAGTGAAACAGAGAATATAGAACCACCATATTGAGTAGATTGGCAAGGAGCCTCACCGATGGCTCCGCTGGTGTAAAAACCAAAACAATCACGATGGAAAGGCCCTGAAGACCAAAGAGAAAAAAGAGTGTATTCTCATGGTGGAAGTACAGAATGGTTAGCACAATGGCAACCGCTGCTGCAATGAGACCAGTCAGCCATGACATTTGTCCAAAGGGAGAGAGGGCAGAACCTCCATCTAACAGAGAGAGGGCACTTAGGATCACGATCAAAAATATTAAGAGGAATTTGAGCGCCGCATTCCTACCGTCGTGCACAAATTTTTTCTGGATTTCCGCAACGCCAGGCAATCTTACCGACTGATGATCCGGTGGCAATGAAGCCGGGGGAGACATCGCGGGTCTACTTACAACATAGATCCAGACAAGTATATGAAGAACCGGCAGTTGTAAACCCAAGTACACCCACCTTGGATAATGTCCTCTGCCAACCAAATAGGCCGTCAAAAAATTGCGATAGATCGAGCCGATCACATAGATGCCCAGGATGAAACAGGCCACCTGGCAAATTAAAGATACAGAAGTTCCTTCTGCCCGAACTATCCTTTGAGCGGTGCCTAGTACCGCTGCCAGCAGGGCAATGCGAAAAGTCCAATAAATTATTGAGAAGGGAAGGCGGTCCAATTTTGGTAATATGGAAACCTTTCGCATGGTCAAATCCAACTGAGATCGGTATTTTATTTGTGTAAAAACCCACCAAAACACTGACACGGATAATATTAAGTCTAATTGAATAATGAAGAGGCGAAAGAGGTTTATCGGTCTATAACTGCTTTCAGAAAGAGGAACTCGAACTACAAACAGGTCCTCCAAGTCTGCAAAAGCAAGAAACCAGTTCATCATTTTATCGTACTCCCAGGCACCAAGTTTGATGGTCACTCCAGTTAACACCAGGTATGCGATCATCATGTACAAACCTCTGCGGTGACCGAAGTGGATCATGCCAAACAGCCCATAGGCGCAGAATCCTAGAATCCAAAGTCGCCAAAATATCTGTTCCGCTAACTCTGAGCTATATCCCTGTGAGATCGACAATGTTGTGGAGTATATTTGGCCTGATAACACCACCAGAAATGCGATCAAACTTCCTTTTGACTCCCCGGTCAGAGTTGCGACTGCCCACCAGAATATGCAGATGGGAATGAGATTTGTGAGAGCAAGCAGCAATATTTCCCAGGCTGGGTCATGCCGACTATATCCACCAAGACCCAAGGCACGCTGTAGGACTGAAAGACCAAAGAGCAGAATTGTGGCAATAAATAATTTCTTCAGAGTCTTCTGAAACGTCTTATTAAAAAGCATCTGTACAAATTTGTAGAGTTGATATTAACCTTTGATCCAGCTAGACGCACCGTGCTACCGTCTAGGTCCTATGAATCAAACTGGAGGAACGAATGATTGAGAGCCTGAGTAGCGGCAGGTTACTCTTCGGATCAACTTTTGAGGCCCTCTGGGATTGATGTGAATCTCTTGGGGAGAGCAAAATACACAATTACTAAGGGAGCGTCTTCAGACCTCCTGTAGTACTTCATCTATGTCCTATCCTCACACAGAGACGTAATCAACGATATATGACTGAACAACCTCCTGACGGTGGATAAATACGGATGGGGGAGGCGACCCCAAGATCTCTTCTTTCATCTGTGATCAGTCGCGAATAGTAATACGATATTTCACACTGCGCATGAATGCATGCTCATCCGGAATGACCTGTATTGCGATGGGATATCCCTTGAGCGCGGGGAATGGCTGCTTGTAGACTGCGAACAAAATCCTATTAGAATTGATTCAACATATCTAATGCGAAACTCTACTAGATCTGACGCTGACAAGGTGATCTCAGGTAATGGAGTGATCTGTGCCGCAAGGAGTTAGCAGCTCAATATCTACCCTTGGTTATCCGGTCCATAGCTAGGATTGTGACTTACTTCGGCGATGTCTACCGTCCACCTTCTGGCCTGGACATAAGTAGAATGCTGGTATCTTCACATCAATGTATCAGAGCATAAGGTGCATCATTTTATTGATGTTTATCAGCTATCCTCTTGTGGCGCAGAATACTTTGGGTGTCACGCATATCTCAGCACAATCTGTGTCCGGCTACACATTTTTCAGCCCTTTCTCCGGCACCCGGGCTTATCTCATTGATGCATGCGGACGTCTGGTCAACTCGTGGGAGCGAGGCACTCGGCCTGGACTCTCCGCTTATTTATTGGACGATGGACGGATGCTCCGCACCTACAAGTCGATCCCGGTGGGTCCCTTTACCTCAGCTAGCAACGCGGGAGGACTTGAGTTAGTGGACTGGGATAATAATACCATATGGCAGTTTGAGATAAACAGCGATCAACAAATTTCACATCATGATGCGGTGTCCATGCCCAATGGGAATCTTCTAGTCCTTACTTGGAAACTGGTATACGCCGACGATCTTATCGAGCTGGGTCGCGATCCTACGGAGATTGCTGAGGAGGGCTTTATGTGGTCCGAAAATATTCTGGAGATAAAACCCATTTATCCCAACTCTGCCGAGGTGGTCTGGGAGTGGAATATCAGAGATCATTATATCCAGGACTTTGATGAGGAGAAGCAAAATTTTGGAATTGTAGCTGACCATCCCGAGTTGTTTGACATCAATTTGCCACAGTTGTTTAGTTCAAATTCCAATTCAACACGAGACTGGAATCACTTCAACAGCATTGATTATCATCCTGAGCTTGACCAGATATTATTGAGTGTGAGAAATTCTGATGAGATCTGGATACTGGACCACAGCACGACCATCGAAGAAGCAGCTGGACATTCTGGTGGAAGGTATGGTAGGGGAGGGGATATCCTGTATCGATGGGGCAATGCCAGTGCCTATCAACGGGCACCTGCAAGTGATCAAAAACTGTTTGGACAGCATGGAGCGCAGTGGATCAAAAGTGGTTTGGAAAATGCGGGCGATATCATGCTCTTCAACAATGGCAACGGAAGGTTTGGTGAGAACTACTCAACTGTTGAAATTCTTCAACTTCCTCGCCATGGAGAGGCGTTCCAAATCCAGGCGGACGGTTCCTTTGGCCCGTCACATGCGCAGATTGTATATGGTGAGGCAGCGTCTCAGAGATTTTATGCACCTTATCTTTCCAATGCACAGCGACTAGATCAGGGCCATATCCTGATAAATGATGGAACGGCTGGAAGGATTTTTGAAATAAATGCATTTGGCGATCGCGTTTGGCAGTACATTGTACCCCTGGCTGGCGACATTGCGCTACGACAAGGATTTGAGACCTCCGATAATTGGATTTTTCGTGCCTACCACTATCCGGCGGATTTCCCTGGTTTTCGAAATATTGACCTGACGTCGGGAGCTCCGATTGAGCTAAACCCCAATCTGGATCAATGTCTGTTGACTTCCACCAGTGAGCATGGGCCTAGAGGCTTAAGTTATGTGCTTACACGCGTAAGTGACAATGAATACAGGCTCCAAAAGCAAGGGCATGGCCCTTGGTATGTTCAGTTGATAGCTGTCAATGGCAAAGTACTATACAAAGAAACTGTACTGAAGAATATCAACTTCAAACTTCCTCATTCCGGCATATTTTATTTGCAAATGGTGGACAGGAAGGGACGAAAGTCCGTTGATGGACTAATTTCTTACAGGTGATAAGTTTGGATGGATCTGGGGTGGGGTGTCGATGAAAAGATACACGTCCTTTTTAAGTGACGCTAATCTTTTTGGGTTGGGCAGTGTATGGGTCTCACCTCATGACGTCCTTCCGCTCATGGTATGCCGGTGGCTTGGGCTTTAACATTTCCACCAATGGTTTAATCAGGGCCTGGGCACAAAACATATTGCCCAAGGGATTATAATGCCCAATGAAATATCGTTCGAGATATGCCTTGAATGTAATATTAAATTGGTGGTACTCGTCCAAATGTGCCTGACCCAGATCCACCACATCTAAGTTCTTCGCTTGTAGAAAATCAATGAAGGATTGATCCCATCGCTGCCCGATGTCCTGCGCTTCGGCCAGGTAGCCCGCTGGATAGGACAGCACAAACAAAAGTTTCTTGCTATTCAGCTGGGCATATGAAATAATCTTTTCCACGATTCGCTCTGTACTGAAGAGTGCACACTCGCGATGATACGTGCTTACCACTTGCGAGAGGGTGGCATTTTCATCTAGACTGGTCTCGATCCCGTGCGTGGTAGTGAGCGCATGTATTTCTCGGTAGTTCAGTGCCTCGTTGCGCTCCTTGGATTGGTCATGAGCAATCCGAACCTTAGCCACAAAGTCATCTTTGAAGATGGCATACGTCTCATCCAGATCGCAGAGTCGATAGAAGTCCTCCTGCGTCGGGGTGGGGTTGGCATGTTCGCGATAGGTGCGTGCTTTCAGATCCACGGTGAGATGGGGTAGAGGAGGCTCAATGAACCGGGGATGCTTGCGTACCCTTATATTTCTCCAGGCGTCCAGATTGCGGTAGTGGTCGTCGCTATAGATATTAAAGATGATGCAGGATCCGGGCGTCCTTTCTTCTTCTTTAAGCATCCGGAGGTAGGCCTGGTATACCGACCAGCCGCCGATACCAAAGTTGCGTACGGGCTCCTGGAGATGGGCCGCCAATACCTCCTGCCAGGTCTCATGATCGCTGACTTGATGGCACTGGGTAAAGCTGTTGCCGTAGGTATTTATCCGACAGGGGCGGTCGGCATAATTAGACATTAGTCGCTCCCCATCCGGCTGCACATACGTGTATTTGGAGATCGAATCGTTGACGCCGTCCCGGAAGTACGCGTCGGGCAGTAGCCAGCCAAATGCCGCGCTGTGCTTGGAGAACGGAAACGCGCGGCCGGCAAAGTAGTCGTCGACTTCCTCTCGAGTGTATAATATGCCGGACAGGAACGCACGCATTTGCTGCTCGGTGATGCCGTCGAGCAGGTCTATGCCCGATCGGGCGATGGCTGACGGGAGCACGGTGAGGCCCAGGCCTGCTGCCAGGCTATTTCTAGAGAATGTTCTGCGATGCATATTGTCAAGATTGCCTGGGTCCCATCCCGGGACCGCGTGTGATAAAATGCCTGGTGGGTGATTCGCACCACCTGCAATTTAGCTATTAAGCGGCTGCTTTAGCATCTGCCATCGATTAAGCAGAAACATTTGAGCGACTTGGCCTGCCGGGTCTGCACTGTCCTAGCCGTTGATGGCAGGTCGGGCAAGAGAGATGCTGGTAGGATCAGCGTAGCGGTTAGGGTTGGTGAGCCTGGCAATGACCCGGAGCCGAAAAGCAAGCTTGGCGCCGGCAAACCAGCAAGGCAAATGGCTGACCTTCTGCATCATAGCCCCTATTTCGCTTATCAAATTAGTGCAAAATCGTCGGATCGACAGGAGTCCGGCCTGATATTTGTAAGCAAAACACTTGTAGATGATAGTATTACTATTATATTTGCGATCTGATTTTGAATAACGGTGAACCAATTGATAGACTTCAGGAGAGATTATTCCGCCGTCCCACGGCATCATCGGTGGGTCCGGATTCTCTTTCTCGTGCTGGCTGTGGCGATCTCTTGCAAGGGACTGATCGAGCCATGTCAGCAGTTGTGGGAGGTTGAAGTCAGCGAGCTCGTTGAAGTGCCTGAAAAGGACCATGGAGAAAAGAAGAAGAACAAGTTGGACTCCAAGTTGGACCCCTATGTGCAAGCAGATCTCATCAGATTGCTCTGGGACAGCCGTCTCCCGAATGCAAGGCTGGACAAGCATCTAGCCAATCACAATGATCCGACATTGGACATCCTGACCCCTCCGCCGGAGCAAGCATGACCACCATATGTGTGCGCGATCATTCGTGCAGCGATTCGATTGATTCCTTTTCCCACCTTTTGGTCCGATGGACACGCGCATTGCCATTCGTCAAAGGGTGATTTATAAACTCCGTGGCGATCCCACGGAAACAAAATGATTTCAGATGTCTACTATAAATAGAGCGGGTTTCTTTTCTAATCTCAGATATGATCTGCCCGCGAGTATTGTTGTATTTCTTGTTGCGGTACCCCTTTGTTTGGGTATTGCGTTGGCCTCGGGTGCGCCACTCTTTTCCGGCATTATTGCCGGGATTGTGGGCGGCATTGTGGTGGCCGCGATCAGTGGATCGCCCTTGGGCGTGAGCGGACCGGCGGCCGGACTGGCTGTGATTGTCCTGACTGCCATCCAGGATTTGGGAGCTTTTGAGACTTTTTTGCTGGCGGTCGTATTAGCGGGCGTTTTCCAGTTGATCCTTGGTTTTCTTAAAGCAGGTATTATTGGTTATTATTTTCCATCCTCGGTCATCAAGGGGATGTTGACGGGTATTGGGGTTATCATCATTCTCAAGCAGATTCCCCATGCGTTTGGCCATTCCGGGAATCCTGAAGGAGATTTTAGCTTTCGTCAAGTAAATGGCGAAACCACGTTGAGTGAGTTATTCGGCATTTTTGATCTCATCAGTCCTGGCGCGCTGATCATTGCTTCGATCTCGTTGGCCATTCTGATTCTCTGGGAGCGTCCCTTTATGAAGCGGATCCGGCTCTTTCAGATTGTTCAGGGACCGCTTGTGGCTGTGGTAGCCGGCATTCTCCTTCACCTATTCTTTACCAATTTTCCGAATGTAGCCTTGCGTTCTGACCAGATTGTGACGCTTCCGGTTGCAGAGACCTTACAGGGTTTCTTCGCCCAATTCACACTTCCCGATTTCAGTCAGTTGGGTAATCCTCAAGTGTATATGGTGGCACTGACGCTGGCCGTGGTCGCTAGCTTGGAGACCCTGCTATGCGTGGAAGCGACGGACAAGTTGGATCCGCAGAAAAGAGTGACACCGACCAACCGTGAGCTGACCGCACAGGGAGTGGGCAACATCGTGTCCGGCCTCATTGGCGGCCTGCCGCTGACGCAGGTAATCGTGCGAAGTTCGGCTAACATTCAGTCGGGTGCCAAGACCCGGGCGTCTGCTTTTTTTCATGGCATCTTGTTGCTGATTTGTGCGATGGCCATCCCAAAGGTCCTCAATCTGGTACCGCTGGCCAGCCTGGCTGCTATACTCTTTGTGGTCGGATACAAACTGGCTAAGCCCGCACTGTTCCGCCAAATGTATGCCTTGGGTCGTGCCCATTTCATACCGTTCATGGTGACCGTGTTGGGTATTGTATTTACCGATTTGCTGATGGGTATTGCGTTGGGTCTGGTGGTGGCGATTTTCCACATTCTCTGGAACAACTACAAGTTGCCCTATCACATGGACGAGTCCAAATACCAACCTGGCGAATCTATCTACATGCACCTCGCCGAGGACGTCAGTTTTCTCAACAAGGCCGGCATCATGCGATCGCTGAATCAGATGCCGAGTGACAGTGAGGTCACGATCGATGCGTCCAAGACCCGAAGCATGCATCCGGATGTCCTTGAAATCATTGATGACTTTAAAGAAAATGCCAAGACCAGAAATATCAGGGTCAATACCATCGGTCTGGGTAGGCATCTGCCGGGTGCCAAGGAGCTCGTAGAACCGCCCGCACAGGTGGGCAATGGTGCACCCCGAGAAAGTGCCGTGGTAGCTTAAACAATCAGAAAAAAAACGAATCAAATATGACACAATTAGTAGATCAAAGGGAAGTACAGACCTCCGTGAGCCAATCGGCGCTCACGCCGGACACCGCGCTGCAAATGCTCCAAGCAGGCAATGAACGATTTGTACAGCGCCGCATGATCCAGCGAGATCTGCCCTCGCAGGTGGCGCAAACCGGTGGCGGACAATATCCGCTGGCGGCTATCTTGGGCTGCATAGACTCAAGGGTACCGGCGGAATTGGTCTTTGACCAGGGTATTGGTGATATTTTCAATGTCCGTATTGCCGGTAATTTTGTGAATACCGATATTTTGGGCAGCCTCGAGTTTGCCTGCAAGGTGGCAGGCTCCAAAGTGATTCTGGTGCTTGGGCACAGCAGTTGCGGAGCCGTAAAGGGTGCTTGTGACGGAGTGAAACTGGGCAATCTCACCGAGATGCTCGGCAGGCTGCAGCCGGCCGTAGATGCGGTGACCGATGTGACAGAGGATCGCACATCGGCCAATGCGGCGTTTGTGCAAAAGGTGTCGGATAAGAACGTCGAGTTGACGGTGGCGGCGATACGCGAGCAAAGTCCGATCTTGCGGGAGATGGAGTCAGCGGGGCAGATCGCCATCGTCGGCGGCATGTATGATGTCAAAACAGGAAAGGTCACGTTGAAATAGCATGCGAAGCAGATTTTTAGTACAAATTATTTTCTTGCTGCTGCCGCTGGCGGTGAGTGGGCAGGAGGACAAGTTGGGCAATTGGTTGATGTATTTTGGCACCAATCGGCTGAGTGACAACTTCAGTTTGCACACGGAGGTACAATATCGTAATCACGAGGCCCTGCCGGGAGATGTCGAGCAGTTGCTTCTCCGTACGGGACTAAACTACCACTTCTCCGATCGAGCATTTGTGACGGCGGGTTATGGCTACATCGCCTCTCATGTCTACGAAAGTGAGCAGGCCGCTCCCGAGTCCGAGGAGCATCGGATCTGGCAGCAGTTGATCACTTCGCAGACGATCGGCAAGGTGAAGTTTGAGCATCGATATCGGGTAGAGCAGCGGTGGGTCAACCGAGACTACCGCAGTCGATTGCGATATCGACTGATGCTATTCGTCCCGCTAAACAAGCCACGGATTGAGCAAGGCACCCTTTTCTTGGGTCTCTATGACGAGATCTTTATGAATACGGAGCGTACCTTCTTTGATCGCAATCGCCTGTATGGTGCCCTGGGATATCAGATCAATTCCACTTCACAGGTGCAGGTGGGACTGTTGCGTCAGCGAGTAAATAATTTTGGAAAGACCTATCTGCAGTTTGCATTGGTATTTAATCCCGACCTACGTCGAGATCGCGAGTAGCTACCTATATATAGTTATAGTTTGGAGGGGCGAGTCGACCGACGTTGGCGGTCAGTACTGGAGATTGGCACCGAAATCAGGTATCTCGCCCCTCTTTACCACTCGCCTCCATTTTCGCACTTTGAAGAAGGAGAACAGTTTGTACCAGAAGCGGCTGATCAGGTCAAGATAGGTCAGCACGACTTCCTGCCTGCCGATGGTCAGGAGGTCCCGAGCCAGACTCATGTTGGGTCCGAAGGAATTTAACTGAGGGGAGCCATTGATCTGTCCGGACATGAGCAAATGTTCCTGTGCCGCCTGGATATCCCCCTGCACTAAAGCGATGCGGCCCAGGATGATGTTGGAGAGATGAATGGCATTGCCGTGATTCCAGTTATTGGGGTGATCGGCAGCCAATGCGAGGTACTCGTGTGCCAGGCTTTGCGCCTTGTCGTAGTCCCCGGCCATGAAGGTATCCCTCAAAAGGGGGCCGAGACGATAAAACCTTTCTTCTGACATAAACAAGGGATGTATCCCTATAAGTTAGACCTTTTTCAGCTGCGATGGAGGAATGGGCCTGTACTCGGGCAGTGCTGTCAGACGAAACACCAGCGCGGGATTGCGAGCCAATGGGGCGTTTGGCAGGGACGCTAAACGCGGCCTAGCCGCTGCTCGACGATCCTGCACCATCCGTCCATCGTTGTACGTCTCACACCTCTAAGTCGGCTAGCTTGCGCTCTTCGCTGATTTCGCCTGGGATATTGTAATAGGCCACGATCTCCCGGATCTTGCCTTGGGAGACATAGTGCCACTCGGTCACTTCCAGACGAAAGTCGCCCTGCACGGCGGTGTAGCGGATGCAGGCCCGGTCATCCGCGCTGAGGAGATCGTGCGATTGAAACTCATGTCCCAGGAATTTGTCTTTGTTTGCTTCTACGAGCGCCAAATATGCCTCTCGTCCGTGAATGGTGCCATACGGACTTGTATGGATGAAGTCGTCGGTGATGGGAAGGTGCTGATAGTCTCCTTGCCGCCATTTTTCAAACCAGGCGTGAGCGAGTTGTTTGGCCGTCATACGTTAACGCTTTTGTGGACAAATTAGCGATTTGAGCGGGCAGGTGAGAGGGAGAGGACCGAGGTAAATGGGTTATGGGGCTTAAGGACGCTTGACGGACTTGTCTAGAGGAAACATGAATCACCGAGATCGGTCACCGCCCCGGACAAAAAGTTTGACTTTGGGTCAACTACACAACAAACAAATTTCATTCATCACGCGGAGTGGAAAAACTCCTCTCAGCTAGTACTTCGGCCCTACACATCGTCCAGCCGGCTGCTGACTATCCGTCTCTGTCGACATCTAATCCAGGTAGGTAATCATAGGATCTGATAATCAAATAGTTGAAGGTAGTATCCACCCCTCCATCGGGTGCCGGTATGCGGACAGATCGGTCCCAAATTCTTCACTGACCTGAAGTTAAACAATGGTGTTACGTCCCAATATAGCGCTACTGGTACGTTAACATAATCGTGTGGTTTTTTAACATTATTTTATTATGTTCGCAATCTTACTACCTAAATCTTACAAGGGTTTTAGAACAGAGCCCCGGTACTATTGACTTATCTAATCTATCTGAATAACCAAATAATGATGAAACTACCTAGGTGCCGTGAAGGGAGTGCACTAAGCAAGTTGGCTGGTCTTGCAGTCGCTTTGTTTTTTAGCGCGTTTCTATCCACGGCTTATGCGCAGGTGACCGTCAGTGGGACGGTGACTGACGCAACAGATGGTCAGACCTTGATCGGTGTGACCGTGATTGATGTCAACGAACCGACGAATGGTACGGTGACTGATCTTGATGGTAACTACACCATCGTACTGGCAGATGGCAACACCACGTTGCGCTTTAGCTACACAGGATCGAGTACCACGGAAGTGGCGGTCAATGGGCGCACGGTGCTAAACTTAGCACTCGAGCAAGAAATCGCCGCCCTGGATGAGGTCGTGGTGGTCGGATATGCTACCCAGAAGAAGGCTACCTTGACCGGATCCGTGGCTTCCATCGGCGGTGAATCGCTGGAGAAGTCCAGTTCGCCGAACCTTGGTGCTGCGCTGGCCGGCAAGATTGCGGGTGTATTCATTGATGCACGCACGTCGCAACCTGGTGCTGACGATCCGGGAATCAGAGTCAGGGGTACGAACACATTTAATAACGCCTCCGCTCTAGTGGTGATAGACGGCATTCCGGATCGTGCGGGAGGTCTCAGCAGGATCAATCCGGCAGATATTGAGAGCATCTCCGTACTAAAGGACGCCTCCGCGGCTATATATGGAGCAAGAGCTGCCAATGGTGTGATTCTGGTGACCACGAAGAGGGGCAAAGTGGGCAAACCCAAAGTGCAACTTACCTCCAGCTACGGCGTACAAAATTTTACAAAGACGCCCGAGATGTTGACGGGAGCCGAGTACATGGATCTGGTCAATCTTCTCAATGTGTACAAGCTACCCGTGGCAGAGTGGGAAGCGGCCAACGCGGTTCGAGGCCAGCCCTTTACCCGTCCAAATGGCGAGGTCTTAAACCCAACTTATCCGACAGAGAGGATTGAAAACACCCGGGCCGGCAATGATCCTTGGAACTATCCCGATACGGATTGGTTTGAAGAGGTTTCACGGGATAATGCACCGACACATCGTCACAACTTGCAGATCTCGGGGGGTACCGAGCACATTACCTATCTGGCTTCCTTGGGATATCTAGCACAAGAAATCAACTTCAACAATTCGCCAAAGGGCTTTGAGCAATACGATCTGCGCTTAAATCTTGACGCCAAGATCAACAAGTACCTCAAGTTTGATGTCGGGTTGTACTCCAGGCAGGAAGAAAACCTAACCTATACACGGGGCAATCCGATCGCAGACTTGATTCGTCAGTACCCTTGGTTCCCTGCCTACTGGCCAACCGGCGAATTTGGTCCGGACATCGAAAATGGCAACAACCCAGCCATCAGGGTTACGGATCGGCCCGGGTACAACGACAATAGCACCAACTTTGTCCAAAGTAATTTGGGATTTACGCTGGATGTTCCTGGAGTTGAAGGACTACAGTTGCGAGCAAATGCATCGTATGACAAGATGAACTTTGACTTCAAACAGTGGAATCGTCCGTGGGTACTCTATACTTGGGATGGGGTAAATAAGAATTCGTCTGGTTTGACCGCTGCACAGCGTGGACCCGGCGATGCCAGCCTAACGCAGGATCATACGACCCTGACGGCTATTACAGCAACTTTCAACGCCTCCTACGAGAAAGAGTGGGGAGATCACTATTTCAAGGTGCTGGGAGGAGTGACCCGCGAAGAGTCCGAGCGAAGTTATACCCGAGCATTTAAGCGTTTTTTCTTGTCCAATGATTTGGATCAGTTGAGCTTTGGTGGTAATGACGGACAATTTAGCCAAGGTGAAGGATTGGAGACCGCTCGGCTGAATTACTACGGTCGAATCAATTACTCCTATAAGTATAAGTACCTCATCGAAGGTCTTTTCCGCTATGATGGCTCCTATCTGTTTCCATCGGACAACCGATATGGATTTTTCCCAGGGGTTTCACTGGGGTGGGTAGTATCACAGGAGGATTTCTTTGCAGATGCCGTGCCCTTCTTGGATTACTTCAAGTTGAGAGGTTCCTGGGGCCAATTGGGTAACGACAATGTGGATCCTTATCAGTTCCTGGCTTCCTATAGTTTCTCTGCCACCGGCTTAGGTAATATTGTTACCACGGCATTTGAGACGAAGGTGCCCAATCCGTTTATAACCTGGGAGACGGCTACGTCAACGAATATTGGGTTTGACGTAGAATTGTTGGATAGTCGTCTGTCCTTGGGTTTTGACGTATTTAAGAATACGCGTGAGGACATCCTGACACTTCCCAACAAGACGTTGCCAGAATACAGTGGTATTACTCCTCCGGCACAAAATATCGGAGAGTTTGAGAACAAGGGTTTTGAGATTTCTGCGGGATTTAAAGGAGGGAATCGAGGTGGTCTCACGTACAACTTCACCTTCAACTTTAGCAACTCGGATAACAAGCTCGTATTTATTGATGAGCCGGCATTGGCTGACCGTCCATGGCAGCGAGAAACCGGCGGCGAGGTTGGTAGACCCTTACTTTACAAGTTTGTGGGTGTGTTCCGCACGCAGGCAGAAATCGAAGCGGAGACCTTGGACTATAGTGGGGTGACCCCCGCCTTGAAGCCCGGAGATGCACGCGTGGCTGACATCAGCGGCGATGGCAAGATCGGTCCGGAGGATAAGATCCGTACCGGTGGTAGTGCCTTCGCTGATACGCAATTTGGCTTTAACACCGCCTTGGAATACAAGAATTTCGATTTCAATATGTATTGGGCGGGTGCTACCGGTGGCTACAATCGATATGAGTGGAGCTTTATGTCAGGTACCCTGGCCAATGTACAGCGCGAGGTCTTCGACCGTGCCTGGTCTTTGGACAATCCCGACGCTCCTTTCCCAAGATTAGCAGATAGAGGGGACCAATGGTACTCCGGTCAGACGGACTACGCACTCTTGACCAGAGATTATATTCGGATGAAGTCTATCGAGCTGGGATACAATTTCAGTCCGGTACTGGCAAGTCGCATTGGCGCGCAGAATATTCGACTGTCTGTCTCAGGTACAAACCTGATCACCCTGACCGATTTTCCGTTTGATCCGGAGACACTGCAGCGGAGAGCCACAAATGCGAATGATGAAACGGTGGAGATTGTGGAGTTTACGCGTGGTGCTTATGGTGATGGCCTAAACAATGGCGAGTCCTATCCTACGCTAAAAACACTGATCGGAACCATTCGAATAACTTTCTAAGAATAGAAGCAACATGAAAACGATTATTTTGAAATTCTTACCAATCGTCGTCGTCGCCCTGTTTTTGGCAAGTTGTAACGACGACTTTTTGGAGACCACGCCACTGAGTGAAGTGGCCGAAGACAATGTTTGGTCTTCTGACAAACTTGCAGAAGCAGCGGTGCTGGATCTTTATCAGGGTACCTGGGCGGGTACGCTGACACGCGAAGAAACCACCGATGCCTTCACGGATCAGGCAGTATTTACGCACCCCGGACGGGGCGTGGACGGATATACCGAGGGCAAAATGAATCCTGCTGGAAACTTCATGGACATGCAGTGGTTCAGCTGGCGCCGACTGTATCCCTTTATTCGTAGTGCCAACATTGCGATTCAGCGACTGACGGCCAATGATGCCGGCTTTGACGCCGCATTTACTGACCGCCTGCTGGGCGAAGCCTACTTCATGCGGGGCTATTTCTACGCGCAGTTGATGCGACAGTTCGGTGGTCTAGTGCTTCTTACGGAGCCCTTGACATTGGACAGCGAGGCCAACAACCCTCGATCTTCCTTTGAAGCTACCATCAATCTGATCATCTCTGACTTGGATCAGGCCATTACTTTGTTGGAAGACGCTCCGGCAGACAAGTCGAGAGCCCACAAAATCACGGCGCTAGCCCTCAAATCGAGAGTACTGACCCACGCGGCTAGTGACCTGTATGAGCCTTCAAAAGCCTCGTCCGTGGCGACCATTGCTGCGTATAGCAATCCGGAGCTGATCGGCTATACGAGTGGTAGTCAATCCTCTCGCTGGGAGGCGGCTCGTGCCGCTTCAAAGGCGCTGCTGGATGCGACGACCGGTTACAAACTGGACTACACGGAGCCAGCCCCATTTGACGAAGCGGTGCAAAACTACGAGGACATTTGGCTGCAAGGCGATCAGAACCAGGATTACATCTGGGGACGTTCGATCGAGGAATTTGGCTTTAGCTCCAGGACTTATCCCGGAGGAGATGGTTGGTCTCAAGGACCGGGTATGGTGGCTCTATATCATGGGCCCAATGGGTACCATGAGTGGGCCGGAACCACACCGACAGAGGCCCTGGTCTCACGTTATTCGCGAGCGGATGGGGAGGCCTTCGATTGGGACAATCCCGAGCACGCGGCCGCTCCTTATGACGATCGCGAGCCACGCTTTTATGCGACCATACTCTTCGATGGTGCTCCTTGGAAGCAGCGTACCGACGACGTGGTTAAATTTGACAACTACAATGAGATCCAGACCGGATTTTACACACTGCTGGATGGTACCATCATCAACGGTGTGGATACCCGACAGGGTCCTATCGAAGACTGGAATGGTTCTCGGACGGGCTACTACTTCAAAAAGTTTTCCGATCCGACCTTGCCGGCTTCATGGCCAAACAACTTGCAGAAGGTCGATGCACCTTATATCCGATACACGGAGATTCTGCTGAATTACGTCGAGGCCAACATCAACTTGGGTGATGAGGCAGAGGCCATTGCCTGGCTTGATCGACTGCGATTCCGAAACGGACTGCCGGGAGTGACCGCTACCGGTGCGGAGCTGTTGGAGTTGTACAAACGCGAGCGGGACAAGGAGCTGGTTAATGAAGATGCCCGACTCTTTGACATGAAGCGCTGGCTGGAAGGGCCACAGTCACTCAACCAGCAGGTGCAACAGGTGCTGATCCAGGGAACCCAAAAGCCGGGGACCACGGTGACCAACTACCGCAAGGACACCGATGTGTTTGACTATACGTACACACCGACCAACATCGTATTTGAAAACAGAATCTGGCAAGATCATGTATACTTTATGCCGATTAGCCAGACGGAGATAGATCGGGATCCCTCCATTATTCAGAATCCTGGATACTAGGAGCGATTCATTTTTCCAAAATGTTAGCAAGGATAGCCCTCCGCTTTGAAAGCGAGGGTTATTCTTGTTTTACGGGCCGTTGGAACGGATCTACGAAATCTTTGCGAGACAAATGCTGGATCCGAACTTCTTAACCAGCAGGTAGAGCAGCAGCCTCCTAAGGTATTCCATCGGACAAACCGTGAAGATTTCGAGATAGACTATGTTTATCTTTGAGCCCACGTTAAGAATCTACATGATGCCACATAAACTAAGGCTGGTGAATAGCATGAAATATCTATGTCTGCTGGCCCTGGCCATTGGGGCAGTGTCCTGTGAGCAGACGCCTACCCAACAGTTCAGTAAGGTAGACTCAAGTCACTCATCCGTTGACTTTGCCAATGTGCTGAGCGAAACGCACTCGTACAATTATTTTACCTATCCCTATATGTACCTCGGTGGGGGTGTTGCGGTGGGCGATGTGAATCAAGATGGACTCGAAGACATCTTCTTCACCGGCAACATGGTAGACAACAGATTGTACCTGAATCGTGGAGATTTGAAGTTTGAGGATATCACAAATTCTGCCGGACTGGCGGGAGATGACCGCTGGTATTCCGGTGCCACCTTTGTGGATATTAACCGCGACGGGCATTTAGACATCTATTGCTCAGTAGGCGGAAAGAATAGCCCTAATAATAACCAGCTGTATATCAACAATGGCGACCTTACCTTTAGCGAAAAAGCAAAGGACTACGCCATCGACTGCGAGGGCATCAGCATGCATGCCACCTTTTTTGACTATGACAAGGATGGAGATTTAGATCTCTATGTCATAAATTACCCCCCGACCAGTTTTACGGCACCGGTGGAATACTACCACTACATGTTGGAAAACCATCCCGAGCTGGACTCAGACAAATTATACCGCAATGATGGAGATCATTTTACGGACGTTACTACGGAGGCAGGGCTGCGCTCCTTTGGACTAAGTCTGGGAGTGGTGGCCTCGGATGTCAATGGAGATGGTTATGCCGACATATTTGTGTCCAACGACTTTAATGCCCCCGATTTTCTATTTATCAATAATCAGGACGGCACCTTTACCGATCAAATTCAGACCAGTCTCCAACAGACGTCGTTCTTCGGTATGGGCGCCGATATAGCAGATTTTAATAATGACGGCCACATGGATATTTTTCAGTTGGATATGTCCGCTGAAGATAATTTTCGATCGAAGGCCAATATGTCATCCATGGACCCAGATGCCTTTTACCGGGCGGTGGAACTAGGCCTGCATCATCAGTATATGCAAAATTCGCTGCAGATGAACAGTGGTCGCACCGCTGATGGGCTGCCTCTGTTTAGCAATGTGGCTCGACTGGCAGGCGTATCCTCTACGGACTGGAGCTGGGGTGGATTGCTGGCCGACTTTGACAACGACGGGTGGAAAGACCTATTCGTGACCAACGGCGTGCGACGCGACGTCAACAACAAAGACTTCTACGCAGCGCACCGGTCGTTTTTTGATAAGATGGAAAATGACCCCGACTACAAGGGTAAGGAGGAAGAGGTCGAATTGCTTAATTATCTGGAGCAATTGCCTTCAGAGAAACTACCGAATTATTTATTCCGAAATAATCAGGACCTCACGTTTACAGATGTGGCCGAAGCTTGGGGGGTGGGTGAAAAGACATTTTCCAATGGCGTAGCTTACTCAGACCTTGACAATGACGGCGACTTGGACCTGGTGGTCAGCAATCTGGAAGATGTGGCCAGCATCTATGAAAATAACGGTGGCACCAACCACTATCTGACCATCGAGCTGGAGGGAGGTTCGATTTTGGCTGAGGGAAGTCGAGTATTCGTGTATGCCAATGAGGCATTTCAGATGCAAGAGCACAACGTAGTCCGAGGCTACCTTTCTTCGGTATCGCCGCGTCTGCACTTTGGCGTGGGTGCGAGCCAGCGGGTGGACAGTGTTGTGGTGCAGTGGTCTGATGGGTCGCGGTCGAAGCGGGTGGATGTAAAGGTCAACCAAATGCTCACCTTATCTCCCGAAGAATCTGCGAGCTTGTCTGCCGGTCGGGACCTGGCAACGGTAGCCACACCTGATGAGATGCTCTTTGAGACCATCGAAATGCCCGATTTATTCACCCACGAGGAGAACATATTTAACGACTTCGAAGCAGAGGTTTTATTACCCCACAAGAATTCCACCTTAGGACCTGCACTGGCCGTAGGTGATCTCAATGGTGACGGGCTAGATGATTATATTGCCGGAGGGGCTGTGGGACAATCGCCAGTAGCCTATCTGCAAAATGCGCAGGGAGATTTTGAAGAATTGCCCGTACAGGATCTGGCCGCCGACAAATACTACGAAGATCTGGGTATACTGATTTTTGACGCGGATCGCGACGGAGACCAAGACATTTACATCGCGAGCGGCGGCAACGAATTTAAGCCTAACTCATTAGGGTACGAAGATCGTTTTTATGAGAATCTCGGCGAGGGGAAATTTGAGCGTAATAAGGAGGCACTTCCTGATTTTAAGGCCAGCGGTCTCCATGTGTCAGCCTCCGATTTTGACCAGGACGGAGATCTGGACCTATTTGTTGGGGGCAGATTAATCCCTAAAAAATACCCTTATCCGGCGGACTCCTACTTGCTGGAAAATGTAAGTACAGCAGAGGGCGTTCGATTTGTCGATGCAACGGAGCAGCGACTACCTGCCCTGAGAGAGTTGGGGCTAGTCACTGCTTCCTCGTGGACGGACTTCGATGGGGACGGCTGGGACGACCTGGTATTGGTGGGAGAGTGGATGCCTATCAAGTTTTTTCGAAATGTCGAGGGTGTTTTTGAAGATGTCTCGGAAAGGACCCTGGCCGGCAAAACGTCCGGCTGGTGGTTTGATATACAGAAGGGAGATTTTGATGCCGATGGAGACGAAGACCTCCTGGTCGGGAACCTGGGCAGGAATTATAAATACCAGGCTAGCGAAGAAGCACCTTTTAAGGTTTACCTCAATGATTTTGACAATAACTCCAGCCAAGATATTGTGCTGAGTTATCAAAATAACGACACGGAGTTTCCGGTGCGGGGACGTCAATGTTCGTCTGAGCAGATGCCGGCGATCAAGGTCAAGTTTGAAGACTACAATTCGTTTGCGAGTGCCAACTTGGATCAGATCTACACGACAAAACTATTGGAGGAGTCGCTGAGCTACGAGATTACCTCTTTTGCCAGTGTCTACCTCGAGAACGCAGGGGGTACCTATGTGGCTAGGCCCCTGCCGCAATTGGCACAAATCTCTAGTATCAACCGATTTCTGGTGGACGATTTTACCGGAGATGGCCATTTGGATGCCGTTTTGGCGGGCAATCTGTACAATGCCGAGGTCGAAACTCCACGAAATGATGCCAGTTTTGGACTACTGCTTGAGGGGAACGGAATGGGGGAATTTGTGGCGCGCACGATGCGTGAGTCCGGCCTGCAGATTGTGGGAGATGTTCGCGACATGGAGTCCATCACCAGACAAGGAGAAGCCCATATCCTCGTAGCTAAAAACGATGACCAGTTGCAGCTAATTAAGATTAACCAGCGGAAGCCATCCCTCTGAGGTTAGCCCTAGTAATGTCTTTGGTCCGCATACTTCGTTGCAAAGCCTCGCCATAGCTACGGCTATGCCACCCACCCGCTTTCGCGGTTCCCTCACTTCTCGCATTGTCATGCTCGACGCTGCGAGATCGCTCGGTCATGCCTCGTCTGCGAACAAAATCCTATTAGAATTATTCAACATATCTAATGCGAAACTCTACTTAGTTTACTTTTTCCCACGATGCCATCTTAAGGGCAAACTGAGAACCGGCGAGATCTGGATACTGGTTTCTGAGGGCCTCGTATTCGGGATTGACGGCGTGGTCCCCCCAGATGCCCAGCATCAACTTCAGTCCTTCTTGATGCTCCGGATATTGCCCCTTGTCATCGGTGTCGCTGATCCATTGGTCGAGAATATCTGCATACTCCGCACGCACCGCCTGGTGGGTGGGGTCGGAGGCCAGGTTATTTAATTCGTATGGATCCTCCCTCAGATCATACAGCTCCTCAGAGGGCCGCTGATCAGCGAGAAAACGGCTTTGGACAGGATCGAGTTTGCCCTCCGCATAGAGTTGCTTCATGACTCGCACAAAGGGTACGCTGTCCACATCCATATAGGTCGGCTGCAGATAGGGACGATCGGTCATGAAATTGCGGATGTATTTAAAGTCCTTCGAGCGGACGGATCGAATTCGATCAATGGTGAAATCGCAGCGATCTCGGGCGGACACAACGAATTCTCTTGCTGGTCCAGCATCATCAAAAATATTCAGACCTTCCATGTAGGATGGGACAGGAATACCTGCTAATGCAAGTGAGGTGGGACCCAGATCAAGACCACTGACTAGCTCATCACGCTGCGTACCAGCCGGCAGTGCCGCCTGCTGCCGAAAATCCGCTATGATCAGCGGCACATGAAGCCCACCGTCGTAGAGAAATTGCTTGTGCCGGGTCAGACGCATCCCATGGTCGGAGAAGAAAAATATGATCGTGTTATCGAGGATGCCGTGCTCTTCGAGCTCACCGAGGATGTCCCCCACTTTGCGGTCCGTAATCTGAATGGCGTCTAGATGGTTGGCGTATTCTTCGACGATCACGGGATGCGCGGGTAGGTAGGGGGGTAGTTTGATTTTCTTTCGATCTACCGGCGTCACCACCTTGTCCTTAAAGGTGGAGGAGAATATTTCTTTGCCACCAGACAATTGAATTTGACCAAAGAAAGGCTCTTGCTCAGCTAGGGAGGAAATGGCTATGGGTACTCCTCTTTTTCCATATAGCGGATGTCGATGATAGGCTTGACTATAGAGGTCTTTGCGATCGTAGGTAAAATTGTAATCGTCCTTTCCATTATTAAAGGTGAAATAACCGGCTGCCCTAAATACCTCGGGGACGGTCTTAATATTCGATGGCAAATAGATAGCGGATTCTGTGGTACGGGCGCTGTGATGGTTGTGCGTGCCCAAGGTGGTGGACATCATACCGGTAATCATGCTGGATCGACAAGGCGAACAGACCGGAGCGGGCATGAATGCATTTTGAAATAAAATGCCTTTGGTCGCCAGGCTGTCGATGTGTGGCGTCGAAATCATAGTCGTGCCGTAAGCGCCTAGCAAGGGGGAGGTATCCTCGAGCAAAATCCAGAGGATATTTGGCGCGTCGGCCGTTTTTGTTTGCCGGCAGCCACCAAACAAAAGGGGCAGTGTGAGGGCCAGGCACCAGGCCGGCCATTTGGGAAATGACGTCATGTTTGACCGTTTACGTGATTTTTAATAGTGCCATGATGCTTCCGGATAGATCCCAATCAAGTGCGTGCGCACATACACGGGTGTTTCCACGCTGTCGGCAGATAATTGGACCGTCATAAATTCAGACGGACTGTTGGGCATGTGGCAGGCGATACAATTATTGGACCTGCTGCCTTGCACCTTGGCATGTGCTGTACAGGTGGTGGCACTCGCTTGGTGGCAGCCGGCGCACTTCTGGTTAAAGTGGGTGGTCATGCCTCGCTGTTTGGTATGGGGATCGTGACAGGTACCACAGTCGAATTCGGGCGTTTGAATGAAGCATTGGCTGCTCGCAAGTAGGCCATATTGATTGCCGTGCACATCCAGCTCGCTAGGGGGGCGGCCGGTGTAAGAATTTCTCGAGTGCTCTCTTAAGACTTGGCCGGTGAGAAACGAAAAGGAATTTCCTCGGATAATATTTTCCCGTGGACCAGAGTGACACTGAGCACAGACATCGAGGCGCAGCTGCCTGGGCAGGGTATCTAGCTTAAGCATAAACTTAGATTCCAGCACATCGGGATTGTTCCGATGATAGGCCACATGTTGAGCTGCCGGACGATGGCACCTTTCGCAGTCGACGCCGTAGATGATCTGCGTAGCGTCGTAGTGGTTTCCCTGCCCGGAGAAGTCTCGATTCTTAGCAAAGGTGGTGTGACATTTCAGACATCCATCCCGGATCGGCCGTTCAAATAGTTGCAGAGGATAACCGGGACTATTGATCCATCGATCCGCGGGTGGATAGTAGGATGTTTGCAGCTGAAAAAGATGCTCGTCTTGCCAAGTCAAGTAGGACTGGCCCTTGACGCCCGAGCCGACGACTATATCGATGGCCTGCTCTACGGTTTTTCCCGTCTGCTTGTCAGTCACCCGTTGATAGAAGTCCTTACCATGCCCAACCATCTCAAAGGAATAACCGGCCATTTCCATGATATTGGATCCTTCGGCCAGGCTGCCTTTTATATTCTCTTCATTGGCTATCGCCGACGTATGATAATGCGCGGTCTGCTGATGGGACGTGTAAATGTCGGCGTGGCACTCCATACAGGTGGCTGACCCAACAAAGTCCCCACCATCGGGATGGGTTGCGATGGCTGGCGGCTGGAAGTATTCAGGCCCTTTTCTGGAGCTCAGACAGCAGTAGATGAAAACCCCGAGAAATAAAGCCAGTAATAAGGTCTTATTCGGTTTCATAGCCTCAAAAGTCTCTGCTGCACGGATGTTCTAACTCCAGGGATTTTGCCTTGACCCTGTCAGCACAATTTCGCATTCAAGCAGCCCAAGTAATGGTCCAAATTCTTCCGCGGAGCAGGCATAATGAATGTAGCAAATTGCCTCGATTTGGCCGGCTATCCTAGGACCCTACTCTGTCCATGCATGAGGAATCAAGGACGAGAAGATGTGAGCTGATATAGATAAAGAATGCTGGGTGCTGGCCAGGGCTTGGGTCGTGGCCTGTCGCGGTTACTACCGAGTGCCTCCCACTTGAGCAGGAACCGCACATCTGCTTGATCTGCTCTGCCGAGGTCTGATGCGGTTAGTACACGCAAGCCAGGAAACGAGCCTTCCGGGGCAAGCCTCGTCGCCAGGGATGGTGCTTTCTTCACCCTTCCTATCGGCTGGCACTGGTCGTCCAACAGGATCGTTCCGTGCCCGTATTTGATGTGCCAGAAGTCCACCTCATAGCGATGGTCTGCTCGCCGCCGAAAGTCCTTGAGCCGAACTTCAACGTTGATGCTGCCTCTGCCCGAAAACTCCCAGCGATAGTCCCAGTCCGTAATTTGCGTGTATATCCAAGCCCGGTCGACGAGGCGAGCCGTATAGAGCTGCAGATTACCACGGTCATCGTATTTGTGGTAGGCGAACACGGGTTGGTCATTCGCATCCAGGCATAGTTTGGCGGCCAAGTTTATGATGCCGCCCTTAGGTGGAATGGGATCCACAATGAGGCTAGCTTGATCGAGTGTCGCCGGCAAGGAAATGGGCTGACCAAATGCATCAAACCAGTGCTGCAGATCGGGACTCTTCATGTAGGAAAGGTCATGGTTGGTCTCGCAATCCGGGGTGTCCCGCCACACCCAGTAGACATGATACCACCCGTCCTGGTGTAGGGTCGGCTGGGTTTGGTACGCATTCATACGCCCCTGGCCGTCGGTCAGGGGTACATCCAGCATCCGGCGCCATCGCTGATCCTCGCACGAGTAGATATTGTAGATCTCGTTGCCGTTGCCACTGCCACCGTCTCGATAGTGAAAGATAAGTTCTCCTTGCTTGGTGAGCATGAATTTGGGATAGGTGCAGCGTTGTTCGTTTGGACCTACCATCGTCATATGCTGGCTGAGCGTCGAGATGTCATGGGGTTTGGTACTTCGGAAATAAGTCATCGGATGTGCGTGCATATTGCCTGACAGGTGGATGTATCCTTCTTTGTCAATGGCCATGGTGATGGAGTTATGGCTGTCCCATCCCAGTACGGTGCTGGTGCCGCCGGCCTCAGCCCGAGTCGTGCGGGGCATAATGTGCTTTTCGAATATGGCATGGTCCAAATCTCGCTGGCCTACCACCATGCTGCGGTCGGCATTGTAGTAGGCGATGTACTGACGCTCACCGTGTGTATAGAGGCAAAACCTTACTCGGTGCCCTGCCCACACGCTGTCAATGACGATGCGCTGCACAATTTCTTCTGACTGACTGGTTTCGTCCAGGATCAAGCCCTGGGTGTGCGCTTGGCCGCCAAGGACACATAAGAAGACTGCGCAAAGGACGGAGGCTAAAAAATTGTTGGCCATAGTCAAGGATTTAGCGTGGTGAATATTTAGTTGTATTTCGTGATCCCATAAATTAATTTTCTTGCCGGGCATGAACAAATATCAGACAGGGCATTTAGCACTTCCTGATATCGATCATCGAGGTAATTCCCCTGACCAATTAGCTCTTGTAAATGTGTGTCAAACATCGTGATGCTCCATGCTAGTAGGGCTCGACGTTGGACCTCGCGAGCACTGATAAAAGTGATGATGCGGCCCGATGGTTTCTCTTACGGTCTGCTGCTGGTCGTAAGCTTCATAAAGGGCTTGTGCCACTTCCGGGGGAGATGCGATTTGTGATCTTGTCTTCCTTAGCTACCGTCCAGGCAATGTCGTTTAATCTTCCTTGAATTATGCCATGGGGTGCCACTGCGTAAATCTGAAATCGATCGGTGCCAAAGAACGTTGGTTCTAGCGAATCCGTGGCTACAGCAGCTCCTACGGCAGACCGAATCGACGCATGGTAGGGTATAAGTTCTTGTACAAGTTGATGGTTTGCCTCTAACTCCACTCGGATATTGTTGATCAGTGTACCGGTCTGTTTGGCCTCGTTGTGGTGATTGCGCCATTCTACTTGAGAAATAGTGCTAGCAGCACACTAAATACAATGAGCAGCGAATCCTTGGCAATTTTTAGAATTTTGCTCTGTCGTCGCGCCTTCATGGATCAAGCGGATTGAGTATTGGTCGATGGACTTGCTACGCCGTCATCAAATAGTATTACTCCCAGCTGATGTGCGTTGTCTTCTGCGGGGCGAAGGATTTGAGGTGTGATTTTGTAGGGAGGCTTTCGATACTTCATGGTATCATATGATACTATCAAAGATACTATTTCCTACGGGTGAGCACGTGAGCTCGTACAATAGGAATGGTCAAGGTACAAGAATACAAGCGTGCCATATCAATCATAGTGAAATATACATTGTATGACTGAACATCTCTGGTCCTTGCCCTTAGTTCCGGAAACACGGTACACGAGTCGATGCTCCCGGTCGATCCGACGCGACCAGAACCCCTTTAACTGATGCTTTAATGGCTCTGGCTTGCCCAGGCCTCGGAAGGGGTTTTGTCGTATAGACTGGATCAATTCCTTGATCCTGGCCGCGACCAGCGGATCGGTCTCGATCCAGAAGACGAATTCCTGCCAGGCTTGCTGTGTGAACTCGACGTTCATTCAGCGCTACCCTTGCGGGTCGAATGGCACGGTATCATCCGATGACAATTGTTCCAGCGACCTCTCGAGTGCTTGTCGATTGTTTTTTGTGGAAAGTAGAAACTCGGTCTCTTTGAGGGCATTGTATTCCTTAATGGACATGATGACCACGGCTTCATCCTTCTCGCTGTTGCGCGGCACCACTATGACTTCCATTGATTTACTCACCAGATCCAAGTAGTGTTTCAGCCTGGCTCTAAACGCAGACGCTGTAATCACTTTCATGAATAGTATTTGTACGTGTAAATGTACGTAAAATAGTACACAATGGCCCCCATCTAAGATGAACTACCTGCAGAGTTGCCTTACCTCCCCTTAATTCCGGCCTACCAGAAAGGACTGCAAGCGCGGAAGATCGTCGGTGTTGATGAGACCGATATCTAGTTGGAGCAGTTTCTTCCAGAGTGCTTCCTCCTCGGGAGTAGCCCATAGCCTGACTTTTTTGCCTTGGCTCCGGGCCTGCTCAGCAAGTTGCCTTACATTGGAGAGGGATGTTTGCTCCGCCTCATAGCTCTCCCCCTCGGACAATGCCAATACCGTCAGGAAATGTTGGCTTATGAAGGGCATCAGTGCCGTCGGATAGTCTTTGGTCAGGTCATCCGGTCTGCCGTCGAGCGTCATCAGTTGCAGCGGATCGGATAGCAGCTGACGGAAGGGTCGTTCGCCAGAAAGGATGACGGTGACCTTACCTGGACGGAATTCTCCGTTTTCGTGATGACTTAGCATGTCCTTATAGGGGAGCAGGGTTTCTCGCAATCGCAGATAGGCCTTGCGTGATTCAAATTTGATATCAATCCAAAGGTAGAACGGACCGGCGTAGCCAGGATAGATCTCCCCATTATTCTCTACATATCGCCGATAGAGTGGTTTTAAATATTGCTTTTCCAGGGTTTTTAGTTTGTGCCGTTTGTGATCAGGCATGTTGTGCCCGACGAACAGTTCACCATAGATATAGAGGATGTCTGCTTCTACGCTGGTAAACCCATGGGCGAGCGCATCGGCAAGGGGGTGCTCGCGCTCATAATCATTATGTGAGTGTGCTTGAGGCAGCGGCGTCACCTGTGCATGGATCTGCCAGGCAACGATTAAGAGCCAACCTGACAAAAGATACGTTGCCATCTTCCGGTACTTCTTTGCTGCCATGGTGACTTTGGTGTAACCTCGCTTGATCATCAGGGGATTCATAGACTACGATCATCTAGTGATCTGTCGCCCATCAGCTCGGCCTCGCCAGTTCCTTCTGCTTGACCACCGAGGCCGAGCCGGTCTCCGCATATGCTTTCCAATCCTCGATAAAGCCTCTTAGAAGTTTGGTGAAGTTCTTGCGCATCATCGGACCCATCAGAAGTCCCATGATGCCCGTCGCGTTAGCGGTGAGGTGCGTCGATATGCGGCAGGTGTTTTCGTCAATTGCCTCGACTTTCAAATCGTTGCGCAGATCCTTGACAAAGCCTGGTATCTTTTCCGCGGTAGCTACCCAAGATATCTCGTGCGCATCATGATCGTAGTGCACGATTCTTTCATTGACCTGACCGAATGCTCCCACTTGGCAAAAACGGCCACCCGCAGGGGCACCATCGGATTTTGCTAGTGCCTCATTGTCCCACGATCGTTCTACACCTCGAGCCCAGGCTGCGATGTTGAGGAATTGCGGGCCGACTGCCTCCCAAGCTTTGTCAGCAGAGGCATTGATTTTGGCGGACTGTCTTACATCTATCTGTCCCATGTCATCATATTTTCCTATATCAGTTTGGGTTCGTTGTGGAAGGGGCTTTGCCTTGGCTCGGGGAGCCATCGATATCAAGATAATCAGAATAGAGGATAAGTGGTCGTTTTCTACGACATGCCCGGCGCAGTCGTGTATCGTAAGTTGAGAGTGCGCTTGAGTTCGGAGTGCGCTTGAGTTCAGAGTGCGCTTGAGTTTTTGGAGAGCTGGCGACTTTTGGACCTCAGCCTGAGCCTCGCTTCGCACCACAGATTCACTATATTAGATACAGGCTTCACCAATCCTTTCTCATGAGGCGGCAGGCGATTTTCCTAGGCCATCTTCTTGCTGCAGTCGTCCTGGTGCAGGCCCAGCCCGATAGCGTCTTTAGGGACTTGGACCGGTTGGGGATGCAGGACTTACTATTGGGCGATAGCTTCCTGGTGGAGACGCAGGTCTCGGGGGCCAGCCGCTCGCTGCAGGACGTATCGGAGTTACCTTTTCCCATCTATGTCATCCACCGGGAAGAGATCCTTAGTCAGGGCTATATCACCCTGGTCGATGCACTAAAATCCATGCCTGGCATTCGGGTGTCGCAGCCAGGATCGGGGCTGGAGGGAGAGCTGTTCACCATGCGAGGATTGCTGGGCAATACGTACGCCAAGATCCTTGTCAATGGTCATCCGATCAAACCCTATGTGGTGAGCGGGATGCCCATCGGGGCCCAGCTGCCCATCCAACAAGCTGAGCGGATCGAGGTCATCTACGGGCCCGCCGCCGCCCTCTACGGTGCGGATGCTTCGTCTGGCATCATCAATATCGTCGTGGCAGACTCGGAACGGCCCCTATTTACGAAGGCTAGTCTTCATCTGGGTTCGGACAACTACAAAAGTCTCAATCTGCTATTTGGGGGCAAGATGGGTCGGGGTGATGACGTGGTCCGTTTTAAGCTCTACGGCACTGATACGCGATTTGAGGATCGACGTACCTTTTATGATGAGGATAGGCTCTACCGCACATCCAACTACATTGGGTTAGCCACGGATAGTGCTTCGGTATTTGGGGACGCCAACTATCGAGGCCGCAGCGGTATACCGGCCCGCCAGAACATGCCGCACGAGAGTCGTGCGTTGGGTGGGGAGTTGAACTATCGTTTTTTAACCAT
Organism: Saprospiraceae bacterium; assembly: GCA_965223165.1. Classification (GTDB taxonomy): domain Bacteria; phylum Bacteroidota; class Bacteroidia; order Chitinophagales; family Saprospiraceae; genus JABDMH01. The sequence continues at coordinate 20,353 of CBDCVQ010000011.1, read as the reverse complement.
CTCGGTGCTCAATATGTTTCGCCGCGACCATAGCAGCATCGGCCTCAACCCGACCGCAGTCTCCTACGCTAACCCCTTGATCAGCACGGGAGAAAACATTACCAGCGGTCTGGCTCGTGCCCAGTTTCAGGTAGGAAATGTGTTTCTCGAAACAAAAATGGAGTATCTCGGATACAATTTAGACAACCGCTCCACCAACGTATTTATTCACCCGGTGCTCAATGCCCTTCTGTACAATACCATCACGGACTCCACCAACTTGGGAGCCATCCGAACCGGAATTGACAATAACTTTTTTTCCGGATTGCGGTTTATGGGGGCAGTTTCGGATGAATACAGCCTGGAGCAAACGGCCGATCTGCCGGTGTTTTCTGGTGGCAGCCTCACGATCGGCTTGAAATATTTACGGGGCGATGGACATGCGCTGCGCGAGCTACAGCCAGGCGTGATCAACTTTGATCGATCGGATCCGACGAATTTGATGCCCACCTCATTGGATGAGAGTATACAGGAAGGGAGCCTGTTTTTTCAACTTTTTCAGCCGCTGGGTGCAAAGGCCAATCTGCTGGTCGGTGGCCAATATCTCAATCGATCGAATGGCGATTTTGCCGAACGAACCGATGTGTTTAGCCCCAGATTAGCTTTGCTTTACAAGTGGTCAGACAGAGTGCAGCTGCGGGCTTCCTATAGCACGGCCATTCGGGCCCCGTCGCCCTTCTTCAGTGCCAGCAGTTATTCCTACCGCGAGGGCATCTATGATTTCCTTGTGACGGGGGCCGAAAGGCTGGATGCCGAAAAAACCCGGTCCTATGAATTAGGCATGCGCTGGGATCATGGCGGTAGATGGGACTTGGATGTAAGCGCTTCGTATACCAAGACGGATCGATTTGTCAATTATAGCATCCTGTTTGAGCGGATTGGTCCGGGTCGGCGCTTAAGGGCTTTCACGCTGGGCTACTTTAACGATGACAACTCCGCCGCAGAATTATTTGATCTGCAAGCCCACTTGCGGGCACGAGATCTCGTGTCAAGTATTCGCCTCGGAGGTTCTTTAAATGTGAATTATTCTGCAGGAACCGAAAGCTTGACGACGACGGACCTCACGGAACTCAATAATGACCCCCGCCAACTAGATGATCTGCGCGCCCATCCCAATCTGATTGCCAGACTTTCGCTGCATGCCTCCCCCTTCGCACGCTTTCTCGTACGGGTCGATCAGTATTTAACTTCCAAATCGTTGACCCGAAATTCCTTTCGACTCAGTGGGCCAGGGAGGGGCGTTATAGCACCTAGTCTCTACAACGATGGCTACTACACTGTCGATTTATCCTGCAATTATGAGGTTAGCAAAAACTTTCTCATATATCTGAAGGGTACTAATTTATTAAACACGGGCTACGCCGGGATCGATGCTTCCTCCAGCACAGATATACTTTTCTATAACCCACAATCCCTGTTTACTTTCCGCATAGGGCTTAACTATGAATTGCACTAGCAGAATTGATCGGAGATGGCGTAGCTGGTGGGTCAGCTTGATTTGCCTGGGCCTGGGCAGCCCTCTAGCACGGGCTCAGATAGCAGACACGGCTACCGTCTGGCAGATCATGGCACAGGCGGCGGCCGCGGATTCGGTGGAGGTGGCGAAGGAAAAGTACGAGGCGGCGTATGCCTTGGCCGATCAGTTGAATTTTGACCGAGGTGTATTGGCCAGCTTGGATGTGCTCATTCCCATGGAAATGTCGTCGGGAGAGGCTACACATGCTCTACGCTACTTACTGGAGCAACTTGAGCTGTTGGAAAAGACGGGTAGCAAGGAGCGTCTCTCTGCGGTGAACAAACAAATAGGTGATCTCTACCTGCGGGAAGGGCTCCACGAAGAGGCGGTTGCTTATTACCAAGGGGCCACGGCGGCCCTGGCCCATAGCTATGGAGACGTGGACCTCTTGGACAAATTGGGTTTCTGCCATGCCCAGTTAGGGCAGCCGGACAGTGCGGAGGTATATTACAATCTGCTAGCTGCAATGCCTGGCAAAAATGCATCCTATCAGCTGGTGTACTTACGCAAGATCGTGGCAGCCTATCAGGATGCCGGACAATATGAAACTGCCTTAGAACATAACCTTCGGATAAAATCCATCATGGAGAATGATCCCGGGTGGAGACAGGATCTGGGAACCATTTATAACAATCTAGGCTACACGCATAATTTTCTGGGGAGGTACGATCAATCGATTACGTGGTTCAGGCAGGCCGAATCATTTTTTCTCGCCGATCAAAGGAAACTAGCCACGTTGTATACCAATTTGGGGGTCGCTCATTTCAATAATGGAGACGGAGAAGTGGCCATTCAATATCTGGCAAAGGCTTTGGCACAGGTGCCTTCCAGGGACTATGCAGGCAAAGGCCAGATCAATAATATTCTCTCAAATATTTATCTCCAGCGGGAAGACTTTTTTAATGCCCAAAATTATAATCGCGATGCCATCGCCGCGGCTGAGGAAAGTGGAGATATGGAACTTAAGTCCCAGGTATATGCCACCGCGGCCGAGATCCACTCCGGCCTCTTTGAGTACGAAGAAGCCATTGAGGCGTACAAGCGCCATTTGGGGTTGAGGGATTCGCTTTTGCGCGACGTGCAGCGACAGCAGGATCAGTTGGTGCAGGATAAATTGGAATTTGGTCGGGCGGAGCGAGAGATCAAACTATTGCTGATTCGGGGGGAGATACAGGACCTGACCATCGAACAGCTAAAGCTAGAGCGGGTGCGACAGCAATTGGAGATCGACAATCTAAGCCTGGAAGCACAGCAAAAGGCCAGCGAGCTGGCTATCCTAAAACAGACGCAAGAAATCCGTGAGGCGAAAATCAAGAATCAGGAACTGGAAAACGAACGGACCAGACAGGAGCTTCTCTTGGTACAAGGTCAGTTGGAAATCCAAGAACAACAGCAACGACTGAACGAACTCGCACAGGCGGAGGCACTGGCCCAAGCCGAGTTGGAGCGAAAGGAGGCCCAACTCGTTCAGGAGGAACAACGCATCGAGCTGCTGGAAAAAGAGCAGGAAATCCAACAACGATCTGTCACCGCTGCTCGCCGCATCGGCCTGTTGCTGCTAGTCATTTCCCTGATGATTTTGGCCGGGCTGCTGTATACCCGTCGGACCAACAAAAAATTGGGTGAGCAAAAACTCGAAATCGAGGCTGAGCAGGAGCGGTCGGAGCGACTGCTGCTAAATATCTTGCCCGCCCCGGTAGCGCAAGAATTAAAAGACAAGGGTACGACCACACCCCGAAGGTTTGAGAGCGTCAGCATTTTGTTTTCAGACTTTGTGGGCTTTACCCGCATCGCCGCTGAACGCACACCCGAACAAATCATCGCCGCCCTAAATGAGTGCTTCAAAGGGTTTGATGCCATTATGGAGACGGAGGGAGTGGAGAAGATCCAGACAGTTGGCGATGGCTACCTGGCGGTGGGCGGCCTTCCGGACGAACATCCGGACCATGCGCTGAAATGTGTATCGGCCGCGCGAAAAATGATCACTTTTCTGGAAGAGTACAATCGCCACAGTTCCATCCAATGGGGGGTCCGCATCGGCATTCACTCCGGAGCCATCACGGCCGGGGTCGTTGGCACCAAGAAATTTGCCTACAATATTTTTGGAGACACAGTAAATACGGCGAGTCGTATTGAGACAGCTGGTGCACAAGGCAGAATTAACGTATCGGCCACCACTTATGATCTAATTAGGGAGCAAGTCGACTGTGAATATCGAGGCAAAATCAGCGCTAAGGGAAAAGGAGACCTGGATATGTATTTTGTGAAGTGAATGGTTTTGTGGTTTTGTTGGTGTTCTGGTTTTGTGGTTTTGTGGTTTTGTGGTTTTCTGGTCTTACGGTATCGTGGTCTGGGGCTCCCTCTCCATGAGTGAACTAGCCGCATGTCATAGCGCCAAGGCCTGACCCATTTTAAATCTGCCTCTTTATCTGCGGTCTTTGCGACTCCACTTTGCGGACTTTGCGGTGAAGCTGCTAACTCTGAACTCGGAACTCGAAACTCAGCACTCAATTAAACCAGACCGCATATCGCTTTCTCATCAGTTCCAAAGCCAGTTGCTTCTCCACTTGAAGTGCCTCAGCTCTGGTCATGGCGGGCAGGTGCTCGTAGAGACTAGGTCGGAGATAGAGCCCGTATTTACGCACGAGACTAGAAGACAGATTGACCCCCTTCTTGCTCTTGCCGTCCTCTCGGTGTTCCTGGAAGCGCTGCTGCGGGGTCTTGCTCGTCATCCCGACATAGAGACACTCCAACACCCCATTGTATTGAGGATTGGCCGAGCGAAACTTGGCGCTTTCGGAGAAGACTCGTTTGGAAAGCTCGACGACGTATACGCGGTATTTGGCCATGACGGCAAAAACTGGGTAAGCCAAAAATACTAGGCTTTCTTTACATACGAGGGCAAAGGGTCAGCGTGCGATCTACGGCTGGGACTGGATGATCTGTATCACCGAATCCAGCAGTACCTGCCCCTGCCCCTGGCTAAAATAATGGGTGGTAAATGTGTGCAACTTGTCGATGTTGCTGCACTGGTCCATGGGAGTGAGATCTTCCGGCAGGTCCACTTGTACCCGGATGTATTGGAGCCCGGTATGCTGCGACAGGAGTTGCAACTGGGCGGCCGGGACAAATTGGTTGGCGTACAGCAGCGTTTCTATCAGCGCGGGCGAGGTGATGGCCGCACCACTCAGATCTTCCAAGCCATATGGGGTCACCCAGGTGGCATCGCCCCAAAAACCATATTTCTGTCCGATACCGGTATTGACTTCCTCGTTGGTCACACCTAATCCCCCGCTAGCCTTGTCAATGCCGCATCCCAGCGAAAGGACAATTATGTCGTTGAGATCGGCGGCGATCCCGGTACGCAGAGCCTCTGCGACAGCCCAGACCGCCGGATCATTGGACATCACGCCCCCATCTACCGACCATTTTTCATCCGCGCTGGATCGACCGTCTTGGCCCCCGCCCACATGCGCCACGGGAAAGTACGTCGGGGCGGCGCTGGTGGCGCGAGCCGCCTCCCATAGCAGATAGTTTTGCGAGGCATCTCTACTTGCGTCGTACCAGTTGAATAAATAAGGCCCGAAGTCCTGGCCCATGGTGGGGTCGTTGATGACGCCTCCGCTGCTGTTGACCAGATAGGTGGTGGTAAATACCTGCTGTACTCTGGGCTGCGGCAGCATCTGTCGCGCACGGGCCAGCGTAATCGTATCAGACAATTTCTGCTGCAAGAAGGCCTCCACGCCATGTCCGGAGGAATCGGCATAGTAGGCGGGACCATAGGGTGGGTGTGGCCATACCGAATACGTTTGGTGATTCTTGACAAAGATGCTGTCGCAGTCCTGTAGGTAAAAGTTTAGGATGTCCGTTGCCGTGCGTGGGCTGCCGTCGGAGGTAAAAGGGGTGGTCAGACCGATGGAAATGATTCCTCCCGTAGATGTACCTCCGATCACATCGAATAATTGGTAACTCTTTTTGTCTTGCATGGCGGCTTCGAGCTGGGTAAGGACGTAGGCAGGAATGATGCCCTTGATGCCACCACCGTCGATGGCGAGTACCAGCACCTTGCCAGATGCCGCCTGCGTGAGTGGCCGCTCGCCGGTCTCACAAGTCCAATAAAAAAGGATGGTCAAGCACGTAAGAGAGATTACTGCGATCGTTCTCATGGTCTTTTGGATTTTTTGGTCTTTATCAGGTAGAGCCCATACCCTATAAGTTATAACATTTTTAGAAAGCAGATTCGATTCGGAGACTTACAAGTAGAAATCTTTTCCCAGATCCAGTTGCTCGTTGGTCACTTGGATTTGGGGGAAAGAGTGCTTACGAGGTGCACGAAACTCCGCGCACACGCAGATTCGCATCATGGACCATAAGATAAGTAACATGGTGACAGGATCATTACGTCTGATGAAAAATATTTGTTGCAGCATGGCTTGCGACGCTGCTTCTCTCCAACCTTTGGCAGATGGCGCGCAGGCGATGAGGTGGAGCGGTGGATTTCGCCTTTGCAGGCCTGCGATAGGTTGTCTGATACTGCGGAGCCTCGGGGACAACTATGAGGGGAGTGAGCTATCTTTGTATCCCATGAGAAGGATGCTATTGTACGGGGTGCTGTTGGGACTTTGGGCTTTGTCCTGTACCAAGGAGGTGGGTCCCACTTCCAGGGAGGTAATAGTGCCCACCGAGGTGCAGCCGTACGTGGACCGTTTTCTTGACGCGGCCGCCGCGCGCGGTCAGGCTATAGATCTCACCCAGATGGGTCTCACGGTCCGATTTGTCGACGACATTGTTGATGAGACGGCCGGACTGTGCCAGGAAGAGGAAGTGATTATCAGCCGACAATCATGGGATCTGCGCAACGATGCCAAGCGAGAAGAATTGATCTTTCATGAACTGGGCCATTGTGTGCTGAGCCGGACACACGACAATGATCTGCTTCCCAACGATGAGTGGCAGAGTATGATGCGGGGATATCCCATCCCCATGGGTCATACCGGACCGATCAACTATAGTGGAGTCCGGAGAGCGTACTACTTGGATGAGCTCTTCGACCCCCAGACGGCCATACCCGATTGGGCGCATGCATTGGAAGCCTATGACCTTCCCGTGGATGCACGTGACACGGTGCTGCATCGGGTGAATGTGGGTGCCTCCACACCCAGGATGCCATTGCCCGATACCGGAGATTTTGAGATAGAAGTGCTGATTGACATCCAAAATAGCCAGTCAGCGGTGGGATTAGCTTGGGGCGGAGCGGACATTCAGGACGAGATCGTCGTGCATTATACCGTGGACAAAACTTTCACCATCAATGCCGGTATCGGCGAGCAAAGCATCATCTATCAGCGACACGATTTTGCCTTGTTGGACGACGCGGTCAACCGCATCACCGTGCGCAAGCGCGGCGACATTTATCAAGTCTATATCAACGAGACTTTTGTGTATTGGCTCGATGTGCGCATGCCTTTGGTCCGATTGTTTCGCGGCTTGGCTGCCTTTGTCGATCCCCCCAATTTTAGAGAGATTGGCGTATATCAGCTAGAGCCCTTGTAACCCCCATGGCCAGCAAATCTGAGGATTTCAGCCCGTCTTCTAAGGTGCGTTGGGTTGTGTAGCCGGCGGCGCCAACTGTCTCTTCCAACCCACCACATTTTTCAAAAGGTCAAACCAAAACGGGGCTCCAAAACTGATTGCAAAGCCGGTCAAGATGATTCCCACTACCTTCCAGACATACGCCATGAAGGGAGCCTGCTTCAGCTCGGCACTCTTCCATCCGAGGGGGATGCCGAGATTTTTGAGATAGGCCAGGGTGTGCTTATCAATGATCTGCTGCAGCGTGTCGATGCTGTTGTCCGAATAGTCCTCCGCCTGCAGCGCCACGACTTCGCTGAGATTTTTGTCCAGCCACAGGGTCTTGGTGATCGCGATGGAGTCAATATTGGCTGCGCCGGCCAGGATAATACCGGCGCCCATCAGATACAGTCGGATGTGGTCCTTGTACCAGGTTTTTAGGCGGTCTTCGTAGAAGCTAAACCACTGCACGATTTTGGCTTCAAGTGCCTTGATCGTTTTGCCGCCTTCTACCTCAAGCTCGCTGATCATGTCTGACCACAACGCCTTAAAATCATCCGTCACATTCATGCGGTCGGCGACTTTTTTTACGGCTTCATAATCCAAATTCTGATAGTGTTTTTCATCCACTACCTCGGTGGCGAGCGCTTTGGCAAATAATTCGGGAGGTAAAAACTCAGGACGGTCATCTTTTGAGAGGGATTTGACAATCGGATTGGCCAGCACCTTGTTGATCAGATCCTGCTGGCTGTCCCTGGTGTCCAGTTTCTGAATGAGTCTTTTTAGTTTGCTCCACATAAACCTTCCACGTTTATTTATTTGCCTGGCATAAAACTCGATAAACCAGGAAGTGAGCAGACTCAACACCGTGAAGATAAATAAGATGGAAATGACGAAGTTGAAAATACTAGTCATCACATTGGTTTTTTGTCATCTATCTCTCCGCCATAGATGGTAGTCAAAGAATATTACATCACCCACGGAAATGGTGGTAAGACGATTTTACTACTGTGCCGGAACCACCGCCAAGTATTGTCTTAATTGCTCCAGTTGCGCAGGGCTTCCGATCGCGATGAACCGACATCCGGGACCCAATGAAGTATCCGGCGCAGGATTAATCACAAATTTTCCATCGGGTTTTTTAAATCCAATAATATTTGTGCCGGTCTCTTGCCGTACAGCCAACTCGCGAATGGTCCGATGTCGGAGGTGTTCGGGTAATTCTTCGTAACAGAGTTCTTCAAAGGCCACTTCCGATTGAAACTCGTTGCTGATAAAAGAAAAGAACTCGACCGTGTTGGGTTTGGATATAAGCGTAGCCATATAAAATCCACCCAGCCGGTCAGGCATCATGACATAATTAGCTCCGGCCATTTTCAACTTCTCCTCCGTACGGGGCGATTTGGAGGAGGATACGATCTGGATCGCCCGATTCAATTGGCGAGCCGATAGTACGGTAAACAGGTTGTCCGTGTCATCAGACAAGGTGGTGATCAGGGCACGGGCCTTGCCTATCTGTGCTTTCTCGAGGACTTCATCCTCCGTGGCGTCACCTTCTACATAAAATATGGCGCCCTCCCGTGCCTGCATATCCGCCACGCGTGCGGGACTGCGCTCAATGACGACCATTGGGATGCTGTGCTGCAACAAGTGGTCGACGATTTCACGTCCGTATCGACCATATCCGCAGACGATAATGTGATCTTTCATTCTTCTTATGCCTTTGTTTATCACGCGCAGATGCATGCGCTTAAATAGTTCTCCCTGGACAACCATGCTGGTGAAGGCCGAGATGGCGTAGGCGAAGATCCCAATGTTGAGTACGATCAGTATGGCGGTGAATGCCTGGCCCGCAGGGCTGAGAGGTTTAACCTCTTCGTAGCCAACGGTCGAGATCGTGATGATCGTCATGTAGATGGCATCGCCGAGGCCATAGTCCTCGATGAGCATGAAACCGATCACGCCCGTCAAGACACCCAATACCATCATGAGTACGCTGGTTCGAAGGTTGAGGAAGGATCCCCGGTAGGTGTACCAACTGAAATACTTCATCTTCAAGAAAGTTAGCGAAATAGTTTGAGAGAGCTTGCCCCCTAGGGCATGCGCGCAAGACGATTCCGGTATCTGGTATAGAGCCAGGTAGCGGCCGAGTTGTAAAATTTGTGTTTGAGCTAGCCCTTTCATATCTTATGGCTATTGCCAATAGCTCCACACGGATGAAAAACCAATGCCTTATCGCCGTGCTTGGCCTCTTCATGCTAGGCGCCTGCGCTACGATCCCCAAGGAAGTACCTGAACTATCTTTTCAATTGGGGCAGCAGATAGACCGCATCGAGGCCGCTCATCTCAACCTGCTCGATGCCTACTTTGAAGACAAGAAGGAAAAGGTCGATCAATTCATGACCAATATCTGGCTGCCCAAGTTTGCCACCAATTTTCTCAATCAGCCCGCGATCCAAGCCGCTTGGGAAAAGGCAAAAAGCACCGGCGAACAGGTGGACATACTGAACCTCATATTACTGTTGGGACCAGAGCTGCAGAAGACGATCAACGAGAAACGATTAGAGTTAATCAATCCGCTGGATCAATTGCAAACCGAGATCAAAAATCAGATCAAGTCAGATTACAATTTGGCCAAGAGTATGAACCTGACGCTGACCAGCTATTTGCAGTCTGCCCAGACCGTAGCCGCCAATCGGCAGGATTTTCTTAGTGCACTCGGTATCTCCCAAGACAAGATCGATAGTGTGATTGATAAGACGGACCAGGCGCTGTCGAAGGTGGACGCCATCGGCCAAAAAGTGGAAGATGCAGAAAACACGTTTAATCAGGCGAAAGAGGCGCTCAATGGGGTGTTGTCATCCATTAAATAATTTCTCAAAAAACGTAACTATGGCCATAGATTGGAGTGATCTGAAGAATAACCTACCCAACCTGATCGATTCCTCCGTGCAGGCTACAGACCAGTCGCTAGCATCGGAGATCTCCTCCCTCACGACCATGAGCCAAGACGAGGTGAAACAATTGTTTCCCACGCCGGCCGATGTCCAATCCCTCACGGATTTGATGGAGGTCGTCAAAGGTGCACAAAGTCAAAATGACAAGATCAACAACATATTCAGCAACGTAGAAAAGTGGGGTGGTACCGTGCTGAAACTCCTATCCCGCGTTTAGATTTCGCCGGCAATAGTGCGACATTGCCAAAGGCACATCTTCGTCCCCGGTAGTATTTCGCCACTCCTCGGATGGTGGGATACATTGGTAATCGCTAGGTACACTGAGCTATGCCCCGGCGATAGCTGGGCGGCCGATCCGGTTCTTCGCCGTTCTTGCACCGCACGGCCGAGCAGGGGGACTACTCTTCTCCGGCCCCAGGGACGCTGACCATGAGGATGTCCCGGTCAAACAGATATAGACCACCCCGATCGTCTCCGATCATGGTGAGTTTGTCATTGAGGGTACGGGCGAGGGCCTCTTCCTCGATTTGTTCTGCCACATACCATTGCAGAAAGTTGTGCGTGGCATAATCCTTTTCCGCCAAGGCGATGTCCACCAGCTTGTTGATGCTTTCCGATACCATGATCTCATGCTTGAGCAGATCATTGAACACATGGGTAATAGAGGGGAAGGTCAGCTGCGGTTGTTCCAGCGCAGGAATCACGGCAAAGCCACCTCTCTCATTGATGAAGTGGATCAGCTTTAACATGTGCATACGCTCCTCATCACTATGCCGGTAGAAAAAGGCGGTGATGTTGTCGATGCCCGGTTGAATCTCGGCCCAGGACGCCATGGCGAGATAGACCTGAGAAGATTGAGCTTCGATTTTCACTTGTTCGTTTAGGGCAGCTTGTATAGCCTTGGATAGCATCGTATTTCTGTCTTTTATCAAGCGGAAATGTAAGAAATAACTGAGACTGTGCAGAGGAGGGAATTCTCGGCTGTGTGCTTTGCGAAAAAGGCCCAGGCTCAACTTCTAACCTAGTCGGGTAGAGACATCTAGCACCTGGGCGAGATGGCGTTGGAACTTACGAATCGCAATGGCATACGTCTAGACCTCTTCCAGTATCGACTCACCTTGCGACCGATCTCCGGAGGTCCACTCCCAAGTCTCATGCAGCAGAATTTTTCCATTGGGTTGTACCTCAGGTGTGGAGCGGCAGCGGCCGGTCATGAGCACTCCCCCTTGGTTGACTTGATGATAGCTCATGTCGATGGCGCCATGCTCGTCGACCGTTCCCAGGAGATGCCCCTTCACGATCTGGCCGCCCTGGTAGTCTGCAAAGACGATTTGTCCTTCTTGCCGATAGTGGAAGAGTGTAGCCGCGGATGTCTCGGCATTGTCCGATTGCGACCTCGGGCGAAAGTACCTGTCCTGATAGTTGATCACAGTGTGTCTCACTTTGTAGGCCAAGATACATTTAGCGGCGTGACATTGGCAAGGCCCGATCTACTGCCGTGGAGTGGGTAGGGCACCCTACCTAAGCGTAGGTACCAAAAAATGGTGGATTGGGGTATTGTTCCGTCGCTGTAGGGGCTGTATTCTTGTTTTATGTTAAATGGCGTATCACCAATAGCTGCTCTTGACATTCCTCCATCCTTACTCACCATGCCCCAAGCCCGCCCGTATACTGCATGGGATCTTCCGGTGCTCGAGATGAAGTGCAAGAAGAATTGTTGTAAGAAGTACAAGAAGGGCAAGCAGTGCCGCCGTTGCCCTCGACGCTGACCAGCGTCCTTATCCATGATCATTTCATCGTTCAACCCCATCAGCGGAGAGCCAGTAGGCTGGTAGGCGATGCCTTTTGCGGTCACCACCAATCCTGGCATGATTGGGCCAGCGAAGACGGCCAATATTGTTAGAGGGTAGAGGCACCCCCCCCCCCCGGCGTAGCACTCCTCTTACAACCTTGCGGCAGCACTCGATTGGCTATCTCGGATTGCCATGTGTGATGCCCTCGGGACAGGGGCAGCCAGCGACATGGTTCAAAATTAAGTACCTTTGCCGCCAAGTGGGGGTAGGAGCTTTCCAGTGACAAGATGCGGATTCGCCTATTCTGACCGGTCCTCGGAGAGGATTCGATTTTTTTAACTAAAACATTCTAATGGCGGATAGCTATCACAAGAAGGAAAGAGAAAAGAAGAGACGCAAAAGAAAACAAGAAAAAGCCGAAAAGAAGGAGCAGCGCAAGCTGGAAGGATCCAAGACGCAGGAATTCATGTATGTGGACGCTGACGGTAACTTGACCTCCACGCCTCCCGAGTCCATCGAGAGACCTAAGGTCGAGCTGGAGGACATTGAGGTCAGCATACCTCGCCGTGAGCGAACCGGGGGTTCCAAGTTTGAAAAGACCGGAGCGGTCAGCTTCTTCGATCACGACAAGGGTTACGGTTTTATTTTGGAGGACAGTACCCAGCGACGATATTTCGTCCACACCGAAAATATTGAGGCGCCTATCAAGGAAAGGGATCGGGTGCGATTCGAACCAGGAAAGGGTCCTCGCGGCCCCATCGCATTATCCGTCAAGTTGATTTAGCTATCACCTCGTCGAGAGACAGGAGAGAAGTATTGAGCCCTGTGATTGCCCAAATAAGATGCCATCGGGGGAACCCTATCGATTCTCTCTCCCGCCTTAAGTACCAGACAATCCAGCGATTACCGCTTGGGCCGTGTGGCGATAAGCACCAGCTAGGTCTGTAATGGGTGATTCAGATCCACCTACATCTATGCCGATCGGTCCATCGTAGTCGATCTGCCGCAAGGTGCTCCAGAAGGCAGACCAGCCAATATCACCATCCCCGATGGGGAGGTGCTGATTGACATTAAGGGGCGTGTCCGACACATGCACATAGCGAATGTGACCTCGCAGCTGATGTAGGGCCAAGGAGAGATTGCAGCGAAGGGAGATCAGATTGGCGGTGTCAAAATTAAAGGCCAGGTTGGGCCGATCCACCATGTGAGAAAAGTGCAAATAGCTTTCAGGCGTAGCCGCCAAAACGCCCATGGCCGGATGTACCAGATAGGTGAGATCGTAGCGGGCGGCAATATCGCATACCTTTTGAAAGGTCTCCACCAATCTCGACCAAAACCCATCCCAACAGAAACCAGAGGGCAGGTGCGCCGTCGACAAAACCTGATTATCGTAATGCCGAGTGACTGGAATAGCTCCTGCAAACTGATATGGGGGCAAGGGCGCATTGTCGAGTATCAGCGTGCTGCCCAGTGCGTGCGCCGTCTGACAGCCCAACTCAAACAGTGCCAGCTGATCACGGACCACTTGGTCATCGGTCGAACTCAGCCCGGGCAAGACGGCACAATAGACGGGTACCTGTAGGTGCCATCGATCTAGAGCTTCCTTGATCTCATAGCGGCGCTGAAACATCTCAGGCAAGTGAGTCTCCCGGATGCCTTCCAATTCGATGCTACGAAAGCCCAGCGAGGCCATCTCCTCCACATGCTTTATCGTGTCCGCTGCCGGAGGCGGATAACCATACTTGGTGATGATATACAGGTAGGTGCAGACAATGTGCGAGGGGTAGGTGGAGGGCATCAACCGAAGTATAAGGAGGTGAAGTGCAGTAGTCTGATCCGATCTACTGCTAGCAGTGCACGCAGTTCCGTTGGGTAAAATCTCCCTGTCCAGCTACTCCACTTGGTAGTTTGAATATGCATAGGCCGCCCGAAGATAGGAAAGTGATCCATCCTCGTTCATACGCCAGCTTTTGCGCTCGGTAGGAAACAAGATGCCGTTGGCTCGAGTAAAGGCCAGATTTGCGACGTAGCTGATGTGATCGGCGTGCTGCACTTTGTAACCGATCTGGGTGTGATCGTCGGTACGGTAGTAGTGCCACCAAATGTCCTCCGTATCATAAGAGGTGGTCTCCGCGGGCTGATACTGGGCACGCAGCACATGTGCTTCCTGACCCGCGCCCAGCGTATCGATTCCCTCATAGGTTAGGTTAATTTGCGGATGTAAGAGTTTAAAGGGCAAGCTGATGACATACACGGCGCTCAGCACGGTGTTTGTGGCGGCAGATGGGCTGATGGTGGTGTCAGGCACTTGATCGACCAGTTTGGTGACCATCCCATCGATGGAAGAGAGTTGATGATGCTGCCCATCTTTGCTCCAACTGATTTCAATGTCCTCGCTCGCACCATACGTATAGGTGTGCTGCTGGTCGCTAGCCAGTTCGACGCTGCCATCGGCGTGATAGAGTACGGTCTTCTTGTCAAATTTCAACATTGCCTTGGACTGCCACCGGTCGATGCCTCCGGCCTGCTGGATCGCATTGGCCAGCAGGTCTCGGACCTGGACGTCGGCAATGTGAGCGAAGGCATCGATCGGGACAGACGGGCGGTCGGCGGGTCCTGAGCAGGCGGCACCGGCCAGCAAAAGGAGGACGAGCACCGCGACAGGCGCGTCATGGATGAGCTGTTTCATACCCGGGTAGATTTTGGCAGGATAAAAAGCAGGCGGCGACTATGATGGTGACCAAACCTCCGTACACCCATGCCATTTGCATGAAATTACATCTTTCACCGATCATCGATAACCTTCGGATTGAAAAGGCACCATTCCGCCAAATGGTCGAAACTGATCATGTCCTTGGCCTGACGATGGCTGGCCATCGAGTGGCAGGCCCATACTGACCAACTACGCGAGGACTGCTGCATGTCACAACACTTCCCTATTTTCAGTAGCGAATCAAAATCTTATTCTTCTGACTATGAGACTTGCACATATGCTGGTGCTCGTGCTGCTGACAGCCGCTTGTGGCCAGGTGCCTCCGGCCGCCGACACCGAGGTTGCCCCAGATTATGCTCAGCTCGAGCTGCCCGAGCGGCCAAACATTTTGTGGTTAGTGGCGGAGGATATGAGTCCCGTCATCGAGTGCTTTGGGGATTCGACGGTGCAGACGCCTAATTTATCCCGACTGGCTCGAGAGGGCGTCCGGTACACCAACTTCTATTCGACGCATGGGGTGTGCGCTCCCAGTCGTGCCGCCATAGCGACCGGTATGTATCCCGCATCGGTGGGCACGAATCACATGCGTACCGGAGGTAATCCGGACTTCCTCCCACCCGGGGTGGTGCCCTATTCGGCAGTTATCCCTCCCGAAGTGCGCATGCATAGCGAGCAAATGCGGATGGCCGGATACTATTGTACCAACAATTCGAAAGAGGATTATCAGTTTCAGGCGCCGGTCACCGCCTGGGACGAAAGTAGCAGACAGGCACACTGGCGAAACGGGCCGGCTGACAAGCCCTTCTTTGCCATTTTTAATTTCACCATATGCCATGAGTCAGGCATGTGGCGCAACAAGGATCGGCCGCTGCTGGCCGACCCGGCCAAAGTGGTCATACCAGACTACTATCCGGATACCGAAATCGTGCGCAATGAGCTGGCGAGAATGTACTCAAACATAGTGGAGATGGATCGTCAAGTGGGGGAGGTCTTAACCGAATTGGAAGAAGATGGACTGCTGGAGAAGACCATCATTTTTTGGTATTCCGATCACGGAGGTCCTTTGCCCCGACAGAAGAGAGAGATCTATGACAGCGGCCTGAAGGTACCCATGATCATCCGATTTCCCGATCAACAGCTGGCGGGTCAGGTCGATGATCAGCTCATCAGTTTTATTGATTTGAAACCCACGATCATGTCGTTGGCCGGCAGGGCTCCTCCTACCTATTTGCACGGGCAAGCATTTTTGGGTAAGCATGCGTCGGCGCAGCCCAGAGGCTATGTGCACGCGGCTCGCGACCGATTGGACTCTGAATATGATCGGGTTAGAGGAGTTCGCGACAAGTGCTTTAAGTACATCAAGAATTATCACACAGACCGGCCGAATATCATGAACATCGCTTACCGAAAGCAGATGACACTCATGCAAGAGTTGTATCGGTTGGACTCGCTCGGACAACTCAAGGGACCGCAGAAGATCTTTTTTGCAGACACCAAACCGGAGGAGGAGTTGTACGACTGCCTGGCCGACCCCTACGAAGTGAATAATCTCGCAGACAATCCTGACTACCAATCGCATCTCCAGCGGCTGCGGCAGGAGCATGAGTCCTGGACGGAAAAATATGGTGACCTTGGCGATTTGCCCGAGCCCGAATTGGTGGCACAAATGTACCCGGATATGCAACAACCCCACACAGAGATCGTGGAGGCCGACGTCTCCGATGCGCAGATTGTTCTCTCGTGCGCTACGGAGGGCGCTTCGATAGCCTACCAGATAGTCGAAGGCACTGACCCCGGGCAGGTATGGCAGGTATATACAGCTCCTATTTCAAATCCGCGCACTGGCACCTTGGTCACGCTGGCGCACCGTATCGGGTTTGAGCCCAGCAAGGAAGTGCATATCGGTTTAAGCCGAGATTGAGCATTGGGATCGATGTCTAACATAATGGAAAGGAATGGTCGGCAGGTGCAGAGCGCACCGACGGGCTGGATTTGGATTCGACCGTTTCTGATGATCATGTTGGTGAGCACGCTGCTGGCCTGCGTAAAGCAGCCCGTGCCGGAGGTCGCACAGTGGCGTACGATCGAGATCGAATTAGTGGCCTTGCAACGGTATCAAAATCCCTATACAGACGTGGAGGTCTGGGCTGTATTTCAGTCGGAGGAGGGAGATTCGCTCGTGCGGCCGGCCTATTGGGCAGCAGATAATGTCTGGAAGATTCGATTTGCGCCTCCTGCGGCTGACCGCGTATACACTTGGACCAGCTATGCCTCCCATGCGGGGGATGCTGGGTTGCACGGTCAGCGGGGGCAACTTCGCAGTGTGGCAGCGGTGGATTCCCATCCGCTTTATTCGAAAGGACTGATGAAAATGTCACCAGGCAAGCGAAGTGTGGTCCACCATTCGGGTCAATCATTTCTGCTGGTCGGCGATACCCCTTGGGCCTTGCCCTTTCGAGCTACCACGTCGGACGCCACCACCTATGCGCAGGACCGAAGCGAAAAGGGCTTTAATGCCGCGCTCTTGATGACGGTACAGCCCGATCAGGGTGCGGAGGGTCCGGACCAGCGGGGGGTAGCATTGGGATTTGCGCGTGGCTTTACGGACTTGCATGAGGGACACATTGATCAAATCGTGCCCGCCTACTTTGATTATCTGGACACCCTGACCGGCATTTTGATCGATCATGGGGTCGTGCCTGTGTACCAGCCGATCTTTCATGGGTTTGGATGGAAGGGCAAGGAAGTGCTCGGCAATGTCATCGACCCCGAGGCCTATGTCCGCTATTGTAAATACCTGCTGGCCAGGTATGGTAGCCGACCTGCCTTTTGGCTGATCGCCGGTGACAATGGAGGCGATGACCCGGGGGTTTTCGAGGCGGGCATCATGCTGGAGCAGTGGGACTGCTATCAGCAACCGACGGGCCTTCACTATAATCCATGCGACGACTATGTGGCGGATTGGGCCCTAAACAATCCCCTTAAGCACTGCGAACATTACAATAAGACCCACCAAGAGCAGGACTGGCTGGATTTTCAGTGGGCACAGACGGGACATGGAGGTGAGCATCTCTACCACAAAGTGGAGCGCATGTACGACAACCTGCCGACGAAAGCATCAGCCAATGGCGAGCCGACCTATGAGGGCATGAACGATGGCAAGAATGGACTGGGTTGGTGGCAGGGTGAGGAGGCTTGGATGCAATGGATGTCGGGAGGCACGATGGGCGTCGTGTACGGGGCGGCCGGACTGTGGCAGTGGAAGATAACGGCTGAGGAGCCAGGCTGGACCGCTTGGGCCTCACAAGCCATGGCATGGCATCAGGCCATGGAGATGGAGGGTGCGGCCTACGTGGGGCAGATGTCGCACATACTGGCTGATCTGGATCTGACCGATATTGCCAAGCGTTGGGATCTGGCGGGAGGGACTCCGCTGCTGACTAAGGAAGGGCTGCACATCAGCTACCTCTCGAATGGGGGCCCTGTGACGATCGATATGGATCTGGATGGGCATCACTTCCGTTGGGCAAATCCCAAGACCGGTGAGGTGCATCCATCGGCACCGGTGCAGTCCACCACATTTCAGGCACCGAGTAACGACCCTTGGGTGCTCATTATTCACACCGTCTAGGATACTGTTGAATCACTGTCTCCGATTGGATCGAGACGTTTATTTTGTCCGTAGGCAAGGCGCAAAACACAGGCATCCCGAGTCCTCGGGACTGCCAAGTTCTGGCTGGGTCGACACATGCATGTACACCATCGGACTGGCAGCGAGCGCTTGGCACTAGCATTAATGATGAGATTTGGCGGGAAACTCCACTAACCCCGTAGCTCGACGTCCAGGCGATTTAGTTCCTCGACAAAGGCGGGTTTTGATGTAGCCTCGCTGCGAAATCGTACAATCATCCCGGTTACAAATATCTCTCCCCCTGGGATATGGCTGTGTATCCGTCGTAATTCGCCGCAGAGACGCCGATAAAATTTTCTGCCGGTGTGCGTGGCCAGGTAACGTTCGAGACTTCTGCGGTGGATCTCCAATAGTCGCTGCGGATAATCTGCTACCAGGTATGGCTCGGCAAATTTTACCAGGTGAATGTGCTGCTCGCAGAGCTCAAGCAGTTCCGGCCATTGCTCCTCCTCGACAAGGAGGGCGGCCACCTTCAGCCGTTGGGCTTGAGTGCCCACACCGATTTCCCGCCTTAATGCCTGACGCACGCCAGACCAGGTGGGCTCGGTGTGTAAGCCTTTGATTTTTTGGAAGATCTCGGCATCATGTTCTTTGCTGCTTAGGTACTTCTTGCGCAGCAGATTTCTTTGCAACGGTACATCATTGTTGGACTCAGCTATCTGGAGGAGTAGTGACTCGAGTTGTCGGATTTTGCCAAAATCATGCGGATGGACAAGTTTTGCCAGACCGTCTTGGCATAGTTGCATGGCAGCATCCATTGCCGACGTCTCCAGCTTTTGCTCGATGGCGATCAGACGGACCTCAAACAGATGCTGATATTCGGTCAGCAATGCCGCGAAGGTATCCTGGTCGTCAGTCACCCGAGCGATGGCTATCTGGCGCAAGACCCAGGTCTCCCGTGCCGGATCGTTGGGATTTTGCTTGAGCTTCTCCTGATAGAACAGCCGGATCCTAGTCAGGATCGCTGGACTCCAGTGGTGCTTGATAAGTAGCTTAAAAATGGGTTTGTCTACCTGCCAGTGTGTGGCCGCCGGCAGCTCCAACATGGCTGCCAATCGCTCCTGCACCTCATCCTTGATCAGTGGGGCCTCACAATTTGTCAATAATAGGTCCAGGTCTGAGATCACGGTGGTGAGATCCTTCTTTACGGCCGAGGGAAAGTCTTGCACGGAAGGGGAGAGGGTAAAAACCTGATCCATCAGCTGTTCTGTGAGCGTGAGAGCATCGCGCCAATTGGCCTCGGCCATGAGCGTCCGATTCTGTTGTAGGAGGGGCTGAAGGCGCCGGGAAATTTGTTGGCCTCGAGGTCGGTCGATCAACTGCCGCTGCCGACCCAGTGCCTGTGCGACTAAATTGCGAAAACGTTCCCCAGCATGCTCCTCCCAAAGGTGGGCAAACTCGAAAAGTAGTTGGTTGGCCAGCTCACTGCTTTGGTCTACTTGTTTCTGCAGAAATTCGATCAGGTCGTCGGACGGTGCTTCCCGCCAGATTTTCTTGAGAGCGGATGTCTTTCCCTTACGCTTCATGCATTTTGTTCATTAGCTAAACATGCCCACCGCACCAGCGATCGAGAGGACCAATGTGAAAAGGAAAATGAAGGCCATGATCGCATTTTGCTTGTCAGAAAATGTGTGCGTACCCATCAACTGCGATCGGTTGCAAAGCATCCACATAAGGGCAAGCACCAATGGGGTCGCTAATAATGTAGCGGCTTGAGAAAAAATCAACACAAAGACCGGCCTTCCTCCAAAGATCGGCACAACCAATCCTAAAAGCACCGTAAACAGCACTAGGGCCTTCGACTCACCAGTGCGCAGATTGCGTTTGGTACCGCGATAGTCCGCCATCAACCAGGGGCCCAGTAACGCGATGGGAAACAGTGAGGACACGCCTGCGCAGACGATCCCGCCCACAAAGATCGAAATAGCAAAACGGCCAGCCAGCGGCTCTAGCAGCTTGACCATATCGATCGCATTATCCACGTGCAGGCCTTCGCGATAAAGTGTTCCTGCGGCACAGGCCATAACAGCGACACTCAACAAAAACATGAGGCCCGCCGAAATTGCTGCGTCT
>CBDCVQ010000010.1:0-34459 GCA_965223165.1 Saprospiraceae bacterium | reverse complement strand
TTGTCAATCAGAAGCGTGAAAAAGATGCCAATCGCTATATCTCCCATTTTTCCAAATTGATCCGCAAGTGCCTGGACGCCTCCATCGAGCAGGCCATTCCCCTGGCGGAAGAGATTGCATTCATCCGTCATTATTTGTCCCTCGAAAAAATGCGATTTTCGCCCCGTTTTGATTTTTCCATCCACGTGGACGAGCAGATTGATCCCAAAGCTATCCAAGTCACGCCCCTGCTGATCTTGCCTTTTGTGGAGAATGCCGTAGTACACGGCATTTCCCAGTCAAAGGACCAGGGGCGCATCCAGATCCACTATACCAAGCGAGAGGACTTTTTGCAAGTCCAGATCAGCGACAATGGACGAGGTCCGGCGAAAGGGGGAAGAAGCGATCGATTGGCCCACAAATCCGTCGGTATCTCGCTGAGTAGAGAACGCCTAAACTTGGCCAACGAACAGTCCAACGATTGGATCTCGATCGAGACGCTACAAGACGGAGACGGACAAACGGTAGGCACGCGAGTAACGATCCTCATGAAGCTCCAAGACACCCAAAAGAAAAACAAATACAGCTATGCAAGCAGTACTAGTGGAAGATGAGCAGGACGCTCGAACCAACCTCAAACTCCTCTTGGAGAAATTCTGTCCCTCCATAGACGTGATCGGTGAGGCCGACTCCGTCGAGGCCGGTGTAACGTGCATTGAAGAGAAAAAACCAGCCCTCGCGTTGCTGGATATTCAACTGCCCGACGGTACAGCCTTTGATCTTCTGAACCGACTGACCACCGCCACTCCCAAAGTCATCTTTGTCACCGCCTACGACCGCTTTGCCATCAAAGCCTTTCGCTACCACGCCCTGGACTATCTGCTCAAGCCCTTTGATCCCGATGATCTCATCGAAGCAGTGCGCAGAGCCGAGGCCGCCTTCGCGCCTGAACAACCGGGAAAAAAATTAGCGCTCACCAATTCCGACGGGATCTACTTTGTGCTCGTGTCAGACATTATTCGACTGGAGAGCTTCAAAAACTACACTACCTTTCATTTTGCCAATCGATCACCCTTGACATTCTCCAAAACCCTGGGTGATTTTGAACCCCTTCTGGCGCCATATGGATTTTTTCGACCGCACAAGTCCCACATCATCAACCTCGAATCCGTTGATCACTGGAAGAAGGACGCGGGAGATATTATTGTCATGGCGGACAAATCTCAACTTCCCCTTTCGCGCCGCAAAAAAGATGCCTTTCGGCAGGCTATGTCGGTCATCCATTTGCAGTGAACAGTTTTCAATGAGCAGTGAGCAATTTTTCAATGAACAATGAGCAATTTTTCAGTGAGCAATTTTTCAGTGAGCAATTCTTCAGTGAGCAATTTTTCAGTGAACAATGAACAATTTTTCAGTGAGTAATTTTCGGCCGCAGGGGCTTCGCCTTGTGGACAAACTTGGTCGGATTGGAGCTTAGGCGCTCAGTCCGCCGTCCATGGGCAGGCAGAGGCCGGTGGCAAAGGAGGACTGGTCACTGGCCAGCCAGGCGATGGCTTCGGCGATTTCTTCCGGGCGGGCATAGCGCTTCATCGGGATCTGGGCCTGCAGCATCTTGTCCAGGCCGGGGGCTTTGCCAAATAGCTCATCCACCATCTGCGTCTGTGTGTACACCGGGCAAACGGCGTTGATGCGAATCCCGTACTTGGCATATTCTCGGGCGGCGGTTTTGGTGAGTCCAATCACCGCATGCTTGCTGGCTACGTAGGCGCTGGTCTTGGGTTGTGCCATTAGACCGGCCATCGATGCCACATTGACGATCACCCCACATCCGGCTGGCAACATGGCTTCCAGTTGCACCTGCATGCCCTCGAAGACCGCTGTCTGATTGACGGCAATCACCCGGTCATAGGTCGATCGCTTGTACTGGTGGGTGCGGGCCAGATCTCCACCGACCCCGGCGTTGTTTACGGCTACATCCAAGCCGCCGTGCCGATCCACGGCCTCAACTACCGCTCGCTCTAGCGCTGCTTTTTTGGTGACGTCCGTCGGTACAAAATACGCTTGCCCTCCCGCTGTCCGGATGATGGATACCGTCTCCTCCCCTCCCACCTCGTCTATGTCTGCCACGAGTATCTTGCCCCCTTCCCCAGCCATGAGGACGGCTGCGGCCCGGCCTATGCCCCCGGCAGCACCGGTTATTAAAATTGACTTGTCGTTAAATCGCACGTGCTAGCATTTGGCAGAAGATAGAAAAATCGGCGCTCCTTCGTGGATCTCACGTGGAGGCGTGGAGATCATTGCATGGGAAGCCTGTGGAATTGATTAATTGTTTAATTGTTGAGTTGGCTCTCTTAGACTGACCTGCCATTCTCGCAGTATCACCGCAAAGGACGCAAAGAGTTCGCGAAGGACGCAGGGCATTGTACGGTGATGACGGTGGAATGGGTTGGTTGTTTAGTTGTTGAGTTGGCTCTTTCAGCTAAACTGACCTGCCATTCTCGCAGTATCACCGCAAAGGACGCAAAGTGTTCGCAAAGGCCGCAGGGCATTGTCCGGTGAAGAGTGTGGAATGGCTTAATTGTTTAATTGTTGAGTTGCGCGATGATGACCTGCATCAAAGGTGACGAGCGCCAAGGTTGCGTGGTCATCCTAGATCCACCGCACACCTATAGAAAAAAGGTCGAGATAATTCCCGACCTTGATTCAACTTCCAATCAATATCTATCTATGCTTGCGTCAGCTTTGACCTCAGATCTTGCGGAGGTATATGTTGCTGTAGGTAGCCTTCAGCGATAGGTGCCTGCCTCCGCCGTTGAGTGAGCCGGCAATTTTGCTGTTGAAATTCTTCTCAAAGCTCTCCGCTCCGTCATAGGTGAAGTCGACATTGGAAAAAATCTCACCATAGTTTGTGTGAAGGGAAATATCCATCGTCGCCTCCTGCAGCACACTCACATCGACAAAACTATAGGTCGACGTCAGTTTGCAGTCTGCCGGAAGGGTGCGGTTTGGCAGACTGGCGATGACATGACCGTAGGTATTCTTGGCCCATATGGCGTTGCCACAATTGGTGATGGTTAGGTCGCCGTACGTGCACTCGATTTCGAGGGGCACGCGATCGGGCACATGAATCACCAAGGTGATGTCGATCAGTGTGCTATAGGATGTGCTCTTGATCACATCCTCGCCGATCGTCTCCTTGACCGTGCTCCAGTCTGGGTCCTCCCCATCTTCCAATCGAAAATAAAAGACCTCATCCCCTTTTCTGACCGTCAAAAATTTTGGCAACTTATCGACGTCGTTGACATCGCTTGTCACCGTTAGCTCACCATCTGCCACCTCCATCTGCAGGTCAAATGCATCGTCGCTTTCGCCCTCACTGATGGACACGGTGCCTTCTACTTTGATCTCATTCCGATCCCAGTTTTTGTAGACGACATCTGCCCATTGATGGTCCAAAGTGATTTGGTTGATGCCGCTGAGCGATCGCACCTCGAGCACTTGAGACTGTGCCAGCCCGGCGACAGCCCAAAGCACCACCCAGGTGGCGGACATTATCATGCGTGCCATCTCCTAAGATTTATTGCGGAGGAAAATATCGCTGTAGCTGGACTTTATGACAAAGTCAACACCACCACCATTTAATTTTCCCACCATATTATTGGCATTTAATTTCTTCATATCGTCTTCCGATGTACCAAAGTCCAGATCCAAATCGGAGAACATATCGCCGTAGGTGGTGGAAAGCTGAAAATTGGCCTTGGCATTCGTGGGCACGGATACGTCGACGTGACTATAGACGGAATATAGCGTGATGGAATTATTCTGATTAACACTAGAGAAAATAGCGTCGATGGATCCATACACCGTGTTGACTGCCATAGGGCCACTCACATTTTCCAAGTGCACTGAATTGTAGTTGACGGAAACCTCCAATTCGCTTTCCAGATCGGTGACCATCAGCTTGCCACCGTCATGATGGGAGTGTTCGTAAAACACACTTACGGACCTAGGCACTTTGATGATGTAACGCTTGCCGGTCTTATTACCTACCCGCTTGACCCGGGTCACATCGCCATCCTTCTGCACATTCAAGCCCAGTCCCGTGTTGTCTGTCAGGCCGCTGGCGGATAGCATTTTTAATCCCTTGGCTCGTTCAGGCAATTCGTGCGAGTCGCCTTCGCGCGAAATAATAACATTCGCACCGGCATGTCCTTCGATCGTCACTTTTGCCACTTCTTCGATACTCAGTTTGCCCGACGACATGGCAATCGTATGGTCCTGTGCCATGACAGTCGACACAGCAGCGAAGGCAAACACCATAATTTTTAGTACATTTTTCATAGTTGACATTGTTTTTGAATATTTTAAGTTGGTTTCTGTTATCCGATAATTATCACATATGCCTGGATCGCATTCCAGGTCGCTGTCAAAGGCGGGTCAGACCCAATCTGGCTTCATCCTTCACAAAATCAGGTGTATCCTCCTTTTCGATTAAATTTTCCAGTGTGGCTTTGGCACGGGTCTCATCCATGCCGACGAGGGCATTAATGATGCTGATCTGCACGATCGGTTGTTGCTCACTCTCCAGTGCGCGCAACAATCCATCCTTGATGCGCCTTTCTCCTGAGTGTTGCCGCATCGCATCCACCGCCGCCAAGCGAACATTGATACTCTCATCATTGATCAATAGTTTGATGAGCGCTTCTCCCACCTCTCGATCCATCTTCTTGATGGCGTAGGACTCGTTGATGCCCTTTATTCGATTGGTCGGGCTTTCGGTACTGATCAACTGCATTAATGCCGCCTTCGACCCCTCCTGCACCAGTGCATCACGGTGATCGCTACCAAAGTAGGTGCCCAAGAACCAACCCGCCAAGACCAGCACCGAGGCGGCTACACCGTACTTCGCCAGGCGCACCAGGGTCCAGGGTCTGCGAGCATGCCGTTGATCCGCTTCTACCTGACTGCGCAACCACTGCTCAAAGCGTGCCGGGACCTCTGCCGGCACCTCGGATAGTGGCAGGCGCTCGACATCGTCTGTCAAAGCATCATATTGATCATGCATATCTCTCAGCTCGATGTCGGACCTCAGCGCTTGTCTAAGCTGTGCGGCCCGGCGATCATCAAGATGCCCCATGACCAGTTTTATGATATCGTACTCCTTATTTGAATCCTTCATAGGGATGTCACTTTTAAATATTCTTGCCTCAGTTGTTTTATGGCCCGGTGTACGCGGGTCTTGACGCCTGTCTCGGAGACACCGATGATCTCTGCCACCTCTTGGTACTTTAAGTCTTCGTATCTGGTGAGCAAGAGCACCTCCTTAAACTCCGGCTTGATGCGGTCCAATGCTCTCTCCAGATCGGTCTTTTCGAGTTTTGCTTCATCCAGTTCGTAGCTAGCCTGATAATCTTGCAGGTTATCAGAGGTCTTAATCTTGTTTCTCCGATACTGGTCCATTAGTACGTTTTTTGCGATTCGAAAGATCCATCCGACGAACGGGTATTCGACCTTGTAGGTATGCTTACCCTTGAGCACTCGCTCGAAGGTGCTCTGCACCAGATCGCTGCTGAGCGATGCATCTCTGGTCATCCGCAAGAAGTAGTCATATACCTTGGGGTGAAACTTCTCAAAGAGTACACCCAGTTGGTCCAACTCTCCCTCCTTTACCCGGAGCATGAGTTGTTCGTCAGTTTGGTGCTTGCGGAGCTTTCGTTTCATTCGCTTCTATGGACAGTACGACAGGTGTCGGGTAAAGGTTGCAGCTATCTTCAAAAGTTAGTCAATTCAGGGTGTGGACGCCGTCAAATGCGGGATGGGAAACGCTCACTGCGCTAGTCGAAAAGCATAGGGCCATGGCAGCTGCACCGACCTGTGCCACCTTGGCGTGTGACAATCGTCGGGCCTGGAGACCAAGGTGGGCTGATCCAGCTGGTGCGGATGGGTTCAGGGCTATTACCGGAGTGGATGAAGCTCCGGTCGCTCCTTGAAGCGACGGCGCAGCGCCCGGATGCCATCTACAAAGCGCTTGCAGGCCACAAAGGGATCTCCGCCGATGGCCCATCCTTGCGAGGAAATCGGTCCCTGGTAGCCGAAGGCGTAGATTTTTGCAAGCAACCACGCCATATCTATCTGCCCTTCATCAAAGCGCACCGCCTGAAAGCGGGACGGCGTAAACCTTCCATTGGTTAGCACCACATAGTTTAGCCTTTGCATCTCAGGATAAGCCAAGACGTCATCCAGCTCATCCGATGCCTTGTTGGCATACCAGTGGTGTGAGCAGAAAGCGGGGCCGATCGTACGGGCATTAGCCCCGTGCAGAATCTTTACCATCGACTGAGGCGTATCGCAGATCCAGTTAATGTGCGGGTACAGTGAGCCTCGCACCCCATGATCGGCACAGGCCTGATCAAAGGCTGCGATGATCCGGTAGGCACGCTCCCAATGTCGCGGCTGTGCCTTGGCGGAGCCTCTCTCATGAATGGTGAGACCTCCCAGTTCGTCCACCCCGCTCAGGGACAAGGTGAAGTATGGCTTGATCGACAGTTTGCCACACGTAGCTACGTTTTCAATGATTTTCTCGATCTCGCCTGCAATGCCGTCCGCGTTGCGGTCCACTACGGCTTTTGTGGTCCAGTGAAAGCCCCAGGTCTTAAAGGGGGTACCTGGGACCAGGTCCATCGCCTCCTTCCAACGGTCTGACTGTGGGTCTACCACAGCAAATTCAAATCCATCAAAGCCCGCAGCCTGCGCTGCGGCAAACTTGGCCCGCCAGGAATATGATCGTCGATTGCCTACGTGAAAATTGTCAAAAAGCACCAATGGGTTGTCCGGCATCTCCATTTCGAATCCTGCTTCCGACTGCTTCGACCCGACCTCTGCGTGTGCGGCACCAGTCAATCCTAAACCTGCCAGTGCGGCCCCTGCCCGCTGGATAAATTTTCTTCTGTTCGTTCCATTTTTTGTCCTCATCAATGGTGTGATTTATCGCAGTGATTGCAAGTAGCTAATCAGATCGCTAAATTCTCCGACCGTCAGGGCCTGCTCCAGGCCATCCGGCATCAGTGAAATATCGGCTACCCCGAAAGTTCTCGGTTCCTCAAATACATCGAATCTCCCTTCAATATTCATCAATTCCACTTTGTCTAGCAATACGTCGATTTGCCTGCCATAATGCACCTGCCCGTAGCGATCAGTAACCTGCCAGGCCTGCCATTCCGGGGCCACCTCGAGCGAAGGACGGAGGATGGAATTGATGATCTGCGCACGACTTTTGCTGCGCCCAATATTTGATAGATCGGGTCCGAAAAGCCCACCCCACCCATCGATACGATGACAGGTCTGGCATTGAGCCACGAGCGACTGATAGACCACCCGGCCCCGCCCGACATGTCCGCTTCCGTCCACCGCCGAAGACCAGTCATCATCGCTCTCCGGATTCTCCGTCAGTCCCAGTCGAAAGTCCCAGACGGCTTGTAGGTGTGCGCTAGACGGGTGCTGGCCTAATGCCTGCTCGACACTGGCCCTTATTTGGTCATCGCTGCTGCAACGGGTCAGGTGCTTGGTCGCCACATAGGCGATTAAGTCGCTTCGCTCGCTGAGCAAGGGCAAGAGCTGCCGGCAAAATGGACCACCGCTGCGCAGCAGCGCCGACAGTGCCGTGGCCCGAACCGACTCCGCATAGCTCGTATCCAAGGCGACGGCCAGGAAAATCTGCTTGACCTGCTCCCCACCGAGATCGGTGAGACAGTGAATCAAACCCTCCTGCCAGGCAGGCTGCTGTGCGGTCCTGAGCAGGTCGAGCAACACCGACGAATCTCTTTCTGCCACTGGCAGGTAAGGTAGGGCCGCGGCTCGCACGACTTCCTCTAGCGATTCATCTTGCAAGAGGGCGGTCAGAAATCCCTCCGGCAGCCTTCGGGGCAAATTCCGGGCATGGCGCTCTTGCTGATGATCAAGGGCTCGCAGGTACGTCGGATCCAGATGGCGGAGCGTAGCCAGATAGGTCTGCATGAGTGCGGCACCCACATAGCCATCCTCCAACACAGACTGCAGGTCTTCACGCAGATCGATCCTCCTCTTTTCCGCAATGTATATCAAGGCCATCCGCCTGATCCCAGGTTGATCGTCTCGTAACAATCTCCGCAACAACGAGGCATTGAGGTCACCGTCCCGGCGTCTCTCCACCAACAGGCCTTGCAACCGCAGGTGCGGGTCTTCCGAAGCGTGCAGCATCTCCCTAAACTCCGAAGGTGCCTCCACTGCTAGATGCGCTCGAAGGGAGGCCAGCTCAAACGGATCTCCCTCCCGTAAGCGCTCCAACCACTGGTCAGACCCGCCCTGAACAGCTGCAAAGCGATTGATTTGTGGGGGCCTACTCTCTGTCGACATATACTCTTGGCCGGTGCGGATGCGCCAGATTCTTCCCTTGCCGTGGTTCGGATATTGGCGTACTACCCAATCGGTGACGTAAAGTTGGCCCTTGCTGTTGGTGACCATGGCGACCGGATGAAAGCTGCTGTCTCCCTGGATGAGCACCTCGGGCATCCCAGTCACCGACGATCCTGATGCCTTCAAATCCACACGAACGATATTGTTCTCTTCCCAGACAGCGGCCAAGATGCTCTGGGCATACGCTTTGCCAAAGTTTGCCTGACCGGCGTCAATCAAGGCGCACGGGGCTTCTCCCAGCGGTGCCGCATAGGGCAGGGTGCCGGGCAATTCACCATTCCAGGCCAGGAAGGGATGAATGCCACTCCCGCCATAGCGCGACTGGTAGCCGTAGTCACCGCCGGGTACTACCTCAATCAGACGATTGGGCCCACGGCTATCCGGATCGTTGTCAGTCAGCAAAAGGCGGCCGTCTCGCACGAACTTTAGATCAAATGGGTTCCAAAAGCCCGTCGCTACGATTTCCACCGCTGATCCATCCAGTCGACTGCGCATGACATTGCCTCCATCTCCATAACCCTCGACGCTGGATCCGTCAGTCCCCAAAACTCTCCAATGCTGACTGCCAGTGTTACCTCTCGAGAAATAGATCCAGCCGTCCGGGCTCACGGCAATACCTAGGATGCCCGCATGATCGTACACGTCTGCGGGTAGGGCCATGTGGAGTAACAATGTCCGTTGGTCTGCCGTTCCGTCGTCGTCGCGATCTTCAAAGGATTCGATGCTATTTTTCGTAGCGAGATATAACTTGCCACCCGCCCAGTAGAGATTCATCCCATCTTCGATGCTATCGGCATAGATCATCCACTTCTCCGGTTTGCCGTCACCGTCCTGATCGCCGCCGCGCTTAATCACATCGTGACCGAGACCTTGATACCCTGGCTGAGGCGAGTGTGTATGTGACTCCAACACGTACAGGTGATCGTCGTCATCGACAGCCAGTCCTATCGGGGTGACAATCTCGGGGTCGCTGGCGATTAGCTCGATGGCTAGATCGGGATCGAGCGAGTATACACCGAAGGGAGCGGCCCGCGGATCGGAACAACTCCAAGCGATGGCAGCCGCCAGTATGGCCATGATCGGTATGTGCACCGTAATGGCATTCAGCAGAGAATTGCGTGTGCTTGATGGCCGGGGCAATTTCAATGGCAATGACAATTTCAATGACAATTTCAATGACAATTTCAATGACAATTTCAATGACAATTTCAATGACAATTTCAATGGCAATGACAATTCAATGACAATGACAATTCAATGGCAATTTCAATTTCAATGGCAATTTCAATGGCAATGGCAATTTCAATGGCAATGGCAATTTCAATGGCAATGGCAATGGCAATTTCAATGGCAATGACAATTTCAAGGGCAATGACAATTTTTCAATGACAATTTCAATGACAATTTCAAGGGCAATGACAATTTCAAGGGCAATGGAAAAAGCACTGATACATGGAATGGCCATAGCAATGTCGATATCTATCCAGGCGGTCTAGTAGAGTTTCGTTTGATAAATATGTGTACTACTTGGCTGAGCTAATTTGTGCCTGATCGAACAAACCACACCGCGCATGAACCCTGGCGCTTCATCCCGAGGCCTCGCATTTGGATCATGATGAGCAAGGCACAGAAGAGACGGCCAGGACCGGTAGTTACCTGTCGCACGGGACACTAAAGCCCGGCGATCAATTGCTTGACCTCTTCGTCGGCCACGTGCCAGATCTTGTCCAGCTGTTCTCGCACCTCCTCGGCCTCCTCGGCCTTGCCAAGGTGGTCCAGCGCTAACATCTTGCCCTTGAGCGCATTGGACCGAAGGGGAGCCCGCTTCAGGCTGTGCTCAAATTGGGCGAGCGCCTCCTCATATCGGCTTTGCTCCAGGAGCCAAGCTCCATATTGCTCAAAGGAGGGCATCGGAATGTCCGGTGGCCCAAAAGAGTATTCCGTCTCCGATTCAAGCTCGGTCGCCTTCGAAAGATGAAGCTCAACTGCCTTGGGGTCATTATCTAGCTGTGCCAGCAGATAATTCAACTGATGCAGCATCACTTGGGACATCATCACAGAGTTGGCGTTTGGTGCATATCGGGTTGCACCGGCACCACACATCGCACGCCCGTCCTCTCCCACCTCCAATTTGGCCACTTCAATCTCATTGGATAGTAGTTCTCTTTCCTTCCGTAGGGCATCCCGATCTCCCTGTCTCGCCGCAGTGACTCCGTTGAAATATCGTTGGGCAGCGATCGTCGCAATACTTAGGTCACTCACCTTGACGGTGTCGAGCACGCCCTCTTGCTTGTAGGCATCCGTTTCAGCCAGCTGCGCATTCTCCATAGCCACGAGATATCGGCGGGCCCCGCGATCTGGATCACGCGGCACGTAAATTCGCATGTCGTCCAGCAGCTGCTGGGCCTTGTCAAATCGACCTTGCTGCAAGTATCCATAGTGCAGCCAAGCATAGGAATGGTAACCCCGCGCACCGTCGGTCAGTCCCATTCGCTCCATCCGATTGACACTCGCAGCGTAGCTGGCCTCATTGGACGACACGACATCATCCCACATGCCCAAGGCCAGATAAATATGTGATGGCATATGGAGTGCATGGGCGGCGTCCGGGGCCACTCCCGCATAAACGTCCGCCGCGTACTTAGCGTCGAGTGCTGTGGCGGGATTGTCGTAGGCGTGTATCACATAATGCAGCGCCCCCGGATGATTTGGATTCTCCGCCAATACGCCTTCGGCAATGGAGGCCGATCGCTTCATCTGTTCAAAGTCGGGTCCATCGTCGCTTGACCAGATGAGGCTGAGGGCATAAAATGCGGCCACCTCTTCATTGTCCGGGTATTTCTTGTAGAGCGATCCCATGTGTTCGGCGTAGCGCTCATTTCGCTCCTTAAACTCTCCCTCGCCATAGAGAAACTCTAGGCCTTGCCAGAAATCCCTTTCCAGGGGATCCGTGATCGCAGCTAGCCGCTCGTCTTCGGTCGCTCCGATTCTTGACATGACCTCCCGGCCGGCATCCACATCCTGTAGACCCCAGAGAGCCTTGTAGTAGGTCATAGCCTCACCCCAGTGCGCCATCACCTCACCCTCGTCTGCCTCCACGGCCTCCGCAAAGGCCGTTCGTGCATCCTCATATTCAAAACTGTGTAGGAGCAGTAAGCCACGGTCGAAGGAGGATCTTACATCCGCCTCCATTTGAAATTGATGATGTAGCACGCCGAGGTCATCCGCTGGATCGTTTTCTGTCCCCTTTTGTGGTTGACAAGCGAGCAAGGCAAGGAGTGCAAGGAAGATGAGATTTTTCATGAAGAACGCCGCATGGCTTTTTTTGACGATTCTGAAGTTATGAAAGTTTCGTCAGGATGTGTGTGGTGCAGGGCCTGACATTTCACCCGATCAGCGGTAATGCACACACGTAAAGGTTTTGTCAGTGGAAAAAGACGTTTAATCGAGTAGATGTTTAATTGTGGAGCATGACCTTGGACTCCGCAAGGTGTGCTCGACGACAATGAGGCCGAGGTCAGCATGGATATGCCTTTACCAGCAGGGGCTGACGGCTCTGGCGACGGCTTATGAGCAAGGAAGGTTTCAGGTGAAATAAAAAAGATCCAACCATGCGTGGCATCATTGGATCCTTATGATTCTTGCTGTGACTACGCTTACGAGTCCAGACCAAACGCAAAGTACTGTGTGCCCTCGCGATCCGGATATCGTCCCTCGATCATCACACCGCCTTCCTTGTCTCTCAGGGCTGATTCGAGATCGTCTAGATCTCGCACGCTGCGGCCATCCACTTTGGTGATGATAAAGCCTTCCCGCATCCGGGTCTGCTGCTTGAGGCGACCGGGATATAACTCCTTCACTTGGACACCCCCGCTCAGCCCCAGATCATCCGCCACCTCAGGATCTAGATCGACCAGGGATGCCCCCATTAGATCATTGACCTCCTTGTGACTTACCGCTGCGAGTTCCGGGCTGCCCGTGGTGCTGTTTAATACCACCTCGTAAGATTTTTCTCTACCGTCTCGATCCACGACGATCTCCACTTGATCTCCGGGCCGTTTTCTTGCGATCAGCTCCTGCAATTCCGGGGATGTTTTGACGGTTTGCCCATCCACCTGGATGATCACATCTCCGGGTCTTATACCCGCCGTACCAGCCGCCGAATTGGTGAGCAAACTATCGACGTACACTCCCGTGATGCGGTCTATTCCCATTTGATCTGCCAAGTTGCCATTGACAGAGCGAATCATTACACCGAGTACCCCACGTTGGACACTGCCAAACTTGAGTATATCCTCCACGACCTTATTCACAATATTGCTGGGGACAGCAAAGCCATAACCACTGTAGGACCCGGTCCGGCTGGCGATGGCCGTGTTGATGCCCACCAGGCCTCCATGCAGATTGACCAAGGCACCGCCGCTATTGCCCGGATTGATGGCCGCGTCCGTCTGAATGAAGCTCTCCACGGCAAATCGCTCTCGATTGATGCTTATGTTTCTCCCCTTAGCACTCACAATGCCCGCGGTGACGGTGGAGTTAAGGCTAAAAGGATTGCCGACGGCCAGCACCCATTCTCCGACGTTTACCTCATCAGAATTGACAAACGCGAGATAGGGCAAGTCTCTTTGATCGATGCGAAGTAGTGCCAGGTCGGTCGTCGGATCGGTACCGATCACCTTGGCCTTATACGAGCGATTATCGTAGAGCATCACCTCCACATCGTCGGAATTGTTAATCACATGATTGTTCGTAACGATATATCCTTGATCGTTAATGATCACGCCCGATCCAGTGCCTACTCGCGGCCGCATGCGGACATCATCGTCTCCATCAGGAAATCGATCGCCAAAGAACTCCCGGAATGGATTGGGCAACTGCCGTAGTGCGTCGGAGTCCTCGGCGGAAGCGCGTGTCTGCGTGGATCGGATATGCACGACCGCCTCGACTACCTTGGCACTGGTAGCCACAAAATCCAACGGCGCCAGCCGACCTCCATCATCCATGCTGTAGACCACGCCCTTCGTGGGGCTGGAATCCATGTGCTCAATCTTGACCACTGCCTGCTCACCTTGGATCATCTTAAAGGCCCCTATGCTGACCAGGCTCACCACTAGAGCTATCAGGGCGGAATACAAATACACTCTCTTCATTGCTTTCTGTTTTGATTTACACGATACGCCATTCACTCGTGGGAGCAAGTGACTTCTTCGTTTTAGATGTCAAAAGTACGTATGAAGTTCTACGAGTCTCGGCATTTAAGGGTTTGATAACAAATGTAGGTTAATCCTCCCTGGCATGGGTTGAGAAATCTGTGAATGGGATCCAAAGCGCGGGTGTCGGGGTGGCAACTGTGTAACCGTGTAATTGCGTAATTGTTGAGTGTGCTTGGGGCGTGCCCTAGGACATCGCTCAAGTGAAGTTTTGCCTGGTCTTTTCCCGTACTCCCGTGTGGGTGCTGCCAGGTGCTTGGTTCTGGGTGCGGGGATCTGACGAGCTCGTCGCTGCAAAAGTCGCCGTGTAAGCATGGCTGCCTTTCAGATTATATGGCTAATTTGTTAGAATCAATTGCTGACCATGTCCTCCATGCGTGTCGTTATTTTCTCCCTGATTGTGATTCTCTGTGTGCAATGCAGCCCGAGCAACAGGAATCATGAATGGCCCATGTATAGAGGCGATGCTCTTGGGAGCAAGTACGCCAATCTCGACCAGATCAATGTCGATAACGTGATGGACCTGCAGCTCCGCTGGACCTACTCCTCGGGAGATGCCCGAGAAGGTAACGGAAGCACCATCCAATGCAATCCGGTGATGGTCGATGGCCTACTTTACGTGACTACTCCTAAGCTCAGATTGGTGGCTCTCGACGCTGCCAGTGGCGAAGAGCGTTGGACTTTTGATCCTTATCAGGGCGCTGAACCTTCCGTGGTGAGCCGCGGCGTCACCCACTGGGAAGGCCCGAATGGTTCCCGTATTTACTATGGTACAGGGCCTCATCTCTATTGCCTCGATGCGGCGACAGTTGACTAGATCTTCACCACGCCAATCATCCCTTTGAAGTTTGCAGCACTTACAGTTCCATCAGCTGCGAACACTTCTATGGGTAGGGGAGAAATGAGAATGAGGTGCTACTGAACGTTGAAAATGCAATCCCCGCCGTGCCGAGTTCCTGAGCGGGGATCACATAGTTGATCGTATTCCTACTAATAAGTATAAAAGTGGTACTTAATCTGGGCTGTATTTGTGGTACCAGTCACACATCCAAAAGAGATGACATCGCCTATGATAAACGCGAGATCTTCACCCAGGACGTTCTCCACAAAGTCTTTGATCCCCAGATAACGCGCCTGCACTGTTACTTCCGTAAAGTCCTCAAGATCCACCAAATCGTCTGTGAAGACTTCGTAGGTGTCACTAGGATACATATAGCCCCAGTATGTCCCCACCGGAGAACCTAGGCCACCCAAGTACTCAAACATGGGGCACATATGCTGGTACCAGGGATCCAGTAGACTCGCAAAACTCGTACAAGGTTCGTCCAAGAAGTTGTAACAAGTTGACCGCTTCTTAGATAAATCGATTCTCCTAACAGTGCGCTGGTCTGGTGGAGCTATGTGAAAATCAATTGCGTCTTCACCAAAATGCTCCTTCAACTTGGACTCAATGTCAGAGGCCAACTCTGGTGTCTGCAATCGTTCGTCCTCATCACAGCCAGACAGGAAAATAAGGCACACCAACAAGGGCGCTGCAAGCAATAAACTAGGAAGTTTCATAATTAAATGATTTTAAGATTAGAAAAGATCTGTCACGTCTTGCTCGAACTGAAGGTCAAAGCAATGTGTTCATGGAAGTAGGCCACAAATATCTACAAAAGTCACATCGAAAATTGATCCAATTTCTTCCAATTTCTTCCATCTTCGTTCACAGCTTATGTAATGAGGCAGAACACCGATTCAACCATTTGCTAGAAAGTGTTTCTTCCAGAATATGAAAGACAGAAGCCGGTGTCCTACATAGGAGAGGTGAAGTAGGACAAACAATGACTATTTCCAAAATAATGACTCGGCTCCAACTAAAAGATGCGAGGACTTCCATGAATTACTTCATAGTGTAAAACAAAGATAGGCGGGGGAACTATGGCTCGATAGCGACGGGACATCTCCCATATCTTGATACTCAGCACAATCGGCACCTTGGGATACAACAAATGCGCTAGGTAAGAAAACTATGGTGTCGAGTGAACGATCAGCTGAGGTTTTGAGTTCAAAAAAAAGAACCCTCCAAAAAGACTGTCATCACCAAAATTTTGTCAGAACAATTCTCCCAATAGAAGAAGCCAAGGCATCTTTCATTGAAAATTATTGCTA
Source organism: Saprospiraceae bacterium (assembly GCA_965223165.1). GTDB lineage: Bacteria > Bacteroidota > Bacteroidia > Chitinophagales > Saprospiraceae > JABDMH01. Next base: position 18,662 of record CBDCVQ010000010.1, on the reverse strand, counting down.
ATTTGATATCAGGCGTACAGCAAAGATCGGGACGTTCGGACATGGACAAGAATTCACTCCTTAGGAATCCTACCTCACTGCCGCAAGGATGTGGAGGGCGTGTAGCTAACACTTTTCCAGTGTGTTTCCCCTGGTCTATGCCTTATGAAGGCGACCGTGTCCTAGCGTTGTGGCGCCGATTGATCTGGCTACTACTCCTACCTCTTATCTTGCAATGTACAAGAAGGGATGCCGGCCAAGAATGGCAGATGTACAGCGCAGACTTTGCTGGTAGTAAATATTCGCCCCTAGATCAAATCCACGTGGATAATGTAAACTCGCTTAAACTTGCATGGAGGTATCAGTGCGGGGATGCACGCGACAATAATGGCAGTACCATCCAATGTAACCCCATCATGGTGGGTGGCAGACTTTATATCACGAGTCCAGCCCTCCAGCTGATTGCCCTTGAAGCCACATCTGGTGCCGAGCACTGGTCATTTGATCCTTACCAGGGCGCCAAACCGTCTGGGGTGAGCCGTGGTGTGACCCATTGGAGAGGCCCGAATGGCTCTCGTATTTACTACGGTACGGGACCTCATCTCTATTGCCTCGATGCAGTGACTGGTGACTTGCTAAGATCCTTTGGCGAGGACGGCGTCGTTGATCTGGCCCAAGGATTGGGCCGGGATATTACCGGGCTTTGGATAAGAGCCAACACGCCAGGAATGATCTATCAGGATCTCCTTATCCTGGGGTGTCAGGTGGGCGAGGGACCCGGCAGGAGTGTGCCCGGCTACATTCGAGCTTTTGATCTCCATACCGGGGAGGTGCGTTGGGTCTTTCACACCATTCCGCATCCGGGTGAGCCGGGTTATGAGACCTGGTCGCCGAACTCCTGGCAGGAGGTAGGGGGTGCCAACAGCTGGGGTGGCTTTACCTTGGACGAAGAGCGTGGCCTTGTATTCTGCGGTACCGGATCTGCCTCCTACGATCATTGGGGCGGCAACCGGGTCGGAGATAACCTGTATGCCAACTGTGTCCTGGCGCTGGAAGCAGGTAGTGGTGAGCTCCGATGGCACTATCAAGTCGTGCACCACGACATCTGGGACTACGACATTCCATGCCCGCCCAACCTCGTCCAGGTCAACCGGGACGGAAGGATCATCGATGCGGTCGCGCAACCCACCAAGATGGGTCACCTGTTTGTCCTGGATCGGGAGACGGGCGTCCCCATTTTCCCCGTCACGGAACGGCCCGTCCCGCAGAGCACCATCCCCGGTGAAGTCACCTCTCCCACGCAGCCCTTTCCTCCGACCTCCCTGGTATATGCCCAACAACGATTTACCGCCGAAGAGGCCACCGACATTAGCCCTGAGGAAAATCAATACGTTAGGGAGAAATTGTCAAACATGACGACCGGGGATATCTTTCTTCCTCCCGGCACCAAACCCAGTGTAACCCTCCCTCAATTTAACGGAGGGACGGACTGGGGAGGAGCAGCGTATCATCCGGCCAAGCGCATGCTCTACGTCAACTGCAGCAATGAATCGGAATGGATTTCCATGGTAGCTGCATCGTCTCAGGAGGAAATGACATCGTTGGCCTTTGGTCGCAAAATATACCAGACCCTCTGCGGAAGCTGCCATGGCTATCAACAGGCTCAGATGTCGGGCTCTCCGGCACTCCCCCAGCTACGGGACAGTCTCACTGCGAAAGGCGTCGCAGCATTGCGCGTCACACTGACATCAGGCACCGGGCAAATGCCGGCCTTTGGACACCTTTCTGATGTCGAGATCGAAGCCGTACTGTCCTTTCTTGCAGAGGAGGACGAGGGTGGAGTTGTTTCGGGCGATATTCTAAAGAAGTACGAGTCGATTCCCTGGATTGCCACCGGTCACAACGTCATAAAGACCCCCCGGGGATTGCCCATCAACCAACGACCGTGGGGTACCCTCTCGGCGATCGATCTTGATGCTGGTGAGATCCGTTGGCAGGTACCGCTGGGCACCTATCCTCAGCTGGAGGCAGCGGGATTCGGCCCGACTGGCACCTTTAATATGGGTGGACCGATCGCCACCTCCGGCGATCTGATTTTCATAGCCGCTGCCATGGACGAACGATTGCATGCCTATCATCAAGATACGGGCGAACTGCTCTGGGAATATCAACTGGACGCAGGCGGATACGCTACGCCGTCCACCTACATGATCGATGGTAAGCAATATGTCATCATAGCTGCCGGCGGTGGTGGAAAGCCCGGTACCAAGTCCGGTGACAAGTATTATTGCTTTTCCTTGCCCCCAGCCGAGTAAATTTCAAAGCATGAAAGAGCACCGAAGACAATTTCTCAAACAGGCTGGTGGATTAGGCCTCGGCGGGTCATGGCTACTGCAGCCCCATTTGCTGAAAACCAACCTCGGACAGCCCGATCCCGCCGAAGATCTCGATCGAATACTCCAGGAACCCGTACTCGATAGATCTCTATTTCCCGATCCTATTGTCATCGAAAAGTTGTCCCTGTCATTCTTGGATAATAGCTATGTCTGCGAGATTCGATCGAAGGACGGTGCGTACGGCATCGCAACGAGCAATAGTCAGATGCAATATCTCTATCCCATTTTCTTGAAGCGATTACAACCGTTCTTTATCGGAAAAGATGCACGCGATTGGGAAACGCTCATCGAGCAGGTATATGTCTATCGGAGTAACTACAAGTTGCAGAATCTGGCGTTGTGGGTACCCTTGGCCACCATCGAATTTGCCGTCTTGGACTTGCTTGGTAAAGTAGCTGGAAAATCCATCGGCTCCCTGCTTGGCGAAATCCGGCACCCAGAGATAGCCATTTATCAGGCCAACAATTTTCGAGGAAAGACGGCCGAAGAATCTATCGATCGAATTAAGCGGCAGGTGGAAGCCTCCCAGGCCCGTGCGGTCAAGTTTAAGGTAGGCGGTCGCATGAGCAAGAACGCCGATTACCCCCCTGGTCGCACCGAGAAACTGATACCCTTGGTGAGGAAAACTTTCGGCGACGACATGGTTATCTACGCGGACTCCAACGGCTCCTACGATGCCAAGGAGGCGATCCGCATAGGCCGTCTAATGGAGGAATATCAGTTTGACTTTTATGAGGAGCCGGTGCCCTTCGATTGGTACGAGGAGACTCGCACAGTGGCCGATGCCTTGAGCATCCCCATTGCTGGTGGGGAGCAAGAGCCCAGCATGCACAATTTTCGGTGGTTGATCCACCACCGTGCGCTGGACGTGGTGCAGCCTGACATCTACTATTTTGGGGGTATGGTGCGGTCCATGAAGGTGGCCAAGATGGCCGCTGCCCGTGGCTTGATTTGCACCCCACACATCAGTGGCTCCGATCTAGGCTACTTGTACATGATGCATTTCGTATCTGCGGTCCCCAACGCCGGCCCCTACCACGAATTCAAGGGCTTCAACAAAAAAATGCCGATGGAATGCCCTACCTCTGATCTCACTAGCACAGGTGGAACGGTCAAAGTACCCACGGGTCCGGGTCTGGGGGTCACCATTGATCCGGATTATTTGAAAAAATACAAGGTGGTGGGTTAAGCTGGGATCCGCCGTCCATACACTCCCCAGAGACGGCAGCCGTCAGCATACCGGAGGATGTCGATCCTCCTTTACGTAGTCCGGGTAGGGCGGAGGATGTAGATCCTCCTTTACGTAGTCCGGATAGGTCGGAGGATGTCGATCCTCCTTTACGTAGTCCGGGTAGGTCGGAGGATGTAGATCCTCCTGTACGCAGTCCGGGGGGGGTCGGAGGATGTAGATCCTCCTGTACGTAGTCCGGGTAGGTCGGAGGATGTAGATCCTCCTTTACGCAGTCCAGCTAGGTCGGAGGATGTAGATCCTCCTGTACGCAGTCCGGGGGGGTCGGAGGATGTAGTTCCTCCTTTACGTAGTCCGGGTAGGTCGGAGGATGTAGATCCTCCTTTACGCAGTCAGGGGGGGTCGGAGGATGTAGATCCTCCTGTACGCAGTCAGGGGGGGTCGGAGGATGTAGATCCTCCCGTACGTAGTCCGGATAGGTCGGAGGATGTAGATCCTCCTGTACGTAGTCCGGATAGGTCGGAGGATGTAGATCCTCCTTTACGCAGTCCGGGGGGGTCGGAGGATGTAGATCCTCCTTTACGTAGTCCGGGTAGGTCGGAGGATGTAGATCCTCCTGTACGCAGTCAGGGGGGGTCGGAGGATGTAGATCCTCCCGTACGTAGTCCGGATAGGTCGGAGGATGTAGATCCTCCTGTACGTAGTCCGGATAGGTCGGAGGATGTAGATCCTCCTTTACGCAGTCCGGGGGGGTCGGAGGATGTAGATCCTCCTTTACGTAGTCCGGGTAGGTCGGAGGATGTAGTTCGAACCCTCTGCCTCGCACCCAAAAAACGGTAGCCGCTGAATCTACATTCTGCGGCGTCCATTGCGCAATGCGCCCCTAAAAAAAAGGAGACCATAATGATCTCCCTTTATTTGAGTATGTTTTGGAGGAGAGTTACCTCTTACTAATTTTTCTTGAGCTGACCTTTCCTTGCTGGTCTCGCACCGTGAGGACGTATGTGCCCGACGGCAGCGCTCCCAATTGGAATCGGGCATGCAGATTTCTTACGTCTTGATGAAGCAGCCGCTGCCCCATCAAATTATAGATCGAAATACTACTCAACTTTGATTGATCCAAATTCTGGACAAATAATTCCTCTCGAACCGGATTGGGATAATATAAAATTCTGTCAGAGATAAAATAGTCCTCTTCCACATCCGTGTCGATGTTACTTAGGTCTGCGCCTAACTTTTGTCCTTCGCTTCCGGCGGTGTAAGATTGCGCAGATTCCGGGTAGCTAAAATCGTGATGCACGACATAGCGATCGTAGCCCGGGCTAATGCCAGAGTACAAATCATCGGGCGACAAGTCAGAGAAATCCCATTCGCCGGCATCTTGCACGACACCGTCTCCACGAGCAGTAGAATCCACGGAATAAGCGTTGATAAATTGGGTAGGGATATTTGGAGCATCTGTAAAATCAAGCGTTTCTGAGATGTTTGTGGTCGCAGAAGCACTGCTGGCGATTACAGCTGAAATCGTGGGACCAAACAGAAAATCTTTGCCAGACCGCAAAGTATCGCTCAATGCCAGTTCAGGTAAGGCTGCTGCAAATTCGTCTGACACATAGATATTATTATAACTGATGTCAATGTTGTCATCACCACCAACCGTATCGATGGACATCGCATAGGTAATGCTACTATCAGTCACTCCCAGAAAGAGGGGCTCGGCAAAAATGTTATTAGTAAACATTAAATTATCTGACTGCGTGAAGTCGAAGCCATGTTGTCCACAGGCATAGAATGTGTTTTGATTGAAGCGGCCGTAATGAAGTGACCCACCATTGCCCCAGTACATCCGAGAGGTAACGTCGTACACCACGGAGTTTTCGACCCAGACTGTATCTATTGGATTGCCGCGAGTGTCAATCATTCGTCCGTTATTAGCATTGGTCGGCTGGCCCATTCGGTTCCAAATTGAATTGGTAATATACATCTTGATACCCGATGCATCACATCGTATGCCCGTCTGGGATGACTCTTCGACGATACAGTCGTCAAAGACCAGGCGCGTGCTGTCGCCTCCTACTCGGAAGAGTCTCATGATTATATTCCCTAATACGTCCTTACCCGTGATATGAATACCCTCCAAGGTGAGATGTGCCCCCGAGTTGGTTCTGACAAGTTCGCTAGGAGCCCCGCCACCTTCAGATGGACTAAACATGATCAGTGGCCGAACACCATCGCCATCCTCAGCCTTCAAGTGGATGTGATAGTCACCCCACCTGACACGCTGAGCAGTCAGGTATGGTGTCGCCCGCTTCAGAATATAGATCCGATTCGGATTCGCACGCTCTCCTGTCTCCGTGGTGTCTCCAAAAATAGTTTGCTCAATGATACCGGGTGGACCGGGCTCGATGATCATCTCATTGTCCTGTGCGACAAGAGTGAGTGTGCAGCCAAGTAATAGAAGTAGCGTAAAGTATCGTCTCATGTTTTCAAGATTAAGTGTAACAGATGTTATTTTAATGTAAAGTAAGCATTTCTATCGGACTTTATACATAACCCCCAGATCCATGGTCATGCCGTAAAACTCCTCTTCCCGCAGCCTATCAGCGATGCCTAGAAAGGCCTGCTCAGGTGTGTTGGTCAAGTTATTGATGTTGAAGAACAGAGTCCAATTGCTGGACTTGCCTAGACGTTGCTTAACAGCAACATCAAAGCGATAGCTGGCTTTATCAAAGTAATCCTGCTCTGGGATCGATCCTACGCCAGATTCTGAACTTCCTATGCCTGGGTTCCCGGGAGAAAGGGCATCGCTCTGGTGAACCATTGAAATCCGCCCTGAAAACCCACCCTTTTCATATCCCAGATTGATATTGGCAAGGACATCGGCCTGCCCTACGATTGAGCCCTCTCTGACGGTATCAATTACTGTAGTCTCGAAAAAAGTGGGCGGTCCTACATAGACTGTTTCAACGTTAAAAAGAGGATAGAAAGTCTTTGACCTCGCCAAGGTCAGGTTAGCCCCAAGCACGACCCCACTTAAGAAATTGCTCATCGAGCGTAAATTGAGCTGTACGTCTAGCTCCAAGCCACTCACCGTGGACGTGTTGCCCAGATTTCTAGGTTCAGTTATCGACCAACCTTTGTACACACTCTCATTATCTGTTTCTGTGATGGTTGTGATGAAGTCAATATTCTTTAGTTCCTTATAAAACCCACCAATAGTAAAAAGTCCCATCTTGTTGTACAGGGAGACAAAAAGGTCATAATTCCAGGCCGTAGTGTGAAGGAGCTTGGCATCTCCGTACTGCGCCTCCCTGGAGGCTGCGTTGATATATTCCCAGGGCACAACGTTGAAGAAATTCGGCCTTGCAAGAGTCTTGGTGGCAGCAGCCCGAATATCCAACCAGGGTGTTGCCTCATATTTCAAATGAAACATGGGTAACCACTCGTGGTATCTCCGACCATCCGTCGTGGATCCGGCAACGGTCCCTATCGTGGGATCGTCATCACTTGTGCCGGCAATAATGAAACTGGTATAACTTTGATCCGTTTCCTCGTATCGCACGCCACCAGTTACGTTGAGTTTCGCGCCCAGATTTAAGCTGGACATAACATACGACGCCACAACGCTTTCGTCACCTTCGTAGTCTCCTGAATTTTGAAAGGCATCATCAATATAGTCACTTAAGTATCGTTGCCGAAATCGCCTGATCTTCTCAATATCGATATGGCCGTCGTACGACAGGTGATCGCCGATGCTCAGCGAGGTCCCAAATAAGTCATTGTATCGATCAATATCCACGGACTCAAGTGGAGTGGTAAACTGATCCCTGAGATCCTCCGTACCCGGCATTACGTCGTAGGCGCCACCGTAAAAATCCGAATTGGAATAATCCCCCAAAAAATTCACAAGTAAAATCTGACCAGAACCATTGGTCAAAAATTGCGAGGGATCATTCGTAGCTGGATTTCGACTACTCAAGTAAGGGCTGATGATCTGACCTTTTCTATCTCGCTCCCGCATGACTCTGCGGTACTTGCCTCCCACTTTAAGGTAACCTGTCACAGCTTGTTTTAGGGCAAAATTGTACCTCAAATCCAACTGCGAAGTGAATCTATCCTCATTGACCTTGGTGGTATTAAACTGGGAGGTGTATAGGATCATATTCTCCAAATCATTCTTGAAGTATGTGGGCAGAGCGGCAATATCACTGGGATCGTCGATGCCGCTGGCAATAGCACTGATCTCCCTAAATCGCCCGCGAAGTTCATGGGGTGATCGCCAACGAGAGGTCGAATAAGAAGTGCGCCAGTCCACATCGATTTTGCCCAGGTGATGCTCCCCTGACAAATTGTTGGACACAAGCGTTATATTCTGCTCCCTTTGGCGCGCCTCCACCTCCTGATAATTACTGCCGATCCGAAAGCGCCTACGATATCTCAACTCATCACGGTCTGTTCGACCTAGGCTCGAATTAAATAAGACATTGTGATCCTTATTAAACGAGTAGTCAAGGGTTAGGCTGCCCCCATAACGCAGCCTGGTCTCAATCTTGTCAGCCAAATTATGATTCTCCACGGAAAACACGGGATCATCATTTTGATTTACACCTTCGTACGTATAGTTGCTGGTGACCGACTCATTACTCCGATTTGCCTTCTGAAAATTACCTGTAACTATTAGGCCTAATTTGTTGTCCAAGAAACGATTGCCGACACTGAGATTCCCCCTCCACTGCCCGTAGTCGTTCTTGAGACTTTGATAGCCGGTCATGGCTCGGCCCAGAAAGCGGAACCCTTCGTCAGCCTTTTTCACCGTAAAATTGACAGTGCCGCCGATCGCATCGCCATCCATATCTGGCGTGATGGCCTTAAACAACTCGATGCCCGCCAGCATGTCTGGCGAGATCATGCTCAGGTCCACAGACCGTTCAGATTCCTCCGTACTGGGTAGGCGCTCCCCATTGACCGTGATCGCATTAAAGCGAGGAGAGATCCCGCGAATGGATATGCGCTGTCCCTCTCCGGCATCTCGATACACGGACACGCCTGCGAGTCGGCCCACGGCTTCGGCGGCATTCTGATCCGGCAACTCCTGCAGTTTCTCCTTGGATACGATGTTGACGATGCTGTTGGCGTTGATCTGCTGGTTAATGGCCGCCCGCTGCCCCGTCGCCTGGCCGCTGACCACGACCTCTTGCATGGTGACGCCACCCTCGCTCAGGGTCACATTGAGGGCCACTTCCTCACCAGCCACAATCGTCGCCGTCAGGGTCTGGCTCTCATAGCCTAGGTAGCTGAAGATCACCTGGTGCGTACCAGGCGGCACGCTCGTGATACGGTAGCGCCCGTCTAGATCCGAGGTGTTACCCAAGTTTAGATCCTCAATAAGGATGGTGGCAAACGGCAGAGGTTCATTTAGACCTCCATCGGTGACGACACCGTACAAGACTCCCTTCTCTTGTCCATGAAGGGCAAAGGCTGACAGGAGCAGTAGTGACAAAATTCCAGTCTTCAAAGCTTAGCAGTGGGTTATCGCTCAATTTCTGGTTTTTAGTTACCAAATGCAATTATATTTGGTCGAATACCACCTTTGTTAACGAATGCTACGACAATTGAAAGCTGATAACATATATTTTCCACCAATCTTCGCCCTTTGTTTCATTATTAGTTTACCGCCGCTGAGCCAGGCGCATCAAATGGTAGTGACGGCCAATGGAGCTTCTCCCAACAGTCGTGCCGTGCCTGCTACTTCCATCCGGGACGCCTTTGCCCAGGCCGAACCCGGGGACACGATCCTCCTGACGGAAAGCACCTACCTAGGCACGACCACCATCGAGAACGTGTCTGGCAGTCCCAATCATCCCATCGTGCTAATCAGCGCAGCCGAGCAGCCCGCCGATTTTGCCGTTCTGGATGGGGAGGGCGCACCGGAAAATATGGGCAAGAACTACGGTCTGCTATTTCGCAACTGTTCCTGGATCAATATTGAGAAAATCGTTTTTAAAGACTGTTGGAATTCGGCCGTACGACTGGATAATTCCTCCTACATCACGATACGTGATTGTCATTTTACCACCGGCAAATGGATCGTCCATCCCAACGGCATTGGCTCCCATCACGTGCTGGTCGAAAATTGTCACGCCGAGCATCCCCCCGAAGTGTGGAAGGGATGGAGTTGGCTCGAAATACACCACGGCCTCCGAGAATATTACAATGGAGCCCTACTGCATCCGCGCAAGAGTGGAGGCGGACACGTCATGAGAGATAATACACTCATCAATATGTTCAACGGATTTCGCACCCGACCAGCCGATATCCGCGAGGATGGTAATACAGAGATCTATGGGAATCGCATGGTCAATATTCGAGACAATGAATTTGAACCGGAGACCTGGGCATGGAATATGCATTATTATGGCAATGACCATCACAACATTCACAAACTGTACTCGATCGATGGTGTGAAGGGAGGTAATATTTTCATCTATGGAAATACCTACACCCAAGACTTAGACGATTGGTCCACGATACAAGTGAGCGGGATTTTTAAATACAAAAATGGTCCCCTCACCTACCCCTGTTATGCCTTCAACAATAGCTACTATACCTCCGGACGGGTGATGAAATATCGCGAATCCACGAATCACCACATGAAGCACTACAACAACGCCTATCATTTTGTGCGAAGGAAAAATGCTTTTCGGGTAAACAAATGGCAACCCGGCTATGAATTTGACTACGACTGCCAAAACCACGGCTGGCCAAAAAATATCACGGAAAATAATCAAGAAAAAAACGGCCTGAGTCACACCTTACCTGGTTTCCGAAATCCGCAGGCGGGAGACCTGAGACTGTCCAGTGACAGCCCCTGCTGGGATCGTGGAAAACCGCTGTCCGTCGATTTGCTGGACTGGGAGCAAGGATTCGATGGATCGGCTCCTGATATTGGTGCCTTTGAAAACGGGCGTCGGGTACAGGGGCCACCTTTCCGCTATATACCATCGCCGGAAGGTGGATATTATTCCGAGCATCCACGCATTTCACGCCACTATGTGCGCGGCCCCTATCTCTTGTTGTACTTCAGTGAGGCGATAAAGGAGCAGCCCCTGTCCGACAAATTTCAAATCTATCAAAGTGGCGCGTCCATATCAATCAAAAATCTGACGCAGATATCCGACGGTTTTTGCCTACTTGTGGAGAGCGAAGAATTGCTAAATGCCGAATCTCTGTCCATCACCTTTGCAGAGGATATTTTGGGAATTAATAATTTATCGCTCGTCGGGTGGGCCTCCACCATCGACGTGGGTTCAAAAGCCCGACCCTCGTACGATCTCGGTTCGGTGCCGCTACCGCCAGCGTGGAGTCGGCCCTTGCCTGAGGTAGGTGTAGCCCATCTCTCCAGCCGGGTAGAAGGTGATACGCTAACCGTGGAGGTCACATTAGACGGTCCCCTCGACACGGTCTACAAGGGCATCCTCAGCACCTACTCCGCGGACGACGTCAATATTGACGGATCCTATCCGACCTACCATGACCAGGGAGCTACCTATGAACTGGATATATCCAATTATGCGCCGGGCGACTATAAATACGCTGTCTACGTGACCAGCGAGATCTATTGGGGATCTTTTCAGGTACCACGGAGATGAAAAAGCACCTCAGCGAGGTAGTAGCGACGATGGTGTCTATTGACCCTGGATAAGGTCTCGGTAGTCTATCAGGGAGATTCCCCGCTTTGCTATCCGACGTTGTACCCTCCGACTCGTCAATGTATGGGTGACGCCCGCCCGGTCTTCGGCCACATTCTCGTAGCCCGTGTGGCCTACCTCGGCCAACTCTGGCACATCATACCCAGGATGCTCCACCGTCATCCAGGAGCCGCCGGACAGATCGTCCAACATCTGTAAGAACCGTTCTTCTTTCTGCTTGGCCGTAAATTGACTCCCGCTCCATCTTGGCGTGCGTTTTACCCCCTGTTCATCGGGGAAAATGTCCAATCCATACTCCACCGCCAATTTATTAAGCAGCTCTCTCGTCTCGTCCGAAAGGTGCATGCAGCCCATGTGGTGAGTCAGGTGACTGATCCGAGGAATCTTATCCAGTGCCAATTCAATTTGCGCCCTCAGCTCGGCCTCTATCTCATCGATCTGCCAAGGGGCCTCGATCAGGAAGTTGCCCGCGGCGAAGTTGTCATTCTTCCAGATCATGGGGTAAAAGTACCCCTCGGCGTTGGTCAGGCTTGGGCATGAAGTCAAGGGCCTCCACTTCAGATGGGACCATTCGCTGGTAAGGGTCAGATGCACGCCGACATCCAATCCCGGATGCTGGGCCAGCAGGTCGACGGCTTCTTCAAACCAGGGGCCGGGCACCATCACTTCGACCGATCTGGCAATCCCCTGGGTATAGGCCTCGATGCAAGCCAAATTGGCGGCATGCGAAAATCCCATGTCGTCGATACGGACTAATAACCGTATGTCCTGCTGCGCCATGACAGCGGTTGGGACCAGCAGCAAGAGCAGCGAAGTAAACCAAAGTCTCATCACCATAAACTAGATCTTTTGCTGGACAAGATAGGTCTTACCATGTCTTCAGATCAAAATCGATGCAAAATGACCACCATGAAGCCCGGCCGGTCAAGCATCACCCTTAGCCCGTCTTGTGAATCTGACTTTCAATGTCGTCATAGATTGTCATTTTTGTCCCAAGCTAATTTTTGCCATGTTTCTGAAAAAAGAGGTCATCGAAGTGCGGCCACACATGCTGGTTGCATTTCTCCTGTGCGCTTGTCAACCAACAGAGTCACCACCATCGGGGCGAGATTACGCAGCCTACCTGGCCTTGCCCCTGGAGCAGCGACAACAGCCAGCGCATGCCACCGATGCCTTTGCGGTTGCAGAGGGCCTGGAAGTGCGGCTATTTGCCTCCGAGCCTTGGGTCATCAATCCCACCAATCTCAGTATCGATGCCCAGGGAAGGGTTTGGGTATGCGAGTCCTACAACTATGCCGTGCCCGAGGCAGAACGTACCGAGTCCGGTGGTCGGATCATTATCTTGGAAGACACGGACGGCGACGGAAAGGCGGATGATCGCAAAGTCTTCTACCAGGGTGATGACGTAAATACGGCGCTGGGCATTAGCGTCTTTGGCAATCGTGTGTTTGTGGCCAGAAGCCCAAATCTATTGGTCTTTACCGACGAGAATGGCGACGACATTCCAGATAAAAAAGAGGCCGTATTTACGGGTATGGGGGGACCCGGGGACCACTCTGCCCATGCGGTCGTCTTTGGCCCGGATGGTCGATTCTATTTTAATTACGGCAACGCCGGCATCCATGTCTTGTCCGCTGCCGGGGATACCCTCCGGGATTTGGCAGGCCATCACGTCCGCTCGGATGGACAGCCTTATCATGGAGGAATGGTCTTTCGCTTCGACCAGGATCTGGGCAACTTTGAAGTACTGGGCCACAACTTTCGAAACAATTATGAGGTGGCCATCGATGCCTTCGGTACGCTTTGGCAGTCCGACAATGATGATGACGGAAACAAGGGTGTGCGCATCAACTATGTGATGGAGTACGGCAATTTTGGCTACCTAGATGAGTACACCGGCGCACATTGGACCACGCCCCGGGCGGGTATGCATGACGACATCCCTGTGCGGCACTGGCATCAAAACGACCCCGGCGTCGTTCCCAACCTGCTGTTGACAGGTGCCGGATCGCCAGCCGGTATCACGGTCTACGAGGGAGACCTCCTGCCGAAGATCTTTCAAGGGCAGGTCATCCACGCAGACGCCGGCCCCAATGTCGTCCGTGCCTATCCGGTCCAAGTCAAAGGTGCCGGATATCAAGCCAAGGAGCAAGACATGGTGCGCAGCATGAAGGACCAATGGTTTCGGCCGGTGGATGTTGCGACAGCGCCTGATGGATCGCTGTTCGTGGCGGATTGGTATGACCCGATCGTCGGAGGAGGTGCCGCCGGCGACCACACCAAAGGCAGAATTTTCCGCATCGCTCCCCCGGATCACAACTATCAGGTGGCCGAGGACAGCCTACGTGACCTAGCGCATGCAGGTGCGCAGATCGACAACCCAAACGAAGCCGTGAGATATGAGTCCTGGCAGATGGTGCGGGACGCCGGCGAAGAAGCGCGAAGCATGCTCGAAGGCATCCGTCAAGAAGGCAGCTTGCGGGCACGAGCCAGAGCCCTCTGGCTGCTAGGGCAGTTGCCCGATGGGCAAAACTACGTGAGCGAGGCCCTGAAGGCAGAGGAAGACGAAATCGTAATCGTTGCCCTTCGCCTGGCACGCCAATTGGGCTTGGACATCCTTCCTCTAGCTGAGTCCATCCTGTCGGAGGCTTCGCGGGCAGTGCTTCGTGAGGTGGCGATCGCCCTGCGCTATGACGATCGACCGCGTGCCGCCAAACTCTGGGCGCAGCTAGCGTCCAAGCACGATGGTAAAGATCGGTGGTACTTGGAGGCACTGGGGATTGGAGCGGATCGACACTGGCAGAGCTACTTCGATGCCTGGTTGACCAGCGTGGGTGCGGACTGGAATAATCCGGAAGGTCGGGACATCGTATGGCGAGCCCGAGCCCCGGCGGCCATCCCTTTATTGGCCGAGCTAATCACAGATGTAGAGACTGACTCGGTTGGGCGACTCCGATACTTTCGCGCCTTTGACTTCCACGTGGATCCGCTCAAAAACGATGTCCTGCTTTCTCTCTTGGAAGTTGACCATCCGGATCAAGTCCAAATCCGAGCCCTGGCACTACAACACGTGGATGCGCAGCGTGTCACTCTGACTCCCCCGCTGCGAAGGGCGATCGATGAGACGCTTGAAGACATGGAGGGTACTTGGCCATACGTAGACCTGGTAGAGAGATTCCAACTCACAGACAAAAAAACAGCCCTACTTGAGCTTGCCCTCCAGAGTAATGGAGACGTGGCAGCACGAGCGGCTAGGCTCCTGGTGGAGCCTGAGCGATTTAAAGGGCTGGATCTTGTAGAAGCCCGCCTTCACCAGGACGATGCCGACGCTCCGAAATTGTTGATCGCTATGCAAAGTATTGGCTCAAAGCCAGTGCTGCAATTGATGCAACGAATTGTCCTTGATGACCGGTTGAGCATGGATCTACGCAAAACCGCTGTGCAGGCCATGGGAATGTCGTGGTGGGGAGAAGATCACCTGCTGGAGGTAGTCAAAGATCCTGACTTCCCCGAAACCTTGGAGCCAGCGGCAGCGAGCATCCTATTCAGTGTTTATCGTACATCTATACACGAAGAGGCGGCGGAGTACTTGGACCGTCCAGGCAGCAGTGAACGAACGGACTTGCCGCCCATCCGGCAGCTGATCGCCACGGAGGGTAATCCTGATCGCGGCCATCAAGTCTTCGACACCTATTGCCAATCTTGCCACTTAGTCGAGGGGGAAGGCATCGATTTTGGTCCAGACCTTAGTCTTATTGGAGACAAACTGTCTAGTGAGGGGCTATACCGAGCCATCATCTATCCCAGCGAAGGGGTAAACTACGATTATGAAACCTATCAATTGACACTCCGATCCGGAGCAGTTTTCGTTGGACTTCTGGCCAGTGAGACGGAGGAAAAGATCGATCTCAAATTTATCGGCGGTACGAGGCAATCATATGCAAGGACGGAGGTCGAGGGTCTTGAAATGCTCTCCCATTCGCTGATGACCAATCTGTCGTTGGCCATGCGTACGGAAGAACTCATCGATCTGGTGAGCTATCTCAGGACACTCCGCGAAAGTGAGCTGGAATAACATCGCGTTGGGCTCATCCTTTGCGAGCAGGGCCCGCTTCGAGAAAAACCGAGCGGAATGTAACATGGAAAAGGTTGGAGCCCACCAATCCCTCAGAAAGGATCGTCTGATCAAACGGCTTGCACGAATTCCGCGGCAACCAATTATCTTGGTCGACCAAGATCCCACAAAGTTGTTGCTGTCTGATGAAGTCGCTCATTACGGTCTTTATGGTTCTTGCGCTGGTGCCCTTGACGGGACAGGATCTCGGTATTCTCCCCAGCCCCCAGGCGATCAGCTATCTGCAGGCACTACCTTTCGAGGTAGGTGCTCTGGAGTTTTCGGCAGAGGCTGACTATGAAGACCCAAGGGCTCGGCTGGGACAGCAGATGATTGGTGAAGCTTGCCGCGATTGGCAGGGCCTCTCCACAGATGCCGCCGAAACCCTCCCGGTGCAGGTGCGCATCGGCGACCCAACCACCGACGAAATACCGGAGACGGTCCGCTGGAAGCAGCGATCAGAGGCCTATCTCATCCGTATCGACGATAGAGGCATTTTGATCTGTGCCACAGATCCCGCCGGACTACTGTACGCCGCTTTTACTTTTCGCCAGCTATTGGCCATGCGGACGGTCCTTCCTGCCGTCGCGATCTACGACTACCCAGATTTTCCCTACCGAGGCATCATGGATGACATCAGTCGTGGCCCCATACCCAATCTGGCTTTTATGAAAAAACAGGTGGAGAAATTTGCCTCACTCAAGCTTAATGTTTTTTCCTTCTATATCGAACATGTCCTGCGCACCGAAAGGCACCATATCTACAGCCCCGACGACGGGCTGACCTTGGATGAATTATCGGAACTGGCCACGTATGCCGCCCAATTTAATATTCAGCTGATGGGCTCCTTTCAGTCCTTGGGGCATTTTCGCAATATCCTGCGACATCCGGATTATGAAAAATTGGGCATCGGCGATCGTATGCTGGACCCTCTCAATCTCGAGTCGCAGGATTTCCTACGCGAAATATACAGCGAGTTAATTCCCGTATTTAATCATGAGATATTTAATATTAATTGCGACGAAGCGTACGATTTGCGGAGGGGGGAGGCACTACGCATCCTGGCAGACTCGATAGGAGAAGGCCAGATCTACCTCAATCATGTCAAACCACTGATCGAGTATGTCGCCCGCTCCGGCAAACGCCCGGCCATGTGGGGGGACCTCCTTTTGAAGCATCCCGAAATACTTCCCCAGATCCCTAAGGAGACTGTCGTTTTTACCTGGACATACGGCCGCGAGCAGGATTACTCCTACTGGATTGACCCACTGGTGGAGCACGGCCTCTCCTTTGTCGTGTGCCCAGGCGTATTGAACTCTTACAAACTCTGGCCCGATCTATTTCTGGCCCGAGACAATATTCGGGCACTGTGCCAGGAGGGTTTTGAAAAAGGTGCTTCCGGGGTACTGACCACGGTATGGGATGACGGAGGCAGGCATTTTTTTGAGACAGACTGGCTGGGCATCGCGTACGCCGCCGAATATAGCTGGAATACGAGCGCGCAAACAGACAGAGAGGTGGCGAAAAAGTACAGCAGGGTTTGCCACCGGGACACATCCGCTTTATTTCATAAATTCTTAATGGCCCTAAGTCAGCTGCAGGAGATTGAACAGCTCAGTCAACTCGACAATCGACTGCTCAATATTTGCTACCGGCACGGGGATGAGGTGGCCTTCATTGATACCACCCACTTTCATGCGATCCAAAGCAAACTGTCAAAGGCCCGTCGCATACTGGACAGATTGATTAAGCACGTCGCAACCCTGGCTCCGGAAAGCCTGCATGAGATGGAGGTTTGGAGTTTAAAGCTACAAGAAATGCAGGCCGCCGTGACCACTCCTCTGGTCTTGCTACGCCACCGAGAGATCCTCGCCGATGGAGCACGGAGCCCCGCCCGGCAACAGTGGCAGAAAGAACTACAAAAAGAAAAGGTCAAGTGGCAACGGCTGCGGCAACGGTTTAGCCACTTGTGGTTTTATGAAAACCGAACCCCCTGGTACGACGATGCGGTAGAGCTATACGACTGTAAAATTGACGCCCTGGAGGCCATCCGCTCGATGTATGGACTGAAGGAGGAACAGGTACCCGACGGAAAATCCAAGGATGCGGCCCCTGCTTTTCAGATTGCACCGGGTCTACCGATGCCCTATTGGCTGGGTGCCGGTCCATTTCCCGCAGATGATGCCAGTGGTATCGATGTTGATTTTTTTGCCGCCGAAATGGGTGAACAGCAAACGCGTCCGGGAGCCATTGACTACTTTTTGCACCCATCAGGCCACCACCAGGGGTGGAATAAAATCATCACGACGCGATCTGCCCAGATGGAACTCACCGATTTCTACACAGCCGATCCGTACGATGTGGCGTATGCCTGCTGCCAGGTCATGTGCACGGAGCCTGTGACGATCGAGGCGCAGCTCATCTGCGACAGCCCCTATCGAATTTTTCTCAATGGGCACCGGCTGTCTCCTGATCCGGCTACCAACCGATTGGTGCTGGACCTGAACAAGGGACGCAACGACCTGATGATCAAGATAGCCATGACCCCCACCGGAGATTGGGACTTCTCGCTGTTTCTCCTGCACGAGATCTTTCAGCATAAATATCGATACTTCGTACGCTAATAGATCCGGCCCTGACCGGCTTGAGCACGGATATGCTACACCGTGTTTTTGCCATGCGCGCCCCGCCTCGTCAAGGATGATCACATTATGGGATTTCTGCAGTTATCATAGCAACGGCCAAAGAATGGCAGGCAAGAGGCCCCTCTTCTAATAGTTGAACACACTTAAGGCGACTACTCCATGGCATAACCTTGCTGGTATGTGTCAGGCGAGGCCGCCTGACACGGCCAGGTTGTTCTTGTTTGGTTATGGCATCGGCAACCAGCCTCAAGTGCTACACAGCTCAGATCAGATCAGGCCACGTTTGGCGTCCCCGCCAAACGCCATTGCTAGCTCGCCATCACTTTGAAGCCCTGCTAATGCGATTGCCCCACCCGCCACGTCCAACACCGCGGCCAGTCCCGGAAAATCGACTATCTTGTTTGGCAAGCACTCAACCTCCTGGACTGATCAAACCTTCGCATGCTTAGAAAGATCTTGGTATTCCTGGCCGCCATCGGGCCCGGATTATTTCTCATCGGCTATAATATCGGTACCGGCAGCATCACCACCATGGCCAGTGCTGGCGCCGACTACGGCATGGGGCTGGCGCTGCCTGTACTGCTCTCCTGCATTTTTACCTACTATCTGATCATTGTTTTTGGCCGGTAC
>CBDCVQ010000009.1:0-604210 GCA_965223165.1 Saprospiraceae bacterium | reverse complement strand
GTCTGTCTCCGTCATCGAGATTTCAAAGATGGATTCCGACGAAAATTTGCCGGACCACGCATCAGCATAGTTTTCGTTAGCGAGCAGGGTATACTTGCCGCTATTGATGACCTCCGTGGCCAAACGCTCCGCATTGGAGAGATCGTCCATGTACAGGTAGACTCTGGCCAAAAGCGCTTTGACAGCGGTATGGGACAAAGTAGCTGTGCTTCCACTCCGAGGCGTGTCGGTGATCATGGTCAGTGCTTGGTTCATGTCGCTCACAATCTGGGCATAGACCTCCCCCACAGAGTTTCGGCCGGGAGTCGACATTTGATCAAACTCAAGGACCAACGGAACACCTAGATGGCTAGCACCGTCGGTAAAGGAATAGTGTTGGGCAAAAGCTCGGACCATATCAAAGTAGACGAGGCCCCGCAAGGCATAGGCCTCACCAATGATGTGTTCCTGGTCTGCTCGTACCACCTCGGCCAGTTCCACATCGGAATTGATGATGGTATTAAGGGCATTGACGTCCTCCCACATTTCTTGCCACATCTCTTCGGCAATAAAATCGTCCTCCGACGCGCCATATTCTGCGTAATCCTTGGCGCGATTGGCACTGGGATGCTGCTTCACGTCGTCGGACATAACATCTGGAACGAGCAGAAAGTAGCGACCATAGTAATTTTCACTGGAGAGGCCATTGTATACTCCCGTGATAGACGATCTGAAATCCCCTATACTGGTCAGTGCCAGTTCATTGGGCACGGATTGCTGGGGCACGATGTCGAGAAAATCTTCTGAACAGGAGAGGGTAATAAGGGCAATTCCCAAGGTTATGATTCTAAAGGTTAATTTTTTCATGACTCTTCTTGCTTTTAAAATCCGAAATCAATTCCAACGGAAATGTTCTTGATGGCGGGGGTAAGGCTATTCGCAATGCCATTGATGGCTTGCTCGGGATCGAGAAAGAGATCCTTCTCCTTTGTCATAGTCAATAGATTTACTCCTCGCACGTAGACACGACACGAACGCAAGCCAACCGTTGAGGTCAAATCGTTGCCAAGGTCGTAGCTCAATGTCACATTGCGTAGTCGCAAGTACGAGCCATCCCAGAGATACCTGGTCGAATTGGCCGTCTGCCCCCTTTTGCGATCACCCCACTCATGCATGGGCAATAGGGCGTCGGTTTTGCCTGGTACCCAGCGGTTTTCAAAGCCCCAGACGGTGGTGCTCCTGGGGGTCAATCTTCCATCTCCATGAATGAATCGGCCTTGGGCCTCATATATGTAGTTGCCCCACGAGTAGCTCAATTGTGCGGAAAGAGTCAGCCCTTTGTAGGTGGCCAGGACATTCATGCCACCAAAGTGGTCTGGGGTCGCACTTTTTCCTACAAAGTATCGCTCCGCATCCCGTGGATCATTGGTGATCTCCGTTTGCGTTTCGTCGACGTAGAAAGTGGGATCGCCATTTGACTGATCTACGCCCGCCCAACCGTAGAGAAAATAGGATTGATAATCTCGGCCTTCCTCTCTTCGCTTGGTTCCATCGGTAAATGGCTCTCCAAACTTCGTCAGTTTATTCTTGAGGATCGTCGTATTGAGACCGATGGTGAGCGTGGCATCCCGATTGTCGATGAAGTCATAGCTGAGAGCCAACTCTAAGCCCTTGTTTTCCAGTTCGCCAAAATTCTGGGTCAGGTCTTCATATCCCGTCGTAAAGGAGATAGGTACATCCAAGATGAGATCTGATGACCTGCGATTGAAGTAATCGATCGTTCCGGAAAATCGCTTGTAAAGGACGAAGTCCAATCCGATATTGAAGTTTTGCTGACTTTCCCATGTCAGGATCGGATTGGCGATTTGGTTGGGCTCGCCTCCAGGCTCTCCGTCATAATCTCGGCCGTAAGCGTATAACCCTTTAGATGGAAAATTGCCAATGTCAGCATTACCAGTGGTACCGTATGATCCTCGCAGTTTGAGGTAATTAAAAGCCCCCAAATCTTGCATAAAAGGCTCGTCGCTCAATGTCCAGGCGGCACCAATAGAGTAGAAGTTGCCCCACCGCTTGTCCGAGCCAAATCTCGAAGAACCATCCCGGCGCAACGAGGCATCGACATAGTAGCGGCCTCGATACACATAACTCAAACGCGAAATGTAGGATACAAATGCAAACTTGGTACGAGAACCGGTAACCTCAAAAGCGGAAGCTGCACTATTCAGCGTCTGCAATTTGTCATTGGGAAATCCTTCGCCATAGCCACCTATAATCTTACGCGTGGACTCCTGCGTCTCGTAACCAACAAAGACGTTGATCGTATGATCCGATCCGAAAGTATTGTCATAGGTCACCGACTGCGTAGCTAGCCAACTCTTGTTCAATACAGCCCGTTCTTCAGCCAATCCGCCCGAATTTCTTCCGTTGCCAAATCGCGCATTTTCAAATTGCGATTCGTCGATTTGGATGACATCAAAGTTCCACTGCGATCTCACCGTGAGGTGCTGCAGAAGATCGACCTCGACCGCGAAATTGTCCATGAGACGCAGCTGTTTCGTCTGTCTGGTGTCTTCTCCGCTAAGCTTGCCCACCGGGTTGTTTCCACCCATCGGAAAGTAGTTCTTATGGTCGGCGTTAAATCTGCCTTGGTCGTCTCGGATGGGAATCAGGGGTGAGAGCAAGTATGCGTTATAAAGTGGATTGGCCCACGCCGATCCATCTACAAACCCATTTTGGTTGGTGTTGGAGATGTTAATTCGGTTGGTGATGCGCACCGCTTCGCTCGCATCAAAACCAAGGTTGATGCGTCCTGACAAACGATCGAAATCGGATCCGATCAAGTGACTCTCCTGATCAAAATAAGATCCCGAAAAGAAATAGTTCATCTTCTCCGTTCCTCCCGATGCGCTCAGATCATAACTCTGATTGAGACCTGTCCGAGTGATGGCGTCCAACCAATTTGTATTAGTGCGCTGTCCGGTCGAGGGGTCGACGAGTTGCTCAAATCGATTATCGAGTTTTTCCTGGGCTTCCGCCTGCGTGTCTCCTCCATTGGTATATCCCTCCAAAAACAATTGGGTATACTGGTCGGCATTCAACGGTTGCAGCAAGTTGTTGGAGGCCACGGAATTGAACCCCACCTGGGTGCGAAGGTTGACACGGCTGACCCCTGCTTTGCCACTCTTGGTGGTGATCAGAATGACGCCATTGGCACCGCGAGAGCCATACACAGCAGTGGAACTGGCATCCTTCAGGACGGTGAGCGACTCGATATCATTGGGATTGATCCCGGCCATTACGTTGCCACTCCGTTCGTCGTTGCCATTGATTTCGGTGAGATCCCCACTTTGTACAATTTGTCCATCAATCACGTAGAGGGGCTCGCTAGAGGCCGTGATGGATCCGATGCCTCGTATGCGTATCTGGGCATTGCCTCCGGGCGATCCATCGATACCCGTGGATTGTAGTCCGGCGACGTTGCCCTGCAGCGTTTGTTCAAAGGAGCTGACAGGTACCTGTTCTAATTTCTCTGCCTCCAACAATCCCACAGAGCCGGTGATCGTGCTGCGAGTTCTGGTACCATAGCCAATCACGACGATCTCCTCCAGCGTGGAGGCAGACTCGATCAGCACGGCGTGGATAATCGAACTTGTCTCGATCGGAATGGTCTGTGTGGAGTATCCTGTAAAAGAAAAGAGTAAGGCCTGGTCAACTTCATTGACCCGGATGCTGTAGGAGCCATCTAGGTCTGCGACTGTGCCGTTGGTGGTCCCCTGCACGAGGATGGTGGCGCCCACCAGAGGTTCACCGTTAGAATTAAGAACACTTCCCGTGATCGTCCTTTGATCCTGGGCCGCCGCTACTGCGGCCGTAAGTACGAGCACGATTACGTATCGTAACTTCATAGTTGAGGTATTTTGATTCGAGAAATAGAGTTAAGCTTGGGTGCGGGTGAATGGCTCTGTAGCCATCGGGGTTGGACGGGTTTCCAACCTAAGCGAGAGCCGGATCCACAGCCCTCGGCTAGTAGACCTTGTCGCTTGTGAGCGATGTTGTTTGTCTTACTTCATGGTTGGTGCAGAGATTAGATGGTTAGGTATTCTTTTATATGTCCTCGATCGAAAGCAGCCTGTCATCACATATGTCATTCGTCCTACACATTTGACCGATTATGGCAAGAGTTATCAAACTCGCTGGGTCCTGACATTCTCGGTCTGGACGTGAATTGTAAAATTATAACGATCTCAAGATGAGATTTGCTGATAGAGTATCGGGGGAGGGATTAGAAAACGGTTGAAAGATTGGGCAACCATTTCTGCCGGCTGGGTAAGTTCTGCCTGGGGAGGTATCTGAGACAGATCAACTATCCCGAGTCACTCTTGCTTTAGCACCGTCACCGGAGGGGCGTAAGAGGCCTGTAGTGTCTGGAAAATGACCGTGCGTAGGGCAAAGGACAAGGCCAGCATCACCGACAGGAGGAATATGCCAATGCCGGTGTCGATCCGATAGGCAAATCCTTCCAGCCAGTTTCGTATGATCAGATAAGCGATGGGCCAGGCGAAGAGATTTGCGATGAGCAGCCACTTGACAAACTCTTTGGACATGACGGCGAGGCTTTGCAACGAAGTGTGCGGACCAAAGACCTGAGAATTATTAACAAGATCTAGTGCGAACATCTTATTGATGGCCGGCATGTAAGATCTCTGTGTAACACTAGACTGGTATGCTGAAGTCGTGCGACTTACATCCCACTGACCCGGGTGCTCGTGCCAATCATCCGCCCCAGAAAACGATCACGCCTTTCTTATTGGCATTGAGGATGTCCAGCTTGCCGTCGCCATTGACGTCTTCTACGACGACCTGGAGGCCGATGCCGGAGTCATCATCGATCTGACGCGCGACCCATTGAGGCCGATTGTCCTTGTCTCGGGAAAACTCGTGCCAGTAGATCACCACTGGGTCCAACCCACCCGGATCCTTGCCCAGGTGGGCAAAGTAGCGCTTGCCGGTGATCAGGTCGGGCAGGTCATCTCCGTTTAGATCCGTGAGAGCGATGCCGTGTGTCTGCGAATAGGAGGAGTCGATCAAATGCCGTCGAAAAGAAGGATCAGGCGCTTGCCCATCGGATTCGTGCCACCAGATCCCAAATTTGTGTGCGGAAGAAGACAGTACGTCCAGATCGCCATCGTCATCAAAGTCATAGGTGTACATCTGCGAGCAGTCTTCGCCGAGATCGACCGCGTGAAAATCCCAGGGCGAGGACTGACGGTTTGTGGGGGCTTCCCACCACCCCTCTTTGATCAAGATATCCTTCCGACCATCCTTATTGACGTCCGCCAAGCCCAGGCCATGCGCGAAACGGTGTGTGCCAGGGGCGTCCTCCGCACTCACGATAAATTTCTGCCACTGCGTCTGACCTGGCTGCGTCGGTGATTTTACCCAGCACATGGTGCCATTCGATTGATTGGCAAAGACTAGATCCGGCCGCCCATCTTCGTCCACGTCGGCCATCAGTGGAGACTCATTGCAAGCATTGGAATCGATCAGGTGCTCGGACCAATGTCCCGGATCAGCACCCGGATTGCGATACCAATGCACCCCTTGCCCCGGGAAGCCGAAAATGATCGCGTCTTCCCAACCATCCTGATCCACATCCGTCGTGAAATTGAGAAAGGAATCACTGTACCCCTTGGCATAGTCAAAGCTACCCAGGGGCCGGATCTCGTGTGCTTGCCACTCGGGTGCCTCAAACCAGAGCGAACCCGCCAACACATCCTTTTGCCCGTCCTTGTTGAAATCGGCCGTGGCCACTCCCTCGGATATGAAGTCGTCGTGTATGATTTGTTTGGTAAAAAGGGGCATGTTCACGCCTTGGTTCCTTGTCGATGCCGGCGATCCACAGGCTATGATTATCAGTATACCGAAGAGTGCCAGCAAAATGATCACATGTCTTGTCCGGGCCATCATATTTCGTTTAAGAGGTATGAGATGAGAGAGTAGTATTGTTCCTCCGGTATGATCCGACCAAAGTGGTCGGGCATCAGTGAATAGGGGGAAACTTTGCGCACTTCGATGTCATCTTTGTGCAGGGTAAATTCTTGGCCGGCCGCGTCGGCAAAGTGCAACTGATCTCCCTCCTCACTCTTGAGCAGGCCGGTCATGGTCTTACCGTCCTTCAGCTGAATGGTATAGTTGACAAAGGCCTTGGAGATATTGCGATTGGGATCCAGTACTTTTTCCGTCAGGGCATTCAGTCCCCAGGAGCCAATGCCATCCAGTTGGGGGCCGATGAGGTTTCCTTGTCCATCGATTTGATGACAGGGGCTACAAAACTGGCTAAAGGTGGCTGCTCCATCTGCCGCGGGATGACGCTTCATCCGGTAGCCTTTTAGTCGATCATTGATCAGCTCCTCTTTGTCCTCGCCCAAGGGAGCAAATAGTGAGGTGACGGATACTAACTTGGCCTGTGCCTCGGTGTTGAGGGCCAAGGCCAGCTCCTCCTGCAGACTGGGCTCGCGCAAGAACTGTCCCGAGATGGCACCGCCTTCGATGTCTTCCAGCAAGGGTATCAGACCGACCGGTGATGAGGCTAGCTGTAGTGCCACTTGCTTTTGTTTGCCATAAGTGAGGTCATTAAAAATCGCGGAAATCAGCTTGGCGTCAGATGCGGTGGCCCCTTCTGCCAGTATGAGTGCCACTTCCTCCTTTAAGAGCAGTGTCTCCGTGGTGTCTTGCAGGATTTCTTCTACTAGATTGCCTGCGTTCGTGCGATCAACAGATAGCAGGGCCCCAGCCGCCGCTGCCCGCGCATGTACATCGGAAGCCCGGTGTCGTAGTAATTCCGCCAGGGGATAGGAAGTTACTTCGTCCGCATAGCGCGCGACAATATCGCCGGCAAAGATCAGTTTGTCTGCCACCTTTTGCGGACTTTCTGCCGGCAGGTCGGTGACCGCAGGATCCAGGGCAGCGATGGCGACGAATTCTCCCCGCGTGCGTGAACCATCAGTGATCAGCAAGTAGGCGTCATTCCCCTGATTCCCTGGATCGATCCGCCACCGTATCGGCTCCGAATGCCAGGGGGCCGTGATCTCGGCCTCCTGGAGGATCTCACTTGACAAGGTCGATATCAACTGGACCTTGTTGGCGGGTGGACTGACTACCTGATTGGCTGAGGGTGGGTTCTTGCGACCTAAAAGTTCAAAATTCAACACTTCAGGCAGCGCGAAGTCCGGTGACCGGACCGTGCTGACATCGTAGCCATCATCGCTGAGTGGGCCACTGGCCAAGAAAGTCGCCCTGTCTCCGCTACTGGCGGCCGTATCCACCAATCTCCATGGATTGGTCCCGTAAGGTTGATGCGGGAAGGGAGCCACCATCCAGTCTGTGCCCTCAATGAGATCCTCATCCAGACAGTACCGGGCCAGCTCCAGGCCCCACGTCCGACCCCGCGCCGGCAGTGGACGTTCCGCCAACATAATGCCCTCTTCGACGGCACGGAAGTGCTCGATGCTTTGCTCGTGGTAGTCTTCACCCGCTTCTTGCAGCAGCCCGATCATCTGATCCAGCTGGTCGGACGAGCCATAGCGGGCAATGTGCCGCACGTATAGATTCATTTGATCGTCCGCACTAGAGGTGGACACATCTGCCAGGTAGCTGATGAGAAAGTTCGCAGCTCCGATAGTGGAGTCCCCCAGCATGGCGGCAGCCAGCAGTGTCATTTCATCAGGGTCCCAGTTACTATCATTGACCCATTGCATGATAGGTGCCTGGCGGACATGATCGCGGACGCTTTGCTTGATGCTATATGCCAGGTGGGTATCCGCTTCGGGTACCTGCCTGGCAAGTTGTAGCAAGGGCTTGACTTGGTCTTGCCTGGGATGCTTGCCGGCGATCATGACGGATTGTCGCTGCACATGTGGACTGCTGTCCTCCAAACCGTTCACGGCAATGGCCACGAGATTCGCATCAGGATTTTCCAGTTCAAATAGCACTCGGCGAGCGTGCACTCGGATGACCTCATGCCCATGGTTTAGTGCCTCCAACAGCAACTCTCGGGTCAGTCCTCGGGTGCGAAAGAGGATCCATAGCCCTTGGGTATAGCTCCGATAATCCACGTCGGGTCGCTCCATCATGCCCAAGATGTCTGCATTGGCACGACTGCCGAAGCGGTCCACAATCTCATCAGCCAAGGACATGCGTAAGGGCAAGTTGTCATGGTTTAAGTGTGCGATCAGGCCCGGGAGGTCCTCCGCAGACCAGTCGCGTGGTGCCTGGGGCGCCGGATTGCCGTACGTGATGCGCCAGATCCTGCCGCGCTGTCGATCGCGCCCGGGATGGTCCAGGGGCACCTCGTAGTGACCAATAATCCGGTTGTAGAAGTCAGCAATGTACAGGGCCCCATCGGGCCCCAGCTTGACGTCGACGGGCCTGAACCAAGGGTCTTCGCTGACCACAAAGTCCGGTTGCCAGGTTACGACCGGAGTGGTGCCCTGGAGCTCCATGGTGGCCCGGTACACCCGGCTACGTACGACATCACCTAGGTAGAAACTGAGCTGGTGTGACTCGGGAAACTGGTCAGCCAGGTAGTAGTCGAGCCCCGCCAGGGCGGTGGATCCGTGGTTATGCTCCATCAGGGCCGGGCCAAAGCCGATGCCTGTCGGTTTCTTACTAAAGTGCGGATAGTCTGCGCCCCGCACCAATTGATACAAAGGGCTCGTGTGACAATCGGTAGAGTAGGTATAGCCAAGCTCGTCGTAGGCATATCCGTAGGGATTTACGCGCCCCGTGGTCGTAAATTCCACCCGACTACCGTCCAATCGGAAGCGAAAGGTGTTGCCCGAAAACATTACAATGGTATCGCCATCGGAGCCTGCTACCCGCGATGTGTTGGCAAATCCATGATCGGCATGCACCCATCCGTCCCAGGACCGTACCAGATTGTTGATCATGCCATGCGTATCCTTATACTGAAAACCACTGTAGAGGGGCTTGCGCTCATCCACCCGATCGTCGCCGTCTCGGTCGATCAGATGATAGATATGGGGGATACTATACGCGACGGCCCCGTCAGGCACGGCGATGATGCCAATGGGGATGTTGAGTGAATCCGCGAAGACAGTAAACTTATCCGCTTGGCCATCGCCATCCGTGTCTTCCAAAATAGAGATCTGATCTTTTGGGTGCCCTGTCGTGTCTGCAAAGGGATACTCAAAGGACTGCGTAAGCCACATTCTGCCCCGATCGTCAAAGGCCATATTGAGCGGCTTGCCGATGTCCGGCTCTGCGGCGAAGAGCTGAATATTAAAGCCGGCGGGTAGCGAGAAGCCCCTGCGTTGTTCTACAGGGAGCTGGGCGTCTGTCGTCCGAATATTTTTGGCAAATTCTTCGGAGACCTCGTCCGTTGAATCTGACTGGCAGGACATGGTTGCCCAGAGGAGAGCGGTGCCTGCCAAATACATGATAATCTTCCAGTAGTCTGTCTGCATCGTGGTGCTGGTATTGGTGGTAGGAGTTTTTTTGGGAAGTTCAAAAAGATAGGATTATTTCTATCTTTTAGGGGATAAATGCAAACTAATTCGCCCGTAGCAATTATTGCTTTGGGTAGTACTACAAAATACACGAGATATGGGACTCTTACTTTGGTTGATCGTAGGCCTAGCGGCCGGTACCGTGGCTAAAATGATCACGCCCCAGGAGGAGAAGGGAGGCTGGGTTTCGTCACTGGTGGTCGGCTTGATCGGCTCGGTCGTGGGCGGTATGATAGCCGGGCTGATCGGCTTGAATCAAATCCTCAATTCAACTTGGCTAGGCAGCCTCCTCGTCGCGCTTGGCGGCGCGGTGTTGGTCCTCTACATCTATCATCGGTACTTAAAAGACCGCATGAACGTCAATCTGTAGGCAGGGCGGATCATTCCTGCCTGAGTGCCTTGACGGGATTGGTCAGCGCTGGTCCCAGACTTTGAATGCCGACGGTGAGTCCGGCAATCGCGAGGGCGGCTATGCCAGCCAGCGCAAAGGTCCACCATTGCAGCTGTATCCGATAAGCGAAACTCTGCAGCCAGTCTTGTAGGAAATACCACGCTAGTGGCGTGGCTACTACGAGGGCCAGGGCGACCAGGCGGAGAAAATCTCTGGACATCAATGCCACTATACTGCTCACACTCGCCCCAAGCACCTTTCGGATGCCAATCTCCTTGCGGCGTTGCTCGGTAGCATAGGTGGCCAAACCAAAGGCACCAATCGTGGCGATCAGAATGGCGAGCAGAGTGAAGATCCAGAGCATGGATTTGAGTCGCTGTTCCTCTGTGTACATCCTTCCAAAGCTCTCATCGACAAATTGATAATCGAAGGGATAGCCTGACTCAAATTGGTCCCAGGCTGCTTCGATGCCGGCGATGGTGCCGGTGAGATCGGATGGATCCAATCTCAGTGCCATTTTCCAATAGGCGTCGGGATAGATCTGTAGGACGGCGGTCTCCACCCGCTCATGCATACTGCTATAATGGAAATCTTTAACCACGCCGATCACCTGCCCCTCCTTGATGGTGTCGTGGTCCGTCCACATCTTCCACTCCAAGGGCTTGCCTATGGCCTCCTCAGCGGTTTGTCCGAGTGACAGATGTCGCACGGCCGTTTCGTTGACAATGAACGCGTGCGAGGCATCGGTGGTGATGTCCTTTGAGAAATCGCGCCCAGCTATGATCTCCATGCCGACCGTGGAAATGTAGTCGTGATCCACGGTGAAAATCCGGGCGGGTACGTGACGCCGATTTTCGCCTGGGATGATGATATCATCTCCCGACACGATGTCACCAGGTATACCAAAGCAGATGCTGGTTGATGACACCCCAGGTACGCGTTCAAATTCTGCCTTCGTCTGCTCGAAATTGCGATACATCTTACCCTTGAGCGTAAAGTGGAGCAGTTGCTCCTTGTCAAAGCCTAAATTCGTCTCATTGAGATATTTGATTTGATTGAAGATGACCAAGGCGCTGATGATCAGCAGGATGGATATCGAAAACTGGAGAACAACGAGACCGCTTCGCAGCCATTTGATATGACCGGCTTGTTGCACTTTACTGCCGGACAAGGCGGCGGCGGGTCGAAAACCAGATAAAACGAAGGAGGGATAACCCCCAGCCAGCAGGCCGACGACCAGCGTCATGGCCAGCAGCGCTACGCCGATCCGCCAGTCCGAATATAAGGGAAAGGTCAACGCACGATCCATAAAAGTGCTGAGGGATGGCACGAGAAAGTAGGTGATCTGGCTGGCGATCAGCACGGAGATCGCTACGGTCAACATGGCTTCACTCACAAATTGGACCATGAGTTGGTCACGTCGGGCACCGGTCACCTTTCGTACACCTACCTCCTTGGCCCGCCGGATGGCTTTGGCCGTCGAGAGGTTGATGAAATTGATACAGGCAATCAGCAAAAGGAAGAGACCGACCGCCCCGAGACTGATCACATAGGTGTAGTTGCCCCTCCGAGCAGGATCATTTTGTAGGTGTGATGAGTGAAGGTGGACTTTGTCCAGGGGCTGCAGATGGACGTAATAGTGGAAGCCATATTCTTTGGTCTGGGGATGGGCGTATTGCTCCACGAGGGCTGGCAGCTTCGACGACACTTGCTCGGCCGTTGCCTGGGGAGTCAAGCGAATGTAATTGCTGAAGTCCTGCCATACCCAGCTATTGATCCGAGCCTCGGAGACCTGATTGACCAGATTTTGAAAGCTTACCAAAAAGTTGAAGTCGAGGTGGAAATGAGGAGATAGGTCATCCAGCACCCCAACGATCTTGGTGTCATGGCGGCCAATTTTGATCGTCTGATCCAGTGCCTCCTCGTCACCGAAGTACTTGTGTGCCAGTTCGGCCGTGATGACCACTTCATAGGGCTCGTCAAGGGCTTCCTTGGGATCGCCCTCCCGCAGTGGTAGGTCAAACATCTCGAAGATGGAAGGCTCTGCGAAAAAGCCCTTGTCTTCGAGGTAGGCCATGTCCCCTCGTTTGAAGAGCTGCTTCTGGCGGAGTTGATGTAATCGCAACGAGCGCTCCACCTCCGGAAAGTCGCGCACCAAGGTAGGTCCTAAGGCTGGCGAAGTCCCGGCCCAGGCACCGGACTGATCCTGACCACCCCGCTCGGAGGTAATGCGATAGATCCGATCCCCATCGGGATGGTGTTTGTCAAACCTCAGCTCATCCAGCACAAAGATGGTGATCAATAGAAATGCCGCGGTACCGCTGGTCAATCCCAATACGTTAATACCGCTGGTCACGCGTTGCCGCAAAAAGTTGCGAGCGGCCACCTTCAAGTAGTTCTTCCACATATGTCAGGATTTGTCATCTACAAGTTCATCAAAGCGATGTCCAGGCTAGGACGTGCCTGAGTAAATGACTCCGGTGACCAAGAAAAAGTTTCAATGAAGAGGATATGGGATGTTTTATGGTTTTATGGTTTTTGTGGTTTTATGGTTTTGTGGTTTTGTGGTGTTCTGGTTTTGTGGTGTTCTGGCTTTTTGGCACTTTATGCTGGAATCTGCCCGGTCGCGAGCTCGCCCAAAACTCGAGTCACTCAGCACTCAAGTCACTCAGCACTCAAGTCACTCAGCACTCAAGTCACTCAGCACTCGAGTCACTCAGCACTCGAGTCACTCAGCACTCGAGTCACTCAGCACTCGAGTCACTCAGCACTCAAGTCACTCGAAACTCAAGTCACTCTGAACTCAAGTCACTCTGAACTCAAGTCACTCCAAGCCACTATCCACTAAAGTACAAGTACGCAGCCAGGATCAACACGATCACGATGCCTGACCAAATAATGTCCGCCTTGGCGTAGCTCGCCCGATTGGCCGCGATGTCTTCCGGGGACAGCGTTGCGAAGGTTAATCCTTGAATCTGATCGTAGCTGGGCGCTTCGGTCATTCGGCTGACAATGATCATGACGGCGGCCGATACGAGGAAGATGATTAGGCTATAGTATTGGAAGAAGGTATTGTTGACGATCCAGAAGAAGGATCCCTCTTCATAACTAAAATCAGATAGCGCGACCGGGGTATCGATCACCAGTCGAAACAGACCCATGGCAAATCCCACACCAAGGGCCCATAGACAACCCTTGGCATTGAGTCGTTTGCTAAACACGCCGAAGAAGAATACCACAAAGATCGGTGGGGCCAAGTATCCCTGGACACTCTGGAGATAGTCGTATAGGCCGCGACTGCCTTGGATCACCGGTATCCAGAGGAGACCGATGAGTACCATGATGGCCGTGGCGATCCTTCCCACCCTGACTAAGGATTTCTCGGAGGTATTAGGTCGGAATTTAGAATAGAAATCCATGGTGAAGAGGGTGGACGAGGCATTGAAGACGCCGGCCAGGCTGCTCATGAGGGCAGCGAGCAGACCGGCCACAACCAGACCGCGAATACCCGAGGGCAAGATCGTGGCGACAAGCAGGGGAAAGGCCTGCTGCGCATTAGCCGCGATCACTTGCCCGTCACTGTCCAGCAGGGCACTGCTGATGGCTTCCATTTTGCCGCTCGAGGCCAGTGCAAAGCAGATCATGCCGGGGATGATGAAGATGAAGACCGGCAGCAACTTCAGACAAGCTGCTGCAATCGTACCCCTTCGCGCTTCGGTCAGGTCAGCAGCCGCCAACGTACGTTGCACGATGTATTGGTCTGTACACCAGTACCAAAGACCGATGATCGGGGCGCAAAACAACATACCTAGCCACGGGTAGTTGCTGTTGAAATACCAGGCCATTTGCGTATCCGTTTTGATGGGCGCCCAGGTGCCTTCGAGGCCCGCCGGAACCAATGGTTTCCACAGGTTAAACATCTCGGAGCCACAGATACGCTTCAATTCGTCCCAACCGCCCAGTGCGTCCAAGCCGTACCACGTCACTAGGATCGAGCCGATGATGAGCACGACAGTCTGGATAGCCTCGGTGTAAGCTACGGCCTTTAGCCCACCCAAAATCGTGTAGGCTCCCGTAAGCACGATCACCAAGATGGATCCAATCCAGAAACTGTTCAGACCCATAAATTGTACCTCGGGAATGAGAACCCCAAATACGATGCCCCCGGCAAAGATGCCGACGGCCACCTTGGTGAGCACATATGCCACTAATGAAATGAGTGACAACACCCAGCGCGCCGTGGGACCAAATCGCTTCTCCAGAAACTCTGGCATCGTAAACACTTTGGAGCGCATATAAAACGGGGCCATGACCCAGCCCAGCACCAGCAGGCACCAGGCATGCAGTTCGTAGTGCGCCAGTGCGACCCCATCGGTGGCTCCGGAGCCGGCTAAACCCACGAGATGTTCGGATCCGATGTTAGAGGCAAAAATCGAGGCTCCGACCACAAACCATCCTAGATTTCTACCCGCCAGGAAGTATTCATCGGAGGTTTCACTCTTCTGTTTGATCACCCACCAGGCAATGCCCAGGATAATGGAGAAGTATAATAGTATGAGGATCCAGTCCAGGGTAGATAGTACAGTCATGGTCGGTTAGTTGTCCTAGCAAAATAGCCCAATTTTTGCAGATGTCGGTTTGGGGTCGATGGGTCGATTCAGTTGACCAGCGGCCGGGCTAGAATTCGTCCATGGCACCATCTCGCGCTAGGGCATTAATTCGATTCCCCACATCTTTATCTCATCTTTGTCGACTAGCACAGATCTGATGAACACTGATTCTGCCCTATGGCATCCCCCAAAGGAACATTGGCAACGTTCGGGTTTGCACCGATATATGCGATGGCTGAGGGAGCACACGGGGCTCCGGTTTGAGAGGTATGATCCGTTGTGGGAGTGGTCCACGACCCACGTCGATGCCTTTTGGGAGTCCCTCCTCCAATATTTTGATGTCCAATACGATGGATCCTATGAAGCAGTTCGAACCGGCGAATCCATGCCCGGCGTACGTTGGTTCGAAGGGATCAGACTGAGCTATGCGGAGCATATTTTCCGACACCGATCAACCGAGCGACCCGCTTTCATTTCGGTACGTGAAGGTCAGCCACCCACGGAGGTGGGATGGGACGAACTTGAGCGCAAGGTCGTTATGCTTTGCGAGCATCTGCAGCGCCTGAAGGTCGGCCCAGGTGATCGAGTGGTGGGCTTTTTGCCTAATGCGGCGGAAGCGATCATTTCGTTTCTTGCCGTGAACTCCCTCGGGGCGGTCTGGTCATGTGCGTCTCCCGATTTTGGGGCAGACACCGTGATCGATCGATTTGAACAGGTCCAACCCAAGGTGTTGATTGCCACCGATGGGTATATCTATGGCGGCAAGCGCTTTGACAAGCTTGCGACGGTGGACAGGATCCGGTCCAGCATTGCTTCGATCAAGGAGACCATCCTGATCTCCTATCTGGATGCCGACGCCAGGCTGGGCTCCCATACTAGCTCGTGGGATCAAGTCATGTCGGTGGAACCTAACGGTTCCTTGCAGTGCCAGCGGGTACCATTCGACCACCCCATCTGGATACTCTATTCGTCAGGTACCACCGGTAGGCCCAAGGCGATCACGCACGGTCATGGCGGCGTGCTGCTGGAGCATCTCAAGTACCTCACCTTCCACAATGATGTCCGCCCGGGTGAGCACTTCTTTTGGTTTACCACGACCGGCTGGATGATGTGGAATTTCTTGCAAGCCAGTATGCTGGTCGGCGGTGTCCCCGTACTTTTTGACGGCAGCCCGGGATATCCGGACCTCGAGGCTCTTTGGAAGCTGGCCGCTCACCTTCCCATACACCACTTTGGCACCAGTGCTCCATTTCTCATCGCTTGCATGCGCGCGGGATTGCAACCAGGCCGAGGACACGATCTCTCCCATCTGCGCTCGATCGGATCCACGGGGTCACCCCTACCGACCGAGGCATTTGATTGGGTCTACGGAGCCGTGAAAGAGGACTTGTGGTTATGCTCCATGAGTGGCGGGACGGACGTGTGTACCGCCTTTGTTGGCGGAGTGCCTTCTCGGCCGGTAAAGCGCGGGCGCATTCAAGGAATTGCCTTGGGGTGTGCGCTCGAGGCCCGAGGGGAAGACGGAACCGCGGTTGTGGCCCATCTAGGCGAAATGGTGATCACACAACCGATGCCGTCCATGCCCATCTACTTCTGGAATGATCCGGAGGACGAGCGTTACCGCAACAGTTATTTCAGTACCTATCCGGGTGTTTGGAAGCATGGGGATTGGATGGTGCTGTACGACGATGGGTCATTGGTGATCCATGGCCGATCGGATGCCACACTCAATCGCAAGGGGGTGCGGATAGGTACCGCTGAAATCTATGCCGCATTAGATCAGCTCAATGCACTGTCCGACAGTCTTGTGATCAACGTGGAAAAACCAGATGGTGACGACGTCATGATCTTGTTTGTGGTGCTGAAGGCTCCTCATGTGCTAGCACCCATGGTAGAGGAAAGTATCAAAAATCAGTTGCGGTCCTATTGTTCACCCCGCCATGTGCCGGATAAGGTGGTGGAGGTGTCCGACATTCCGTACACATTGAGCGGGAAGAAGATGGAGGTGCCGGTCAAAAAGCTGTTGGCAGGATTGACCAAGGAAGGGGACATGCAGCGAGATGCTATCCGCAATCCCGAGGCGATGGACTTTTTCCTTTCCTACGCCCCACAGTTTAGAGCCCTGCACAAACTTTGAGCCAGACGTCGCATGCAATACTTCGTCGACGCCCTGGAGTCCTTTGATGTTGGTACAGCCGGTTGGCTGCTAGCTATCCTCTGTGCCTTTCTCTGGGGCATGTCAAAGTCAGGGATCAAAGGCGTAGCTACCGTTGCCGTGCCCATCATGGCATTTGTCTTTGGCAGCAAGGCTTCCACGGGATTGATTGTCCCGATGCTGATCTCCGCTGATCTGTTGGCGGTGATCTACTATCGGCGCCATGCCAAGTGGGTCTATCTTTGGCGCATTTTGCCCTGGACTTTTCTAGGGATTATCATTGGGGTGTGGATTGGTGACGACATGCCGGAAGAGACCTTCCGCGATGTCATGGCGATACTCATTTTTGCCAGTTTGGTCATGATATTTTGGTGGGACCGCCGCACCTCGCACTATGTGCCCGACAATTGGTGGTTTGTTGGCCTGATGGGGATCGCTGCTGGATTCACCACGATGATTGGCAATCTGGCGGGAGCGATTGTCACGATCTACTTGCTGACTACCCGCCTTCCCAAGAATCACTTCATTGGCACAGGGGCCTGGTTCTTCCTGTTTATCAATGTCTTCAAGGTGCCCATGCACATTTTCTTTTGGAAGACGATCAACACCCAAACCCTGCTCTTGAATGCCACC
This sequence comes from Saprospiraceae bacterium, assembly GCA_965223165.1. Taxonomy (GTDB): domain Bacteria; phylum Bacteroidota; class Bacteroidia; order Chitinophagales; family Saprospiraceae; genus JABDMH01. The sequence goes on along the minus strand of CBDCVQ010000009.1, from coordinate 586,915 downwards.
CTATTTCCCATCATCTTTATCGGATTTGTCGTGGGTGTTTTTCTGGTCGGCAAGATGAACGAGCGGCTCTATCGACGACTCGTGTTGATCATGACGGCCATCGCTGCCCTGGCCCTGCTGGTACGCTAGTGGACTGTTTCAATAATTTGGCAAAACTTATGAAACTGACCACAAGTGGAGTTTCACATGAGACGTTATTGTAATTCCGTTAGCGATGGACGACCACATCAGCCAGGTCGACGGCATGTGTCTGCTTTCGCACACTTAAGGAAAAGCGAGTGCCGACCTTCCCGATATTATCTACGGTAGATAGCTTGTCCAGTACAAATCGGTTGTACGTCTCCACATCCTGGACCAGGACCTTCAGGAGAAAGTCTGATTCGCCGGTCACATGGTGGCATTCAACGACCTCCGGATGGGCCGTGATTTGATCGACGAACTCTTCGATGGCTCCCTTGGAGTGATCTTTCATGGAGATGTCTACGAAGACCGTCAACTTTTTGCCTAGCTTATCTCGACTGAGCATCGCCACATATCGTTCAATCACGCCCTCTCTTTCCAATCTTTTGATGCGCTCAAAGACCGGTGTCGTGCTCCGATTCAGTTGCGCTGCCATTTCCTTGATGGTCAGTCGAGCGTTCTGCTGCAGCAGCGCTAGAATTTTTAGATCGGTAGAGTCCAACTTGTTCATAGCAGAATATTATTAGCAAGTGTTCAATATTGGCAGCTTGTCGAGCATGGTTATTCTATAACATGTATAGATTATAGAATGTTTTGCCATTATTATTCCATTAATAGATATGATAATCTAACAGTACTATTTTTGTAGTGATTTGTTTCTGTTAATCATAAGATAAATTCACGCATCGTGTCAACAGCCATCGCCACATCGCCCAAGGTATTTGCGGAGGCGGACGATTTCATGCCGCTCCAGGGCACCGATTATGTAGAATTTTATGTGAGCAATGCCAGACAGGCGGCCTACTATTACAAGGCTGCTTTTGGCTTTCAATCCTTGGCATATGCGGGGCTGGAAACGGGTGTCCGGGAATATGAGTCCTATGTGGTAGAACAGAATAAGATCAGATTTGTCTTCACCTCCCCGTTGTGTAGCGGGACCAATATAGGACAGCATATTGATCGGCATGGAGATGGGGTGAAGGTATGTGCACTGCGTGTACGAGATGCGGACGACGCTTACGAGCAAGCCATTCGACGAGGAGCCACCTCACATGAAGTACCGACCACCCGGACGGATAAACACGGAGCCGTGGTCACCGCGGGTATCAAGCTGTATGGTGACACGGTGCACCTCTTTGTGCAGCGAGATGACTATCGCGGAGCATTTTTGCCCGGGTACGAACCTTGGCCGTCCGATTTTAAGCCACCTTCCACCGGGCTGCAGTACGTCGACCACATGGTGGCCAATGTCGAGCTGGGGCAAATGGATTATTGGGTGGACTTCTACCACCGGGTGATGGGATTTGCCCAAATCTTGTCCTTTGACGATCGAGATATTTCTACCGACTACACGGCCCTGATGAGCAAGGTGATGAGCAATGGCAACGGCCGGATAAAGTTTCCCATTAATGAACCGGCCCCCGGTCTCAAGCGGTCACAAGTGGATGAATACCTTGACTTTTATGAGGGACCAGGCGTGCAGCACGTGGCGCTTGCTACCCACGACATCGTGACGACCATCGGACAGCTCAAGAGCCGTGGTGTTGAATTCCTGACAGTGCCAGACAGCTATTATGACGATCTGCTAGACCGGGTCGGAGACATCGAGGAGGACGTGGACAAGCTTCGCCGACTTGGCATTTTGGTAGACCGCGATGAGGAGGGGTACTTGCTACAGTTATTCACCAAGACACTCAACCCTCGTCCCACAATGTTTTTTGAGATCATCCAGCGCAAAGGAGCCAAGTCCTTTGGCAAAGGCAACTTCAAGGCCCTCTTTGAAGCGATCGAGCGGGAGCAGGCCCTACGTGGTACGCTTTGATGTGCAAGGGGGGGGATTGACCGGCCGGGCTGGGCGGCCTAACTTAGTGGGGAGGAGTAATTGGACTATATGATACCAGGTTTTGAGTCAAATGCCGTCCTAGACAAGCTGCCCGCCCACCTCCTACAATTTGTCAAACCGCAACATTATGATTCGTATACGGCCATCGATCAGGCCGTGTGGCGATATGTGATGAGCAAGAATGTGCGCTCTCTGAGTGAGATTGCGCACGAGTCCTATCTGGCGGGTTTGGAGCAGACAGGGATCTCCACCGAGCGAATCCCCAGCATGTACGGAATGAATCGGATTCTGGCCAAGATCGGATGGGCAGCTGTGGCCGTGGATGGCCTGATCCCGACCGAGGCCTTCCTTGAGTTTCAAGCTTACAATGTGCTGGTCATCGCCTCCGAGATTCGTACCCTACAAGATATCGAGTACACGCCCATTCCAGATATCATTCACGAATCGGCCGGGCACGCACCCATTATTGCCAATCCGGAGTACGCAGAGTTCCTCCGCAGAATGGGCCAGATCGGATGTCGGGCCATACCCTCTTCCAAGGATCGCCGACTGCATGAAGCAGTCCGACAATTGACCGAGCTCAAGGAAAGTCCCAGTGCTGTACCAGCTCAACTGGAGCAGGCAAGTCGGCGAGTTGTGGCCCTGCAAGACACCTTGGGCACTCCCTCCGAATTGACAGCCATACGCAATCTGCATTGGTGGTCGGTGGAGTACGGCTTGATCGGGACGGTAGCGGAGCCGAAGATCTATGGAGCGGGCCTACTCTCGTCCATTGGCGAGAGCCAGTGGTGCATGAGAGAGGAGGTGCGGAAAGTCCCCTACACAGTGGAGGCTGCCAACCAACATTTCGACTATACCAAGCCGCAACCACAGCTATTCGTCACTCCCAACTTTGCCCATCTGAGCTATGTGCTAGAGAAATATGCCAACACGATGGCGCTGCGGACCGGTGGCGGAGAGGCCTTGTCCAAGCTCATTGACGGAGGAGTACTAGGCACCATCGAACTAAGCACCGGCATCCAGATATCGGGCACTTTCACGCGGGTGATCTTGGATGAGAAAGCGCGGGTGTCCTATTTCTTTCTGGATGGACCCACCGCCTTGTCCTATCGCGAAAAGGAAGTTATTGGACACGGTGTGAAAGACCATCCGAATGGCTACGGCTCGCCGGTGGGTAAGCTGCAGGGCATCAACATTGCCATCGAGGATATGAGTCCGAGAGATCTGGAGGCCTATGATATCTATGAGGGAAGGAGGGTAACCCTGGAGTTTGCCAGTGGGGTAGTCGTGCAGGGGGAGGTCATCACCGGCATCCGAAATCTGCAGGGCAAGATCATCCTGATTCGGTTCAAGCATTGCACGGTCCGGTACCATGACGAGATCTTGTTTGAGCCCACGTGGGGTATCTATGACATGGCCGTCGGCAAGGAGGTCGTCAGTGGCTATGCGGGACCCGCGGATCTAGACTCATTCGATCTGATCACACATGAGATCAAGGATGACTACGTACCCCGGGCGCCTTCGGATCGAGAGCGGGCGTTTGGGCGCATGCACGCATTTCGCGAAGGAAAGGAACCGACGAGCGCGTTCGAGTCCTTCTTCGAGCTGGTGGAAAGCACCTTTGCGGACGAATGGCTTCTGCTTCTAGAAGCTTTTGAATATGCTAGCACACAAGGTATGCCTGACTGCGGGGACCGGGCCCATTCGCTACTCATGCAATTGATCAATAGGAAGCCGGACGTGGCACATCTAATAAGGGATGGACTGGAGCTCATTGGCCCAGGTGCGATGGTCCAAGACCTTTGATCGAGGTAGACTACCCCGGAGCTCGAAGCCTAAAAGATGATGGTCTGATTCAGATAGGGTAGGATCTTGCGCTGTAGATGAAACCAGATGGCCTCCGAAAGCACCAACTTCTCCAGATTGCGGCCTTTCCTCACGAGATCTCGCACGCTATCCTTGTGACTGACATGGACCGTCTGTTGTGCAATGATGGGACCGGCGTCCAAATCGGAAGTCACATAGTGGCTGGTCGCGCCAATAATCTTGACTCCTCTTTCAAAGGCCTGGTGATAGGGCTTGGCGCCGACGAAGGCCGGCAGAAACGAATGGTGAATATTGATAATGCGATTTCGGTAGTGACTGATGAAATCCTCGGTCACAATCTGCATGTATCTGGCTAGCACCACGAGATCAATCTGGTGCTCACTCAACAGCTCCAACTCCGCTTCTTCCTGCGCGCGCTTGTTCTCTCGCGTGATCTGAAACACGTGAAAGGGAATGTTGAAGCGATCCGCCACCGGCTGCAGATCCGGGTGATTGCTGATGATGAGGGGGATGTCCACCTGCCACTCGCCGGACAAGTGGCGCTGTAGCAAGTCGTACAGACAGTGTGATTGTTTGGAGACGAAGATGGCCATGCGAGTCGGACGATCCGTGAAGTACAGTCGGGCGGTCATGTCAAACCGGTCTCCCACCTCTTCCATAAACGTCTTGTGGATCTGATGGAGGGGTAGGTCAAAACCTGTGGTATCCCAGACCACTCGCATGAAAAAGTGTTTGGCCGCCCGGTCCACGTGTTGGTCCAAATCGAGCACGTTGCCCTGATATCGATGGAGAAACTTGGTCACCGCAGCCACCAAGCCCATTTGATCAGGACAGTGAATGAGATAAATCGCCGAATTCTTCTTCTGTGCCACGCTTGTCATATCGGTTCGAATAGCGAGCCGCAAATATCACAAGTTTGCAGCAGCAATCGTGCCATGGCGATATTTTTTGACTTTCCCCTCCAAAAAAGTACAGCTCCCTTCCCCTGCCTCACCAGACGACACACCAGCGGCCGATGGCTGGTCATATGACGACTACGTCCGCATGATACGGATGGTTGTAGGGATCTTCACTAGCTTTGGCAAATAGAAAATTGGGGACGGGTCGCCGGAAAGCGGACCGAGCTCGGATTTCGTTCAGTGCTAGGAGGTGGCGGCCAAGGGCCAAAGCCTCGTAAAAAGAAGTAATTCCAGTTATGCAACGATGCACACACTATATGGTGGCCATTCAACTACTTTGTGCCAGCGCTGCCATTGGCCAGAATACGGTCGGACTGCTTTCATATGAGCCCACCAGCGCGCAAGATGGCTACAATCTGCTGTATCCCCACAATCAGCCAAATGTCTACCTGCTAGACAATTGTGGGCAGGTCGTACATATGTGGGAGGACAGTGCCGACTTTCGGCCTGGCAACACCGCCTATCTGCGGGCTGATGGGACCTTAGTCAAGGCCAAGCGATCCGCTGACTTCGGCAATGATCCCATCTGGGCACCGGGGGGCGGAGCCATCGTGGAGATTCGAAGTTGGGAAAACGATCTGCTCTGGCAGTTTGAGCTCAATGACTCCAATGCACGGCTACATCACGACATCGAGCCGCTACCCAATGGCAATATCCTGATGATCGCCTGGGAGCGAAAGACGGCCCAAGAAGCGATTGACGCCGGTCGGGATCCTGCCACCCTGGACACAGACGAGCTCTGGCCGGACTATGTGCTGGAGGTGGACCCCACGCTGGATTCTATCGTGTGGGAATGGCATGTATGGGATCACCTCGTGCAGGACTTCGACAGCACCAAGGCCAACTTTGGCGAGGTGGCGGCGGCTTCCGGACGTCTGGATATCAATGCCTTTTTGGACGGTCGAGCGGATTGGATCCATGCCAATGCGATCGACTATCACGCCACCCTAGATCAGATATTGCTGAGCGTGCCCCATCTCAACGAGATCTGGATTATTGACCACAGCACCACGAGTGCCCAAGCCGCTACGGAGATCGGCGGGCAAGCCGGTTTAGGTGGCAATTTTCTTTACCGCTGGGGCAATCCCGCCACCTATAAGGCGGGTGTGCCGGAGGACCAACTGCTATTTTTTAATCATGATGCCCATTGGGTCGATGACTTTTTGGATCCTACTAACCCGGACTTTGGGAAGATCATCGTATTTAACAACCGGGTCGGGATCGACTTTTCCGCTGTCAACATTGTCGTGCCACCTTGGGATATGTACGCTTGGAGCTATACCAAGACGGGCCAGGTCTGGGGCCCCTTCAATTACGATCGGACCATTAATCATCCCACACCGTCCGCCCTGTTTTCCACCGGCCTTTCCAGCGCTCAAGTACTAAAGAATGGGAATGTGCTGATCTGCTCGGGTAGGCAGGGCTACAGCTTCGAAATCACCCCACAAAATGAGATCGTCTGGGAGTACAAGACCCCGCTGAGAAGAGGCCTACCGGTAGCTCAAGGCGATAGCCTTACCACCAACGACAATCTCACCTTTCGGATGACCAGGTATCCCCTTGATCATGCGGCGTTTGACGGCCGCGACCTATCGCCAAAGGGATGGATTGAGACGGCGCCCGACAGTACTCTTTGCGATGTGCTCTTGCCTGCTGACCAGCTCTCGGCCATGGATGCATTGACGCTGTATCCGAACCCGGCCATCTCCACTTTTCAGTTGCGGTGGGAGCATCGTGCCCCGGTCCCGGTCGAAGTCTATAACTCCTTGGGACACCCAGTCTGGTCGGCGCCTGCCGTCTGGTCCGGACACCACATTGATGTGTCATCGTGGGGTAAGGGGAGCTATTGGATTCGGGTGGATCGAAGGCGGGTGCTGAAGCTGATTGTGGTGGATTAGTAGAGTTCGCATTAGATATGTTGAATAATCTAATAGGATTTTGTTCGCAGACCAGGTGGAAAACAGGACCTAACGATCTCGAAGAGTCGAGCATGACGATGCGAGAAGTGAGGGAACCGCCACAGCGGATGGGTGGCCGGTCGTGGCTACGAAGAGGCTTTGCAACGAAGTATGCGGACCTAGGACATTAGAATTAGCAACAAGATCGAATGCGAAACTCCACTCGGCGCTGTTAACTTCAGAAGTCAGCCACTGCCACAAGTGCTTTTTTGAGTGTTGCTTTCTACGGAGAAACCATGATCTTCTTGACATCAAAAAAAGATGGACCACGAATTACCAGGTAGTAAAGCCCCGGCTTCAATCGCTCGACATTAATGTTATGACTGGCAGCATCACCTGCCTTAATTGTAAGGAAGTGCAAAGTCCTGCCCCCTGCATCAACTAAGGATACATCTTCTATACGTTTGTCCGTTGGCACTTCAAAGAAGAGATTTTGCTGGACCGGATTTGGATACACCTCCACGAGATCCATTTGCTCAGGTGCCTTGCTTGATGTGATCTCATCTCTAAAGATTTGGAAGTCATCCATCACCCAACCCCAGCCTGGCACCTTCGATCTAGTCTGAATCCTAAACCGTAGACGTACCAACGTATTAACTTCATACATTTCATCAAGTCGAAATTTGTGCGTCTTAAACAATTGGTGGCTAATCGTGCCATTAGTCTTGTAGGCAGAAGACCAATCATCATACTTGTTCGAATTATATGAGGCCGATGGCTCTGGGATTGACCAGTCATACAAATCCGAGCGGATTTCCAGCGCAACAAAATTGTACATTTCGGGTATCCATGCTGGGGATTCTTCCGGATTCAATATGGCCATGTCTCTGTACTGCACATAGTGTTGGTCTTGCACCAATATTGGCCTCTCGAATTCGAAGATGTAGTCCTTGTCAGGCTCACATGGGTGCGGCGAGTGTACCGAATTGCTCTGAAAATTGTCTGCCCTGGCAATTGAGAAGTCTGGACCGATGAAATCCATTGGAGAACTTGATTCAAAGTCGGTTGCATAGGTGGTCACAGGTACAATGTCCGAAACTTCAAAGATCATTTCATTGGACACCAATGTGTCATAGGGTTTCTCCTGCCCTCCAATGTCCAAAAGTTGCAAAATATGATGGCCCTTGGTAAGATCCCTGGAATCCAGGCGAATCTGGACAATTCCTTCGGGTTCATCTCGCAATTCCTTGGCAAGTACACCATCCACAATCACTTGGGCTTTGTCTGTGGGCTGAAATAGTTTGACTTCTATATTTACCTCGTGTTCAGCTACTTGACGAACCTGACGAATGGTTGGGTGTAAGAACCTAGGTGCAGTCGCTCCCTCAATATTTACGGTCCAAATGCCTCTCCCATGTGTACCTAGCACCAGTTGGTCATCTTGAAGTTCAAAACTGTAGATGCTCACAGGCCCCATGGGTGTCTCTAAATAATGCCATGAGTTACCATCGTTTGTCGTCTCCACTATGCCGAGTTCCGTCGCCACCCAAATTCTCGAGGGATCATTGGGGAATACAAACAGCGCATTTACCGCGACATTGGGGAACCCTATAGCACTCTTTCCATCAGGGCCAAAGCCCGTGATATCTTTCCAGGTCCTGCCTAGATCCTGGGTCATCATTACCTTGCCTACAAAAGGTTGGGAAAAGAGTAGATAAGCCGTTTTGGATCGGAGGGGATGTGTCGCGATCCCGGAAATGAGACCACCGTACGCATGTTGGAGTTCTATGGGCGTAAAAAGATTACCAAAGTTTTGAGACAAATACACCTTAGTGTCATCCCTCACGGCATTCCCAGCCCACACGATCTGAGGGTCGGCTTTCGAAACCTCTACGTGACCTCCTAATACACCCCAATATTCGCTATTCTCCATTTTACACCGTGTCCAAGAGAGGCCAAAATCCAAGGATCTGCTGACTCCCTCAACGGTGTTGATATACACGATGTCAGGCGCTAACCTTGAATTGGAAAACCTTGTGAAGAAGGGACCAGGTAGTATATTGGAGCTGAAGACACCTAGAAAACTCAATCCGCCATCCTCGCTGCGAACCACATCATTGCCTTGAGAAGAAGCAAGAATCATCTTTTCGTCATAGTTGTTCCAAATTGCATCTACTCCATCACCGCCTGTGGCTTCATAGTATCTTGTGTTGGAATTCGATTCTGTGACTCCTCCCTCGGTGATGAGAGAACCATTGTCTTGAGTACCTCCAATAAATCGATCCACGCCCGGAGACTTATCGGCAGAGTAGAACTGAGTCGTATTGAGTCCAGCTGAGCTGTACTGAAAGTGCAAACCCACGTCGTCGAGCGACTCTATGAAATTCGATCGAGTCACGCCTCCATCGTTGGTAAGAATCAGCTGGAACGTCCTTTCATCTGGACGGGTGATGATGCTTATACTGTGCTGATCAGGATGAATACCCCCGACATATCTACTGCTCGGATCGTCATTCGCAAGGATTCTGCCTTGAATGCCAATGACATCACCTGCCTTCACAGCAACCTCCCCCTTATCAATCCTTATCCATCCTTTCACAGGCCCTGCCGTACCACCATAAGCCTCGCTCGTCCACACAGAGTACATCCTACGGTAGTCGACACCTCCTACCCCGACGACAGAGGGTGTTGGACTCTCATCGTAAGTTAATGCATGGACGTAGATCACCTCCGCAACACCGTCTGTGTTGTTTAGATTCCATCTACCATCATCATTGTGGTCTCTAAAAGAAATTGACAGTTGTCTGTCCTCATCGACATCCCATACTTGAAATGGCACCTCGACGTAGTCTCGATATTCGAGAACTTCGTCTTCATGGGGGCTCTCTCCCTCTCCTGTAAAGCGATGAGCCTTTTGAGTCTTGTTGCCAAAACGAACTTCTATCGACGTCGTCTCTTCTTTTTTCACCGAACCCAGTCGGACACCATCTCCGATCTCGTTTGAACCTTGTAGCATCACAAACCCGAGAGACTCTTCATCCTGATGGATCCGGTAGTCTATCAGGAGGCTGTCCTTTTCTGTGAAGGAAACTCGCCATGCATCAATGCCTCCTACGATGGCAACATTTCTCATATAAGGATGTGCTGCGACAACGTTGTTGTAGTCACCTTGGGTGCCAAGGTAATCAATGGGGTGGCTCTCATTCAGCACCAGGTGCCAATTCTCGCCCCCATCGGTAGACACATATAAATCCGAGTTGGTGCCGCTCGATTCTCCGACCACCGATGCCCAAACCACCGAGGTGTCGACGGATGAAACAGCCAATTCCACGCGACTCGTGGGTCTCATGCCATTGCTAACGTCTTTCCAAGATTTACCTCCATCGGTAGACTTGAGCACGCCTTTGGCCATCACGCCCACATACATCGTCCCGAAGTTGCTTGGATTAAATGTCACGTCCACGAAGATATCTTCATCGGACGTCAGTAAGACTGTCCAGGTGGATCCGCCGTCGATGCTTTTAAACAAGCTGTGTTGATACTCTGCGGCATGAACTCCGCTGGTAACTGCTAGCACCACCGTGTTTGCATCGTTGGGGTCAACGATAATCTCATTGATAGTCTGAAAACCAGGTATTCTGATCGGATCCGCTATCTGTTGCCAACTCTCGCCAAAGTCCTGAGAACGAAATAATCCGAAACCATCCCTTTGACCAGCAAAGAACTCGCCCGTACCGGCGTAAACTATATTGGGATTCTTGGGAGAAAAGGCTAGCGTATTTACCGCTAGATTTGGTAAAGTATGGGACTTATATGCCCAGTTCTTGCCCGCATCCGAGGTCTTCCAAATACCACCGGTGGCGGCTCCCACAAGCCAAGTCTCGCCTGTCGGATCCGCTGGATGCACTAGCAATGCTCTACTTCGTCCTCCATAGTTGCCAGGTCCCCGTTCCACAAACTCTATTCCAGTATCACGGGCTCGCCTCTTCTTCTTTTCGACTTCCACAAACTCCTCTATCAGATAGTTGGCGCTGTATCTGGGGGCACCTTCTCCTTCGAAAGTTCTTCGTAGTCGCTCCCATTCGGCCCGCTTGTCGGGAGCCACCATGAGTTGTGGAACCGCCTCCCTATCTGTGGCAGGCGGAATTGACATAGGGGTCGTGCCGCTTGGAGAAGGTGTCGGGTAGCTTCCGAGCTCCTTTTCAAGCAAGAGTAGGGTGCCGATCAAGACTAGAGTAAAAAGTAAAAAGCGGAAGACGATGATTCTATCCTTGATAAAGTGTTTCATAATGGTCAGCTGTCAATGGAATGTGCTGCATATCGCTCGCTGATATAATGCCGGCGCTACTGGATACAATTTAACAGACGCATAATGATCACCGAACAGTTGGGAGCTCGTAGCTCTTTAACCTACACCATGGCTAAGGATCTAGGTGCAAGACAGGAATCACAGACGATCCCGTGCGGCAGAGGGCCAGGCAGGCCGATAAACGCACAATCGATCAATACATCAGTTAGACCAGCCGTAAGGTGAACAGGGTTGTGTGTCTTGACGGTCGTGATCTTTCGCCCAAGGTTTGGATTGAGACGGAGGCCGATCGTGCATTCTGCGATATCATGCTACCTACCGGCGAACAAGCAGCTTCGATGCGGCTCAAGCTCTATCCCAACCCAACTAGTACTAGTCAATCATTCCAGTTGGGGTGGGACCATCTACGGCCGGCAGCGGTGGAGATCTTTAATCTGGTCGGTCAGCAAGTGTGGAGCAGCAAACTTGTATGGTCCGGTCGTCGCCTGGACGTGTCAAGCTGGCACTCCGGCACGTACTGGGTCAGGGTTGACGGTCATCTATTGCGCAAATTGGTTGCTTGTGGACTAACGGACCAAATGCCGTCTGAAACTCCGAAGGTCTCTTACTCCGGCAGCAGCCCAAACTGGATCGCATGATGCTCCAGGTGTTTTAGGTGAAACTTTTGCCATTCGTCATAGGTCATCAGGCCCAGGTAGCCGTGGGGGTTTTGATCGTACGGCTGGGCAGCATAGTGTTGGTGAAAACGCTGGACCGAATCACGTAGGACTTGCTTTGCATCTTCGAGCGAGGCTTCCCGCAGCGGCCTTAATTCGCCGGGGGCGAGGCCGGGTAGCGGTACGCTCTTTGGGAAGGGACGCTCAGCTTGCATGAATCGATCTTTGATCTTCCGCGCTCGCTCGACTTCGCCTTTGAACTCCTTGCCAAATTTGCCGGTCGAATAGATGAAAACTAAGCTAAGGTGCTCCACCAAGTGGTGTGGAGTCATAATGCCCCATCTCGGGACCAGGTCTGGGGAGAGGTCGGTCTCCAATAAGTCGATCATGGCTTGCATGTCTTGTGCGGTGCTGGCCGACTCGTCAGGGACTTGCTCATGGTCTTTAGACATATGTTCTTTCCTTTGCTCCCATAGTTAACCCAAAAATGTGCCTGAGTGTTAAACAATCACCGGGTCAAGTGCATTTAAACCAAAGCATCTCTAAATACAATACGTGCAACTTCCCAATGTTTCTTCCCCGCCATCGACCATGCTCGAAAGGTACCGGGGAGTGCGCTCACTGACCGAGGACTATTGTGCTCCTTTGACGACAGAGGATTATGTACCACAACCGGTGGTCTTTGCCAGTCCGCCCAAATGGCATCTAGCCCACACCACCTGGTTTTTTGAAGAATTCGTCCTGAAGCCCTACGCCACCGAATATCGCCTGTTTGACCCTGACTTCAGCTATCTCTTTAACAGCTACTACAATGCGGTAGGAGACCGAGTGCTACGAACGGATCGTGGGAACCTGACCCGACCTGGGGTGCAGGAGGTCTACGACTATCGACGCTATGTGGATGAGGCCGTCCACTCACTGCTGCAGGAGGAGCTGCCGGCTGAGGTGTCTGCGGTGATCGAACTGGGCCTTCATCATGAGCAACAGCATCAGGAACTGCTCATCACGGACCTCAAATACGTGCTTGCCCACAATCCCACCTGGCCCGTCTACCACAAGGACAGGTCACTGGTATCGCAAGCGAACGTGGAGACCGGGCAGGTGACATTGGGGGAAGGGGTGTATGAGATCGGTCACCGAGGGGACGGCTTCTGCTACGACAACGAGTGCGCTAGGCACAAGGTCTACCTCCATGGCACGACCCTGGAAAAGAAGCTTGTGACAAATGCAGATTTTCTTGCGTTTATGATCGATGGTGGCTACGATACGTCGTCGTTGTGGCTGGATGATGGATGGTCATGGGTGAAAGAAGATGAGATCGACGCTCCGCTCTACTGGCATCATGTCAATGATGCCTGGCACCAGTATACCCTGCAAGGGTTGCAGCCGGTGGAGGCGGATCAGATACTGGCACACATTAACTTTTACGAAGCGTCGGCCTTTGCCGAGTGGGCAGGCAGGCGGCTTCCGACGGAATTTGAATGGGAGGCGGCAGCGCAGGACTTGCCTTGGGGTGTACGCTGGGAATGGACCAACAGTGCCTACCTGCCCTACCCAGGCTTTCGAACGGTGGAGGGCGCCATCGGTGAGTACAATGGCAAGTTTATGATCAATCAAATGGTACTCCGGGGCAGCAGCACGGCCACTTCGCCGGATCATAGTCGCAGGACTTACCGCAATTTCTTCCATCCGCATCTCTCCTGGCAGTGCACTGGGATCAGACTTGCCCACCGACACCATCTATGACCTCGGAGCCGCTACGCGTCGAGCATTATCCGTACTTGAACCGGACCACCGAAACGGTGCACCTGGCATCACAGTATCTGGCAATGGCAGGCAAGTACTTTGCCTCCTCGCAGTCAGATGACAGTCATACAAATATGTCCTGGAATGCTGCAGAACAGCGATTGGAGGGCAATGTCATACAGACCGACCCAGACGGCCGCTTTGCTCTGGTCGTGCCCAGTCTAACCCTGCAGTTACTACAAGGCGGAAAGGTGGTGGCTTCCTGCCCGTTGGCGGGTCGCCGGCAGGAAGAGGGGATCACGTGGATGCGGATGCAACTGCAGGAGCTGGGGTTGGCTGCGGAGCAATATCAAATCTCCTACCACTACGACCTGCCCGATTATGCTTTGGGAGACCACCTCTCCTTTGGGACCGTGGATACGGGCTCGCTCGAGCTCTTTGCCCGGATCCGCTCATGGGGGCATCAGATCTGCGGAAAATACCGCGAACCATTTGCGTTTGCCAGTCCGGCTCGGACCTGGCCCCGTCATTTTGATCATGGCGTTTATGCACCGTTGGCGCACAACGAAAAGGGTGAACCCAGCCGATCGATCAGCTTTGGCCTGGCAATCCATGACGGGCTGATCCCAGAGCACTACTGGTACATCACCCACTGGTCCGCCGACGAAATAACCTATCCTACGGAGATGCCCGCGCTGTCGCTTGGATCTTGGGATATCCCTCGGCTTCACGGTGCTTCACTACCGCTATCGCAGCTGATCCATCTCTCTTTGGCCGAGCGAGAGGACGGCTTACATCGATTCTTTGATGAAGTCATTGCAGCATCGCAGCAGTTCATTGGAACATCCTAGAACCAGATAATCTTCTCAGATATGTCAACAACGAAAACGGCGCTCACCGACTTTGCTCATCATGTGCAAGCAGGCCTTGCGGCGACGCCCAAACAGCTGTCGTCCAAGTATTTCTATGATGACGAGGGTAGCCGGCTATTCCAGCAGATCATGGCTATGCCGGAATACTATCTCACCAATGCAGAGGACGAAATCCTACGCACCCAATCTGCCCATATCCTGGCTGCGCTACAGTTTGATCAACCCTTCAACATCATCGAATTGGGAGCTGGTGACGGGGCAAAGACGTTACACTTGTTGCGGCATTTGCAGCAACAGCAGGTGGACTGCACCTTCATTCCCATCGACATTTCCAGCCAGGCCATTAGCGATCTGATGGAGCGGATCAATGGACAGCTCCCCAACCTCAAAGTAGAGCCGATGGTCGGTGACTACCATCATGTGATGAGGGATATCACCTCGAGCAGCAAGCCCAATCTCGTCCTCTTTCTAGGCTCCAACATCGGCAACTTCGAGTGGGTGCCCGCACGGAGGATGTTGACCGCTCTGGGGGAGCAACTCCGCGAGGGAGATAAGCTCTTGATCGGCTTTGATCTAAAGAAGAATCCCCATCTGGTCCATGCGGCCTATTCAGACGCTACGGGGATCACTAAGGCCTTTAATCTCAACCTGTTGCGACGAATCAATCGAGAACTTGGCGCCAACTTTGATCTGGCCAGATTTGATTTCTTCAACTACTACAACCCGCTCACCGGTGAGGTCCGAAGCTTCATCGTCAGCTTGGCAGAGCAGCAGGTGCATATCGAGGCCATCGGGCAGACCTTCGACTTCAAGAATGATGAGGTCATTCGCACAGAGCTGTCAAAAAAGTACAGTTTGGGCGAGATTGAGGAATTGGCTCGCAAGTGTGGATTTGAGGTGATCGCCTCCTTTCAAGACTCCAAAAATTACTTTGCCGACAGTCTCTGGGTGAGGCGATAGATTACAGCAGTCCCAAGGAAGTAGCCTTACCAATGGCCTCGATAGAGTTGTTGGCGGCAAGCTTTTCCAATACGCGCTGACGATGGGTATTGACCGTGTGCACACTGATGGACAACTCCTGACCGATCTCCTTGCTAAGCTTACCCTGCTTGATCAGCGAAAGCACCTCCTTTTCGCGATTGGTCAACGGGGGAGGGGTGCCTGGAGACCGGGTGACCTTGTTGGGATGCGCTAGTAGTTGTCCCCGTGCGAAAATTGAGCAATTGCGTCTTGACACCATCGAGTGGACGCTGGTCCGGAGAGAGATCAATGACACCTAGGGCCAGCCACAGATTGCCCAAAGGATCCAGCGCAAAGGCTTGTTGTTGCTCGATGACTCGTTGGTATTCACCACTGCGGCCCAAGATCCTGTATTCGTTGATGAGCTTGATCTCCATTCGTTCCTCGGGCGGCAACTGGTAGGTGTATCGCAACATGGAAATCCCATGTTTCATCAACTGCAAGAGATCTTCCGGGTGCACCTTCGAATCAAAATAGGCGTTGCCCGCTTGGTTGATCTCCTGAAGATCGTAGCCAAAGAGGCTTTCAAAATTGTAGGAGGTGTAAACGTGCTCCTTGCGATAGAGGTCAAAGACGGTGATCCCACTGTTGCCGACCCTGCTTAGACTATCCAGGAATGGCCTTTGTTTTTCCACATACTGGTCGTCCAAAAGATGCGCTTGAAAGGGCTGCTGCTCCAGTAGCAGATAGTACTCTTGGGCTAACTTGTCAAATGCTCCCATACACGGTTGACTCGGATCAATATACTGATTAATCAGTATTGAGATTCATGGCGGTGGCGGCTTCCTTTGCGATCAAAATTAACTATGAAACGTCATTTGCTTACAGGCATGGTCTTGCTGGGCCTGCTAGTGCCACGCCTGTGGACACAGACCCCTGTTGCCTCCCTGCAAGGCAACGTATTTGATGCTGCTACGGGGTCGGCCATCCCCTATGCCTCCATCGTGATACTCGGGTCCGAGCCCCTCATCGGTACCACCTCGGATGCAGACGGAAATTTCATGTTGGAAAGGGTGCCCGTAGGCCGCCATGTGGTCCAGGCATCATACGTCGGGTATCAAAGCGTCATCAGTAGTGAGACATTGGTGACCAGTGCTGGAGCCCCCAATCTTGACTTTGCGCTGACAGCCGTGTCGCTCGAGTTGGAGCAGGTGACAGTGCGCCCTAAGGTGGAAAAAGCGCAACCGATCAATGGCATGGCACTAGTGAGCTCGCGTATGCTCAGTGCAGAAGAGGCTAGTCGGTATGCCGGTGGCTTTGATGATCCAGCCCGACTTGCCTCGGCATTTGCCGGTGTGACCAGTGGGGTGGGGCACAATGCGCTGGCGGTTCGCGGCAATGCACCACAGTATCTGCAGTGGCGAATGGAAGGCGTGGAGATTCCCAATCCCAACCACTTTGCCAACCTGGCTGTCTTTGGCGGTGGTGGCCTCACGGCACTCAGCAGTCATCTCCTCGACAATTCTGATTTTCACAGTGGTGCCTTTCCGGCGGAATTCCAAAATGCCCTGTCCGCCATCTTTGACATGCGCATGCGGCGAGGGGTATCATCGGAGCACCGGCACCGGGTTCAGATGGGCTTGATCGGGGTGGATCTAGCCACCGAAGGACCCTTCACCAAGGGGGGCAAGGCCACCTATTTGGCCAATTATCGCTACTCTACACTGGGCCTGGTAGAACCGCTGCTACCCGAAGATGCGGGCGGGACCAACTATCAGGACCTCTCGTATAAACTCCATTTTCCAATGGGTAAGGCAGGCACGCTCTCGCTATGGGGGCTGGCCCTCCGTGACCGATCGGACCAGCAGGCCGAGCGGGACCCGTCGCAGTGGACTTATGACCAACATCTGGAAGAGGGTGAGGCGAAGCAGTACATGGGGGCCACCGGCCTCACGCATCGATTGCAGTTGTCCCCCCTCACCTCACTGCACAGCACCCTGGCGGCGTCGATCAGTGGATTGGATTGGAGCGCCGAGCGCCTCACCGCTGAAAGTGTGCTCCGGCCCCAGAGCGATATTGACGCCCAGCGATCCGACCTGACGGCCAAGATCACCTTTCATGCTGCTTTGAATAAAGGGGGACTGCTACGGATGGGGGCAAAAATGCGGCGATTGAGCTATGACCTCAACATTTGGGAGGCCCCGGCCATCGCTCAACCACTGGATGCCTTAGTGGTGCAAAAGGGGACTACCATACTCACCTCTGCTTTTGCCCAAGCAAAGATCCGACTTGGTCCCGCTTGGCGCCTGGTCACCGGTATCTCCCTGCAGCATCTTGCCCTCAGCGGTAGTTCGAGTGTTGAACCGCGATTCAGCATCCAACACCTCCGTCCGGATGGAGCGACATTTGGCCTGGCCTACGGCCGGCATTCGCGCATGGAGCGTCTGCCACTGTACTTTGCCAGCCTGCCGGGCTCGTCGAGAGTGATCAATCGGGACCTGGATCTGACTAAGGCGGATCATCTCGTATTGAGCTACGATCGACCCATTGGAGCGGTGTCGCGACTCAAGCTCGAGGCCTACTACCAGCACCTCTTTGACGTGCCCGTTATCCGAGACAGTTCTTTTTCGATGATCAACCAGCACCATGACTGGTTTTTCTCCAGTCCGCTTGTCAATGACGGCAAGGGCCGCAACCGAGGCGTTGACTTGACCTTCGAAAGATTCCTCGGCCGGGGCTTCTACTACCTGACCAGTGCATCTCTCTTCTGGTCGGAGTATCTGGGTGGCGATGGCCTATGGTATAGCAGCCGCTATGATCGGCGCTTCGCGGTCAATCTATTGGGGGGCAAGGAATGGTTTGTGGGGCGAGCGGGACAAAATCGGATAGGTCTGAACCTGCGTGCTAGTCTGCAGGGGGGAGACCGCTACGCGCCCGTAGACATAGAGCAGTCCAGGCTTCATCAAGAGGCCATTTATGACGAGCGGGCTGCGTTTGTCCATCAGGCATCCTCACCGCTGCTCTTTCACTTTACCTTGTCGTACCAACGGAATCGTCCACACTCCACACACGAGCTTGCGCTCAAGGTGTTAAATCTCACCGGATTTAAGGAGTTTCAAGGACACCGATTCAACTTGATGACCGGTGCCGTTGACGAATTTCGGGAGGCGCTGATTATTCCAAATCTCAGTTATCAGATTCGCTTTTGACTGTGGGAGAGAACGCTCGATAGCCGAGCAGGCGCATCGGCTCCCGTGTCTCGCAATTCTGCTCCATCAGGGATGAGGCGCAATAAGCGGCAGAGCTCTTCGTTTTTAAAACGTCTCCTCCACGGCATTCGCCCTGGATCCGGGAACCACGGAATTCACTCACTTCTTCGCGATTGCACTCGGAATTTTTGACTGACTGGCAGTGGCCTCAGGTATAACCAGGCAACTGTGCCAACACGATGAATTTCTATGAAGAAGGAGATACGCTTGGCCCTATGGTACTGCCTGATGATGCCGGTGGCAACCTTAGCACAGGAAGCGCATATGATTCAGGGTGACGTCGCCGCTGTGTCGTTGCCGGCCCTGGATAGCCATATTCGCGAATACCAGGTTTTTGATCTGACGTCGGATGCTATGCACGACGTCGTTACCGCAGAGGGGTATGACTACAAGGTGACGATGCGACTGGGTGACGACACATTTCGATTGGCGCTTTTCCCGCATGACATCCGAGACGTCGCATACACGGTGCAGGTGGCCACGGGCAACGGCATTGAAACGTGGGAAGCGGGTCCGAATATCACGTACCGTGGGCATGTCATGGACGATGATCAGGGGCTGGTGCGTATGAGCATTACTCCCCAGGGCATGGCTGGGTTCATTACCACTGCTGGTGAAAAGCTCTTTATCCAACCCGCCGCGCACTTTGGACTGCAAGGATTAGGTCAGACCGTCACCTACTGGGAGTCGATGGTCATCCCTGATCCAACTGCTCAATGTGGAAGCACTTTGGCACATCAGATCCATGCGGTGCGGATGGGCAACAATGGTTCCAGAAATGCCTCTGCGTGTGTTGAGACGGAGGTAGCCAGTGCCGCCGACTATTCGATGGTGCAGAAATATGGTGGCGTATCAGAGGTCGTCAATCACATGATCACCATCAAAAACTTGATGGAGCCCAACTACGATGTGTTTGACGTAGACTTTAGCGTCAAGACCTCTTTTGTGGTGGGGGAGCCAGGTGGTGATCCCTGGAGTGGTACCCTAGAGAGCCAGGACCTGCTGGATGATTTCTGCTGTTGGGCCGGGGTAGGCAGTAGTAGGCAGCTGGGCTGCTCGGGGCAGAATGGATTTGGCGTGAGCCATGACATCGGCGAGCTATGGACAAATCGAAACTTCAGTGGCATAACCATCGGGGTAGCTTGGGTGGGTGCGGTGTGCAGCGGCATGTTTCGATACAGCGTCAATTCGCAGAATTTTGGGGGAGCCAGTCTGCAGGCACTGCGAGCGCTGAGCGCCCATGAGATCGGGCACAATTTTGGTGCTGGCCACGATAGCGGCAGTGGCTTTATTATGGCCCCCTCCATCAATCCGGATGCCACCGAGTTTTCGTCGGAATCGCAATCGCAGATCAATAGCTCCCTACCTGCTTTCGATTGTTTGGGCCCCTGCTCGTTGCTACCGATCGATCTGGTGTACTTCCGTGCCGAGGAAGCCGGCGATCATCGGGTAGACTTGGTATGGGCGACGGCCTCTGAGCTCGACTTCGATCACTTTGAGATCCAGCGGAGTGTGGATGGAGAGAGCTACATCGCGGTGGATCGGGTACCGGGAAGAGGGGGCCTTGCGCAGCAGACCGACTATCACTATATGGACGAGGAGGCATTGTCCGGTGATAACTTCTATCGCCTCAAGCAGGTAGATCTGGACGGCACGGTCAGCTATTCTCCCGTGGAGGTAGTGACCTTTCGCCGTGGGCTGATGATATTGCCCAATCCCACGAGTGACTGGGTTTACGTCAGCGGCTTGGTCGATCCCATTTCCGGCTATCGCATTTTTGACCAGTCCGGCAGACAGGTGGTGGCGGTTGAGCGTACGATAGAGCCCGACATGGGGATTGATCTGCGGCTTCTGACGGCTGGCCTGTACAGTTTGGAAATTGCCATCGGACCACGCCGAGAACTCCGGCGCATTGTTGTGCAGTAGTATTACCAAATACTTAACGGCAGCTAAAGTTCTGTTAAGCCTTGATCCCAGATAAGATTTGCCCACAGCCGTTTGTTTATCATGCAGAGCAAACACCAGAAGACATGCAAATCAAGCGCAGCATTCCTTGGATGCTGAGTGTGGGTTTTTTTATCGCCGGATGCGCCACCTCTGCAGATTCTGTAGCCATGAAGGAAAAAAAGAACCGGTCGCCCCGGACCTATGAAATCGACCACCCGCAACGCCTCAGTGACTTCTTGGTGCGGGTGCCAGGTGTCATCCTCGACTATCGTACCGGGGTGCCTCAAATCCTGATTCGCGGCGGATATCCCTTGTACATTGTGGACGGTGTACGTCTCGGACATAGCTATATGTCTGCTGCCAGTCTGGTCAATGTGCAAGATATTGCCTCCGTGGAGGTGCTCAAGAGTCCTGGTGAAGCTTTGATCTATGGCCGAGATGCCAGTTATGGAGCCATCGTGATCCGGACAAAGGTGGGCAGAGTCGGGGACGCGGAGACGACTGCGGTGGAGTAGGACTTCACTTCTCTTCTGACCGTCAGAGTGTAGGCGTCGCGGCTACGCTATTCATCCCAGCCATGGTGGCTTCGTACCTGGATCATCACGGCCAAGATATCATTCCACGTCTGTTGATCCTGCATCACGGCATTGGAGAACATGCATCCGTCCCAGCAGATGTGCTTAAAGGCCTTCGTCAATTGACCGTCCTCATTGCGCAGCCAGTGGCCGGCATCCTTCGGAATATCAAGCTTGCCGTTGGGATCGGTGGCTTGACAGTGGCGACCGGTCTTGTCATGCGAACCGGAGCCGTGTACGGTGCCGTCATTCTGAGCAACGTGAAAATCAATGGTCCACGGCCGCAGTGCCGCGGTCAGTTCCTGCAGGCCGTGTGTCAGCGCTTCGTGGTCATCCCACTGGAAGTCGTCCGGCAATAGTCTCTCGTCCGGCTTGTTGTATCCGAGCAGGTAGAGTAAGGTGTGCGCCATGTCCGCCTGAAATCCAATATTGGGTCGGTCCACTGCCTCCAGCGTTGTCAACATGGTCTTCCACCCGTGCATGCCTCCCCAACAGATTTCTCCCTCGGCGGCCAATCTCTCACCGTAGTCGGCGGCGATATCACAGGCTTCGCGAAAGGTCGTTGCAATGAGCTGTGTGTTGCCTTCGGGGTCACTGGCCCAGGTACCCGGATCGACCGACGAATCAATGCGGACGACGCCGTGCGGCCGGATGCCCAGATCGCGCAACTGTTTGGCGATCCCGCAGGCCTTGCGTACTTGAGTGAGAAACCGCCGGCGTTCTTCCGGACTGCCCATGGCGGATCCCCCTCCGGTGGGCTCCCAGACCGGTGCGACCAGACTCCCGATAGCTAGTCCGGCATTACCCACCTGGTCCGCCAGTCGCTTGATATCGTCAGCGCTACTGTCAATCGACGTGTGCGGTTCGGCCAGAAATAGATCGATGCCGTCAAACCGGAGCCCATCTACCTCGGCAGCTGCAGTCATGCGCAGCATTTCGTCAAAGGATATCGGTGGTTCGGAATCGGGGCCCTTGCCCACGACCCCGGGCCATGCGGCATTGTGCAACTTCGGAAACTGATACGTCTGCATATGTCTGATGTCTCTCCCTGAATCTAGAAAAAATTTGAAGAAGCCCGATGAGACAGTTGCCGGGGGAGCACGAATGTCTTACGGTGGCGGTCCACAAGTTCACGGATCCTGATCGAAACTTTAGTCGCGCATTAGTGGAGTCGTTGAGCAGGTCGTCGTACATCGATCGGCGGGTCGAAGGAGCAAGTATGATGCTGTTGTCATGCAGGCTGCTTAGAAGAAATCTCAAAGAAATTGCTTGGATGTGCAACTATCGTCACAGCGTAACCGTCCTTAAGGAGGAGTGCGGAGACCGCTCCAAGCACCCTCTTTCTAACAATACAAAGAAAACCTGCCAAATGATTAAGACCGACAAGCTGGTCAAGGTATACCAGACAGAAGATATCGAAACAGTTGCCCTAAACGAAGTGAACCTGGAGATCGAGGAGGGTGAATTTGTTGCCATCATGGGGCCCTCGGGTTGCGGCAAGTCCACCCTGCTCAATGTTTTAGGTATGATTGACACGCCCACCGATGGCGATTACTTCTTTCTCGAAAGTGAGGTGGGTCAACTGCCTGAGCGCAAACGCTCCAATGTGCGAAAGCACAATCTCGGATTTGTATTCCAGAGCTTTAATCTGATCGACGAGTTGACCGTATTTGAGAATGTAGAGTTGCCCATGCTCTATACCAAGACCCCCTCCGCCGAACGCAAGCGCCGGGTAGAGGAGCTGCTCGAAAATATGAAGATGATGCACCGTCGGAATCATTATCCGCAACAGTTGTCCGGCGGACAGCAACAAAGAGTGGCCGTAGCCAGGGCCATTGTCAACAATCCCAAATTGATCCTGGCAGATGAGCCTACCGGAAATCTGGATAGTGCCAATGGAGATGACGTTATGCGCATCTTGGCGGAGCTCAACGCGAGTGGTACCACGATCGTGATGGTGACACACTCCCAGTACTGCGCGGAGTTTGGCAATCGCATCGTGCGCATGCTGGACGGGCAGGTAGTGACCGAAAACGTGGTACGACAATTTATTTGACAAAGACTTAACTAAGGCAAAATGATACGATCTATTCTCAGCCTCTTGGTCTTGACCGGTACATTTGTACTGACCGTGCAGGGTCAGCGGATGACAGAACAACAAAGGAATGTCTCCAACTTCACGACCATCTCCGTCTCCGGCGGCATCGATTTATTCATCACCCAGGGGAGCAATACCAGTGTGACCGTCAAGGCCCCCTCAGACAAGATTGAAGACATCATTACGGAGGTATCGGGAGATCGACTGGTGATCAAGATGGACAAAGGATCCCGATCCGGCTGGAGTTGGGGTCGAGACACTAAACTGGAGGTCCACGTCACGGCCGATGTCTTTGAAGGCCTGCAAGCGAGCGGAGGCTCCGACGTCCATGGTGAAAACACGATCAATTCGGACGAGTTGGCCATTAGTGCCAGTGGTGGTAGCGATATACACCTGACCCTAGATGTGCAGACCCTGAAGTGTGAGACATCGGGGGGATCCGACTTATCTCTCACGGGGGAGGCCGCCAGGTTTTATGCGAGCTCCAGTGGTGGCTCGGATATCAAGGCCAAGAAGCTTACGGCGGGTGACTGCACGCTGAATAGTAGCGGTGGTTCGGATATCTACATCACGGTCAATGGAGATCTCGAGGTGAGTGCTTCGGGAGCAAGTGATGTGCACGTCTATGGCAACCCCAATATCGTGAGCCAATCGTCCTCACGCTCCAGTGATATTCATATCAATTAAGTCGGTCGCACGCTAAATAGTCATTTGGTTGCCCTTCCCCCTCGATCAGCTAGGCCGGCTTGATCGTATTTCGGAGGTGGGTGGCGATGTCTTTGATAAAGCGGAGCACGGATGCTTCTGCTATGCCATGGCCTACCACGGCGTCGACCAATCCTCCGACCACGCCCAACGGCACCTCATACTCACCGGAGAAGTCCAATTGCGTCTCCGTGGCGGAAAGCGGGTAAATATGCAGATGGCCATTCATCATAGGGAATAGCCCCGTATTCTTGGCCGCCCCCCAAGACAGTCCAATCTTGGTCTGCGGAGGGGAGCCTGGCTGACGCGGACGTTCCTCGGTGTCGTGCAGTGTGATAATGACCTCCTTGCCTAGCTCTACGCCCGCCACATTGACGTGGAGTTCAGCCGCCACATCCTGGGCTCTGGCTGCCGCTGACTGCGTGGCCTGTTGAAAAATACCTAGCGCGTCGGCTAGGACAAACTCTTTGACCGTCTCGTAGGGGTGGTTGACGTAGTCGTAGCTGCGAACAGATTTTTTTGCTCCCATGTCTCATGCTGATTACCGTTGTAAATAAGCGAATCTTGCGAGCACCATATCTGATTGCGATCACCCCACACAATGATGGTCATTGGAATCGGAAATCTCCAGAGCAGGCGTGGCCGTATCGAAACTAGTGGACTGTAACACTGAAAGCGGAATGCCCGATCGCATTCTTTCGCACCAACTCTTCATCGCCAGAAGCCCCCGATAACTATCGGGGTAGCTTAGGCTATGTGCGGTTCTGTCTCTTCGATTTGGCACGAAATAATTGCGATCCATGCATCCCTTTTCAATGTTACAGTCCACTAGTCTAGTCTAGTGTGATGCTCTACTAACTGGCCTATCCACATTCGCGGTCGCCTCCGTTCGCATATTGTCACGTTCGACTCTCCGAGCTCGTTCGGTCATGTTTTGCGCCTTATTTGCTGACAAAACAGTGCCTCGATCCGAACGCTGCCAATAGTTCACCTATCTCCTACGCATTGTAGTAGAAGCGTTCTTCGATGATCTGATCCCCCTGCCATTTTTGACGAGCGATCTGCTGCATCTTGACTCGCGAGCCATCCTGAAAGGTGACTTCCATCCATGATTCGACCATCGTCAGACCTTCCGGCTCGTTGGATGTAATGCCCAGCACACCACCGCCATGCCACTCTTTTACACTGGCCAGAAAGCTCTTCTCTGCCTCTCGATTGGCCTCTTTTCCTTCGCGCACCACGCCCGTGGCCTCGATCATGACTACGTCATCGTGATAGTACTCTTCAAAGGCCTCGAGCAGCTGACCGCTGAAGACCTTGTCTTGAATGTCTTGCGCTTTTTCGATGTAACTCATTGTATCTTTTTTTTGATGAAGGAATGGACTCTTCGGTGCAAAGGGATGATTGGGACGCACGATACTTCTAACCGGGCCAGGTCCATAATGTTCACCAGATCGAGCGCTAGTAGAGTTTCGCATTAGATATGTTGAATAATTCTAATAGGATTTTGTTCGCAGACGAGGCATGACCGAACGATCTCGTAGAGTCGAGCATGACAATGCGAGAAGTGAGGGAACCGCGACAGCGGGTGGGTGGCTCGGCATAGCCGTAGCTATGGCGAGGCTTTGCAACGAAGTATGCGAACCAAAGACATTAGAATTAACTACAAGATTTAATGCGAAACTCTACTAGCCAGGCCCTTGCAGCAAATGACCGGTAGCGGGTGGCGGATGTGGTCTGCACGGGGTAAAGCCGGGTCCGACTGCGGTGATATGATGGCTATCACGGGGCTCCCGCAGGGCGTCGGATTGGAGAGCTGCTTGACGAAGTGCGGTCCTATACAAACGAGATCGATCCGCAAGGGTATTTATTTTGCCGTCGAAATGTGCTATCTTTCAAGACACCCATCCGCAGGACCTCCTCGTGAGAGTAGGGAGACGTGCGGCTTTACACAAAGGGATGGGCGTATCATTCGGTAGTCCAGCTTTTCCTCACTAACATTTAGAGACTAATTTGACCGCGATTTGCACACGTTAGGTCGTGGCGTAACCATGTAAAACCTAAATCATGCATTAGATATGCTGTTGCGAAGCCAATTTGCCCGCCATCTTGGCCGTCCTCGATTTTCCGCGCTGCACTGTACGGATGTATGCGTGGCCTCCCGTCCGCTCTGCGGTTCAGTCGCTTGGAGATCCCCCGGATCTCCATTCCATCGATGGCGGAAATCGCTCCCTCATTCAAATCTTGCGGGACACCAAATCTGACGGACACGCTGACTTCTCTCGACGAATCTCCAATGCATGACCTGGGTAAAACCATTGCTTGAATTATGATCAGAAGCTATCTGAAAATTGCCTGGCGGAATCTTCGGAGCCAGAAGTTGTATTCTTTTATCAATATTCTTGGCCTCACCGTGGGCCTGTCGTCCTTTCTCCTCATCTATCTCTACATCCATGACGAGCTGACCTATGATCAGTTTCACCCGGAGTACGAGAAAATCTACAAGATGAGCTATTGGCGCCAGGCGCAAAATGGGGACATCGAGGCTTTTGCCACGTCCGGACCTGCCTGGGGCCCCCGGTACAAGGAGCTCTATCCGGAGGTGGAAGACTATGTGATATTGACGCATGCCGGGTACCCCGGATACATCAATCGCGAGAATGAAATTGAAGTCTATATGGAGCCGGATTTTAAATGGGCGACAGACAACTTCTTTCAGTTCTTCCATTTCAACCTATTGAAGGGAGAGCGGGAGCAGGTCATGGAGACGCTCAACGGGGTGGTCTTGACCGAATCGACGGCCAAGAAGTACTTTGGAGATGCCGATCCGATAGGCCAGAATATCGTGTACAACGTGACCGGCGTGGTAGCCAATCTCACAGTCACCGGGGTCATGGAAGATCCTCCTGCAAACTCCCACATTAAGCCCTCATTTATTGGCAATATCCAGCAGCTACAACAATTGTACATGCAGCAGTATCAATATGACATGCTGAGCCAAAACGGGGACGCATTTGCCTTCACCTACATTAAGGTGGCCGATCCGCGGGTGCTGGACAAGATCTCGGAAGACTGGAAAACCTATCTCCAAGAGAGCTTTGCCAACAATCAGAATGTCCGCCCTGAAACGTACAATAAAGTCAAGTTTACCGCTATCAAGGACATGCACTTTGAGCCGGAGATGAAGTGGGAAATCGAAGCACCGGCCAACGCCTCCTATATTCCGATTTTTATACTGGCAGCATTCTTGGTGCTGATCATCGCCTGCATCAATTTTATGAATCTTGCTACCGCCAGGTCAGCCAAGCGAGCACGCGAGATCGGCCTGCGAAAGACGCTCGGTGGTACCAAGGGCCAGTTGATCGTCCAGTTTTATGGAGAGTCCTTTCTCATGACCTCGATCGCACTGCTCCTGTCCTGCGGAGTTTTTGCCCTGGTGTTGCCACTCTTTAATGATCTGACCGGAAAGGACTTCGAGTTTTGGACGGTTTTTCAACCGCAATTTCTCGGCATATTGTTGCTGCTGACCCTCTTGGTGGGCTTACTTTCCGGCAGCTACCCGGCCTTGTATCTGTCGAGCTTCAAACCAATGAGCGCACTCAGAGGAATATTTCGCACGGGCAGGGGGGCTGAGCGGATCCGTCGTGGGCTCGTCGTCTTTCAGTTTGCCGTATCAATTATTTTGATTGTGAGCACCCTGGTGGTGCAGCACCAACTGCGACTGATCCACGACTCCAATTTGGGTAAGGACAAGGACCGCATTTTGAGTATTCGACTGGGTGGCTTTGGCCTGGGCAATCGACACGAAGTGTTTAGAAATGAGATCGAACAAGACCCCCGCTTTGAGAGCATCGCCGTGGCCAATCACTTGCCTCGACTGCCCCATTTTGGTCTAATCAATCAGACCTTCCGATTTCCGGACCGAGACAATGAGGAGATCGAATGGAATAAATTTGATGTGGATTTTGATTTTGCCAAGACATTCGACCTGGACTTTCTTGCTGGCCGCGATTTTTCCGAAGATATTCGATCTGATAGCAATGCAATTATCTTAAATGAAGCGGCAGTCAAAGCCCTCAATGTAGCGCCCGACGAGGCCGTGGGGTTGGTCATTACCGACCAGGTATTTAATCAGCAGTTGCAGCAACAGGTGGACATCACCGGTCGCGTGGTTGGAGTGGTCGAGGATTTTCCGTACAAGTCGGTCAGCACGATGATCGAGCCTCTGGTGATTTGGGGCACCCCCAGCAATGTGGATCGTATACTCTATGTGAAAATGACACCTGGAGATTACGATGCCAAGGTGGAATATCTGACCTCCAAGTGGCGTGAATTGATCCCGGGCCTACCCATGGAGAGTTGGTTTATGGATTTCGAATTTGGCCGGCTCTATGAAAACGAGCGGCGCATGAGCAGCATATTCATCCTCTTTGCAGGTATCACCATGTTTATTGCCATCCTGGGTTTATTTGCCCTCACGTCATACATTACCGAGCAGCGAAAACGAGAAATCGGAGTGCGCAAGGTGCTGGGCGCATCGGAAGGCTCCCTGGTACGCCTGCTCTTGTCTCATTTTTTCAAGCTGGTCATTATTTCTTTTGTCGTCGCTGTGCCCATCGCTTATCTCGCTATGAACAGTTGGCTCAATGGCTTTGTGTATCGGGTCAATGTCAGTGTGGGCATTGTCGTATTGGCCGGGCTGATTGTGGCGGCTGTTACGCTGCTCACGGTGGGTTTTGATACCTATCGTGCGGCCATTGCTAATCCTATAAAAACGCTACGGACGGAATAGTGTCATAGGAAAAAGGGGCAGTCTGCAACATTAAAATATAGTACTTTTTGCATGTCAAGGGGCGTCTCGATTGGGCGCCTCTTGCTATTTTTAATCCCACAGACTTATCCGCGAGATGATCACCCTCCGACCTTATATACGCCGACTTGCTTTTGAGCACGACGAGCCCCCCAAGATCAAAAAATATCCATTTGATATTCCTGCCGTCCAGCAATGCCAGCAGATCGAATTTCATCCCGATGTTACCTTTTTTGTGGGCGAGAATGGAGCGGGAAAATCCACCTTGATTGAGGCTATCGCCGTGGCATATGGGTACAATGCGGAGGGGGGGACCCGGTGGTCCAGATTTGACACCAGGGAGACACACTCGCAGCTGTACAAGTATCTGAGATTAGTGAAAAGCCCCAAGAGTCCGGGGGACGGGTTCTTTTTGCGAGCAGAGAGCTTCTACAATTTGGCGAGCAACATAGACGACGTCGGACATCTCAAGAGTTACGGGGGTAGATCTTTGCACGAACAATCCCATGGAGAGTCGCTGCTTGCCACGCTCTTGCATAAACTCTCGGGCAATGGTCTCTACATCCTGGATGAACCGGAAGCTGCATTGTCACCCACCCGCCAGATGACAGCGATCACGGCCATACACCAGTTGGTGCAGCAAGATTCCCAGTTTATTATTGCCACCCACTCTCCCATATTGCTGGCCTACCCGCAGGCAACCATTTATGAGTTTAGTGAGCGGGGCATTACACAGGTCGCTTATGAGGACACAGAGCATTATCAGATCACACGTGGTTTCTTGATGGACCATCAGAGCATGGTAGAGATTCTTATGTCAGATGAGTGAAGTCGGGCTTGGTGTGGGGTTAGAATGCTGTTTAGGCTACTTTGAGCACTTCCTCCGGCAACACGATCTGGCTGCGATGTTGTTTTCCTTCTGCCACTAGCTCCTTGCACTTCTCATTGAATTTGGACAGGGTTTGCTGGTTGTTGGCCATGTACTTCTTCTTCAGCATGAGCTTAAAAAGTAGCTCCTTGATAAAATTGGGTTTGACAAAAATGCTTAGGTTCATTCGAGTCAGTCCCTTGCCTATGGCTGTAAGAGACCAGACCATCACCAGGCCATCCTTGTGATTTGACTCTACAAAGGTGACCTTGCTCTGCTCGAAAGTGAAATTGTGCGATACGAAGAAAGGATTTTTCTGGTCCTCCCCAAATACGCAGCGATGGGTCGATCCAGTCCTTGTGAGGCTATCGCTGAGGCTGTCGCTACCGACTAATCCTGTTGTAAACTCATGGCGATAAGACAGATCGGACAGCACGTCAAAGGCCAAGTCGATCGGGGCCTCGATCACATGTTCATTTTCCATGAGCTTTTTGGTGGCACCGCTGATCGAATAGTCTTCAACCTTGGGTTCAGGAACATAGGACGAGAGAGGCTCTAGTTCTACAAAACAATACTTGGTGGTCCCTGTGTCCAATTCTTCTTCTCCTTGGGTCACATCAGACCATGCCACCTCAGGCAGGCTCATCCAGGTAGCGCAGGCTCGTACCAGATTATCAGAGAACAAGCTGTACTCATCGCTTTTTACCTGATTCTTTAGCAGTCGATGGGCCACGATCACATCCTTGCCAAATAGCTTGCTTCGATCCTTCACTTGCTTTTCGGCCACATCACCAAAATGGGCGATAAACTTCAAGCGAAGATCATTGGTCTGACAACAGGCCCCGCAACTACAGATGCGGGCCGTTTCATACCGCTTCAAGTGTCCGTGAAACTTGACATACATCCGTTGGACCTGGGCCAACAATTCAGCCGCCGTGGGCGCTTTACCCCTACGATAAAAGAGCAGTGCATCTCCTTCTATCTCCGAAAGCTCCAGACCGATTTCGTTGGCGTCGATGATTACTTCCAGGAGTTCCTCGATGATATGTTTGGCGTGATTGATTTCAGTGTTGTTGACAAACTTTGTGAAGCCGCTGATATCAGGAATAAATATCAGCGACTGGTTGTCCATTTTTTGAGTGGCCATGATACTACAGGCGTCTCGAATGACGGCATACGAGACTGGTTTTTTAGAGTCAGTGAATAGGGCTGTTGTTCTTAAGGTAACAATTTTTTGAGATTGTCAGGGCTCATGTAGTTCGAAACTGGCTAAAGCTATCGGTAATGGTTAAAGGCCAAGGGTGTTGAGTGAATTAGCGCATCAACTGAATCGTGCCGGTCTTCAGATGGAACTCGCCCGTTAGATTGTCCCGAAATCTGCCTTGATAGACATACGTCCCAGCCTGCATCTCTTGTCCATGCCAACTGACCCGATCAAGCGTCCGGTAGCAAATATTGCCCCAGCGATCAAAAATGTCAAATTGTAACAGCTCGATACCTTCCGGTAGGTAGACTTCGAGTACATCGTTCCGGTTATCTGCGTTTGGTGTGAATGCGTTGGGAATAAATATCCTCTTCTCTTGGGCCACCGTGACGTATACGGTCTGTGTTTGCGAGCATCCATTATCATGTGTGGCTGTGAATTGGTAGTGGGAAGACTTGGTAGGTAGGGTCCAATAGCTCGTACATCGGCATAAGATTTCTTGATCCGAAGCCCAGAAGTATTCATGCAGATCGGACGTGTCCAGGTAGGCGGCTAAGTGGACCGGGACACCAGGCAGAGTAGTGGTATCGGCGATGATGTCAAGTTTTACCTTGGTTTTTTTGATCGAGAAGCTATCTGTGACAAAGCAGCCATTTTGATCAAAGACAGAGAAGACATGCTTACCCTCTGGCAGATCTAAAGTGACCGTGCCGATGTCGGACGAAGACCCGTTGAGATCCAGCGTGTAAGGTTTAGTTCCACCAGTGATTTGACTAATTTCGAAGGAACCGTGTTCGTCGATGCAGTCCGGTTGATCAATAGTGAAATCAACCATGATATTCTGTCTGTGATCCTCAATCTCAAATGTGTCACGATAGGAGCATCCGGTGGCATCAGTGAGCACATAGGAATGGGTGCCAACGGCCAAACCGTCCATCGTCAGTATGGAGTCAAAGGTCACGCCCCAGGGATGAAGGGTGAAGGGCCTCTGCCCGCCCTCAACTTGACTCACGCTCAACTTACCGTTTTGTTGCTGACAGGTGATGGGTTCGACATTGACGAATACTTTGGTGGGGTTGTCGATCCCCAGATGATAGCTCCGGGTGGTTTCACAGTTGGCACCATATCGCAGGGTGACTTGATATAGGCCGGGGCCAAGATGATCCATGTAGGAGTTGCCATCAAAGCGGTCGACGCTCCAATCATATGACAATGAATCTGGGCCCAGGTTGGTGAGATGAATACTGCCGTCAGCGATGGCACAGCCTGGACTGTGGACAGAGTCCACCACCGGAAAAGCACAGGGTGCATCCTTTACGTAAGAGTAGACCAGCTTGCAGCCCCATCTATCTGTGATAGTCACATAGTGCTCACCACTGGCCAGATCTGGGAGGTACAGTCCAGGCCCCACAGCACCATTGGACCAACGGAAGGTGTAAGGTCCGGCAGAGCCAGACAAAACTGTAGCAATCACACTGTCGGCGCTTACCTCGACCTTACCTTGCAAGGGTTCAATGGTCTCCACAGTCACCTGCGACGAATCAAGGCAGTTCTTGTCTCTTGACAGTCGAGCATAGACTGTCAACGTGGTATCGTCCCTGACGGGAAAGACAGGCGAGTCCTGGAAAATTTGATTGTCCAGCGAAAATTCTAGATCTGTACCAATTGCATCGATCTCAAACGAGGATTGGCAGAATCCCAAGGAGTCCTGGGTGAGCCCCACTATAATGGGTGGCTCTGGGGGATCACCCAGTTGCCAATCGACAGATATGACGCAGTCGGGATTTGACCTATCCCGGATGGCTACCTGATAGTTTCCCTCGCGTCGGACCAAGAATCGCCAGGAGTCTTGATAGTTCTGCCCGCCGTCGATGGAGAATTCATACCTACTCGTGTCTACAGGTGGGTCGGGATGACTGAGGATAAAACCTACATGAAGCTCAGCCTCTCGGCCCCCGCACACCGAGTCCGGAAGTATTCGCCAAAATACTATCACATGGTCAGAAGTCATGGCAGGATCCAGCCGGACATCGCGGTACCAATCCACAACGCACCCCAGGCCGGCAGCCCGTACTCTGATCTTGTAGATCCCGGCCGCGAGATTCGTAAAGATGGGGTCTTGTGACCAGGTGCGCCCACCGTCGATGGAGTATTCCGATGCGTTTGAGCTAGCAGTGATTCGAATCTCACCCGAATCCGAGCCGCAAGATGGCTGTTCTACCACGACACTACTCACCTGCAGTTGAGGCGGATAAAAGTGAATCTGCGGAATAACCTTTTGGTTGCCACAGGCTTGGCCTCGCAATTCATGATTGCTGTCCGCCATCCAGTACTCGATGGGTGAGGTGATGTCTCGTCGTCCTTCGTTCTTCACCAGGATCCGACGCATGGTGGTGGGAGTGGAGACGACAATGGCCACCGAATCTTGCCAAGGGATATCAGGGAATGCATCTTCAGTTCTGGTGCAGCTGTTCTTGATCACATACGTGGACTGGAGATTCTCACAGTCCCTACCCACCCAATGATTGTCCGAGGGATTGGCGGTCATTTGGATCACCAGAAACGAACTTGCCGGCAGAAACTCTCCGGGGCCCAAGCTCCTGAAATTGCATCCCTGAAACCTGGAGGTGTCGCCTTCAGCCCAGCCACAGGCTCCACCTGCGACATTTAGGTTCCCGTTGATTCCCAAGCGGTCCGGGGAATATCTCGGGTCCAGCTGGATGCTCACATCATCTACATTGACACCACAATGGGTGTAAACGCATATAACCTCCGGGCGGATCTGGCCGGTACATCCCTGAAATTGGATGAAAGCCACTTCAATCTCCTGCGCCGGACTTGCAAAGTAAAAACAAATCAGACTCAGGCTGACAACGAGACTCCTCGTGTTAGCGCTTAGCGATATCGATGGCCATCTAAGACCCTGGAGTGGGACAAAAAAACCGAAGGGACAGGTCAAGAGAAGATTCCGCATAATGGACTGGTGCTTGGCGTAGGTACTACTCTTCTATACGAGTGCAGAGCGACCCTTCTATTGACCGTAGGCAGTTACAATTGCTCTACAGGAAAGTATTTTGACATGGGAGACCATTTGGTCATCAATGCAAGGCATGACCCCGATAGGCGTCGATTACCGGGTTGTTGTGACCATCTTCATTGCCTGGTTTTCGGGAGCCTCAGACCGACTCTCATCATTCTTGGAGTTGGGGCCTGGTGCTTGTGCAGGAGGTTTTCTTAAAACCGCAACCCCCCGAAGGCCTCCTCGATCCAATCGTCGGTGATCTCCACATCGTCGATGATCGTATACCAGAGGTTGTCCCTAGCAGAGACATAGCTGCGCAGGTTGCGTAGCGATGCCGTCAGATCGGTTCGGACGATTTGCATGTCTCGCGGTTGATAGTCCAGCTCGACATCATCCATGACTTCTCTGATAAAATCAAATTTGTTCTGCTGCAGGTGACTCATCAGGTATATACCCAGCCCGATGATATGACCATGCACAAAGGATCTTTCCAGCCGCTCTTCAAGCTCATAAAAAACATAATGTTCTGAGCCTTCCTCGATACGGTAGTGTCCGTTGGGCAGACAGATCGTATTAAGACGCATATACCCTTCTACAATGGCACGGAGGCCGAGATCGGTATTGTCGCGGATATCTCCCAGCAGATTGTAAATGTCCTCTAGTATGTCCTGGGCACCCTCAATGCTGGCCTGGGAAAAGGGAAATTCAGATGTGCCAGCCCGATGGGCAATAATCCAATCTTGACAGGCAGTGTGCATGGACAGTAGATCTCCCACGCCAGCAATATTTAAAGTCTTGGGAGCGGTCCGGAGCACATCATAATCTATGATCAACGGATCGGGGGTCGCTTCCCCAACGTAGAAGACCTCGTGATCACGACGGATACCGGCGGCTGGTGTCACAAAGGCATCTACACTGAGAATCGTAGGTGCTGATACCAATCTCACACCTTTTCGCCAACTAATGTACTTCGCTGCATCGATCGCTTGTCCTCCGCCGATCCCTACAATAGTATCACAGTCTGGTAGAGCCTCCACCTCCTTTTCTAGCCAGGTCTCTTCCATGGTAGGTACCATGATTACCTTTTCCGGGGCTCTGCCCAGGTGCTTCGATGTGACCTTCCACGGAATCTCCATGGTGGTTACCACATATTTCCCGAGTTCATTGCCCAGGTTCTTTACCGTCCCACTCCCTAGACGGAGGGACGCTACATTCGTTTGTCCTTCGATATGAATCATGCAAAAAGTATTGTGTTATTTGGTTCGGCTGCCTTTCGTTTGCAAAGATGCAGCGGGTTGTGGAGGTCCTGCCACTCCCCGTCTTATTCTTGACCGGATGGTCGCGAAATAAATAATTGCCCCTACCGAGAGAGCAAGAAAGGTCGACTTCGCTGGTAGATGAGTCTCCTCCATACCTTCGATTTGGGTGGCTGGCAGTGTGAGGGCAGCCACCACGCTGGCCGTCCAAAGCAAAGCTACCCATTGTATCACATGGCGCCAGCGACCCAGTGAAAATCCATGATTAGACTGCTCCAGTTTGGTGGTACGGATCGTAGCCCATAATATGCCGCAGTATCCGAGATATCCGGCTACGGCAGAAATGTTGGTGATCATAGCCAGCTTACGCACGAGCAGGACAAAGACGCAGGCCAACGCCCACACCGCGATGGAAGCGTTGCGAGGACTCTTTGAACGATCGTCCACCTTCATCAGGTGATCACTCAAGGGCAACATGTTGTCTCTGGCCAGGGAATAAATCAGTCTTGTGGCAGTGGCCATGCAAGCTACCCCACAGGCAAAAATGGAGAGCAAGATGATGATGCCAATGAAGGACGTGATGCTGGTACCTAGCTGCTGTTGGAGGATCGATATCAACGGACTTGACGCATGCTGTATCGAGTTGAGGTCACCGGCCAACAACAAGAAAATCGCTATCATGAGAAATCCTGCCAAGGCCGCACTAACCTGCGAAAATATGACGGCCCGGGGCACCGTCTTTCTAGGCTCATGCGTCTCTTCTGCGAGGTCCGCTGCCGCCTCAAAACCTGTCAGGCACCATGCTCCCACAAGCAGGGACAGCGCGAAAGCCGACATGGTCAGACCACGATTGTCGTCGGCGGCACCTTGAAAGACGATGCTAAAGTCGTATTCTCCCGCGGCCAGCCAGGCCCCACTGAGCACGAGAATGATGAAGATAACGCCAACAATTTCGGCATAGACACCGGCGTCATTGACCAGTGAGACGATTCGAATGCCAAAAAGATGGATCACGGTCGTCAACGTGATCACGCCTATCGTGATCCATGTGACGAACCAGTTGTCACCGGTCGTAGCAGGAATAAAGCCCTGCAGCGTAGAGGCGAAGGCTTGACAGACACCAGGAAAGCCCGTGATAAACTGCATCAAAAGCAACCATCCCACGAAATAGCCAAAATGCGAATTGGTCAATCTGCTCGTCCATTGATAACCATAGCCCGCCAAGGGGAATCGGCCGGCCAGGTCTGCCATGACCAGGGCTACTAATAGCTGCCCCACACCTACCAGTGACCATGACCACAATAACTGCCCGCCGACCTGCTGTATACCAAAGGAAAAATTGGCAAAAATGCCCGTGATAATCGAGATGAGCGAAAAGGAAATGGCAAAGCTAGAGAACTTGCCCATCGTGCGAGCCAGCTGCTGCTTGTAACCAAATGCTTGTAGCTCCGATTGGTCCTCTAGTTGGTCTGATACTTTTGGCAGGGTGGTACGGTTCATAGTCCTGTGGTCGCCACGGCCGATTCATTGGCAGCCAGGATTCGCTCTGTGCTCCAAGTACGTCAAAATCCCCCAGTTACCCAAACGCACATAGGCTAGCGGAGAGTCGTATGCAAACTTTGGGAGGGCATGCCTATCCCAAGCATTGGGGAGGTGTGGGTTGTAGCCAGATTTGTCAAAAATGTCGCCATTATTCGTAATGTTGGACCATAATAATTTCAAGCCGTATTATTTGAACCGATTAGAAAGACTGACGGCTCTCCTTTCCTTGCTCCAATGTGGAGAAAGACAGCAAAAAAAGGAGACTGGCGAAGGTGCTGCGAAGACTAGGATGATCAGCTAGTATCGTCAGTGCCTCCTTCATTAGTTGTTGCTGCCGGCTTGGGACCCGTCCCTCGCAGACGGGCAAAGCGACTAAACATATCAAACCAAAATGGAGCTCCCAGGGACATTGCCATGATGGTCAATAGCCAGCCCGGCAGGTGATTTTTGAGATCCTTCCACGCCACATCTAGCGCCATAATCTGTTCGAAAAAAGCAAATGGTTCGGCCAAAATGGAGTCTATGGTCAGCGTGCTGTCTACAAATAGGTCTGCTTGGGCGACCAGTGCGGCTCGGACACTGGCATCGTGATAGATTATTTTGGTCATTTGAATAGCGTCCAGATTAAACATGATCACCAGGGCCACGCTGATCCAGAATACATTGGTGTGACTGCGTTTTTTGTACCAGCCACTGACGCGGTCCATATATCGATCAAACCACTCCTCGGTATTCTTCAGCCAGCCATCCAACGTATCATTGTGAAGCAAAAATAGGTCGATGACGTCGGTGGCTTCACTCGCGGGTTTGGTGAGCAATCTTGATCTTAGTTTTTCGAAGTATTTGCCGTCTGCGGGGGAAGTCAACTGGTCAGCTTCGATGTCACGCTTTAACTTGTTCAGTAATTCGCTCTTTACTTTGACAAACGACGCCTCATCTGCGACTCCGGCCAACTTGTCCCAGATCTCCTTGGCGCGTGGAGAGGGTACGGGACCACTGGCTTGGAGGGATTCAAAATTTCGGAAGTTGTTGTAGTCCAGCGACTCGAGTACGATATAGAGCTCCTGCAGCGAAACCAGGTCCGGTAGTCCATCGGTAGTCCTGAGGTCCCTGCCCATGACCATGATATCTGACAATGCCCTGGCAAAGGACTTTTGATCAATGTACGAAGGGGGGAAGGAATGCTTGAATTTACTGCGGCGGAAGAAATTGATGAGATGGAGACCACCTCCACGAATGGAATCAGATTTAGGCCTTTCCGCCAATGCTCGAATACGGGGATGGTCAAAGAAGTCCTTGGACAAATTGGGCCCCAGCTGGTCCAGTATCAGTCCTACGGCTCGCTGTAACTCGCGGCCACGCTTGTTTAGCAATATCGCAAATGCCTCCTGCAGGCCTGACACCAAGACGCTGAGTAAGAAGAAAACAAAGGACAGGGCAATAATCACTTCGATCAAGACCATGGTGCAATACTTGTTTTATGCCATCGGGGGCTTAGGCATATTGGCAGAGTCAAAATGCCGTGACAAAAAACCCTTGGCGTTGTCAAAGAATAATTTGTTCAATGCCGTACCAATCGTCGCCCGAGGGAGGCTGGCTTCAGACAGTTCCTCATCGGTCAGCTTGTTGAGTTCCGCTGACAAATCCTGTCGCAGTCCATAAAAGAACAATGCGCTACTATAGTGGTCAATAGGATCAATGAGCCCGTCAAAATCGGTGCCCAGCGTGATATGATCCCAGAAGTCGGGAGCCCCGGCCGCTTTGGCCATATCCAACAGTTGATTCATAACCAGATGGGTAAAATAGGGCTGCTTACCCTTGGTTTTGGCTCCAAATCCTACCCCCAGGTTGTTTTGCTCCATACTGATGCCGATCATTCCGTCGCTGTCAATGATCCAGCGGATCTCCTCGGAGGCCAGATTGATGCTCCAAGTATTGTAGGTGTGATCGCGTCCATACTTGACCGTTCTGGCATCGATTTGACCGACCGTCGTTTCACCGGTTCGTCGGATGGTAGCCAGCATCTGCCCTACGGTACGTCCCGAGTATCCTACGTGACTCGCAATGATGGGAATCCGGTCCTCGGGTGACTTGCCTTGATTGTATAGCCGCACCATTTGGTGGAGGGTAAGCCTCCCCTTGAGACTCATGTGCTTGACATCGACGAGTACCCGACGTCCGGCCTGATCATCGTCCACCCAGGTGGCTGCCTGAGGTTTGACCGCCAGCAAGTATTGGAGCACCCGATATCCCAGCTCAGAAAAGTTTTCGTGGACGAAGTACTCTTGATCCAGAAGACCGAGATTCCTGGCGATGTCTGGCACACTGCGGGCATGGCCACATAGATCCGTGGCAAAATGATGAGAGAAGGTGGCAAAGAAAATCGGGTATTTGTGCTTGATCTGGTCGATCCGCTCGAAAATGACCTGCTCAGCCTCAAGCTTGGTGCCATGCCGTCTATTGGGGGCACCCTTCTTAGTTTGCGATACGATCCCCAGTCCCTCCATGGTCATGATGGTGAGGATGTCGTTTCCAAGCGGCATGGAGCCATCCCAGTCTCCGTCAGCAATGATGTATCTGCCTTCCGATTGCGCGCTATAGTCCTTCGGAAAATCCTTACTACGTCTTCGGATCAGCGTCTTGATTTCCTTGAGTGTATCACCCTCGACTTTGCCGATTATGCCTTGTTCTTGCCGGTATCGGCTGAATTCTTCTTGAAAGCCATCCCAATATTCCTGGTCCTTTAATCGCTGGATTCGCTTGGCTGGAAACCGAATAAAAAGGGATAACAGGTAATCCCGGACATGAATATCTCTGCCCATCCGATTGAATAGCATGGATATCCGCTTGCCGATCGACAACGGAATATTCAGCGTGTTCAGCAGGATGCTATTGTTGGTCATAAAGCCCTGCTCAAGCGGATAGAGGGAGGCAAACACGATCTTAACCTGGCCGTTGGTCAGCTTGGGGTAGCCCGACTGGTCGAAAATGGCTGCTCGCTTGCCCTTTAGCTGAGCCCGAATGACCTTACGCATTTGCTTGCCGATGTGGGTCTGCCAAAGACTGGCATGGCCACGGTTGAGAGGGCGAAATGCCGGATGGCAATGGAGATCTGTATACTGCTCAGGCATAATCGCAAAGTTTAGATGTTGAGGAGCTGTCCGACCACCAGGACCGATGCTCACTTATTAATGTAAGAAAAGTACTGATGGTAACCTTTTGGAGTTTCACACTAGATATGTTGATTAATGCTGCTAGGATTTTGTTCGTAGATGAGGCACCAAACATGACCGAACGATCTCGTAGCATGGAGCATGAATATGCGAGAAGTGAGGGAACTGCGACAGCGGATGGGTGGCTAGCCGTAGCTATGGCGAGGCTTTGCAACGAAGTATGCGGACCAAAGACATTAGAATTATCCACAAGATTTAGTGCGAAACTCTACTAGATCAGTGGTACTTGATCCTGTGGCGAAAATGTTATGAGCGGGAGAGATAGGTAGATCAGAGAGGCAGCTAGCGCAAAAGAGTTGCGAGTCGTGTCGAAATGCATGATTTGGGTTAACTTTAGGTAGCACGGACCGTGGTATGCAAGCGAAAAGAAAACTAGCAGCCATCATGTTTACCGACATGGTGGGCTACACTGCTTTGATGCAAAAGGATGAAGAGCGCGCCAAGCTGCTCAGAGATCGGCACCGCCAGGTGTTGAGACAGGAGGTCAGTACACATGATGGGGAGATCCTCCAATATTACGGCGACGGCACGTTATGCATTTTCAACAGTGCCAAGGAGGCAGTGAGTGGTGCCCTCAAGATTCAGCAGCAGTTGCGTCAGGATCCCGAGGTTCCCCTGCGCATAGGCATTCATCTGGGAGATATCGTACACGACGCCGAAGGGGTATATGGCGATGGAGTCAATGTGGCTTCTCGTATCGAATCACTGTCCATCCCGGGCGGGATCCTGATCTCGGAGATGGTACAGCATGAGATTAAGAACCATACTTCCCTGCAAAATATCTGTCTCGGTACGTTCAGCCTCAAGAACGTAAAGCGTCCCATCGAGGTATTTGCCCTGACCAACGAGGGGCTGGCTGTACCGTCTGCGGATGAGGTGAAAGGGAAGGCGGTCCGAGTGTCACGGAAGGGAATCGCGGTGCTACCTCTCCACAACCTCAGTGCCAATCCGGAGAATGAATACTTCGGAGAAGGCATCTCTGAGGAGATCATCAACGGACTGACGAAGATCGACGGCATATCCATCACCTGCCGGTCATCGACCTTTGCCCTGAAGGACGAAAACCTGGATGCCAAAACAATCGGCCAGCGCCTGGGCGTATCACACGTCCTGGAAGGCAGTGTGCGAAGAGCGGGAAATCAGGTGCGGGTGTCCGTACAGTTGATCAATACCGCGGACGGATACCAGCAGTGGTCAGAAATTTATCAGCGCACCCTCGACAATATCTTTGATGTCCAGGACGAAATTGCGCGCGCCGTAGTCAATCGACTGCGAGAGAATTTTGACCTGGCCAGCAAAGAAAAGAGAATCATCCCCAAATCCACCGAGAATGCGGAAGCCTACAATCTGTACCTCCGGGGCCTGCATCACTGGAATCGGCAGAATCCCGAGGACCTACACAAGGCCATTGAGATATTTGAAAAGGTGGTCACCATGGATCCGGACTTTGCTCAGGGTTACTGCACCCTGTCTCACTGCTACTCGTTTATGGGCTCATGTGGTGCGATCGCTCCGGTAAAGGCCTATGCTAAGGCACACGAGGCCGTCCTTATTTCACTGGAAAAGAATGCCGATCAGGCTGAATCTCACCTCGCGCTGGCCATGATCAAGTTCTTTCACCTTTGGGATTGGAAGGGTACACGCACCTCCCTGGGGAAAGCATCGTGTCTGGGGTTGAACTCCGGTTTGTTCAACCAGGTATATGCCCTCTATCTGGCGACAGTGGGAGAGCTACAAGAGGCGAAACATCGCATGCGACGAGCCGTGCATCTGGACCCGCTGTCGCGGCCTCTGCTGGTGATGCTCGGCAATATGCATCTTTTTAGTGGAGAATATTTGCAGGCATTGCAGCAGTATGAGCAGGTCCTCGAACTAGATCCCTCTTTCCGTGGCGCCATGCAACTCAAAGGGGTGGCATTGCTCTCTCTAGGTCGTGTGGACGAGGCGCTGAAAGCCTTGCATCGATATCACGAGATGGTCAACAAGCCCATGAAGGCGGTGCACGGCCTGGTCATTGCCTATTCGGTGAAGGGGGATCTCGACACGGCCACCAAGTATCTGGCCAGACTCGAACAGCGGAAGCGCCAGGATCAGGCATCGGCGGTCGAGGTGGACTTGGCCTTTGCCTACTGGGGCCTCCACCGTCACGACGACGCCATTGCCGCATTGGAGCGGGTCTACGAGCAGCGATTTAGCATCGTCTGCCTGGGCGTCGTGTTCATCTTGCGATGGCCATATTTTGCAGACATCTGGAAGCATCCGAGATTTGACCTTCTGCGCCAAAAGATGGGCTTGCCACCAAAATCATCCAAGGGTCAGGCAGTCCACACCTCCGCATAGCCAGCCAAAGCTAACGTTCCTGACGTTTGGTCGGTGGGTCAGCCCGCCAAACAGTTCCGTCATTGTGAAGCCGGTGCGGATAGGCCTAGACGAGTTCCTGATCGTCCCAGTTTCGTGTTGGGGTCTCCTTCTGTCGGAGGGGTGGATCGGAGAGTTCAAGTCCATCCGCCGGAGGAGGCAGTGCCCCTTGGGCGGAGTCGTCATGCCTTCGTAGATTATCCATCTCATAGGCAACTTCCCTGGCTTCCCACTCCGCACTCAGGATGTCCGTGCCCGGCAACCCAAAGACCGCAATGTGGTGAATGGCGACCCCAAGGCCCCAGCCAAGGACTGGATAATAGAACCACCAATCGCCTTGAGCACCGGTGGTGATGTAGTTCAGCACAAATAAGAAGATGCCGACGACGGCAAAAATGCCAAAATGAATGTAGAAGCCCTTTTTGTCTCTTACCTTCTTTTCGGCTTTGGCCCTAATCTCTGCCTCGGTCATGGTGCTGCCCTTTTGCCAAAATTAGCAAAAAGGAGCCGCACCGAAGGGGGAAGAAGTGCAGGCCCATCAAGCCATCGGGTGGCGACCACGTTAACGTGCCGAAAGAGCCTTCCGGGTATCTGAGGGTGACGTACGCAGATTCAGAATCGATACCCGACGAACAATTGGCTTCCAAACAGTAACGGCCGGAATGATTGCGTGGGCACGGTGGACCAATGGCCTATGGGATATTGCAAGCCAATCCGGGCTCCGAGTTCAAAAGCTCCGAATAATCGATAGGAGATGCTGCCCTCACCCACTAATGCCATCTGCCCGGCTTTAAGGTAGGGCTTGCTGTATGACACGACCTCACCCTCTACCAATGCCCGTCCTTTGGCGGTGGTCCGGATCGAGAATAATGCTCCGCCACCAAGCTGTGCACGCACTCTCTGGCCCTGCGTGTGGACCGAGAGCAAGACCGGCAGAGACCATGATCTAAACCGGTTGTAATGCCGTAAGGTGCGCGTCTCCGTCACCAGGACGCTGGTGTCCCCGTAGATCTGCTCGGTCTGGCCGGAGTACGGGTTGGTGACAATCTCCAGAAGCACATTTTGGCGGGGCTCGCTGAAGCGATGCACGTGCTGCAGGTCCAATCGACTGAAAAGTTCCTGCCAATCCGCCCCCGTCGTCAATGCGATCCGGGGTGTCACCCGGTAAGAGAGCCGCAGAGAAGCGGCCATCCCCGGTACAGCGACCTCCTTTTGGTCCGCTTCGGCCGTGACAGGAAAGTCAGCGGACCATGCCAAGATCCCGCCACCCAGGTCTAGTTGCC
Source organism: Saprospiraceae bacterium (assembly GCA_965223165.1). Classification (GTDB taxonomy): domain Bacteria; phylum Bacteroidota; class Bacteroidia; order Chitinophagales; family Saprospiraceae; genus JABDMH01. The sequence continues at coordinate 543,495 of CBDCVQ010000009.1, read as the reverse complement.
ATCGCCGATGTTCGGGAATGCGTATGTCTGTCTGAGCAGGGATGGGCGCTTGGTAGATCAGTGGCAACGTCCTCGCAGGAGGAGTCAGCGTAGGGGTCATGCGGTCGAGAGCAGTCAGGGGGGAGAACCTCCAGGTCTCCGGCGCGGCAGTGGATGGGAGAGCGGACAGGATAGGGATAGCCGTGCTTGTCTTCTGGTCGGCTCTGGGTGTGTCCGCCACCCCTGCATCCGGGGTTGGTGTACGAACCTCCGCTGCACGGGTCAGACGGGCATCCCGCAAATCAGCGAGTTCATGACTGGGACCGGAATGGTCCGGCGCGCGGACGGCCTCAGAACCGGGACCGTCCGCATCGAGTTTGCCATCTCGCCCTGCCAGCCCAGGTTCTGGATGGTGGACTGCAGAACCTGGGTGTGAGAGGGCTTGCTGGAGATCGCTCTCATGCGCTGGTAGATGGGAGTGTGCTGGCGAGCTAAGGGGTGTGGTGCGGCGGTCAGGGGCCACGGCGGCCTGGGCATCCGTAGCGGTCGACCAAGATTGCTCGAAGTCCGTGTTTCCAGCACGTTGGGTGGATGAATCTGGTTGGAATAGCAGCAGCCAAGCCAGGCCGGCAGCCGCTACTAATAGCACGACGATGGTCGGGGTACGCAGGAGCTTGGGGCGGTTGGGCGACCCCTGGATCTCGTCCATGCGTTGCACAATGCCCTCCTGCACCTCCTCCCACGCCAACTCAGGGGGCAATGCCTCCCCCTGGCGGAGTCGCGTTTTTATGTGATCAAAAAGCCTCATGTATGGAAGTTTTTGGCGATAAATGCAATTGCTGGCGAATCCACTGGATGCCACGCTGGAGTTGGGATCTGGACGTCTCCGGCTTAATCTGGAGCGCTTCGCCGATTTCCTTGTGACTATAGCCATCCACGACCGACATTAGGAACACCGTGCGGTAGCCGGATGGCATTCCTGTGAGCAGCTCGCGAATCTCGTCCCTGGTCAGGGCGGTCGGATCGTCAAATTCCGAGACCTCCGCTCCTTCTGCTGGTACTCCGGACTCAATCAGATCCAACTTCCGGCGCTTCTTTAGCATATCGATGCAGCAGTTTACCGTGATCCGGCCGATCCAGGGTTTTAGCGATCCGCGCTCCGGATCAAAATGGTGCAGGGAGACGAAGATCGCCGCAAAGGTCTCCTGCATGGCATCCTTTTGAAAGCTGGGGTCGTAGATATAGCTCCTGACAATGCTGTAGAGGTAGGGTGCACAGGCTTCGTAGAATTGCCGTTGGGCCTTTCTATTTTGATTTTTACACCGCTTAATAACCTGCTTGGATACCATAAACGCTACAAGGATGACGGATCACCTATAGGTTTTCCGTCATCGCTCACTTAAGGTGCTATTGACAGGCTAGCAATAATTCTTCGATGGCTGCTGCCGAATCCAGTTCTACCACCGACTGATCCGAAGTCCGGGTAACTCGCACCGGATATACCCAGCTGTCCAATGAATAATTAGTGGTCCAGAGGGCGTTTTCGTCTTCGATCGTCAGGGTGAAAGTCTGCCCCTGCTCACCTATCGCATTGGCGACCACTGGATAATTGATGCTGTAGCATCCTACGTCATCCAGTCCCGTACTATCCAAGGGGATGGTTCCTGTGATCAGGCCGAGAATGTCGTCACCAAAGTATATGGACGTACTATCGGGGTAAGTGATGACGACAGATTCACAGTCTTCGACTAGAGATGCCACCTCATCATCACTGGAAGCCGTGTGAGTCATGTTGTCTGCACCTATTAAGGTGATCGGGTAGTCAAAGCCTTGAAAGTTGTTCGCCAGCATGATTTGGCATAGTTCCTCGTGGTTGTTGACAGTGGTCGTGCTGCCATCCGGCTTTACTATGCCCGCCGGATACGACAGCTCGTAGCAAAGGAAGAGGTTGAGCCCATTGCCGATCCATCCTGCTGTATCGATCCAAATCTCATTGCAAGAGATCAGCACGTCAAAGAGCTGGGTGGCCCCCAGTACCGTATCCACCACGCCATCGGGATTAGCGAGGAGGAGTGGAAAATCAAACAATAGGGTTTGCTCCGCCAGAAGTTCGACGAGTCGATCCTCATCATCGGCAGTGATTGGGTTGCCGTCTAGATCTTGCAGATGCACGGGGTAAACCAGGGCCACGCAGGAGTTTTCGTAGTTGATCAGATAGGCGGGAAAGTCCTCTTCACCAAACCCCTCGTCTGGGATACACTCGGCAAAGACCTCGCCCAGCTCCGAGGCATCTGTCACGGTGGCTTGCTCTCCATCCTCCAGAGTGATAGCCAGCGGATATTTGAAATCGACGATGTAGTAGTCACGTGCCGATCCGTCGGCGTTGGTGCTATCAAAGCTTGACACATACGCATCGTCATCCCCAATCGGGTGCTCGTTGCCCAGATTATCAATTAATGTAAACGGATAGTCCACGGAGAGACACCCCAGATCCAGTCCGGCAGTCTCCTCGTCGTTTACAGATCGGGACAAGATGCCGTTGGTGGCTGTTTTGGTCACGGGCTCGATGGTCTGCTCCTCACGGACGAACTCATCGACATTGTCGCGTTCGCATGCTGGTATGAACTGCATGAGCACGAACAACACTAAGAGATGGCGAAGGGATGATTTCATGATGCTGAGATTGTCTATTTAATAGTCAAACGATACAACTGTCACTCTATAGTTCTGCTCCATCGGCATTTCCGTTGCACGGTCATTGATATTTTATTTTCACTAATACATAAATAAAAGAATATAAGTGAGATGAGTATACAAATCGCCATCAAATTCCCCGGGGCCTTTCGCAAGACCAAGTACATCTGGTATGAAAAGGAAAGATGGTCGCCGGCGGAGACACACCGTCCATTCAAGTGTGTCTATTCGTCACGCAAGGTCTGGACGGGATTCATCATGGCTGCCTGCCATGACTTTAGACAGACGGTGAGAGCCCCGATCGCCAGCGTAACCAGTCCGGCCGCTGCGAAGACCGTGACCTTGAGATCCGTCCTAAACTCAAACGTATTCAGCCAATTAAGCATGAGATAGGCAGCGATGGGCGCCGCCAGTAAAAAGGCGAGAAGTATCAGTTTAGTGTAACCCCACGAGAGCATGCCTACGATGCGTGTGACGCTGGCTCCGTACACTTTGCGAATTCCAATTTCACGGGATCGCTGCTCGGCGGAGTAGGAGGACAAGCCAAACAATCCCAGGCAGGAGATGAGAATGGAAATTATGGCAAAGATGTTTGCCACGGTATTAATGGTCATTTCACTCCGGTACGCAGAGGCAAAATCTCGATCGAGAAATTCATAGGTGAAGGGATGTCCTGGATATAGCTCTTCCGTGGTGGTCTCAATCGAGGACAGGGTATTTGGCAAGTCGCCCTGGATTCTGACAAAGAGCATATAGGTGCTGTTGGGATCATAGCGGATGATCAGAGGTGAGATCGGTTCATACATGCTGCTCATGTGAAAGTTCTTGACGACACCAACGACTTTGCCGGTTTGTCCCCAAAGGGAGAGATCCTGATCGATGGGATCGTCAAAACCCATGATACCTGCTGTCACTTCGTTGATCAAATAGTTGGATGTGTCGGTGGATAATTCGGCCGTGAAGTTTCGGCCGGACAGCATGTCCATCTTCATCGTCTCCACAAAGTCCTCATCCACACTCATGACATTAATCTCGATTACTTCATCGGGGTCCTTCCCAGCCCACTGGGCACTGCCGCTGGATCGTCCGTAGTCTAGAGGATTGCCGGTGGTAGCTGTGACCGACTGGACTCCGGGGATGCTGAGCAGCTCATTTTTGTATAGCTCCATTTTGCTGCCCACCTCGCGTGACATACCAAAAAAGATAATGTTGTCCTTGTCGAGGCCCAGGTCCTTGTTGAGTATAAAGCGCATCTGTTGGCTAACTACGAGTGTGCCGATGATCAGCAGGATCGATAATGCAAACTGAAAGACGACCAAACCTTCACGCAGTCGGACGCCATGACGCGGAGGCTTTGCAGTACCCTTTAGCGACGAAATTATTTTGAAGCTAGGGAGGAGCAGAGCAGGGTAAAATCCGGAAAGTGCCCCAGAAACGAGCGTCACTCCGATGAGCCCAACCCACAACATAGGATCTTGAAAATTGAGTGACAGGGTTTTTTCGGTGACGTGATTGAAGAAGGGAAGCACAAGCCAAACCACCACCAAGGACAGCAGCACTGCCAATGACGAAAGGACAAAGGATTCAATGAAAAATTGGTGTCGTAAAGACCCCCTCTGTGCCCCCAGCACTTTTCGGACACCTACCTCGCGACTACGACGTACGGATCGCGCCGTGGCCAGATTCATGAAGTTGATGCAGGCAATGACCAGGATAAAGATGGCGATCATGAATAGGATCCGGATGTATTGAATTCGGCCCCCCACCGGTCGGCCATTTTCAAAGGTCGAATACAGATAATTGTCCGAAAACTTGTTTAGGAAAATTCGTTCGTCCGCCTCGTAATTGGTGTTTTCGTTGATGGACTGCAAGACCTTGTCTTGAAGCGGCGCCAAGTCTGCACCCTCACGCAGGGTGAAGCACATACGAAACCCACCATTGTACCAGCTGTTGACCCAATCGTTGCGTTGAATATACTCCTGTGCAGAGATCAGCCAATCAAAATCAATGGAAGAATTATCTCCGGGATCGGCAATCACGCCGCTGATCTGAAATTCCTTTTGCCGATCGCCTACCGTCAGTCCTTGTTGCAGGATATCGACCGACCGCCAATGGACACCAAAGTACTTTTCCGCGAGGGACTCGGTGATGATGATGGAGGATATGTCCTGTAGTGCCAGATCGGCATCTCCCACCAGCAGGGGAAAGGAGAAAATCCGGAGAAATTCGGGGGAAACGTATTTGCCTGTCTCGTAATACGCCAGGTCATCTTTGCGAAATAATTGTTCGTTGTCCCAGCCGACAAGGGTGACCTCGTCCACCTCCGGATAGTCGTTGCGCAAGGACACGGCAAAGGGCTGGGGCACTGCACGCGTGGTCAGAATTTCGCCGCCTGATTGATGCATATTTCGCCACACGCGAATAATGCGGTCACTCTTCTCGTGAAATTTGTCGACATTCCATTCGCTTTGGACCCATAGCAGGATGAGCATACACGACGCGAGCCCAATGACTAGACTAAGGAGGTTGAGAAAGGTGTGACCCTTGTATTTTCTGGCATGGCGTAAGGCCACAAGCACGTAATTTCGCAGCATGATCGGACGATTGATAGTTAATCTGATGGTTCGAATGATTCCGGGTCGAAATAATAGCAGGACATCTCTGGCCAAAAGGAGCCGGGCCCGTTTAGATTGGCTCACCGAGCGGGCGGCAAATAGCTCCAGCAGGTCCCCTTCGACATCTTCAAGGAGGTCCGGATCGCAAAACCACCGCAAGAGCCGCAAAGGCACCATCGGTGGCACTATGCCGCCGTGGCTCTTCATAAGAATTTGAAGTCGAGCGATGTGTATGGAATGGCCTTCCACAGCCTTTTTCGCATATCCATGACGGCCTCCAAAGCTCGTTTGCCGGCGTGTGTCACTTGGAAGTAACGTTTGCGTTTGCCTCCTCGGACGGCCGTCGGTTCGCCTAAGTGCGAGCTGAGGTACCCCTTCTTCTCCAGTCGTTTGAGCGCCGTCCGCATGGCCCCTACGCTAACACTTCGCCCCAGGCGGTCTTCAATATCTGTCTTTATGGCTATGCCATAGGCCTTTTCGTCCAGCACGGCTACGGTGAGCAATACGATTTCTTCAAACTCGCCTAGATGGGTTCGCATGTAAAATATTTAGTCCTAAATGTATCTAATATACATTAAAATCCTAAAAGTAGCTATAATGATCGGCGGCCGGTCTTCCCCCATTTGGGTCTGATGCGTGCCTACCGCATCTCAGATGATCCAGCGCAAGCGAGAAGTGTACATTTCTTCTATCTTGGATTTGATGTTAGGTTTTCCCAGGCAAAATGAGAAAGTCACTGCGCCCATTGTAAAGCGCTAAATGGGACTTACCCTATGGAAGACAGGCAGTATTTCGGATATCTCTATGAAATTGCGAGGCACTTAAATCGGGAGTACGCCTTGCCCTCTGCGCTGCGCAAGGCGCTGGAGAAGACCGTGGACCTCCTGGAGCTTGAGACCGGATGGATCTGGCTGGTACAAGATGATCAGAAATCAGTATACCTGGCGGCTTCTTACAATCTGCCTCCCGCCCTCAGCCAACGTCCTGAGCGATTGTCCGGATGGTGCTACTGTATTGAGAAGTACCTTTCGCATGACTTGAAGGAAGCCAGCAACATCAGCGAGATCAGGTGTTCTCGACTGGAAGATATCTCCCGCGGCACACGCAATCTCAAGTATCACGCAAGCATTCCGATATCCATCGATGGACAGAAGATTGGATTGCTCAATCTCCTGAGTAAGGAGACACAGCAGCTGTCCGACAAGCAATTGTCGATTGTCAACACGGTAAGCGAGCTCATTGGCATCGCGGTCCAAAGGACACGATCTCAGAGTACCGGCAGAGAGGGGTCAGCGTGGGGCCCCACGGGCGTCAAGGACGTGCTGGAACGTTTGTTTCAGGGGCCGATGGAAGAGGTACAGCGGAGCTTGGCTGAGGCCAGCACTCTGCCGGCCACTGACATTTCCGACAAGACACGTCAGCTCGTGGAGCATGCTACCCGTCAATTGGAGGAGATGCGGGAGCAATTGGACTCGGTCCTTGGCGAGTACAACGATCTAAATGCTGCGACAGATGCGACGCCGACCATCAGGTACCCCTCGTCTCCGCTGACAGATCGGGAGTTGGAGGTTCTCTTGCTGGTGCAGAAAGGGCATACCAACCGGCAAATTGCCGAGCAGTTATTCATAACAGAGCGTACGGTGAAATTTCATATGTCTTCGATCTTGTCCAAGCTGTTTGCCAGCACGCGCACAGAGGCGGTCAGCATTGCAGTGCAGCGTGGGCTGATCGGACTTTAGTCGCCGGACGCACCCCTCATCAATCAGATAATACCCTGTGGCGCCCTGGACTTAAGTACAGGTGATCTTCTAGCCCTTGGTACGTGGTGCCGCCCTTATCTAGGGCGCATCTTTGCTTCAAAAGCAACAAAAGATGAAGACAAAACAAAAGACAGCCCTGATCACCGGGGCTTCGCGAGGCTTAGGCCTCGCCCTGGCCAAGGAGCTGGCCTCTCGAGGGTGGAATCTCCTGATCAACGCCCGTCAACCCAAGCCATTACTGACGGCTCAGCGAGCGCTGGCAAGCGTGACCCAGGTAGCGGCTATCTCGGGCGATGTCCGTGACGAGATCCACTTGCTTCAGTTGGCAGAGATCCTCCAGCGTAGGGCCTGGCGCTTGGATCTGATCGTCAATAATGCCTCGGTGCTTGGATCCTCTCCCTTGCGCCCCTTGCTTGAAGAGGATGTGGAGGTGCTCCATCAGGTGTTTCATACCAATAGTATCGCACCGATATCCTTGCTCCAACGGCTCAAGACATTCCTAAATCCTGGTTCGGCGGTGATTAATGTCAGCAGCGACGCAGCCGCGGAGGCTTACGAGACCTGGGGGGCTTATGCCGGCAGCAAAGCAGCCCTTGACCATATGACGGCCATCCTAGCGCGCGAGAATCCGGACCTGCGCTTCTATGCGTTTGATCCTGGAGATATGCGAACGGACATGTATCAGGCCGCTTTTCCGGGCGAAGATATCTCCGATCGGCCCTTGCCTACGGAAGCTGCCGTACCCGCTTTGATGCAGTTGATCGACCAATCGCTGACCAGTGGCAGGTATACCGTTTCGTCCGTGCTAACATATGAAGATGTTGACAAGTAAATTGATCGACTTTGAGCTCCCGCCAGAGTTGGCAGCTCCGCTACCTTCCGAGCAGCGGGGGCTGGCTCGCGATGAGGTGAGGCTCCTGATTTCGTCGGAGGGGGGTCGCAAAATGGAACATGGTCGTTTGAGGGACCTTCCCGACTACCTGCAGTCCGGAGATGTCCTGGTCGTCAACACCTCGGAGACGAGGCCTGCGGCCATTCCGGTCATCCTGCCGCCGGCGGTGCCCGCCGTGCTACACTTTGGCACCCATCTGCCGGACGGTCGCTGGGTCGTGGAGATCAGGCAGATCTTGGAGGACCGTACGACCCGCTGGCTTCAGGGCCGTAGCTCGCAACAAGTCGGACTGCCCGGGGGTGGCTTACTAACACTTTTGCAGCCATTTCATGAAGAGGGGCACCACCTCTGGCTGGCAGATTTAGAGACCGATGTGGATGCGCTGCAATACTTATCGCATCATGCCCGGCCCATCCAATACGAACGGCTTTCGCGAGCCTATCCATTAGAGTACTACCACAGTTTCTTCTCTTTTCATCCGGGCAGTGCCGAGATGCCTTCTGCCGGCCGAGGGTTTACCCGACCCCTGGTAGAGCAACTAATGCTGAAGGGGGTGGCCGTCGCACAAATCCTGCTGCATACGGGGGTCTCGAGCCTAGAGGAGGACGAGGAACCCTATCCCGAATACATGGAGATTGACCCGGTGGCTGCATCGATGATTAATGTGGCCAAGCGACGAGGCCAACGAGTAATCGCCGTGGGGACGACGGTGATACGAGCCCTTGAGAGCGCGGCGACCAGTGACGGTACCGTTTTGCCTTACAAGGGAACAACTGATCTATATGTCAAGGAGCACCACGAGATGAGGGTCCCCACCGGCCTGCTCACCGGCTTTCATGAGCCCCGCGCATCGCATCTTCAGATGCTCCAGTCGCTGGTCGGACGGGAACACCTGAAATTGGCCTATGCGGAGGCCTTGGCTGGGGCATACTACTGGCATGAGTTTGGAGACTTGCACTTGCTTCTCACCTAGTTTGAGCAATCAGTCGGAGGGAGGGTTGCGCCACCCTAGAGCTCAGCGACGAGACGCACAATGCAAACGACGATTAGGTAAAGAGGAATGTTTCTGATCAGCTGGGCTTTAAACGGCTCTCCGGGCCCTCGCGCTAGTCTAATCAAAGAGATCACTGCGCCACAGAGTATGACGCTCAGCACTAGACTCAAGACAGCTCCGGCAAGCCACCAGCCCAGATGGGTGTCGGTAGCAAGTAAACCGTAAAACAACGTAGCTGCAAAAACCCCTATGCCCACGGCATAGCGCCCAGTATCTTGACGCACAATGCGGCCCACCTCAGAATCATGTAATGGTGCAAGGATCTTGTCCTGGACACCCTTCAACCACAGCGGCGTCTGCCATTTTATTCTTGCCTGTTGCTTACCACCGACCCGCAGCTGCAGCCGCTGATGCACCGACTTGGCCGTGGCCGTCTGGACCGCATTGATCTCCAGCGATGGGTCATGACCGTCCACGTCGCTGAATGTGATGGTTTTACTGCCCCGGGGCGGCACCGGATGATCAAAACAAGAGATATACACCTGGTCAGCGTGACTCGTTTTCCAATGTATTTCTATACGTGCACCCTCGTGGATCCTCCGACTGCTCACGGCAAATGTATCGATCGTTGGGCTAGGTACGATCATCGCACGACTTGACTCAAAGAAAGACTGCCAGGCTAGATCGTAGGCACTTCGCTTCTTGCGATGGGAAAGCGTGTTGTACGCTTCGCTGATGTCCTTAAAGTGCTGCTCAAAGAAGGGATCTCCCTCATTTTTGTCGGGATGAAGTCTGCTAGATAGTTTGTGGTAGGCATGCTTAATCTCCCGAGCGGACGCCGTGGTAGAGATGCCAAGCAGATAATAGTAATCCTTCATCGTTATTTGACTCCTTGGAGTAGGTACAAAGGTAGCGTATTCTGCAGTGGCGAAGAAGGGCAGGCCTTCCCAGAGACCCTGACGATGCGCCGGCAGGTAGGACGACTAGAAATCCGGAGGCAACATCCCGCCTCAACGAAGCGCTTTCGCAAGGGAGGGCTGACTTGAGCGCGGTACATGAGATCATGGTGCCATCGACCATAGGAAGCGGGTGGATGGGTCCGTGGCAAGATCGTGGTCCGTAGAAATACCTAAATTGTGGCGTACGAGCTACGCTAAACGATCTAGCCATCGCACCAAATGCAGTGGCAAAGCGAATGATTGATGGGGGCAGATGAGAATATTCGTACCACGCTGATCGGGCTTAAGCGAGGTAAGCCAGAGGCACTTGAGGAGATCATGGCGCGCTATGCGGGTCAGGTCTATCACTTTGCCCTGAATCTGGTCAAATCGGAATCACTCGCCGAAGAGCTTAGCCAGGATGTATTCGTGCGTATCTGGAATAGTCGGACGTCAATTGAGCCAGATAGGAACTTCCAAGGTTTTATGTACACCATTGCACGTAACGTTTGTCTCAATTACCTCAAGAGCGCGGCAGGGCAGGCGAGGGTACGGACCAGCTACCTTGAAGGGGAAATCACCCATCACTTGAATCCCGAGCAGATTCTCATCTCCCGACAGGAATATCAAATCTTGCAGGAGGCCATCGAGAGTCTTTCGCCTCGACGCAAGACGATATTTAATTTGAGTCGTAGGGAGGGTCTGTCGCATCAGCAAATAGCAGAAAAACTGGGTATTACGGTCAATACCGTCAAGGTAAGTATGACCAAGGCAACGGCTCATATCCGGTCTTACCTCATGAAGCACCCCGATTTTACCGCATATCTCTCGATCCTATTGCCACTCCTAAGGCACTGATTCCCCCCATTCCTACTGGGGCTCGGCCACGCTGCTGAGAAAAAAATCAAACTGGGAATAATACCTCGATGAGATTTTCTTGTAATACCCTATAGATAACCTCAAAAAACCATTTTTCTCACAGGAGAATCTGGCGAGGCTCACATAGAATGTAACCGAACAAATAAATTGTGAAGAAAGAATTACTGAGAAAATTTCTCAAAGACGAATGTACCGCGGAAGAGCTGGATGTGCTTTTTAGACACATAACCAGATGGTCCGATCAGGCGGACTTTGGTCCGGCCCTCCGTGAAGCGTGGGAAAGTGCCGAAGGAAGATCGCTGCCTCCGGGCAAACTGTCAAAGATCTCGAGCGAGGTGCTTCGGCAGATCTCGGAGAAGAAGGCAGAGACCCGTCGGTCAGGAGGGGGCATCAGACCATTGCTCAAGTACGCAGCTGCCATCGCGCTACCCCTGGCACTGGCCTACCTTGGATACGCTCTTTGGTGGAATCAAGGTCCCGAGCACCTGGTATTTCAGACTGGAAATAATGAGAAGGAGGTATTGGTCTTGCCTGACGAGAGCAAGATATTCTTGGGTGCGAATTCAACGCTTTCCTACGATCGGGATTTTCTTGCGCAAGGGGCTAGACAAGTCGAGTTGCAGGGAGAGGCCTACTTTGAGGTGGAACATTTGGACGATGCCAAAAGTCTTTTCAGGGTGCAGACAAAAGACCTGACCGTAGCCGTACATGGCACCGTCTTTAACGTCAATACGCATTGGGATAAAACGGAGGTGGTATTAGAAGAAGGTAGGGTCACTTTGGACTTGCGAGATGATGACCGCGAAGAAATTACGATGAGCCCGGGCGATCTGGTGAGTTTCTCGGTCTCCGGAGCAAGCTCATTGGTTAGAAGGAATCTAGAGGAGACCCGAAGCCGTACTTCTTGGAAAGATGGAGTGCTCATTTTTGGGGACACGCCACTATTGGAGGTTTTTCAACGCCTCGAATCAATATACGGAATTGAGATCCGATACGGAGACCCCGCGATAGAGACCGAGACAATGACCACAGGGATGCCGATGGAGGATTTGAATATCGTCATCGAGATCTTGGAGAAGGTCACGGGATACGACTTTGCTTTCAACGAAAACATTCTAACACTGCAATAGCAAATTCGGTCTGGAGTGTCCGGTATGGGCACCGGCTTAGAAATCACAAGAAATAACTCCCTATGAAAAAAAGCTACCATATCCTTCCGAAATTCCTTGGGTTATCACTCTTGGTGTTGCTCCTGGTGCCGGTGAACATCGACGCCAGTGCACTGGATTCCGAAGGCTCATCCCAAGAAATTGAGCTTATCGAGGCACTCAAAGATCTCAGTGAGAAATACGAAGTATTCTTCTCCTACAATCCGAAATTGCTACAGGATATTTCGGTCAATTTCTCTTATGACGAGCGTACGTCCTTTGAAGGTGCGATCGAGACACTGCTGAGTCAGACCCATCTGAAGTATGATCGGATCGGTACTAAATTTTGTGTCATATACGAGGACAGTCGCGCGGGACGAAAGAGTGCTAAACGTGTCCAGCGAAAGATAAAGCAGTTACAAAATCTCGAGCAGAAAGGAAAGGTCAGTGTGCAACAACACATGGAAAATCCTTCCAATCGGCTGCGGTCCGTTTTCAGCTCCATCGCACAAATGCAGGAGCCTCAGAGAGTGATCACGGGTGCAGTCAGGGATGAGGCCGGAAACCCCCTGCTTGGCGTGAACATTCAGGTGAGGGGCCGCAGCGGCGTGGGCACGGTCACGGATATGGACGGTACCTACTCGATCGATGCAGATGAGGGAGATGTACTGGTGTTTTCTTACATCGGCTTTACGACCCAAGAGCAGACAGTGGATGCTCGTGAGAATATCGATGTCACCCTACTCGAAGATGTGACCGGCCTGCAGGAGGTCGTAGTCGTAGGCTATGGCACCATGCGAAAATCTGATCTGACCGGCTCATTGGCCTCCGTATCAGCCAAGGATTTTGATCTGCAACCATTGACACGCATCGATCAGGCATTGCAAGGCAGAGCCGCTGGTATTGAAGTCACCCAGACCAGTGGGGCCCCGGGGGCTGGTTTTAAGATCAGAATTCGTGGGGCCAATTCGATTAGCGGCAACAACGCTCCATTGTATGTCGTAGACGGAATGGTGGTTGGGGACATCAATTCGATTAATATCAATGACATCTCGTCTATGGAGGTATTGAAGGATGCGTCTGCTACGGCGATCTACGGCTCACGTGGCGCCAATGGGGTAGTACTCATTACGACGAAGACGGGTAAGCAAGGACCGGCCACGGTCGAGGTAGAGACCTTTTACGGCTTTAGTAAGGTGGCACAAGAATTGGATTTTATGACACCCGCGGAATTTGCGCAAGGGGTCAATTTTGCCGAAGGCAACGAGCTGTACAGCGCTCAGGAAATCGCAGCGTTGGAAAATGGGGGAGGGGAGGACTGGCAAGATCGCTTCTTTAGAAACGCGCAGTTCGCCAATACGCAGGTTTCGGTGAGTGGAGGTAGTGATGCCATCGATTATTATCTGTCGGGCAACTACTACGATGCCGAGGGCACTATTATCGATCAAAATTACCGCCGGTATGCCATTCGTGCTAATCTCAACGCTTCCGTGACCGACAGACTTAAGGTTGGAATGAATGCATACCTCAGCCGAGATGAAAATACCGGCGTGCGTGCCAACCTGGCCACCGGTCTCACTTGGGATCCAACGACGCCCGCTTTTGACGATAATGGCAACTATAACTTCACACCATTAAAGCCAGGTGTCGGAAATGGTGCACCCAATCCCCTGCTGCATCCAGAGAATAATGTGCGGGATAATCTGGACCACCAGGTCATCGCCAGTGGCTACCTAAACTATAAGATCTTGGACAACCTTGAATTAAATATTTCAGGGGGCGTGGAGCAATTAAACGTGGCACAGAACAGCTACACTTCATTGCTGGTGAATAACACAGGAAATGCTAAGGTCCTGAATAGAGATGTCAATCGATATCAAAATACCAATCGACTCACCTACACGCTAGCCAGCAACCCCAATCACCGCCTTCAGATCGATGCCATTCACGAGCAGCAACTTGTGACCAGAATCTGGAGCGAAGCCACCGCCAGTGGATTCTTTTCAGATAATACCACCTATAAAGATTTGGCTCTCGGGGCGGTGCAACGCACCAGCAATAATTCTACCAGCGAAAGTCTCCAGTCCTTCTTGGGTAGGGTAAATTATTCACTCTTTGATAAATTCCTATTTACAGCCTCCGTGAGGGCAGATGGTTCCAGCAAGTTTCGCAAGGGCAATCGGTGGGGTGTGTTTCCTTCTGGTTCGGTAGCCTGGCGCCTGTCCGAGGAGAGTTTTATCAAAGAATCTGACCTTATCGATAATCTCAAGCTACGAGCGAGCTATGGGGTGACCGGTAGCCAGGCGATCGGACCGCTGGCCACTCGATCGATCCCGATCATCAGCCCCGGGGTAAACTATCCTTTTGAAGGTGCCGGTGCCACCGTGGGCGTGGCTCCTTCACGTAGGCTGGCCAATGAGGACCTCACCTGGGAGACCACTACTCAGACCAACATTGGCTTTGACCTGGGCTTGTGGAATTCAAGAGTAACGCTCTCCATGGACTTCTACAAGAAGAATACAACCGATCTACTCCTGGAGAGAATTCTCCCATCCTTTGTAGGACCCACTGTCGTCGCCGAAAATGTCGGGGAGGTGGAAAACAAGGGCTTCGATGTTAATCTTGGCTTGATTGTTTTGGACAAAAATGACTGGCGCATCAGTTCTAATCTGAGTATTTCGCGCAATGTAAATCAAGTCATTGCGCTCGTAGATGGAGACGAACCACTGGAGCTGGGTAATATTTATTACAACAACACCTTCCCAGTCAATCCCACGCGGGTGGAGGTGGGTCAACCAATCAGTTCGTTTAGGGGCTACGTTTTTGAGGGAGTCTATCAGCAGAATGAAGCCGATCAAGCGGCCCAGTTTGGACGTGAGCCCGGCGATGCAAAATATCGCGATTTGAACGGGGACGGGGTCATCTCATCGGATGACATTATGATTGTAGGTGATGGCAACGCGGACTTTACCTGGGGATGGAATTGGACGGCAAACTGGAAGAATTTTGATCTCAATTTCCTACTGTTAGGGTCACAGGGAAACGAAATCTACAATTTTCAGCGAATGCGGATGATGGGACTGGGGGCTGCTCAATTTCATGCGGTACATGCCGACTACAATAACCGGTGGACGCCCAGTAATCCTTCCAATATTCCCGCCGGACGGGACGGTACTGAATTCTTGTCCTCGCAATTTATCGAGGATGGATCTTATGTCACACTGAAGAATATCGCGCTCGGATATACCTTCGACAATGCCTTGCAATCGATCGGACTGGAGGGATTGCGACTGTACGTGAGCGCCGAAAACCTATTTATTATTACCGACTATACGGGTTTTGATCCGGAATCGACAGCTTCGGGAAATTCGGATGTGGACTTGGGTATTGATTACAACGCCTATCCGATCAGCCGCTCGATTTCTTTTGGTGTAAAGGCGAGCTTCTAGTTTTTTGAAACGGCAATTATCTATCATGAAAAAGAACATCAATTATATTTTTCGCGGATTGTTTCTCCTGATGTTATTTGCGGCGCAGCCGGCCTGTGTGGACCTTGAGGAGGATACCAGCAGTGTGCTTTCGATCGAAAACCTAAGGAGCGAGAGCGGGGTGACGGCGGCATTGGCCCCCGTCTATCGAAGCATGCTGACCGCTTACACTCATCCGCATGCAGGCGGAGTGCCTACCTGGGGTGGCGATGATCGCACCACGTGGTGGGCAGGCAACAAATCTCCCTTGCGCGTATTCGATCGGTTTGATTACGGGAGTGGCGAAAATTCTGATATTCTCTGGCTGGATCGGGGATGGAATGCTTACTGGGAAGTGATCTATCATGCAAACACGTTGATACAGGGTCTTAAGACTTCGACCGCGCCGGAGTCAGTCATTAAGTCCGCCGACGGAGAAGCTCGATTTCTTCGGGCACTGGCCTATTTTCATCTGGTGCGCACGCATGGAAACATGCCAAGAATTCTGGACGGCGATACCCCGACAGGCGAAGAAGAGCGAGCCACGGTGGAGCAAAACTATCTCCATATGGAGGAAGACCTGCTGATCGCTGAGAGCAGCTTGCCAGGGCCAGGAGCCGTAAGCAGTATCGGCCGAGTCTCCTCAGGTGCGGCCAAAGCCCTTCTGGCTGACTTATATTTGACTTGGGCTGGGTGGCCATTAAAAGATGCGTCCAAACTTCAGGCGGCAGCGGCTAAGGCCAAGGAGGTCATGGACATGGGTTATTACGAACTGCTACCGATTGATCAACTATGGGAGCTAAGCAATGAGAATAGCAAGGAATCTGTGTTTTCTATGCAGTTTTCCGAAGTGGAGGATTTGCGCAATGGGTGGCCCGCGGCTACTAGTTTTCACGAGGCGCGCGGGTGGTCGGACCTCTATCCCGAGCTACGATTTTTTAATGATTTTCCGGAGGGACCACGAAAGGACTACACCTTTCACACGGAAATTCCACAACGAGGGGTCAAGCAGGGGCAAATTTTTGTCAAGGACCCACCCACCAAGCCCTGGCAGGAGTCGCAGCGCATGCACCCGATGTATCGGAAGTTTACCATCTCAGAAAACCTGAATTTGGGTGGACGCACTGCAGGTTATCGGGCTTTTGAAGTCATCCGATACGCTGAGGTGCTCCTAATTTATGCCGAGGCACAGGCCAGGATCGGTGAGAATGGCTCCTCTGTCGAAGCACTCAATCAGGTACGGCGTCGAGCGGCTGGACTGCCGTATGATGCGCCTGATGCCACGGTGGATGTATCAACGGCTACGGTCAACGAAATCCTGGACGAAAAGGGGTGGGAGCTGGCCGCAGAATATAAGCGCTGGTATGACCTGATCCGGTCGGAGACCCTGGAAGAGATTGCGGCAAAGCGTGATCCCTCCGAGAACGTGGACTTGGTCAGGCAACCCACCAAGGCGCAATATATCACGCCCATTCCCTTTCAAGCGATTTCAACAAGTAACCTCAGACAGAACCCGGAGGGATTCGTCATACGGTAGTAGAGGATGGGGCCGCAGGCCAAGTTTGTGAAGTCTTCGCCTGCGGTTCTCATCCATCCTATTCTCGTCGTTCACACATTGTGGCAAAACTATGTTGGGAAAGGTAATATCTGACGTCATGACCAGACCGGACAAATCACCTGTTTTCGAAGGCCCGGAAAGTACGGCATGACCTAAAGCTATCCAGACTTTTCGGAGTAGCCTCACCAGCTGCCGTTGGAACATAACTCAACAAGTGCTACCTGGCCGTGTCAGGCGTCCTCGCTTGGCACATAGTAGCAAGGTTATGGCAGGGAGAGGTCGTCCTTAGTGTGTTCAGCTACTAAAATAGGGCATCTTGCCAGCTATTCTTTGGCCGTTGCTGGATAAGAGCACCAATGCCCTAATGCGACGGCGCTGGACAAATGGGACCGATGGGCTTGTCTCACCCTGCCGGCGGATAAACTTTTATCTTTCGATAGCCTAAGTCCGCCACCTTGAGAGATAACGACCCTGGCCGAGTGGAGCTGAGCATAGACGCATTTGCGGCGATCTGTCAACGACATACCGATCGAGATCGCTACCCGCATGCTTTGGAGGTGATAGATCACGTATTGATTTATCAGGGTGATCTTGTTCGCCGTTTGGCGTTGGACCCGAAGGCCTCCCGAGGGCTGATGAATGAATGGGGGCATGCCCTCGACCACGGGCCTGGTGTTTTGGTGATTCGAGGGGCCTATCACGACCTGGCCGTGGTGGACGAAATGACAGTGGTATTTCGCCGACTTCTTGCCGCGCAGCCATTAGATGACGCTTCCAGGGCGGATCATTTTGGCAATAATGAGCGGATTTGGAATAGTTTTCAAAAGTCCTGTCACTCGGACCCCAGGGTATTTATCGCTTACTATGAAAATCCCTGCCTCCATCTAGCATGCCGGTCCTGGCTAGGCCCTTTCTATCAGATCACCGCGCAGGTAAATAATGTCAAGCCGGGCGGGCAGGCGCAAGTGCCGCATTGCGACTATCACCTCGGTTTTCAGCCTGCAGAAAACATCGAGCAATTTCCGGGGCATGCGCAGCAGGCATCCCGGTATCTCACCCTCCAAGGAGCGGTAGCGCACACAGAGATGACTGTCGATAGCGGTCCTACCCGGTTTTTGCCTTTTTCCCAGCGATATTTTGGCAGCTATTTGGCTTCAGGAAACCAGGAATTTGTGCAGTATTTTGAGGAAAACTGTGTGCAACTGCCGCTCTTACATGGGGATATGGTTTTCTTCAATCCAGGCCTAATGCACGGAGCCGGTGCCAACAGCACACCGCGGGATCGGATGGCCAATCTGCTGCAAATTTCCTCCTGTTTCGGGCGGGCCATGGAGCAGATAGATAGGCATGCGATGATTCGAAGGGTATTTCCGGCGCTGCTGGATCAACAAGACGCGGCAGTCCAGGAACGCCTGATTATGACCGTGGCCGACGGCTATCCCTTTCCCACCAACCTCGACCGGGACCCTCCCCTGGAGGGGCGAGCACCTCAGACCGATCAGGATATCCTCCGCCAGGCCCTGACGGAAGCATGGACCCTAACAAAACTTGATGAAGCACTCCGGACCAAAGCGGTCAGCAGGCAGGCTTAGCGGCAGGTAGCATTTACCAAACTAAGATGACGATAACTACAGAATGATGAAACTAATGGATCACCCCCGGGGCAACTACCGCTTTCTCCAGGGTATCGCTCCGTACTCGAGTGGAGTCGTAGCCATGTCAGGATTCGAAATCGTGCGAGTGAGCATGCGACAACCCGTACCGTTAAGGTTGCCCGTTTTTGAGCACATCACTAATTTTCTCGCTCTGGTGAATCGACCTTTGCACGCGTTGTGTGCCATGGAGCTCCGGATTCCCACCCCTTTGACATTCTCGGGCTTTACCGCCTTCAATGCCGATTATCAGCAGCGATTGAGAGCACATGGACTGCTACTCGACGATGTGAATCCGATCGCTCGCACCAATATCGCCCCGGTGGGTCTGGACCTGCCGGAACCATCTCTCTATGCCTTCTCCTATACCCGACCGATGACCAAATCATCGCAGGCACCGTCCTTTATTGCGGCCGGGGCCGGCGATTTGATTGACCAGACAGATTTGAGAGCCGAAGCCATTGTCAGGCCCGGCCAGACCAGCCCGGCGGCACTGCAAGAAAAAGTGTCCGTGGTGATGAAAGTCATGGAAGAACGTCTCCATGGCCTCGGTGGCACGTGGCAGGACGTCACCAGCACCAGTCTGTACACCACCATAGCCCTGGAGCCACTCATCCAGGATGCCATCTTGTCGCCCATGGGCCCCGCCGCCGTGCGGGGAGCAAATTGGTATTACAGCCAGCCCCCGATCCAAGGACTGCGCTTTGAGATGGATCTGCGAGGCGTAGGTAGCGAGCAGGTGGCGACCATTTAGTGGCGGCGATGGGTGGTGATGCCTGGCCTTATTTCTCACAATTATTGCAGTTTCTTGTAGCAAGACGCATGGACAAAATCCGACTCGATCCATTTGAAATACAGAGCGATATGCAAATAGGAATCTAGGTAAGATGTTCACGCTTTTTCGATTTTTTAGAAAAATCGCTTGTGCAGTAAGGGGCTCCGCATCAGTACCTCCTCCTGGGTTCGACTCCTCGGGACCTCGGAGGCCATCGAAATACTGGCTCGAATTTGCTTGCTGGTTCTTTTTGCCAGCATGATTCTGTGTCAAACCAGGCCGTTGCGCTTACTTATGTCTGCACAGCCCCCTCGCCTGCCAGCAGAATAACCTCGTGATGCAAATGGAGCCAGTAATGAAACGGCCGCCTAGTAGAGTTTCGCATTAGATATGTTGAATAATTCTAATAGGATTTTGTTCGCAGACGAGGCATGACCGAACGATCTCGTAGAGTCGAGCATGACAATGCAAGAAGTGAGGGAACCGCGACGGCGGGTGGGTGGCTAGGCATAGCCGTAGCTATGGCGAGGCTTTGCAACGAAGTATGCGAACCAAAGACATTAGAATTAACTACAAGATTTAATGCGAAACTCTACTAGGAATATTTGGCTCGTCTGGCCGCCGGCCCAAGACACTCAGCGGACGAGGTGCACAGTCCCTTCGTATACTTGCTCGGATGCATCGGCAAACTGCACCTGGATCCGGTACAAGTAGGTGCCACTATCTTGTTTCTGATCGCGGTAAGTCCCATCCCATCCGGAAAAGGGATCATTCTTGGTCGAATGTTGGCTTTGATACAGCAAGGTCCCGTGTCGATCATATATTTCCACCCGGAGCACCTTGTCCAAGCCTCCTCCTCCGAAAACAGTGAATCGATCATTGATGCCATCTCCGTTGGGCGAGAAGCCATTGGGGATGAAGACCACCTGGTCTTGATCGGGCACCCGTACACCGACCACGATCTCTTTGCTGCTGACACAAAAGCCTGGACTGAGCAGCGACACACTATAGGTGGTACGCTGGCTGGGTGTCACCCGGACAGTAGGGCAGTCTTCGCACAGGAGAGAATCGCCTACGTACCAGTGTAGTACATGCGATGGCCCGGCCTCCAGTGGCAGGGCTTGTAGTTGGATCACGGATCCACGATCGATGATGGTGTCTGCGGTCACAACAAAGTCCATGGATTGGCAAGGTTCCGGCTCTGAGTCCGCTGCCGAGGAGCGGATGCAAAGCTGAAAATCGTCCAAGAAGTCTCCTGGCACAGCCACCCGATAAAAGAGCTGCCGGCCCACGGCCAGATGATCCAGGGTGAGGGTGGCCAAGGTCGTGCCGCCTCGAAATCGGCACTTGATCTGCTCCAGGTCGGTGCAGGAGCCTTCATAGAGACTGGCGGAGAAAATATTCGAACCCCGGTCCGTAAGGATTTGCTCCAAGTGCAGGATGCTGTC
The DNA here is from genome assembly GCA_965223165.1 of Saprospiraceae bacterium. Taxonomy (GTDB): domain Bacteria; phylum Bacteroidota; class Bacteroidia; order Chitinophagales; family Saprospiraceae; genus JABDMH01. The sequence goes on along the minus strand of CBDCVQ010000009.1, from coordinate 522,696 downwards.
CTGGGTGGTGAAGGTGAACCAGACATCTTTCATCACCTCTTCTTCGATGGGCACGCAGGAGGGGTTGAAAGACAGCGAGGGCGTCGCATCGCTGGGTATGTTGCCAGCGCTAAAACAATCACCGTCGAGTGCAGTGATCACGATGGCAGATTTGCAGCTGTCATTGGGCGTTTGCGCCGAAGTATCGACGGTTGCCAAGCCACCAATCAACAGAAGAATCCATTTCATTGCCTATCAATGTACAAAGGTGCCCTGGTTTTTGAACAAACGGTTTGGAAGAGATCGCGTGGCCTCGCTGGTCCAGACTGACCGGCGATCTATACCGAACTTCCCATCACAATTCCGTTTCTTAGAAGAGGTTTATGCGGAAACATAACCACCAAAAGACCAATGCGGAGCGTTTCCTCGAGCGTTTCAACAAGCCGATCCTTGTCCTGGCTTCGGTCGCAGTCCTACTGTACATTCTGGAGCTTTTTCGGGTGGTCCCGCCCCGTCTCTTCACGGCCTTCTTGTGGGTTAACTTTCTGATCGATCTGATCTTTCTGGTGGACCTTATCGCGAAATGCGTGATTTTGGGTCAAAGTTATCTTCGTAGCCCCTGGTTTTTGATCGATACCGTCAGCACCCTGCCGATCATCAGCTCAGCGCTGGAGGTTTTGGGTTCGGTAGGACCGCAGCTACAGGCTACCCGAGTGGCTCGCGCAGCGCGCATCGCCCGCATCGCCCGGATCACTCGGCTAGTGAAGGTGGCCCGAGTGGCGCGATTGGTGACGGCGATTCGGGCTAGGCACGGATTGACGTTTCTCAAGACCAACAACCTTACCGGTGAAACCCCGGCCTTTAATAAAGCCTTGATGTATGGGGTGCCCGTGCTGCTGGCCGGTTTTATCGTGGCCAGCATGCTTATCACGGACAGTGAGGTGTCAGATCTACGCAGAGAGGTGAACACTCGTCTGCGGAGTGCCCAAGACCAGCAGCAGCTGGATGCCGTCGTGGCAGACTTCGCGATCACCCCCCAGCATCCTCCGGCGGAGATCGAGACCTTTGCCTCACCGCTTGCCGCAGACCAGCGGTTGGCACTGTCACTCTCCTCCGCTTACGAGCAGGCAGACCGCATCTCGGGTATCCTCCTGCTAGTGGTGTTATTGACGATCGGGGTCAGCATCTATATCAGTGGGAGTCTTGCTCGAGATCGCAGCGTCGATCGGGAGCGATCGATCTTATCTCAGTGCTTTTCGCCGGCCATCGTCAAAAAGTTTTACAGCTCTCCCGAGGTGGTCGAGCGGTTTTACAACCAGTGGATGACTGTCTTCTTCATTGATATCCGGGGATTTACCCAGGCGGCCGAGCGCGACACGGATGACGTAGAGGGCTTGGCCTTAAAGCTACGCCAGGTCATGGACACGGCCCGTCGCGAAATTGTCGTGACCCATGAAGGGGTGATCGACAAGTTTATGGGCGATGCGGTGATGGGATGGGTCGGAGGCCATTTTTCCGCGCACTGGGATCTGCTGGAAGGGGTGCGTCGGCAGTTGCGTTTGGATGAGCTGGCGCTGATTGAGCAAGATATCCGAAGTATCGAGCGAGAAACCACCGCCCAGGGCGGCAACGGACAGGCGGCGATGCTGCGACCGGTCTTGCAGGAGGCGCATAACAAGAAATCAGAGCTGCTGGAGCAACAAAGACAGGCGCTGGCAGACGACGAAGGACTGGAGAGTAAACTGCAGGAGTTGACGACAGAATATCGCCGCCGGGTAGCCAGATCAGCGGTCACTTGTTGCCTGAAGATTTCGCAGCAGGTGGAGAAGATTGACGACCCGGAGGCCTTTCACGAGTTGAAGATCGGTATCGGATCCGGTCCCGTGCTGGTGGGCAATTTTGGCTCCACGGAGCAAATCGGTTTTACCGTGCTTGGCCCGACGGTCAATCGATCGGCTCGCCTGGAGCCCGCTTCGGCGCAGTGTGGTTGCAAGATGCTGGTCGATCAGATGACCTTCGAGCTCCTCAGGGGTGAAGAGGACTTGCGCTTCCGGCGAGTGCCTCGCATTTCCGTCAGGGGTATATCAAAGGATATGGTCACCTATGAGCCCTTTTTTACGGGCGACGTCAGCGAGTCCTTCCTGCAGCAATTTGAAGAAGGAGTGACGGCACTGGAGGCTGGCGACATCAAGCTGGCGCAAGTATGCTTTGCAAAGGCAGATGGACTGCGGTCCGGTGGAGATGTGGCGGCCAGACTTTGGTCGGATGAGTGTACCACAGCCATTGAAAGAGGGGAGACGATGGGAGTGAAGGCAATGAAGAAATAGGCGCAGCATCGTAGCGGGACTACCAGCTCGGCAAAACCAGATCACTTAGGAAAGACACTGGCCAACAGCCACGAGAAAATGAGTCGATCAAATCTTATCATGAAACGTAGCAGGTGTTAACATTTCTCCGAAAGAATCAGAAGATCCCTGCTGGGAAGGGTGAGGTGAGAAAATATTTGGTATACGCGCTAGGTGAAATTGCCGTGGTGGTGATCGGCATTTTGACTACGTCCTCCGCCCGCATCATCGCACAGACACCCCGGAGGCCTCCCCACTGACTGGTATAGCGACTCGCCATTCCTCGAGACCTTGCCTTTGGATCCGGAAATAGACGACGCCTCGGCCCTGTCGCATGTCTGCGGATACACTGGGCAGCTCACCCTGCGCTGGCAGTAATAGCCAGGCAAAGACCGATGGCTGATCTACTTGACCCTCGTACGTCACACAGGCATTGGGCACTTTGGTGCCGTAGGTGGGGCTGTACCATCCCTGAATATGGGGGGTCTCCTGTCCCTTGATGACCTCCACACGCCAGTCCACGTCTCCAATCGGCAGGATGCTGACGTGGGTACCCCTGGCAGACCTCGCCATCATCTGACCGTCTTCGAAGGTCGGCTGGAGCTGGGGAGCCAAATGCCAAAGCACCTGCATTGTTCTGGGACGGTCTGTGTCTATGACGTCCAGGACCAACCAGAGCTGGTCGCGGAGATACAGCACGGATCTACGGTGCTTGACCGGTCCTTCCACACGCTCAAATCCATCGGAGAAACGGCCGGAGGCGTATGTGTAGTCACGGTGGTGCAGATAATCCCGGCCATCGACCAAGGCCGCGTCGGTCCGCAATGGGCCTGCTTGCTGACCCTGGCCATCGACCAAAATGACATTGTGCGAATGGCTGCTGCGAAAATACCCGCGCCAGACGGTGGGATCAAAGCTGAAATAATCCTCATGGGTATAGCGCCCACCATCTACGAGCAGGTCTTCGCCATAGGCGGCGATCGAGAGGTGGAGCATATCCCGATGCTGATGTCCGGTGCCATAGGGTCCTGTATCAAATAAGGACCAGTGCGCCATTGGCCGCCATTCGTTTCGCATGATGTGCACGCCTGCCCAAGGGAAGGTGATGGAGGGGCCCTGGTCAGGAAGCTTGCCTTGTGCGCCGTTGGTGGCGATATACTGCCAGTCGGGTCGTCCGTACCGGGTTGCGGCGTCAAGTACCCGGGGACGGAGGTCCTCGCGGTCCGAGTCATTGTTGAGGGGCTGATGCCCATCGGGACGCATGGCATATGCCAGATAGCTGTACATCTGCTGCAGGCGATCTACGTAAGTAGAGTCCGCGGTCCCTCTCGCCTTCTGATAATGTTGGTACATCGATTCGAAGCGTTGGAGCGCCACCCATTGCGTCTTGGTAGAGATCTCGGTCTGCGTACCATCGGGGTAGACCTGTCGACCGATTTCTCGCTCCATGACCTGCCAGGCGTAGTCTGACCACGTCTCCGATGCTGCAAACTCCGGAAAGGCCAACGCCGTGAGGCCCAGGCCGTTCATCTCCATCGTGGTCCAGTTGTGATTGGACTTGTGGTACCGATATAGATAGCCGGCCTGACCGGTCAAACTCGAGAGCATCATAAGCCGTGTCGCCGGACGAAGTGACGGGCTTGATTGGAGCGCGTAGAAGGGCGGCGTCCAGCTGACGCCCAGTCGATGACCCGTCTCCAGCGTGCGCCACTCTACTTCACCGATATCGCGCCAGTCCAAATCGACGTCCGGATCCAGGACCAGGTAGATGGAGTCCTCGGGAGCGGGTAGCGGATGATGGATGATCCAGTCCCGGACCACTCGGTCCAGGGTTTGAATATAGGCTTCGTCGCCGGTGCGCTGCCAGGCGGTGACCAAGGCGGTCAGGTACTTTTGGCCGTTCAGGGTATAGCCAAACTCGTCATCCTTGTGGGGTCCCGTGTGGTCCCATTGCCAGCCACCATCGGCGGCTCTCGGGATCCCGGCGGGCGTATCCTGCCACAGGAGCGAATCCTGGCAGAGCAGTTGCGCCAGGCGCAGGGCTAACTTGCCATCAGTGCCAGGTATCGTCCCTGCTACCCACGGGCGATCGACCTGCTGATAATGGTGCAATAGGGCATCAGCGGCTCGGCTGGTGTCCCCTCGCTCCAGAAGACTCCGCACCTGATCCAGACCCGGATAGTCCAGATCTAAGGCATGAAATAGCTGATGGATATACTGAGGGTAATACCGCATGAGGTCATCTGCCGAGGTCAGGCCGGACCAAGGGTGCGTAGAGGCACGATCCTGGCAGGAGACCATGGTGAGGCTCAAAGCAAGCAAAAATGTCAGCTGCGTCACCAGCCCTGGGCGGTGAAAAGGCATATGATCTAAGATGGGAAATTGTCTTTACGACCATGGCCATCCCTTCAGAAAAAAATTTACGCTGAGCCCGTGGCCAGCTTATTTGGAGGGCTGGTCCCCAAGGTAAAATCCTGGCTATTATCTTTATCAGTGCCTCTATTTCCACCTTTGTTTTTGAACCATGCCATTGGGATACGAGCGAGAAAATGCAAGATCTGATGAACTGAGCACAGTTAGAATTCGCGTGGACCATGCTTTTTTTGAGAGGAAATAGAGATCGACCCGAGGACGGTGGTCCACGGAAATATGTCCCTATATGCCATTGGAGAGGTGTTCATGGTGATGTGTGCGCATCCTTCTAGCCTTGCAGTAAATAACTGGAATGCGCAGCGCAAATTGAAAGTAGCCGAGGGAGAGACCTTGGCCTAAAGCTGAGCGGTCATGCCGGCTACGTTACATGATATCGAGCTGGACCGTGGGTTGCACAAAACCAGCCATGTGGGATTTTGAAGGTGCTGGAAGAAGAGCTCGCGATGGAGGGCAATAGGGCGGATAGCATTTTGGCAAGAGCACAAAATCGGTCCACGGAAAACTGAAGAGACGAGGAGTAGTGCTTTTGCCATCACCGTCTCCTGGGTTTTGTATTTTAAGATATGTGTGCGTCCTTAGCGGCGATCTCGTGATGTAGGCCGGATGGTCCAATGTGGAGCAGCATATGCCGATGAGCGGCGGCTGCAAGACTTGCAATGCGTCTTGCGATAACAGGTAATCATGACCAAACACAACCAAACTAATCGCAAACTGGCGGCGATCTTGTTTGCCGATATTGTCGGTTACACGGCCTTAATGCAGGAGGGGGAAGGCAAGGCCATGGCAATGCTTTCGCACTTTGAGGGAATCAGTAAACGGTTAGTGACTACCCATCGTGGTGAAATCATCAAAACCTATGGAGATGGCTGTTTGATCCTCTTTGACAGCACCGTCGATGCAGCGACTTGTGCCGTGGCAATGCAGCAGGCCTTTGACGAGGAGCCAGCCGTGCCGGTTCGTATAGGTATTCACGTCGGTGAGGTGATACACAAGGGCAATGATGTATTTGGCGATGGCGTCAATGTAGCCTCTCGAATCGAGTCGATCGGCATGCCGGGAGCAGTATTACTTTCGGCGAGTGCGCAGCAAAAGATTAGAAATCAAGAGGCATTTGAAACACAGTCCCTCGGTACTTTCAGATTTAAGAATGTCCGTGAGCCGATTCAGGTCTTTGCGATTGCCAATGATGGACTGGTTATCCCAGCTAAATCGGACCTCCGACGTAGCACCAAGGCGCATTTGCATCAAGACTGGCATGAAAGGTCGGGTTATCGAATCGCCGTGGCCCTAATCTTGCTTGCAGTAATATTGGGCCTGGCCACTTACGGAGGCCTATGGTCGACGGGGGAGGCTGTGACCATATCGGCCAACGATCGCCAGAAGAGAATTGCGGTCTTGGCCTTTGACGATCAGACCACGGCGACCGACTTGCAGAGCTATGGCAATATGCTGTCCGACTGGATCACTAGGGGGCTCATGGAGACAGCGAATACCAATGTAGTCAGCACCGCCAACTTGCATCACCTCTTTGGGGAGCGCGAGGCTGCTCAACCGTTCGATCCTGAGTTTGCCCAGCAGAGTGGTATTGACCTGTTGCTTCAAGGTCGGTACTACCTGGCAGAGAATCGACTGATCGTGATCGCAGAGATTTTGGATGTGCGAAGTAGCTCCTTGGTGAGGACCTTCCAGGCTGAGGGCGACCGCGCATCTTTTATGAACATTTTAGACCGCCTTTCCGGCGAGGTCATGAGTTACTGGGCCGTCAGGGATCATGTGCAATTTTCGCAAAGGCCGCCGAAATTTGAAGCTTATGAGGAGTTTCTGACTGGCTTGGCGCTGTATACCATCGATGCCCGGGAAGCAGTGAGTCACATGGAAAATGCGTTTAGAATTGATACGACGTTCTTTCCCCCACTATTTCGGGCCTGGTCTCTTCGCTCTAACCTCGGGCAGATAGACGAAGCCCAGGAAATCCTGGACTATCTCTTCAAGAGAAGGAGCAGATTTACAACCTTCGAGAGTGTCCACTACCAGAGTCTGGTGGCCGTGCAGGAGCACAGATACTTGGATGCAGCTAAGCTGAACTATCAGAAGTTTTCGATGGATCCCAGCGACATTAGAGCAAATTTCAACGCCGCCCTGATGTACCTCTCTGCCAACTATCCCAAGAAGGCCCTCGAAACACTTGGGGAAATCGACCAACGCCTGCTAGACCGGAAGGAAGGCATTATCAGTTGGTCGATGACCATCGAGGCCTTTGCTCACTATCGATTGGGCGACTACCCAGCTGTGCATCGCTTGGTCAGTCAATATCCCTTCGGGAGGATGCAGCACGCGTTGGCGGACTTTCATATGTTGGCGTTGGTTCGGATGGACAGCAGTCAGTTGCTGCGTTTCCACTATGAGCAGCATGCCTCGTCCGGGGTATTTGGTTTTACCGGGATGCGGGTGACCAACGATCAACTGCTGGTCAATATCTGTTGCGAGTTGATGATGGCTGGCAAAGATGCGCTGCTACAGGAGTATGCGCAGCTGTTGATGGATTGGCATAGCCGAAATAAAGTGAGGGACCTCCCCCACGATGGACCGGATGTTTATAATAATCGACCCTTCCGACAAGAAGAATCACGAGGCTACGGGCACTTCTTTTTGGGTGACCTGCAAGGCGCAATCAAAACCTGGGCAGCCGATCGCATCCCAGCCACCAACTGGCCGGACATTCTCGAGCGAGCAAGCCGGCTCGGCTACTGCTACGCGACGCTTGGCGACACCACCGCGGCGCATCGGCACTTAGAACAAATTGCCTCGGTTGACTTGGAACATGCCAAACTCGTGCCCCAAAAGCTTTATTGTCAGTCACGCATTTTGGCCGCACTGGGACGACATGACGACGCGGTCGAACGATTGACCCGCGCGATAGACACGGGGTATAGTCACTTTCGAATATACGTAATGGACAGAGACCCTTTCCTTTTGCCGCTGGCCAACCATGCCTCCTTTCAAACCCTTATTCGCCCGAAAGAGTAGATCACCTGGGCCGGTGGTTGCAGTTGACTAGGCAAGACGGTTGGATGTCTACCGAGGATAAGCCTCGATACGCAGGAGTATCCCCCGCATATGTCCATTGAATAGGAGTTTTTCGGGCTCGGGGGCACGTCCGTTTGCAGGGTCGCATCTTTTAGTTCGATGCGCGCATTTTCTGAGGCGAGTTGCCGCTGCTAGCGATCAGTACTTCGAAGACACCTGTATTCGTACCCAACTGCCGAAGGCCTTTCCTGGCAAAAGTTCTCTTAGGCCAATGCCGTTATTCATCGCGTCGACACCGCTACTCATGGGCTCCAGTGCGATCACGCCTTTGCCGGCCGGTATGTAGATCTGGAGGAAATCCAAATTGTCTGAGGTAGTCACCTCGATCTTGCGATGCTGGGTTTCGATCCCGTAGCTAATGGGTGTGGACAAGATCTGGTAGGTGCCATCAAAGTGCGCATTTTGAGGCTGCCATTGGCGTGCGTCCTGATCTTGGGTATGCCCGGTCGGGATATGGCCTGCGTCTGATTCAAAAAATCGGGTGGCCGGCAGATGGACCAGGGCGCTTTCCTGCTCGACGATCCCCAGATCAAAATAGGGATGCCACCCCAGGCCAAACGGCAAGGTTTTCTTGCCCACATTGCGAATCTCAAAGTGCACCTCAAAAAGACCTCCCACTTGCCATTGATAATGCACGATGAAATCGAAGGGAAAGGCGAAGTACGATTTTCCGGGAGATTGGTGTACGAGGGAGATTTTTGCCCGATGGTTATCTACCTCCGTCGACAGGACCTCAAACTTCTCATTTCGTACAAATCCATGGATGGCATGGTGATTTTCCGTTTCGTTGATCGGAAATTGATACGGTTGACCCCGAAAGTTGAAGATGCCATTCCTGGTCCGGTTTGGAAATGGAAAGAGGATATCGTTTTTTCCGAAAACGTTGGTGCCTAGCTCGGACCGCTCCACCTTCCAAAACAGCGGGCGTTGCTCCTCCGCCCCGGGGAGGAGGACATCCATCAATTTTGCGCCCTGATCGGGGGCAAGGGATAGGACCTTTTGCCCCTGGTGAAAGAGGTGGACGAGGGATGTGCCATCTACGATTTCTGTCTGAAATTCCATCATATGTCGCAAAGCTGTTCACAGACGGGTCTCCTATTGCACCATCGGCGGTAGGGACAGACCCGCCTACCGGATGGCGAAGGTAAGCAGGATTCAATGGATCAAGCGAATTTATCACCAGACAATACATCTCTGTGTCAAGGCCTCCCGGACTGGACCCGCCTGCGCTTCCGGTCCTCGGTTTTCCGCTCTAGATCCTGTGGATGAGATTAGTGCGTGCGTGTCATCTGACTTCCGCTTGCAGAAAGATGCTGTTCCACCTAATTCGGTATTTTAGGACGAGACCTTTTTAAGTTCTTCAGCGCAACCGAGAGAAAATGAAAACGAAAATTGCGGCCTTTGTCATTACCCTTTTCAGTGTGGCCGGGCAAGTTGGCATCGCACAGACCATGGAGATGAAGGGCAAAATGTCGGCCTCAAAAGTGCTCTCTGCCGTGGAGATCCAAGATTCGGTGGCTGGAAAACCTGCCATGGTCACTACGGTCGAAGTCACCATCGAGCCAAACGAAGGCTCGGTGCCACATCGCCATCCTGGTTCGGTCTATGGCTATGTCCTGGAAGGAACCTATGAGTTCAAGGTGGAAGGTGAGCCCAAACGTGTACTTAAGCAAGGAGAAACATTCTACGAGCCCCGAATGATTTTGCATGAACTCTCACGAAATCCCAGTCATGAATCCAAGACGCGAATCATTGCCGTCATCGTTCACCCGCGAGATGCCACTCAACTCATGATTCCGGAACCGCCGACAAAGGAATCTGAATGAGAAGGTGGGGTGCTCTGTCATCTATCTGCAACTTGACAACAGCTTACTTGACGGTCGCCCCACGCAAGGCGAGTGGGTCAAACCGATAGGGTGATTCGCCGGCTGCCCAAGCCATACCTCGGAGCAATAACAGGCGAAAGTAGGGATCGTCAAAAGTCCAAGTATAGTGTCCTAGGATGCAGCCGAATACCCGCCCCTTGCCGTATTCATAGGTCCAGAACATGGGCTCGTTCCTAGTGGGTTCCTCCGGCCATTTCATTTGGATGGCAGCCATGTTGCTAAAATCAAGATTTCCCTGGCTGTCTCGCAGCGCAAAATTGCGGGTGCTCTCCTTGGACGTGGCGATTATCGTGACTTTGTCCCGGTCTCCATACAGGGGCCAATAGGCTTCATCCATGAAATATAGTCGCGCTGGAAGTCCGACGCAGATCGGGTGATTGGGATCGACAATATCCAAGTTCATCGGCCCGTGGCGCCATCGGGAATGGTCCCAGTGCCAGCTGAGGCCGGTCAGGCCCACCACTTCGTCATCGAGGCCGGTGCCGTCAGCGACGACGCAGCTCATGTGGACCAGCACAAATGCTCCACCGCGTGAAAGATAGGCATCCAATTGGGCATTGCCTTCCGCCGTCCAGTCGATCACCGAAAATGCCACAATCAGATCTGCAGTCTCAAACTGCTGAACGGAGGGCCATTCCCAAGCGGTTTCTACCGTGACGTTGGGTGCGCCCGCTGCCTTTTCTTTGGCATTGACCTGATTGACTGGCCCATAGAGGTTGATCTGTGTGGCCTCGCTGCCACTCTGCTCGCCACCAAGCAAGAGCGACCAATTCTTTTGCCACAGTGGATAATCGTGTTCGTGCAGGCCATGATCCTTCTCGCTGGCCAGCAGGACGATCCGCAGGTCCTTTAGATTTTCACTGGCAATATCCGGAACTGCATCTAGTACGGTGTGGACTTCCTCCAGACTGCGCGGAGGAGGGGTGGGAGGTAGGTCCTGGGCCTGACTGGTTGCGAGACAGGTGCACAGCAAAGCTAATGCAAGGATGGTAACAGCAGTCCCTCCTGGAGCGGTGATAGTTATCGTGCCCATAATTCGTATGGTAAGAAATCCCAGGGAACTAGACAAGTGGGTCGTGGAGTCTCGTGCTAGCGACTACTAGCGTGGCGGAGTAACGACCAGGAAACATAAGAGCAGGACCAGCCCTCCTGAGCAGGCTGATGGAACACCATTCTCCGGCATGTGGTAGAAGACCTGTAGAAACCTCTCAAATCACGACCAATTGGGAGTTGAGATTATGTTCTTTGATGATGCGTTCGGCAAAGGCCTTGTGACCCCGAGGAGCCAATATGTAGAACTGACCGCCTTGTCGTGTAGCTAAAGTGCTCAACAACCTCCACTTTGAAATTTTCCTGGTCCGATCCCCTACATCTTTTAGGGCGATTTCGATGTAATTCTTTTGAGTATGCCGAAGACCGGTGAGGTCTGGAGTTATTTTATCTCCCGTTCTTTTTAATGTGAAGGAGGTAGGGTCTTCAAAATCCTCGTGCACTGATTTGATCGAACCAATTCCCTTGTTTTGCGCCCATGCGATGGCGCGCTCGATCCATTTTTTGTCTTTCATAGATAATTACTAAAAATTAGAAAATCGGTGGCCAGCCCGGAATCATCATCCACAGGAGAAGAAAAGCCTGTTTGAAGAATGGAGTGCCTGGGCGGCTTATTCAACTGGGAGTACCACGACCCGAAATCGTAATATCATCTGTCCCTTAATTGGTTGTGCGTTGCCGTTGCGATCTCTGACAGAAAGAGGCATTTGGAAGTTCAGGTGATGGACTCATGACAAGAATCGGAGAGAGTCAGCGAAAGGAAAACAAGGGATACATCAGGCGGTGTATCAGCGTGTGGAAGAAGATGCTACTGCGTTCATACATATGATTAGAACGATGATGAAGTCCAGATAGTTTCCTAGTCAGGGACGTCTAATTTCCTCAGAATGAGTCTGTCAGTTTTGTCGGAGCACGGTGCATGTTGGCTTTGGCCCATGCTAGATGCGACGGTTTGCCTAATGTACCCCAGCACTTTGACCGTGCAGCCCACCCTTGATTACGAGGGTGATTCTTCTGATCCTATCAGATCACGTCCTTCCGTCCTATACCTAGACGACTCCTATTTTATAAATGCAACAGTGATGCATCTAAGCGGGTATTTTATTATATTTGCAACAATGTTGCATTTGAACAAATGGTTCCTCGGCACTGCTCTGGTAGTGCCAATGAAGGAGCTCGAGCCGAATGCAGCGCAGATGGACCACTATAGTCCAGCCTGACCCTAGAAAGTGTCGTAAGTGAAGAAAGCAGCTTTACTCCGTAGCCGACTTGGTGGTGCCTCTCGCTGCATAGCCATATTCCTAGGACTGTTTTCCGTTCATTTCGCGGACGCTCAACCGGGTGCCCAGGCAGATTTGGACTTTGCACCTAGCGAGAATCCTCCTGTGATACAAGTCAGTAGGGCACTGCAGGAGATTGAGATAGACGGGCAACTACTGGAGGACGATTGGCGCGAGGCCCCGGCGATTCGTGATTTTTTTCGCAGAGAACCCAGACAAGGGGGCGACATTCGATATCCCACGACAGTCAGATTTCTCTATGACGATAAGTACCTCTACGTGGGTGCCTTTTGCCGAGACTCCATGGGGGTGCAAGGCATTCGGGTACAGGATCTACGTCGGGACTTCAGCTGGGGCGAAAATGACTTATTTGGCATTGCCTTAGACCCCCAAAACCTGAAGCAATATGCGCAAGTATTTCAAACGACGCCCTATGGCAATCAGCGAGACTTTCAAAACTTCAACGGCAACGTATATGACAATGGTTGGAATACCCTCTGGACGGTAAGGACTCATCGAACGGAGGAAGGATATACCGCAGAATTTGCGATCCCATTCAAAACGTTACGGTACGATGCGGTCGAAGAGGGAGTGACGGCGGATTGGGGAGTGACACTGGTCAGATACGCTCGTCGTGATATTGAAGTGTCTACGTTTCCTGCCATACCACAAGCCTTCACTCCTTATCGGATGACCTACGCCGCCAAATTGACTGGGATTGAGGTCCCACCTCCGTCGTCCAATATCCGGATCGAGCCGTACACACTCTATCAGTACGACGAGGCAACGGGCAGTGCTACAAATCCCTCCGAAGGCAAATTGAAAGTGGGAGGGGACATAAAGTGGGCAGTCGATCCTCGTACCGTGCTAGACGTGACCTTTAATACGGACTTTGCCCAGGCAGATGTCGACAGGGCGGTCAATAACCTCGAAAGATTCAATATTTTTTTTCCGGAACAGCGGCAATTCTTTTTGGAGAATTCTGGTATCTGGTCGGGAGGTTTGCAGCAGTCCATTCGCCCTTTCTTCAGTCGACGCATTGGACTACAGGGCAGTTTTAATGCGGCACCCGCTCCGATTGAATTTGGCACACGCTTCACCCGGCGCTCGGAAAAGCAGGCGCTGGCTGGCTTGTTTGTCAGACAGGGTGACACCGACCTTTCTCCAGTGTCCAACTTTGGAGTTGCGAGATACCTTAGAAATTACGGGCGAGAGAACAATGTTGGCTTGATGATCACCCATCGATTTGATGAAAGTTCTAGAGAATTGGGCCTGGCTGCGAATAACAATACTACCATAACCATCGATGGTCAGATCAGGCCCAGGAGCGAGCTGGATGTACAATATATTATGACGACCTCCCTGGATCAGCAAACGGGGGAGACGGGATATGCCGGCAGAATTTTTGTTGGCAGTACTTCAAATAAATTCTATTGGGGGTGGGTTACGGCATACACCGATGCAGATTACAACCCGGGCATGGGATTCGTGCGGCAGAACAATGTGATCAGACACAATCCCGGGGGATACTACATTTGGAGGCCCAAAAAAATAGACTGGATTAGACGCTGGGATCCCGGCTTCTTCATAGACTATAATCACGATGCGGCAGACCCAACCAGTTTTCAGCAGGCCAATCTCTACATCTTTCCCCTCTATCTGTGGTTTAAGGACAATAGTTTTTTGGAGGCATCTATCTTTCCAACATGGCAGCGCATAAATTTTGATTTTGCTCCCCTTGGACTGCAAATTGGCCGCGGCAAATACTACTATACCCGGTATGTGATTCGATACAACACCGACCAATCCAAAAAATGGTCGCTCGGGGAGATTTATAATTTTGGAAATTTCTACAATGGACGCAGGCAGACACTTGGCCTGTCTGGACGATTAGCACCGCGTCCGCATACCGCCATCACGGTAGACTACGAATACAATGATATCCGAGGCCTCGGTATAATGCGGGAGGATCTACAGACGCATCTGGTCACCCTGGGGACACGATTTGCTCTTAATCCAAGGGTGCAATTATCTGCCTTTTATCAATACAACAGCTTCGATGACGCGGGCCGATGGAATATCCGGGCCAGCTGGGAATATCGGCCGCTATCCTTCGTCTATGTGGTATTCAACGATACCCACGGCGATGATTTAGACCGGTCCGTCAGAGATCAGCAGTGGGTGTCTAAGATCACCCTGGTCAAGCAATTTTGAAACCAGAGCTTGGGTTGTAGTGTCCTTTGGGTTCCTCCAAGATTGAGTCAGCACAAATTGAGTTCGGACTTTGTTATGGACGGCGAAAATGCGCTCCCGCCAACCCAATAGCCAAGGTAGTCATTGGAGAGCCTCTAGGAAGTTGTCATTGTCAAGACAAGGCTTTAACTTTCAAACCACATGATTGAGAGGCATTGGTCACCGATGAATCTTGGCAGAGATTGTCCGGCCGAACGGAGGGAGCACGACTGGCTGAGGATTCAGGTGCCAGTTATATCTGGCAGGAGGTGTTATTCAATGTTTAGCAAGAATCGTGGAAGACACAAATTCTGATCGCCGATTCAAGTTGTTCAAAAGGACATGGGAATGATTGAATTTCATCCACTAATACTGGTTAAGGTGCTTACGTCGGGCACCAATCAGCCGGTGCTCTGTAGAGCAGCGAATGAAGACGGAGTCAAGAGGGATATAGTTGTTGAAGTTAGTTAGTGGAGAGAGGATGAACAGTGACGCATTTCTCAGGGAATTAGTTGCATCGAGGCTTGCGAAGGCTCTGTCATTGATGACGCCCGAACCTTGCCTGGCCGTCATAGTTGAAGAATTCGCTGAATCTCAACATGGCAGTGCACTGTATCAGAGATTGTTGTCCAGCATAGGCACTCACTTCTCTACACATTACATTCCAGGATTGCAGCTCTTCGGCAAATATGACAGGCTCACTCCTAAGCAATATGATGGTGCCTTGAAAATTTTCATTTTTGATCTTCTGATCCAGAATCCTGACAGAACGATTGTTCATGGTAAACCCAACCTTTTCACAACGGGGGCAGATCTCTGGATTCTAGACCATGAACTCGCTTTCAGTTTTCTGCTGCCGATCGTCGGTCGACCGCAGACAGAGCCCTGGCAAATTCATGCGAGTGATATCAATATGATTCAGAATCACGTTTTATATGCTAAATTGAAGGGGAAGAAGTTGAATTTTGCCATTTTGGAGGACTTTTTGAATCCTCTACAAAACGAATGGTGGGAAGATCTTAGGGGAGAGATACCAGATGACTGGCATTCTGCTCAATTTGAGCAAATTAGAGCTCATGTGCTAGCTGTTAGAGATAATCAGAAGACATTCTTGGCCCAAGTAAAAAACTTATTGTCATGATGAAGTATTCGTATCAGTTGCTACGATATAGACCGGATGGAGTATCTGAGGAGTTCCTGAATGTGGGCCTGGTCATGATGGATGATACGGGCTCATCGCTAAGAGCAAGTGCCATTGAGAGGACAGGAAGGGTAAAGGCTCTGTTCCCTAAGGTGCAGGCACGTCCGTTCATCAGTAAGCTGAAAAGGATTGTTTGGGCTATCAATGCAGAAGCTGAGAAGCGGAGAGGTGGCCTTGGTCTGATTCCTACTACCTCCTTGAACGAGCTAACAAGCACGGTTATCCCGAAGGATGACAGTTCTCTTTATTTTTCAGAGACTAAGAGGGGTGTTGATATCAGTTTTGACCCAGCTTTTCAGGACTTATTTGAAAGGCTGGTGACAGCCAATGAAGTTTCGTATGAAAGCCATCTAACTGATCGGGACGTGTGGACGAAGTACTACCAATCTTATTTTCAGACACATCGAGGGAGGATCAGGAAAAAAACGATAGTGACTAGCGGTGATGAGCTAGTTTTTGAGCATGCTTTGCAAAATGGGACCTTGAATGTATTGGAGCCAGTGACGTTTGATCTACGTCGAGAGTCAAATGTCAAAGACAAGGTCTACAGGTGGATGGGTAGATTGGAGGAGTTAGATTCTAGCGATGAAACGTTTAAGCTGTATCTTCTGACGAAGATGCCTTCAAACCCCAAACTAAAGCGGTTCATTTTCGAGCGAATTGAGAACAATTCTTCAGATAATTTTCAGGTGAAAATAGTTGAACCAGAGAATGCTGAAGAATTCGCCAATCAATTAGTAGTGGGCTGAGCACCTGTGGAGGTGGTCCTCTCAGGGCATGAGCTTTGCGGGTCTTGATATTTGGTCCTCAAGGTGCAATTCTTCACCAACAGATAATAGTTAGGATATTGTGGAAGACTTCGCCGAGCTCCGGCAGAGATGGACTAGCCGTCCATCGACGGGCCACCACAGCTTGTGTCCCGTTTGGCGCCCGCGCAAATTTCTGCTTTGCCTGACTGTTGTCCCTGATAGCAAAGGAAATTGCATTGGTGCATGGTGAACAGAAACGGCAATCGTAGACAGGATTGCAAAATAGCATGGGATGCAGAGGGAGGAAGGGAGAATATTCACCTGAAGTGTTCAGGCGCCCCTTTTCAAGCTTAGTTCCAAGAAAAATGCTTAGCCGACTATGGACGGATTTGTCACGGATCAGTATGGGTGGAAGGTGAGCTGTCTTTGATTAACCGGGAGGCGTGCATTACTGCCTGCCTCCCGGTGGTTTTTAGGGTTTTCTGGGCTGGGTCACTTTGACTAGATCAATCAGCATCCTTTTCTAGTTAGTCCTGACGAATCGTTTTACCCAGGCCTTATCCTTAGTGGATATCATCAAAATGTAGGGGCCTTGCGGCAGATTTTGAACGTCGAGCTCATCAACAATCCGACGGGTGCCAAGCACGGATCTGCCAAAGAGATCCAATATTTCAATGTGCCTGATTTGGGAGATTTTGTCCGACGTTAACTCCCAGCGCAAAACATCTGTGACCGGATTGGGTCGGATCAGGAGCTCATGTGACGGTGCGAGAAAGTCGTGATTGGAAGTGGGTACATTACGAATGGTAAAGGTCAGATCTATATCTGTGCCTCCATCATCAAGACTCGAAGTGGCAGATTTTACATCTGGCTGATGCTTTAGAACCACCCGAAAGGTACCATCCGAGACGACTTGCTCGGTGGTCCACTGTGTCTCCAGTCCCAGAGGCAAACTATTCTGATCAAAATCCAGGTAATGGATGGAATCCGGCCGGTTATCGGCATTTCCATCACCCCCGGGATCGCTGAATAGTCCCTCCGTAAAGGCAAAGAAGAACATGTGCTCTTCTGCCTCTTCCCGGATTTCATCCGTGATGTCTTCTCCTTCTAAGGAATTCTGTATCTGGAGTGTAAGTACGTAAGTGGTATTCTCCATTAGTTCGATCTCATCGAGGATTTCCAAATCGAGGGGTCCTTCCCCGTCCGGATCTTGGGCTCTGGCCACCACGGTGTCGCCGTCAGAGGTCCAGGTCAAAATGACATCAGTGATGATCTCTTCTTCGTTCTCGCATCCGGGCGCATCGGGCTGATCGGCGACATTAAGGGTAAAGGTCAGATCGATATCGGTACCGCCATCCTCGATACCCGAAGTGGCCGACTTCACATCGGGCTGATGTTTGAGGACGACCCGGAAGGTGCCGTTCAGGTTCTCTTCCACACAGGCGGACGTCCATCCGGTGGATAGTCCTAGGGGCAGTCCATTGCCATCCTGGTCCAGGTAGTTGACGGGATTCATGCGGTTGTCGGCATTGCCATCGCCGCTGGGGGACTGCATCAGGTCGTCGGTAAAGGCAAAGAAGAACATGTGTTCGTCGGCCTCTTCCATGATCTCTTCGGTGATATCTTCTCCTTCGATACTATTAGCCGCCCTGATCGAAAGGACGTACTCGGTGCTCTCCCGGAGATTAATCTCATCAAGGATCTCCAAATCAAGGGGTCCTTCCCCGTCCGGATCTTGGGCTCTGGCCACGACGGTGTCGGCGTCGGAGGTCCAGGTCAAAATGACATCGGTGATGATTTCTTCTTCGTTCTCACATCCCGGCGCATCAGGTTGATCGGCGACATTAAGGGTAAAAGTCAGATCGATATCGGTACCGCCATCCTCGATACCCGACGTGGCCGACTTCACATCAGGCTGATGTTTGAGGACGACCCGGAAGGTGCCGTTCAGGTTCTCTTCCACACAGGCGGACGTCCATCCGGTGGACAGTCCTAAAGGCAGTCCATTGCCATCCTGGTCCAGGTAGTTGACGGGAGCCATGCGGTTGTCGGCGTTTCCATCGCCGCTGGGGGACTGCATCAGATCGTCGGTAAAGGCAAAGAAGAACATGTGTTCGTCGGCCTCTTCCATGATCTCTTCGGTGATATCTTCTCCTTCGATACTATTAGTCGCCGTGATCGAAAGTACATACTCGGTACTTTCCATCAGATCGATGTCGTCCAGGATTTCCAAATCGAGGGGTCCTTCCCCGTCCGGATCTTGGGCTCTGGCCACGACGGTGTCGGCGTCGGAGGTCCAGGTCAAAATGACATCGGTGATGATCTCTTCTTCGTTCTCACATGGGGGCGCTTCAGGATCCTTGATGATACTAATCGGCCAACTTATTTGTAGCAGGATTTGGCCATCTTGGACTCCGCTATCGGCGGACTTGGCACCGCCAAAATCGACCAGCGTCATCATCAGATGACCATCTCCATCCTCATCCACACACGCGGTGATTGCTTCCATTTCAAAACCCACAGGCAGTTGATTGGTATCCTCGTCCATGTATGACGGTGCTCCATCAAAAAGTCCGGATTCAGCTTCGTAGAAAAACTGCACCTCATGGGATCTGCCCTGGATGGCCGCCTGGTCTTCACCCAGATCAACAGTCAGGTGGTGTACGGTGCTTTCATCTACTGTGATGGTGTCACTGACCTGCCAGGTGGTGTCCACCAGATTGGCCGTGACGATGGTGGTGTCACCCATGTCTACACGCACGGTTAAACTGACCGAATCGATCTGCGCATTCAGCCAAAGCGCGCTTTGAGCCAACCAGAGAAATATCAAGAGACGTTTCATGTTATGATTCTATTTGCAACAATGTTTCAAACATAGGTAAATGCAACAGCGTTTCAAAACGAAAAGAGGGGAATCTGAGGATTATTCTGAGGGTTGCATGCGGTCTTCGCCGGACCTCAGCGGCAGGGGGCAGAATCCACATCTGCCTAGCATTCGATAGGGTCTCCACGCACTTCAGGGACAAGGAGTGCAGATACTTATCTGCACTCTTGGGTAGAAGACTTGTCGCCAGCGACGACTACCACTGGTAAGATATTCTAAGAATCAAGTTTCGCCCCAAGGAATCCGCAAAGTACCTCAATCGATCGGTGTAGCTTCGGTACCTCACGTTGAGAAGATTTCGTACAGCAAAATCAAGGGTGAAATTGTGAAGATGCGTCGACCAATGCAGATCGGTCAGGAAAAAACCATCGGGGGGTTCCGCAATATCAAAATCGGAGGCGTCATTGACGAAAAGATCCAGATCCGTGCGAAATGCATTTAGTAATTCATCTACCGTCAGAATTCGAGGCTTTTGATGCTGTTTGAACGTGTAGGAAAATCTGATCCCGAATTTGTTGTCTTTGAAAAAAGCGAATTTGCCTGGTTGATACTCCAAGTTCCATCGAAGGCGGGCGGGGGGTTGGCCGACAAAATAGTCTTTGGATGGCACTTGTCTGGACCAGAGGTAGTCAGCCTGCAGCACAGACTGCAGACCTGCCGTATGGCGTACGGTCATCGAAGCATCGAAGCCCCAGAGCAAAGCATCTGTCTGATCATAGATGAAAAAGGGTGTGGTGCCTCTGACGGTACGGGTCAGTCCTGCCGGTCGTGCATAGATGTAGTTTTCCACGTAGTTGACATAGGCGGTTAAGCCCCCGGCAACTTTTTTGCTATCAAAATCGTAGCTGGCAATCCACTTATGACCGATTTCATTTTTTATCGGGCGATCCTCTTCGGTCAGCACATTTCTGGTGGAGATGAAGTCTGTTTTTTCATTGATCTCATATCGCCAGAGCCCGTATTCGATGAAACTCAAATGCCTGCCAAATCGATACAGCTCTGCGATGTTTGGCGGACGCCAGGCCGTGCCAATATTGGTGCGAAAGGTATGCCCCTTTGCTAATGTCTGTTTGTAACCGATGGTGCCGCTCCAATTCTTTAGGGATAGTTCATTTCGGTAGATGACGTTATTGGGTTCTCGCCCGACGATGGACGCATTTTGTGCATCATAACGCAGGCCGAATTCCAAGACGCTCTGACCGAATTCCCAGGCTTCAATCAGATAAATGCCGTATCGCTTCTGATCATAATTTGGGATGAAAGGTACAGTGTTGGTTCCTTCGTTATTGCTGTTGGACTGCATACTCCACTGGGCACCTATCTTGCCGGTGACCGGACCCAGTGCAGGATGTCTCCATTCCGCATCTATGATGTCCGTGTTTAGGTTAAGGTCAATGTTAGGAATCTCGAGGTCATTTCCCTTTCTGACGTCAAACTCCTGCCGGTAATTATCTTGACGTCCGTACTGAATTTGAAAAGATTGCTTGGGGCCAATCCATCTGGCCATCACCTTATAAAGATTGTGGGTGACCTTTTGCTTGGGAGGGGCAATATCGTAGCTAAAGGGCATGGTAAAACTGGGTGTGTCTACGGCGAGTGCGATCAGCAGGTCATCCAGATTAGAATTCACCGATCCTCTCAATATGCCGAGTTCTTCTTCAAAATGGCTGTGTTGTAGATCAATGTCTAATTCAGGAAGGGGATGCAGACGAATCCCTGCCGCATAGCTGATCTCATTTTTCCCCGTATTGGTCAGTTGGTAACGGGGCGCGTGCAGGTCACCTTGCTTAACGATGGAGGCTGCGGCCATCCCGCCGATCCATTTAAACCCCTTTTCGATCTTTATTCCGGCTTCTGTCGACCGTCCATTGGATTTTCCAACCAGGTCTACCTCCCCTTTAAACGGCTGAGATAGCTCAATGACGGGACCCTTTATCAAAATAACACCGCCCAATGCATCTGGGCCATATCGGACCGTCGACGCACCTTTGACGACAGCTATCTCCTCCGCCAGAAAGGGATCGATCTCAGGGGCGTGGTCGGTGCCCCAATTTTGAAATTCATGGCGGAGGCCTTCATTTACAATGAGAATCCGGTTGCTGTGCAGGCCGTGCACGACCGGTTTGACGATGTTTTGTCCGGCACTGACGGTACTAACGCCGGTGACCAGGCTAGCCAGCTCGCCAAAGGATTCCGAAGCACTCACCGGTGCAGCTTGCAAATCGATCTTTTCCACACTTCCTGACTCCAGATCCCCTTCCAGATGTTCAGCCTCGACGATAATGCTCTCCAACATCTCGTCGCTCTGGGCCAAGAATATTTCGACCGAGGGGTGGTGGTAGTCGTGGTGGTGCTCCAGTTTTTTATAGCCCACATAGGAGAAGACTAAATCGAGCTCCTTTTCGCAGATACTGTCAATACGAAAATATCCTGCGGTGTCACTCGTGGTACCTACATGGCTTCCCTTAATCAATATGTTGGCATAGGGTAGGGGCTGCGAGTTAGAAAGGTCTCTAATAGTACCCTCGATGAAGTATATGCATTCCGCAGAGCGCTGCCCCCAAGCTGACGACAGCAGCAGTCCTAGAAATAAGGTCACGATAGCTCTTACAGTCTTCATCACTTGCAGGATCTGCAAATATGCAACTTTGTTGCATTAGAAGTGGCAAAACTATCGGCGATCTTGACTTTTACCTAGCTGGCTGCCAGATGTGTCTATTGCCAAAGCATTGACCCCGCCCTCGGTCAGGCATTGCCCCCCTCGAGGCGAAGTGATGTCAAAGTTAAAAAGGAGGCCTAGTAGAGCTTCGCATTAAATGTTGTAGCTAATTCTAATGTCTTTGGTCCGCATACTTCGTTGCAAAGCCTCGCCATAGCTACGGCTATGTCTAGCCACCCACCCGCTGTCGCGGTTCCCTCACTTCTCGCATTGTCATGCTCGACTCTACGAGATCGTTCGGTCATGCCTCGTCTGCGAACAAAATCCTATTAGAATTATTCAACATATCTAATACGAAACTCTACTAGGAACGTATTCTCAGGCTTTTACTTTTCAAGATGCTCTTGGTGCAATCAGCAGGGAGCCGATCGAGTATGGCATCAGCGATGGTTGGAGCGTCGAAGACATGCCGCCGAGTGTAGGATTTTGAGATGCAATGATGGTGGCAGTGTTGAGATAACATAAGTTGGATTTCGTGATGGCCTGATGTAGGACCATTTGTGGCATTCTAATATCCTGCATTCTGAGTAATGACGTCGGAGCCAATCAGGTCAATCTCTTCCTGAGGCACTGGCCATAGATAATGCTTGGAAGCATCAAACCTCAAATCTTCCACGAATCTGTATTCTCCGGTGTCGTCTTTTGCGCCCATCGCTTTTCCGTTCAAGACCACTTCTGCAAGTTTCCATCGACGCAGATCATTCAGACGTGAATCATTGTACTCCAGGCCTAGTTCAACATGCCTTTCACGTCGCACGATCGTACGCAATTGATTCTGATCGAAGGTAGAAATGGCAGGGTAGTTGTGGACGTCTGCAACATCGACATTATATGCTCGAGCCCGGATCCTATTGAGGGCATCCAACACGGATTGATCTATCTGTCCGAGTTCAATTCTAGCCTCAGCATATATCAATAGTACTTCAGCATACCTCATCATAACCAGATCAGTGTCGTACCGGTCCCAGCCCACATAATTATTGAAGTATAGCTTTCTTGGATAATAGCCGGTATACTTGGCTGCATTGTCAACTACAGGTCCAGTCAACTCCGCACCAGATAGCATGTCTCCTTTCCTCAAAACGGCCATGTCCAAACGCGGATCGCGGTTGACAAATTCGTCTTGGGGATCAAACAGGGGTGATTCTTGAATTGTTTTGCCGTCAGTGCATTCAAAAGCATCCACAAAGGACTGGAAGACTTGAATGCCTCCCCATCCTTCATGAACGTGTTCGGATGGGTGAATCCATGTCTGGAAGAAATAGCCATGGTCAGGCAATTGATACCTCACCGCAAATATTATCTCGCTATTGTCCTCATTTTCCGGTTGTGCTAACGAGTAATACCCTTCTCCGTTTTCATCTTGAAAAAGTTTATATCCCATCGACATTATTTGAAGTGCGGTCTCTGAGGCCGCCTCAAACTGACCCCTGTAAAGGTGCTGTCTGGCTTTAAGAGTCAATGCGGCGCCACTTGTTGCTCGGCCGAGATCCTGGTCACTGTATGACATTGGAAGTCCCTTCGCTGCAATCTCCAACTCATCTAGGATAAAATCTTGGACTTCACCAGCCGTGCTTCTGGGAATCGACAACTCATCCAAGTCGAGAGCGCTTTGCAGAAGGGGTACTCCGCCCCAATGGTTGGTGAGATGAGAGTAAAAGAAGGCTCTGAGAAATCTCGCCTCGGAGCTGTACTGTATTCTCAAATTCTCATCCATGACCGGCTTGTCAATATTATCGAGAAATACGTTGCAGGTCCTGATGGAAGTGTAAAAATCTCTCCACAGCTCACCGACATCTCCACTGGTGGGATTTAGCGAACCATTTCGAAAATCTCCAAATGGTCCACGGGCATCATCTGTCATACAGCTGGTGCCCCAGGTATAGCGTGTCCATATATTCCAGATACTCCCTTTTTCACCTAGTCTAGCATAGACGCCCGTTAACGCATCAAATGCGTCTTTTTCGGTCTGCCAGAAATTGACCTCTGACAACTTGTCCTGCGGAGCAAGATCAAAGTATCCATCGTTGCATGCAAAAGATAATGCTGCGATTAATAAGAACAAAACAAATCTCATGTCTATTAAATTTAAAATGTGACATTGACTCCGCCCATGAAGAGCCGACTTGATGGGTAGTTGGAGTTGTTCCAGGCAAATGGATTACCATGTGCAAACTCTGGATCGACGTCTTTTATCCCAGATAAATACAACAGGTTTTCACCTGACAGATAAAACCTTATCTTCTCCAATCCTAGCACGTCATCGATCGTATATCCCAATTGTAGATTTCTGAGCTTGACAAATGAGGCTTTCTCGACCCAGAATGAACTGGTCTGGTAGTTGCGACCCTGGCTATCAAACGAGAGTCTAGGTAGTTCAGCATCTCTGTTGTTATCAGACCATGTATTGTTTATCATAGCGAGTGTGGGCCTGGCTCCTCCGTCAAAGGGTCTGACCGTCGGACCCTGCGTGAGAGCATCTACATTAGCAAACCCCTGCCAAACCATCGATAAATTCAGACTCTTCCATGTCACGCCGGCCTGAAGGCCAAAACTTGTTTTGGGAAAGAACGACCCTAGGGATTGCCTGTCATTGGCATCGACCACATTGTCATTGTTCAGGTCTGCATAATTAATATCTCCAGGTTGCGGATCGGTACCAAAAAATGATTGATCGGGCGCTTGATCTATTTCTGCTTGGCTGTTGAAAATACCCTTGGCCACATAACCAAAAATATTCTGTATGGGATCTCCAACCTTACGGCCTGGTGCGTCCGTGCCTTTTAGATCGGTAATTTTGTTCTTAACAAAGGATACATTTGCATTCAAGTGGTAAGTTAAACGTCTATTTCGAGGGCCGTTGTAGTCAATTCCGAACTCAAAGCCCTTGTTGGAGACCGAGCCTGCATTCACCACAGGGGCTGCCGCGCCCAGAATCGATGGTTGGGGCAGCCCTAGCAGGATGTCCCTGGTGTTTTTGATGAAGTACTCGGCTACAATGGCTATTTTACCGTTTAAGATCCCTAGATCAAGTCCGATGTTAGTTATCGTGGTTGTCTCCCAAGTGATATTACTATTGGCCAATCGAGCAGTTTCACCAATCCCGTTGAAGGTGTCGCCTCCGAAGACGTAATTGTAGGTGATGCCGAAAGTGTTTAGATAGGCATAGTCGCCGATTTCCTGATTGCCGAGTTTGCCCCATGAGGCACGAAGTTTCAGATGATCCACCGAGCTGGACTTGAAGAACTTCTCTTCAGAAATTCTCCAGGCAGCAGAAAAAGAGGGGAAGAGTGCATATCGATCATGCTTTGGGAATCTTGAAGTCCCGTCATAACGTAGATTTGCTTCCAAAAGATATTTGTTGTCAATATTGTAGTTGGCACTGGCAAAAAGGGATCTAAATCTATATTGTGTTCTATTTCCTCCAGTAAAATCATTGGCATCCGCAACACCATCAAGTTGTAGGATATTATTATTGCCAACTAAGGAAGATCTTCCTGCGGTAAATCCCTCTTTGTCAACGCTTCTCTGCTCGAGGCCTACAAGTAGATCAAGCTTGTCTTTATTGAATTGCTTTGCATAGGTGGCAACTAGCCTACTGGTTAGGTCCCAGTCTGAATTGGCCTGGCGGATAATTCCTCCTGGGATTGTCCCAGACGCTGGATACGAATCTGTCGATGCATCATAGCGATAGTGCGTAAAGTAGTTCCTGAAGTAGAATTGGTGTGCATTGTCGTTTCTCGCCACAAATTGGGCCTTAACACGTAGCTTGGGAATGAGCTCATATTCGGCATAGGCTGAGTGTATCAGGTCATTGTATTTGTGGTCGTTGGTTCCCAGTGGGGCCGATACATATGCGACCATATTTCTTGTGCCTCCCCAAGCAGAATTGACGGGATAGGTGCCATTTGGGTATCTGATGGCGTCTCCCGGATGGTGCCGGTAAGCCTCCGTGATCAATTGTCCCACGCTTTGTGTGTTTCCCTTCATATGTGCAAAGGAGCCCGCGAGATTGATACCGACATTGAGCCTTTCACCCACTCCTTGATCGAGGTTTATCCGATAATTTAGCCGGTCATATCCGTGGGTAGCTATTAGTCCCCCCTCATAGCTATAGCCCAGTGAAAGGTAGTATTGCGTTGCGTCATTGCTCCCTGACACACTAAGGTTGTGGAAGTGTCTAGTCGGGTCTCCGCTGGCTAGCAGCGCCTCAAATTGATCATTGTCTGGGTGCGTTTTGGGGCTGCTTCCCGACTGCCATTTACTGAGGTCCTCGGCGGTATATCTGAGAGCCTTGCCATCTGCCTCATTGGCTGCGTTATGTAGCAGGGCATAGTTATATGCATCCACACGATCGGGTACCTTAAAGGGAGAGAGAGAACCAACTGCTCCGTGATACTGGACGACGGGTCTGCCACTTCCCCTTTTGGTCGTCACGAGGACTACACCATTGGCAGCTCTTACACCATAGATTGCTGCTGCTGATGCATCTTTCAGCACAGAGATGTTGTCTATATCGTTGACATCTACATCCTGGAGATCAGCCTCTATACCATCCACAATGACCAACGGGTTTGAGTTGCCAAGGGTGCCAATTCCTCTTATCCGCAGGGCACCTGCATTGGCTCCCGGCCTTCCCGATTTTTGTAAGACTGTGAGTCCTGGGACCATTCCTGCCAGGAGTGTCGTGGCGTTCGTCACAGGCCGCTGATTTATCTGCTCTGCATCGATCGCAAAAACTGCACCTGTCAGATCCACCTTCTTCCGTTGACCGTAACCCACAACGACCACCTGATCGAGCGTGCTGACAGCAGTAGCCAGTACAATATCTAACACTTGGGTGCCGTGGATTTCAATTTCCCGACTTTCAAAGCCTGTATAAGAGATCGAGAGAACGGTTGCATCAGCGGGTACATCAAGACTAAAGGCACCATCTATATCAGTTGTAGTGCCGATCGCTGTGCCTTTTATCAGCACATTTGCTCCGATAAGAGGAATGCCATTAACGTCCCTGACATGACCTTGGATCAAAATGCTTGTATCATGCTGCGCGAGGTCTCTACTGATTTTTTCACGTGGTGATACCCCATCGATTGTTCTCTTGAGATGAACGCCATCCCCTTCCAGCTTGTCAATTTTCTTGAGATGATGCCTGATCTTTCGGGCACTATTCCTGCTCTTTTTGGTTCGCTCAAATATGATGTAGTACCTGTCATTTACTACGTGGTAATTAAAACGAGTAGAGGCAAAGAGACGTGTGACTGCCTGTTTGGCATTCTCCTTTTGATCCACTTGGTAGTCAGTTCGGACATCATCAAGCAATTCTGCACTGTATGAAAAGATAATATTATGCATCTCACTCAGCTGGTCTAGGACCTTAGTCAACTCTGTGACCGTTGTCGATTCAGGCTTTGCCATTGCTGCTCGTACGGCAACGACGATGATGACGCAGGACATCGCCATTTTGAAGAAAGTTCGTACCTTCATTGGTTGAATTTTAAAGTTCGCTTTGATCGGAGTCCTCAGTTGGATGGTGGCTCCGATTTTTTTTGTGTAAAAGATATCTTCGAATCGGTCTTGATCAACCTTAGGTTCTTTGTTATTTCGACTATTTCCAATGCGAGATCAAGATTGTCAATGGGCAGGCCGGTGGTAATTTGCTCCTTTGCTAAGGAATCTGACAGTTGATATTCTATACCATATAGCCTACTAAGTTTCTCACAGACCTCCCGTAACGAAGCCCGCTCGAAGAACACATATCCGTCTTTCCACGATACGTGCCGTCTGGCGAGGTCCGATACCTTAGTCATCGTCCCGGTAGAATGATCATATCGTACGAGGTTGCCCGGACTCATAGTTATTTGTCGAACCTTTCCCCCTGGCATGGTGAGGGCTATTTGCCCCTCCTGTAAGTAGATGCTGGTCACCAAGTTTTCGACATTGACATTAAAGGAAGTGCCTAACACCTCGATGATCACCTGATCTGTGATCACCTTGAACTTTTGAGATGTTTCCACTTTCTTTTCAACTTCAAAAAAAGCTTCTCCGGAGAGCTGAACGGTGCGCTCCTCACCCGCTTGCCATTTTGCACTGTACAGAAGTTCCGAATTGGCGTTTAGGGTCACAGCCGAACCATCTGGAAGTTCGGTCTTTGTTTTTTCTCCATAGGTAGTGCGGACAGATATATCTTCTATGGTTAGATTCGCTACGAAAAACCATAGAATAGCAGCCATCAAAACGGTAATAGCAGCGGCAGAAGAAAGGATAAACCTGCGTCGCTTGACCATCGCAATCTTCGAGGAGTCGCGGCCAATATGGATTTTCCGTCGAAGGCTCTGGTAGATCCGATCGGTGCTATTTACGTCGATGGCTTTGGGATCTCCTAGTTGGTTCCACAGCTCGGCCCAGACAGAGGCATTTTCAATGATGTCCTCCTCCCTAAGTAGATCAAAGAGTTGTTCCAGTTCTTGCCGATTGCACAAGCCCACAAATAGTTTTCTAATCAGTTTCTCCTTGTCCATCAATACTTTGATCTAACTTCATTCCTGTTACTATATCTATCCGATCAAGAGTGCAATAGTGTTTAGTGACATGCTTGGATTTTTCAAGAAAATGTGGATATTTCGAGTCTGAACTAGGGGAATCACTGGCTTGCATCGTTTGAGCATAGGGTTGAAAAATTGACAATGTCAGAGCAGGAGAAAATACATATCATCCTACTAAAGGATGGTGACGAGAAGGGTCTTCTCTATGTCTACAACCACTATCATGACCGTGTCTACCACTATATTTTTAGACTCATTCCTATTGTGAGCGTGGTCGAAGAGCTCGTCTCTGATGTCTTTCTCAGGGTTTGGCTGAGACGGGAGTCTTTGGATCATAACATTCCAATCGGTGGCCTTTTACAGAAGATTTCTCGCGACTATGCTGTGACTGAGTTGCGGAAAATTGCTAGAAATCGCCAACGGCGAGATCAGTATATAGAGCGATATTGTAGGCGGCACGAGTCATCATTTGAACAGATGCTGCATCTTGAGGAGTTGGAGGATTTGATTGAAATTGCGATCGCCGAGCTGCCTCCCAAATGTCGAGAGACATTTAGATTATCATACCATGACAGGCTAAATAGCAGGGAGATTTCGGAAATACTGGGCATTTCGGACAGCACAGTACGTGTCCACAAGCGAGATGCCCGCAGATTTATGAGGCAGTTCTTCGAGAAACATTATATCCTGGCCTTATGTCTGGCTTTAATACCCTCGTGATATCTGATTATACAGAGTTTGACAGTGACGACACGGTGTAATTCAATTCATTCGGTCACCGTGATTTCGGGGAGGTGCGCTTTTGGGTTACTCACTTAGCAAGTGTCTATTGACGAAATGGACAAGGTGAGGCGCTGCAATCCATGCAAAGCGACTCATATGGCCCATTACCTGAGAGACTGTAAGAGTCTATGGTCCACGATGCCGCTATGATATTTGTTCATTAAGGTAATCTTCCTTTCTCGAGACAGATTCTTGATTTTTCGTTCTAGCTTCTCTGCCTGGGAGCGGGTGGGCTTAGACACAGCCCAGAGAAGCTTCCAGGGTCGACCCACTGTTGTGAAGCCAGTAGGTGATGAGTTGTGCTGCTGAATTCTCTTTTGAAGCACTGACGCTCCCTTTAGTCGGTCAGCGCTATGGACGAAATGGACAAGGTGAGGCGCTGCAATCCATGCAAAGCGACTCATATGGCCCACTACCTGAGAGATTGTAAGAGTCTATGGTCCACGATGCCGCTATGATATTTGTTCATTAAGGTAATCTTCCTTTCTCGAGACAGATTCTTGATTTTTCGTTCTAGCTTCTCTGCCTGGGAGCGGGTGGGCTTAGACACAGCCCAGAGAAGCTTCCAGGGTCGACCCACTGTTGTGAAGCCAGTAGGTGATGAGTTGTGCTGCTGAATTCTCTTTTGAAGCACTGACGCTCCCTTTAGTCGGTCAGCGCTATGGACGAAATGGACAAGGTGAGGCGCTGCAATCCATGCAAAGCGACTCATATGGCCCACTACCTGAGAGATTGTAAGAGGCTATGGTCCACGATGCCGCTATGATATTTGTTCATTAAGGTAATCTTCCTTTGTCGGGAGAGATTCTTGATTTTTCGTTCTAGCTTCTCTGCCTGGGAGCGGGTGGGCTTAGACACAGCCCAGAGCAGCTTCCAGGGTCGACCCACTTTGGTGAAGCCAATAGGTGATGAGTTGTGATACATCATCCTCTTGTGAAGATTGGATGTGACTCCGGTGTAGAATAGGTCGCGGGAAGCGGAATAGATTATATAGACGCGGGATGCCATAAGCTTGGGTTGTGACGACGGCTGCGCTGTGTCAACGCACTTCCCAGATCTTGTGCGGGTCGGCACTGACGCTCCCTCAGGTCGGTCAGCGCTACTGACGAAATCAACCAGTGCAAAAACCATGCTGACAAATCCCCTCACGATCCGCTGAAAGCGGAATGTGGGGCGTAGTAGCACTGACGCTCCCTCGGGTCGGCACTGACGCTCCCTTTAGTCGGTCAGCGCTACTGACGAAATCAACCAAGTGCAAAAAAGAGCACCATGCTGACAAATCCCCTCACGATCCGCTGAAAGCGGAATGTGGGGCGTAGTAGCACTGACGCTCCCTCGGGTCGGCACTGACGCTCCCTTTAGTCGGTCAGCGCTACTGACGAAATCAACCAGTGCAAAAAAGAGCACCATGCTGACAAATCCCCTCACGATCCGCTGAAAGCGGAATGTGGGGCGTAGTAGCACTGACGCTCCCTTTAGTCGGTCAGCGCTACTGACGAAATCAACCAAGTGCAAAAAAGAGCACCATGCTGACAAATCCCCTCACGATCCGCTGAAAGCGGAATGTGGGGCGTAGTAGCACTGACGCTCCCTCGGGTCGGCACTGACGCTCCCTTTAGTCGGTCAGCGCTACTGACGAAATCAACCAGTGCAAAAAAGAGCACCATGCTGACAAATCCCCTCACGATCCGCTGAAAGCGGAATGTGGGGCGTAGTAGCACTGACGCTCCCTTTAGTCGGTCAGCGCTACTGACGAAATCAACCAGTGCAAAAAAGAGCACCATGCTGACAAATCCCCTCACGATCCGCTGAAAGCGGAATGTGGGGGGATTTCGTCAGTAGGGTGGAAGACGGGATTTGAACCCGCGACCTCTGGAACCACAATCCAGCGCTCTAACCAACTGAGCTACAACCACCATGGCGTGCTTATTAGGTGCACGGCGACCGGGCAGCAAAGATAAAAGGCTGGGGGATATTACGAAAGAATCTCGACTGGAATTCAAGGGCAGATCAGACGTCAGAGGCCGTGCAACGGGCTTCTGCCGGACGTGGTACCAGCTAGACAGTCAGCTTCTCTGACCGGATTCTCTGCGAGCTTTCGTAGCTTCTTAGCAGCACAGCCATCGTTGTGCTGCATGGAAGGGCCTGTATGGTTTAGGCGACGCGTGATATCGTCAGGGCCATCGTATCATGGGATTCTGGCACCTAACCTATCGACGGCCACAGAATTGGTGTCAAAATGCCCTTTGGTGCACGCTTAGGACAACTTACTCCAGGCAATAACCTTGCTAGTATGTGTCAGGCGAGGACGCCTGACACGGCCAGATTGTTCTTGCTGAGTTATTCCAACGGCAACTAGCCGGAAGGCCACACAGCCCAGATCAGGCCGTGTTTGGCGTCCCCGCCAAACGCCATGGTAGCTGGCTGTCATCCCTGAAGACTTTGATAATGCGACTGCCCTGGAGGTATCATCGGGGATGGGTCGACAAATGGACTATTTACCATAATTTGGGGCGATGAACATTAAGAAAATTAACTGGGGGATCATCAGTACCGCCAAGATCGGAAGGCAGAAGGTGATCCCAGGTATTCAAAAGAGTGCGATGTCTGAGGTGCTGGCGATCGCCTCCCGGGACGCCGATCAAGCACGTCGCACTGCCGATCACTTGCAGATAGACCGGTCATACGGTTCCTACGAGGAGCTCCTCGCGGACCCCGATGTGGACGCCGTCTACAATCCGCTGCCAAACCACCTGCATGTCGATTGGACATTGAAGGCCATGCATGCAGGGAAGCACGTGCTATGTGAAAAGCCGATTGGGCTCGATGCCAATGATGCTAATCGATTGCTGGCAGCAAGCGAAAGACATCCGGAGATCAAAGTCATGGAAGCCTTCATGTACCGGTTTCATCCGCAATGGATCGAGGTAAAGTCCCTCGTTGACCAGGGGTCGATCGGGTCTGTGAAATCTGTGCAATCCTTCTTTTCCTATTTCAATGATGATCCTCAAAACATTCGAAATATGGCAGACATTGGTGGGGGAGGTCTGATGGATATCGGCTGCTACTGCATCTCCTTTCCTCGCTTCCTTCTGGAGCGCGAGCCCCGCCGTGTGGTGGGATTGCTGGACTATGATCCTACGCTAAAAACCGATCGGATCGCCACGGGCATTTTAGATTTTGGAGCCGGAATATCGTCCGCATTTACCTGCAGCACCCAGCTGATGCCTCACCAGCGGTGCACCGTCGTGGGTACGCATGGAAGCATCGAAGTGGAAATACCGGTGAATGCGCCCCCCGATCAAGCTACCCGGATTTTTCTCCGCACAAAAAAGGAAAATCGAGAGATCAGCTTTGAGGCCGCCGATCAATATACTTTGCAGGCCGACGCCTTTGCCCGGGCCGTAATCAATGATCAACCTGTGCCCATGCCATTGACCGATGCGGTGGCCAACATGCGTGTCATTGATGCCATTGTAAGGAGCGGACAAAATAATCAATGGGTGTCGCTGTGAGGCTCACCTGCCTCTAAACACATTTGGCCGGGTATCTGCGGGTTGAAGGGATGGACCGCACCGGCACGGTCAGAGGTCGTATTTGAGCGATCTCCTTGAAACCGTTCAAACCTTAAATGTAGATCTGCGAGAAATAAAAACTGCAGATGGACTGAAAAACCTAGATGCCCATCCGGGCAAGATCCCCAACGAACCTCCTTGTTTTCTGGTTTCTAAAAGTCCCACTTGTGTGGTAGCGCTCACGCATTAATTCTTGGTATTTCCGTCGAAATGTGCGTGATCGTGGCCTACAAATCCAAATTGATATTCTTTGGGGAAATTACATTTTGCTCCTTCAGAGGCTTAAAAATCGAGGCTGTAGATCGGGCCTCATCGATCGCAAAGGTCATAATCACCGTCACTTGGTCTGCGGCAAGATGAATTCTACTCGAGATTTGAGACTCCCTGGCTTTTACTGCCGAAACGTGAGATTTGGTTATTTTTTGGCTATTATCGTAAATGTTGGACCTCGGTCAATAACTTTTTCAACTCGAAATTCGAATATTTTTAGAAAAAGTTTCATCTCATCCTTCGTGAAGGATCGTATGATTGACTTGTCTTTGATGATCTTGGTCTTTTTGTTTTTCTCTTTGATGTAGTAGGTTGCATGCCAATTTTCGGTCCAACCGCTTTTTAGGTTTAGGGTTTTGGTGCTTACCCGTTTGTATTTACGCCGGTTAAATGCTGCTTCTTGTACGAATCTCTTTTTCTTCTGGCTTATTATCTTTGCCGCATTAAAGCTATCGAAGATAAGGACGCCTCCCTTTTTTAAAGTTTGGTAAATAGACTTCAATGTGTTTTTTACATCGTTATTTGTAATCAAATATGAAATGCTTCGTCCGGAGATAATAACCGTATCATATTTCAGTTTTAGCCTTAATTTTCTCATGTCAGCCCGGATAAATTTGGCGTTTGGGGCAACTTCATTTGCTATTGTCAACATCTCCTTTGATGAATCTATCCCTGTATATTCGTATTCTGATTTTTCAAAATAAGATGCCAAATTTCCACTGCCGCAGCCTATTTCTAAAACTGATTTGCTCTTATTCCTTTTTAGAATCTTGTCGTAAAACTCGTATTCCGCTTTGTAGTCAAAAAGGTTATGATACATTTCATGGTATACTCTTGCTAACTTTGTATATAGTATCGACATTCATAAAATGTTTGGACCAAAAATGCTGAAAAAATGGGTGAGCGCTTGTTAAGATTTGAATTTACAAAAAAATCAAATTGTGCAGTTTAATGTAGCTGCGTACGATCGTTTGGAGCCATTGTACCGTTACTCTTAGGAATGGGTTTCGACAGATACACGATGATGGCTATGGGTACGCTCGATTTCTACCTCTCTATCACTGATGGTGCGATGCACAATGCAAGCAGACCCTTCGGCCAATCGAGGCACAAGGGAGCCGGTGATGAGTCGGTCAATGGACATTGTGCAACCCACCCGCGCGAAAGAAAGGAGGTCGGAATGAAATCGCTACAATTAGATGAATCGACTATTATGGTCTCGCGGATCCCGATCAGCAGATGGTGAGAGATTATCAATGTGGGGACCATAGCCAATGCCCTAAATGAAGCCACATCATCGCCATCCAGATGCCACAAGTGCACAATTGTAGAGCGGCAGGTGTGTCCTGGATGCTTGCATTTACCATCCCATCCGCTTTGCGGTTGAGTCCGTTAGAGGTCCGCGAGACCCCATGCCACCTTGGGTGGAAGACGCTCCCTTCATTTAGTTCGGCGGGGACACCAAGTCTTGACGCACCGGGAGCGCACGGGGTGGCTTCTCACGTCCACATCTCCATGCATGACTTGGGTATTATTTAACCCGCCTGGACGAATGACCTCCTGACCCGCCTAAAGAAGGTGAGCATGGGCTGAGGCACACAAAAGCAGGTCCGGGTCGGGCGCGGTCACCGACCCCTCTAGAGGTATTTGAGCTTCTCGGCAAGACCGAGCGTCTCCCTGATGGCATCCTGCAGACGATCCGTTTTATGGCCATGATACCATTCGACGACCTGTTGCATTTGTTGTTGCAAATCGCCCTCAAAGATTTTGCGACTGGGTTGCAGCATTTCGCTGAATTGTTGGACAGCCGCAGAGAGGTTGCCTTTTGCCAGGTGGTGCGCGGCCAGGGGGAAAGCAAGTGTCCACACAAAAGCCTTGCTGGAGTGATTGTGCTGCACCTTTCCCCAATAGGTTAGGGCTTCTGTTGCCAGTGGTTCGACCCGCTGATTCTCCCCTCGTCTCCGGGCAAGCCAGGCCTGATTAGCCCGCGCCGTACCCATATATTCAGCCATTCCAATTTCCTTGGCTGATTTGAAAGTTCGACTGGCATACTCGGCTACCAAGTCCAAATGACCCAGTCGACGATGCGCGATGGTCAGGTAGGTCAGATTTCGAGTTCGGAGCAGTTTATCTCCGATGTTTTCCGCATAGCCAAGCGATGATTCCATGGGTGGAATGCTCTCTTCGATGGCATTGTGCCATAAATAGGTAAAGGCATAGAGAAATTCGGCCTGGCACTTGTCTCGAAGGTTGATCGTTTTGTTGCTGATAAGGATCATCTCTTCGGCGAGGGCAACGGTTTCGGCGCTGACGAGATAGCTCTCGATTCGGAATCGCATGAGCACCAGGGCGTTATAAAGCCTCAATTTTTGTTGATCGTTGCCGTGGAGATCAATGACGGATCGAATCTTGGCGGCCACCGATTTCATGGTGTCCACCTGATTCGTCCAATAGCACAGCGTGGCATGCTCCAACATGATTTCCAGCCACTCGTGCCACCAGGCGGCATCTCGCGTTTGGGCATGTTGGGCCAGCAAGCCTTCCGCTTTGTCCAGGTAATCTTGGATCACAGCAAATTGACTGCTCGCCATATGACATAGTCCAAGTTTGCGATGGAGTCTGGCTAGATGCAGCGATTCTGCATCTCCTATACTATCGATCGCAGGCTGGTAGGTCTGTTTGGCTTGCTCATATTGTCCGGTAAGTTCAAGTACGTCGGCCAGGCTCTCCAACAGTTGTGACAACGATGCATCGTGACCGTCCGTATCACCACCGGCGTTTAGGAGGAGTTGTACCTGATCAATGGCCCTTTGGTAGAGGGTAATTGCCTCTTCGTTTGAATGCGCCTTCTTGGACTTGAGTGCGGCCAGT
This sequence comes from Saprospiraceae bacterium, assembly GCA_965223165.1. Taxonomy (GTDB): domain Bacteria; phylum Bacteroidota; class Bacteroidia; order Chitinophagales; family Saprospiraceae; genus JABDMH01. The sequence continues at coordinate 486,807 of CBDCVQ010000009.1, read as the reverse complement.
TGCAGATAATGAATGGCTTTTTCCGGTTCCTCCGCATGCTCGAAATGATGTGCTAAAGTCTCTGCATGATCATCTCCATGAGTTCCTCGCATGTGCTCAATGGCCTCGCCGGCAAGTCGATGTAGTCTTTTCCTGTCCGCCTGCAGCAGACTTTGATAGGCCACCTCGTGTGTGGTTACGTGTTTGAAAATATAGGCAGCGTTGGGGCCACTGTCCTTTCGCTCCCGAATTAGTTCCAACTCGATAAGTTTATGCAAAATCACCCCGAGCTCTAGGTCGGGCTTAAGCCGCTGGCACAGTGAGGAGAGGATGAGATCATCAAAGATGCGACCGATGACCGAGGCGGTCTGTAGTACATATTTGGCGTTGCTTGGCAATTGATCAATTCGAGAGGCGACGACACCGTGCAAAGTGCTGGGCAATTGGACTTTTTCAAGCGCGGGCGTACCTTTGATTTCATTCTTCTCCAGATAGAGCAGGCCTTTGTCCAATAATGAGCGAATCAATTCTTCGACAAAAAACGGATTGCCCTCTGCACGGTCGAATATCAGTTTTTCAACTTCTGCAGAAACATTGTCGAGCCGGATGAGGTTGCGAATCAATTGTCCGCTGTTCTGGGAGGACAATGGATGCAGGTGCACGGTCTGGTAGCCCTCCTTGAATTTTTCGACACTTTCGCAATGCAGGGTCCATATTCGCTCTTGTTTTCTCGGTCGAAATATCAAGACCATCACTAAAGGTGATTGATCACACAATGGCATGATCTTCTCGATCAATGCTAAGCTGGATGGATCCGACCAGTGTAAATCTTCCCATACGGTGATCAGCGGTCGACGTTGGCAGTGGGCCTCCAGAAAGCGGGTAAAAGCCGAAAAAATGCGTTCTCGAAGCGCTTCAGCCTTCAAATACTTAACATCGACTTCTTCTTCCTCTGTCAGTGGAAGCTGCACCATACGCCCAAGGAAAGGAAGCAAATCCCTGCCTTTCACACCCAGCATGTTCTCGAGATTTCTTTCGAGGAGCGACTTCAGTTGCTCACTCTCTACCCCAGCGGGTGCATCCAACAACTTCATCAAAATCTCGATGGCTGGCTGATAGATGTGCTGCCTCGTATACGAGAGGGCTCGCCCCTCGACCCAGGCCACCTCTCCATTGGTGGATTGTCGGGCTTCCGAGACCAGCCTGCTCTTTCCAATACCGGACTCACCCACGACGGCCACGCGGCTACCTTGCCCGTTGGTTACGTTGAGAAATATCTGGCTAAGCATGCGAAGATCGGACGTCCTTCCGATCAGATTGGAGCGCATGGCGGATTGTTGAAATCGCTTGGTTTGCTCCCGCCTGGACTGCAGGCGGTAGATGCGAATGGGCTCGCTCTTTCCCTTTAGTAAAATGGGGGGTAAGGGAGCAAAGTGAAAAAAAGCCTGGGCCAGATCGTGCACATCCGCGCCTACATAGGTGGCGCCCGACCCCGCGGCGTCCTTTAGGCGGGCCGCCAGATTAACGGCATCCCCCATCACGGAATAGGATTGACGGCCCTCCGATCCGATGCCGCCTGCGATGACCAGACCGGTGTTTATCCCGATGTGCAACGCCAGATTCACATCCTTCTGCCGGTTGAATGCATCAATGGTTGCAAAGAGATCAAGCGCTGCATGGCAGGCCATTTCGACGTGACGCTCGTGCGCTTTGGGAGCCCCAAACAACGCCATGATTTCATCGCCAATGAATTTGTCTACCGTCCCCTCATATTTCTGCACGACCGGCACGAGGTGGTCAAAGCAATCATTCATCAACTCGCGCACCTCCTCCGGGTCCAGGCGCTCGGACAGCTGCGTAAAGCCGGACACATCGGCAAACATGATCGTCACCAGTTTTCGCTCTCCTGCGAGATGTCCGTCTTTACCGCGGTTGGGCATGGACTTTTGGCGCACGGCCTCAATGGCCGCATCTGTGGCCGCATCGCCCAACAAGCTGCGCTGGCTTTCCAGGATCTCAATAGCCTTCTGAAATTGTTCTAGCTGATCCACATTGCTTGGGAGTTCTGTATTCGCCTCCGACGCATTTGGAATAAGGAGGTTGCCCGTTACTTCACCTGAGTGGCGTACTGCTCGACAGACTTAAGTTCTACGGGTAAATCACTGACCACGTCTTCCATCTCCATCGGAGCGCCTTCGGCGTACATGAGCATAAGTGCAGCAAACGATTGCTCTAACGGATTGCCGGCATTGTCGAACTGACCCTGTAACGCCTCCACCGGCACATGGGTTACTTCGAAGGTCTTGCCATGAATCCGTTCAAAGATGGCCACTACTTCGTTTGGACTGATCGGCCTCGGCCCACCGATGGGAATAATCCGGTTTTGAGCGGCCGCATTGAGGACAGATTCGACGGCAAATTGGGCCACGTTCGAATAAGAGATCCAGCTTAACGTTTGATCGCCGCTGCCATAGACCGTGGCTTTTCCGTTTGGATAGTCAAATCCAAGCGCAGGGCTTAGCCAAACCTCCATAAACCAATTGGCCCTCAGGCTGGTCCAGTCCATGCCACTGGCTGCCAATGCCTTCTCCACGGCATCTTTTGCCTGGGCAAGAGGAAATTCCATTGAGTCGGGCTGGGGAAATGAGACGAATACAAACTTTTGTACGCCGCTACTGGCCGCAGATTTTACCAGATTCACCTGGCCATCGTGATCCACGGTCTGGATAGAATCGCCCTCGCTACGGGACAATGTGGATGATGCCGTGGAAATCACGGCAAATACCCCCTGGCATGCGGCATCCAATGAAGAGGGATCTTTTAGGTCACCCTGGGCAAGCTCGGCGCCAAGCGCCTCCAGGGCTTTCACTTTGTCAGGATCTGAAGATGCTCGGACCAGGGCCCGGCAGGAGAAGTTGGACTCAGACAGGAGACGGCAAATTTCCATGCCGACAAGTCCCGTGGATCCGACCACCAATACTTTCTGAGCGCTCATGTCTTGTAGGGAGTTAGTTTATTCTAAGATACACTTTTAGCAATGGAATGTAGAAAGTGTATCCGTGGGCCCCATCGAAATAACTCTGCCCTAAACGGTGGGGCAAGAAAATGCCCTGAGACTCGCTAACTGTAATTGGGGCCTGACTGTGCCCCGATCGCACGGGAAGACACTTAATCCCTAGGATGGGAGCGGCGCTTTCATTGGCTCAGCATCTGACTAACCAAGTGGTGCGGAAGGCTACCTAGCATTAGGTAGTGGACTAACGATGATAAGGGGCTGATATTCTGAATCATTGCTATTGTTCAGGCTGCATGGGCAAGCTAGTTTTGCAAGCAAACACCGGGAAAGATTGGGCGAATGATTTCATCGCAGTTGTATAGGGATGTCAGATCGAGCGTGAGATGCTTGCTAGCCGGGATCGTGGCAGCAGTGGTCTTGATAGCTTGTGACAAAGATGATGATCCCGTCACGGCTGGTGACATTGCCCTGATCCCCAATGCGAGTACCTTCGAGGGTACCCGAGGAGCCGAGGTCCAGATAACCGTACAAGCTACCGCCGAAGATGGAATTGCTTCCTTCACGGCCACTCCCGAAGGCGGCAGCCCACAGGCCATAACGGTACCGGTGGACGCAACGAGCATCACTGCCAATGTCACCTTTCCTATACCGGGCAATGCCCTGCTCGGCACGACATACGAGATCGATTTTGAGATCACCGATAATGATGGGGACAAGCAAGATCTGCAGGTGGCGGTCAACACCATCGCAATCATTCCAACCCCTCCGGCGACCTATGCCTTTGCACGAGATGGGGGGTCCAGCGTCTCATACAGCGGTCAGAATGAGCGGTTGGACATGGTGGAGGAGATAAAGGCGTACCTGATACAAGGCGATGGCGGTGGCACCATCTCAGCCCAGCTCCTCAGAGATGCCTACGCCAACACCGGGGACGATGGCAATGGCTTCTTTAGCTTCACCTCCAGCAAGCAGCTGAGGGGCAAGACGTTTCAGCCCGATCTTGATGATAGGTTCATGGAGAACCTCTTTGATGCGGCGGAAGCGGCCAGTCGGTCGGGTCAGATGGCGGCGGAGGGAGTAGGGGGGTTGTTGGTCCGGGAAAACAGCGGTAAGACGGTGCTGGTAGATGATAAAGGAAGGGAATTTACCCAGCTGATTGAGAAAGGACTGATGGGCACCGTCATGTACAACCAGATTTACAATACTTATTTCAGCGACGAGCGCATCGGCGATGAGGTGGAAAATACGGAGCTGCGCGAAGGGAAGAACTACACGGACATGGAGCATCATTGGGATGAGGCATTTGGCTATTGGAATCCTCCCGTCGATTTTACCTCCAACTGGCCAAGTGAGCGCGGATCGGAAGATCGATTTTGGAGCCACTATTCCAATGTGGTGGACCCGCTGCTGGGTACCAATGATCGTATCATGCAGGGATTTATCGCAGGCCGCACGGCCATCGTAAACAATGACCTGGTGACCAAGGATGCCAAACGTAAAGAAGTGGCCACAGCACTCGAAGAGGTGGCTGCTGCTACGGCAGTCCATTATATCAATGCGACCCTGAGTGCGCTCAATGAGGGAAAAACAGGCGAGGCCTTCCATGTGCTATCGGAAGCCTGGGCCTTTACCAATGCGCTGCGATACAACCCGGAGAGAGCCTTGCCATTGGCGGAGATTGATCGAATTAAGAACGAACTCTTTGGTGCGGGCGGCAACTTTTGGAAGGTCACGGTGGCCGGCCTAAACGAGGCGAAGAGCCTGCTGGTCTCTGCCTATCCTGTGCTTCAACCCGTACAAGATGATCTATGACAAAAACTAAGCATCCTATGCATGCTGCTCGGAGGCACCGCGCCATGGGTAGTCGTCAACTGATCGTGATGGCTATCTGCGTTTTGATCAGCTGTGGCAAGGACGATCCCATGGGTGGTCCTTCTGAGCCTGGCCTGGACCTGGCGGCGGAGCGGCAAGCCATGGCGGTGCACGTATCCGATCATTTTATCAAGCCTGCTTACGAAAACTTGGCGCTGGAAATGCAGGCACTGGCAAATGCCACCAACGCCTTTACTACTGAGCGGAGCGAGCATACGCTTGAGGGGCTACGAGCGGCGTTGAAGTCCACCTGGTTGAGCTGGCAAGAGGCCGCGATCTACCAATTTGGACCCACCGAGAATAATGCGTTGCGTGCTGCCCTCAACCTTTATCCCAGTGACGAAGAGAAGATCGAGGGCAACATCGCTGCCGGAACCTACACCTTTGGGTCGATCGCCAACAAGGGAGCAGAAGGCCTGCCTGCGCTGGACTACCTCGTCAACGCCGGCGCCGCCGAGATGATCATGGCTGACTTTGAGCAAAGCGCCAGGGTCGATTATCTGCTGGCTCTGGTCGAGGAGATGGTCGATGCGGTTCAGGCCGTACAGCAGCAGTGGAGCGACGGCACCTTCTTGCCGGACTTTACCAGTGATCAATCAAGGGGCACCGACGTAGGTAGTGCGGTCGGCCAACTCACCAATGCGATAGATTTGCACTTCCAACGATTTCTTCGCGACGGCAAAGTAGCCATCCCTTCGGGGGTACGGAGTGCCGGTGTACCGCGACCAAAAGCGGTCGAGTCGCTGCATGGTGGCTATGGCCGGGATCTGCTGGTGCGAGGCATAGAGGCGTATCAGGATTTGTTTGAAGGACGTGGGATTGATGACAAGAGCGGCCCTTCGTATTATCGGTACCTCGAGTCGCTGGATCAAGCCGGTATCGTCACCGACTTACGAGCCCGATTTGGTGAAGCCTTAGCGAGATCGAAGGGACTGCATAGTGATTTTGCTGTGCAGATCGAGATGGGTAATCAGGCGCTGGTGGATGTCTTTTTGAATCTCCAAGAAATAGTCACGCTAATTAAATCGGACATGGCATCCGTCATGGGCATTACGATCACCAATCAAGACAACGACGGTGACTAGTAGAGCTTCACATTAGCTATGTTGATTAATTCTGATAGGATTTTGTTCGCAGACGAGGTACAAACCTCAGCCATGGTCGTGGCTAACGCGAGGCTTTGCCATGGAGTATGCGGACCAAAGACATTGGAATTAACAACACGATTTAGAGCTAAACTCTACTAGCTGGTCTGGATCATGGATTGGCAAAGGAAAATAGGCGCACCTGCCTCCATAGCACCACTGATCACCTTCAGGGTGCTTTTTGGTTTTATGATGGCAATCAGTCTGCTGCGTTTTTTCCTTAAGGGTTGGATCACCGAGCTCTACGTAGACCCCGTTTATTATTTCACTTTCCTGGGATTTGACTGGGTCAAGCCGCTTGGATTTGTCGGGATGCATCTCCTCTTTCTGGTAGCTTTTCTGTCAGCCCTGGGCATTATGCTGGGGCTCTTCTACCGGGCATCCGCGGTGATCTTCTTCCTGAGCTTCACCTATATCGAATTGATTGATAAGACCAATTATTTAAATCACTACTACTTCGTCAGCCTAGTGGCTTTTCTCCTCATCCTAGTACCGGCTAATCGCTCTTTCTCGCTGGACGTACGATGGAGACGGCAGTCACCGCTGCAAGAAGTACCCGCATGGAGTATACTGATATTCAAGGCCCAACTGGCATTGGTGTATTTCTTTGCCGGCTTTGCAAAGCTCAATCCCGATTGGTTATTTGAAGCGATGCCCCTCAAACTATGGTTGCCTTCGCTGGCCCATTTACCGGTGGTCGGGTCCTTGCTCAACTATGAGTGGGCCGCCTATTTCTTTAGCTGGGGCGGGGCGATCTACGATTTGACCATTGCATTCTTTTTGTGGAATGCGGCCACGCGTCTTTTTGCCTATGGCACCGTGTTATTTTTTCATCTCATGACGGCAGCGCTGTTTCAGATTGGTATGTTTCCGTATATCATGATCCTCAGCACCTTGATATTTTTCTCGGCGGCCTTTCATGAGCGATTACTGGACTGGGCCCGAGACAGGCTCGGCGCCAAACCTCCGTACCCGTCCCAATGGGAGGGGCCTCATCTTTCCCGTACTATGGGTGTCCTGCTGTCCCTCTATCTGATTTTCCAGATCCTGATACCCTTTCGCTATGTCCTTTATCCGGGGTCTGTCTTCTGGCATGAGCAGGGGTACCGATTTTCGTGGCGAGTGATGCTCATGGAGAAGGCGGGACACGCACAGTTTGTGGTAAAGGACGACCAGGAGCAAAAGGTGGAGTGGGTGGCCAACTATGAATACCTGAGCCCACAGCAGGAAAAAATGATGAGCACCCAGCCGGATATGATTCTGCAGTTTGCTCATTTTCTGGCGGATGAATATCGAGCAAAGGGCTTTGATCGACCAAAGGTCTTCTGCGACAGCAGGGTGACGCTAAATGGACGGCGTAGTGCCCCACTGGTGGATTCGGAGGTGAACCTGGCTGCAGAGGTCAGAAGTTGGAGGACAAGAAAATGGGTGCTACCTAGGCCATGAATCCGCATCACTCGAGCACGGCGTGGTTTATACTCCTCACCTTGGTTTGCCTCTGTGCGAAGGTACGGGCCCAGACCGCTCGATTCACCGTCAACGTGGCCGTCAGGGATTCGCTGACCAAGGAACCGCTGATCGGAAGCACCATCGTGTGGCCCGCCCTGTCCACGACCGGAGTCACCGCTCCGAATGGTAATTACATCTTTACCGATATTCCTCAAGGGGAGCATGAAATACGCATTTCGTACCTGGCTAAAAGGACCCAATCGATGCGTATATCGGTGACCCGCGATACCAGCATCACCGTATACCTGGAGGATGCCATCGCGATCATGGATGAAGTCACCGTGATTGACGAGCGAGAGGACCAGGGGGGGATAACCCGGTTGAGGCAGGTGGAGGGTTTTGCCATCTATGCGGCAAAAAAGAACGAACTCATCGAGTTGGACAAACTCACAATAAACAAGGCGGCCAACCGGAGCCGTCAGATATATGCCAAGGTCAGTGGCTTGAACATCTGGGAGAGCGATGGCGCGGGCGTCCAGTTGGGCATCGGCGGTAGGGGACTAAGTCCTAGCCGAAATTCCAACTTTAATACCCGTCAGAATGGCTACGACATCAGTGCGGATGCCCTCGGATATCCGGAGAGTTATTACACCCCTCCCGTCGAGGCGATCGATCGGATCGAAATAGTCCGCGGCGCCGCTTCGCTGCAGTACGGTACCCAGTTTGGGGGCATGTTAAATTTTAGGTTTAAAGAAGGGACCGAGCAGAAGAAAATAAGCGTGAACTCCCGACAGACGGTGGGATCTTTTGGCTTCTTCAATTCTTATAATAGTCTGGAGGGTTCGGCGGGGAGTGCCAGGTATTTTGGATTCTATCAATACAAGAAGAGTGATGGCTGGCGGATAAACGAGAGCCTGGAACAGCATACGGCTTATTTGAGCACAAGTCTTCGGTTGGGGAAAAACCTTACCATTCGCCCGGAGTACACCCATACCAATTACCTAGCGCAGCAGCCTGGTGGACTGACAGACGCACAGTTTAGTAGTGACCCTCGCCAGAGTAACCGCAGTCGCAACTGGTTTGCCGTCGATTGGAATTTATTTGCCCTGAGTATTGACTACCATTTGACGAAAAGGCTGAGACTTAACAGCCGAACCTTCGGACTGATCGCAGGTAGAGATGCCTTGGGCAATTTGGATAATATTAATCTGCTCGACTTTGGGGAGAACCGAGACTACTTGATGGATCGCTTTCGAAATATTGGCAATGAAACACGCATCCTGTATCAGTACAACACCGCCAAGATTCCCAGTACTTTTTTGGTGGGTGTGCGATATTATCGGGGTAAGACCCTTCGCAAGCAGGGCGAGGGGGACCGTTCGGACGAGCCCACTTTTCGGTACCTGCATCCGGACAATCTGGAAGGTTCTGATTTTACGTTGCCTAGTCGAAATTTTGCACTTTTTCTTGAAAATGTCTTTTCGATTAATCGTGCTTGGACCCTTACTCCCGGACTCAGATTTGAGCATATACGTACGGAGGCCAATGGCTATTACCGGGTGATTAATAAGGACCTGGCCGGCAATGTAATACTGGACGAGCGCATAAACGAGTCGAAGGTCAATCCACGCTCTTTTGTTTTTGCAGGCCTTGGGGTAAGCTACAAGCCGGTGCAGGACTTGGAAATTTACGCCAATTTTTCCCAAAACTATCGGGCGATCAATTTTAATGATATTCGGGTGAATGTCGGGAGCCTGGTGGTCGACGAAGAACTCAAGGACGAGCGGGGTTTTAATTTGGATTTGGGTGTGCGAGGTCGATTAGGAAAGCTGTTTGACTTCGATCTGACCTTGTACCACCTGTCCTACAACGATCGGATTGGCACCATCTTGAAGAAAGAACCCAACCCCGTATTTAATGGTCTGGTGGATCGGATCATTCGATTTCGCACCAATATTGCCGATGCAAAAATCTACGGACTGGAGTCGTTGCTGGAATTTAATATTAAGGAGTGGCTGACTCCCGAGGCCGATGCGGAGTTGGCCATCTTTACTAATCTGTCGCTGACCCGGGCGAGGTATCGCTCTTCTGACATTTCGGGTCAAGAGGGGCGGCACGTGGAGCTTGTACCACCTTTTATTTTCAAAACGGGATTGTACGGGCGCTGGAAGGACCTGGGATTTAATTTGCAATTTGGTCATACCTCGGAGCACTTTTCGGACGCCTCCAACGCCGTCTTTACCCCTTCGGCCATTGAAGGCATCATTCCCAGTTATCAGGTGGCAGACGTGTCGTTCAAGTATTTGTGGAAGAAAATGCTATTTGAATGCAGTGTCAATAATCTGTTTGATGCGAATTACTTTACGAGAAGAGCGACGGGCTACCCCGGCCCAGGTATCATTCCCTCTCAGGGACGCAGCTTTTATTTTACGTTGGGATATAGCTTGTAAGCAGGCCCCTTTCCGATTGGAAAGACAGGCATCGACAAGGCAGGCCTGACGGGCTTCATGCGAGTGACAGGACCTGGAGCAAAAACGGTCAGCAGCCGTTCGGGCTGCATCAATCTTCCGTACGTATGCCCACGCGGTAGTGGGACGACTGCTGAGCCGTGACGAAGGCCTCTCCCAATTGCGCCAAGGGGTAGTCGGCTGAAACGAGCGATTGGAAATCATATTTGCGATGGTAGTCCGCCACAAATCGGATCGCGTAGGCTAGGTCCTTGGGCACATAATTATGGAGTCCTTTGATCGTAATCAGGTTTCGGACGACCCACTCGGCCGACACGGATATGGGACGCTGGGGATAGACAGATCCGATCAGGATTGCCGTGCCCCCGATGTTGAGCAATGGCAGTGTCTTTTCAATGGCCTCGGGCGCCCCACTCGTCTCCAATAAAACGTCGACGCCCCCACGTGCTCGCAGGGTCTCTTGCAGTGCCTGCTCCGTCGCTTGACCCGCAAATGCTTCCGACGCCCCGAAGGCAGTCGCCTGACGACGTCGAGGCTCGAGCAGATCCAATGCCCAGACCTGGGAGGCACCTGCTTCGCTGGCCATGGCGCAAGCGGATAGGCCGAGCATCCCGGCTCCGCTGACCAGCACCCTTTTGCCAGCGAGCGAGCCCGCCAGTCGGAGGCCGCCAGCGATGGTGGCATGCGTGCAGTTGAGCGGCGCTGCTTCCCGATCCGACAGGTGATCGGGCAAGCTGAAGATCGCCGTACCTTCCTTGAGGTGGCAATGCGTGGAAAAGCCTCCACTGAGCAACTGTCGATGATCCAGTTGTTCGTGACCGTATTTGTAGAGGTCCGGTGACTTCTGTGGGTGCCCCCGGCGCGCCATCTCTCCCTCCGGCTGGCAAGCGTAGACGGTCCAGGTGATGCGATCTCCCGGTGCTAGCCTATCACCGTGAAAATCTCCCATAGGTCCGGCTAACTGCTCGATCCGGCCAATGATCTCATGACCGAGGATGCTCGGACACGGTGTGGGCCGCCGACCGAGGTAGCTGTGCACGTCACTTGAGCAGATCGTCGTGTACGTCACCCTGACCAGCGCTTCGCCCTGCGATAGGGTGGGGAGGTCGATATGATGGGATGCGAAGGGCATCTGCACCTCTTCGAAAACCATAGCGGTGGCCTTCTTCCTGCACATGAGTTTGGCATTTGTCAATACATATTTAATACGAAAATGCCGGATACCCTGGCCGCGGTGGTTTATACTTGTATTAAGCATATGGACGACCGCGACTCCGATCATGACATTTGGCGCTAGCAATCCACCAACCATACGGGCCTCCAGGACGGATACGGTGCTGCTGATGGTAGCCGCTTTCTTGTGCTATACGGCAATGTATGCGGTGAGAAAATCCTTTCTGGCGGGTCAATATCTGGACTATGAGATGGGATCCCTGCATTTCAAGACGGTACTGGTGATCAGCCAGGTGATGGGCTACATGTTGTCAAAGTTCATTGGCATCAAGGTGGTCTCCGAGATGACGCGGGAGCGCCGCACATGGTCATTGCTCGTACTGGTCGGCTTTGGCCTGTTGATGCTACTGGCTTTCTGGTGGGTACCCCCGCAATTCAAGTTCATCGCGATGTTTTTCAATGGACTGCCGCTGGGTATGGTGTTTGGTATTGTACTGTCCTATTTAGAGGGGAGGCAACAGACGGAGTTGCTGGTGGCGGGTCTCAGTGCTACATTTGTGTTGTCCACTGGCCTGGTCAAGACGACAGGTGTCTGGCTCTTACAGCAATTTGAGGTTTCGGAGTTTGGCATGCCCTTTTTGACCGGGCTTATCTTCTTCCCCGTCTTCTTGGGGGCGCTGTGGATGTTGCATCGAGCGGCGCCACCCAATCTGGCTGATGAGGCCCAACGTACGAAGAGACAACCCATGCATGCAGCCGATCGCAAGCGTTTTCTGAGGCAACATGGACTGGGTTTTGCCTCCTTGGTAGCGATTTATGTTCTGCTGACCATCGTGCGTGATTTTCGTGACAATTTTGTCGTCGAGTTTTGGGCGGAGCTGGGGTACGCGGACCAACCTGCCCTGATTACGCTGACCGAGGTGCCGGTGGCATTAGTGGTGATCGCGATCGCAGCACTGGGCATCCTCATTTACGACAATCGCAAGGCGTTCGACTATGGTCTGTATCTGACTCTCTTGGGCCTGGCGGCTATTCTCGTAATCACGGTATTGTTCCAGTACGGTGTGGTATCGCCGACGTTCTGGATGATCAGCACCGGTATTGGCATCTATTTGCCTTACATTCTATTTCACTGTCTGCTTTTCGAGCGGCTTCTGGCATTCCTGCAATTTATCGGCACGATCGGATTCCTGTTTTACGTGGCGGACGCCTTAGGTTATCTGGGCAGTGTGGTGGTCTTGCTACTCAAGGAGATCTTCAGCTACAGTGTATCGTGGGTTGAGTTCTTTATCTCGCTAAATATTTGGAGTTCGGTAGCAGCCATGGTGTGCTGTGCCGTCTGCTTCTATCTATTCCGACATGGGCGGATCGTAGGAGCAGAAGCACCCACCTCCTGAGTGGGCGCAACTCTGGTCCGTGGCAATGGTGGATGCCTTGAAACAAGCCGCTTCCAGGGGTCGTCAAGTACAGACCATATGGGTTTAGACGTCCTTGCCAAACGTCCTGGGAGCCTCGTTTTTGGCTGGATTCCAACGTTATACTCAGCGACTTAACAAGTTCCCCCGTACAAATCTCCCCTTCAAGGACAAACCCCCAAGAGTGAGGAATGTGACCCCAGCCGCGCCAGACATCATGCGTCCCGTACGACCATTGCCGCGATTTCACAACTAATTGTGTATCTTGATTTCCACCACCTCTATAAGCCTCTTGCCCCGACAGTTGCCCATCCCTGGCCAAGAGTTTTGTAACCACTTAAATCAAGCGTAATATGAGAAGCTTTATTGGCGTCGTTGCCTTCGTGTTGACGGCGGTTCTTGCTGGGGCCCAGACCATGTACTGGTCGGTCTATCATTTTGAAGTAAAACCAGGTCATGATCAGGAGGTTGTGAATGCATTTGACCGTTTCTTTGAGTCCGAAACGGGGAAGGCATTACCTTATGCTGCCCTGGGATCCGCCATGTTTTCGAGTTCCAAAGACTCCTGGACGCATCAGGTGATTTTTGCTAGTCCGGACCGAGCGCAATTTGGGAAAATGTACTCAGGCATGCTGCAGCAATCCACTGACTTTGCCCTTTTTGGCAGTACCCTAGATCGTTCGATCAAGAGTGGGGCATCTTATCTGGGGAAATCTGTGCTGGGAGAGGACGTGACGGGAAACCCCTATTCGACGATCTATGAGCTTTCCGTCTCTGATCCGGCTACATATGTCGCTGCGTTTTCGGACCTGAGGGATGCGATCATTGCGGAGTCCGATGGTAAAATGGGTGTCGTACTGCATCAATTCGTTTCGGGAAACGAGCATGGTGCTACACATGTGGCTGTGGTTAGTGCACCCACGTTTGAAGCGATGCTAGAATATACAGATAGCGTATTCTCCGGCGATGCCTTTGCCACTTTTGCCGGCAAGGTTAAGAACATCCGTAAGAGATTGCGGACATTTACCACCTACAGGATGAAGGAGTACAACTTGCCTGACGGCATGTAATCAGAAGAGAAAACACAAAAAACCAAGGAAGGCGGTCTCGCAGGAGACCGCTTTTTTTCTGAAAGTCATTGAAGACCGTCTTGGCCAAGGCGCAGATCGTGGCATCAAGGAGCATGGCACGCAGTACCACTTCCTCCAGATCCGAAGCGCTGGGTAGGGTGATCAAATCTGTGAGCTGCTGACGTTGTGGGTGAAAGAAAGCGATGCTGTCATGATGTCGTGCAATAATTGTTTGTCAGTAGCCAAATCGCACCTACGCTTACTTCGTACGGATAGGAAGAAATCGGCGAGGACGGTGATTATTGCTATAAAGAAAATAACACTCGGGCTCGCATGTAAGTAACTCGGGGTTTACTATTCTTTTTAACAACCCGGCCCGCAACCCACCAGCCCCTGCAGGGGGAGTGCGGCCCGCGGCTCATGTTGGTAATCCCTCGGCAAGCTCCGGATGACGTTACAGCGCGCTTGGGGTAGCGCAGTAGAAAGCTCAGGGCTCCGGGGAAACGATAGTAGGATCTGAAGAGGAGTGCTTGTTGCCATACTTTTGGTAAGGCAATGGAGAGCGTGCTTTTAGTAGTGTCTTTGTGGGGTGCTGTGGGCTTGACTGCGGTTTGTAAATACCGTACGTTGGTCACGCAGGTACTGTGATTGAACGATGACGGTACAGCCATCTCTGAGGGCTTCAGGTAATAGATTGCGGGCGGTTTTTGTTTGTACGGAAATGTAGTTGTGAATCACCTCAAATACCAATGTGATGATGTATGGCCTGTGTCGCACAAGCGGCTTTGATAAATGGGTTCTGAGAGTTGCTCCTGGATGCCCCTTTAGTGGAGGAGGTGGGACCTTCGTTAGGGTGCTGAAGGTGGTGCTGGTGCTCTTTTTATTGATATGCATCAGAAGGTCTGGTAGTGCACAAAATGTGGAGTGGGCACCGGTGGGAGCAAAATGGCATTATCAAATGATCTGGGACCCCCTCAGACCAAACTATGTGACCTTTGTTAATATTACCAGCTTGCAAGACACTGTAATAGAAGATCGATCATACCGAAAGCTCGATATTTCAGCTGGGACGACTACCGATCAGGTTTTGGTTCGTCAGGACGGGAAGAAACTCCTACGACTATTTGATGGCCAGGACGTAGTGTTATATGACTTTTCCCTCAACATCGGTGACACTCTGTTCCTCAAATCGTTTGTAGAACCCTTTGGTTGTCACAAAGATCAGATGCTTGTACTGGACACAGTGTATAGCATATCAGTAAACGGCACCACTCGACTAAAGCAGGTATTCGAACCAATTTTATCTTTGGATTATGGTGCTGAAGTTGTCGAAGGCATTGGCTCTGTGGGTAACTGGTTTTTGCCAACGTGCACATCTGCGGGTGACCAAAACTGGTTGGATGGTTTTAGGTGTTATGAAGATGAAGTGATCGGTCTCTATCAGGCCAGTACCGTGGAATGTGATTTTGAGGGTATGACAAGCTCCGTATGGAGCACCAGATTGAGTACCCTTGAAGTCTTCCCCAATCCTTTTTCTGATCTCATCAAGGTGCAAATTGAAACGGCGAGCAACCAAAATAACCTCTTCTTTTCGATGACAGACCTGATGGGTGTTAAGATCATGCAAGGGCAACTGAGCCGGGCGGGTGTCATCGATTTTCAGCAACATCTACCATCAGCTACAATCGTCTTTCTCACAATTTTTGATATCTCGCAAGGGCCGATCGCCACCATTAAGTTAATCTCAAAATAGATTCCCCAAATTCAACCCAACATCTTGCAATGGACTTTCCATTGCAAGCACATTGCGCACCACCTGCGGCAGTCGTCGATCTGCCGAGCTGTCATCAATGTTGTTGATGTATAGTACGGCACCCAAATCATGGACACGCCAGATGTTTCGGGACCTTGTCTTTCGGTAATGATTTTGTTCGCAGAAGAGGCGCAAAACATGACCGGACGATCTCATAGCGTCGAGCATGACCATGCGAGAAGTGAGGGAACCGCGAAAGGGGGTGGGTGGCGAAGTCGAAGCTATGGCGAGGCTTTGCAGCGAAGTATTCGGACCAAAGACATTAGAATTAACAACAAGATTTAATGCGCAGCTCTACTACCACTTATCTCAAAACCATGACGAGACCATCCTTCACTGGATGGGGGGCAGGGTATGCCAAACCTTATCGCAGCAGGTCTTTGAGACCCGTTGGCAGTTGGTATAAAGTATTGACTTGGTCCGCGGTCAAGGCTTGATCAAAGATGGACACTTCGTCCAGCCAACCGACATAGTTTAGGCCCAGATAGATCTTGGCCCGCTCCAACTCCCAGCTAAAGGGTTCGGGGATGCCTCGGTCGCCTTGCCACTTGCCATTGATGTAGAACTGAGCCGTACCCTGCTGACTGTTCAGACCCTCAAATGAAATCACCACATGGGTCCATCGATCGGCACTAAACGGTCGATCGGCGGCGGTCAAAAGGCGGCTGATAAAGTCGGGGTTGACGTCCGGGCCGATATTGTCGGGATTCCATACCGCCAAATCTCCGAAGACGCCCATACGAAAACTCCGTGGATTGGCATTGGAGAAATCGACCCAGAGCGCCGCATCGTTGTATCCCTCATCGGTGATTTGTATCGGATCGGTATAGCCAGGTGCCAGCTCCTTCTCCGGATCGACCCGCAGCCAGAGGGAGATGGTACCACTCCAGTGCTGCTTGTTGTAGCTGATGTTGTCCTTGGCAAGATAAAAGAGAACCGGATCTTCCTTGCGCTCAAATCGCAGGCCGGAACCAAAAAGGCCCTCCTGCTCCACGATCTTAACATGCGCGGGAAGGGAACTTGGCTTACCTTCATCAACCGTCCCGTAGGTAGGGGCAATGTACAGTCGCCCATCGCCCTTGGCCTGGTCAGCCTGGGTGCCGCGGTCAAATGTAGCGGCCAATGTCAAGGCGTCGGCTAGCTCGCTGATCGTCTCGCCAGACTGCGCTGGCAGCATAAGGATCATGAGGCAAAATAAAAGGCAGGAGATCCATCGGAATATCATAGGCTTGCAGTGTTAGGACTTAGTCAAGTAACCAGCGATCAAGATAGCAATTCGACACCGCATCCTAAAGCTCACGAAAGTCACTATAAACTCAGGTGTTTAAGGCGAAGGCTGAGGCTCAGGCTGAGGTCCCATAGTCGCGAGCTCGCAAAGCCTCCACCTCACTCCAAACTCAACTCTAGCTCACTCTAGCTCACTCTAGTTCACTCTGAACTCAAGTCACTCCAAACTCAAGTCACTCCGAATTCAAGTCACTCTGAACTCAAGTCACTCTGAACTCAAGTCACTCTGAACTCAAGTCACTCTGAACTCAAGTCACTCCAAACTCAACCGCACTCTCACTTCAATCCCGGCGTCCAATCGCAACCCCGCTTAAACTCACGCTTTCTCATCTTGGGATTTTCGAGAATGTCAAAGGACTTCGTCAGGTATTTGATCACATAGTCGCGGGATCGATCCGAAAGCGAGTCCACCTCATCGGCCAGCGCCATGATCTCTGCTTTCTTCGAGAGCACATGTTCGACCGCCATTTTGTATTCGGCTTCGTCGCGGCAGGCACCGATGTAAAATCGTTCGGTCACCGATTTGATAGGCATTTTGTCATTTGGCACGGCGTACGGCGAGTTGACTAGCCCAGCAAAGTCGAAGTCGTAGGCGATAGGGATGATACTGGGCGGATCGTGCGTGCGCACAAACTTGGTGTTGTGACTATTGAGGACAAACCAATCCGTATTGCCTACGACAAATTGAAACAGGGAGAGCAGATCATAGGAGCCCTTTTCAAGGGCATTGCGTGACATGCTGGAAGGCTCAATCATCTGTCCGCCCAGGCGTTCGGCTAGTTCGTCTTCGTCTTCAATGATGAAAGCCAGCGTTTCCCGGGGCTTCTCCTTTTCTTCGGAGTCTAGCATCTGGAGGGAGACGAGCTGCACTTGGAAGCTCTGGTCGGTCAACAAATTGTTGATGCGGTAGGTCAAGTATTCCCGCAGGACGAGTTGCTCGTATTCGCTACCGGGCTTGCATCCGACGACCAGCTTCAGTTTGCGCAGTGGCTTCAGGCCCTCAGTTTTGACATCGTCCTTCGATATCTTGATGCGAAGAGGCGGGTAGTAGCATGTCTTGAGGCGCATGTTGCCCCGGGTTTTGACCTCGATCTCCCGGACCACTGGTTTACCGTTAGCATCTTGGTATTGCAAGGTGGCCGGCTGATATTCCTCGGCCTCCTTTTCGCGAATCAGCTTCTTCTGGTCTGTGATCAGGGTCATCTGCAGTACGTCGCTACGCTGCAAGGTCTCAAACAGGCTCGGTCCGGCAGCGGTCGCCGCATCTTGTGCCAAAGCGGGGGAGGTCAAGAGTCCGATCCAGAGAATGACTGGGGCGAGTCGGAGTTTCTTTGTCTTACTCATCTCTTCGTAGTTGAGTGTGAATAACTTCCGTATGCTGGCTCAGTTGGTGATTAAACGTTAGCCCAGGTGGACAGATCTTGTCTCGACACCTGAAAGCTTCTCTCAAGGTACGGATTTGTGGCAGAGCAAACAATGGAGTGCGCCCTATCTGCCTTAGGATAGCAGGGACAAATATCGCCGAATGAGGGCTTGTCGGAATAGAATTTCGTTTCTTTAGATATAAACCAAAAAATCAAGACAAAATGAACACACAACAGACACTGTTGGGTACCCTGGCTGGCGCCCTCGGATTATTTGTATCGGGATACCTCATCTATGTGGTCCTCTTTCACGAAAGTATGCCATTGTTCTCGGACGGAGATGGCGCGGCTAGTGTAGCCAGAGATGCGGTCGATTTTCCGTTGATCATTCTCATGGAGGTGATCTTTGGATTTCTATTGACCTATATTTTCGGTCGTTGGGCAGGAATCAAGACCGTGGCTGGAGGCGCCAAGGCTGGGGCCTTGTTGGGCCTCTTGATCGGGCTGGCGACGGGGCTGCTCATCCATGCGCAGAGTACCTTGACATCCCTCAGCGGCGTCGCCTTTGGAGCGGTGACGTATGCGATCCGATTTGGCATTGCCGGAGCCTTGGTGGGTTGGGTACTTGGCCGAGACGATTAGTCATCTAGGCTGACCATCCTTAGCTTGGAGGTGCTGTGACCAGGACCCTACTGGGCAACGGCTGGTGGACCATCGGCGACAAAAGGTGGATACGGCACCGAATCCGGGACCACCACCACTCCAGTGGTAAGCTTCAGGGGGAGGCCGGCATCACCGAGGTAGACCAACTCGCCGAAAAAGGCTGACCATCCGCTGGCCGGGGCTTCGATCGATAGCTCATACGAGCCACCTTCCGCGATGGCAATAGACTGACGTTCCCAGGTGCGACCAATCGTCTCTACCCGAAAATCTCTGGTCTCCCCATTGCTCGCCTGCCACAAGAAGATGGAATCCGGCGTCGGGTGGCCGGTCGTCAATTCGATTCGGTCGCCCGTTGCCTTCCAGTCGAAGGTGGGCCGCTCGGATCGGTTGACCACCGAGTGGTGAAAGGCGATGAGGCTCTCCACGGCATCCGTACCCCGTAGAGAGTGATCCCCGTTGGGTACATAGCGCAGATGCTTTTCATCCTTGAGCCCGGCCCAGTAGAACTGCCAGCTATCAGGCAGAAAGAATTGATCTCCCGTGGCGTTGATCAGCAGTTTGGGCATGGTCAATTGTTCGCGATAGGAGTAGGGTTCGGTCAGTGCCACCAGGGACTGGTACTCGGGTCTTCCCTGCCATTGCATAATGCCTTCCTGCACGTAGTCATCGACCGCTGGGGCCCAAAAACCGTACACCCGCCAATGATGCTGAAAAGAGGGAATAACATTGAGCATGTCGATCACCACAGGGACGATAGCTGCCACCCGATCGTCCACGACGGCCGTAGTCCAGGTCGTCCAGCCTCGCTTGGAGCCCCCAGCCACGGTAAAGCTGTCCACCCGGACGGAGGTCTGGTCGCCCGTGAAAGCAGAGACGACATCCATACCCCGTACGACGGCCTTAGTCATGGGTAGTCGGGCTAGCCAGATGTCATCCTCCGACTTGGCACCGCCCTCCAGGTATTGTCTCCAGCCGTAGGCGATCAATTCGTCTTCGACCCGAGGTCCATAGTCATCGCCTACGAAGACCGTCGGCTGATTGGGGATGTTGTGAATTTCCGCAGCCACGGTCTTGGTGGCCAGGGCCGCCTGGACGATCAGCCCGGGCGCTTCGGTGGGCATCTCTCTTTCGCGGCTGCCACCACCGATCCACATCAGCCCGGTACTGGACTCGACCTCGTGCGGCACGACCACGCTAAGCCAATGCCACCAGACCGGATCTTCGACCTCCGATGTCGTCATCCAGCGCTGAGAGACCATCTTGATGATATAGGCATCATGATCTTCAGCAGGAATCGTCTGTACCACTTCCCATTGGAAGGCCGTATCGGGTTGGGCCACGTAGGTCTGCAGGGCTGTCAGCGGAATGGCTGCGGGGTTGCTGGCCTGTCGGCAACTGAACCACAATAACCCCGCCAGCAAATACAGCGAGAGGCGACCGGGGAGGTAGATGCTGCCGAACGAAGATGGGCTAGGGGAGGAGTATTGTCTGCTTGTCATTATGGTGTCCTGTGTTTGTGAGCTAGGAAGAATCCATTGCGGGAGCTGAAGTTATTGATTATTTTTTTGCTCGGACCGCCGTGGTCAAGCCAGCACAAGATGTCGGTAATTGGCCATTAAGTGCCCAAGAAAATCAAAACATGCCCATATGCTAGTAAAGTGTCAATGGACTTATAGCATCCTCCTCCTGGCGATTCTAAATCTTTTGCCTGGATGCAGCTCGGGCCCGGCTGAAGTCACGCCGTCGGATCCCTGGTCGGGTCGCTGGATTGATCTCAGCCACCCCTTTGATGACCAGACCGTCTTTTGGCCTACCGCATCGTCCTTTCGGCTGGACACCGTTTTTGTGGGCGAAGCAGAGGGCGGATACTTTTACAGTGCCTTTGAGTTTTGCCTGGCTGAGCATGGAGGGACACACCTGGACGCACCCATGCACTTTGCCGAGGGCAAGTGGGCCATGGATGAGATACCCGTCGATCGGCTGATCGGCCCCGCTGTCTTGATCGATGTGTCGGACCGTGCGCTGGAAGACCCGGACTATCAAGTAGGTGTCTCGGATTTTACCGGTTGGGAGGCGGTCCATGGGGAGCTGCCCGAGGGTATCATTGTGCTGATCAAGACCGGCTATGAACGTTATTGGCCGGACAGAGAAAAGTACATGGGCACGGCTGAGCGTGGTCCGGATGCTGTACCCAAGCTTCATTTTCCGGGCATTGATCCCGACGCGGCTCGCTGGTTGGTGGCCCACCGGGACATCCATGCGATCGGATTGGATACCCCGAGCATTGACTACGGACAATCCACCCTGTTTGAAAGTCACCAAATTTTGTACGAGAAGAACATCGCTGGATTTGAAAACCTAATGAATCTGGATCAGCTCCCAGCCAAGGACTTTCGGATTGTCGCCCTTCCGATGAAGATCAAAGGAGGCAGCGGTGGGCCACTAAGGGTCGTGGCGTGGTTGCCGGGCTGACTCAATCCCCTCGATTAGCTTGCATCCAGCGGGGCGGGTCACTTCACGCCATACTCCACGACAAATCTTCGACTCTCGATCAGCCGGTAGAAGTCCTTTACGTAGTTGAGGCACTCCCGGCGCTCGTAGGCAGGGATGAGATCAAACTCCTTAATGTAATCCAGCACGGCATCTTTGCGGTCAAGAAAAGTCTGGCACACCTCCTTCAGCAGATGTCTATTGCCTTCATATCCTAAGTAGTCCCGCTTTAGCGTACGTAGGTCCTGCACCCCTTGATAAGCATAAGGAGGATGCACAAAACATGAGAAGTCAAAGTCGAAGGCTACCGGTGTCATAGGCGTGAGTGAGTCGATTTGGACCAGCTTTAGATTTCGCAGGGCCTTAAAATCCATGTCCGCATTGCCGATCATGTATTGGAATAGCGCAAGATGTTCAAAGGCCAGCGGGTCAATATCCGTGTATTCCCGGCCGAGGCAATCGCAAATATCCCCGCCTAATCGGTCGGCAAGTTGATCTTCATCTTCGATCATGAATGCCATCGTCTTGAGGGATTGGCCGCTGGTCGTGTCGAGATATTCTATGGGAAATAAAATCGTCCGAAAGCTGTTGGGTGTCACCAGTTGGTATAGTTGGTAGGCCAAATATTCTTTAAGCAAGATGCGGTCGCCTTCGCCTTCGGAAACGCAGTGGGTCACTAGCTTGTATTTGTCGTTTCGCTTCAGGCCCAGATCTTTCAGATCACTTTTGTCAAAATCCAGTCGAAGCGGTGGAAAGTCACACTTCATCCGCCGAAACTTGCCGCGGGCTTGCACCTCCACTTCCAAGGCCAGTTTGCCACCTCCCTTCAAGTCAAATATAAGCTTGCCATTCGTTTCGTCGGGCGTGAGCTTATTGGCGATCAAAGTATCCAGGCTGATCTTCATCACCGCCTGCTCAATGCCCCGTTCGTGCAAGACATCAAACAGGGTCGATTTCTTCTTCTTGATTGTGTCTTCTTGCGACCAGACGAATGCTGGCAGACACATGCAGAGCGGGATAATGAACTTTCTTAGCATCCTAACAGTGGTATCGCATCGTGGCCCGAGGTCGGCACTCCTAATATAGGTAGTTCTGAACTTGTAAAGCCCTTCATTTAGCTTGTGCTGAGTGTGGGAGGAGACGTGGATGCCGCCCGACCGGAGATAGGGTTAGATTATCCAAAGATTAATTGCATGTGATCCTGATACATCATAACTTTTGCAAAGAGCGGTCCTTTGCCGGCTTTTGAGCCCTGACTACGCTAGACAGCCTCTTTGGACAGTTCATCTGTAGAACGAAACAAATGAGTTTAAAATTCCATCTGCTCGCCCTTTGTCTTTTGGGCGCTGGTTTGATCGGTGTTGCCGAGGGCCAGGAGGTTGATTTGGATGACTTCGTCGTCACCGGGCATGCCGGCCGGCTGGGGGAGGACTGCTTTCGTCTGACCTATCCCATGGATTGGTCAAATGGGGCGATCTGGTTTGAGGAGGCCATTGATATCGGCGGTTCTTTCGCTATGGAGCTAGAGATGATGTTCGGCTGTCAGGATGAGATCGGAGCCGACGGCATCGTATTTGTCTTTTCGCCCTATCAGGGACTGACGGGATATAGTGGCGAAGGGATGGGGTTTGCGGGATTGCAGCCTTCGCTGGGTATTGAGATCGATACCTGGGAAAATGACCACCTGGCAGACCCCATAGAGGATCACGTGGCCCTGCTACAGGACGGGTTCGTCCACCATCACTACAATCTGGTGGGTCCTATCAAGATCAAAAATGTGGAGGATTGTCTATTGCACAAAGTTCATATCCGCTGGGATGCAGACCGGCATCTACTCCAGATGTCACTGGACGGTCAGCAGGTCATTGCGCACCGCATCGATCTCGTTCAGGAGGTGTTTCAGGGCAGCCCAAAGGTCTTCTGGGGGGTGACTGCCGCCACGGGCCGGTATAATAACCGGCAGGAGATTTGTTTCAAACGATTAGAGTTTACCCCCTCTCTCGAAGGCTTGGCCTTTTCGCCGTCCCTAAAGCAGCGTCTGATCAAGGGCGAAGTGCGCACGCTGAAGGACGTCGAATTTCAGTCGGGCAGCGATCTGCTGCTGCAAGCATCTCATCCGGAGTTGCAAAAATTAGTGCATTTGTTGCGTGAGAATCCGGAAATGGATCTGGACATCGAAGGGCATACGGACAGCGCCGGCAGCGAGGAGGTCAATAAACGACTTTCGCTCAAGCGCGCGGCTGCGGTGGCCGACTACCTCGTGACTCAGGGGATCGCGCGCAAACGCCTGCATGTGAAGGGCATCGGCGAACGTTTCCCCGTGGCAGACAACAGCACACCGGAGGGGAGAAAGAGAAATCGCCGCGTCGACATTCGTCTGTTTAAGCGCATGGTCTAGACCGATTTGGTGCTGTATGCAAGGAAACTCAGCCATTGGTATGTGCTGCAACCAAACCCCGATTTGGCGTGAGCGTCGTCATTCCACCGAGCTTGTGGTGTTGCTGGCCTGCCCAAGACAAGGCTCGAATGCAAAAGTCTCGCTAAATTGATTGGATGAAATCGATTAAGCCCCTGACAGTATCCCTGATCGTGTTTATGAGCCTTGTCTGCGTTCGCGGTCAGGACATTCCTCTTTCGGAGCATCCGCGGCCGGATTGGCATCGGGCCGATTGGCTCAACCTAAACGGCCTCTGGGACTTCCGTTTCGATTCGCTGGACGAAGGAATTCGGGCGCAGTGGAGTGATGGCAATACCGACTTTCCTCAGCAGATCACAGTCCCTTTCCCATGGGGCTCGCCCTTGTCGGGTATCGCAGATGAGGCGGACGTCGGTTGGTATCGACGATCGATCACGATCCCCCAGAGTTGGTCTGGCAAGCGCATATTTCTGACACTGGGCGCGAGCGACTGGCATACCACCGTCTGGTTGGATGGCCACCGACTGGGCAGTCACGAAGGCGGCTATATCCCCTTCACCTTTGAGCTCAGTGATGTAGCCCGGCCGGGCGAGACTCATACGCTGGTGTGTAGGGTCGACGATGTTCGGCGTATGCACACGCTATATGGCAAGCAGGGATATGGCAATGCCAGAGGCATTTGGCAGACCGTCTATCTGGAGGCCCGGGCAGACACCTATCTGGAGACGGCCCATTGCACGCCGGATATTGACGCCGGTACGGTGGATATCACCTGCTATTTGCCTACGGAGGCCCAGGCGGACGTACCCCTGGAGATAACCGTGGCCGACGATCAGCAGTCGCTGGTCGGATCGACCGAGATTAAGGCGGGACTAAAAAAAGTGACTCTCAAGCTAGCCATCCCGGATGCTCGTTGGTGGACCCTGGACGATCCGCACCTCTACGATGTGACCCTTCGGGCGGGTGAGGACGAGGTGCGCACCTACTTTGGCATGCGCAAGATATCGGTCACCCATCTTCCCGGCACCAGCTTTCCCTACATCGCGCTGAACAACGAGCCGATATATCTCCAGATGGCACTTGACCAGTCCTACCATCCGGAGGGCTTCTACACTTTTCCCAGTGACCGGTTTATGCGAGAGGAGATACAGCGCAGCTTGGATATTGGGCTCAATGGCATCCGGACGCATATCAAGATAGACATCCCCCGTAAGCTCTACTGGGCCGATAAATTAGGTCTTCTTGTCATGGCTGACCTGCCCAATAGCTGGGGAGAGCCCAATCGAGCGATGCAGGAAGAATCTACCTATACGCTTCGCGAAATGATCGAGCGAGACTACAATCATCCCAGTATCTTCTCTTGGGTGATCTTTAACGAGACGTGGGGGTTGATGAGTACTGTTTCCTCCGAGGATCAACCGGAGAGACGCTACCTGCCAGCCACGCAGCGATGGGTAACGTCCATGTATCACCTGACCAAGTCTTTAGATCCCAGTCGCCTAGTCGAAGATAATTCCATCTGTTGCGGGCGAGGACACACCGTGACCGACATTAATTCCTGGCATAGCTACCTGCCTGGATACGCCTGGGAGGATCACCTGGCCAAGATTGATCGATCCTCCTACTACGGGAGCACCTTTCATTATGAGGAGGGATATGTGCAAGGCTCGGAGCCCAACATCAATAGCGAGTGCGGCAACGTCTGGGGATATCAGGGGAGTACCGGTGATGTCGACTGGTCCTTTGACTACCACCGAATGATCAATGCGTTTCGCATGCATCCCAAGATTGGAGGGTGGCTCTATACCGAGCACCACGACGTGATCAATGAATGGAACGGCTACTGGCGGTATGATCGCTCAGAAAAATTTACCGGCCTCGAAGACCTCGTTCCCGGCATGAGTCTGCGTGACCTGCACAGCCCCTACTACATCTCCACAGGCAATGAAATCAGTGAAACGGTGCGGGTCGGTGCGCAGGTTTCGCTGCCGCTTTTCGCCTCCTTCATGACGGGTGACCTGGGGGATCAGACTGCACTGCACTTGGAGGCTACGCTTGTGGGCCACAACGAGTGGGGAGAGGTGCGCAGGTGGTGGCAGGATCTACGGGCGATACAGGGAAGACCATGGATGCAATCATCGCTTCCCCCGCTGTCGATACCGATGCCGGCAGAGCCGGGGCTGGCCACACTACAACTGGTGCTCAAAGATGCGGATGGGCTGATTTTGCACCGCAATTGCCACCACTTCGTCGTGGAGGGGGAGCGGGCCACGGGAGATAGCCGCTCCGTTTCCGTTTCGCCGACGGCGTATGATCAGGCATCCTGGAGTGTCAAACATTGGAGCGTACTTGACAAGAAGGTAAACGGGTGCGGCAGCGGATATTTTGACCTTCGCTTTCGCCTACCGGCAGATATACGCCAAGCCGAGTGGAGTCAAGCCACGTTTGTGGCCGAGCTGGGTGCTAAAGAACTGTTTGCCAAGGATCGGGACCCGGGAGAGACCGGACAGATCAACTACATGCTGGGTGGCAAGATCGAGCCCAGCAAGAATCCTAATGCCTATCCCATGACGGATGAGGTCAAGTTTCCCAGCGCCGTCAAGATCGTGGTCGGAGGTATGACGATTGACACACACATTTTGCCCGACGACCCCGCAGATCATCGGGGCGTGCTGTCATGGCATCACCAACCCAGAGATGGCAAACTTCGTGAGGCCGGCTCCTATGGCTACTTGGTCAAAGTGCGCCTGCCGGCCGACCGGTGGCGTAAGGCACAGGAAAAGGGGGAAGTCGTCGTGCGACTGCAGGTGGATGGTACGGGCGGCCTGGCTATTTACGGTAAGGACTTTGGCAGATATCCAGTCAATCCGAGCATCGTGGCGGAGCGATGAGAAGGAGCGGGGACACAAAGTCGTCGGCAGGGGAGACAATAGTTCTTTTGTGAGCGTTCTATACATAAATCAACCCTCCTTGTCACGCACTTGGTGCTTACTTTCGGTGCTTGTTCTTATTTCCTTGCTGCCAGCATGTCAAAAGGAGGAGCAGATGGTAGATGATGATCTGGCAGGGTACCTCGTGCGATTTCAAGAGGAGGCCCAGCTCCGAGGGATTATCGTGGACTATGACAAACATCCGGTGGAGGCCAGGCTTGAGCTGCACGAGGAGAACATCAATTTGGGCTGGTGCAGCAACAATCAAGGTGAACCCAAAGTCATTTTCAATACTCTTTTCTGGTCCATACTCAGTGACCTGGACAAAGAGAAGCTCGTCTTTCACGAACTGGGCCATTGCATTCTCAAACGAAGCCACCTGGATACCTCCACGTCCGATGGTCGGTGTACCAGCATCATGCACTCCGGACAGGCATGTGCTGATGACTATTCAACAGCTACGCGATCCGGCTATCTGGACGAGCTTTTTCTGCGGTAGCCTGCACAGGGTTTGCGGTAGCTTTGTCGGTTTTTGGGCTCGACCACCCCATTGCGCCAGGAAAGGCAGCGCAGCACTCTGACTCATAAACTATTGCCGTTTATTTTGGCCATTTTTACCCCTATGCTGCGTTGCAGCGCCTCGTTGTAGTGTGCGCTGCGGGTAGGACCAAAAATGACCTCAAAATCATTTGGCAAAACTTAAGAAACAGACCACCTGTGCCATGACTTACCGTTGGACGATCACCTTCATCATCATCGGGTCGACTTGTTTGGCCCAGCATCCATTGGTCCAGTCCTTTCAGACCTATAGAGCTCTGCAGGAGCAGTCCCTGGTGCATTTGCCCTGGGTGGCTATGGGGCCGGTCATGAACTCGGCCCGCGTAGAGGCAGTGCAGGTACACCCTACAAATGCCCAGATCATGTACGTGGCATTTGGCTCGGGCAACCTTTGGAAGACGAACAATGGCGGCGTCACCTGGCGACCCATCTACGAAGACATGCCATCCACTGGCATCGGCGATTTTGCACTGGCTCCATCAGATCCAGATGTGATTTATCTGGGTACGGGTGAGAGCCTGCGCAAGAATCGAAACTTCACCATGCCTGGCTGCGGGGTCTACCGCTCGGATGATGCGGGAGAAACCTGGCGACATATCGGGCTGGACGATAGTTGGCACATTGGGGAGATTGCCGTGCATCCCCACAACCCGGAGATCGCCTTCGTGGCCGTGATGGGCCGGTTTTGGACGGCCGACCCGGTCAAAGGTGTCTATCGCACCCTGGACGGGGGAGCCACCTGGGACAATGTCCTGTATGTGGATGCGGACACGCGAGCCAACGACATTGTCATTTCGCCGAGCGATCCGGACGTCATCTACGCATCGATGTGGGAGAACAACGTGGACACCGTCGTCAGGGAAGGAGTATATGGTCCGAAAAGTGGCATCTACCGCAGCCTGGATGGGGGAGACTCTTGGCAAGCCATGAACCAGGGATTGCCCCACGGCCCTAAGCGGGGTCGCATCGGACTGGCCGTGTCCCATCAGAACCCAGACAAGGCCTATGCGCTGATCGACAATCTCAACAATGAGCGAGCGGAGGCTGCAGAGGTGTACCAGACCCTGGATGGCGGTAAAAAGTGGACGCGGACACATGAAGAGTCGTTGCTTTTTTCCTCGGTCATCGGCTGGTACTTCGCCGATATCTATGTCAGTCCGCTGAATGATGATGAAATCTTTGCCCTAGGCGTGCGACTGGCACACAGCACGGATGGGGGAAAGCGTTTTCGACTGATCGGCGGTCAGGTACATCATCGCCAGCCAAGTCAGGCGCAGACGCTACACCTCGATCACTGCGAGTTGTGGCTCGACCCGCAGGACAGTGATCATTTGGTACTGGGAAACGACGGTGGCCTCTATACCAGTCGAGATAAAGGCAAAAACTGGCAACATCATAACAACATCCCCGCGGGCGAATTCTATACGATGACGATCGACCAACAGGCACCTTATCTCATTTACGGAGGCACCCAAGACAACAGCACGGTCCATGGACCCCTGCAACGATGGACGGACGGCGCAGTGGATCAGTGGAAGTATTTTTGGATCGATGCATGGAGTGGAGGAGATGGATGTGTGACCCAACTCGACGTCAATGATGCCAACACCGTCTATTTCAGCAGCCAAGAAGGCGCGGTCCGGAGGCGAGATGTCCAGGCCGACACCTCCAAGGGGATTCGACCCGCGCTGCCCCCAGACCACGACGGTACGCTGCAGTTCAGTTTTGTCGCGCCCTACCTCGTCTCACATTTTGATTCACGCACCCTGTATCATGCCGGCAACTATGTATTTCGATCGCAAGATCGGGGAGATTCCTGGGAGGTGATCAGTCCCGATCTGACCGTGGCTTCAGAGGGGAAGGCACCCATTGCTGCCGGTGCCTTGGCCGAGTCACCGCACGAGCCTGGGCGTTTGTACGTGGGCACGGACCATGGTACCTTCTGGATGTACCGGCCCGGCAAGGACTGGGTCCAACGCTCGCAGGGACTCGACCGCGGGTATATCCGGAGCATTGTACCCTCGCAGCACACCCGGCGGCGGATCTACCTGACGATGACCGGTCTCAACTATGATGACTTTGGTGCGTATGTCTATCGATCGGATAATGAAGGCAAATCCTGGAGCTCCATCTCGAGGGGATTGCCTGAGGAGGCGCTCAATGTGATCTTGGAGGATCCTATTCATCCGGAGCGGCTCTACCTGGGCTCGCAGCGAGGTGTCTACATCAGTCACGACGAGGGAGCCCATTGGGAGACCCTTGGGCACGCCATGCCAGCCATTCCGGTGGCTGATCTGGGTATTGTGGATGAGTTGCGCGTGTTGGTAGCTGCCACGCACGGACGGGGCTGCTACATGATCGACCTAAAGGCGCTGGACGAGGCCACGACCGCGGGGCTCTTCGGGGCATCGGGCGAGTATCGCCTATTTCAGCCAGATGCGGTGCCGACAGCACCTCGCAGAGACACCCATCGCGATGTGGAGCGTAGTGCTGTCGAGCCGCTGCTTATGAGTTTTTGGGCGCCTCGTGCCGGCGAAGTGCTGCTGGCTCTATCTGATGCGTCAGGCCAGGAGATCTGGACGCAGCCTTTTCCGGCTCGTCGGGGACTCAATCAATATCATTGGGATCAAGTATTGCGAACGACGGAGAGCAACGCCCCCTATTTTATTAATTATCATGAATATATAAAGCCGGGTGACTATACACTGCATCTGCGGACTAGCGATGAGCAGAGACATACAGTGTCCGTGTCTATCTTGAAATAGGCGTGATACCGCTCCTCGAGCAGATAGCTTTACCCCGAAGAACCCGTGCTTTCACCAGACAGGGTCTGCCGGTTGCGACCCCGTCACGCCTGCTCAGCCGCGAGCCAGACCGTGATCGGTCGATTACTCGTAGCGGATGGCGTTTACCGGATTTCGAAGGGCGGCTTTGCCTGTCTGGTATCCGACGGTGATCCAGGCGATCAACAAAGCCACTGCTCCGGAGAGCAAAAACACCGCCGCACCCACCGGCACCTGATAAGCAAAGTCCTCCAACCAACGTCGCATGATCATCCATGCAAGGGGGGTCGCCACGACAAATGCGATGATCACCAGCCAGGTAAATTCTTTGGACAGCAAAACAACCAGATTGAAACTGGAGGCACCTAGCACCTTACGAATGCCCACTTCCTTCTTCTTGCGCTCGGCGGTGAAGGAGGCCAGCCCGACCAGACCCAGGCAGGCAATGAAGATGCCTAGGAGGGCAAAGACGCCAAATATCTTGCCCTGTCGCTCTTCGTTGGCATAGAGATCGGCAAAGTTGTCGTCCACAAACGTATACTCGAAGGGCACCTCCGGATTGAATTGACTCCATTTGTCTTCGATAAAGCGGATCGTCTCTGGCACTTGCTGCGGACTGATCCGGACAACATAGTTCCAGGCCATATATGGAGCGATAAAGTAGACGGTCGGCCTGATCTCCTGCTTGAGGGTTTCAAAGTGAAAATCCTTTAACACACCAATGACTTTGCCATCGCGGGGTTGCCACTGGCCAGCGGTCCAATCGGCAATTTCCGAGCTGCCAAAGGTCTTGTTCAGTGCCTCTTCGGGTGTCCATCCGATGTCCTGTACAGCGGCTTCGTTGAGGATGAACCCGGTGGTAGCATCGGCCGGAAAATCTCGTGAGAAGCTCCGGCCAGTCAGCATGTCGAAGCCCATGGTTTCGATAAAATCATAGTCCGTCCACACGGTCTGCATTCCCTTTTGTTGGTCCTCCGGAACCCCCTCAGGGCGGGCCCGCAATGAACTGCTCAATCTACCCGGCGGCACACGAGATGAGGCAGCTGCATTCACGATCCGTGGATTGCTCAAGAGTTCTGATCGAAACTGGTCAAACTGGCCTCGCATCTCCAGCGGAGCCCCAAACAGCACCAGATTCTCTCGGTCAAAACCCAGATCCAGGTTCTTGCAGTACTGCAACTGCTGATACACGATTCCGGTCACGATCAGCAGGAAGATCGAAGTAGCAAACTGGAAGGAGACCAGCACCTTGCGCAAGCTGCCGCCCTGTAGCCCTTGCTGTATTTTGCCCGACAGCACATTCACCGGCTTAAATCCTGAGATCAGCAGTGCTGGGTAGCTGCCGGCAACTACTCCTACAAATAGCGTGATTGCGATCAGCCCCAGGATCAGGCCGGGATCACCGACGAGGCTTAGGCTAATGTCGCGGTCGGCCAGCTGGTTGAAAAAGGGTAGGGCCAGCCTCGCCAGGACCACCGCTAATACCAGCGATATCAGGGCCAGGGCCGTGCTCTCGCTGAGAAACTGGCCGATCAATTGCGATCGCTCGGCACCGACTACCTTGCGCAGCCCAACCTCTCTGGCGCGTAAGCTGGATCGGGCCGTGGCCAGATTCATGAAGTTGATGCAGGCGATGATGAGGATGAATAGTGCGATGAACGAGAAGGCATACACATAGGTGATGTCACCTCCGGATGCGAAGGAGGATATATCTTGCGAGTGCAGATATAGCTTGGGCAGGGGCATCATTTCGATCTCCGGGGAGAATCGTTTCCAGGCCTCCAAGTTTTTGTCTACAAAGGCGCTCAGCCGGCTGCGGTAGTCATCGGCATTTTGTCCAACTGGCACACGAACAAACGTCCAGGATGATCCCTCACCCCAATTTTCGAGCACAATGCGCGAGAATATTTGGTCAGCCGCATTGATTGAGACAAGGATATTGAAGTCAAACTGGGAATTCTGCGGTATCTCTTCCAAGATGCCGGTGATGGAATAATCCCGTTCCCTGATCTGAACGACCTTGCCCATGGGATCTCCTGTGCCAAAGTACTTGTCGGCGATTTCCTGGGTGACGACCAGAGAGTATGGATCGGTCAAGGCGGTGGCCGGATCGCCCTGGGTGAGCCGGAAGTCAAAGACATTAAAGACATTGTCGTCGACGAAGGTGAGATTCTCCTCCATGTATCGTTGGTCACCATACTCCACCATTTCCCGGCCCTGTGGCACGAAGCGGACGATTTCCTCCATATCGGAGAAATCTATTCGCATCTCCTCCGCGAGCCGATAGGGCCCGATGGCGCGCGCATTGCTTTCGCCGGTTTGAGGATTGGTAGTCCGTATGTTCAACTGATAGGTATGATCCCGGTGCTGGTGAAATTTGTCATAGCTGGTCTCTGATTTGACATACAGCATGATTAGGATGACGCAGGCCATGCCAATCGCCAGACCAAGGATGTTGATGAGGGTGTAACCTTTGAATTTCCACAAATTGCGCAAGGCAATCTTGATGTAGTTTCTAATCATTTGCCCAGGGATTTTCGTATGATGCTAGCATGGGCACGAACAAAGGGGAGTGGTGAGAACGGCGCCCGATGGCCGATTGCATTTTCTTGCCCATATGGTAAGAGACGTTGCGAAAGATGAACTAGTTGCAGATCCACACCTCTAAATTGACCCTGCTCCCTCGGAAGCAGGCAAGCCTTCCCTGACAATACTGTCTGACCGCTGGACTCTTTAGTCAGCAGGTGGTGGGCTTTATTCGTCCTTTAACACGGTGGCCGGACTCACTCTCGCCGCTCGCCACACCAGGTAGCTGACACTTGCGATGGCAAAGATGATCTGAGCCAGGCCCGCTAGGACAAAGAGGAGGGGATTGATCTGGACGCTGTACGCAAAATCCTCCAACCAACGAGCCATGCCCCACCAAGCCAGGGGCGTAGATATGGCCAGGGCGACTGCAATCAACTTTAGATACTGCTGGTTCATCAACACAAAGAGACCGGCGATAGAGGCCCCTAAGATTTTTCGTATGCCCAGCTCCTTTTTGCGCTGCTCTGCCGCGTACGAGACCAGTCCTACCAGCCCAAGTATGCTGATGAAGATGGAAAATGCGCTGAAGATGCCAAAGAGCCTTCCCAATCGCCGCTCATCCTCGTATAGTTGCTCCAACTCGCGGTCATAGTAGGCGTATTCAAACGGGGACAGGTTTGCATGTTGGTCCCAAACGCCTTCGATATTAGCCAGGACCTCTTCTGCATTGTCTGCACGATACTTCACCACGACCACGCGCTGATCTCCCCACATATGGGATTTGAGATTGAAAAAGGCCAGTGGAGCAATGTTTTGATGCAGTGACTGAAAATGAAAATCGTTGACCACCCCGATGATGCGAAGGTCGGTAGGGTAGCCAGGGTAGATAATCTGTTTGTCCAGTGCCTGCTCATTCGTCCAGTCAAACATGCGAGCGGTGGTCTCATTAATGATCACCGCATGATCGTCAGCCGCCCGATCATCGTCAAAGCTGCGACCCGCCACTAGTTGCAGCCCCATGGTTGGAAAGAAATGCTCGTCGATTTTTATCTGGGAGATCGGCAACTTAATGTCTGCTCCCTCTCGACTGAATATATCTTCCCAAGAGCCTCTGCCGGGCACTTCCATCGACACGCTGGCGGCTTCTACGCCTGGAAACTGCATGATTGTATTGCGAAAAGTAGTGACCTGATCCCTGAGCTTTTCGGCATTGTTGATGACCAGCATCTGGTCTTTGTCGTATCCCAAGTCTGTATCGGTGAGAAAACGCAGCTGCTGAAATACAAGCAAAGTGCCGGCAATGAGCGAGATGGAAATGACAAACTGGATCAACACTAGCGCATTGCGCAGGCCACTGCTTTTGACTCCCGCAGACAGTTTGCCCTTCAATACCTGAATGGGGCGAAACGAGGTAAGGTAGAGGGATGGGTATAGCCCGGCCAGTGAGCCAATGACAAGAGGGACCGATAGCAGCACTAGGAGGATACCGCCGGACCACAGATGGTCCAGTGCGATGGTCACGCCTGTCCAATCCGAGATCAGTCGCTGTAGGGCAGCTAGTATGGGAAGGCTGATCAGCGTGGCCATGGCCGTCAAGGTGATCGATTCTATCTGAAACTGTGACATCAACGTCCGGCGATGTGCACCCAATACCTTCTTGACCCCAATTTCCAGGGCTCGACCGCTGGCCCGTGCCGTCGACAGATTGACAAAATTGACGATGGCGATGATCATGATGAGTATGGCGAGTACCAGCAGACTGCGGACTAGATTTATGTCCCCGAGACTGCCGATCCGGTTTCCTATGTTAGCTGAGTAGAGGTGGATATCCCGCACCGGCTGCAAGAAGTAGTGCCAGCCTTTTTCGGCTACAAAACTCTCGTAGTCCATGCCCAGCCGCGAGAAGGTTGATTGGACGTAGCGGCCGGCGATGTCATCGAGTTTGGGCTCCAGATCGCTCGGCGAAGTACCTGCGCGCAACTTGACGTAGGTGACCACCTGCGTCCAGATCCAGCTCCACTCAAATTGCTCGATGGATGGGTTGGTATACATAGAGAGCAGATAGTCAAAGTCAAAATGCATGTTGGCCGGTTGCTCG
Organism: Saprospiraceae bacterium; assembly: GCA_965223165.1. Taxonomy (GTDB): domain Bacteria; phylum Bacteroidota; class Bacteroidia; order Chitinophagales; family Saprospiraceae; genus JABDMH01. Next base: position 452,289 of record CBDCVQ010000009.1, on the reverse strand, counting down.
GCGGTGACTCCACTGACTTGCACGGGCATTTGGTCGTCGCCCACGAGTAGGATCTTGCCTAAGGCCGGCTCGTGGCCAAAAAGTCGGTGCGCTGCTTCGGCAGACAGGACCACCTTGCCTCTGCCCGCTAGTGCGGTTGCCTGCTCACCCTCTATCAGGGGAAGGTCAAAGAAGTCAAAAAAGTTAGAGTCGGCCGCCAGGACATCATGCTCATTGAATACCAGCAGATCACCATCGCTCTGCTGATACCGCACCTGTTTGGGACCGGGTGTGTTGATCCGAAGTGCTTCCTCGATCTCCGGGTAATCACTCACCAATACTTGCGCTAGTGGCAGCTGGGTAGAGGCCATCGTCACCCCAGAGGGAGACCAGATAGCCGTCTGGTTGACTCGATACATGCGATCGACATCCGGATGAAAGGTGTCAAAGCTCCTTTCAAACCGTATCAGGCTAGCGACCAGCAGGGTTGCAGCGATGCCGGTCGCCAGACCAAGAAGATTGATGAGTGCGTAGAGGTTATTTTTCTTGAGATTGCGCCAAGCCAGTTTCAGATGATTATTGAGGAGTCCCGGATTGATCATGGACGGAGATTTTATGCTGTTTCGGAGGAGGATACCTGGTCTAAAGAACTTGAGTACGTGGAAATAGAAGCGCCCCCTGGCTGCTCTTGCACCCCTTTCCTCGACATCCAGGTGAAACGCTTCCAGCAGATCCCCTTCTATCCCTTCGTAGAGATGGGTCGGACAAATCCAATGCAGAAATCGCAAAGCCGACTTGGGCGGCAACGGGTTCATGCACCCATCATTTGGAGTTGGGGAATGAATTTCCACAGGGCTTCTCTTTTCGCCTTGAGAGCCTTGAGCGTTGCCAATCCCGCATTGGTAATCTCAAAGAGACGTTTGCGCCGCCCCCCGCGTTGACGGGTGGCACCTCCCATATGCGAGCGGACCAATTCCTTGTCCTCCAGACGGTACAGTGTGACATGGACGGAGCCGAGGTTTACCGTTCGATCGACCTGGGCTTTTAGCTCCTGTACGATGGCTTGGCCGTAAGCTTCCTTTCCCAAGATGGCCACCATCGTAAGCACCTCTTCCTCCAGCGCTCCCAGATTTACCTTTTTCATTATTGTGAGATTTGTCAAACAAACCTAGCATTATTATGAGATTTGTCTGACAAATATCGAGGAGCGATGCACGAATCTCGATGGGAGGCACTAAAAAAGCCACCTGAAGGCAATGCTCAGGCAGCTCAAACACAAAATCCGTAAAGAAATTATGCAAGATGGTCGGGGAGCTGGTAAATATCGTGTTAAAATTATAATTCTGCAAATTTTTCGAACAAATTGCGCCAGTTCTGCGCATGCGGGTATGCCCATATCCGCCTGTCCTCGTCCAGCCATCAAAGCAGCGCGGGGTGACCGGACGTGGATAAGATCCCGCTGTCGCACTCGACTTTCCAGCCCGATACGCTTGAGAGCACCCTCGATGTGGCGGGAACAGATGGAGCCGCATCGTAGCAATAGACTAGTAGAGTTTCGCAATTATATATGTTGAATAATTCCAATAGGATTTTGTTCGCAGGCGTGGCATGACGGAGCGATCTCGTAGCGTCGGGCATGACATTGCGAGATGTGAGGCAACCGCGACAGCGGGTGGGCGGCTAGCCGTAGTCTATGGCGAGGCTTTGCAACGAAGTATGCGGACCAAAGACATTAGAATTGACCACAGGATTTAATGCGAAACTCTACTAGTAGACAACCATGGCAGCGAATCTAGGCGGAGGGCCACTCTACTCCATCACCTGCGACTGACTGGCAACGGGCAAGGGTCCATGCCTCAAAGAGCGCACAAAACAGTCCAATGTTGTTGACTTGCGGCCAAAAAAGCATTAACTTAAAAGAAAGCACTAATGTGCCTATGAGGAAGAATCTGTACTTGATCCTATTTTGTTGCATCCTGTACGCTTCCGCGCAAATACACGCACAGAACGAACAAGTGGTTGCGGGGCTTGAAATTGTGCTGACTCCCATTGATTTGCTCCAATTTCAGATGGACCAAGAGTTCGTCTTTCCCATTGAGGAAGACCACCTGGACCATGCTAGCGGTTATGCTTATACGTTAGGCAACACTCAGTCCACTTCTGAAATGCATCATAAATCCGTACATCTCAGATCTGCGGCCCACCGGGTTACAGATTATGATGATGACCGCAATCTTTCTGCCTGACAAAGATTGCAATCAATTATTTCTCGCCAATTCAAAAAAGGCCATCGACCCCCGATGGTCTTTTTTGTTGGCTGGGCAGGCGGCGGCCTCGCCTGAACACAAAGGACCACATTCTTCCACCGAGCACTTTGGACGTACTTTCTTCAATAATACGATTGCCCTGCTGGACGATTTCTAGACGATGCAGGGCAATCGCATTGTCAAGGCTTCGGGGCGACAGCGAGCTACCATGGCGTTTGGCGGGGACGCCAAACGCGGCCTGAGCTGGGCTGTGTTGGCCTTTGAGGCCAGTGGCCGGTGGAAAAGCTGGCCGTGTCAGGGCGTCCCCGCCTGACACATACTAGCGAGGTTATGCCGTGGAGTAGTTGTCCTTAAGTGGGTTCAACTACTTGAACAGGGCATTCTGCCGGCAATTCTTTGGCCGTTGCTAGATAAGTGTAGAATCCCATAATGCAATTGCCTGCTGGACAATTCTAGACAATTCTGCCTGGCGAAAGCCGGATCGAACTTTTGTTATTTTTGTCCGCTACAATTGCCGTCATGAACAAACTGCAGTCCAATCCAAGGCGTAGCGAAAAAGAGCGAAACATCATCGATGCAGCGGAAGAGGTCTTCTCTGCGGTGGGGTATGCCAACGCCAAAATGGAGGATGTAGCACAACGGGCGGGAGTAAGTAAGGGGACGGTCTACTTCTACTTTGATACCAAAGAGAATCTCTACATGGCCGTGACCTATCGGGCACTAAATACCCTCAATGACTACATCTATCGGACCATTGATGCAAGAAAGGACCAAAACGGTCTGGAGGTGGTCTTGGGTGTGGTTGAAGCCTATCTGGACTTCTGTGAGCGAAACTTCTTCTACGCTGAGGTGATGCTCGACTACATGACCCTCAATCGTTCGACCAAGGATGGTAAAGACAGGGCCAAGTTGACCGACGCCCTGAAAGACAGCATGTACTACCGGATGGTACAAGGCATCCAAAACCTCCCGGTCTCACTGACCACGAAGGAGATTGAAAGAGGGGTAGCAGACGGCAGTATCCGCAACCGGCAAAAACCAGAGCTGCTCTACTTAATCGCCTGGGCTTCGGTGACGGGATTTGCCAAACTTAACGTTGCCGCCGGCAGTCACCGCCAGACCTTGCTCAATGTCGACATCAGCGAGTGGCGTAGCTACCAGATCAGCGTCTTAAGAGACATCCTGCTCAAGGAGGACTAGTACTAGTGTTGCACTTATTTATCAAACGAAACTCTGCTAAAGTCGATATTCTCCTGCAGCGATCAGGTGCTTGGCAATCGTGCGTCTGCGATCTTTCACATTGACAGCCGGATAGGAGGCAAATCGCTTCACCCCCATCAAGAATGTCTTCAGCAAATCACCGGAGGCAAATGAGGCCAGGGCATCTGTGGCTGTCTTCTGCAGCCGGGCGTTGACGTCGTGGAAGTACGTCTCGAGCATAGCCCGGTACACTTCTTGCTCCGCCGGCTTCTCCCGGTCAGTGAGCTTTTGTACCCGTAGCAAGAGCGACTCGGCCACAAAGATGTCGATCAAAAGGTCCGCGCCATTCATCAAAATTTCCTGATCTTCGCGGAGATCGAGCTCGCCGTCCATTTGCAGTTTTGCGGCAGCTCCGAGGACCATCAGTGCCAGCTTCTTAAAGTCGCCGATGGCCTTTTCTTCCTGCCCAAAGGGGCCCTCCGGTTTGCCGAAGCTTGGCATTTTCGTCAGCTCCTTTTGCACGGCCCAGGCGGGATTGACCATATCAAAGGCCCCTTTCATGGCTCGTTTCATCAGCATATTGATGATCAACATGCGGTTGATCTCGTTGGTACCCTCGTAGATCCGGTTGATCCTTTGATCGCGATAAGCCCTGGCCGCAGGATACTCCTCCGAGTAGCCATACCCTCCGTGTATCTGGACCATCTCGTCGACGATGTGATCCAGGTATTCGGATCCGGCGATCTTGATACAAGCGCATTCGATGGCATACTCCTCGGCCGACTTGAGGAGGGCTTTCTCCAGGCTTTCCCCTTCTGCCTCCAATTGCTTCTTAAACTGGTTGAGGAGATTGGATACGCGATAGACAGCACTTTCTAAGGCGTAAACTTGGATGGCCTGCTGGGCCAACTTGTGCTGAATCGCGCCAAAGCTGCTGATTGGCTGCTTAAACTGGATCCGCTCATTAGCGTACTGGATGCTGGTGGTACAAGACAGCTTAGCTCCACCCATCGCCATCGTGCCAAGTTTAAATCTCCCGATGTTTAGGGCGTTGAATGCGATCAAATGGCCGCGGCCGATCTCACCTAATACACTATCCTTGGGCACTTGTACATTTTCGAAGAAGACCTGCCGGGTAGAGCTGCCCTTGATGCCGAGCTTCTTTTCTTCCTCTCCCAGGCTGATCCCTTTCAGACCGGCTTCGACCACAAAGCCGGTAAATTGATCGCCGCCTATCTGTGCAAAGACGATGAAGAGGTCGGCAAAACCAGCGTTGGAAATCCACATCTTTTGCCCATTGATGATGTACGACTGCCCATCTTCGGTCAGATCTGCCCTGGACTTGGCGGCCAACGCATCGGAACCAGAGGAGGGTTCGGTCAGACAGTAGGCTGCCTTCCATTCTCCGGAAATCAGTTTTGGCAAGTATTTGCTCTTCTGTTCTTCGCTGCCGAAGTAGAGTATAGGGAGCATCCCGATGCCGATATGGGCCGCAAAGGTGGTATTGAAGGAGCCGCTGCCGTGCCCAATCTCCTCGGCGATCATGGTGTTGGTATTGGTATCCAGCTCCATGCCGCCATAGGCCTCCGGCATGTGTGCACCGAGCAAGCCCAACTCTCCCGCTGTCTCCATGAGGGAAGCTTGCTTTTCGAGTACGTGTCCATCCACACCACTATGTCCTTTGACAAAATCCTTGGCCATGTCACGGATCATGGCTTGCTCCTCGGTCATGTCTTCAGGGACGTAGGTTTCGGCGGGCGTAGTGTCTTGCACGAGAAAGGCACCCCCCCGGATCAGTTGTTGCTTATCGGTTAGCGTTTCCATAGAAAATTGACTTTGTGTTAAAAGATGATATTGCTTTAGGTGTAAGGTGATGTTAGCCCAAAGTTAGGCACTTTGCTTCTATAAATCCACTGTCGCATCCTCTTTTTTGACTTAGAGTCAGAAATGCATCTCGTCCTCCTGGCGACTTTCGAATAATTTGTCCTGTGGAGACCCAACCCAATCGTCCCTTCACTGAGTCTTGCCAGATAGAACCACTAAAAAGATTGACGATGAATATCAAAATTTCATTCCTGGTTTTGGTCGCCCTCTCGCTCTTGACCGGATGCTTAAAGGACGACTGCACGGAGACCAGGACTTTCGTGCGCTTTGAGCCCGTCTATCGTTCCCAGACTCAGATCGATGCCCCGATCACGGTGCTGGGACCCCGAGCCTTGGAAAATCCGGGGATCATCTATGTCTATCAGCATCGCCTCCTGATCAATGAATTTCGCGAGGGCATCCACGTCTTTGACAATACCGATCCAGCCAATCCGATCAATGAGGCATTCATCGGCATTGAAGGCAACGAGCATTTTGCCGTATACAAGGATCGACTGCAGGCCAACAAGTTCAATTCATTGATCACTTTGGATATCAGCGATGTGACTAACCCCACGGAAACCAGCAGAGTGCGCAACGCCTTTGACAACATTTGGGAGGATCCCAACCGCGGGTTCCTCGTCTACCATGAGCAGGTCGACCAGACCATGACCCTGGATTGCTCGGATCCCAACTTCAACAGTGTGCGCTGGTCCAACAACACAGGTGGTGGGGGCTTCTGGGTACTTGAGCATTCGGCTGCCGTCGATCGTTTCAGCGGCAACGTGGCAGTCCCAGAGTCGCAGAGCGGCACCGGAGGCTCCACCGCCCGATTTACGATCGCTGCTCAGCACCTTTACACCGTTTCCCAGAGCGAGTTGAAAGTCTTTGATCTGGTGAATCCCAGCCGACCTCGCCTGAGCAATAGTCGTAATATGGGCTGGGGCATCGAAACGATCTATCCATTCAGGGATCGTCTGTTCATAGGGTCGGAGACTGGGATGTTTATCTACGATATTGCCGTGCCCGATGACCCCCAGTTTCTATCAAGCTTCGAGCATGCACGCGCCTGCGACCCCGTGGTAGCTGATGACAATACGGCCTTCGTGACCTTGCGAGACGGTACCCGCTGCGAGGGCTTTAACAATCAGCTCGATGTGATCGATATCGAGGATCTCACCCTTCCCCGACTGATCAACACCTATGCTATGGACAATCCCCACGGCTTGGCGCTGAGCGGAGATGTCTTGTACATCTGCGAGGGCGAATTTGGCCTGAAAGCCTTTGATGTCTCCGACCGAGAAGACGTGCAGATACTTAGCCACCTCAAGGGAAGTCACGCCTACGATGTGATCGCCCTGACCAGTGATCACCTCTTGGTGGTCGGCAAAGATGGGCTGCAACAGTACAATTCGTCAGATCCAAAGAAGCTCAACCTGATCAGTGAGATTCCCATTGTTAAACTACCCTAACGCGGCCGCCATGAAGTATGTATTAATAGGAGTCTTGGGAATACTTCTCTTCACATCGGCTCCCAGGCTGTCTGCTCAGGAAGTTACGCAGCCCCAACGGCCGGCGGTGTTGCTTTATCTCAAGAAGGGCTTTGTCCTGAGAGGTCATCTGCTCTCTTACGTACCGGGTGGCGAGCTGACCATGATTGATCTGTCTTATGGAGACACCCTGACGATACCTGACGAGTCGATCAAGGGTGTAAAGTATGTGGATCCCGAGGGCACGAATTTCAGCCAAGTGGCAGCGGGCAAATTGAGTCGTCTATACGAGTTTCCCGAGCGTGGGCTCTACCATGCCACCACCTTTGGCATCACCCAGAATACCACTGCGGCAGAGGCAGGAGGACTGACCGGCTTCGAACTAACCGCCGTATTGGGGTATCAGCACCATCGGTGGCTGGGCTTTGGGCTTGGCACCGGCATCGATTTTTACCACCGATCCGCCGGGGAGATGGTCGTACCCATCTTTGGCGAAGTGCGGGGATACCTCCTTGAGCAGAATGTCTCGCCCTATGTCACCCTTCGAGGAGGCTACGGCATTGGCCTGAGCAACCGAGATCAGGGCATCGAGGACGCAAGGGGTGGTTGGATGATCAATCCGGCCTGGGGCCTTCGCTTGGGTGGGCGCAAGGGCATGAACGTAGTGCTTGACATCGGACTCAAATATCAGAAGGCTTCATTCGTCTATGGACGACTTTCGGAGCGGTCAGACGTTGATATTACATACAAACGGCTTAATATGCGAATCGGATTTCTCTTCTGATGGAGAAATCTGGACATGTTTTTGTGCGCCAAAGGCTGAATGACCCAAGGAAAGAAGTATACAGAGCGAGAACTAGTAGCCGGCTGTGCCGACAACAATCGAGTGCATCAGGAGGCGCTGTATCGACGCTATTTTGGGACAATGATGCAGATGTGCATGCGGTACACCCGAGACACGGAAGTGGCCATGAGTATCTGCAACGATGGGTTTCTCAAGGTCTTCAAAAAGATAGACACGTTTGCCCACAAAGGATCGCTGGAAGGCTGGGTACGCAGGATCGTATATCACGCCATGTCAGACCACTTTAGGCGAGATGCAAAATACATTCAGTTTATGGTGTTTGAAGATTATGATGATGCGGCGAATCCGGAGATCGTATCCGGCTTGTATTTGGAGGATCTCATGAAGATGGTGGCCCAACTACCGGCCAAGACGGAGCAGGTTTTTAAGATGTACGCGATCGAAGGATATAACCATCGGGAGATTGGTGAACGGCTGCAAATGAGTGAGAACACCTCGAAGTGGCATCTGGCGGCCGCACGCAAGAAACTACAAGAATTACTCAAGCAACAAAGGAACGCTTATGTCCAAGGAAAGCATTGATCGAGATCAGTACGGATCTTTGGTCGATCAGGGATGGCTACAGATGCAGGTGATCCTGGACAAGGAGATGCCCGTGAAGCGCAAAAGACGCGTGTTTTGGTGGCCGTTGGCCGCCGCCGGGTTGGTGCTGATTTTGATCGCCGGTGGTTATAGCCTTGGCCTGTTCTCCCCAAAATCTCCGGCATCAGATCAGCCATTGGCCCTGCGGATTCCCGCAGATGAAGGACCCAAACAAGGAGAGGGAGTGACAACAGATGCTATGGCTCGGGATACAGATCAGACTGGAAGCCCAAGCACGGAGGCAGCGACGGGCAACGCGACCGACCAAAGTACACAGCGCGATGCAAATCCTAGGCTTCTTGACACCGAAAGGTCAGACCTAGCAAAGGAGGTGGCTGTCGCCGACGCGCGGACAGTCACCAGCAGAGGATCAGAGAGCAAGATAGAAGGTGGCGATCAGGTAGCCGAGGCGCATAGGTCCATCGCAGATCATCCTGCGATCGAGGAGGCCGCAGTCGCTCGTGAGGGGAGTATCGAAGCCCTGGGGACCGAGGACGCGCAGGCGGCAGGTGTGGAAGCTGTTGCCACCGATACAAAGGAGGATCAGCCCCACGAGGTGTTGACTCCGGAGGTAAGATCCCAAACGGCGAATCCTGTGGTGGAGCGACTAGGAATCGGGCGGTCAGCGTTGGCATTGGCGAGCTTGCCGGTGCCATCTGGGGGTGCCTTAGGATTTCAGTACGGCCTTCCGCTTGTACCTCATCCCCCCACTCCCTCGGTGCCGTCGATTGAGGTAAGGCCAGCTTCACGCAAGTTCGTGTTTGCCGTATCCGCCGGTGCAGTGGTGGATAGCCGCCTGCAGGAGCTGAGCTGGGAGGCAGGCGCGGATCTGCGCTATCCGATTGCATCCTGGATGTCGATTGGCACAGGCTTGCATTTTTGGCAGGTGCGAGATCGCAACACGTTTGTGCAGGAGGACGTAGCCACCGTCGGTTTGCGGGAGCCCGCAAGGATTGACGTCCACGATATGTTTTCAGGTGTGGTGGATCCCTCTCAGGTATTGTACGTCGGCGGTACGGAGAGATTGCGATACGCACGTGTACCGCTGACCCTGACGTTTTTACCAGATCGCCGCTGGCAACCCTCCATCGGGGTGTCGCAGCTTTGGCTGTTGGAAAATGCCGTGAATGAGCTGGACCTGGCTGCGCAGCTTAGTGGTAACCAGATGCCTACTGTGATGCCCAGCCGTCGGCTCAGCGATGGGCTGGTGCACAAGAAGAACACCTTGCTGGAACTGGGGATTACCTACCAGGCCTTAGACCACCTTTCGGCAAATCTCACCTATGCCCATGGCCTAAGGTCCTACCTGACGGTGGCGCATCCCAGCGATATCGCGCGACTCCATCGACAGATTCGGCTGTCCGTCCAGTACCAGTTTGGCCGGTCTCCCCATGATAGTGACCGGTAGTCCAAATTGTCAGGAATCTTTATCTTTAAGCCGAAACTATTTTTCATTTGAGGGTCGAACACACTTTTGCGTTTGACCCTTTTCTTTTCTTCGAGCGTATGGAGTTGGCCTAGTTTACTCTAATCTGCCCGATCGGGGGCAGAAAGTACTCGTCATTGGAAGACACGTTTTTGACAACCAGGAAGTCACCGGGTTTGAGCCTTTGCCTGATACGGTCCATACATGCTGTGTGTTGAAGTCTTCCCTGGTTGTCGTATTGAAGATCACAGGTAAAGGGCAAATCTTCATGATCTATGTACTGCAAAACGATGCGAATCGGCTTGATTCTTTTGCCATCCTTGACCCAGCGTGGACGACTGCTTAGCATGTCTAGGGCACTTTCGGTCTTCGCGCTATTGTCGTGAAGTACTTGACCATCAAATGTACTGATGTATTGATGCGGATATGGATATCCCGGAGATCTGGGTGGCCTGAGCTGTAATGGTCCCCACGCAAATTCGAGCTCTTCCCGCACAGACCAGTCAAAATCCAAGGTCATGAAGCGCTCGGCGAAGACCTCATTCCAGGTATCAAATATTACGTGGGGCCGCTCCTCATCATCGAAGATGGCAAAATAGGGATGAGTGCCATGGTCGACCATCGCTACAATGGGAAATCGAATCGCTCCATGACGCTTGATTTCCTGCAATAGATACTCCCGGCTGACAGGTTTGGAGGCCCCGTCCATCTGAAAGTACTTGATCTGCGTGGCATTGAGCGGGGGTCTGTTTGGGATGTGTACTTCCGTCAGGCCGCTGCGGAGCATGGCCGCCATATCCGTAGGTCGAATCAGCTGAATGCGTTTGGAAAGAAGGTTCATGGACCACTTGGTGGATAGTTCAAACTTCTGATTTCGCCAGAGGATATAACTGGTTATCGATGCTTCGTCTATGAGCCATATTTCAACGTGCAAGGTCTGGCCTCCAATTCTAGCGATGAGATGTACTGTGCTGCCATGCTTGGCGTTGGCTAAAAACGCCGTAAAATCCTCATTTGGTTGGGCCGGCATGGAGCGGAATCGTTGGACCGGCCTCTTTCCCAAGTTCCCCTGCACTGATTTCATCCAGGACAGCGATGACCAATCGTCGGCCGAAAGGTCGATTGGGGTTCTTCCCTTGCCCCATTCGAAAGGATCCCGAGCGAGGATCTTGACCTGCTCTTTGTCGAGAAAAAGTGTTTTGCGGTGTTCATGCGGGCCGGCAATGAAGTGGTCCTGCTGGTTGGCTTCGAGGGCCACTCGATAGTCCCCCCACTGTAGATAGTATTGGTCATCGTCGACCCCGCCATTGCCAAGCTCGTCCCGGTCACGCAGGCTTATGATCAGGGTTTTGTCGTCCAGAGATTGTACGGTGTCTCCGATTTGTTGCATGCCGGGTAGGGCTGACCAGCCGGAAGAAGAGACCAGGATACCCAGGCCCAGGACCAATGGGACCAGTAGGGTATACGGCACCAGTGCACCAAGGCCGTCCGTCCGCTGGGCGAGCATGCGAATACGTTGAGGCAGTTGGGAGCCGAAGGTGTGCACGGCTGCAGGAGCAGTAGGGGCAGTGGACGTCTCTGCGAGCAGTTGGATGTAGGCTTGGCGATTGGCGTGGTGACCGACGACATGCCGATCAGCAATGTATTCATGGATAAGACTTAGCTCTCGGCTCATGATGGTGAGCAGGGGATTGAACCATTGTAGGGCACGGCTGACTTCCAGCACTAGCAGATCCAAGGTATGCCATTGCCTGGCATGCACCAATTCATGGGCGATGATCCACCGGTTTGCCACCCTCTCGCCCTCGCCTCGCCAAAAGAGGTTGGAAAAGAACGAGGACGTAGGCATATCCGGATGCATCAGCAAGAGCTGATCGTCAATCTCCACCTGGGCACTGCCCCGGATGATCCGGCGGATCTTGATCATTCGACTCGCTAGGCGGACCAGGAAGAAGGTCACCCCTAGGACGTAGATGACCAGAAGAACCTGGCCCCAGGATAAGGAAAGCCCATCCTGGCTAGCCTGCAGTGGGGTGGCGACATAATAAAAGGCATGGCTCGTCCCTACCTTGATGGGGGTCACTACATCCCCAAGAATCGGCGTGGTTGTGAGGCGCTCCACCACTTTGCTTTCATCGGACCATTGCAGAAAGGGGATGAAAAAGGCAAGGATGGTGCTGTACAGCAGATAGAATCGATGTAGTTGAAAGAACTTTCTGCGCCGGAATACCAGCCAATAGAGACTGAAGAAGAGGGAGGTACAAAAAGTCACTTTGAGGAGGTAGATCAAAAGAAAGGCTGTCATTGCTTTTAGATTGCAGCGGTTAGAGATTTGTGTGGGAGTGTATACCCGTATTTATCGCGTTCGGCCCATGGTGGCTAGCTGTGGCTCCTTTTGTTTAGTTAATCTTGATTTGTCGTACCGGAGGCAGGATGTGATCCGCGCCCGAGTAGATCGACCGTATCGTGAGAAAGTCTCCTTTTTCCAGGGAGGCAAGCATGCGCTTGAGACAGGCACTATCGTGGATGGGGCGACCTTGATCATACTTGAGGCTGCAGGAGAATGGTATGCCTGCGCGGTCTGTGTACTCCAAGATGATGCCTATCCGTTTCACGATCTCGCCGTCGACTCGCCACTCCGGAATGTCCCGAAGCATCTTTCGAAGATCAGGGATATGCGCACTATGGAGATCGAGCGGCTCCTTGTGATAGAACACCTGCAGCCCTTCGGAGGTGTTACTGTCCCTCGATCGATGATCCCGGATGCTGAGGGGGCCCCAGTTGAATCGCTCCGATTGAGTGACAGACCATCGGGCACCGACAACTTTGTGTGGATCATTGAACACCTCTCCCCAGGAGTCCCTTGTAAGGCTGGGATTGGGTTCATCATCAAAGATGACTTTGTAGTAGGTCTCATCATTCTGCAGAAAGGCGAAAATCGGTGCTGCGATTTCGCCGTAGGACTCGATCTGCTCAGCTATCGCCGTCGCCCCACGGGCAGCGGGAGGTTGGTCAAAGTGCTGATAGAAGCGGATGCCGCTCGTTGATAGTCGTCGGTTGGGACTCAGCTGGACCTCAAAAACATCTTGGTTGAGTAGGGCCACCATCTCGCTTGGTCTCACGACGTTTACAATCTGTATCTCTTGGTCAACGGGTAGAATCTCAAATTGGCGCTGCTGAAACTTCAGAAAAGTGGGCATGGTGGTTTCGTCGACTATGTAGATCACGATCGATATGTTCTCCGTCTCCCATTGTCCCTCGAGGTTGATGCTCGAGCCATGGTGAGCATGGTCTAGCATATCGACCAGCTCTCCATCCGGCTTAGCCGGCAGGCCGCGATAGAGGTCGGACCAGTAAGCATCCTCTCCGCTCTTATCAACATGCCTCAGACTGATTCTCACCCAGTCTTGCTCAGGCGAATGGGAGTGCATCCCGTCTTTTATCCATGACAAGGAGCCTCGAACGAAGGTCAGCACCTCCGCTTTGCTCTTCACGATAAATTTGTGATGATCTTCGCCCTGGTACTCATACGCGTAGTCGGGACCTGCCTTGGTGGAGAGTGGCACTTGCATGTCTCCCCAGCGAAGGTGCATCACGCGGTCATTGGTGGGTATGGCAACATCGGTATGCTTATCCCGCAGGCTGATGGTCAGTGTCTTGCCTTCCAAGGATCGGACGGTGTCACCGATCTGCTTAATGCCAGGCAGGGACGACCAGGTGGGGGAGGAGAAAACAAGGACCAGACCCATGACCAAGGGAGCCAACAGTGCGTAGGGCAGGAGGGCTCCCAGTCCGTCCGGCTTCTTGGGTGATCATGCGAATCCGCTTGTGCAGCTGGGATCCGAAGGTATGCACCGGGGGTAGAAAGGGCCGTGGTGCAGCCGTCTCAGCAAGCAACTGAACATATGAACGGGCCCGGGCCAGGTGACTGACGACATGCCGATCGGCGATGTACTCGTGCACCAGGCTTATTTGTCTGCGCAGGGCTGGAAACACAGGATTGTACCACTGCAAGGCATGGCAAAACTCAAAGATGAGTAGGTCAAGGCTGTGCCATTGGCGAGCGTGTACCTGCTCATGGGCCAAGATCCAGGCGGTTTTGGGTGTATCTGTGCTCTCTCTCCAAAAGAGAAAGGAAAAGAAGGATGAGGTGGGCATCTCCGGATGCAGCAACACCTGTCGGTCAAGGACGGTGGAGAGGGCGCTTGATCGGATGATCCGACGCAGCCGTAGTAGCTTCATGACCATCCGCCCCAGACAGAGGGTCACACCCAAGAGGTAGATCGCCAGCAAAAGCTGTCCCCAAGTAATGGAGAAACCATAGGTGGTGCGCTGCAGTGGCTCGTACACGTAACTGAAGGCCATGGTCGAGCCGTCTCTGATGGGGGTGATCACATCTGCGATGATGGGTGCAGCGGTCAGATCTTCGACCCATGGAGTGCTGGTTGTCCACTGTACCAGGGGAATGAAAAACGAAAGGATGGTCGTGTACAGCAGGTAAAAGCGGTTGATCTGGAAGAACTGCCGGCGCCGAAAGGCCAGCCAATAGAGGCCTGAAAATAGCCAGAGACAGAGGGTGACCTTGATCAGGTAGATGGCCCAGAAAGTGATCATTATGATTCGAGATTGTCCAGAAAGTCTCTTAGCTCATCGACGTCGACTTTTTCGTCCTTGACAAAATGAGACAAGAGGCTTTGGGGTGAGTTTTGGAAATATTCATTCAATAACTTCTTCAAGACTCGACTTCGATAGGTGCTTTTTTTGAGGATCGGAAAGTATTGATAGGTCTTGCCAAAAGCCTTGTGTCCTAGCATCCCCTCTTTCTCCAGCTTGCGTACGATAGATGAGATCGTATTATAGGGCGGGGTGGGGGGAGGCAATTGATCGAGGATCTCTTTGACAAATGCACGTTTGAGACGCCATAGCACTTGCATGACCTCTTCTTCTCGGGGAGTTAGTATGCGCTTCATAGGAGGCAATGTATCACCTAAACTTTAGTTTGTCAACTTTATTTTAGTTTATTAACTAAATTTTAGTTGATTGGTGCCAAATGATTTGGTTGTAAAAGGAGATGGCTGATGCACGGCAGCGAGCCATAAGAAATGGATAACCGATGAGGGAAGGGAAAGAAAGGCAAGACCCTCTGTGAATGAAGTGATGTCGGGGAGATCCGATCAGCCAGCTATGGCCCTGGCAAAGAGGTCAAAAGAGTGGTGCTGGGAGCGGCACGATGATTAAAACAGGACCCGGATCATGCGCACCTTGGGATTGACCCGGCGGAGTCGAGCGTCCTCACTGGATATGCCCTTGTCACCTAGGAGTGATTTGTGCACTCGATCGGGTGGTTCGAAGACCAGGGCAAGATCATCCGAGATTTGGCCATCTTGCCAATTCAAGGTGCTGCCGGCATAGTCCCACTCAAAGCCGGTCATCATGAAGGGCTTCTCATTGGCTGACTCGACTTCCTTGAGTGTGCTGCCAATTTTGAGCCCATGCTGCGTCTGCCAGGGGGAGTTTTTCTTGGAGATGCGCACCTCGGCCAAATGCTCGAAGTCTTCTTCGAGCCAGAGGAGTATCAGCTCCCTTTCGGTACCAGCATACAGACAGGTGGCCTGCAGCATTTCTCCCTCTCCGATGGCCACTTCGCAGCGTTCGACCTGTTTGGGGCCCAGTCGATTTACGATAGACTGCTCGTTGTCGGTGGCCAAAACGGGGCCCACGCTTTTACCAGGTAAAATCAGCGCGGAGGATTGCTCGGACTCGATCTTCTCCAACGCGCCACCAAAGACCCAACCCGTGTATGCCCCGTAGCTGGTATATTTCCAATAGTCTGATACTTGCTGGCCCCGCAGGGTGATGTCAATTTTTTCTCGAGAGTGATCGCCCCAATACTTCACAATAACACCCTCTGGCAAGAGCGTGATCGTCTCGGCTGATAGGCTGGGCTCCGAGCGCATGCGCAGGCGATCCACCTGTACTTTGTACAAAGATGTATCCGGCCCTCCCTCCAAAGCTACTTCTTGGGGAGAGGGGGCTCGCTCCCGGTCGCAGCCAAAGCAGAGCGAGCAAACCAACATAAGTGCCCATAGGGCATCACGATAGGTACTCACGGCCACAAAGGTACTAGAATCAACATCAATCAGACATGCTCTCAATCGGCAAAATCTACTGTAAAATTGATATCGGACGATTGATATGATCTGATTCGGAATCTGTGTGCCGCTGCCATCCGCCCATGGATGGGGACGGGTCGGCACAAGGCAGTTAGCAGCCGTAGCGGTCGCGGTCACCGTACGTGGTTATACACCGTCGTTCAACACCGATTTGCAAGCCGATGTAGTACCCCGTGGCAGGTTTTGTGGGCAGGCTGATCACAAAGCCGTCCTTCGCCTTGCGCACGATCTGACTTTTGATATTTTTGCCTGCAAATCAAAGAAGACAATGACGCACCAATTTGAAGGAATAACTTCCGAAGAATATGATCAGCTGAAGAGTGCCATCTCCCTGATCACCGTGCTGATCGCTGGGGCAGATGGCAAAATTGATACCAAGGAGAAGGAGTGGGCAGAAAAAGTGACCAACATCCGAAGCTATACCTTACCCGTCGGCCTCAAGGAGTTTTATCTGGAGGTCGGACAGGACTTTCAGACGCGTTTGGACCAATACATTGAGCAATACAAGGGCGAGACAGAGGCTCGGAACCAGGCCATTGCCGAGAAACTGGCGGAGCTCAATGACATTTTTCCCAAGATCGAGGATCGTGAGGCGGCGGCTGCGCTGTACAGTAGCCTGGTGAGTTTTGCCAAGCATGTAGCCAGGGCTTCCGGTGGATTTCTCTCCTGGGGCAGTGTAAGCAGTCACGAAAAGGTGCTCATGTCCCTGGACATGATCCATCCCGTGGAGGAATAGCCATTAGCACAAGTTTGCCGGGCTGGGCGCCTAGGTCAGGAAAACTGCCAGAGCAAACGTGCCTACTATCGTTTGATGATCTTGGACCACATCCGGTTGGTACTGGTCCTGAGTTGCACCATGTACAGTCCCGAACGTAGCGTCGCGAGATCCAATTGATAATACTGCGGGCCGGTGCCAATGGAGATGTCCTTCGTCAGGTGAAGACGTCCGGTGGCGTCATAGACATGTAGTTGTCCTTGGCTAGCCTGATCACTCTCCCACTCGATCTGCAATTGATCGAGGACGGGGTTGGGATAGGTCGCAAAGGTGACTGCCCGACCATCCACATCAAAGACAGGGGAGACGTTGCAATTGCTGCTCCCCTCTTCATTCAGTCTTAATATATAGGTGCCCGGTGCCAGGGCCGGGTCTGGGTATAGCAACTGGAGGGGACCAAACGAACTGTTGACGGTGAGTCCGATCTTCAGCTCGTAGTTACCGGTATCCGAGCCCTCGGTTGGAGTGCCTGAGAGGAAGACGCAGGCTATGGAATCAGCCTGGATGTTGCAGTCGGGAACTGAGCACTCATAATTGATACCCTCAGGCAGGTTGGTTACTGAATCTATGCGAATGGAACGTACGTCCAGATTAAACAATCCAACCGTGATCTGACTGGGAGCCCTGAGGAAGAACACCACATCATAGGGCACATTGATACAGGCTTCGACCGGAATGCCCTCTCCCATCGAGTCCGACACAAAGGGGGTGGGTACGACCAGCTCTGTGGAAAGAAGGAATGCCGAATCGGGAAGACAGGTTCTTAACGTATCTTGGGCGATACTACTCCCCAATAGTCCGATGGTCAGGATGCATGTGTATAACAATTTGCTCATAATTCCAGTTTTAGCCTCTTGGATTGGTCATTTTATGTCAAGATCAGAAAAAAATAACCGAAAGCGATAGGGAGGAGATGTTAAAATGCCTTGCTGCCAGTCTTTGCCTTTTTTGGGCACATCTCAGTCTGCCTGCACAGGAGGTGATGTTGTTTGGGCACGTGCAGGACACGCAGACGGGTGAGCCACTCATTTCTGCCACCGTACAGGCCGGTGAGAGGGGTGTCCTGACCGATCGGGACGGGCGGTTTGCGCTTGCGCTGGCCCCAGGTAGCTATCAACTGCTCGTACGTTTTATCGGCTACGTCCCTCTCGAACGATCATTGGACGTGCCGCAGAAAGACAGTCTGGATGTGGGAATCCTGACCATGACGGTCGAAACCAGCCTGCTAAGAGAAATTACCATCACGACGGGTAAATTTGAAAAACCCCTGGGAGAGACGACTGTCTCCCTCGAGGTGCTCAAGCCCAGTCTGGTTGAACAGGTCAACACTACCTCCATCGATGATGTGCTGGACAAGGTCGCCGGCGTCAGTATCATTGATGGACAAGCCAACATACGTGGGGGCAGCGGATTTTCCTACGGGGCAGGAAGCCGGGTGCTGTTGCTGGTCGATGACATTCCGGCCCTGCAGGTCGATGCCGGATTTCCCTCGTGGGACGACTTTCCGGTCGAAAACATTGCCCAGATGGAAATCGTGAAAGGAGCATCTTCCGCCCTTTATGGTTCATCGGCGCTCAACGGTATTATCAACGTCCGTACGGCTTATGCCACGGACAATCCGGTCACCAAGGCGTCGTTGTTTTACGGATCATATATGTCGCCCCAGGATAAGGCTAAGCAGTGGTGGAGCACGGCACCGCGAGAGTTTGGGCTGAGTCTCAACGACCGTCGGCGCGTGGGCAAATTTGACCTGGTGCATAGCTTCTACTACATGGACCGGAAGAGTTTTCAGCGCGAATGGTACGATCAGTACGGCAGACTGACATCCAAGGTGCGCTACCGACCTTCCCTAGGTATGGAAGTGGGAGCACACGTCAGCATCAACCGGGGCATTGATCAAGACTTCTTCTTTTGGATGGATCACGAGGCGAGGGCCTACCAAGGGGATTCCTCCAACTATTCTACCGGTGATTATCTACGCTATTACATCGATCCGTACATAAAGATTTTGGGCAAGAAGGGCGACCGCCACGAGTTCAAGGGACGCTTCTTTGACGTCGACAACGAAAACAACGCCAACCGATCCAATCAAAGCACGCTCTACTATGGGGAGTACCAGTACCTCAACCGACTCCCGAGCTGGGATGCCGTGGCGACATTTGGCTTGGTGGGCATCCACACG
This sequence comes from Saprospiraceae bacterium, assembly GCA_965223165.1. GTDB lineage: Bacteria > Bacteroidota > Bacteroidia > Chitinophagales > Saprospiraceae > JABDMH01. Next base: position 433,487 of record CBDCVQ010000009.1, on the reverse strand, counting down.
CTGGTCAATGCGGAGTTGTACGGAGACACCACCTTTACCAGCAATAATTTTGCAGGGTATTTTCAGTTGGAGAAGAAGTTCTTCAATCGGCTGACGGCCAATGCCGGGATACGCTATGAGCGAAACACGGTGATCGGTCCTAGCCGGGTCGGCAATGATCTCATTCCCGGAGGCAAGGCCAGCGAAAGCAAGCCTGTCTTCCGCCTCGGACTCAACTACCAACTGCATCGGGCCACCTATTTGAGAGCCTCCTGGGGGCAGGGCTATCGCTACCCCACCATCGCCGAGAAATTTATCAGCACCAGTTTTGGTCCTACACTCGTTTCTCCCAACCCTGGCTTGCAATCAGAGACCGGGTGGAGTGGCGAAGTGGGCGTGAAACAAGGCTTTGAGGTCGATGGCTTTCAAGGGTTTGCCGATCTGGCTCTGTACTGGTCTGAATATCAGGATATGATGGAGTTTGTCTTCACCGGCTTGATCGAGGGCTTTCAGTCGCAAAACGTCGGGGACACCCGGATCCGAGGACTGGATTTTAGTGTCAATGGAGGCGGGCAGGTACTGGGCCTGGAGTCGGCGCTGACGGCCGGCTACACCTACATAGACCCCCGCTTTCAGGACTTCACCGAACGAGATTCGCTGGCCTCGTCTGTCGACTACAATATCTTGAAGTATCGATCCAAGCATTTGATCAAGTTTGACTTTCAGACGGGCGGCAAAAAACTCAAGGCTGGGATCAGCCTACAGCGCAACAGCCATATGGAGGCAGTGGACGCGATCTTTGAGCTTTTTGTGCCCGGACTGCAGGAGTTTCGGCGGACTCACCGGGGGTACACGGTGACCGATCTACGCCTGACTTATCAACTGTCCGATCAACTCCGTTGCACTGCTCTGCTCAAAAATGCGCTCAACAACGAGTACAGCGTCAGACCAGGGCTCCTGGCCGCCCCGAGAAATGTCACGTTGCGTCTTGATCTTGAATTGTAGTTGATGGTCTACTTAAGGATGGTAGGACTGTGTCTTGTAGCACCACGCGACATACCTTGCACAAGTGTCATATGTCGCTAGCGGTGCATCTTTTAACTTGCCTTAAGAAACTCAGTCACTACTTTTGAGGTTATCAATGTTGAATTTTTTCGATAGCCACCCGTACGAAGACATACTGCCTGTGACCACGACTATCCTTATCCTCTGCTTGATCGCCTGGACCTGCGGATCGAGTCCGAATCAGGAGCTTGACCCTGCAGGAGCCAACGATGCCCCGCCGTCCGAATCGGCCCACGTGGCGCAAGACCTACCGCCGTCTGCTGACCCCCTCGATACTGGAGTGGAAACGATAGAACAGTCGACCATCGAGGCGTCGACGCCGGCAGCTACTTCGGTGGAGGATGGGCATGCTCACATCGGCTCAACCGGGAGTGTGGTGGAGGATATAAATGATACAGCTAGCGCATCCGCTACTAAGCCAAGGGAGATAGAAGTAGCGCCAGAAAGCGACGGGATTGAGCACGAAACCCCGCATGATTCCCATGACTTTCGGTCGCCGCCGGATGGGGCCCCGGCCCCGGGCATTCAAACGGACTTTCATGCCCACCAGGCCTTTGACAAACTCTTGCAGAAACATGTCTCCCGCCAAGGCGCGGTCAACTATGCCGGGATCGTAGCGGACAAGCAAGCACTGAACGATTATCTCGAGTCGCTGCGTAACCACCCACCCAAATCCTCCTGGACGCGACCCGAGCGGCTCGCTTACTGGATCAATGTATACAATGCCTTTACCATTAAGCTCATCGTGGACAATTACCCCGTGGCGAGTATCATGAACTTGGATGGGGGCAAAGCCTGGGACCGAAGCTGGATCAAGATCGGTGCTGCCACCTACTCCCTCAATGATGTGGAGCACAAGGTGATTCGACCTAAATTCAATGAACCGCGCATCCACTTTGCCGTAAATTGTGCGGCCAAGTCCTGTCCACCCTTGGCAAACCAAGCCTATACTGCCTCTAATGTGGAGACCTTACTCGATCAACGCACGCGCTCTTTTATCAATGATGCCAAGTACAATGAGGTAGGCGAGAGAGAGGTCCGGGTGTCAAAGATATTTGAGTGGTACGCTGCAGATTTTGGTGACCTGATCAGCTACCTAAACCGCTACGCGGCCACCCAGGCAAATGCCAGCGCCGAAGTTAGTTTCTTGGAATATGACTGGGCCCTCAATGAGTAGGCCAGTGCAGCAGGCTTTCCCTGGTAAGTGAGCGTTTCGCCTGGCCCCTGCTAACCCTCTTAGCGTCTTCCCCAGCCTCTTTGCTGCGGGTGTTCTGGTGGGGTATTGAAAGGTATTTGGGCCCGGCCAAGGGGCCAGCCAGTGTTTTGCTATTTTCATGGATTCGCAATGCTGGCATATGAGAGTCGTCGTACTGGATGGATATACCGTGAACCCGGGTGACTTGACCTGGGATCCATTAATGAAGTGGGGAGAGGTCAAGGTATACGATCGCACGCAGCCGAGTGAATTTGATGATCGAGCGGCTAGGGCAGATGTATTGGTGGTTAATAAATACCGCCTGGATCGCGACAGTATTGACCGGGTCTCCACCCTCAAAGCGGTCTGCCTGCTGGCGACCGGCTACGACAATGTTGATATCAAGGCAGCAGAAGAACGGGGTATTGCGGTCTTCAATGCGGTGGGCTATGGATCAGACTCCGTCGCACAGCACACCCTCGCCCTCATGCTGGCATTAACCAATCGGGTGGGTACCTATGCCAGATCGGTGAGGGCAGGAGACTGGTCTGCGCAGGATGACTTTACCTATGCCTTGCACAGTGTCACCGAGTTGCGTGATAAGACCTTGGGCATCATTGGCTATGGCATGATTGGGTCGCGCGTGGGCGCCCTGGCCCAGGCCTTTGGCATGCATCTTCAGGCGCTGCGGAGATCGAGCAAAAGCGATGGTGACGTCAAGAGAGTAGATCGGGAGGAGCTTTTTGCTACCAGCGACTTCGTCACGCTGCACACCCCCCTCACCGATCGCACCAGAGGCATGATCAATCGGTCGGCCTTAGATCTGATGAAGCCCACCGCCTACGTGATCAATACGGGTCGTGGTGCGCTGATCAATGAAGCTGACCTTGTGTCTGCACTTTCTGCTGGACAGATCGCTGGTGCCGCCTTGGACGTGCTGTCCCTGGAGCCTCCCCGCGATCGCAATCCGCTCATCCACGCGCCTAATGTGATTATCACACCACACATGGCCTGGTCAAGTGTGGAGGCTCGCAAAACCCTGATACAAATGGTTGCCGACAATATCGGCTCCTTTACTCGCGGTGACACGCAGCATAGAGTGGTCTAAATATGAAGGCAAAATTTGTCGTCGGCATGGCGATCTGGATGGTTCTCTTGGGGCTGACCGGTTGCGCAGGTCGGGAAAGGCCAGCCGATGTCCCGGTGCTTGATGCCTCGTGCCTTCCCCGTAGTCCCATCTGGGAGCAGCGGACCCAGCGGCAGATGATTCAGGGCGTACATTACTTTTCCCACTCGAGAGACGGCCAGTACCAACTGGAGGAATTGGTCCAAAACCATGTACGTCACTTGGTGCTCGTACCCTATGCCTACCAAGAATATGCGGATGATCCCAATCTCAGGTTTGGAGGGCGGCGTAGGGGAGGAGCGCATCGAGACTCTCTGTATGCCCAACTGGCCGGGCAGGCGCAAGATCTGGGCCTGCAATTGATCGTCAAACCACACATCTGGATGCGTACTAATGCCGGAAAATGGCGGTCGGATATTGCCTTCGAGCAGACGCATGAATTTGAGCTTTGGGCGCGTAACTACCGTGCTTTTATCTTGCACTACGCGCGACTTAGTGAGCGGCTGGGAGCGTCGCATTTTTGCATTGGCACGGAGCTCGCGAGTTTGACAAAGCGCCGGTCGACCTTCTGGCGCGCATTGATCGCGGACGTGCGCGCCGTGTACCGAGGGCAAGTCTTTTACGCAGCCAACTGGTACGAAGAGTACGAAGCGATCGACTTCTGGGCGGACTTGGACTACATTGGCATCCAAGCCTATTTTCCGCTGTGTGAGACCCCCGAGCCCTCTGTGTCCGAACTACGCCAGGCGTGGAAGCCACACGTGGCAGCGATACGGCGGGTGCAGCAGAAGTTTGACAAGCCGGTCCTATTCACCGAGGTCGGTTATAAGAGTACGGACGATGCCGCAGCATCTCCCTGGGAGTGGGTGGATGGGGACAAGGCGCTGACCAAGAATCTCTCCACGCAGACGCAAGCCAACTGCTACGAGGCCTTCTTTCGGACCTTTTGGGAAGAATCATGGTTTGAGGGAGCCCTGATTTGGCAATGGAGAGGCAATCATGCCCGGGCAGGCGGTGCAGCCAATGTGGACTTTACGCCGCAGAATAAGCCGGCGCAACAGGTGATGGCGAGGTGGTTTGCGGGTGGATCATAGACCGCCCGACCACACAGGTGCTCCCATGCAAAAGGCCCCCGAAATGGGAGGCCTTATCTCGTTAGATATCGGACCGCGGTCCGTTAGCCTACAGCCATGCTATCCTTCGAGGGGAGGTATTCTCAACACCTGCCCTGGATAAATCTTGTCTGGATCGGAGAGCATCGGCTTATTGGCCTCAAAGATGACCGGATACTTCATAGCGTCCCCGTAATGTGCCTTGGCAATTTTTGAGAGGGAGTCTCCGCTCTGCACTTCGTAGAAAGTAGCCTCGGGTGCAGGAACGACGACCGAGATCCTGTCATCCACGGTGGCGATACCGGCGACATTGCCCAGGGCCAAAATGATTTTTTCCTTGTCCGCTTGAGATTCTGTTTGTCCGTAGACGGTTACTTTGTCGTCCTCTACGTCGAGGTCCAGGTTTTCGATAGGTAGTGCGAGGCCATTGATCACACCTCGCAGGGCAACTAGCATTTGCTCCTTGCGTGCGGCTGCTTCTTCGGCCGCTTCTTCCGCTTTACGTTCTGCCGATTTGAAAATGTTTGATCCTGCCTTCTTCAGAAAAGAAAATAATCCCATGTTTAGTCAGATTTTAATGATAAGAGTAATAACAAAATTTCGGTGGTCGCAGCCGCAATGTAATAATCAATTTGGAGACTATCTCTACAGCGGCTTTCCACTATCAGGACGGAGCAAATACGGCCATCCCACAAGATGATCTTCACTTTTTTGGAAGACGCAAGCACGGCAATGTTCTCGCCTTAGCTATCTGATTAAGGATCAGGGGAGCAACATATGACATGCGGCCATCATACTATCGTCAAATCCAGGGCGTTTTCGCTCGTCTACAAGTTCCGTGGATTCGTCTTTGGACCCCAATGGCACTTGGTCAAAAAGCTTATATTTGCGCAAATTTTTCAGAAACGAGCTTAATTCACCATTAACAATGCAAGGCAAAGGAGTAGTAAAGTTTTTTCTTGTTGTGATGGCATTGGTGTGTCTGGTCCAATATCTGCTCATACTTCCGACCCGAAAAGTCGAGAAGCAAGCAGAGGAGCAGGCTGAGATCGCTGCCCAGCAGGCGGCGAATGAGGACGAAGCAAAGTTGGTGGCTAAGGCTGCCAGAATTGCCTACCTCGACTCGATGTCATCTGAAGAGATTTTCAGTGTGCCGCTCATCAAGAAGTACACCTATGAGGAGCTGAAGGGGCAACAACTAGCCCTCGGACTAGACCTCAAGGGTGGAATGAGTGTGGTACTTCAGGTAGATCTCAGGGATTTCATTCGTGCACTTTCGAATGACAGCAAGGACCCTACCTTTTTGCAGGCACTGGACAGTGCGGATGTGGCCATGGCCAGTGCACAGTCTGACTATGTGACTCTGTTTGCTCAGGAGTACAGTAAGCTCGACGGCGACCGAAGTCTGGCCGCTATCTTTTCAAGAAATGCCGGTCTGCGCGACGAGATCAATTTTGAGACCTCCGACGCTGAAGTGGTACAACTCATCCGCAGGAATGCCAATGAGACGGTCGACCTGACCTTTAAGCGATTGAAAGATCGGATCGACAAATTGGGCGTAGTACAACCCAATGTCAGTCTGGATGCTGCCCGCGACTTGATTATCGTCGAACTGCCGGGTATTGATAACCCCGAGCGGGCCAGGTCGTTCTTACAAAGTGCGGCCAAGCTAGAGTTTCGGGATGTCTATCGAGTCTCTGACCCCGGCGTGCTCAACGCGTTTGTGGAGGCAGATGCCAAGCTCAAACGCCTCGCCGCAGGTGATACATCAGCCGTGGAAGATGAGCCTGAAGTGCAGATGGATACCATCTGGACGCCGGTGCTGGACTCCCTAGGCAATGAAACGGGGGACTCTACGCCGAATGTAGTGGAGTCAAACACTCCGAGCAGTCCCTTTGATGACCGAGGCCCCCTGCTTGAAATTCTTGACCTGAATATTGGTACCGCCAGCGGAGCCACAGCATTCCAACTGTGTGTCATGGGTGTGGCGGATAAGAACAAGAAGGATCAGGTGGACGCACTGCTAGCATCGCCGGAAGTACGTAGTTTATTTCCCCAGGATGTGCTGTTTCGGTGGGGGCAAAAACCCTACAAGGACTTCGAGACGGGAGAGTCTACCAACCGCTACCAACTCTATGCGCTGAAAAAGAAGCGCGGAACGGACGCCGCCCCGCTGGAGGGCGATCGAGTTACTCGAGCCACGTCGCAGCCGGATCCAATGACTCAGCAGGTGGCTGTGTCTCTCAGTATGGATAACCAGGGAGCCCGGACCTGGGGAGAGATGACGACGCGAGCCGCGCAGGACAATAACCGCGAGATCGCTATTCTCCTAGATGACGAGGTAGTATCTGCTCCCCGGGTACAGAACGCAATCACGACGGGAGACTCGCAGATCACCGGAGATTTTAGCATTCAAGAGGGGAGAGATCTGGCCAATATTCTGCAGATCGGAAAACTGCCCGCGAAGACCAAAATCGTTCAAGAGGCCACAGTAGGTCCTTCTCTGGGCGAGGAGAATATCAGTCGATCGCTCAAATCCTTGATTGTGGGGTTTGGCTTATTGCTGGCTTTCATGCTCTTCTACTATGGTGGAGCTGGCATCGTATCGATTCTGGCATTGTTTGCCAACCTGTTTTTCATCTTCGGTGCATTGGCTTCTTATGGAGCGGTGTTGACGTTGCCCGGTATCGCCGGTGTGGTACTGACGATTGGTATGGCGGTGGACGCCAACGTGATCATCTTTGAGCGCATCCGAGAGGAGTTGCGGTCAGGCAAATCAACGCTGGTAGCCATTGGCGATGGATTTAGACATAGCTATAGCGCTATCATCGATGCCAACGTGACGACCATCTTGGTGGCCTTCGTCCTGTCTTACTTTGGTCAGGGGCCGATCAAGGGTTTTGCCGTCGTATTGATCATCGGGGTGATTTTCTCCCTCTTTACGGCGGTCCTCTTCTCCCGTCTGTTGATTGACTGGTGGATGAACAGGGGAAACTCGATCTCCTTTTGGACACCACCCAGTAAGGGAGCCTTTGCCAACCTGACCATCGATTGGCTGGGCAAGCGCAAGATTGCCTACGTCATCTCCGGTATCATCATCGGACTCGGTGCGGTGTCTTATATCAGCAAGGGTTTTGACCTGGGCGTGGACTTCAAGGGAGGATATTCGTACAGCATAGCCTTCGACGATGGGATCGATCTGGATCTGGAAACGATCAAGACCAGCCTGGCTGAGACCTTGGGATCGACACCCGTGGTCAAGTCCAGGGATACCGATCGCACCTTTAATGTATTGACCGACTACCTCATCGATGATGATTCGGACGATGCGAGCAGTCGAGTCTTGGAGGCGATGCACGCCGGCATCAACAATATGGTCGGGGGCAATCTCGACTTGGATCAATTCAAGGATCAGGATGCTTCGGGTACGCATGTCATCAGCTCTAGCAAGGTGGGGCCCACGATTGCCGATGACATTCGGGAGAGTTCGATTTATGCGACGATTTTCGCCCTGCTCCTGATCTTCTTGTACATCTTCATCCGGTTTAGCCGGTGGCAGTATAGTCTGGGTGCGGTCGCGGCCTTGTTTCATGATACATTGGTCGTGCTCAGTGTATTTACCATCTTCTGGGGCATTGTGCCGTGGACGATGGAAATCGATCAAGCCTTCATTGCGGCTATCCTGACGGTGATCGGATACTCTATCAACGATACGGTCGTCGTCTTTGACCGGATCCGAGAATATCTCAACACCTATACCAAGAAGTCGAAGAAGGAAGTCATCAACATGGCGGTCAACAGTACGGTCAGCCGGACGATTATCACTTCATTCACCACCCTGTTGCTGGTAGGCACCCTCTTCATTTTCGGTGGAAGCAGCATCAAAGGTTTTGCATTTGCAGTGGTAGTTGGTATATTCGTCGGTACCTACTCATCCGTTTTCATCGCGACGCCTATCGTACATGACCTGACTGGCGATCTCGTAGCAAAAGAAGTAAGAAAGAAAAAGCACTTTTCTCGAGCCGTTAAGGCTTAAGCCCCAAGTGCCGCTTAATGAAAGCGAGTGGCCCGTGTAGAACTTACTGCACGGGCTTTTTCGCGTCTGATACCTCACAGACAGTGGCTGACCCGGCCGTCTGCACCCCGATGTAGCTCGATGGGGTGGTTATTCCGAGGTCTTGCCGTTTGTCACCAGCTTGGGTAACAACTAAAACCTTTGCCATTTCGTTATATTGGATACCATGAGGCAGTCCCATAAGATCCTTGTAGCTTCGATGGCCCTGCTAGCGACCTGTCTGGCCGGGTGCTCCTATGTAGAGAAGATCAGAGATGGTAAGACAGCCTTCGAACGCAAGCGCTACTATCAAGCGGCAGAAATGTTACAAGATGAGTTTCGGGCAGCACGTAGCAATATCGAGCAGATGAACATCGCCTACCTCATCGGCGAGTGCAACCTCAAGTTTAACAACATCACCGAAGCGACCAAGTGGTTTAAGACGGCCTACGAGGGTGGTTATGGGTCAAATGCGTTGGTCGCCTATGCTTCCTGCCTGAAGCGGGCCGAGCGCTACGAAGAAGCAGCCAACGCTTATCTGCGTGTGGGCGATGAAATTGGCGATCGCATCAAGTATCGGCGCGAGATTGCCAATTGCTGGCAGGCTGTCGACTGGCGAGACGACGAACGATACAGTCCTTACAAAGTGGAGCCGCTTGGGATCAACAGCCGGTATTCAGACTATTCACCGGTGCCACTCAGTGCCAACGAGGTAGTCTTCACCAGTGATCGTCCCGAAAGTATTGGCGAGTACACGTACGCCTGGACGGGCAACGACTTTTCCGATCTCTACGTCGCTAACGTGGGCAACAAGGATGTCAAAGAGTTTCAGTCAGGGCTAAACTCTGACGACAATGAGGGTACAGCTACCCTAAGCCAGGACGGTGAGAAGATGATCTTTTGTCGCTGCTTTAGCCGGGACGACTATGATGTCCACTGCAAACTCCTGATCACAACCAAAGACAATGGGCGATGGGCCCGGCCGGAAGTGCTCCCCTTTGTGACCGATGAGTTTAACTACCGGCAGCCGGCCTTTGCCAACGGAGACACCAGCCTGATTTTTTCGGCCGATATTGACGGCAGTACCAACCTCTACGATCTGTATATCTCCCACTTGACAGACGGTGAGTGGAGTGAACCTGTGCCGCTAAGCAAGCGCATCAACACGCAATCACGGGAAGGGTTCCCCTTCATGCATCAGGATACGCTCTATTTTGCCTCGGATTATGCCGGTATGGGCGGTCTGGATATCTACAAGACGTATATCATGTCCAATGGCCAATGGGCGCCGCCGATCAATCTGGAGGCCCCGGTGAATTCCGGTGCGGATGATTTTGCCTTTGTGGTCAACGAGTTTGAGGTGGCGACCGACAGCGTGCTACAGGCGGGATATTTTACCTCGAGCCGGGATGGCGGTCAGGGATTTGACGACATCTATCGGTTTGAAAAAAGACGCTATGTGCCAGAGCGGCCGCCGGAGCCCGAAGAAGTCTTTGAGTATGAGATTGTGTTGGATCTGCGCGTCTTCCAGCGAGAGTATGAAGATCCCGAGGACCCCAATAGTCGAGTGATCATGCGGGTGCCGCTTGCGGATGCCGATATCTCGATTACGGAAGATGGTGCGCAGTTCAAGGATATGGCCTCCGACATCTATGGCATGTTGACGCTCAAGCTCAATCCGGAAAAGGATTATGAGTTTTTTGCCTCGCACGATGGCTTTTTCAACAATCAGCTGGTGTTTTCTACCAAGGACTTGCCGATCGACTCCTCCAAGAAAGAGCAACGATTTGAGGAGCGTCTTCTGCTGGAGAAAATCTTCTATGAGAAGGAGGTGGTGCTGGAGAACATCTACTATGATCTCGATGAATCCTTCATCCGCGAGGACGCTAAGCCGACACTCAATGAGCTGGCGGATCTGCTCAAGTTGAATCCGCAGATCAACATTCAGTTGTCGTCACATACAGACTGCCGGGCCGGAGACGAGTACAACCTCAATCTTTCCCAGGATCGGGCCGAATCCGCCGTGCGATATCTTATCGAGCAGGGCATCGCGACAGAGCGCATGGTGCCCAAGGGATATGGCGAGACGCAGCTTGCGATCGACTGCGAGTGCGATTCGTGCACCGAAGAAGAACATCAGGCCAACCGCCGAACTACCTTCCGTGTGACCGAAACACCGTAGCATGCAGGCCTTCTCGGGACCGTCGGTGTCCGGAAGATTTCGCTTGCCACGCCCTACCAGACGATAGGCATCAATAGCGCCAACTGGTGAGATCAGCACCCTTCGGAGCCCGCGTGGCTACTTCCGCGGCCCATTTAGTGATAAACATGCGGTGATATCGAAGGCGTGATATGTGGTTGGGTTGACTGTGATCACCATTCCAGCAGTGTTCTGCGCGATCTCCGTAGTCTACTTCGCCATCGTACGTGGGGTTAGAGAGATCTTGCAATATATCCTCTGCGAGGTATACCGCATTATTGAGATAGTAGTTGTCCATGTCACCACAGTAGATCTTGATTTTCCCCTGCCAATCCCGACCGTGCTTCGGCCAATCCCGCTGGATAATATGGGTTAAATCATAGTTTTCTCGCCAGTAGTCTGCCACCTCCGGGTCAATCACGCCCGTTTTCTTGTCCCAGATGCGCTTGGGGTATCCGTCCTCGCTGACCGGACTGTACACGGCCTCCCATATATCCCACTGGTCTCCCGACCGCCCCTTGGTGCCGATGGCCAGTTCGCGGAGATTCATGTCTCTGACGGTGGTGGTCACGTGCCCCAGATAGTCACGTCGCCCGGGACGAAGCGTCTTTTTGAACGCACTTTCGAGATAGTAGGCGTTCTTGTCTTCATAAAGGTTGATCAGACAATAGGCCCGAAAGTCGATCGGGTCCGGGCAAGCGGCATAACACCCATTATACTCGGTGGGATAGAAGACCTGAACAGCCAGCGCTTCCCAACCACCGGTCGAGCCGCCATAGACAAAACGAGCCCATCCTTCGCCGATCCCCCTAAATTTTGACTCAATGTAGGGCAACAACTCGTAGGTAATCGCATCTCCGTAGGGACCGACATTGGCACTGTTGACTGCGTATGAGTCGTCGTAGTAGGGGTTGGCATGTTGGATGGTGATGGCCAGTACGCGCGGAAAATCCGGTCCGGTCCAAAGCTTGTAAAAATCATAGGCCTCCTGCTGCACGATCCGATTATAACCCTGGACATCAAAGCGGGCGCTAAAGTCTGGCTCCAGATCAGGATCGGGTGGCTCTGTCCGCCAACCACCGAAGTCCGCCGGAAAGTGCCCATGCATGATCGCCAGGGGATACTTTACCTCAGGGTGCTCATCCCAACCTTCGGGTAGTAGCACATGCGCCCCCAGATACATGTCTCGACCCCAAAACGCGCTGAGCAGCTCAGATCGGATACGGACGTGCTTGACGTAGTCGGTGTCGTCCGGAGGTTGAATGGCTGGAATGCGCTGATCTAGCGTAATCGCCACCGGCTCGACCTGGGCTGGGTCAAAGTCCATGCGCGTCGCCGTACTGTAGGGATTGCCCGGCTTGCGGTTCCAATGCTGCCCTTCACCGCGATCCGGAGGCAAGAGTACGCGATGTCCATCGGCCCGGTCGAAGTATTCATAAGAGTTAAGCAGGGCTTGGACGTAATAGCTACCGGCCGGCACCTCTGCCAAGCTCTCTATGGGATAACCAAAGGCCGCCGGTCCGATTGATCTGGTCTCACCAGCACTCCAGTTTTGGACGTCTATACCAAAGACAAGCTGAGTCCCGGGGCCATCATTGATTTGAAACCGGGGCTCTGCCTCCGCACTGGTGGAGAGCATGAGCAACAACCGTCCGTGCCTGGGTCCATCCGTGTCGTCTGGTAGTTTGATCTCAAAGTACGAGGCCAGGTTAGTATCGCTCGACTTCCCGCGTTCGCTGGTCGAATAGGTCAGCGAGGAAAGGACAAGAAGAGCTACAATCAGGCAGGCTGCGAGAGTGGTGGATCGCTTGGTCATCTGAATAGATTAAAATGATCTTTAATATCTTACGCAAAATTACAGGTAATAAGGTATGCAACTATTTGTAGTCGCCGCATCCGGATTGGATCTCTCCAATTCGTACGTCCTGATTATCGGTGCCTCGCTAATCATCGTACTCTCCTATTTTTACAATCTGCTGGCCAGCAGGACCAATATACCCTCGGTATTGATGCTGATTCTTACCGGGATTCTATTGAAATATGCGCTGGACCGGGCCGGAGCAACCGGCCTTGATCTGATGCAATCGTTGGAGATTTTGGGTATTGTGGGTCTGATCATGATTGTGCTGGAGGCGGCCTTGGATTTGGAATTGTCCAAGGAGACGTTGCCACTGATCGGCAGATCCATGCTCATCGCATTGCTGTGCCTGCTGGCCTCCGCGCTCGGGATCGCCGTTTTGCTTCAGGCCTTTCTACCTATGAGCTATACGCAGGCGTTGCTCTATAGTACCCCTCTATCTATTATGTCTAGCGCCATCATTATTCCCAGTGTGGAGGGCTTGATAGCATCCAAAAAAGAGTTCATGGTCTATGAAAGTGCCTTCTCCGATATCCTAGGCATCATGTTGTTCTACTTTGTCGTCAGTCTGCTCGAATCGGGCGGTAAGGTAGCCGCCGTCCAATTTGGCGGGAGCCTGGTGGTGACCATCCTGGTGTCGATCGTGGCGTCGTACGTGCTCGTCTACCTCTTCAAAGACATGCGCGGCAATGTGCGGCTGTTTCTCCTCATTGCTGTGCTACTGCTCCTTTACGCCCTGGGCAAGCTGCTGCACCTTTCGCCCCTGCTGATTATCCTCATTTTTGGCTTGGCACTATCCAATCATCAGAAGGTATTCAAGATCTTTCGCAACTACTTTGTTGATGCGGAGCAGGATCCGATCGAGAAGATCGAAAAGGAGTTTCACCTGATCACAATGGAGACGGCTTTTGTGGTGCGGACCTTCTTCTTTGTCATATTTGGCATGACGATTGACCTACAGGCCCTGGTCGATTTTGACGTCTTTGCCATTAGCATACTGGTGCTCGGCATTCTGTATATGGCTCGATTCCTATTTCTCAAGGTATTCCTGCGGGGAGGGATTGTGCCCGAGCTCTGGATTGCACCCAGAGGATTGATCACCATTTTGCTATTCTTTGCCATTCCTGTGGCACATGCTTCGGACGACTTCAATAGTGGGATACTGCTCTATGTGATTATTATCTCCAGTTTGATTATGACCTTTGCCTTGATTCGTGACAAGAAAAATTCGATCGTGGAGACCCGTCCGGAATCCTCTGTGGCCAAGGGGACGATCAATTGAGGGTAATACCTGCCGCACCAGTGGCTGCGTGCTAGAGCGGGGGCTGATGATGGTCGATCGCCTGAAATCGGGGATCGCCAAACAAGGGCTTTAGCAGGAAATCCCAGCGATACCGACTATGGTAATAACGCATGCCCAGTTCATTGGCCTCCTGCAAGTGGGATAAGGCTTGCTCGTGATCACCCAGCAGCGTCTGCAGTCGGGCTTTGGCGTACGCTACGCAACCTTGCTCAAAGTTGAAGTGCCAGTCGTCCAGTTGGTCAAAGATCTTGCGGGTCTCCGACAGATGGCCCATGTGTGCATGGCAAGCGGCCATGTAGGCCAGGTCATCGACCATATCCAGGGAGTCGATACCCTCCTCGAGACTCTGCTTGTACAGGTCCAGGGCAAAGGGATACTGTCCCAGCAGAAAGAGGCTATGCGCCTGTTCTCGCGGGGCGTGGGCACCCGTCGTCTGGCCAAAGAACTCCAACGACCGCTGCGCAAGATACTGGGCATCTGCCATGTGGCCGGCCAGGCTGGCATCCACCGCGGCTGCCGAGTAGAGCTTGGCCAGTTGCTGACCATTTAGGGCACTTTCGCATCGGGTCAGGAGCTCTCTCGCGATGTCCTGCCGATCACTGTAGATCAAGCTCCGGGCCTTCAATATGGCCACGTGACTATTGGTACTCGACATGGGCACTTGTGACAGTAGGTCGAAGGCCTGCATGTACTGGTGATGCCGCAGATGTGCCTGGGCCATCGACGATAGTTGCTGCAAACCCATGCCTGTGTCAAGTTTGTCATAGGATCCGATGTTCAACCGCAAGATCTCAATGCTCTTTTGCGGTTGATTCAGGCCCTGCCAGGCCAGGTGTCCCAAAGTGAGATTGGTAAATGGATCACGACGGTCTTGCTCAAAATTCAAATTGAGACTGTGAAAAGCTCCGGCATAATTGCCTTGCAGAAACTCATTCCAGTAGTGGACGATGTGCTGTTCGTAGCTGGTCAAGCGGGATATATCGCGCTGGAGAAAAGTCAGGATAGAGTCCACAATGGGTGGATTGCCGATGAGAAAGTGGGCGTAGATCAAGTTGATATAAGGGGTCAAGTAGTCGGGGTCCAGATCGATGGCACGTTCATAGAGTGCCCGGGCGCGGTCGTTGTCCCACCGCAAATACTCGTCGCCTTCCAAGCTAGCCTCGTAGGCTTCGAAGCGGGGAGGTTTGCGTGGTCGTCGATCCTGTTGAGGCAGCGCGAGCCGAGCGATGATCTCCTCATTGAGGTCGCTGATGCAGGTGAGCGGGTTGTCTCGAGCGCAGGAGGTCTCTCCGGAAGCCCAGAGCATGCGTCCGTCGCTCAGATCCATGTTTCGGCACTCCAGCACAAATGCGTCATCGACGTATTGATAGCTTCCCAGGATCACTTGCGTGGCGCCGGTACGACGACCGAATTCGGCCTGCCTTTGCGTAGAGGACAGATTCAGCTCAGGAGCATGCTGCCTAATGTTGTCGTATGAGATCACTTTGGCACCATGGGCATGGAGCCCGCGGCTGATCCAATCTGCCGCCATTCGTCCGATCATATCGGCTGCCTGATGACCACTTCGATTTTCAAAGGGGAGCACGGCCCATTGGGCATTCTGTAGATTGGCAGGTCCCTTCCGCGGCCAAAGGAGGTAGGCTAGTACCGCCAGTAGGGCCAGAAGCGTGATCAAAGCCCACCGGAAGTAAGGCGAACGTGACGCGGCACCACTCGGATTCTCGTGAGATTTCATTCAGGCAAGCCTGCCTTCGGCTATTGCTTTGGCAAATTGGTGGATGCGTACCAAGATACGAATGTATCACGGCTTTGGCGTCTCTCAGCCGGTGCGCCAGTGGACCTATTAGTAGCCCATGCGCTGATCATCTACCAGCCCAACCGATTATAGTCGATGGGTAATTTGCTCGAATCTGGGTTCGTCAAAGAGCGGCATCAAGTCCGGATCGTTTTGGTAGCGCCAATAAGCAAAGCGGCAACCCGCCAGGACCGCCTCCTCAAGCTTTGCCAAGGCAAGATCGATGTCACCCGCTTGTGTCAATATTTTGGCTTGGTGGTAGGGTACCGCACCATACTGATACGGACTTCGAAGCGCCTCGAGCTGGTCAATTTTTTCCATCGCCAGCTCTTTTTGTTCCATATTGGCGAGAATCGATCCGGCAATTCCATAGTAATTGAGATTCTTCGCGTCCTTCGCAATGAGTTGCTCCATGATCGCGAGTGCTTCGTGCAGATTTCCAAGTAGATAGTGCCCCCGTGCAACGGTACTTGACAGTACTCCGTCGTAGGCAGCTAGCGCTTTATTCGCATACTTTCGGCAGAGTACATCATCTCCCAATAGTTTGAATTGCTCAGCGGTCTGATAGTAGAGCCGTTTGTGCGATTGACCCAGGTTACGACGGGCGGCTGCCGTCTCAATGATTTGGTCTATGCTGGTGGTGTCACGCTGATGCACATGGTAGCGAATTTGGGTGAAGTAGGAGTGCCGCGAGGTCATATTCTGCGGGAACAGTCGTGCCAGTTTGCCTGCCAATTGGAGGTCGCCTTGCTCGAGGGCGACCGGGATGGCCATCTTCAGTCTCGTCTGACAGTAGGAGCACTCCTCCATGTCGAGGCTGTCGATGTCGATTTGATGGAAATGTTCCATGACCTTCGATGGACTGTTGACAAACTCTGCCGCTTGGACCAGGGCGGAGGTGTTGTTAAAAAGGTCCTTCGGGTTGACTTCATATTCACGAAGATAGAGCTGGTAGGCGGTCAACAAATTGCCATCTAACAACGCCTGCTGCATCTTTACGATATTCCGCTTTCGCTCGCTGAAACCTTCCGCCCTGGCATTGAGTTTGTCCAGGACGAGTTGAGCCTGGACAAAGCTGTCCTGGTTACTGTACAACGTGCTGAGATAGTCATAGGAATCAAAGAAATTTGGGTCTAGCCGAATGGACTCCTTGAGCTTTGCCTTGGCCAATTCGCGATCGCCCCACGCTTCTTTTGCTTGTAAAAAGGCCTGGTAAGCTTGATAGTTGGGTATGGTGACGAGCACATCCTCCTTACTTTCCCAGTATCCCTTGATCGAGCTCAAAAGTCTGGAGATGGCAGGTAGGGGATTCGTCCGGTTTGCTTTCTCATCGGGGATGTCCACGTCCAAAATTTCGCCCGTCTGAAGATCTTCAATCGTCACTTTAAAGAGAAGTGTATCACCCTGCAAGTAGTACGCTCCTTGAATTAGATTTACCGCTCCCGTCTCACGTGCAAAATCCCTGCGAGCTCCAAATGATGCCATCTGTAGTGCTGATCGTTCGGATACCGCGTCGTAGCTGACCACCTTCGCATTGCTGGATCCTAGCAGCTCAGTGGTGATGTAATGAGAGGCGATCTTAGAGATCTGCTCCAAAGAATCATTCATCGTGAGATTGCGAAAGGGAGGTACGGCAATTATCGATTCTTGCACGGAGGGGTCATTCGACAGCAGCGAATCTACCGTTTTGCGCAGTCCCTGCCCCTGGTAGTATAAAATGGCTGCCGCCAGGATGCCAACACCTGCCAGCACACTGGCTCCCCATCCCTTAGATCGCCTGATCCGGGTGACCAGATTGCCCGGCGTCGGCACGACAAGCTCGTCATGGACGATGGCATGGATACGCGTGCGTCTAGCCACATTCTTCAGCTTGAAGTAGCCCAATGCCCTGGTAGTAATGTCCCGGTGATTGTGCAGCTCTGAATGAATCTTGTCAGAGATCAAGACGGAGCCCACGGGAGCTTGGGCTTGGATACGGGAGGCAATGTTGATCCCGTCTCCAAAGACGTCGTTTGCGGTGCGAACGATGTCACCCAGATGTACGCCCATACGCACCTGGAGATCATTGGCCAAGTAGAGGGCTTGCATCTCAATGGCACATTTGACTGCGTCGACGGCACCCTCGTAGATGCTTAGACTTCCGTCACCATAAAACTGGATGATCTCCCCCTTATACTTGCGGGTCTTTTCGCCCAGTACCTTGCGGTGTAGAGCCACCTTTTCCAAGGCAATCCGCTCATCGCGCTGGACCATGGCGGTGTAACCAGCTATGTCGGTGAAAATGACAGCCGCAAGTTTACGCGTTTCTGTGCCAGGCATCAGGCATGTATGAGTGCTCCAGACGAATGTAGTAAAAAATAGAATTGCTCCTCCGCTATAAGAAATCCTTCGTTTTTAGTAGCTTACAAGAGCACACCCCCAGCACACCCCGCCCGTCGGAGGCGAAGTATTATCGCAAAAGGGAGCCAACACCCAAGGAAGCAGCTTGCACACCCTGCGCAACTGAGACAGCCAAGAAATACGATTTGATTCCTAACTAAATGAAAACCATAACGCGATGAAAACTCAAAAGCTATTAATCTGCACGCTAGTGGCAGCGGTGATCATATTCGTCGTTGACTACCTGTTTTATGCCGTTCTGATGGCTGATTTCTTCTCAAGCTCGCACATGCGGGAGACGCCTAACTTTGGCATGCTCATTCTGGGTATCTTGGTCTTTTCCTTCTTCTTTTGCTACATATACCCTCATGGAGTAGAGGGTGACAACCAGGTCATGCAAGGCCTGAGATATGGAGTTACCATCGCCCTCTTTACGGTGGTTAGTTTCGGACTTATTCAGTATGCTGTCTTCGATGTAGCTCCCTTTAACGAATACCTGGTAGACATGATCTACAAGATCGTACAGCTAGGTATTGTCGGTATCGTGGTGGCCACGTTGGTGGGAGGAGGTAGCTACGGCACACGGGGACCGGTGGATCCCGAAAGTGAGAACGGCGACGCCTAGCCAGTTATAAGGAAGAATCCCGCCCGTGTGGTGGCAGTCCCCACGTCGGATCTCCGCTCATGACTAACTTTTCACCATCTGTGGTCTGGGCGGATGGGTAAAATATTAGGGAAGGGAGGGTACCTAGGTTCCCTCCCTCGCTTTGTCTGGGCCTACCTAACGTTAGGTACCCTGATTCTACAATTTAATCATTGTTTGCCCCTGGGGCTCCGGTTATCTTCGCAAGCGAAGACTTACGATTTTCATTTCCATGACTGCAGTGAAACTTTCGGATCTAACCATTGGCGTAGGAGCAATACTGGATGGTTTCTCTGTCAGTCCCCTGCACAAGAAGATGCTGTCGATGGGCTTAAGTCCGGGCCAGTCTATCTCTGTCCTTAGAAAGGTGCCTCTGGGCGGAAGCCTGTATGTCAAGATCGATGATCGACACGTGGCCTTCAGATATGCGGAGGCCCAGCAAATCTCTGTCAAATATTGATGAAGGACCACGCTGTGCCTGTCGTGGCGCTCGGCGGCAATCCCAACAGCGGCAAGACGTCGCTATTCAATCTACTGGCTCATACGACCCACAAGGTGGGTAACTTTCCCGGCGTGACCGTGGAGCGGATCTCTAGCACGGTCGAACTGCCCGAGGTGGGGAAGGTCAGATTGGTCGATTTGCCCGGGACCTATAGCTTGTTTCCAAACGCGGCTGACGAACGTATCGCTACAGAAGTGCTGATCAATCCGCAACACCCGGATCATCCTGACCTCGTGGTGTATGTGGCCGATGCCAATCATCTGAATAGCCAGCTCCTTGCCCTCAGTCAGATCATCGACCTAAAGATGCCCACCCTGCTGGTACTTAGTCTCATGGACGAGTTTGAAAAGTCCGGACGCTCAGTCGACCTGGCGCGGGTGGGGGAGGCACTGGGCATTCCGGTGGTGCCGATCAGCAGCCGCAAGCGGACGAATATAGAGAGCCTCCGTCAAAAGGTGGCCGAGATGCTCCAGTCTCATGTCACGCCTCAGAAGCAGATCCATCGTCTGCATGTCGATGCGGAGGCGATGCTGGAAGATATCGGTCAGATCGAGCCCGAGCCAAACAAGTACATGCGTTGGCTTTGGACGCACCATCAGCATTGGCTCCCATTTGACACGGGACACCATCCGGAGGAGTGGGACCGCATCTATCAAGACCACCACTTCGAACCGCTGAAGGAGCAGGTGGAGGAGACTTTTGCCCGGCTCAATGGCTTGGAGGCATTGACCGAGAAAGTCATTCGACGAGACCCGGCCAGAATGAAGGCCACGGAGAAGTGGGATGCGGTGCTCACGCATTGGCTGTGGGGTCCGCTGATCTTCTCCGTCATGATGCTGTTTGTTTTCCAGGCCATTTTTGCTTGGGCGACGTATCCCATGGACTGGATTGAGGCATTTTTTGGTTCGTTGGGGGGCTATCTGACCGAGGTGATGGCCGCAGGATGGTTTACGGACTTGATCACAAAGGGATTGATACCTGGTCTGAGCGGAGTGCTCATTTTCGTGCCCCAGATCGCCATCTTGTTTTTCTTGATTACGCTCCTGGAGGAGATCGGCTATATGGCCCGTGCAGTCTATCTTTTTGATCGCTTCTTGCAGCGATATGGCATGAACGGGCGCAGTATCGTGGCGTTGATATCGGGCGGTGCTTGTGCGATACCGGCCGTCATGGCTACCCGGACCATTGTCAACTGGAAGGAGCGCCTGATCACGATTTTGGTTACCCCTTTCATTTCCTGCAGTGCGAGAATCCCCGTCTATACCGTGCTGGTAGCCTTTGTAGTACCTTACGAGAGTGTGCTTGGGGTTTTCAATTCGCAGGGGCTGGCTTTTGCCGGTTTGTATCTGCTTGGCATTGTGGCGGCGCTTGGCTCCGGCTGGATATTCAAGAAGATCCTTAAGTCCCGGATCCAGTCCTACTTCGTCATGGAGTTGCCCAACTATCGCATGCCAGACTGGCAGAATGTTTGGCGCAATGTGCGCTCCAAAGTAGGCTCCTTTATCACCGAAGCCGGCAAGATTATCTTGCTCATCTCACTGGTGCTATGGGTGTTGGCGTCGTATGGTCCTCCATCGCAAATGCAAGAGGCGGAAGAGGCGGCTATGCAGCAAGCCCAGGAGCAATCGCTGGATGAGGACGCCACCAATGATCTACTGGCCTCAAAGAAGCTCGAAGCATCTTTCGCCGGGATACTGGGTCGGCAGATTGAGCCCATTATGGAACCGCTGGGCTACGATTGGAAGATCAGTATCGGCCTGCTGACCGCCTTTGCGGCGCGGGAGGTCTTTATAGGATCCATGGCTACCATCTATAGTGTCGGTTCGGAGGAAGATGAATTCAAGATCAGGGAGCATCTGGCCAAGCAGATCGATCCGGAGACCGGCCAACCCATCTTTAACTATGCCACCGCGCTCTCCTTGTTGCTTTTCTTTGTTTTTGCCATGCAATGCATGAGCACGCTGGCGGTCGTCAAGAAGGAAACCAAGAGCTGGAAATGGCCGGCCGTGCAAATGATCTTTATGACTGCCACCGCTTATCTCTCTGCGTTGGCGGCTTACCAGTACTTTAGTTGAAGTTCTTGTCCAATGTGGCGGCGGCTGAATCGTCGTACATATGCAGCATTTATGGAATACATTTTGCTGCCCTAGATCATGTGCCTGGTGGAAGCGTGCCCTTGGGTATAAACATGATATGGATTCAATTGTTAGATTAAGTATCTAAAGAGAGCGCCTATGAAAACGAGTATAAACCAGGGCAATATCGAAATGCCCTTCATCGCCAAGGTCAGTTTCGCCAAGTTGTTTGATATCTGGGAGGAGACGGCTGCCACAGAAGGCCCAGAGCAGGAGCGTGCTCGCTATGTGCTAGAAAAGTTGAAGGCTGCGAAAGTGTTGCGCGAGCCTTTCGATGACTTGCAGATCATCAGCGATCATGAGGAAGAGATCTCGTTGCTTCTATCCGGGCTTTTCCCCAAACCCCTACAGCTCAACGAGATCAAGGCGGCTACCCTTCCTTTTCAGCATGTGTTCTTCAACATGACGGATCGTTTTAGCAATATCTTAAACGGTGCTGGGGACGATTACGAGTTTAAGATCCGGGGGTTTGATGAAGATTTTTTCTACATGATGTCGTCATCCTACATTCTCAATGTGGGATACCAGGCCGGATTGAACATCTCTCGACCGACCTACTTTGATATACCCGATGCCAAATCGGGCCTGATGAAGACCTATCGGGGCTTTTTCAATGCCGACTTTACCGAGCTGAAATTTACCGATCGATCTCCCAAGTTGACCAAAGATCAGATACGTAACCTGATCGATCACTCACACGATATCGATCTGTGGAAGAAAACATTGCCGCCCGGTAGCTTTGAAATGCATGGCTTTGGTCTGTTGACGGTCTTTGATGTCTCTGTGGATGACGCGATGTCCAAACTGAAGAATAATCTGATCGACAAGAATGTCTTTCGGGCGGATGCAGTGTTGTCTGATGTGGAGGTGAGTCTCCGCAAGATATTTGGCATACCGGATCTGCGTCTGGGTATGTCTTCGATCCAGGGCAACCGGATCCGCTCGATCGGCAAGGGGCTCTGCGACGGTCTGATGCTATCCGGTTGTGACGAGGCCAAGCGGGACCGCCTTTTTTGCTCGCATTCTACCGATCACCTGTTTCACCAGAAGGAGTTTATGGCCATTTCGGATATGGACCAGGTGCCCTGGCAACAATCATCTCTGCTGAAGGCCATCCATAAGGCGGGGGTCAAGAGCTACATCATTACGCCCTTGACCGCCAACGACAAAGTCATTGGCTTTCTGGAACTGGGATCGGCGCGACCGCATGCCCTCAACTCCTTTTCTGAAAATCGACTGCAGGAGATCGCGCCTCTATTTGCCATAGCGCTGGAGCGAAATGTGGATGACTATTGGACGCAGCTGGAGGCGATCATTAAGGAGAAATGTACGGCTATCCATCCCGCGGTGGAGTGGCGATTTGTCAATGCGGCTGCGAAGGTCTACCGCAGTGGTCGTCCCAAAGGGGAGGTGGACATGGAAGAGATCGTTTTTGATCGAGTGCATCCCCTGTTTGGTCAGATGGATATCAGTGGTTCTTCTCGCTATCGCGACAAGGGTATCCAGCAGGACTTGCTGACCCAGTTGAAGGCCGCCCGAGGTGTGCTGGACCAGGCATGGGAACGACAACGCCTACTGGTCTACGAGCAGCTCAAATTTGCCCTCGACGCGCATATGCAGCGCGTACAGAAGAAGCTGAACGCGGGCGATGAAACCACCATCCTAGACTTTCTCAAGTATGAGGTAGATCCTGTCTTTGCGCACTTAAAGGCAGATGAGGAGCTAGCCAAGGCCGTAGAGTCATACACCAAAAAGATTGATCCCAAGATCAAGATGGTCTACAAGGGCCGCAAGTTGTATGAAGATACCGTCACGATGATCAACGAAAACATATCGGCCTACATCGAGAATGCGCAGATCGAGGCTCAGGAAATGTTTCCCCACTACTTCGAAAAGTACAAGACCGACGGGGTGGAGTATAATATGTACATCGGGCAGTCGCTGGTGGATGATCGAACCTATGATCCATTGTTCTTGAAGAATCTGCGCATCTGGCAGTTGGTCATGACCTGTGAGGTCGAAAATCTGCTGGACAAGCTCAGGCCTGAATTCAAGGTGCCCCTGCGGGTCGCCTCGCTGATCTTGGTGCAAAACAAGTCGCTTGATATCAAATTCAGAATGGATGAGAAGAAGTTTGATGTCGACGGTGCCTATAATGCCCGGTACGAGATCATCAAGAAGCGCGTGGACAAGGCGCACATCAACGGCTCCAATGAGCGTCTCACGAAGCCGGGCAAAATTGCCATCGTCTACTCCAGTGAAGATGAGAAGCGAGAGTATGAGAAGTATCTCGCTTATCTAGAGGGACAAAAGTACATACATCCGGGCATCGAGTACGTCACGTTGGAGGAGCTCCAGGGTGCTTCCGGCCTGCGTGCGATGCGTGTAGACATTAACTATGATAGGGAGGTCGCCGATAAGCAGTTGACGGCACAGGTGGAGGCCTTGATGGACGAAATTCAAGAATAGATTAATTGCAAGAGATCTTTGGCCCTCCTCGCCCGTGCTGGGGAGGGCTTTTTTGTATGGCACATGCATGTGCTTTTGCGTATTTTCTATCTTTCAGAAAAGCAATGGGCATGTACACTACCCTCGTGGATGCTGCCGAGCTGGCGCTGCGCTTGATCGATCCCTCCTGGGTCATTTTTGATTGCCGATTTGATCTCACGGACCCTGGGTCCGGCCGACGGGACTTTGCCCAGGCTCATATTCCTGGCGCGCAATATGTGCACTTGGATGAGGACCTTTCCGGGACCATCGTTCCGGGTGTCACCGGACGCCACCCGCTTCCCGCTGAATCCGAATTTATCTCCAAGCTACGTAGCTGGGGGGTGTCCACCGACAGCCAGGTCGTCGTCTATGACCAGGGCCACGGTGGGATTGCCGCCCGCCTCTGGTGGATGCTGCAGTGCCTGGGACACCGCTACACAGCTGTGCTCGACGGGGGATGGCAGGCATGGCTGGATGACGATCGGCCGGTGACAAGTGCAATTACCCCTCGCTATCAAGGTGACTTTGTGTCCAGGGACAGCCCCTTTTCAAAGGCCAACGCCCACATGGTAGAGGATACTACCCGCACCCTGATTGATGCCCGGGCGGCCAAGCGATACGCTGGCGAGGAGGAGCCTATCGACCCTGTAGCCGGGCACATTCCTGGCGCGCGCAATCGTCCCTTCCTAGACAATCTGGGTCCTGACGGCCGATGGAAAGATCGGGATCAGCTTCGACGCGAGTGGGCAGAAACGCATGGCGTACCATCTGCCACCGAGGTCATCGTCTACTGTGGATCGGGGGTGACCGCCTGCCATGACATTCTCTCGTTGGCCCATGCAGGCCTCGGACATGCGGTGCTATACCCGGGCTCCTGGAGCGACTGGATCACGGATGAGGGGAGGGGGGTCAGTAGGAGTTCAGCGTGAGATTGAGTTTATTACGAGCTCGCGCCTAACCAACTCAAGTTCACTCGGAACTCGTAAACTCCTGAACTGCTCTACTCCGGGAAGTTGGCTGGGTCTAGTCCCAGGAGTTTTACCGCGTTCTTGTAGTAGATCTTCTTGAGGACCTCATCGGAAAGGTCGAGGCCGTACATCCGCCAGAAGGCGTGGTATCGCTTATAGTAGGGAAAGTACTCGTCATCGGTCTCCAAGACCCGAAAGTAGGTGTAGTACTCCTGGGGATTGTAGGCGTCCTTGCCGAAGAGGATGCGGTCCTGGTACTTCTCGAAAAACTTCTTCGCGTTGCGGGGTTGCCTGCCCAGCTCGGCGATCACCGCGCCAAACTCGACGTTCATGTTCGGAATCTCCTGCAGCAGCGTATCGAGCTTGGCCAGGTTATTGGCAAACCAGCCGAAATGCGCGTTGATAAACGTCGTGTTGGGATGCTTTCGAAAGATGTCGTGCTGCTCAGAGATGATCTGCTCCCACGAGGCGGGATTGTCGGCGGAGCGCTTGCGTCCGGGTCTGAGCTTTAGCTCCAGCCAGCGCTCGTTGAGGCTGTCGTGCGGCTGCCAGAACGGTCTCGGATCGGCGGAGTGGATGAGCACGGGGATGCCCAATTCGCCACATTTCTCCCAGATGGCGTCGATACGCGGGTCGTTGATCGGGATGCGGTTGCCGGCATTGTCCGTATTGGTCATGCCTTGGCTCTTGTAGATCTTTAGGCCCCGCGCACCGTTGGCTACGTCAAACTCAATCTGCTTGACGGTCTCTTCGGTCCAATCAGGTTCGTCGATGCTGCGTATGTTGATATTGGTGAAGATGACGAAGCGGTCCTCCAGCGCTTGTTTCTTCACGTTTTCCGTCATGGCCCGTAGCGCTTCGCCGCCTCGGCCACTGAGGTTGACCAGGACCTGCATGTTGAGAGAATCCATTTCACTCACGAGCTTAGATAGGTCGCCTTCGCCCATACGCCACTGGTGATTGTGGATGTCTACAAAGGGGTATTTGGCCCGGGTCTTGGGATTCTCCGCCACCACCAGGGTAGAAGGGGGGTCATACGATTCCCAATCGATGGTGATATCCAGGGGTTCTCTGCGCTGACCAAAACAAAGGGTAGTGCCTAGCAAAAATAGGATCAACGGATACCTCATATTACAAATTTTTATCAGATGTAAAGATTCGCAGAAAATAGGCAATTTTACATCGAAAATATAACAACCCGTTCTTAAGAAAAACCTAAACTCGGCTCCGATCAACCAAACACGATAGATGGATTTGCTCACCGGCATCAGGGACTTCATCTCCGACTTCATCATTGCCATCCGCAACTACTGGGGGGTTCCTGCTTTCTTCCGTCAACATCGGTTGTGGCGGGGCTTCTACGAGCACAAGCTGGTGGCCTTGGCGCTCATTGCCGTGGGTATCCTGTTTGGTCTGCATCTGATGGGCACCGTGCGAGAGTGGTGGAGGGAATACCACGGGGGAGACATCCTGGAAGTGGGAGCGCAGGCGGCCGGATTGGTAGGGGATGTAATGTCCAGCAGTTACACATTTCTCTTTGTCGGGGCCTACAAGTATGTCGTGTTGATCATTATGGAGCTGCTGATCTTTCACATTGCGCTGCGTACGGGTGAGATCGTCAAGGGCAAGACGGAGAAACTGACGACGGGTTTGTTTGTCCATGCGCAGATTAGGATGATCAAAGTGTCGGTCTTTACCTATATCATGGAGGTGATTGTGTCTTTGGTGCTCAGCATCATCTTGTCCCAGCTCGGCCTGAGGTTTCTCAAAGTAGTCGTCTTGTTTCTCGTTCAATGCTTCTTTCTTGGTTTTGCCTTGATCGACAACCACAACGAGATCAATCATATGTCCATTCGAGACAGTTTTGCCAATACGCGGCAGTTTCCAGGGGCGGCCACGGCCATTGGGCTAGTGATGTATGTGCTGATGTTGATTCCCTTTCTCGGTCCCTTCCTTGGCCCGATGAGCGGGGCAGTGGCGGCGACGATCACGATGACCGAGCTGGAGGAGGAGCAGGCCTTGGAGGGGTAGGCTGTCTTCTCCGCTGTGGCCCTGATCGGTCAGGAAGCCCCAACAATTCCGGCACAAAAAGCTTGCTTTTCCTTAAGTTTAGAGGAATCCAACCGACATCGTACATGTCCCAGACCAAGCGCACCGCCTGGAAACTAAAGGCCGGCAACATCCAAAACCTCCATCGAGCGGAAGAGCTGCTGGCAGATCCCGGTAGGGGAGAGGTGCAGATCAAGGTGCACGCCATCGGGCTCAACTTTGCCGACATCTTCGCCATCTGGGGCCTCTACAGCGCGACTCCAAAGGGCGAATTTGTACCCGGCTTGGAGTATGCCGGCGTGGTGGAGAAGATCGGTGTGGATGTCGAAAGCTTCAATGTTGGCGATCAGGTCATGGGCATTACCCGCTTTGGGGGCTATGCCGACCACCTCAACATTGACCATCGGTATGTGGTCCTGCTGCCGGATGGCTGGTCTTTTGCCGAGGGTGCCGCCTACCTGGTGCAGGTCCTCACCGCCTACTACGCCCTCTTTAACCTGGGCAATCTCCAATCTGGATATGCCACCCTGATCCATAGCGGTGCAGGGGGCGTCGGCATCTTCGCCAATCGCCTCGCCAAGGCGGCGGGTGCGTTCACCATCGGTTCCACCGGCTCGGAAGGCAAGGTAGACTTCATGCGCCAAGAGGGCTACGATCGGGTCATCGTCCGCAGTAAGGACTTCCGCACCGATCTCAAAGCCGCCTTTGAGGATCGCCCCTTGATGCTTGTCCTCGAGTGCATCGGCGGCCACATCCTGCAAGACGGCTTCAGCCTGATCGCACCCGAAGGTCGGATGGTCGTCTACGGCTCCGCCCAATACGCCTCGCCCGGAAACAAACCAAATTATCTGAAAATGGCTCTCAAATATTGGCGTCGACCCAAGATCGACCCCCTCACGCTCCCCAACAAAAACCGCGCGCTCATGGGCTTTAACCTCATCTGGCTCTACAGCCAGGTGGAAAAGATGCACACCCTACTCGCCGACCTCCAGCAGTACGACATCGGACGGCCCCATGTGGGCCATCGGGTGGCGTTTGCCGAGTTGCCCGAGGCGGTGCGGTTGCTGCTGGGTGGGAAGACGATGGGGAAGGTGGTGGTGGAAGTGTGATGGGATGGCGGGCTGAAGATTAACAAGAGATTAACCCGTGACTTTTATGCATTCCCGTGCTTACATACGTCCTACGGGTGGATAAGTTACGGCATATGTTTAGAAAGTTACTCCTACAGAGTGTTTTGATATCAATAGCTGGTAGCGTCATCGCAGGCACTATCCTAGACGATCTGCGAGATCGGATCGATTTGCTTGAGAATGGCGATCAAATTACCTTGACTTACACCTTTGAGGGGTGCTATGGTCCCTACCATCATGGTGAGATTGAGATGTCGCTAGTGGATGACACTATCTACTACGAGCATCGCAGCTTCGATGACCAGGGCAAAAATCCTTTTGTCCAGTCTGGAAAGTATGATCGTTTATTCCTCTTGAATCAATTGGGCAAGTATATTCATGAAAGTGCCTCTACCATTTTGGGCAACAAAATCAACTATGAGATTACCGACGACATCTCTAAGCTGGTAGAGGGTAGCGATCGGATTGAGCACCGCAAATTTGTGGAGTTATTTCAACCTTTAGTAAATGTGTTCGGATCGGACAAGGAGTCGATTGTGCCCAAGTTGAGGACTGGGGGATTTGTGCATTGAGAAACTGTCTGGGTCCGTGGTATCTGCTATGCCTTTGAGCCATACCAGATCGTTGTGATCCTCTCTATTACTTCCCTCGAGTCCTCGATCTCTCGTCTGCCCATGGGATAAAACAACTTGGCCCTTGACACGTCATAATTGTCGCAGGCGACAGGGTTACCTACCGCTTTCTAAGTCATTAACACTAAGAAGTCAGGGTCTCAAGGAGTCCAACCTCATCATACAACACCAAAGAAACAAGTACCCGGTCGGTCTCCGGTGGTAGGTATCGGCGCGAGGTGCACTGATCTTTTCGGGCTTCAACCGTAGTAGTGTATATGATCTGCTGGCACTTAATGGCTGCATTCGCATTTTCCTTATTTTAACAAACACTCTTGAGCATGAACACATTTGACAGATTATTTCACAAGACCAGTGAGGACTTTGATCTCAGAAGATTGGATGAGTTGGGCTCACTCAAAGGAGACAACTCAGAATTGGCAGGTCAAATGGTCGATAAAGGAGAGGAATATCACCCTAAACTAGACCTTGGATATGTTTTTTTAGGACAGTTTGTGGATCATGACATAACATTTGATGCCTATTCATCTTTAGAAAGGACCAACTTCCCTGAGAAAATCGTGAATTTTCGTTCACCTGCCCTGGATTTGGATAGTATGTATGCACATGGCCCCCGGGTAAGTCCCTGGCTTTACAAAAGGGAACGCGGTGGAACAACAGGTGAATTCATCCTGGGCGAAGACAGCTTTGGAGATCCAAATGATCTACCTAGAAATCGTTGGAAGCAGGCCATCATTGGTGATCCTCGAAATGATGAGCACCAAATCATCGCACAAATGCACCTTTTGTTTATGAAATTTCATAACAAAGTATATCGGTATCATACCTCCAAGAAGGATTCTACTCTAAAACGATTTGACGATGCCCGGAGGCTGGTTACGCAGCATTATCAGAGTATCGTCTTAAATGACTTCCTACCCAAAATCCTGGATAATGGTGTACTCTCTTCAGTTTTGAATGAGCAACCACGACTGTACGCAAAGTTTAAGGAGCCGAAGATTCCCGTGGAGTTTTCGGTGGCAGCCTATCGATTTGGCCATTCTGCCATTAGATCAATGGTGAGGCTTAATGATGAAGTCGAGGGTGTCAATCTCATGCGTGTACGTGGGAACATGCCCATGCAACCATACCTAAAGGTAGATTGGAAGTATTATTTTGACATATCTGAACAAACCTCACCGATGGCGGCTTCTTTGATCAACACTAAGATAGCTGGGAGTCTATTCGATTTACCGGGTGCAACCACCTTTCGGTCTCTACCTCTACGGAATCTCCGAAGAGGTTACTTTTTTGATCTACCGTCAGGACAAGAGGCCGTGAAAGAGATCAACAAATTTCCTGGTATTTCTCTCGAAGCTGTTGAAACTCCTAGATGGAAGTTGTCCAATAATGACCACACACCTCTCTGGTACTATTGCTTATGGGAAGCTGAGAGAGTGCACCATGGAACTCGGTTGGGGCCTACTGCATCTTGGATTGTTGCAGAGGTATTTAATGGCCTTCTGCTGCATGATCCTGAGTCCATCCTTAGCCAAAAACCAGACTGGACACCAACTTTGTCCCGAAAGCACAAGGATGAATTTACGATGATCGACCTTGTTAATTTTGTAGATGAGTGATGAACGGGTCCAAACGCCTAAAACTAATTCTGCCTATTGTCATTTGCACTTTTGCATTTTCTGCTTGCTCCCTATTGGAACAATCGTCGGTTGATCTGGACGATATTGATACTGTTTGGTGGCAGGAAGGTCCCGATTCAGCGTTAGCGAAGATCGAGCGAGACATGGTCCTGGGGAGGTTAGATCCATGTCGGTACCATATCAAGAAATCATTCTATGCCATCGTCACATCTGATCCTTCACATTTTACCAAGTATTCTTCGGAGCTTGACCGTGTAGATTGTGACATTTCTATCTCAGGTAGTTTAGCATGGCAGTATACTCTTGTCCAGGCCTTTCGTGGTATTATTGAGCAGAACAACCATGAGCTAATTGCATTAGTAGATTCTTACTCCGTCGCCGATAATCCCAGTACTCAAGCTTTCGCTTCTCTTCTGATGGGCAACTACTATCGGTGGATCTGCTTAAATACGGCCTTGGCAAAGGAATATTATGAGGGTGTGCTAAAGGTGTCGGCTGATGGCCCCAATTTCCTTACCTATCTGGCAACAATCCAGTTGGTCCAGATCAATTTATTTGACAGGGAGTATGAGCAAGCCAAAGTTACTCTGGAAGATCTGGTGGAGTCATTTAGATACAAGAGATTTCGCACACCCACCGAGCTAAGTCGCCTATATACTTATCTAGCCATGACCTACCGTTTTCTTGGTGATTTCAAGCGTTCACATGAGTTTCATGTGGCATCTATCGCCCGCTCAGAAGGGATTGGTGGCAAGATATTGCAAGAGGCGCTGGCCGAATTTTGCTTGACCAAGGGTTACTACCAAAATTCTAAAGATACTTTGGTCGAACTAACAGAATTGACTCAACTAATAGATCAAAGTGGTACTGACCATGTGAATATGAATAGGTTGATAGGTTACTGTCTGCTAGGCGAAGAAAACTATCGAGAGGCAGCTGCACGTCTTGAGTTGGCAGGCAGATTCTACGAGGACCAAATCCCGATGGATATTCAAAGATATGAGGCAGTGATGCATACGCTCTCACACTGTTATGAGAACATAGGGCAGTTTGAGAAGACAGTGGCAAGTATACGGGATAGCTATCTGGCCTTTAGATGTTTATTTGACACCATACCTGAGAATAAAGATTTCGTCGAAACATTGTTGCCGACTCTGCCCTATTCTTTTAAATCTTTGGCCATTATAGCCAGGGCATATCAAAAATTGTATGAGCAAAATGCGGATGTCCGGTATCTCAAAATGGCCCAATCCACCTACTTACTCATCGATTCGATTCTTCACGACCAGATTGTCACCTACGATCACGACGCCTTTATTGCACTGGGAGCTGAAAGTGAGGAAGTGTATAATGCTGCCACCAAAGCCAGTGTTGACCTCTTCAGAAAGCTTGGTAGCAGCAGAGTACTTGACGATGTCTGTCATTTTCTCGAGAGAAAAAGGGATCTATTTCTATGCGGTGAAGTTCTGGATCTCAAAAGATACGAGGGTGTCAAGTCTGATATCATCAAGGAGGAAATGGAGTATAGAAGTTTATTAGAAGGCCAAAGGCTGCAGCAGTTGGGGGAGAGGAATGATAAAGATTCAAGAATACAACAGAACAGTCTCACAGGCCATAACGAGGAAATAGTTCTGGCAAGGTCCCAATATTTTCGGCAGCTTCGAGATGCTATCCCTTCGCTAGAGGAGATTCAGGTTGCTTGCAACTACTTGGACTCGCGCATCCAGATGTTAGATAAAATCAGAGATGACATTTGCATGATCACGTTCGATGGAGAGGCCACTGATCTCAGACTTTTGCCGTACCGTGAAGTCGCAGAATCTCTTGATGTTATCAGAGACCGCTTTGCTCGAAATGGCACGCTTGATCCCCAGTATTTGAGGGCTGCCTCAGAGGTGTATGAGATATTATTTTCCGATCTCCACAGTGATTCGCACAAGAATCTTATTATCATTCCAGATTCACACTTTGAATTAATACCTTTCGACTACCTGGTGACCAACCAACTCTCGGATTCGGCTGGCCGAAGGGCGGTGAAGGATGCTCCATTCCTGATCGACAACTATAACGTTGTTCTAGCTCGCTCTTTGAAAGGACTTGTGCGTGAAATTCAATTGCTCGCACAGAAAGATTGGAAGGCTCACAACATATTTGGATACGCTTTCAGTGACAAAGAGTCTATCTCTCAAGCAGGTATTCAACACAGTCTCCCATTTCTGGAGCTTCCGCAGTCCTATCAGGAGCTTGTTGATCTGGAAGATGTTTTTGGACGGAATCGGGTGGTGACCTGGCACGGATTTAGTCATCATCGCCAAGATCTACTCGAGGAGCTCCAGGGGCGTTATGATATTATCCACTTGGCCACACATGCATACTTCGATCCGGAGGAAAGACTCCGGTTGAGATTTTTGATGAATCAGCCGGGAGGCTCATCTGAAAGCATATATGGACATGAGATATTTGCTCTCAACATTCGATCCTCCTTATTAGTACTGTCCAGTTGTACCACTGCCGGCGGTGTATTGGTCCCAGGTGGAGTAAGCAGTCTTGCCAATTACTTCCATTTTGCAGGTGTGCCTCTCGTAGTAGCGACCCAAGTACCTATCGAGGACAGAGTGGCCCGCGATGTGATTCACCATTTCTACCGTTCTTTACCTACCAGAGGTTTGCGAAGCAGCCTGTGGGAGGCCAAAAAGACCAGGTTGAAGTTGCTGCGTGAAACCGAATCTCGCATGACATCTTCGGACCTGGGCTCGTTCTTCATACATGTGGGCTAATCATGGGTACCCCCCCACCTTACGCTTCTTACCGCTCCCCAAGTCTTCCACGATGTCGAGGGCACTGCATGTGAATACCTCCAAATTAGGATTGTAGGTGATCGGACCTCTGATGGCAATTTCGTGATTCTTGGCCCAAAAATCCTGAGCCCAGATGGTATTAATTGAGGGATCATCATGCTCTAAGTAGATAATCTCTCCCGTGTTAAGGATGAAGGGAGTGTAGCATAAATAACCCTCTTTGTAGTGAGCCAATTTTACATTGGAGTTTCCGTTTTCTTTGTAGGTGCGCTTAAAGAAGTTCTGCGTCTTAGACCAGCCATGTGGGCCAACTGTCACAAGTGGTGCACCTTGAGGATTTGGCGGTTTTCGAGCGAGCATCAGTGTTTGGATGAAGGGTGCTTTGCCAGGCAAGACGGGAGGTGTGAAAACACAAGCTTCGATGGTAGCGGGATGCGACAGGGTGTTGTCGTTAATCTGTTCGGCCAGTTTCGAACCCACAAAGCAATGGAAGGTACCAATTAATTGCTCACTACCTGGGCTCTTAAGGTGGAATCTAACTAGTTCATAGTCGATGTCGGCTTGACTTTGGTCCGTCTTGCTGATGTTACCTGTGAAGGTAGGTTGTTTGAGCGTCTTAGTCATGAGAAGCTGATTTAGATGTTATTTGTGAATGGATTTATTAATCAGTTGTCTTGTATTCCCAGATCTTCTGTTAGTTGCTCCAGATCAATCAAGGATCCAATATTCCTAGGTCCGTTATAGGACCTCAAGTAGCGTTGGCATTTACCTGTTTTTCTTAATGCAGTTCTAAGTTGCAGTGGTGATAGAGATTCACGGAAGAGCTGTAAGCAAACACCTTGCAGGCAGGCAATTGCTCCAGCCACCATAGCAGCAGCAGAAGATGTGCCACCGAAGGTCCGGGTCAAGTAATTGTAGAACCCTATGTCCTGGGGGTTTGCATCTTGATCTGCTTGTCGAATAAAGAGACAGTCCCCCCAACCCTGCACGTCACAACTGGACCCATAGTTTGAATAGGGTATATGGACCCGGTGTCCATGAACACTCCCGGGGGCACCACCGGCACCTACGAGGATTGCACCGGAATCCCTTTCACCTCTACGAAAGGAATTACTCCAATCCCTTCCAAAGTCAGATCCGTGGTCGTAGAGAATATCGTCCAGGTTTTGACATCCGTTGCCTGCTGCAGCAACAACTATGATGCCCTCTTCTGTGGCGTCTCTTATGGCGGCAAAGTCTAGTGGCCACCATTCTATAGGTATGTATCCCCTTTGTAGTTCATCTCCCTGATACTGGAACAGCGGTCCGGGCCTCTGTGACTCGATCAGCAGAATGTCTCCTTTACGCAAGCGTTTGCTTGCTTGCCGGATCATGGAGGCAGAGTCCGAACGCAGAGAGACTCGAAGTACATCGCTGGCTTCACAAATGCCTCCGTGCTGCAGTGGCCGTAGTCCAAGCAGTAAGGCAAGCACTGCCGAACCATGATACTTCACGGCCTCGGATGCTTCTTCTGTGCCAAGGACCGGCGACAGTCCTGGGTATTGATCGCTTGAGTGGAGCCAGCCGTATTCGCAGTCTGCTATTCTCACGCCTACGCCGTCGCCACCTCGGAGTGATCTACAAGCACTTAGACCGATATCGGAAGCCATGCGACCTTCAACCAGACCAGTAGTTTCGGTACTAGTTGCTGGTGCGTGAGCGGGAATGGCTGAAGGGATATAGTAGGCTGACTCTACCATGGGCTGAGACCTCAATATTTCGGTTTTGCGACCTGCCGCCTTAAGGGTTACCCCGGTGCTGATAAAAGCATTTGATCGTCCGAACCCGCCATCAGCTTCTCCCTTATTATCACTGGATGTCGATTGATGGCTATGATGTTCTTCAACTCCAACGGGTCGCAGGCCAAGATCCAAGTGCCGCAAGAGATGAAGGAAGGTTTTCTTTGCTTCTTCTGAAGCGGAAACGTGGTCACTACACAAAGTCACTGCAATACTGCCAACATCCTGGCGATGGCTCCTTTGCTGCCTCTTTCCAATTCTAGTTTCGATATGTGTGTGCTTCATAATCATAGCGGTGATGCCACCTGGATAGTATCACGGTTTCGATCGACTTGCTCCTTGAGGGAGATACTACATCTACCTAGCCGGCTCCCTTAGTTTGACCAAGAGGTCCGATTTGAGCGCTGACATTACAGCTGTATCCACAAACTCCAATGCCGTGATTTCATCGATAAGAGGCAAAGCAAGCTGGTAGTTCTCCGTCCCCACCAGCGCAAGAGCTCTATAGAATTTAGCTACCACATTTAGGGAAGATGCGCTCCCCAGCCTACCAAACGTCTCAAGAGCTATCTCATAGTCACCGGTTGCCACCTCGCAAATACCCAGCAACACCAGGGCCGTGTCATTTGGCGATTCCTCAACAATTTCATGCAGATGCTCTTCTGCCTCGGCATATGATCCGATATCATAGAGTGCTGTGGCTTTCTGCCACTGCAAGTTGTCCACTGGATGGTCCATTACTGAGCGCAACCTTTCTTGACCCGAAGGCATCGCTACGAAATACTGGTCAACCAACATTTGTCCCTCCTTAGGTCCCCTTAGCCAGAAAAGGGCGACGAGGATTAAGGAGATTGCTGCGGCTGTCGCCCAGAGTATCTGCTGTTTGGACATTCCCATAGAACTGGTTTTGATCTTGGGTGAGTCCTCCTCAACAATGGACTCTTCCAATCTGAGTAGAAAGTCAATCTTCTCCTTCAGATGACTCTTTCGTGCCGCTTTCGGCAAGTTTTTCATCATTTTGTATAAGTTCATGAAGGAAGCGTCAGAAAGTAACCTTTGCTCGATGTCCTTTTTTCTCTGCTTCGACAACTTGTTGGAGATGTAAGCCTCGATTGCGTGCAAGTCCTTGATCTTATTGCTGTTCATTGACCCACGGCTAGTCTGGTGTTTCTGAATATGCGTCGTAGACGCTGAAGGCACTTATACTTGATGTTCTTGGCAGTATCCGTGTTCTTGTATCCAAGCTTCAGGCAGATCTCTTCCATACTTAGTTTTTGGTAGTAGAAGGCTTCAAGCATACTTTTGCATGGGTCGCCAAGTTTTCGGAGTGCTTTGGCCAGGAGTTCGACTTCGCTGGTACGATCCTCGTTTGCATGATCATCTTCAGGGTCGATCAGGGCAAAGTGATCAAAGGCATCGTGGGGATTCATTCGCTTTCGATAACGATTGTACTCCCGCCATTTGTTGCGTCCAATGCCGAAGAGATAGGTTCGAAGGGATCCGGTCAGTTCACTAAGCGTACCAGTGTATATATTGTCATACAGGATAACGACCGAAGCTTGAATCAACTCAATGGCCACCTCCTCACTGCATTGAAATTTTGATTGCATCCAAGCAATGAAGGGCTTTCGATGAGTGCGGTAGATTTCTTCCAAAGCGGATTCATCACCCGATTTGATACGGATCAAGAGATCGTGCAAAATATTGGCGTTTCGTAGTCCCAGGAAAAAATACGAAAACGGAGCGTGGTGTCCAAAATGTTGCAGCAGACGACCCACAGTGACCGGCCTAGGACGCTGCATGTGCAATACAGGACGTGATTGAGACTATGAGTAGCCCCGCGTATATAGAAGTAGTTCTACTCACGCGCAATGTTCAGACATCGGCCCCAAAGCTACCCCTGGATAGGAGTGTAGCCACGCTGTGAATACGGCCATTAATGAAATTGTGCTGCCGAGGCCACAAGAAGTGGCGGCTATTGCCAGATCAGTGAGCTTTAAGCACCTGTTCATATCGGTGCATGGTAAGTGGAATCATGGATCCGGCCAGGATACAAGATGGTGATACTGCTGATTGCTCGGGAGTACGAGAACCTTGCTGGGCGCGATCGATCGAGTTGATGCAATGAGTCCTTGTTATGGCCTATCCTTATCGATCAAAAGATCTTGATGATCCAGTTCTCGCAGTATAAGAGCTGTGATCTTCTTTGCTAGTTGTTTGCTGATACCCTTGCGCGTCGATCGCATCAGGACTCTCAATCCCCAATTCATGATCCAGACCTTGGCTTTGCCCCAGTAGGATCTGGCTCTTAGGTCTTCCACAGCATCCGACTAACGGACGTATAAGTTGAAGATTGGAATGTCGACGGAGAGATATAGTCCCCATCGCCAACCGCTATCTGATGTTTCGGCAGTCCCATTGTTTAGGTCAAGACCTCGCAAGTTTGGACCCATCTGACCCCCGACCCCGATGGTCAGTGGTATGTCAGAGCCCCAACCGTAAGCCAGATACGCACCGGGAGCAAGGATATTTCGCAGGTCCAGGTCGGGGAGATCGTCACTCTGACTATCATTAAATCGGATAGCTGCGAGAGCCCCCACATCAATCAGTGGAGTGAATAAGCTAAGGCTGCCGCCCTGGTCAAATCCCAGAGAGAAGGCAAATCCGACGGGTGCCGATACGCCAAAGAAAGTTTCCGTGCCCCGGATCATCAACTCTTCTCTGCCCAGAGCCAACCCCGTGTATGCATTTAGACTGGCCGAAAAGTCGGAACGCTTCTTGGTGATGGAGCTACCCACCGGGAGGGCAACTGCTTCGATCGCCGCAGCTACTTCATCAGATGTCTCGGCCTCTGACACAATTGCGATGAAGTTGCCGTATTTCAGGAGGTCAGCCTTGAAATCAAACCCTCCATCCGGCAGAAGCATGTCCAGTATCAAGATCAGGTTGCTAATGCTGGCAGCGTAATGCTTTTGTCGCACATTAAATGTCAGTCCGTTAAACTGCCGCAGCAGATCGACGATTTGTTGACCTAGAACGGACGCTGGCTCATCGGGCGAAACCAGGGCTTTCTCAAAGCGAATGCCTGTCTCGAGCAGGGAAAAGGTGGAGTGGAAAAATTGATAGTAGTCGTCATACACAATAGTGCCGGCAGTCTGTCTTGCCTTTAGGGAATCGAGACTTGTACGCACCTCACCAGCATAGGTCGCAAATTGGTCCAATTGGTTCTTGATCATTTCCAACTTCAACGAGACATGGGCCACCTCCGCGAGCACGCTTCTAAGGCTTATGTCGGCACCAAAGTCAATACCGTCAGCCTCCTGCCAGAGAAGACCCAGAAAGAGATAGAGAGTTTTGATATCGCCAAACTCCTCTCTTAGCTCTTGCACCGGGACCCAAAGCTCATCCGCTTGACTACTTTGCAACGCGTACGATATGAGATTGACTGTTTGAAACCCAGCAGCCGCTCCCTCATACTTTCTCTTTAGGTCTGGTGTTAGGCTGTTCGTCAGATTTTGATTCTGGAGGGCTGCATTTATTCCCAGATATTCGATTAGAGCCGTGACAGGCTTGCGATCCAATAAAAACTGTCCAACCGTTAACATATCAGTAGCCAGAATTTGGCTTGCAGGCTGCAAGAACCCCTCCTTATCCAGCAAGCTGCGCAAGTTGATGGGAAGTGTTTTGGCATCCTTGACAAAGTTCTCTCGCAGGGCCTCCAGATAAGCGTTAAACTGGTAGATGTCCTGGTCTATGACCCCGAGCACCGCCGCGGTCTGCGGAAAGAGCGACGAGAGATGTTTGTTAGCCACGATCTTGTCCTTGAATTTGCTGAAGAAGGTGATCGTGAGTTCTTCCTTGGTGCGTTTCACCAGAAATTTTGCAAGGCCGTCCGCGAGATTCGTCACGAAGAGACCCGAGGTGGTTGATGACCTCAAGGAGAGGCTTTCTAAATCTGCCAAATCTGGGTCAGACGGAGCTTGATACTGGTTGGCCAACAATATCTTGACAGTGCCATTTGCGTCTCCGATAAAAGGATTGCCATGGTAGGCATCAAACAAATCCAGGTCAGTTTCAATTTCACCTGGTGCCGGAGTGTGATCGGCTAGAATCCGAGATACCGTAGCGGAGGCCGTGCTGTCCTCTAAATCAAACTGGGCGATCGTGTGCTCACGACTGTGTTCTTTCAGATGCTTTCGCAAAGTCAACGCGTCGTAGAAAACTGACTGGGCGGTCAAGGGCCCTGCACAAAGACAGTACATCAGGACACTCGCAACAACCTTGCCCCTGATAAGATAATTCCGCCACCAAAAGCGATCGTTCACGGTGATACTTTATAGGGTTGCAGACTGGGGTTAGACAGCATCGCTGAGCGGTCAAAAGCAGGGACATGCGGGTTGATGAGGTCCATGATTTCGTCCTTCGTACGACGCTGATAATTGGCCTCTGTCCGCTTCAAATGCGAAATAAGAAGGGCCAGCAGTCCGGTCATGCCAGCGGTGGCATAGCTGCTCGTGAGTGGGCCGTTCAGATACTTCTCACTTCTGAATAAGGTGCAATATTTTGCCTCCGCCTGCGGCCAGAGGTATGCAATTTGAGTACTCAGCGCAGTATGATCAACAATGGACCTCAGCAGATCTTCCTTGATCACTCCTGTGACGATCGTTTGGGATTGGTCTGAGGGGAATCTCAACTCATTTAGCCTACCTAATATCTTCGTGTTTAGCAGTGTACCGATGATCAGGATGCGATTTTGCCGTGCAATCCGCATTACTGCTTCGATCGCTTGGCGATCTACCGGATCGCGAAAGAGCGGAAAGTAGCTGACGGAAACGATGTCAACCCCCTCTCTTATCGCCACCTGCATTCCCTTCACAAAGTAATCCACCAGGCTGTCCTTGGCCGCATCGATCACTTTGAGGCAATAGATATCAGCATGAGAGCAGATGCCCAGTACCCCGTCTCCGTTCACCGGTTGTGCGGCCAGGATACTGATACACTGGGTGCCGTGTGCTCGACGTGATGGCATGCCATCGGTGACGTCATCCGTCCCATTGACATCCGAATCGGGATCGAATCCCGGTTGGGCTACATCAAATTTTCTTCCGGAGCGATCCAAGTGCTGCAGGCCGGGATGCAGTAGGTCTACACCCGAGTCCAATACCGCAATCTTGACGTTAGCTCCATGGGTGCTGCGCCAGGCATCGGGGATGCTAACTATGTTTCTATTCCAATCAAATAGAGGCATGTGGTAACATTTCTGCAATCTGCCCAACCATTCTGGATAGCTATCAAGCATCTGGCAAGACTACCTACCGGACGCTGGGCTTCTTTTAATTAATGGCTCATATGGGGAGAAGTAACCCAATCCAATCTGTAGGTGTCGTGGTCAACCCGAGATTACCCATCTCATTCTCAGGATGGACCACATCCATTGCATCCCTATGCTGAGTATCAATCTTGGTAAGAACTTACAGCATGATGGAGACCTCAGGCACAGAGAATACGCTCTCGGACATCCTCTACATCGATGCTCATGACATGCTCCTTGTTACCTACCGTGTACACGCCGGTCACGTCCAGACTACAGGGACTTTCGATCACCAGGTAACCTTCGAAATAATGTGGGTCCGTCTCAAATCTCTCTAGATCCTCGCAAGTGATGCGTCTCACGCCATCTGGCCGAAGCTCGTCGCCGACCCAATCCGATATACCTTCAGGCCTCGCCACCTTCATTCGATACTCAAAAGCATGCTCGTGTGGATTGTGAATGTTGACAGAGGTTCTGTACAGCCCGTCCAGCAGGCCAGAAGGGGTGTTAGGTGAACCGTGAAAATCACTCATGCAGATGAATTTTGCTGCATATTGAAAACAATAGGGGGATTTTTTCATGATCGAAAAACTTTAGAGATGTGAGGAAATTTTCTATGTGATGATGCTGTCCTCAGGCAAAACTTCAAAATCAGGCACTTCAATATTGCATTGATGACTGTGTTTGGCCTCTACAGCTTCGGTACTCAGCAGATTGAAGGGTAGGATGAAGGGATCTGCCTTGGTGATGTCCACCTGGTATCCGAGATCTTGGAGCGAGGCCACGGTCATGCGGCTCAGTGCGTTTCTACCGGGATCGTCGAAGCCCGTCATGAGTTCGGTGTCGAATACAGACTCACGCCAATGCCCTTCCGCCGTGCCCGGTCCACCTGTATTAGCCACTGGGACGGGAGTGGGATTAGCTAAGCCCTTCAACGCAGCATACTCCGTCATGGCATTGGTCCCGTTAAACTCGGGATTGTTTGTGCCTGATCCATTGAGGAGACCTAGTCGGGACCAGAGCGTGCCAATTCCTAACACGTGACCCATTTCGTGGATGATCACATCGATCAATTCACCTGCGTTTTCCAATCTTTGTAGGTCGGCACTGTCAAACTCCATAATCCCCCTGGCGGGTAAGTGACTTCCCGGTCTCAGTACGGTGGGTCCCGCCCGTCCAAGAACACCAAATGGACCATCAATGGCCATTCCACGAGCGTCAATAACTACGTCGTCTACGACGCCAATACTCGTTTGAACTGAAGGAAGATTGCCGGTGATGATTTCTGACCATCGATCCGCCGCCTGCTGAAAAATGGCTTGCTGACTGGGAGTCAGGCCGCCAAGAAATCGGACCTTTATCTCAAAGGGTCGGCTAGGCACAGGTTGTTGATGAGTAGTGATTTCCAATGACCATGATTGCAGGGATCCGCCATCCATAAAAGCTTGATCTTCAATGCGCAAGGTCCACTGACCATTCGGGCTGTTACCCTGGAAATCAGCCAAGGTGCCTTCAGGTTGGAATGCTCCGGTGAATGGCGCAGCGGCTCCGGCGATTGTCATTGGAGCTGCATCGTTAAAGGTCGTATTGTGATAGTTGTCACCGCCACCACCTTCACCCTCCACCAGGAATACCTCATCTCCACCCGGATCTTTTAGGCTGATCTTCAGGTCATTGGTGAAGGTGTGCTGCACATCGATAGTAGCAAGTACGGTGTCCACCGTCTGATTGTCTAGCCCATGGACCATTATCTGTGACTCGATGACACTAGGACCACCGGCCGAAATGTTCTGGGGTGTCAGGTTGCGAAATATAAAAGGACCGGTGTTGACAGATGGCTCGTCTGTCACGATCTCCAGCTCCCACTCCTTAAGCGATCCGCCATCGCCCGAGAATAAGTCATTGACCTCCAAAGTCCACGTGCCATTGGCCGGCTTTCCGTCAAACGCGCTTAGCGCTTGGTGCGGACTAAAAGTGCCGGCAAACGGGGGGCTCGCCAATGAGATCGCCGTCGAAGCATCATCATCAAAGGTCGTCTCCGAGAAATTATCTCCACTGCCACCCGTACGATGCACTAGCTCGACTGAGCTACCATCCGGTCCCGACAACGTGATGACCAGATCTGAGGTAAAGGTGTGTTCCAGATCTAGTTTGACGTTTACATCCTGTATGGTTCCTCCCGTGCCGCTGACCTGGAGAGAAGAGGATATCCGGTTAGGACCTACGTTGCCAATACTGACCGCTTGAGAATTTTTAAAATGGTAGATTTTCATGAATGTTCTTTTCTTTCATGATGCAAGCCAGACTCATTCAGGATAATTGCGAAGCCTGGCTGGCAAGCAGATTTACTGAAAAGTAGAATTAAGTGGAGACTCCTTTATGTACGATCTGATCTTCGGTAGCGTTGGTGGAACCATCGGTATGACTGGCCGATCATTTGAGCCTATTGGTAGGACGTCACCATCGCCACTCTCTTATGCCTGATCCTTTTTCTTGATATGAGAGAAGTGTCAAAACTGAAAGGTGATGCAATTAGGGGCCAATGAGGACGATTGCCCTTAGTATTGCATCAAGATTTGTGGGGACGATTCTGTCAACAACGGGTAACGCAATGGCCGCTTAAAGTACAGGTTGCATCGGCTAAATGTGGAGCCTAGCTTCTTGATTTGAGTCCATCTGTTGGCCGACGGGGACAAGCTTTATCCTTGGTTCTATTTCGCTCTGCGCTCGTCGATGATGCCCCTAAACATTTCATAGTTCCACCTTTTGATGACGCCATGGCTGTCGCCCGAGTAGATAATGGAGTCTCTGCCAAACGCGACCGATCGAATGCTGTGGTCGTGTCGAATCAGACTTGGTTGCTGCACCAATGAGCTGTTTCTTATTTCGCAAAGTAGCACGGTATTGTCGCTACTTGCAGAGGCTACGTCTCCATTACTGCTAATGGCAATGTCCTCAATGTCACTCGTATGACCTTTAAATATGTCGATGCTGGTGCTGCTAAAACCATCGAACTTCCATAGCATCGTCGTATTGTCCCAAGAGCCCGACACGAAATGAGCCCCATCCG
Source organism: Saprospiraceae bacterium (assembly GCA_965223165.1). Lineage (GTDB taxonomy): Bacteria > Bacteroidota > Bacteroidia > Chitinophagales > Saprospiraceae > JABDMH01. The sequence continues at coordinate 390,275 of CBDCVQ010000009.1, read as the reverse complement.
GTGTGAAGCAGGCGTCGCGCACCTTGTCGCGATGCTCCTCATAAGCCTGGATAGAATCGAGCCCTAGGCTCCAAAGATACACCTTGTTGTCATCGGATGTGCCAAGCACCCAATCACCCTCGGGATCCACAGCTACACTATTGAAGTTTACGTCCTCCATTTTGCGCACCCGTTGTCTGTCATCGAGACTGGGAAAATAGACTAGTCCCCTTCTTGTAGCAGCAAAGACTGTGTCTCCCTGCATGACTAGATCGTTAACTGTCGTATTAGGGGTCAGTCTGATTTTTCCTCGTTGGGTGGATATCAGATGGTTTGGGGATCCGATCACAAGCGAGTCCATATAGAAGTCGAAGCTGGTGAGATGTCCTGGGTTATCTGATCTAATTCTGTATTGATGATGTCTTTGCCTGGACGCTGGCTTTAGAGATGGTGCAAAGCTATAAAGGTACCCCTGAGGATTGCGCCGAAACACAAATCCCGCGAACAGTCGATTGCTCAGAGAATCAAATTGCATTTTCATCACGGAGGAGGCTCCTTCCAAATAGATCTGAGCTTCACTAATTTCTGCGATGTTCCAGACCTTGATGATTCCGTCTTGACCTGCCGTAAGAATGTGATCTTCAGCATCCTCTAGGAAGGACACATTGTGGATCGCATCTGTATGTCCGATCAATTCACTGCGAAGCAAATCGTGATAGCCGCCTTTGATGGAGCGAAGATGGTAGATGCTGGACTTCTTGTCCATGCTTCCTACCAGGATTTCCATGGATCCGTTGGAGTGCGGCCGTATATCTATCGAAGTGATGTCGGAGCGATGATGAGTAATGAGTTGAGGTTTGGTAGGCCAAGTCCAGTTGTCAATATGTAGTATATAGATAGCCTTGGCGTCACCAATGGCGATATAGGGACCCTCGGAATAGAAGGCCTTCAGGGCAGCTATGTCGCGCATAAGAAGTGCTGGTCTAGATGACGTGGAATGTATATCTTGTCGAAACAGGTAGTAGCCAGATTGACCTCGTCGCGTAGCGACGTAACAAATCTCACTCGCAGTAAGTCGTTTGACAGCCAGAACCTGTCTTATGTTGCTTGGAATCGGGATTTCGATGTTCGCTTTCTCAGAAATATTAATGAGACGAAGGGTCTCTTCAGAACTAACTGCCACGAATAGGTTACCATACAGGTGTTCTATCTCCCTCAAGCTTTGACAATCAGTGCATGAGATTTGAGAGCGTGTACCACCTGAAGTGTCATTCTCGTACCTGAACAGACCATCCCGGGTCGAATAGAGAAGTGACAAGGTACTGTCCTCCTTATAGTATGGCTCATAGCTGCTAACTCCCTCGGCAATTCTTGAGATTTCTTTGGCCTGATGTGATTCTTGCTTGGACAGCCACAATGGGTGCATTAACATTTGGTCCCGTGCGAGAGCAAAGATCAAGTAATCACCTCCCTGTTGGTCTCCCAAAGAAAGAGTTCTACGGCTTTTGGTTGAGAGGATATGCCTGGTACCCATGTTGATCTCCTGTGCATAGAAAGGTTGGAAAATGTAATTCTTGATCAGGTCGTTTTCGTAGTTATACAACAACGGAAACTCCTCTTTCCAACTTTCGTCCCTCGCTTGCCAGATGCTTACCGAGTCTTTCTTTGTTACCAGAGTCCCAAAGGCCCTAGTCAGATTGTTTCTTCCCATCCGATATGCTTCGCCGACACCCTCGAAAACATCACTGGTCTTTTGCTCTCGGTGCTGACTTCTCTCTGCATCCCTCGTCTTTTCTTTGGCAAACTTAGTACTAGACTGAGCAGAGCGCATTGCGAAGATGGCGATTGTCGTGATTGCTGTCAGTAGCAATAAGGTTCCAAGTACGGCTCGATTTCGCAATCTTCTTTGTTTTTCGTGATGTGCGACGCTTTTATTCCAGAATAGCTTCTTTTCTTCATGATCCCGTGCACCTGCCAGGTTGATTGTGGATATGTCAGCTTTCATTTTGTGAATCAGGTCCTGCGAAAGATATCGGCTGGAACCGGCCGTCGATCCCTCTTTCTTGTAGAGGTGGAATTGAGAATCAAAGGTCCATCTAAGTACATCGATCAGATTGTCTTCCTGTGGAAGATCATCCACGATCTTGGCCAGTATGTCGTGAGAGAGTTCGAGGTACTGGTCATCTTTCTTGAGAATTCTGAATTCGGTCATTCGTCTTATAAGAACATTGATGCTGGGATTATATCTCCTTGGCTCATATTTGTGCCACAGTTCTTCTTGGATTTTCTGATTTACTCCATCTTCTAGCACGATGATCTGGTCCACCACATTCACCCTGATCCTTCGCTTTGATGTGCCGTGTGAAGCAAAATTCTTAAGAAACTTCACGACCTCGTCCTTTTGAGAAAATACATGATTGATCTATCCATACCGAGAATCTCCTCAATAACGCCTAAGAGGTAATTCCTCAATACTTCGTCGATATATCCAAAATCCTTAATTTCTGGAATTTCAAATTCGATAGGAGGATAGCCCATTGTACCGACTTGGGTAGAGTCAATTTGCATCGAACTATTGCCGTAAGTCCTTTGGTAATCGGCGACATAAAATCTGTCCAAGTAGATTTGCACGAACGGAAGAAAGAACTGTTGTTGGTTGATTAGCAGTGACGAAGCCATGTCCTCAGAGGTACTCAGCTTGTCCAGGATCTTGTCGATTCGCTCATTCTTCTCGCGTTCGCTCAGAGCTTCCAGTCCACCATCTTGTCTGGTCTCCTACTGGTTTATATTAAAAACTTCAAAGGATCTGGTGATGATATCCCTAATCACTTCTTCGTCTGGGTGATCCAGCGAGACCTTATAGCGATATAGGTGGGGAATGTACTGCTCCAGATAGCTCAGCTTGCCGAGAAACTCCTCTCTGAGGCAGATCAGGATTCGGATAGGAAAACTTTGCTCAAGCATTAGAGTAAAAAATAGACGAATCTTTTCTTTCTCCTCCATCGAGCCGAAGATGAACAGTTCCTGTAGTCTGCCACTGAAAAGTGCACCCCCGGTGCCGTGAAAAGTGCACCCCCTGTCATGGCTAATGCAAAGGTGAACAAATTAGTTGGATTGCAGTTTTTTGGATTCTTTGACCCGGAAGGATTCGCCGTTCATATTGACGATGATGGCGCGGTGAGTCAGTCTATCGACCATGGCTGCGGTGAGGACCTGATCACCGAAGATTTCGGTCCATCGATCGAATCCGAGATTGGTGGTGATGACGGTGGCCTTTCGACCGGCTCTCAGAGACAGGTGAGTGAATAGGAGTTCTGCAGCTTGTTTATCGAAGGAGACGTACCCGAATTCGTCACAGATGACTAGGTCGTATTTTTCGAAACGACTTTCAAATTGTCTGAGCATTTTGGCTGATCTGGACTCTTGGATCTGAGTAATGAGCCTGGGCACGGTGGTAAACAGTACGTTGAAGTCTTCCATACAGGCTTTAATGCCAAGGCCAATAGCGAGGTGAGTTTTGCCGGTGCCGGGGTTTCCAGCGAGGATGAGATTTTGACCATCGCGGATAAAGTCGAGTCTTTCGAGCATGGGGAGTTTTTGAACGGCATCTTGGGGCAAGTCTTCCTTAAGCAAATCAAGCAAGAACTTTTGGTGGGTAAATCCGGCTCTTCGAATGCGTTGTTTTTTGCGTCTTTGGCTGCGTTGATCATATTCTAATAGCATCAAATCCAGCAGATAATTTTCGTAATTGAGACTGTCTTTGGCTGCTTGCTTGGCCAGCTCGACGTAGGATTTCCGAAACGCCGGTAAGCGGAGTTGTCGAGAATAAAAATCGACTTGTTGATGTAGATTTTGTTCCATGATATTGACATTTAATTTGGTGATAAAATAGATTGAATATCCTGTAACTGCAGGCGACTATACTGGGCGATGTCTTGTGACATTTGATCTGTGGCGGGAGCGCTTTGGGTAGGTGATGGACAAGTGGCCTGCCGGATGTAGAATTTGACTTTATCAATACACACAGGTTGGTGAGGGCATAGCGTGATACACTGGTCCACGGCGTTTTTTAATTGATCGATCGAGTACTTTTCCTTTTTCAAATCCAGCAGGATGAGGACAAATTGTTTAGCTTGATCTTTGAAGTGAAGCCTAAAGAGGAGTTTGATATCATGATCTGCCTGATGTAGGCTGAGCGAGCCTGCCAGGGCACCTGGCTTGGTCAGCAGTGTAGTGAGATAATGGTCAAGCTTTAGGTAGTATCTATGTCTGCTGTGCCTTCGTTCATGTGAGTCAAGTAGTTGGTTATCATCAGTATATAGGTCAATCCGATCAGGATAGATTTTTACATTTACAAAAGCACCCGTGGATTGTTCTGGCACAGAATAGTAGTTCGTGTCCACTCTGATGCAACCGTATTTGTCTAACCGTAGGCTCTGCCATTGTGCGGTTTCATATACACCTGGCACCGCCTTCATATGCTTCATTTCTTGATCAAACTCATCCGCGATACTTTGTGTTTTTCCTTTGACCGGAACACTATTGAGCTGGTGACAGGTGTCTATTAAATATGCGTTGGCTTGCTCCAAGGTGTCAAAGGTGTCTCGGGGTGCAAATGCCCTGCGCCTGAGGTACTCCACACTTCGCTCCACATGTCCCTTTTCATTGCCTCGCCCGGCATTGCAAAATCGATAGTCAAACTGATAAAAGGTCGATAGTTTTAATAAATCTTCGGTAGGCTCTTTGTCCGCATTCTTGAGCGTAAACTTTCTGACGGCTACGCGCATATTATCATAGACCACTTCACTTGCCACCGCTCCTACGCTGGTGAAATAGTTGACATGAGCTTGCAGAAAACTGCTCATGTCTTGGCGGTAAAAAAGTTGCGCCCACCGGTGGTTGGAATAGCTGGAGGTAAACACGGCCAGCATCATTCGTTTATTGGCCTCTCCTATGGTCAGCTTGACCTCTGCCCAGTCAAACTGCGTGGTCTGCCCGGGCCGATAATGCTGACGGATATATATCTCCCTGCGACGCTGTTTGACCTGCCTGATATACCGACATACTGTACGGTGGCTTATATCATAGCCTTGCTTGATCAAGGCTTGATGGATATCGGTGCCCAGCATCTGCTGCTTGGCTTTGCCTTGAGCTCGCTTGAGCTCATTGGCTTCCAAGTAACCATCGATGCACTCTGCGCACCTGCTCTGTCAACTTGCGCTTGACACGATTCGAACTATCATATCGCGGTGGCTCAACCACCCCCGCTGAGGGCAATACGTGATCCGTGGCGGTCGCTTCGACACCTATCTCCTCTCGGTACTTTCGGATGTATCGCCTAACCGTATGTGGCGATATGCCCAGCTCCCGAGCAAGCTGCTTCTTGGATTTCCCCTGCCTGAAGTACCCAAGGATGATCTGCTGTTTTTCTATCATATCTATCATGGTTTGAAGATCGGCCAAGCCGATCTGCTCCCATGACAGGGGGTGCACTTTTCGATGGCACCGGGGGTGCACTTTTCAGTGGCAGACTACAGTTCCTCAAACTGATCGAAGATCAGATAGGGAGCATTATTAAAACGCCTTCGGAGAGTGATCATCGTAGTCGATAGATCATTAAGAACACTCTTCTTGGTCTCCTCAAGTAGTGTTAGCTCTTGCTTAATTTCTTCTCGTCGTCTTTGCTTGTTGCTTGCTATCTGATTGTACTTCTCCTCTTGCATTAAGCCGCCTTCTACGTCGTTGGACGCTCTATTTATCTCCTGACCTTCCCTACGATATTCATGATATAGCTGCTGGATTTTCTTGTCAGAGTGATAGAATTCATCCATAATTCTATCAAATCGCAAGTCATCATTAAATGCATACTTTTGGATGGACTTGATGTAGTGTTCTCCCTTTCTGATAGAAATTATGGATTCAGACTGTAGCAATTGACTGTTGCGTAGACCACAATTGATGAGACTCGACTTTCCAGATCCTGAAGGACCGTAAAGGATACCTAGTGGACTGCGGCTAAAGATTTTGATCAGACTTTGCAGTTCCCTCTCTCTACCAAAAAAGTACGGATGATCAGCGGCTGTAAAGGCATCAAGGAATTTGAAAGGACTTCGAAATAAACTGATAGTTCTCATAGTAGGAAATGATCTAGCATGGCATCGAAATACAGAAATATCCTGTCGCGGTTCTTTCTGTCTGACATGGTTTCGTAATGCTCCCTTTTCATGCCATTCATGTCGATGTCTTCTTCTTCTGAGGAAAGTATACTCCTGTACATGACGATTCTCGATTCGGGATTGAACTTCTTGAGATACATGAATCGAATCTCCTGATTTGCCAAATCTGCAGAGTTAAAATCGTAGTAAAACGGGGTGAGATTGAGATCTTTTCTTCCGCTTGAATGACTGAGATACACAGCATAGACATCGGGTTTTTCTCTTCTTGTGGATGACTTTTCAATTTTATATAGGGATCGATCTGGCTTGCTGTCTGGGGTGAAGTAGCGAGTTCTTGACTCGTAGGACGGTTGCTGCTTTACGAATCTTGTTTGATAGTATTCCGTGCGCGAAACCGAGATAAACGAGTAGCCCGTTAAGAAGGAAAATTCAGATATGAAGAAGTGTAGGAAGCTCTCGGACTCCAAGAGTTGGCTGATCGCCCGTACATTGTCATCCATAGTTTTAGAGAAGGTTTCCGCATAACTCTCTAATAATTGACTGCTTTTGCTCAGTAATGAGATGATATCCTGAAGAATACTGCCAGTGTGCCCTATGGACCTTAGAAATGTAAATACTCTGTGGAGGAATTGCTGGTTGCCATGGCAATTGAAGGGCAAGTCCCAAGACTTTTTTAGATTACTGCCCATCTCCTTTCGAAGTTTTATCGGTGGAGTGGGGCCTTCGTCAGGAAGCTCGAGGACCAGGCCATACGCGCAATGCTTCAAGAAGAGTTGTAATGTGAGAAACAGATCCCTTATGACTTTGTACCTGTCTAGATTTAGTTCGTTTAGTGTACCATCGTCCGGATCAAGCTTCCTCAGTTGGTCTATGAACACGACGGGATAGGCACCTGGAAAATCATCCCTCGACCGATCATTCTCTTCGCACCATCTGTCGATAACTCCTCTCAGGCTGGTATTTACGGGATACTGACTCGCATCCAAATTGTACCTCACCCGGATATCATAGTCCTTCACCTGCCCACCGCCCCGATCCTCGTATGTATACTTCTCGATGCGGTCACCGATATTCTCGATTTTCTGTCCTCCACGATCCTCCTCAGGCAGTTCGTTAAAATTTCGAGCCATGGCTAAGGCCCTTTCAAATGACTCTTTGATGATCTCTGGTTCAGACAGATTCTTGATGTCACCGAGGAGGAGCTCATAGAATCTACCTGCCACCTCCTGGGCGAAGTAGTCGTTTACCGGGACCTTGGTGCCTATGACGATGGGCACATTGACGAGCTGGTCAATGACCGCGTCCGTGCTGCATCCGTTGAGGAAAACCAGTTTTAGTTTCTGGCAGTTATTCAGGATGCCAATTAAGGACTCATCGGTGGCTTTGCCGGCCGAAGTTGGAAAGTAGTCATGCCCATGATGTGAGCTCAGATGGAAGTAGGTGATCTTATTGGAGAACAGGGTCAATTGCTCCATGATCTTTGGTAGCCCCAGGTTGTCTTCCACCTTGTCTTGAATTTTGTCGGTGGAGTTGGCTTTGATCAGATCCAGGGCTGCCTCCATTCTTTCCTTTTCCTTTTTCAGGTAGGGTAAACTAGGTTCGTGATCTTCAAATACGGCAAATACGAATTCCATCTTCTCTATTTATTCTACGTTTTCTCGGGCGATTTCTTTGCGAGCTGGTACATCGGCGATGCGCGTTCATGCTAGCTGGGCTAAAAAACGATCGGCGACTTTCTTGTAACCCCGGTCATTTGGATGTATTTCGTCGTACCACTCATCTCGAGCCACGGTGCCCCGGATGTCCAAAAAGATAACCTTGGGATACTGATCACTGAGCGTTTTTAACTCCTCATTAAATCCATCAATGAGATAGTCGATTAGTTTTTTCCGCTCGTCAACATCGTGGATACCCGCCTTGATCATGTATTTATTTACCCAGCCGCCCTTATTCACCATGGTCGCGTGATCACTTCGCACATAGTCGTACCCATGCACCAAAATCTTCTCTACGGCGTTTCTCTTCGTCAGCTCATCGAAAAAGTACGTATAGAGGTCAACGATCTTCTCCATTTGCTCACTATAGTTTCCATTTAGGTAGCGTTCCGGGCTGGGTAATTTCTCATCCACAGGTCCTAGAATCTTTTGGATCTCCGGACCAATGATGTCGTTGCCACCTCCACTGATGAGTACGTATTTGGGATGTAGTTGGTCCACCTTCTTGAGCAACTGACCAGACTTTTTGTAATTCTCCAACGTGTCTCCTGCCCAGGCCAGGCTATAGACCGGCCATTGCTGCCTGAGATAGTCGATCGTGTCCTTCACCAAAATAGGATACAAAAACCAAGAATCTCCTTCAGCCACGATGATTGATTTATTGGAAAATTTCCTTTTGAGACGTCGAAAGGCCCTGATACGACGACTGTAATCAATCGTATTGCCGATGAACACTTTCAGGGATCGCTCCTGTTGAGCTCTATCCGTGGGTCTGAAAATGCGATCGTGATTTAGACTACCCGGTCGGAGACTAGAGTACAGGTTGATCATGAACGGTCCGATCAACTCGTGGTTACAATACCAGTCGAAGTTGTTTTGGAGATGACCGCTTATGCGGTTGACTGTGGTATTTAGGAGGGAGATCGTGCTGGTGTATATGCCCCAGGGTTCTCCTTCAGCCATTTGGGGCGGCTTCATACCTCCTTTCCAACGAAAGCCGGTCAGGGGCTCAGGTAGTCCACCATGCGTGAAGTCCGGCAGCACCGCAGTGAGATCTGTTTCTCGGGTGACTATAAGTTTCATCACCACGCTTTCGCGTGGCCAATTGTATACTTCTTGAAAGTGATCGAGCATGATCCGGTAGGCCACTTCGATCGACCTGCCTGCCTCGACCATCTTCGATTGATGATCCAAAAGATCGTCCGAGATCTCAAGTCTGGCATCGAAGAGTAGGAGCGCGGTGACCAAGAGTTTCTCATCCGTCACGTTGCTGAGGCGCATTCTGTAGTCCTTATGTAGGGCGCCGTTCCTTCTATCCCCTTCCGGCCTCAGTTCAATGCTATTCAAGGTGATATCCTGCCAAGCGCCGTCATCCAGCTGGATCTCCACTTTGACCGGTACTCGGGAGAAATATTCGTCATTTTCCAGAGACCGGAAGTGAAACCATTTCTCAATAGACTGGATGGCCGCTCTCATGTTTCCCGAGAGTGTGTCTGTGCCATCGTCGTGAGATTCATCGAGCAAATCAAATTGTCGATGCAACGGCTGGAAGGGTTGCTCCGGAAAGGTGAAATAGGCCAATTCATTGAAGATCACCAATGTGAAGTCGCAATCGGTAATCTGCTCCGACATTTGAGCCTGCTCGTGCTGCAGGATATTCCTTAGCATGGCACCGGTGTCCGGATCACCGTCGAGATTGTTGACGGCAAAAGTGGGTCTGCGCTTGTGAAACCAGCCGTTCACCTCATACTGCTTGCTTGGATCCAATGCCACGCTATTTGGAGTCTTTAAGACCAGGGTTGCGCTGTCGACAAATGTCTCAGCGACTGCCCCGGAACAGGATTGTCCCGCCGGAAGATTTAGGCTCAGTTTGTCGCCTATGCTCACGCCCATCAGCGATCCCTGGGAATACATCCATCCCAGCTCAGCGTTGTGGGTGATATAGCCATGAGAGGCGGGCAAGAAATTACCATGCAGTCCCAGCCAACTGGCCATGGGACCCATGGTGCCGTCTCCATGTGTGCTCAGAGTAGGGGTTTGCTTTGTTAGCTGCGATGGCGAATCCCGATTTCCGTTAGGCGAATTAGCTGAGCGTAGCTGACTTTTTGATCTCGAGCAGACAGGGTTTGCAGGAGTGATCTAGTGAATACTCCTCCCTCGCCGTCTTCCCAAGCCGACTCGTCTTCTTGGCACGCGGATAGGGTAATAAAGTTGGTATCGGGAAATACCTCGTCAAATGAGTTTGCCTTAAATGAGGATTCCGCTGCATCCCTATGAAAAACAAATTGTTCATAGGATCGTTGGGCAAAGAGTCGAGCCATCCTCCTCTGCCGCCTCTCTTGCATGAGATCACGGCTAATATCTCCCGAATGACAACAGTCAAAGATCAGCACGACATGGGCCTTGGCGTCGCAGTGATACAGCAAGTACCGGATCTCTTTATCCGCCAGAAGAATAGGATCTTCGTTGGGACGAGTATAAGGAACGATACCCTCTAATACGCCCATTGTGATCCTCGCGAAATCTACCTTGGGAGATCTCTCGAGCCCCATGACCACTAAAATAGAACAGGAAGGTGTCCCCATTCTTGAGCTTCTCCACAATGGCAGTGATTGCAGCCACGATGCCTTCCTTGGTGGCACCCGTATTTTCCAGGGCAGCTGGAATCAATTCATATGGTTCGGCACCACCTGCCTCCCTCAGGTGCTGCTCAATTTTTCGTTTGTCAGCCACGCAGCCGGCGAGGGGAGATTTGACGTATTGATCTATGCCGACAAGAAGCGTATATAGTCTGTTTGTACTCATGGCTATTCGAATGGCGAGATGTCGAGCATCAGTGTTCCCTCCTGTCCGGAAGCGTCATCGATGTGGAGATGTGTCACAGGCGTCATCGATGACGGCATCCCACTTCCTCTAGTTCTATGTATCCATTGACCTGCTCGGATGGCTCCGTCGTCACCGATTTCCAGTTCTACGCAGGAAAATGCGAAGGTCAGGGGCTCGGGATGCTGGAATCGTATCGCATGAGCATCCACAGTCTGGACGTCAAGTTTGACATCTGTCGGGCCCAATTGGTCCAACACCGTGTCTGCATCCAACGCCATATCCACTCCCTTTGCGTTCTGCACGTGTAGGGTGAAATCACTGCTGCGTATGACATCCGTGACCAACGCCAGCTTTCTACGCCGGTGCCTCCTCCCCGGATCCAGAAACATGTTGGTGGAATTGGCCACTATCTGCTGTTGCGAAAGAATCCTCCCAAAGTGTAGCGGCTCCAGATACCTTCTAGTGACCGAGGAAAAGGAAAATCCCACGCTGTTGGTGGACCGCAGAATATTGGAGGCCGATGCAGGATTGAGGCCGAAGCCCTTTAGAAAATTACCCAAGATCTCAATGCCCAGGCCGAGATCTATCGACGCCGATCTCACATTTGTCACAGCCGGTAGAGCCGTCTCGTGTAAAGGAATATCGACCTCGAAGCGGCCTTGCACCAAATGACGAAATTGGCCCATGAATTGGGACCGTCCGTTCTGAATCAGCAACACAGATAGGGGAAGTAGTCTTGCCTCTGGGATCCGGAGCGGATTCGCACCGAACAAATCCCGAATGGTGTCCGTAATTTGATTCCTACAGATTCTCATCTTGAGTGGTCCTGGTACGCAGAAGTGGTCCTTTGCTGTCAATGACCGATACCGAGTCGGTTGAGGTCATGACCTTGGTCTAGTCCCTGCGGTCTAGCCTGACCACCTGAGCTATCAATTTAACAATTGTATTACGAATGTCTGGGTAACATCTGACCATCGGTATTAAATTTGGAAGGAACGGTATACTGTTTTGGATCATCGGTATGGATCGAGGGTAGCAACCGACCTCTTTCGACATACGAATAAGGAGCCACAACGCTAAGAGATATTCAATCGGCTCATTGATATTTTGCGGGAGGGCCGAAGGCACTTCTCGGGGAGATCCAGCGTCCGGGATTACCGGCACTGTGAGACAGTTTGGGGTTTTCGTTAGCGAAGTATCTTGCCTTCTTTTCGGTACTCTTTGCGGATGCCATGCATAATGTCCTGCGAATGCACCGTGTTGATCCCTGCGTCGAGTGCACGCAGGCAGCAAAACTGAACCACATTCATAATTTCTGCGCCCGTCAGTTCATATTTGTTGGCAATCGAGGAAAAATCAGCACCCTCGGTACGGACCTGATCGGGGAAGGCCCGCCGCCAGATTTTTTCGCGTTCGGCTGCCGTGGGCATGGGGAAGTGGATGATGGATTGAAATCTGCGCACAAAGGCGTCGTCGATGTTGGATTTAAAATTGGAAGCTAGTATCACTAAGCCATTATAATCTTCTATGCGCTGCAAGAGGTAGGACACTTCCTGATTGGCGTACTTGTCGTGCGCATCGCGCACATTGGTCCGCTTTCCAAACAGGGCGTCCGCCTCATCAAAGAAAAGCAACCAGTCCTTGTTTTCTGCTTTGGCAAAGAGATTGGCCAGGTTCTTCTCCGTTTCACCGATAAACTTGGAGACGACCATCGACAGGTCGATTTTGTAGACATCTCGCCCTGTGTATTTGCCGAGCAAGCTGGCTGTGAGCGTCTTACCGGTGCCTGGCGGTCCATGAAACAGAACCCGGTAGCCCGGTTTGAGCTTTTTGCGCATGTCCCAATGATCCAGCAAGGTATTGCCGTGCTTGAGCCATACGCGTAATTCCTGGATTTGGCTCATGGTCTCATCGTTGAGCACGAGATCATGCCATTCGAAGGCAGTCTCTACCCGTTGAGCGGGAAAGCGCAAGCTAAAGGCAGGACGGCTCACCTTCCCCCGCGTCAGAAGATCGACATATTCTTGCGACATCACGATGCGGCCACTCATGGCTGGCTCGCCTTCAGCTACTTCCTCCAGCCAAAGGATGCGGTTTTTGGGAAAGAAACTGTCGGGATCAAAGAGCTTCTGAATTTCTTTTCGCTTCTCTTGATCATCCCCCGCCAGAAGAAAGAGGGCTGTTTCACCCGTCGGCAAAAAACCTCTAAAGCTCTTGCCACGGGTGCCTCCCAGTTGAGGGAAATCGCCAGCTTTGGGAATGTTTTCCTGAATGACACGGTCAAAGAAATCACCATGTACATGAGGACAGATGGCTATTAATAGTAGAATCCTTTCATCTTCATTCATCTGGCTTGGTAGGAGATGGCCTGCCATGTGCAAGTGCCATTGATCCAATGGAGGGAGTTGCGACAATGGTCGCGCATTTACCGTCTGAAAGTGATCTTGCAACCTTTGGCGAATTAAGTGCTCGAGGTAACGAAATTCAGGTGACATGTGACCAATTTCGCGCCGATGAGCTTGCCTGGTGTTCATTTCTGGCTCAGGTCCTTTATTTGGAACTGGTAGCTTCTGCGAGGATTCACTAGGTGAGGAACTAGATTCCATATGAAATAGTTTTTTTAGCCATCTTACCATAGAATTGATTTAGGATTCGCAGGTCATAAACAATGTGCTAGCCTCGTCTTTCTTACAGTTATCTGTTGTCCATTTCCTTTCACCCATTTCTTTAGCCTGTGGAGGTCAGTAAATTTTGTCGAATGCTGGGACATGAGTATGCTGTTTTATTATTCTAATTCAAAATTGGTGTGTCAATGTCATGACCCTTTAGATGGACACTCTTTATGGAATCCTGTAGAAAGAGCCTTCAACATTTCCTCCGGATCCATCGACTCTCTTGATTGGTTCAAAAGTGTCAATACTAAATGTTTTCCAAATTCGTCTGGTAGGTCCAGGCATCGCTTGTTTACTACTACCTGATGACTCTGCTGTTTCAAACCTTATGGCCCCAACCCCGTCGCCCTTTGTGAATTGTTGGATACTTGTGACAATCCGAATGTGGCTGCCGTTGCTAACGACCCATGCGTCCCCGGGCCTCATATCTATCGGACTCTCGACTTCTTGACCGGAAGTAAAACTCTGTGCATTCCTTACTTTCAATTCTCTAGCGCCTGCTATGTCGTATCGATCCGAAGAATCTCGAGCCTCCAACGACTGGTTTTTCGTCTCGAGATCTGCTCTTATTGCTTCGCGAGCATGATAGGCAGCTTGTACCACGAATCCGGAGCAATCCACACCAATGCCAGTCTGTCGCATCCAATCTTGGATCAAGATTTGAATGTTACTCTTCGGTAGGTCTATCAATTGTTGGTTTTCGGTCATGGCACCTATGGAAACACCATATCGCTTTATAATGTCTTGAGATAGTGCCTCCTCGACAAATGCCTTGATATCATCTGGGCTTCCTTTTCCCACTTCGACAGCTCTGCCCTTGTTTAGTGCCTTATCCTTTGAAGACCTAATAATGCTCAATTCTTTTCTCTTCCTAAGTGCATTCACAATGGCTGAAAAGTTCTGCTGGCGCCTTGCTTTGCGATAATGATGCCGTGCTGTAGACGTATTGATAAAATAATGTGCAGATACATTAATGAGCTTAGTCTGTTCGGTGCACCTTGCTCCGGAAGGACCTTCTATGTTTACTACTCCCTGAACCCGAATGGGAATGGTCTGAAAGCGATGTAAGGTCTCGATCAAGGACTTGCCGACGATGGCATCAGCTTCATCGGGAGCCATTGCTAGGGTCCGGCATATCCCGTGTTCTGCCGGCTCTAGACAAGAGGATTCGGGATTGCGTTGCACATGTGAGCCTTTTCTATTCGATTTATCCTGCTGCACCGTGTGCGTCAACTCGTGGGCCAGCAGTCTTTTTCCATCCGATGTCTCGGGTCGATATTTTCCGCTGTTGAAGTAGATGTCTTGTCCATGCGTGAAAGCCTGAGCATGGAGGTCCCTGTTCATGTCGGCGGCATCCTTGCTGGTGTGGATGTTGACCTGGCTAAAGTCGTGACCAATGGATGATTCCATCTCAGAGCGAACCGCAGGGGGTAGTTTCTTCCCTCGACCGGCGTTCTTTTTGATGTTCTTATGCACTTTATTGCTGGCCTGTTTGGCGCCAGGTGCAGATTTGGTCTGTACCTTGGCTTCCTCTTCTTCTTTTTCGTGGGGGTCATGCATCTCCTGGACCGAAGGCTCTTCTTCCTCCTGAGTCTGTAGGTTTGGATCCTCTTCTTCGGGTTGGGTTTGAGTCAATTCCTCTTCCTGGGGGCTTGCAGGGGCCGCCTGCTCCTGGATCAGCTTGTCCTTTTCCATGCGGGCTTCGGCCGTATTCAGTTTTTCATCCTCTTCGGGTGAAGACAGGGTCACGCGCTGAATCTTGGAGATTTCCTTTTCCTGGATGGCGGGTTGCTTGTTACTTCGACTGACTACGGAGTCCGCTACCGCATCCGCTTCTTTCTCATATTTATCACCCGGCTGTCCCACGGTGAGCTTGGCCTGGAAGAACGGATCTTCTTTCGTCTGCACATCCTTTGCACTAGCCTTATCAAAAAAGGGTTGTTCTTGATGCTCGGCCTTTTGATTGTTGTTTTTGTGGCGCCTGGTCTTTCTGGTGCTTTTGAAGGTCATCTTTACATCTTTTTTTTAACTACTGATTTTCGCTGATTTTCTTCCTAATGCTTTCAAGTGCTGCACTATCGAGTACACTCAAGTGGGTAGCCTGCCCCAACCACTCCACATGCTTGTTTAGGTCCTCAGAAAGTGACGCATTCGGATCTGATCGGATCAATTGATCTGCACGAAGCACGTTAATTCTTGCTCTATTTATTTCTGTGCGCTTGTGGTCTTGTTCAATCCCCTCAAGAAGGATTTCTGCCTCGCCGAGTTCTCTGAGTGAAATGTGAGCTTCAGCCAGAGCATACTGTTGGCGTAGAGAGCGCACCGGCTCATCTTCCATTTCTTCGACCAGGTCATGCAGTGTTTCCCTCAGCTCTTGGTTTTGGGGATCTCGATCCAGCAGACGTGTGGCTTTCTCTAAGGCAAACAGTCCATTCATAAATTTTATAGTTTGAATGGCGGGAAATCCGATGAAGGGGAGTGGGATAAGCAGGAATGCTCCATAGGATGCTCGGAGACGATTCTTTTTCAACTGATAAATAAATCCACCGATCACCACGAAAAAGAGGATGATTCCTACTATAATTAGTATTAATTCGTAGTCTAGTAAATTTGCAAGAAATCCCTGATTATCGCTCATGACATCTTCGTTTCCGTGGTTTCGGTGTTTGATTCGCACGGCTCCTCTTCAGCATATTCCGGATACACCCATTTGACCAGATCGGTAAAATCGAATACACCCTCTCGCTCACCCAATGTTGGCTTCCATTTTGGATGGACTCTCAAGTACGACTGGCTATCGCTTTGCAGTATAATCATAAAAACCTCGGCCAGCAGGGTGCTGCCCAACGGTCCCATATACTCGCCACCGTTGCCCAGTTCCTCGGCCTCCTTGAGGATGTAGTACCATAGGGGAGTACCCCTCAGACCTAATTTGGCGCATTCCGGCACGTCGATCACCTCCAGGCACATTCTCCGGGCCAGGTCCTCACCGCTGGGCAGACCATAGGCGACGCCGCGCCGCAGATTGCGATAGGGTAGGGACCGCTCGTGTTTGTCCTTGGAAAGGATAAAAGGTATGTCGTGAAAGGCCTTGGCAATCTTGGTGTCGATCAGCTTGGCGTATTGCACCTTGCCGTCTCCGAAATCAAACAGGTAGCGCCAATCGACAAACTCGGCCATTTCTTCAAAGGCGCCTAGATCAAACAGGTTTTTCCTGGTGTTTTTGTTGATGCGATTGTCCTCCCGGGTCTGAGAGTGTCCGGTGCGAAAAGCAGCGCCGGTAAACTCCAGGGGCAGATGGCATGGGTCATCAAAAAATTGAGTGCCCTCCGCCAGAATCCGGTCCAGGGTTGCGGGGTCACAGATCTTCCTCACGTATTGATGTACGATCAGCCAGTGATAGTACCAGAGGACCTGCTTTCGCGCTTCCCGGTACAGATCGCCCGGTGGGCAAGCGTCGCGCAGGTAGTCGATCATCTTGTTGTGAAAGTCGATAAACAGGACCTGCATGCGGGAGACGATGATGTTTTCATCGTTGCGGGCATCCGGGATGATGGCCTTGTTTTGACTGTTTCTTTGGAGATCGTGCCAGCTCTGGCCCTCCTCGTCCTCATGCCGGATACCGAGCAGCAGCTTCACTCTGTCGTTTTCATCGTAGAGATAGTCTTGCGTCCACTGTCCGTACATGGAGTCCAGATCAAAGTGGATGGTGCGCTCATTGACAAAACGGCCGGCTTCGTTGCGGCCGGTAAAGCGGGAGGAGGTCTCGAAGGTGATATCGTGTGCCAGGAACTGCCCGAAAATGGACAGACCGTTGGAAAAGTGGCGACTGTCGTTGCAGGACGAAAATTCCATCATTTGCTGGGCCAGCCTGATCAGCTTGGCGTCCTCCACTACCAGCGGTGGTAGCTCGGGAAAGAGACGGGTGAAATGATTGGGAAAAACCTGGCTAAAGTGGGTGTGCTGAAGACTTTGCATATGCTGTATTTTGGAGGTTAATAATTTAGAGATTGAGCTTCTGCAATAACTCTTGCGTGAGTGACTTGTAATCTATGGCTCCATGAGACTTTGGGGCGTACGAGAAAATATCCTTGCCGGCCTCCTGCGCCTGGGCCAACGTTATGTTGGTGCGGATCTTTGTCGAAAACACTTTGTTGGGATGCTCCCGGACCAAAGCATCCAAGACCTGTCTATTCATGATCTTACGCTGGTCATAACGCGTGAGAAATAAACCCAGCATCTCCACCTTTAGGTTGAGACTCTGCTGAAGGGTACCTAAGGTCTTTACAAAGCTCCTCACCCCGTTTAAGCCCAGGAACTCGGCCTGCACCGGTATCAGAATATAATCACTGGCTACCAGGGCATTGACCGTCAGCATGGCCACCGAGGGAGGACAGTCGATCAGGATGTAGTCGTATGTAGTCTTTACTTTTTGTAGCAGCCGTTGTAGCAGCCGCTCCCTGCCGAATATGCTGACCAACTCCAACTCGGCTTGTGCCAGGTCCAGGCCCGATGGGACGATGTCCAAGTGTGCCACCGATCTGATCGCTTCCAAAATTGACGTGTCATCACCGGTCATTTCTTTTTTGAGTACGTTGTAGATTGTTTTTTGATTCGGATCCGTCAGTCCCATGGACTGACTTAGATTGGCTTGGGGATCCAGATCCAGTAGTAATACCTTCTTGCCATGATCACCCAGCCCGGCCCCCAGGTTGATGGTGGAGGTGGTTTTGGCGGTGCCGCCTTTTAGGTTGGTGAGAGAGATTGTGGGCATTTAGATTTAGTCTTACTTAATCAAATAATTAATTATTGCACTGCTTAATCTCCCCGACGCAATCTGATCAAAAACGGAAAACATGGGGTTTGAATTCACTTCCAAGAAATACCATTGTCCTGTCTGATCGCACTTCTTAAAGTCTGCCACACCCCAATTCAGTCCCATCCGGTCCATTGTAATTTGATACTCTATCTATATTGGAGAGCTAATTGAAGGTTGATTCTTTTTTTCGATTTCGAGCCCTTAATGCTGATACGGTCTCTTCCTAGGCTTACAAGCATGGTGCTATTGATTCTGTTTGGTTATTTAGAAGTGACCTGAAAAACCTACTCCGGCATTTACGCTTTGTATATCGGTCAGATTATCGGGGTCGGCGTTTAGATCTAGCTGGAAGTCCAGATTGATGCCCTGCCCTAACGGAATTGGTACATCCAATTGCAACACTCCGGTGCGGAAGAACTCGAAGCCCTTCAGACCAATTCCTGTGCTGTAGGACAGCGCCGCGCCTAATGTTTCATTCGCTCCCAGGAACCCAAAGCTTGTTTGCAAAAGGTTTACCCCCAATCCATATCTTAGGAATGTGTTCCACATTAACTCATTGTCTCCGGGATGCAAAGCCGCTACCCGGTAAAAATGATGCGCGTTTTTCCAGAGATTTTCGTCTACATCCAGTTTTAAGGCATAGGCCAGGCATCGAAAATCGGGGAATTCAGGATTGGTGTAGCACCGGTTGGCTCGGGTACGGCCTTTAGGGGTAGATGGGGATGATTCATTGGAGTTAGGTGAGTGGTTCAAGGTCACTGTCGCGTCGGGTTGCTCTTGTTTTTGTATGACATCTCGTTTACCGAAAAATGGTTTGGTTTGTACTGATGCTGGGGTCTCAGAAAAGGACATGCTTTCTCCACTTTCAGTTTTAAAGAAAGGTTGACTACTGAATGGTTTAGGTTTTGAAGGCTGTTTGGTTTCAACTGTTTTCATAGTTATTCTACATTCCAATTGTCATTTCCTGTTATTCGAAGTATTGCAGCTATAAATGGGATATAATGACCTCGTAAAACATTCATCCCATGCGACATAATACTTTCGTTATTGCCCACTAACATTTCTTCTGCCGCATCTTCCCCGATACGATCTCTCACGGTATTGTGAAAAGCTTGGTGATCTCCTTCGAAGCGGTGATCAGGACGTTCTTCTTCAATATATTCGTCACCCAGTCCAAACATATGACCCGCCTCATGTGCTGCTGTATTCTGAGTCGTGGATTCCGGTTCATCCGTGGTGGGAAGGTCAATTTTTACATCAACTCTACGGTATTTGGAATCTCTTTCAGTGTTTTCTTCCCCTTGTACACTTGGAATTTCTACTGCTGTTAAGGGTGTTACGCGGGCATTAATATGGTTTTGAACGGTTGTTAACCTTCTTTCTGAAAGCTGCCTATTATACGCCCGTGATCCTTCCGAACTGGCTCTTCCGGTATATTCGATAAATATAGGATCATCACCATCGCGAACAGCTTCAGGTACATCGTTGAGGAATGTTTCTATTTCCACTAGGTCTGCTTCTACATCCGGATTGAGGTCTGCACTGTCAAAATAAAAATCACCAACTTGTTTGAATTTATCAGCTCTGGTTACCTGATTTGTATCACTATTGGTAGCATCCTCGTCATCCAGTTCTACCCTGGTTCCTTCTACTTTGGAGCGGAAGTTATTTCGTCGCCTTGCGACTATAGCTCGATAATGTGCATTGTCAGGATCTTCGACGGATACTACGTCTATATGTACTGTGCTTCGATGTCTATCCATATCGGGATCATTTAATACCAACTCATGCTTTTCGCTCCAAGCAGTTTCGACAGAAGACTCAAAATTTTGAATATATTCGCTCCGTTCCTCATCAGAAAATCTTCCCCGGAAGGTGAAATGAACTCTAATTTCTATGTCAAGTCTCCCTACTTGAGGGGCGGGGCCAACCGGGGTGTAGGTGCCGTCAAACCGTCCGAAAGACTGTGTTTGCGTAGTAAAATCGAAAGTACGGCCAGGGTCGGTGGTCGAATTGGATGGAATGTCAGTACCGGCATCCGTTTCAGGTTGTCGCTGCAACGTAGTTGAATTGGATTCGTATGCTGGCATGGTATTATCAATGTTCTTAGTGGCATGGCTTTGTTGCACGACATGCGTCAACTCATGCGCCAGCAAATGTTTCCCACTCGTACTCTTCGGATTATATTTTCCTTTGTTGAAATAGATGTCCGAGCCGTTGGTAAAGGCCTGGGCTCCCAGACCTTTATTCATTTCGACTGCAGAAGTGTCGGTATGAATCCGGACAGTAGAAAAATCTGTTCCAAACGAGCTTTCCATCGATCTTAGGGTGTCATCGGGGAGTGGATTGCCCCTTCCTTTCGACGATGATAGTTGGTTTTTTGAATTCGGAGATGCCGAGGTCCTCGTGGTCTTTGATTTTGTTCGGATTTCCTCTGCTTGTTTTTGAACTTCTGCTTCCGCATCACTTTTAAAGAGCGATTTCTCTTGTGATTTTTCTTCTTCTGCACACTGATCACATTTTGTCTGTATATTCAGTCTGCTACCAGGTTGATCCAGTTTTTGAGCAACCTTATCCGCCATGGTGTCGGCTTCCTGCTCGTTTCTGTCATTGGGTTGGCCAATGGTCAGTTTTGGCTGAATGCTAGCAGGGCTATAAAAAGGAATCTCGCTTTTATGGTATGCAAATATGTGATGGTTGTCAGAAGAGAAAAAGGGTTTGGTTTGTACATACTGTGCACCCTCCGAGAAAAACGTAGCTTCTCCGTCCCTTTTGAAGGAAAACTGATTGGCCTGCTTGTTTTGCAAGTTGTAAGAGCTTGTTTTTGATTCGGTTTGTTTCAAGGTGGTATTTAAATATGTAAGAATTCTATTTCTCCTATTTTCAGTGTTATGTTTTGGAGAGCATTCAAGGCGACGAACCACTTCTCGTTCCCCTTGGTCGAGTGGGTGGCTGAGTGCCTCTACCGCTGCTGCTCGAAGGAGATAACCCAATCAGACCGATTAAGCCTTTGAAATAGGCGTTTGCGAATACGGAAAGTCCTCCTCTCAATAAATGATTAGAAACATATTGAAATTCGCTTGAATAAGTGCTTGTATGGACCTTGAATTCAGGCCGGCTCGACAATTCGGTGAAAAGTACATGACGGGCCAGGAATTCGGCTCCTCCCTCCGTTAGTTGGTCTTCAAGTGGATGGCCGTTGGCGGCGTTATAATATGCGTTACTAACATAAAAGTGAATTGCTTCGTGAACTATTATATGCCCGAGATAGCGATGTCGGTCAGGGAGATTTACGTGTCTTCGCAATCGTCCGCCTCCAATGGAAGTAAAGTCGGTTTCGCCGCCAATTCTACTCATTTCGTAATTGCGTACAAATTGGATTCCACCGGAGTCATTGAAAATAGGTATTGCCACTAATTGCTGAAGAATAGCATCGGTGGGAGTTTGAATGCAAATCTGCCGCAATTCATCAGCTGCTGCCTCGAGGGCCACTTGTCCGATCGTCCGCTTTGCCGCCGCCGCATCAGGTATTCGATGTTGACTGAACTGAGTCGGGGTCATCGTGGTTACAGAACTCCTGTTGGAAAAACGCCTCCCCGCTGGCAAATAACTTCCAAACCTTCGGCGAACGGCCCGATCAGCTCTGTTAATTAATCTTCGTGAAAGTCTATACGGGCGATGAACGGAGGCCCGGGACCTTTCCAGATTTATTGCATATTGCATTCTTCGTTTGGTTTTGGAATGTACATTTTCCCGTGCTAATTGTCTTACCTTTTCAGCCCTTGAGGGACAAGTTGCAGGTGGTGCCGGTTGCGCCGGAATCGGGGGCGCCGAAATCGGGGGCAGCACCGTACGTCTCCGGGGCGGAAGGCGCATGTTCAGAGCTCCAGTATTGGGACTTCTCTGAATTAAATCGGTGCCAACAGGTCCATTTTGGACATCTGGTTTTTGTTGGATAGATACTGCCTCGCCCTCTTCTTGATCCTCTTGTGCACATTCAGGACATTTCAACTGAAGGCCCTGCGGCGCATCGCTCAATTTGGTTTGAACGGCATTCTTACCTTCCTCCTCGCTCTCAAAGGCCGGTTTGCGCTGCAGCCTGTCTTCTTCCGTGCATTTTGCACATTTTCTTTGTACGGTTGCATTTGCACCTGTCTGAGCGACCACCTGATCCGCTACGGCATCTGCTTCCTTTTCATACCGGTCATTTGGCGAACCAATCTTCAACTTGGTCTGAATCGGCGATGGGGCGAAGAACGGGGCAGTTGTGCCTTGGGTTGATTTTTTAGCAGGCTGCTCTGACCTCGATAGCTTATTGAAAAAGGGCGGTTGCTCCTTCTTCTGGATAGTGTTGGATGGCTTACTATGTGCGTATTGCAATTCCACAGGATGACCAGGATCTATCTGTCTTTCTTAGGAGTATTCATTGGGTCAGCATCGTCCTTGCCTTTTTCGGTCCGCATCCTGATCATTTCGCGTCGTTCCTCGCTAATCAAGTCTTCGATCCGATTTGTAAATGGGTGTTGTCGCTCTTCTGCCTCTTTGAAATTTTCAAAAGGTCATCCTCCCACTTGAGTTTTTTATTGATAATATTATGTTCTTATTCTTGATCGACAATTGTGACCAATGAGAAAGTGTGCTAGGTCAATTCAAAGAAAGAACCCTGTGCCTCATCTTCCCAACCTTCGCTCTTTAATCTGCTCCACATCAATACTCACCACGTGCCCGTCTCTTCCTGCTGCTGTATAGACAGCGGTGACGTCGATGCTGGCCTGACTTTCTATCACTAAGAATCCTTCAAATCCATGAATGGTATGGATGTCGAATTTTGAGACATGGGCACAGGTTACACGCTCCACCCCATCAGGTTTAAGCGTGCTACCGAAATATTTGGAGATGACAGCAGGCAAAGCTAATTTTTTCCTGATCTTCACTTTTTTCCGATGAGGATTGTGGATGTTGACCGCCGTTTGATAGGAACCAGGTGGAAATGCGTCAGTGGTCTGCGAGGTGCCGGGAATGTGTGCCGTACAAATGAACTTGACTGCATACTGATAGATAATTTTCTTGGCCATCTTTGATTTGTTTTACTAGGTTATTTGATGATGTGTCTCTTTATTGAAAAGGGTTGATCTAGATCGAAGATTTGTACTGCAAATAGATCATACAATAGAGCACCGCGAAGGAGTACCAATAGCTATCTTGCTTCAGCTTTTGCTCCAGCAAGTTCGCAGCTGCATGCACTACATCGGTAGGAGGATTGTCTGGATCATAAATGATCGGGGCGATGTCGGCCTCTAGCCTGCGCAAGACATCCCAACCCAGGTAGGCGTAGTATTTGCAATCGGTGACTGACGGTTTGGGTGCTCTCTCGTCTGAGGACGGAGTACTATCCGCGCAAGGATCTTGGAGGGCAGCATCGACCAGCTTTTGCAGATCGTAGGTGCCTTGGACGGCTCGCCAGGCAAAACCGAAAGGCCAGCCGATTTTGGCAATAGGCTCAAAGACTTTTCCTCCAAAACCCTTGGCACTCCAGTATCCCCGATGGTAGTCGAGGGACCCGTTGTATGCCTTGAGAAAGAGGACGTCGGCTTCTTTACCCAGGGCGTGGAGCTTGAGGTATTCTGCCAGATCTTTGATCAGGATGGTGTAGCCACAGAGCAATGACCGGAAGTTCAAGGGTTCCAACTGCTGGTGGATGTCGGACAGTATCTTTTTCTGATCCATTTTATTGGTGATTTCAAACGGCTGCTACCTCCAGTCGACCCGGAGACTATCGTTCATCCAAGGCAGCCGGAGCATGCTCAGCGGCCAAGGCAGTTTGTCAAGCAGGATATCAATGGTATTTTTTTCGACGGTGAGGTGCCAACCGGTTTCTTTTCGTAGCAGTTTGCCAGCGCGTTGCAGATAGCCTTGACGCAGCCCTTCGGGTGAGGTCGCGCCCAGGACCTCCCAATGCTCGATGATGGCCTCCAAGACCCGGGTGCCTTCCTCCCATTCATTTTCGCGAAAGTCAAAGGTCGCCACCAGAGGTTGTGTCAACGGCCAGGCACAGAGAAGTTTCGGCAGTACCAGTGCGTATTCTTCGGCGGGTGCCTGTCCGGTGGCCAGGTAATGGAGCAAGCCAATGGCCTTCTCCTGGTGAAATGTATCCACAAATTTGTCTTCTTTGGTGTAGCCCAACGTCGCAAACAACCGGGCGATAAAAGGATATGTCAGAACTAGACCAGCATGCGCCACATAAATTGCTGCCTCCTCTGATGCGACAGGAGCGTCTCGCCCGTCCGACCTTTCTCCTTGGGTAGGTTTGAGCGAGCCAGGGATGGCCGGATGAAACTCGGTTTTATGATCTAAGCCCGTAATCCCTACCGGACTTTGTTCCTTATTTGCGGCAGTCTGCCTAGATCCTGATGGAGTCCATTCCGGAGGCAGACGCTGAAGAAGGGCAGAAATGCTGGGGAAGCTGGCTCTGTTTTTCTCGATTTCTTCCAGCAAAATGGGCAGGTGATCCGTGTGATGAAAAACCGCAGCAAAAAAGGCATGCAAGAGCTCCTCATCGCCCTGCTTTTGCCGCTGGATGATCACCTGTTGTAAAAGCTGGATCCAGTATCCTTGGGGCTGTTGATATTCATCCGCTACCATCTGCCGGATCTTCTTTTTTCTGACGAGTTTGACCCATTCCGGATAGCAGGCAGGTATGAGTCCTTGCCGCCGTGCTGTGTAGACTTCGAGCAATTGTCTCAGCGTGTCTGGCTGATGGATGTGGGATGCTACCAGGCGAGGGAGGACCGAGGGAGCCTCCGTGATTAGTTTTCTTAGACGCAGGATGGCAGATTGGTCAGCCGCCAAGGTCTCAATCACCTCTTTGGCAAAGGTTTCACCGGGCAGAGGCATATCCCAGGCATAGTACCCTCGTGACAAATAAAACAGCCAACGATCGAAGGGTGCAAAAACCCCTTCCTCGCCCCTTGTGTCCAGGGGGCCTGATCTTGGAAGAGTCGCTTGGCCTCTGATAGAGATTCGGGTCGCTGTCTGTCTTTTGGCCATCGCTACTTGCTCCTCCAACGGCTTTTGAACCAGCTCCCACAATTGGTTCTTTAGCAAAACCTCTTCGCTGATATGGCCAAGATCGATTTCCACGCGATCCAGCGAAATTGTCTGGTGCTGATCGCAAAGCTTGTCAAAAAGCCGATCCAGGCCGGGCACCATGGTCCGCCAGAAATACCGGCTCACCTCATGCTGAAAGTGCCGGGCTACCTCGCTGTCGGCAAACCGGAGCTCGAATCGATTTTTTCCGATGAAGTGATTCATAGCAGGGACTTGAGTGCACGTTGGAGTTGTTCAGCTTTTTCTCTCAATTCCGGCGCAGTAATATTTGTAGTCTGCCACCTCCCTACGATCGCGCTGAAGTCAATGCCTTCCTTCTTCAAGACACTCCAATAGGTATGGACACTCGCCTGAATATGATCTGCGGCCACCACTTGCACTAAAGCTCGATCTAACAGATGGTGGGTGGCAAGGGAGATCAAGTCAGCATATTTACTAAGCGGCTGCTTCAGCTTGGCGTTTTGCTGCTCGATGGCTTGCATCAGGGTGACATAATCCTCCAGGCTTTGGCCTTGCTCCACAAAATGTTTGATCCTTCGATAGATCAGACTGCGGAGCACATTTTTATTCTCCACCCGGTCGAGTGCGGCCAGATGATTCGTTCTGCGCTGATGCAAGATCTTTCTGATCTCACGTTCGTTCTCAGGTTCCGCTTCGGTGGGTTGCAGAGGCTTGTCTACGTCCTTTTTCGGGTCATCGACAATGACTTCCGGGCAGAGGGGGCGGTACGGGGGCCAATCATCTGCAGAGATCTCTTTGATCTCGGCCGGCGACCGGGGGACCATCTGACCTCCCTGCACCCGCATAATGCGATAGAGATTTTGAGGGCTGTGCAGCGAGGCGGGCCTTTGATGAAACATTGATTGCCAGCCAAATGGACTAATGGCTACCGTTTGCCCGATAGTCTGTGTACAACTTTCTTCCTCGGTAGCTTCAGGCAGGGCCGGGCAGTTGTGCAGGCTGGTGAAGCAGCGGATGAAATCACAGAGGCTAAAGGTATCCGAGCAATGATTGGCACACCGTTGCTCCAGGAGCCACTGATTGTAACCTGCCTCAAATAGACACATGTCTTTGGGGTCGAGCCAAAGGATATTGAGCCCAAGATGCAATGGCGCTGATTCGTACAAAAGGTTTTGAAACCACTCCCGGGCGGTCAGTGATCGAAACTGGGGAGCGTACGCGGGCAGCACCAGAGTGGCCAAAAAGGAATAAGGGTCATGGCCCGGCGTGTAGTATGAGGCAGTTCGGAGCTCCTCGCAGTCCGGCGAGTCCTTAGGGGAGTCATCCGATGCCTGCGGCGGGCAGGTTGGTAATGCTGGTCGCTGCGTTGCCGTTGTCGCGTCCTCGTCAGACTCGTAAGGCAGTCGGCAATCTGGAGAGGGTGCGGAAGGCAGGTAGCAAATTTTCTCGTTTTCTTGCTGCTTTTTTCTCGGCCGCAGCAAAATATGCTCGACCACATGCAGTCCCTCCGTATATAAGCAATCCTGCGTCCTTATGATCGCTTGCTCTACCTCCGCTCTAAGGTGATAGGCCTGTGGGTGACTGGCGATAATGGCGCGTGGATCCACCAATTCGATACCCAGCGTACCACACGAGTCCTGGGTGGGTCGGTAATTGGCTCTATCCTCTAGCAATTGCAAGAAATGCAGGTAGTGGCAGAGGGCTTCTGCAGCGGAGCCATATGTTTGCTCACTGGTCCAGACGACCGCACCATGTCGGTAGGAGGGAGGCTTGGGCTGGATGCAGGGATCGTATTTGAATTCATCGTCCTCATCGATGACCTCAAAATCCGGACAGTAGTGCTGAAATCCAATGCCCTCTTCTCTTTTGACCAGGGGATATAGGAGTGCTTGTTCAGCCCAGTCCTCTATCGTCTGGCCCGGCAGGACGATCTTTGCCAGGAGCTTTTCGGGGCTGTTGGCATGATCATTTCTCAGCTTCGATAACGCAAGGCTACCATCCGAGGCTGGCACGTAGAAATGCTTATCTCGCAAATAGTCAACTACATTGAATACCTCATGCACCGCATCTGCTCTTACCTCGAAGCTTGCCAGCGATCTCACCAATTCTTGACCCGAGGCGTTTTGGATGACTCCGACAAACCGGTCTTCCTCTTCGATGGCATCAATCTGCCAAGGGGTATATTGATCGTGGGGACAGGTTTGATAGAGCTCGAGCATCTTGCTGTTTCTCTCTTCCAAGGTGTCGTACGAGAAGGGGTGGCGAGCCAGGTGAAAATCCTGCCCAACCACATGAAAGGTGTAATGGCCGTCTTCCGGCCTGGCATACCTATAGTATGCTGTATCGGCGCCAGCGGTGGCAAATAGTTCTTGTAGTCCCTTGGGTTGGAGAAAGGCCTCTTTTGCCGTGCGCTCGCATACGGGTGGCGGACACTTCTTCCTGCCAATCCCGAGGCGATACCAACAGTCTCGGTCTCGCAGAATGTGATAATTGTTTTGGTCCGGAAAGAGGCTTAGGATTTCTCTCATGTCGGAGTCCGCCTCCTCTCGACTGGTGTATTCCTTCGTCCCAGACATTAGCATTCTGTTGCCGTGATAAAATGTCAGGGTGTAATGGCCATCTCTCTCGGATTTCCGAACCGAAGGTTGCAGGTCTCCTCCCACATCGTCCCGGCACGATTGAAAATGCAAGAGTTCTTGATGGGCCAATGCCAGCGTGGGATGCCTGGTATCAAATACTGCCAGTGCATCACTTCGGCCCCATGCCTGATCGGCGCTGCGATACCGGCAACGACTGTTTACCAGAACTTCGCGGATCGCAGGGTAGGTGCAGCATGCTTGCGTATCGGAATGGTCTTGGGCACAACATTTATGCACGAGACGATTTAACCGACCATTCTCGTCGAAGTATAAATAATAGTTCTCCGCATTTTTGAGCGCGTACTGAAAGCGGTGAAAGGCTGCCCGCGCCTCCTCGGCCGTGTCAAAGCAGCCCGTGCTTTTCCAGGCAACCTTGCAATCATCGTTTTGCCCGGGCTCGGGTTTTAGTAGGTGGAAATAATATTGGTATTTGACTTTTTTATCTCGGCAGTTGGATTCGGTCGGGTCCTTCTGCTCTGCCACCTGACATCTCCGGATGGGGTAGGAGCAGAAGCATCGAGCCCAGGCAAATCGATCAAAACCCTGCAGATATTCCCTGGGTACATAGGCGACGGGATCGAGTGAATCCTGACAGTGCCCATTGCCGTTCTGATGAATTTCTCCCAGATGGATGCGGGTGCCATATTCGTCGGGATCTGATGCGAGGTCTAACAGGTTAAAAAACTCAGTAAAAAAAGCACGCTCAGCTTCTTCCCGGCTCACATAGGACTGTGCACTGACCAAGTAGACTTTATTTGTCCCTATCTCCCTAAAGACAAAGTGGTATCTGATGCCAATTTTAATAACCACATCTCCGGCCAGGCAG
This sequence comes from Saprospiraceae bacterium, assembly GCA_965223165.1. Taxonomy (GTDB): domain Bacteria; phylum Bacteroidota; class Bacteroidia; order Chitinophagales; family Saprospiraceae; genus JABDMH01. The sequence continues at coordinate 361,555 of CBDCVQ010000009.1, read as the reverse complement.
AAATCACAATAGAAATAACTGCCCATCCATTTCTCGCGGTACGGTTGCAGCCTGGCCTCTGGATTTTGCGTCTGGCCAGTGTCTTCGCCCTCGATGATATCTTTCTTTGTAATACAGTCGCAGGGAGCAAATGCAATCGGGTCATGGTTTTTGACCAGGCGGTAGATATAGTTGCCCTGTTTGCTCTCCGGGGTGCGATCTACCCAAGATCGCAGATCCTGTTGATCGTAGAGTTTCCGAAAATTAATGCGACCGTCCAGGTAATTCTGGACATCAGTCAGGAGATCGCTGGCGGCTGGCTCTTGGACCTCGTGGGGATATTGTCCGAAAGGCTTTCTAGATCGTCCATAATGGAAGTGCAATGTATTTTTGGTCACATCATGTTTTGGTCGTACCCGATGGATATTATCCAAGAGTATTTGGTACCCTTTTTCCGCTTGGAGCTCCGAGGCAAATTCGTCCTCGCTGCTAATAAATTCTTCCACCATTCCGGCGGCGTTTTTCCAATACATGCGATACGCCCAGCTATGGGGTACGGCTGTGACGGTCGCCTGATAAAAGTGCGCGTCTGCCAAGGACTTTAACTGGTCTTCGACGGATGTCCGCAGGTAATCCTCATCCCCCGGGGGAGAGTATGCCAGGCATTGGTCTTGATCATAAATGGACAGTACATAACGCTTTCCCTCTTTTGACATGCGCCGAGAGGCGTCATCCCGCAGCCGAAGCATGAGCAGACACATACCGTCAAGCGCCTCGATTCTCGTCTCAAAGGAGTGGGTAGAGCGCAGCCATCGATTAGGGCCATCCTTGAGCCAAAAGGGTGATTCTTTTCGTAGCAGCAAGGGGAGTCTTAATTCCTCAATCTCCTCCTGCGTGCGCTGCATCACCAGGTCCCGTTCTGCAACGGTCGCATGGGTGCTGGGGTGGGTCATGACAAAACGGCCCTGCTTGTCCTGGACACTAAAGCTATAGTTTAGATTGGCCTCGTCTCCGGTAGGGTAGTAGTCCACCGTTTTTTTCATTTGATCCAATGTCCTGCTCAGGGCATCCAATGCCTCGCCCGGGGTCCGAAAGGCATCGTAACTCTCCAGGAGTACTACTTGCGGCTCCTCCGAATCCAAAATTCGATATCCGTATGCCTCGGAGAGAAAATGAAATTGGATGTGTTGCTTGACCGGCAGTCGCTCTTGGATCAGTTTGCGGATATCCTCGGCACGTTCGCTTGGGATCTCGGGAGATTGGGCCAGGATAGAGCCGGCTCGATCATAATGCACAATGTGACTGCGACCACCACCTGTTGAGATGATTTCCAGGGTCGACTTCTTGTCCGCCTTGGTCTGTCGCCAGTCTCTTTCAGCTTTGCGTTTGTTTGTACTTAACCTTGATCCGGACAGGATGACGTTGTCCTTTTCATCCAATACGTGCCAGGCGTAGGCCCGGTTTTTTTGCTGCAGTATGCCTTGGTAGTCGTGATTGTCATCAAATATTTGGGTAAGTACATCCAGCTTTTCTGCGGCCTGGTCAGGGGACAGAATATTGGTGCTGGCAATTTCGCCGGTATCATTGCTTAAAAGAATGTAAGCTTGATCATTTTCCGTATTTAGCTCCAGCTTGTAGGAAGAAAAGTGTTGCAGTATCTCCGCCAACGCTTGTCCGGCCTCCTGGCCCGACACATAGGACTCGTGACTTTTCAATTGCACGAGATTTCCAACATCCGAAACCACCCAGCGGTAGCGAAAGTCTTCATAGACAAAGTATGGCTCCAAACCTGCACGATCCATAAATTGATGCGCATCCCGGGGATCGGGGACGAGGGAGAGTTTGGCATCGGGTCGCGCGACCTTGTCTTCCCGGTTTAGGCGATGAATGAAGGATCGCAACTTACCCTTGGCAAGATGCTCGGAGGCATAAGACCGCTTGCTACGTCTAACAATGTCTCCGGCATGGTCCCCTAGTTCCAGGTAATGCTGGTACCCTGTGATGAAAATATTGTGATCATATGATTTCGTTTGGAAAATGGCCTGTCGGACCAGCACATCGGCATCCCGATCTTTGGCGGTGGAAAAAGATCGGGCGGAGATGAGTGTAAGCTGTGGGGTCACCAGTTCGTAGGAGAAATGCCCATTCGCCGGGTCATCGTGCCGCTTGATGTTTTGCTCCTCATTGTAGCTATCAATGAATGCGAGCAAGGCACTATGGCCATCTTCGGGTGACTTAAAACGACGGGTGCTGACCAAGGCCAAGACGTTATCGGGATCTCTAAGGACAATTTGATATTCCGGTCCCAGATCATCGACCTCAAAATTGCAGGCACGTTCGTTTACCATTTGTTGTTTTCCCAAACGCGCCATGACCTGGGCCTTAAAGCCTGACATATTATCCTGCTGCCAATAAGGTTTTGAATAATCGAAGGCTTTACCCCGGTTACGACTTAGACGGTCATATTGGGATAGAAATGCTGCTTTTCTTTCGAAGAAGTCCGTCGAGGCAGACCGTCGTTGGTCATATAGAATCAAGCTGTAGTCCGCAAATTCTTCATTGAAGCGAGCCAATAAATGATCAAGGAACCGGCCCTGTCGATCAGCCAGATCAGCTGGCGATGCGACTAGCTCTTGCGCTAACTTTGCGTACAAGCTCGGATCATCGACTACCTCGAAAGTATAATTTGGGGCTTTGATGATTTGATAGCTCTCCGTCAGGGTGCCGAGCAGGACGAGCCGATCTGCAGCCAGATGAGCTTCCTCTTTTGAGTCATAGAGCTGCCTGCTGATCAGAGCTACCTGACTATACTGGGTCGTGACGGCAAAGACGTTGTGACAGGGGTAGCCACACACAGCGATGTCATATTCGCGTTGGGAAAATTCACGGCGAAATTGCTGGATCATAATGGATCGACTTTCAATGGATTGAAAATCAAAGGAGGGCAAATGAAACTCGACTTTCGGATCTGTCTCCAAAGCTTCCTTCACCGGTTGCCATAGTCTCAGCTCGACCGGGTATGCGAGCGTTTTTGCCGTCTGACTCGGAGGAAGGTCTTCCGATGACCGGTAGAATTTGATCAATTGGTCTACGCCCGGGATGTCCGAGGCTGCGTAATCTATATAGTGGTCGGCTCGCAGCACTGATCGTCTCATGACCGGATCCAGAGAAAACATTTTTCCCACCTGAGACAGCTGATGGAGATATCCGATGAAGAGGCGATCAAAGAATAGCAAGAAACCACGCAGTTGCTTTGCCTGAGCCCTTCGCAGTGTCGTGGCGTTTGCCGGCAAACCTCCCTCCCGGACTCCATACACTCGAGGCAGATCGTTTTGGATCGAGTAGTAAGCTCCCAGATCGGCCCGATACCTGCCTGCCGGTGGCTCCTTATCCAAAGCCTCTCGGGGCTGAAGGCCTGCCTTGCGATAGACTTTTGCCGCTTGACTTCTAAACCGATCGATTTTGGCTGCATCGGTCGATACGACGATGTGATTTTTCTTCAGTTGCACGGTACTGGAGTCGGCACAAAAGACCGGCACATGATCTCGCGGTAGACGGATAATCCATGGATCGCAGGCCTGTGTTTCTATCTCATGACACGGGCTCACTTTCAACGTGTTGATATGCAGCACATCCGCTATGTCGCTGACGATCTTGTACAGGTCTGATATATGAATTTCTTCAACCCGTCGGGCCTTCCCCAGGTCGGTTGATTTTATGAAGCCATGGCTTTCCAGGCCATAGGGTCGCCCTTCGAAGACTTCTTCGATCGGCAGTCCTTGATCCAGTAGCTCCTGGAGGGTGTAGAAAGGAATGGGAGGGGACAGATAGTCCTGCAACGCGGTAGTGATCTGCACATATACTTCACTTGGATTAGCTTCCTCGTTGATCGCCACATCGATGCAGAAGGTGATTTTGCATTCACAGAGAAAGCAAATCTCGGTATAGTCCTCGCCAAGGTTCCGATGTGCCTGCAGGCGATCTTTGATCCTATCCAGTAGCCATTCACCATCTTCTGTGTCCAGGGCAAATCCTGGCTCTAACTGGATGAGTACTTTATAGAGTCCATTTAACCCCACCGGCTGGCTTTCGTCATCTCGGCCGTGTGAACCATCCCCGCTGTTTGGATAAAGTGGTATCTCGGCAGAGGCCTTCTCCAGCCAAGCGTTACGTACATGAGGCAGATCGATCAGCATCTTACGAAAGTCCAGTATGGTCGTAGGATTGTTGCTGAGTATTTGTGCGGGCGAGAAAAAATTGTCTTGTTCGGTTTTTATGTCAGGGTCCGGGGCGATGAGATCCTGGATAGGCAGTTGGCTACGATAGCCGAGATCCATCAGGGAGAAAATCAGCAATTCCATGATGGTAATGCCCGGATCGTGCACATTGTGATCTGTCCAGATGTGACCGGAGAGTTCACCTAGATGAGCAATGGCCTCCCTGCGGAGCACCTCAAAACTCAGGTGTTCCGGAAATTCATCTCCCCGAATGGTCATAGGCACTACGTCATTCATAATACCGGTATAGTTGGGTCTACGGGTTGCCGTCTGGCATCCTGATGGCAAGAGACGGCTTTCCTTTTTGGACAGCTCGGATCTATGGAGTCAGATTCCACATACTTTCTGACTAGGGGATCGAGTACGACGATCTTTCCTCCAATCAGGATGGAGCGGGCGGTTCTCGGGTAAATGGCTTCGGTCTTACAATCCAGTGGCTCGGATTCGCAGCGTTCGCTTTTATCATCCGCATGCTGCCACTCCAGGCAACTGATATAGTCCACGTAGTCACGACTCTCGATAAACTGTACCAACTGCGTCTTGTACAGGGGTCTTCCAAACTTCATTTCGGCGATGTTCCCCAGCCGCCAGGGAGCGAGATAGTCTCGAATGTCGGTTTCCAGTTTGTTTTGGAAGAAAGGAGTCTCCTGGCCGGTGTGCATTTTCACTTGAAGTCGGATATGCACCCTCTCGTAGCGTGGATTTTCGATTTTCAAGCGGATGAAGGGCGAAATTCTTTTTTTGAGAAAATCATGGACTTCATCGAGTAAGCTCACCGGACAACGGGGCTCGGTGGCGTCCGACACGGTCAGGCGTTGGATGTCTGGGATCACCGCGATCAGGACAAAACCCGGCGCCATTTCCAGATCTCGAAAATAGGCGCCGGCATCTGTGGCCAGCGTGTGGGCGATGGATTTGGCTCGCCATATCGCAGGATAGCGATCGAGGATCAGGCGTTCGTAATCAAAAAAGGTGATACCTCGGGTTTTGTGCCGAAGCTGTTCGGATATGCGGCGATGGAGGAACTGATCCTTTTCTGCCAAGCGTCCTTCGAAGCTGGGATAGGGTTGGCTGACGGATTTTATCTTGGAGTTGGTGTGAAGGAGTTTATTGATGCCTTCCGCCTCCACTCTCATCTGGGCTCGATCGTTCAAGGCCTGCGGCTGATATTGGGCTAGTGCCGCCTGCGTGTGCACCTGGATGGTCTCACATACGGCCTCTGTATGGCGAAAAGCGGAGGCCTTTAGCCAGTATTTTCCAGCCGGCATTATAGTGTGACTGGATGCGGAGAAGTCCAGGGGTGATTTGATTTGTATGATGCCTGATCTCGTAAGTCCCTTGGTACCATCCTCTAAGATGTGGAATCCATGGTGGAGCGGCTCCCAATCATTGTTTTGCAGATAATGCCATTGGATGTTCGCCCTTTCCGCTTCTGCATTGGCGGTAGACTCCGCCAGTTGGAAGAGAATATTCAGATTGTGGCCGGGCTTGACCTGCTCCAGGCCCAGATAGAGGCTGCCCTCATCCACATGCCTGGGGAATAGACTGGGTTTGGCCGTTATGTCCTCGGCCCTGTGGGTGTTTTTGAAAGGGTAGAGGTGGATGAGGCGGACGTCATGGATATCTGCGGTAGCGGTGTAGTCTAGTGATAGTGTTTTGATTTGGGGTGTGTAGGGCTCTTTGGGTAGCTTGGGAGTTCCCCCACCAGTAATCTGCTGTATTTCCAAGAGCAGTTGACAAATTCTTGCTTGCACTTCATCAGCCAACCATGTCAATCCCCTTTCTATCTGAGCGGGGAGCCACGGGATAAACACGGGGGAGGTTTCATCAGTGAATTTGGCCAACATTTCGTCACTGATTGAGCCGCCAACTCCCGCGGTATCCAGCAGTGTTCTTAGTTCTGCAATTTTGTCCTTTGTTTCTGTAGCGAGAGTACAACCGCGGTTAATTGATTCGACGGTCTCCCCAAGTTTGATCAGGTCTGCAACTTGGGCTAGCTTGAACATCTGTTGTGCTAGAACAAAGGCGTAGCGATCATGCTGAAAGCTCACATTTTGCAGTTCAAATCTTGCAAACCCTCTTCTTGTCCCACTACTGAGCGGCTGCAGCGGTGCTTCAGGTATTGATTCGGACACGGGGCTAAAACCGAAATCAGCAAATGAGAACCTGTAACCATTATGATTGTATATTGGGTCTACTGGTTCACAATCATTGAAAGGATCTCTGGGTACGAACAGACTTCTACTATTCGCTTTGTACCAGTCTCCGTTTGATAGGACACTTGGTTGAAACTTGAAACTGTCATTAGTTAAGGCATTTGATCCGTCTTCAAATGGCCCACTTTCGCCATAAGCCTCATAGTGATTGCCAAAATCAAAAGGCCGATCGTTCCACTCAATGTTGACCCTAACCGAATCCCATCTCTTATAGAATGCTTCCTTGCTTCCAACATAAAAGGAGGGTCCTAAAAATGTATTAGCCCCGGTAGAAACTATTTTGGGTCGAGCGCCAAATGGATAGATTAACGAATTCACATCCTGAAGACTCTCATCATTTTGAACAATAAGATCCCTTATCCCACACACTTCCACACAAATGCCTGCATTTTCAACTTGGAAATGTCTCAGGTAATGGTACAGGGAAATGTCAAAGTTGTCTTCCTCAGGGCAGCAACGTTGTGAAGTGCAGGATGGATTAAATGCTCGTGATTTTCGAACTATACTTAGGTCAGAATTGATCTCGATTTTCGCCATGGGCATTTTGGCAGGGAATTCTTCTTGTAAGGCCTCCGGGTTGGGAAAGGTTATGGCTGGCTCGTTTGGAGTCAATTCAACTGCAACTGACAATGTGACGTCTTCGTCAGCTTCAGAAGTAATATTTCGGAAATCCGGTGTGGTCCATTGCATTGGTTGATACCACCCTTCGTCTGTGCTAAAATGTAATGAAAGAGGTCTCTCTGGCTTGAAAATGCTGATCAGATAGGAAGTGTACCTATTAGTGACCAAGTTCTTTATTTTCTGTACGGAGAATGCGGGATTTGCATTTCTTAGAATTCTCACCTTGACAAGGTCAATTATTTTGTGGACTACAATGCTAATGATGTCCCCAACGTGTAGGTCATGGATTTGCTGAATGGAAAGGTCGACTATCTTTAGTTTTTTGAGTCTTCTCAGCTCTTTGATGTCTTCTAATTCGCCGGACCTTCTATTCTTTATGACTTCCGAGACCGATTTGTTGATTGTCTCGATTTTTGATAGGATGAATCTTGTGATGGTAGTATCAATAATTTGGCTTATTTCCAAAATGTTGATCTCCGACCTGGTGAGCTGAATGGCATTGTGATATGAAATCGCAACTGCCGCGTCGATAGCCGACTCCACCACATCTGACATGGTCTCTGTTAGTCTATCTACCTTTGCTTTTTTCACCTGGTCGATCGACCATGTACTACCGTGACTTACAATGACTTGGCGAATTTCCTTAATCGCTTCGTCTTTGACTCCGGGCTTCAGGCTATTTCTAAGTACCAGAGTGATAGAATTGCCTACCTGTACAATGTCAGCTTGTATGTCTGAGAGAACATTTTCCCTAATCTGCTCAAGTACAGAGTTGCTGATTTTTGGAGAGACATCCCTGATTTCCTTAATTGTTGCTGTGACAACTTGAGAAACCGTGAGGGGGTCGCCGGCATTAATGGTGTGAGGCTCTATTTGGTTGAGGATGTGTTGCTCGATCTGTGTAATTGGTAGGTAAGGAGTGTCTTGGATTCCCATTGTTGTTTCAAGCCACTCTTTTGTTTTTGTCGGTAAGCCTGAACTAGCTGCCTCATCGATCTTTTGTGGAGTTAGTTTGACGAACAATGTGTTTAGGTGGTCTAGTATTTCAAGGGTGTTTAACTCCTGGAATGACGTTGCGATGCAATCCAATGGTTTGAATGAGCATCGCAGTGTAAGTTTGATTTTGCGAGTGCCCTCGTTGAGGAAGAGTACAGGTGACTCCAACACAAATCCAACTCTTGCGTGCGGATACTCTGTAGGTTGGATGGTCGGAGGTACTTGTACTGGGAAGGCCTTACTATACCGGTTGCCAAGTGTGTGCCAGCTTTGGTCAGTGTCCAGAGCTTCTTCGAGGCCGTCTCGGGTGCGAGCTTCTGGGGCTATGTAAAGCCCTTGGACAAATTCGCTTTTGTCATCCGCGTTTTTCGCAGGGAGGCCTTCCTTTGTGGGTTTATGGTCCTCCACAACGGTAGGGGGGACCGGTGAGCCCTCTACATGGTGCAGATGGAGGGAGCGTACATCCGTGATCTGAGCCTCATCCACCACGATGCCTTGTTCCAGACCAAAGAGCACATTCTGTTTTGCCCGATCCTTGCCATCGAGGAGCTGTGTTCCTTTTTGTAGGAAGTGATCCTTAATATGCTTTTGTAGCGCAAAAATGACGAAGGCCTGATCCGGGCTAGCAGATCTTGGTTTTATAGAGAGAACCTCTGTATAGAAGTATTCCAAATGCCGCTTGGTCAGGTGGTTGATGTCTCCCTGAAGGTGATGGAAAAGCTTGAGGAAGGCTAGTAGGAGGCCGATATGGGGAGCATTTCGTCTTCCCTCAGGCTGGTGCTGGATCTCTAGTAGGAGCGTTTCGGCCTGGCTGCACACGACCTCCAGCAGTTCGAGCAAGGGCATAGCGATTTCTTTGAGGGACTGACGTATGGAGGCGAGACGTCTCGATCGGTTGCCCGGAATATTCCTAAAGGATAAATCCAGGTGGTACAGCTCACTCAGATCAATATTCCAGGCAGCGTCTTGTTGTAGTTGGCTGAGATCAAATTTCCCCGTGCCATACCAGCTCTGGCTTCCGTTTGCCAATCCCGCGAAGCGGACCACTGCAGGTTGGGCAATGGACCGTATGTTGCGATCCAATTCTTTTGCCCGCTCCAAGGGGAGTTTGTGGAGCATAGTTTGGCGCTCATGCAAGGGCAGGATCAGCTCTTTTTCGATGAAGTGGAAGATCTGACTGACACCTTCGATACTAACCTGGGCAGAGGAGCGCGTGAGCAATTGCTCGAAATGCGACCGCAGGAGAGGTACGTCCAGATGGTGCCATTTTGCCAAGGCAAAAAGGATGTTCCTATCAAAAATGGGTTGCCAATGGCCGACACCAAGCTCTGTGTCGTAGTAGTTGATACGTCCGGCGAAGGCGTAGATGAAATGCAGCAAGTCCGACAGACTGCGTTCATCAACTTTTACATTGTGGGTATCCAAGGCAGGCCGTGACCTTTCCGTCTGAGCTGTTCCCGGAGCCAGCAGTCGGGGATGAGGTATGTCGACGAGTGACTTCATGGATTTGAAATAGACTCGTTGGCCTCATTGAGATAAAAATCATAGACGTAATTGAATCGGGAGTTAACTCCGGGGATGGAGTACTCCAGTAAGATGCGAAGGCGTCCCTCGATGAGATCCATGTCATCGGGCCTGGAGATGTCGATATTGTCCAGCGCGATACGGGGTTCGTGAAAGAGAATGGCATTTTCGATCAGGTCTTCCAAGTAGCTTAAAAAGGTATTGTTGGTAGGCTCAAACTGGAAGTCCCTGAGATTGCAGCCGTAGTCCGGTCGCATGATGCGTTCGCCTAGGCTGGTTGAGAACAGGATATGAAGGCTTTGCTGAATATCAACTTCATCTTCAACCAGCGTGACAGAGCGCAGATCACGATCAAAGGTGGGTGGGAAGGACCAGCCACGACCAAGAAATGAATTATGCAATTTTTCTGACACAGAATAATGATTTGTTATCCTCCAATATTTACCATGGGAGCACCGATGGTGACTACACCACCGTGTGCGGTCAGATCGCCCACACGCGCTGCCGGGCGACCACCTATGAAGACACTCGACGACCCTTTGACAATGCTATCCGGTGGGCCACTGCAGACACAAAGGTCACCCACCACCGCCGCCGGGAAACCTCCGATCAGCACGGTGGCCACGCCAGGACCTGTGATCGGCCCACCGACGTGCGGAGCCCCCCCCGGATTAACCATGGGACAGGTGTGCATATCTGTTAGCCTGGCTGCCTGTGGCATTGCAATAATTGATTTAATTGATGTTGACCGGAAATCCTGAAATCACATTTGCCCCTTGGGCCGCCACCTCTGTAGTGGCTCCCGAGATACTTAAGCTGCCGTCGGCCGACATAGAGACACTCGGGGCACTAATACCAAAAGAGGTTCCTGCGGATAATGTGAGAGCCTTGCCGGCCTTGATGTTTATGTTTTCCAGACTCTCGATGTCAATGCCTCCGGGACCAGGAGTCATTTTGATCGTATTGGAGTTTTGATCGGTAATCGTGATAGACTTATCTGACTCATCTAGTATAATGCGATTACCACCGGGAGTCTCCAGGGTGATAGTTTTGGAGTCCTCCTTGAAATGTAGTCGCATCTGGGCACGAGTTACGATGCCCTTTTCGTGATTGTCATCGTTCGCCTGTATGGGTGCGGGTTTGGTGCTGCTATGGACACCTCCCAAGACGACGGCGTCCCTGGGATCATCGTTCAGAAATCCAACCACTACTTCATCACCTACGTCAGGCCGCCAAAAGATGCCACGATTCTGGCCGGCATCGGGTGAGGCGACTCTACACCAGATTCCTGCGGCAGATGGATCAATGACAGGCAGTTTGATTTGGATGCGGTCTTCCCCTTCCGGATCATCTTCTAACTGATTGACCACACCGATCTGGAGACCGTGCACTGGAGGTATCAGGCCGGCGGCAGGAAAATCTACGACTCCCGGTTGCCGGGCGAACCATTCGGGAGCCAGTCCAAATTGGATATGGGTATCCCATTTGCCTTGGTTTACCTCGTGACGAACGGCCGTGATGTACACCTTCCCTGAGAATCGCGTACCGACACCTTGTATCTTGACGGTTGTGTCCGGCTTCAAGTCATGATTGCCCACCAAAATCTGGGCTCTGCCCCGGATTTTTGCCAAACGACTTTTCAGCATGCAAGCATCCGCCCATGCTTGCAGCTCCTCTTGGCGCACCTGACCGCTATGTCGCAGCTCGTAGCTGTCTAGTCCCACCACGTCCGAGAGCTCATCGGAAGAAATATTACCCGCCTCTACAAAGCTGGCCTGACTAGACTCTCGCTGAATGACTTCCTGGCCCACATAGTCCCAGGAACTGGCCTGCACGTTGGCCCATTGCCATCGAGCGTCCATCTCCGCCGAATACGCATGGATCGTGCTTCCATATAGGAGCTCAACAACAGGATCCTGCTCTGTGTCAGGTGCTTTCACCCGGATGGTTCCGTTTTCGACGATTACGAGCTGGCCATTGAGTTCGGCACGCGATACAAGCATATCCCAGTCGGACGTATGATGCTGGACCATCTCAGGATGGACATATTCGGTGTCTTCGACCTCGGCGGTGAGGTTGGGATAGGCCCGGATCAGGTCCTCGATGATCTCGCTGTCCTTCTGGTTTTCATAATAGCGATTCTTACGACCAATGGTCATTTTTACGGATTCGTCCCGACACTCCAGGACGAGATTTGTATTGCCATCCTGCTGAATCTGAATAGACTGTCTTGTGATGAGACCTTGAAATACTTGTGCGTTTTTGCTATCTCTTCCGAGTTTTATCAGGATCTCATTACCGGGTATGAATTGCTCTCCGTCACTTATGGCAAAGGTTGAATCGGCTGCTTCACCATCCCTGACGACCAATGTGGCTTTCGGTATTTTATTGACCTCCATCGAAACGGATATCGCAAGAATCTGGACGGTGGTGGGAATGCGTTCACCATTGATCAGGACGTCGAACGAAATCACATTTTGTCGCGCTTCATCTGGCAGTGTTCGGGCGGCATTCATGAGACTGCTTTTTGTATCGGTGGGAAGATGAATTCGGACCCGATTGGCAATTGTCGTATGCTGGTTAGGCCATTGGCCCTAGCTACGGACAGAATATACTTCGGAGACTCATAGATGTCATCCACAAGAAGATCGATTCGGTCGGCCGCTTCGATATTTGTTCGATGAGTCACATCCGGGCTCTGGCAATTGGCTTCTTTTTCCCTTTTTTTGGGAGAGAGACATTCTTTGAATGTAGCTGTAGCTTTGGCCCGAAGAGGATTGCCTTTGTCATCAAACAATGTATAGTTGATATCGACATTGGTCATGACACAGGCGAATTTCAGGGCGCCCCAAAACAGTTTGATGTAATTGGGTTTGTGCGTATTGCCTGACACCTTATACACGGTCTTCAAGAACTTGCAAATCTGTTTTTCTACGGATTTGTTTTCTTCCGCTTTCTTGTCCGTTCCGAGATTGTCGTGATATCCCAGGATCGTGCCGGTGCCGTCAAAAATAAATTCGAGCTTGAGCTCCTCGGGGGGAGCCGATTTGTACCTTGGATCCGTGCCCTGGTTGCCATGGGCTTTCCGGGTATCGTACTCTACCTTGAAAGTGCGGGTGTACGTTTCCGGATTAACCGGTAGACCAAAACATTCAAATTTGCCATCCGCTTTACTGAATTCCTTGTCTTTAAAGACCTGAATAACTACCTTGTGGACGGTTTTCGTGGCAATGATCGGTATCTCTTCTTTTTTGTTCATCTCTCTTTTTCGTCCTTGATGATTTTTAGCACTTCTTCGACGCAGGTTTGAATCATCTGCGCTTGCTCTTCACTTGACTCACCTTCCGGCCTATGCTCTTCAGTGCCAGATTGTGTACCAGATCTTATGGTGGCTTTAATGACTAATTCGCGGATCTCTATAGCCATGTTATTCTGCTTTCCCTTTAAAAAGGAAGTAGTTGTAGTTTAGCTCCAGGGTCTCAATGAATACTTCGCTTTTCTCCGCATTTAGCTCGCCGAATTTCCAAGCCTTGGGCCATGCGTGGATGACTCTCCAGGTCCACAATGCATTATGCTCCTGGTCTAGTAGGTAGATATCAATATCAATTGGATGAAATTTGTAATCGTCAAAGGCCGAACGGCACCACTTGGATAATTTGGTGGCTTCGCTAGGATCTAGTGTGCCGCGTTTTAGAATAAGGTCACTGTATTTTCTGCGTGTGGGGATAACATGCTCAAATCGGTTTTCACCTCCTTCCTTGATAGACTCTGTTTCCATAGTGACCTCCAATCCCGATACCGATTGAAATCTGGAGTCAATGGACTTGCGCCCCTGCCCTGTCCCAATGCCTTTGAAGTATACCTCAAAGCTGAAACCAACTGCCTGATAATATTCTGTTATTGCTGGCATGACGTGCTATGCTGCCTCTAGTATCCTTAAGCCCTCATGGACCAATTCCATCGTTTCGATCGCGATCTCATTGGCATCTGCCTTAAGGTCGGTGGACTGCACCTTCGTTGGCCAGGCGTTTTCCAGTTGCCAGGTGATGATGGGATCGTGACTTTCGTTGAGTAACTTAATCGTGACGGTGCCGCGAAACTGAGACCCGGTGTTATTTCCCTCCTGAAAGAAATAAGTTTCTTTCCATAGCTCATAGAAGGCAAAGTCACCTTCGAAGGTGCCTCGTTTTAAAGTGACATTAGCGTATTTGGTCAGTCCCGGCTGCTTCAGCTTATTGTATTTTTTGCTATTGCCCTCTCGATACTCGATCACTTCCGTTTCGAAGTCGAGGCCGCTCACCTCAGTGAATCCCATACGGAAATCACTATTCACTCCAAATTCTACTTGGAAGTGAAACTTTGGCAATGGATAATCTCCTTGTGCTGGCATGATACTTTATGTTTAGTTTCTAAGTTTTAGGTCACTTGCAATCTTTAGCCGCCTGAGCTGCCTCGATGGCATCTTCAAGACTGCTTTTTAGGGATTGTAAACTGTCGCGTTTTTTTCTGAGCGTGCTCCGTTCCTCTGCCGCTGTTTCGCGCTCACTTTCTGCTTTTTTGGATGTCTCTTTCAATTCTTCATAATATGGATCGCAGTCCAGGGGCATGGATGGCTTGGGTTGCAGCGTCGCGTCGCAGGAATCCGTATTGCAGTCAGCTTCATTTTCTTCCGGTCCTGTAGAGAATAATCGCTCAAGCTCCTTGATGAGCGTATACAAGCTGCAGTCCGAATCACAGAGACTTGCGTGCAGTTGGGAGGCACATCGGATCACTTCGATAAGCTTCTTGATAAGCTCTTGCTGGGTTTTTAGGGCCTCATCTATCTTGGCGCACAGATCTTCAATGCACTTGATCACAATGGAGGTATTGGCATTTAGTCCCGGGTCATTGAGACATTCGATCTCCCTTTTGATGTCGGCCAGTTTTTGCTTGAGTGCGTCGGTACACTCATAAAAGTCCTTGATGATGCAGTACAAAATGTCAAGCACCTCCCTTATGCAGGCCGTATTAGTGCAAACGGTCTCGAGAGCGGAATCGATTTGACCGATTTCCTCGAGCACGTCCTTTGAGAGCCCGTCAGTATTCTCCAAGGAAGTGCACAGATCCTCAAGTTTCTTGGCCCACATTTGGGCATTAGCGTACATGGCCTCTGCCTTGTTTAGCTTTGCTTGCTTCTTGGTGAGTGCATTGCTGGCTTTATGAAGATCACTTTTCCATTTCTCAATACAATCTTCATTCGCGCCTCTATTATTAGTGGTAGTCATATTTGTCTATGATTTTAGCTGGTTATTGATATTGTGAAGGCAATCACATTTTCCGGTTCTCTCTTATTTGCTCCGGATTCCTTGCCTTTGGGATCGCTTCTTCGTCGCACTCATCACTTTGCTCTTCTTCAGGGATGACATCCACAAACTTCTTGCAGACCTCTTTGATGCGATCGAGATCTTTATCCGCACAGGCTGGATCGCAGACAAAGTCATAGAGTGAGGTTAGGGCATTCTTATCGGCGGTGATGAAACAGCAATCTATTTTCTTAGCCTGTTGGGTGTCAATGCACTCTGTGAGAGCGGTCGTATCTGCTGCAACCTTCTTTCCTGTTGAATCAATCATGGCATCGTAATTGGTTGCCAACGCCTTAACCTTCTCATTAAGTCCTTCGACCGGCTGGGCCAAACTGTCCACATCGGAGAAGGTCAGTATTCCGGATATATTGATGGCCGAGTCAAATGCCTGATTCAGTTTTTCATAGCAGGTTTCAGTCTCCGTCTTGCATTGCAGTACTTTGCCACTGAATCCGTCGATCCCGGTTTCCAGAGCATTGAGGACGTCCGGATTGCAGCGTTCTTCTTCATCAAAGCATCGCTCCAACCCGCAGGCGCATTCCACAGCGATCTTCATTTTGTCCCTAGACTCCTTGATCATTTTGGTGAGCTCTTTGAACTTCTTGTGGAGCTCTTTCTCCTTTTCAATTAGTTCTGCGACTTTCTCCTTACTTTTTTCAGATATCTTCACGGCGGGTTGTCCGGTGCAGAATTTGAAATTCTGATAGAATTGATTCGCCTTCTGGCTGGTGACCAGGCAGCATATCTTGTATTGTCGATCCTGGGCATTCGACTCCATCTCTGTACAGCAGGCCTCACTCTTGCTGTTGGCTGTCACTTTCTCGTCGCAGAGATCTTTCTTGCACTTGTCGATGAAGTCATTGGTGGGCGATTTATCGTCTGCCGGTCTACTTTTATTTGCCATTGGTTTGTTGCTATTTGATGATTTATTGGATTAGGACTCACTCAGCATCTTGTGGCTGAACTTCAGAATAATGAATTCGGCGGGCCGTACCACAGCCATGCCGATCTCCACGATCATGCGACCTTCCCAGATGTCAAGCTCGGACATGGTTTCGTTAAGGCCTACTTTTACGTAAAATGCTTGCTCTGGCGTGGTGCCCATGAGCGCTCCGGCTTTCCACTGCAGGATGAGATAGTTTTCGATCATGGACTTTACGCGCTTCCAGGTGTTGAGGTCGTTGGGCTCAAACACAAATTGTACGGTGGCCTTTTTTGTCGATTCTTCGACCATGTTGAAGAATCTGCGTACGGAGATGTAGCGCCATTCGTTGTCGTTGCCGGCCAGTGTACGGGCACCCCATACAATGGCCGGCCCGCGGCCGGTGAAGGATCGGATGACGTTGATGGATTTGCCCGCCGTTGTATCGACATTGAGGCCCTCTTGCTCCCGATCGGTCACTTTGACGATGGGCCTGATCGCATAATCCATGTTGACATTGGCAGGTGCCTTCCACACGCCTCTGGCATCGTCCACGGAGGCGTAGATGCCTGCCATAGCTGGTGAGGGTGGCAGCACCATCGGCAGGTCGCGAATGGCATTTCGCGCTATAAAGTAAACTGCATTATCTTGATCCTTCAGATCCTTCAGAGAGCCGTTGAAGGAGCCATCTCCCCCATCATGGACTATCGTGACATTCTCATCGCCAGGACCCTCTCCCCCATAGTAGTAGTCAAGGATGGTCTCAATATTGGGATAGTAGGAGGCTCCATATTTCAATGTGTCAATTTGAATAGGGGTATTGTTCCTCAGTGGTCCTATGTTATCAGCAGGATTTGGCAGATTGGGATCCATCCAGACGTCCATGATGGTAAATCGATCCCCCATCTTTTGGCAAAGATCCATGGATTCGCCGTACAGGTTATAGTAGCTACTCATATCTGTGAGACCCTGGGCGTCAGGGTATACGATTAGCGTGATCTCATCTATTTTTTCTGTCTCATCCAGCCCGGTCTTTAGTTCGGTGAAGCCGACCGTATTGGTACTGTAGTCACCAACAGATACAATCCAGCAAGGGCCACCCCCATTGGCAAAATACATTTGCAGGCTGTAGAACATGAGATATTTAGATCGTTCGCCGATGCTGGCGATGTATTGTGTGGGCTGGCCGGACCTTTGGGTAATGGTCACAACTATATTTTCTTCCGCTTGTGGCCCTCCAAAGAATCGCTCGTAGTCGAAAAGGGATGTGATTCGATGAGGTTTGTTTCTCAGATCATTGTCCGCCTTCTCTCGGGCTCTTTCCGTATATCCAATAAATACCGGAATAGCGGTGTCGACGGAGGCAATCGAAGGCGGGAATTTGCGTATCTCTTCCACATAAACTCCCGGCGTTTTGTATTCTCTCATATTGATTTTTGTTTAAAGACGCTTTTTTGATTTTTTTCAACTCGCTAGTTTCTGTATGGTATTTATATTCAAATCGGAAAACACTCTTCCGTCTTCATGGATTTTCAGTGGGTGAGCTTGTGGATTGGGGTATCTCCTCTCTGTGCCTCCCGGTTGGACTGCCGGGAACGTCGCAGGCATCATCGAAAGACTCCTGGGTTTTTTCGTGACCAGCAACTTGTCTTGATTTGCCGGATCGAAAGTGAGATGATCCGGGGCAGAGTTGATGCCCTCACTTAGGATATATCGCCAATAGGTGGCCCTACTGCGCATCCTGATTTCAAAGACGGGATGGTTTGTTTCTCCGGGGGGCTTGATCAGTAGGCCATCTTGGTCTAGCAGTTTATTGGCAGGATTGTCAGCATTGTTGGAAATGCCGATGACCCCAAACGGAGAGGAGTTATAGAGATTATCATTGAGGTGCACTTCCCTTTCATCGACGAAACCATTGTCTCCCAGTATGTTTATGTGATAGATTCCCGATGTTAGGTCGTTTCCATTTTCATCTCTCCGTAAATCAAGGTCTATTTGTGCTGCCTGTAGCTCCCCAATGGTCGTTTGGAACTCCTTCACAAGCTGTCCCGCATGATTCTTTATTGTGACGGCGGCAGATCCGACCGTATTTTGAGGAGGGAAGTGATAGATGCTGCGGGAGGACAATAGCTGCCTGTCTCCCTCATGTGCAAACCCTACACCATTTCTGAGTTGCCAATACTCTATACTACTACTGCGAGTGCGTTGCCGGGCCTGATGCAGTTGCCCTGCAAGGAGCGTCAGATCACCCATCTCATAGGTCAAATCAGCATTGAATGATGGTACGAGCTCAGACAGGATTCTATCATTTTGGCCCTCCACCTGATTTGTGAAGTAGTAGTGAGTCTCAAATCTTCTCCGTAAGCGCTCCTCTGTGAAATTTCGGAAGTACGGGTTCTTGAGTTCCATTTGAAAATGGAAGATCATATCGGCCGGTATATTCAATCTTGGTCGATATCTGATTTCTCCCTCTTTCATCTCCTGGGTTACTTCGATCGTGACCACAAATCCCAAAGGTGTTTGAAAGTATCTTAGCTTCTGCCGATCCATCAGTACTCTGGTTGCAGCCGTGGGTTTGATGCCAACATCTCTGCGAAGGTCCAGCAGACGGTCACGAACTCTATCCTCTAGAATCACTTGTTGCACCGCCGAAGGCTGTTCGAAGAAAGATCGGTTCTCACTGATCAGATAATAGTCATGCAGTAATCTCACCTCGAAGAGTCTTTTATGGATTGTACTTCTCATGGTCAGCAATCTGCAGTGGATATAATATCGTTGACGACGTGTTCAATCAGTGGTGCTTCATGGCTAATTCTATCCTGAATGCTCACCAGTCTGGCTTTGTACATGAGGAAGGGCACTTGCTTGCCTCCAAGGGATCCCCACAAGTGATTGATTTGTTCGAAAGTCAACGTGTAGAGTTCCATAGTTACCTGGATCTGCTGCTTTATCTGCTCGCTGATGGACTCTGGTGCGGCAATGGCAATACTGGAAAAGGGTGAATTGACCACATTGAATTTTTTCTTGGCCTGAAAGAACTGTGCCGTAAGTGATATTCTGTGCAACGCAATTTCATAAGCATCAGCGGTGCCCACGTCGTACGTGGAGGAAAAAAGAAAGTATAGGTTTACATGCACCGGGGGTTGCACATATTCACCTGATCCCGATCCTTTCCGGACGAAGTTGGGCGAATTTTTCAAGGTGCTTTCTTCTTCGATGTTGACTAGTGAGATAATGACTTTCTCTGTTAGGTCGTTACTGTTTTCACCCTCAAGGTTGGCGATATTTTCGAGTATAATATCACCATTCGTCAAGCTGCCGTTGCGTTGATGATCCACCAGGTATGCTGCGAGCTCATCTCGGAGAAGTCTTGCTGCAATGGATATCATCTAAGTGGATTTGCTAACATTGTGAAAGCTGGGGTTGAGGTAGGTACAGTTAGGTCATGGTCCACCTAAGTTGTTCAATAATATGATGCAATGAAAGATCCATCTGAGGAAAGGATTAATCGATCTGATGAAAGGTCGATTCGTGAGATTAGCGGTACGTCCTTGCCGAGGGAACCAATGACTCAGCAGGAGAATGGAGGCCGTCCAGTAACAGCGTATTATGGAAGTAGACCTGTGTATCAGCTTAACACTCGATGGAGGCTTGAGTTGAGTGGTCGTGTGTTACTGTGATTGGGCCTGCCATTTGTGATAAATGTCTCAACGGCAAGAGGGAGACAGCTATTTGGCATCCTGGGTCGTAGTCTCGGTCGAGTCAGCTGGCGAATAAACATTGAGACTTGTAGTAGGACAGGGGGGAGCTTCCTTGGACTAGTCTAAAGAAACCAGCTTTACGTCTTCGCGAAAGCGGGACGATGGACTCGTCACTCATCTGAATAGTACCTTCCCGATTATATCGGCGGATATGCTTCAAATTGATCAGGTGTGATTTGTGTGTCTGGATGAAGCCTTCAGATGGTAATAGATTTCGAAAGACACCAATGTTGTAGGAGCTGACGATGCTTGCCCGATCCTGACTAAATATTCGAGTGCATTTTTGTAGCCCTTCACAACGGATGATGTCCTCAGCGTGGAGAAACTCTGTGCCCTCAGTCGTGGGAATGCAAATTAACTCCTGACAGATTGAGCGTTTGATCCTAGCGTTCGCTGCATGGGCATCATGGCTCTTCCTCTGGCTTTGACAACGTCGGACAGTCGAGATCACTTCGCTCTCAAGCAATGGCTTGTAGATGAATCCGGATGCTCTGGTGGACATTTCGGTAGAATTGTGATCACGCCTGGAAGCAGTCAGGATTAGCTCAAAAGTCGGCTCATGATCATATGAGTGCTCGTCTAGAAGATTGATGTCTGAGATATCAAGGAAGACGATATCAGGCCGTAACCGACTTACATCCTGGACCACTAAATTTGCCGAGTAAGATTTCGCTACCAGACTGACTGCAGGAAGCGTCTTGGAGAGAAGGAGTTCCAGTTCAGCGAGAAAGTCAAGATCACGATCAACGAGCAGTACTGTCATTTTCCTCAAATTTTGTGACGAGAAGAAGGGATTACCGTGGAAACTCAACTGATTCGAGGAACTATCAGGCCACTTGCTTAGTCCGCAGGAGCTTGAAAGGAGAGGATGAGCACAGCACGTTTTCCACCAAGTCGGCAGCAGTGCAATTCCAATATCTTTCTCACATGGCCTACATGAAAACGAGTTAGGTTTGCCAGGGCACCACTTCAACAAAAAAATGAGTCCAGCCAATACAGAACCAAACAGGTTGGCCTATATTATAGACGGGGTGTTCTACTCTTTATGTCGGAGTTCCTAAAAGGTAACCCAGTGCGGTTTAAAGAAAGCAGGGCCAGCGTCTAAGGTCGATGCCGGATACCTGAGCTGCCCCACCCCAATCTGTTTTTAGTGCCGTGTGCTCTATTGTTACCGCAGAACGAAAATGGTCCATAATCTGGATTTGAAATCCCTGAAGCCGCTTGATGAACTAGAAAGAGATTTCTCAAAACAAGGGAATACGTAATTTGTCGCCGCGAGGGCCCATTCTCCCACCTCACTCCAGCCTCAAAAAGCCCCCATGCACCCAACCTTGCAGGCCACTCGCCCCATGGATGGCATCCAGCACATCCACGAACCGCCAGGACCCTAAAGTCCGTAGTACGTCAACACGGGTGCCTTGAGGCAAAGGCCCCTCGGGCAATTTCTCGTACTGCGTGCCAGGACCAACCCGGATATTGAGATCAGCAGTCGTCTGGAGGATGGCGGCGCTGCCATCGGCGCGACCCAGTACCTTGGAGCGGAAGCTCGCCATCGGGAAGGCAGGCCCGGGATCGATCTTTCGGTGAGGGGAGATGTCGTCATGCCCTAGGACTTCGGAGATCTCGTATTTATCGATGATCGTTGCGGCGACCTCGACGAGCGCTTCCAATTGTTGGGTGGGGAACACGTGCCATCCTCGCTCCACAATCTCGTTTTTGTGAGTGGCGACCAATACTTCTTCCACCGGAATCAACTCGTTAAACCAGGTGAACCAATGCTGCCCGCGTTGGTCCAGACTACCGGAATTGTCCAGTTCGATGCCGATGCCAAAATCGTTAATGCCCGACAGACCATTCCAGGCGCTCGTCCCGGCGTGCCAGGCGATTTGATTAAAGGCGACCATCTGAGTGATTTGGCCATCGCGGCCAATGACGACATGGGCAGAGGCCTTAGCGATCGGATTTTGAAACCAGGCGACAGAGCTGCCAAAGCTGGCCCCCGCTGTGTAGTGGATGATGAGAAATCGGGGATCGAGCCGGTCTGTCCTTCGGTTGGGAGATAACAGGAAATCTGCGGGTCTGTCGTCGTCGAGAAAGAGGCGATGGTTTTTGATCTTCATTGGAAATGGCTTATGTTGAGACTCCGCAGGCCAGAGGGAAAACTTTAGTCCTATCGGCGGCCTTCATACGGTTAGTGTTAGAAGTGGAGGTTTGGTAACCCATTTTAGCCAGATGGGAATTAACGTGGCTTTAACACCGCTAGCCTGCCATTTTTGGATCTTTGCTGCGTCTTCGTAATGAACACCGCACTTGAAATGAATCGAAGATATACCATGTTCCTTGCGCTCCTAGGTTGGGCTTCCAGTATGTCTGCAGGCAACATTGTCGAGGAATTGCAAGACCGGCTCAGCACGCTGCCCGATCGACAGCAGATAGTTCTGACCTACACCTTCGAAGGGTGCTATGGTCCATACCATCATGGTGAGATTGAGTTCTGGCGTACCGGAGACACCATCAAGTACATCCACAGCAGCTTTGACGACCAAGGGAAGCAGCCATTCAATCAGGCAGGTAAATATGGTCGTGCTGACCTTTTGCATCTGTTGGCGGAGAAGAAGACCGAGTTAGCATCGACCATTTATGGCAATAAGATCAACTACAGACTAGCAGATGCTTCTGGAGATGGTGTCGAAGGTGCCGACCGAATCGAGCAACGCAAGTTTATCGCACTGTTTCAGCCGCTCTTGCATGTTTTTGGCACTGAGGACAAGATGCCCATACCAAAGTTGCGGACCGGAGGGTTCGTGCATTGAACGGTGCGGTAGGACCCAATGCTGTCCCTAGCGTCACGACTTGGCCGCATGATAGCTAATTCAAGTAGCAGGTAATCAGACGAAATGCTCTTCGAGAGAGTACATGGCGTTGAGGCGGAGAAATCGGTCGACGATCTCCTCTTCGCCGGCGACCAGATAGGAGTCATTGACCAGGCCACTCTCCGGGTGGCCTCGTTTGTACTTGTGGGCGTGCATGAGGAGAAAGGGTCCTAGATTCTTAAGGATCAAGCCCGGTGAGTCCCGCATGGAGACCAGCAAAGGCATGCCAGGATAGCGATCGCTATGAATCTGGTGCAACTCCTTTCGCCCTCGATAGCTGAAGTGTTTGAGATCGATCAGAATACTCTTACCACGTCTTGTACTTTGCAAGGCGTCGGGGACTTTCCATGCCTGCAGTAAAGACCATGTTGGAACTATATTTTTTCTCGCAACGAGGCCGGGCGATACCAGACTGGGCATGCCCACAGAACTCGTACTATGCTTTATTATCGTTAAATGGTGCGGTGACACTAGTCTGAAATCCAAGCCGATGTGGCCCTCGGATGCGTTCGAAGAGCCCCTTTCTCTTTCTTCGAGAGACCGGGACTACCGAACCATCTGACATGAATAAGGTGCCTTCGTTGGAAAACCTGCGCAGATGCAGCGGATTGATCAAGTGGGATCGATGCGGCTGAAGAAAGCCTAGGCCCTCAAGCAGATCGCGAAATACACCGATGTGGTAGGAACTCACAATTGGTGCTTGATTAGTAAGAAAGATTCTCGTGCACTTTTGTACACCCTCACAGCGCACAAGATTTCGGGTGGAGACAAAGTCAGCTCCATTCACGCTTGGAATGCGAATGATTTGGTTATGCGAAGTGGAGGCCATGTCGAGGTCTGCGGTAAGAGACGGGATTAACTTCATACAGATGTCATTGATTGTCCGGAGCGACGGTGTCTAGTCATAGTGTCATTGAAGAGCTCGGGCGTTACCATGGTCCACTTGAAAATGCGTGCCAACTTTGGAGGGAGCTACCTTGAGGCCGGTAGCGAGAGGTTAGACCCGACCTTGCAATTAAGACTAGTAACTCCGAAGTGACACGCAATGTACCAGATTGTTGTCCTAACACAAGTTCGTGTCCGATCATTGATGATCGCGATCCGTTTCTTATTTTGCTGTAGTGCACGCCTCGGACTACATCAATCTGATACGCAGAGACCTGGATGGACGTAACCAGGCCATGGGCCTGTTGTATCAAGATCGAAAGCTCAGGGACAATACTGTCAAATTTGTTCTTGCCAAGGGCGGCACGAGAGAAGAAGCCGATACAATCTTCTGCGATACGATTGTCAATTTTGTTAAGGCCTGCTATAGACCTGATTTTGAAATTAAGAGCAACCTGGAAAACTATTTCTTTGGGGTAACACGCAACCTTTGGTACCGCACTTTAAGGGAAAGAGATAAAACGACAAATACAGAGGATATCCCAGAAGAAGTCGACAGCGAAACTCCCGAAATACTATTGCTGCAGGGCGAACGGAAGGAGTTTCTGCGTCAAATATTAGCCCTGGTGGATGCAAAGTGTCGCAAGGTATTGACGCTCTGGGCCCACAATGTCAAGATGAAGGCCATCGCAGCAAAGATGGCGTACAGTTCTGCAGAAGTTGTTCGGAAGAAGAAACACTTTTGCCTCAAGAAGTTAATAGCATTGGTTAACGAGCATCCGGACTATAGAGATGCACTTAAAGTCTTCTACTAGTGGATCTCTACCAATACATAGAGGCGTACCATCAAAACACCCTATCCCAAGCGCAGCGGGACATCATGGATAAAGCACTACAAAATGATCCGGACCTGCGGAGAGCCGTGGAAAATTATCCGTTGGTGGAGCCTGTCCTAGATCTGCTTATCGAAGAAGATATTCGGGCCGGTCTGGAGCAGGTGCGAAAACAACCCAGCAGACGATTGATGATCCGACGGGCGGCGATTGCAGCAGCTTTTCTCGGTTTGGCTTCGATTGCCGTATGGCTATGGCTAGCCCCGAAGCCGGCAGTGGCCGAACGGCTTTTTGCGGAGTATTACTTTAGGCCTCTTTCTGAAGAGACACGTGGTACGGAGATCAGCGAGCTGCAGCGACAACAATTTGAGCGATTTATGCAGGCGCACGATGATCTCGAAGCAGGGAGAGTACAAGCTGCAGAAAGTCATTTTCGCACGTTGGCCGTTGACAAGGCCTCTTCGAGGCAGATGCAGGCCCAGTGGTTCTTGGTGATGACGGCATTGAAGGCGGGCGATCTAGCTCTTGCTGCCAGTCGGTTGGAGGTGATTCTTCAAGATTCCAACCACGAGTACCATGAGAGGGGTCTCAAGTTGAGGGAAGGACTCTCGTCCAGTGATTAATGCCAGGTTTTCCGCAGCAGAGTTACTAATACGAAGAGGAGAAGGCCCATGATGGCAAGAGGCATGAGGACCGAATGCCCTGCCGCGAGCGGGCTCATGTCACCAATGGCAATGAAGCCTGCCCAGTAGTAGGGATGATGATAACGGGGATCCGATCGAGCCAGGAAATCTTGCTTGGCCTCTCTCAACGCCCTGTCCTTGGTCTTTCCCATTCGCAAGTGACGATGAAAATCCACCATGATCTCTTTGGTCGACTGATCATTGACTGCCCAAAGCGAGGCGACGACAGATTTGGCTCCAGCGGCAGCAAACGCCCGTGCAAAGGACATCACGCCCTCCCCCGGAGCATATCTTCCCACCGCCGTTTCGCAGGCGCTCATGACAACCAGGTTGGTGCGAATAGGAGTCCGATAAATGTCGGCGAGATTGATTGACTCGTAATTGTGAAATAAGATCGTGGGCTCATTATCCTCCATCCGACTACCTAAGGCGTGGGTTGCGATATGTAAAACAGCGGTGTGGTCGGACATTCTGAGAAAAAGATCCTTTGTCGCATTGGTGTCGACAAACTCAGCCGAGGACGGCCAGATTAATGTGATATCCTTGACTTCCTGAACGTTGTACTTCAGGGAGCCAAATGCACTATTTCGGCCCACTAGCGAGGCCTCCGTTGAGGCCAAAGTGTCGGTAAACCTAGGCGCAAAAGAGACCACGGGGCCCTTCATATGTGGTAGGGACCTGGCCTGTCGCAAGAATGCCTGGGAAAAGGAGTATGACACATCTGATCTCAGGAGGTCCCCGTGAGATTGGGCTATCATGGGTTCAAATGGGAGATAGGCGAGAATGCCATCAGGGACGATCAAGGTGCGCCCGCAATTTTCGACCATTTCTTGCGGGGCAATCATTTGACGCAAAGCGGTCGCGGTGCGGCTCGTTTCGTGGGCGGGTACCCTGAGGTCGCGCAATTGCTCTTGATATCGTGTGGCCAGGTAGAACCAATCTCGGTGGTCGAGATGCCAGAACATTTCACCACACTTCCCCTGTCGGATGATTGAAAGGGTGGAGTCGCCATGCTGAAAGTAGTTGAGACTCGTCAGATCAGACAAGTCCGACTCTGCAGCAGGATTCGAGTAAGGTCCTCTATCGATTTGCTTCACCTCGGGTATATGCATCACTTGTGCATACAAACTGTCGGAGTATCTCAACCTATCCTTAGGGTCAGCTTCTTCTAGCTGATCAAGCAAGACTGCTATTTGATCCGTCCGAGTAACTTCGGACTCCTGCTGCCATCGCTTGCCCTGCTCTTCTCTCAGGGTAAGGGCTTTGGTGGATTCAACATACTCCAAAGCGGTGGTGATGTACTCCTCTTTGGGGTTCTGTGCGTACAACGCTCCGAGTATTTTTATGCCTAGGTCATAATAGCGATGACTGACGCGTGCCAGATTCTGGCGACCGCTGACGGTCTCCAGTGCGCTGCGACCAAGCATCAATATATCCTGAGCGCTGTGCAAAAAGCCCGCTGCCGACCTCAGTCGAGCAATGTCACCCCGACTTTCCCAATCCTGATGTAGATGGTCGAGACTGTTGGATAAGAAGCGAACTCTTTCGAGTGGAGGGATGTCTTCTTGCCAGAGCACTTTGTCCCGTAGACGGTGATCTAGGGCGAGGCCCACTTCCAATGCTCCTGCAGTGACCAGCGTGTGTGAGAGGTTGGTCAAATATAAAGTCTGCATAGAGGCATTCAGAAGGGAAGTGTCGAGACTCTGATAGAGATCCAAGGCCTGGTCGGATTTGCCCAGATGGGAGTATGCCCCAGCCAAATTGTTGATTACTAGCATTCTTGCGGTAATCGAAGGTGCGCTCTGCAGATTTCTTTTGAAGTACTTGGCAGCATGTTCCCACTCTCCCATAGCAAAGTAAGCCTGCCCCAATTCCGACCGGACAAAGTGGTCGCCCTGGCCTTGTCTCTCAAAAGGAGATAGGATCTGCACGACCCTTTGAGGTTCGTTCAATTGTCGATATGCAACGGCTTCGATCGTGGCAAAGTATTTTTTCCGATGCATTGCTAGGGAATCAACGTAAGGACGGGAGACCTGAAAGAAGAGATCTGCCTTTCCCTTGTCACCCAGCTGACTATATATGGCGGCCCTGAGGTGCAAGCACCTAGCCCAATTCCAAGTCTTGACATAGGGCCGTTGAAGTACTATTGCGCTATCACAGTATGAAATGGCCTTGGCCAGATTACCAGTCGCAAAACTCTTGTCGGCGATGTGGAAGTAGGTGGAGTGTACTTGATATGCACTATCTGGAAAGGCCTTCCTGTAATGACTTAGCGCCCGCTGAAAGTAGGCTACCGACTTCTCAGCATCTCGATCCCTAAGGACAAGCCCAAAATTGACCAGGCATCTCCCCCAAATCGAGTCATTCTGAAGTGCGTGGCGTCTAAAGAGGTCGAGTGTCCTTTCAAAGTATTGGACCTTTAAGCTGTGAGGACAAGCAGCGTTGGTAAGAGAGACGACTGCCTCCCCCAGTGCGCTTAGTCTCCCCGCATCAGCATCTTCCTCCCATTGCTGCTCAAAGGAGGAAATATTCAAAGACTGGGGATGCAGAGACATCCCCAGCCACGGTGTCAAAATAATGATTAGAGCGTTAGACTGGCGTGGGCGCAGCCACGGGAGCAATCGTGTCCAAACGGACTTTCGAAATGGTTGGATCAGGGTTGTCATTCGTGACATTGTAAAGCTCTGATACGACAGGTACCACCTCGTCAAAGGTTAGATTTGCCCTTGACTCAAGTGAGGAGGCAAGTGCAAACATCCGGGATGCCCATGCTGCAGAATAGGAGGAGCCTTCCAGACGGTCGTCAATCCAATGTCCCCGGGCAGAGGCAGTGACCGATTCATAACCATAGTTTGAATGCGTTCCTAGGTTTCCCCTCTCATCAATATAAGAAACCGCATACACATGTTCCATGCTGGCGGCAAAATTGGACGGCCAGTGGGGAAACTCATCGTTATTGGAACCGTCATTGCCCGCTGAGCAGATGATCGGCTTGGTGATCTCTTCGAGGACCTTTTTAAGAACAGCATGGGGTTCGGCGGCATAGAACCCCTGACTAATGTTGATCACCTGTACCTTGTCAATCTCAGCGTGGTTACTCAAGGCACAAATGAGGTCAAAAACAGTGGCCACCTCATGCGGATCCTCTACCATCGGTATCGAAACAGGCTGGACGTGCCCTTCATGTGCAATAATTCTTGCCAAGATATCTACATGGTGATAGATGCCACTGGCCTGTCTGCCGTTTCCTTTCTTTGCAAAATATGGGTCGTCCTCATTGTGGGCGCCGCGATCAATGATTCCTACAGCCATGGGATGGCCACGATCGAGAAATGGACCCTTCTGTGGCAATAGTTGCAAATCATCCGTATCCAGGATCGAAGAGCCTAACGTATTGTTGATGCCAATGGAGGCTTCGTCGCCGCTCGTAGGATGCGTGCCTGCCGTCCCATGCTCCTCATCGGTCACTCTTTGCAGATAGTGATGTAGTCCTGAACCGTGATAGTCAAAGGTGATTAGCCAAATGGCCAGATTATGTTCACAAACTCTTAGGCTTAGGATATCCTCCTCGCTGATCGCCCCATCTGTGTGCAGGTAATCATTGAGCAGCAAAAGCAGCATTTTCATGGTCAATGTGCCCTTGAGAGAATTCAGTAGTGAGTGTTTTTCGTTAGACTCATCTTGGGAAAAGAAGACATATCCAAGATGTTCCATTCCGTATAAGGGTCTTCCAGTATGCAGGATCACCTCTCGCGGGTTTACCCATCCTTTGATGGGATGAAAGACGTTGTTGGCCTTGACCCCAAGTTCCTCCTTGCACTTGCAAGCGGTGGAGGTGTGCTGGTGTTCCAGTTCTCTGTGGTCTGATTGCTGATTCATTATTAAACGTTTTTGTAGTGAATAATCAAAGTTGTCACCGCGCCCTTTGATCAGGCATGGGCCGTAACAAATTCAGGAAGAGTGCTTTGGATGAATGGTATTAGAGTAGTGCATGAGTAAGGTGAAAACGTTACCATCTGATGTCTAGGTAGGAGGAATAGGCACTCTAAGGGTGCCAACTGACAGCTGACTCATCGAGGACGGCGAATTAAAGCCGCTAGCGAGCAAGTTGGGGCACTATCTCAGGCCGAGGTTGCTAAGCGGTTTGCCTGTTGGCGTCAAGCACCACCAGTAGCACGAAGATTACCAGAAGCACGAGAACGAAGGGTACAAGATTGGATCCGAATCGCAGAGCATCTGTGCTACCTGTTAGGATGAATCCTGCCCAATAGTACGGATGCCGATATTTAAGATCTACCGTGGATAAGTAATCCTGTTGTGCCTGATGCAAGGCGACATCTTTCCGTTTCCCCTGTTTCAAATACTTGTAGAAATGTGTCATGATCATTGAAGTGGATTGGTCATTGACCGACCAGAGTGAGGCCACGACGGCTTTGGCTCCGGCTTGGAAATATGCTCTTGACAGACTCAAGGCTCCTTCTCCTCGGATTGTCTTGCCTACAGCTGTTTCGCACGCGCTTAAGGTTACGAGGCTGGCTTCAGTTTGCTGTGATTGGATCTCAAATCCCCTGATTTCTTGGCCCCCGTATAAGGCCACAAATGACAGGTCGGGATTCTTGAGATCGGCTCTTGCATGCGTAGCTAGATGCAGAATGTCAGAATGAGCTACGGCGTCCTCGTAAGCAGCCCGATTGCATTCTTCGCGCAGGAAACTCTGCGAATTCACGACATTGGAGATTCCCGATAGCTCTTTGCCCGAATACCCCAGATTGCCCAGCTCGTGACCCCTCATATCCACACTTTGCTCGGTACCTGCGAACGGTGCGAATGCGCTGATCGACCGGACGGTCATTTTCCCACCTGGGCTCTTCAACTGCAAGTGATTGTCGTAATGAACAACCTTACTTTCTAGCGACGGTAATATGTTGAATGGAAAAGAGGCGAGGGGTCCATCCGGAAGGATGATGACCTCTGAGCAGGATTCAGGCAAGCGGGTGGCAGTTGAGAGTATGTCACTTAAGGTGTCAAGCTCCATACTGAAGTCTTCCCGCGCAATCATTTGGGACATTAGCAGCGAGACCAATCGCTCAATCACAGCTGGTGACTCTGGGAGCTTCCAGACTTGTAGTCCTTGGTCGCTTACCTGCAGAAAGTACACGGCCTTGCTGCCCCACAGTACCGCAATTGCAGCCTTATTGGGGCCAAGGGACCTTTGTACATCTTGCAGGCTGGGATGGCTGTATTCTTGGGAGATATCTTGCATTTCCCAATTCAACTTTTCCTGATAATCGAAGAGTTGGTTTTTTCCATTGAGCACCTTTACAGAATCAGTTTCTCCAAGCAATGACTGCTGTAGCATTCTAATCTTGTGCCTCAATATTTCGCGACGCTGCTCGTCTGCTGTCGTTCCACCTCTGGATAGGTTTTGTGTCACAGATTTTTGCAGTAGGTGGGAACGGCTTTGTTGAAAAAAATTGAAGAGTTCTTGCCGGCTGCCCACATGATGCAGAATGTCGATTTCCAGGGCGATTTCATATAGGCGATAGGCAGCTTCAAGGATCTGAACTTGATCATCGAGGATCACACTTGTGGTTTGTAGTTCATGGTATGCTGCGATGGCAGCTGGCAATTGCTTCCAAGCCTCCACAGGATCAAGGCTGGCCAATAGCTGCAGACGCTTGGTTTTTATCTCAGTCAACAGTGGGCTAACCAGCTCCACATTAAGGGCTATATGGTCTTCACAGCTGGTTAAGAGCTCCTCGGCATCCGCATATAGGTTGCGGGCACGCCGCAAGTTGCCTTGGTCCAAATTTATGTCTGCCATGATAGCGAACAATCTGGATCGATTCTGACAGCCCAGATCTGCGGAATGATCTTTGACTTCGGTAGCCAGGTCCAATGCCTGCTCTAGATCTCCTTGTTGTTTCAAATTGTCAATCATGGCCAGCTGGGTGCGAATGAGATTACTATTGCTATGCCCTTGAAGCCGCAGGCATTCCGAGAAGAGGTCGTCCGCTTTTTCAAAAGCTCCAAGGTTAGAGTAGGCCGTTCCCAGATCTCGCAGAAATGACACTAGATATGGTACGAAGTAACTATGGGTGGGGTAAGCCGCTAGGGCTTCCCGAAAGTACTTTGCTCCACGCTTGAGCAGAGGAATTGCCAGACTGTCCAGGTTCATCATCACGTAAACCTGTCCAAGTCGACCTTCATTTGGTGCCAATACCGGCGCTGTGCCAGTTTGTTGCTCTCTTGCCCTTTCGAAGTTCAGGCACCTCTCTATGTACTCGGCTGCTCGGTAATATTGTCCCTTGAGCTGTGCTACCCTGGCAAAATGCAGGAGTGCTGCTCTAACTGCCTGTGCGAATTCCTCGGTCCTCGGCACCTTTGCAAGCAAGTCATGTAAGGCTTCTTCCATCTCATGATAAAGCCCTAACCTTGCCTGGACCTTCATCTTAGAGATCGTGATGAGTGCGTACTCGTAAGAATGTGCGGACGGATCGATTTCCACCGCTTTCTCCAATGTCGAAATGACTTTTTCTGCTTGATCAACCTGATTCCAATTCAAGTAGCAATCGTGCTTCCAGATTTCGGATATGCAGTATTCCCTGGTCATCCCCGTACCGGCGGCAAGCTTACTCGCTCGTTCATATATACTGATGGCCTTGTCCAGATCTATGTCAAAATGGATGGCGGCCGAATCAATAAGCCGACGAAAATGTAGAGAGTCTAGACCGTCCTGGCAAATACCTGTGAGGCTGTGGACGAAGACAATCACAAACTGGAGCAATGAGCTTCTCACCGTGATCTCCAATCGATCTTGCGACCTTGTATTGATTCTCCAGTCACACGAATATGATACCTGGTGATGTCGCCTGGCAGTTCGATCACGTCCCACCGATTTCCTACGTCGTATCTGCTTTCCACGCCGGACTCCTTGTCAGTTGCAATCACAACAATCGAATGGATGCTGTGCGGCAGGTCTACGGCTAGGTATTTGCCGGGAGGCTTGCAAACAGGCGGAGGATCAGGAGGTAAGCCTCGATGGAATGGTTCGGGGCAAAGTATACTGGTATCGCTTGGACTGAGATTTAGCATCTCCTTCTTCTCTGTGACGTTCATCTCATACGCAAATAGGTCGGAGCAGAAAGGAATGGTATACGTGGTGTCTGCTCCCACCTCAACGTGACCTTCCTGCACCAACCGATGACCGAATTTTTTGTTGGCGTTGCAGCTAGCCAAAAGAATGCATAAGGCAACAGATAAAGCTATTGGATACGTAGCAGGGTGGGACCGATTATCTTCAATCATGTCACTATGTTTTGATGAGCTAATCATAATATATGTGTCAGGCGCGCGGGACCTGAGTCACCGGGAGATTATCCTTTCTTTCCAGGGTAGTCTCTCATTTTTGGAGCTTCGTTACCCTGCGGTCTCATGTTTGGCACCGGCAGCTTACCATACATGCCAGGGATCATCCTGCAGCCAGCTCAAACATTTGCTATCGCTGTTAGGCAGGAGAGACAACACTCTTAATGAAATCTAGGAGACCTGGTTAACCCTTTTATGGTTAGCTCTCCACGATGGCGTCAGTTTAGAACTAGGGCGGTTCACCAAAGGCAAATTCCTGGTCATCTGCCCTAACCCGATTCATCAACTTCCGGCAGCGGCATCGGCTGGGCATCTGACATTTCCTCCTTCGTCCATTTTCGGGGGGGCTTGGCTTCTTCCGATTGGACAAAGTCACCTTCACCTGATGGGATGGCTCCCTGTTGCTTATCTGGAGATGGGCTGCTCGGCTTTTTCTTTTCCATGGACTCAATAGTTTTTTAGACAAGAGAAGTGATCATGCTCGAATCGCTAACATGCTCGTTGGGCCATAGGCGTAACAAACTCAACCCCAATCCAGCGTATACCGTTCCTGACGATTATTTGAATCTCTGCTATTGCAAACTTGTCCCTTCCCTCCTCGAAATCAAAAAATGAATGGCCATGAGTTGGCTCACAGCCATTCATCGTTGCAAGAGGTCATGGTCTATTTGGCTATGATCACATCCCAAAACTTTTTTGTATTGGAATTGAAGTAGGGAGAGAAAAGCTCCTTCGGCTTATTGCTCCTCCGATAGCTGTTGTTTCCATTGAGATAGTTCGCTGAGCCAAAGCGCATGATCACTGGTCCGCCACTGCAACCTCCTGTCATATCTGACCCAAAGCCGTTGGAATCGACACCAGGAAGTGCTCCCGTATAGGCAAAGGAGGCAGCTGTGGCAATTAGTCGTTGACCATTAAAGGGAGCAGCCGCCGGATAGCCCAGGGCGTGCCAATGCTGGTACCTGCTCCAGTTCCAGGCAAAACCAAGCCATCCCACTCGCTGGCTGATCTTTCTGCCCTTCTGAGGAAAGAGTGTGGCTGCACCCCAGTCTTCAGATAGCCCGCCAGGAATTCCATGTTGATACCATTTACGTGAGGTGAAGAGCTGTCGAGCAGGCCATTGACCGTAGGGTGCATTGCCGTCCTTGTAAGCCGGCACAAATACAACATTGGTAGACCACCCCGACCTCTTGTTATTGCCTGCATGTAGACAGTGACCCGCTGTCCAAATTGCATTGTTACCGATCGATGCGGCAGAACACACATAAGACTTTCCTCCCCGCCTGAAAAATAGTTTGCCGACAGTTCTGTAGGGCCAGATTCGGTAGTCACAGAATACCTCATAACGGGTGAATGGGGGAGGGTAGTTGTATCCTCCACTTGTGGCTTGCGGATCCGGCTCACCTTCA
Source organism: Saprospiraceae bacterium (assembly GCA_965223165.1). GTDB lineage: Bacteria > Bacteroidota > Bacteroidia > Chitinophagales > Saprospiraceae > JABDMH01. Next base: position 327,866 of record CBDCVQ010000009.1, on the reverse strand, counting down.
GATTCAAGCTCAGGCTCCCCACCTTCACTAAGTCCTTCCTTACCCTGGGACACCCCCAGCTTTTCTGTCAACTTGTCTTCATCAAGCTCGATCACATCACAAGGTTCCGCTTCCATAAACTCGTCTACTGTCCAGATTTGCTCTGTTGCCAATTCGATCGTGAGTTCCGGTGAACTGACGATGAATTCATCTTGATCGAATCCACCATTTCCGCCATTTCCACCGTTTCCATCTCCGGCGTCACCTTGGCCGGCATTTTGTAGTAATTGTGTCATTTGTAGTACGATTAGATTGTTAAAAAAGAATCATCGAAGCCCACCCTTCGGTTGAGCATCGGATTACACGCAATCACCTTTATCCGCTAATTGTTACTGTGACCGAACCGATTCCCTTGGGGGGTCTTCACTAGCCAACTTATTAGGGATATGCACTAGCGGCAACAGAGCTTTGACCGAAGCGGCTGGTTATTTGACAAGCGGTTGAGTTTGGCAAACGAGCGGATGAGTTAACTTTCTTAGCTGCTAAGCAGGAGCATATTGGGAGTCTTGCAGTTCATGACTGCATCTAGAAACGGAGACCCATTTCCATGTAATTTGTTCAGGCGAGCGAGAATGCCTTGAATTCCCATATCACCTTCATTTGACTTCTTGTGTTGTCTCCAGCAGGGCATGCGGAGAGCATTACAGGTGTAGTATCGTTCCAGCAAAAAAAAAACACCGGGACCCACCCTCAGCCCTGGCGTCAAACATTTCCAATCTGCACGCGCAGTCACTGACAAGCTGTAGGCCGCTCGCCAAAGGCGCAGATCGTGATCTTGTGATCGTGTGCTGCACGTCCGCAGGCAGCCACCATCTTCTGGAAGGCGGCCTCAAAGATCTCTTGATTGTCACAGCCGTAGCGATGGACGGCGCCCACGTAATGGTCAATGGCTTCTTGGCACTCGGTACAGTTGTCGCTGGTCGCCAGTCCGGGTATACAGGAAGTGAAGGATGCACAGGCAAAGATGATGCAGAGCGCGGTGAACAGGCTTTTTGCAAGTTGCATGATGTTGATTTTTTTGATTTCGTAATCGTTTGCAACAATGTATACCGGCACGGCGGAAAGGTTATCAGGGCATCGACCTTGATTGGAATCTGGGATCGAGCAACGCCAGTGGAGAGCCGAGGGGACCCAGCGTTGAATCACTGGAAGATTTCACTATATTCGGAAGCGAACTATAGCATTTACAACACCACTCCCTCATTTTCATGGCTGACACCGTAATCATTGGCAAGACCACCCGGTTTGGACAAACTGAGCGTCGCGATCTGTGGTGGGCAGGGCCCCTGGCCGTCTTCATGGGCTTAGGGCTCTTTATCGTGTACGCGACATTCCGTGTGATCTACAATGCAGACTACGTGGTAGATACGGCCTCGTCTGCGTACCTGCTGTCTCCTTTTTACTCGCCCCTCCTCATCTGGGACGGCATGCCCACCTGGCTATCACCCGGTTTTTTGATTTTGTGGGCGCCTGGGGGCTTTCGCATCACCTGCTACTACTATCGAGGCGCTTACTACAAGGCCTTCTTTCGCGATCCGGCGGCTTGCGCTGTGGCAGAGCGTCCCGGCAAGAAGTATACGGGAGAGACGACATTACTCCTCTTCCAAAACCTCCATCGGTTTTTCCTCTATCTGGCCCTTGCGTTTCTCGTTATCCTGGCGATTGACTTTGCCCATGCCTGCGTTTGGCCGGATGGCTTCGGACTGAGCATAGGGTCACTGGTGCTGTTGGCCAACTTTGTATTCCTCAGTCTGTATACCTTGTCCTGCCACTCCTTGCGACACCTGATCGGAGGCAAGATCGATTGCTACTCTTGCGTGGCACTAGGAAAGTCGAGGCACAAAGCTTGGCAGGGCGTGTCAAAGCTAAATATCAATCACAAGACCTGGGCCTGGATCAGCCTGTTTATGGTGGCCTTCGCCGACTTCTACATTTGGATGGTCAGTTCGGGGGCGATCAATGACCTACGCATTTTTTGAGACATGAGTAGATATTCTAATTACCAGTATGACGTTGTCGTAATTGGTGCCGGTGGTGCTGGCATTCGGGCCGCTATTGAAGCTTCGGCGCAGGGTGCTCGCACGGCGATGATCTGTAAGTCGTTGCTGGGCAAGGCCCATACGGTGATGGCGGAGGGAGGCATGGCTGCGGCCCTGGGTAATGTGGACGACCGGGACAACTGGAAGGTTCATTTCCGGGATACGATGAAAGGCGGTAAATACCTCAACCAGTGGCGCATGGCACACCTGCATGCGCAGGAAGCACCGGCCCGCGTCAACGAACTGGAAGAGTGGGGAGCCATTTTTGATCGTACGAGGTCTGGCAAAATACTCCAACGGAACTTTGGAGGGCATACCTATCCAAGGCTGGCGCATGTCGGCGATCGCACCGGACTAGAGATGATCCGCACCTTGCAGGACAGGGGCATTCACTCCGGTATCGACGTCTATATGGAGTATACAGTACGTCAACTTTTCACCGATGGGGGAAAGATCGCCGGATGTTTGGCCTATGGTCGGGAAAAGGGACTTTTCCATGTGTTTCAAGCGAAGGCGATCGTGCTGGCCACCGGCGGTATTGGCCGGTGTTGGGAGATTACCTCTAATTCATGGGAGTATACCGCGGACGGCCACGCTCTGGCCCTGTGGGCGGGGGCAGATCTGATGGACACAGAGTTTGTCCAATTTCATCCTACCGGTATGGTCTGGCCCCCCAGCGTTAAAGGCACGCTCATCACCGAAGGGGTGCGTGGCGAAGGAGGTGTATTAAAGAATAAGGACGGCAAGCGCTTCATGTTTGACAATGTGCCAGACATGTATAAGGCCGAGTTTGCCGATACAGAGGCAGAGGCCAACGAATGGGTCAAGGCGGTGGTAGCGGGCAATATACCGACGGCACGCCGGCCTCCGGAACTGCTGACCAGAGATGTCGTGGCACGTGCGATCAGAAAGGAAGTCTCAGAGGGACGTGGTGCCCCTCATGGCGGGGTCTACTTGGACATTGCGAGTAGGCGACCGGCCGAAGACATCAAGCGCAAATTGCCGAGCATGTACCACCAGTTCAAGCAGCTGGCCGATGTCGATATCACCAAGGACCCGATGGAGGTGGGCCCCACATGTCACTATACGATGGGCGGCGTGCGAGTCGACCACGAGAGTCAGGAGACCACCGTGCCGGGATTGTTCGCCGCGGGAGAGGTGGCAGCCGGTCTGCACGGATCCAATCGCCTGGGAGGCAATTCGCTCTCCGATTTGGTTGTTTTTGGTAAGCGAGCGGGCGAGTATGCGGCCCAGCAAGCGGCGGGACAACAAGCATGGGGCAGCATCCCAGAGGCCGAGGTCAATGCGGCCATTGATGAGGCATTGCTTCCCTTTGCAGACCGAAATGGCGAAAATCCCTACAGCATATCCGAAGACTTGCAGAAGATGATGCAGCAGAAAGTCGGCATCATCCGGACGGAGAGCGAATTGAAAGAGGCGATCGAGGACATTCAGAAGCTGCGAGAGCGGGCGAAGACCGTGCAGGTGGGCGGCAATGTGCAGTTTAATCCCGGCTGGCACCTGGCCCTGGATCTGGCCAATATGCTCGATATCAGTGAGGCCGTCGCGCGAGCAGCCTTGGAGCGCACGGAGAGCCGGGGAGCCCATACTCGAGAAGATCATCCCGGCTCAGACCCCGACTGGGGCAAAGTCAATTTGGCCGTCCGAAAAGTGGCAGGCAAAATCGAGATTGTCCACGTTCCGTTGGACTTACCCCCACCAGCGTTACAAGAACTTCTTAAAGATTGAAATAGCAGGTGATATGAGCGATTCAGTTAAGGTGCAAGTGTATCGGGGCGATCAGGAAGGCGGACAGATGGTCGAGTATGAGGTGCCCCGCGCACCCGGTATGGTGGTGCTCGATGCGGTTCACCAAGCCCAGGCACTGCATGCCCCTGATCTGGCGGTACGCTGGAACTGCAAGGCGGGTAAGTGCGGCTCTTGCGGGGCCGAGGTCAACGGTCGACCCAAGCTGATGTGCATGGACCGCATGGACAACTACGCGGGGGATGAGCCCGTATCGATCCGACCAATGAAGACCTTTCCTGTCATGAAAGATCTGGTGTGCGATGTATCGTGGAATTATACCGTCGACAAGAAGATCCCGCCCTTTAAGATCAAAGAGGGTGATCGTAAATACTATCAATACGAAGCGGACCGTGTCCAGGAATTTCGTAAGTGCATTGAGTGTTTTCTGTGCCAGAATGTGTGCCATGTCCTCCGGGAGCACCAGATGAAGGAGGAGTTTTCCGGACCTCGCTTCCTGGTCAAGGTGGCCACGTTGGAGATGCACCCGCTAGACACGGAGGACCGGCGTGAGCTGATCAAAGACGGCATGGGGATCGGCTACTGTAATATCACCAAGTGCTGTACCACCGTCTGTCCTGAGAGTATCACGATCACCGACAATGCCATCATCCCGCTCAAAGAGCGAGTGGCAGACAAGTATTTTGATCCCTTGGCCTGGCTATGGCGCAAGGTCTTTGGCCGCAAAGCGAACTGATCTCTATTCCAGAAAAGGTTGAACGCCCTGTTCCTCGGGGGCTGGCCGGAGCTTGCGCTGGGTGATCATACGCACGCAGGCGTTGTACCGTAGCACGGCCTCCTCGTTCTTGTCCGGATGATCTAGACTATCCGCCTTCTCATACCATTCCATCGCCTCCCGTAGATGCTCATAGGCGATGTAGGCCGCTCGCGGGCTGGTCTTCTTCAGGGCAGCCACGGCCCGACGCTCATGGATCAGTCCGGAGAAGTAATGCTGTTGGTATTTCGCCTTGAGGTGTGGTATCAGGTCGAGCGCCTCCCGAAAGTGGTTGAGATTGGCTTGAAATTGGTCGGTGATGGCCAAGATCAGGGTCGGCACGGTATCCTGATTGTCGGGATCGGTCTCCAAAATATCCCGGCAGATACTCTCCGCCTGCCAGGGGTCATTGAGCAGTCGATACTGTTTGGCTTTCTCCAACGCCTCTGGAATGGCTTCGGCAGATAATTTCTTTAAGGATAGCATGTCAAATTGTTTTGGCAGGATGGTTCTACAATTACTTCAAATTAAGCTTTGCCGGGATCTTTTGCAAACGGACTGCCCTTGAGTGACTTGAGAGAGTGAGCTAAAGTGAACTTGAGTGACTAGAGTTTGATTTCAAGCTCGTGGCGGGGAGGAAGCCCAAACCCTAAAGGCACGTCCGGTCGACGATGGTGGTTCAGAATCCTTTGCGGTAGGGCATCCCGATCACACGTATTCCGTTCCGTGTTAGATGTTCAAGTCACGGCGAATAGTTACCGCTGCGGTTTACGTGTTCCCGAGTCCAGTCGATAAAGGGTTTTGAACCTATGTCTGAAGATGATTCGATTTCTTGAGGTAAAATTGATAGACATAAATGGAAGAAGCGAGCTATTGGACAGGAGTTCAGAAGTAGATCACGATATAGCACAGAAGCAATCTCCGCTGGATTCTATTCGTTACGACTATTGTCTGATGATGGCTCCATACTGCGTTATGTTAGTTTTGTCAAACTATAGGGCAAGCGTATTCCCATCATTTTTCGTCAGATTCAGTGTGAGACGCGGCATGATTCGCTTTGTTCTGCTGTCCTTTTTCTGGGGTGCCCCTATTCTATTGATGGGACAAGGGATGAGTGACCCATTGCATTTAGGATTAGAATTTCAATTTGTAAATGTTTCTCATGAACGAGACGATTTTACCCGTCAAGGACTTTTGGGGGCGACTTATCAAGATATGGATCTTGCCACCGGAACCACATCCTTTGGGCTCGAAGGAAGCATATCACTTGCCATATTCTCATGCCTTCGTATTTCTGCTGGACTGGGCTATCAATCAATCGTGATTCGAGGTCTTGCCGGGCTAGACCAGTCTAGATTACCCGCAGATCGTAGATCGTTTACAAAGGAGCTTGTGTGGGTACATAGGTCGAATTACCACCTGGCAAGATTGCCTTTGAAGTTTTTGTTTGACCCATTTGCTAGGAATCGAGTCAGACCGGTAATCTACCTGGGTGCGTCTGGCTCATATTATTTCAGTTCGTACTATTCATCAAGGTCCAAGTACGCTGTCCAGGTGCCAAAAAACAAATTTGCAGGCTGGTCATCATTATTAGGCTTTGAAATCTATTATGGGCTTGGTCCCAGATTTGCGATTAAGCTGGGATATGAATGGTGTCTACGTAATCCCAACTACCATGATGATCTGCTATTCCGACAGTCTCCCGATGGTCTGGGCACAGCAGAGCGAGGGATAGCACTCGTCCACCAGTATCGGATGCTGAAATTGGGAATAAATTATGTCTTGTCGAAAATCACTTCCAGGCACTCGAGCTCACGGTAGCTCACTCCAAACTCAGCCACTTGGCACTCAACCGCATTCCCAACTCAAGCTCCCCCGACATGGAGGCTAAGGCCAAGGGGTTCTAAGGGATACTGGTGTTGCGGTTCTGCGGTATGTGGGTGTGGTCTGAGTTCTAGCAGTCGCGAGCTCGCTTCAACCTTTAGTCACTCGAGCTCACTCGGAACTCGAGCTCACTCGGAACTCGAGCTCACTCGGAACTCGAGCTCACTCGGAACTCGAGCTCACTCGGAACTCGAGCTCACTCGGAACTCGAGCTCACTCGGAACTCGAGCTCACTCGGAACTCGAGCTCACTCGGAACTCGAGCTCACTCGGAACTCGAGCTCACTCGGAACTCGAGCTCACTCGGAACTCGAGCTCACTCGGAACTCGAGCTCACTCGGAACTCGAGCTCACTCGGAACTCGAGCTCACTCGGAACTCGAGCTCACTCGGAACTCGAGCTCACTCGGAACTCGAGCTCACTCGGAACTCGAGCTCACTCGGAACTCGAGCTCACTCGGAACTCGAGCTCACTCGGAACTCGAGCTCACTCGGAACTCGAGCTCACTCGGAACTCGAGCTCACTCGGAACTCGAGCTCACTCGGAACTCGAGCTCACTCGGAACTCGAGCTCACTCGGAACTCGAGCTCACTCGGAACTCGAGCTCACTCGGAACTCGAGCTCACTCGGAACTCGAGCTCACTCGGAACTCGAGCTCACTCGGAACTCCAGCTCGCATTTTGACAAGGACTCCTTTCCTCGGTTTTTTGGCTAATTTGTTCAGCCGTGGCTCCGAGGCCCGAAAATTTGCTCAAAGACATCAAGATGAAACGAAATCCAATCATCGCCTTCTGTGCCCTGGGATTGGCGGTGGCTTTTTCCACCCAACTGTCGGCGCAAAAGGCGGACAATCTGATCCTGATCACATTGGATGGCCTTCGGTGGCAGGAGTTGTTTGCCGGAGCTGCCGATAGCATGATGCAAAATCAGGCCTTAACCAAGGACCAGGATGATGTGATGACAAAATTCTCGGCCGCCAATCCACAGGATGCCCGAAAGAAATTGATGCCCTGGTTTTGGAGTACCCTGGTCGACCAAGGTCAACTCTACGGCAATCGTTGGTTGGGTAGCCGCATGAATTGTACCAATAGATTCTGGTTTTCCTATCCCGGCTATAACGAGATCCTGGTCGGATACAGCGATCCCAACATCAACAGCAACGATAAGCGCTATAATGAGAACAAGACCGTGTTGGAGTGGCTGCATGAAAAGCCTGAATTTGCCGGTCAGGTGGCCGCCTTTGGATCCTGGGATGTCTTCCCCTATATCATCAACGATGTGCGTAGCCGCATCCCGGTCAATGCCGGATTTCGGACAGCGGAGGACGAATATTTGACCCTCAAAGAGCAGTGGCTTAACGACTTGCAAGATGAGATCCCCAGCCCTTGGGTGGCGGTGCGTCTGGACGCATTCACGCACCACTACATGATGGAATATCTGCGCAAGCATCATCCTCGGGTGGTCTACATCGCTTATGGTGAGACCGATGACTTTGCCCATGACGGACGCTACGATCACTATCTGCGCTCTGCGCATCAGACCGACCGCTGGATCGGTGAGCTGTGGGAATTCTTGCAGCAGGATGCTTTCTATCGAGGCAATACGAATATTATTATCTCTACCGACCACGGCCGGGGATATGCACCGATGGAGGAGTGGAAAAGTCACGGTACGATCTACCGGGGATCCAATGAGATTTGGATGGCCGCCATCGGACCGGATGTGCCGGCAGCGGGCGAGGTCAGGGGGGGCGATCAGCTATACCAAAATCAGATTGCCAGGACCGCGGCGGCTTTGCTCGGGTACGATTATCGGAGTGACAAAGAAGAGGTGGGAGAAATCATCCAATCAGTGCTGGATCGCTAACGGTGTGTCTAATAACTTATGTCCGCTTAGCTCGGCTTTTTTGGCCTTACGCGGCGTGGCAGAACCTCACCGTAGCGCCTGCTATACATCCCCACACGCTTTTGCGGTTCCCTCGCTTCTCGCATTGCCCATGCTCACCTCTGCGAGATCGCTCGCTCATATTCTCGGCCTTAATTAAACACCAAAATGACTCTACATAAGCTGGCAGAAGTCAAGAAACATACTACCAGGGTATGACCAACGACAAATATGATGTGGTGGTGGTGGGCGCCGGCATCATGGGCATCGCCCATGCCTATCACTGTGCGCGAGCCGGTCTGCGAGTCGCCCTGGCCGAGCGACATGAAGCGCCGCGGGGAGCGACCGTCCAAAATTTTGGCCAGATCGTACCCAGTGGTATGAGCAGTAAATGGCAGCGATTGGGCCGCCGTAGTCTGCAGACGTATCGCCAGATCCAGCAGACCTTTGATATCTCGGCCAGGCAGCAAGGATCGATTTATTTGGCGAGCGACGACCAGGAGCTGACACTGCTGGAGGAGATGGCCGCGATAAATCGTCAAAATGACTATCCCTCTGAGCTGTGGACCGCACGCCAATGCCGGTTCCGATATTCCAGTCTGAGGGCGGACTACTGTCGGGGGGGACTTTTTTTCCCGGGTGAGATTAATCTTGACCCGCGGGTAGCCGGACGTCGTATCATCGAGTACACCGTGCAGACCTATGGGCTCACTTATCTGCCCCGTACGACCATCCGTGAAGTATCGGGCACCCACGGCGGGGTCCGGCTGACGACTTCACAGGGTCGGATGCTCCATGCAGGCAAGGTCTTCATTTGCTCGGGCTCGGAGTTTCAGTTGCTTTTTCCCCATTATTTTGCACAGAGCGACCTGTTGTTGGTGCAATTGCAGATGCTGCAGACGGTGCCGCAACCCACGGTGAAGATACCCGGATCCGTCTTGACGGGTTGGAGCATCCGTCGATATGAAAGTTTTAGAGAATGTCCCTCGTATGAAGGCATTAAGGCGACCGAGGATCGGGACAGCTATCAGATGCGGCAAGGGGTGCATATCCTTTTTAAGCAGGCTGCCGACGGCTCGGTGATCATTGGAGATTCTCATCGATACGCCAAGGTGGGCGAAAGCGCTGGGTTGGAAGAAGTGACGGACATGCAGCTCAATCGATTCATTGTGCAGGAGGCGCAGAAAATCCATGCCCTGGAAGACTGGACCATCGATCGCTCCTGGTTGGGATACTATTGTCAATCAGAAAACCAAGATATTTTGAATGAGGAGGTACAGGACCATGTCCACATTGTCACCGGGATCGGAGGAAAAGGTATGACTGCATCACTGGGTTACGCCGAGGAAAATGTGCGCAATACTCTTTCGATAAGGATGACTTGATATACATTCAACTGGAACCCTTGAGATAAGACCGACTAAAATTGATTGCTCAATAACGTTAACGACTACAATCCAACAAATGATCAAGCTGGTGATATTTGATATGGCCGGAACGGCCATCGATGAGAACAATTTAGTCTATAAGACCATCCGCGACAGCCTGGATCGACATGGGGTCGAAGTGCCCTTGTCAGTGGTGTTGGACTTTGGTGCAGGCAAGGAGAAATGGGATGCCATTCATGACATATTGAAGGAGGTGGAAGGGGTTCTGCCCAACACGGAGCGGGTGGACATGATCCATGCTGACTTCAAAGAAATGCTGGCGGAGGCCTACGATGTGGCGGAGATGCGCGTGTTTCCCGGAGCGACCAGACTCATGAACGTATTGCGAAGCCGTCATATCAAAATTGGGTTTAATACCGGTTATACCCGACCGGTGGCCAAGCAGATCCTCAAGAAAGTAGGGTTGGTAGAAGGGAAAGACATTGATGTGCTGGTCACGGCAGATATGGTGGACCATGCCCGGCCGGCGCCCGATATGATTCAAGCCATCTGCGAAACATTGCAGGTGCCAGCGTCCCACGCCATCAAGGTGGGAGACAGCTGCATCGACATCGATGAAGGACGTAATGGAGGCGTGCGATGTGCCATCGGCATCACGACAGGGGCCCAAACTCGGACTAAACTGCAGGAGAGCGATCCCGACTTTATCATCGATGATATGATGGAAATGGTGCCCATTTTAGATGATTTGGAGGAGGAAGCATAGGGCTGTACAAATGTTCATTGCGTACAAAAACTCCCGCAGCGCAAGCAGAGAATTTGGGTTGATCATGGCGAATATCGATATCCAGCATGAGCCTCTTGCAGTATAAATTATCCTGTGATGAACCGTCAGACATTTCTACGTCGATCCGCGTTGGCATTCGCGGGAAGCTGTGTGGGACCTGAACTACTAGCCATGATTGGCGAGGGGCCTGTGCCTCGGACCTTACTATCTGAACATGGTTGCGGTCGTGCCACGGGCTATTCAGAGGCCAATAAAATTATTACCAGCCACGGGCGCACCCATATGACCTGGCTCGACTCTGAGCAAGGTGGATTTGTGGTGAAAGCAAGGACATATTGGCACCAGCGAAGGGAATGGTCGCCGACCTACCGGGTGGGTGAAGGCTATGACAATCACGGCGGACCGGCCCTGACGATAGATAGCATGGGCTTTCTACATATCTGCTACTATCCGCACCACCACGCCATGCGGTACCGCCGATCAAAGCGACCCCATGACGCGTCCGAGTGGGAGGGGGAGGTGCGCTTTGGTCAATCAAGCAGCTATCCCACGCTGATCTGCGGACCAGATGATACACTTTATTGCACCATGCGACGATCCTTTGACGGACGTCCTTGGCAGGTGGAATTATGGCGAAAGCCATTGGGCGGACCCTGGATCGGTCCATCACCCATCCTCAGGTCGATGTATCCTGGATATGCACACTTTCAGGAGTCCTTGGCGTGGAGTCCTTTGGACGGCAGTCTGCACCTGGCTTGCCGTTTTCACGAGAAGACGGATGATAACGGATATAGTCGATTACAAACCCTATGCTACATGAAGAGCCACGACCAGGGCGAGCGGTGGCTTCAGTCAGATGGCCATCCCGTAGATCTGCCAGGGACGGCAGACGATCTCTCCGTCCTGGCCAGCGGAGGACTGGATCGAGGCATTGTCCTGCGGTCGGGCGGTATAGCTGTGGATGCCTTGGGTCGAGCATATCTGATCTACGCCCAGGAGCGGCAGGGTAGGAGCGAGGTAATGCTGGCAGAGGGCAGGTCAGACGGCGGCTGGACCAAGCAACCGCTAAACCAATTTCTCCCCCGTAGGTATCGCCGGTGGCAGACCCTACTGCCGGGTTCCATCTCGTACAGTGCGGATAAGCGGTTGCACATCGCACTTCAGATACGGCCCCCTTCCGAGGAGCCCGCCTGGGGGCATCCATCTAATGAGGTGTTGCTGTTGTCATCTCGAGGAGGGATCGCGTCTTTCCAAGCCCGTGTGTTGAGCGAGACCGATACCTCCGCTGCCAATTGGCTGCCAAATATTGAGCGAGGCACGGGCCATAACGGTGTGCCCGATAATCCGACCGTCATCTATACTTCGGGCCCACCGGGAACAGGCTTATCCCGACTTGGCTGGCGCAGGGGTAGAAATCGACAAAATTGATCTTTTTTCAGCCTTTCGGACAATTTAACGGGTTGATTATCAGTGTTTGGTTTGTTGGGATCTCATTTGTAGTGAGGTACGGTACTTGTATATGTGCGCATGGCTCCGTACCTTTACTCACATGTTTATTAGGGAGGTCAAAAAGCAACGTAGCAAAGACAGTAAGATCTTTTTCCAGTATACTCTAGCCCAGGCGGCCAGAGTAGATGGCAAAGTAAAGCAAAGGGCTATTCTATATCTGGGATCTGATCCCTTGCTTAGAGATAAACAGAACAGAAATGTTGTCCTCAACATTTTGAAGTCCAAGATATTTGGCCATCCGGAATTATTTCCTGAGAGTCCGGCAAAGCCTTTGCTTGACCTGGCACTTTTTTACTATGAGAAGTATTGTATTAAATATCAGCAGGCTGAGCATCCCCCTACATCGATCCCCCCTGCCCCTGCCAAAGCAGAGTTTCACAACGTTGACCTCAAAGGGTTGGAAGTTGGTGATGTGAAGACCTTTGGAGTGGAGCACCTTTGCAAGCAAGTACTTGACAAGCTACAATTAGAACAATGCATGCGGTCGGTTGGCATGACCCAAAGTGAAATTCGCAAAGCTTTGATCAGCATTGCGGCCCGAGCGATTTTCTGTTCTTCGGAGCATAAGACCGCACAAATCCTCCAGATGAATAGTGAGCTGGCTGCTTGCTTCGGTCACCATCAAATAATTACACATAAACAACTGTATGCCATATCTGACCTGCTTTACAAGCATAGGGAATCCATAGACCAGTTTTTATACCATCGCATTACTGATATGTTTGACCTAAATGATAAGCTGGTTATTTTTGATATCAGCAATACTTACTTTGAATCACGTAAAGATCATAGTAAGATTGCCAAGTATGGCAAGAGTAAGGAGAAAAGAAATGACTGTCCATTGGTTGTTTTTACCGGCGTTATTAATGCGCAGGGCTTTATCAGGCACTCCAGAATATACCAGGGCAACGCACCAGACACTGGTACTTTGTCTGATATGATTGAAGATCTAAAGAAATATTCTCCTTCCAGGCCGGATCAAACAATTGTGATAGATGCCGGTATTGCTACTGAAGACAACCTAACTATGGTGAGGGAAAAAGGGTATAAATACGTTTGCGTCTCTCGAAAGCGACTAAAAGATCACCCTGTGGAGGAGTCTAGCTCGAAAATAATTCGACTTACCGATAGACAAAAGAATCAAGTGGAACTAGCCATCTTTCAGCCCCAGGGTTATCCGGATACCTGGATGTACGTGCAAAGTGAGGCCAAAAGGAAAAAGGAGCAATCCATGCACACCAAACTCAAGCAACGGTATGAACAAGATCTGAGTGTTATCCAGAAAGCTATTTTTACCAAAGGGGGCACTAAATCCATCAACAAGGTATGGGAGCGTATTGGAAGGGCGAAACAGAAACACAACCGTATTTCCTCTAGATATGTCATCAAAGTTGCCCAAGAAAATGGAGTCGCTACCCAAATCACCTGGTCTGAAAAATCAGATCAAACTAAGGACGATAAAACCAATGGCGTCTACTTTATCAGAACGAATTATGACAATCCTTCTGAATCTAAATTGTGGGATATATATAATACCATCAGAGAAGTGGAAGCTACCTTTCGCTGCCTAAAGTCAGATCTAAACATCAGGCCGGTGTACCATCAAAAAGACCAAAGAATTGAAGCTCATATTTATCTTACCATTCTTGCCTACCAGTTAGTCAATACCATCAGGTATATGCTCAAAAATGCTAATCTCAACTACGACTGGAACAATATCGTTAGGATAATGAATACCCAAACCATTCAAACTGTTGAACTGCCTACTGACAAAAAAGTCATTCACCTACGTAAACCCTCTACCCCCATCAACGAAGTCCGCCAAATCTATAATGCCACCGGCACCAACAACACTCAGACTGCTCTGAAAAAATATGTAGTGTACCACTGATTTCCTATCTCATTGGTCTTCTGAAACTTACGTGTGCGCTTAGCCAAGTCGGGTTAAAAGACCAGTTGAAGAACAGAGTATATGCGGTGCTGGGAGGACGTGTGTGACAAGTTGATCAGCCGTTGGCCCAGCCGCGAAACGATTTAGCCAAGAAAGTTCGAATTTTCTTGTCGTACCGATCGTTATGAAACACAGTATGAGATATTGGATCGCCATCATCGGTTTGCTGGTCATTTGCTGCTCCGAAGACCAGCCGATCGTGGACTTTGTGCCCGTCTACGATGTACCAGAAGCGTATCAAAGGGAGGTCGACAAATTTATTGAAGAGGCAGCTGCCCGGGGAATCGACTTGACCATTGATAATCTCATCATCGTGGACGACCCCACGCTTGACGTCGACCTGTGTGGGTCCTGTAGTTCAAGCGATCGCAGAAATGATTTGCAGAAGACCGTGCGCATTAATGCCAGGCACTGCTGGGACAATCCGCAAATGAAGGAAACCTTGCTGTTTCACGAATTGGGTCACTGCATCCTTGGCCGATCACACATGGCCGATACGCTTCCCAACGGCGACCCGAAAAGTTTGATGGTCGCTAGTAATTTGACGGTTTATTCACCCTGCGTCTATGTATTTGGCGATTCCACGGACCACTGCAATTTTGTGTTCAAACGAGCATATTATCTTGACGAATTATTTGAGCCGAACACCCCTGTGCCCCCCTGGGCTAAGTGATCGATAGGGGTCCCTCAGTCCCATTCATATAGGTTGATTTTATGAGTGCGTTGTGGTAAGTTGGTCTGCCAACGACATCCATTCTAATACAATGAGAATAGTTATTTTTCTTGCTTTTTCTCTGGGTTTGTGCAGTTGTAGCAAAGATCAGGACGTCTTCTGCGATCTCTTGACACAGCGCAATTTAGCGGCGGAGGCCCCGCTTATGTTGAGAGCTATTGACCTCATGCTTGTAGACATGCCACCGAATCCCTCCGAGTCAGATCGGTGTCATGAGGCTAATCTGATCCGATTTGTTGATCAGATCGATGACAGCTGTGAGGGCATCGGAGCTGAGCTCCACTGCTACGGTTGTATCTACACAGATCCACCTATTTCAGAGATCACCCTCACCTTTGCCGATGGCAATCGATGGGTCCTCGATATCGTTACTCCCATGGATGGCACGATGTACCACGGTGGTATTCATCGCTCATATTGATGATGGCTGGGGGCTGCTAGCCATCTTTCAGGCGCACAACGATGGTTGGACCGGAGGAATTGATGATAGCCCCACGTGTGCAGCTTCACAGGATTCACCCGGTGGACAGGGGACCTAATATTCCTTACAAAATAGCGTTATAGAGGCTGGGTGGTTGCTATGCCATGGCATCACATCGGCGAAGCCGAGTCAGGCACAGGCCCATGTCTAACACCACAAAACTCGCACAATGGAGCGAAGAAAATTTCTTACGTCGACGCTAACATTCGGGGGGCTGGGTCTTGCCTCCGGTCTCTATGCCTGGCAGATTGAACCCTTTTGGTTGGAGTTTGTGCACCGCAAATTGCCGATTGACCATCTGCCCCCACATCTTCAGGGGAAGACCCTCATGCAGATCAGTGATATGCATGTGGGCAATCGATTTGACCCCAGCTTCCTTGGTCGTTCCCTAAAGAAAGCCCAGGCTTACCAACCCGATTTTGTCGTCTACACTGGCGATTACGTCAGCTATGAAGGTCCGACGCAGATAAAGCAGCTCAGGCGGGTCTTAGATCAGGTTGTATTGGGAAAGCTGGGCACCTTTGGCATCCTGGGCAATCACGATTACGGCCACCACTGGTCGGAGCGGGCCGTGGGGGATCAAGTAGCGGAGGTATTGGCAGACGCAGGCATTACGGTCCTGAGAAATGCCAAAAGTGCGGTTGAGGGCCTGACGATCATTGGGTTTGATGACTATTGGTCACCCAACTTTCGTCCGGAGCTGGCCCTGTCGGACCACCAAGCCGAAGGGGCTCACTTACTCCTTTGTCACAACCCCGATGTCTGCGATCGAGATGTCTGGCAAGGGTACAAGGGCTGGATTCTGGCGGGTCACACGCATGGCGGTCAATGCAAACCGCCGTTTCTCCCGCCCCCTGTATTGCCGGTCAAAAACCGAAAATATACATCAGGCGAGTTTGACCTGGGCGACGGTCGCAGGCTCTACATCAATCGGGCGCTGGGACATACCTATCAGGTGCGCTTCAACGTACGGCCTGAGATTACCGTTTTTGAGCTGACTTCTGCCTAGTAGAGTTTCGCATTAGATATGTTGAATAATTCTAACAGGATTTTGTTCGCAGACGAGGCATGACCGAACGATCTCGTAGAGTCGAGCATGACAATGCGAGAAGTGAGGGAACCGCGAAAGCGGGTGGGTGGCTAAGCCGTAGCTATGGCGAGGCTTTGCAACGAAGTATGCGGACAAAAGACATTGGAACTAGCAACAAATTTAATGCGAAAGGCTACTAGCTCTTCCTTAGACCATCCCGGCACACATGGCATTTCTGGGAGCTTAGGTCAGACGACGGCATTGAAAAAAGCTTCGAGCTTTCTGGCATCGAGCTTTCCCGCACTGCGCACACCACTACAGAGATCAACGCCATAGGGCTGTACCTGGTCGACAGCACGCTGGACATTTTCAGCATGCAATCCGCCGGCGAGAAAAAGAGGAATTTTGATTTGCTCTCGAATGTTTCGGCTCAAACGCCAATCATGCGTCCGGCCCGTGCCTCCCAGTTCTTTGACTGGCAGATTGGGATTGCCACTATCCAGCAGGATCGCGTCCACCTGTGCCGATATCCGCACGGCCTCCTCCACCGATGCCTCGTCGATCACGTGAATGACTTGCACCAGCTTGACCCCAGGTAGCGCGGCCCGAATTTCTCCGTAGCTGCCTTCGGACAGCTCATCCACAATCTGTATGGTGTTGGTGAATACTCGTTGATGATGTCCGACGATACCATCCACGCGAGTTTCACTGGTCAATAGAAAGGTGCCAATACCAGGCGGGGTGGTCTCCGCAATGCTTCGTATGAGCTGATCTGTGATGATGCCCGGACCGCTCGGCATCGCACCCACCAGACCCAAAGCAGAGGCGCCGAAAGCAACAGCGGTATCGGCTTCCTCAATGCTACTGATACAGCAGATTTTTACTCTTACGTGACTCATTCGGTGTGTTTTGCTGCGTTGTACAGTTCAATTTAGGAAGAACTCGTCCGGAGAGTGCTTTTAGCCTATCACGTGATTTTCATTCTTGACTTGATACTGCTGGAGGTACCGAGAGCAATTGCCGCAAGCGATTTCAACGATCTCCATATAGGATCTACTATTAAAGTCGTGTGCTGATACGTTCCAAGAAAGACGAATAGTAGCCTATTACGACCTCCTCAATAATCCCTTGCTCATTAATGAGAAAAAAAGTGGGATTCGTATATACTCCGTACGTCTTGCCTATGTCCGCTGCTTCCGCAATGATGGGGAAGGGGATATCCACGCGTTGGGCATAGGCCAGTACGTTGGATTTCGTCTCGGCGTCAAGATAGATCACTGTCATATCCTCAGGCATATTGTATTCCGATCTGTTGAAATGATCCAGGGCCATTTTGCAGGCGCCACAGTAGAGCGAAGAGAAATCTAGTAAGATCTTTTGGCCCTCAAAGTCGGTCAATCTAAATGTATCTCCATCAAGGGTCTTGGCTGTGAAATCGGGCGCTTTTACACCAGACTGTAAAACCTGGGGTCTTTCTATCTTATCTGACTTGACAGATGAGTATCCTTCTGGCCAGGAATAGGTGTATGGAATTCTCTCAGCTATAAGGTCGTAATCTGAGAATTGATACCTAATCAACTGAGTCAATTCGTCGTTGACGTGATTCCGACGTTCTGCGCTCTCAATCAGGGCTGTCGAAGTATTTAGGTAGATGTGAGCTTCCGTTCGGATTTTGTTGGTTTCAAAGACTGTGTCAGCTTCAAGCATGAAGTAGTGCTTCAATGTACTACCATTGATGACCGTGTCTCCTAGGTAGTGCCATGCTGTCTGCTGCAGTAGTATGGGAGGAGCATACTTGACAAAGTTCATGTTCTCCAAATTAGCTGTGGTCTGCGCTCGGTCCTCCTCGGATAAGATTTCGACTAACCGTTCATGGTGCTTCACACGGAGGAATCCCTCGTTGACAAAGATTAGATCTGTTCTATTGGCAATTCTCACGTATTCAGCACCAAAGCGCTCGTTTGCCTGTCTTAGTAGGGCACAGTCAGCCCTCATCGTATCCATTTTGCCCATAGGATTGCGCCACAATATGGCCTCATGATACTTAATCACTTGGTTTGTGAGCAATTTGCTGCGGGCCCGTTCTAGCTGACCTTCTGCATTGTCAGTACAACCGGCAGCACAAAGTAGGATCATCGAGCATAGAAGGTAGAGTGGTTTACAAAAGGTGTGGGTATTCATCTCTTAGATGTTTGCAAATCTGTTACCAGAATCATTGAGGCCGGCACAGATCGAGGTGAAGGATTGGAGAAGAAGAGCCAGCTTACTAAACGGGAGCGTCGCAACTGTTCGTATACGTACTAGATTTTTAGGATTCTCTGATCAGTTGTTATCCTAGTGGGGAGGCGAAAATGGACAATGAGTTTTGAGTGGAGTTATTCAACACTGCCAATTTGTTCCATGGTAATTACGCTCCCAGGAGAGGGAGGTGCTTGATTTGATGATACGTTAATGCCATCCGAATACACTGTCGTAGGGCATGCTCCGGTAGAGCGTCCTTTAAGTCAAAGACCAGCGCTCGATTGCCTTCATAGCTGAACGTACCCTCAAACACTAGGCGGAACGTGCCTACCAGTGAGGTGTTGCAGTTGAAATACATGGCATACACATCTGGGCTCCGCTCCTTCCAGTCAATCCGGATGGTGCTCCCCTTTTTTGTTAGGTAGCTGAGCTCACCCCACTTCAATGTCTCTAGCAGCTGTCCAAGTCCCTCGATCGCCTCCGCCTCTTCAATGATTAGGTCCCGTAATCCCGCGATCTTCTCCCGAATCAGGGGAGGATAGCTGGCGAGTTTGTCTCTGGCGGTAGCATCCGTATGTAGGGTCATGCTTTCCGAAGTTTTTACCAATAAAGTATTAGGTGGCACTTCTGCCAACAAGTATACTGCCTTTCCTAGGAATCTAGTAAGTTTGGCTCTTTCAAGCCAACAGCTGACTTAAAACGAAATTGCCTGTGACAACGCATGCCAAGATGAGTGCCGCACCCTTTCTGGTGATTCACCCGGAGGACAATATTGCCACGGCCCTAAGGGATCTGCACCAGGCCGATTCCTTTGTGGTATCGGGGAGGTCTGTGGCTCTGAATCATGCTATTCCCATCAAACACAAATTCGCGATCCAAGATCTTGCTCCCGGCGATACCCTAAAGATGTATGGCTTGACCGTGGGGCGGGCCATGCAACCCATTCGCAGCGGTGATCGGATCACCGTCAAAAATGTGGAGCACGCCACCGGAACCTATGCCTTGGAGAAGGGAGAAGCGACCTGGACGCAACCGAATGTCCAAGCATGGGAGGAAAGAACATTCCAAGGCTACCACCGGGCGAATGGGCAGGTGGGCACGATGAACTATTGGCTGGTCATACCGCTCGTCTTTTGTGAAAATCGAAATGTCCTGCATCTGCAGAAGGTGCTTGAGAAATCGCTGGGTTACGCCACGCAAGAGCATGAGGAATTCAACGTCGACAAGCTGGTCGACTTGTACCGGCGAGGCGACGTGGATGCGATAGAAACCACCAGCATCTATACGGCCCTGTCAGAAAGGCAAGATACACCGCGGGTGTTTGAGCATGTCGATGGGATAAAGTTCCTTACACACGAGCACGGTTGTGGGTGTACCGATCAGGATAACGAAGTGCTCTGTCGGCTACTGGCGGGATACATCGATCATCCCAACGTAGCGGGCGCCACGGTACTGAGTTTGGGCTGCCAAAAGGCCCAGATCAACTCCGTTCGCGGTTATCTGCAACGTCGCGGTGCTATAGCCAAGCCGGTATACTATCTCAATCAGCAGGACAGTCGCTCCGAAAGGCACTTCCTGGAGGATGCCATCAAAAAGACTTTTGCCGGGTTGGTCAAAGCCAATCAAGTCGTCAGGCAGCCCGCCCCCCTTAGCAAGCTATGCCTTGGACTGGAGTGTGGCGGGTCGGACGGTTTTTCGGGCATCACGGCCAATCCTGCGCTGGGGCACACAGCCGACTTGCTGGTGGCACTGGGTGGTTCTGCCATCCTCTCCGAATTCCCCGAACTGAACGGTGTCGAGCAGGAATTGATTCATCGCTGTCAAGACGAGGCAACTGCGGAGAAATTTGTTCAGTTGATGTCGGCGTATTCCAACAAGGCAGAGGCGGCCGGTTCGGGCTTCAAGGAGAATCCTTCGCCTGGCAATGTGGCCGATGGCCTGATCACGGATGCTATCAAATCAGCCGGGGCGGCACGAAAGGGAGGGCTATCGCCGGTACGAGATGTGCTCGACTACGGCGAACCCTCCACACGTCAGGGCCTTAACCTCCTTTGCACGCCGGGCAGTGACGTGGAGTCTACAACCGGTCTGGCTGGCTCCGGTGCAAATTTGATTGTCTTTACCACTGGCTTGGGTACGCCTACCGGCAATCCCGTGGCACCCACGGTCAAGATGTCTACTAATACCAGCTTGGCCATGCGCATGCCCGATATCATTGACATCGATGCAGGCACGATCATCTCGGGGGAGGATACGATCGAGAGCAAAGGGGAGGAGTTGCTCAATTATCTCATTGAGGTGGCTAGCGGAGAGGCGACACCGCATGCGGTGCGACTGAGACAAGATGATTTCATCCCCTGGAAGCGACAAATATCTCTGTAACTCCACTACACTATCGTTGTATGAAAATCTATAGGAAAGGCGAGCAGGCCTTGATCGAACATGAAGGCGTCTGGTATGGTAAGTCCATTGACAACTGGGATGGCTGGCTCAATCGCAAGAACCTTTATCAAACCTTGAAAGAGGAAGTGTCTGCCTGGGAAACCATCGCGGATGTGGACCGGTCGACCTTTGATCCGCCGATGCAAAACCAAGAAATTTGGGCTTCCGGGGTCACGTATCAGCGCAGCAAAGAGGCGCGCATGGAGGAGGCTAAGGAGGCTGGAGGGGACACCTTTTACGACTTGGTCTACGATGCCGCTCGTCCGGAGCTCTTCTTCAAGGCCGGTCGTTCGCGTACCGTGGGGCATGGCGACACGCTCTTTATCCGCAGAGACTCGACCTGGAATGTGCCAGAGCCCGAGCTGACCCTTTTGATCAGTTCGGAAGGCACGATCGAGGGCTACACGATCGGAAATGATATGAGCTCCCGGAGCATTGAGGGGGAAAATCCGCTGTATCTCCCGCAGGCCAAGGTGTACGAACGTTGTGCGGGCCTGGGGCCTTGTATTTTGGTAGCAGAGGCGCCCATCTCACCCCAGACGGAGATCACGCTACAGATCGATCGGGGCGGGAAGACCGTCTTTCAAGACAGCATTCGGGTGGAGCGGATCAAGCGCAGCTTCGAGGAGCTGGTAGCCTACCTTTTTCGAGAATGTGACTTTCCACAGGGCTGCTTTCTGATGACAGGCACCGGCATTGTACCCCCCGATGACTTCACCTTGGCCGTCGGCGATGAGGTGAGCATTCACATCGAAGGCATTGGCGTCTTGCGTAACCGCATCGCTCAAAAAGGTTAGATCCCATGAGAATCGATGCACACCAGCACTTTTGGCAGTACGATCCCAGCGACTATCCCTGGATCAGCGATGAGCTCTCCGTCCTCAAAAGGGATTTCTTGCCCGGAGACTTGGAGCCACACCTGTCTGCCCACGGACTAGATGGATGCGTGGCGGTACAGGCCAGCCACACAGTTAAGGAAACAGACTTTTTGCTGGAATTGGCAAAATCGCACGACTCGGTCAAGGGCGTCGTGGGTTGGGTTGACCTACGAGATCCGCAAGTGGAGGGACATCTCGAGCGGTTGGCGGAGCATCCGAACTTGAAAGGGATTCGCCACATCGTCCAGGACGAGCCGGATATCGAGTTCCTCTTGAAACCGGAGTTCTTGCGAGGGGTATCGGTTTTATCCAAATATGATCTGACCTATGACATCCTGATATTCCCCAAGCACCTGGATGCCACGTTGGAGTTTGTGCGCAAATTTCCCGGTCACCGATTGGTCATCGATCATCTCGCGAAGCCGCATATCAAAAAAGGGGAGCTGGAGCCTTGGGCTGCGAGCATGCGCCGGGTGGCTGAATTTGACCATGTGCACTGTAAGCTCTCAGGGATGGTCACGGAGGCAGATTGGCAAGCATGGCAACCCGGGGATTTTAGGCCGTACATGGAGGTGGTGCTTGAGGCATTCGGCGCCGACCAGGTGATGTACGGCTCAGATTGGCCCGTCTGCCTGCTGGCCGCGGACTATGCGCAGGTATTTGACATCGCCCATGATTTCGTGGCTACCCTTTCCGAGGAGGAGCAACGCAAGATTATGGGCCAGAATGCCGTCGGGTTCTATGGCCTGGCTTGATCGACCCGTCGGATTGTCGTTGTCTTTGCTGGCGATAAGGGGCGGCGACATCAATCAGGGGCGGCGATAAAGGAATCGCCTCTTGTCCTACCCGATCGGAACCTTTTTTTGCGGTGGTAAATGGGCAAAAGAGCTTTGTGCCTTAGTGACTTTGTGGCCTAATAAACGTAGCCGGCGATAAAGGAATCGCCTCTTGTCCTACCCGATCGGAACTTTTTTTTGCGGTGGTAAATGGGCAAAAGAGCTTTGTGTCTTGGTGACTTTGTGGCCTATCGAACAGGGCCGGCGATAAAGGTACTGTCTTAACCCGACTTGGCTAAGCGTACACGTAAGTTTCAGAAAACCAATGAGATAGGAAATCAGTGGTACACTACATATTTTTTCAGAGCAGTCTGAGTGTTGTTGGTGCCGGTGGCATTATAGATTTGGCGGACTTCGTTGATGGGGGTAGAGGGTTTACGTAGGTGAATGACTTTTTTGTCAGTAGGCAGTTCAACAGTTTGAATGGTTTGGGTATTCATTATCCTAACGATATTGTTCCAGTCGTAGTTGAGATTAGCATTTTTGAGCATATACCTGATGGTATTGACTAACTGGTAGGCAAGAATGGTAAGATAAATATGAGCTTCAATTCTTTGGTCTTTTTGATGGTACACCGGCCTGATGTTTAGATCTGACTTTAGGCAGCGAAAGGTAGCTTCCACTTCTCTGATGGTATTATATATATCCCACAATTTAGATTCAGAAGGATTGTCATAATTCGTTCTGATAAAGTAGACGCCATTGGTTTTATCGTCCTTAGTTTGATCTGATTTTTCAGACCAGGTGATTTGGGTAGCGACTCCATTTTCTTGGGCAACTTTGATGACATATCTAGAGGAAATACGGTTGTGTTTCTGTTTCGCCCTTCCAATACGCTCCCATACCTTGTTGATGGATTTAGTGCCCCCTTTGGTAAAAATAGCTTTCTGGATAACACTCAGATCTTGTTCATACCGTTGCTTGAGTTTGGTGTGCATGGATTGCTCCTTTTTCCTTTTGGCCTCACTTTGCACGTACATCCAGGTATCCGGATAACCCTGGGGCTGAAAGATGGCTAGTTCCACTTGATTCTTTTGTCTATCGGTAAGTCGAATTATTTTCGAGCTAGACTCCTCCACAGGGTGATCTTTTAGTCGCTTTCGAGAGACGCAAACGTATTTATACCCTTTTTCCCTCACCATAGTTAGGTTGTCTTCAGTAGCAATACCGGCATCTATCACAATTGTTTGATCCGGCCTGGAAGGAGAATATTTCTTTAGATCTTCAATCATATCAGACAAAGTACCAGTGTCTGGTGCGTTGCCCTGGTATATTCTGGAGTGCCTGATAAAGCCCTGCGCATTAATAACGCCGGTAAAAACAACCAATGGACAGTCATTTCTTTTCTCCTTACTCTTGCCATACTTGGCAATCTTACTATGATCTTTACGTGATTCAAAGTAAGTATTGCTGATATCAAAAATAACCAGCTTATCATTTAGGTCAAACATATCAGTAATGCGATGGTATAAAAACTGGTCTATGGATTCCCTATGCTTGTAAAGCAGGTCAGATATGGCATACAGTTGTTTATGTGTAATTATTTGATGGTGACCGAAGCAAGCAGCCAGCTCACTATTCATCTGGAGGATTTGTGCGGTCTTATGCTCCGAAGAACAGAAAATCGCTCGGGCCGCAATGCTGATCAAAGCTTTGCGAATTTCACTTTGGGTCATGCCAACCGACCGCATGCATTGTTCTAATTGTAGCTTGTCAAGTACTTGCTTGCAAAGGTGCTCCACTCCAAAGGTCTTCACATCACCAACTTCCAACCCTTTGAGGTCAACGTTGTGAAACTCTGCTTTGGCAGGGGCAGGGGGGATCGATGTAGGGGGATGCTCAGCCTGCTGATATTTAATACAATACTTCTCATAGTAAAAAAGTGCCAGGTCAAGCAAAGGCTTTGCCGGACTCTCAGGAAATAATTCCGGATGGCCAAATATCTTGGACTTCAAAATGTTGAGGACAACATTTCTGTTCTGTTTATCTCTAAGCAAGGGATCAGATCCCAGATATAGAATAGCCCTTTGCTTTACTTTGCCATCTACTCTGGCCGCCTGGGCTAGAGTATACTGGAAAAAGATCTTACTGTCTTTGCTACGTTGCTTTTTGACCTCCCTAATAAACATGTGAGTAAAGGTACGGAGCCATGCGCACATATACAAGTACCGTACCTCACTACAAATGAGATCCCAACAAACCAAACACTGATAATCAACCCGTTAAATTGTCCGAAAGGCTGAAAAAAGATCAATTTTGTCGATTTCTACCCCTGCGCCAGCCAAGTCGGGTTAAATTCCAAATAAAAACGGACTAAATTTAGAGTGGAAAGAGGGCTTCAGGTGCCTCGGCATACTGATGTTCATCTTGTGTAGCCTGCTTTTGCGGGCTACTTTTCGTTTGGCCCTCAGCACTACTGGGAGCTTCCGGGGAAGGGGAAAGAGGACTTAGGCTTATCGACTCCTGATGATAAGGGTAGTTCTGGACAAAAGCCTCGTTCTTTTTCCACAGGGCATAAATCAAACACAGCAGTTTGCGTTGAACGGCCACATTGGCTTTTTTGTAGATCGTGGTACGTTTAAGGATGCGGTAATGAAATTGGTAGAACCACCCGGTCCGGTGACGGACCACATTGATGGCAGGGAAGTACAGGGTCCTACGGATGTGGGCGTTGCCCATTTTCGACATCCTGGTTTTACCTGCACGTTTGCCACTCTGGTTTTCCAGTACATCATAGCCGGCAAACGAGGTCAATTGCCTCACGTTGTTGAATAAGGCAAAGCCATTACATTCTGCCACGACCACCAACACACTCAACCATCCCAGTCCTTTGATTGAATTGGCTATTTGCAATACCTTCCTTTCAAACTCCGGATCTTTGGCCAGCGTTGTTTTGATCTTTTTGTCCAGATCCTTGAGTAGCAGTTCGTAGGTCTTGAGTAATTTCTGCTGCTGCTTGACCACATCCTTATGAGGTCGATAGGAATAGTTTTCTGCAAATAACTGATTCTTTATCAAGGTAATATGCTCCTGTAGATGCTGCCGCTGTCGCGTCAGTTTCTTCAGATCATAGCAGTAGTCACTTACTGGCTTCCAGCACTCCAATTGTTGCTGGGCACCCATCTGGGCCAGCCCCCGCGCGTCTATACTATCGTTTTTCGAATTGAGTCCTAACGATTGCATGTACTTGCGTGCTTTGTTCGCAAGTACTACGCTAACCCGTTCGTTGGCCTCGTGAAGTAAATAGGCCAACGATTCATAATAATTTCCGGTAGCTTCCATCACATACGATACAGGTGTTGTCGGTTCCTTCCTCTTCTTGTCGACCCAGGCCAGCAACGCTTTCCGACCCGATGCGGTGTTCGCAAAGGTTCTACTGCCTCGAATTTTGATCATCAATTCCTGATCCATGCCTACCATGACCGTGACGATCTTTTTTGAGTCTATGTCACAACCTACTGCATACTTGATTACTCCCTTCATTGAAGATGGTTTTGATGTAAATAAATAGTACGAATGCAAACCGGACTCTCCCCTTCACCTTTTCTCATAACTTATCCTAGATCATCACTCCATTTGATGTTGATGTCTTTAAGTACTGTTCTGGTTCTTGAAGAAAGTTGGCTCAGGCCCTGCCTTTATCGCTGCATCATGCCAAGGCACGTGCTTGAATCGCTCCGTCGGATTGCCTGAACCAACTCCGATTTACGTCTCCTTAATCTATTCTATTTTCAAGATATGAGGAATCGCCTCCTTGTCCCCGTTAATTAGGGCCGGCGATAAAGGAATCGCCTCTTGTCCTACCCGATCGGAACCTTTTTTTGCGGTGGTAAATGGGCAAAAGAGCTTTGTGCCTTAGTGACTTTGTGGCCTAATAAACGTAGCCGGCGATAAAGGAATCGCCTCTTGTCCTACCCGATCGGAACTTTTTTTTGCGGTGGTAAATGGGCAAAAGAGCTTTGTGTCTTGGTGACTTTGTGGCCTATCGAACAGGGCCGGCGATAAAGGAATCGCCTCCTTGTCCTATCCAATCGGAACTTTTTATTGCAGAGGTAAATGGGCAAAAGAAACTTGGTGTCTTGGCGCCTTCGGGGCCCGATCCCCTTCCAGCCCTAGCCGACTTTGTGGCCCACCACCTGAAGCAAAGTTTTATTTTAGTGCGTCACCAACCAACACACGCATGAAACGTATCTGCCAGGTGGTCGATCTAAAGGACGACCCCGCGTTAATCAAGGAGTATGAAGAGTACCACCAAAGGGTGTGGCCGGAGGTGCTGGAGAGCCTGCGTGCGGCGGGCATTCTACGCATGGAGATCTATCGATGGCAGACGCGGCTTTTTATGGTGGCCGAGACGACCGATGATTTCACCTTGGAGCGGAAAAAGCAGATGGACGATGCCAATCCCAAAGTGCAGGAGTGGGAGGAATTGATGTGGAATTATCAAGAAGCTTTGCCTACGGCCAAACCCGGAGAGAAGTGGCAGCCTATGCACAAAGTATTTGAACTGTAACCTTCGCTTTGACCAACCAGACTTCTCCTATGCTTGATCGCAAGTACCTGATCCCCTTCATCTTAGTGACCTCCCTATTCTTCCTCTGGGGACTGGCCAATAACATGACCGACACTTTGCTGGCCGCCTTCAAGAAGATCATGTCGATGACGGATTTTCAAACCTCTTGGATACAAGTCGCTTTCTATGGGTCCTATTTCTGTCTTGCCATTCCGGCGGCGATTCTGATCAAGAAGTTCTCTTATAAGTCTGGGATACTACTAGGCTTGGGTTTATTTGCCAGCGGCGCCCTGCTATTTTATCCGGCCAGCAAGACAATGGTATATGGACATTTTCTGGCGGCATTATTTATCCTGGCAGGCGGACTTTCGATCTTGGAGACGACGGCCAATCCGTATATTATCGCGATGGGTGACCCGGCCACCGGCACGCGTCGCTTAAATCTGGCGCAGTCCTTTAATCCCATTGGGTCCATCACAGGCGTCATTCTCAGCAAATATTTTATTCTCGCCCACCTGAACCAGGCGTCCGAAGCAGAACGGGAGAACATGTCGGCAGAAGCCCTCCAAGCCATCCAGACCGAGGAATTGAATGCCGTGATGGGGCCCTATGCCGGCGTGGCCATATTCCTGATCGTACTCTGGTTGGTGGTGGCCTTCTACAAAATGCCTCGCGCCAGTGACGCGCACACCCGGTTGGATTTTATTCCGACCTTCCGACGGCTGCTGAAAAACTCCAGCTATGTCTGGGGTGTGATCGCTCAGTTCTTCTACGTGGGTGCCCAAATATGTGTTTGGTCATTTACGATCCGGTACGTCATGCAAGAATTAGGACTCGATGAGGATGGGGCAGCGAATTACTATTTGGCAGCCTTGATTCTCTTCACCCTCTCCCGCTTCATCTGCACCTATCTGATGAATTTTATATCTGCGCGAAGGTTGCTCATCTATTTGGGGGGCTTGGCCATCGTACTGACGGGCCTGGTCATCACGACTGGTGGTTATCTGGGCGTCCTTGCTCTGGTGGGGATCTCCGGGTGCATGTCGCTGATGTTCCCGACCATCTTTGGTCTGGCCTCTGAGGGACTGGGGGAGGATCGAAAGATTGGAGGCTCTGGGTTAATCATGGCCATCTTGGGCGGAGCATTGCTCACCATGCTGATGGGGCAAGTATCTGATGCATTTGGCAGTATTCACATCGCCTATGTCGTCCCGATGCTCTGTTTTGCCGTCATTGTTTTCTATGCGATCCGTAAGGTGCCTGCGGTGTCGCTGCCGCAGCCCTAGTAACCCATTTCCTAACTGCATAGACAAACCACGAGCGGGGTGAAAATCAAATATGGTATGATGAGATTTGTATTGCCGACTGCACTTGCCCTGGTTTATCTTTCCTGCCAACCAACGACGACCGCTGACATGCCTGCTTCGTTTACCACTTTTGCGGATGATGTGTCCTTTTTAGAAAAGTACGCGGATGTACTCGTGCTTAAGGAACCCTTTGGACAAGGCCAGATCGCAGTGTCAGCCGCCCTGCAGGCCCGTGTGATGACCAGTTCCACCCAGGGGAAGGAAGGGCGTAGTCATGGATGGATCAATCGGGCCCTGTTTGAGTCTCGCGACACCTTGGCGCACATCAATCCCTTCGGTGGCGAGGAACGCTTTTGGCTGGGCCCGGAAGGGGGGCAGTACTCTATTTTCTTTGCGGCCGGAGCTGCCTTTGATCTGGACCGTTGGCAGACCCCTCGGCTGATCGATCTCGACCCCTTCGAACTCACCGGACACACAAGTCGCAGTGCTACGTATGAAAAGCGAGCCAGCATCACGAATTACAGTGGGTTTACCTTTGACCTCGGTATCCAGCGCCGCATTGAGGTGTTGCCTCGGGCAGCGTTGACGGCGTTGTTGGGTATCGTGTCTTCCGATGAGGTGGCTGCTGTAGGCTACCGCTCGACAAATACCTTGACCAATCTGGGCACCCAGGACTGGGATCCGTCCACGGGCCTCCTGTCCATTTGGATCTTGGGCATGTTTCCCCCCTCCGCCGCGACCACCGTGGTGATTCCTTATCACGAGGGGAGCGATCCGGATCTCGGTCCCATCGTCAATGACACCTACTTTGGAAAAGTACCCGCTGACCGACTGAAAGCCGAGGGCGGCTTTGTTTTCTTCCAGGGCGATGGCCAACTACGCAGTAAGATTGGATTGACGCCCCAGCGGGCCAAGGATGTGCTGGGATCCTACGATCCGATCAGTGGTACGCTCACCATTATCAAGTACAACAAGCCTGCAGGCACTATGGACTACGTCAATTCGCTGTGGGAAATCCAGGAACAGCCCTACCGCGGGGACGTGGTCAATTCATACAACGACGGTCCTCCGACTCCCGGAGAACAGCCCCTGGGCCCTTTCTATGAGCTCGAGACGTCCTCGCCAGCATTAGCACTGCAGGCCGGCACTCAGGGCACCCATACCCAGATTACCTGTCACTTCGAAGGCCCCCGTGAGCAGTTGGACCAGATAGCGGTGGCTGTGTTGGGCATTGGCTTGGATGGCATTGAAGGGGCTTTTTCAGAGTGAGCTAATGTGACCTAAAGCGCGCTAATAGTGAGTAGAGTTGATCGGCCTTAGCCCTACTTTCTTTGGTGGAAATCTCTCGCCCATCGCGGGCCAGGTATTGTTTAGTGCACTCCAGCTACTCGGCCGTGCACTCGTCTAAAACGCAAGTTCACTCAAGTTCACTCAAGTCACTCAAGCTCACTCAAGCTCACTCAAGTCACTCAAGCTCACTCAAGCTCACTCAAGTCACTCAAGCTCACTCAAGCTCACTCAAGCTCACTCAAGTTCACTCAAGTCACTCAAGTCACTCAAGCTCACTCAAGTCACTCAAGTCACTCAAGTCACTCAAGTCACTCAAGTCACTCAAGTCACTCAAGTCACTCAAGTCACTCAAGTCAGCCGGTCAGTAGAGTTATATTGTTTAATAAAAAATCAAAAACATTAAACAAAATGAAGAGCGCTCCGTTTATCAAGACATAACTAATCAAAATGTCGAAATCATGAAACGGATCTTTTTTCCCTACTTAGTCCTGGCCATCGTCTTTACGGGTCTCGTGGCCTGCGAAAAGGACGAGGACGTGACTGCTGGACCTCAAACGATTGCCGAAATTGCCAGCGCTGATGCTCGCTTTTCCACCTTGGTGAGTGCGTTGGAGCGAACCAACCTTGTGGACGTATTAAACGCTACCGGAAGTTTTACTGTTTTTGCCCCGACCAACGATGCTTTTAGCGCCTTGGGCGTCGACCTCTCTGCTGTATCTGATGAAGCGCTTGCTGAAATTCTCCTCTACCACGTGCTTGGTGCTGCCGTGCAGTCCGGTAATCTGGGAGAAGGACAGACCTATGCATCTACCGCCGCCGCTACCGGGCCGGGAGGCAATGCGTTGAGTGTGCTGATCGAGAAATCGGGAGGAGCCGTCAAGATCAATGGCAAAGCTAATGTCACGACCGCAGATGTACAGGCCTCCAATGGTGTCATTCACATCATAGACGCGGTGATCACACCCATGAGTGTGGTAGATCACGCTCTGGCTAATGAAAACTTTGTCGAGCTGGTCGGTGCCCTTGGCAGTGCTAGCGGAGGACTCGTTGATGTACTGTCTGGCGAAGGCCCATTCACCGTGTTTGCTCCGATCAATCCCGCCTTTGAAGCCATTGCCGAGGTCACGGCTACTTTGTCTGCCGATCAGTTGGCTGGCGTCTTGACCTATCATGTGGTAGCAGGCGCAAATGTGCGATCCGGAGACTTGAGTGATGGGCAGGTCGTACAGACCGTCAACGGAAGCAACTTTACCATCAATTTGGGAGGTGCTGCCACCATCACGGATGAGCAAGGAAGTACGGCAAACATCGTTTTGACCGATGTACAAGCTACCAATGGCGTGATTCACGTGCTGGACAAGATTATCCTGCCCACACTCTAATTGACCCAAAGCTGGCCGGTGGCTAGACTACTGTGCCTAAGAGGGGTGAATAATGCTGGTTAGCTTTACGAAGGGGTATCCGCCAATGGTGCGGATGCCCTTTTTTCCCGCTTGCTAGATGACGCGATAGATGACCATCGGCTGTTCAAAGCCCTTGAGTGCGGTCGGTCCCAAGCTGTGGAGGTGTCGCTCGGTTGACATGCGCTTATAGACCTCCTGGGAGATCAGAAATTGCGACTGGTGCGCCTTATTTAGTTGTTCGAGACGGGCGGCCACAATCACGTTTTCGCCGGCGATGGAAAATTGTTTTCGTATTTCATTACCAATATTCCCAGATATCACGTTGCCGGTGTGCAAGCCTATGCCCACCTTGATTTGAGGTATCAATCCATCCGCAGATAACGCTTGCATGCGCTCGATGATGCGAAGGCCTGCATCAAAAGCCCGCTGGCAATGGTTTTCAAAATACAGGGGAATGCCAAAGGAGGCCATGAAACCATCACCCAAAATCTGATTGATGATGCCGTCGTGCTGAGAAATAATCTCAATGAGGGGACTAAAGACATTATTTTGAAATTCGATGACCTCCCGTGGGTCCTTGCCTCGCGCAAAGACCGTAAAATCCCTAATGTCTAAAAACATAATGGACGCCTCCGTCTCCTGGACATCGTATTTGCCTTCCTTGTCTAGTAGTGCCCTGACCACCTTGGCAGATACCTGTTGTCCAAAGAGCATCTCTATCCGTTGTTTTTGCAGCTCCAGCTCGGCATTCCGGAGCCGGCCTTGTTCGACCTGCCGCTCTTTTTGCTCTTCGTGCAGCAGCGCTTCCATGCTTTTGATGCGGGAGTCGGCGTCCTGTTGGAGGTAGCGGGCATTAAGCTCATTGCGGATGTGGGCATGCTTGAGTGCCTCCCAAGGTTGCTGGCGGGCTTCATGAATTTTGATCATCAGCTCGCGAATGTGGATGCGCTTGCGCTGTGCGCCGATGGTGGACGCCAGTGCTTCTGCTTCATCGAGCGAGGTCAAGGCTTGTTCGTAGTGGCCAGTCATGCGATGCGCATCGGCCAAGGCCGTGAGTGTGCTGATGACCGCTTGCCGATTCTTAGCCCCTCGTCGTAGGGCCAAGCTACGATTCAGTTGCTCTATAGCTTCTTGTGGCCGGCCGGTACGGGTAAAAATTGTACCGAGGTCGTTGTAGGTCCGAGCCAGCCCCATCAGATATCCAGACGCCTGGTGGATAAGCAGGGCCTTCTCGCTATGCTCTTGGGCCAGGTCATTTTGCCCTCGCTGCATGTGAATGGACGACAGCGCATTGTGTGTGCGTCCCAGCCCATGCTCGTAGTCCAAAAACGCAAAAACTTCTCTTGCCTGCTCGAGATAATCCTCTGCCAGGGCATCGTCCTTCATGTCGCCATAAAATACGCCGATGACAAATAGCGCCCAGCCTTCGATGATTGACTGCGTGCCTTCGTTGAGTTTGAGGCCCTTGAGCATGAGTTGCAGGGCCTTGTTCATTTCTCCCAGCCCCCAATAGTACCAACACAGATATTTGTAGCTATAACCAAGGCCCTCTCGGTCTTCCAGTGCTTCAAACAGTTGCAGGGCCTGATTTAGATGCACCAAGCCCGCTTCCTTTTCTCCTTGAAAATCCTGGAGGTAGCCCATGTTGAGCAGGCCATACGCGATACCTCGGGTGTAATTCAGCGCACGGGCAGACGCGAGTGTTTGCTCACTCCATTGGATGGATACTTCAGGGGCATTGTCACGCGACTCGATGATCAACTGGTTCATCAGGTCGATCTTCCGAAAGGGATCGGTGACGGTCTTGAGCTGCTCCTCGATCGCGGCGATGACCCTGCTCATGCGTGGTGAAAGAGCTGTTTGGCTTAACCCAATTCATGCATTGGAGGTTCGTGATGAGAAGCCGGAGAGTCCGTCAGATTTGGTGTCCCGGAGATTTGAGTGCTACAACCGTATCCATCTATACGGTGCAGCACGGAAAATCGAGGACTGCCAAAGATGGCGGGCTATGTGGCTCCGCAATAGATTGTCCAATACAGATTTGGGTTTAAGGTAGGAAAAATGAGGGAGTGGTCCCTCATCCCTGATGTACCCGTCGTCGATCAATCTTGGCCATAAGAGATTGGGCGCGTTTAGGCTCCACCTCCATTAGGGTGTTTCGTTTGCGTTTCCGGAGTGACAGCAGGTAGATGTGTTCCTTATTCCGGAGGTCCACAAAGAGTTCGTTGCCCAGCGAATCGCCGATTAGTGCTGAGTTCTGCACCCGCTGGAGGGCAAAGGTAACGTGGCCGCAATTTCTGTGTAGCTCGGCCATCTTTTGGTGGTTCACCAGAATCTTCAGGGCAATGGGGGCAGGCTTCTTTTCCTGACGAAGCACCGTGATCTGGATGGAATCTGCTTCCTGACCAACCATGGAGGTAGGGCCAACAATGCACAGGCTAGCCAATAGCATGGCCTGCAGTATATAGGTGGTGTGGGTGGGCATCCTAAATCTGTTTTGGTGGCTGGCTTAGTGGAGGAGTAGCACGAATATACGTATTTAGGTGGTTTAGACTTGGATGGCACGGGGCAAGGGGGGGCAAGGGGTGCTCATGGGGCTCGGAGAGTCATAGGGGCCGCGGACTTGTGACGGTCAGGGGCCGCTCTCGGTATGGTCGAAGGGTGCCGGCGAGGGCATCTGCGAGAACGCAGTTGGGGCAGGTATTAGTCCTTGACAACTTGCCCCGGTCAACCGCTTGAGCTCGTCAGTGGATGGGAGGTCTGGCTGCGTTCGAGCGATGCCAGTAGTGCCGCTCGCTTGGAGTCGGACCTAAAAGAGATGTCTTCCTCTTTTCGTGGTGAATGAACCCATATATGGCGACCAAAGTAAGTGGAATGAACACCGGCATTCCCTTTGGCGGGAGCAGGAACCAGCACACCAAACTCCAATTGTAGTCTTTGCGCAGGACACTCCTCAGCCATGTTAGTCCTTCATTTCCTCCTCCAGTCTAAAAATATGGGTAGTCCCATCTACATCTACGAAGATTGTGTCGGAATGTGCATGCTTATATAGCCTTGCATTCCTCTTCAGTGTGAAAAGAATAGACTGTCCTTCATCACTCACTAGGCCATGTAGGAAATATTGATTGTTCAGATATCCAAGACCCCTATTATTATAGTATTTTCTCACTTTCAAGTCAACTTCATCTTCGAAAGTAATCGTCTCGAAATCATAGAAGATCGGATCCAGATATGGCCGAGTGATAATCCATAGGAAAAACCCTACCACGGGAATCATCAGATATCGTCCGATCTTCTTCCAGAAAAATTCCATCCTCCTAATTTGAATTTCAGTTTAGCTTCCATATTGTCGAGGCTCCAGATCCCAAGTTACCTGTCAATGATGCAGGAAACGGCAACCCCACTCCCAAGGTTACACCAAGCCCCAGGATAAAGCGGTTATTGGGGGCATGAGCAATGGACACCGTTCCACCGAAATCTAGGCCAAGTGTAGCTGCAGCACTGACCTGGCTAAAGACACCGGCAAAGTGTTCAACCCTAAGACTATTAGCACGGCCAGAGCAGTAATAGTTTGTCATCTCCACACTAGCAGGAGTATACCAACCCCCGCAGATGTAGTGCCTTGGCCATAGCAGAAGTTTCCTTATGCTTTCGAGCTTGGATCTTAATTCCTTTCATGGGCAGCTGGCCTAGCTTCGGAATCGTAGATCTCAACGAATTCTAGGCGGGTCAGCCCAAGCTTATCATACGTGTACTTGAATTCGTCTTGGGGATCAACCACGCCCTCAAAACAGAGCACCTCGGTTTTTCTCGTTTCTGGTATCTTAAACAGGGGATTCCCCCCTATCCTTTTTGGGAGGAATACATAGTCTTTGAGTCTACCCTTGGAGCCATCCGGATATAGGAAGTGAGTTGTCTTCTCTTTGTTCAAAGTATTTATACATGCCGTTACATTTAAGAAATAGTAGTATCTATCATCGATCGTAACTGGGAGGACCTCACCAGATTTTTCAAGCAAGGTATACAAATCACTTTCATACACTGCTTCGTCAAAGATTAATGTAGCGGCAGGGATGCTATAAAAATTGGAGCTGGCATCTATTGGATTATATATGTACCAGCCCTCACTAAGCCACTCATGGATCTTGCTCCTGCAATCAAAGGTAAAGAGGTCAAATCGGTCATCTCTTTGTATGATTTGAGATGAGGTTATGTCCGTATCAACACGATAGATTTTCATGATAATTAGAATGGAAAAACTCCTGGTAACAATTCATCGGCAACTAGTCGTAGTTCATTGTGATTCAGCCCACTATTACTCATCATGGGGAATCCTTGCCTAGGTTTAACGCTTCTCCATCTAGTTTAAGAGCTCGGTACTAGGGATTCCGAGCTGCAAAGAGCTGTCGACATGGTAGAGGGCCAGGGGATGCACTTCCAGTGAAAACCGATATCGCTTCAAGTCCATTTCAAGTGGAGTGCGATTCATTTCTCTATTTAGAGAAAGTATTGTCTGGAATTCCTTATTTGTAAGGTGACGTGTGCCTGAGCTCCAATCGAAGCCTAGATCAGATAGGCATTGTGCGAACAAATATGTGAGAAAACTCACATATGCAAGCTCACCATCTTCTCTGAAGTATGAAGAAATAGCTACCACTCCCGAATCTCCTTGATCGTAGATTTCGAAATTTCTAGTGTCGATAAAGCCCAATATAATTTCGTAGGTGGCTAAATCTAGTATTTTCTTCTTGAGAATATATTTCTCGATGTAATCACAGTGAGGCGGCAGAATTTCAATCCCATCGCAAGGCTGGATGTCGTAATACCAGTGATTGAAGGACTTCAAGTAATGCACCAGTTGGACGGCCTCGTTCGTGGGCAACTGAGTCACGTAGCCATGATCATATCCTTTCTGTCGATGCTGATATGTCAATTCAGCGATTATTTTCTTCACTTTCTTTGACTTTATGGTCCTCCAAAATTCAGGTCGTCAGTACGTTGTAGATACCATTCAACGCAAGGCACGCATATGGGAAAATTTAGAGGCAGAATAACTCGGTATCCCGAGGCGATCCTACTTAAGACAGGCTTGGAAATCTGTCTCGTCCGGTCATTAAGATCAAAGCCCCCCTTGTGATTTCGGCCTCTCTTATCGTATACTTCGACCGCTCCCTTCTTCGAATCCCATTGCAGTACCCGACCTTTCTTGTCAGTCCCTATGTGTCTTCGATGCCAACCGAAACCTTTCCTATCCTTGTATTCAGCATCTGCAGAGCCCGGTCAATATGGTTTGCCTGTTTTGGAATCCTTTGGCGGTTGGATTGGCTCGGCCGTAAGGGTCCTACGAAGCAAGTGGTTAAATGCAGTCACAGAAATCCCTTGACCAAAGGCTTGCCAAAAATTCCATCCAGCAATCTCTGCCCCGATGCCACCAGTAATGCCGCCTCCGAGTACCTGAGCTAAGGCGCCACCTCCCAAGACATCAACACCAGATCCGATGCCGGAAGCTAAAGCACTTGAAGTAGCTCCTTGCCAGAAGTTGCCACCAGCTAGTCTCGACTGGATACCTCCACTCAACCCATGGACTCCCGCCCTGCCGAGTTCATTTCCTAAAGACCCTACCGGACCAAAAAGCGATCCGATTCCGGAGCTAACAAAGGTAGAAGCAAAGGCCATACCTGCACTTGAGAAAAAGTTTCCGCCAGTCTCATGGCTGATGCTTTCTTGTACGATGGCATTAGCAAAGGCCACTGCTGGCAGTGGTATGGCATCCCCATGAGGATCAGTCAAGACCATTGGGCTATTTCCCATAGCAGTGTATGGGTTCATCCCCAAATAATCTTCCGCCTTAGGATCAACCCCTAACCATCTACCAATACACGGGTCCAGCGTTCTGAACGTGGCAAAGTTAAGATCTATGCCGTGGTCTTGCAC
This sequence comes from Saprospiraceae bacterium, assembly GCA_965223165.1. GTDB lineage: Bacteria > Bacteroidota > Bacteroidia > Chitinophagales > Saprospiraceae > JABDMH01. Next base: position 290,780 of record CBDCVQ010000009.1, on the reverse strand, counting down.
GTATTCGATGCCATTGTATTGATATTTTTCGCGGTGGAGCGACTCGTTGCCTTGCCAGTCGCCCTTCATCTGCAGGCCAAAGGGGTAGTACTGGTATTCGGCCAGAATCTCGGACGAGCTCACGGTGCCATTCTCGTCCAAGTCACTGTAGACGACCCGCGTGTTGCCCAGGTGATCTCTTCGGAAATAGTCGTATCTGCATTCTGGTCCGGGCGGTGACGGTGACGCCCGCGGCCCAGATGCTTCCCTGCACGTTGAGGGCCGACTGAGCACCCGGTCCTTCGTCGCACAAATGACGGTAAGCCCCAGCGACCTCCGGATGCCTGCTCTTGATCATCCCAGGCCAGGAGGCATTTGGGCGTGGGAGCACTTCGACGGATTTAGGCAGACGCCAGATCGCGTTGCCATGGGGGTATGCTATTGGTGCTACCGCTTTGACTAACTGCACCGGTGTGCACGGATCCATGTTTAATAGGGGTAGATCTTTGATTGATTGGGTTTTGGGAGGTCCTACCTCGTCACGCTCAACCATTCGACCGCTCCACGGCCGACGCCCTATCCCAGGATCACCCCCAACGCCAGCAACGCGATCGCCCACCGTGCCGATGAGTCCTGCATGCACTGGATCTCACCACCTCCTCCGCAAAAAAAACGATAACTTTAGTTCGTCCCGTTAGCCCATATGAGCAACGCAAATCATACATGTCTGACAACCTAAGTGCGCTTTCCGGCCGGCGAGGCCTTGACGACAACCTATTTGACCGCATGGGGCAACTGGCGCAGCCCAGTGGCACCCCGACTAAAGAGCAACTGGCCCAATTGGCCGCGGAGTTTCTGATTGGATCAGCGAATGCGTACGGAGCGGCTACGTTCTATGACTTTCTCAAACCCGACAACCGAGGCAAGAAGGTGTATGTCTGCAACGGCACGGTGTGCGACTGTGCCGGCACCCAAGAGCGCGTAAAGGAGGAGTTGGAGAAGCACTTTCAGGCGGAAGAGATCGGTCACATGACCTGTCTGGGACGCTGCTACGAGAATGCCGCCTTCTACTACGAAGGGCAAAACTATTCGGGTGACGACCTGGACCACCTGGATGAGATCCTGGAGCAGGACCACGAAGCGGATCCCGATAACTATCTCGTCGGTAGTGGCGGCGTGCGCATACTGACGGAGGCCTTCAGTGACATTGACACGTATTATCAGCCGTTGGCCGAAGCCTTGACCAGGGATTCTGCGGAGGTCCTGGAGCAGATCAAGGCCTCCGGATTGAGAGGCCGGGGAGGGGCAGGTTTTCCCATGGGATTGAAATTGGAGTTCTGCCGGAACGAAGCCAGCGAGGTGAAATTTGTTATCTGCAATGCCGATGAGGGTGATCCGGGCGCGTTCTCCGATCGATATTTACTGGAGCAGCGCCCCCATGCGGTATTATTTGGCATGTTGGTCGCCGGTTATGTGACCGGGTCGAGCCACGGTGTGATTTATATCCGGGCGGAATATCCGGAGTCGGCCACGATTATGCAGCAGGCCATCGATCAACTGCGTGCGGCGGGATGGATCGGCGAGAATATTCGAGAAACGGGCTTTGCCTTTGATGTCAAGATTATTCGGGCACAAGGGGCTTATATCTGCGGCGAAGAAACGGCGCTGATAAACTCTATCGAAGGGCATCGTCCGGAGGTGCGGATACGCCCTCCCTATCCGGCTCAGAAGGGATTATTTAATAAGCCGACGGTGGTGAATAATGTCGAAACGTTGGCCGCCCTGCATCACATTTTAGAATATGGGGCGGACGACTGGAAAGCCCTGGGCACAGAGAAATCGTCCGGTACCAAACTGGTGTGCCTGGACCGGTTTTTTGTCCGGGCGGGTCTGTATGAGGTGGAGATGGGTACGCCCTTGTCTCGAGTGATATACGATCTTGGGGGAGGATTTCGAACACCGGTGAAGGCCCTTCAGATCGGCGGCCCGTTGGGAGGTTTGGTGCCGGTGTCCAAAATTGAGGACCTGACCCTGGATTTTGAGTCTTTTACGGAGCAGGGCTTTCTGCTGGGCCATGCATCCGTTATTTGCATCCCCGAGTCTTATCCGATCCTACAATTTATTTCGCATCTCTTTGAGTTTGCCGCCTACGAGAGCTGTGGCAAATGTTTCCCCTGTCGATTGGGTACCAAACGCGGACATGAAATGTCGGAAAAGGCGCTGCAGGGGGCCTACAAGATCGATCCGCAGTTGCTATCCGATCTGCTGACAACCCTGGAGGAGGGCTCGCTCTGTGCACACGGCGGAGGTATTCCGTTGCCCATCCGAAACGCACTGCAGTATTTTGCAGAAGAATTGCAACCCTATTTTCAATCATGAATCGCCAACTGATATTGTGATGAATATTGCCTACATAAACGACCGCCCCCACAAGATATCCGAGGGAGAGACCATGCTCTCTTTTATCAGGAGACACCAGGGCGACCACCTCGTGCCGACGCTGTGCGATGTCCCCAACCTCGACCCATTTGGCTCATGTCGCGTCTGCAGTGTTGAGGTGGCGCTCGAGCAGCAGGGTAGGGTAAAAACCGTGGCATCGTGCCATACGCCAGTCGCTCCGGGTCAGTATTTGTATCCCAACTCCAGTAGCGTCAAACAATTGCGGAAGCATATCGTCGAGCTGGTATTGACCGACCACCCCTTGGATTGCCTCACCTGCGAGGTCAATGGCAATTGCGAACTCCAAACCGTGGCGGCTCAGGTGGGCATTCGGGAAGTGCGGTATCCGGAGGGGGCCAATCACCTGGATCGCGAGAAGGACCTGAGTCACCCCTACATGACCTCCGATCTATCCAAATGCATCAATTGCTACCGATGTGTGCGGGCTTGCGACGAGGTGCAGGGAGAGTTTGTCCTGAGCATGGCGGGCAGGGGCTTTGACTCTTACATCATAAAGGGTCTTGATGAGACCTTTGCAGATTCGGCTTGCGTCAGTTGCGGGGCTTGCTCACAGGCATGTCCTACCTCTGCGATCTCCGACGTCTTCCAGTCGAAGGCCCTCCAGGCATCGGCGACCACCCGCACGATCTGCACCTACTGTGGGGTGGGATGCAACTTGGAGGTAGCCACAGACAATGGAGACGTGTTAAGCATTCAAGCGCCCTACGACTCCGAGGTCAACCAGGGCCATACATGCCTGAAGGGTAGGTACGCCTTCAAATTCTACAATCATCCCGATCGTCTGCGCAGCCCAATGATCAAGCGGGACGGCGAATTTGTCGAAGTGAGCTGGGACGAGGTGTATGACTACATGACGGCAAAGATCCACCGCGATTCGGGAGGCACATGGTCCGGATGCCATTGCAGGCATCTCGTCTTCACGCTGCACGAATGAAGAAAACTACCTCATGCAGAAGCTGCTCCGCGCAGTGATCGGTACCAACAACATCGATGGCTGTGCGCCCGAGTGTGTCATTCGCCCACCGCATTGGGCATGCAGCGCACTTTCGGCACCGGTGCCGCGACCAACTCAATTGAGGACCTGCAAGCATACCGAGTGCATCTTGGTAATTGGCGCCAATCCGACCGATGCCCACCCTGTCACAGGAGCCAAGCTCAAGCAATTTGCTATGAAGGGCAAGACCAGCATCGTCATTGACCCGCGGCGCACAGAACTGGCAAAATATGCCACGCACCATCTGCCCCTTCGCCCGGGCACCAATGTGGCCGTACTAAATATGATGATGTATTTCATCGTGGAGGCGGGATTGGTAGATCAATCCTTTGTCGATGACCGGACGGAGGGGTACGCTGACTTTCTGCAAGGAGATCAAACGTCTGGATATCGACCAGCATGGAGGCGATCTCTGGCGTGGATAGAGAGAGCGGTCCGCGCAGCAGCCTTGGCATATGCCTCCGCCGACCGAGCGATGTCCTTCCACGGCCTTAGGTGTGACCGAGCACTATCAGGGTACCTTTGCCGTCATGCAGATCGCCAATTTGGCCATGCTTACGGGAAATATCGGTCGTCAAGGCGTGGGTGTCAATCCACTGCGAGGACAGAACAACGTGCAGGGCAGTGCAGATATGGGCGTGCAGCCACATCAAGGGGCAGGTTATTTGGATATCACCGACGACGAAATCAATAGAAAATACAACCTGTTTTATGGTGTAGATGTGCCCAAGCATGTTGGGTATAAAATCCCGGAGATGTTTGATGCGGCACTGGAGGGAAAACTTAAAGCCATTTGGATCATTGGCGAGGATGTCGTGCAGACCGACCCCAACACCCAAAAGGTCATGAAAGCCTTGGATAGCATCGACTTTGTCATCGTGCAAGAGATTTTTATGACGGAGACGGCTCGACACGCAGACGTCATCCTGCCGGGGACATCCTTTCTCGAGAAGGAAGGCACCTTCACCAATGGGGAGCGGCGGGTACAGGCGGTGCGACAAGTGATTCAGCCCCTGGAGGGTACGCGCGTGGACGGTCAGATCATCGTGGACATGATGAATCGCCTGGGATATGCACAGCCGGACTATACCGCGGCGGGGATGCTCGAAGAAATTTCACAAATCGTGCCCTTTTTTGCCGGCATCAAGTGGGAGGAGCTGGGAGACCAAGGCAAGCAATGGCCGGTGCAGCCGGATGGTACGGACACGCAGATTCTCCACACGGAGACATTTAAGCGAGGGAAGGGATATTTCGAATACCATGGCTTCGAAGAGAGTGCGGAGATCGTATCGCATGCGCAGGAGTATCCCTTTATTCTAACCACCAATCGCGAGCTCGAGCATTACAATTGCGGTACCATGACCCGACGGACCGCCAATGTGGATCTGCTGACGGCAGATTATCTCATGATCAATCCGTTGGATGCCGAAGCCCATGCCATTCGCGAGGGGGATCTGGTCTGCCTGGAATCTCCCCGGGGCAAGGTAGATGTGCGCGCCCGGATCACGGATGAGGTACGACGAGGGGTGCTCAGCACCACATTTCATTTTCCGGAGATCATGGTCAACAATATTACTTCGGATATTCATGACTCCGAAGCTAAATGCCCGGAGTATAAAGTGGTGGCCGTGCGGATTCGCAAAAGCAAAGGCAAATTCAAGCAGATAGCTGAGCGTGTGTGAGGGTTCCATAACAGTTGAGTGCGCGGAGTCGGCGAAACAGGATTCGCCCTTGCACCACCGTTTTGTGCTCATTGTCTTTCAAGATCGAAGGGATATTCCTTAGACGGTACGTGGGCAGCATTAAGATGGATCAATAGTGAATCTACAATATCCGAATGCTGCTCTGCCACATCAGCCATTTCACCAATGTCGGAAACGAGGTTATAGAGCTCTACGTCGTCGTGAAAACCCTTGCGGTGGACATTTCGACGAACAATTTTCCAATCGCCTAACCGAAGTGCTTGCTTGCCATCGTGGTTGGCAAACTCCCAGTATAGCGGCCGAGTGAGATCCAAAGGAGCGTTGTCCAGGATTTGCTGTTTGAGGCTGATGCCATCAATGTTTTTTGACGGAGCAACGCCGGCCAAATCAGCCAGGGTAGGCAGGATATCAGCAAAATAGGCCGGTGATGTATTGGTCACGTCTTGAGGTACGGTACCGGGCATCGAGACGATCATGGGGGTGCGGATGCCGCCTTCGTACACATCCCTCTTTCGACCGCGCAACTCTCCGCAGCTATTCAGCGAACCTTCCCAGCGATGGGCTGCGCCATTGTCAGAAGTGAAAAAGACCAGTGTATTTTCAGCCAGGCCGGCCTCCGCCAGTGTGGCCCGAATGCGCCCCACATCCTCGTCAATCAGTCGGATCATAGAGGCATATACCTTGGCGTCCTCGCTCCAGTCGCGGTCTTGGTAATGCCTATTTTCTGCTGGAATCGTGTACTCGTCGTGGGGGAGGAGGTAGGGGATATAGAGAAAAAATGGAACGGGACTATCAGATTGCGATCGGATAAACTCCAGCGCAAACTGGGTGAATAAGTGGTGCGTATAGGTGCGCGGAACCTCCCCCTGGTTATCGGGGATAAAATATTTTTGACGGTCTTGCCAGATATAATCGACGTAGTGGCTATGTGCCCGATTTTGATTGAGATATCCAAGCCAGTGGTCAAAACCTTGATCATTTGGCAGACCGGTCGTGCCGGGTTCACCCAGTCCCCATTTTCCGGTGATGGCTGTGACATAACCGGCGGCCTGCAAGAGCTCGGCCAGGGTAGTGTCTTCTTGCTGCAGAGGGATTCGTCCCTCCTTGCCGCCTAGTCCGCGAACCCCGCCGACGCCAAAGTTTCCTCGCACCGTGGTGTGACCCGTATGTTGACCGGTCATCAGTACGCTACGTGAGGGTGCACAAACGGGTGCACCTGCATAAAACTGAGTAAATCGGATGCCCTCCCGAGCCATCTGATCGAGATGTGGCGTAGTAATCGCTGACTGACCGTAGCATCCGAGATCAAGATAGCCAAGATCGTCCGCCATAATAAATATGAAATTTGGCGGCGCGTCGTCGCTGGGCTGGCACCCCAAGATCATCAGGGCAAAAAGGACCAATACACGGGTCATCGCGGTCATGGCAGTCTTCATACGCACTTAGCTGGTGATAAATGATACGGCTTTCGCGGCATGTAGCCGGGTGGTATTTAATAGCGGTAGGTCATAATCTTCGGCCCGGAGGATGAGAGGAAATTCGGTGCAGCCCAGGATAATCCCTTCAGCCCCTTGTGCTCGCAGTTTGTCCATCTGACCGACCAGCATGGCTTTAGTTTCGGCGGAAAATATGCCTTTCGTCAGTTCGTCGGCAATAATGCGATGGATGATCGCCGCATCCGAGGCTTGCGGCACCACGGTCTGCACCTGATGATGTTCCAAAAGTCGGTCGGGAATAAAGCGACCCCGCATGACATATTTCGTGCCGATCAGCCCGAGGGTGCCCAGTCCCAATCGTTTGGCTTCTTCCCCGATGGCATCGGCGATATGCAAGATGGGTATTTCCACTTTGGGGGCAATGTCCGCATAGACACGGTGCGGGGTATTCGCACAAAAAATCAGTGCCTCCGCGCCAGCTCGCTCCAGCAGTTGTGAGGTGCGCAGAAAAACAGCTTCAATTTCTTCCCAGTCTCCGCGACGCATGAGCTCCAGGTTGAGACTGTAGAGCAAGAGCGGAGGATTTAAATGCGAGCCTAACTTTTCTCCGACCATCGCATTGATATACCGATAGTATTCGATGGTAGAGTGCCAGGAGGTACCGCCGATCATGCCCAGTTGCTTCATTTGTCGTATTTGGACCTGAATCTAGCGAAATCTGCGGATCTGCATCTGGCAAAATATACCTGGAGACGCTAGGCAATCGCGTGATCAGGGCTTCAGGGTGCGAGCGAACTAGCAAAGGCGTTTGGCGGGGACGCCAAACGCGGCCTGATCTGGGCTGTGTTGCCTTGAGGCTAGGGCAGTTGGAAAAACTGGCCATGTCGGGTGTCCTCGCCTGACACATACTGGCAGGGTTATGCCATGGAGTAGATTGTCCTCGGAGTGTTTAAGTTTCACATCTCGGCGGCAGGCGATGCCTTGATGGGTTGTATATACAACTTCATTTCTGTACCTTTAGTGCATGTCTGACATCGTCTGCGTCTTACGCTTTTGCCACAATAAAGGGTAAGAGGTTTATGAATCAGACTACTAACGATCGAAAGGACTTTGACCCGGCGATCTGCCTGTCCCGGAAGGTCTCGATCATCCATCGGGCCACGGCAGACATTTTTCGCAAGCACCTCGGGCCCCACGATCTCACCAATAGCCAAGTGAGTATTCTCTTTGTATTGAGTCGCACATCCGGGGTCAGTCAGTCGAGATTGGGCAAGGCCTTGCACCTGGAGAAGTCAACGGTGCACCGCAATCTGCGGCGGTTGATCGGCAAGGGGTTGGTCGAAGTTGATCGGCAGGTAGGGATTCGGATCACAAGGGCAGGTAGAGATCGCATTGGGCAGGTCCTACCGTCTTGGAAGCGAGCCATGGCGGAAAGCCAGGCAATATTATCGGAAGATGGGGTCAACGCCATCGATCTTTTATTGGCCAAACTGCAATAGGTGACATGACACTACTTAGTATTTCCTATATGGGTCTCTCTGGACTGGTCTTATTGCTGCTTGTGTGGTTGGCGAGTAAAGCCAGGCAATTCGGAGCTCATTTCCGGACAGGTTTGGCACTTACCGCACTGCTTGGTTGGCAGCTCTATATCTTCTTGGTGGCGTCGACGGGCTTTCTGCAAGATTTTTCCTTTCCTCCGAAATTTGCCCTATGCCTGATCATACCGGCTTTTCTCTTTTGTGGGGTATTTGCCTTTACGCATCGTCGTAGCCGATGGCTGGATGCGATGCCTATTTCCAGGATGGTATATTTTCAGACCTTCCGAGTGTTGGTCGAATGGATGATTGCATATTCTGTGGTAGCGGGCGTATTGCATCGGGAGGTTTCCATACACGGCTATAATTTCGATCTGATTTTTGCTGCGACGGCACCGATATTAGGTTATTGGGTGTCTCGGAGGCGGGGCCGGTCCGTGAGGTTAGTGCTTTATTGGAATTACTTGGGCTTGATCGTGCTGGCTTCGATCATCTTCGTTTTTATGACCACCTTGTATCAGCCCCAGTGGTATGGTGCTACTACCGGGCTGCTGCCCAAAGAAGCTGGCCAATATCCTTTCGTTTTGCTAGCTGGATTCCTCATGCCATCCGCCGTATTCATGCATGTCCTATCGATTGTCAAGTTGTCGAGAGCACGTGATTCACAGCGTCTCATCGGCGACTAGGGGGTGCCTTCGCTCGTGACTTGAAGGTTTCAAACAGCAGGAGATTGAGCAGTATGAGTGAAAACGCGTAGGCGACATCTTCGACCGGGATGGTGCCCAGTCTAATCCCAAGATTTTCGGCATCGTTGTACCAGACCACCTGATCGGTGATGCCGGTGCCGGTCAAGATGCCATTGACGATAAAAAAGGGGATCAACATCACGAGAAAGGTGAGGAAATAGCTTCGCAGCAGAGCCGGGGCAAATCGATGGGCTAAGCCCAATACGGCAAAGGCAAAGGCCATATCTACGAGTGTGTAAGCCCGATCGTGAAAGAGCAGCGCCAGTAGCAGGAAAAGGCTAAGCAGTCCGTAGGTCAGCCACCGGGCCAGGTGCTTTGCGAGTAAAAACCGATGACTCAGGGCCAGCAGCGCATAATGCGTAAATACGCAAGCATACGGTATGCATACAAAGAACAACCATTCGCCGAGGGGTAAATCCAAGAAATAGATACCGGATAGATAGGCCTCGTTGAACCCCCAATATCCTTGGCGGGTGAAATACACATCCCAAATGATATACGGTATCATCGACAGGAGGATTGCGGGAAGCAGATATTGCCACTGGTGGTGCAACCGGATCCGGGGATGAAAACTTACGACTAATGGTATGGAGATGGACAGCAGGTCTAAGCCGACGTAAAAGGACATCAAGACTTAAATTCGGCTCGATAATACTTAAGCGGCACCCACAGCATACCGAAGCATTCGCCATCCTCCTTGCCGAGATGTTTGTGATGCATCTTGTGGGCGCGACGCAGGGCCCGCAGATAGGGATTTTTCGTATTTCGCCAGATCTTCAGGCGCTGGTGGATAAAGAGATCGTGGATCAGAAAGTAGGTAGCTCCATAGAGCATAATCCCCAAACCAATGCCGAGAAAAATGGACCCAAAGGAAAGCGACCAGAGGGTGAAAGCGGAGATTGAAAGCACGGCAAAAAAAATAAAGAAGGTGTCGTTTAATTCAAAGGGGGCATGCTTGTCACTGGGCACGTGATGATCCTCGTGCAATGTCCATCCGATCCCATGCATGACATATTTATGCATAGCCCAGGCTACGCCCTCCATGAGGATAAAAGTGACAACAATAATCGCGATAACCATATCGGTGACGTTGTAAAGTTATGGAATTGCGCCAGGATCTTCCAATGCCTCCAACCTTGCCAGGGCACCCTCAATCTCATCGGCATTATTGGCATGGCGCAGGGTCGAGACAAACAATGTCCGACAGCCGGCGTCGTGTGCCAGCAGCGTCCAGTTGGACTCCAGATACGCTACGTCCGTCTGGATCTGTCGACGAGATCGAAAGATGCGAGGCACACTCAATTGGATTAACAATCGCAGATAGACCGACTCCAAGGCAGATTCCTGCTGGATCGCGCGGTCTAACATCCGGCTGCCTCTCTTAAAGTATCGATATTTGGTGATGGGTGATGCCGCATACTCTGCCATACGGCATAAGCTCGCCGCCTGATACGCGCGCTTCACATGTCTATGGGGGTCCTTGCGCTCGATTTTCGTCTCGATGATAGTGCGCAGTACATCCTCGGCATCTGCCGAATGAAACATACTGCGGAGCGCAGCGACACTTGAGAGATGTTGGGTGTTGGCGGAGTAGGACATCATACCCAGTACCATGGTGCAGATTAAGGGGGCTTGCAATTAGATGAGATTTAGTTTGTGATTTAAGAACGACAAAACTAGCAATCTGAGTTTAGTAGTGTTGCTGATGCGGATACGCGACCGCTTAATCTCTTCTGGGCCGGTATTCTTGAGCTTCCTAAGCAGCTTGCGGTAGTAGACAAAGGCGGTATACACGCCAAACCTGGCGTCGATGGGCAATTGCCTAATGCCCACGTAGGCTGCATCAAAGTCCTCCTCTATCTCGCGAATGATCGCGTCTTTGGTGCGGGCATTCAAGCCCTCATGCAGCAGATGGGGGAAGTACGATCTTTTCAACTCTTCCGTGTCTGCCTTGTAGTCCCGCAGAAAATTTACCTTTTGAAAAGCGCTGCCTAATCTGGAAGCCGCTTCCGACAAGCGCTCGTACTGCTCCTGATCCCCATTGACGAAGATCTTCAGGCACATCAAGCCCACCACCTCAGCCGAACCATAGATGTAGCCCTGGTACGCGGCCCGGTCGGCATAGGTCTGCTTGTGCAGATCGGCCCGCATGCTGGCCAGAAAGGCGTCGATAAGGTGTCGCGGAATATCGTAGCGATGCACGACATACTGGAAGGCGTGCAGTATAGGATTTACGCTCAAACGTCTGGCCAGGGCATGGTCGAGGGCCACTTGAAACTCCTGGAAGAGCGTCGCCTGGTCTTGTTCATGAAAGGTGTCTACAATCTCATCCGCCAGTCGAACGAAACCGTATATCGCATGTATATCCCCTCGGATCCGTCTGGACAACATGCTGACGGCGGAGGAAAAGGAGGTGCTGTAGGTGGCGGTGATCCGTTGACTACACTGATAGGATGCCACATCATACAATGCTCTCATAAGGGGTTATTTTTTCTTTTTTCACGAGATTGGACACCAACTTACCCGAAATCAATGCGGGCGGCACGCCGGGTCCAGGAACCGTGAGCTGGCCTGTAAAGTACAGGTTTTTAACTCTTTTGCTCTTGAGGCTGGGGCGGAGAAAGGCCGTTTGGCGCAGTGTGTTTGCCAATCCATATGCGTTTCCGCGAAAGGAATGATAATCGTCCTTGAAATCCTGCACGCAGTAGGAGCGCTTGAAGAGCACTTGGTCTCGCAAGCGCTGTCGGGTGAGACGCTCCAAGCGTCGGAGTATGATGTCAAAATAGCGCTCTCGTGTCTCCTCACTGTCTGGCAAGTCCGGTGCCAACGGGATCAGAAAGATGGCGGTCTCCTTGCCCGGAGGCGCCACGTCCAAATCCGTAATACTTGGAAAGCTGGCATAAAACAATGGATCTCGGGGCCACGCCGGCCGATCATATATTTCGATGGCATGCTTATCAAAGCTGGCGTCAAAGAAAAGGGTGTGATGGAGGACGTGCTGCAGCTTTGTGTCAAAGCCAACGTAAAATAGGAGAGAGGATGGAGCCATCGTGCGACGTTTCCAATAGCTCTCGCCGTAGTTGCGGTAGGCCGGGGCCAAGAGTTCTTCCGAATGCTTGTAGTCCGCCCCGCTCACGAGAATATCTACGACCCGGTCCTGGCCATTCACGGTGATCGATTGGGCAAAACCCGACTGGTCTACCTGGATGGAAGTGACCTCGGCATCGGTATGAAAGATCACGCCGAGTTCAGTGGCGAGACGAACGATCCCCTCTACCACTGAACGCATGCCACCCCGCGGATACCACGTGCCCAAGCCCAGATCGGCATAATTCATAAAGCTGTAGAAGAGAGGGGTGTCGCCGGGCTTGGCACCAAGAAACAGGACGGGAAACTCAAGAATTTGTCGTAAGCGCGGATTGCGAAAGTGCTTACGCACATAGTCCTGAATACTGAAGTAAAATTGCTTGGCCTCGCGCACCGTGTCCTTAGTGACCAGCTCCCAAGGGCTGAGGCCAGGCTTATAGACCAATTGACGTATGGCCAGATCATAGTTGCGCTTGGCCTTTTGCATGAATCGCCGCAGTGCCGCAGAAGATCCGGGCTCCTCGCGCTCAAAAATGGCTGAAATCCGCTCGATCGAGGCGTCTACGTCGAGGTAATCCATCTCGTCAAAGTAGACCCGGTAGCTCGGCGTCAACAATTCCAGTCGGTAGTAGTCGGACGGCTTTTTGCCAAAGTCGGCAAAGAATCGTTCGAAGACATCGGGCATCCAGTACCAGGTAGGCCCCATGTCAAACTTGAATCCGTCACGGGTGAATTGCCTTGCTCGGCCCCCGAGATCCGCATTCTTCTCAAAAACTTCGACCGGCAGGCCCTCCTTGGCGAGGTAGCAAGCGGTGGAGAGCGCCGCAAAGCCGGATCCGATAATGGTAGCTGATCTTTTCATTGTTTAACATAATTATAAAAAAGTTAAACAAAAATTGTTCAAAGAGAGGGCCGGTTTTTTCTTACGTTTCTGCGATTATTTTCATGAAGCTTCGTATGTTCTCATGTACGGTCACAGGTGGCGGTAAGCTGGATGGGTCGATCCCCCGCACCTTTTGTCCAAATACATGTAGTTCCTCGCTTCGGGGAGAGAGCACCCGATTAGATATGTCTTGGAGATAGCTAGCGAGATCCTCAGCGGTCGGTTGTACAGAGAAATAGCTGACGAACGTGATGCTGTCAAAGATGGCCTGCAGATCGGGTAGGTTGTCTATGGGTACATCGGGTCCAAGATAAATCGAATGACAACCTGCACTGATCAATCGATAGTGGATGTAGAGCAGTCCCAATTCGTGCATCTCGTGCATCGGGAGGTAGAGGACATAGACTGGATGCTTTCTGGTGGGAGCGGTCTTTGCTTTCATGGCGGTCTCCACAAGCAGCTTCTGACGTATCAGGGTGGATATGAAGTGCTCGTGGGCCGGGGTGATGGCATCGGTCGTCCAAAGGATCCCAATGTTAGTCAAGAACTTGGCGAAGACCTCTTCAAAGGTGACCTCCACCCCATGCCTCCTTTTGAGCCGCCGATAGATGGCCTCAAACCTCTGACCATCAAAGGTTAAGGTGCACAGCATCAGATCGTGGATCCAGTTGTCATGGCTGTCGTCCTTGTCCATCAGATCCTTGACCGTAGCTTGTAGGTTTTCTTCATCCAGCTCGGCGATCCGGGAGATCTTCCACCCATTGCGATAGAGCAGCGCCACGTTTAGGATCTTCTGGAGGGCAGCCAAGTCGTAGCTACGGATGTTGGTCTCTGACCGGACCGGCATCAGCAGCCCATATCTCTGCTCCCAGATGCGGATGGTATGTGCCTTTATGCCGGTAAAGTTTTCGAGGTCCTTAATGGAGAATGACGTACGAATACTCATAGCTGTTTAACTACTTATCGCTGAAGTTAAACATTTTACGGAGACATCTGTCCAACCTGGGGTGGTGAGATTCGACTCAGAATTGCCAGTGGGCTGCTTGGCAGTAGCCCTATTGCTTGATGAACGACGAGGTTCTGACTTGGTTCCTCGATGTCAATCGCACATGGAAGAGTCCCGGCGACAGTGTCGAAATATCTATGCCCGTCTGCCACTGCCTAGTCCGTCTGACGCATCTACCCGTGGGATCAAAGATTTCTACCAAGCCCACGGTTTGTGGTAGCGCGACATGAAGTGTATGCTCGGCTGGGTTTGGATAGACCAGGGTGGTTTGTAAATCTCGACGCTCCGTACGAATGGCAGTCAAGACAGCGCTAGTGACATTGTCCAAGGGTATCCCGTTCTACCCGGTGATTAGGGCACGCCACAAAAAAGTACGAGGAATAGTGGCTGACAGGGCCATAGTAATAAACAGATTCCTCAAAGGAATATTTTTCTCCAGGAGGAATGGTGGCCTCAATGTAAACTTGACGTCTACCTGGATAGCAGAAGGAAGCCCCCGCAGCAGTGTGATAGTAGGCAAAATTTCGGATGGTGTCATCGCCTACGTTCTGGACAGTGAGCGAGACGACAGCTGGTTTGGATGAATCGAAGTAACAATCTGGCATGGTACATTCCTCCTCGGTCAGGGGTGTGAGCAGCTCCGCATCCAGCAATCGGATATCGGGACCTGGGGGCATCTCGGCGGAGGAAAGGGGAAGATTTCTGGTGGTCGGATATACGACATCGTCATATGAACCTTTATCGTCTAGGGCCAGCGAGGTTAATATGAAGATCGACTCCTTTCTTGCCACCGAGTTCATCAATTTTTCTCGACCGGTTGATCTCCATAGCAGCTCGGAGCCACTTGCTGAATGTCGTTGTAAAGAAAGCCTATTTGATATGTCCGTCTGGAGGGTGTAGAGCGAATTCTCGTCGGAGAACGTGGCCGACACTGATATAACCCCAGCCGCCAGTTTGATGGAATCCGTATAGTCACCAGTATTCAGGTCAAATATCCGCAACACATTATCGAGGTCGTGCAGGAAGAGTTTACTGTCGATCAGTCCACTGGGACGAGTCGTTGATTTGATTGGTAGTAGGAGGAACGTGTCTTTGCTTTCTTCGTACACGTAGATGGTGTCCGTCACCTGCAATCCGTCGGAGTCACCTGGGAATATCCACACTGGCTTGACCGCCACCAACCATTGTTCAGAGGACAGCAAGTCGACGCCCCCGAAGCCATGAGTTACTACACTTAGTGTCTTCGTTAGTTCAAACTCCTTGTTGTAAAAAAGCAAATCTCCGCCATTCTCGATGATGAGTTGGTCCCTCCACAACTTCATGCTGCCTGTTATGTCAAGGACGGGCACAGTATCCACCTTGGATCTCAAGATCCTGGCTGACGTGTCTAGTGCGACAAGAATCAACTCGTCGGCAGCATAGCCTTCTTCTGATTCATCTCGGTGGTAAAATAGGAACAGTGTGTTATCCTCTGGATCATAGCAGATGGATGGGGCCACGCTGTAATACCTATCCAGCCATATGATGGTATCGACATTGCCGGTGGTATCCAAGACGGTCAGTCCCGCATGGTGGCATTGACCGAGATTGGAGGCAATGAAAATTTTTGTCGCCCACGGCGACAGCAGAGTTGACTTTACTGCCTGCCAGCTCCGTAAACACATATTCGAAAGATTGTCCACTAATGTGATTGGCTAGCAGCAGCAGGACAAAAGCGATGGTTGGGTGTTTCATCATGCGTTATTAGACCAAATATAAGGTACGACTTGCTGGGGTGGGAAGCAAGTATGGTGTTAGAGGCTTCCCTGTCTAGCCTCCCAGATGGACGTCACTTATAGGCGTCGTTGAGGCCCTTGCCCGCTAAAACCAGGGGAATTATTTTCTCGAGACGACGCTGCCGGGTTTCTGCCCGCTTTGCCTCTGCGATGTGCTCGGCGTAGTCTCTACGCTTTGATAGGGATAGTGCCGAGAAGGCGTCTTGTAGCCCCGGATGATGGTCAAAGGCTTCGCTCAATTCTTGCGGGATTTGTATGGGCTGATTCTTGCGCGGCTTAATTGTCTTCCCGGATTTTTGATTGGAAATGGCCTCCTGGAGGTACCTATCGATCAGCGGTGTCGCAGCGACCACTTCATCGATGCCCTGAAATCTCCACTGACGCATGGCCTGGGTTTTGCCTTCCTGCGCGTTCACCAGTTTGTTTTCCGTGTCCTTCAGAAGGGCACCTTGGAAAAACCAAATGCCCACAAATGACTTAAAGGCTCCCAAGCCCACTACATTCTTGTTGTCGATGGTGTACACGGGCATTCCCCATTTCACGGTTTCCACCAGTTCCGTACGAAGGAGAGTTTCACGCAGGAGTCGCAACGCTTCTTGCCAGTCTCCACTGCCGGCAATATAGTCTTCGACAGACGCATATCTTTTCACAGTCCCAAGTTAAGAAGTTCCGAGTTCTGAGTTCCGAGTTCTGAGTTCCGAGTTAGCGAGTTCCGAGTTCTGAGTTCCGAGTTAGCGAGTTTCGAGTTGGCGAGTTTCGAGTTGGCGAGTTTCGAGCTGACTTATCTACACAGCCGCGAGCTCACCAAGCACTTTAGACACGCTAGTTCACTTTAGGTCACTCCAGCTCACTCCAAAATCGGAACTCCAGCTCACTCCAAAATTCGGAACTCCAGCTCACTCCAAATTCGGAACTCCAGCTCACTCCAAATTCGGAACTCCAGCTCACTCCAAATTCGGAACTCCAGCTCACTCCAAAATCGGAACTCAAGTTCACTCCAAATTCGGAACTCCAGCTCACTCCAAATTCGGAACTCCAGCTCACTCCAAATTCGGAACTCCAGCTCACTCCAAAATTCGGAACTCCAGCTCACTCCAAAATCGGAACTCAAGCTCACTCCAAAATTCCGAACTCAAGCTCACTCCAAATTCGGAACTCCAGCTCAATACACCCACGTGGGTAAGAGCACCGGCGCCTTCAACGCGGTGGAAATTAGCGAGTCGGCAAGCATCGACCCTTCTCTTTTGGTCAGCTCCAATGCGCAGAGTATAGCTAAATTGATAATTTAGTCAGAGTGATCTTGCATCATATAGGCAGACGTATATCGGTCCCCCCGCGAAAGGAAGGTACCTGAGGTCCAGCACATCACATGGGTTGGCGCCACCGTGTACGATCGGGCTGAGCTATTTTGTGCCTGATCGAAGAAGCCAAACCGCGCCTAGCCCCGGCGTTGTATCCCGAGGCCACGGGATTGAATGATGGAGAGCAGGTGCCTAAAAGGCAGCCGGGGTGTAGTTATTTGTCGGGCGAAACACCATTTAAGAGGACATGAGCACCGTTCAATTCTACGCACAATTGCCCAAGCAGAAAATGACGATCAGTCAGGTGCTAGGCGACCCGGCATTGTTCTCGCCAGTACCAGCCGACTGGTTTGCTTTGATTACCGATATAAGAGATTCCACCCGTGCCGTGGCCGACGGAGCTCACCAAAACGTTAATCTGGTTGCCACGGCTTCAATTATCGCCGTACTTAACCTGGCTAAAAAAGCACGTATTGAGTTGCCCTTCTTTTTTGGCGGCGATGGAGCCACCTTATTGGTGCCACCTGCACTACAGGAGCGGAGCTTGGACGTTCTTCGGCAGCATCAAGAAAACACCAAACGCAATTTTGACATGGATTTGCGCGTGCTGCAGGTCGGTCTTCAGGAGATCTATGCCCAGGGACACACCGTGAAGATTGCCAAGGTGCAGCTGACCCCCCTCTACGCCGTCCCCGTGGTGTTGGGTCATGGGTTGCGATGGGCCGAGGAGGCGGCAAAGGAGCGGCATGGATCAAAGGCTCCCACTACAACCCAAGACACTACCTTAGATCTGGAGGGGATGGAATGTCGGTGGCATCGGGTGAGACCTCCCCAAGAACGTCAGGAGGTGGTCTCACTGCTCGTGGATGCCTATCCGGGGCAAGATCAGGCGGAAGTATTTAGTGCGGTCATGCAGGGTATTGACACTCTCTATGGGCCTATTTTGTCAAGAAATCCAATCAGTACAAAGCGACTACGACTCGAAGCCAGTCTGGGAAAAATCAATTTGGAGATGCGGACAAAGTTGGGTCGATTCGACGGCTTCTATTTATTGAAGCATTGGTTTCTCACCATGATAGGCAAACTATTTTATGGTAAAGAAAAGCACAGTAGAAATTATTTAGAAAACCTCGTCCAACTGGCAGACACGCTGGTGATTGATGGGCGCATCAACACGGTCATGTCGGGCACTGCCAGGCAGCGAAAGCGATTGGAGGAGCAGTTGGTACAGATGGAGGCAGATCAAAAGGTCATCTATGGTCTCAGCGTAAGTCCCGCTAGCATTATGTCCTGCTACGTACGAGATCGCAAGGACCAGCATGTCCATTTTGTGGACGGCTCGGAGGGTGGGTATACCGGTGCTGCCAGGGAGCTAAAGGAGAAAAGATCTAAATTGAGCGCATGACCAATCGACACAGGATGAAACGTTTCATCGCGCTGGGGATCATTTGGTGGGCTGCCGCCGGTTGGACGTTGTCGCAGGAGACCCTTACCGTAGGTCAGGTCATCGACTTGATCAAGCAAGAGGTCACTTGTCCTTGGGCGACCGAAACGGTGGATAAACTTAAGTCGGGGCATCCCGATCAGCAAGTGACAGGTATTGCCACCACGTTCATGGCCACGATGGGAGTACTTCAGCAGGCCGAGGCCATGGGTCTCAATATGATCATCACGCACGAGCCGACCTTCTACAATCATTTTGACGATAGGAAGCCGCTCGCCCGAGATCCGGTGCAACAGGGTAAGATCAAGTATTTGGACGACCATGGGCTGGCCGTCTGGCGATTTCATGATCATTGGCATCGCACCCAGCCCGATGGCATAAATCATGGGATGGTCGATGCCTTTGGTTGGCGCGACTATCAGGTCGGGAATCAAATGATATTTGATATTCCCAAAACGACTTTGCAGGAGCTCAGTGCCTATGTGACGGACCATTTTCAGACTTCCACCGTCCGCAATGTGGGTGATCCGCTGATGGAGGTCGAGCGGGTAGGTATGGTCCTCGGGGCCGCCGGGTCTGCCGCGCATATGCTTATGCTCAATCAACTGGGCGTACAGGTACTCATCGTGGGCGAAAGCCGAGAATGGGAGACGGTGGAATATGTCCGGGACGCTCGCACTTTGGGCATGGACAAAGCGCTGATCATCATGGGGCATGCAGATTCGGAAGAAGAGGGTATGGCCTACTGCGCCGAGTGGCTACGGGGCTTCATCACGCAGGTTCCGGTCAAGCACATTCCAGCTAAGAATCCCCTCTGGCGGGCTCATTGAGACATCTTACCCCGCAAACGGCGTGGCCGCCACTCCCTTCACGCCAGGTCGGCTGACAAATAAGCATCCTGCTTGCGGATATTGCTCGATCTGCTCGGGCGAAAGATGCAACTGAGCCGTGGTAATGAACAGATCACCCATGTCTGCACCACCAAAGGTGCAGCTGGTGATGTTGGGCACCGGCATGGGCAGGACCGAAAGGAGCTCTCCTGCGGGGGAGAAGCGGCTGATACGGGCCCCAGCAAAGTGGCACACCCATAGGCAGTCTTCCGCATCGACCGTCATGCCGTCGGGAAATCCTTCTCCTTGCTTTAGTTGTACAAAGACTCGTTTATTGCTCAGGGTCCCCTCCGAGGTCAGATC
This sequence comes from Saprospiraceae bacterium, assembly GCA_965223165.1. Taxonomy (GTDB): domain Bacteria; phylum Bacteroidota; class Bacteroidia; order Chitinophagales; family Saprospiraceae; genus JABDMH01. The sequence goes on along the minus strand of CBDCVQ010000009.1, from coordinate 271,238 downwards.
GAAGCAGTACACGGTTTGCTTGGGACTATCGGTATGGTACATCGTGGTGCCACGGAGATTAAATGCGGGACCATTGGTGATTGCATAGGGGCCGTCCATCAGCTGGCAGTCCAGCTCAGCGCTCAAACGATAAAGAGAGCCTTGCTCCGCCTGCTCAGATGCGTCCATGCTACCGGCCCAATATCGGCCGGCTCGATCCACCTTGCCGTCGTTAAACCGATTCTCCGGCAAGGCTGCCTCCGGCAATTGGATCGCCTGAATTTGTTTTTGGTCGAAGTCGATCGCAGCAAACCCATCGCGGATCGTCCCGACAAACCCTCCCTTGGCCCGACGTGACAGACTGGTTACCTGCTCATCAAAATGCCAACGGGTATGCTCCCTACCCGGATACGTCAGTCGGTGCACATACTTATTCTTGATATCCACCCAATAAATGGCCTGCTCCTCGCGGACCCACAGTGGTCCCTCCCCAAGAATCGCTGGCTCGTCCCAGATACATGTCACTTTGCTCATCGTCCAAATTTGACCCCAAATAAAAGGAGAAAATTGCAACTACCACCTTCCCCAGGGTGATATCAGCGGTGCCATGAAAGACGCCTTGTACCGATCTCCCCGTTGAAGGCTCCGAACGGGGCTCGCGGCAGCCTGGTCATGCAGCCGCTGGCATTCGGCAGAAGAATAGGTTATCTTTGGTCACAGGGTATGGGACGCATCTATCTGACATTAGGGAGTGTGGCATGGATGCTGGCAGCCGGCCAGTTGTACGGTCAGATGAATGATAATCCCTACCTATTTCCTGCCTTTGACACGGCCACCTTATACTACAGCGAGACGCCAAGCCAGCGAGCCAATCTGAACTACCACAAGGTCTCGGAAGAAATGGTCTTGAAGATGAAGAACTTCTCCGTACCGATCAATGACATTGAGACGGTGGACTCTATTCGGCTGCAGAATCGCACTTTCTTCAAGATTGACGGTAAGTTTTATGAGCTGCTGGTCAATGCTGAATATCAATTGGTCAGACAACATCGAGCCACCGCGCAGCCCACCGCCAAGGAAGGCGCCTATGGTGTGAAAAGTCAGACCTCCGCCGTGCAAACGATTGAGCTACAGGCGACGAAGCCGCATGAATTTTACGATATGCGGTGGCCCAAGCAGGAGATCGTGGATCGTTCTGAGTTTCTCCTGCATCGAGCGGGTACCTGGTACAAGGCGGAAAGTCTGGGTCAGATCGCCAAAGTTTTTCCGGAAAAGCGGAAGGCGATGCGAAAGTTTGCCGCCGAGCGGCGCCTGGATCTGGGCAATCCCGTCCACCTGAGTGGCCTGATCCGCTTCTGCCTGGAGTGACCGCTGGTCGCCAAAAAAAGTCTACTCGTCCAAAATTGGGGCTATTCTAGAGCACTATCGAACCGTGTCGCGGCTTCGCGATGTTGATGCTCGCGACGTCTAGAGGCTGATTGAAGTACTGGCCGTGATTGACTCGCGACGTTTTTTCGTACGCAGATAAAGCGCAAAACGCAGGCATAGCCGTAGCACTTCCCAGGCTTTGCCGCGCCATATGCGGCCAAAATCGCAAGCGAACAAATAGGAGCTAGTATTCGATAAGCCGCTGAGTCAGAAATTCGATGTTGTATCACAAGGATTGAAGCTGAGCAGACGTTACATGACCGTGGTTCTACCTCCCCGGTAAACGCTCGATTGACTATGAAATGGCACTTAGCTTGCACCCTTGCCCTCTGCAATCTTTATGTCGTGTTTTGCCAGCCCCCCGATCTTCCTCGGGATAGCCTGTCGTCGGTGCTTTGGCAAGAATTCAAGGCAGAGGCAGATGCCAATGACCGTAAGGGGGCGGTCAATTTATTTAAAGAGCACAGACTACACATTCGGTACGACGCCCAGCTCTTTGATGATGTGGTGAATTACTTTCTCGAAAAGAATCGGACCGGATTGGCCGGAGAAGTGCTCAAGACCAATCCATTTCTCATGTCCCAACACAATGAACAGGCCCTCTACCATTACTACTTGGGAGTTTCGCAAATGCTCGACCGAAGGGGTTGGCCCAATTTTAAGCAGGCGGAAAAAAGTCTTAACCGGGCGATCACCGAGATGAAGCGATCGTATACCCCGGACTACGGCTTCTTTTCGGATGTGGAGAATGCGCGAGGATATCTGTCCATCGTGGCCCGGGGCGAAAGCACCAATGAGGACAAAGAACTCGTCTGCGTGGTGCGGAGCGAATTTATAGAGATGGCGATCTATCATTTTCGCGAAGCATTGATCTACAATCCCGAGAATGAATATGCCCAACGTAATTTGGACACACTCTTGAGCAAATTGCATCAAGCCGGGCTGCCGATACCCCCGCACAAATACGAAATGAATGTTGTACCAGGCCATCAGGTGTCCCTAGACTCCGTCAATGCAGATTCGCTAAACGACCTGAGTCTGATGCCCGTGCTCGATTACCGACTGCTACCGCAGAACTATCAGCTCATTTTATCCGAGCTATCCGTCTACGACGAGATCGTTTTGCTGTTTGATCTCAGTGGGTCGATGGACGATCCGGTAGGGTGGAGCAACGAGGCATCCAAGTTTAGGGTGGCTCAACAGTTGGCCATCTTCATCGCATTAAATCTACGGGTCAATGTCTTTCTGGGTGCTATTTCGGTAGGGCAGGCCTGTGACCAACATAGCATGGTGCTCAACTATCCGATTGCCGGGGTAAGTCGCACGGACCTAGTCATGCAACTAGACGCGATCCGACCGTACGGACCGACTCCACTCGACCAGCGATTGATCCTCACCAAAGACATGTTTTCGAGTAGGACGAACAGGAAGTTGGTCTTTCTGCTGAGCGATGGTATGGACACCTGCGGCGATATACCGGACCTGTGTGGCACGGCTGCGACCTTGGCTGCCAACGGCATCGATTTGTCCGTTTTTTCTTTCATTTACGAGAGTCTGGATCCGGAGTCGCGCACCGCCTATGCGATCTACAACTGTATGGTGGCACCTTCGGAGGGTAAGATCTACAAGATCACGGGGGGTGGGGCCGTGGAGGACCAGATTGACTACGAGCCCGTGAGCAATAATATTCTTGTGCTGCCTCCACTCGATACGTCGTACCTATGGAGCAACAATCCGGGCCTGTACCAGTTTGACATCCCCGGTGTGGAGCCGCCCGTCGAGCAGATCCTGCGATTTGATCGCGACCGATAGGAGATTTGTCAGATCGTTGAGCCCTCCCGTGGTACACGGGAGAGGGGATCGGCGAGCTGCCCACTGGCTCTATTTTTCCCCCCTTGAAGATCTTGCTAATGTGCGGCTCGCCGATCGGGACCCTTCGGGCCCTCGCTCGACGATCCGAACGTACCCACTGGCTCTTTGTCAGATCGTTGAGCCGCGGGAGGCCGTGCGGGAGAGGAGGGATCAGCGAGCTGCCCACTGGCTCTATTTTTCCCCCCTTGAAGATCTTGCTAATGTGCGGCTCGCCGATCGGGACCCTTCGGGCCCTCGCTCGACGATCCGAACGTACCCCACTGGCTCTTTGTCAGATCGTTGAGCCGCGGGAGGCCGTGCGGGAGAGGAGGGATCAGCGAGCTGCCCACCGGCTCTACTTCCCCCTTTAGAGATCTTGCCAGTGTGCGGCTCGCCGATCGGGACCCTTCGGGCCCCCGCTCGACGATCCAAATACGGAGCTGCCCACTGGCTCTTTTCCTCCCCCTTGAAGATCTTGCTAATGTGTGGCTCGCCGATCGGGACCCTTCGGGCCCTCGCTCGACGATCCGAATGCCTTTATCGGGCCGAATATCCGCCGTCGACGGTCATCAGGGCGCCGGTGATATAACTGGCTTTGTCGGAGGCCAGGAAGCAGACCATCTGCGCGATCTCTTCAGGTGCGGCCAGGCGCAGCATGGGTACGGTTGTAGCGAGATTGGCCAGGTCGGCTTCGGTGGGTGGACGAGTGCGGCCAGATCGCAGCATCGGCGTGTCGACCTCTCCGGGGCAGACGGCGTTGATCCGAATGCCATCTTCCGCGTGGTCGAGGGCCATGGCCCGTGTGATCTGATGTACGGCTCCCTTGGAAGCACAGTAGGCAACCACATTTGTCGCCCCAGCACTACCCCAAATGGACCCAAAGTTGATGATCGCCCCGCTGCGCTGCTGCAGCATGGGGTCGATGGCCGCCCGGCTCATGTAAAACACGCCATTCACATTGACGTCTAGCACCCGTTGCCAGTCCGCATCGTTCGTTTGGCGGGCGTCGGAGCGAAGGATGATCCCGGCTGCATTGACCAGAATGTCCAGTCGGCCAAACTGCTCCAGGGCGGAGGCCACGACTTGCTGGCAGAAGTCGGATTGGCTGACATCTCCGAGGATGACCGAACCACGCTTTATGTCTGCCACGACCTGATGGGCCAGCGCTTCATTTTGATCGGCTATGAGCACGGATGCACCCAATGTGGATAATTGTCTGGCACTAGCTGCTCCCATGCCAGATGCGCCCCCGGTCACGATCGCTACTTTTCCCGTAAAATCCATGAATGAGAATTCGTTTGTCGTCGTTCAGAAAGGTGATCTAGTCAGGATAAATGTGCACTACGTGCTGGCCTCTCGAGATCGCACCCAGGGAATTCCCTTCTCGCTAGTATTGCGCATGCGATCCTGCAATTGGGCGATGTGATGCTGCAGGTGCCGCAGATTGACCATCTGATGCTCGAGCTTGGGTACGCGGTACCAATGAAATCCACTGTCCGATCGAGTGATATCCAGTTGATCCACTGCCTCGTCCATTTGCTCCAGACAGGTCGCTACCAAACCTAGCATTTCATCACGCGTATAGGGTCGTATCGACGCAGCGTCGTGCTCCAGTGTCATATTTTGAGCCCCTTTTTGATGACCTGGCCAGTGTTGATGGGATGCCAGATCCTGATGCAGATAGAGGCGATAGTAGAACAAAGCATGATAGGTGACAAGCCAAGTTGGATTAACATAATCGTCACTGGTCCAAAGCTCCTCCGGACAAGCCTCGATGAAACTCTTCAGCATTTGCAGTGCTGCATAGTACTGACTCTTGATGGCAGATTTGATGTGGCTGATCGGAATGCTCCCTTCGCTCATAATGGATTGAAATTTGACCTGCTACCGTCAAATTACAGAAAAATCCCGGTCGCCTGATCCTATGCGTCCAACAGCATTCCTGCAATCTGTAAGAGCTCTAGCTCCAAGATCTTAGAGTCGTATTTGGCATTGTTGTAATTGGTCGAAGCGTTGAGCAGATTTAGCTGGGCCTGGCGGAATTCGACGGAGCTAACCTGCCCCAGGTTGAATTGCTCTTCGGTGCGTTCGAAATTGCGCTGGCTGGTGGACAGCGTGACCGCCTCGCTCTGCAAAATGAAAAGCGCGTTCTGGTAGCTGTCCCAGGCATTTTGCAGATCACGATTGACCTCCAAGCGGATCAGCTCCTCCTGCAGCGATTGCGTCTCCAGACTGATTCTTGTGTTTTGCGCTCGGAGTTTGCGCATGCCCCCATCAAATAGATTCCAATTGGCGGTAAGGCCAAGACTGAATCCACGGCTATTGGACGAGGTGATAAATGCGCCTGGCGGATTATCTGAAAAATTGTATCGATAGGCGCCGGTTGCGCTAAGCGTCGGTTTTCTTTCGGCCTCAATAAGGTCCAAATCGTATCGGGTGATTGTCTGATCCATTCGGGAGAGCAGTAGATTAATATTTTCAGCCTCGGCATTGGTGGCCAGTGCACCTAGGTCGGGACTGGCATATACGACAGTAGTATCCACCTGCAGGTCGGCATCTACAGAGGTGCCCATCAGGACATTCAGGTTCCGCTTATTTAATGCCAACTGTTGGTGCATGTTGTAATAATTGATGCTATCTCGTTGTACATCGACCTCCGCGTTGAGCACATCCAGCGCCGTGCCGGAGCCATAATCGTACTGATACTGTACCCGCTCGACCCGCCGATTGGACACTTCGATCGTCTCATGCAGGACATCGACATTGGCGGCCAGCTTTGCGATCTCATAGTACAACGCGGCGACCTGCAAGACATTGAGCTCTACGGTCTGGCGCAATTGGAGGTTGGACAGATTTAGTACTTCCTTCAGTTGCTGCAGCGAGACCCTGCGGGTCTGATCAAGAATGACATAATTGCCAGTGATATTGGCATTGCCAGCCAGCGTGGCTGCGCTGCTTACCGTATTTTCTTGACCACTGCTAAACTGTTGTTTGGACCCGCCCACATCATAGTTGGTGCCGGCCGAAGCATTGAGCGTGGGGTGGTATCCGACGGCCGTCCTACTGGCATTGTTGGCGGCAATTTCGATGTTCTTCTGCGCTACCCGAATACCAAAATTGTTTTCCAATGTCGTCCGAATGGCGTCGTCCAGGGTCAATAGGTCCTGACCGGGCACACTACCAGACAGCAGAAAGCATACAAGAATAATGGCTACCTGCCGAAATCTATTCGTCATAATCACATTGCATTATTAATTGCTTCGGATGTGAAGCACATGGAGTGTCAAAATGAGTTTCTTGTTTTCAAACTTGCGCTGCATCAGGCTGATTCTACCAATTCCTCCTGCTCAGCACGTACTTCTCGGACGGCTCTTTCGACATCTTCTCTGGCTGGGCGTTTGCCGGTGAATAGCCATTTTCTGCCCACTTTGTAATAATTGTTGACGGAGAGAAGCAACGGCAGCATAAACAGGGTCAGGAAGGTCGCCACCCCGATCCCATAAGCGATGGAAATGGCCATGGGGATCAGAAATTGCGCTTGACGACTCGTCTCAAATATCAAGGGAGCTAGCCCGGCCATGGTGGTAATGGAGGTCAAGAAGATGGCGCGAAATCGCGAGCGACCGGCGGAAAATAGCGCTTCTTCAAAGGAGAGCCCTTCCCGGAGAAATAAATTGAATTTTCCAATCAAGACCAATCCGTCGTTGACCATGATCCCGATCAGTGCAATGATACCGAGCCAGGACAGCATATTAATCGGAAATCCATGAATGTAGTGACCTACCGTGATCCCGATCAAGCTGAACGGCACCATGATAAATAATAGGATGGGCTGACTATAAGATCGAAACGTAAATGCGATGATGGCATAGATCAGGAATAACACGGCAGGCACGACGGTCCAAACCGACGACAGGAGCTTGCCGGCCTCCCGACGTTGACCTTCATATAGGGGCGTGACGGTGGGGTAGCGTGCCAGGATCTCGGGCATAATATTGGCTCTTACGCCCTCCAATATTTCGGTCGCACTACCATTTCGGTCTTTCAAGTTGGCCTCGACCAATATCTCTCGCTTGCCGTCCAGATGATTGATGGAGACATCGCCCCGCTCGATATTGTAGTAGGCGATCTCGGACAAGGGCACTCGATCCTGCGAGGGTGTGACAATCCACATATCATCCAGATGCTTGATGGACGATCTGTTTTCGCGGTCGTATCGGACCCACATCCGAATTTCGTCGCGGCCCCGCTGAAAACGCTGCACAGACTGGCCGAAGAATCCACTGCGCACCTGCTGCATCACGTCCGAGTAGGTTAATCCCAGCAGGTATGCATTTTCCTTGAGGTCAAGTTCGATTTCTTTGATCCCGGCTGGATCATTGTCGGAAATGTCCTTTAGCTGTGGCAATTCCTGGAGCTTGGATTTCAGTGCATCTTTAGCACCCTTCAAGTCCGAGATATTGTTGCCCACCAGCGAGATGGAGACCGGCTTGCCTCCAAAATTACCGCCCGATCCGTACTCAATACTTTCGATCCCATAAATAGGGCCTACCTCTTTTTCGACTGCATTGGCGATGGCCAGGGACGGAAAATCCCTTTCTTCGCCTGGCAAAAGGTTTAACTCCAGGGTGGCGGTAGCCGTGCCTGGTCCAATTCTCTTGATCGTATTTTCAATGACCTGCTTACCGCCCGACTGGCGCTCCGTAAAATCTTCATTGACCAGCCAGGCCTTGCGATCAATGTTGGAGATAATGGAATCCGTGATGGCTTCGCTCGTGCCCTGCGGCATGTTTAGCGTGATGGTCACTCGATCACTGGCTATCCGCGGGAAAAAGGTCACCCGCACCAGTCCGCCCCCGATCGCACCAATGCTGATGATCAATAGCGCGATGGGTATACCAAATCCCAGCACTTTGTTGGCCATGAAAAATCGGAGCATCGGCCCATACACCCGATCGCGGACGAAATTCATGAAGGCATCTCCAAAACGATTGATAAAGAAGCGGGTCCCGCCTTTTTTCATCGCATTGGAGTGCGCAATATGGGACGGCAAAATCATCAAGGCTTCAATCAGGGAGACGGCGAGGGTGATGATCACCACGATCGAGACCTCCGAGAAAAATTCACCGATGCGGCCATCCAGAAAAAAGAAAGTGGAAAATGCTACCATCGTGGTAAGTATGGCTGAGACGATGGGAGCCGTTACTTCGAGCGTCCCATCGATAGCCGCCCGCACCGGGGTTTTTCCGCGTTCGTAATGCTGATAGATATTCTCACCGATGACGATGGCATCGTCCACAAGTATGCCGATGACGATGATCATCCCAAAGAGCGACAATACATTTATCGTGATCAGCGAAGGAGCAAAGATGAACATGCCAAAAAACGATATCGGCAGTCCCACCGCCACCCAAAATGCCAGACTGGGCCGCAAGAATACGGAGAGGAGGATGAGCACGAGCAGAATCCCCATGCCGCCATTTTCCATCAGCAATTTGGTCCTTCCCTTAAGGGTGATCGATGCATCCCGGGTCACATTCAGCTGCACATTTTCGTATTGCTGATTGAATTTATCGATATAGCTATTGACCTGGTCAGCGTTGGAGATCAGGTCCTCATTGTCTGTCGCAAGCACTCGAACCTGCACCGCTGGATTTCCATTAAAATACAGTCGATCGGGACTCTCGGCCCATCGATCTCTTACTGTGGCCACATCCTTCAACCGAACCACGTCGCCGCTGGGCGTGGCCCGTACGACCACATAGTCGAGCTCGTCACCAAAGTAGGATCGATTATTGGCGCGGATCAGGTATTCCTCTGTCTCGGTCTTAATATTGCCCCCGGTGGACAGAATATTGGAGCGAGATATCGCTTGGGCCACCTCGCTGAAGGTGAGATTGTAGGCCCGCAAATCCTTTTCTCGCACGGCAATCTCAATCTCTTCCTGGGGAAATCCAGTGACATCGACCTGGGAGATGCCCGGCAGCGCCCGAAGGTCCGTCTCGATATCCCGGGCAATTTGCTTAAGTGTCCGTAACGGAACTGCCCGGCCGCTCACCGTAAAGCTGATGGCCTCGTTGCGATTTTCTCGCTTGGATATGACGGGTGGTTCCATTTCGCTGGGAAAAGTGGGCACCCGATCCACCGCATTTTTTACGTCTTGCAGCACCAGATCCACGTCGTAGTCCTTCAGGGTCTCGACGGTGATGGTGGCCGTGTTTTCCGACGATTTGGACGTGACCCGGTCGATGCCAACCAGACCGCGGAGATTGTCTTCGATCTTGAGCACGACGCCCTCTTCCATTTCCTCGGGAGATGCCCCGGGATAGGCTACTTGGATAATGATGATGTTGGCATCATTAATGGGGAAAAAGGAGGATCGGGTACCGAGGATTCCCGCGATCCCAAATAGCACCAACGCGACCATCAGGACATTGACCGCCACGGGATATTTGATGAAATATGCGACTGCTTTCTTCATGATCTTCCGGTTTAGTCGACAGCGGTGAGGTCTTGTAGTACTTGCACTAGCATGCCTGCGTAAGCGCCCGGCACGGGTTTGGCCAGGATCTGGGTGCCATCCTCCAGCCCTTTGAGGATGACGGATTTTTCCTTAAAGTAGACAGGCTCTACCGTGGTCACCTCCAGGGTGGAATCCCTCACATAAAATATTTGATTGTCGTCGATGAGCAATTTACGATCGATCTCAAAGGCATCGCGTTCTTCACGAGCCTGCAGATCGGCCTCGAGGTACATACCCTCTCTCAGATCCTTTCCGCGGACTAAAATAAATACCTGAATGGTCTGGGTGGCCTGGTCGACAATGCTGTTTATGCGTAGTATTTTTCCATCGTATTCCTTGGTCCGCTCCAGATTGTGCAATTGTACGCCCTGCCCCTCGCGCACGAGATCTGCATAGCTGGTATTGACAGGTACTTGCAATTCGTAGGTGGTGGGATTAATAAATTCGCCTAGTTTTTGGCCGGATCGGATCAGGCTGCGCGGAGTCACCAATGCCTCGGTCAGAACACCGTAGTAAGGAGCGTGAATGGTGTACTTGGCTAGGCGTTCTTCCAAATTTTTGGCGGCATAAAAAGTGGAGAGCAGATTTCGTCCGGTGACAAACAGCTTCTCTCGCTCAGAACTCGGCTCAGGGAGCGGCTGTAGCGCGGCCTCCAGGTCGAAGGATCGGACATACGCTTCCCAAGCTGGAAAAGCATCGGGGTAGTCCAATCGAAGATCTGGAAGAAGCAGAACCACTTGATTGTATAAATTGCTTTTCTGCGATCTCAGGTTTGCCCGGTGCTCATCACTATTTATTTGAAAAAGTACACTGCCTTTGCCATACCGTTCTCCGGGCTTAAATTCTCCGTCACTTTTTTCAAAAACTCCCTGCACCTCACTGTACAGTTCCATCCGATACTTTGCCGTCAGGGTTCCATTGGTAGCAATGCTAATGGGTACGTTCTGATTTTTGACCGTCTGCGTAAACACCGAAGTCACCACCTTTCTTTCCCGGGGCGCCGGTAGCCGGCGATTTTCAATCAGGTTGCGAGCGAAATACACCGCCGCGGCGATCAAACCAAGGCCCAATATGGCCAGTATGATTTTGCGCATCAATTATTTGTTTTGAATATTCTCTAATTCTTCCTGCTGAATATTTTCCATTATTCTTGCCATCACGTCAATGACACAGTTGATCTCTTCCTCGGAGATACCCTCCTGTATAGTGGCAAAGGCAGTTTTGATCGTGGGCTCCGTAGACAGATATAATTGTCGTCCACGCGGTGTGAGATAGATCTTATTGACCCGTCGATCCTTGTCATCCCGCACCCGGCGTACGAGGCCTTTGCGCTCCATCGTATGCACCAGGCGGACCAACGAGGCTTTATCTCGGTCGGTGATTAGTGCCAGATCACTCTGTGCCTGTCCGTCGGACAAGTACAGAATGCGTAATAGTATCCATTGCTTTCCCGTGAGGTCAAAGCCCTGTGCTCTCAGCTCCTTGATGATGTGGAGTCCAATCAACTTCCCCGCTTTGCCCACCCAGGGCACCAGGGAGTCTCGCAATTCCATACCCTCCTTGACCATTGATCTCATACCAAGCTGCGAACAGTCGATGTGCAAAAATAGTTGCAGGTGCAACCTTCATTTTGAAGGAAATCTGATTTAAGAGTTCGTTAACACCCGGTGCAACATCCGGCGTCTGTGGCGGGGCCGCTGTAGTCTCTTATTCTGTTTCGAAGCCTCTCTCGGTGCTCAGTGCCCGCCATCCTTTGGCCGTCCTCGATTTCCCGTGTTGCACGGTACGGATACACGCGTTTGTCATTCTAGCCGCTTGAAGGTTCAGTTCGCTTGGAGCCCCGGACCTCCATTCCGCCTTCGGCGGAACACGTTGCATCATCCCGATCGGCGTGACATCAAAGCGCTGGAAGGGACCCGCTGGATCTCCCTGTCTGAGCTTGACGTTGACTTCTCCAGACCTATCTCCGATGCATGATGTGGTTATTAGTCAACATACTTGGCCAGATGCCTTACCACATAGTAGGGACATTTGGCTATTTTGGTGTCCTTCAACAAATACCGCAGCCTTAGCATGAAGAAATCCATCTGTTTTACCTCATTTTTCTTGGGTGTAGCGATGCTGCTTGCCCAGCATCCCACGATCCCCTTCCAATTGCAGCCTCGTCCCGACTTCTTTAAGATTCCGACCGATGGCAATCCGATTCAGCCCACTGGCGTGGCGGTCAATTCTAAGGGGCATGTCTATATTTTTAACAAGGGCCACCAGAAGTTGATGCACTTTGACGCGGAGGGCAATTATGTACGCTCCCTTGGCGAAGGCATCTTTAAGGATCCGCATGGCCTGCGCATTGACAGCGAGGACAATATCTGGACCACCGACTTGGTCACGCACCTCGTGCTAAAACTGTCGCCGGAGGGCCAAGTGCTAATGATCATGGGCCAGAATGGGACCCAAGGCCTCTTTGACAGCACCCGGAATATGGTCCTTTTCTTCAAGCCGGCCGACGTGGCTTTTGCGCCCAACGGAGATGTCTATGTGGCTGACGGCTACGGCAATCATCGCATTGTACAGGTCAATGAGCACGGAGAGTTCATCCGTACCTGGGGCGAAATGGGGCCTGCGGAAGGTCAGTTTAACAATCCGCACAATATTGTATATGACCGAGGAAAGGTCTATGTGGCAGACCGGTACAATGACCGCATTCAGGTTTTTGATGCAGACGGTCAGTTTCATGCGGCATGGACAGATGTGGGTAGACCCTGGGGCCTGGCGGTGAGTCCTGAGCGAAATCTGTACATGACCGATGGAGACAATGAACGGGTCTTGAAGATGGACATGGATGGTCATATCCTGGGGACCTATGAGGCAGGTGCAGGCTCTATGATCGGGCAGATGCGGGCATGTCACGGCGTCGCTTGCGGACTACATGAGGAGTTGTACGTGACCGAGGTGCTCAATTGGCGAGTACAGCGTTTTGATCAGCATTTCGAACGGGGAGATTGGCACCGAGTCCTGGCGTCCGGTTGCTCGCATCGCCGAAGTGAATCTGCATTCGTCGAGGTGAAGGGCAAATTTTATGCCTTGGGCGGTCGCAACACACGCAAAGTGGACATCTACGATCCGGTCAGCGGCGCCTGGAGCCAAGGTCACGATGCTCCACTGGAGATGCATCATTTTCAGGCTATCAACTACCAAGACGAGATCTGGATATTGGGGGCGTTCACCGGTCCCTATCCCAAGGAGGAGCCGGTATCTTTCATTCACGTTTACAATCCCGCTACGGATTCCTGGCGGGTAGCTGGCCGGCTGCCGGATGGTAGACACCGAGGAGCCGCTGGGGCGATCACGCACAATGACAAGATTTATCTATTGTGTGGCAATCAAGAAGGCCATTACACGGGGCACAATACCTGGTTTGATGAGTTTGACCCCGCGACCGGGACTTGGAAGTCTTTGCCCGATGCGCCGCATACGAGAGACCATTTTCAGATGGCCGTGATTGACAATAAGCTTTATGCCGCAGGTGGTAGAAACACCTCCCAGAAGACCGGACATGTCATGGATCAGGTCATCCCACATGTCGATGTGTATGACTTTGCCACCGGCAAATGGTCGACCCTGTCGCAGAGTCGGAACCTGCCTACCCTGCGAGCAGGGACGACGGTCATCACCCGAGGCGATCAACTCATTGTGCTGGGTGGGGAGAGCAGCAGTCAGATTCCGGCGCATAGCGAAGTCGAGGCCTACGACGTGTCGGACCGAATGTGGAAGCAACTGGAGCCCATGTTGCAAGGTCGTCATGGCATGCAAGCGATCCATTATCAAGGTAAGGTCTACGTGGCGGGGGGCAGCAGCGATCGGGGCGGAGGTCCTGAGCTGAAGACCATCGACTGCTGGCACCTGAAGTAGTACGAGCATGAGCCATCAAACGGACGGACAACCCGCCGAACTAAAACGGTCGCTTGGCCCCATCATGCTCTGGGGCTTGGGTGTAGGTTACGTGATTTCCGGCATGTATTTTGGCTGGAATCTGGGTCTGGAACAGGGGGGGACCCTGGGCTTGGCCGTCGCCACGATCTTTGTGATCATCATGTATCTCACCTTCACCTTCAGCTATACGGAGCTGGCTTGTGCCATTCCCAAGGCGGGAGGTGCCTTCGCCTACGCCGTACGAGCCCTGGGCAAGGAGTGGGGCTTCCTAGGAGGTATGGCGCAGAATATCGAATTTATTTTTGCTCCGCCGGCGATTGCCTTTGCCATTGGCGCCTATCTCAACATTTTCATGCCATCGGTGAGCGTGGTCACCATCGCCGTGATTGCCTATCTCATCTTCACCGCACTAAACATTTATGGTGTCGAGGCGGCGGCGTCTTTCGAACTCATCATCACTGTCATTGCGGTAATCGGTTTATTGCTTTTTGCCGGAGTTGCCCTGCCCCAGTTTTCTGTGGAAAATTTGACGAAGAATGCACTTCCCAATGGTTGGATGGGTGCATTTGCCGCATTACCCTTTGCTATATGGTTTTTTCTGGCCATCGAGGGCGTGGCCAACGTTGCCGAAGAGACCATCAACCCACAGCGAAATGTGATGATTGGTTTTGGCTCGGCAATCTTGACACTCGTCGTGCTCTGCGTGCTTACGTTTATTAGCTCTGTTGGAGTTGGTGGCTGGGAAGTAGTCGTATTTCCCCCGGGGACTACGGAGTCCTCGGATTCTCCCCTGCCTTTGGCCCTGGGTCAGATTGTGGGGGCCGAGCATGTCGTGTACAAAGTGGTGGCCTTTATCGGTCTCTTTGGACTGGTGGCCTCTTTTCATGGCATCATTCTGGCTGCGGGCCGGGCTACCTTTGAGTTTGGTCGCGTGGGCTATGCCCCCAAGTTCTTGGGAAAGGTGCATCCCCGGTTTAAAACCCCCGCCAATGCCTTGCTTGTCAACACAGGTATTGGGTTAATCGCGTTGGCGACGGGGAGAACGGGGGAGGTGATCACCATCGCCTGCTTTGGCGCCCTGACGCTATACATTGTGTCCATGATATCGCTGATCGTGCTACGCCGACGTGAGCCCAAACTGGAGCGACCCTTCCGAGCTCCTTTGTATCCGGCCAGTCCCGTCATCGCACTGACCATAGCGCTGGTGGCGCTGGTAGCGATCAGTATTTACAATCCGATTTTGGCGGGGATTTATATCCTTATCCTGCTAGTCAATTACTTTTGGTTTAAAATCTACCACAAAGGCGAAACGGTCATTTAGGTTGAGATGCGTTTGGTCGCTAGGTTGCTAGGGCATATTAAATCAAGAAGACAATCATGACGAAACTTAAGGGGTGCCTGGACATGGATGCGCTGAAGGCCAAAGTCGAAAAAGGCAAGATTGAGACGGTCATCGTGGGATTTACCGATCACTATGGTCGATTGGTAGGCAAACGATTTGACGGGGAATTTTTCCTCGCAGAGGCTGCACACCATGGCACGCATGGTTGCGATTATCTCCTGACGACCGATATGGAGATGGAGCCGGTAGCGGGATATAGTCTGGCCAATTGGCAGCTCGGTTATGGTGACTTTCATCTCGTGCCAGATCTGTCCACGCTGCGACGCTGCAGTTGGCTGGCAAAAACGGCGCTGGTGCTTTGCGACGTGCAAACGGATGCGGATCACGCCCCGGTGCAGCAAGCACCGCGATCCGTCCTACGCAGGCAATTGGATGCCTGCCAGCAGTTAGGCTTTGATTCAATGGCCGCCTCTGAACTGGAGTATTATCTGTTTACGGATAGCTATCGAAAGGCATTCGAAAAGAATTATCAGGACCTCAAGCCGGTGGGATGGTACCTGGAGGATTATCACATCTTTCAGGGTTCGCGCACGGAGTTCTTTCACGCTGCTGCGCGCCGCCATCTTGGGCGATCGGGAGTGCCGGTGGAAAATTCCAAGGGAGAATGGGGCCTGGGGCAGCATGAGCTCAACGTGCGTTACGCCGAAACCCTTGAAATGGCAGATCGCCACATCGTATTTAAGCAGTGTCTAAAGGAACTAGCGGATAGCATGGGTGTGTCCGTGTCTTTTATGGCCAAGTACGACTCCGGAGGTGCTGGCTCCAGCTGTCACTTGCACCTCAGTCTGTGGAAGGATGGCAAGAATGCTTTTGCGGGCGAGCACCGCTTTGGTCCCATCCAGGGATCGGACCTGTTTGCCCATTTTCTGGCTGGCTGGATTGAGCACGCCGCGGAGGTTATGCCCTTCTATGCGCCCACCATCAACTCTTACAAGCGCTATGTGGATGCCTCTTGGGCTCCGACCCGCTTGGCCTGGAGCCACGATAATCGCACCGCCGGTTTTCGGGTGGTAGGCCGAGGGGATAGCCTGCGCATTGAGTGCCGCATACCGGGCGCAGATTGTAATCCCTATTTGGCATTGGCTGCCGCGCTGGCTTCGGGTCTGGACGGGGTACGCCAGAAAAGTAGTCCCCCTCCCATCTTTCAGGGGGATATCTATGCCGCTCAGGATTTGCCCCACGTGCCCCGCACCCTCGCCGAATCCGTCCGTAATTTCAGGGACAGTGCGTTTGTGCGCGAGGCGTTTGGTCAAGATGTGGTAGACCACTATGTACATTTCTTCTCGGAGGAAGTCAGCGCCTACGAAAGTGCGGTGACAGACTGGGAGCGAAGACGATATTTCGAACGGATTTAGAAAATTTTGGAGAGGACATGCGATTAGCTGGAAAAGTTGCAGTAATCACGGGAGCTGGCAATGGCATTGGCAGGGCATCTGCGCTGCTCTTTGCCCGAGAGGGTGCGCAGGTGGTGGTCGTGGATCAGGAGGAGACGGCGGCTAGGTCCGTCGTCCGGGAGATCGAAGAGGCCGGTGGTCAAGCTGCGTTTTTCAAGGGAAATGTGGCCGTGGCCGAGGATTGCCAACGGATGGTGGCCCTGGCAGAAGAACACTACGGTCGATTGAACATATTGTTTAATAATGCCGGCATTATGCATCCGGAAGATGGCGATGCCGCCTCCACGGACGAATCCGTCTTTGATCTCACGCTGCAGATCAACGTAAAATCCATTTTGCTGGGTTGCAAGTATGGGATACCCGCTTTGCGCAGATCGGGCGGTGGCTCGGTGATTAATACGGCTTCCTTTGTCGCTCGACTGGGCGCGGCTACGCCCCAACTGGCATACACAGCAAGCAAAGGTGCCGTGCTGGCCATGACGCGTGAGCTTGCCACCATTCATGCGAGAGAGAATATTCGGGTCAATGCCTTGTGTCCGGGCCCCTTGGAAACGGAATTGCTAATGAAATTTCTCGATACGGAGCAGAAGAAGCAGCGTCGACTGGTCCATGTACCCATGGGGAGATTTGGACATGTGAAGGAAATGGCCTATGCTGCATTGTATCTTGCCTCTGACGAGTCCTCCTTTACGACCGGGACTGAATTTCTCGTGGACGGTGGCATCACTGCCGCCTACGTGACTCCCGAATAATCCCTGATACAGCTTGAACCAATGGCGGAGAAATTTCAGACGATCAGTCCGGTGGATGGCTCCATCCTTTGCGAGCGGGTATTCGCTGCAGAAGGGACCATTGAACGGGCGCTGAAGACGGCTGCGGAGGCCCAGCGAAGTTGGCAGCAAACGCCATTGGAGGAGCGCTCGGCTATCTGTCGGCGGGCAGTGGAGTATTTTCTAAGGCATGCAGACGTAATAGGGAAGGAGTTGACCTGGCAGATGGGCAGGCCGATACAGTACAGCCCCAAGGAAATCACGGGTGGATTTCGCGAGCGGGCGCTGCACATGATCGACCTGGCCCCGACGGCCTTGGCGGAAGTTGAGCCGGCAGCCAGGCGAGATTTTACCCGGTTTATTCGGCGGGTGCCGATCGGTGTCGCCTTCGTCTTGTCGCCCTGGAATTATCCATATCTGACGTCCGTCAATGTGGTGATTCCGGCGCTACTAGCGGGAAATGCCGTCCTCTTAAAGCATGCTCAACAGACCCCGCTTTGTGCCGAGCGCTATCAGGCGGCCTTTGTTGATGCCGGACTGCCCGAGGGCGTTTTCCAGCACCTTCATTTGTCGCATGATCAGGTAGCCCGGGTGATTAAAGATCAGCGGGTGTCCTTTGTCTCCTTTACCGGCTCGGTGGCGGGAGGCAAGGCCGTACAGCGGGCGATCGGCGAGCGCTTTGTCGGTGCCGGTCTCGAATTGGGCGGGAAAGATCCGGCCTATGTGCGCGCGGATGCCGATCTGCAATACACCGTGATGCAGCTCGTAGATGGTGCCTTCTTCAACGCCGGACAATCCTGCTGTGGTATCGAGCGCATCTACGTGGATCGCAGGATTTACCGCAATTTCGTGGAAGCATTTGTAGCGTTGACCCAGCAATACACTTTGGGAGATCCACTGGATCCGTCCGTGACCCTGGGCCCTATGGTTCGTGTCTCTGCTGCACGCCACGCGGCGAGACAAATCGAACAGGCCGTGGCGGACGGCGCCCGGACCCACATCGACCATGCGACTTTTCCCGCTCATGCGCCTGACACGCCGTACATGGCTCCGCAAGTGCTGACCGAGGTAAACCACCAGATGGATGTGATGCGGGAGGAGACCTTCGGTCCGGTCGTAGGTATCATGCCGGTGGATGATGATCAACACGCCGTGCAACTGATGAATGATAGCAGATATGGTTTGACGGCCTCCGTGTGGACGCAGGATCTGGCGGCTGCCATTCGCATCGGAGACCAAGTCAACACGGGGACCTGGTATATGAATCGTTGTGACTATCTGGATCCCGCCTTGGCCTGGACGGGAGTAAAGGATTCTGGCCGGGGATGTACCCTTTCGCCGTTGGGCTTTGACGCCTTGACCAGGCCCAAGTCGTATCATCTACGGACCTTCACATGAGGATCGGACTGCTACTCTGCGACCACGTACCTGACGACTTGGTGGATCGGCACGGTACTTACCTTGCCATGTTCGAGTCCTTGCTGCCGGGCCTCCAGCTTGTGCCCTATTTTGTCTGTGATGGACATTTTCCCAAGGCTATCGAGGAGCTCGATGGCTACCTAGTCAATGGATCCCGAAGGTCTGTCTATGAAGACGTGGCATGGATCCGGCGATTGGAGCAATTCATCCGAGCGGTCCACCAAGCACGAAAGCCCTATGTGGGTGTCTGCTTTGGGCACCAAGCGCTCGGTCAGGCGCTGGGTGGTGTTGTAAGAAAATCGTCCGACGGTTGGTGCATTGGGCTCCATCCCTTTGAGATCCTATCCGCTGAGCCATGGATGCAACCCCCTGCTGCGGAGATCAGGCTGTTGATGATGTGCCAAGATCAGGTGCACGTACTCCCTCCCGGCAGCCGCGTCCTGGCGTCCGCGTCTGCCTGCCCCATCTCCATGTTTCTAGTGTCAGATCACATGCTGGGTATCCAAGCTCATCCCGAGTTTACCCGCGCCTACGACGAGACCCTCATACGCAGGCGAGTGGCCAAGTTCGATGCCGACACCTACCAGACGGCGCTGGACAGCTTGGCCTCCGCTCCCGACCGGAAAGTAGTCGCCCAGTGGATAGAAGGCTTCTTTGCAAGCACTGGGCACCACAACGCTAGGCACTGAGGCAATATGGTTTTGTGGTTTTCTGGTATTGCGGTTTTTTGGTGCATAGTTCTGCATCGTGCCCCGTCGCGAGCTCGCTCTGGAAGCAAGGAGGCTAAGGCTAAGGCTAAGGCCGAGGTCCAATGTCGCGAGCTCACTCTGCACTCAAGCAATGAAATGGTTTTGTGGTTTTCTGGTATTGCGGTTTTTTGGTGCATAGTTCTGCATCGTGCCCCGTCGCGAGCTCACCCTGGAAGCAAGGAGGCTAAGGCTGAGGCTAAGGCCGAGGTCCAATGTCGCGAGCTCGCCCACAACTCAAGCAATGAAATGGTTATGTGGTTTTCTGGTATTACGGTTTTTTGGCGCATAGTTCTGCATCCTGCCCAGTCGCGAGCTCGCCCTGGAAGCAAGCAATGAAATGGTTTTGTGGTTTTCTGGTATTACGGTTTTTTGGTGCATAGTTCTGCATCGTGCCCCGTCGCGAGCTCGCCCTCAACTCAAGGCACTCAGAACTCAAGGTCACTCGGAACTCAATTCTAGGCATTTTAGTCACTCCTAGGTCACTATAGTCACTGAGGCAATATGGTTTTGTGGTTTTCTGGTATTACGGTTTTTTGGTGCGTAGTTCTGCATCGTGCCCTGTGGCGAGCTCACTCGGAACTCAAGCAATGAAATGGTATTGCGGTTTTTTGGTGAGTAGTTCTGCATCGTGCCCCGTCGCGAGCTCGCCCTGGAAGCAAGGAGGCTAAGGCCGAGGTCCAATGTCGCGAGCTCGCCCTGAACTCAAGCAATGAAAGGTTTTGTGGTTTTCTGGTATTACGGTTTTTTGGTGCGTAGTTCTGCATCGTGCCCTGTCGCGAGCTCACCCTGGAAGCAAGGAGGCTAAGGCTGAGGCTAAGGCCGAGGTCCAATGTCGCGAGCTCGCCCTGCACTCAAGCAATGAAATGGTTTTGTGGTTTTCTGGTATTGCGGTTTTTTGGTGCATAGTTGCGCGCCCTGCCCAGTCGCGAGCTCGCCCTGAACTCAAGGCACTCAGAACTCAAGTTCACTCGGAACTCAAGTCACTCCAAACTCCCCTCACTCCCCGTCCCTTTTTTCGAAGACCAGATTACGTACTCGACCATTGGTGACCTGAAAGCCCGTCACTTGCTGGCCCACTTTGTGGAATTGTACTTGACCAAAGTACCATCGACTGCCCTGAAAGTACTCGCCCTTGATGTGGCGCAAGGTGACGTCCCCGCCACGCATATGATTTGCGACGAGTTGGTCTTCCTCCACGCGTAGCCGGTAGGTAGCATCCAGCTCCGGACTATAATAGGCACCGGCGTAGGATTGCAGCGCCTCCGCCGACATCTCCTGCGGGGTGTAGCCGGTGGAGACGATCGGATCACCGCCGTCAATGGTGACGATCATCCGTCGAATATCATCTTTGGTCTCAAAACGGACTACCAGGTCCGCATTGACGTGGAGCATGTGAAAGCGGTCCTCGCCAAGTGGCGCCAAGGGACTTTCATTGTTTTCGCCTCGCCGGTATCGGAGGGTGTCTTCACGTACATACATGCGGCGCGTGTATTGCGACTGTTCATTCCAAAAGTCTCCTTCGTAGGCCTTCAGTTGCTTGGTAGAAAGGGTGATGTAAGTTCTTTCTGGAGCTTCGCTGTGGGGCTCGTCGTCGGCCATGAGCGCTTCCAGGTAGATGTCTGCTACCTTCAGAGCCATACCCCCAGCATTAAATCCGGCGTAGTTGCTGAAGACGATGACGGCAAACTCTTGATCGGGAAACCTGCCTAGGTAGGTGCGATAACCGGCGTCGGCACCGCCGTGCTGGATCTGGCGAAGACCTTTGTAATCATTGACAAATTGACCCAGAGCACCTCCAAAGGTGGTTCCATCGTTTAAGGTGGCCGGTGTGTTCATTTTGTCGATGATCGCGTGGGAACCCACGGTGAGATGCTTGAAGTTTAGGGTCCAAAGGCTGAGGTCCTGGACGGTGGTGAACAGGCTCGTCGCTCCGACATTGGCATAACTCAATACGCGCTTTTCATAGCCGTCGCCCTTGGCTCCATAGGAGTATGCCCGGTTCTTGACAATCTTCTGGTGGTTGTCGTAGAAAAGCGTGTGGCGCATATGGAGCGGCTGAAAGATGTGCCGGTCGGCATACTCGGCGAAGGACATGCCAGATATCCGGGCGACGACCTCCGCCAAGAGCGTGAAGCCTGTATTGCAGTAGAAATACTCTTGGCCCGGCTCAAAGTTGAGCTCCCGCTGCTGCTTGACCAACGTGAGGACGTGCTCCTTGGTGATGACGTCATCAAATCGCCAGCCCGCCATCACCAGGAGATTCCACTGATCACGCATGCCGCTGGTGTGGCTGGCTAGGTGACGCAAGGTGATGGTATGTCCGAAATCCGGCACCTCCGGTAGGTACTTGCGAATGTCATCGTCCAGTGACAGCTTTCCTTGTTCCTCAAGTAGTAAAATGGCAAAAACGGTGAATTGCTTCGATACGGAGGCAATGTGAAAGACCGTCGAAGGCTCATTCGGAATGTCGTATTCGATGTTGGCTTGGCCGTATCCGCGCTCGAGAATGATCTCTCCCTGGTGTACCACGGCCACCGTGGCTCCCGGGCGATCATCACCATCCCATTCGGCAAAAAGATCATCGACAGCGGCAGCCTTGGCCGCCAGGTTGGATCGGATCAGGTCATGATCCGTCTGCGCGTGGCAAAGCAGGGTAATCAACAGGGCAGACAGGGTGGGAATGCAATGGATGAGTTGGCTTCTCATTGGTTATAGTTTTATCACGAGCGCCCCAAGGGCTCGGCTACTTTAATGTACCAAATAAGTCCCACCTCTTGGAAGTTGGTCAGGCGTTTAAGCTATACCTCGGGCACACAAGCCAGGTGCAATCACACTACGTGCACATGCCTGGGTGGAGGGAGTGCGGGAACGGTCGAAAGGTGAAGGCAGGCGTGTTGGATCATCGTGCATGCCACCTCCATTCCCGGCATTATGGCACAATAACTACCTTTAAAACCATACCAATGTCAGAATGAACGTGCGCAAATATCTTTCCCTGGGTTTGATGGGTGCTTTGGCGGTCGCACTCCTCGCCAGCTGCTACAGCAAACCATCCGACGACCGGCCTAATATTCTTTTTGCCATCGCCGATGACCAGTCTTTCCCCCATGCCGGAGCCTATGGCTGCACCTGGGTCCGAACGCCTGCTTTCGATCGCGTGGCCAAAGAGGGCCTGCTATTTATGCGGGCTTATACGCCCAATGCCAAGTGCGCCCCATCCCGGGCCTGCATTTTGACCGGCCGCAATAGCTGGCAGTTGGAGCAAGCCTGCAATCACTGGCCCTATTTTCCAGAGAAGTTTGTCACGTTTCCCGAGGTCCTTGCCTCGCAGGGCTATTCCGTGGGACGGACGGGCAAGGGCTGGGCGCCGGGTATCGCTACTCGCCAGGGGCAGCCTCGCGAATTAATCGGGCACAATTATGTGAAGCACAAACTCGATCCGCCGGCCGCGCACATTTCTGACAACGACTACGCCAAGAACTTTCGCGATTTTCTTCGGCGTAGAGATAAGAAGCAGCCCTTCTTTTTCTGGTATGGTGCTATTGAGCCACATCGCCGCTATGCCTTCAATGTAGGCGTCGAACAGGGTGGCAAGCAGCTTGAAGATATCACCGAGGTGCCGCCGCATTGGCCCAGCAATGACACCGTCAAGACGGACATGCTGGACTATGCGTATGAGGTAGAGCATTTTGACCAGCACTTAGACAAGATGTTGACCTTGCTGGAGAAAAAGGGGCTGCTGGAGAATACGTTGGTGGTGGTCACCTCCGACAACGGGATGCCTTTTCCGCGCGTGAAGGGCAACGTGTTTGAGTTTGACAATCACCTCCCGCTAGCCATGCGCTGGGGTCGCGGCATCAAGAACCCCGGCCGGGTCGTCCAGGATTACGTGAACTTCATCGATTTTGCTCCGACTTTCCTTCAGATGGCTGCGATCGACGGCGCGGCAGCAGGCATGCAGCCGATCACCGGCTCGAGCCTTCTAGACCTCTTTGCTGATGTGCCCGAGCTTGCCACCCATACGCGAGATCACGTCTTGATTGGTAAAGAGCGGCATGACGTAGGTCGGCCGAATGACCAGGGATATCCCGTGCGGGGTATTGTGACCCGGGATTATGCCTACCACATCAATTTTAAACCGGATCGGTGGCCGGCTGGAAATCCCGTGACGGGATACCTGAATACCGACGGCAGTCCCACAAAGACCAGCATCCTGGCCATGCAGCGGAAGGAGGGGAACAGCCAATTCTGGCAGTGGAGCTTTGGCAAGCGTCCGGAGGAAGAGTTGTTTGACCTCAGAGCGGATCCTTGGTGTCTCCATAATCTATCAAAGGATTCATCACTGCAGCACACAAAGCAAAAACTGCGGGACCAACTCTTAAGAGAATTATCCGAGCAAGGAGACCCCAGGGTATTGGGCAACGGAGACGTCTTTGACAATTATCTCTATGCTGATAAAACGACCAGCCAGTTTTACAATCGATTCATGCAGGGGGAGAAATTAAAGGCCGGTTGGGTCAATCCGGGAGATTTCGAAAAGGTGGAGCCGGAGTAGTGGGCCTGCGTTGGCTCGTAAAATGTTGAGTCGTTATAATTGTGTAATTGTTGAGGAGCGTCACCTGCCTTGACTGGCGGACGATCCAAAATCACCATCGCTAATCACTATCTGATATCCCCAATCAATCTACGGGGTCTTGGTCACGATCCAAGAAAGAAATACAAATGTGTGCAAAAATTCTCTTCATCGAGAGCTCGTATGGCCGTCCACCGTCCGACCGTCTTAAGGTGGGCGGCTCTCCGATCTCTGCCCTCGCTCCGTGGCTGCCCGCAAGCTCGACGATCCAGGATCAGAAATGTTGAGTCGTTATAATTGTGTAATTGTTGAGGAGCGTCACCTGCCTTGACTGGCGGACGATCCAAAATCACCATCGCTAATCACTATCTGATATCCCCAATCAATCTACGGGGTCTTGGTCAGCATCCAAGAAAAAAATACAAACTGGTGCAAAAATTCTCTTCATCGAGAGCTCGTATGGCCGTCCGCCGTCCACCGTCCGACCGTCTTAAGGTGGCGGCTCGCCGATCTCTGCCCTCGCTCCGGGCTGTCCGCAAGCTCGACGATCCAGGATCAGAAATGTTGAGTCGTTATAATTGTGTAATTGTTGAGGAGCGTCGCCTGCCTTGACTGGCGGACGATCCAAAATCACCATCGCTAATCACTATCTGATATCCCCAATCAATCTGCGGGGTCTTGGTCACGATGCAAGAAAGAAATACAAACTGGTGCAAAAATTCTCTTCATCGGGAGCTCGTATGGCCGTCCACCGTCTACCGTCCACTGTCCGACCCGTCTTAGTGTGGCGGCTCGCCGATCTCTGCCCTCGCTCCGTGGCTGTCCGCAAGCTCGACGATCCAGGATCAGAAATGTTGAATCGTTATAATTGTGTAATGGTAATTGTTGAGGAGCGTAACTTTGTCTTGATCTGCTCGGCTATCGAAAGTCACCATCACTAATCACTGTCAGATATTTCCAATCAATCTACGGGGTCTTGGTCACCATCCAAGAAAGAAATGCAAATGGGTGCAAAATTCTCTTCATCGAGAGCTCGTATGGCCGTCCACCGTCCACCGTCCACCGCCCGACCGTCTTAAGGTGGCGGCTCGCCGATCTCTGCCCTCGCTCCGGGGCTGTCCACACGCTCGACGATCCAGGATCAGAAATGTTGAATCGTTATAATTGTGTAATTGTTGAGGAGCGTCACCTGCCTTGACTGGCGGACGATCCAAAATCACCATCACTAATCACTGTCAGATATTTCCAATCAATCTACGGGGTCTTGGTCACCATCCAAGAAAGAAATGCAAATGGGTGCAAAATTCTCTTCATCGAGAGCTCGTATGGCCGTCCACCGTCCACCGTCCACCGCCCGACCGTCTTAAGGTGGCGGCTCGCCGATCTCTGCCCTCGCTCCGGGGCTGTCCACACGCTCGACGATCCAGGATCAGAAATGTTGAATCGTTATAATTGTGTAATTGTTGAGGAGCGTCACCTGCCTTGACTGGCGGACGATCCAAAATCACCATCACTAATCAAAATCAGCTATCCCCAATCAATCTACGGGGTCTTGGTCACCATCCAAGGAGGAAATACAAATTGGTGCAAAAATTCTCTTCATCGAGAGTTCGTCTGGCCGTCCGCCGTCCACTGTCCGACCGTCTTAGGGTGGCGGCTCGCCGATCTCTGCCCTCGCTCCGGGCTGTCCGCAAGCTCGACGATCCAGGATCAGAAATGTTGAGTCGTTATAATTGTGTAATTGTTGAGGAGCGTCGCCTGCCTTGACTGGCGGACGATCCAAAATCACCATCGCTAATCACTATCTGATATCCCCAATCAATCTGCGGGGTCTTGGTCACGATGCAAGAAAGAAATACAAACTGGTGCAAAAATTCTCTTCATCGGGAGCTCGTATGGCCGTCCACCGTCTACCGTCCACTGTCCGACCCGTCTTAGTGTGGCGGCTCGCCGATCTCTGCCCTCGCTCCGTGGCTGTCCGCAAGCTCGACGATCCAGGATCAGAAATGTTGAATCGTTATAATTGTGTAATGGTAATTGTTGAGGAGCGTAACTTTGTCTTGATCTGCTCGGCTATCGAAAGTCACCATCACTAATCACTGTCAGATATTTCCAATCAATCTACGGGGTCTTGGTCACCATCCAAGAAAGAAATGCAAATGGGTGCAAAATTCTCTTCATCGAGAGCTCGTATGGCCGTCCACCGTCCACCGTCCACCGCCCGACCGTCTTAAGGTGGCGGCTCGCCGATCTCTGCCCTCGCTCCGGGGCTGTCCACACGCTCGACGATCCAGGATCAGAAATGTTGAATCGTTATAATTGTGTAATTGTTGAGGAGCGTCACCTGCCTTGACTGGCGGACGATCCAAAATCACCATCACCAATCAAAATCAGCTATCTCCAATCAATCTACGGGGTCTTGGTCACCATCCAAGAAAGAAATTCAAATTGGTGCAAATTCTCTTCACCGAGAGCTCGTATGGCCGTCCGCCGTCCACCGTCCGACCGTCTTAAGGTGGCGGCTCTCCGATCTCTGCCCTCGCTCCGGGGCTGTCCGCAAGCTCGACGTCCAGGATCAGAAATGTTGAATCGTTATAAGTGTGTAATTGTTGAGGAGGTCATTGTCGAGCTGGTCATCTACCTGAAGAAATCACCATCACCAATCAAAACTATCCCCAATCAATCTACGGGGTCTTGGTCACCATCCAAGAAAGAAATACAAATTGGTGCAAAAAATTATCCTCCCCGAGAGCTCGTATGGCCGTCTACCGTCCACCGTCTGACCGTCTTAAGGTGGCGGCTCGCCGATCTCTGCCCTCGCTCCGGGGCTGTCCGCAAGCTCGACTATCCAGGATCAGAAATGTTGAGTCGTTATAATTGTGTAATGGTAATTGTTGAGGAGCGTAACTTTGTCTTGATCTGCTCGGCTATCGAAAATCACCATCAGATATCTCCAATCAATCTACGGGGTCTTGGTCACCATCCAAGAAGGAAATACAAATTGGTGCAAAAATTCTCTTCATCGAGAGTTCGTCTGGCCGTCCACCGTCTACCGTCCGACCGTCTTAAGGTGGCGGCTCGCCGATCTCGGCCCTCGCTCCGGGCTGTCCGCAAGCTCGACGATCCAGATCAGAAATGTTGAATCGTTGTAATTGTGTAATTGTTGAGAGGGGTCACTTTATCTTGATCTGTTCGGCTATCGAAAATCACAATCACTAATCACTGTCAGATATCTCCAATCAATCTACGGGGTCTTGGTCACCGTCCAAGAAAGAAATACAAATTGGTGCAAAAAATTATCCTCCCCGAGAGCTTGTCATACCGTCGACCGTCTTTGGGGCGTGATAATTTTTTGGATCACTCTAGCTTAAACTAAAATTCAAAACTATGGACTACCTTTACACATTGTAGGAAATACACATGTGATTATGTTGGCAAACCATCATTCCCATACCAATTTTAGCGACGGGTCGCTTGAGCCGGAGGCCTATGTCCAAGAGGCGATCAAGAAGAACTTGCTCTGTTATGGTTTTTCGGACCATGCACCGATACCTGCCAGTGACCAAAGTCTGATGCGAATGGAGGATTTACCCGCTTATTTGGATCGGATCGATCAGATCAGAATGGAGGTGGGTGATGAAATAGAAATCCACAAGTCCTTGGAAGTGGACTACATCCCGGGCGTGATGGGTGTCTCCAGCGCACATGTCAAGGCAGCCCAGCTGGATTATACATTGGGCGCTGTACACTATGTGGGACAGCTTGAGGACAGCGCTTGGTGGACTTTCGAGAGCGACCAACAAGTCTTCCAACGTGGGATCGATGAAATTTACGCCGGTGACATTCGGCAATTGATCCATGCCTATTACAGTCAGATTCGCGCCATGGTGGAATTGGATTGTCCGGATATTGTGGCGCATCTCGATCGCATTAAAAAACACAACCAAGAAAGCCGCTATTTTGATGAGTCGGCAGAGTGGTACCGAGCAGAGGTGCTGCTCACCTTAGAAGCCATCGCAGCGGCGGGATGTATCATGGAGGTCAACACGAAAGGCTACTATAAGGGTGAAATCGACGATATGTATCCCAGTCGTTGGGTCTTGGAATATGCTCGGGAAATGGATATCCCGGTTCATCTGGCGTCCGATGCCCATCATCCAGATGTAGTCGTCGGCGGATTCCGTCATGGCATCCGTACGCTTAGACAGGTCGGTTATCGTCGTACGAAGATCTTCCTGGACCGCCACTGGCAAGACCTGGCCTTGCAGCGACCCAGAATATATGTAGGGTAGGATACCTGCAGTGCGGGTCAATCTTGGTGAACAATGATGGAGACTCTCGTGGCCGCCTTATCCTGTTCGCCAAGGCCAAAAAATAACCGGATAGAAACAAAATCAGCTACTCACCCCGATCTCGAGCCTTCTGCTCGACAAAATAAGGTTGAAATCGATACTGGGAGTGATGGGCCCAGGGTGCATTGGTGACCGGTAGCATCCGGTGGAATTCAGATTTTTTGGCGGCATGCATCGGCTCGTAGGCGAGATTGTGCCATTCGTTGGGGTCGCTCCTGCGATCGTATAGTTCTTCTGTCCCGTCCTCGTAGCGGATGTAGCGATAATGCTGTGTGCGGACGGTGTGATTGTTTCGGCCAAAGGTGGTCACCGCCGTCGAGTGTATGTCTGCCTGGTCATTCATGAGGGGTAGCAGGCTGTTGCCTTCATTTCGGTCGTAGCTCGGTAGTCTGCAAAGATCGATCAGGGTAGGGTAGATGGAGAGCATCTCCACAGGCTCTTGTACGACCCGGCCCTGAGGCAAGTCGGGACCGGCAAACATCAGAGGGGCATGTGTGGCTTCTTCCCACAACGCATGTTTGGCAAAGGTGCCTTTCTCACCCAGCCGATAGCCATGGTCGGACCATAGCACGATCACGGTGTTATTGGCATACGGACTCTCTCTAAGGGCAGCAAGCACGCGTCCCACCTGTTCATCCACAAAACTGACGGACGCCAAATAGCTTTGCACGATGTATTTCCATTGGCCTGTCTCCTTAGCCCATGCGGTGGTGGGCATCATGGGCAGGTCATTGATCTGGTGTGCGATGGGAGGCAAGTCGTCCAGATCCTCCGGGAGATACGGCGGCAGATCCAGACTGTCCGGATCATACAGGTCAAACCACCGGGCCGGGACGTACCAGGGTACATGCGGACGAAGAAAACCGACGGCCAGAAAGAATGGCTTGTCATGCGTACGCTGTAGACGCTCGACGGCCCAGGTGGCGGAGCGGTAATCTGGCATCAGCGAGTCCGCCTCCGGGTAGGCCCCCCAGTCGGTACTGGTACGTCCGTAACGTCTGCGGTCTGCCGTACCATGTCCGTCCCAATGAAATCGTTGGTCGGGCACTGGACCAAAACCTCCCCGGCGACCGCCGGATTCATCAAAGCACTGGGTGGGCGCATGCTGGTGGAATAATTTGCCAATGCCCATCGTGTGATAGCCCTGCTGTTGAAAGTATTCGGGTAGGAAGACAATGTCCCGGGTCACGACATTTTGACTCCGGATCGAATCATCGTCAATCATCCCGTAGATGCCGGTGGTGGAGGGACGTAGTCCGGTCATGAGCGAGGCTCGTGAAGGGCCGCACAACGGGGCTTGGCAGTGGGCGTTCGCAAAAAGGACGCCCTCCGCAGCTAGCCGGTCCATGTGGGGAGTCCATGCCTGGGCATGCCCGTCCATGCAACCCAACCAATCGTTTAGATCGTCCACGGCCAGGAAAAGGACATTGGGCTGGGTAGTGGCGGTACCGTCGGAAACATCCGTTTTTTCTTGACAGGCAAAAAGTGCCAGGAGCAGCAGGAGGGAGATGACTTTAAGTCTCATTTTCTGATATCTGGATGGGAATGTCAAGATACCAATCTGGCTTGGAAAACACATTCGGTCCTATCTACCAGGACGACTTGTCATTGGAGCCTTGGGGCAATACATGATCGACTGATCGATCATCTCGCTCCTTACGAAGCGCTTAGCAGTCGGGGTTCTTTATCGCTCAAGAGGTGAATAATCTGCTGATCATTGCCGTCCAGCGCTTGCGACAGGGGAGTGGCTCCCCAGCGGTCCTCCACCTGCACATCCACCGCCTGATCCCGGAGATATTTGATCACGTGAATTTGCTTCTCGGCTACCGCCAGATGTAGGGCCGTGCGTCGGTCATAATCTCCCTCGTTCAGATCGACACCCATGGCATGCAGCCGTTTGACCTCCGCCAAATCGCCACAGGAGGCAGCAAAAATCAAGGACATCACCTCATTGACCTTGGTCTGATACCGCTTGCGGCGCGGATCCACTTTTTCTTCCAGCTCAAAAAGCAAGGAATCATAATTATGGAAATTGAACCGCTTGACCAATTCCTGTGCAAAGGCAATCCCTCTCACGCTATTGCCATTTTTGTCCAATCTCGGAGAATAGATGGCAATGCCCATGACGTTGGGGACAACGAGCCAGACGACCCCAGATACACCGCTCTTGGCCGGTAGACCCACGTGAAAGGAAAATTCGCCCGACGAGTCGTACATGCCACAGCTGGACATGAGGGAGAGTGCATTTTTGACCGTTTCGGCCTGAAAGATCCGGCGATTGCTAAAGGGGTTCGTGCCGGAATTAGCAAAAGTGGCCGCCACCTTGGCCAATTGTAAAGTGGTGATTTCGGTACAGCAGCATTGCAGATAAAAATCAAGGGCCTCATGCATGTTTACTCCCGCGGGAAATGCTTGCTTTTCGCGCATGAAATAGGCTAAGGCGTAATTGCGATCGGCCGTGGATTTTTCGGATAGATAGACCGAATTGTTGAAGCTCGGTCTTGTGCCACCGATCAATTCTTGCCACGTGTCTAAATAACCTTCGTACCGCTCCGAAATGTGCTGGTCGGGTCCCACCATGGAGCAGCACATGATGGCTCCTGCGTTGATCATCGGATTGTGGGGTAGCCCCGACTCATTGAGGGTCAGCTCATTAAAGCGATGGCCACTCGGCTCTCGTCCAACGTGAGAATGTACCTTGACGTCGCCACACTGCTCCAGCGCAATGGCATACGAGATAGGCTTGGACGCGCTTTGGATAGTAAATTTCTGGTCGGCATCCCCGATCTTTATAATTTGACCGTCGACTGTACAAATGGCCACGCCAAGCAAATCGGGATCTATTTTCGAAAGTTGTGGAATATAGTTAGCCACATTGCCCGTGGTGTTTTCTTTAATTAATGTATAGATCAAGGCCATTTCCTTCTTGAAGGAGTGGAAATCGGGAATGACATTCCCACCTAGGAGGAGGCGTTCTAGAAATTTATTGCTCTGGATAATGTGGCTGAGTCGCTGGGCGGATATTTTTCGAATGCCGTCTCCATTGACCTCAAGTTCTACCAGGCCCTCTCTAATCGGCCGGAGGCGAGGATCGCCGTCTAATATTCCGTGTTTTTTCAGGGTGCTAAAAAAGGTGACGTCCGAAATGTCGCCGTTGTTTTGGTGATCGAAGAGTCTCCAGAGAGACTTGTTTGCATGCGCTTTCATCGTGGATGTTTTGTCTCCACCTCAAAGATGCACGGTGGGTAGCGTGCATGCCCGGCCAAACGATTGTTTGGACCGGTATTCCTAGTACTTGGTCATTCTGGTGGAGCAGGATCATCTACATAGGGGTCGCTAGGTGTTGGAAATCACTGTTTGCATTAGACAGACTTGTCGTACGCCTCTCGCAGCCAGCCGATTAATTCGGCGTGCACTTCCTCCGGGTCGGTGAGTTTTTACACGATGCGTGCACATGCTGCCGATTGGAGTGAGTCACCCAATCGTTCAGTCGTCGGTTTGTCCTTAAGTTTGAAACCCAGATCACCTCTTTTTTGGTAGCGGGTTTGATCAGGGCGAACTGACGTTTTCGAATGGTGCCGCTCTAAACCTGACTACAAACATTTCTGACATTTCCTGTGGGGAGATCGTAATATGCTCGCGATGGATGCCAGCAAACCAGACTTGGCGATAGGACCGGATAGGCTCGAGGGTGTCATTGTCATAGACGTGCCTTTCCATGCCGTCTAGCTCAAAAATGAGATGGTGATGACCGGTCGGGACTACACGCTCGACCCGATGATCGGGCATCCAGTCCTTGAAGTGAAAAATTTATTCAACAAAGGGTTGTAGATCTGTGGGTACGATGTGGTGCTCACAAAAACATAGCATAGGATCTAGTCGATCTCTCTCATTTTCTTTGGGTCTCGTAGATTTTAAATCCCCTCGCCTGATAGTTCTTCAGAGCATGTGGATGATCAAGTGTGCAAGTATTTACCGTCAAGCGACGGCAACCGGACCATTGCCAGGCACTGCGAATGGCTGCCGTCAGCAACGGACCTCCATGCCCCATACCGACGAACTTTGGGGCCAGGCCAAAATGTGCGATATCAATCGTATCCTCCGCATCTCGAAAGAGTTCAAAATAGCCGGCAGGACTGCCATCCTTATAGGCTACCCAAGTGCGAAGGTCAGGCCGCTCCGCATAGTCGGTCCACTGCTCAGCGGACCAGACGAGTTTGTCTTTCCAGTGGTAGGATGCTCCCACCAGCTCATACATGAATCGGTTCAGCTGATACTGCTTGATCTGTGCTTCCTGGATCACCAGACCATACGTATTGATCTTGGCATTTAGCTCCTCCGGCGATTGCATTGCCAGGTAATATGTGGTGACTTCAATGGCTCCCATGCCTTCACTATTTGCGCTCGCAATATCTCAAATTTTTGGGGCGACCGATGGATGCCGGGAGACGGTGGAGCTTTGCCGGCCATCACCCGGTATACTGCATCCGTGCTTATAGCCATTGCCAGGCAGACAGAGCGAGCACCAATACGATGAATCCCAGGTTGATCCACGGCACACCTAGGAGGATTCGTTGCCACAAAGGTCTGGGGCGAGCCAGTCGTTTGTATTTGAAGTAATTGATTATTCCCCAAACCACCGGGACGAGGAGGAAAGTCGGGAGAAAGAAGAGGTTAGTGGCCAGCCCAATAATCATGGGCAGATAGAAGATCAGGAGGACAATGCCAGTCAGAATCAAAAGATTCAGGCAGCCCACGAGGATGTCGATGATTTTCATTAGGTGAATTTTGACTGTTGATACCCTTGCTCCCCGAAAGATGGTGGGTATGGATCGTGTGTGGTAATTTGTCAACTAAAGTAAGCATAGCTATTTACAATTCGGGCTTCTACGGTGCATAGTTTAGAAAGAGATCTACTGTCATTGCGGATTAATAGTATTTATCGATGCCTCCAAAACCCTTGATCATTTTTCCCTGTCGCGACTTTTCCATAAAATTTTTCAAACGTTTATCAAATTCCTCCGGACGCTTGCGCGCAGCATCAATAAAGGCAATTCTAATGCGCTGATAAGGCGCAGAGAAACGTTGATAGTTGGCCCAGGCGATCGGGTCCGCCTGTATTCTGGAAATGATATCTGGTGGAAAGAAGAAAGGTGCAGCAAGTACATCATTCACGGCCTTTCGGAGGGAGGGGTGGATTTTGTTCTGTTCCAACATTCGTCTCAGTCGCTCTTTATTGGCTTGAGAGAAAGTGCTGCGACTTCGGCGAGGGCAAAATCGTTGTATGGTGTGCTGGGGGTCTAGGGAGCGGACGGTGCTGTCGATCCAGCCAAAACAAAGGGCTTCTTCGACGGCGGTGTTATACTCGATTCGAGGTTTGCCGGTGGCTTTTTTTGGGTAGATCAGCCAGATTTCGCTTTGCACCTGAAAGGACGCCTCCAGCCAGGCTCGCCACGAGGCACGATCAGTGACATACAGCGTCTGGAGATGTGACATAGCAATGGTTTGCACAAAAATAGGCGGTTTTGCTTGTCCTACGCAGCCTACGATGAGGGGTCGGGCCATTACATTGGAGTATCCGGGACGATAAGGTCAAGGCCACAGGATGGTCGACAATGGAAGCGGCTTAGTAGGGTGGAGGAGCTCCAATCTTCTCCATGGGGCAACTCTCTCCGCCGAGATCAGCCGAGGACGCTGGACACGGCCGGTGCGGATCATTTTGGTTAGAAGAGATTTCCTATTCAAGGAAACCTTGAAAGGATCCGCCTGCGATTTCGTAGATCTCTTGACGTTCGCCCTGGGGATCATACCAGCCATACGCCCGGCCCTCAAATTCGATGGTCAGTTCGCTCACTGTTCGCCCATCCACGGTGGTGGGCTCGACCTTGCTGATGCGAAAGTCTGCATGACCCGGTTCGACAAACATGACATTGTTTTGATTGATCAGGATGCGCGCTTCATCAAATCCGCGATAAAAGCGTTCAGCTTCCACCTCAGAGGAGCGATAGTCCCACAGAACGCCTTCCTCGCCGGCAGCTAGATCGGTTCGCTCAATATGCTCGGTATCCGCTTCTCGCTTGAGCATCCAGATGCCAAATTCAATCGTCCTTCCATCTTCCAGTTCCAGCTCCATGGTAATTTCCCGGATCAATTGAAGATAATTAGCGTGTCTTTCACTCCAACTGGTAGTGATCTTCTGGCTGATGACCTTGGCCACGCTGGATAGATAATTATCTTCCGACTGGGTGCGCTCGATTTGAAATGAAATGTCAGCCTGCCCCTCATGCACCGGACTGTCTGAATCCTTCTCGCAACCAAATAGCACAAAAAGACTAGCAAGCGCGATGACGAAAAAAATGCCGTTGTTCATGTGATGTAGATGGTTTAGTCAAAAATGTCGGGGTTGCCAATGTCATGAAAACGGTGGTCGCATCACCTTTATTGTCGGCATGGTAAGTCCACCCGGTCCCAAACTGAACACCACGAGCAATGATCCAGCCCGTGGCATTATGGACGGGTCAAGCCTCCATAGCCCAGGATCTACCCACACCTACAATAACCTCCCTGGTTATTCAGCGATGGGAATGCGCTTGTATTGAGAAACCACGGGATCGTGCTTCTCAAAGAAGACTATGCGCAGTATCCCATCCTCCAGGGAGGCCTCCACGCGGTTATCCGAATGCTCCGTGGTCAATCGGAATCGGCGCTCAAAAGACTCCACAGAAAATTCTTCGGTGACAAATGTGCTTTCGTCAGCGGGTACCTTTTCACTTTTGGTCCCCTTCACGATAACCACCCCATTTTCTACGGTGACCTTCAGTTCTTCCCGCTTAAATCCGGGTACCAGCAGCTCAATGTGATATGCTTCCTGCGTACGCTCGATATTGCTCGGCGGGCCATAGGTGGTCCATGGGATATCAAAGGCGGAGCGACCGAGAAAATGGCCTGGGTCGATGATATGGTCAAATCGACTTTGAAAGCGGTTAAAGGGTCCCTCATCTACGGATCGAATAGGCATTTTCGACTGTTTTGTTTATTAAATATTTTTCAAGGGCAAAGTTGCCGTTGCGCAAGACCCCGTGCCATGAGGGTGGTCACAAATAGGCATGATGCAAATCAAGTGTGGACGCTCAATCAAAGCAAGTGCTTGTGTGAAGCACGCTTGGCTCACTGTTGCTGCCAAGGGTCTTCCCTTACCATTACTTTCTCTTGATGACTGGTAATACTGCTCAGATTTGGTTAATTTCTAAGGAGCTATCGTGCACAAGATGAAGAGACAAAAACGTAGAAGCTTTCTACGGCGTTCGGCTTTATTGAGTTCGACGGCGTGGATGTTTCCGATGACTGCGTCCTCGGTTGGCAACCTTGGCCGGACTAAAAAAGAAGACTTGATCAGGGACGCAGGAATGCAACTTTGCCTGGCCTACTTCTGGGGTATCGAATCTCGCAAGGTGGCCCTGGCCCGCCAGATGGATGTACGGGGGGCCGTGGGAGGCATTAGTCCTCGTATGGTACAGATGTCCGACCGGGCGAACTATGCATTTGAAGTGGTAAAAGCGGTGCAAGAGGCCTGGACTCGTGAAGGTCTCACCCTTCGCGTCATTGAGGGGCCTCCCTCGCTCTATACCAAGACGAAATTGGGGCTCCCGGGCCGTGACGAGGAGATAGACAACTTTATCACCTTCTTGCAGAACATTGCCAAGCTGGGTATCGATACGGTCTGTCATAACTGGATGCCGGTGATCAATTGGACGCGGACGGACATGGCCAGAGAGGGGCGGGGTGGAGCGCTGGTTAGTGCTTTTGATATCGAAGATATTCGTCAAGAAGAGGCGATCACGACCTACGGTGAGTTGAACCATGAACGCATGTGGGACAATATGGAATACTTCTTGCGGGCCGTGATTCCCGAAGCAGAGCAATTGGGCGTGAAGCTTGCCCTGCATCCCGACGATCCGCCTGTGGATCGGATTCGTGGCATACCGCGGATCATGACTTCCGTGGAAGCTTTCAAGCGCGTGCTGGACCTGTATCCCAGCCCAAGCAATGGCATCACCTTTTGCCAGGGCAGTTTTGCCTCCATGGGTGACCAGGATCAGGGCGTGGATATTCCGGCAGCCATACGATATTTTGGGGAGCGAGGTGCCATTCACTTCGTGCATTTTCGAGATGTGCAGGGCTACAGGGACAGATTTGCGGAGACCTTCCACGACAACGGCAAGACGGATATGTATGAGGCCATGCAGGCCTACTACGACATCGGATTTCGCGGACCTCTGCGACCCGACCATGTGCCCACCATGTACGGAGACAGCAATGAGCATCCTGGCTATAGTACCATCGGCACCCTGTATGCGATCGGTTACATCCGAGGGTTGATGGAGGGGGTGGTCCGGAGATGACGAGGGCTAGCCAGTGGGTCGCGCTTCGTTTGTTATTTTGGGAGCGTGGTGCGTGGCGAAGACCTTTGTTTCATACGACCCTTGGAGCCAGCGGTTTCACATCACATCGTATTTGATCAAAAAGACATCGCGTTCATGCAAGGTAAAAGCGAGGAATTTTTGGATGGCAAGTCGACAGCTTGGGAGGCGGTCGGGCCGGGTCTAACCCGTCAAATAATGGGTTACGACGGTCAAGTCATGATGGTCAAGGTGGCTTTTGAGACCGGCGCTGTGGGTGAAATACACAGCCATCCGCATGCGCAGGTCAGCTACGTCGAGAGCGGCGAGTTTGAGGTCGTCATCGGTACACAAGTACGTACCCTGCGGGGCGGAGATGGGTTTTATATTCCGCCAAATACCAAGCATGGTTGCACCTGTACCGAGGCGGGCGTGCTGATCGACTCGTTTAGCCCTGCCCGGGACGACTTTCTTGAACCCCCGGAGGGCGCGGATTGACCGCCGTCAAAGGTGACATCGGGATGTTCTACGGCGAGCAAGGGTCGTTGAAGCGCATTTGGCTCGTATCGATATGGCCTTTGCCGTCCGTAGCCGAGTAGGGCACACATCCCTGGCTTAGTCCCGTGGCAGCCCGGTCGCGGCAATCGATCGCGCAAAACTGACCAGCCAGGGCGATCGTGTCGCCCGCGATCAGCGCTTTGGCGGTGTAGTGGTACTGGCCGTAGAAGATCATCCCGCTGGAGTTTGTCGGTTTCCACACCATGGTACTGCCCTCGATCGCAACTTCTGTCCTCGATATACCCAAGATTTCGTCCTCATGGAGAATGTCCAGATCTAGCAATGTGATGGGTTGACGACTATAGATGGTGAGAAATTCATCGTCTCCTCTTTGGTCTGGAGTGATGACGTTGGGGATAAAGACTTGATGACCATTTGCCTGCCATTCAAATGGGGGCGTTTCACAACAATTATCGTACGGTCCCCCAAACAAATCCTCAGCTCCGCAACTGGCTAGCACCATGGCATAAGCGACGAGTAACACCAGTGGCCATCCTATCCCACCATCGAAAGTCTTCATTGCCCTCATTTGCATTGCACCTAAAACGTCAGAGCGTCGCCAAAGGTATGAGAGACGCGCATGGAATGGCCGTCCGCTAGTCCGAAGTTTCAGCACCCAGCTCGACCAAGTAGCGCACGAGGTCCACCAGCTCGTCCTGACGTAAACTGTGCGTGAGTCCCACCGGCATCAATGAGACGGGGCTAACGTCCATGTGATCGATCTGAGCCGATGGCACCGAGACAATTTCCCCGGATACCATGCGGATCATCGTGGCGTCATCGGCCTTTCGGTGGAGTGTACCGCTGATCAGGGTCCCATCCTTTTTGGTCAGCACCACCGTCTCGTAGCCTTGCTTGACATCCTGGCTGGGGTCAAGTAGAGATTCCAGGAGGGAGTTGGGAGCCATGTATGCTCCGACCGTACTAAGGTCCGGCCCGATCTTGCCACCGAAACCATCAATCTGGTGGCAGGTAGCACAAAGCAGGGCCGGTCTTCGATAGATGACCCTCCCCCGGCCGGCATCGCCCTCGGTTTCCACAGCCTGTAGGATAGCTTGTTTGTCGGCCTCACTTATCTGCGTACCAATGGCCTGCAGAGACCCGGCGGATCGGATAGCCTCAATCAGCACGGAGAGATCCAGGCCCCGACCCTGCAATACCTGGACACATCGTATAGCAAGCTCTGGCGAGAGCTGTACACCTTGCAGAGCCTCGGCAAGCGCCGGGGGGCCTTCTTCGCGACGACTGTAGGCCCGCATGAATGCTTCGGCATAGCTCACGGTGTCGAGGTCCGGAAGTATTTTTGCCACGGTGGCGGCGGCTGGCACTGGTTCGTTCCTGGCCCAGGCGATGCCTGCTGCTGCTCTGGCCCCTTGGGTGCCGGGCTTGGTAGCGATTTGCCGACACTTCTCGGGATCAATCTCCCAGAGCGCATTGGCCAGGGCCATGCGCTCCCGCGCGGACATATCTTCGGCCTGCAGGCCCTCGATCAAGAGGGGCAGCAGTTCCTTTGCCTTCCAGCGACCTGCCAACCTGGTGGCCTGTCGACGGATGTCAGGCTCCGTGCTCCGCAGCAGGTCTTGCATCCCGGCGAGGTCAGCAGGCTTTGCCAAATGTTCTTCAGGTGCATCTGCCATTGCCGCCAAAATGGTAAGATCCTGGTTGGCGATTGCGTCGTCCAGGAGCTGCTGCAACATGTGTTCGTCGCCTAATTTGGCCATCATCAATTGTGCCTGACGATGTAATGTATCTGACAAGGGAGTTTGAGCCATCAAGGATGAAAGTAGCGAGACCGCGATCGTATCTTCTACGGCAAGCAGGGCTTCTGCCTGGTGATCGGCTTGGCCGGCAAATACCTCCCGACCGTCTGCTAGCGGATCCATCCAGACGTTTTTGAGCGACCGCAAACCAAACCAGAGGGCATAGTCCAAGTTTTCATCTCGAGGCAGATCAAGGGCTTTCACCAGCAAGTTGCATGCATCGAGTGTACCCCATGATCGGAGGGCATGCACCGCTTCCAGCCGTACCTGGGGGTGTGGATCTAGCACTAGCACCGACAATTGTTCCTCGAGATCCTCTTGCCATGCCCAGTGCCCCACCATACGAAGGGCAGCGGCACGGGCTTGATGCTTCGGCGATCGCAGGAGTTCGGTGAGCAGTGACCTATCCAAGTGTCCCAGCGCTGCTCCCAGCCAAAGTGCCTCCACGCGGTACTGTTCCACGCGAGGGTGCCGTCTGTTGAGCTGCTGCAGCCACTGATCCAGCAGCTCCGGTGGACACCCACGCTGCACTAGTGTCCGATTGGCCTGCATCCTGGTGAATTGTTCCGGCGACTTCAATAGTTCCAGTAGTTGACGGTCGGTCAGGGGGGTTAGGTCTGGGGTGTGTACGAGCGGATTGCGCCGATTCGTCATGCGCCATATCCGACCATGGGTCTTGTCCCGCAATGGGTGATGAAAATCAACTTCCCCGTGGTCGATGATGGGATTGTACCAATCTACGATATAGAGAGCGCCGTCTGGTCCTATCTTGCTATCTACGGGCCGGTAAGACCGGTGGCTGGAATGGACAATCGTCTCCACCTCCTCTGAGCGGTAGCCGCTGCCTTGCTCTGTCAGGGCGTAGCGAACCGTGCGATTCGCTCGGAAGTCACTGGTGATGACACTGCCCTGCCAACTGCTGGGGAGATGCCGGCTGTACACGACCTCGGCAGCGGTATTCTTGGGAGTCCCCTGGTTGAGCCCTGGGAGCACTTTGGGGGCGCCGACGGCGGTGGCATGCGCCGATTCGGGAAAGAGGTAATTGATGCCGGAGCTGCCGGCTCCGTCGGTAGCAAAGGCTTGGCCCCACTCGTCAAAAGCGAAGCCCCAGGGATTGATCAATCCGCGTGAGAAAACCTCCAATTGGTGCGTCTGCGGACGAAATTGCCAGACGCCGCTACCATTCAGTCGGCGGAACCCGTGTGGGGTATCGATGAAGGAGTTGATGTAGATCGATTGGGTCATGTACAAGTCACCCCACGGTGCCCAGCGCAATCCGTGTAGTGTGTGATGTACATCAGCATTGCCAAAACCGGCAAAGATCACCTGACGGCCGTCGGCGATATCGTCACCGTCGTGATCGGGAAGGAAGAGAAACTCCGTGGTGCTGGCTACATAGGCTCCTCCCGCCACGGGCATGACGGAGTGGGGCACCAGCAGGTTCTCGGCAAAAACGGTTGACTTGTCTGCCTGCCCGTCTCGGTCTGTGTCCTCCAGAATGATGATCTTATCATTGGGCTCCCTGCCTGGTACGATGTGTGGATAGGTGGAGCTGGTCGCCACCCAGGCCCGGCCCCGCTGGTCCCAGTTGATATTGATGGGATTGGCGATCATTGGATCGGCAGCGAAGAGATTCATCTCAAATCCGGCCGGCAACGTGAACGCATCCAACTCTTGGGCGATGTCTGGCTTGGGTATGTAGGCCGGGACCTCGTCTTCGGGATAATCTCTGGGAGACTTCCACGGGCGTTTCAGTTCGACCTCTATGCGACGGGTAATGGGCATCTTCAGGCGGGCAATGTGCTCCTCTTTTTCCGCGATCAAAGACCCATACTCTTCGATCTCGTAGGCCAGGTGACCCATTTCATGCCTACGAAAAAGGAAGATGTATGCTTCGTTGAGGGGACGCAGCTTATAACGATAGAAGCGGTTCTTTTGGCGGATCGTCTCACGGAGTGATTCGTACTGGGATGAGTCCTGATTCCAAATGATCGATGCGGAATCCGGCCAGGTCACCCATGGGCGGTCATTCAACTTGACCAGCTGTACGTCGGGTAGATGAAGCACTCCCCGCGTAGTGACGTGATCGGGCCTGAGATCAAACCGGTAACCGTGCACGGTCTCAAGCAGATTGGTCACGGTGCTATTGTCCGCCAATGTCTGCCTTCGATCTCGGTCGATCGAGACCTGCATATCTACGCTGCTGGTCAGTCCGAGGCTGGCGGTCATCGTCCTAGCCAGCTCGAGATGCTCTGTTTCGGAGAGATAGAGACTGCCATTACTGCCCTTGGGCGGGGCGGGTATTTGGCTCATGAGATCAATCAAAGCGAGGTCGCGACGCTCCGCTGCGCTTCGGATGATCGACGCCACGTCTGCGAGTCTATCGCTGGTCGCGGCCTCGGTACCCACAGCTGGGCCGGCCATCCGGGGATGCGGGGTCATGAGCGCTACCCGGGTACCGAGTGAATCCAGAAAATCCAATAGGCGGGTATATCCGCTTTCAAAGAGAGCTAACGCCTCGGGGTGTGACGAGAGGGCTACCTCCGATCCGTATCCCACGATCGTCACTGTAGGATCCGCGTCGATAACATGCTCCATTAATACCTTGGATCCAAATCCTTCTTCCGGGGTAGGGGGCTGCCAGGACCGGGTGTTTTGGGCGGAGCCAAACTGCGATCTGGCCAGTCCAAAGACGTCGTCGCCGGGCCAGCCGATATTTCTAAAAGTGATGTTTTGGTAGGGCCAGCGGATGGTGACGTCAGCCTCAAAAAATCCGTGCTTCTCCATCTCGCTGATCAACGTACCACCTAGGAGCACCACACGCTCCCCTTCTGGCCGCTCCGGAGCCGGCAGCTGTTGCGCCTTAGAATATTGGCTGACCAACGTATCGTTCTGCCAGGTCCGCACCTTCCACCAGGCAAAAGAGCGCGGTTGGATGGATGGCCCATGGTATGGTATACCCTCCGGGCTGCGGTCGAATCGCTTGCCCGAGTCCCATATGTCCCCGATGTTGTCTGCCAGCACTTCTGGACTACTGGCAACCAGCACCTGGTAAGCGGCATCCGCATCCGACCGCCACTGCAGGAAGAGCTCGCCAATGCCCAGTCCGTTGGCGTCATACAGCACCTTCGATTGAAGCTGTAAGGGGGCCGGCGTGCTATAGTCGGGAGTGCTGCGATCCGGTGGGTCACAGGCCATTATGGTTACGCATAACAAGGCCATGCATACGGTCGATTTCATCTGTTCAAGGTATCACTATTAGATCGGATTATGGTACCACAGGCGGTCGTAAGATCCGTGCGCATGCTGTCGGTACGAGTTTCGTTTGGTGTGCGCTTGGACTATTGTACGGTGGCCGGGCGTACACATCTTGCGAAAATCGCCCTTGATCCCTTGGACAACTCCACCATCGGACCTATCAACGAAAACCATCCCGACAGCGTCTTAGCCTGCGTGGGGACCGATGTGCAGACGGCTATACCAGTGGTCATGGGCCACG
The DNA here is from genome assembly GCA_965223165.1 of Saprospiraceae bacterium. Lineage (GTDB taxonomy): Bacteria > Bacteroidota > Bacteroidia > Chitinophagales > Saprospiraceae > JABDMH01. Next base: position 228,649 of record CBDCVQ010000009.1, on the reverse strand, counting down.
AGAGCTGGCAAAAGAAGGGAAGATGGACGAAATCTCTATATTTATGGATAGCACCCCGCCTCACAATGCATTGACATGAGAGCTTTATGTAGTAGGTATCTGGTGCTTCTTCTTCTCGTCTTGCTCCTAAGCTTTAGCCATCCCTTTTTGGGTCAGGACCTCTATGCCATGGCCGAGGCATTGCTGCAGGATCCGCCCGGTGATCCTTCGACGGTCGAGATGATCGGAGAGGGAGCTGGTAAGGTGGAAGGTTGGCTGGACAATATCAATGGAGCCGTGGCTGGTGCCATGGCCCTGGTAGGTACCGTGACCACCGTGTTTGGAGCCCTTAAGTCCAAGATTGCAGATAGGAAAATCATATCGGATAAACAAAAGCAACTAGAGGAGATCAAGAGCGACAGCTCAGCGCTCGACTTGCTGGACAAACTGGCCGACCTGCACAATGACAAATTGAAAAAGATCATTGCCCTCTTTAAGAAATATAAGGACAAAGTCGATAACGAGAGACTCATGGAGTTTTTTGTCAAGCATCAATCCAGGGACATCGCTACCATCGAAGAATTGCTGGCAATGCTCTGAAGGGCCCACCGACCAAGAGCTAATTTAACCTCTTAAGACACAAAATGACAAAGCGAGACGAATTCATTCATCAACTTGAGCAAGAGATAGCACAGGAGAAAAAGAGGACACGCCTCTGGAGCATCGTGGAGGTGGTAGGTGCCGTAATACTCGTGGCGGGCTTTATTTTGTTGGGAATTAAAACCAAGCAATTTAATAAGGAGGTCGAAACCAAAACAGCTGAACTAGCAGCGGTGCAAGTCGAGTTGGATGAGACAAAAGCAAGTCTCGATGATCAGAACCAGCAATTGCAGATGAACCAGAAGGAATTTAATTCCACGATGGAGCAAGCGCTGCGCCATATTAAGGATCGCGAGTTTGAGGAGGCAGAAAAATTATTGGGACTCGAGTTGGAGCCAAGCAAGTCTGAACTCTATGTCAATAGCATCTATGCTTGCAACCAGAGATTTGCTCAATGTAGTACAGTGAAGGCGGGTAATGTGCACGCTTGGGCAAGAATAAACTCCCCGGGCAACAACCAAGTCCTTATCCGGTGGACCTATCCCGATGGCACTACGCGGGAGCGTAGCCTGAATATTGGCTTTAATATTGATCAAGGATACCGCATCTTTGACACGAAAATTCTCCAGCCAGGTACGCACAAGGTAGAGATCCTGAGTAATGGAAAAGTACTGCCCAACGGCAGCAAAGAATTCACTGTCAGTTAGGTCAGGTCTTTGTACATAAAATGGAGGTCCAGTCCTTTTCCCCAGAAATTTCTACGCACAAGTTTCACGGCAAATCCAAATTTTTCGAAAAAATCGGCGGCATGTTGAGAGGTTCGTACAATGACCCCGGCTAATTGTTTATCCGACTCTAGTTTGGTCAGTACGTAGCGCATCATCAGCCGACCATGGCCCTGTCCTTGATGCGTCGGGTCAAAAAACACCCAGGAGATCCGTCCGGTGACACCGTCATCATCATGCGATATGCCGGCAGTCCCCACGACGTTGCCATCAATTTCCAAAATATACTGCTGCGTAGGATACTGATCTAGATAGCCCTCCAGATCGTTGATCTCCTTGGCATCAAAATATCGCGGAATATTCTTACGAAAAATATCCAGGAGTATTTCCTTGTCACCTGCCGCATAGGGTCTTATCAATGACTGCCTCATGGTACGGAGCCTCTGAGGATGGTCGCCAATTTTTGCGCATCGATGTTTCCACCGGATAGGACGCACACCACATTCCCCTTCAGATTCGAGTCGGCCAGACATGCGGCCAAGGACGATGCGCCGGCGCCTTCCGCCACAAGACGGTTGCGTTCCATCAGCAGACGGACGGCCTCTGCAATCTGGGCCACTGACACGACAATTGAGCGCGGCACGAGTTGCGAGGCGATCGGCCACATTTCCGGCAGGAGCCCACCACTGCCGATCCCGTCCACAAAGCTAGCCTCATAGTTGACTCGCACAGGCTTGCCGGCAGCCAGGGAGGCGGCCAAGGGAGCTGCCGTGTCCACCTCCGAGGCGTAGATCTGCACATCCGGTTTTATCGCTTGTAGAGCCGAGGCAATGCCCGAGCTCAGTCCACCTCCCCCATAAGGCACGATGACGGCATCGACCTCCGGCAGATCTTCTGCGATTTCCAGCCCGATGGTGCCATTGCCGGCTATGACATTTTTGTCGTTCACCGGATGGATAAAGAGGCCGCTCATGTCTTGCGTACCCCTGTTGACGAGCACTTGCCACCATTCGTCAAAGGGCAGTTTCGTATAGGTTGCTCCCAGGCGGCAGATGGCATCCAGTTTGGTCTGAGGAGCGTGATCCGGGACAATCACTTGACAGCGAATACCTGCCTGCCTCGCTACCCACGCCACTCCCTGTGCCATATTGCCGGCGCTGGCCGTGTATACCCCTTCTTGGAGCGTGTGGGGATCCGCGATAGTCAAGGCATTGCCTGCCCCTCGCAGTTTGAAGGAACCGATAGGTTGCAGGTTTTCACATTTCAGATAGATGGAGAGATCCGGTCGCCCACCGTAGAATCTTAGCAAGGGCGTTCGTGTGATGAGGCCGGCTAGATTTTTGGACGCCGATCGGATATCATCTATCGGTATGGGCACGGGCAGTGGCATGAGGTAAAAGTAGAAGATTGTTTTGGCCTTTTGCGAAGGAAGATCGAGATCTCACTGAGGTCCATGCAAATAGTCCATAGGCCGTACGATTTAGGGACCTCAAAGAAGGAGTGAAAGTCGAAAAGTCTCGCCAGAACTATTGGCGTATGGGCCTCTTATGGTTTCTGGGGAGGCAAGACACCCGACGCCTTGAGTGGCATGCTGGGTTTTCGCCTAGCGTATATCGGTGGCGAGTATTCATTGTCAAGCTTGACCTCGAACGCGTGGGAAGCTCCTTCATGTCCATTGACAATCAGTGCCATCCGGTGGGTGCCACCATAATAGCGACGGGTGCTGATGGGCTTAAAATGCTGTCTTCGTTCGTATTGTAGGATGACACCTGGTGCTAGGGATCGTTCGCTGATCTTAAAGACCTTGCGTGCGTGCTTGCCGTTGGAGCGGAGATAATAGATGGCATATTCCAACCGGACCTGTACCTCCACTGCCCCTGAGTTTTTAATACGAAAGGAAAATTCGAGATCATTCCCCACAGTTACCTCCGCTGCGTGAAGTCGGAGGTCGTCGACGCGAAGGTCATCCGGATCTGCGAAGCCAAACATATGCATGACGGTGGGATTGCCTTGCTTGAGTAAGGTACGACAGCCATGTTTGGCCACCCAATCGGTCCTATCCGTTTTGCCGAGCCATTGCCTGGCTAGATCGATGACCAAGCGGGGGTGATCTTTGGAAATATCATTGAGGTTGTTGGCGACGCTTTTGCGTACAAATTCCGAATCGTCGTCCTTCAATGCCTCCAGAACGGGGAGGATAGGAGTGGGATCGGCCTTGAGCGCCGGAATGGCCATGGCCCAGGGCAATCGAGGCCGGCATCCCTCCGACGCGAAGCGACGAACGCCCTCGTGCTCGTGCTGGGTCCAGGCCTGCATCTGTGCCATCATGCGCTGGGGGTATTGGAGCAAAAAGGGCCGGACAGCAAATTCACAACTGGCGAAGGTGGTTATTTTCTCCATGGCAGCGATGGACGCTTCAAAGTGTGTTATGCCATACAGCTCGATAAAATCGGGTACAAACATGTACAAAAAGGACATCCCCGACGTCCGTGCTTGTACGGTAGTAGTGAGCTCGATCAGGACAGCGAGCTGATCCGCATACGGCCCCGTCAGGTGCTGTGCCAGCGCCTGAGAAATATGACGCATGCGCTCCTTCAATTCCAAGTCGGCCCAAGGCGGGGCCAGTATATCCGTCCGGATACACTTTGCATCCAGGGAGGGCTCGATCTCCTGCAGGGCGCCCAGAAAGTCGTCGAAAAAAGACTCGTTGTAATAGAATTTTAGTTTTTCAGCCATGGATCACTAGATCCGCTCCACACGGTAGCCGTGCTGAGACCAAAGCTCTACAACTTTGTTCAATTGGCGTAACATGTAGTGGGAATCGATGACAAAATCGAATTGATTTCTATGGCTGTCCTGCTCGAGAATGAGCTGATTTTTCCTTGCTTTTCCCAGGAGGTTTCGTCCCGCGTCAGATATTTTTTCGTCCTGCACGTTAAATCCCGTGCCCGGTAGGATGACCTTGTCGACTTCATTGAGCGGGAATAACGCTGCCTGACCTGATCGCTGGCCGATGATCTTGATCTGATGTTCTTCAATCTGGATAATCCTGCGGCTGGAGATCTTGGCCAGGGCCCGGAGGTAGACAAAGCCCAGGACAATTGCTGTTGCACTGGACGAGATCACTACCACCAGCAGCCAAAAGGGAAGATCGAAGAGAATGACATTGAAAAGACACCCGACACCGACCAACAAACTACAGATCGCGTGATTGCGTTTAAGCCGGTAATAGCTGGGGCTGTCGATAAGCTTGGCCTTAAACATTAGATGTGTTCGCAGTGTCAGCTAAAGGTCTGATATTTTTGCAAATTGCGCAAGCAGGGGCTATTTTGCGGCTCCTTGGACACACGCCGGAACAATGCCTATCTTCGAGTACATCTAATCATTGCTAAATCTTTCCATGTATGTCACATAGCAGAAGAAAATTTCTCCAAAAAACGGTGGTAAGTACGGCGGCGCTGGCCACCGGCCTTAGCGCTAGAAGTTATGCCCGGATCATCGGTGCCAACGATCGCGTCCGAGTGGGTGTATTGGGCTTTTCCAATCGCGCTCAGGGATCCCTCATCCCTGCCTTTTATAAGAGCAGCGACGAGATGAACTTTGAGATCGTCGGAGTCTGTGACATATGGAACCAGCGACGTGAAGAGGGAGTAGCCTACGTAAAAACGCTCTCGGAGAACCCTGACATCGTGCCATACCGCAATACCGATGAAATGTATGATGGCGATAAGGTCGATACCGTGATCATATCCACTGCAGACTTTCAACATGCGCTCATGGCTGCCGAGGCGGCTGAGCACAAAAAGGATGTTTACTGCGAGAAGCCCTTTGCGGAGACAATGGCTGACAATCGCAAAGCGCTCAAAGCCATCAACAAGTCGGGCATCATCGTCCAGATCGGCTCTCAGCGCCGCAGCGGTAGGAATTATCATGCGGCGAATGAGTTTATCAAATCCGGCAAATTTGGCGATATCACGATGGTTGAAATGACCTGGAATGTCAATCAACCCGGCCGGTGGCGACGACCTAAACAGGTGGCAGAGATCAAAGAGTCGGATACCGATTGGAAACGATATCTGATGAACCGTCCGTACGAGCCTTGGGATCCTCGAAAATACCTGGAATATCGCTTGTTCTGGCCCTATTCCTCCGGCATCCCCGGACAGTGGATGGCACATCAGATCGACACCGTACACTGGTTTACGGATCTGCCGCATCCGCGTAGCGTAGCGGCTAATGGAGGCATCTATTTATGGAAAGATGGTCGCAAGAACTTCGATACCATGACCGCGGTGTTTGATTACGGTCCGCTCGATGATCCCACCTCCGGATTTCAGGTGGTGTACTCCTCAAGATTTACCAATTCGGCCGGTGGCACCAAGGAAATCTATTATTCCAATGGCGGCGAATTAAATCTGAAAACCAACATGGTCACGCCCAACGGCGGTCTGCAAGAACGACATGCCAGTGCGATGGATATGCAGCCGAATCTCTTAGAAGAGTTTTCGTTGGCAGACAGTGCTGTCAAGGTGGTCACTAGTGCCAACACCGGCGCTGATAACACGACCTCATTGCACATGCTGAACTGGATGGAGTGCGTGCGCAGCCGCAAACAAGCAAATGCACCGGCCATCGCCGGGTACAATCATTCGATCGCCAACATCATGACAACAGCCGCCCTGCGGACGGGCAAGTTTGTCACATTTGATGAGCAAAACCAGGAAGTGTTGGCAGGCGGAGAGGTATTTCAATATTAGTACACATCCCATATGATACAGAGACTATTTATGGCGCTGGCCGCCCTTGCCCTGGTTGCGCCAACCATTTTCGGGCAGGATGAAAAAGCGCCCACTTTTCAACTGGTGGAGAATGCGGATGAGCAAAAGGTCGATATCTGGATCGATGGGCAGCATGTCACCTCCTACATCTATCCCACGGAGATCGCCAAACCCATCCTGTTTCCGCTCAAGACATTGAGTGGTCGTGTGCTCACTCGATCCTATCCCCTGGGCATCGTGCCCGGTGAGCGGACCGATCATCCGCACCACGTGGGCCATTGGATGAACTATGGGGATGTGAATGGATTGGACTTTTGGAATAATTCAGGCAAGGTGAAGGAGGACCGCAAACATCGCTACGGACACATCACCCATACGGCGGTGCACAAGGTCGAGAGTGGCAAAAAGAGCGGTGAGCTGGTGGTAGAGAATGCATGGCGGACCCACGAAGGAACCGTATTGGTCAAGGAGCGTTGCCGATTTGTGTTTAGCAAGTGGCGCGGTGCGGTGGTGATCGACCGAATTTCGACCTGGGAGGCCCAAGGGCAGGCTGTCTCCTTTGATGATAATAAGGAGGGAATGTTTGCCATACGAGTCTGCCGGCAGATGGAGCTACCCTCGGACAGGCCTACCTTCCTTATGGGAGCGGACGGCAAGCCCACCGAGGAGAAGGTGGTCGAGCAGGCCGGTGTGCAGGGAGATTATTTAAGTAGCGAAGGGAAGACCGGGGGCGGCGTTTGGGGTACCCGGGCCCGCTGGATGCAGTTGCATAGTGAAATCAGGGGCGAGAAGGTGGCCATCAGCATCTTCGATCATCCGGATAATGTGGGCTACCCGACCTACTGGCACGCGCGCGGATATGGGCTCTTTGCAGCCAATCCATTGGGACAATCCGTATTTTCCAAAGGCAAGCAGACGATGAACTTTGCGTTGGGTGCCGGTGAATCTGTCACGTTGAAATACCGTATCGTGCTCGAAGGCGGGGAGATCATGGAAGCCAAGAGCCTGGACAAAGTGGCTGACCGATTTGCCAGGGCCTACGGAATGGGGCAATAGAAAAAGGCCCGGCTGAGCCTTTAAACCTGTGCATGAAGCTGATCTTTATAAGCTTCACCCATGACAAATGTCGCAAATGCGTGTAAACAAATGCCCAATTGGTCTTTGCATGTTGATTAAGAATGTCCCCACCGCATGATCCGAAATGTGGAGATCAAGGCCCGATCGCGGCAAAATGCATGGATCAGAGCGGAGCTCCTCCGTAGGGGAGCGCGCCAGGTGGGCCTGGACCATCAGATCGACACCTATTTTCATGTGGCTAGCGGCCGTCTCAAATGGCGGGAGGGCAAGATCGAAAACCATTTGATCCACTATCAACGAGGCGATCAGGCGGGGCCAAAGCTTTCAGAGGTGCTGCTGTACAAGATCCGGCCGGATGAGGAGCTCAAGTCAATTTTGACACGCGCCTTGGGCATCTGGGTGGTGGTGGACAAGCGGCGAGAAATCTTCTTTCTCGACAATGTCAAGTTTCACCTGGACGAAGTGAAGGGCCTAGGATCTTTTTTCGAAATTGAGGCCATCGATGAGCATGGGACATCGACGCAGCAGGACTTGCAACAGCAATGCGACCATTATCTGTCCCTGTTTAAGATTGACCCCGAGCAGCTGGTGGCAGAATCGTACAGTGACCTCCTCTCAAAGGCAGCCCCGTGGATGGCGACACGCGGTGGTGTCTCTGAACCTTAACCAAAGAGGCGCTCATCAATAAAACGATTGCGGAATTTTCCAGTGGGATCCGTGGATCGAATAAGGTCTTTAAAATCATCCATTTTTCTGTAGACAGTACTCAGGTGTGCGGGGGGTAGATTAAAGAGCTTGCCCCAATGTGGTCGTACCTCAAAGGGCATCAGAGCCTCCTCAATCACGGACAGCAGAGCCGTGACTTCAGGGATATTTTGTTTCCAAGTAAAGTGAATGGCGATGCAGTCCTGCTGATAGCAAGGGCTCATCCATAATTCATCCTTGGCGATCGTGCGAATTTCTGAAATCAATATTTGGGGTGCCACTTGTTTGCCAAGGGCATATATGGCCATAATGGCATCCACGGCATAGGTGCGGGGCACGAAATATTCGGATTGTAGCTCTTCGCCGCTGCTGGGGGTAAATTCTAACTTGAAATGTGGCAGTCGCTCGTGCCACGGTCCAGCACTCCCTAGTTGCTCCGTACAGTGGACAGGGGAGATTTCAATGATGGGATGAAGCTTTTGCGTAGCTGCTTTGGCACCAAACAATTCTGATTTCACCTCAAAGTCCTCGCCTTCAACTAATTTACTTTTTACCCATACCTGATTGACATGGTCCGATTGCCAATCGGTAAATAGACTTACGCTGTATCCCGACGAGGTGATGCGGTCGAAGTCAGCCTGGAGACTCTCGAGCGGGAGGTACTGATACAAATCTTGCCGTACCTCAAAGGTGGGCTCCACTTGCAACGTCATTTTGGTGATGATGCCCACAGCCCCCAGCCCTACAAGAGAGGCGTTAAAGCCTTGGGGATCCGAGGACTGATCCAGGGTTTCCACCGTCCCGTCTGCGCGCATGATGTCATAGCCGACCACGGCAGTAGCCAGGTTGCCCAGGCGATCTCCAGAGCCATGTGTTGCCGTGGCACATGCACCGGCGACGGAAATGTGCGGCAATGAGGCCAGGTTATGGATCGCATATCCTCGCGCATGGAGCCAGGTAGCCAGTTCGCCATAGCGCATATTGGCATCGATTGTGACGGTCTTGTTTGCTTCATCCAAGACAGGCGCATGATTCCAGTCCCGCAGCGAGATCTGTTCGTGCTCACTATCGGCGATGGTATTGAAGGAATGGCAGGTACCCAGTGCCTTGAGTTTGCCCTTCTCGCGAATAGCTTTCGCGAGGCTCTGCAGGTCAGCTGGTTTGCTCAGTGTTTCTGTAGAGTAAGTGAGATTTCCAGCCCAATTTTGTCGCTTCATAGCCGCCGGTTGTTGTCGACACGCCGAAGGTAGCAAAGCCGCCCCAGCTACCCCAATAAGAGATGACTTCGTGAATTTTCTCCGCTTCATTTGCTCTTGATTCTTTGTCGCATCTGAAGTTAAGGAAAAGCAAGGCGTCCGAGGTCCGATTGCTAAGTGGATACTAAGTGGATGCTAGGTGGATACTAGGTGGATACTAGGTGGATACTAGGTGGATACTAAGTGGATGCTAGGTGGATACTAGGTGGATACTAGGTGGATACTAGGTGGATACTAGGTGGATGCTAGGTGGATACTAGGTGGATACTAGGTGGATACTAGGTGGATACTAGGTGGATACTAGGTGGATACTAGGTGGATACTAGGTGGATACTAAGTGGATGCTAGGTGGATACTAAGTGGATACTAAGTGGATACTAAGTGGATACTAAGTGGATGCTAGGTGGATGCTAGGTGGATGCTAGGTGGATACTAGGTGGATACTAGGTGGATACTAAGTGGATACTAAGTGGATTCTAGTGGATACTAGGTGGATACTAGGTGGATACTAGGTGGATACTAGGTGGATACTAGGTGGATACTAGGTGGATACTAGGTGGATACTAGGTGGATACTAAGTGGATGCTAGGTGGATAGTAGGTGGATACTAAGTGGATGCTAGGTGGATGCTAGGTGGATGCTAGGTGGATACTAGGTGGATGCTAGGTGGATACTAGGTGGATTCTAGGTGGATACTAGGTGGATGCTAGGTGGATACTAAGTGGATACTAAGTGGATACTAAGTGGATACTAAGTGGATGCTAGGTGGATTCTAAGTGGATGCTAGGTCGTGGTCCTTGCAAGTGAGAAATCTTTTCGATTGCCCAGATCCTGCTCAGTAGGCCAATTCAACAGTTCCACATTCCTACGCAGCGTCCTCTGCGAACCCTTAGCGATCTCCGCGGTGAAACCAAAGGCCAATTCAACAATTCCGCAATTGGACAATTTCACATTGCTACGCAGCGTCCTCTGCGAAACCCTTAGCGATCTCCACGGTAAAACCCAAGGGCCAATTCAACGATTTCCACAATTGGACAATTCCACATTCTTACTTGGCGGTCTCTGCGAACCCTTAGCGATCTCCGCGGTGAAACCCAAAGGCCAATTCAACGATTCCACAATTGGCCAATTCCACAATACCTACTCGGCGTCCTCTGCGAACCCTTAGCGAACTCCGCGGTGAAACCGAAGGCCAATTCAACTATTCCACAATTGGCCAATTCCACATTCCTACGTGGCGGTCTCTGCGAACCCTTAGCGATCTCCGCGGTGAAACCAAAGGCCAATTCAACCATTCCACAATTGGACCATTCCACAATACCTAATTGGCGTTCTCTGCGAAATCTTTAGCGATCTCCGCGGTGAAACCAAAGGCCAATTCAACAATTCCGCAATTGGACAATTTCACATTGCTACGCAGCGTCCTCTGCGAAACCCTTAGCGATCTCCACGGTAAAACCCAAGGGCCAATTCAACGATTTCCACAATTGGACAATTCCACATTCTTACTTGGCGGTCTCTGCGAACCCTTAGCGATCTCCGCGGTGAAACCCAAAGGCCATTCAACCATCCCACAATTGGACCATTCCACAATACCTACGCAGCTGCCTCTGCGAAACCTTAGCGATCTCCGCGGTGAAACCCAAAGGCCAATGCAACCATTACACGCTTGGACAATTCCACATTCCTACGCAGCGGCCCCTGCGAACTCTTAGCGAACTCCGCGGTGAAACCCCAAGGCCAATTCAACCATTCCACAATTGGACAATTCCACAATACCTACTCGGCGTCCTCTGCGAACCCTTAGCGATCTTTGCGGTGAAACCCTAAGGCCAGTTCAACAATTCCACAATTCGACGATTCAACAATACCTCGGACTTCTGATCCCTGTGGAATCGCCGCCAGTTTTGGTCTAAAAATCTCTATGAAAGCTAGATTTTGCGGTAAATTGCATGGTACACCTTTTAATGTCATTAAACATCCTGAAATCATATGTTGCGCTGGAATATCAAGTATTCCCTAAGAAATCTGTTCCGAGACAAATTTTACAGTATCGTAAACGGCGTCGGTCTTGCCTTGGGTATTGCGGCGGTATTGTTGATCTTTGTCTGGGTCAATGACGAACTCTCGTTTGATAACTTTCATCACAAGAAGGAGCGGATCTATCGGGTGGTATCCAGTTACACCTTCGGAGGCCAGGAGCGAATTCGTGCTGTGTCGTCCTATCCTCTCGCCAATGCTGCGCGGGAGCAGATACCTGAAATTGAGCAAGTAGCCCGAGTATTTGATGCGGGTTTCACTGGGGGGCTTTCTTCGGTGAGCTATTTAGATCGAAGGTTGGCCATTGAGTCGGCCTATCTTGTGGACAAGGACTTTTTTGACATCTTTGATTTCCCGTTCAAATATGGCGATGCTTCAACGGCTTTTGCCACTGCCAGTCATGTGGCAGTCACGGCTGACTTGGCTGAGAAGGTTTTTGGGACCACGGAGGCAATCGGGCTGATATTGGAATTACCCACCAAGAAGGAAGTAATTGTTGGGGCCGTCATGGAAAATGTTCCTTCTAATTCTCATCTTCAATTCGAGCTTCTTCTCCCCGTGGAGGCGCACCTCCGAGACCTGATTGGAGGAGCCAAGTTGCACTGGCATTACGATCTATTTACTAGCTATGTACTGCTGCGTCATGGCGTTGGTCAGGAAGACGTAGGTCGAAAATTATCGGATTTGGTGCCTTTGCGCGACGACGAGGAGGAACCATCTCGTCATTTTGATCTTCAACCCTTGTCAGATGTCTATCTAGGCTCAGCTGATCATGCTTATAGTTTGGCTCCCCGCGGCAATCGGAGGGATATCCGATTGGTGGGTATGATTGGGTTTTTGCTCCTTCTCATTGCATGTATCAACTACGTCAATCTTAGCACGGCTCGCGTCACCTTTCGTTCGAGTTCTGCCGGCATTCGCAAAATTGTGGGCGCTGGGAGTTGGCAGATCTTTGGGCAGCATGTGCTGGAAACCGCGATCCTGGTGTTGGCCTCCGGTTTGGTTGCTATCGGCCTTGCGCATGCGAGTTTTGGACTCTTTGAGCACCTGTCAGGTAAGCACTTTACCGCAGACCAGCTATTCACTCCAAGGATCCTGTTGCTGACACTGGCGGTGATACTTTCTACGGTAGTCCTATCTAGTATTCGGCCCGCATGGCAGCTATCCTTTATTAGACCTCTGAATTTGATAGATAGCGCCAGGCAAGGTGGCTGGCAAGGAAAGGGACTTACACGAAAATTGTTGGTGGTGGGTCAGTTCCTTTCATCCGGAGTTCTAATCATCTGTACCATCATCATGTGGTCTCAGATGAAGTATGTAAAAGAGCAAGAACTTGGTTACGAGCGAGAACACATTTTTGCGTTTAACTGCGAGACGGTAAGTCCAATACTGATGAAGCAGCGCCTGGAGAGAGAATCGGGCATCCTAGGTGTGACTTCCAGTGATCAATCGATCGTTAATTTCTTCTTACGAGAAGCAGGCTTTGACTATGAAGGCAAGAATGCCGGAACCGATCCTGTCGTAGTGCGTGTGAAAGTAGGGGAAGAATTCAAGGGTTTCTTTGGATTGGAGTTGGTGGATGGCCGATGGTTTCATTCGGTAGGTAAGGATAGCTTGACGTTTGTGCTCAATGAGACTGCTGTGAGAGAACTCGGAATTTCCGATCCGATTGGGAAGTGGATGGAATTCTCGGAAAGGAGAGGGGTTATCGTAGGAGTTGTCAGGGATTTTCACTATCGATCCCTTCATCACGGTATTGAGCCGCTGATTATGAGGCGGCAGCCCGAGTCGGCACAGGTAATCTATGTCAAAGCTAATGGGGCCAATGCAAGTAAGGCGATCGCTTCTGCCGAGAAGATATTCTACGAGCTGGAACCGCGGGGCATTTTTCAACATCAGTTTCTTGATGAAAGTTATGATCAATTGTATATGCAGGAATCACGTTCGTCTGCCTTATTTCTTCTTTTTGCATGCCTGATGATTTTCGTCTCCTGTCTGGGGATTTTTGGTCTTGCTGTCTATTCCAGTCAGCGACGTGACAAGGAGATTGGTATTCGAAAAGTATTTGGAGCCTCGATACTTGGTATCATATTGTTGCTCTCAAAAGAGACGCTGGCGTTGGTACTCATGGCACTCATAATTGCCACACCCTTGGCCGGGCTTGCTATGCAAGATTGGTTGCAGAATTTTGCCTTCCACATAGATATACATTGGTGGTTTTTTGTGCTGGCCGGACTAATGTTATTGGGTATAGCTTTCCTAACTGTGGGGCTCCAGAGCATGAAAGCTGCCCTAGTAAATCCCATTCATTCAATTCGGAGCGAATGATTGGTAGGGCTACGTTCATCAAAGTATCCACAGTATCAGGTGAAAGGAATGATTCAGCTCTTAGTTGACATTCACAAAAGTCACAAATGAAAATTACAATTTCCACCATGCAACAATTCGAGCTTTTCCGAGTGAATGCGACATAGCGGCCTTTGCGAAATTCCTTAGCGATCTTTGCGGTGAAACTTGAGACCAGCAACTCCGAACTCCGAACTCGGAACTCGGAACTCGGAACTCGGAACTCCGAACTCGGAACTCCGAACTCGGAACTCCGAACTCGGAACTCCGAACTCGGAACTCCGAAACTTCACCCTATCTTGTACTTCCTGATCATCGTCTCATCCACCTCCATCCCCAATCCCGGCGCCGTCGGGGCCATCACCATACCGTTTTTTAAGGGAAACTCGGGTAGAGCAGGATTGAAGTCACGCGCCTTGAGGGGATAGGATTCCAGGATCATGGCACTGTCGGTGGAGGCCACGACGTGAATATTCATGTGCGCTGTGCCATGGGGCGCCACTGGGATGTGGTAGGCGGAGGCGAGTGCCGATATCTTCCGATATTCGGTAATGCCACCGGCTTTGATCGTGTCGAGATTGAGAATGTCGCAGCAGTGGTTGTCCACCAGGTCGCGGGCCCCCCATCGGGTGTATTCGTTTTCACCGGCTACTATCGGTATGTCGAGCTGGTCACGTACTTCGGCATTGCCTCGCCAGTCATCGGGGGCGACGGGCTCCTCAAACCAGAAAAGATCGAGGTCTTCCACCATGCGGCCAAAACGGATGGCTTCGTAAGCGCTCGCGTAACCATTGTTGGCGTCGACCATCACTCGAGCATCTTGGCCCAACGCCTTGCACACGGCCCGCACCCGCTCTGCATCCTGTATGGCCGGGAGGCCTCCCACTTTCATCTTGACCACTTGGTAGCCCTCTTTGACATAGGTCTCCATTTCTTCGACAAGCTGTGCAATTCCCTTGCCCTCTTCATAGTATCCTCCGGCAGCGTAGACGGGGATTTCCGTTCGGAAGGTGCCAAGCACGGCATGCACCGGTAGCTCTAGAGCTTTGCCTACAATGTCCCACACCGCAAGGTCTACCGATCCAATGGCATGCAGCTCCAGTCCTTTAGCCACCGGTTTTCGATCGTGGTAGTACATGTGGTGCCAGACCTTCTCCGTCTGCAGTAGGTTTAGACCGCGGATTTTCTTGGCGTATTTCTCGACCAGGCTACGTGGCCCCTTGGTCATCGATACCCCCTTGATGCCGGCGTCAGTATAGATCTCAAGAAAGTCCACACGCGGTTTCCTTCCCCCGGATTTTTTGATGGCATTCCAAGACAAAGGTGTGACCTTGTCAAACTCAAGGGTGAATAATCTAATCTCTTTGATTCGGATGTCTTGGGCAACTGAGCGGACAACGCCGCCAGACGTCTTTGAGCTCACGTTTCCAATGATGGGGCCAGCCGCTAGCGAGGCCCATCCTAATCTCTCGAGAAAACTACGCCTGGACGAATTAGCCATCCTTTTTATACTTTTTAGCGATTCTAGTTTCTAGATTTGGCCGCCTCTTTCTGCTTCTTGGACACCCAACGATGGCGCTTGGTATTGAGGTATGGATCTTCCCCTTTCCAGACCCACAATCGAATGATACCATCCTGGTGAGCAGAGACAAGGAAACTACCGTCGGCGGTAAAATCGATGTACTCACCGCCGTCGTTGGCAAATACCTGGGCGGCTGCCTGTACTTCATCGTCCTCATCCGATAAAATATCTCTCGTCCGAAAAATATTCAAATAGGCTCCATGTCCCGAGGTCACTAGATAGTCACCGCTCGGATGCCAGGCAATCGATTCGACCTTGCGACCCCTGTAATTGTATTTTTTAAGTGATTGACCCGTTGACCAATGCCAAACAAAAATATTACCGCCAAATCCCGAGGCGGCGACCATCGTACCGTCTGGTGAAAATGCCGCCGTCGTAAATTTGACGAATTCATCGGCTGCCAGATGTTGCTGCTCTTCGAAGCCCTCTGTCGCAAAGACCTTGACAAAGCCGTGCCCGGCTGCAAGAAAATACGTACCGTCATCAGAGAACATGATTTCGTTGGTCGTTCCGCCCACATCGACCCGATGAACCTCTTTGCCTGACGGAAACTCGAAGGCACGTACCCAGCCCTTGGTAGGACTCCCGGCCACTTTTGTTTCCTCCTCGCCGGTCAGCAGCAGGGGCTTCTGGTTGGACCAACAAAGACCGTCGATGCCTTGGTCATGAGGAAGATTCATTAGGAGGGTCCCCTCGGAGGCATCCCAGATTTGTACGAGAAAGTCTTCGCTTGCCGAAGCCACCATCTGACCATCTGCCGACCATGCTACCCGTTCGATCTCCTCAGCCGTGTACTGTCGCCAAAGCTCCGCTCCATCCGACGTACGCCACATGATGACCGAGTTGTCAAACTTGCTGCCACTTACAATAAACCGACCGTCCGGAGAAAACTCAGCACTCTCAATACTACCCAATTCACCGTTAATATCAGCCACACGAGACCAAACCAACTGTAGCCTTAAATTGGCATCAGGGTAATAGGTCTGAGCTTTCATCTGCTGGATTCCTAGCCATACTGCGACAAATGCCATCCATTTCATAGCGGAACTGTATTTCTATAAATGTACCGTTTTTATCAGGTGCTATTGGATACTAGGTGGATACTAGGTGGATACTAGGTGGATACTAAGTTGTTCCTAAGTCGATGCTAGGTGGCGGTCCCTGAGTGTGGGAAATTCTTTTCGACTGCTAGATCCTGCTCAAGAGGCCAACTCAACCATTCCACAATTCTACTTTTACTAAGTGGATACTAAGTCGATGGTAGGTGGCGGTCCTGCACGGTGGGAAATTCTTCTAGACTGCCAGATCCTGCTCAAGGGGCCAACTCAACCATTCCACAATTGGAGAATTCCACAATACCTGCTCGGCGGTCTCCGCGAAACCTTAGCGATCTCCGCGGTGAAACCCAAGGCCAACTCAACCATTCCACAATTGAACAATTCCACAATACCTACTCGGCGTCCTCTGCGAACCCTTAGCGAACTCCGCGGTGAAACCCAAAGGCCAATGCAACCATTCCACCATTGGACAATTCCAGATTCCTACGCAGCGGCCTCTGTGAAAACCTTGGCGATCTCCACGGTAAAACCCAAAGGCCAATGCAACCATTCCACAAATGGACAATTCCATATTCCTACGCAGCGGTCTCTGCGAACCCTTAGCGAACTCCGCGGTGAAACCCAAAGGCCAATTCCACGATTCCACAATTGGACAATTCCACATTCCTACTTGGCGGTCTCTGCGAACCCTTAGCGAACTCCGCGGTGAAACCCAAGGGCCAATTCCACGATTCCACAATTGGACAATTCCAGATTCCTACGCAGCGGCCTCTGTGAAAACCTTGGCGATCTCCACGGTAAAACCCAAAGGCCAATGCAACCATTCCACCATTTGACAATTCCACATTCCTACGCGGCGATCTCTGCGAAACCTTAGCGAACTCCGCGGTGAAACCCCAAAGGCCAACTCAACCATTCCACAATTGGACAATTCCACATTCCTACGCGCGGTCTCTGCGAACCCTTAGCGAACTCCGCGGTGAAACCCTTAGTTGGCTTTCACAATCTCACCAATGAAAATCACTCCTCTCTAATCGATTCCACCGGATTGGCAAGTGCCGCTTTATAGCTGATGCTTCCCACAGAGAGCAACGCCAGCAGGGTCATGATACCTGCACCCAGAGCAAAAATCCACCAGGAAAGATCTATGGCATAGGCATAATCGTCCAAATAGTGACGCATTAGAAGATGTCCAACGGCACATGCCAGTACCACGCTGACGAATATTGGAGCTAGATATTCGTTTAGCAGCAAGCTGACAATATCCTTAACAGAGGCACCCATGACCTTGCGGATGCCAATTTCCCGAAACTTCTGTCGCACCGTGAAAGTGGTCAAGCCCACCAAGCCTAGACAGGAAATCAGCACCGCAAACAAGGAGAAAATCCGGAACAATTGAGCGGATATTTCTTCCGAGGCATATAGCGCAGCATAACTATCGTCCAAAAATGTGTACTCGAAGGGTGTGTCCGGAAAATGCCGCTGCCATACTTCTTCTGCCGCGCCGATCGCCTCGGTCATATTTTCACCGGAGGCTTTCACTAGAAAATCTGTGCACCATCTCACTTTGTGCATGATGACCAGCGGTTGCATGGCACTATGTAGCGATTGAAAGTGCAAGTCTTCGACAATGCCGAGAATCGTACCGTCCTCATTCTTAAATTTGACGGGCAGACCCACAACCTGCTCAACATTCAATAAATCAGCCATCTTCTGATTGACGATGATGTTGTTGCGATCCAGCGATATCTTCTCGTCAAACCAGCGTCCCTCTTTCAACTTGAGATCGAGCAAAGAAGCACCGGACACACTGGTAGAAAGTTGATAGTGCTTTGGTTCAAAGGATTCATCTCTGCCTGGCCAGTCCATATCACCGGCAGAATAACTTTGGACATTGACCGGCGGCTCATTGACATATGCTACCTTGCTAACCGCCGGACTTCTTGCTAATTGATCCTCCAAAAGTGGCATAAATGTCTCTGCCTGTCGCCGGACATCCGCTCGGTTGGGAACAGAAAATGAAAATACTTGTTCAGTCTCAAATCCGAGATCCGTCGATTGTACGTAGCGCTGCTGCAGGTATATCACGATCGTGCAGATGATCAGACAAGTGGACAGCGCAAATTGCAGCGTTGTCATAGTTTTTCTGGTATAGGCTTTCACCAAGTACCTTCGGGTGGAGGAGACTAGATCTAGGGGCTTTATGGCAGCACCCACCAGGGCAGGGTAGGTAGAGGCGACGATGGTGCAGATCAGGATCACACACAAAAGCAGGATCCAGATCGTCGGATCAGCAAGATTCATCTGCAAATGGCTGCCTGTTATGTTATTTAAGAAAGGCATGATCCAATGGACCAGCAGGAGGCTGCAACCGAGCGCCAGCATAACCAGCACCAAACTTTCAAGCAGGAACTTACTAAAAATGCCCTTCTTGGTAGCTCCAATGATTTTTCTGAGGCCTACTTCTTTCTCCCTTCGGGAGACATTGGCAATCGTCAAATTGATATAATTGAAGCATGCCGAAAGTAGAATCAGGAATCCCACCAAAGCGAAAGTGAAAATTGTCCTGCGATTGCCTATGGGTGCAGTCGCGACTAGGGGTGTCTGTGCATTGAAGTGAAGGTCTTCTAGTGGCTCAAGGTTGAACTCATAAGTCAGGTCTGAATTTTGATGACCCTTAGCAATTCCGGAAATTATCTCGGTGACTGCCTCCGCCTGAGCCTTTGGATGCAGCCTTATGAAGGTCTTGTAATTCCAATTTCCCCAGCTCATATCATTGCGATAAATCGCCGAGTCTGCTAATCTTGCATTGATCGGCAGATATAGATCAAACTGAAAACTAGAATTGCTGCCAGGATCGTCCATGACCTCCGCCACCTCAAAGTCCTGTCCATTTATCTCCAGGACCCGGCCAGTGGGATCAACAGAGCCAAATATCTGTTTTGCTTTTCGCTGCGTGAGAATGACAGAATTTAGAGACGAAAACCGTGGCACGTACCCTTCACCACTTTTGAAGAATTCAAACCAATTGTCATCGACATAAGCCGCTTTCCTTTCTTTGAGTAGCTGATCCTTAAATCTGATGATTGGGTCATTCCAATCGTCTACGTAAAGTCGAGTCAGTGCCTCCACGTCTGAGGCGGTTTCCCCCAGAATGGTGCCCATGGGATATACCTGATGATCCATGTGCCAAATGTCGCCTTCGGGCAGATGCCATTCGGCAAGCACGCGATATATCCGATCTGCATGGATGGGATGTTCATCAAAACTCAATTCATTTTTAGACCAAAGAATAATGCAAAGCACGATGGCTAGTGCAGAAGACAGTCCCAGAAGATTAAGTCCGGTAAAGACCCAATTTGTTTTCAGGTGCCGAAGGGCAGATTTTAGATGATGATAGAGCATAACTTCTGATTTGGATGATGATTTAATTTAGCATTTATGGCTTTAAGGGGCAAAGTCTCCCCTTCAAGGGCTTGGTGCTACTCCCTCAGCACTGCGGCAGGGTCATTCCAGGCCATCCGCAGACTGTGATACAGCAGGGTGAGAAACGCGATCAGCAAGGTGACCGCAGAGGCCAGGGCAAATATGGACCAATGCAGAGATATATGTTTGGCGAAATTTGACAGCCATCCGTCCAACACATACCATCCTAGCGGTAGGATGATGATCAGCGAGATCCCAATCAATTTGATAAATCCCGCAGTGAGTAGTCCCAGTAGATCCGTCGTGCTAGCCCCTAGCACCTTGCGAATGCTGATTTCGCGTGAGCGCTGGAGGGAGACGATGGATGACAATCCCAGGAGCCCCAGGCAGGCAATAAAAATGGCCACCAGGGCAAATAGTGAAAAGAGCTGTCCCATGGCCGATTCTCGGCGGTACATAGCCTCGAGGTCTTCATCCAGAAAAGTATAGGAAAAGGGAACGGTGGGGGCCATTGTCCTCCAGAGAGACTCCATGTCTGACAGACTTATAGAAATGTTGCCGGCCGCGACTTTGGCCAGGATGCGGGGTAGGTTGTACGTTGCCTGAAACATGACCAGGGGCTCCACTGAGTGATGCAGAGATTGGAAATGAAAATCTTTCACCACACCCACGACCGGACCTTTGACCCTGCCGCCATCAATAGTCCTCCCGATGGGATTCTCCCAGCCGAGCGTAGCTGCTGCAGTCTGATTGATCACATAGCTGGCACTATCTGCCGATGAACCCTCTCGGAAATTCCGCCCATCCACAAAGGTCAACCCCAGGACCTCCAGAGCGGAGGGATCGACTATGCTATAGGACAGGCTGGTTTGTTCGAAATTGGCCGGTTGCTCCGGGGCAAATACCGTGCTGTCGTAATCTTTGCCGGGTACCGTCTGCGTAGCACCTACTGTCGAAACCTGTGCTAGCGCCCTAAGTCCGTCAAGGAACGCCTGATAATTGTGGCGCAATGCCGAGGCCCCTTCTATCACGATGACCTGATCCTGATCAAATCCCAAATTGACTTCTCGGAGGTATTGCAATTGGCCCTTGATCACGAGCGTGCCCAAAATGAGTCCGGTTGAAATACAAAATTGTAGGACCACCAAAGATCTCCTGAACGTTTGACCTTTGACCTGAGGATGCTCGGTGCCTCTCAATACGATCGCCGGTTTGTACGAGGCGAGTACCAGAGCCGGAAGCAACGCGCTAAGAAATGCGGTGAATATTGCCAATAAGACTAGGCCGCCAACCGCCGGTGCTGTAGCCAATACCTGAAGGGACAAGGTTTTCTCCGTAAAGGCATTTAATAGGGGTGCCAGATAATGGGCCAGGATCAAGCCCAATATCAAGGATACTCCCACAAATAGAAGGGCTTCTGCAAAATACTGTTGCATCAGCTGAAAACGCCCCGATCCCAAAGCCTTGCGTACTCCAATTTCTTTGGCTCGGGAGATAGACTTGGCTGTGGTGAGATTGATAAAATTGATACAGGCGAGCAGCAGAATGATTACTCCAATGATGCCAAAGATGTAGACGTATCTAGCGCCGCCGTTACCAGGCGTATCATATTCCACGTTCGCATGTAGGTGGATGTCATGCAAGGGTTGAATCGGAAATCTGGTAAAATTGTCTCCCTCCAAAAAGGTCTCACCTGCGATATTCTCGTCGATATACCGATCAAACTTGTCCCGAAATGCAGCTAAGTCCACGCCGGGCTGCATGGTGAAATAGGTAAAACAGGATGCTGAACCCCATTGCTCACGCCGCCGCTCGATATGACCCAAACGCTGCAAGGGAAGAAGAAAGTCAAATTGAATGTGTGAGTGGTTGGGATACTTTTTGATCACACCGGTGACAGACAGCTGGGTACCATCGTTCAGAGCAATGGATTTGCCCAAGGCATCTTTGTCGCCAAAATATTTGCGAGCCGAGGCTTCTGTCAAGACGATGCTTTCCGGCTGAGATAACGCCGTCTCCGCACGGCCGGAAATAAAGAATGCATCGAAAACGGAAAAGAATTTGGGATCCACATAAGCTACCTTCGGCTCCCGCAGATATTCATTGTCTTTTTGCAGCACCAACTCGCCAAAATACATCCGGGTAGTTTGCTCCACTTCGGGAAATTCCTCTAACGTTTCCGCTAGGGGTACTGGAGCGAGGGCTACGTGCCATTCATTGTCTCCAAATCGAGCCTGCCATGTAGCCCGGTAGATATTGTCAGAATTGTGGTGAAAGCGATCAAAGCGCATCTCGTCATAGATCCATAAGGATATGAGCGTGCATATCGCAAAACCCAAAGTCAGACCTGAGATATTGATCAAGCTATGACCTCGGTGGCGGAGAAAAGAGCGAAGGGCAATTTTTAAATAGCTATTCCACATATGGCTGTAAAATTAATTGGCATGGTGGTGGATAATTTTATTCATCTCTCAAACTCTCCACAGGATTAGCCATAGCAGCCTTGACACTCTGCAGGCTTGTGGTACAGAAGGCAATAAATATCGTCGCCAGGCCGGCAGCGGCAAAAATCCACCACTCCAGGTCGATCCGATAGGCAAAATCGGCCAGCCAATTGTACATCAAGTAGGCAGAGATCGGAGTAGCTATAACCAGCGCAACCAGGATAAGCGATAGGTATTCTTTGCTGAGCATGCCGACGATACCGGCAATGCTGGCGCCCAAAATCTTGCGTATGCCGATTTCTTTCGCTCTCCTTTTTGCCGAATAGGTAACCAAACCGAACAATCCCATTAATGCTATAATGATTGTAATGACGGATGCATACGTCATACCCATAGCCAAACGCTCATGCTCGGTATATTGGCGGGCAAAATCATCATCCAGGAAGGTAAATCGCATGGGATGCGCTGGCTCTACCTCTGCCCACACCTCTTCTATCTGCTCAGTCGTTGGCCTGATTTCCTGGGTAGATATCTTGAAACTTGCATATTCTCTGTTTTGTCTTCCACTGATCGCCAGAGGCCGGATCTTGGTATGCAGCGCCTGATAGTGAAAGTCCTTCATGACGCCAATAATCTGACCATATTCTCGGTGCCATGTGAACTTGGCTCCCTTGCCAATCGGACTACCTTTGATATTCGCTTCACGGAGGAAAGCCTCATTGACGACATAATTGTCCACTGCATCTCTGGGAAAATCCGAAGAAAGAAATCGGCCTTCAACCATCTCGATGTCCATCGTTTCCGCAAAGTGCTCGTCTGCAAATAGGAGGCAAGGAAGAAAATTGGTGGGATCGCCCTCAATATTCATCGACCACCTACTCAGTCCCTCGCCCGGCACTTGGGAAGAGGTGGTGACACTGTGCACGCCTGGAATGCTGGTAAATGATGATCTGATCCCATCAATTTTTTCGTGTGAGTCCTCCAAGTTGAGTGGAACTACGATCACCTGACTGGGTTCAAAGCCAAGATCTGCTTCGGTCATAAATTTCACCTGCCTGTGCATGGAAAGGATCACGATGATCAGACCGGTCGAAGCGCTAAATTGGACAATAACCAGAGCCCTTCTGAAGAGCGCCTTCCTGGCAAAGAAGGGTACTTTTTGTTTTAGTGCTTCTGAGGTGTTGAAACCCGACAGCACAAATGCTGGATATAGTCCTGCGACCACCCCGACCAGAATACCGAGTATAAGTAGTCCGGCCAGAAGGAGCCACAATCCATCTCCGAACAATTCTAACTCCCGATCAAATATGGGAACCTCCAATAACCTACTTTTTGGAGATAAAGATCGCTTCCGATGACATATTTCCGAGTTCAGGATAAATATCCGCACATGATCAACATGAGCGGGTGTAGATATCATTCAAATTCTAGGATTTTTCATCCGACTATCGGTCGGATTTGGTCGTATTTTGCTTGTTTGAGCCCTTCAGGACCTGATTTTCTAGTGAGCCATAGCCTTCAGATATGTTGCTCTGCGCATGTTGTAGCAAATATTCATCAAGGTAATGGCAGCCGTATTTCGAACTATCCCGACCTGACTAACTATTACACGACCCAGCTGCTGATGTATGTCCCCGAAGACGTGTTCTACTCTCGATCGTACTTTTGACTTCCTCGTATTTACTGCTTTTTCATTCTCGTTGAGTGGTTTATTTCGGCAGCCCTTTCGGTGTATTCTACTTACTACATCCCTTCGTTTTAAATCATCTTCTATTTCTTTGCTCCTATAGGCAGAATCCCCATATAGCTCATGGTGACTATCTGTTTGTTCCAATAGATCCTCCAGCACCTGAGAATCATGGACGCTCGCCGGCGTAACCTCAAAATTAGTAATCAACTTACTGCCTTTGTCCACCTTTATGTGGTTCTTATAACCATATCGACTTTGCTTATTCTTCTTGGTCCAATCTGCATCCGTATCTTTTTGACGTGACTTGTTCATTGACCAATCTGTTGGCTTTTTACCCTTTTTGATCTCATCATTCTCTTTGCGGCTATTTCGCTGTACCGGCGCATCTACGATACTGGCATCCACTATTGATCCATTATTCACAATCAATCCCTGATCCCTAAGCTGAGATGTCAATAAAACGAATAGCTCATCGATTATCCCTCCTCGAGCTAACGATTCGTTAAAATCCCAAAATGTATTCGCATCTGGTACCCTGTCCCCCAAACTAAGTCCCAAAAATCGTTGAAAGCTCAATCTATCCTTAGGGAACCTCCGACAACCTGTCTTATGCTAAAAAAAATGAGTAAAGCCTATATTTCGGGAAACTTAGCAAGGCCTGCCTAGAGGCATTGCCATGTGATTGATGAATGAGGGCAAGGCAGATCGCATATTTTTTTGATTCTAGCTGTAGAATATTCCTTTTTTTGCTGATTTTTCATCTGTTTTCAACCTTTCTATCCCGACATCGATTGTAGATATACTCTTCTACGCAGGTTATAGCAGATGTTCATCATCGTGATTGCTGCGGTATTTCGAATCATTCCTATTTGTTGGACCATCACCCGCCCCATTTGCTGATGCATATCGCCAAATACGTGTTCTACACGGGCACGTATCTTTGATTTCCTTGTATTGATGTCTTTGTCCTTTTCGGCCAGCGGTTTATTACGATATCCCTTGAGATGAACTCTGCTCGTTATCTTTCTACGTTTTAGCTCCTCTTCTGTCTTTTTACTGCGATAGGCAGAGTCAGCATATAACTCATGGCCGCTGTCACTGTCCTCAAGCAGATGATCCAACATCTGAGAGTCGTGCACGCTCGCCGTGCTTACTTCGAAGTTCGTGATCAGTTTACTGCCCTTGTCCACCTTGATATGATTCTTGTACCCAAAGCGACTCTGCTTGTCCTTGTTAGTCCAGCTTGCATCGGTGTCCTTTTGACGTGACTTATTCTCCGACCACTCTTCCGGTTTCTTGCCAGCCTTGATCCGAGCATTCTCATCTCGACTATTACGCTGTTTGGGTGCATCTACTATGCTGGCATCCACTATCGATCCGTTATTCATTATCAATCCCTGTTTCCCGAGTTCATCTCTAAGCCTGATAAATATCTGATCGATCACCCCTGCCTGCACCACCGCCTCGTTGAAATCCCAAAACGTATTTGCATCTGGAACTTTATCTCCAAGGCTAATGCCCAAAAACCGCTGAAAACTAAGCCTGTCTTTGATGTGAAACTCCAGCTTCTCAAAAGACAGATCATACATTGATCGCAGAATCAATGCCTTTAGCATCATTATCTTGTCAAATGACGGCCTGCCTCCCTTCTTAGGGTCCTTCTTCCTAAATACGCTCTCAACCAGCTCTCTATAGCTCTCAAAATCACTGTACTTAGCCAACTTCTCCAATGGATCTCCCATTTTTGAAAGCTCTTCCAACCGAAATTCCTCATCAAATAATGTAGATTTCATCTCGCATTCTTTGCTCACTACAAATTAAGAAATTTCATAAGGTTTCCGGAGGTACCCCTTAATATGATACTCCAGCTTCTCAAAGGAAAGACCATACGTTGATCGCAAAATCAAGCCCTTCAACATCATTATCTTGTCAAACGAAGGTCGACCTCCCTTACTTGGATCTGCCTTCTTAAAGACTCGCTCAACCAAATCCCGGTAATCCTCAAAATCTATGTGCTTACTCAATTTCTCCAACGGGTCTCCCATCTTTGACAGTTCCATTAACCGAAATTCCTCATCATATAGCGTAGATGCCATCTTGCCTCGATTTGTTTACAACAAATTACGATTTTTTCTATAGGTTTCCGGAGCTACCCTTATGATATTAAAATAGGGGAGCACCGCCTGAGCCATGGCCAGTGCAACAGCGACGGCCACCAGGCTCTGCACGACACTTTCACTCAGGAACTGGCCGACCAGCTGCATTTTGCCGGCTCCGGACACCTTTCGGACCCCGACTTCCTTCGCGCGTTGTGTGGCAAGGGCTGTGGTCAGGTTGACATAATTGATGCTTGCAATAAACAGAATAATCAATGCTACCGCGATCAGAATCCTGACCAATCGCCGATCGCCCAGACCGGGACTGATCCAGCTGTATTCCCGGCTGTCCAGATGGATATTTCTCAGGTTTTGTAAACCCCAATCAGAGATCATGTCTGCATAATTGTCTGTTATGCCCTCTTCTTCAAATTCTCTGATCACAAATTTTCTAATGTGGCGGGACATTTTGGGAGCAAATTCACTTACCTTTTGGCCGGCAGATAATTTCACGTACGTGGCAACATTGCCACTTCGCCAGTCGGGGATAAACCAATCGAAGAGCAGAAAGGCATCATGATCCAGGTGCGTATTACCCGGCAGATCATCGATAACCCCACTCACCTGATGGTCAGCTTCGCCATTAAACCGAATAGTCTGCCCAATCGGATCTTCACTTCCAAAAAACTTCTGAGCTAAACTCTTAGATAAAACAAGGGAATTGGGTTCTCTGAGGGCATTGAGCCGATTGCCATATAAGAAGGGAAAGTCGAATACCTTAAAAAAGGAGGAGTCTACCATAGCAATTTTGCTCGCATACAGCTTTTGCTGATCATATTGAAACAAAGTTTTATCACGGTATTCGTGCAGCGCTGCAGCGCTGGTCACCTCCGGGAGATCGCGCCTCAATGCTTCCGCCAGCGGGCACGGGGTAGAGACTCCGCGAGAGCCCGATCCGTCTGTGTATACTCTGTAGATGTCCTCTACGTTCGGTATCCAGGCTTCATAGCTATTCTCCTGCTGTACGAAGAGGGTGACAAGTATGACCACGGCAACGCCAATCGATAGCCCGAGCACATTGATGCCCGTATACAATTTGTTTTGACTGATGTTGCGTAACGCTACTTTGAAATAAGTTCTAATCATGATTAGGGTGGTTTAGATCGTGATGAAAGGTAAAGTTTAGCTACTCATCTCTTAGACTCTCTGCCGGATTGGCCATGGCGGCCTTTATACTTTGCAAGCTGGTGGTGAAAAAGGCGATTAAAATGGTGGCAATCCCTGCCACGCCAAATATCCACCATTCCATATCTATGCGATACGCAAAATCCTGCAGCCATTGCGACATCAAATAGGCCGATATGGGAGTGGCGACCACGATGGCAATGACGATCAGCGATAGGTATTCTTTGCTCAGCATGCCTACAATACCTGCCACACTGGCCCCCAGTATTTTGCGGATACCAATTTCCTTTGCTCGTTTGCGGGCAGAGAAAGTGACCAAACCGAATAGCCCCAGGAGCGCCACGATAATGGTGAGTATGGTAGCGTATAATATACTTTTGCCAAATCGCTCCTGCTCGGCATAGAGCTTGGCAAAGTCCTCATCAAGGAACGAATGCCGCATGGGATGTTCGGGTTCGACCTGAGACCATAGGCTCTCGATGTCCGCGATCGTGCCGGCAATGTCATCCGTGCCAATTCTGAAACTGGCATACCAGCGAAAGTGCCTGCTGCTCAAGACCAGCGGCTTAATCGATGTATTGAGGGGACGAAAGTGATAATCCTTGATCACGCCCACGATCTGACCGTACTCATCCGCGCTGGAGAATTTGACCTTGGTTCCTACGGCGGGAGGAGTGAGATTTGCTGTCTGGAGAAAGGCTTCGTTGACGACATAATTGTCGACCGTATCCCGAGCGAAGGCTGACGATAGATAACGCCCCTCCAACAGCTCCAGGTCGAGCGTTTCTAGATAATCCTCGTCGGTAAAAATGACGTGCGGAAAGAACGTTTCTTCATCTCCCTGTACGGTCATGCCCCAATCGGGTGCATGTTGTCCCGGTACCCGTGAGGACGTTGTGAGGCTATGGACCCCCGCCAGATTTTCAAACGAGCCTTTGATCGCTGACAGCTTGCGGTGCGATGAGGGCAGATTTAAAGGTACCACGAGCACCTGATCTGCCTGAAATCCCAGGTCCGACTCATTCATAAACTGCACCTGCTTGTAGATAAAGAGCATGACGACAATGAGACCGATGGATAAGGTAAACTGGGATACGACCAACACTTTTCGGAAGAGACTGCCCTGCGACATATCGATAAAGCTTCCTTTGAGCACTCGCGTTGGCCGGAACCCGGACAAGATAATCGCCGGATACAGCCCCGCCACCAGACCCACTGTGATACCTATCGCTGCCAAGGGCACTAATACGCGATGCATCTGCGGTCCGAGCAAGAATAATTCTCTATCGATGATTTCATTGAAGTAGGGCAGTAGTGCCTGGGCCAGTGCCAACGCCAGCAGCACAGCCAACAAGCTTTGCACCACGGTTTCGCTGAGAAACTGGGTGATCAGCTGAGTGCGGCTCGCTCCGGTGGTCTTGCGTACACCTACCTCCTTGGCTCGTTGGGTAGCGAGCGCAGTACTGAGGTTGACGTAATTGATGCCGGCCACCAGTAGAATGATTAGGGCGATGGTAATAAAGATTCGGAGCATGCGCCGATCTCCTCCTCCTTTGCCGATCCAAGAATACAGCTTCGTATCAAGGTGAATGTCGGTCACGCTTTGAAGGCCCCAATCAAAGATCATATCCTCATAGTCCTGAACACCTTCGTCCTGAAATTCTCGGATTAGGAATTTATTGACGAAATCGGTCATCTTGGGGGCCAGTACGACCGCATCATTCTGTGGAGACAGCTTAACATAGGTTGCACGATTGTTGCTGGTCCACGCGGTGCTGGTCCAGCTGAAGGGCAGGTAGGCCCGATAGTGCAGGTGACTCGGGCCCGGGAGGTCGTCAATGACTCCAGTGACCTCGTAGTCTGACTCGTCATTCACTCGGATCACTTCACCCACTGGATTCGCATCTCCAAAAAAGCGCTTCGCCGTGGACTTGGTCAGCACCAGGGCGTCGGCCTTATCCATTGCCGTGAGTCGAGACCCGTGCAAGAAAGGAAATTCGAATATTTGAAAAAAGGTCGTGTCGATCATGGCAATATCGTCCACGTACAATTTCTGCTGGCCGGATTGAAAGAGGGTCCGTCCGTGATATTCGCCAAGCGCCGCTCCCACCTCGACCTCCGGAAGATCGTCAGCCAGCGTAGCAGCCAAAGGAGCCGGAGTCCATACCACCCGCTGGTCCTCCCAAGTACGATACACTCGATGGATTCGTTCTTTCTCCGGTAGCCACTGGTCGTAGCTCTTCTCACTTTTGACAAATACCCAGATTAGCAGGGCCACGGCAATTCCGATGGCGAGGCCCAGGATGTTTAAACCGGCATTAAGCCTGTTTTTGTGGAGGTTTCTCAGGGCTATTTTCACATAATTGCGTAGCATGACGGACCGTTTTTATGCTTGGTACTGCTAGGGTTAATACTTTCTTATTCGTCTCGAATGCTGTTGACCGGATTGGCCCGCGCGGCACCCAGTGATTGAAATCCCACGGAAAGCCATGCAAGCATGATGGCCAACACGATGGAAAGAATAAAGGTGAGCGGAGACATCTTGATGCTAAAGGCAAAGTCCTGCAGCCACTGTGACATAATCCACCAGGCGATGGGCACGGCCAGCAGTGCGGCGGTCAATGCCAGCAGAGAAAACCGCCTGTTTAGCATCCAAACGATATTGGAAACAGATGCTCCCAGCACCTTGCGTACGCCAATTTCTTTCCTGCGTTGGGCAATCGTCAAAATGCCGATCCCAAACAAGCCCAGACATGCCACCAGTATGGCCAGGAAAGTGGAGAGGTTGAGGATGTGGTGAAGGCGGGACTCCGCCTCATATTGCAGTGCGAGGCTTTCATCCATAAAGGCATAGTTAAGGGGTTTTTCGGGAGCCACCTCTTTCCAGGAGTCCGCCAAAAGCGACATCGTCTGAGCCAAATCTTCGCTGCCGACTTTGATAGAGATTTTAGGAATCGGACTGTCTCTCGATGTGCGGTCGGGCGCCGCACGATACAGGGGCAGCAGATCTTTAACCATAACTAATGGCTCCACTGGATTGTGCAGCGAGGTAAAATTGAAATCTTCCGTGACACCCACGATTTGATAGTCCCTGAAAGGACCCGGCAATAGTTGACCAATCGGCTCCTCCATCTGCCAGGCATCCGCCATGGCTTGATTAACGATAGCGGCCTGGAGGTCGGAGCTGGGGTCTTCATGGAAATCTCTTCCCTCCTTGAGCTGGATGTCCATCATCGACAAATAATTTGGATCGATTTGCTGCGCTGCAAACCGGCGAAATTGATCGGTGTTTTCATCCGTAAAGCCAACGCGAAGCCATCCTAGGCGGCCGAAGGTCTGTGAAGAGATCGTGATATCTTTAAATTGATCGCTGCCAATCAACGAGGATTTCAGTCGATTGTACACAGCGGTTCCCTCCGTCCAGGCATCTTGGAGACCTTGACCCGAACCATCGTATGGGATCACGACGATCTGCTCCTTGTTGTAGCCGAGGTTTTTGTTTTGCAGGTACTTCATTTGTCCTTGCATCACTAGGGTGCAGATGATCAGAATCGTCGATAGTAGATATTGAAATCCCACGAGCCATCGCAACACCACGTGCTTGCCTGACGCTGCCCCCCGAGCTATCTGTCCCTTCAACGCCCCAATGGGAGAAAAATTAGATAGCACCAACGAAGGATACATCCCCGCGAGCAACCCCGTACCCAGTCCCAAGCCACCAAACAGCAGTAGATTCGACGGCGTAAGGGCGAGCTGGAGGCTTTTTCCGGTCAATAGGTTAAAGGTGGGTAGAGCTGCCCAGGTCAAGATTAGTCCGACAATGATGGCCAGGAGGGAGGTGAGGATCGCCTCCATCCAAAACTGCCCCATGAGCTGTCGTCGGGTGGCTCCGGAGACCTTTCGGACGCCAATCTCCTTAAAGCGCTCCACCGAGCGACCTACCGCCAAGCTGGTGAAGTTGATGCAAGCAAGCAAAATGATGAGAAGGGCAATCCAGGATAGGATGTTGGGATACATGCGATCACTGATGGGCACGATACCCCTTGGAAAACTAGCATCGAGATGAATATCCTCCAGGGGCTGAAATCCTACCTCATATTCTCCGGGCTCGTAGATCTTAGTCACCCGCCCATCCACAAAGGTCTGCACCTTTTCCTGGAGCGCGGCCATATCTACGGTGGGATCCACGACGACATAGGTCTCCGGCAACACGATGGTCCACGTTTCGAATCCCCGAGGTGAAATAAATCGCTTTGCATTTTCAAAGGGAATGATCATCCCGTATTGGATGCTCGAATTTGACGGAGCTTCTTCGATAATGCCGGACACTGTGTATTCCGTCCATTCGCCAGCAACTTGGAGCGTCAGGCGCTTACCATGCGCTGGCTTATCGCCAAAATACTTTTTGCTTATTTCCTCGGTGATCACCACTTGATGAGGAGAAGCTAAGACTTGCGCCTCCTCACCTTGAATCAGCTCGAAATCGAAGGTGGAGAGGAAGGATGGCTCGGCCAGATGAACGCTTTCTTGCTCCGTAAAATCTCCATTTCTCACCAAGCTCGTTATAGTAAAATAGCGAGTCACTTCGTCAATCTCGGGAATATGGTCGCGAAGATCAGATCCAATGATGAAGGGTGTGACCGTGTTAAAGAAAATATCCCCCTTAAAATACTCTTTGACCCAGACCCGATAGGTGTGGTCCGATTTCTCGTGAAAATTGTCGAACGATCGCTCGTGCATGACAAAGAGCATAATCAACATGCACACGGCCGTGCCAATGCCCAATCCAAGCAAATTAATACCGGAGAATACTCTGTTCTTCCCCAGATTTCGGAGCGCTATTTTGAGATAGTTAAAGATCATAAGTTGTGAAATTTCTTTGTATGGTGAGAAAGCTTAATCTGCGTTTATTGATTCGATGGGATGAAGGCGTGCAGCCCGCCAGCATTGTATGCCAACGGCGAGCATGGCCGTGAGTCCCGCAATACCTACGGGTGCCACAAACATCCACCAGGCCAAATCCACGTGAAAATGGAATTTAGCTAACCACCGATTGAGTAGGAGGAGTGAGATGGGTAGCCCAACACCCAGGCCCAATGCCACGAGACCCAGCATATCTTTGGAAAGCATCCGGGTAATGCCAATCACAGAGGCGCCCAGCAGTTTTCTAATACCAATCTCCTTTCGCCTTCTAGAGGCAAAAAACGATGACAAACCAAAGAGGCCGAGACCCGAAATAATCAGGGAGATGATGCCAAAGTACTTGGCCAAAGAGGCGGTGAGCATCTCACCCTGATAGGTCTGGGCGAAACTCTCGTCTGCAAATTCGTAATCGAGTTGAAAATCCGGGATGACACGTTGGAACACAGCATTTAAGGCTGCGATGGTCTCCGCAGTACCACCCTGCTGGCCACGGACCAGCATGTGGGAGGTGCTGCTCTGATCCAGGATGAGGCCCAGAGGCTCGATCGGTCGATAAAGAGATCGAGTATGAAAATCTTGGACCACGCCGATCACCTCACGAGGTGAGCCCCACCAGCTGATCGTCTTTCCGACAGGATCCGTGAGATTCATGACATCGATGGCTTTTTGGTTGAGTACAATGCGAGCGGTGTCCTCCGTTTGTGAGGGATGATAGAAGCGGCCCGCGACCAGGGGTATATCAAAGGACTCGAGAAAATCCGATTCTATCCAAAGCATATCAAACTGGATATAGTCCTGGTCCGGGGTTTTTCCGGGCCACGATACGCCACCCGTGGAGGCATTCACATCCGTGGGGACTTCGCTGCTGGCGGTGACGTGCTTGATAGCCGGTAGGCGCTCCAACGCATCGCGAATGACAGTATAATGCGCACCCACCGGATTGTCATATTTGTCGATGACAAGTAGATCTTGACGGTCCAGTCCTAGGTTCTTTTGCAAGATGTATTGTACTTGCTCGTGCATGATCAATGCGCCAACGACCAGCAATAGGGCTGCCAAGAATTGAATACTCACTAGCCCCTTTCGCAGCAGTCCACCCCGGATTCTTTCTGCCAGCCGTCCACGGAGCACATGGGCCGTCTTGAACGAAGACATAACTAGGGAGGGATAGATGCCGGCCAGGAGTGAGGTACCCACGATAAGTGCCCCGACCAATTGCCAAAAAGTAGGAGCAAGGTAGTCGATCGACAACTGCTTGCCGGTGAGTAAGGAGGCGGTGGGCAGCAATAATTCCGTAATGAGCACGGCGACTACGACAGAGAAAAGTACCAGGACCGAAGACTCACTTAAGAATTGAGTCACCAACGCCTTCTTGCTGGCTCCAATGGTCTTGCGTACGCCCACCTCCTTGGAGCGCAGAGAGGCCCTGGCAGTCGCCAAATTGATAAAATTGATGCAAGCCATCAGAATGAGGAGCAGCGCGGCCCAGGTAAAAATCCGGACATACTCGATCCGGCCACTGGTCGCTTGTGCCCGCTCGTCAAACTGGCTGAAGAGATAAGCATCGGCAAAATCTTGCCAGATGACCGCCTCGCCTTCCTCAAAAACGCTACTGGCTCTGTAGAGATCATTTACCTTGGCAAGAGCTTCCATAGGGTTGGCATCCTGGCGGAGCAAAAGCATGCCAATGGTGCCTTTGTTACCCCAGTCGAGCAGCCACCCCTGGCGACTGATCCTAAACTGGTTATTGAGCACAAAATCGAACTGAAGAGAAGAGTTGTGTGGCAGATCTTCGAACACTAGATCGACGGAAAATGCCTCTTTGGCGTTGAGCATAATCGTCTGTCCTATTGCCTGTTGAGCTCCGTCCCTTCCGAAGAGCCGCTCTGCCAGCGATGCAGATATCGCAATAGAATTGGTCTTCGCATCTAGCTGATCGGGCAGGCCGGAGACCACGGGAAAACTAAACATAGAAAACAAGCTGCCGCTGCCGTAGACTCCCAGTTCTTTGTGCTGTACCTTGCCGTGGGAGATGGTCTGCTCAAAAGAAAAACTCAAGGGCAGAACCGCCTCTACCTCTGGAACCTCCTCCTCAATGGCAGTCAGCAGTGGGTAGGCCACATATTTATTTACATCCAACGCTCCCTCTTCGGGATACGCCATGTGCAATTGCTTGATGTGATTGCCATGGTCATGAAATCGATCCATGCCGCGTTCGTCCTGACACCAGAGTAAGATGATCAGGGCTGCGCTTAGACTGACGCTGAATCCCGTCACATTAATGATCGTGTAGCGAGGATGCCGCCGCAGACTCCGGATGCTTTGTTTGATGTAGCTTGCAATCATAGTTTAATAATTTCTCGATTATTCGTTGCGAAGGCTATCGATGGGATTTGCCCAAGACGCCCTCAAAGCCTGGATGCCAACACTAACGAGCCCGATCAATAGCGATACCACTGTGGCGACCGTGAGAGTGCCGATGTCGGGCTCGATGCGGTAGGAGAATTCTTGCAGCCAACGATCGGCAAAAAACCAAGCCAAGGGTACTCCTATCAGCACCGCGATGAGTGCCAGCTTGAAAATATCTTTGGATAGGAGCCAGACGATGCCGGGTGTAGCGGCACCAAGGACTTTGCGCACCCCAATTTCCTTCACTCGCTTCTCGGCATTGAAAGTGGCGAGCCCAAATAATCCGAGGAAGGAAATAAAGATCGCCAGGATCGTAAATACTAGTACGACGCTCAACAGTCTTCGTTCACTGCCGTATAGCGAGGCCACCTGCTCATCCAGGAAGTTGTATTTGAATGCCGAATTAGGTATGTGCTGCCTGAAGATGTCCTCCAGCTTTTGCAACGACCGCGTGAGTTGGCTTGACGACAACTTGACGAGCAGAAAGCGCCTCCAGCCAAGTTCATTCCCGTTGTTGATCACATAGGGAGTGATTGGCTGGTGCAGACTTTGAAAATGGAAATCTTCCACAACACCGACGATACTAGTAGGATATTGGTAGAGGTCGGGGGGCTCCTTGCCCAATGCTTCCTCGGGCGACCAGCCAAGAAATTCGATCGCGGTCTCATTGACGATGATTTGCACCGTCGTATCATCTGCACGTTTAGCAGGGAGCGGTCTGCCGGCAATTAATTTGAGATCCAGCAGATCTTCAATGCCTTCGGTAGCACGCGTGGAGGCGACATGAATACTTTTGTCGGGTTCGCCGGGACGAGACATGGCGTAGCCGGCCGTACCCAGTCCTGGATACGAGCTACTGCGGCAGACCGCCTGGATATCGGGCTCCGCCGTCAACGCATTCATCAAGGACTGGATGGATTCGCCGCGTTCGGCGGCGGCCGTAGAGATGGCGATCACCTGGTCAGGTTGATATCCCAACTTCTTTTCACTGATGAAGTTCATCTGTCGGTGGAACAGCATGATGACGGCGATTAGAGCCAGGCACACCGTAAACTGACCGACCACCAGCACTTTGCGAAAGAAACTCCCCTGCTGCATCTGATAGTGGGACGGCATCAGGATTTCTTGAGGTCTGGCTCGGGATAAAATGAACGCAGGATAGAGTCCAGCGATGAATGTGATGCCAATCCAGAGTGCGATCAGCCACAGCGGCCCTCCACCGGTCGTCACCAGACCAAAGTCCAGGGGTTGTCCTGAGATGTTGGCGAGCAGCGGAGTGGCAAGGAGAGCGAGGATGAGCCCCAGACCCATGGCTGCCAGGACGAGTGCGCCTGTCTCGATCAAGAATCTCCTGGCCATAATAGCAGTCCCGGCACCTAAGGTCTTATTGATCCCGACTTCCTTAGCCCGCCGCCTAGCCCGGGCGGTTGACATATTGATATAGTTGAAGCATGCCAAAAAAAGAATAATGAGTGCTAAGCCAGCTAACAATTTGACTTGCTTGATGTCGCGCACGTTTTCGAGATATGTATTTGATATGCCCTCGGAGTAAAGGTGTGCCTGGGCATAGGGTTGCAACCAGAAAGAAAACCATTGATCTTCTTTTGAAACGGCTTTGTCCAAAACGAGCGCCATCTGCTTCTCCACTTCCTGCATTTGCGAGGGGTCTGTCAGACGGAGATACGTTTCAAAGCTCGCGTTGCCCCAATACAATCTCTTTGAAGCCCAACCGAGCGTCTGAATGGTGGCAAACATGTTGGCCTGGAGCGAGGAGTTTCCTGGAAAGTCCTCAAATACACCGACCACATTGAGGTCCAGACTGTTGTCGACGCGGATGACCTCACCTAGCGGGTCGGTGCTCCCAAAAATCCGTTTGGCCGACGATTCGCTCAAGACTACTTGATTGGGTTCTGTGAGGGGCAGCCCATCTCCACCCAGCACCAGGGGAATGTCAAGAATGTCAAACAGCGAGGAATCTGTCCAGAAGAGTTTCTCCTCAATGAGATGATTGCCGTCATAGGTTAGGAAGGCCGTACGGCCAAAATTGTGTTTCAGTACGCGTGCCTGCTCTTCGACAGCGGCAATTTCTTCGCGAAAGTGGGGGCCGGCAATGTTGGGCACGCTTCCCCATTTGTTAGTCGTGCCGTCATAGGAGGCTGTTAGTCCCAGACGGTGAATCTTTTCGATCCCCGGATGGTAGCTATCATAACTCAAGTCATTGCCGATAAAGAGCGCGAGTAGCACGCAGACGGCAATTCCGATGGTGAGCCCTCCCAAATTTATAAGCGAGTACATCCGATCCTTGATCAGATTTCGAATGGCCATTTTCAGGTAAATCAACAGCATATTTATCGATTTAGCAGTGGTAGCAAAAACTATTCATCACGGAGCGATTCAATCGGACTGGCAAAAGCAGCCCGTAAGCTTTGGTAGCTTACCGTGCCCAACGCAATGGCAAGGGCGGTGAAACCTGTGGCCAGAAATACCCACCAGGGCAATTCAATCCGATAGACGAAATTATCCAACCAATCACTCATAAAATATGCGGCCAGGGGCGAGGCGATGACCAGGGCGATGACAATCAGCTTGAGAAAGTCTCGGGATAGCAAACCGAGGATGTGGGCTACGGAGGCCCCGAGGACTTTTCTGATTCCGATTTCTTTGACTCGCTGTGCTGCAGCATGTGCCGCCAGACCAAACAAGCCAAGGCAGGAGATCAGAATGGCTAAGAAGCCAAAGCCCTTGGTGGTCGCAGACAGTCGGCGGTCATCCTCATAAAACTGGGCAATATTCTCGTCCAGAAATCTGCCACTGAACACTTGCTCGGGAAAGACCTCATCAAATACTTTTTCTATGGCGCCCGTCGTCGTGGCCAGGTTGCCTGACGTAATTTTGACACCTGCTTCCCAATAGTAGTCTTTATAGGTGGTCATCATGAGTGGTTTTTTTTCCTCGTGCAGTGAGTGGGCATGGAAGTCCTTTAGCACGCCGACGATGCGCACCTCTAATGATTGACCCAGCGTCAGATTCTGCCCCACCATTTCGTTGGGATCGACGATTGCCAATTTCTCCATCAGCGTTTCATTGACCACTGCCTCCCGCACAGTGTCCGAGGGATGGAGAAATCTGCCAGCCAGCAATTCGAGACTGTACGTTTCCATGTAATCGTGGTCGCAGAATTTTTGAGTGATGGCATAGGGCTCATCGTCTGGACGAGTAGCGTAGTTAAAATTTGTGGCCCAGGTATTGCCGGAAAAGGGCTGGTCGCTGCTCAGACTAACCGACTTGACCTGGGGGATCTGCTTGAGATTATTTTTAAGTGCTGCTTGGCGAGCAATCGAAAGACTGTCGGAGTTGAAGCCAAAGGTATACACGAGAGACTGGTCAAAACCCAAATCGCGATTACGGATATAGTCCAATTGAAGAATATTGACTAGTGCAGCGATGATTAGGCCTTGCGCAATTGCAAATTGCAGCACCACAAGCGATTTTCTCAAACCCCCACCGGACATGCTTGCCTGGCTGGGCTGACTCTTGAGGGCGTTCACGGGCTTAAAGCCAGATAGTAGGACGGCTGGATACAGTCCTGCCAATATAGTAACGATGATCCCCGTGGCGAGTAGAAACGTCAATACCCTGGGGTCAGACAGAAAGGGCAAACTGTCCGGCACATCCGACACATGCTTGAGCAAGGGAGCAACGGCCGTGGCTAAGACGGCGGACAAGAATATGGCGGCCCCTACAATGAGAATGGTTTCTGATAGGAACTGCAAGGTCAATTGATTTCTACTGCTGCCGAGTGTCTTTCTCACCCCCACTTCCTTCGCTCGCAGCGTGGATTGCGCGGTGGTTAAGTTGATGAAATTGAAGCACGCCATGATTAAGATCAGAATGCCAATAGCAGAAAGTACCCGAAGCCGGGACTTGCTGGTCCGGTGGCTGCCAGAATTGTAATAATCCTCACTGTGATGCAGGTCTGACAGGGGCTGAAGTACATGATGGCGCACCGAGTTTCGATTTCGGTCCGCATATTCCTCCTTGCCGATTTCCCGGACGGCTAAATCAGCAGCCTCAAAGAGGCCTGGCTGGCTAAGCCTAGCATACATCTGATTATTGGAACTGCAGCTACCCCAACCGCCCCCATAAAAGAACAGGTCCGCATTTGCCTTCACCGTCTCGAAAGACACGAGATAAGGAAAACTAAAATCGCAGTTGGACGGAGGGTCTTCGATGACCCCTTTGACGATCACAGGCACGAGGTTGTCCAGCAGGATGGTCTGATCCATGGCCAACTCCCACTGATCAAAACACTTTTCTGCCAGCGTTTTGGTCAATACGATCTCACCTAATTCACCCAAGACATTGGTGGGATCCCCTGACAGCCAGTCAAAGCTAAAGATCGACGGAAAATGCTTTTCCACAAAAAAAGCGGTCTGCCCTCTGGGTACGTTAAACTTCTTAAGGGGTGCACCTCCGCTTGGATTGGGTACGGTGACAGCGGCCCATACTTCGCGCACCCGGCTGGTATGCGAGAATTGACTGATGGTCTCTTCGATGGCGTCCATGGCGGGTAGGGGAGTACAGACATTGAATTCGCGCCCCCGCTCAGGGCTCTCTACAACGCCAACTACACGGACCACAGAGTCATAATCCGCAAACTGCTTATTGAAACTCAATTCGTAGTTCGCTAGTCGGAAGATCAGAAGTGCCGCAGCAATGCCTACTGACAATCCAACAATATTAATCACGGTGAATAACCGGTTTTTGCGCAGCGTACGAAGGGCAATTTTGAGATAACTTTTGATCATTGCTGTTTGATTGTCTAGGTGTTTAGCTGTTGAATTGTTGAGGTGTTGAATTGTTTAGCTGTTGGGGTGTTTCATTGCTCCTTGCTATTGTCATCGAAATTGACATTGTTCATTGTTCATTGTTCATTGTTCATTGTTCATTGTTCATTGTTCATTGTTCATTGTTCATTGTTCATTGTTCATTGTTCACTGTTCACTGTTCACTGTTCACTGTTCACTGTTCACTGTTCACTGTTCACTGTTCACTGTTCACTGTTGACTGTTCACTGTTCACTGTTCACTGTTCACTGTTCACTGTTCACTGTTCACTGTTCACTGTTCACTGTTCACTGTTCACTGTTCACTGTTCACTGTTCACTGTTCACTGTTCACTGTTCACTGTTCACTGTTCACTGTTCACTGTTCACTGTTCACTGTTCACTGTTCACTGTTCACTGTTCACTGTTCACTGTTCACTGTTCACTGTTCACTGTTCACTGTTCACTGTTCACTGTTCACTGTTCACTGTTCACTGTTCACTGTTCACTGTTCACTGTTCACTGTTCACTGTTCACTGTTCACTGTTCACTGTTCACTGTTCACTGTTCACTGTTCACTGTTCACTGTTCACTGTTCACTGTTCACTGTTCACTGTTCACTGTTCACTGTTCATTGCTCATTGAAATTGCCATTGCTATGCGCGGCTCTGAGATCCTTGTCTTCGCGCACTTCACCTCATGAGGCGCAACGCTGCAATAAGTGCTACCCATCATTTCGTAGATTTTGAATCGGATTTTGGCTCGCCGCTATCAAGCTTTTAAAACCGACTGTGGCAAGTGCCATAAGGACGATTGATCCACCGGTGACCAGGAACAGCCAAAGCTTCAGATCAACGTGATAAGCAAAATTTAGTAGCCAGGAATGCATCAAATAGTAGGTAATCGGTGTCGCAATGAGAACAGCCAGAGAGATAATGCGCAAAGAGTCTCTTGTCAGCAGCCTCATAATTCGGATGTTACTGGCTCCAAGTACTTTTCGAATGCTAATCTCTTTCTTACGTTGTTCTGCATCGATGCCAATGATGCCGTAGAGGCCTATCAGCGATGTGATGATGGCAATCAAAGCAAACCATCGAGACAAGATCTCTGTGCGCTGTTCGCTCTCGTACTTTTGCATATGTTTTTCATCTAAGAAGCTATAACGAAAGCGATCGCCTAGTTCAGAAAATTCCTCGAAGATATTTTGGCACCCAGCTATAGCCTCCTGCGCACGCCCGGGATCTATGCGAAGCAAAGTTGTCTTTGCTGGTCCCAGGCTATTTACCACGATCAGAGGTCCTATTTCTTCGTGCAACGATTGGGTATGAAAGTCCTCAAAAACACCTACGATGTGACCGCTACGACCGGGGAATTCTAGTTTCTTGCCTATGGGATCACTAAACTTCATTAGCCTGGCTGCCGTCTCATTGATGAGATACATCATCGTGTCGGTAGACAGTTTTTCAGAAAAATCTCTGCCTTGACGCAGTTCAATCTTCATGGTCTTTAGGAAATTGTGATCGGTATGCAGGATTCCAAATATGCTGGCATCAGAAGCATTCTTCCCTTCCCATTTGGGATCGCTCGTATGGTGGCCCACAGACATGGGGATGTCGCTTGCCAGGGTCAATTCGGTGATGCCAGGAACTTGTGATAATCGGTGCTTGTAAGTGCTAAGCGATTTCCAAGCCTTGGATGGTATGTTCGTGGAGATGACATTTGCTCTGTCAAGTCCCAGATGTTTGGATTTGATGAAATTCACTTGTTTCCCTACGACCAAGGTCCCGCCTATTAGAATGAAGGCCAAAATGAACTGAAAGACAATTAGTCTTCTAAGGAAATTTCTCTGACTAAAATTCGTAGAGATCCGACCCTTGATAACCTCTGCTGGGCGCATCGATGACAAGACCAAGGAAGGATAGCACCCTGCTAAAAGCGAAGTGCCAATCCCGATCAAACCTAGCAGAACCCAGAAGCTAAGGTTGCCCTCGTTCCATATCTCCTCCTTTCCTGATAGATGCTGAAAATATGGCAAGCATAATTTGATGAAAACAAGCGCAACCACCAAGCTGATCATCGTGGAGATCGCCGTCTCTGTCATAAACTGACTGACCAGTGACATCTTGCTTGCACCAATCGATTTGCGCACACCGACCTCTTTTGATCTTTTGGCAGCAAGCGCCGTTGTAAGGTTGGTGTAGTTGATGCAGGCGATCAAGATCAAGAATAGGGCAGCTATACCAAACAATCGAACATATTCTATGCGACCTCCGGCCTCATAGCCATTTTCAAAGTGTCCGTGCAGGTATTTGCGATCGTACCTCTGCAAGATCAAGCTTGCATTAGTATGTTCATTATGGTCTGAGACGACATTCGCAATCCTTTCCTGCAGCTCCAGTGCTTCGATGCCTTCGCGCAGTTTAAGTAGAAGGCTGAAATTAAAACTGCCCCATGTAGAGGAGTGGCTTTGGTATCGCGCATCGAGATTCAGGATGTAGTCAAATTCTAGGGAGGATTTCGATGGGA
The DNA here is from genome assembly GCA_965223165.1 of Saprospiraceae bacterium. Taxonomy (GTDB): domain Bacteria; phylum Bacteroidota; class Bacteroidia; order Chitinophagales; family Saprospiraceae; genus JABDMH01. The sequence continues at coordinate 186,979 of CBDCVQ010000009.1, read as the reverse complement.
CATTGGCAAATACTCCTGCAACTACGTATTCGCGATCTCCCTCGATTTGAATGGACTCACCCACTGCCTGCCCCTTCCAATTGCTGCCAAAAAGTCCCGCAGCCAAAGACTCTGAAATAGCTACTGAATTACCATCTGTTGGAAGGCCAACTTGGCCTCCTTCCACAAGCGGAAAAGAAAGCACCTTAATAAAATTTGAGGTTGCATATATCCCTCTGGCACTGTATTCTCTGTCTTCATACTGGAAATCCTCTCTGGGGGCACCCCGGTATCCAACCACTTGTTCGAGATCCGGGAAGGACTCTTGCAAATGTCCTATCAGGGGATAGGGTGTGCCCTCCCAAGTTGAAATGCCTGCTTCACCGTTCGGAAGATTGGCTAGTACCCGATAGACCCGCTCGCGATCCTGATGGAATTTGTCGACACTTACTTCGTCCTGGACCCACAGCAGCATGAGCAGCGCAGCTGCCAGTCCGATCGATAGTCCAGCAATGCTGATCACTGCATGAGCCCGAAGGTTGTCAAGATTTCTAATCGCAATCTTTACGAAATTCTTAAACATGATGTTTTGTATTTGGTGGTGTAGTGGTAATGTCTATTCATGTGCCGCATCATCCTAGCCCCTAGGTCTATCCATCATTCCTCAAGTTGTCGATCGGGTTCTGACTGGCGGCACGAAGGCTTTGATAGCCGACCGTGAGGAGAGCGACCAGTACAATAACCCCTGCAGACAGAGCGAAAAGCCACCATTGTGGCTGGATGCGATAGGCAAAATCTTCCAGCCAGCGCTGCGTGAGGAAGTACGTGATCGGCGTGGCGATGACTATGGCCAGCATGATCAGTCTGAGCGAGTCGCTGGATAGTAGCCGGATGATCCCCGCGGTGGAGGCACCGAGCACTTTTCGAATGCTGATTTCCTTCTTGCGTTGCTCAGCATCGTAAGCGATTAAGCCAAACAACCCCAAGAAAGATGTAAAAATGGCCACCAAAGCAAACCAGCGGGAGAGGGCGCCCGTCCGCTCCTCACTGCGGTACATTTGCATATACCGATCATCCAGGAAGTCATATCGAAATGGGTAGCCCTCAGAGAATTGATCGAAGATGTGCTCAGTGGCAGCAATGATTTGATCGGTCCGGTGGTGGTCAATACGCAGCAGCGTGAGGCCTGTCTCCTCAGGTGCGTTGCCAATGATCAGGGGGCCGATGGCCTCGTGGAGCGACTGAATATGAAAGTCCTCGACCACACCGATAATGGATCCCTTGATACCCCAGAATTCAAGCGTTTTGCCAAGTGGTGCGTCCATCTTCATGGCCCGTACAGCGCTTTCATTAACAAGAAATTTGGCGGCATCCGTGGAGAGCAAAGCGGAAAAATCTCTTCCCTCTGCAAGCGGGATGTTCATAGCAGTCAAGAAATTATCATCGGTGAGCATCACTCGGAATAGCATGCCGTCATCCGGTGCCATACCTTGCCATTTGGGGTCGCCCGTCTGCGAACCAACGTCCAACGGATTGCTGCTTGAAAAGGTCAATTCATTGATGCCGGGTACCTGCAGCAATTGCGTCTTAAACGTTTCCAAACTTTCCCTTGCTTTGGGCGGCGTGCGGAAGTAGAAGACGTTGTCCTTGTCCAGGCCCAAGTGCTTGGTGCGGATGAAGGTGACTTGATTTTGTACAATCCATGCACTGACGATTAGGATAAAGGAGAGGACAAACTGAAACACGACCAGTCCTTTTCTTAAGCCGACATTGCCAAGATTGCTCGAAAGCTTCCCTCGCATAATGTCCGTGATGCGAAAGGACGACATAAAAAAGGCAGGATAGCTTCCAGCCAGCAGGGCGGTAAATAACCCCGTGCCCAACAGTAGGAGCCAGAGTCTGCTACTGGAAAAATCAAGGATCAAGTCTTTGCCAGAGAGCTCTCCAAAAAACGGCTGTGAAAGCTTCGCAAGTACGACAGCTATACCCAGACTGACTCCAGTGATAAGGCTGGTCTCGATCAAAAACTGGGTGATGAGCGCCCCCTTACCGGCACCGATGGTCTTTCTCACCCCTACCTCTCTAGATCTTCTGGCTGCGCGAGCGGTGGTCAGATTCATGAAGTTGATGCAGGCGATCAAAATCAGAAATAGCGCAGCAAGTGCAAATAATCGTACATATTCGATGCGTCCACCGGCCTCCCGACCATTCTCAAACTGTCCGCGGAGATACGTACGCTCCCATGGTTGCATAATTACTCGAGTACCCTCTGAATATTCATTGTTGTCGGCGATGGCCGAGGCGATTTTCTCTGCAAATTCGTCGGGGTCGATTTCTTCCTGTAGCTTGACCAGGACCCGGGTGTCAAAATTGCCCCAGGGGTAGCCCTGATCATTGGGCAGATGCTCCTCTTCGAGATTTAGGACAAAGTCAAACTGCAACGATGAGTTAGGTGGCACATCTTCAAATACACCCTGTATAACATAGTCAGATGCCGCATCGATCTTCAAGGTCTCTCCAATGACCCGACCCTGCCAGTGAGGACCGTAGATGCGACTGGCCAGGTTTGCGGAGATCACGACGGCCTTTCGCTCATTAAGGACCTGATGCGGAGCCCCTTCGATCAACGGGTAAGTCATCATCCGAAAGAAACTGGGCAACGCATAAATACCATCCACCAAAAACTCCCGATCTTCTATTTGAAAGCTCTTTTTGTTCGTGGGATCATAGCCCGTGATATCTTCGATTTCCGGATAGCGGTCCGGCAGGTACGACACCATCGGATAAGGGGTGGTCTGCCAGGTCATGGTGCCGGCCTCACCATCCGGCAAATTGGCCAGCAGCCGATAAATGCGATCCCCGTCGACATGAAATTTATCCTTAGCGATCTCGTCTTGTGCCCACAACAAGATGAGAAGGGCGACCGCAAGCCCCACCGAAAGCCCCACGACATTAATCAAGGTGTATCCTCGCAGATGGAGCAAACTTCTGGTCGCGATTTTTAGGTAATTCTGTAGCATCTTTTTTCTGTTTTAGATGAGTTTGGCGTTTCTAATTTGTCTTCAGATTGTCCACTGCTAATTGTTCACTGTTCATTGCTCATTTGCAAATTGCTCCCAGTTGGCGGCTCGCAGATCCCTTCCGCAAAGCGTCAGTGCTCTACGATCCTGATTTGTTCCTTGTTCTTTGTTCTTTGTTCCTTGTTCACTGTTTCTTGTTCACTGTTTCTTGTTCACTGTTCACTGTTCACTGTTCACTGTTCACTGTTCACTGTTCACTGTTCACTGTTCACTGTTCATTGTTCACTGTTCATTGTTCACTGTTCATTGTTCACTGTTCATTGTTCACTGTTCATTGTTCACTGTTCACTGTTCACTGTTCACTGTTCATTGTTCATTGTTCACTGTTCATTGTTCACTGTTCATTGTTCACTGTTCATTGTTCACTGTTCATTGTTCACTGTTCATTGTTCACTGTTCATTGTTCACTGTTCATTGTTCACTGTTCATTGTTCACTGTTCATTGTTCACTGTTCATTGTTCATTGTTCACTGTTCATTGTTCACTGTTCATTGTTCATTGCCATTGATATTGTCATTGCCATTGTCATTGTCATTGCCACTGTTCACTGTTCACTGTTCATTGTTCACTGTTCATTGTTCACTGTTCATTGTTCATTGCCATTGAAATTGTCATTGCCATTGCCATTGCCATTGCCATCGTTCACTCCTCCCGCAACACATCCGCGGGATTAAGTTTGGCCACCTTGATGCCGTGATAGGCGACTGTCAGTAGCACCAATAGGAGAGCTACCATGCCAGAGATCGCGAAAGCGCCAAAATCCACAGCAACGTGGTAGCTGAAATTATCCAACCACTTTCCCATTAAATAATATCCCACGGGCAGGGCGATCAAAAAGCTTATGATCACTGCCTTAACCAGCTGATGTGACAGCGTAGAAATGATCTGCCAGTAGGTTGCACCGAGTATTCGCCTGACGCTGACTTCCCGGGTTCGCATTTCAACCACAATGATCATCAGACCCAAGAGCCCAAGTACGCCGATCAAAATGCCGAGGACAGTAAAGGCCATATTGAGTTGAGCAAAATGATTGTCTTGTGCATACTGCTGCGCGTATTGCTCCTGGGGATCAACGGGTTCAAAAACGGTATGGGGAAATGCCTTTTGATAGGCATCTTGAAGATGCGTGAGCAACAATGTCCTCTCGTCAGGATGATTTAACTCAAAGGAATAGTACCCATCTTCGATCAGATCGTTGGCGATAATGTCGTAGATGATGGGAGCCTGGGCGTGGTGTAACGAGCGCTGATGATAATCGTCCACCACCGCAACGATCACTTGGTCCTGCTCCCACCGTCTGATCTTTTGACCGATTGCCTCGGCAGGTGAGGCAAACCCAAGCAGTTGCGAGGCCTTTTGATTAATCACAGAGCGACGAAGCTCATCGGAGCCTTGGGCGGCAGCGGGTGCAGAAAGGACATCTGATTTCTCCAGAAAGGCGATATCATAACTGTCGAAATAATCCAGGCTGCCATAATTGCGATAAAAACTGAAGCTATAGGTCTTGCCGTTGTGCTCAACTTTATTTATTAGCTCCAATTCCTCCCCAGGGATGGAATGAGAAAGGCTCATTTGGAGCACTTCGCCTCGGCTCATCACGTCATCTCTAAATCCGGGGAAACTGCCCCTTAGATTCTCGTAGCCAATGCCCAGGGGAGCTCTTAAAACCAGCACGTCATCAACTGCAAGTCCCGGATCCTGCCGCTGCATATATCGCGTCTGCTGAAAGACCACGATTGTACATGCGAGTAAGCAAATGATGATCGTAAACTGGAAGCCCACCAGGACACGTCGGAAGTGCCAACCGCCCGGATTGAAAAATAGCTTGCGACTGAGCAGGTGCTTGGGCCGGATTTCCGACAGTAGGATGGCGGGCCCCCAAATACTAAGGCCGGTACCGACGACGAGAAGGATCAATAAGATAAATGCGGGATTGGAAATTTGCCAATTTACCAACGGAACTTCTGCCAAAGGCACATCGAAGTTGGCTGAAATCAAGGGCTGAACAACCTCAACAACGACAGCGGCAAGGGCTAGACTGAGCATGCCATAGATACTACCTGCGATGGCGATCTGGGCGAATAAGTGTTTTCGCTCAGCACCGATGATCTTTCGGATGCTCAGCGACTCTGACTGCTGCAGGGCTGAGGCGGTAAACAGATTAAAATGATTGATCCATCCAAGCAACAAAATCAGCAGAGCGACTCCACTGAGGATCCAGATATTATTTCCCTGACCAGTACTTGATAATTCCTGCTCTAGGTTGGAATAGAGGTGAATCTCGGTGAGGGGCTGCAAGTCGAATTCGTCTGATCCGGGAATGTCAACCTTCAGTGAACTAATCTCACGGGTCAATTGGGTAGCGAGTTCCGGGACATCGGTGCCCGGTTCTAGCAAGAGGTAGCTATAGACATAGGGTTGTCGTAATTGTGCATCTCCGTATACCTGAAATCCCCAGCTGTGAAAAGTGGACAGAGATGCAAGAATGTCAAATTGGATGTGAGATTCCTTGGGAGGATCCGCCACTATGCCGGTTACGTGAAAATTTCGTCGATTTTCGAAAATAATTTCCTCTCCGATGGCTTCCCGATCGCCGAAGAGTTGACGGGCGACCTTTTCTGTGAGCACGACACTGTTTGGCTCCGCAAGTGCATTCTGAGGATCGCCTCTGACCAGCTCAAAGCTGAAAACATCAAAGAAAGAAGAATCGACAAAGAATACGTCCCTTCCACGGAACATCTGTTCCTCAAATCTAAACACCACATCGTTGGCAATCCAGCGCCCCATCCGCACATAGTCGTGCACCGCCGGAAATCGATCATTAGCCACCACAGCTACACCGCTGTAGGTCTTGGCACTGCGACTTAATCGCCCTTCCACATCGTGGTGGTCATTCTGAATTCTGACAATATGTGCTGCCTGCTCGTGAAAGCGGTCAAAGGTCCACTGCCAGGAGACGTATTTAATCAGTAGCAGACTGGCCGAAACTGCAGATGCCAAGCCCAGTATTTTGAGCGCGGAAAGCTGCCATTTGTTGCGCATCTGGCGCCGGGCAATCTTCAAATAATTTCTCCACATCTTGCTCTGTGATTCAGTCTTGTGTGTCGATCTCGGCCAGCATTTTTCGAGCGTTTTCGCCCACCGGACCGTCCGGATCCAGTTCGATGGCCTTCTTATAGTGGCTTATACTTTCGTCCCTTCGATCTGCCTTGTGTAACGCCTCACCCAGACTGTCCCAGGTGTTAGCAGATTCGGGAAACAATTCATTGTTCAGGCGGAAAACAAATAGTGCCTCCTCGAGGCGATCGCCTTGCATTAAATTGTACCCAGCACGATTGAAGTTGTCCTCGAAGTCGACAAACTGATATCTGGGGTCAGCGACAAAACGTCTGGCCGCTGATTCGACTTCTGCAATCTTACCTTGCTCAAATAGTTTGGTGAGGTGCGCCATGGGGTCGCTCACGAAGTCCTTGGACGAGTACGTCAAGGCAAGATCCAGCACCGGATCCGCATTAGCAGCATACTCTGCGGCACTCATCTCCACGGCGACATGTGGCGCAAGGTGGGGGGCATTTTCCCATGGGGGCTTGTCTTGCCACCAGGCAAAGGACAGGTAGGCAGACATTTTACTATTTGGTAGTTCCACCCGCCGATTATCACCGTAGAAGTTGACGTTTTCAGAGGTAGGCTCGCCTATGAAGATGGCCTGCGTATAATTGTCGAGTTCGTTAACTAGGTTTTGGCAGGCCGAAAAAGTGCGCCGGCCGATGATGACGATAAATTGACCGGGTTGATTGATCTTGTCACTTTTTATTACCCCGGTGACGATGGGCTTGTTCTTGTAATTGTTGCCACCTCCGTTGAGTCGGACGTCAAGAATTAACCGCTCTACGTCGTTGTCTTCAACAAAGGCAAATACCTCTTCATAAAACGCGGGTATGTCTTTGGCAGGATCGTCCTGGATCTGACTATGTCGTACATAGAGGGCCTTGTGCTCAGGTAGGTATTCGTGATAATAGATCTTGTCCAGGTGCTTGAGGTAGCGAGGTGTAGCCTCTTGGTTTCGCATGCTAAGCCATGGGTCTTCCTCCTCTACAAAACCGTACTGGGTAGGTGCCCGTTCCGTACCGGCCGTGAATGTAACATCGATCGATTGGCCGTCTTTATCCAGCGTCATGCGGATCTCTGATTTGAGCTCTTTGGTTACGCCTTGGGCATGCAAGATTTCAGGAACTCTCAGGTAGCTGAGGCCGTAAGCCTTCACAAATTGATCATTTTCTGCAGGAATGACCGGCCGTATTTTTTGCAGTGCCTCCGCTACGGGCATTCCCTCGATTTGCACAATACGTGCTCCGAGGGCCTGTTTGTAATCCCGATGGGTACCCTCTACATAAAACCCGTCCTTAAATTGATAGATGTTTATCGGGAGGGTGCGGAAAGTGACCGGACCACCCTGCAATCCCATCCTCGTATGACCATATTTGAAAAGAGAGATGATGCGTGCAAACCCAGCGATGATCTCGTGATCGGCAAGGTCGGGAATCGAGCGATGTAGGGTCTCCACTTCCTCTCCAAACTCTTTGACCGTAACCTTTTTAAAGAGGAAGGGGTACTCGCTTTGCACTTTGTGTTTAAGATAGATCAGATCTTCTTGCCACTGTGTGGCCGTCAGCGTCTGCTGGCCGTAAATGGGTGCTGGCGATAGGCAGATGGCAGCGATCAAAATGTGTATGATTCGAAATCTCATGACGCGATTCATTTTTTACGTTATTCTCCTCTTAATGCGTGTACGGGATTTAGTAGAGCTGCACGCACACCTTGGAGTGCGACAATTGCCAGGGCAATGAGCGCCGCCACCAGACCTGCGACGACAAAAATCCACCACGGAATGTCAATGCGGTAGGCAAAATCCTGGAGCCATCCATCCATCATAAAATAGGCGATGGGAGAGGCCAAGACGAGTGCGATCAGGATGAGCCTTAAGAAGTCGCGAGAAAGTAGACCCACGATGTGCAATACCTTGGCCCCAATCACTTTGCGAATGGCGATTTCTTTGGCTCGTTCGGTGACTTCAAACGTCAGAATCCCATATAAGCCGAATAAGGCCAGCAGTATGCAAACGATGGTATAGAATAGACTGATTTCTCTAGCTTGCGTTTCTGCCAAATATAACTGACCGAAGAGATCATCCAAAAACGCATATTCAAAGGGCAGTGCCGGCAGAATGCTTGCCAACTTGTCCTCGACGGCTGCTACGGTCGCCTGCACATCTTGTGCCCTGACCTTTACATACAGTTGGGACGGGGTAAGATCACCTACGACCAGGAGGCATGGCTTTACACGATCGTGCAGGGACTGAAAGGTGAAGTCTTCGATCACTCCGGTTACCGGCTTTCGGGCGTCATCGCCAAAGGGTGATACTTGCCGTCCCACCGCCTGCTCCCATCCGATGTGTTGCCTGGCCGACTGGTTGAGCACATAGGTATAGCGTTCGCTGAGGTTGCTTTTGATGTGGTCAAGGCTACCTTCGATTAATTTGACGTCGGCCGTTTCAAAGAAGTCAGGATCTACACTGATGATAAACATGCTCTCGTCCTCTTCCTGCCCCTCCCACCAGGTGGTCTGATTCCAATTGGCCTGACCGGGATTAAAGCTGTTGAGTGACACGTGGGTGACGTTGGGTAGGGAGTTCAACTCGTTCTTCAGGACCGATCGCTTCTCCTTCTCCACTTCGACATAGAGCGGGATGTTGAGGACCTGGTCCGGATTGAGACCTAAGTTGATATCGGAGACATGCTGCATTTGGCGGGTGATGATCAAGCTGCCAATGATCAAAATCAGAGACACAAAAAACTGGACGCCGAGCAGCACATCACGAAACTTCAATCCACGACCTGAGCTGGTCTTAATTTGACTCTTGAGGGCCTCCATAGGTGAGAAGGACGTGATGAATTGGGCGATATAGGTACCTGACAATAGGCTGATCACGAGAAGGCCAAGGAGGCCAAGACTGGCATTGGGGAGGTCAAATAGGTGAAACTGGAGGTCGGCACCCAGTAAATTATTGACGTAGGGCAGGAGCCAGGTGTTCATGATAAATAGGCCGAGGGCCAACGAGACCAGGCAAAGAAGGAAGGCCTCGGCAACAAACTGCACCACGAGTTCGCCGCGTCTTGCCCCGATCGCTTTTCGCACGCCTACCTCGCGGATGCGTTTGGACGACCCAGCCGTTTTCAGATTTATGAAGTTGACCAAAGAAATAAAGATGAGCCCAAGGGCAGAGGCCCCATAGATGTACAAATATTTACGATCATAAGAGGCCTTCATATTCCCCCGATTGTGTTCGAAGTGAATGTCGGTCATGGGCTGCAGCCCCAGCTGTTCAAAAGTATGCGTGTAATCTTTGAGGGGCACTTCGATCGCTTTTATCTTGCGCTCGGCAGCAGCAAGATCGGCTCCTTGACGGAGTAGGGCATAACCATAGTAATTGTATTGTCCCCAGTTGCCGTCCAAGCTGGCGTACGGAAGCAGCGTTTCCAAGTTTTCGAAGGAAACAATCATGTCCAACGCGAGGTGCGAGTTAGGCCGCAGATCTTCGATGACACCGCTGACACGAAACTCGTGTTTGTCGTTGATCTTGACAATCTTACCCAGGGGTGAACTTGCCCCAAACAACTTTTCGGCCCTGCTAGCCGTGACGACTATGCCATCGGGCGTCTGAAAGGCCTGCTCGGGCTGTCCATGAATAAAGGAAAAATCAAAAATGGAGAACAGGGAGGCATCCGCCAGAAAGAAATTGGCCTCGTTAAAACTTTGGTTGTCGTGGTGGACAACGACCTTTCCATCTCGGTCCAGCTTGGTCAGACGCACAAAATCTTCAATCTCGGGAATATCCGATTTTAATTTCGGAGGAATGGGTGCCGAAATCCCCACCCATCCTTGACCGGACTTGACGTCTCCGGTGACGATGCGATAGATCCGGTCTTTCTTATCGTGAAATCCATCGAAGCTAAGTTCGTATCTGATATGAAGATAACTGAGCAGCCCGACAGCTATACCAATGGATAGTCCTACAATACTGATCGCGGACACCATTTTGTTCCGCCACAAATTGCGATATGCCGTGATGAAGTAATTTCTAATCATGTGTTATGGTGTCGAATTGTTGAATTGTTGAATTGTTGAATTGTTGAATTGTTGAATTGTTGAACTGACCTCCGTATTGCTATTGCCATTGAAATTGCCATTGAAATTGCCATTGAAATTGCCATTGCTCATTCATTTCGTAGCGAATCTGCAGGGTTTGTAAGGGCTACTTTCAGACTTTGATATCCTACGGTGAGAAATGCAATAGCCATAGCCGCTAGGCCCGCTAAGGCAAAGGTCCACCACGATATCTGAATCCGAAAGGCAAAGCCCTGCAGCCATTGATTCATTAAGACGTAGGCAATCGGGGCTGCCACCACTAAAGCAATCAGGACGAGTTTGAGGAAGTCCCGTGAAAGTAGACTGACGATACCAAACGTCGACGAACCTAGGATCTTGCGAATGCCGATTTCTCGCGTCCGCTGCTCTGCCGTGAAGGATGCCAAGCCGTAAAGGCCCAGACAGGCGATGATCAATGCCAAAAGAGTGAAAAAACCGATGGCTTGACTCAAGGTTCGTTCGTTCTGGACCAGGGTTGCAAAATTTTCCTCGAGAAAATGATACTGTATCGGCTCCTCACTGGAGAATTCGAGCCATGTTTCATTCATATAGGTTAAGAAGCTACTGATGTCGGTGCCATGGAGTTTGAGAATGAGTAGTCTACCCATCTCTTTTCCCATCGTCAGGACGGCAGGAGCGATCTGGTCTCTAAACGATTGGAAATTAAAATCGCGTACCAGGCCAACCACTTTCAGATTGCCGTTGAGTACCGAACCAATTGGCTGAGTAAGCCCCAGCTTCTTGGCGGCCATCTCGTTGATAATAACCGAATTGGAGTCAGTCGCCAGTTGGCGGTCAAAGTTTCGACCGGACTCCAATCGCATACCCATCACAGGTATGTAGTCGGCGTCTACCGGAAAGGTCTGGATCGTTACCGTCTCACTCATCTCCGGCGTACGGTAAGAACTCATCCACATGCTGTTGCCAGCGGGTAATCGCTGCGCAAAGCTAGATAACTGCAACTGCGGCTGCGTCCTTAATTTTTGTCTGAACGCTTCCTCCTGCCCACCCAGGTCGACCACATTATCCACTACTACCACTCCCTCCATTTCAAATCCCGTATCCTTGGTCTGGAGATATCTTAATTGCTGGTAGACGATTAGGCTGGATACAATCAAGGCGATCGCGATGCAAAACTGTAGGCTGACTAGTCCGCCGCGAAGACGCTTGTTGCCCTTGGCCGTAAAGTTGCCCTTGATCGTGCGTGCAGGTCGGAAGGCCGTCAGATAAAACGCAGGATAAATGCCCGCGAATACTCCTGATAGCAAGGAGTATAACAATAGCAGACCAATGTATTGCCAGCCGCTGAGCAGCGTCGATAGAATGGCTGTCCCACTGATCTTCTTAAAGGCCAAGAGCAGGATTTCGACCAAGCCAGCTGCGATCACCGCGGCCAACAGGCTAAACAGAATGGACTCGGTCAGCATCTGTTTGACGAGCATCCGACGCTCCGCGCCCAAGGTCTTGCGGATACCCACTTCCTTTCCGCGAAGGGACGATCGAGCCGTGGTGAGGTTTATGTAATTGGATCCGGCGATCAGAATGATGAATATACCTATGATCCCGAGGATGTAAATTTGCGTAGGATTGCCGCCGGGTATCGTCTCCATCATGGCAAAGTCGGAGTGCAAATAAATGTCATGGAGCGGCTGTACGAAGAATTTGACGGCAAAATCACTCTGTGACCACTCCTCAAAGCTAGAATTAGGTGCGATCGAAGGATGCACTTTCTTTCGCCGCAACTCCTCCAGCGCAATCTCAAGATCATGCGCCCCCGCAGATGGATGTAGTTTTACGTAATTATAGTAGGTGACATTGGTCCAATGTGGATTTTTCTCATGTCTATTGTATACGGGGAGCCAGAGATCAGACTTTAGATGAGTCTTCTTGGTCGTAGACTGTACCACCCCTGATACGCGATACGATAGTCCATCTTCTCCGATTTCCACGTACTTGCCGAGTGCGCTTTCTTTTCCAAAATATTTGCGGGCAAGCCTTTCCGAGAGAATGATCTCATGAGGCGTGGTCATCACCTCGCCGGCCTCTCCTTCTACGAATGTGTAAGGAAACATCTGAAAGAAAAGAGAGTCGACATAAAGGAAATCTCGTTCCACATAAGGCTGATCATCCACTGTCAGCTCCAAAGCGGTTCCCTTGTCAAATCGCGTATACTGCGCAATGCTGGGACACTCGGAAGGCAGATGATCCAACAGCCCCTCCTGGCTCTTGGCGAAGCCACCCATATTATAGAAGTCCGCAGCGATGCGGTAGATGCGATCGCCATCAGCAAAATGCCGATCATAGCTCAACTCCTGAATCGCATAGAGCAGCAGCACGAAGGAGGCGGAGATACCGAGCGCCAATCCGCAAAGATTCACCAATGAATAGGAGGGATATTTAATCAAATTCCTCCAGGCCACCCTCATGTGATTTCTAAACATATTTTATGGTCTTATGGTTTTATGGTTTTATGGTTTTATGGTCTTATGGTTTTATGGTTTTATGGTTTTATGGTTTTATGGTCTTATGGTCTTATGGTCTTATGGTTTTATGGTTTTATGGTTTTATGGTCTTATGGTCTTATGGTCTTATGGTCTTATGGTCTTATGGTTTTATGGTTTTATGGTTTTATGGTTTTATGGTGGAATTGTGTAGATGTTGAATTGTTGATTTGTGCACTGTATGACATTGTCATTGACATTGCTATTGATATTGAAATGCCATTGCCTAATTGTTCACTGCTAGTTGTATCCCTGGTTGCGGCTCGCAGATCACTCCCGCAAAGCGTCCGTGCTCTACGATCCTAATAAACTGCTCATTGCTCATTGTTAATTGTTCATTGCTAATTGCTAATTGTTCACTGCTAATTGCCATTGCCATTGCCATTGAAATTGCCATTGAAATTGCTATTGCCATTGAAATTGCTATTGCCATTGAAATTGCCATTGCCATTGAAATTGCTATTGCCATTGAAATTGCCATTGCCATTGCCATTGAAATTGAAATTGCCATTGCCATTGAAATTGCCATTGAAATTGCTATTGCCATTGAAATTGCTATTCACTCCGCAATGCTTCTGCCGGGTTGGACGTAGCGGCTCTAATACTATGATATCCTACCGTCACCAAAGCGATGGTAGCGGCAAAGGCACCGGCTACCGCAAACATCCACCAGGCGATGCTAATGCGGTAGGCAAACCCCTGCAGCCATTGCTCCATGAAGTGATAGGCAAGGGGAGAGGCCACCAACAGCGCAATCAGTACCAGTTTGATAAAATCCTTCGACAGCAGTTGGACGATGCCAACGGTACTCGATCCCAGCACTTTCCGTATGCCAATTTCCTTGGTGCGTTGCTCGGCCATAAATGCGGCGAGACCAAAGAGCCCCAGGCACGCAATAAAGATGGCACAGAGGGCTGCGGTAGAAAAGAGCTGTGAGCGCTGGACGTCTGCCTCGTAAAATTGATCGATCTGCTCGTCCAAAAAGTGATATTCGAATAATTGTTCAGGATCGACGGAGTGCAGGATCTCGGTCATCTGCTGGATCGTCCTTTCGGTGTTTTGACCGGATACATGGGCGGTAAAATAATCGATGGCTTGCACCGGATTACTGCGGTATGCCAGCACCAGTGGAGTAACGGGCTCGTATAACGACTGAAAATTGAAGTCCTCCATGATGCCAATGACTTGCGCCCGAAATGGTTCGTCAAACATCCGCTCTGAACCATTGGCAATTCGGCTGACCACTTGCACGGACTGTCCCGCGGCAGCATCGATGCCTAAGACCGCTGCCGCTTGCTGATTGAGAATGATTGATGCGGAATCCATGGGACGCTGCGGATCAAAATTTCGCCCGCTGATCAGATCGATTTCAAAGGTCTCGAGAAAATCCTCGTCCGCACCAATAAACCAAGGGGTAGGCCCCGTTTCGGCAAACTTGCCTTCCGGTCGGATCTCCGCCTGCAGTAGAGTCTTCCATTCGCCGGGGACGCGGCTGCTCACAGAAACCGATCTTACGTCCGGCAATTGCTCATAGCCATGCTTGATGGTTTCAAATCCCTGCCGCACCCGACCACTATTTATATCTACTACGATACGCTGGTCTTGGGCAAAACCCAGATCACGATGCATCACGAAACTTACCTGACGCCACGCGACCAATGTGCCGATGATCATCAGAATGGAGATCGAAAACTGAAGTACGACCAGTCCTCGCCTCAACAGACCATGCTTACCCTTTTCCGTGTTTTGTACGCCCTTGAGTACCACGGATGGCCGAAATCGAGAGAGATAGATCGAGGGATAACTACCGGCCAATAGGCTGACCAGGAAAATGATCGCAGCCATGGTGGGGATGGTCCAGCCAGAGGCAAATAAATTGAGAGTGAGTGCTTTGCCGGTAAATTCATTAAACAGAGGTAAGCCTGCCTGGGTCAAGGCCACGGCCAGGAAGAAAGCCAACAGCGTCAACACTACACTTTCAGAAAGGAAGCGAGCGAACAACTGTCGGCGACCGGCACCTACCACCTTTCTTACGCCGACCTCTCGGCTGTACTTGGACGAACGTGCGGTGGCCAGGTTTACATAGTTGACACAAGCAATGAGTACAATAAAAAGTCCGATCAAACTAAATATGTAGAGATAAGTATAGGTGCTCTTCTGCTCGTTTAATTCGCGCTGGTATCCCTCGGATCCAAAGTGAATGTCGGTGAGGGGTTGCAATTCCAAATGGCCCGTAAAAGGCCGTTCTTCCCTTGCTCGGGCCCGGGCAAAATCCGTCAATTGCGCACCGATCGTTGCAGGCTCCTGGTCGGGGTGCAGTGCCAGGTAGGTGCCAAAGTTCTGGCTGGACCAATCGCCGGGCATATTCCTCTCCCAAAAGGGTACCGCTTCGAGGGTAGCCTGTGAGATCAAGGATTCAAATTGAATATGCGAATTGGAAGGTAGGTCTTTCAGCACACCGGTAACCTCCAGATCCATGCCCCGATCGCTACGTAGTATTTGTCCCATGGGGTCAAGGTCGCCAAAGAGTCTTTGAGCCAGGTCTTGCTCCAACACGACCGTGTTTGGTTCTGCCAGAGCCGTAGATGGATCTCCTGAGATGAACGCAAAATCAAAGAGATCAAAAAAAGTGGGCTCAGCCGTTAAGAATGGCTGATAGAAGGCATTTTGGTTGGCCGGATTGCGCAGGACGGCCCGACCAAACATGAAGAGATGGGTACTGCTTTCCACGCCGGCGATCTCCTCGCGCGCAGCTACGCCGGCATTGTAAGAAACGGCTCCAAATTTTTGGACACCCTCCTCGGGCGATTCACGATGTTGGACGAGTCGATATATCCGATCCGACTTTTGGTGAAATCGGTCGAAGGTTAACTCATCGATGACATATAGTGCTATGAAGAGAAAGCAGGCGATGCCAAATCCCAGCCCAAGCACGTTGAGCAAGCTGTACAGTTTGTGGCGAAGGACGTTTCGCCATGCGATCTTCAGATTATTTCGAAACATAAGGTGCTAATTCGTCTAGTTTGATCTGAGCTCCCCTGGCATTGCTTACTCCTTGATTGTCAACTGATTCCATGCAAGCCGAGGGCGCTCCTTTATATAAGCTATAGAAATATATGCCAAAACTCTATGTGATTGATAACCAGATAGATAGAGAATGAAAGACCGGTTCAAGCGCCCCCAAGATTGTACGCCAGCGGTCAGAAACTGTACGATATCGGACACTGCTAACGAAGCAGACACATTTCGACTGATCTGCCCAGGAACGCTACGAGCGACAGCTTTCGATCTTCGAGTGGAGGGTCCCTGGCCTTCGATACAGTCAGGGATCGCAACGTCGATCGACCGCATTCGGAGGCAGACGAGCACTGCTTAACCTGTCCTAGGGCGACTACTCACTCCGCAGGGCTTGGGACGGATTGACCCAAGCGGCTCTGATCGTTTGAATGCTTACGGTCAGCGCGGTTAGGAAAAGGGCAGCCATGCCAGACAATGCAAATATCCACCAGGGGAGGCCAATGCGGAGCCCAAATTGATCCAACCACTTGCCCATCAAATAGTGCGTGGGCAAGACCGCTAAGCAGGTAGCCAACAGCACGAGCAGGACAAATTCTTTAGATAGCAAGACCCAGAGATTTTGGACGGAGGCGCCCAGTACTTTTCGCACACTGATTTCCTTTTGTCGCTGCTCGGTCACGAGGATGGCAATGCCCAGCAGTCCCACACAGGAGATGAGGATCGACAGGATAGCAAAGTATCCGGCCAGCTTGGCCACCTTCTCTTCATTGCCAAATCTTTTTGCATACCGTTCATCCATAAATTGATATTCGAAAGGATTGGCGGGATCATGCTGTGCCATGACCGATTTGATCTTGTCGAGGGCATCTGCAGCACTGTTTTCGGGGTGCAGTTTTAGATTTAGATAGCGGATAAATCGGCCGTAGTGCAATGTGTAGATCATCGGTTTAATCTGGTGGTAGGGAGATCGGGTGATCATGTCCTTGACTACTCCCACGACATGAAATATGCCGTTTCTGCCCCAACGCACCTGCTGGCCAATGGGGTCATCAAACCCCATGTATTCAACGGCGGTCTCATTGAGAATAAATGCAAGCGAATCGGTCCCGTATTCGCGAGAAAAATCTCGACCCTCCTTGATCTCCCATTCGATCATTTCGCCAAAGCCGTGCGTGGCTCGCAACGTATAAAACTCATCCCGCATCTGCGGATCTTTGCCCTGCCAATCAAATCCACTATTGGTGGTATTCGTCGCGGCAACCACCACGTCGGATGCAGTCACATGGGTGACGGCTCCCGTGGCTAGCAGTTCCTGACGGATCGTTTCGTAGTGATCTACCACCTCAGAGGTGCGGATGGGCACAGAGATAATGTGGTCCTGCTTATAGCCGATGGGACGGTTCTTGGCATATTGTATTTGACGAAGGATGACCAAGGTGCCAATGATGAGTGCGACCGAAATCACAAACTGAAAGGTGACGAGAACGCGACGCAACGTGAAGGTCTGGCCAGTATGCTGCCTAGCTCCTCGCAATGCGCTGATGGGCCGAAAGGAAGATAAATAGAAGGAGGGATAAATACCTGCCAGACTAGCGATCAGGCAGACACCACCGAGAGATGCCAACCAAAAATAGCCATCTGCCCACGGCAACGACATTTGCTTATCCGTCACCAGATTAAAGAGGGGGAGGCTCGATCTGGCAAGTCCTAGGGCAATGACATAGGCCGATGCTACGACGATGTAGGACTCACTCATAAACTGAGTGATGAGCTGGGATCGATTGGACCCAATGGTCTTCCGGATGCCGACCTCAAGGGCTCGCTGGCTTGACCGAGCTGTGCTCAGGTTGACAAAGTTGATACAGGCAATCGCGAGGATAAATAGTCCGATAATCCCGAGAATCCAGACATATTCGATCCGACCTCCTGTGTTGACACCATTTGCGAAGCGACTATGGAGGTGCCACTTTTTCATTGGGTGCAAGAATAACTCCGGCTGATTGCGGTCACGGATTTCAGGCGGGACATAGTCACGCGTGAGATACTTGATTTTGGCGGCAGCCATATCAATATCACTGCCTCTGGGAAGCAAAACAAATAGATTAAACCAGTTATTGCCCCATCCCACCCGCTGCTCGAGGTTGTCCGCTTGCTTTAGCAGCTCGAATGACGCGACAAAGTCCAGCCCGGCAAAGGTGCTGTTGTCCGGCAGATCCGCGAATAGGCCCGCCACTTGGACGTCCATGCGATTGTCGATCCGGAGTGTCTGGCCTATGGGATCTTGGTCGCCAAACATCTCCGTCGCCGTCAGGCTAGATAAGTAGATGGCCGAAGGATCATGCAGCTCATCAGCCGAGCCGCGCAGCAGACGGATGGCAAACAGATCCAGAAAGCCGGGTTCGACAAATCGTCCGGACCGTCTCAGCTTCTGATTTTCCCAGCTGAGCAGCCGCGTCGTCGACGAGGTAGCGGTCACTACCCGTTCGAAATCTTGCCCGTATTGTTCGCGTAGTACCGGTGCCAGCTGCATAGGTTGTCCGTACCAGGTTCTGACCTCATCGCCAAACTGCTGGTGACGCATGACATAAGCGATGCGGTCTCGATCTGGGACAAGCGAGTCAAAGGAGAGTTCGTCATACAGCCAAAGGGCAATCATGAGGCAGGCAGTGAGGCCTAGTGCAAGGCCACCTATGTTGATTAGTGCATGGATCTTTCTTCGCTTCAAGGCACGCCAGCTGACTTTGAAATTTTGAGCGATCATCACAAAGTTGCTTCCTTCACCAAAGCGCCTGATGATGCCCGGACGAAAAAGTAAAATTACCTGGTACCAAAGGAAACGTCCCGCACGGGTCGCACCTCGCTGCGCCACTTTCTCCTGGTAACGCTCACGTAGATCACCCTCGATATCTTCCTGAATGTCCCTTCGACAAAACCAGCGAAAGAAGCGGAGTGGCCCCTGGGGAGGATCTTTGAATTCGCCTGTTGGATTTCTCTCACTCATTCTGATCGCAGTGCTTGAATAGGGTTGACGAATGCAATCCGAAGGGCATATAGGCCTACGATCGTCAGAGAAATGAGCATCGTTGCCAGACCTGCGAGTACGAATAAATCCATTCCCAGATTAATCCGATAGGAGAAATTGCCCAGCCAGTTTTCCGTAAAAACATAGGCAATGGGGGAGGCGATCAACAGGGCGACAAAAATCAGGAGCAAAAAATCTCGTGACAAAAGGTACGTGACCTGCCACGTGGTGGCACCCAGGATTTTACGGACACTGACTTCCTTGAGTCTCTGATGCCCGGCGAAGATGGCCAGGCCAAGCAGACCCATCGCCGCAATGAGGAGAGCAAAAGTCGTAAACCAAAATGACAGCAGACCGATGGCTTGCTCACTCTCATACTTCTTTGCAAATTGATCGTCTAAGAATTCATAGCTGAAAGGGATATTGGGATTAAATCGAGTATGTACTTGCTCCAAGGCAGCCAAAGCCTCCTCGGTTTGCTCGCCCGCTACACGAATAAAGATGTCCGAGGCATTGCGAGGTCTTAGGCGCAAAATGGTGGGTTCAATATCTCTATAGAATGAGCTCATGTGAAAATCCCGGACCACGCCCACAATGGGTCCCTCCCCGCCCCAGAATTTTAGATGCTGTCCCAGCGGATCGTCAAACCCCATCACGGCGGCTGCCTCTTCGTTGATTAAATACCGATCCGATTCATTGTCAAGGGCCGGATCAAAGGATCGACCGGCGGCCAATTGCATCCTAAGTGTTTCGACAAAGTCATAACCCACCGATAGAATTTTAATGGAGATTTCTGCTTGGGGATCCTTGCCGCTCCACTGTACGGAGTGGGTATTTGATCCAATGTCCAGCGGCGTCTCACTGGCACAAGAGACCTGAGTAATCGATGGATGCTGTTGAAGCTGTGATTTCATGGCCTCGTACTGATCCCGCCAGGCAGCCTCTCGAGGCATGGTCACGACATGTGCTCGATCCAGGCCTAGATTTTTCTGATGGATAAAGGACATTTGCCGGTAGACAACCAATGTGCCTACAATCAACAAAAAGGACATGGCAAACTGAAATACGACGAGACCTCTCCTAAATGAGTTCTTGTTTCCCGCAGAGCCTGCTGATTTATTGAACATGCGAATCACCGAAAGGGAGGACAAATAGAAGGATGGATACGTCGCGGCCAACACTGCCGTCGTGATACCTATGAGTCCAAAGAGGACAAAGGTCGGGGGATTAATGTCTGCCAAACTGAGCATTTTGCCGGTCAGGCCGTTAAAGAAGGGCAGTCCTAGTAAGACCAGTGAAAGAGCAAGCAGATAGGAAATGGCAATAAGCAAGACCGATTCGCTCATAAACTGGACAATTAATGAGCGCTTTCCGGCCCCCACGGTTTTACGTACCCCAATTTCTTTAATACGCCATATCGACCGAGCCGTGGCCAAATTCATAAAATTGATGCAGGCGATGAGAATGATCATTAGTCCGATCAGGCCAAAGATCCTGACGTATTGGATGCGGCCGCCCTGCAAAACGCCACTCTTAAAGGACCCATATAGATGCTGATCTGGATAAGGATGTAGAAAGAGGTCACTGCGAAATCCTTCGATATGTTCGTTTTGCATGTTTACCATGTCTTCGCTCACGTGTTGCCAGTCGGCACCATCGTGCATCTGGGCGAATATGTGCGGACCGCTATTGTTCCAGTCGGTAAGCCAGCGGTTGCGGCTTTTATAGATCTCCAACGGAAGCAGATAATCAAATTGGAGACTGCTTTGGGCGGGCAGATCTTCAAATATACCTGCGATGGTAAACTCGGCAAGGCCGTCGAGATTATGTCTGAGGGTACGCCCCACGATATCCTGGGAGGCATAGCGATCAGCCCCAAAATACTTCTTTGCGAGTGAGGCAGAAATGACCATGGAGCTTGGATCATCCAGCAGAGACTTGCCATCGCCGGCTATGATGCGCCAGGAGAACATGTCGGCAAATGATGGCGTACCAAAATACCCTTGCATCCTCAACGAAAAGTCATCCTGGATCGCAATGAGCTCGATCGGACGAGAGAGCACTGCCACATTTGCTACCTCGGCATAATCCTCCTTGAGCCGGGCGGCAATGTTGTAGGTTACCCGGTCACTGGTATGGATCTCATTGCCGGAATAGACATGCCGCATCACCTTGAAGAGGAGATCGCCGTTCTCGTGAAAGCGGTCATACTTTAATTCGTCGGTGATCCAGATGGCAATAAACATGGCGATGGCCATACCGGTCGCCAGGCCACCGATATTAATCAGGGCAAAGCCTTTATTCTTGTTGAGTAGCCGCCAACTTAGTCGCAAATTGTGAGAAATCATCATCGTGTTTATTAATTGAAGGTGTTGTCCCATGGGACGAATAATGCCCGGACGAAATAATAAGAGTACCTGCCACCATAGGAACCGCGTGGCTTTCGCAGGTCCTTGCTGCAACTGCACTGCATGGTACCTTTCTCTCAGATCCCCCTCGATGTCCTCGACAATGTCTGGCCGGCAAAACCAGCGGAAGAAACGCACAGCCCATTTGGGGGCATCGGGATATCGGGGGTTGGTACTCATGAGCGATCCCAGGCGATTTTAGGAATAGCTTTCCAAAGAGACATTCGTTGCTCCTTCGTCTGTGTCAGCACTTTCTTTCCGTAATTTGTCACCTGAAAGAATCGCTTTCGTTTTCCTCCCCGTACCGCTGTGGCCTCACCAAGCTCAGAACTGAGATAGCCCTTGTCTTCGAGCCGCCGCAACACGGTCTGAAGCGAGCCGATACTCACCTTGCGATGGAGACGGTCCTCGATTTCATTTAAGATGGCAATACCATATGCCTCCCCGTGCAGGATGGCTACAGTCAGCATGACGATCTCTTCAAATTCTCCCAGGTGATGTCTACTCATAGGCTTATTTGCCTTAAATGTAGTTATTATTAAAATAAACTACAAATCAGGTATATATCAAGGACGGACAAAACTGAGTCAAGGTTGCAGGAAGGGGAAGATTCGTTGTGGTCTAAGCCAGCAAATTAGCGTACGAGCAGGAGCCAAGGCTGGCCTCTACCTGAGGTTGGAATTGATATATTTGGTAAGGGCATCTCATTTCTCGCATTTCTTGATTTGCATCAATACCATGGCACAACCTCGACGTACATTTATGAAACAGGCGGCTCTATCTGTGGCCGCGACCGGCCTCGGCAGCTCTCTTCTTGGACATCAGGGCTCAATGGTAGGGGAAGGACAGCTCGATAAAGACCGTTTCGATCCCTGGATAGAGGTGGATCGGGCAGCATTATGGCACAATGTAGAGGAGGTGCATCGCCTGGGAGGGGGCAGGCCCATTCTTGCGGTGGTAAAAAACAATGCCTATGGATTAGGCCTGATCCAGGCAGGCAGCTATCTGGAGTCTCGGCCTGAGATTGCTGGCTTTGCGGTGGTCAAGGCCGCTTCGGCTTTTGCTTTGCGAGATGCGGGGATTACTAAACCGATCCATCTGATGGCTCGGGTGCCTCAAACCCTCGCTGCCGAATTGGTGCATCGAAATATTCAACCTTGTCTCTATTCTGAGGACGACTTCGATCTGATTGCAGCCATGAGTGGTCGAAAGGCAGCGCCCATTTCAGCCCAAGTGTACTTAGATACGGGCATGAGTCGCATGGGTATGCCTTATCGCAAAGCCCTGCCCTGGCTCACCAAACTACACGACGCAGGAATGGTCGCGATCGAGGGCATGTTTATGGGCTTTACGGAGATCCGGATTTTGATGTCGAGCAGTTGGATCGGTTTTTATCGGTGGCCGAGCAAGCAAGGTCGCAGGGTGTAGCCATTGGGGTGCTGCATGCAGCCTCCTCCAGTGCGGTCTTCGACTTGTCTGCCGCGCATCTCGATATGGTGCGTCCCGGCATGGCGCTATACGGCGGCTATCCAAACGACCCAGCCAGGCAGAGACCATCAGCCGATCTGGCTTGCACGGTGCGACTAAAAGCAAGGGTAGTGAGAGTGGCGCGATTGGGGGCCGGAGATAGCGTGAGTTACGGAAGGAGATACGTGGCAACGGAGCCTACGTGGGTGGCGACCCTTCCTGTGGGACACGCAGATGGTTATCCCAGAGCAGCGACCAAAGGTGCGGTTGTCTCGATCGGATCCAAGACTTATCCCGTCATTGGCGCAGTATCCGCCAGTCACACCATCTTGGAGATCGGCCAAGAGCAAACGGTGCGGGTGGGTGATATTGCTACCCTGATAGGATCTGGTTCGCCGGAGATCGATCCGAATTGGATTTCGACCAAGACCGGAGTCTCGATCTATGATCTATTTATGCACCTTAATCCGTCGCTGCCCAGGGTAGCTGTTTGACTTTCTTGCGGGGGCGCTTCCATGCGCTTACCCCAGCTTCTTTTTGAAGCCCTTGTGATCCATTTTCTCGATCAGCGCGGGCTTATTATCACAACCCTGTCTGGGCGTATAAAATATCGTGATTTGCGAGCCCGGTCCACCGACAAATCTAGGGTCAAGGATCACCGTGTCTTCGTCGCCACCTACGGCCTCCTTAGGCAGCTGGACTCCGTCGACAAAAACTCTGGGCGAACCTCGCCAGGTTGATTGGCTGAGTCGAAAGGCGCTTTGTCGGTAGGTAATACTGCCCAGCAATTCGGCAAATCGAATGAACTCCTGATAGAAGGAATCCAAATCTGATGCGCCCAATAGGTTTAGGTTAATTAATTGTCCCTGCGGAGCCAGCTCGGTAAACTCGATATAGCCATACCCGTAATCTTCACTCTCGTGCACGTCGTCCCCCGGCAGATGCACGATCGAAGAAGCAAAAATGGGATCATTGCCTTTGAGATCCAGAACGCTGCCAAAGACCTGTCGGTAACCCCAGCGAAGGAAACCGTCTTCGGAAGAATAAAATCTATGGCGCACCTCGGCCTCCGCACAATTATTGCCGACGGTCGACCGACCCTGGGGTTGAAAGGTATAGGGTCCAGTAGGGCATCCACCCGGATCTCGGGACTCACTGATGTCATTTTCATCACTCATGAAGACGATCGCCAGCGCGGCACCATCGGCAAAGAAACCCAGTGCTTGATTTTCGTCGAGGTGAGTCGTGACCGCCTCTTTCAGACTGTACAAGCCAGCCTCTCCCGTGACGCTGTTGGTGGAGACACTAAGAATATTCTCCAGCAGTCGAGCGGTCAGTTCAGTGGTGGTCCAGTCCTTTCGACAAAGCACGAGTTCAGAGCCATCGGCTGCGACAAAGCGACCGGACTTTTCAGGCTCATCGGCGTAGGCGAGCATTAAGCCCGTGCAGTAGTTTACCCCAAGTGAATCCAATACCTCCAGGAATCGCGGAATGCCCGAGGCCATCGCATTTCGATTGTCGCTCATCGACTCGGAGTCGTCCATCACAAAGAGCAGATCCAGGGAAAGAGCGCCGTCGTTGGGCTGGGTCCATTCCTCCTGAACGACACAGATGCTACGTGCTTCTGCGTCTGCCAATGGATCCGCAGGATACATCAGTCCTTCATCCTCCGGTATGCAACCAGAACAGAAAATGCACAGGATCGAAAGCCAGGTATTGCGAATGGACATTTAGTCATCGAGATTCGACTAGCCTTAAGTTAGCACGACTTTGCCAGAGTCACAACGAGACTCGCTCTGAATGCTAGGTATCCGGACCAGTTGCCGTAGACGAGCGAGCGATCGCCATGGTCTCGCAGATGGTTTAACCGTACCGGTGCTCGTAAATATCCATACGTCGCAGTTTGCCCTCCTCAAAGTGGAGCACGTGGGCGATCTGCCCTTCATGTATTTTATCAGCAGCCAGGTAGGTGGCCTTTCGGTCGATGGTGACCATCACATATCCATTTTGTTCAGCGATGGCCTGAATCGCGAACCGCTCTTGATCGATCTCCGGCATATGGCTGAAATAGGATTTTACTCCCTCAATGCCGTAGTGGACACCGGCAAAAGGCGAGTAGGGACTGGAGCTGTGATTCGTCCAGACGATGTCCTCTGCCAGCATGGCAAATAATGGATGCATGTCGCCCCTGGCAAATCCGTGGTAGGCAGCCAGTGCAAGTTGAAGAGGAAGAGAGGCATTCATAAGCAGCATTTTTTGACAAGGTAGCGTAGCAAGGTAGAAGGCCGCCAGGTTAGCTTGTCATTACTGCCAAATGATTAGTGTTTGGTATATCTGGATGATCACACGGCCTGGCGACCACTGTCATTGCCATTGAAATTGCCATTGCCATTGAAATTGCCATTGCCATCGAAATTGTCATTGCCATTGCCATTGAAATTGCCATTGCCATCGAAATTGCCATTGCCATTGAAATTGAAATTGCCATTGAAATTGATCCGATCTTGGAATTGCTTATTCGGTACGAAGGGCATCGATCGGATTCTTCAAGGCCGCTCGGACGCTTTGAAAGCTGACGGTGACCATCGCGGTGACCAGCGTCAGCACCCCAGCGGTAGCAAATAGCCACCAATCCAGAGAGGTCTTGTAGGCAAAGTTTTCGAGCCACCTGCTGGCAAGGACAAAGGCAATCGGAATAGCCACGAGTGAGGCAAGCACAATTAGCCAAACGAAATCCATTGACAGGACCAGCACAATGCTCCGGACACTGGCTCCAAGCACTTTTCGAATGCCCAATTCTTTGGTGCGCATGGCGATCATATAGGAAGTCATGCCTAAGATGCCTAGACAAGCGATGAAAACGGCAAAAAGGGCAAAGACTGCTATGATCCTTCCCAGGCGGCTGTCAGATGTGTACTGGTCATTGTATTGGTCTTCAAAGAAGGTGTGTACAAAGGGGTTGTCAGGAAACACTTCCTCCCAAATCTCCGAGACCGTGCGGAGCAGTTGGTTGGGTTCGGCTGAGGCACTTTCATGATACTTGATGGAATAATACAGGGGATCTGGAATGAAATTCCAAAGAATGGTGGGTTCGTGATTGTGACGGAGCGACTTGTGGTGATAGTTTCGAAATACGTTGGAGATAGGAAATATGCGGCGATCACTTTGCATACGGACTTTCTGGCCGATCGCTTCCTTTGGATCATCAAATCCGAGCAATTGAAGGGCTGCCTCATTGACCGCCAGCGAGCGGTCGTCAGCAGTGGTCTCATTGGAAAAGGCCTGGCCGGCGATGACCTGCAAGCCGTAGGTCTCATAATAGTGGTCGTCCACCCGGTAGAGGGTAAAACTCGCTTTTTGGCTGTCGTCGGCACTCTGCATACGGATGCCTCCCCAGTTATCCAGGTCGTTGTAAAACTTGCCGGGTATCGCTGATGAGGCCGTGACGCTGGATATCGTGGGATGCTGGAGAAGTTTGGTTTTGAACGTCTGGTAGCGCAGGTGGTGCACCGAATCCGTATAGATGGATGGAGCATTGAGAATTAATTTGTGATCTGCCGAGAAACCAAGGTCGGCGCTTTTCATAAAGTCCAATTGCCTGAAAACGACAAAGGTCCCAATGATCAAAACGATCGAGGACATATACTGGAAGGTCACGAGGCCTTTCCTCAGCCACTGCTGCGGACCACCGCGCATTTGAGGTTGCAGGGATTTTGACGGTGAATAGCCAGACAAGACTACGGATGGATAGATGCCCGAGATTAAGGTGCTGCCAATGGACAGGAGCAGAAAGACACCGGGCACGGAAATGGGAAAATAGGCAAAGGCTTCGAGGGTCTTGCCCGTCAGCGCATTCATCCATGGCTGCAGGAGAAATACCAATAATATTGCTAGTGCTACTGCGCTGGTATTTACCACCAATGCTTCGATCAAAAATTGGGTGATTAGCGAGCGCCGATTGGCCCCAATCACCTTTCGAATACCCACTTCTTCAGCTCGGTCCTCTGCTTGAGCGGTGGAGAGGTTGATGTAATTTGCCCATGCGATCAGAAGAATACAGACTGCGATTAGAAATAAGAAATTAGTCGTGGTCGCATCTCCATTCGCTTGCAATTCGTACCCTAACCTGGAATTTAAATGAATGCCCTTGAGGGATTGAGGCAAGTACGAGACGGTATAGCCCTCGGTTCCTTTTTGATTGATGTGTCTGTCGGCAAAGGCGCGCAGCTTAGGCTCCAGGTCGTGCATTTGCGCAGCCTCTCCCAAAAGGATGTAGGTGTAAAAATCATTCCACTCCCATTCGTTGCTGGGATCGCCATTGGTGATCGGAAAGGTGGTAAAGGAAAGGAGGGAGCCGAACCTAAAGTGAGTATTTGGGGGCGGGTCCTCAATAATCGCGGTGATCTGGTAGTCAGCGGTTTGATTGACCCGCAAGCTTCTACCGACATAGGTCTCTGTCCAATGTTCGCGCGGGCCAAAGTAGCGTTCCGCCGCGGATCTTGTCAGGACGATGGAGTAGGGGGCCACCAAGGCAGTATGCGGATCTCCCTGGATGATTTCGTGATCAAAAAACTGAAGGAAATTAGAATCTACATAATAGACTTTGTGTTGCTCGTGGGTCTGGTCCCCGTATTGCAAGACCATGCGTCCGTACTCAGGCGAGATCCGGACAAAATCTTCGACCTCGGCAAATTCGGCCTTCAGGGCCGGCCCGACAGGCGCGGCATTGGAGGCGTCATTCTCCAACTGTCCCCCATGGGTCTCAAAGACGGTTGCCAATCGAAAAATTCGATTCGCGTGGTCATGGAACTCGTCAAAGCTCCGTTCGTAAGAGACGTCCTGCCAGATAAAGATGGCCGCCATTAATCCCAAGGCAAGGCCAGCTATGTTGATGATCGTGTAGAATCTCTTTTTGGAGAGACTCCGGATAGCCACCATCAGATGATTTCTCCACATAGTAATCGTACTTTCGGTTGTGGCAGCCATGAGTCCAATGATTGGTTTAGGCGACCTACTTTTCTTAAAAAAATCGTTCGGGATTACCCTCCCAATGCAGGATGGTGCTGCGCCAGCCCTTGGGTCGCACCCACGTTTATTCGTTTCTCAGCGAATCCACCGGATTCATCAATGCGGCCCTTGCGCTCTGAAATCCCACAGCGCCAATTGTGATCGAAAAAGTGATCAATATGGCCAACACAAATATTCCTAGCCCCAAATTAATGTGGAATGCAAAGTTCTGCAGCCAGCGTTCCATGCAATACCAGGCCATCGGAATCGCGAGCAGGATGGCACTGCCGACAATCATGATAAATTCCTTGGACACCAGCAGTAATATACTTCCTACGGTGGCGCCCAACACCTTCCGGATGCCGATCTCCTTGGTCCGCAGCTCCACGATGTAGCTGACTAGGCCAAACAGGCCAAGTGCTCCTATGACAATGGCCAGGGTTGTGAATATCCGGAAGAGCTGAAAAAGTCGTTGCTCATTGTCGTACAGCAGTGCAATCGTCTCGTCCAAAAAGGTGGCGTTGAAATAATCATCCGGAAACTGACGTGTCCAAACATCTTCAATATGTGCCAACGTGGCCTTAGTATCCGCGAGATCAATTTTCAGTCCCGCTCGATAATCCAACCGGGGGAAATGGATGAACAGCGTGGGTTCAATTTCATTGTGCAGTGATGTGGAGTGAAAGTCCTTAACCACACCGATGACCTCAGCCTCTATGTCGTTGATGCCAGTAATCAGGCGTTGACCCACCATGGCTGCAGGGTCTGCATGCCCCACTTGCTTGGCAAGGGCTTCATTAACGACAAAGACGTATGATCTATCTTCGCTTGGTACCTCCAATGCCGCACGTCGATCCTCCTCTTTGGTCATCCACCGCCCTGCAACTAATTCAAGGTCGTAGGTGTCCGCATAGGCATAGTCCACCGTTTTTAGGTCCATGCGGTAGGTATGTACGCTTGGGTCCATGCCTTTGGGATGGAAGGATGTGCCTATGTTGTTGACGGAGGTGGGGGCGCCGAGCGTGAACGTAACCTGATGGATCGAAGGATCTCTGAGCCATTCACTGCGCAACGGCTCCAGTTGATCCTGCTGAGGGATGTCCAGCATCACAATGCCTTGCTTTTGAAATCCAAGGTCTTTGCCTTCCATGTATCTGACCTGTCGCGACACGACAATGGTCCCTATAATTAAGCCGATCGTGATGGTGTATTGGGCAACGACCAGCGATCTCCGCAACCACTGGCTTCCACTGCGACCCCTTCGGTGGGAAGGTACCAGGGCGCTGGCTGGCTCGTAACGAGAAAGTACCAGCGCGGGATAGATGCCAGACAGGATTCCGATCAGCAGCGGTAGTCCCACGATGATCAGGCCATTAGGTAGGTACGAAAAGATCGCCGTGTCGATCTGCTTGTTAAGTAAGTCATTGACATAGGGCAGGCTAAACATGGCGAAGGCGCAGGCTAGGACGCCCGCAACAAAACTTATGATCAGTGCCTCTCCTAGAAATTGCTGCATCAATTGACGGCGATTGGCTCCGAGCACCTTACGTACGCCTACCTCCTTATGTCGCTTCAGGGCCTGGACCGTGGAAAGATTTATAAAATTGAATGATGCGATGGCCAGCACCAGCAGGCCGATACAAGCGAAGATCCAAAGGTAGATGGGCCGGATCGGAGTAACGGGCGAATTACTTGAGTAGTGGGGTTGAAAGTGAATGTCGGCCAGAGCTTGAAGCGTCAATGCATGCGAGAAGCCACTGTCTTCCTCACTGTTCATGTATTTGTCAGCAAATGCCTGGAGTCGTCCCTCATAGGTGGAGGGTGGGATGCCGGGAGGAAGTAAGACGTAGGTGGCGCCGCCCACAGTCACTCCCCAGTTTTTTATTTCTATACCCACAAATTCGGCACTGAGTGATTCATGTGACAGCATGATGGATGCCGGCAAGTGCGTATTTGTGGGCAAATCTTGCATGACGGCACCCACTTCGACAGTGATGACATTATTGACGCTCAGCACCTGACCCAGGGGGTCATCATCGCCAAATAGGAGTCGAGCGGTCGTCTCATCAATGACGGCGCGGTTGGGCGTGCTCAAAGAGTGTGAGATATCTCCACGGCTGGTCTTGATGTCAAAGACATCCACAAACGACGGCTCCGCAAACACGATGTTTTCGACCGGATAACGTGTACCACCTGGTAATTTCAGCCCCACTTCGCCTGCCTGGTAGATCTGCACCACTTGCTCCAGGTCTTCAAAATCAAGGCGCATTGCCTCACCACATGGATATGGTGTGCCACCCGAATGCCGTATCCCGTGAGGACTCGTCTCCACGACGCCGATGCGATAGATTCGGTCACCTTTTAGGTGATGACGGTCAAAGCTGAACTCATGACGGATGAAGAAGCTGATAAGCAGGCAGCAGGTAAGACCCAAGGACAACCCCGCCACATGGATGGCAGTGAAGTACCGATACTTCATCAATGTACGGCTGATGATCTTTAAGTAGTTGAATAGCACGACTGTATGCTTTTTCTTTTAAGTGATCTTGGGCGGCGTCAGCCCGCCATCTCTGCACCGGGGTTATTCATCTCGTAGGGAATGCATGGGATTGAGTAGTGCGGCCTTGACACTTTGAAAACTGACGGTCAGAAAGGCGATCACGATGGCCAAGACGGCAGCCAGCACAAATACGCCCGGCCCAATCTCAATTCGGTATGCAAAATTTTCCAACCACTTGTTCATAGCATACCATGCTACGGGTGAGGCAATAAGTATCGAGATGACGACCAATTTTAGGAAGTCCTTGGACAGCAGAGTGACCAGATTGCCAACAGACGCCCCCAAGACCTTGCGGATGCCGATCTCTTTGGTCCTTCTTTCTGCCGTATAGGCTGCCAGAGCCAAAAGTCCTAGGCAGGCGATAAATATGGCGATGAGCGTAAACAGGCCCGATACTTTCCTCGTCGTCACCTCCTTTTCATAGAGTGCCGCCCATTCTCGATCGAGAAAGGCGTAGCGGAAGGGCAGATCTGGTTGAAACTCGGCCCAGAGGTTGCCCATGCGTGCTAGTGCACCCTGCAGAGCCTGGCCCTGCACCCGAATGGTCACCTGTTGGTCCACCCCAGGGTTGAAGCTTCTCTGGTTATGCACGAGAAATAGGGGAGATATGGGGTGGTGCAGCGATTGAAAATGAAAATCTTTGACGACTCCGATCACCGTATACACCGACTGCTGATCTTCCACTGGATTGAGAAAGCCATCGTTGCTGGTGATGGTCTTGCCCACCGGATCGGTTAACTCCATCTCCCGAGCTGCGGCTTCATTGATGACGATCGACAGTGTGTCCATAAACTGCTTCGAGAAGCTCCGTCCGGCCACCACATCCATCTTCATGCATTCGATGTATCCTTCATCGACGATAAGACCACTGCCCGTGGTCATTTCCAATGCTCCCTGGGGTTGGAAGGACATACCAAAATATTGCTGCCCGGGCTGCGTGTTGCAACCACTTACCGCTTCAACACCAGGGATGAGAGCGAGCTCCTTCTTGAAGGTTTCACCCTGTTGGATATCCATGCCGCCGGCGCCTTGGATCGTGATGACGCTGTCTTTGTCAAATCCAAGTTCCTTGCCCTGGGTATACATCCACTGCCGGTAGACAATGAGGCTTGAGATGATGAGAAATACGGAAATACCAAACTGAAATACGACCAGCACATTCCTTAGTCCTGCACCCTTTGTTTTCTGCATGAGGTTTCCGCTCAATACTTCGACGGGCTTGAATGAAGACAGGGCAAAGGCCGGATACGCACCTGCCAACAGACCCGCTAGGCCGGCGATCCCAATCAGTATGGCCAAATAACTAATGCTTCCAAAGTGGCTCGGCGAGAAGTTTTTGCCCGTGAGGGAATTAAAGCCGTTGATCACAAGAAAATTGATAACCAGTGCGATGCCGGCCGCGACCAAGCTGATGATCACGGCCTCCAGTAGAAACTGTAGCGCGATTTGTCGCCGCTCCGATCCCAACGTTTTTCGAATGCCCACCTCACGTGCCCGGCCAGTGGAGCGAGCCGTAGCTAGATTCATGAAATTAATGCAGGCAATGGCAAGGATCAGTACGGCAATGGCGAGAAAGAAATAAACTCGCTGCTTAGAGCCAGGGGGCTTTATCTCGGATTCGAGATTGGACTCCAGATAGATGTCGGGCAGCGGCTGTAGAAAATACCGATAGCCATTGCCCTGTCGCTGGTACTCGGCGTAGTCGACGCCAAATTGTGTGAGTACCGGGCCGGAGGCATATTTGACGACCATTTCTGGAAATTTTGCCTCCAGCTGCTGCGGATCAGCTTCGGGATGCAACTTCAGGTATGTATAGGCACTAAAGTTGATATAATTTGGGGTGCTGAGAAATTGTCCCAGTGAAGAGGAGGAGATCAGCATGTTGAAACGCAAGTGTGAATTCTCAGGTAGGTCTTCGCAGACGCCGGTCACTGTAAGTGAATTCTGGGCTTGGGGAAAATCCAGCATTTTACCGACCGCTACCTCAGATCCAAAGTATTTTTCTGCCTGAGTGCGGGTCAGGACCACCGAATTGGGCTTGGACAACGCATTAGTGATATCGCCGTCGATGAGCGGGATCTTGAATAGATCGAAGAATGTCGTATCTGCCCATAGGTAGTACTCCTCTTCAAAGGGTTCGTCGTTGACCTTAAATACGAGATTGTTTCCCTGAAAATAGAAGATACGGCAGGATTCTTCTACCTCCGAATAATCGTTTTTTACGGCTGCAGCGTAGGATTGAGGAATGATGGCGTAATGGCGAGAACGCCCCGGATAGATGCGTTCTAATGCCATCCGGTAGATCTGATCGCCATCTTCATGAAATTTGTCGTAGCTAAGTTCATCTTGGACATAGCTCATGATCAACATGAAACAAGCCAAGCCAATGGCCAGCCCTAGAATATTAATGACGGCATAATTTCTATTGCGCACCAGGTTGCGCCAAGCAATCTTAATGTAATTTTTTAGCATTGGGTCAAATGAGATTTATTTTGGCTACGAGCCCAATAAAATGCAACATGTCTCTTTGAGACCGTCGAGTAAGTATGCTTCAGCGTGCCCAACCGGATGCTCTTCCGCAGTGCAGGGGCTGTAGGGACGGTCTGCGCTATACCGCCGTCAGCGATCAGGTCATTCTGGACTTTCCACCTGTTGTCGCTCTCTGACGATCTTGTCGTCCTTGATAAAGCCATCCCAAAGTTGAATGATGCGGTCCCCGTAGAGCGCATTCTTTTCGTCATGAGTGACTTGTACGATGGTCATTCCTTCCTTGTGCAATTGAGCGAGGGTGTCCATTATAATTTTGCCCTGGGAGGAGTGCAGATTTCCCGTCGGCTCGTCTGCAAGCAGCAGTTTGGGTTTGCCAACCACGGCACGTGCTACCCCGACAAGCTGCTGCTGCCCACCAGACAGTTGATGGGGAAACAAATCTTTCTTTGCCACAATGTTAAATCGATCGAGAATGTCAGCGACCACAGCCTTCCGTTGGCTGCGCTTTACCTTCTTGTACAGCAATGGCGTTTCGATATTCTCGTACACGGTGAGGTCGTCGATCAGGTGATAGGCCTGAAATATGAATCCGATGTAATGCTTGTGGAGATCTGTTCTGCGTCGCTCGTTGAAGCGATGTACGGGTTCATCTATGAAATAATATTCTCCCCCATTGGGTTGATCCAACATCCCAATGATATTAAGGAGGGTAGTTTTGCCTGAGCCGCTAGGGCCCATAATCGTGACAAATTCACCTTCCTCAATATCTAAAGAGATATCCCTGAGTACCCATGACTTTTGAAGACCGCTCTTATAATAGCGTTCGATGTTTATTAATTTGATCATAGTTATAAATGGTGTACCGAGCGTTTTAATTGATCCGCTCCGGTCATCGAGTACTCAATATTGTTTTTTTTAAATCAAAGGAATTGTCTTACCACATTCTCCGTAACGACCTGGCCGTCAAGCATTCGCACAATCCGGTTGGCAAACTCTGCGCAATACTGCGAGTGTGTCACCATCACGATGGTGGTGCCAGCAGCATTCAGATCGGCCATTAGCCTCATGACATCATCGCCGTTCGAACTGTCCAGGTTACCGGTGGGTTCATCCGCAAGAATTAATTTGGGATGATTGACAATAGCTCGCGCCACGGCGACTCGCTGCTGCTGTCCTCCCGATAATTGCTGGGGAAAGTGATTGCGCCGATGCATCATCTTCATGTTTTCCAACAGCTCTTCCACTCTCTTCTTACGCTCAGCACTAGGTGTGTTGGTGTATAACATGGGCAGTTCCACATTCTCAAACACTGTCAGTTCGTCGATGAGATTAAAGCTCTGAAATACGAACCCAAGATTGTGCTTGCGTACGTTGGACCGCTTGCGTTCAGGCAGTTGTCCTACTTCTTGCTCGAGAAAGAAGTAATCTCCTGCCGTGGGGCTATCGATCATGCCCAATACATTAAGTAAGGTCGATTTGCCACAGCCTGAGGGCCCCATTATGGCCACAAATTCGCCCTCCTGGATTTCGAGATTGACCTCGTTAAGGGCTGTGGTCTCTACGTCTTCGGTTGTGTAGACCTTGACGAGCTTGTCAGTTTTTATCATCAATGGTTAGTTAAGTTGATTAAATTGATTTTTCAATCGGGTCGCACAAAAAACGGACGCACGACGAGCGATATAGTTACATTTCTAATTACTTTTTATCTCATGACAAGCTCATCCTTGTCACCAAAGTTTTCATAGCTGGAGGTGATTACGACCTCTCCACTCTGGAGCCCGCTGAGCACCTCGTAAAAATTGGGATTTTGCCTGCCCACTCGTATGTCTCGCTTGGTGGCAACGGCTCCGTCTGCCGTAAGCACATAGACCCAGTTGCCACCGGTCGTCTGATAGAATCCGCCTTTGGCGACAAGCAGTGCACGTTCCTGCGCACTCAGCTCAAGTTTGACGGAGACGGTCTGGCCTCGCTTGATGCCATCGGGCGTCTCGCCCTCAAACAGCATGTCAGCAGCGAAGGCCCCATTGATCACCTGGGGAAATATTTTCTGAATGGTTAGGTAATACGTGTCCCCCGCAAATTGAAATGAGCCGGATTGACCTGCGAAAACTCGAGAGATATAGAATTCATCGATCTGGACGCGTATTTTGAAATCGGAGAGGTCGTCAATCTGCGCAATTTGGCTGCTCTCGATGATCAGTTCACCCAGCTCTGAATCCAAGCCTGAAAGTTGACCATCTATCGGTGCCCGTACGGTGAGATTTTCAAGACTCTTGCGGGCGATCGATAGGTTGCGTTGCATCAGGTCCAGGGTGTTCTGCATCTGTTGTCGCTGCAGCTCGGCGGAGGCGCTATCTTTTTTAATGGTCTCCTGCAGTAGTAGCTTTCGACGTTCGAGGTGTTCAAATTCGTCCTCCGTCTCTTGAAATTCTACTTCGGCAATGACACCATCGCCATAGAGGCTCTTATTTCTCGACACGCGCTTACTCAACAAATCAATCTGATAGTCGATGTCCAGCGCAGTTTCCTTGAGTCGTAGGCTCTGCTGCTCCATCAGGAGACTGTTGCTCCGGATTTGATTGATTTGAGCCACGATAGAGGCCTCCTGCGTCACATAGTTGAGTTGGAGATCCGGATTGCTTAGTTGGAGAATCTTCTGATTGGCCTTCACCAGCACGCCATCCTCCAGAAATTTGCTCTCGACTCGTCCTCCTTCGACCGCCCCAATCAGTACCGTCTTGATCGGTAGGACGGACCCTGTCACAGGAATAAATTCTTGAAAGGTACCTTCCTGCACCGTATCAAAGAGTAGGCGCTCCGGTTGGACATTGAGCCTGCTCTTACCGCTATTGCGATAGACGCTCTGACCCACGTAGCCCAAGATCCCTACGATGATGACAATCGGTAGGATTCGTTGCCATCGCCATTTCTTTCGTTCGATTTTTCTATCCATATCTATGTATCTGTAATAGAAATATATGCCAAAACTATATGTTATTGTAAATCAAGACATTAGAGGTATGGGTGCAAATGCGTGTACGATAATCTGTGCGGAACCGTGCACTATATGTACGATATCGTACACTATTGGCTACCTTTGAGGTATGGCCAAGGAAGGTACGATATTGATTATCGACGATGAGGAGGACATTCTGTTTTCACTCAAGTTCCTGCTCAAGCAACATTTCAAAGCCGTTTTCACCGATCACAACCCCTATCACCTGCCTCGCTTATTGCGTTTACACCAGCCTGATGTCGTCATACTCGACATGAATTTTGGCAAGGGGAGGGACTCCGGAGAGGAAGGCCTGGAGTGGCTGCGCAAGACCAAGGAGATTCAGCCATTTGTGCCGGTGGTCACTATGACGGCCTACAGCGACGTCAAGATCGCGGTAGAGGCACTGAAGGCTGGTGCGACAGACTTTGTGGAAAAACCTTGGCGCAATGAGAAGATGGTCGCAACAATCCGCGCAGCCTTCGACCGAAGGCAGGCAGAAAAGAAGGCGGAAAAGCTGGCGGTATCACAACGTGCGCTCAGTGAGGCGGTGGATCAGCCCTTTGTGGATATCGTAGGTGAGTCCGCTACAATGAAGGCTGTCTTTCGCACCATCGACAAAGTCGCAGATACGGATGCGCATGTATTGATCCTGGGCGAAAATGGTACAGGCAAGGAGCTGATCGCACGAGCCATTCACCGCAAGTCGCAACGCAACGCTTCGATCTTTATTCCGGTCGATCTGGGGGCCATTCCCGAATCCCTCTTTGAAAGCGAGATATTTGGCCATAAAAAAGGGTCATTTACCGGCGCACATCAAGATCGTATCGGCCGTTTTGAAGCGGCCTCAGGCGGGACGTTGTTTCTCGACGAGATCGGCAATCTGCCGCAGTCTTCGCAGGCCAAGTTGTTGCAGGCCTTACAGCGCCACGAGATTATTCCGGTGGGCAGCAATCAGCCGCTTCGTGTCGACATTCGCCTCATTTGCGCGACAAATATGCCGCTCTACGACATGGTCAAAGAAAATACATTTCGACAGGACCTCTTATACCGCATAAACACGGTCGAAATCCAGTTGCCTGCCCTCCGAGACAGGAAGGGTGACGTGGAGCTGCTAACCCACTTTTACCTTGAGCAGTACCGCAAGAAGTACAAGAAACCCGAGCTGCAACTCAGCGACGAGAGCTTGCAAAAGTTGGATCAGTACCACTGGCCGGGCAACGTGCGAGAGTTACGGCACATCATCGAACGTGCCGTTATCATGTGTGAGGGTGTGGTGATCCTGCCTGATGATATTGCACTTGGTGTCAACCGATCTTCCGCATCACTAGTGGATTCTGATCCTGAGCCCACCACGCTGGAAGCTGCAGAAGAAAAACTAATTCGCATGGCTCTGAAAAAGCACAATGGCAATATCTCTAAGGCTGCGGCTGAACTGGGTCTGACTCGCACCTCACTCTATCGCCGTTTGGAAAAATATGGGATTTGACCCTTGAAGTACGACAATCTCAAGGAATTTCACATAAATTAAACGCGCGACACCGATGACTAAATCCTCCAGGGCACGATGACGCTGACGAAATTCAAGATGCAGGTTTTTACACGCGTCGCTCTGCTTGTATTGCTGCTGGCGGGGGGGTTGTTCCTGATTTTTCAGCAGCAGTCTTTTTTGCTGGGCGGGCTGTTTGTCGTTCTGGGGGTCTTCACGATTTTCAGTCTTTTTCGGGTCGTGAATCAGACCAATCGCCATCTGGCCAATTTTCTGATGAGCATTAAATACGATGACTTCGAAACCAATTACCGAGAGTCGGGACAAGAGCAGTCAGAGAAAGCCCTATTTGGCGCATTCAATATGATCAATGGGAAATTCCGGAATATTCGCCTGGAAAAGGAAATTCAATTTCAGTATTTCCAGACCCTGGTGGAAAAGGTAGAGACTGGCTTGATCGGATTTGAGGACAATGGAAAGACGATCTTTATGAACAAGGCGCTGCAGATGGCCCTGCACAAATCATTTTTCCCGACATTTGAATCCATTAGAAAGTATGACGACGACCTTCATGACCTGCTGCTTGAAATGAAGTCTGGCGATAAGCAGATGTTTAAGAAAGTCGTGGCCCAAGAAACCATCCAACTGGCTATTCAAAAGACAGAGCTGCGTGTCAAGGACCTGACTTATCTGATTTATTCCTTTCAGAATATTCATGCCGAATTGCAGGCACAGGAGATTGTCAGCTGGCAGAAACTGATTAGAATCCTCACGCATGAGATCATGAACTCGGTGTCTCCCGTCGTGTCATTGGCCGGTAGTACCAACGACCTGCTGGCGCAGGAAGTGGAAGTGACGCCAGACGTGCGTGGGGAAATCCGGGCGGCGGTCCGAGCGATTCAAAAGAGAAGCGAAGGGCTGCTGCATTTCACCGAGACCTACCGAAAGCTGACCAAAGTACCACCACCCCAAAAGGAGCCCCTGGAGGGCGCCGAGATCATGGATCGGATCTTGTTGCTGATGAAATCTGCGATCAAGGACAGGGAGATCCATCTGATCAAGCAGTATGAGGGGAAAGAATATCCTTTCATGGGTGACCCGGATCAGCTCGAGCAGACATTCATCAATTTGATAAAAAACGCGATAGAAGCGGTCGAGGAAGTCGAGGAGCGTCAAATAATTATCTCTATCGAAAAACGGGATGAAAGCACCATCTTCCGAATCATCGACAGCGGTCCCGGCATTCCTCCTGAATTACTAGACCAGATTTTCATTCCATTTTTTACCACCAAGAAGGACGGTTCAGGCATCGGGTTGAGCTTGTGCCGCCAAATCATCTATCAGCACGGCGGTACACTATCTGCCTATTCTCCACCAGAAGGTGGCACTGAGTTTATCGTGACCCTTCATTAGGACCCATACCCAATCGCAAACCCTTGTGGGCATCTGGATCGTGGCGTCTTGGCGTCGCCGCATCAGCTGTAGGTATCAAAATCTACAAATACGAAAGAAATTACTATTTTGGGAGAGACGGCAAGTATCCAAAAGCTGTCTGTGAGCACCAAGTAGGGTAATAAGTCATTTATGAAGGGAACGAATCTGGGAGAATTGGAGGAGCTAGTGCTGCTGATTACCGCACTCCTATATGATGAAGCTTACGGGCTAGCGATACAAGACGCTGTCAAAGAGCGCTGTGGGCGGTCGATTGCCATCAGCACGGTGCACGCGGTCCTGGCTAGACTCGAGAAAAAGGGCTACCTCCAGTCGCGATATGCGGGTCAAACCGCAGAGCGGGGTGGAAGGCGAAAGCACCTATTTACTGTGACCGTGGCGGGGCAAAAGGCCTTGGCACATGCCAGGAACATGCGAAATGATCTGTGGGATGCCATACCAAAGATTGCCTTTGAATGAAGAATTCAGCACCGCCGAAAGTCATTGTAAGACTCCTGGAACGCTTCTGCGACCCACATCTGCTAGAGGGTATCCTGGGAGATCTGCAAGAGCGTTTTCATCAACAAGTCCAGCGACGCGGAGTGCGCTTGGCAAGACTGATTTATGTTTGGCAGGCGCTGGGCTTTTTCCGTTGGAGCTTTCGAAATCAAAATAGAAGCAGCGGCATGACCTCTGGGATGTTGGTGAACTATTGGGTGAGTGCCTGGCGATCGATGCTGCGACGCAAGTCATTTTCAGCTATTAACCTAGTGGGACTGGTCTGTGCCGTCGCCTGCTCACTGTTTGCTTTTGTCCTGCTCTGGCATGATCTCCATTATGACCGGATCCATGAAAAGCGCGATCATATTTATCAATTGTACAAGAGGCATCTCAATGAAAGAGAGCAGATTGATCACCTAACGGCAGAAACATCAGGAATGATGGGGCCGACGATGAAGAGGGAATATCCTGAGATCAAAG
Organism: Saprospiraceae bacterium; assembly: GCA_965223165.1. Taxonomy (GTDB): domain Bacteria; phylum Bacteroidota; class Bacteroidia; order Chitinophagales; family Saprospiraceae; genus JABDMH01. Next base: position 147,345 of record CBDCVQ010000009.1, on the reverse strand, counting down.
GCGTGGTGAGAATCTGCCCCTGGTGGGACAAGGTCCGGCTATATCGGGATGATGAGATGCACGAAACGACGGGTTGGTGCTTTGTGGACTCCTCATTTTTGGATGTGTTCGACTACCCTTTGCTCCATGGCGATGCCGACAAGGTCTTACGCAGCCCCCGGTCGATGGTGATTACGGAGCAACTGGCGACGCGCATCTTCCCCTCCACGGATCCCATGGGCCAGACCATCACCGGTATAAATGACATCGAATTTGTGGTCGAGGGTGTCATCGCGGATCCGGGTCCACAATCGACCCTGCAATTTGAAGCACTGGTCTCTTGGTCCACGACCGTGCCTGGCGTTGGACCGTTGTCCTTTGGCTGGATGAACAATTGGTTGGCACAGAGCTTACTCACCTTCGTCGAGTTGGATCCGCAAGCAGTGCCAGCCTCTGTGGAAGCCAAGCTGCCTGATATGATGGAGCGATTCTTCCCGGAGCGAGCCGATCAATATTTTCTTAGACTGCAACCCTTCCAAACCCTTCATCTGCGTGGTAGCGAGATCAGGGCGCAGCGCGGAATGGATCTGACCAGCAGGAGGTTTCTGACTTCGCTGATTTTGTCCACCCTTCTCATCGTGTGTATTGTGGTGGTCAACTACATAAATATTACCCTGTCACGTGCCTTCGAAAAGCGTAAGGAAATTGGAGTGCGTAAAGCCCTTGGCTCAGGGCGCTTTCAGTTGATGGTTCGGTTCATGATCGAGACGGTCATTAATCTCACGGTGGCATCGATGATTGCCTATGCGATATTGCCCAAGGTTTTTCTAGCTGTCGGCGAGACGATCGGCAGGGATCTGTCACCCCGATTGCTACTTCAGCCCTCCACCTTTGTTGCCCTGCTTAGTCTCTATCTCGTTTTCTGCCTGTTGATGGGGCTCTATCCGGCCTTCATCCTGGCCCGACCGCGGGCCTCTCGAATCCTCCAGGGTAGCATGAGCGGGTGGCAGGATGCCGGTCTGATCCGAAAGGTGCTGCTAGGAGTGCAGTACGGCATGGCTACCATTCTCATCATATGCACCATCGTAATTATTAAGCAGACGACGTATCTCCAGCAGAAGCCTTTGGGTTTTGATAAGGAGAATGTGGTGGTGGTAGATCTGTACAACGAGGTTGGAGCTAAGGCAGAGGTCTTCGAGTCAGATTTGTTGCAGCATCCGAGCGTACTATCGGTGTCCATCGGAAGATCGGCGATTGGCGGAGGAAGTTATTCGACGACCTTCATCCCGGAGGGTCAGCACGAGGAGGTGAACACACGAGTTTTTTCGGTCGATGCTGATTTTTTTGAGACCTACGGTCTCACCGTCAATCAGGGCCGGTCCTTTCTCACCCATTCGATCGCCGATAGCATGCATGTGATCGTCAACCAGTCCCTTATTGATTTCGTAAAGTGGGAGGACCCGGTGGGAAAAAGGCTCAAACCAGATCGAGCGCATGCCGGCTACCCGATTATCGGTGTCGTCGACGACTTTCACTACGCCTCGTTGGCTACGGAGGCGGTAGAACCGATGGCCATTTTTCTCAGTGTAAATGACGTACAGAATGCCTCGATCAAGTTGGATGGCGAAAGCCTGGATAACAGTCTTAGTCATATCGAGGCTGCCTGGAACAAAAGTGCCACCAAAACTCCTTTTGAATTTTATTTTGTGGACCAGTGGTTTGCCTCCCTGTACCAAGATGAAGAGAAGCTCCTCAGGACCACCAGATATTTTGCCTTGATCGGTCTACTTCTATGCGTCCTAGGACTATATGGACTGACGGCGTTGACCCTGCAACAGCGCAGGAGGGAGATCAGTATACGCAAAGTCCTGGGCGCGAGCGCGCAGTCTATCATCCGTATGATAAGTAAGGATTTTGTGCTGATCATCGTGCTGAGTTTTGCCTTAGCCATACCGGTAAGTTATGCGGTCACTAGCGCCTGGTTGGCAGATTTTGCGCATAGAATCCACTTGGGTGGGGGAGCCTTCCTCCTGGCGTGCTTTATGATCTTATTGGTGAGCCTCGTCGTCATTAGTCTTTTGAGTGCCAGGGCCGCGGCAATAAATCCGGCTACTACCTTGCGATCAGACTAGGCCGGTTTCGCATCTAGTCATCGTCCGCTATGACGAAGCACGGATAATGCAACTTCGCCAGATTTTTGTATTTACTTGCACCGGAGTGCCCATCTCAAGGAATAGTGGCGCATATAATGTCCTTTTCAGAAACCGTTCATCGTCGACTCTCGGCTATCATGTTTACAGACATGGTGGGCTATACTCGCTTGATGGGCGAGAATGAACAACATGCTAAGGGGTTGCGTTCGAGGCATCGCCAGGCGCTTGAGCAGCGAAGTAAGCAGCATGGAGGCGAGATCATTCAATACTACGGCGACGGCTCCCTTATCACTTTTGACAGTGTGGTTTCCTCTGTGCACTTTGCGGTGGACGTCCAACGGGATTTAGCGCAGAAGCCCCAGATTCCGTTGCGTATCGGCATCCATTTGGGAGACATCGTATTTGAGGAGGAAGGGGTCTATGGACAAGGGGTTAACATTGCTGCCAGGATCGAGGGCATGGCTGTGCCGGGATCTATCCTGGTTTCGGATGCCATCGTGCGGGAGCTGGCCAACCATCCTGATATCACGACGACTGACCTGGGTAACTTTGATCTCAAGAATGTCCAGCTGCCCGTCCGTATCAGCGCCGTCGTGGCAGACGGACTGGTAGTGCCCGAAGCAAAGGAGCTAACCGGCAAGGGCCAGTTGAGACGACGCACCTTGGCTGTACTGCCATTCGTCAATCGAAGTAGCGATCCTGAGAATGAGTACTTCAGTGATGGGATCACGGAGTCGATCCTCAATGCATTGGTACCACTCGAAGGGCTTCAGGTGACCTCCCGTACGTCTTCTTTTTCGTTTAAGGGCACCAAGGAAGATGTGGGAGAGATCGCACGCAAGCTCGGGGTAACTACCATCTTGGAAGGAAGTGTGCGACGCGCCGGAAATAGAGTACGCGTGACCGCCCAGCTTGTCAATGCGGTCGAGGACACCCACCTATGGTCTGAGACCTATGATCTGGATCTAGAAGACATCTTTGCAGTGGAGGACGAAATCGCTGCCAAGATTGCCGCCAAGATGCGGGCGCAGCTCACAGATCCCGGCCTGGGTATGAGAACATCTCCACCCACAGACAACCTGGAGGCCTACGAGCATTATTTGCGGGGCAAATTCTACTACCACAAGTTTAACCCCACCGATGCAGGCAAGGCTCTACGCTACTTCGAGCAGGCCTGTCTGGTCGAACCCAACTTCTTATTGCCGCGGTCGCAGATGGCCTCGATCTACTCCTATCTCGGATCTGTCGGAGCCGTTGCCCCGGCCAAGGCCTTTGCATTGGCTTCGGAGCATGCCGACTTTGTCTTGGAGAAAGATCATGGAGACGGAGCGGCCCATGTGGCCAAGGCCTTGATTGCATTCTTCTATGAATGGGATTGGCAAGCGGTGGAGTGGCATCTTCAGCAAGCAAAGGCTGCGAGCACTCAGGCTCCTGAATACTACATCACACTCGGCATGTACCTATCTGCCCAAGGACAGACAGCTCACGCGGTGACGGTGATGGACCAAGCCATCCCGGTGGATCCCCTAAATCCCATCATACTCTATTATTTGGCCCAGGCACTGTTTTATGACAAGCAGCTGGACCGGGCGATGGACATCCTAGACGAAGTCTTGCGCCTAGCCCCGGACTTCCGTGGAGCCATTGAAGCAAAGGGACAAATTCACGTGCAGCGAGGGGACCTGCAAGCAGCTCATCGCCAGTTTGAAGAGTACCAAGCCATGACTGGCAGTGCCAACAAAGGATGGGTGCCCCTTGCATACGTCTATGGCCTGATGAAGGAGACCTCTAAGGTGTGGCAGATCATGCAGAAACTGGATGCCCGCCAGAACGCAGAACCTGATGTGATGCTCTACCTGGACTATGCCGCCGTCTATCAAGCCATGGGGGATTTTGATCTGGCAATGGATCAGCTAGAACTGGCATACGAAAATCGTCTGGGCTCGGTGGTGTTTCTCTCGATCAACCCATCCTGGGACCCCATGCGGCATCTGCCAAGATTTCAGGCGTTGGTGCGAAAGGTGGATCTACCACAGGTCTAACGGAGGGATCCGTGGTGAGAGCATCACGTACTTACCAGGGGTGGATCAAGTCTTCCCCGGTGTAGACTCCCGAACGTTGGGTATAGTGGGACTGGCTCTCGGGCAGCTTACGCCGCACCTGATTTTTGGCTCCAAACCACCTGGCTAGGAAGGCGACCGGCACTAGGATCAGCAAATAGATCAAACTGAGTAGAACTCGGCTCATCACAAATCCAAGTAACTTGGCCAGGCCCATCCAACCCGCATGAATCCAATACCGAGCCGATGGCAGGAGGAGGGCTAGAACACCGAGTATGCCTGCCGCGCCGAGCCACGCCGGATCGCCGCTAAACCAATAGATAGCTCCCAGTGCCAGCACGAGTACCAGAATGGTTTCCAACTCTTTACGTTGCATCTGGCCTAGAAGATTGTGTAGATGAAGGGAGCTGCCGCCGAGTTGCCACCGATGACAATTAGAATGCCGAGCAGCATCAGTACCACGATCAGCGGCACCAGCCAATACTTCTTCCGGTGTCGGACAAACCACCAGAGATCTCTCAAGAATTCCATCGTCGATCCATTTTTTGTGACGTCGTCCAGTCTGTGGCTCGAGCCGCCTGAAGGCTGAAATTAGGTTTTATCCGGCATCTTGAGGTCTTTGTTTCTCAAAAACAAAGTTCTCCATCACCAAAACATCGATTCCAGATTTTTGAAAGCATTGGTAAGCATCTTCCGGAGACCGCACGATGGGTTCTCCTCTCAGGTTGAAGCTCGTGTTGACCAGGACTGAGTATCCTGTTAGATTTTTGAATTTGTGCAAGAGTCGCCACAGTCTCGGATTGGTCTGCTGATGCACTGTCTGGAGCCGTGCAGAGTAGTCGACGTGGGTTACCGCGGGCAGGTCACTGCGTACGAAGGCAAGCCTTTGTGCCCAGTCCCCTAACGCTAGCTCAGAGGGGTAGCTATGCGTCCGCGCCTTCTTGACTTGCTTGGCCAGCAGCATATAGGGCGAGCTGCCTTGGTGTTCGAAATAATCCGCTACTTCTTCGGCCAGTACGATGGGGGCAAAAGGGCGAAAAGTCTCGCGAAACTTGACTTTGAGGTTCAGATTGCGCTGCATCTCCGGATTGCGGGCATCGGCCAAAATACTCCGAGCTCCCAAGGCCCTGGGACCAAACTCCATTCTGCCCTGAAACCAGCCGATGACCTTGCCCCGAGATAGATCTTCGGCGACCTTTTCGAGCAGCTCCTCGTCGTCTGTGATGTGGATAAAATGGGCGCCATGTCTTCGGGCCGCTGCTCGTATCTCAGCAGGGGAAAATTTGGGTCCCAAGTACGCCCCTTTTAATGCGTCCATCAGCTCTGTGGAGATTTGTCTTCCCTGTTTGTAGTAGATGTGGTGAGCAGCGTAAGCGGCGCCTAAAGCACCACCGGCATCACCTGCCGCTGGCGTAATGAAGAGCTCTTTAAAAAGGCCAGCTTCCGATAGTTTGCCGTTGGCCACACAGTTTAACGCGACGCCACCTGCCAGGCAAAGTTGATCACTGCCGGTCAGTCTCTTAGCCTCTCGAGCCATTAGCAACACCACGTCTTCCGTAATTCGTTGGGCGGCCAATGCCAGGTTGCAATAGGTAGCCGTCAGCTCTGACTCAGGCTGTCTCCGAGGAAATCCAAATAGGCGTTCCCATTTCCGTTCGGACACCATTTTTAGGCCCGTGGCATAGCGAAAGTAGGACTGATGAAGAAACAGGGAGCCGTCGGACCTGATGTCTATCAAGTGCTCCTTGATCAGTGCAATAAACTGACCGGTTTGGGCTCCGTCAGGATCTCCATAAGGGGCCAGGCCCATCAACTTATATTCTCCTGCATTGACCTTGAAGCCGCAGTAGTAGGTAAAGGAGGAATAGAAGAGGCCCAGGGAATGCGGGAAGTCGAGCTGCTTGAGGGGAGCGATCGAGTGGTCTTGCCCTTGAGCGATCAGGGCAGTGGCCCACTCTCCAACACCATCGATGGTCAGGATGGCGGCCTCGCGATAGGATGATGGGTAGAAGGCACTGGCAGCATGCGATAAGTGATGCTCTGGAAATAGCAGCTTCATCTTCTTCTTGTCCACCGTGCCAATGTCGCGCAGCTCCGACCAGATCTCCCGCTTCAGAAAGATTTTTTCCTTCAGCCACACTGGGACAGCGGTGACAAACGATCGAAGCCCACGTGGCGCAAAAGCATAGTAAGTCTCCAACAAGCGTTCGAATTTGAGAAAGGGTTTGTCGTAAAAGGCGATCGCGTCGACATCGCTCAGCTCGACACTTGCGAAAGACAAACAGAATTTGATGGCCTCCACGGGGAAGCTGGCATCGTGCTTCTTGCGGCTAAATCGCTCCTCTTGTGCAGCCGCCACGATCTCACCATCGATCAGCAGTGCTGCAGCTGAATCGTGGTAGTAGGCAGATATACCCAGAATAATGAGGGATTCACTTGTCATGCTCGATGCATGCGATATTAGCAAAGAATCCTGACTCTCCCGGTGCAGGCAGTCACATAAGGGCAAGGGTTCCCAACGCTGGGCGATACATTTTATGACACCCTCTCCATTGCGGAATGACCCCTGCGATCGGGTGGCGTATTTCAATCGTTTGTCCAGTCCTTGCCTTGGTCGAAAACCCCCAAACAAAAACCCACGTTCGTTCGTTATGATGTTTTGTTTTTGGCCGACCTTCGAATGACAAGAATACTATTCACCCTTAGCCTGCTGCTGTCTTCTCTGATATCTGGCCTGGGCCAGGACCGAGTGACGTTGAGCGGCTACATAAAGGATGCGGACAACGGCGAAACGTTGATTGGAGCGACCGCCTACATCCTCGAGCTGGATCAGGGAATTACGAGCAATGAATATGGATTTTACTCCCTTACCGCGCCCGGAGGGGACTACACGGTAGAGTACGCGTATCTGGGCTTCGTGACCCAGCGCGTGGAAGTGTCCCTGGTGGAGAGTACCACACTTAACGTCGAAATGGAGACCGAGGCTACCAACCTTGCGGAGGTCGTCGTGACGGGCGAGGCAGAAGACCGCAACGTTACGGAGATTGAGATGAGCGTCAACAAACTTGATATCCAGACGATCAAAGCGATTCCCTCCTTGTTGGGAGAGGTGGAGGTGATCCGCAGCCTACAGCTGTTGCCCGGGGTGACCTCCGTGGGGGAGGGGGCGTCAGGCTTTAATGTGCGGGGTGGCAGCATTGATCAAAATCTGGTATTGCTGGACGAAGCCCCGGTGTTCAATTCCTCACATCTGTTTGGCTTCTTCTCCGTATTCAACCCCGATGCGATCAAAGACGTGAAGCTGTTTAAGGGTGGCATCCCGGCCCGGTATGGTGGCCGCATCTCGTCCATCCTGGATGTACGCATGAAGGAAGGCAACAACAAGCAATTTAGCATGGACGGCGGGGTGGGGTTCATTTTTAGCCGGCTGGCGCTGGAGGCTCCTATCGTCAAAGACAAGGCGTCATTTATCGTGGCAGGGCGCAGGTCCTACATCGACGTCTTAGCGGCCCCGTTTCTGGGCGATGATCTCGATGGATCGGTGCTCAATTTTTATGATTTGACCCTAAAAGCCAACTATAACATCAATGAGAAGAATCGCATCTATTTGTCGGGTTATTTTGGCCGTGACAACTTTGGATTTGGGGACGCCGCTGGGTTCAACTGGGGCAACAGTACGGGTACCTTTCGATGGAATCATCTCTTTAACGAGCGGCTATTCAGCAACTTCACCGTCTACTTCAGCGATTACGACTATCGGCTTAGATTTGGCGATGACGCCGTGAATCGATTTGATTGGAATGCCAATATTGAAAATTACAGCCTCAAGCCGGAATTTACCTACTTTCTTAACCCGAGCAACATCCTACGTTTTGGAGGCCAAGGCATCGTATACACCTTCGAGCCCGGCAATGCGGTTGGGGTGAGCGAGGGGGAGACTAGTGACATCAGCTTACCAAACAGGTATGCGATTGAGTCAGCCTTGTATATCGAAAACGAACAGGATATTTCTGGTCGGCTCAAGATCAACTATGGACTTAGATTTGCCCACTTTAACTATACGGGCAAGGGCAACGCCTACACATACGGAGAAGCGGCCTTGGGTAAACGCCGGCCAGTCACGGACGTCGAGCGCTTTGATCAGTGGGAGTCGATCCAGACCTACCAAAGCCTGGAGCCACGGCTGTCCATCAAATACCAACTTGATGACGTGAGCTCGATGAAGGCCAGTTATAATCGCACGACGCAGTTTATCCATCTCATTTCCAATACGACAGCATCGACACCCGTCGATGTTTGGATGCCCAGCACGAATAACATCAAGCCCCAGAAGGGAGATCAAGTGGCGCTGGGTTACTTCCGCAATTTTGCCGACAATACCTACGAGTTTAGTAGCGAAGTCTACTACAAGGAAGTCCGCAACCTAGTCGACTATATCGACGGAGCGGATCTTCTACTAAACGAATTTATCGAAGGAGACCTGCTGGTAGGGAAAGGCAGGGCTTACGGGCTCGAACTACAGGCCAAGAAGGTGAAGGGCAAGTTGTCGGGCTGGTTGAGTTATACACTGGCCCGGACGGAGCGGCAGGTGGCGGGAGTCAACCAAAATGACTGGTACCCAGCCCGCTACGATCAACTGCATAATCTCAGCCTCTCCGGCTTTTATGATATCAACAGCCGCTGGTCTTGCAGCGCCTCCTTTGTCTATAATACGGGCACTCCGACCACCTTTGCCACCACCAGGTATGAGCAGCAGGGCTATGTGGTGCCGCACAATGGTCTCGACACTCGCAACAACGTCCGGATCCCCGATTACCACCGGCTGGATATCTCTGCCACACTCAAGGGCCGCTACAAGAGTGATAAGGACAGGTGGCTGGGAGATTGGGTCTTCTCCGTCTACAATCTGTACAACCGACGTAATCCGTTTTCGATTTTCTTCCGCCAGGATCCCGATCGGGTGGGAGAGAACCAGCCGACCACTACGGAGGCAGTGCGTCTATCGGTGGTTGGAAGCTTTATACCCTCCGTATCATACAATTTCAAATTTCGATGAAAAAACCACTGCGTTCATATGGCTGGATCGGTTGCCTCCTGCTGGTGGCACTGCTGGCCTCATGCGAAGATGTCATCGACGTGCAGACCGATGAAGCACCCACGGCAATCGTGGTGGATGCCTGGATTACCAATTTATTGGAAACGCAAACCATCAGGCTAACCCAAAGTCAGCCCTATTTTGATGATGATTTTGCCGCCGGTATAACTGGGGCATTGGTACAAATCACATCGACTAATGGGCAGACATACGACTTTGAAGAGACGGGTGGCGGCAACTATGAATGGACGCCTACCTCGAGCGAGGACATTGGCAAGTTGGGAGATCGTTATGAGCTGACCATCGAGGTGGATGGTGCCGAGCTGCGTGCATTCTCTCAAATGAACCGTGTCCCGGTCATAGATAGCATCTCGCAGGAGCTGCGTACGGATGAATTGGGTCCTGACGGCATCTATGCCGAGTTCTTCGCCAGGGATCCCATTGGCCTTGGGGATGTCTACTGGATCAAGACCTTCAAAAACAGCGCTTTTCTCAACAAGCCGAGCGAGATCAACCTCGCCTACGACGCAGGCTTTGATGCCGGCGCGGAGATCGATGGCCTGATATTTATACCCCCGATTCGCGAGCTGGCAAACCCGGTGCCAGATAGCCTGGACACGGATGAATCACCCTATGATGTGGGTGACATGGTACGCGTGGAAATTCACTCGATCACCTTAGACGCTTTCTTCTTTATCGAGACGATGCGCGACCAGATTCTCAATGGCACCAACACGATCTTTGCCAGCCCCATTGCCAATGCTCCGACCAACATCGAGGTCCAGATGGGTGATCAGCCCGTGCTGGGTTTCTTTTGTGTCTCGGCTGTCAGTTCACTCGAGAAGGTGATCAAGTAATGATCTAAGGGTACAACCAGCACAATAGCGTGCGCCTGCGGTCATGTGAAGCTCGCTCATTTACTCATTAGTTTGGATATGGCCAATTGTATCAATCTATTGGTTTCTTCCGGAGCATCCCAGAGAAAGAAGTGACCAACATTCGCAATAGTTGAGTCTGAAATATGCGGCTTATGCGTTCTAGCCATCTCAATATCCAACTTGTTTGCTGAGGTGTTGATACAATGTATCGGAACCCCAATCTCTGTCAAGGAATTGCCTAGTTCATTCAAATAGTTCAGAGATTCAAGTATGGAATTTTTCCATCCAACCTTGGATGCTTCCATCAAGTCATTGACGACCTTTGTCACAATTAAGGAATCGGTGTCATTGGAAAAGATCCTCCTGGTCTTTTCGTATGTCGGCTTTGTTGCCCAATCCATCCAATAATCGACCCCCTCTTGTATCTGTATTTGAGTGAGTTCGGAATTGATAGTGGTATTGGTTATGATGTCAAGAGGGATCAGCCCAATAATTCTCTCTGGGATTTGCTTAGCCACCTCCAAAATGACCAATCCTCCCATAGAGTGGCCAACCAGCACTGCCTGTCCCACTTCTTCTTGATCCATAACGGCAGTCACGTCCTTAGCAAAATTCGTCATTGTCCAGTCATCCCTTTCACTCCCAGATTCTCCGAATCCGGCCAAGTCGATACTGACTGTTTGATGGGTTGAGCTGAAATAATCTACCATATGCTGGAAATGATTCCTGTTGCCAGCCCAACCATGAAGAAAAATCAAGGCAGGCTGAACTGTCCCTTTTACATCATAGCTAATCTCTACGCCATCAAAGGATTGAGTGGTTTGGGCGATGGATTGTGGAGAATATCCTGCAACCAGAAAGATCAGCACGGAGAGGGTTAAGTTGTTTATTTGGTCGCTCATTTCTTCAACGGTACGATAGCGCTGTCATCAGATACCTCGAAAGTGGGCAACCATGCGCGCTCGGAAGGCCTGGTCGGGCAAGCGTCCCGTGGCCGCTCCCATGTTATCGGCGAGGTGTTGGGGGTTGGACGTGCCGGGGATAACGCAGGTGACGGCCGGATTGCCCAACAGATACTTTAGAAAGAACTGCCCCCAACTGTTGATGTCACATTCGGCAGCCCAAGCCGGCAGATCTCGGCCTCTAATTTTTCTGAATAGAGCGCCTCCGGCATAGGGCCGATTGATGATGACGGCTACGTTGTAATCCTTTGCCATGGGCAGGAGACGATCTTCGGCGTGCCGGTCATTGATCGAATAGTTGCATTGTACAAAGTCAAGTTCAGGTTCGCTTCGAATGATTTTCTGTAGCCGAGAGTGTGCCGAATCAGTATAGTGAGTGATGCCAAAGTATTTGATCTTGCCTGCTGCCTTCCAATCTTTGAGAGTCCGTATGTGTGTTTCCCAGTCCATTAGATTGTGAATCTGCATCAGGTCCATTGTTTGGCGACCCATCAGACGCATAGATTGCTCCATCTGCTGGATGCCGGCGCTTCGACCAGAGGTCCAGACCTTTGTGGCGTAGAAGAATTCATCTTGCAGGTTCAATTCTCTGGTAAGACGTCCGATCATGCCTTCGGAGCGGCCGTACATGGGAGAGCTGTCAATGATCTTGCCGCCATGGCGATGCATAGTGCGCAAGACTTCCTTGAGATCTTCGACCTCTGAGGAAGCCGGGTCAACGTCAAATTGGATCCACGTGCCCAAGCCTACCACAGGTAGGGCTTGACCTGAAGAGGGAATGGTGCGGCGTAGCATTGCTTGATTTGGACTTAACAGTTTACTGGCGCTGATGCTTGCTAAAGAGCTGACTTTTATGAAAGTACGGCGATTCATTTATATACTGTTTGAACGGGCGAACCTCTTCGGTAGGTGGGCTACAATAAGGTCGGTAACTTTGATTGAGAAGTCAAGGGGGTAGATGTGACCCGGGAGATGACCCCGGTACGAGGGAATTTCTGGTATTTTCGATCAAATCAAATACCATGCGAATTACCGTTGCCAGCGCCCTAGCTAAGCTTGAAGAGACAGAACGTCCATTTCTCGAGCTATTTACCCATGGTACCTTGTCCGTGGAAATCTATAAGCCCGACTTGGTTGACGATCAGCAACCGCATACACGCGATGAGCTCTACGTGATTGCCACGGGTTCGGGTACGTTTTTTCATGAAGGTGAGCGGATGCCTTGTGGCCCTGGCGATGTGTTATTTGTTCCGGCAGGAGAGGTGCACCGCTTTGAGGATTTTAGCACGGACTTCTCTACCTGGGTCTTCTTTTACGGCCCGGAGGGCGGAGAGGCAGCCTAAAGCAGCTCGATTGGACACCAGCGGTCACGTTTGGCGAGGCTAAGTAGCGCGAGCAAGCATGGCGAACCGAGACCTTAAACTCTAATTATTAGAATGGGTTCGAGTATTTAGTGCTAATTATTAGAACGGACTCGAGTATTTAGCGCTAATTATTAGAATAGACTGGAATCTTTAGAGTTTATGTCGCTAGTGATCATCATTCGAGACCACACGATTACTCGGCGGAACTTGCTCGAAATCGTCTGGCTCCCAAAGCGATCAATACATTTCCCTGGATCAGGACATCAATTAGACAAGTAGGCGATGACGGCTTTTCTGATGTCTAGCCGTACATCGTCTGGGCTGGTCACAGAGGGCTTGTCGATTTGTACGATGCCCTCGGTCTGTTCGGTCAGCCACTTATAGTCGTAGCCCGCCAGCATGAAATCGTTGAGCGCTACGCGATAGTTTCGATCCACCTTGACAAGTTCTCCATTGATTCTGAAGGTTTTAGAAGGGGCATCGATCTCGACATTCTTCATTTGTAGATAGGCGCCTTCATTTACGTTGGCCTCGCTCGCCTCGAGAAGCCGCTTGAGCAGCGTGCCGGTCATTGTCACTTCCCAGGTCTCCCCTGAATAGGGTAGGATCCGTATGATGTCGTATTGAGTTAGTTTTCCTGTCAGGATATCATCTACCCGAATCGAGCCACTGTTGGTTAGGGCCAGATCGGGTTGACCCTGAGCAGCCTCGTAGATTGCTCCGGTAATGATGGCACCCAACTCACATTGGCCCCCACGTACGGTTTGTTCACGACCATCCAGCGGCGTGTCCAAGGTCGTGACGAGGGCATCGGGGTCAAATCCTTTCTTTTTGAGATCGCTGTCAGCGATTTGCTGCCATTTGTCCACCACCGCCTGTACACCCGGATCCGATGGAATCGTCGAGTCGATCGTGACGAGCGTAGACCGGATCTTGGTTTTTCCTCTCCTCTTCTTGTGCAAGATCCGGTGCACATATGCCGTTTTGGCGTTGGCGTCGGCCTTGGTGATGGTCGTTTTGCCCACTTTTTGCGCCATGTGGTGATGATCATGCCCTCCCATAATCAATCGAAAATGAGGGATCTGCTCTGCCAATAGTTCGTCGTCTGCAATGTTCAAATGCGTGATGGGCAGGACCAGATCCACCTGCTGCTCCTGCAGCTCAGTCAACATCGCGCGAGCCACAGCCGTTGGGTCTTCATAGGTGACATGCGGGGCGTCCTTGACGTCCAGAGTCACGGCAAAAACACCCACGGACAACTCGGTGCCGTCGCCATCGCTAAACTGGCGAATGAGCGTTTTGGGTACAAACTGTCTTTCCGAGCCTCGAACCTTGTAAAAAGGACCTACCTGGCCATTTTGCACATAGAAAACATTGGAGCTAACCCAATCAAATGCAGATTCGTTTATGCGCTTCTGAAGGTCCGCCTCTTTGATGTCAAATTCGTGATTGCCGAATATGGCAATATCTAGGCCTGCATGATTCAGCGTTTCGACCATGTGCTTGCCGTCGATGCCTTCTCCGTTCTCATCGTCCAGGGTGCCTATCACCGATGGACTGACGAAGTCACCGGCAAGGATCATGAATGTGTTTGGATTTTCCGAAATCAATCTTCGCTTGAGGGTCGCAACTCTTGCCAGTCCCCCGAGATTGTCGCCGGGAAGGGGTGCAATTTCATACACGTCGTTTAGCTGCAGTACAATGATTTCAATGTTACCATTGTCCCGCTGGGTGGCGGCGTTTCGAGAGGCGCTGCAACCCGTCAATACAATTCCAAGAACTAAGGCTAAGACTTTCGAAAGTGGCATGGTCCCATTTTGGTTTTTTGTGGCGGTAAACAAGTCAGAATGGGAATAAGATCGGTAAAATAATTGACTAGATCGCCAATGTAAGTACGTTGGTAGCGAGCCATGTCTTAATCTGCTCTGAGTCCAGGAGGTAGTTTGCCTGAGAGGACTTCTGGTCTCCCCTAGAGCAAGGTCAACACTCAGTAAGACTTGTGGTTACTCAAATATGAATGTTCCAAATCGTTTGTAATCGTGAAAATTGGTGCGGATCTCCTGCCAGGTAAACCAAGTTGGGTTGGCAGGGTCATCGTAGTCGATCCGATACATATTCGCTCGCCACTTGGTGCCGCTGGTCGGAGGCACCTTGGTCAGTGGGATGAGTAGCTCGTAGGGGATGAAGAATTCCGCCCGCCAGCTGCTGATGCTGGCACCCGTGCGCTTGCTGCCACCCTGCACGGAGGTCTGACGTCGGGTCATGCGGTCTCCCTCGTAATCCCAGGGCGCCCAGCCCCTAAATCTCGAGCCGAGATTAGGCACCAGGATAGGGAGCTCGTAGTTGAGGGGCGATATTTCGTACTCAAAATAGATCGGATGCTTTTTGTCTGTCCACAGGAAAACCTCCACTACGTCCTCCTCCCAGAGATGCGCCATGTCCTCCGTCATGGACGCAGTCAGTAGCGAGTCCTGACAGTCAAATAGGAAGTACAAGCCACTGTCGGAGTACAAGACCTTAGCCTGCGTCCTGGTATTCTGTCTAGGATTCCTCTGTGCGGTGATCTCCGCCCAGCTGGTCCGATTCCAAGCTTCGTGCGAGCCGGCTCCATCCAATTCAAAGTCTTGAGTCTTTCGCACGAGTAGTTTACCTTTTGGTTGAGATAGCAACAATAGGGGGCTGATAATCAGCGTGCTAATTAGCAATACCTTGAATAGCGATTGAATAAGCCTGGATGTCGACATGCGTTTGAATTCGTTTTTTTTAAAGCTCCGACCGCCCCAGTGCTTTGACAGCATAGTCGCAGGCTCGAGCGGTCAGCGCCATGTAGGTGATGGACGGATTAACACAGGAGGCGGAAGCCATAGCAGATCCATCCGTCACAAAGAGATTGGGAATGTCGTGGCTTTGATTCCACTTGTTAAGCACGGAGGTCTTCGGATCCTTACCCATGCGAGCGGTACCCATCTCATGGATGCCAAAACCAGGATAGTCCACGCCATCATAAATCTCCACTTGCTTTCCGCCTGCTGCTTCTAGCATCTCAGCTGCTTGGTTTTTGTAGTCTTCACGTAGTTTCCGTTCATTCTCTCGGTGGCTGCAATGGATTCTCAGGGTAGGCAGGCCATGTACATCGAGCACATCTTGATTGATCTCGATATAGTTATCCTCATAAGGAAGTACCTCTCCAAAGCCCGTAAACGACATTAACCATGGGCCGGGATGGGTCAGTTGATCTTTGAAGTCTGCACCAATGCCGGCCTGGTGTCCTCCCCGGCTGGAATTTGCCCGGGTCGCCCCCCCTTGGTAGCCATACCCACGGAGAAAGTCGGGATGCTGCTCCGTCACATTTCTAAATCGGGCGAGGTAGATGCCGGTGGGTCTTCCTCCAAAATAGTATTGATCGTCGAATCCTTCAAATATGGCTCGGGCTCCTGCTCGATAAGAGTGATCCATGAGATACTTTCCCAGTGCTCCGCTGCTGTTGGCGAGGCCGTCAGGAAAAGTCTCATTCTTCGAGTGGAGTAGCAACCAGGTACTGTTGAGTGTCGAGGCACAGAGAAAGACCACCTTCGCGCTATACTCCTGGCTGGTGCCGGTGTTCGCGTCAATGACACGTACGCCGCTGATGCGATTGGCATTTCGGTCATAGAGTAGCGACTCAGCTACCGCATCTGTCATCAGCGTAAGATTGCCCGTCTTTTCGGCAGCGGGTAGCGTCGAACTCTGGCTGCTGAAGTAAGCACCGTAGGGACAGCCCCGGTAGCAGAGGTTGCGTCGTTGGCACTGGCCCCGCCCGTTATGCGGTACGGTCAGATTGGCCACTCGACCGATGGTCATCCTTCGATCAGGGTAGGCCGCCTCGATCCCTTCTTTTACATACTGCTCCACGCAGTTTAGTTCAAAGGGTGGCAGAAACTCGCCATCGGGCAACTGGGCAAGTCCCTCCTTTTTACCACTGATCCCTGCGAAGCTCTCCACGTAGGAGTACCATGGAGCGATGTCGCGATACCTGATGGGCCAATCGACCCCATAACCATCGCGGGCATTGGCCTCAAAGTCCAGATCACTCCAGCGGTAACATTGCCGACCCCACATGATGGATCTACCGCCTTGATGATATCCCCTGATCCAGCGGTACTCCGGACCTTCGGCACTTGACTCATAGGGGTGTTCTTTGTCTTTTACCCAGTAGTGTCGGGTGCCTTCGTTGAAGGCATATACGGTGCTTTGGATGGGATAGTCCTCCCGGTCGCTCCGGGTCTTCTTGCCTCGGTGCTCCAGCTCCCATGGGGGTGTATTTGCCGTGGTATATCCCCCCACGTGCGGAAGGCTGCGTCCCTTTTCCAAGACGAGGGTCTTCAATCCCTTTTCGCAGAGCTCCTTAGCTGCCCATCCCCCCGAGATTCCGGATCCCACTACGATGGCGTCATACTCATTTGCCTTGGCCATAGCTTAAGTTTGTTTCATTTTGACCCACTGATTTTGCTTATCCCGCCACATTGTTGTCGACGAAAACGGCCTGACCTTCGTAAGGGATACAGGCGTCGTGGCGCTGTGCAATGGCATGATAGTCCAGGTGTTGGGTCATCACCTGCTCAGAAGTGAAGTATCCTAGCAGGATGTACTGCTTCAGCAGAGGGTAAAAGCTGCTCGTCGAACCTTTGGAGAATGCCTTCTCGTCGATTTCCCTGACGTAGTTCGTCTGGGCATCCGGCGATGCAGCGTGAAACTCCATCGAGTGCTCCTCCCGAAAAGCGGACAAGAACGAGGTCAGACCATCGCTGAAATCCTGTTGTTCCTCCGAGGTCAGGCAGTCACTTAGAATCTGGTCGACAAACGCGGGCACCCCCAGTTCCGTCGCTGAGGGACTGTCTGATTTGGGCAGTACGATGTCTGAAATCCGCTCAATGACCGCGGCTTCCCTCTTCCCTAGAAAAGCGGGCGACCAAGCCAGGTCTAACTTTGGGCGGCAACCTTGTAGGACAAGGGTACCCACCGATCCGGAGACGGCTATGCCACTCCATAAGGCTGCTTGGCGTATCGCATTTCGTCGGTCCATCCTATGCATTTATTCTTGCAGATCCAATTTAGCTAATCTCTTGGACTGTGCTGAGTCCCTGTGAATCACCATCTGATGGGCTGGCTGACCCGGAATCTGATGGCATGAATGGTTTCAGCCACAGGAGTTCCCGGTGACTGCTAATCTCTCCGGTCAGTGACGACGATCACCAAACCAGTAGTTTGCAGTAGCTAGTTTTGGGACATGCGAAGGGGAAACAAGGCAACAAAGTTAATCCTGGTCTGCCTGTTATGCGTGGCAGGAGTTGCTGCGTTGGTCCACTTGGCTAAGTTGATTTTCTAACACAAAACACAATGACATGAAAGCAAACATGGGAAGCACAGATCGCGGAATTCGGGTAGTCATTGCCATAGTTATTGCTGCCCTTTATTTTACGGACGTCATAACGGGTACCCTCGGTATTGTCCTGTTAGTACTGGCAGCCGTTTTTGTCGTGACTAGCCTGGTCAGTTTCTGTCCTCTCTACGCCCCCTTTGGCTTGTCCACTTGTTCTCAAAAGACCACTTGATCTGGCTATGAATCCTTGAGAGATTCACCGGGATTATTGCTCCCGACGAGAGCGCAGTGCTAACCGGACTCCGGTGGTAGCTAGCCCCTTCTGTCCCAGCATCCGGGTGGCCTGGCGTCGGCCTTGAGCGACCGAAGCCTGACTTGGCATAGAAGACGTCCCTACTCTTGAAAGATGGTGAAGTCGATCGCGTCGATGCGGGCACGATAGGACTGCCAGTCGCCGGAGAAGTACTGCTCTACCTGCTCTAGCACAGCGTTGGTCTTGTCTTGCGCTCTTCCCAACGCGAGATTTGCATTGGGACCGGCCACGGTCATACCACGCAGGTATATTCTTGCGGCACCCAGATAGGCGGTCAGTACTTCGGGGTTTCTTTGGATGCCCTTTTGTCCCTCTTTATTGAAAAACAGCTCATCCAACTCGGTCAGCTTTTTCTTTTGCTCCTTATTTAGTTTTGTGAGCTCCTTTTTCAGTGAGTCGTCCTTCACCGTTTCGGTAAGTTTCTCGACGATGGCCAGACTCTTGCGAGCTTGTCGAATGCGATCATAGCTGTCGGCAGCGGATTCCATGACCTCCTTGATGGCATTCCGATTTGCCCGGACGGCAGCCAAGTCGCTTTCGGAAACATCCATACGCGGATCCATTCTTACATCGACTTCCATAGAATCCACCTCCTCTTGGTAGGTGGCAATCACCCGGTAGGTACCAGGCAATACGCGGGCAATCGAGGGTGGATCATCCTCGGCTTTGGGTTCTGATCTGCGTAGTCGGCGCGGGCCATTCTCATCCAAACTCCATCGCACGCGCTGCAACCCCTCCTCCTTGACATCTCGGCTAAAGTTTCGCACGGTATCTCCTTCGAGATTGGTGACAACAAATTTGATTTGCTTCTTCTTGGACTTCTTGTCGCTCTTTTCGTCCCCATCGTCATCTTGGCCTGAATCTGCATCTTCCTCGTCCTGTGGTGCTATCCAAAGAGAGATCACGGCATCTGTGCTCTTATTATCGCCTTCAAACTCTGCCTGTCCCCTAAACCGAATACCCTGATAGGATCGGTTTTGACTTAAGTAAGCAGGAGAGATGCTGACCAGCTCAAAGTGGCTTTCTGCATAGCTGTTGTTGCACAGGGCGCGAAACGGCCCGATGTCATCGATCACCCAAAATGCCCGCCCGAAGGTCCCTATGACCAGGTCACCAAAATCGGGCTGGATTTTCAGGTCTCTGATCTGCACCGCGGGGAAGCCCTGATCCCATTGGTGCCAGCTGCCTCCATAGTCGAAGGACATGTACAGGCCAGCGTCGGTGCCAAGGAAGAGTAGATTGGGCTCTTCTCTGTCCTGACAAATAGAAGTGACAAAGGCATCCACCTTGTCGTCGGTGACCAGCCGCTGCCAGGTTTGGCCCAGGTCGGAGGTGTGATACAAGTAGGCTGACCAGTCATCCTGGCGATAGTTGTTGATCACCACAAAGGCCGCATTGGCATCGGTAGTTGATACCTCGATTTGCGGGATCCAGCCCCCTGCAGGTGCGCCGGGCAGTCGGTCGTAGATGTCCTGCCATTGGGACCCTCCGTCGTCTGAGACGTGCAGGCGGCCATCGTCGGTGCCCACCCACAGTACGTTTTGTGCTACCGGGCTGGGGGCAATAGCCGTGATCGTCGTGTTGTTTTCGGCGTTGGTGGCGTCAATCGTCAGACCCCCGCTTTTGTCCTGGTGCTGCTTGCTGGTATCATTGGTCGTCAGATCAGGGGATAGTATGGTCCAGGACTGGCCGCAATCGTTGGTGTGGTGAACGAACTGACTGCCATAGTAGACGCCGCAATCGGCAAAAGGGTCCAGGGCGAATGCAGCGTTCCAATTGTAGCGGAGGCGGGTGCTGTCGGGGTGGTTGGGCCGGATAAATCGCGACTCTCCCGTGATACGATCCACCAAGCCCAAATTGCCGCCTTGCGACATGGCGTACACCATCTTAGAATCATCCCGCTTGGGGGCGACGTCAAAGCCATCCCCAAAGTACACTTCCTGCCAATCGTGATTGGTTATGCCGCCGCTACGCAGGACAAAACTTGGCCCTACCCAGGATCCATTGTCCTGCATGCCTCCATAGACATTGTAGGGGAACTCGCGATCTAAATTGACGTGATAAAACTGTCCCACCGGCAGGTTATTGATAAATCGCCAGTTGCCACCCATATCGTAAGAAATGTTCAGCCCGCCATCGTTGCCGTCGATCAAGTGAGCCGGATCGTCCGGATTGATCCAGAAGGCGTGATGATCCGGATGGACGTCGTTGCCATAGTCGGCGATGACGTCAAAGGTGCGACCACCGTCCTCGCTTTTGGACACGTATGACCAGAGCGAGTACACCCGGTTTTCGTTCTGAGGGTCGACGTAGATCTCCGAGTAGTAGAAGGGCCGATTGCCCATGTTGCTATGGGCCCCGACCTTCTTCCAGTTTTCTCCTCCGTCTGTCGATTTGTAAAAGGCATTTTCCTTGGCCTCGATCAGTGCATAGACGATGGAAGGCTTGGAAGGAGCGATGGCCAGGCCGATACGACCCAGATCACCTTTGGGAAGGCCTTCCTTGTCGGTGACTTTTTTCCAGCTCTTACCACCATCGTGGGTGATATGCAAGCCCGAACCGGGCCCGCCGCTGTTGAAGGTCCATGGTTTGCGGCCAAACTCCCACATGGCCACGATGAGCTTGCTGGGATTACTGGGGTCCATGACCATCTCAGCCACTCCTGTGTTTGCGTCGACGTAGAGGATCTTTTCCCATGTGGCCCCACCGTCCATAGTTTTGTAGACGCCGCGTGCTTCGCCTGGGCCCCAGGCCGATCCCTGGGCACCGACATAGACCACATCGTGGCGGGAGGGGTCGATCAGTATCCGGTGGATGACTTTGGTGGCCTCAAGTCCCATGCATATCCAAGTTTTGCCTCCATCGATGGACTTGTAGACGCCGGCACCACTATTCTGCGAATTACGGGGATTGCCTTCTCCCGTGCCGACCCAGATCTCGCTTGGATTATTTTGATTGATCTTCAGGGCTCCGATGCTTTGCGTCGGCATTTTATCAAAGATGGGCTTCCAAGAAATGCCCCCATTCTCGGACAACCACACACCGCCAGATGCTGTACCGATGTAAATGCGGTCCTTATTGCTGAGGTCGACATCAATGGCAGTCACCCTCCCGCTCATCCCCGCAGGTCCGATATTGCGGGGTTTGATTTGTTTGAAATCTTCGAAGTTAATTTCCTGGGCCACCAGGGAGGTCGCTCCCGCAAGTACGAGCAGGACGACAGCGACAACGAGCTTCTTCATCTGTAGATGGAATTTGTGGGCCTGAAACTAACAAAATTGGGGCAGGGCTGTGAACAATGCCTCTCGTAAATAACACGTTTGGGGTAACCCATATTTTAGGCAGCCAAGCGTAGATGGACGCACTTTCGACCTAGAAATTCCAGTTTTCGACGCTCGACGGAGTCCGTGCCTCGGCCATGATTTGCTCCATCTGCTGAACGATGTTCGGATGCTCGTCTGCGATGTTTTTTTCCTCACCCACGTCCTGCGAAAGGTCATAGAGCAGGGTAGGGGCCACCACTCCCTCGCGGTCAATGAGTCGAATCCCTTTCCACTGCTCCATCACCACGGCTTGCTTATGCCCTCGCTCATGAAACTCCCAATAGAGGTAGTCGTGCTTGTCTTGGGTACGATGCTGCGTCAAAGTAGGGAGGAAAGAGATGCCATCCAGCTCGGTACCCGGCGATGGTTGTTCTGCAATCTCAAGAAACGTGGGAAGCATGTCCCAAAAGGCGGAGATGTGATTGGCTTCCGCTCCGGCGGGCACTCTGCCCGGCCAGCGGGCTAGCAATGGAACCCTGATGCCCCCTTCATAGAGATCGCGTTTGTAGCCCCGCAATGGGCCATTGCTGTCAAAGTAATCCGGGTCTGCCCCTCCCTCCAGGTGAGGACCATTGTCGGAGGTGAAAAAAACGATGGTCCGATCATCGATATTCAGCTGCTCGAGCCGGTCCAGAATTTGTCCCACCTGCTCATCAAGCAAATGAATCATGCCGGCAAAAGCCGCATGCGACTCCGTCTGAGAGCCATAACCCCCGTCTTTGTACCGTGCACAGCCTGGATCACAACCTTCGTAGACCTTTTCGGGCAAAAACTTATCCCGGTACATGGCCATATATTTCTCCGGGACCTTCAGCTCGGCGTGTGGGATGACGTTTGGGACAAACATAAAGAAAGGGCCATCCTTGTTCTCGTCGATGAAGTCCAGCGCCTGCTCCTGGATCAGATCGGGCGCGTAAAGGCCTTCCGATGCTCCGGCATTTTCGGGCAACTCCACTTTGCGATCATTGTCCCAGAGATGCAGGGGGTAGTAGTTGTGTGCCAGCCTCTGGCAGTTGTATCCGTAGAATCGATCAAAGCCCTGATTGACCGGATCTCCCTCTGAGCCGGGTGCGCCCAGTCCCCATTTGCCAAAGGCCCCCGTCGCATACCCTGCGGCCTGTAGCAGTTCTGCAACAGTGACCACCTCGTCGAGGAGGGGTTCCTGCCCCTCTGGTCGGACCTCCTTGTTGCCCCGAACCTGGGTGTGGCCCGTATGAAGGCCCGTCATCAGACAACTCCGGGAAGGGGCACAAACCGTGCTGCCAGAATAATGTCTGGTAAACTTCATCCCCTGCCTAGCTAGTCGATCGATATTGGGTGTGGCAAACTTGGTTTGTCCATAGCTGCTGAGATCGCCATAGCCAAGGTCGTCCGCAATGATGTAAATGATGTTTGGCGGCCCTTCATGTTGATCCGAACTGGATGAAGGAGGGCTGCCACATGCCAGGGCCAGGACGGCGATGAAAAAGAGCCAACAATGGCTCGGAGTCATAATTAGGTTGTGTGCTTGCATGCTACGTATTAGATGTGAAAGGCACCGTCCTTGCGACGGTTGCACTTCCTAAGGTACGTAGATCAGCCCTATTGTGGTACGGCCTCCGGTCATGAGCGAAGTTTAATCCGATGGCGATCTGGAAGTCTGTAGGCTCTTGCTTATTTTAAGGGCCTTCATCCGGCGTCTTGCCAAAATCATAATGCTGCAATAGTCAAAAATCATGGAAAACAAGAAACTTCAAGCCAAGAATTCCGATCGTAGATCCTTTCTGCAAAAGTCGGGACTGGGAGGTCTGAGCCTGGCCGCGCTTCCGTTTGTGTCGGTCGAGGAGCGGCTCGAATACGTCACCCAGAAAGTAAATAGAAATTCCAGTCCGACCGATCTGAAGATTACTGATATGCGGATTGCCGAGATTGGCAAGGGGGTGGTCTTTCGCACACCTATTGTCCGGATTTACACCAACCAAGGTATCGTCGGGCATGGCGATGTGCGCGATGGTGCTGCCAAAGAATACGCGCTGTTTCTGAAGAGCCGCATTTTGGGCGAAAATCCCTGCAATGTAGAGCGTCTATTTAAGCGCATCAGCCAGTTTGGACATCATGGCAGACAAGGGGGTGGGGTATCCGGCGTTGAGATGGCGCTCTGGGATCTAGCCGGCAAAGCCTACAATGTACCCGTCTACCAACTGCTGGGCGGCAAGTATCGCGACAAGGTGCGTGTCTACTGTGACACGACGGTGTCGAAAGATCCGCATGAATATGCCGAGCGCATGCAGGCACGGATCGACATGGGGTACACCGCACTCAAAATGGATATCGGCATCGGTCTCCTCGAGGGTATGGAGGGTGCTGTCGTCAACGATCCGCGTGGTGATCTTGCCCCGTGGAAAAACGAGTACCGGGATTACCGGTTGACAAAGCATCCATTTACGCGCGTTCAAATCACCGAGAAAGGGCTGGATCGGCTCATGGAATTTCTGGATGTCATGCGATCCAAGATTGGGTATGAGATCCCCATGGGTACGGATCACTGGGGCCACTTTGGCGTCAATGAAGCAATAAAGATCGCCCGGGCAACAGAGAAGTACAATCTGGCCTATATCGAGGACATCATACCTTGGCAGTACACCGATCAGTGGCGCGAGATCACCCAGTCGAGTACCACTCCGACCCAAACCGGCGAGGATATCTATCGCTTAGAAGGTGGATTTGAGGAGCTGATTACCAAGCGAGCGGTCGATATCGTGCATCCCGATCCAAATACGGCGGGGGGCATCCTGGAGACCAAGCGTATCGGAGACTTTGCCACCAAGCACGGCATTGGCTTTATGCATCACCACGCGGCGGGCCCCGTCTCCTTCCTGGGATGTGTGCATAGTGCTGCCGCTACCGAAAACTTCATGTGGCTGGAGCATCACGCGGTCGACAAACCCGATTGGGAGAACCTGGTCACGGGCATTGACAAGCCCATCGTCGAAGATGGCTACGTCACGGTGCCAGAGACACCTGGACTCGGAGTAGAACTCAACGAAGAGGTGGTTGAAAAATATCTCATTGATGGCGAAAAGCTCTTTGCCCCTACACCGGAGTGGAACAAGATTCGGGCTTGGGACCGACTGTGGAGTTAGGTTACTTCACCTCACTGCCGAATGTATGTCTTACTGGCAACGTACCTAGCAGCGCTGGATAATGCGCGTAATTAATATATCTGTAACAGAGGATAGTGCAACTTTGCATGTTCTAATTTCGTTATCTTCATGTCATGGAAAAGAAATCAGTTGAATCGGCTGCATCTAAAGTTATAGCTCGCTCTACAAAGGCCTCGGCAAAGATGGTGTATGTTCCTCCTAAGTTGAGGTCTCACGTAAAGACCATCAAGACCTCAGCTGGCACTCGCCTGGCGCCGCAGCCCTAGAGGTAGAAGTTTTCCACTTGACCATCTACAATGATAAGGACCTGTCTAGAGTAGCTAGCGAGGCTGCCTCAGATCTTCCAGATGAAGAATACAGATCTGATTTTTCCAGAGACTTCGCCAGGGTATTGCACTCTCCCAGTTTTAGAAGACTGACCGGCAAGACCCAACTTTTTCCAAATAATGAGACGGACTTCTTTCGAAATCGCCTAACCCACTCACTCGAAGTAGCACAGATTGCGAGATCGATAGCCAATCGCCTAAATCATCTATATGACATCAATATTGACCTAGACTTGGTCTCATTTGCTGCGATATCGCATGACATAGGTCATCCACCTTTTGGACATCAGGGAGAGGAAGCCTTGGATGATTGTATGAGGAATTCCGGGGGCTTCGAAGGCAATGCACAGACCTTGAGGATACTCACAAAGATCGAGAAGAAATTATATGACCCGGAATGTCCATCCGGAATTGCACCGAATGGGCTAGACCAACGCGTTGGCCTCAACCTGACCTACAGATCGATTGCATCGATTTTGAAGTATGACAATATAATTCCGCCTTCGAAGAAGGAAAGAGAAGCATATCACAAAGCCAAATCCGAAGATTTCAGGCCGGTCAAAGGGTACTATGAGTCAGAGGCAAACCTAGTCAGAAGCATCAAAGCAGCACTAGCACCCAATCAAAGCAGTTTCAGCACATTTAAGACGATCGAGTGCTACATAATGGACATTGCCGACGATATCGCTTATTCAAATTATGATTTAGAGGACTCCTTCAAGGCCGGATTTCTTTCACCGATTGATATGCTCTACCCTGATTCAAGTCTCCTGGAAAGAGTGGTTACATCAGTGAACAACAGAGGGCAGTGTAGCGTCGATGCTGACCAAGTGTCAGAGATTCTAATTTCGATCTACGGGGACATCTTGAGATCAACAGAGGAAATCGAAAAGATTCCCTTTAGCAGCGAGAACAGAGAATCGCTAATTTATTTCTACACCGGCAATGCGTATCAGAATTCCAAGAATATTGCATCAAATGGCGCCTTGAGGACACAGCTGACATCCAGATTGGTTGGCAAGTTCATTAGAGGCGTGGCTCTTCGGTTAGATGAGGAAAACCCAACTCTGTCCGTGGCATTTTTGAAGGAGGAGATTCTCGCTGAGGTGGAAGTTCTGAAGACATTTACCTACGAGTCACAGATACTTTCCCCAAAACTTAAGGTAGCAGAAATTAGGGGGAAGGAGATCATTAAGAGATTGTTCGATACCCTCACAACCGATGATAATTATCAACTGTTGCCTCAGGATTACCAAGAACTATATAGTCGAATGGAGAAATCGGGTAAAAAGAGAATCATCTGCGATTTCATTGCAGGAATGACAAACAAGTATGCCATCAAGTTCTACGGTCGCCTCACATCCGAGAATCCCGAAACTATCTTTAAGCCATTGTAACCACTGCACTCGTCATCGGCCAGGTCAGAGTACTTACCGAACACTACACTGTCACTGTCAAATCTGACCGACTCAATTTAGACCTTACCATGCAGGTACCATAGCAAAAGGCACAGCATGATGTTTTTGCCGAAGTGCAGGAGTTCGAGGATCTGGTCCAGTAGCGTATGCTTGGACCAGAACTTGTGCAGGATGACGGCGGACAGCAGCAGAAAAAGGCATAATGCGTAAAACCCATAGTCTCGGTACTCCGGCAAATGTAGCAGCACGCTGCCGGCGATGAGCCACGCGCCACTCATGCGGACGGCTACCTCGGCGTTGAGCAAATCATTTTCCACCGCGTACTTCTCCATCTTTTTGCCAAAAATGAAATGCATAAGACCCTGCAAGCCAAAATAGATGGAGATGGCAAGCAATATTTGAAACTCGGTCATGCGGCTGCCGTGGCGATCACTCAAATAGCATCTGAGCCCCGCTCGTTGGTCCGGATGCGGATGCACTCCTCCAATGGGGTGATAAAGATCTTGCCATCGCCTATGGATCCCACGATCTCCTCGCCGCCGTTCTTGTACGACTTGGCGGCAGCTATAATCGTGTCCACCGTGATGTCTACAAAATGGTCGTTGACCGCAATTTCCAGCTTGATCTTGGGGATGAGATTGGGTACTACCTTTTTCCCCCGGTAGATTTCTTCCGACTTTTGTCGCCCGTGTCCGGAGACACGGCTGACCGTGATGCGTGAAATCTCTGCTTCGATCAGTGCCTCTCGCACTTGGTCCAGGAGTGATTCTCTTATTATGGCGGTGATTAGTTTCATTGTGCTTAATTAGTTGGGATTTAACATTCCATAGCCGTGCTCTCCGTGGTAAGCCCCATCGAGTCCCTGCATTTCGACCTCCGCGGGTGACCTGAACTTGACCAGCTTGTTTACAAGTATCAACAATATCCAGGTGCATGCAGCCGCATACACAATGGCGATGCCGACAGCGGCCAATTGTACCGAAAGCTGCTGCCAAATGGTCCAACTACCACCGGCCAGCGCGGCCGCTTCTTCCATCCAACTTGGACGAATGAAGAAGACTAAAAAGATAGCACCAACGATGCCACCGACCCCGTGGATGCCAAAGGCATCTAGTGAGTCGTCATATCCCATCTGGTTCTTGATCAGCAGACTGCCGTAGCACAGTAGGGAGGCTAAAGCTCCAAGCACGAGTGCCCCTAGGGGCTGCACGACACCTGCAGCCGGGGTGACGGCGACGAGTCCGGCCAAGATGCCCGAGACCAGACCCAGGGCCGTGGCCTTTCCTTGATGCCAGCCTTCCACGAGGATCCAAGTGATAGCTCCCGCGGCCGCAGCCACTTGGGTGGCCGTCAGAGCCTGGGCGGTGCTCAGTCCACTTTCCACGGAGCTTCCCGCGTTGAAGCCAAACCAGCCCACCCACAGGAGGCCACCACCGATCATCGTCATGACCAGGTTGCTGGGAGGCATATTGGTCTTAGGATATCCACGTCGCGCCCCCAAGTATAACGCAGCCACTAATCCGCTCACGCCGGCGGAGATGTGGACTACTGTACCTCCCGCAAAGTCAATGGCGCCGTTGGCGCCCAGGTTAAAGAGGAATCCGTCCTCCGCCCAGACCCAATGGCATAAGGGGTTGTAGACCAGGATGCCCCACAGGGCTATAAAGATGCAGTAGGACTTGAAATTGACTCGTTCGGCAAATGCACCCGCGATAAGTGCAGGTGTGATGATGGCAAATTTGGCCTGGAACATACTGAAGACGTACTCCGGAATACCGCCATCCATGATCGAGTCGTCCAGGGCTTTCAGAAAGACCAGGTCGCCATTCCAACCAAACCAGCCTCCCAGGACATTGGGGCCAAAACACATGGCATAGCCAAAGATGATCCACAGAATGGTCATGATACCCATGGCCACATAACTATGCATCATCGTGCCGAGTACATTCTTGGTGCGCACCAGCCCTCCGTAGAACATGGCCAGCCCAGGTACCATCAACAGCACCAGCGCAGTAGATACCAGCATCCAAGCGGTGACTCCCGTGTCGACGTCCGGTTGACCGGCAGCAAATAGTGAAATGAAGGGGCTACAGATTAAACAGAAGATCAGGCTAATCCTGCGATATGTTTTCAGAGACATGTCCTTGATGTAAGCTTGGCGTGGAGACAATCAGTAAGTCGCCCTCGGCACGCACAGCCCGGACCACCTCACATCTCCCCACTAAAAGGCATCAAATATATCAAGACATGCTAATATAGCCCAGCCCAATCCTTAGAAATGATTCAACTGACCGCCCATTTTGGTCTAAGGCTTGGTAGTCAAAAGCTCCTGACAATGTCGAATACGTAATCTCATGGGGTCAGTGTACTTCAAACCAAAGCTCGGGGGCATCGCGAATACCACCGGTGTAGTCGATGAGGATCTCTTCGTTTGCCTCAATAGGTCTGCTGCACGAGATAATGATCTGCTCGTGGGGCAGGTCATACGTCACCTCCGCATTGGGTGTGCTGCTGTGATTGTACAACGAGCCGTATCCCAGGGCAATGCAAAGACCGTCCGCTTCATCCGGCCAGAGGAAATAGTAGTCATGCAAAACGGTCTGGTCCATCAGCGACTGCTGATCCTTGGGGATGCGAATGATCGGACAGATCTCGATGGTATCGTCCGGCTGCAAGGGATGCAAGGAGAAAACTCCTCTGCCACCCAGCGGGGATGGAGCAATATAAAGGCCGGGCACATGCTGCATGTCAAAGTCGGAGCTGTTGTCGATCAAACATACAGCTTTGCAGGACGGCAGGCACCGCCTGGTCAGAAGGACCCCCGTCGAGCCTCTTGCAATCGATGTCAACGGCGTGATCAGGGTTCAGAGCGAGGTCATGGCGGGCCAAATTTGGTATTTTGGACCTCATTGAACCTGACCTCCAATGAGGCTGATCCCGATAATCATAGCTATGGCCAGTCTACTGTCTCCACTGTACGGCCATGTCACCTTGGAGTACCCAAAGGGGGCAGAGACCTTTCACGTCAATGAGTTGGTGAATATAGAGTGGCGTGTCGAGGTAGATCACGGACCAGCACATTGGGACCTATACTTCTCGCCTGACGGGGGCGACTCATGGGATACCCTGATGATGGGTATCGAGCAGATCGTCATGACCTATCCCTGGTCTCCAGAGAAGGTCACACAGTCGGGCATGATACGGATCGTCCAGCACAATGACAATGGCGAGCTGTACGATTTTGTATCCATGCCTTTTGAAGTACAGGGCGAGATATCCACATCGACCGAAGATGCAACTATCGTAGCGGCCAGTCTACGCTTATCGCCAAACCCCTGCGTAGGACAGGTGGAGATACAATTCTTGCTAAGACGGTATCATCAGGTCTCCGTGGAGGTGTACGATCTCCTTGGCAGCAAGAAGAATGTGGCAGTAGCATCGCGCCTACCTCCCGGTCAACATACCTACACATGGGAGGTGTCATCGACTCAGCCGGGAATACATTTTGTTCGACTGTCTGCAGGCGATGATATGATCATCCAAAGGCTCATCGTCCGGGAATGATCAGGCAGCCCCGGGCGAGGAATGAGTCAGCAATTTTCTTCACATGCGAGCGCATAAGTAACAGTACGTATGGATAAACCACCCGCTCTGGACAAATGGGACCCGATAGCGGAGGAAGACATCCAATCAGCATTGGGATCATTTACTGCCTGGTGTCTGTGCGGGGGCAAGTCGCTAGATAGGTTGCTGGATAGGGAGACACGCAGGCACGGCGACACAGACATTGGCGTTTTTCGCTCTGATCTCATGCACTGTTTGCCAGCAATCGATGGGCGTGACATCTTTATGTGTGATCCACCCGGGCACCTGGTGCGCTGGCAGGGACAGGCGGTCGCAGACCACGTCTACGACATCTGGATCACGGATGCACAGGCAGAATCATGGTCACTTCAGATCCTTGTCTATGACGACGATTCACAGTATGTCTACTATAAGCGCGATGGCAGAATCAAATGGCCCAAAGCGATTCATGCCCTACCGATAGGCTCGCTGCGTGTGCTCAACCCGATGGTGACCTTTCTCTACAAAGTCGGAGCCAAGGCGTACTTGGACATGGACATCCATGATATGCAAGTGCTGATGCAAGAAACCTTCGCCATGTGGACGGCATTGGGTCGTGGAGACGGAAAATGATCATTCTGACATCATTTTCCATTGTCCCTCCTGGCGTCATTCTCTATTTTGCAGCTATGTCCGCTTTGCCAAATTACCGGATTGCGATGGCCCGGTGGGAGGATGTACCTGGGATGCTGCGCATATATGCCCCTTTTGTGAAGGAAACCATTGTATCGTTTGAGACAGAGGTACCTACGGAGCAGACCTTCTGGTCAAGAGTGCAGCAGGTGCAGAAGGAGGCTCCCTGGCTTGTGTGCCTAAACGGTAATGAGATAGCGGGATATGCCTACGCCTCTGCCCATCGGAGCCGACAGGCGTACCAGTGGACGCGAGAACTCTCGGTCTATGTGGCTGAGTCACATCGTGGCCGCAGGATTGCTACTGCGCTGTACCAAACGCTCATCGAGATCCTGCGACTCCAGGGATTTGCCAATGCGTTGATTGGCATATCGCTGCCCAATGAGGTCAGCGTTGCCTTTCACGAAAGTATGGGCTTTGAGCCCGTTGGGGTATATCATGGTGTGGGTTACAAAGACGGCCAGTTTAGGGACGTAGGCTGGTGGGAAATGCGGATTCGCGATCAACCTGGGGAGATCAAGGCGCCGGATAAACTTTCACCCAGCCAATGGGAGCAGGTGTTCCTCAGCGGACTACAGGAGATACGTGTCTGACATTACTCCGGCACGAGCTTGTAGATGCCCTTACCCTCCACACCAATATAAAGGAAGCCATCCGGAGCCTCCCTGACCACTCGCATTCGACCAAATTTGTCTAGTACCTTTTCCTGATTGACCACCTCGTTGCCGTCCAATTGGACCAGATGCAGATAGTTAAATCGGAGCGATCCTACCAAGATGTGATTCTTCCACTGAGGGTAGCGATCGCTGGTCACGAAGGTCATACCACATGGTGCGATCGAAGGAATCCAGTACGTGGCAGGCTGTTCCATCCCCGGCCTTGCCCTTTCGTCCGTGATCTTGGTGCCGCTGTAGTTTTTTCCGTAGGTGATCACGGGCCAGCCATAATTATTGCCTTTGACCACTCGGTTTAGTTCGTCTCCACCTCGAGGTCCATGTTCATGTGTCCAGATGTCACCTGTGACCGGATGCATAGCCATGCCTTGCGGATTGCGGTGCCCGTAGCTGAAAATGGATTCGACCGCACCGTCTTGACCGACAAAAGGGTTGTCATCAGGGATCGATCCGTCATCGTGCAGACGATGGACTTTCCCGCAGTGATTTTGAAGACTTTGCGGATTGACATCTCTCGCCCCCCGGTCGCCCACCGTCACATAGAGATAGCCGTCTCGGTCAAATTCGACCCGGCCGCCCCAATGTTGCCCTTTGCGCGTATCCGGCTGCGCTCGGAATATCTCTTGCTGATCCACCAGGGTGAGTCCGTCCAAGCGAGCACGCATCACGGCGGTGTTTCCGCCGATATCTTTGTCTTCCGCATCTCCATAGGTAATGTAGATCCACCCATTTTCAGCGTAGTTGGGGTGTAGTTCCAAATCCATGAGGCCACCCTGCCCACGCACATATACTTCTGGCAACCCCTGAACAGTCTGGGGCGTCGCTCCCGGCTCAGGAAGCACATAGAGGGTGCCACCCCGCTCGGTCACGAGCATGCGTCCATCCGGCAGAAAAGCCAGGCCCCAAGGCACGTCAAAGTCATCGCTGATTAATTCCGTGCCGATGTCGACATTGGAATTCGGAAAAGACTGTTTTTGACTACAACCACAAGGGAGAAAGCTCATCATCGCGAGGATGAGACAAAAGATGGGTGCGTTCTTACTTGGCGACATAACTCAACTGTTTTGTTGGCATGGGGAGACTCGCAAACTACCGCAAAGCATGCAGATAGTGGTATTTTAACCAGACAAATAAGCTCAGTACCTTTTTATCCTCGACAAATGTCCACCTCGACCGATCATTCATAGTTATGCAAAAGATTTTGGCATTTGATGTGTACGGCACGTTGATCAATCCGGCTGGCATTGAGCAAGCGGTCAAAGTGTATATTCCGGATGCGGACGATCGCTTTATCCGCATATGGCGGCAGATGCAACTGGAGTATTCCTTTCGACGGGGCCTGATGCAGTCTGATGTGCATTTTGCCCAGTGCACCGCGGAGGCATTTGACTTCACCTGTGAGCACTTGCAAATTTCCGTGTCAGATGCGACCAAGGCCATGATCCTGGCACAGTACCGTTTGCTCCCAGCCTTTGAGGAGGTCCCGGAGACCTTGGAAGTCCTGTCCAGGCAAGGGAATGTGATCTACGCCTTTTCCAATGGTAGACGGGCGGATCTCGAGAGCCTCTTTCAAAACACCGGGATACTGTCCTTTTTTGAAGACCTGATTACGGTAGAGGCAGTGGGCAGCTTCAAACCGGATCCTGCGGTGTATCGGCACCTCCTCACCTCGGTCGAAGCCAAGCAACCCAGTGATTGCTGTCTGATCTCGGGAAATTCCTTTGACGTCATCGGTGCCCTGAATGTCGGGCTCCAAGGGATCTGGGTGCGCCGTCAGCCGCAAGTAGTGTTTGATCCATGGGGGATTGTTCCTAGCCGGGTGATCCAAGACTTGCGGGAACTCTGCTAAGTCCATTTCTTCATGGCGAGGCGCTGTTCGTTAAGCCACATCCGGGCATGCGATCAAGTAGGCAGCCTTCGGATTTAGGACGATTCTATGGTGCGAGCGGCGTGGTCCATGCTTTGTCCGTATTGCTGCCCCATCATCTGCCACACGGTCACAAATAGCGCTGCGATGATGGGTCCGAGTACAAAGCCCGAGATGCCAAACCACGCCAAGCCACCAAGGGTGGAGACCAGGATGAGATAGTCGGGCATCTTGGTGTCCGTGCCGACCAAACGCGGCCGCAGAAAATTGTCAATCAGGCCAATGAAAAAGGCCCCCACCACAAGGACAATGATTCCCTTTCCATAGGCGCCCTGGGTCAGGAAGATAATCCCTGCCGGTGCCCAGACCAGCCCACTACCCAGCGGAAGTAGGGAGAGAATGGTCATCAACACGCCCCATAGAGCTGCACTTTTGATGCCGACCGCCCAGAACAACAGTCCACCGACCGTACCCTGCACAATGGCTACCACCAGACTCCCTTTCACCGTAGCTCGTGCGACACTGTCGAAGCGCTTCATCAGTTGCCACTCTTCCCGGTCGCCCATCGGGATGACCCAGATCAATTTCTCCAGGAGGTCACGTCCATCCTTTAAAAAGAAGAACAGGAGGTACAGCATGATGGCAAACTGGATAAAGAATTTAACGATGTTCTGGGTATAGTCGACTAGCTTGCCAGTGAGCAATTTCGATAGATTGCTCAGACCCTCGTTCAAATTTTCCTTGAGCCGGTCGATGTCTAGACCGAGTCGATCCAGAAAGCTTTCCACCGCTGGCAGTCTGCTCCGCCAGGTGTCTATCTGCTGCTGGATGTTGAATTCTCCGGTCTCCATACGCTCGTAGTAGTGTACCCCTTGAGAGATCACTGCCTGACCGATCAAAAGGACCGGAATGATGGCTACCAGCAGGATGACAGTCAGCGTCAGCGACGAAGCCAGCATCGTTCGACCGCCCACCCGCTTCAGGATGCGTTGGTGCAGGCCGTTGAAAAGGATCGCCAAGGTGATCGACCAAAAGATGGCCAATAGGTAGTCTTTGATTAGTCCGAAGAAAGCACTGGTGACCAGCACCAGCAGGATGACAAAAAATAGAAAGGGTACGTTCTTTTTCATCTGACAATATTTAGTCGGTGATAAAAGTATTTTAAATAATTGATGCCTGATCATTGAGGCCTATCTTGCGCTGCGAAACGTAAGTGCTGGTGCACCATTGATTTATTACCTGGATCTGATTGGAACATTTGTGTTTGCCGTCAGTGGCACGATCACCGGATTGGACCGAAAATTTGACCTTTTCGGGGCTACGGTGGTCGGCTTCGTCACTGCCGTGGGAGGGGGTACTTTGCGGGACGTGTTGATCGGTGCGCAGCCGGTAGGGTGGATGCAGGATACCACCTATCTGTGGGTGGTCTTGGCAGCGGTGGTGCTGACGATGGTAGGTGTCGGCATTGTCCGGCGGTTGCATCGCACCTTGTTTCTGTTTGACGCCCTGGGTATCGGGGTCTTTACTGTGTTAGGTCTGCAGAAGGCCCTTTCTATGGGCTTGAATCCGTGGATCGCCGTGATGATGGGAGTGATGTCGGCCGTGTTTGGTGGTGTGATACGGGACATTCTCTGCTCCGAGCAACCCTTGATTTTTAGGAAGGAAGTGTATGCGACCGCTTGTCTGGCCGGTGGAGTGATCTACATCGCCTGCATGTCTTGGGATATCTCGAAGGACTATTTGATGACTGTGGCTATTCTGGTCATTGTGCTGATTCGTCTACTGGCTGTGAAGTACCACTGGTACCTTCCCACACTACGTGCACGTGCAGGTAATTAAGATCGCGAATTAGTAATATCATGAAAGACGACGAGATCGTGGTTTTCGAAACGGATCGATTAAAAGTGAGATGGCTCACGTGGGGTGATTTCGCCACATTTCATGACTTGCAATCCGATCCTTTAGTGATGCGGTACACCGGTCAGCGTCCGATGACCCTCGACGAAGATCGGGAGGATCTCCAACGTATTATCCAAGCCTACCACCGAGCCGACAATGAGTTTTGGATATGGGGAGTGATCGCAAAAGTGAGCAAATCCTGGATTGGCACGTGCGCTCTCCTTCGCAACGATCAATCTCTTTGGGAGATCGGGTACCGGCTGCTACCCACCACCTGGCGCCAGGGCTTTGGCGTGGAGCTCACCAGCGGACTCATCAGACATGCCTTTACCGCACGAAGCATCGATCTGCTGGTGGCGGAGACTGACCGAGAAAACCATGCCTCGGTGCGCATTCTTGAGAAGACGATGTCGTTCGAGCGTGAGTACTACAACCAAAAGGAAGAAACCACGGACCGGTTCTACAAATTGCATCGCAGTCAGTGGCTGTTGGACAACGGTACTTAGGGCAGATTGACAAACCAGCTGACTAGCTTCTGATTGTCGACGATGGCCCAGGTGTGCGGATGTCTGCTGCCATCAAGCCGATAGCCTTGATCCAAGGTGGTCACCAGCTCGGCCTCCTTATTGCCGATCAGCTGCAATTGGTTGATTAGGGCAGCAGCATCAACGGCGTTCATCCCGTAGTAGTCCTTATTTCGATGGGCCATCCACCACTCGATGTCGGGTTCGGTGTAGGCTCGTACGGCCACCTCCTTCAAGTCCTTCAAGCGACTATCGATGGATCCATCCCACGCAAAGGGTGAGTAGGATCGATAGTTATCTGGTACGTCGGGATGGTGGGCCACCGAGGAAGATCTCCAACTGGGCATTGACCCAAGTGGCCTCATTGGCGGCGACGGCACTGCTGCCATACTCCATGGCCAGATTGCCTTGTTGCCAGAAGCGTACAAAGTCCAAGGGTGCGTCGCAGATGGCTATGGCCCTAGGTTGAAGCTCTTGTTCAAGATCGGCGCTCATGCACCATTGTGAGAATTTCAATGCGCGGGTGCCGGCCAGCGACATGCCGACGAATAGTAGCTTGTCGGGCGGAATCTGATGCTGCCGAAGAACTTGTGAAATGTACCGGTGCAGCTGAGCCATTCGTTTCTCCTCGAACAGAAACTCAAATCGATTGCCAGTCGTGACAAACAGTTTGGCTAGGCCCGCCTTCAAGACGGGGTGGTAGAGCCTCATTTCAAAACCCTGATGACTGGTATCTCGACCACTATTAAAGCTGATGACCATCCCAGCGGGTGGCTGGTCGGGTAGGATCAGAGTGTAACCGGCATCCTCGGTGGGTACTTGGATAGTGGTTGTAAGCTGGATGTAGTTGGAATCATAGGCTTCCCGATGGTCAATGACTTCGTACCGCTGTCCTGACACCTGGCACGACATCAGCACACTACCCAGGCTGAGTACCATCCATAGGACTTGACGTTGCATGACCGCAAAGATATTACTCTTCGGGCTGGATGATTTCGTTGTCGAGACGTGGCACCGTGAGCAGATACCGATAGATGGCACGGATCTCCTGGTCATTGAGCTGTGGATAGGGCGGCATGGCGGCTCGGAGGGGGGTGCCGTCGCGCTTTAGCCCCTGTTGCAAGACGCGTACGAATTCCTCTTCCTCGTAGTCACCGATGCCGGTGTGATGAAAGGTGATATTTGCCGATAAGACCAGACGCCCTTCATGGTCATAGATCTTATTTCCGCCCCCAAAAAAACCTTCCGATTGTGGTGGGTCTAAAGCATCGACCTTGGAAAAATCAGCGGAGTGACATTGGTAGCAGCCCAGTTGTCCCGTAGCTAGATACTCACCATAGGCGACCTCATCGGCCGGGTCGGGCTTGAGGATGGGATTTCTCGGATAGGGATAGGGCTTTAGCACGAGGTTGTAGAGCACCTTCACCAGGAAGGAGGGTTGCGAAGCTGGGGGACGCTCGCCAGATGGCTGTACAGCGGGATCGTCCGAACGAAGGTATGCGATAATCGCCTCAAGATCCTCATCGGCCATGCGGGGGAACTTGGGCATGTACATAGGGGCAATCGTGCTGTCAGGCCGGACGCCTGTCCGGAGGAAATAGGCCAATTGGCCATCGGTCCAACGGCCGATACCGGCGGTGGGGTGCTGGGTGATATTGGCGGAATAGACCTCGCCTAGCTCCGGTCCCATCTCCAGGACATGCCGCCCCACCAATCGGTTTTGCCCTAGGGGTGCGTGGCAGTGATTGCAATTCATCTGACTGAGCCGCTTGCCCAATGCAACGGTAGCCGAGTCGGTCGGTACTTCCATGAGCACGGTGGCTGGCACGTAGGTGGGTAAGCCCTTGTAGCTGATAAAAATCAGGGAAACAACGACGATGACGATGATCACCGCCAATATAGTCAGCACTCTCTTTATAAACAGCGCCACGAGTTTTGATTAAGTGGGGACTGATAAGATAGCGAAACTTTGGCGAATAGCCACACAAAGCTCGACTCGAATTCAACACAGCCGGCGGGCGACGAGCTAACGCATCGGCTGACGCTAGAAAGGAGACAGGTCGGGCTCCAGCCATCGGTGCTTGGCCCTGCTGTCAGAAAAAATATCGACGGAGTAATGGGTGGCCAGGAGGCCCTTCAGATTGGAGCGGAGTGCCGGAAATTCTGCGATAAAGGTGGGAAAATCAACTGCCAGTGATCGCTGCATGAAGTGGTGCACGGCTCTCATTGCCGCCACGGTGACGGTATAATTAAATTTCGTGCCGTCGCCGTGCATTTGATCAAAATCCTGGATCTGCCGGCAGATCAGCGCCTCGGCACGAGGAAGGCCATGACGCCGCAGTAGGATCCAAGCCAAACGAAGGTGCCCGAGATGTGTAAACCACTTGGGCTCCAGCGTGCCATCGGCAAATCGGTTAGCGAACTCGCTGTCTGTCAATTGGTAGTGTTGTTCCATCGTACGTGCCACAAGAAATTGATTGCCAAAGCTACTGAATGGACGCGGCTTTCTCACCCCTAATGATGTGTTGGTGGGATTGGTGGCACAACTGGTGCTACTTTTCGCTTACTTTGCCCGGCATACTTCTTTGCAATCAACAAGTAGACCATGAGCTATACGATCCAGTATTTAGACCAAGCCGCCAAGCTATTTTCTCGTGTGCAGCAGCAGGAGGAGGCTATCCGTGAGGCAGCGGCGATATTTTCCGAGACGATCTTGGCCGGTCGCCTGGTCCATGTATTTGGTTCGGGCCATAGCCGTATCATGGTGGAGGAGCTGTGGCCGAGGTACGGTTCCTTTCCCGGTTTTAATCCGATTGTCGAACTGTCGCTCACTTTTCACAACCTGGTGATCGGTGCCAATGGTCAGCGGCAAGCCATGTTTCTGGAGAATGTGAGTGGCTTGGCGGAG
Organism: Saprospiraceae bacterium; assembly: GCA_965223165.1. GTDB lineage: Bacteria > Bacteroidota > Bacteroidia > Chitinophagales > Saprospiraceae > JABDMH01. Next base: position 108,843 of record CBDCVQ010000009.1, on the reverse strand, counting down.
CGCATCCTACGCAATTTCAAGCTCGATCAACGTGATGCTGCGTTGGTGGTTTCTTCCAGTGGTTGCAATGTCGTGCCGATCGAAATGGCCGAGTGCTTCCAGGCCGCCGGCATCGTGGTCGTGGCGGTGGTCAGTCTCCAGCATCTACAAGGCAGTGTGTCGAAAAGGGAGGATGGCAAGAAGCTAACAGATTTTGCCGATATGGTGCTGGATACAGGAGCACCTTTGGGTGATGCCATGGTTCAGGTGGAGGGACTGGAGACGCCCGTCTCCCCTGGCTCCACCGTTGGCGGAATATTGTTGATCAATGCGCTTAAAGCCGAAGTGGCCTCGCTGCTGGTGGCTGGGGGCAAGATCCCCAAAGTATTGACCAGTGGCCAAATTCTGGGCGCACAGAGGGCTGCCGATCTGTTTGAGGCCGCATATGACGAGCATGCAGCAAACATGGCTAAGCTTTATCAACGCGATCTGCCATCATAGGGGAAAGCTCAGGCTGGATGAGCAATGGTTCTCACAAAAAAGCAGGTGGTAAGCGCGGCACAAATGCCATTCACTCACCACCTGCCTAAAGATACATGTATTAATGCGAAACTCTACTAGGACTTTCGAATGATCACGTCTCCATGATAAGAGCTGAAGAGGTACTCTTGGCCACCGCCACCCAGGGCGCCATACATCCATCCGCCCCCGATTTGAATTTGTCGGTGTCCATCTTCTGAGACCTCGTCTGAAACGGCCTGCATCTTCATCTCGACTTCGTAGTCGGTGTAGATGTCACCTTTGGTCGTCTTGACCTTGGCATTGGCGTTGATCGAGCTCGGAAAGGTTATGTCTACATCCCCATGGTAGGTACTGAAGGCCATCGGCTTTTCCGGGTCGGTGGTGGTAAAGTTGGCCTTGATCTGACCGTGATGCGTGTTGGCTACGACCGAGCCCCCTACATTTTCGAGAAAGATGTCCCCATGGTGGCCGTCCACCTCAATGGCTCCGTGGACTCCTTTGATGGTCACTTTGCCATTGTGATGCGTACCAATTTCAAGGTTGAAATTCTTTGGCACCTTAATGGCCAAGTCGACCCGGTTCTTGTGTCCGCCGTCGATTTCGACATAGTTGTCCTCCTCCTCGATCTCGACATCCAGCGCACTGCTCGGTATCCTGCGTAAACCTTCGCGGCCCGCCTTTTGCTCCTTGTCCTTGTCCTTCTCCTTATCATCGACCGAAGCAATGGCCTTCATGTGGATCAATACGTTTTGACCGTTGTGCGACTCGACGTACACCTCACCATCGTGCACCTCTACCTCTAGTGTGCCAATCGAGCCCGGATCACTCAGTTTGATTTCGAAGTTTTCCTCATGGACCTCTTGCCCTTGCAAAGTCGCACTACCTGCCGCCAGCAGAAGCACCAAGCAGCTCAAAAATTTGACAATTCCAGTTTTCATATCATTTTAATTTTTCGTTCTGATTATTGTTTTCTGATGTAAATGTCTCCGTGGTGGGTCTTGAAACTCAGATCGAGATCGCCACCACCGATTTTTACGCGCGTATCCTTACCAATCTTGTATTTCGTGCCCCGCTTTGTGCGCTCGGCCACCTCAGACAAAGGCATGGGCGACCAGTCAAACTCAGTATAGAAATCGCCATGGTGGCTGTCCAGCTTGACTTCTGCCGAGAGCGGAGCACGTAATCTCACTTGAATATCACCGTGATGAGTCTTGCAGATGAGGTGTTCTGTTGGGTTGCGGTCAAATTCGACCACCACATCGCCGTGATGAGAACGAGCTTCCACATTGCCTCCCACATTCGTAAGTGTCACCCCGTCGTGGTGATTCTTGGCTTGGACGCCCGCTTGCATATTTTGCACGATCAGTTCTTTGTCGTGATTGCCTGCGTAGACGGGCATATCCCTGGGCATTTCGATTTCCAGCGAAAATTCGTACTTCACGTCAAAGCGATGGTCTCTTTGCTCGTTCCAGTTTTGGTAAGACTGGTAGTAGGCCGCTCCATTTTCCTCCATACGAAATTGTCGATCTGGTGCGTCGATGAACCAGTACACTTCGCCCTCACTCACCAAGGAGTCCAGGGTGATCTCGCCGGCGACTTGTGTCAGTCGGTTTCTGCTGGCCGATTTGAGTAGGCGTTTCACCCGTATCGTGGCCTCATTGCCCTCCACACCGATGACTTTTAGGCTGCCCCGGTGATTGTGTATGTGCACCTTTTTGAAATGGGAAGCATCAAATTGGATGGTGCTTTCATCTCGCTGTTCATGCTGCGCGCAGACGCTTAGGGGCAGGCAGGTTAGCAAGAGTGAAGTAAAATGGCGTTTCATAGTTTATTGTTTTTCCCTTTGATCAATACAAGATCGTCTCGAGATTGTCCCTCAATTCCTGCTTGATGTCCGACTCGACATGATCCGATCGCAGCAGATCATTCCAGGCCTGTTTGGATCTTTTTTCCTGCAATGTGATCATGGCCTCAGCCAGGGTCATTTGCACCATGGGTTCCGTCTGCAGCGGAATCGCTTTGATCAGATTCTCGCGTACATCAGGATAGTCGGCAAAATGTACCATGGCTTCAATGGCACTGAGGCGTACGTTGATGTTCTCGTCATATAGTAGGGCGTGATTGAGCGCTTCCAGTACACGCTGATCGGGCTTGCTGAGCTCTTTGGTCAGTTGGATACCTTTCAGCCGGTCAAAAGAGGTCCAGGGTCCCTCCGCGGCAGCGTAGGTGAGGTATTTTGTGGGCTCGGAGGTCGCCAGGAGGATGCCATTGTTGGTCTGGGCCGTGGGCGACCAGATGTATCTGCCAGCCAGTAGACCGACGACGAAGACGCCCATCACCAGCGCCAGTTTGACCGGCTGTCGGAGTCCGGCAAACCAACCGGAAAGATATTGCCAGGGAGACGGAAATGGTGCGGTTGATTGACCACCGCTGACCTGGCTCAGCATCTTGTAAAATCGCACATCCATCTGGGGCGATGGCTCCGGTACCTCCAGCAGCGTCAGTTCCTCCCAGAGCTGATATTGGCGGTCGATTTCTTTGGCGCATGCGGGATGCAATTGCTGCAATCGATCCACATCTTGATAGCTGTGGTCCTCCCGTTCCAACAGCTGGGTCAGGGCGATAAGCGCCTCCTGACAATTTACACTTGGTTGTTTTTCGTCCGATGTCATTGCCATTCGATTTTCTGCATTATTTCCTTTAGTTCCAATAGTCCCCTCTGAATGCGTGATTTGATGGCGTTCTCACTGCAATTGGCGATCAAGGCAATCTCGCGATAGCGCAAGCCCTGAAATCGGCTCAGTATGATGGCCTCTTTCTTCGCTGGGGTCAACTGCTCCATGGCCCGGTGTAGCATCGCTCGACGTTCGGCTTTCTCCAGACTTTCGTCCGGCCCGATCTGGAGGTGGGTGATGGGCTCCACCCTGTCGAGTGGTTCCCTTCGGCGGAGGGGATCTCGTTTGCGATGGTCATCGTACCACAGGTTTCGAGCCGTGGCAAAGAGCCAGTAGACAAACTGCCCCTCGCCGGTAAAGGTGTCCTTGTATTTCAGGATTCGAATGAAGAGGTTTTGCACCATATCCTCACTCTTTTCCCGATCTCCGGTACACCGGTAGAAGTACGCGAAAACGTCCCGGCTGTGTCGCTCATAGAGGAGGCCCAGCTTGCTGAGATCGCCCTTCTGCACTTGTCTCATCAGATGATTGTCGCTGAGTACGTCCACGTAGTTGCAATTTCAAGTGGGAAAACTGGAAGTTAGAGCGAAAGGTTGCAGCGTGACAGATTTTTTTTGGACCGAGCCGGTCAACTGGCTACGTTACGCTGTAGCGAGCATACTGCCCAAGTGCAGAGACAATGGAGCCAAAGCGCTACTCCGCCAACTGCCCATGCTTCAGCTGGCCTGCCTGATTGGCCTGCCAGTAGGCGCCGGAGTCGATGTCCAGACAGGACAACCATTGCCCGCCATACGCATAGGTGTCGATCCCGATGGTGTGCCCAAAGTATGCGATTTGTCCATCCTTCCGAGCGGTATGTCCCGAGACCACGACATGGCTCTTTGAGTAGGCCTGAGGTCGCACATACTTGTGCCAGTAGAGGGCTTGCTCGTCCTGGGTCACCAGGGGTACACCGGGCGTAAGCCCTGCATGCACCATGATATGCGATCCAACCTTGTAGTAGGGCTGCGTGCCGTGCATGAATTCGATATATCGGTCCGGGATGTTGGCAAACCATCGGTCATCGTTTTCCAGGCCAAAGGACTGCAGGGTCTCGTGTCCACCGCAGGTCTTCCACCAGTCGGCATAGGCGGCGTTGTGCAGCGAGTTGAGCATCATGATTTCGTGGTTGCCTTTGAGGGTGGTCACACGGCCGTCTTGTCGCAGCTCCATCACTCGGTCTAAGGTCTGCTTGCAGGCAGGTCCTCGGTCTACGTAGTCTCCGAGAAAGACCAGCTCGTCATCGCTTCCGGGCGAGGTAGCCTGGAGCAGCGTATCCAGCGCACGTAGGCAACCGTGAATGTCTCCGATGACGTAAGTCGGCATGGCCCACGAAAGTAGGACATTGCCCTACAAGTGTCAAGCCGCAGGAGTGCTATACCCCATTTGAACCCTTTGGCGAGCATGGTCCAAGCCAGTAGATTGTCCGGTGGGAGCAGCGATTATCCGACGCCATCGCAATTGTCATACGCCCGTTGGCCACTTAGGCGGCGGGTGTCCAGACCGTGCGATAGCTGTCTGGAATCCGGAAGACCGGTTCGGCCGTCAGCTGCTCTCCGGTGGTGTATAAGTGCAGGGAAACCGCCAACTGTTCCTTCGGATTTTCTACGATGTGATGGGCGAAATCGTCATGAATGTAGGAGACTTCCCCGGTACTGAGCAAGTGACGTCCAATCATCCGGTCGGTGTCGACCGGGTCAAATCTAGTCTCGCGCAAGGAGCCCGTAAGGACCTTAATGAGTCCGCCGGTGCCCGGATGACCGTGTTTGCTGCTCTTTTTGCCACCCTCCCAGGGTATCAGCACTAGACTGAGCGCCGGGTCTTGGTAAATAATGGTGCGCACGGGTTTCTGGCGCTCATATGACAGCGAAGAAAGCCAATCCAGTCCACGATATTGGGAAAAGAGGTCATGCAATTCGATTGCCTGATTGATGCCATCCTGCTGCATCCGCTTGATAATGGATTGGGTGAACTGATGAATGCTTTCCATGATTTCTGTTGTTTGTGATCCTTGATATCATCAAGGTGCATAGAAATCGGGGTGGGGTAAAGGGCATTCGATTGGACGGGGCACAGCAGTGAACAGTCAATCAACATGGATGAGTAATCGGATATTTCGGGCGGATTTCGCCCTAGATTGCGATGTGCTCAACAAAGCGGACACTTGACTCGACGCCAAGCACTAGTTAGGGCCAGAACGTTGGAATCATCGGGTGCTAACCCAACAGTCTTTCTCGAGACCAAGGACCGGAAATGGCCAAGGTCAGGCCGGGTCCCTGAATATTGACGAACAGCGTTGAACCGTCGGGTGAAAACGTAGCCCCGGCAAATTCTGATGGGTAGCCTACATTGTTGGCAATGTGGTAGATCCCGCCTTCCGGAGTGACTCCCACGATGCGGGGGGTGGACCGATCTTCGCATATGACCAGATCCCCATCGCGGGAGATTGTCAGGTTGTCGCAGCTCTTAAGTAGATCAATATTATTCGGCTCGACAAAAATCTCGATGGTGGGAGGTTGGTCGAGTTCTCTGCTGGTGCCCTCCGCCGGAGACGGTATGTACCTAAATATTTGACCATGTTCCAGAGCTCCGCCGTTGGTGCAGGCGACATAGAATTCGTTTTCGCCATACCACATTCCTTCGCCCCGGGCAAATCTGGCGGCCCCTTTCTCGTAGCCCCTGAGTCTGAGGTCGTCCTCTTCCGAGTCGATGCCGTCGATATCCAGCCATTCCACCTCGTACTTTTTGCCGATTTCCATCTGCATATCGGTCTTGTCTTTCCAATTGCGCGTATCAAAACCGGGCTGCCCTTTGATCGCCAAGATCTGCAATTTGCCTCCTTCATGCAGGCGGCCCCGCACGTTGGGGAGGTAGCGGTAGATCAAGCTGTCGTGGCGATCTTCTGACTGATAGACGATACTGGTCTTGGGGCAGACACACACGGCCTCGTGATTGAAGCGGCCCATTTCTCGGAGAGGCACGGGATCAAACAGTTGTGGTTGCACCTGCGCGGGCACCTCAAAGTTGTATCCGTGGTTCTTCTCCAGTTGATTGTTGGCGTTGCTGACATTTTCTTCGCACGTGATCCAACTGTTCCATGGGGTGGCACCGCCGGCGCAGTTGCGTATCGTACCAGCCAGGCTGAGGTACTCTTGCTCCACTGTGCCCGTGGCCGGATCATAGAGAATGGTCGTGGTGCCGCCCAGACAAGGCAATATACCTCGGCCATAGTCGTACAACTGCTGCGGTGTCACGCCGCCAAGTAGGGCATAATCCTCTCCAAAGGGTCCACCCGCGCGGTCGCCGGGCGATACCTCATGATTGCGCACGATCAGCACCTTGTCAAAGGCGGCCGGGAAGGTGGCCATGCCATCGGGGCTGCCCGGTACCAGAAATCCATCGGACATCTGATCGCCGCGACGAGATATGATCTTGTATTGAAAGCCCTCAGGAAGGTCCAGGATGCCCTGGGGATCGGACTGAAGCGGCCCGTAGCCTGGCTGCAGGATGGATTTATCAATCTCCGTCAGTTGGCCACTGCTCGATGCCTCGGAGGCGCAGCCAAGGGCAAAGGTCTGCAAGCCAAGAAATCCCAGACTGCAGCGGGCACTTTGTGAGAGGAAGCGTCTTCTTTTCATCTGCAGAAGGTAAAAAAATACCAGGAAAGGGTCGACGGGTCTGGCGAGGTGGGTCAGGCGACCAGAGAGCAGATCCAATCACTAACTTGCTGCGCGGTCGCGGCTGGGGGCTCGGCGGTAGTGTCCAGTAACTGCCAGTGGGGGCCCTGGTATTTCTTGCACCATCGGTTAAATTGTAGCTGATCTTTAATAAATGTCTCCTCTCCGCTCCCCCGCCACTTAGGTCTACTGAGGAGGCGCTCCGTTAGGATCTGCTCGTCGCAGATCAGGCACAGGTAGTGGACATCGGCAAAATATCTTCGTTCGACGCAAGGCTCAAGATTGGGTGGGATAGCACCGGCACTAAACAAGACCACGGGCCGTCCAGATTGCCCGATGTTCTTGGCTATCCGCAGCCAGGCTTCAAAAAAGGCGCGATAATCCCCTTCAGGATGGGCAAAGGCATCACTCCAAAGTATGTCTCCTTCCAAAATAATGACCTGATGCAGTTGACCGGTTAGGGCATGGCAGACTGTTGACTTTCCGGTGCAACTGGGTCCACAGACGACGAGCATCGGCAGCCGAACCAACGGATGGGCGTGTCCACAGCTTGGACAGATGGCAAAAGCCCCAGACTCATCGATCACCTTGTCGACATGGTACTGCCCGCACTGGACACAGACATTGATCATGGTAGCTATTTGGGCGGAGGCAAGGTATGACAATTGTCAATCACGTGTGACGGCTACAAGTCTCAAGGCAAAGGCTGAGTGATACTGGAGTTCCTTCTACAATTGCCCTACATCTTGCGATATCGATTTGCTCACTGACATATTACGTGTAATGTTCAGAGCAGATAGCAGGTGATAGTTCCGTGCCTTTTAGCTCCATGGCCATTCACTTGGCATCTCTGCCGTCCCGAGTGGAAATGTCAAAAAAAAAACCATCCACTTTATGTGGAAAACATTCTCTCCTGGTACAACTCCATGTGCACGGAAGCAAATACTCTGATCAGACACCACGGCACAGCTAATTTTTTTTACTCACAAATTAATCTTCAACATAATGAAAAAGTCAAATAGCACCGGCAGCAGCGCCTGTCGAGGATTTGGAAGTCTGATCGTTCCGATTTGGAAGAAGATCTATAAGACCTCACACGAGATCGGCAAGCAAGCCTTGCCCATGGCACCACTCCCGGAGCAAGTGCAAGAATTTATTATTGAAGCATCGGAGGAAGCACACGACTTTGTCTTTCATAAAAACCGGCAGTCCTGGGCCACCATCGGACCTCGTGCCCTGGAGGCCAATGATGCAGAGGCAGGTACGCTGGTCAAAGATCGACTCTTTGTCACGGCGCCCTTGCTGTATGATGAATTGACCGTGACCATCAAAAAGACGGGTGGTAAAGCACGCACTGATGTCACCATTTGTACCACCGACGCCGAGACAGGCAACAAAAGTCATGTGGTGAACCATCGCTTTGCGCAGGGTAAGGGACTCGATACGTGGACCTACAAAGTCCGCAAAACCTATGGCAAATCGGTCTCGGTTTATCTGCGTAAGAGGGTGGGTACCAATACGTTTAAGTACCGCATCATTTCTGACGGCAAAATCAACATGAGGAAGTACGCGAAGACCAAAAAGACGTCCGCTGTCAAAAAGGGTGTGCGTGCCAAGAAGGCGGCCACTACGTAAACCGTAAATCACCCACTCCAAACTGGGGGCGAAGTAATTCGCTCCCGCCTTATTCACCGTTGGCTGCATTCGCGAGAGACCTGTCAGGGGTCCCACAGACGGATCTGACGTGAGCCCGGTGCAGGGCGCAGCTACTAATTTCAAAAATCAGAAAAATTATGTCTTTTATCACCAAGACTCCCATCAAGGCGATTGCCCGGGAGTATAATCTGAAATCACAACGCGAAGAGGTTTTCTTTGACAAGTTGTGGGAGTTGTTTCAAATCGGAAACAAGTACAAAAAGGAGCACAAGGAAGATATCGAGCGAAGCTTGCGAGCCAACTACATGCACATGGTGGCCGTGATGCTCGGCAAGAGCGAATTTACAATCGATATGCGCAATCCCATGGTGCCCAATCCCAGGATAAGAATTCAGGACAACGTCTTTAAGCGAGTCAAGACGATCAACCTACAGCCCAGAAAGGCGCGCATCCGCCGTGTCACCAGCATGACCCGCGCCAGGGGTGGCACCCTGGGTACGATCACAGGCAAAGAAGGCGTGGCTGCTCGAGGGTCAGACACCCTGCAATTGGCGATGTATCCTGAGGCAAAGCACGTCATATTCTCCGATCACCACCTCACGGAATCGGGCCATAGTCACGATTATTTTCGACGCTGGAATAAGGGCATCTATAAGGATGTACTAAGGTGGTATGCTGATCATGACTACGGCCTGATCGAAAATGGGGACGTGGAAGAATACACCATCTTCGAGCCTTCCAATGCCATTGTAAATCGATACGAGAACCTGATCCAAAAGGGGCCGCTCCAGGATATTGGATCCATCTCTTGGCAGCAATTAAATCAGGAGCGGATTTCCAATCGAGTCAATATTCTTACCAATATTCTAAGTGACAATCAGGATCTCTACGATCTCGTGGAGGAGAAGTTTGCACGCAAGGGGCGTCGATATTATACCCGAATTACAGGAAACCACGATCCGTATTTCTCGTCCAGGCTCACCAATCTATTGCCCGAGAATATTCGAAAAAATCTCTGTGATGCCTTGCGGATTAATTACCGAAATGAGGCCCATGAAATTGTGAAGGAACCTAAATATGTGGTAACGCACGGACATCAATTTGATGCTGCGACATTGCCACAGCACGCATTTGCCATTGGTGAGGTGTTTTCGGAGACACTAGGTTGGTTTATCCAGGGGGCTGACCGCATCTGGAATCCCAGCAAAACCAATCAATGGCGTAATCCCCAACTGCAGTCTGATTTTCGGAATATATTGGCGACGGCGGAGTCCAATGCCGATCTTTCTTCGGGGGTGATTAATGCCATCGGAGAGGCGGTGTTAGAAGCATTGCTGCAGAATCATGAGATAGCTTGGGAGTACTTTGACCGCCCGTCCAAGGTGAGTGCGGTGACAGACGAAGTGCTGACCGGGGACGAATATTTTAAGGTGCGGCACCTCTCAGAGACGGAGCTGGTGGCCAAGATGGACTACTACCACGCGAGAACCGAACTTAAGAATTTTCGGAAGCGGACTAAACTGATCATTGGCCACACGCACGAACCCCGCATTAACTCACGACGGGCCACCAATGATGGGCGCCTTATCAGCCACTATTTAAATACGGGGTCCGCTGGGCGATTTGCCAAATTTATTTGGGGGATCGAGCTGGTGGACGGAGAGGAGAAAGTCATCTCGTGGACCAAGTCGGGTCAGCAACTGGTGCGTAACCAATGGCAACCCACTGGCGATGGCCGACTGGTCAAGATGGAATATCCCCTTTGATTTTAGCTGAGTGGGTCCGATACAAGAGTACAACCATCAAGGCTATCGCCCCGGCTGTTGGCAGCACCCACCCTAGTTTTCGAGCGTTGGAGATCACCCGATCATCACCGTAGTATACGATCCCCGCCCAGTAGTAGGGGTGCTGCCATAGTTGTGGGGAAGCATTCATAAAGTCAAGCTTTGCATTTTGTAGAGCTTGACTTTTTGGCTCCCCGTCAGCTAGTCGCCGGTAGAACCCTTGCATGATCTCGGCGGTGGACGCATCATCGACCCGCCAGAGAGATTGTACGAGACTTCGGGCCCCTGCGTGCGTAAATGCCAAGCCCAGACTCTGGGGATGTTCACCTGCCACGGGTTGACCCATGCCCGTCTCACAGGCGCTGAGCACGACCAATTCTGTTTTCCACGACATATCCATGATGTCATCCAGATAGAGCATATCTGACTCATCATCTCCTAGTCGGAGGGAAGAATATCGATTGTCGTTGGGATCTGACTTGGCATGCGCGGCAAAATGTATGATCGTCGGAGGTAGGTTGTCCTCGAAGGCTGCAGTTAGCGAGGACACATCTTCTATCCGCCTCGATTGCCAGTGAGCGGCGATGGAGGATAACTCCTTGGCCATATGCGGCAATTTTAATTGGGGGCTCACATAGGTGGGTGCGATGGCCAGCACGGTGCCGCTGCCCGGGGGCGATCGCTTGGCTGCTTGGGCCAGATATGTCCGAATCGTAAAATAGTAGCGTAGGTGACGTGACTGCATCAGATTCTCCTGCCGATAGTGCAGCAGCTCAAAAGGGAGCGAAAATAAATTCGCTTCCGGAATGATGATGACATTTTTCCGCAGCCCGGTCAAGCCCTCGGGGAGCAGGGACGAGGACAAGTCATGCGCACTGGCTTCGATATCTGACGGGGCAGATGTTGGGTCTTGCAGCCATCGAATTAATTTTTGTAATAATTGCCTTTTATCGCTGTCGAACAGGGAGGTGTGAAGCGAAATCGTGTCCTCCCTCAGGTGGAAGTAATGGATGGAGTCGCCCCCTTGAAAATACTCAAGAATGGAGGTTTGGGCATCAAGGCGTCTCGCCGCTTGATGGCCGATACTCGGAGTCAATTGTCCCGCCAGGCTGAGATTAAATTCCGGGTATTTACGTTCAAAAATTTCAATCTGTTGATAATATTGATCACTGAGTAGTCGCAGGTCTGGGTCTAGATCCGCCCGGCCCCCTTGGAGGTACAGTGCTTTCTCTCGTCGCTGGATCAGATGTTCGATCGAGTCAATTACGTACATGTCTCTTTCGTCATACTTCGCCGTCCGACTATCTGAAAAAAGTACATTGAGAATCGTGATGCCCTTATCTTTTTCGGAGAAGTATAGCGCCAGGGTGGTGTTGTGCAGGGCTGACGCTTCTGCCACCGCCATCTGGTAAAAGTCATGGGCATAGGAGCGCCAGTGATGGATGCTACGATGGAAATACTGCCGGTCTTGCACCCGCTGGATCAGACTATCGACCAAGAGTAAGTATAGGTGCCGAGCGTCCGCATCAAATGCTCGCTCCGATCGCTTTAGCAGATGATAGCGATCTGTCAGATGGTGTATCGTTTCTGGCAGATCGGAAGATTGACGGAGTGCCGCGAAGCTTAAGTTCGGTACAGGTTGACTCAACCAGGCCGTCAGCGCCTCGTCGCTATGCCGTAATGCTTCGGCAATCTGTGAACGTCGGGCCTGGACATCCGACAAGTGTACATGAATATTGGCCAAAGAAGGTCCGTGCGCAACCCCCTCGCCGCTGTATAGCTGGTGGGCTCGACTGAGCAGTTCAAAGCTTTCATCGTATCGTTGTAGTCGGTACAATACCCGGCCCCGATTGCTATAATTGTCGGCTTTTACCAGTTGAGTGTACTGGTCTGTCTCTTGAAATGCCAACAGGGCTTCTTCGTAGTATCGTAGCGCTTGAGCGTACGAGCCACCTTGGTCCGATGCCCAGGCCAACAGGTCAAGCATGCGGCCCTCATTGTGCATGCGAAGGGAGGTCGAGGCATCCGTCGGTATACTTCGCGCTCGCAAGAGATCCCGGATGGCAGCATCTAGTTGTGCCAGATTGATTTTGACATAGGCCAATTGGATGAGGCTGTTCTGCACACCGAGTAGGTCACCACGGGACTGTGCCGATTGCAGGCCCAACTCAAAGTAATCCTTGCTCTTGCTATATGATCCTTCTCGTAGATAGGCATTTCCCAATTCGCGGATGCTGGCGCTGCGGTGGCGGGAAGGGACGGGCATGTCAATGGCCTGCCGGAAGGAGGCTTTGGCCTGGAGCACCTGATGCTCACGCAGCAAGACCCGCCCGAGCAGGTAATGCAAGCGTTGAAATTCGACCGAGTCAGCGAGAGGAGCGGAACAATACTCGATGGCCCGGCGATAGTGGGAGGCTGCGATCGCATACTGCTTTAGGCGATTGGCGTACTTGCCGAGTTCTGCATAGAGCCGGGACGTCTCGGATGAGGCAAGATGGTGATGCGTCTGGTGAAAACTGTCGAGGCGTTGATAGATCTGAGCATTATCTCCACCTGCCAGGAGAGAATCCCAGATGGATTGCCCGAAGGCAGCCTGCAGCTGACTGGCGAGGCTTAGCGTCAGAATCAGTATGAGGTCAATCCAAGACCTTGGCTTTCTTGCGACCATCGACAATATCCCTCGTCGTCATTTGGCGATTATCCTGATCATGAAGATACTGAATAGCCAAGGACTGGGGTGCCGCAAATGAGGTGCCCCGCAAGATCTGATCTAGCAAACGGATCTGATCAGCGGGATAGAGCTCGTGAGGTCGACGACAGGAAAAATTGGAGAAACCGGCAAAGCGATAGTTCGTCTTGGTCTTGAGAGCCGGCAGGGGCAGCAGATCCCCTTGCGCGGCAGCGACGCCACGGAGATGACGGTGGTTGGCAGCCAATTGCGACGGATAGTGGGCTAGATTTTCGACGTTGATGTGTTCGTTGCCCAAGGAGGCAAAGTAGGCCCGATCGCCAGCCTCGTCAAAGTACTGGTCCAGCGCGGTGACCAGAGGTTTCAGCTGTCTGTTACCGTAGAAACCCCAGCTCAGGTTGACATAGTCGGCACCATTTTCTCGGGCATAGAGGAGGGCACACATCATATCGAAGGAAGAGCTGTGGCCGTTTTTGTCGATGGCTTTGATCACCATAAATCGATAGCCCGAGTGGGCAAAATGGTTGATGATGGCCGCGATGGCCGTCCCGTGTCCTTCCTCGTCTGCGGGAGGAGCATAAATCTCTTTCAATGTCCGAGGAGGTGTCATGATCGTGCCGCCCTTGCCGATCAAGGAGATCCCTCCTTGGATTTGGGGCAACCGGAGATGGCGATGCTGTCGACGATAGGCATCGCTGTCTGGCGTCCACAAATGTGGGTCCGGCGGGAAGACTACGGGATCTATGCCGGTGTCCAAGATGGCAATGATCTGATCGCCGGGCTTATGCTCATTGATGCTGCCGCTGGTAAACTTGGATATATCTACGGTTTCGAGCTCCGCCGATGCTCGGGTCGGATCTATCAATAAGTAGTTAGGTATGGGGGTTGACCGGCCTTCGTCTTCTGAGGCCTCCTCCTGCTGAGTATGCGGTTCGTAGGTGATGAGAGCGTCAGAAAGTACCAGCGGATAATCATTGCAGGGGCAGATCTTGATCAAGGTTGTGCGGCCTTGCTGCCGCAATCGCTGGACCAGTTGCTCCGGCTCTGCGGGGTGGTAGATGTACTGGTCTGGAATAGCGAGATCCTGCTTGGCCGTGTCTTGGAAGACGTTTTGCATCGTCGCAGTAAGACCATCCTGGAGCTGTCGGATCTTGGCTTGCGTAGGGGGGCATACGTTGGATGAGCCGGTATGCATCGTCTGGCAAGAAAAGAGGAGGACGACCACGCAAAGGAGGGATGATTCGAGGGACTTCATAAGTGGTTTCTTTGATTAGTTTGCAAGTTTGTCGATCAGCTCATGCGCGTCTTGCCTGTGGTAGGAATAGTCTCCTACCAATTGGAGCAACACTTGACGGGCGGCCGCGGCCTTGTCATTTTTGAGCTTTGCCAAGGCCAGATACCATAGTTGAACATCCTCGATGCCATGGGTTTGGCCATTGGCTTCTGTCAAAATTTGCTCGGCTTCGGCGGCCCGATTCAGGGCCAACAAGCTGATGCCTTCGTATATACGTACCCATTCGTGCGTATTTCCATAATTCCGAAAAGAGGCCAGGGCTTGTTCGAAGTCGCTGCGCTCGTACGCTTCGATGCCTTCCGCCAGTGCGGCCGGCAAAGATTGTGTGCCCGCCCGCTGAATGTTTGGCGCTGCCAGGGGCGGTACGGCAAAATAAGTGGCAAAATAGGACTGGGGATCTGAAGATCGCGGCCCACCAAGTAACCACCACAACGCTACCCCGAACAACAGTATGAAACCGGCAGCCACGAGCCACCGTCGCCGAGGCCGCATGGACAGGACACGACCCCGACCCGACCGCTCGAAAGCCCCATCCAATGTTTGCTCGATGTCATCGATCGAGTGACTTTCAGCAGCCCTAGCCAGACCTTGTTCAGCTAGTTCTTCCAGTTTTTTTAGGTCGTCCTTCCCCGCATCCACTTGGATTAGTTTTTAGTCATCATTTCCGAAATGAGTATTCTCAGTTTGCGCTTGCCATTTTGGATGTAACTCTTTATGAAGTTGTACTCCCAGCCGGTGATTTGCTGAATATCCTTGTACGATTTCTGATTGAGGTAGAAGAGTTCGATACATCTTCGCTGCTCATCTTTGAGCTGTTCCAGCGCGGAGATTAGCATTTCCTCCCGTCCCTCGTCGTGGATAGGTTCCGTTTCCGCAGCATATTCCATAAGGTCACGCTCGGAGATTTCGCTGGCCAATAGCCTTGACTTGGACCGGAGTTCCTTGAGCGAGAGATTTTTGGCCACCGTCAGCAACCACCCTTTCACATTCCTGATCTCTTCCCCCGCTGCTTGTTTGTCAAGGAAAGCCGTGAAGACATCCATGGTCGTATCCAGGCAGTCCTGACGGTCCCGCATATAGTAATAGCATATGCCGAAAACATCCATTTGGTACGTCCGGAAAATGCGCTCAGCGTGCCTGCGTTGGTCTTTTGCGGCCGATGCCGTCATATCTTGTAACTAGTCTGATTCCGGCCGCAGAGTGTGCAATGGTTGGGCCTGTGCCGGTCCTAAAACCTCAAGGTACTAAACATCGAGGTTACAAGGACCTATATCATTTCACAAGTGCGTGATAAATTTTCGGCGTTTGTTGGACATCTGTACTTGTCATGCAACACTCGTTGACTTATCTAATTGCGGAGTGGTTCAACCGACCAAACGACAAGGTCGAAATGACGCGTAGCTCAGCAACAAGCGTTGTGATTCATCCGATCTGTGGCGAGAGCATGGCTTTTGGCCGGGACCCCAAACGCAGCCGAGTGGTAATGAGAGTCACTGCAGCGTTTTTCATATCAAGGAACCCAGTCCAATCTTCTCGGCCCTATCCAGCACCCAGCTGGCCGCACCGCCTAGCCAAATCTTATCCTAGGATTGCCTGAATCCGATAATGATCCAGCAAATGAACGTTACATGCTTCTGACGGGAAAGTCTACATTTGCGCCTTTGCCGACCCGCCTCATAGGTGGGTAACTGTTTAGTCCTTCGAACAATAGACGCTTAGTGGACCATCGCAATCATCTCCTTCTCTGTTTTCTTTCGATCCTTTTATGTTGGAAATGTCAACGTCCTGCCACCGATCTCACAGCCGAGTTTATCCTCAAGCCAGGGTTTGAGATCGATTTGGTGGCCTCCGAGCCCCTGGTCTTAGCGCCGATGGCAATGACCTTCGATGGGAAAGGTCGCATTTGGGTGGTCGAGATGCCGGGGTACATGCGAGATATCAATGGATCCGAAGAGGATTTTCCAGACGGTCGCATTGTCATTTTGGAGGACCAAGATGGCGATGGCCAGATGGATACCCGAAAGGTCTTCTTGGATGGTCTACGGACACCCAGAGCCCTCGCTTTTGCGTACGGTGGCTTACTCTATACCGAGACCCCCAATTTGTATTGGGTGCCCGTCGAGGGAGACCAGCCGGGTCAGCATGAATTGGTGGATTCTCTCTACGTGATTGGAGGTAACATCGAGCATCAACCCAATGGGTTGATCTACGGTCTAGATAACTGGTTTTATAGCGCAAAGTCGAATGTACGGTATCAACGCCGCGGCAGTAAATGGATCAAGGAGCTGACCACTTTTCGCGGGCAGTGGGGCATTGCTCAAGACAACCACGGTCGCTTGTTTTACAATAACAATAGTACCCCCTTAGAATGCGATCAACTCTGGGCCGAGCACTTGACAGCCAACCGTTTCCTGGATGTGGACGTGGCCGGGACCACAGATCTGGACCCGGATCGGCGTATGCATCCCTTTCAGGCCACCTCCGTCAACCGGGGCTACAAGGAGGGGGTGTTGGATAGTACCGGCCGAGTACAACGCTTCACCTCGGCATGCGGACCTGTGGTCTATCGTGGCGAACAATTTCCAGTCGACGCCCATGGCAATGCCTTTGTTTGCGGGCCGGAGGCCAATCTCATAAAGCGCTATTTGATCGCCGAGGAGGATGGTGCAGTGACTGCCAAGCCAGCTCACTCTGACTCAGAGTTTCTCGTTTCGAGGGACGAGTCTTTTCGGCCGATTAATTTGTACACGGGTTTAGATGGTGCGCTTTATATCGTCGACTTGCGCAAGGGCATCATCCAGCACAGGGCGTACATGACGAGTTACTTACGTGATCGTATCGTAGAAAAGGGCTTGGACACATTGCCCCTCATGGGAAGGTTGTATAAGGTGACGGCCACTCATGGCTCAGCAAGGGACGTGCCGAGGTGGCATGATCTCACCCAGGAGGACTACGTGACGTTATTAGGGCACGCCAATGGAGCCGTACGAGACTGGGCCCAACAACAATTGGTTTTTGGTAATCACAAAGCACTTGAGCGGGAGATCAGGTCGGTGGCACTTAATGGTGACAACCCCTGGGGACAGGTGCACGCACTTTGGACCCTTGATGGCCTTGATTTGCTTGACGTAGAGCTGCTGATGCAGCTGTCAGAGGTTTCCAAAGAGCCCATTGTCTGGCGTCAGATGCTCCGCCTTGCAACAGATCGGATACCCGCGTCACAACTGCATTCGATGCTTTTGACGGCGAAATCATTTGGTGAGCCGGTGCTTGATCTGCTCGTCTGCCACTTGAGTGGAGGAGAGGGTGATCACCTGATGCAACTGTGGCTGGAGATGGCCAAGACTCATGGACAGGATCCTCTGTATATGGAGGCCCTTGTCACTGGCATAGCTGGCAGAGAACAAGACTATTTGAGAGCGCTTTCTGCAGTGGGGTCGACGGATCTGTTGTCAGAGAAGATTGCACAGACCCTGGACCATCAACGTGCCAATGACGTGCAGCTAAGACCTTTACCTACTAAAGCGGTCATGGACGGCAGAACCCGTGGGGCACATCTGTATTCGGTACACTGTGCCAGCTGCCATGGCCCGGATGGCAGAGGGGTGGATGGATTGGCACCCCCCCTGTACGGATCGCAGTTTGTCACGGAGTCTGCAGAGAAACTGGTCGCACTCACACTCAATGGTCTGGAGGGGCCGGTGACCGTGGCCGGTACCACCTACGAGATGAACCTGGTCATGCCGGGTATACGGAATAATCCTACTCTAAGTGATGATGACATCGCCCGGATACTGAAGTTTGTGGGAAATGGATTTAACGTGGGATCGCCGTCGGTCAGCACCGAGATGGTCAAAGCAGTCAGATCCGCCACGCGTGATCGATCCACACTCTTCACGGTAGAGACCCTGGACCAATGGTGGGTTTCGTACACCGGACAGGAGGCGGCCACGGCCGGTCGCGACTGATGTGGAGGTAGCCCACATTTTGCCAGTTAAGTTTGATAATTTGTTGCTCATACTAAAATGCGTGCTATGAAGCCCCCGCTCTACTTATGCCTTTATCTCATGTCATTTGCGCTCAGCGGCTGCACTGAACGGATGGGAAAGAGGATGACCGCCGATGGGACGGAGCAACGGCCCAATATCCTCTTCGCCATTGCCGACGATCAGTCCTATCCGTATACGACGGCCTATGGGGACCGCACCACCCTGACGCCGGCCTTCGACGTTTTGGCGGCTAGGGGAGTTTTGTTTACCAATGCCTTTTGTGCGGCTCCGCAATGCAGTCCCTCTCGTGCCGCATTGTTGACCGGCCGGAATATATGGGAACTGGAGGAGGCAGGTACGCACAGCAGCTATTTTCCCAGAAAATTTCAGGTCTTCACCGACTTGCTAGAGGAGACTGGTTATACATTGGGCTATACGGGCAAACCCTGGGGACCGGGCAACTGGCAGGACGCCGGGTGGGACCGAAATCCGGTGGGACCGGCCTATAACGAGCACACGCTGGAACCACCCTACAACGGCATCAGCAACAAGGATTACGCCTCAAATTTCTCCACTTTTTTGGCCCAGAAAGACAGTGACCGTCCCTTCTTTTTCTGGTATGGGGGACACGAACCTCATCGCCGATTTGAAAGCGGCTCGGGTAGGATGGAGGGCAAGCAGATGCAGGAGGCGAATGTACCTGACTTTCTCCCGGACGACGAGGTGGTGCGGGACGATATCCTTGATTATTCTGTGGAGATCGAATGGTTTGACCAGCACCTGGGGCAGATGATCGCCCAACTGGAGGCCCGTGGCGAACTGGAGAACACCATCATTGTCGTCACAGCAGACAATGGCATGGCATTTCCCTATGCCAAAGCCAATCTACAAGAGTACGGTACGCATGTGCCCCTGGTCATTGCGGGTCCGGGCATCAATGGTGCCAGACAGATTGAGGATTTGGTGAGCCTGATCGATCTGGCACCTACCTTTCTCCAACTCTCTGGCGCTCCCCCGCTGGATGCCGCTACGGGCAAAAGCCTGGCCAGGCTGCTTCGAGCTGAGGCCAAGGGTGATCCACATCGTAATTACGTGTTTACTGGGCGGGAAAGACACACCCACGCCCGTCCTGACAATCTCGGCTATCCGGCCCGAGCGGTGCGTAGCGAGCAATATTTGTACATCCACAATTTCCGTCCCGATCGCTGGCCGGCGGGAGACCCCGCAGTGGCGTTGGCAGAGTCGGAGGCAACGGCAGCCGCACTAAAGTCGATGAAGGATGGCTACCACGACATCGATGCTTGCCCCAGCAAGACCTTGCTCTTGGAGCAGCAGGACAAATACCGGCGCTACTTTGATCTGGCGGTAGCCAAGAGACCAGCGGAGGAGCTCTATGACATCGGATCGGATCCCGGATGCACAAAAAACTTGGCGGAACAGCCGGCGTATGAAGCGGTTCGGAAGGAGTTGAAAAGCGTCCTTTTTGCGCAGTTAAAGAAGCAGCGAGACCCCAGGGTTTTGGACGGAGGAGACGTCTTTGAAAGTTATCCGCGTTTTGGTGGGATGCGAGCCTTCCCCGGATTTAAAGAGCGCACCAAGTACAATCCGGCCTATCAGAAGCGTCGATAAAAGGCTACAGATAGTGGACTTGCACAAACCTTCGAATGAGGTAGCTGCCCAATAGAGCCATGTAAAGTAGACCCAGCACTAAGGGCAGTACGGTGGAAATCGATCGCACCATATGATCCAGCAGGCTAAACAACCAATAGGTGGGGACAAAAGCCAAAAACATCTTGGTGGATGGTACAAAGAAGGCCAGTAGGGGCGCGACGACGATGGTATTGAGAATCTTAAACCAGGTCATACCCTGCATACGATTGGACGATAGATTGGCCACGCCCAGGCTGAGCAGCGGGGCGAACAAGGCTGCCGAGAAGGCGCAGATCAGACACTGACCCCAACTGAACTGGTAAAACGGCTGTGCCAGGAGAAGCGCCATGGTGATCAGGAGAGACAACAACGTGGGTATCAGCAAGCGGCCGATGACAAACGTGGTCTTGGCTATGGGCACTATCCCGTAGACCTTGGCTGTGCCCACTTCCTTCTCCTCGATGAAGAGCATGGCGTAAATAAATCCAAACATGATGGAAGTCTGTAAGACCGCTCCCATCATGATGATCGGCAGGAAGGTTTCGACGCCCGAATAGTGGGCGATGAGATAGGGCAAGAAAACCAAGACCACCAGAAAGATCAGTACCGGAACAAAGAGGAAGAAACGCAGCGAAGCATCCCGGTAGATCATCTTCACGTCACTGACCATCGCACGAATGATCTGTCTCCGGTCAGTCATAGCGTGGCCATCTGCTTGCGAAAAAAGTGATAAACCACGGCATAGAGGACAGGCACCCAGATCAACAGGCTTAGGCAACCGGCTAGCCAAACCTGCTGCGTGCCCTCTCCCGTATACGAATGTGCAATCATCTGCAAACTCCCATCAATCGGCCACAATGCCAAGATACCCCAGTCCGTCAATTCGAAATAGTTGAGCAAGGGGAGGCTCATGAACAAAAGGACGGGGATCGACTTCAGCATAAACAGGAGAAATTCTGTGGTGAATGCTACCACAAATGCGCCCAGGATGCTGAACAGGAGGCAAGTGCCAAAGACACCCAGGATAAAGTAGGGGAGGTAAAAGGACCAACCCAGGACAGCCAGAGTCATGCCAAAGGCGCAACCGGTACCCAGCATCGAGAGGGAGATGATGCGCGAGATCAGGTAGACATGCAGGCTGGTTGGACTGACCAGGTATGCCATGAGTACTCCTTGACTTTTTTCAATGATGACGGACAAGCCGACGAAGAAAAGGCCAATCATGGCGGGGTCGTTGTAGATCAGTAGGGTCAAGAATTTATCAACATTGGGCAGCTCCCTGATAAAGAAGAAGATGACGCCATAGATCAACGTCACGGCAATGGAGATGGCCAGCAGTTGGTTTCTAGCCAGGATGACAAACTGCCATTTGATCTGGGAAAGAAGACTACCCATCCGTTAGAGATTGTCCGGTGATGGCAATAAAGGCCTCCTCCAAAGTCGCGTCCATCGTCCGGATCTGTCGCACCGCATCCGACTGGATAAATGCTAAGAATTCGGCATTGCTTCCTAGCCCTGCCAGATCAAAGTTTCGATGCTGACCACTGGCCAAGTGGACAGACACCTCGTTTTTGCCGTGCGCTTTCTTTAGCACTTCGGGTGTCTCCGTGGTGGCAATTTTGCCCTGTACGATGAGTGAGATCCGATCGCACAATTCATCTGCCGTGGTCATGTCATGCGTGGTCAGAAATATCGTTTTGCCCTCGTCTCTCAACTCGCGAATCCAGGTCTTGATAATGAGGGCATTGACTGGGTCGAGTCCGGCAGTGGGCTCATCCAGAAATAGGATTTGGGGGTCGTGCATCAGGGCCCGGATGAAGTTGAGTCTCATCTTCATGCCCTTGGAATAGGTCTCCACTTTCTGATCGGCAAATGCAGCGAGATCCACTCGCTCAAATAGAAGATCCGGATTGGCCAGCTTAGATGGGCTATAAAATGAACCAAACAAAGCCAGATTTTCTCGGCCGGTCAGCTTCAGGTAGTGATTGGGCAGCTCAAAGCCGACCCCGATCTGCTCGTAGTATTCGCTGCCCACGTCACGGAGGGACTGGCCGTTGATCAAGACCACCCCATCATAGTGCTGCAAGATGCGGTATAAGATCTTCTGGCACGTGCTCTTACCTGCACCGGAGGGGCCCAAGAATCCAAAGATCTGACCCGCTTCAATGTCAAAGGACACGTGCTCAAGGGCCTGGATCTTTGATCCCGGATAGGTGTAGGACAATTCGGAGACGTGAATCATGTCTGAGACTTTTTGGCCGTCAGGGAGGAAAACAGGATGGCGGCAATCAGTCCCAGGAGAGCAAAAGCACCCACCACCAAGAAGACGTGTTGATGCCCCAGTGCGCCGGGCGATCGGTCCAGGAGGAAGCCCATCAGCGGCCCCATGAATACGTCTGGGGTAAAGCCAATCACAGAGACCAGGCCAATGGCACTGCCCGTGACCGCGAGCGGCACACGGGCTTCCTCGAATAGGGCAAAGTAGATGCCCCGCAGTCCGTAGATGCCCACACTCGTTGCCGCGATCACTATGATGAGCATCCAGACGATGCTGCCGTGGAGGAATCCCAGGCCAATATAGGCGCTTCCTATCAGCATGATAGCAAAGCAGCCAAGCACCGTGCGAGATGACGTCCAGCGGTCGGCGACCAGACCTGCACCTAGCGCGGCCAGGGGTCGAATCCAAAATGAGATGGTACCAATGCGTGCCGACACGACCTCGTCATAGCCAAAGGCATCGCGCGCAAATAAGGAGAAATCGTCGGTGCTCTTGTAGCCAACGTACGCGCAGATCACAATGATGGCCTGCAACCAAACACTGGGCAATTTCATCACCTCTCGAATGCCGTGGAGGGATAGCTTTGGACGAACGGTTATTGCCTGGCCCGGATGACTATCCGGGATGGTGAGCCAGACAAAGAGTGCAATCACAAAGATCATACATACATAAATCCAGATGATCCATCCCAATGCTTGCGAACGTTGATCGAGGGTAGCGGCGGAGAGGTCGCTGGGGAGGAGCGCAGCAAAAATCGCCACCGAGATGGAGGCGAGCAGCGCCGAAAATAAGCCACGACCCCCGTCCAGTATGCCATAAGCCTGACCCTGCCCATCGGCCCCTCCCCAGACGCGGGTGGCTCGAATCATGGCGGCCCAAAATAAAAAGATGGTGGTCAGCCCCCATATGGCATACAGGATGGTCAGTGTCTGGAGCGACGGGATAAAAGCCATCCATATCCCGCCAACACCTGTGGCGACCAGGGCGATGGCCATGAGGGTTCGGGCCTGAAATCGATCGGCCAGGGGTCCTCCGCCGAAGTAAGCGAAGATGGCCACTACTCCGTAGGCAGAGAAGGCGGCGCCCAGCTCAAAGTTGGTCAATTGAAAGACATCAAGAAAGGTCGGTCGAAAGATGCGAGCCACCACAAAAGGGAGCACAAAGATGGCCTCACCCGATATGATCAAAGCCATCATGATCAGCCCTCGTCTCAAGGTATACTTGCTTCGCGCTGCTCGCGATGGCATATCTGTTGACTTGGCCTGCATCAAAGGCGTGGAAATCTCTGAAGGTGTCTGCACATGATACGGCTTTTCTAGCTGACCATTGCGAGGGGAAGGAGGGTGTGGTGGTCGCAGCAGGATGACAAAATTCCCATTTGGGATCATCACATCGCAGTATTTTTTGCGAGGTATCTTTGGCTCAACCATTCAGGGGCTCCACGTATTCGCGCATTCCAGGGATAAGGCCAAGCTCGTACGTACCTCGCTGTTACGGTTTCCATATGTCACGCACGCTTTGGTAAGAACAGAGGATGGTACAGCCTGAACTGGTTATCTTAGTCCGGATTTTTAAGCTCTTTAGTAGAGTTCCGCATTCGCATTAACGACAAGATTTGGTGGCGAAGCTCTACTTGCTCAATGATACCGCGTATGGCATGTCCCCATGTTGGCCGCACGTCCATCCAGGCGATGATCGTGCTTCTGTGTTTTGCCTGCGATAGCTCCGACGCCCCCTCGGAGGCCATGCAGGTGCGCCTGGAGGAGGGAACCAATTTTGGCGTGACGGTGTCCCCGGATGGTCAGGAACTGGTACTGGATCTGCAGGGTCGACTATGGATCATGTCGAGCCAGGGTGGTGAAGCCCTTCCGCTGACGGACGAATTTGGAGATGCCCGCCATCCGGCATGGTCGCCCGATGGTGGCTCCATTGCTTTTCAAGGTTATTGGGATGGCAATTGGCATATCTATGTCCTGGATCGAGTGAGCGGCGCCCTTAGTCGCCTGACTGAAGGGTCTTACGACCATCGCGAGCCTGCTTGGTCGCCTGATGGTACCCGCCTGTCCATGGCATCGGATCGGCTCGGCAATTATGACATTTGGATCTACACCCTCCAGTCCGATTCGTTCTATGCATTGCATCAGACGGGGCAGAGTGAGTTCAGCCCCAGCTGGTCACCGGATGGCCGGCATGTCGCGTACGTCCGACGTGAGCAGGGCCAAGAGGTCATCCGCCAGCATGAGTTGAGCACCGGTCAGGTCCAAGTCAGCTATGCCACGACCCGTGCTATGCAGGCCTTGCAGTACGCGACACAGGGTGCCGGTATCACTTTCACCGAGCAGGAGGGTGTAGAAAGCCGCCTGCGTTACCTTTCCCTGCTGGAGACCCAAGACGAGCCTGACTATCTCAGTGCGAAGGGGGAGGACGTCTTTCCATTCAAAGCTTCTTGGTATGGTGATGTGATGTATTATACGGCCTCCGGCCAGATTCGGACACAAACGGGTGCAAAGAGCGGTGATATACCCTTCCACGTGGACCTCAGCTGGGATCGGACATCCTATGTCCCCAAGCCAAGGGACTTCGACAGTCCGGTGGATCGACCGGTCAAGGGCATTCACTATCCGAAGATTTCGCCGGATGGCCGTTCGGTGGCGTTCGTCGCCCTGTGCGACATCTGGATTCAACAGGGCGATGATTATCTCCGTATCACCGAGGACCCCTATCTACAGTTGGCCCCATGCTGGTCACCCGACGGAGGCAAATTGGCCTTTGCTAGTGATTTGGATGGCGAGTCAGCCATCTACGTGTATGACCTCACCGACGGAACGACGGCCAAGATGGGTACTACCAGCGGCCTGACGACCGGGATGGACTGGTCGCCGGACGGCCGACGCCTGGCGTATGCCATGAACTACGGACCAAGAGTGGGATTTCTCCGGGAGATGAGGGTCGCAGATGGCACGACGACCAACATTGCGCGCCCTTTTCCCTACAGCATTAGCGCACCCAGTTGGCACCCGAGCGGGGAGAGGCTGGCTGCGGCCGTCTTACAACCGTATTCCGCCCTTTATCGAGAAGGAATCAACCGAATGATCCTCATTGACCACGCTAGTGGTGAGGTCACCAACATGCATGCCGCACCCCACCAGTCCTTTGGCATGCGAGGCAACGACGGCCCAAGGTTCTCTCCGGACGGACAATGGCTATCCTACGTTTCGCAGGGGCAACTTTGGATTGTAGCGATCGATGCCGACGGTCAGCCCAGTGGCGCGCCCGAGCAACTGACCGAGCATCTGGCGGATGCGCCTTCCTGGACGGGAGATTCGAAGTCGCTCCTCTACATGGCCACGGACACGTTGCGGCAGATCGAAATCTCGGACCAGAGTGTTGCCGGTCGCCCGGTCAGCCTCACCTACCAAGCCAATGTGCCATCGGCGACACTACTGGTGCGGGCCGGTCTACTTTGGACAGCCTCGAGTGGTCTGTTGAAAGATCAGGATGTCTACATCGAGGGAAATCGGATCACGGCGGTGGACGAGCGGGATCTGGGACGACAGGCGGACCAGGTGATTGATGCATCAGACCAATTTGTGATGCCGGGGTTGATCGATATCCATGCGCATCAGGGGAGCGATCTCGGAGAGGTGCTGGGTAGGCAATGGCTGGCCTGGGGCGTGACCTCCACCAGAGATCCGGCCACCAATCCGTACGATGCCCTCAATCGTCGCGAAGCCCAAATGAGTCAAGCGATCGTACATCCTCGGATCTTCTTCACCGGCAGTCCCATCGATGGCAATCGTGTGTACTACAATGGGACCTACGCCATGCAGAGTCTCGAGCAGTTGGACATGGAGCTGCGACGAGCGCGGGCACTTGACTATGACCTGATCAAAACGTACGTGCGATTACCAGATAAATGGCAGCGACGGGTGGTGGAGTTTGCGCATGCCATGGGGGTGCCTGTCACATCGCACGAGCTTTATCCGGCCGTGTCTTACGGCGTCGACGGGGTAGAACATATCATGGGGACCAGTCGCAGAGGTTACTCGCCCAAGATGTCACAGACTTTTTTGGCGTACGGCGACGTGACCACCTTGATCGCGCGGGCACCGATGGCATTTACCCCCACCTTGGGCATATATGTCAGTTATAAGTATTTGATGGATCGTGATATCGCTATCGTAGACGATCCCCGATTTAGGGCGCTGTATGGCTCTCGTGCCCAGGCGCAGGCAAAAGCATACGCTCAAAGCACCCCGGAGGACAGCTTGCTTACGGTCAGACAGTTTGAACGTGCGTCGCAGGTCATCGCTGATGTCCATGATAAAGGCGGGTTGATCGCCGCAGGTACGGATTCTCCGATTATTCCATACGGTTTGGGATTGCAGATGGAGCTAGAGGCGTTTGAGCTATCCGGGCTGACTCCTGAGGAGGTGCTAAAGACGGCCACGACCAATGGAGCCAAAGTCCTGGGGGCCACTCAAGATCTGGGCGAAGTGAAGGTAGGCATGTTGGCTGACCTGCTCATCCTCGATCGTAATCCCCTGGAAGGAATCAAGCATCTTCGCTCCCTCCGTACCGTGATTCTAAATGGAGAGCCTGTCGAGGTGGAAAAGCTGTTGGAAGCCCCACGCTAGTTGGGGAGACGAGTCAGTCTAAAACCGTGGGATTACTGTCGCTCGGCGAAATCCTTGAATTGATTCATCCATTTTTGCACTTGCTTCTTGAACGTGCTGGGCATTAGGAATGCTATTGCCTTTATCATGAAGCCCCTGAGCGCTGTGTATTCCACGTGAGAGGTGTACCTGGTGCGATCCGGAGCCAGCTCTGTGAATACCGCTCGCATATGATTGCGCATGTGCTTGTGATCGTAGATGCCGGACATTTCATCCGGCAGTTTGTTTTCAAGGACGGTCTCTATTAGCACCATGTCTCGCTTGCCGTACTTGTAGGTGAGTTTGGCGGTGGCCCCTGGCTGCCCGGGCTCACCGAACAAGGGTTCAAAACTGACGAATCCGTCCTGCCATTCCTTCATGTTTTCCGGATTATCAAAAAGGGCAACGACTTTCTCGCGAGGCAGATTGATGTCGACCGAACAGGCAAATTTCATTTGGGTAGGTTTTGTCCGGAGTTAAGATAGGGTCGATGGAGCGATGGTCGGTAATGTCTGACAGAAAAGATCGTGTCTCGACCATTCTAGTTTGGCAATAAAAAAGGGCAAGCCCCTGTGGCATTGCCCTCACTTGGTTTTATGAAGTTTTTGGTTCTCTGGAGTTTTTGGTTCTCCGGAGTTTTGGTGTTTCCAGGGTCAAATGCTGCCCAGATCCAGTGGCCCGGGTAGCATTGGTTTCCAGAGCTTTCTGGTTTTCTGGAATCACCAGCTCTCGCTACTATGCTTTCATAGGCGACAGCACTGAAGTTAACTGTGTCAGTTGGATGGATGGATGTGAATTTGCCTTGTGAAAAGGCGCTAGAAGGTCTACGGTCGTGTTGAAGCAAAATAACAAAAATGATTTCAATTGTGCCAGCATTTGGTTTACAAAATTTGGTGAAATGGACGAAATGTGCTTCGAAAAACGTACTGACTTTGATGAATCGAGTGTCAAACGTCCCAATCCTAAGGCACACACGACATAGATAGATTACCTACGAGTCGTATCTACCGGGTGATCAGTTGATCTCTGCGGGGCAGATCGTCTGTACTAGGTCCGGATGCGTTGTAGAATTAATCCGATTACTCTGTGGGGAAGTTCGGCTCCGGACCTTCGGCGAACTAGACTTGGCGTCGCAAAATCGATTTGCCTCATGCCGCAGAACCCGATCGAATGGTTATTTTGATCCTTCATCCATCCACATGGCGTGAACTATCAGCAGCAGATAGCCAGCATCGAAACGGCGATCAGCCGACATGAGATTCCGAGATCCGTGGAGCTCCTCAGTGCACTCTTCGAAAGCTTGCAAGCCACAACCGAACGTGATAAAGCATTGGTACTACTCAGTAAGTACCACAGGTCGCTAGGGCTGGAAGATGCCGGGATTCTGCCACATGGCAGTGGCGAGCACAACAAGATCCTGCGCGCTTTGATTCGACTGAAGTCCAGAGCCGCCGAGCTTAGCACCGTAGCCAAGCCGGTGGGTGAACCAGCTGTCGAGCCCGATGACTACCGGTTGGCATTATGTCGAGTATGTGTGCTCCAACTTTTGCTGACCGCTGCACCGGATCACGGTTGCACGATCACGGAGATGTACCGAAAGATTCAAGTACACAAAAGGAAGCATGTGGTTCAGGTGATTAGGGAATTGGAACATATGGGTCTGTTGACCCGATCAAAGATCGAGCGAAAAGACCATTGGAAAATCTTGGATGTTCCCTCGTTTGTCTCTGAAATTAGGCAGTCCCTTAAGGCCATGGCAGATTTACAACAGTAATGACCAAGTGGTACTCCTCGTAGTTTAGCGTCCTGAGCAGACGAAAAATAAGCTTTGTAAGGCATTGATAACGTGGTGATTAAATAACTTTGATCATTTACAGGTGTGGTCATAGGTGCGGTAATTGGTACTTTGTTTGACCAAGTGTGGCCGTACCTTTGTAGCTGATCATGTTACGGATCTTTTGATTCATTGGGGTCAACGGACCCCTTCTTGCGAGGCAAAAGCGGCATCAAGCAAACTATTCAATGTTGTTAGACTACTCATCGTATACGTTTTCGTGCTGAATTAATGGGAGGAGGGGCCAAGGGTTTCCCAGATAGAGACGCGGACTATCTCAGTGCTGCAGGGGATCAGTGGCAGGTCCCTTCATTATCGAGCCCCATAGTGGAGATTCATGCCAAAGTCCGGGATCCTCTTGCTCCGAATATCACTTATCCATTGGTCTATTCTCCCCTGGTCAACCTCCCAGAAGCCGCGGCACTTCTCCAGGAATATGAGTACAGCATCAACTTCATCAACTTCAAGTAGCTTCTTTGCTAGTTGCATATTCGGACCGAATGACCTGAGCTGAGGGGATCCAGTAATTTCTGCCGACAGGAGTAGATGTTCTTTGGCTTTCTCAGCGTTCGATCTTTTCATAGCACAGAGACCCAATATCCTGTGTGCATGATGGACAGCATTGTCGTGATTCCAGTTATTGGTTATTTCGTCGGCCATTTCAAGCATCTTGCCCGCTTGCTCCTCAGCCTTGCCGAGCCTCCCTCTGTTCAATGATCGCTGCGCTGCATACTGCAGCAGAATGGTGCTTTTAGATTTGTCGCTCGAAAAGAGGTATGTGATCGATCTTATCAACCAACTGACGAAGCCCATTAGTGCCAAGGCAAAACTCTTTGCCAGTGACGAATCCCCCTTAGTCATACTTCATGGTTGTGCATGCAATTGTGTTACTAAATTACAGGTTTTCGACTTCTATGTGCGGTTTCAATTTATTTGCGGGGGCCTAACGTACTCAGCGGGAATTGCCCTGAGCTCAAGGGACCTTGCGACAATTCGCAGCTTGGCCGTCTCAACCTTAAGCACTAGCCCCGGCAGACCGTAGCAATCGGAAGGTCCGGCTGAGGACTCGATCGAGGGTGCAAAACAAACTCTTGTCGAATCCTCACCGTCATAGCGTATCGCCACCAGACAGGGGTATCCGAGGACAGTTTCTTGTTGGCCGGTTTGATACCACTCAATGTGAATAAGATCGCCCTGAGATTCTGTCGGAGCACCCTGTTTCGGGATGATGACTGTAGTTGTTTTCTGCGTCTGGCCATCGCGGTGCAGCACAATATTTGGCCACCTGAGGTAAGGAAGATACTTGTTGAGTTTATCACCTAGGTCTACGCTGGAGTCCATTCTTGTCTTGTATTGAATGGACTGGTCGCCCCTAAAGAGTAACTTTATATTTTCCTTGGCGTAGAGCGCCCTGAATTGATCTTCTCGTAGAACACCTGGAGGGAGTGATTCATACATAGATTCTAGATAATCGTCAGAAAAGACTGATTCGTATTGTGCTACACCTTGATCGGCCTGAGAAAACCCTTTTAGCAGAATTATTGCTACAATGGCAATCGATAGAAGAATTCTCATTTGGACACTAGGAGATTATCAGACAACCAATCTCACATATTGTCTTGGCTACTAAGCAGCCCGACTCACAAGCCGAGTTTCCGCTACAATTGCTCGCACAGTACTCGAAGACAGTCTGGCAAATCCCGAAACAGGAGAAGTCACCGAGTGTAGCAGCTTCCAATTGAGCTGCTTGCTCTATGTGAATTGCAATCTCCTGATGAAGGTCATGCTGAATCAACTCCGACTCCTCTGAGAAAGTGGTGTTGTCTTCCATTGAATAGGATGTTCCGAGCAGAATCATACAGCAAAAGAGCCCGGTGAAAACTAATTTGAATTTTTTCATAACTGATAATTATTTAGTTGAGGAATAATGGTTTTGCAGTGCTACAAGCAATAGCACAAAGCAGTATTGTGTGTGAACTCGAAATAGGAGTGGCTGGCCTGTCTCAGTCAATAGGGAGGTTGAGGGTTCGATCTTGCCCATGAAGTCGCTGCAGCAGAAACTAGGTGAGAAATAATGCGAGTGAGTAGGTAATGGAGCGGCTTGAGCAAAATTGGGCTGTGCTCAAGAATGGTCGATGCGATAGAAGTACTTCAAGATTAGGCTGGTGTCAGTTGGGCAAAATTTTAACAATTAGGTTTCGATCAATGACGAGACTGAAGACCAAGCTATGCCTTTGTCTAAGGGCCTTGTGGCTGATTTGCTCATGGTACAAGAAAATTGCTCCGTCATGAAATCTGTACAAATTCTATTTGTTTCATCGCCATCTAAAGCTGCTCTATTTTGGGGCACCATTCGATTATTAGTAATTTAGTAACTTGATGTTAGGATTTCGTTGGAAGAATATCACACCCACCGTACGGCAAATCCGGGGTGAAATCCGGAAAGGTTCTGTAGGGAAGAGCAGGGCCTTTCATTTCTACTTTGCGAACGGATTGAAACCGATAGTCAGTCCGGGTTCATAGCTTGTCAGCTCTGAAAGCGTTGCTTCCACCTGCTCTTCATCAGCCTGGATGACTAGTTCTTGAATACACATCTTTGTCCTATCCGCGAGGCTCCGCAGAGACCAATGACTGGATGGTTTATTCCATCGATGTTTACCCAAAACATAACTTTCGGTTTTATGGATTAAGAAATTTTTTTACAGTGATCCCAAATCGGTTGGGATCCAACACCTCTTGATCGCACAAGTGGGCGGAAGGTTACCTGTGCACCGGGGATTTTTAAGAAATCCTTATGATTCTACCGCCGAGACCGTGAAGAATTCGTGCGAGGAGATCGAGCCTTTGTCCTCGTTCAGCAGCTCGGCTGGATGACCGAAAGATGAAAGGCCAAACCACCTTCCGCGGTTTCTTTGTAGTGATGATGCATGTCCTGGGCGGTGGACCACATGGTCTCCACGATGGTATCAAACTTGACGATGGCATCCTGTGGATTGCCCTGCAGGGCCAGGTTGGCGGCCGTAATCGCTTTCATGGCACCCATCGCATTTCGCTCAATGCAAGGAATCTGAACCAGCCCCCCGATGGGGTCGCAGGTGAGTCCCAGGTGATGCTCCATGGCGATCTCGGCGGCCATCAAGGCCTGCTCCGGGCTGCCTCCCATGACCTCGGTCAGACCGGCCGCGGCCATCGCTGATGAAACACCGATCTCCGCTTGGCACCCGCCTACGGCAGCCGAGATGGTGGCACCTTTTTTAAACAGGCATCCCACCTCGCCGGCCGTAAGGAGAAAATCACGAATGTCGCGGGGACCAGGTGCCTGCCCAAAGCAGAGGTGATAGAGCAGTACCGCAGGGATCACTCCGGAAGCACCATTGGTGGGTGACGTCACAATTCGGCCGAAAGCCGCATTCTCTTCGTTGACGGCCAGGGCGAAGCAGTTGACCCAGCGGGTCACGAGCGAAAAATCAGTTTTGGCGGAGCGCCCCACATCAACCAGCCAACCCGTCACATCAAAATGCCTTTTGTGATGCAGGAGTTGGTCGGACATCTTTTTGGCTCTGCGACGCACATTGAGGCCACCCGGTAGGACACCTTCCGTGTGACAACCGCGATACACACTGTCCAGCATCGCATGGTAGATTTGACTGATTTGGTCGTCCACTTCATCTCCAGACTGAAAGGCCAGTTCATTTTGATACACGATATCGCAAATGCGCGCATGCGCAGATGACAAATGTCCCAGGAGATCTGAGGCGTGATCGATCGGATAGGGCAGGGTCACTTGTCGGGCGGCGGAGGCCTGTCCAGCCATCTCTATGAAGCCCCCTCCCACGGAGTAGAAGGTCTGCGAATGGACAGTGCCATCCAGCTCTTTGACGGTGAAAGTCATGGCATTGGGATGCTCGGGCAGGGTGTGGTCAGCAAAGTGTATGTCCTCAGGCCAGGAGAAGGGAATGTACCGGTCGTCAATGCGCAACCGGCCCTCCTGTCTGACGGCTTGGATACTCTCCTCCAACGACTCCGGGGAGATGGTCGTGGGATCATAGCCTTGCAGTCCCATCACAACTGCGATGTCCGTGCCATGCCCGCGTCCGGTCTTGGAGAGTGAGCCGAATAGTTCCACCTTTATGTGACTACTGCGCCCATTAATCGCCTGACGGGCAAACTCCCGAGCGGCCATCCATGGCCCCAATGTGTGTGAACTAGAGGGCCCAATGCCAATCTTGAAAATATCGAATATGCTGAGTCGTTCCATCCGTGCGCCTGCTGCGCTCAAAGGTAGAAAACTGGCGCCTTGGGCCTACCACCGGAAGCGTTGCCAGGGCGGAGCGGTGGGCAGGTCACTCAGCGTCTGGATTACGTGTCGGCAAGATCGCTCCGGTTGATTGCTGTAAGTCGGTTAGTTTACTTAGCAGGATACGCGCGGTATCGGAGTGGCTGAGGGAGAGGTCCCGGGTCTCTCCCAGATCCTGCGACAGATCGTAGAGCTCGTACGTCTGCTGCTCGTAAAACTGGACCAGCTTCCAAGGACCATGCCGGATGGCGGCCCCTGGGGTCCAGGCACTGCCATGGTAATGGGGGAAATGCCAGAAAAGAGATCGGCCATCTAATGGTTGTCCATCCAGGGCCGGGACCAGACTGATCCCGTCCAGAGTGTGATGAGCGGGAGCAGGCAGCCCGGCCATGGCCAATATGGTCGGATAAAAGTCCATGCTGATCACGGGATCATCGATTACTTTGCCCTGGGGTATGCCGCGACCCGCCATGATGAGGGGCACCCGAATGCCTCCCTCATAGCACCACCCTTTGCCCGCCCGGAGCGGTCTAACCGATGTGGGAGCTGTACGGTGAGGGAATAAAGTGGATAGTCCGCCATTGTCCGAGGTGAAGATGACTACGGTGTTCTCCAAGCGTCCGGTTGACCGGAGGGTGTCCATCAGACGTCCTACGTTGCGATCCATGGCATAGACCATGGAGGCATAGTCCGCATTATATTGATTTGTGACGGTCAGCCCCTGCCGCTCTGGGATCCGGGCGGCACTCGTGTCTGCCAATTGGGACCGCTTACTTCTAAATCGGTCGATGTGCTCCAGATTGGGTTGGATCGGTGTGTGCACCGTGTAATACGAAAGGAAGGCAAAAAACGGCTGCTCGCTCCCCTCCTGGATAAAGGAGATGGTCTCCGATGTCAGCCGATCGGTGAGATACTCGCCGGGGGGACCGTCTGCCAACTTGGGATTATCGTAGGGTGTGTAGTAGCCTCCCGGAGGCGACCCTCGATGATGCCCTCCGTGGTTAATGTCAAAGCCGTGGTGCTCAGGCAAGCTGGCGGTATCGCCCAAATGCCACTTGCCTGCAAAGAACGTCCGGAAACCCTCCTGATGGAGGGCCTCTGCCAAGGTTACCTGAGATTGAGGCAGTGCATGCAGATCTGGCGGGCCCAGGAGTGCTCGATCACGAGGATCATTGCCCGGGATCCAATCGGTGATGCCGACCCTCGTCGGATATTGGCCGGTCATGATCGCTGCGCGGGTCGGAGAGCAAACCGGACTGGCTGCGTAGGCCGAAGTGAAGGTGGTGCCCTCGTCTGCCATGCGATCAAGGTGCGGCGTCTCATAGAAGGTGCTGCCATAGCAACCGAGATCGGTCCAACCGAGGTCATCCACCAGGACAAAGAGGAAATTTGGTCGTTTTGCATCGGCGGACTGACAGCCCATGCTCATCGCGGCGAGGGCGACCCCCAGGAGGAGCGCCCAGCTATGGCGTCGGTCGGGCATGTGGGTCACTTGGTATTCGCTTTTTATTCGGTTGATTTGATGGTGGCGATCCATCCTCCCGCCTCGGGCGCGGTGAGGGGGATCCATTGACCGCCTCGCACGTGCTGAGCGGATCTGCGCTCATCGGTGGCCACGGAGATCCATTGGAGAGATAAGCTGCCGGATGCGGCTCGCAGATCCAGTTGCACCTCACCTCCCTCTGGAAAATAGACGGCATATTGACTCCCAGGAGCTGCCGTGACATATGCTTCGTTGGGCTCGCGCTCCTTGAGCAGTGTCATTGCTGGTTTCATCTGCCATAGTTGCACCACCTTTGAAAGCAATCGAGCGGCGGCGATAGAGTGCTGTGCCTTGGCGTTCAAGCCATTGCCGGTCGGCGGGCGATGGTGACGTGCGGAGGCACAGCCCCCAATGATATTGCGCATGAAGCGCTCAACGCCATCGGCATTGCTGCCGGAGCCCCAGCGGGTATTGTTACCTCCATAGACCTTGGTGTGATTTGCCGGCCGCAGATCATATTGATCGCGTAGCGCAAGGATGTACTGTAGGGTGTCCCAATGCTGTTGACCAAAATTTCGGCTATTGATCTGCGAAATGTCCATGAATTTGTAGCGGGCTGGCTCTGCAATCAGATCATGACATCGGTCGCAACTGGCAGGGTGATGAAATGAATCATACATGTCTGTGGCGAACACCTCCTTTCCTTTCCGAGCGGCTGCCTGTTCTATGAACTCAATCCAATAATTGCCCCAGCGGACCGGTGTGGTCGTTTCATTGTTCATGCAGTAGAGTACATGGTCATATTTGAGTGTGTGAGAAAGTAACTTTTGCGCAAAACGCTCTTGCAACTTGCGTATCGGGCCCAGCTTCGGGTCGTACAGGGGCAATCCAGGAATAGTGTGAAAGAAGGGCTGCTGATCGGTGGCCGGGTGATTGGGATAGAGGGTGTCAAAGCCGATGTCTTGATAGGTGTATTGGATGTTGTTTTTAGGATTGACCGGATTAACCCACCATTCGTCGCGTGAGTAATCGAATCGGTCCCATACCTCGATCTGCACCATGACCTGGCGGGCATGGCTAAGAGCCAGTAGCTCCTCAAATTGCTGCCAGTAGTCAGGATTCCACTGATCCAAATCGTACAGTCCGCTTTGCAGTCGGTGGTAGGGCCACAGATTGCCTTCGTCCCTGGATGACATCGTGTTGCGGATGTAGTTGCCTCCCGAGCTCACCAGCAGGTCCAGATGCTGAGCTAAGCTGTCTCGTTGAAATAGATTGTCGTCTTTTGATCCGCCCAGCAGCAGGAGGGGCTGGCCTCGGTACTGCCAGTATGTTGGATTTTGCTCGTAGGGTCGCAGATGCTGGTCTTCTTGCGCAGGGGAGACCGTGCGAAGGCCAATGACTAGCCCGACGGCCAACCACCAAGCGTATGTGCAGGCAAGTATTTTCATGGGCTACCGCTAATCTCTGGCATAGTGCTTCACAATTTGCATCGGATTTGTCAATCGCTTCCAGGTGGTGGGTCGCTCGTAGTCTTGACCACTGATGAGTACCTGCGCATCGGGATGCTCCCGCTTGACCTCTCCCCAAGTCGTATCCTCCCAATAGGATTTGTCCATCTCCAGGAGTGGCACTCCTTTAAGTGGCCCGGAGACCGCCCGACCGATCAGGGGCCACCAGAGACTCTCCGTGTCTCGATCCCAGAGGACAAAACCATCCAGGCCATCCCATACGGTGGTATCGTAGTAGGTGTATCCGCTCAGTGCGAAGGTGAGGACTTCATCGGCATAGGTCCGCTCGTAGATCGCCCCCAGATCCGCCAGAATACAATACGCGGCCATGATCGGACGACCGCCGATTTCATCATTTACTACCTCGTGGCGGGTGAGATCTTTGACGGAGTAGGCCTTGGTCTCCTCGCCCAGGGACACCAGCAGAAATCGATCTGTGTCAGACCATAGACTATCCGCTGCCTGGACTGACGTAAAAGCGGGTGCGAGGAGTGCTGGAAACTTCTCCCGACCGATGCCGTAGTGAAATTGGGCATCGTTGAGCTCACAGTCGGTGATGTCAAAATGGTCGGTGCTGTCCTTGCCCCCGTATAGCAGCTTGCGGTCGCCACTTTGGAAGATCTTGCCGTTTTCCAGGGCGACGGGCCTCTTCTTGGCTGGCGTCTGCTCCGCCGTCTGGACCGGTCTGGGTATGCAAGCATACGTCAGCAGAGCCAGTAAGAAATAGGCGTATCGGTTGTTCCAATGCATCGATTGTCTTTGCACGTTCATGTATGCGAATGATGCGGCGTGCGCAGCTAGATCAGCGGACCTTTCTTCAACTGCCGGATGGCATAATCGGCTGCTCGTGCGGTCATGGCCATATACGTCAGTGAGGGATTTTGAGTGGAGGTGGATGTCATGCATGCCCCATCGGTGACGAAGACATTTTTGCAGTGGTGCATCTGGTGCCACCGATTTAATAACGAAGTCCTGGGATCGTGGCCCATCCGTACTCCACCCATCTCGTGTATGTCCAGCCCCGGTGCTTGCCCGGTGTCTCTTGTTTCTATGTCCGTAAAGCCCGCCTTCTCGTACATTTCTGTAAACTGCTCGAAGAAGTCGGCGATCATCTTTTCGTCATTATCGTCGTAGTCCACGGCGATGTTCAATAAGGGTATCCCATACTCGTCTCTCTGGGTGGGGTGGAGGGAAACAAAGTTGGATTCCTTAGGGATCGTTTCGCCCATCATGCCTGATCGTACTCGCCATGGGCCATACTTGCTGGTGCTGTGGAGACTGTCGAGTAGGACTTGACCGTACCCTTCCTGCAGCACCTTCTTGTATCTTCCTGCGCCAAAGGTGGTTGCGTAGCCTCGCAGAAAATCTGTCTGCTGTCGATATACGTTCCGGAATCGCGGAATGTAGGCACTGGTCGGTCGCCGTCCCGCCGTTTTGCGGTCCAGGGCACCTTCATATGTGGCCGAGATCTTTGCCCGGTAGTTGTGGAAGGCTACATACTTGCCCAGTAAACCGCTATCGTTCCCCAGGCCATTGGGAAATCGATCGCTGGTGGAATTGAGCAGTATCGCATTGGTGTTGAGCGCTGCCGCATTGACGAAGATCACGTCAGCAAAGTACGCTGTGCTCTCCTTACTTTGTGCGTCGAAAATCCGTACACCGGTTGCACGATTTTGGTCCTCATCGAAAATGATCGAGTGGACCACAGAGTGCGGTCGCAAGGTGAGCTTGCCTGTTTTCTCCGCCCAGGGTATCAGGGTGGAGTTGGCATTGAAATAGCCGCCATACGGACATCCTCGCTGACAGATCGCTCGACTTTGACAAAGCGTGCGGCCCTGCTGACGAAAGATGTCTTTCATTTCAGTGATATGCGCACAGCGGGCATAGATCACATGGCGATCGTCATAGTGTTGCCCCACGCTTTCCTGAAAATGCTCCTCCACGCAATTGAGATCCCATGCTTTGAGAAATTCACCGTCGGGCAAGGTGTCAAGCCCGTCGGCATTGCCCGAAATGCCCACGAATTTTTCTACGTGACTGTACCAGGGGGCCAGGTCATGGTACCGGATGGGCCAATCTACAGCAAAGCCGTCTCTGGCAGGCCCTTCAAAGTCGAAATCACTCCATCGCTGTGTCTGACGTGCCCACATGATGGACTTGCCACCCACTTGATATCCTCGGATCCAGTCAAAGGGCTTCTCCTGTACATAGGCATGGTCCGTGTCCTTTACAAAGAAGTGAGCAGCGTCTTCGCGAAAGGCGTAGCAACGGCTGATGACCGGATTGGCCTCTTGGACGTCTCTGGGGATCTGCCCTCGATGCTTAAACTCCCAGGGTTGCAGATGGGTGGTCGGATAGTCTTTGAGGTGTTCGACATTGCGACCCCGCTCGAGTAGGAGGGTGCGGAGCCCCGCGCCGCAAAACTCCTTGGCGGCCCAGCCGCCGGTCATACCGGCGCCAATCACGATAGCGTCGTAATGATGATCTGTGCTTCTTGCCATGCTTCTAGCAGTATCTCAAGGTCCGGACTTATAGGGCGAGGCAAGCCTCGTAGCGTCCTGGGGCAAACTCAAAGTCCAGATATTGTTTCATAAAATGTTCGGAGCTGGTGAAGTGCTGGATGGCATACCGACGTGCCGTGGCGTAGAAAAATGTCATCTCCGCGCTTTCGGTGGAGGACAGCTGTCCAAACAGTTGTTCAGTCTTGGCCTCATCCAATTTTTTCAAGGTGCCCAAGCTATGTTCTTTGCAGTAGGTCATCAACCCAGCCAATCCTGCCTGGAACCTTTGGATGTCGTCCAAATCGTGGCAGTCATCTACCATGGTCAGCACAAATTCCGATACTGACTCCGGAGAGCTGGCCACCAGGTCGCTGGAGGGTAGCAGTGCATCGAGAAAACGAGTCAGGAAGTGCCACTGACCTCGGTCTAGGACAAAGTGTCGATAGGTAGGTACGACGGTGGAGTCGCAGCCGGGGGCCAACAAAGCTCCGGCAGATGCCACGATAAGGGTACCGAGTGCTTCTCGTCGCTTCATGTCCGCTTTAAGGTTGATCGCACAAAGGCGGATACGTCTTTCTTAAACTTAATGAGTGAGGGCATGTGGGTGTACATCATATGTCCGGCCTCATAGTACTTCATGATGATGTTGTCCTTGATCTCCGGTGTGAGTCCCATATGATCGATCGAATGTTCCACACCATAAAATACCGTGGCGATATCATAGTATCCGTTTAGGATGAGGACCTTCACGTTGGGGTCACGTGACATAGCCGTAGCCATATCGATACCGGTGTTCACGGCCGCCGGTGCCCCCCATCGCATATTGCCTTCATGCTTCCAGTCCCATTTAAACCCCTTGCGCCTACCGGCGGTGATGGAGTAATTCAAATCTCGGCTCACGCCCAGCTCCCCATGATAGTAATCGAGAAAGCCGGTAATATATGCCGGCGAGATGGCGGCACTTTGCGGATCGTGATCGGCAAATTGGCTGGTCAGGTCCTCGTTAATGCCGGTGAACCGAGAGTCGAGTCGCCCTACCGTTCGGCCTTCGTCACGGAGTAGCTCCGCAAAGAACTCTCGGTTTTGCACACGCAGATTTGCGCGGTACCAAAAGTCCTGGCTGCAACCGGTATAATCCGCCAGTTTTTGGGCCATGGCCCGCTTATCTGTCGCGGATAGCTGATCTCCTTTGAAGAGCGCAGGCACATATTCATTCTCGGTGAAGGTGCGCACACCGGCCAGAAAGGCCTCCAGATCGTCCGGCTTATTGGCCACCTTGTCGTGGTACCAAGCCGTCGCCGCATAGGTCGGAAAATGCACCACATACGACAGGTCCTCGTTTGGCGGAAAGAACAGGGATCGCAGATCAAAGACGGCCGATACCATGATCACCCCGTTTAGGGCTATCCCTTCACTCAATAGGCGTCGCATCACGCCCGCATTTCTAAATGTGCCATAACTCTCCCCGAGCAGGTACTTGGGCGAATTCATCCGGCCATGGTTGATCAG
The DNA here is from genome assembly GCA_965223165.1 of Saprospiraceae bacterium. Taxonomy (GTDB): domain Bacteria; phylum Bacteroidota; class Bacteroidia; order Chitinophagales; family Saprospiraceae; genus JABDMH01. Next base: position 68,824 of record CBDCVQ010000009.1, on the reverse strand, counting down.
ATACTGCGTGATAAAGAGGGTGATGCTGCGGATGTCCTGATCGACCCCCCAGAAGTCTTCAAACTCGGCCTCACCGACTGGTATGCTGAGGCCGGTGCCGACCGGATCGATCATCACTAGATCGGCTATGTCGAGAATGGAGTACTCGTTGTTGACCAGGGGATAAGGTGATGCGGGGGTATAACCCGGATCCTCTACCACGATGCGCTTGGGACCGAGTACACCCATGTGCAACCAGAAGGAGGAGGAGCCCGGGCCGCCGTTGTAGGCAAACATGATGGGCCGATTTGGCTCCGATGCTTTCTTCGTATAGCTGGTGAACCCCATGAGGGCGATGGGCTCATTGTTCTCATCGCGCAGTTTCATCGTGCCGGCACTAACGGCCAAGTCGATCGATTGGCCGTCGATTTCGACCTGCTGCTCACTATCAAAGACCTGCGGCTCCGGTATGGGCTTGACGACCTTGTCTTCTTGCTGAGCTGTCAGCGGCATCGCCAGCGTCAGTGCTAGTGCCCATAAAAACAGCGGTGTTCTTCTCATGGTATTCCTTACTTTATCGTGTCAAGGCACCAGCCGGTCCTTCTTGTTGAGCAGGCTGGTAGCCAAAATAATGAGCATGCCTAGTGTCACCGAGACATCTGCCAAGTTAAAAATGCCGGTACGAAACAACTCCAAATCCAGATGCAGAAAGTCCGTCACCGAGCCATAGATGAATCGATCGAGCATATTGCCCAGTCCACCGCCAATGATGCACGACATGCCTGCAGCCACCCTGGTCGATAGATTAGATCGGACAAATACCATCCCCGTGAGAATCAAGAGCATCACTGCCGGCAGCGCCAACAGTAGGATATTCTTGGTGGTGCGATCCAGCTCTGATCCCACCCCTAGAAAAGCACCTTCATTCTCTACATTGGTGAGGATGACATTGTCTCCGATGACGTTGATCTGCTCGTTTTGCTCCACCCGCTCGCGGACCACATTCTTGGAGATTTGATCGCAGCCCATATTGAGCAAGATCAGCCCCACGATCAGGGCGATGCGGCTGCCCCCTAGAAAGCGATTAGTTGTCCTTGGCGATTCCTGTACCTCCACTATAAGATCTCTGGCCGAATTGGGCCCACCAAATTACACATTCCCTGCGAGTTAAGGGATCTGGCTAGAAGGGGGAGAGTTTAGGGGTGTAGGGGGAAGGGGGCATACGCAGAACCGAGCGCTCGTGGGGTGGGGTTTTTGCACCGCGTTGTACTTCTTTGCCAGGTGGATGCCGCGTCCCCGTAGCTTGATTGGGGATAGTTGATTGTGATGGTGATTTAGGATCGTCGAGCTGCGGGCAGGCCCTGCGCGACGGCAAAGATCGGCGAGCCGCCGCCTAAGACGGTAAGACGGTGGACGGTAAGACGGTGGACGGTGGACGGCCCTTGCGAGCTATCGGTGGGTGGGGTTTTTGCACCGCGTTGTACTTCTTTGCCAGGTGGATGCCGTGTCCCAGTAGCTTGATTGAGGATAGTTGATTGTGATTGTGATTTAGGATCGTCGAGCTGAGGGCAGGCCCTGCGGTTTGGCAGAGATCGGCGAGCCACACATTTGGACGGTGCGGCGGTGGACGGTGGACGGCCCTTGCGAGCGCTCGTGGGGTGGGTTTTTGCACCGCGTTGTACTTCTTTGCCAGGTGGATGCCGCGTCCCCGTAGCTTGATTGAGGATAGTTGATTGTGATTGTGATTTAGGATCGGCGAGCCACACATTTGGACGGTGTGACGGTGGACGGTCCTTGCGAGCGCAGAGGTAACCGCAACAACAACCTCCTCCAATAGTTAACAGGGACGCTCATCAGACCACAGGCGTCCTGTTTTCTATGAACATTTGAAAGGCGGTAAAGACCAAAGCTCCCAGTGCCGGCGAAAAGGGATTCGCCTCTGCCTGCACCAGGATGACAGTGCGGATTCCTATGTCCGCCATCTAAATCAAGAAATAAACCTGCCATTTATTGCACCACGCCGGCGAATGGGGATTCGCCTCTACGTGGGCCAGGATGACAGTGCGGATTCCTATGTCCGCCATCTAAATCAAGAAATAAACCTGCCATTTATTGCACCACGCCGGCGAATGGGGATTCGCCTCTACGTGGGCCAGGTGATGCCGCGGATGCCTATGTCCGCCATCGAAATCATGAAATAAACCTGCGATTTATTGCACCCACGTCGGCGAATAGGGATTCGCCTCTGCCTGCTCCCCACAACACTGAAAACCAGGCAACTGAACAGATTCAACAACTCAACAACTCAACAACTCAACAACTCAACAACTCAACAAATTCAACAACTCAACATCCTCAACAATCCCACGACCAGAATACCAAAAAACCAAAAAACCAAAAAACCAAAAAACCATAAAACCATAAAACCATAAAACCACAACACCAAAGAACCACAACACCAAAATCCCATTCACTCGCTCCGCAAGGCATCCACGGGATTGGCTACGGCGGCTCGGATACTCTGGAAACTGATGGTGGCAAAGGCGATGACGGCGGCGAGTACCCCAGCAAGCGCGAATATCGACCAATGAATGTCCACACGGTACGCGAAATTGGACAACCAGTCATTCATGAAGTACCAGGTAATGGGTATCGCCAGCAAAAACGCGGTAAGCACCAAGGTCATAAAACCCTTGGAAAGGAGTCCAACGATACCCGCTACACTGGCTCCCAACACCTTTCGGATGCCGATCTCCTTGGTGCGTTGCTCCACGACAAAGGTGGACAAGCCAAAGAGGCCGAGGCACGAAACGATGATGGCCAGGATGGTAAATACGATGGCGATGTGACCGACCCGCTGCTCCGCCTCGTACATCTGCTCAAAAGACTCATCCACAAAGCGGTAAGAGAAGGGCTGATTGGGTGCCATTTCCTGCCAGGTGGCTTCTAGCTCTCCGATCACGTCACCACTGGCTCCCGCCTGGTAGCGCAAGGAGATCAATCCTCGCGACTCTCCCAGGAAAAGCCCGAGCGATCCAATGTTTTCGCGTAAGCTCTCGAAGTGAAAATCTTTGACCACACCTACGATGGTGTATTCGACGAAAGCCTCTGGTGTCGGCGCGCCCTGTAAGTTTTCGGTGAGGCCGTAAATCTTTTCTCCCACGGGATTGTCAAAGCCAAGTACGGCCACCGCAGCCTCATTAAGGACGACCGCCGTGCTATCGCTGACGAAATCTCGATCAAAGAAGCGGCCCTCAGTCAGCTCCAGGTTTAGCGTGGACAAGTAGTCATGATCCACTTGCCAGGAAGCCATATTAATGGCTTGGTCCTGACGTAGCTCCCGGATCTTGGAGTATGTCGTATTACTGCGCGAGGAAGGTATGGGCAGGTAAGAGGAGATCGTGGCGGATTCCACCGCAGCATGTTGGAGCATACGCTGCTTGTAGGCCGCTATATTGGAGCCGAGGGAGAAGGCATCATTGACGACGATCACTTGCTCCTTCTGAAAGCCCAACTGTTTATTTTGAATGTATTTGAGCTGCTGGTAGATCAGCAAGGTGGAGATGATTAGCACCATCGCAATGAGAAACTGGCCCACCACTAGGCCACTTCTGAGCCGGGAGTGGCCTCCGAGCTTGCCCACCCGATCCTTGAGCACCTGGATGGGCTTGAAGGCGGATAAGAATAGGGCTGGATAGCTTCCGGCCACGAGTCCTACCACGAGGATACCACCCAATAGTCCCAGCCAGAATCTACCACTGCTCCAGGGCAAAGCAAGGTCCCTACCCGTCAAGTCATTAAACCAGGGAAGTAGTAGCAGACTGCTCAAGACAGCCAGCACCACGGCGAGAAACGTCATCACATAGGCCTCGGACAAAAATTGGCTGATCAGCTGCTTTCTACTGCTGCCCAACACCTTGCGCACAGCAATCTCCTCACTCCGCTGGGTCGACTTGGCCGTGGTCAAGTTCATAAAGTTTATGCAGGCAATCAGCAACACGAATAGCGCAATCGACAGAAAGATCCATATGTATTTGATATTGCCATTGGGCTGCAGCTCAGCATAGAGATCTGACTTCAGATGAATGTCGCTCACATCTTGCAGACCGTATCGGGCATACTGCCCTGTAGCTTCAAACTCTTCGAGCGTCATGCCGAGAAGCTGGCTACTGGTTAATTCTACCTTTTCCCTGGAGAGCGTCTCAAATTTCTGCGCAAAGTCCTGTCGATCTACCCCTTCCCGGAGCAGCAGATAGGTGTGAAAATTGTTGTTGGCTGCCCAAAACGGAGGGGAGTTGGCTATCTCTTGGTTGGCCACGAGCGAGAGCAGGGCATCTGCCTCAAAGTGTGTGTTGGAGGGTATATTCTCATAGATACCCGTTACTCTCCACTTCTCGCGATTGTCCAGCAAAAGGGTCTTCCCCACGATGTCAGTCGAAGCACCAAAGAGCTTGTCGGCCAGCGCTGTACTGATCACCGCAGTGTTGGGCTCGGTCAGGCAGGTGCGCGCATTGCCCTCGATCACAGAGATCGGAAAGAGATCAAAGAAAGTGCTGTCGGCATGCAGCGGGTCCACCTCGATGTTCATCTGGTCCGTGCCGTCAATCCGAGCTAGGCTGCTGCCATAGTTCCTGAGTCGACACCAGTTTTCGATTTCCGGTAGGCTGGCGGCGGCCTCCGGTGCAATGGGAGCGCCCGTGACCGCCAAGTTCATGACGGCTCCTCCAAAATTGATGTCTGCATACGGTCGGACGAGTCGGTCCACCTTGGGATTCCATCGATCAAATCCCATCTCGTGATTCACATACATGAGAATCATCAGGCAACAGAGCACGCCGATCGTCAATCCAAGGAGGTTGGTGACGCTAAAAAGTTTGTGCTTTAACAGGTTTCGAAAGGCAATTTTTAAGTAATTACGAAGCATCGTGTAAGTTGTAAATCATAAAATGTACCGAGAGGATGGCGATGGTCGGGCTGTTCGTTAAGACGCGGCCTGGGTTGTCTTGGTTACGCATGACAAAAAAAAAGACAATGATCAGGTGACAAACGTTGCATGCCACACACTAACAGTACACCACCACCACCTTCTATCGAGTTTGATCGGTTCGAGGGCCATTTGATAATATCAGGGTTATGCAAGAGTTACATTTGATTGAAGAAGAACGAAAGACTACCTATCATCTGGGTATCACGTTAGCTGGTGCGGTGTCTGCGGGAGCCTATACTGCGGGCGTTATGGACTACCTATTTGAGACGCTGGAGCGTTGGGAGCGTGCCAAGCAACACAACCTAGAAGCCTTATCCAAGGCGCAAAACAATCTGCAGAAAGCCATTGAGATACATGGGTATGATCTGCGTGTGCCGATGCACCGTGTGGTGATCGACGCCATGGGTGGAGCTTCGGCCGGAAGCATGGCTGCTACACTCTCCTTATTGCAGCTAGCCCTGCGTTCCTCGACCTTAGATGGCAAAAAGGCGCATGACCAAAGGTTGATGCATGACTGTTGGGTGGCTATGAAGGGTGTGGAGCATCCGAGTGGTAGCAAGGGTAGGGGAGATGCGATGCTGATGAGTCTGCTGGCCAACCACGATCTGAGAGACGACACCCCAGTGAAGTCATTGCTGAACACGGCACCGGTAGACAAGGTTGGGGACTATGCACTGGGCATCATGAAGACCTGCAAGCTCGGTCCATTGCCCAGCTACGTAAGCCCCCACATGGACTTGTTGTTGACGCTGACCAGCTTGCGAGGGGTGCCGTTTGAGATCCATTTCTCCCGCAAGAACCCGGTAGATGACGATCTGCGGCCGGCCCACGTGATGAAATATCACAAGGGGGTTGCGCACTTCACCCTTGACGAGAAGACCGCTGCGGCGCACAAAATACCCTTGAGGCTCAGCGAGGCTGATGAGCGGCGTGCACTGGTCCAGGTGGCCACGGCATCGGGTGCCTTTCCACTGGGCTTGGCATTCCGCAAGATTGGCAATATCAGAGGGCACTATCTGAAGGCTTTCCTACGTCACGCCCTACAGCTGCAGCAGGGAGATGGCCGATACAAAGTGGAAATCCAAGTCCGGGATCAAGCCTTCGAATTTGCTGCCGTCGACGGAGGGGTACTCAACAACGAGCCATTTGAGCAGGTAAATGAGGTGCTGCAGGAAGTCGTCCGAGCGGAGCGGAAGGATGGGCACAGGCACGAGAAGGCACTGATGATGGTGGACCCGTTTCCCAACTTTCAGGGCATGGCAAAGTATCGGCACCCCTCCAATGTGTGGCAATCTACGCGATTGCTGGTGGGGACTTTGCTCAACCAGGGCCGATTTAAAGATCCCCTCCTGATCAAGAAGTTTGCCAGTGAAGCCACGTTGGGTATGGTCTTCCCTTCACGCAGAAGGGCGAGTGAAGCCAGGGATTACACGCTGGCGACAGGAGCGCTCGAAGGATTTGCCGGTTTCTTTAAGCGGGAGTTTAGGCAGCACGATTATGAATTGGGACGTAAGAATTGCCAGAGTTTTCTGAAGTCCTTCTTCTACATTGCCCCCAGCCAAGCGCCCGCTGCATCCATATTCAGATCCAACCTGTGGGATGACCAGGGTGAGCGGTGGCAGTTGCTCTCTAAAGAGGTGGAGGGAGAGAGGCGTATCCCCCTCATTCCTGACCTGTCCCTTAGAGAGGAGGGTTCCATGTGCGGTGTCGCAGGGGCACCCCCGGACTTGCCCTATCCCAGTTTTGACCGGAGGAAGATCTCTTTGGAAGAGGTGGCCACCTATCGCAAGCCGCTAGAGCTACGGATCAGATCGTTGGTGTCTGTGCTTTTGCCCCCATACCCTCCAAGGAAAGCGTCGGAGGATGACGCTCCCACTCATCCCGATGATACGAATAGGCCAGCCAACGACCTCCCGGGCGGGGGGATCAAATGGTCTTGGACTACCCTGGTCGTGCTGGTGGTGACCTTGCCCCTTATGGCAATACTGCTCCGCGGGACTACCCGGCTGTTGGGCTTGAATTTTATGCAGCTCTTAGGCGTCGTGATCGGGCTAGGCTGTAGTATGTTGGTACTGGCCTATGCGGGTTATCGCCTCTTGGTGCCTTGGTTGGTTCGTCGTCTGCTCAATGTGGTGTTGAAGGAGTTTCAAGACAATCTCCAGCTACAGATGACCGATTCCGCAGGAAAGGATAAATCATGACGGAGCTATGATAAAGAAATATCGATATTCCATTTTGTTGACTCTCGCTTTGGTCGTGGGTGCGGTGTGCGCTCACCAAATGCGATCAGCCATCCAACAGATCGAGGATTGGAATATTAGTCCCGAGGTGCCCTACCATGCGTCTCCCGTACTGGCCTTTGAATATGCACGAAACGCGGAAGATGTCGCCGCCGTTTTTGCCGGACCGGCGCAGGATAAGGTAGCGGCCATGAAGAAAGCTACTTGCTGGGACTTCATTTTCATACCGGCCTACACCGGTCTGTTTATCGTGCTGACCTTGCTCCTCTTTCGCCATTACCGGAAGCCAAAGAGAATTTTGGTGTGGGCTGCCGTGGCCATCGGCCTCCTAGACGTGGCCGAAAACAGCCAACTACTAAGCATCATGAATGCGTTAGATAATACCGAAGCCATTAATCATAATGCATTTCTCCTACAGCTATTTGTCTATCCCAAGTGGACGGGAGTGGCGTTGGTGATCTTGGCTTTACTCTTCGGGATATTTCTCTCACTGGTAAAGTTTCCGATCAGGAGGCGGAGTTAGCCGGCATGACCCATGGGCATACTTGGCCAAAGTGGGCATTGATCAGACATTGTCTTAACTTTCGGGTATAGGACGACACCTGCCTCAACATCGACAAATCTGGATCAGATGGCATCATTGGATGTGGGACAACGGGCTTCGCGCAGCTTAACCCTGACCGAAGGCCATGTACGGACCTTTGCCGAGCTTAGCGGGGATTACAATCCGTTGCATTTTGACGAGAAATTTGCCTCGCTGACCAAATTTGGCCGTCTAGTCGTGCAGGGCGGATTGACGACAGGGCTGTTGCATGCCCTGGTGGCCATGGACTTGCCTGGCCCCGGCTCGGTCTTTCTCAGTCAGGATTGGAAATTTACGGCGCCGGTTTTCATCGGGGATACGATCACGGCCTCGGCTGAGGTACTCAGTGTCCATGCCTCCAAACCTGTCTGCCAACTGAAGGTCGAGGTAGTCAGGGGCGACGGGGAGGTAGTCCTGGAGGGCGAAGCCTGGTGCTATACGTTTCGAGTCGACGATTAATGCGGAGATCCCAGCTGGTTCTGCCGATCATTGTACTTGCACAGTTCTGTTGCACCTCGCTTTGGTTTGCCGGCAATGGCGTGATGGAGGACCTCGCGGCCGCTTTTGATCTGTCAGCCTCCGCGCTGCCGCATCTTACCTCGGCCGTACAGTTTGGCTTTATTAGCGGTACGTTGGTCTTTGCGTTTCTCACGATTGCGGATCGATTTTCACCGTCCCAGGTGTTTTTTGCCAGTGCCCTGGCAGGTGCGTTGTCTAACCTGGGTATGATGTACGAAGGTGGGAGTTTGGGTAGTCTGCTTCTGTTCCGCTTTCTGACGGGCTTCTTTCTGGCGGGCATCTATCCGGTCGGTATGAAGATCGCGGCAGATCACTTCCAGGCCGGATTAGGTCGGTCCTTGGGATTTCTGGTGGGCGCCCTGGTGGTCGGGACGGCATTCCCACACCTGCTGAAGAGCCTAGACCTGAGCATTGCCTGGCAAGGGGTGCTGGTAGCCACCTCTGTGATGGCTGTCTTGGGAGGGGTGCTGATCGTGTGGCTGGTAGGAGATGGACCCTATCGCAAGGCCAGCATCCAGATGGATCTGACTGCATTGGTCAAGGTCTTTGCCAATAAAAATTTTCGATCGGCTGCCTTCGGCTACTTTGGACATATGTGGGAGCTGTATGCCTTTTGGGCATTCGTGCCCCTTATGATGGCTCAATTTGTCGGCTCTGACCTAACGGCACCTTCGGCCATCTCGCTGGGTGCCTTCATAGTGATCGGCTTGGGTGGCCTATCGTGTGCGGCAGCAGGTGTGCTGTCTCAGCGCCTCGGCACCCAGCGGCTAGCCACATGGGCACTGGGCGCTTCCTGTCTCTGCTGCCTACTGTCTCCTTTGGTTTTTAGCCAGAGATCGGGCCCCCTGACGATGTGCTTTCTCGTTTTTTGGGGTCTGGTGGTCATCGCCGACTCGCCCCTCTTTTCGACGCTGGTGGCTAGGAATGCCATGGCTGAGGCTCGGGGCACCGCGTTGACGATCGTGAACTGCCTTGGTTTTGCCATCACGATCGTCAGTATACAGATCGTGGGATGGCTTGCTTTGCGCATGGAGGTGAGGTACCTCTTTCTGATCTTGGCCGTGGGGCCGCTGCTAGGTATCTGGGCGCTAGTACGTGGAGGCCAAGCTTCCGACGCAGCCGTCAAGAACGAGGCATCAAGCTAGCAGACCAAGGCAATAGACTTTGATTTAGTGTGATGCTCTACTAGATTCTTCCGCCGTGAGGATGCCTTCTGTCGCTTGCAGCTCGTCCTGACTCAGGTCTACCTCTTCCAGGATCATATCTCTTTGCATGTACAGCAGCTCGCCGACGGTGATCAGGCTGCGGACCATTCGGGTGACGATGGCACTATCATTCATCAAGGAGGTAGCCATTTCATTGGTGATGCGGTTTTTTCGCACTAGGTCATTGATCGAACCGTCCATCAGCACATCACTCCTGACCGCCTTTTCCTTGAGCTTCGCTAGCTTTTTCAGGTGTTTGTCAGGCTGTTCCGCCACTTTGAGATCCTGGATCTCTCGCATCACCTTTAGGATGGTTTTTCGCAACTGATTATACTCATACTTGATGTGGTAATTATCAGAGGCGATGTACGTCGACATGTTCTTGTGTAGAGACTTCATCGCCTTGACGTTGGCGACGATATGCCGATTGGCCACCAGGATTTTTCGGATCAGAGCGATCTTGCCTTTGTCCAGCTCGAAGGCGCTTTGAAGCTGGGTCGCGAATTCCACGATCTTGTTGTAGATCGTTTTGATCTTGCCGTAGTACAGTTGCTCGACATCAATGCTGATGACCTCTCTTTGATCCACGATCTCGCGCAGCTTTTTGTCTGACTCAATGTCGGCACGGTGCACATTGATGCCATGTGCGATAGCCTTGTAGGCCGTTTTTTCAAAGAGTCGGATAGACTCCTTGAGTAGCGCAGCGATACCGGTCTGCGGATAGCGTAGATGGGAGCTATTGAGGTACATGGGCTGGTCGATGTCTTTCTCCGGATCGACTTTCTCTGGGACCAGAGTCGTCACGAACCGGGCGATCAGGGGCACAAACCAGATGAGCAGGGATGTATTGGCAATATTGAAAGCGGTGTGAAAGACGGATAGAGCCACCGGCACCGCAGTGGCTTGCACAAACGGTGAGGCGCTGTGGTCTCGGGTCACAAACCAATCGACCGCATTGAGAAAGGGGGTGAAGAGAAGCAGCATCCAGATGACACCGATCATGTTAAAAATGAGGTGTGCACGAGCCGTGCGCTTGGCATGGTAGTTTGCTATTACTGCCGCCAGATTGGCAGTGATCGTCGTGCCGATGTTTTCTCCCAGCACCATGGCGGCGGCCATATCAAAGGGGATCCAGCCCTCGAAGCACATGACCAGCGTGAGCGCCATCGTCGCACTGGAGGATTGGATCACCACGGTCAAAATGGTGCCTATCGCCAGAAAAATCAGAATGCTGACAAAGCCCAATTGGGTGTACTTCGATAAAAACTCAAGCGCCTGGGGGTTACTGCCAATGTCAGGTACGGCGTCCTTTAAAAACTGGAGCCCAATGAAGAGCACGGCAAAGCCGACCACGAAGTGGCCCCACTGCCTCCGAGTTTTGCCCTTCGAAAAAGTCATCAGGAATCCCAAGCCTACGAGTGGAAGTGCGATGGCGCTCATGCTCACCTTAAAGCCAAGGATGGTGATCAGCCAGGCTGTGACGGTCGTACCAATGTTGGCCCCCATGATCACGCCAATGGACTCCACCAGGGTCAGCAGCGAGGCATTGGCAAAACTAACGACCATGAGTGTGGTGGCTGAAGAAGATTGAATGACAGCCGTGATCAGAAAACCCGTGAAGACAGCGAAGAGCCGCTTCGAAGTCATGGAGGCCAGGATGCCCCTCATGCGATCTCCTGCCACCTCCATAAGCGCATCGCTCATCACCTTCATCCCGTATAGGAAGAGACCAAGCGATCCTAACAGCGTTAACATGTCCGTAAATCCGTATTGCATGGTCTACGCCTAGAGGTTATTGGTCAGCCAATGGGGATCATCAAGAGAAATGATCTAGCTGACAGATCAAGTGCTTATGTTTACGTTAACTTTACACTAAGTTAACATTACACGCCTTATTTTGACGGTGATCCACTTGGAAGTTTAGCTTTGGGAACCACCGTGCCTATGCTTCTGCCAGTTGGTGTTCGTCGTTAAAATAATTTGTCACGAGGCGAGCGACAAACGTCAATTTTGTTTTGACTTGAACCGGGCTACTATGATCAGATCGAAGCTATTTATCTACATTTTTTTGGTCGCGGCGGGCATGGCACCTGAGATTGCCTTGGCGCAGCGTGCGGCCATGCCTGATTTTGGCAAGGGGATTAGCCATATGGCAGCGGACTCGAGTTTTTCGCTGAAGTTTAATATGCGCATGCAGCAACTCTTTGATGCTAGCTACAGCGAAGCTAATGATCGAGTCACGTCACAGTTTTTGGTGCGACGAGCCAGATTGAAGTTTGCCGGCTTTGTCTTATCAGACAAGCTGACGTACAAAATCGAACTTGGTCTGAGTAATAGGGACCTCAGTATCGACAAGGAAGACGGCAATGGGAAAGGAGCTTCCCGGGTCATCCTGGACATGGTGGCAAAGTGGAAGTTTGTCAAGCACTGGGAGCTTTGGGTCGGTCAAGCAAAATTGCCGGGCAACCGTGAACGCGTCATATCCTCTTCCGATCTTCAATTTGTCGATCGCTCGTTACTTAACGGCCGGTACACACTCGATCGTGATGTAGGCCTGCAGTTGCATGGACACTATGAGATTGGCAACGTCATACTGATGCCGGCATTGGCGCTGACCCAAGGTGAGGGACGCAACATAACTGCAGAGAATTTTGGCGGATACAATTATCTCCTGCATCTGGAGGTCTTGCCCCTCGGATCCTTTACGGACAAGAAGGGGGCCTTCGTATCATCCGATTTGTTGCGTGAGCCCGTACCCAAGTTGGCTGTGGGAATCACGCTTAATCGGAACCAGGATGCTGTGCGACAGGGTGGTCAGCTAGGTAGCTTTGTACGAAATGATGAGGGGATATATGTCGAGAACACGCTCCATACTTTCTTTGCCGACGTGATGTTTAAATATCGAGGCTTTTCGCTGATGTCCGAATACGGTCGTAAGTCCTCTGATCGCCAATTTGATGTGACCAACAATTTCTTGACTGGCGAAGGCTTTTCCATTCAGGGCGGCAGCGTGAATCAAAAAGGATTTGAGGTGGCGCTGCGATACACTACCGTGCATCGCGACCATGATTTTTCGCTGGTACGAGATGAAAATCACTATACTCTGGGCTTGTCCAAGTACATTGTCGGCCACCATCTAAAGGTGCAAAGCGACCTTACTCGAATCTCATTCCCTCACCAGGCTGATGGTAAGTATCAATTTAGGGTGCAACTGGAAATGCAATTGTAACATGTTCCGTCCTTACCGGTTGGACTTGACTTCCGCCAGTACCGCTCGAATACAAGCGAGATTGGCTGCCCGCTGATCATTGCTGTCCACGACCGTCCAAGGAACATCCTTCGTATCTGTTTTTTCCAGCATGTTTTTCTCGTATTGCTGGTATTTGTCCCAAAGTCTTTGGGCGTCCTCGTCGACCTGGCTAAGTTCCCATCGGCGCAGCGGATTATTGCGGACCCGCTGTATGCGGCGCGCTTGCTCAGTCTTGGTGATAGACAAGTAGAACTTTACCAGGACAATGCCGTCATTGTGGATCAAGGCCTCAAAGTGGATGACGTCCTTCATGAAGCGCTTGTACTCATCCTTGGTGCAGAATCCATTGACGGGTTCTACCAGCGCCCGATTGTACCAACTCCGATCATAGAAGACAATCTCTCCGGGTTTGGGCAATTGCTCGACGTAGCGTTGAAAATACCATTGCCCTGCCTCGGCCTCCGTGGGCTTTGGGAGTGCAACTACCCTGGCAGCACGAGGATTTAGATGCTCCATGAAACTTCGAATAGCGGCGCCTTTGCCTGCAAATTCTCCCCCCTCAAAGATCACCGCTAGTCGCATGCCAGACTCGACGATGTGATTCTGCAATCGGATCAAACGGATTTGAAGCTCTCGCAGACTGGAGTCGTAGTTCAAACGCGCTAATGTTTGGGCGATATCGGGCTTGTCTTGAGAAAGTAGGTAGATCAGTCCCCCGCGTACTGCTCAGTTTTTTCAGGTCGGATTTGCTGAATTTCATGACGGCTGGTTTTAGGACTGTCCCAACATCGATCGGTGAAATCGTTGCACAACATTGGGATCGGGATAGATATTGGTGCCCGCATCCATTTTTCCTCTATAGTCAAATCTAGAGAGCAAGTAGCGGATGGATTCCAACCGGGCTATTTTCTTGTTGTTGGTTTTTATAATGATCCAGGGGGCATAGCTCGTGTGTGTTCGGCTAAACATCTCCTCTTTGTGATGTGTCCATTCATTCCAAAACTGTTGGGATTTGAGGTCGACGGGACTGAGTTTCCATTGCTTCAGCGGATCTCGTTTCTCTCGACTCAAATCGCTTGGTCTGTTCTTCCGCGACTGATCGAAAACCAGAGCCTTAATGATATCGACGCCATTTTCTGTCAGCATATGCTCAAATTCTGGCACTTGTCGCATGAATTCCTGGTATTCGTCGGGTGTGCAGAAGCCCATCACGGGTTCTACCACCGCCCGGTTGTACCAGCTGCGATCAAAGAATACGAATCTCTCCTGGATTGGGCAGTTCCTTCACGTGACGCCGAAAGTACCATTGACCCCGCTCAATATCGGTGGGCTTGTTGAGGGCCACCACTCGCATGGACCGTGGATTGAGATACCGGATAAACCTACGAATGGCCCCGCCTTTGCCCGCCGCATCTCGTCCTTCACACACCACAACGGCCCGCTTACCCTGCTGGTGTATCCAGGTTTGCAGCTTTAGGAGCTCGATCTGCAACATCTGCAAATCATCCTTGTAGTCCAGGAAAGCCTCAATCTTATGCAGGAGCGCTCCGTGATTGGCCAAGTGGGCCCGTACATCTTCGCTCGTCTTGATCTTGTCCAGTTGATCTGGTGAGAAGGTAAAACCGTTCTTATTTCCCATAGGCAATGTGGTGGCAGCCGGCCATGTGATGAGATTGGCCGCTGTCTAGCAAAGGAAATGAATAATGCCGAGAATCAGCGAACTGATCGCCTTGGATGAGGACCTAGATCTGCGATTGTTGCGGGTCAGGCATGGCGGAGTGGATGGATTGATCCAACCAGAACCTTGCCATCCGATCGAATCTTTTGTTCCGCGCTTCTACCCTGTCTGGCAAGTTCTCCAGCCCCTTCCAAAGTTCACAATTATTTAATATTGTGCCCTCCGGTTTTGGCTATCTTTACGAGCCTCATATTTCTTGAGTAATTGGTTCGGAACAGAATGCAGTGAATTGATCACATAAGCTAGATCAGTGATGGCAACCTTTTATCTCGTATTAGTAATCATTCTCTTCCTCCTGGCTATCTCCGACCTCGTGGTGGGGGTTAGCAACGACGCCGTTAATTTTCTCAATTCAGCAGTCGGTGCCAAGGCAGCCACGTTCAAGTTGATCATGCTGGTGGCGGCCCTGGGCGTGCTGGTGGGAGCCACATTTTCGAGTGGAATGATGGAGGTAGCGAGAAAGGGCATCTTCCATCCGGAGTACTTTTACTTTTCCGAAATCATCATCCTCTTTCTGGCGGTCATGGTGACAGACGTGATCCTGTTGGACACGTTTAACACGTTTGGCATGCCCACCTCCACGACCGTCTCCATCGTCTTCGAGCTGCTGGGAGCGGCTGTGGCCATTTCTGCCATTAAGATCTTCACCGATCCCAATGCCCTCGAACTCTATCAGTACATTAATACGTCCAAGGCGTTGGCAATTATCTCCGGTATCTTGCTGTCGGTCGTGATCGCATTTACCTGCGGAGTGGTCGCACAGTATTTAAGTCGGTTGCTGTTTTCCTTTGACTATGAGAAGCGGATGCGGAAGATCGGAGCCATCTGGGGCGGATTGGGCATCATGGCGATCACCTATTTCATGTTGATCAAGGGAGCCAAAGGAGCTTCCTTCATGAGTCCCGAATTTGTGGCTATGGTCAATGAGCAGACGGTGTTGATCATGCTGGTCAGCTTTGCCGGATGGTCGGTTATCCTCTTCTTGCTCAACCGATTCTTCAATGTGGACATTCTTAAGGTGCTCGTCCTTGTGGGGACCTTCGCATTGGCCATGGCATTTGCCGGCAATGACCTAGTCAACTTTATTGGGGTGCCCTTGGCAGGCTTTAATTCATATCAACTCTTCATGGAAGCCGGTGGCGGTGGGGCAGAGTCCTTCGTAATGGATGGTTTGGCAGGTAAGGTGCCAACGCCAACGCTGCTGCTCTTGCTGGCAGGGATCATCATGGTGATTACCCTCACAACCTCCAAGAAAGCAAGGTCTGTGGTGCAGACCTCGCTGGACCTAGGACGGCAGGATGAGGGGTCGGAACGATTTCGCTCATTTCTCGTGTCCCGCCGGATTGTGCGCAACTTCAGCCATCTCGCTATTAGGCTCAATGAAAAGATGCCCAGGGGGTGGCGTAGATCGGTACTAAAGCAGTTTGATCAGACTCCCTTTACACGCAAGCAGGTGCATTTAGGTAAAGAAGCACCTTCGTTTGACATGATTCGTGCAGCCGTGACGCTGGTGGTGGCCAGTATCCTAATTGCCATTGGCACAAATCTCAAGTTGCCGCTGTCCACTACCTATGTGACATTTATGGTGTTTATGGGTACATCACTTGCCGATGGAGCGTGGGGTAGGGAGAGTGCTGTCTATCGAGTTTCGGGTGTGATATCTGTGATTGGAGGTTGGTTCTTTACTGCCTTTTCGGCGTTTGTCGTTGCCTTTACCTTGGCGATGATCTTCTACTTTGGTGGAATGATCGCGATCATCATTGTACTTGTGCTGGCCGGCGTCACCATCTACCGGACACATCGGCTGCATCACAGTCGGATGGAAGCTCAAATAGCGTTGGAAAAGAGTATGGACTCCGGACAGTTGGATAAAGCAGAAGTAATCAATCTCTGTCGCAAACAACTCAAAACCTTCTTGGGGCAGTATGGTGAGTTGATCGAGAAATCGCTGACCGCTCTACAACAGGAACAGTTGTCCATCCTCAGTCAAACACGCCGGGCATTCCTGCCGATCAGGACAAAGATTGATAATCTAAAATATAGCTCTAGTAGAGCCTTGGACAAAGTGCCGGAGAACGAACTCGAAGCGGGCCACCTATACATTTTGGTCGTGGACTACCTGAGTGAAATGGCTGCCAATGTCGATAAGATCCTGCGAGACAACCTGCATCATGTCGACAACAATCATAAGCCGCTACTCCAGGAGCAGATCGAAGAACTGCAATTCCTGCACAGCTTGATCCTTGAGATCTACGACAAGATCAATGCTATGTTTAAGAACCTGGATAGGGAGCTCTCCCACGAGTTGAGCGAGGACCTGGCCCAGTTTGTGGTCAAGACGAGGGAGGTGCGAAAGAACCAAATCAAGCGGATAAAAAACCAGGAAGTGGGCACTCGAAACAGTGTTTTGTTTATCGGACACTTAGGCGAGTTTCGCAATCTCGTGCTATTTGCCGACCGCATTGTCCGGGTCTTTGATGACCTAGTCCTCAATCCTTCGGAAATGACTGGTTTTGTACCGGCGACCATCAAGAAAGAGCTGAAGCAGATGAAAAAGGAGGCACGGCGGTTGGTGGCAGAAGTAGAGGCCCAGGAAGAGACCGAGGACACGGCCGCAGCAGAGGAAACAGTCGAGTCAGCTGTCGATGAAACGGGCAATGGCACCAAAGATGCTGTCGAATCCCCTGCAGAAAAATAGGTGCGATTTCAAGTC
Organism: Saprospiraceae bacterium; assembly: GCA_965223165.1. Lineage (GTDB taxonomy): Bacteria > Bacteroidota > Bacteroidia > Chitinophagales > Saprospiraceae > JABDMH01. Next base: position 51,610 of record CBDCVQ010000009.1, on the reverse strand, counting down.
GCAGGCATTGCAATTGCAGGGACTTCCACGCACTGTGCCCTGCCACCCGCCGTTCAGCCTTTACTTTAACCGCTGTCGGTACACCTCACGGGCTTGTTCGTAAGCGGCTTTCGCTGCCTCTCTTTCGTCCTCTTTCATGTTATCCACCTTCTCTTTCCAGCATTGATCGATGGCGTCGAGACACCACTGGATACTTTCTTGCACACGGATCGGCTCGTCCTTGATCTCCACAAAGATCGGATTGGTGTGTGCCGATCCGTATATGCGTACAGCCACCCATGCAGATTCCTTGAGTCGATAGTCGAATGCCAGCTCGTTCCATTGCCCATCGGCGGTGATGGACTGGCTAGCGACGGGAACACCATTGACGATCAGCTCTACCTCGACGTCCCGGCTGGTCCCTACCCGGCTCCGCTCGATGTGCCAGTACGGAGATTGATACGGACCCGATGCGGCGATAATTCGTCCGATCTCATCTTGCTGCTCGGGAAGAAAGGCGGCGGCTCGACAATTGATGGACAGATTCTTCCGTCGATTGATGGCTAGCTTGCTGTCTTCGGTACCCAGCCGAAAGCCATCGATGGTGAAGTCGATCAGGTGAGACTCACCAGTACTGATGTAGCTGTGACCACGCAACAGCGCGTCCATATAGTCATCAAAGTCCAGTGAGCCATCCAGCTCGGCATAGATACGTGCTCGCCCCACTTTTTCATCGGAGATGCAAGGGAAGTCCGTCTCCCCACTCCCACGCACGGTAAAACCTGCGTTGAGCGTATGATACCACATGTTGAGCTCGGCCGGTAGGGGTGTATCACCCAGCGAGTAGAAATCGATCGCATCATGTGCGACGGTGACCACGTACTCATTGGCGCCGATCCCATCCATTTTGGGCATTACATAGTTGGGCAAGGCATCGGTAGGCTCGACCGGAGCCAGCCCCCAGCCGGAGTGCGCATATCCCGTGATACCGCCCTGATCCTTGGCCCATTGAAGGACTGGCAGTGTCCAGGATGGCCATTCTTCAATGAGGGTGGTGCCGGGATAGTCGTCTTCCTTCAGATTGAGCAATACCACGTGACCGGCATGGGAGGAGGGGAAGCCACTCACCTCGACATCATATCTCAGGATGTTAGAGGCATTGGACAACTCGTGATTCTCTCCCGTGAAGTATTGCTTCTGGTGATACCAACTGGGTCCCCAAGTCAGATTGTTTCCCATATTGAGGTCTTCTCCCAATACTTGCCTCCACATGTCCTCGGGTCGTACCCCTTCTTCCGGACTTTCATAGTGCGAGCAACCGGCGGCGTGGATATGATGATCGGCGCTGTACCAGTTGAGGGCCGCCATGTGTATCCATCGCTCCAATTGGAAAGATGCCATGATGCTATCTTTCTCTTCCGGCACCTCGAGTAGCGTGTACTTCTGAAGGTATTCCGGCCCACGTCCATAAGTCACGTGGTACTGCCCGGGAGGCAGGTAGACGTGCTCGCCGGTAGATCGGTAGATCTGTGGTTGAAAAAAGAAATCGGGATATTCATCCTTGGCGGCCAATCGGCGTGCCGGCAGTGGAAATATGCCGGTGAGCGACTTCTCTTCGGGAATCTCAAATGTCATATCGCGGTTGCCCTCCATCCAGTGGGTGCTGGAGGCACGGGTGACGCGATAGTCCACTTCTGAGGCATTGGCGTACCGGTGTCCAGGCCATCGGTGATGGTAAAAGACGCCATGATGTCCTGCCCATCCACATCTTTGACGTCAAAAATCACCTTCACGGCCTTTCGAATGTCAAACAAGATGTCAATGGTGTTTCGAAAGCCGATGTCCTGCGTTCCTTGACCCACATTAAAGCCCAACTTGACTTCGCGCTTGCCCTTGGACCGCGTATAAAATTGAATGAGGAAATACTGCACCTCAAGACCGGACAGGTGACCACTCAGCGGGCGACCCTCATAGATGGCCATCTCAATGAAGCGATTGTCCACCGATCCTGGGGCGAGATAATGGTCCTCCTTCATGCGGTGGCCGCCGGTGGAGCGATGCAAGAAGGGGAGGGCATTGGGACTCTCCGGGATCAGGGCTGCCGTAATGTTAGCCGCGTTGTGCACCTTGACGAGATAGGTAGTCCAGCCTTCCTGATTAAGGATCGGTTGCACCGGGCCCTCGTGGACCTTGACCCGAGACTCGGGATTGATGTCTACATAAGCAAGGACGAAAGGGTCCAGCAGTTGCTGGACCTGCTGGGCACTTGCTGCCGTGTGACTCCGCTGCTGCACTCCCTCCAGTTGCTCCTTGGTCTGCTGGGGCAACGCGCTACCGACGAATTCGAGGGCCTCCACAATCCGGGCGGCATGGGCAATAAGGGGTTGGGGTTCGACTGATTTGATGATGGGAATCTGGCCGGATAGGTGATGGTGATGCTCGTGTTGCGCCCCCATGGAGGTAAGACAAAATGAAAAAAGTAAAAGTCCCAGAAATCGTTTCATGATAAGTTTTGCTTTAGATGGCGTAAGAAATGACGAGTAGCCCCGCCCATTGGAAGATAAGGATATTTGAGCGCTTGTCTTGCCCCCGCACATGGGGGGATGGACATAGCTTTTTCATGAGGTAGGCTGGCCACGTGCTCACGCGCTTGCTACCCCCTGGAGAAGGGGTGGATCCCGGAGCAGTTACGTCTTATCCTGGGATTGGTGCATCCGACCGCGGCTGATCGGACCACTTGCTTGTCACCGTGCTGATGTACTTTAGTCGTTCGTATGAGTATGGTCAGATGTTTTTTGGTCGGTTGGGTGCTACTCGCAGGGTGTGCCAGGCAGCAGAATGAAGCAGCCTTTGTCTACGAGCAAGGGGCCATCGTACGGGGGGATACTGCAACAGCCAGTTTGTCCCTGGTGTTTACCGCGCACGAGTTTGGAGATGGGGCAGATCACATTTTTCGGGTCTTGGATGGCCGTGGCGTGCACGCTTCCTTCTTCTTTACGGGCGACTTTTATCGCAATTCCGACTATGCTACCCACATCGCACGACTGGTATCAGCGGGACACTACCTGGGTGCGCACTCGGACCGGCATCTGCTTTATTGTGACTGGGATGACCGCGACCGGCTGCTTGTGACTCGACAGCAGTTTGTCAGAGATTTAGATGACAATTATTTAGCCATGGCAAAGCATGGCATCTCTAAGGAAATGGCGCCATTTTTCCTGCCTCCATACGAGTGGTACAATGATTCAATCAGCCGATGGACAGAAGAAGAAGGTCTGACCCTCATCAATATGTCCAGAGGCACCCGATCACATGCCGATTATACAACCCCGGACATGCCGGCCTATATCGGCAGCGATGCCATCTTTGGTAGTATCCGGGACTATGAGGCCCGATCTCCTTCCGGCTTGAATGGATTCATCTTGCTGATTCACTATGGTACAGACCCGGCACGGACCGACAAGTTCTATCTCCAGTTGGATGTGCTGATCCAATGGTTGGAACAAGAGGGATATCAGCTACTTCGCATCGATGACCTACTTACGCACTGAGGATCAGTCGGGTCCGCGACTCCAATAAGCCATCATCAAAAGTGCATCGGCGGTGCCGTCCATAGTGGGCTCATTGGTAGCGTAATCGCCATTATCGTCATGATACATGATGATTCCATTTTGCACATCTGCAAATTCATCTGCTTCGGCGTACGCGATGCCCAGCTGCTTGTCATGTATGTCTTTCCGCAGCGGACCATCGATGAGCCCTCCAGGCACCATACGTTTGGTTTTCATCCATACACTTGTGTGCACGTCCAGCGGATATTCACCCCAGGAGGGAATGCCTGTAAACATGCTCGTGCCCCAGGAATTTGTGCCAAACAGGTAGTCGCGGTGCGCCACCATCAAAGGGTGATATTGTAGATCGCCGGTCATCCGTTCGTACAGGATGATTTGGGTCACCAGGGCAGAGACGAGATTGCTCGAACACCAGATAAAGGGCACACCCACTGAAAAGGGATTGGACTTGGCGCGATTCAGGCATTGCTCAATACCGGTGCGATAATACGAGGCCAGCAGTTTCTTGTTAGAGGCATCCACATGCTCGTATAGGGCAAAGTGACCGATGTTGACAAAGGGATAGAAGCGGTAGTGAATGGCTGTGTCCTCAGACATCCAACTGGTCTGTGTATTGGCCATACGGGCATAACGGATGGCATCGTGAAGGTATGATTCCTGGCCAGTGGAGCGATAGAGTTCTGCCGCTCCCCACTCCATGTCGTCGGCCCAGGTGTCCTCTGAGTATCGATAGGGGGCTCCATAGGAATTACCCTGCTGGAAACCTTCATTTTCCCTTCCCAGCTTGTACAGGGTTCGAGCGGCAGCCAGGCATTTGTTAGCGTAAGACGTGTCTCTCACCACGTCTCGCCAGACCCGGTGCCCGAGTGCCATCGCCGCTGCGCTCCGACCGGCCAGATTGGCCATGCCGTCGGCCTGGCTCTTGTACTTGCCCAGTCCTTGGGGAGCGCCGGTGGCAAAATAAGCCACTCGGTAGCTGCGAGGACCCCAGCCATAGTCCGAGTTGTCTTCGTCGGGCATCTTCCAACCGATATGGTCACGGTCGTCAGCGATCTGGTGAATCAGTTGATCCGGAGCCGGATGCAGGTTGTGGATCCAATCCAAGCCCCACTTGGCTTCATCCAGGATGTCGGGAATCCCGTTTGCTCCAGGCTGTCCCCATTTGTTGACCACATCACCAAACTGCTCCGGGTAGAGCTGGTAGGTCAAGAGCATGCGGGCGGTGGCGTTGCTTCCGGTGATCAGGTATTTTAGTTGGTCGCCGGCATCATGCCATCCACCGCTGGCGTCTACATAGGTCGAATCCGGCATCGGCCCGTACATCGATCGCCCGTCGCGTTGGTGGCAGACCATATCTAGAAATGGATTGTAGCCACAACGTTGTTGCTGCATAAAGACGACCAGCTCCTCCTGCTGATCGCGATAGTCGTCTGCCCCAATCCTAAAATAGACGGAGCGACCACCTCTTTTCTTCAGACGTAAATAGTATTCACCCGGGGTGGTCACAGCGGAGAAGTCCAGGTGATAATAGCCATCCCAATGCTCTCGGGCAAAAGGGACCGGGCTTCCGGCGTAGACGGCCAGTCCGCTTTGTCGGTCGATTACCTCGAAGTCACCTCGTAGTTTGCGATCTGACATCGCCAGTGCAATCTTGGGGTCGTCGGGAAAATATCCCAGTTGGTTTACCCGGATGTAGGTCTGGGAGGGGGGAGCCGCCGCCAGCGTGACAGCGATCAACGAAAAGAGCAAGCCAAATCTGTACATGGTTAGTGGTCTCATTTTGTTAGGGATTAGGCATCAGCGTCAAACACCCTTGATGCGCTCCTTATAGGCAGCCAGTGCTTCATCCAGGCGATCCTTGGCGGTGGTATCTCCGGGCACATTGTGCGAGGGATGAATATAGAGCTTTTCGCCTCTGTCTGCCAGCATCTCTGCTACGGTAGCAATCGTCATCCATACGGTGGTGACAAATGCCATGGTGGATACCGGGGCGATCTTGTCCACATGGTTCTTGAGCGGTACCATGGCGTCTTGAGCTGGGGCACACGAATCCACGCAGATATCGGCAATCTCAAAAAGGGTCTTGCCTGATGAATGTCGCGTGGATTTACCTTCCGCCGCAGCTACCGACCCATAAGCGATGACCGTCATGCCCTGTCTCTTACCTTCCAGGGCCACGTCAATATTGACGGCATTGATGCCCGAGTGCGAAAAGATCCATAAGCAGTCCCGCTCGTCAAAATTGTGACCTTTCATCATCTGGGTGCCGTAGCCCTCCACACGCTCCAGGAATACAAATTGATGCACACCCATTTGGCCTACGATGTTGGTGAAGAAGGTGAGCGGCAGCTCCACGATGGGATGAAACCCGACGAAACCGCCGATCCGTGGATACATTTCCTCTACGGGTATGGTCGCATGGCCACAGCCAAAGGTGTGCACCCAGCGTTCTGCTGCGATGGTGTCCGCCATTGCGCTGGCGGCCTTTCGGATGTTGTCCATCTGGGTGCTTTCGATTTGGTCCATGGTGGATCTGGCTCCGTCTAGCCAGCGTTTTGCAAGTGTCATTGTAAGTGTTTTAAATATCGTTTGTCTGTTGAGTTCTGATTCTTAGATTCTGTCAAAATGGACGGCCATAAGATGGTTTGAGACGACTAGCTCCGCCCTTACGTTGGTGTTGTCCGCAATAAGGGACGAATATAAATGGAGATCAGGAGTAGACAAGTGACGCATCCGATGATCAGCAAGGGCAGCAAGCCTAAACCATACTTACTGGCCGCCACACCCGTCAGGTAGTTGATCAGCATGTTGCCGCTCACGGCGATGACGAGGGCAATGCTGAAAGCGGTACCCGACAGTTCCGTCCAGAGGTCACCTACCCGTGCCAGGATGATGGGAAATACACCGGCAAATCCGATGCCCAGCAGGGCTAATGCCACCAATACCAGGGGGTAGCTTTGTGCGGACGCCAGTAGAACACTACCGCCCATCATGATGACCAGGGATCCGATCAGGACTCGAATTAGGGATTGCCGTCGCAAGAGAAATCCCAGCGCCAGTCGCATCGCCGTCAACGCAGCGACATGCACCGTAAGAGCAAGCAAGGCGTGATGAATCGAAATGTCCAGCTCTGCATTCAGGTAGCTCGTCGTCCAGTTATTGATCAGTGCTTCCGTCCCACTTTGAAAGAACAACACCAGTCCCAGCACCAGCATGACGCGGTCTTGCAGAAGACGCAAGCCCTCTTTGATCGGAAATCCCTGCGCTTGCTTTGGTCGGGGGAATCGGGTGAACACCAAGTACAGGGATACCAGGAAGATGAAACCTCCGATGCCGGCCAAGATGGCCTCCAACTCATATATGGGCAGCAGCAGAGCAAGAATCATGGGCATGCCCAAAGCACCTACCCCAAAAAATACACCCAATAGACTCAACCGGGAGCCCCGGTCCCCCTCGCTGATATCAGCGACTACCGCGTTGGTCGCGCCGTTTAGAGCTCCACCACCCAGACCCACCAGCAGCACAGAGATCTGGATCCAGGTCCAGCCGTCACCAAAGGCGATCAGCTCGAATCCGGCCATCACCAGCAGACAGGCCACAATGAGTAGGCCCTTATAGCCATATCGATCGGCGATGGGACCAAAGACCAGGGAGCCGATGAGAATGCCGAGGGGCAACAGGGTGGCCAATGTGCCGGCTGCCAGCTCATCCACCTGGTACTTCTCCACGATTTGCGGCAGGATGGATCCCAGCGATATGAGGGCAATGCCAAACAGCAGCATGCCCAGACAGGCAGCCACAAATACGCGATTTGAGTTATGCATCTGAGTGTCGATTTGCCGCCTCCAAGGCCAAGTAGCCTGCCCCATACAATCCGGCGTCCCTGCCCAATGCGGAGCAACAGAATTCAACCTGTTGCAAACTGATGGGCTGGGCCCATTGTCGCGCTTCCTCCGCGATGGCATCGACCAGTGGACAGGCGGGGCCAAAAATTCCGCCTCCAAAGACAAACCGATCCGGATTAAATATGCTGACCAGATTGGCCACAGCCATGCCCCAGTACCCGATGGCCTGCTTGATGACGGCCGTCGCTACTCGGTCACCGGACGAGTAGGCCTCAAAGATCTCCCTGGCTGTCAAAGTTGACGCCTCGCTGAGTGGCCCTGCATAGTTCTTGTCTCCAGAGAGAAGTTCTTTGGCCACTTTTGCCAGGCCAGAGCCACTGGCGTGATATTCGTAGTGGCCACAGGGATCATATGCTTGGCGATAGGGGCGGTCGAGGGCTAGCCAACCGATGGCCCCGGCAATGTTTCCAGCCCCCCGTAGTACTTGTCCATGAGCGATGATGCCTGCGCCAATGCCTGTCCCCACGGCCATAAAGATAGAATGATCGCACGCCTGGGTGGTGCCTTGCCAATACTCTCCCAGAGCGTGACACGATCGATCACTATCGAGGGCCAGTGGCATGTGCTCCATGCCCGGTAAAGTACGTAGATGCTCAGCAATCGGGTAGGGGTCCCAGTCCGGAATGTTGGGTGCCCAAACCTCACCGCGCTCGACGTAGGCGATGCCCGGCACGGACAAACCGATTGCGACTACCTCATCGCCTTCATCGCCCACTTTGCGTACCAATTGTTCCGCCACGGAAAGCACGAATTGCCCTGCCTCCACCCCTCCACGGCCGTGTAGCGGGTGATACTCTCGGTGTTGCATTTCTCCGTCCAGATTGAAAGTGGCTGCCGCAAGTTTAGTGCCTCCCAGGTCGAGGCCAATTAGTTTCTTCCCCATTCTGTACTAAGTATGGCGGTGACTATTATTCTGCACGGGTCGGACACTTCCAAGGTACACAAAAGTAGCAGACACACAGGGAAGTGCCATTGTTTGCAAAATGAGAAATGCTGGTATGTGTTTGGGGCTGTCGAAATGCATTGTTCCTAGGCTGTCATTGGGGAGTGATGGGCACGACTCTCACACACCAAAAGTATGTGTGAAGACCTATTAGCAAAGAGTGAGGGCAGCCATTTGGTAGTCGCGCCATCAGATCGCGACCGTTGGACGATCATAGACCAAATCGGTCTGGTTACCCTCTCGTAGCACCTACCTTTCCTAGCCTGGTGTTAGTGGCATACACACATGTCAACCACATAGGCCACTGAGTGGGAATGTCTCGTATCTTCATCAACCTCCAAATGGATGTCTTTTATGCGCCTGCCACAGCTAATCCTGATCTTGACACCGATCTGGTTGTTTGCTTGCCGATCAGCAACGACGGAGCTCAGGCGGCCCAACGTCCTCTTGATCGTGGCAGACGACCTGGGTTACAGCGATCTGGGATGCTATGGGAGTGAGATATCCACACCATATCTGGATCGCCTGGCTCGACTCGGTGTGCGCGGTTCGTCATTTTATACGGGCCCCACTTGTTCGCCCACCCGAGGTATGTTGCTGTCAGGGGTCGACAATCACCGTTGTGGCTATGGCACCATGGAGGGAGATTGGGCAGAGAATCAACAAGGGGTACGGGGCTATGAAGGGCATTTGAATTTTGACGTAGTCACCTTTCCCAAATTGCTGCAGGACGCAGGCTATCACACTTCGATCGCGGGCAAATGGCATCAGGCCTATCCTGTGCACCGAGAGGACCTTTGGCCGAACCAGCGTGGTTTCGATCGCTCGTTTTGTTTGTTGCAGGGAGGTGCCGGTCATTTTAGCGATAAGCAAAGGATGTTTTCCTTCTACGAGAAGACTCTGTACGTCGAGGACGGATCATACGTCGATGACTTGCCGGCGGACTTCTATTCCAGTCATTTCTACGCCGGGCAGGTGATCGACTATATCAGGGAGGCCCAGGCAGAAGGGAAACCTTTCTTCTCCTTTCTTTCCTTCACCGCCCCGCACTGGCCCCTTCAAGTGCCCGATCCATACCTCGATCTGTATGCGGGAAAGTACGATGAAGGTTACGAGGTCACTGCGGCGGCACGGTTTGATCAGGCCCAGGCACAGGGGGTTCTTCCGGCCGACTGCCCCATGCCACCACTTCCGCCTAACGTGCCGACTTGGCAAGATTTGAGTCCAGCAGAGCAACGCCATTCTGCCCGAACGATGGAGATCTATGCGGCCATGGTGGAACGTCTCGATGCGAGCGTAGGCCAGGTCTTGGACTTTCTGCGCTCGATCGGTGAGCTGGACCAAACCATGGTGATTTTCATGGCAGATAATGGGGCCGAGGGCAACAATGTACTGGCGATTGGAGACACCGAGGCGTTTGTAGCCACACATTACGACAACAGCGAGGAGAATCTGGGGAGGCCCAATTCATATTTGTTTACGGGACCGGGTTGGGCTCATGTCAGCTCACTGCCGTTTCGCTGGTACAAGACATTTGCCTCTGAGGGCGGGGTGCGTTGCCCGTTGATCATCTGCGACCCGATGGCCAGCAAGGATCTCGTTGGACAGGTGGATCGTAGCGTCTTGTCCGTGATGGATGTGGCGCCCACGGTGCTGGAACTGGCCGGTGTAGCGCATCCGGACACGAACTATGACCGTCGAAAGATTTACCCAATGGATGGTCGTTCTTGGCTGCCTTGGCTGCGGGGACGGCAATCGACCGTGAGAACAGCCGACCAAGCGCTCTGCTGGGAACTCTACGGGCGGAGAGCGGTGCGCAAGGGCGAATGGAAGGCACTTTGGCTCGACCCTCCCTACGGTCAGGGGCAATGGAGCCTGTTTCACTTGGACACAGACTGGACCGAGCAGGTGGACCTATCGGTTACGCAGCCAGCCAAGCTTGAGGAATTGGTCCAGGAGTGGGAGGACTATCGTGATCGATATGGGGTGGTTTTGCCGAGCGAGCGAGTCGCGTATGGCCACGAGACGTATTGGCGCCAGAGGTAGCCTTGCAGGACACACCTGTTGTACTCTGTACCCATGCCTCCATCGGAAACTTGTATTTTCGGGGCCACAAGAACGCAACCAGATATCAATGACCAGAAGAGATGCTTTAACCGGTTTGGGTGTCGGCCTTAGTGCGGTGGCAATGCCCTCGGCATGTGCCGAACAGGAAGGGACAAAGAGCCAGGAAGTCCCCGCTTTTTCCTTTTGTTTAAATGCAAGCACCATTCGGGGCCAAAAGCTCGGCATCTGGAGGGAGCTGGAGATCGCTGCCGAAGCCGGCTATGATGGCATGGAGATTTGGGTGCCCTCGCTGCAGCAGTATATGGAGGAGGGAGGCAAATTGTCTGATCTGAAGATGATGGTGCAGGATAAGGGACTGACCCTGGATGATGCCATCGGATTTGCCCAATGGATTGTGGACGACGATGACGTTAGAGCCGCCGCACTCGATCAGCTTAAGAGAGAAATGGATATGCTGGCACAAGTGGGTTGTCATCGCATTGCGGCCCCACCGGCCGGAGCCGTCGAGGAAGCGGGCCTAGATCTCGATCGCGCAGCCGAACGCTATCATGCCATCCTCGAGCTCGGAAAGGAAACGGGGGTGATGCCGCAACTAGAAGTCTGGGGCTTTTCGGCAAACTTGCACAAGATCAGCCAGGTGCTCTACGTGATGGCCGAGTGCGGTCATCCCGATGCCAAGGTCCTGCCCGATGTCTATCATCTCTTTAAGGGCGGATCAGACTTTGATGCCCTCAAGCTGATCGATGGAGATCGCATCGAGATCTTTCACATGAATGACTATCCGGCAGCCCCCGTGCGGCAGGAGATGGACGACAGCCATCGGGTCTATCCGGGAGATGGGGTGGCTCCGATCGGCCAGGTCCTTCGGGATCTGAAGCACACTGGGCAGACGACCATCCTGTCATTGGAGTTATTCAACCGTGACTACTGGGAGCAGGACCCGCTGGAGGTGGCCAAGACTGGCCTCGCCAAGATGAAAGCGGCGGTAGCCAGCATGTAGCAACGATCAAATATCGAAGCCCACATCCAGGATGTCCAGCATGGCGTCACCCGATGCATCGTCAAAATGATCAGCCTCGGGACGTAGCGTTTCAAAATCAATCTCCGGGGGAAGTATGATGTGATTAAGCTGCATCCGAAGGCGACGAAGCATTGTCCAGGGATAAGCCAGGCCTATGGTGCAGAACAACACAAAGAAGTTGGGAATTAGCACACTGGCTGCTTCAGAGCCGGTGAGGCTGGACTCCAAATAGTAGGTGCCCTCATCATCCGACAAGGAAGTATGATTCACCCAAAAATTGAATCTATTCTTTAAATACCAGGGTACGTATATGCCGATGGTCGGATAAAACAGGACCGCACCCAGCAGATTGATAACAAAGAGGTCTGAACCCGTGCCGTGAAAGTCAAATCGAAGATGTCCAAACTTGGTATGAGAAAGGAGGTACTGCTGGATCTTGACTCGAAACCAGGACCCGTAGATGCCCAAAGTGAGTATCGTCAAGAAGCCGTGGGTGACAAATAGACCGAGGAAGCTGCGAAAGTTGCCGTCAAACGAAAAGAAGATGCCACTCCTGGACGTGCGACTCAGACGATACCGCCAGGCGCCGAAAATCGCGAATGCAAAGATCAATAGGAGCAAAAAGGGAAAGAGCAGAGCAAGAAGTGGAAATAGCAGGGTCGCAACAAGGGTAACGGCCAGAATGGCATAGGCCATTAGGAATCCTTTGAAGATCTCCTGACCGGTACCGTGGAAGACAAAGTTCTCCTCGTTTAAATCGACCTCTTCCCAGAGGTATCTTCTGACGGCGGCCTTCGCCCAGGGATAGTATAAGCCTAAGGTGACGAAGGTGAGCAGAGCATTAAGTATCATAATGCCAAACAACTTGCCGGCCTCGCCGTATAAGACTAGTTGGTGTGCTTCAGGGCGGGGAGATTGGGTGGAGGTGTTCATTTGATTTGGATTGGTAACCAGAATTGGGGTGCCAAGCTACAAATTTTTGCGACTGGGTTCAGTCTGGATAGTGCACCATGTTAGTAGTCTTGTTACTACGGATCGCTCACCTAGAAGTAACATCCTCCGCGGCTTGGCCTATCTCTATTAAGCAGGGTCAATACGTGACGACAGCCATCTTCCTGCCTCTATTTCCGTGGAAGTATCCGACACTATGTCCAAAATGCAGGGAATGCATTGTCTTTCACTTAAACCAAACCGATGGAAATACGATATCCGTGTCAAACGGTCCGAGCCCTGAGTCATTCCCGTGATAGTCCTGCCGGATCCCGGGGAATCTTGGTCGGCCAGGGGACAAATCGACTGTTGTCTGAAACCCGGCGGCTGCTTGCAGAGTCATGTTTACGATTCATCGAAATAAGCGGGAGGACAGCACAAAGTTGGCTTCCTTTGCAGTCCAGTTCAAAATTGACTATGAAAACACTGGCACTTACCTCGATGGGTGCACTGTTGTGCGCCCTGATCCACGCCCAAGATGCTTCTATTGCCGCCCGCCTGTCCGATGCTGACGGAGCACCGGTAGTCTACTCTAATGTTGCTCTGCACCGGGCAGCAGACACCGCCCTAATCAAGGTCGAAGTGACAGACGACATGGGGCAGGTCACCTTTCGAGCCCTGTCTGCTGGCGACTACCTGATTAAAGCGACCTATGTGGGTTTTGCTGATCTTTTGATTCCTGACCTGACGCTCGGAGAGGGGCAAGCATTAGATCTGGGTGAGCAGCGCTTTGTCTCGAGCGGTATCGATCTGCAGACGGCCACGGTCACCGCCACACGGGCTATCGTCGAGATCAAGCCCGACCGCACCGTGTTTAACGTGCAGGGCACCATAAATAGCGCTGGTCAAAATGCGATCGAGCTCCTACGCAAGGCACCGGGTGTCCTGGTGGACAACAATGACAACATCAGTGTGCTCAGTCGATCAGGGGTACTCGTCTACGTGGATGGCAAACGGTTGCCCCTCAGTGGAGAGGACCTCACCAACTACCTGCAGAATCTGCCGGCCGAGCAAATCGATCGCATGGACATCATCACTAGCCCTAGTGCCAAATACGAAGCGGAGGGCAATGCCGGCATCATTGATATCCGGCTGAAGAAAGACAAGAATATGGGGGCGAATGGGACGGTCAGTACCAATGTCAGTCAGGGCTTTTATGCCAGGGGCAATCTCAACACCAGCGGAAACTTTCGTAGCAAGTCCCTCAACGTTTATGGCAATGCCGGCATTAGAAGCGCCCGGCAATATCATCAGATGGACTTCCTGAGCTGGCAAAACAACCTCCAGTTGGAGGAGTATAACCGGTTTCGTTTTGCCAATGATGGTTACGACTACCGCTTGGGTACAGATCTATTTCTCACAGATCATCATACCCTGGGATTTGTCGTTGGTGGCCGAGAGACCTTCAGTGATCGCAAGACCATCAACCGACTACTTATCTCCCAGGCTGCTACACCGACAAGCATCGACAGCATGCTAGTCGCCAATACGACCGCCGATGCCGGACGTGTTCAGGGTACCTACAACATCAACTACCGATACGAAAAGGACGGACAGACGCTCAACATCGATGCTGATTACGGGAGGTTTAGAAATGAGAGCTATCGCTATCAGCCCAACCAGTACTTTGATCCTTCCGGCGAATTGCTCTTGACTGAGATAATCAACACGTTTGATACTCCCCGCGACATTGACATATACACTTTTAAGGTTGACTACGAATCCAAGGTCGGCAAGGGTACCCTGGCACTGGGAGGGAAGTTAAGCATGGTCCACACGGATAACACCTTCTTGTTCTTCGATCAGATCGCCGGAACAGACATACGCAATGACATCAAATCCAATCGGTTTGTATACGACGAAAACGTATACGCTGGTTATGCCAACTTCACAACACCCTTGGGGGAGAAATGGAATCTGTCGCTGGGTCTGAGGGCGGAGCACACCGACGCTACCGGAGACTTACAAGCTTTCTTGCCAGAGTTGCAGGAGGAGCCTGTGCACTTTAACTACCTAAGTTGGTTTCCGTCGGGAGGATTGACTTATCAGGTCTCGGAGAAGAACACTTTATCCCTAAACTACGGCCGCCGCATCAATCGACCGGACTACAACGTACTGAATCCATTTCGAAATCAGCTGAGCGAACTCTCCTTTGAAAAGGGAAATGCATTCCTGCGCCCCGAGATTGTGAATAATCTGGAGCTGGGCTACACCATCAACTACCGTTACAATGTCAAGTTTGGCTACAGCTACACGACCGACCAGATCACACGTCTGATCGGTCCGGCAGATTTCGACGATCGAGCCAACTTCATCACTTGGGATAACCTGGCAACGCAATCGATCTATAGTCTCAACGTGAGTGCACCGATTCAGGTCACCAAGGGATGGAATACGTACCTCAATGTCAGCGGATCTCACTTAGACAATCAAGCCGATTACGGGGGCAATGCTATCGTTGATGTACAGGCATGGACCTATAACATCTTCCAGCAGACCACCATCGACTTACCCAAGGGCTTTCAGGGCGAGGTGTCGGGTTGGTTTGCCGGTCCGGGCGTATGGGGAGGCGTCTTCCGATACGAGACCCAATGGAGTCTTAACCTGGGGCTGCAAAAGAAATTTCTCCAGAATAAGCTGAATGCCAAGCTGAGCTTTCAGGACATCTTTTACGAAAGTGGTTGGAGTGGATACTCGGAGTTTAATGGCCTGCTGTCAGAGGGCGGCGGACGCTGGGACAGCCGTCGGGTGAGCCTCAGCTTGAGCTATAATTTTGGGAACCAAAATGTGAAGTCCCGAAAACGAAAGACGGGTCTGGAGGAGGAATCTAAACGAGTGGGCAGCTAAACAAGTTTCACGCTAGCCTCTCCGCAAGGGATCGGATCGCTTTGCATCTAGTTTTTGCCCTTTTTCGTCGTAATTGACGGGCATTCTGATGGGAATGTATTTACTAGAGGTGGACATATTCTCTGGTCTAATCAAATATCGTACGTCATGAATGAACATTCTCCTCGCAGAAAATTCATCACCAATTCGACCCTAGGTGCCTTTGGCCTATTTGCGGTGCCTGGATTGGCCTCTCCACGAACGAGAGAGCTACACAAGTGGCAGAGTACCGAGCCGGACCTGCCCATGGAGTTTCCCAGCCAGGAGCGGGCAGCGGTGAAGGCCGTGGTCGGGGCGGCACACACGCAGTACGACAAGGTCAAGGAGCTCGTCACCAGTCGGCCGGAGCTAGCCAAGGCAGCCTATGACTGGGGCTTTGGTGACTGGGAAAGCGCGCTGGGCGCTGCCTCCCATATGGGTCGGGTGGATATTGCTCAACTGCTGATGGACCATGGCGCAAGGCCAAACATCTACACCTTTGCGATGATGGGCAAGTTGAAGGCCGTACGCAGTATGGTTGAAGAAATGCCGGGTATCCAGCGGATTCCGGGTCCCCATGGGATGACACTCCTGTTTCATGCCCAGAATCGCCTCCGCTACAAAGACCTCTCCTCGGTAGACAGAGCTGCCGTTGAGTCGGTCGTCCACTATCTGGAAGGTCTTGGTGATGCAGACCCACGGGCCACCAGCCTGGACATTACACCTGAGGAGCAGAAAACGTACATGGGCAAATATGTCTTTGGCCCGGGACCCGAAGACTTCTTTGTCGTCGAGTTGAATCGACGCGGCAGCTTGTACATGAGCCGCGGCGAGCAGATTGGCCGCACACTCCTTCGTGTAGCAGATCATGCGTTTGCGCCGGGTTGGGGCACCCTCGGTCCGCATTAAGTTTGGTGTATCAGAGGGCCTGGCCTCTTCCGTCACTATTCATGACCCGATCCCCTTGGTGACGGCTGAACGGAAAGAATGAGTCAATGAGCCGTTGGCAGTGAGTAGGGAGCCATTGACGGATTGTTGAGCCCTGAGCTTGTCGAAGGGCGAAGGGATCGGCCTGCTGTGCAGCGTTACTGCTGCATAGCGAGCCACCTACAGGTCACTGGATCACCACCTTCACAGTGGCCGGAGGCTTGCCCTCCCCAAAATCCACCTTTAGAAGATAAACGCCGTCGTCACTGATGTGCAACCGGGAGCCATCGTGCCGGCCTCGATGGCGCCCCATCAGATCAAACACATCCACATGATGGATGCGTTGATCTGATTGAAGGGTAACGGCTCCTTGCGAAGGGTTGGGCGAGATGATCAGTTGGGGCGGCAGCACTTCCTTGGTGGCGGTCGATTGACGCCTCTCGGGCCGGTGGAGCGTATGCACATAGGTATTGGTGATCACGGGCGGATTGTTGTCAAAGTAGATGGCTGCTCGGTTCTGGATCTTTGAGCCGAGGGGCAGGTCCGGCTGCTGATGGATGGTGTAGGTCACATAGCCCTGGCTGCCCTCCAGATCGGTGAGAGAGTCGGGTAGCGAGATCGGATGAAACGTGAACTCCAGAATCCGGCCCTCTTTCACCTGAAACCGATAGGGATGGCTGGATGGGCCGGGTATCAAGGTCAGGATATCCAGGGTGGTGGTATCGATCGTGTCCAGGATGACCACAGCAAAGGCGGTGTCGTTGCCCGTATTCTGAAATCGCACGGTGTATTTGATGGGGGTATTGGGCAGCAGATAGCGGTCTGGTCCCGCTCCGGGCGGGTCAGCCAACTTGTCGTTGGGATCATAGGAGCCACGCAACAGACGGCACAGGCGATTTTGGTGTAGGTCTCCCTGGGTGGGATATTGACCCAGTATGCCACTCACGAAGGGGCCGCCACCGCACTGCTCGATGCCGGTCCAGGGATTGTTGTTGGGATCGTCATCTCCGTCATCCACCAGCATCACGTAGGTGTGACCTGTCGAGGGAAAACGCACTTCATGCCAGGCGGCGGGACTCAGCACAATGGGCACCGAATCGATGACCGTGAAATCCTCCACCAGCACATAGTGCGTCGAGACCTCCTCCCCGCCGTTATTGAGAATAGCAAAGCGGATGCTGTCGCCCTCACAAGCCGCCTGGAGGTCCAAAGACATTTCAGGCGCGGGGTAGGCATCAGCGCATTGATATTGCGGATAGATCCGGACATCGGCGCAGATGGTGGTGCCGAGCCTCACGTCGCAAGACACCAGGTCTGCGAGGTTAATCGTGCCTGACGCGCCTTCGTCCACCTGACCCAGGGGAAACAGGTATTTGCCGGGACTTTCCTCCTTGTAGGGAGGATCGGATGCGGTGATGGTGATAAAATGAGGGAGCGTCAGTTCGATCCAAGCGCTGTCTGCAGGCTGGGTACCCACATTGCGGTAGTGTAGATTTATGCGGTTTTCGTCACACCAGCGCTGCCGGCCTGCCTCCAGCGACACCTGCATCAACGGACAAGATTGTCTTTCTCCGACAGTAAAATCAAGACCCACGATGGTATCTGCCAGGCTGTTAACCTGCACCCGGTAGTACCCCGTATCCGGGCAATGGGGGTAGTACAGATCGGGATAGAGAGGCTCGGCGGTGATATCAAAGGTGCCCTCGTGGATGGAAAGTTCAAAAGCTCCACCCGATGCTGTGCCCAGGTATGTACCGTCATAAAAGACCCTTGCCTGATCCAAGGGATCAAAGCCATCGTCACAGGTTGCACTGCGGCTCAGCGGACCAGCCGTCACCTGGCCCTGCAGCCGGGCTCCGGTGATGCAGGAAAAGTCGATGGAGGCTAGATCCAGGTTGGGGCTGTGTGGGAAGGTAGGGATGGGGCCGACGAAGTGGTTGCCAGGGCAGAGGGAGAGACGGCGGAGGCTGGTCAACTGGTTAAATGTGGAAGGGATCTGACCAATCAGCTCATTGTCAGATAACCAAAGGGCAGTCAGATTTTTTAGACCACCCAATTGGGAAGGGATCTGTCCGGTCAGTTTGTTGTTGCTTAAAAAAAGACCAGTCAGATTGCCGAGATTACCTAAATGAAAAGGAATCTGCCCGGTCAATTGGTTGTGCCCCAAATTAAGGCCAGTTAGATTAGTGAGATTACCTAATTCGGAGGGGATTTGCCCCCTCAGTTCCACCTTGACAGTGGCCGGAGGCTTACCCTCCCTAAAATCCAACTTTAGAAGATAACGCCGTCGTCACCTATGTGCAAACGGGAGCCATCGTGCCGGCCTCGATGGCGCCCCATCAGATCAAACACATCCACATGACGGATGCGTTGATCTGATTGAAGGGTAACGGCTCCATGCGAAGGGTTGGGGAGATGGTCAGTTGGGGCGGCAGCACTTCCTTGGTGGCGGTCGATTGACGCCTCTCGGGCCGGTGGAGCGTATGCACATAGGTATTGGTGATCACGGGTGGATTGTTGTCGAAGTAGATGGCTGCTCGGTTTCTCAATTTTTGAGCCGATATCTCTCTAGAGCATCCGGCAGCGAAACAAAAGAAAAGCAGCGTGATGGTTCGTATGCACATCTTGATGGCAGTAGGGTGTCAACTGAGACCGGGCTGTCGGGGGTTACCTTGTTTTGCTGGCTAATTGGTGGGTTTGACAATAATACCTAGCTACATCCTGATCAAGACATCACATCCTAACAAATGGTCATATAGCGAGAGAATTGGTACCGAAAGGGACTGGTTTTGGAATCTTTGATGAAAGCGCGGATATAGGAATCCGCCGCTATCGTCCATTCTCTGGTTCACGTAGAGGCGAATCCTATTTCGCCGGCTCCATTAGATTTGGCCGACTGCATGTGATTTGGCCGGCTCCATTGGATTTGGCCGACTGCATGTGATTTCGCCAATTCCATGGGGTTACGCCGGTCCCGGGGGGTCGTGCTGTCCGATGGATATTTTCGCGGTGAGAAATGCGGATATAGGAATCCGCGCTGTCATCCATTCTCCTGGTTCACGTAGAGGCGAATCCTATTTCGCCGGCTCGATGGGGTTACGCCGGTCCCGGGGATTGTGCCGACTCATGGATATTTTCACCGTGAAAAGCGCGGATATAGGAATCCGCGCTGTCGTCCATTCTCTGGTTCACGTAGAGGCGAATCCTATTTCGCCGGCTCCATGTGATTTGGCCGACTGCATGGGGTTACGCCGGTCCCGGGGGGTGTGTGCCGGCCGATGGATATTTTCGCCGTGAGAAACGCGGATATAGGAATCCGCGCTGTCGACCATTCTCTGGTTCACGTAGAGGCGAATCCTTTTTCGCCGGCTCCATTGGATTTCGCCAATTCCATGGGGTGGTGCCGGCCGATGGATATTTTCGCCGTGAGAAACGCGGATATAGGAATCCGCGCTGTCATCCATTCTCCTGGTTCACGTAGAGGCGAATCCTTTTTCGCCGGCTCCATTGGATTTCGCCGACTGCTTGGGGTTACGCCGGTCTCGGGGGGTCGTGCCGTCCGATGGATATTTTCGCCGTGAAAAACGCGGATATAGGAATCCGCGCTGTCGTCCATTCTCTGGTTCACGTAGAGGCGAATCCTATTTCGCCGGCTCGATTGATTTCGCCAGCTGCATGGGGTTACGGCGGTCTCGGGGGGTCGTGCCGTCCGATGGATATTTTCACCGTGAAAAACGCGGATATAGGAATCCGGGCTATCGTCCATTCTCTGGTTCACGTAGAGGCGAATCCTATTTCGCCGGCTCCATTGGATTTGGCCGACTGCATGGGCTTTCGCCAATTCCATGGGGTTACGCCGGTCCCGGGGGATCGTGCCGGCCGATGGATATTTTCACCGTGAAAAATGCGGATATCGGAATCCGCCGCTGTCGACCATTCTCTGGTTCACGTAGAGGCGAATCCTGTTTCGCCGGCTCCATTGGATTTCGCCGACTGCATAGGGTTACGCCGGTCCCGGGGGGTGTGCCATCCGATGGATATTTTCGCCGTGAAAAACGCGGATATAGGAATCCGCGCTGTCGTCCATTCTCTGGTTCACGTAGAGGCGAATCCTATTTCGCCGGTTCCATTAGATTTCGCCGGCTCGATGGGATTTCGCCAATTCCATGGGGTTACGCCGGTCCCGGGGGGTCGTGCTGTCCGATGGATATTTTCGCGGTGAGAAATGCGGATATAGGAATCCGCGCTGTCGTCCATTCTCTGGTTCACGTAGAGGCGAATCCTATTTCGCCGGGTCCATCCCTACCGTCCCCACCAGTCTCTGAATCTCGTTGCTCCCCGGCGCGAAGCATACAGAACCTCACCGTTAGTGAGTTTGAGCGACTTCTCTGCCGGGTTAAATCGTTGTACGTAGTCAATGTTGACAATAATGCTTTGGCTAATGGGGTAAAATGCGTACTGCTGGGTGAGCAGACGGCTATAGAAACCGATATTTTTGACTGCGTGAAAGGTCCTTTCTCCCGTCAAATGAAAATAGGTAGAGGACGTGTCAGCTCGTAGGTAGATAATGTCGTCCACCTTTTCAAATTGGATACTGCCACGAGCGCCATGCAGGCCGATCTTGGAGGGGAGGCGACCGCTTTCGTGCAAGTTGTCCAGTAGTATGTCCATCTGACGAAGGTGAAAGGGTCGATGTTCAGACGTAAAGCACTTCTTTAGAGCCGTTTCCAATTTCTCTTGATCGATGGGTTTGACCAGAAAGTCGAGGGCGGCAAAGTGGAGGGCTCTCAGCAGATTATCAAAGGTGCCATAGGCCGTGAGGAAGATTACGTATTGCCGGAGAAAGGCGCTGTCCTTGAGCCGGTGCAGCAGATCAAATCCGGTACCGCCCCTAAGCTGAATGTCAAGGAACAATATATCCGGATCGTGCTGTAAGACCATATGGTAAGCCTGGTCCACTGTCTCCGCTTCCGCCACAACCTGTACGGGAAGTTTGATGTGAGCAAGGAGGCTTTTCAGCGCTTCTCGCACATGGGCTATATCCTCTGCAATTAGAATCTTCTTCACGATTTCTGGATGTTTAGTCTTGAAGAGCAAATGAAATCCTTACCGACGTGCCAGGACGGTCGTCCTCGTGGTAGGACACCCTGATGTCGTGGCCCAGTCTATTGAGGATCTCCACCCGCTTTAGGACCAGATCGGTACCACGGGATTTGAACATCTGGGGTGACTGCCTCTTCATCCTACGAGCTCGATCTCTGCCTATTCCATCGTCCGTCACCATACACTGTAGATGACCATTGGAGCGGGTAAAGTGCACGTCCAGATGACCCGCTTTTGCCTTATGCAATAGTCCATGCTTGATGGCATTCTCCACGAAGGGTTGGATCAGCATCGGCTGTATACGGGTGGCCTCTGGTACTACTGGAGGGTCACATGAGATCTGACTGGTGAATCTGTTCGGATATTGCAGTTGCTCGAATTCTATATATAAGGCCAGCAGCTCAAGCTCCTTGTCGAGAGAGATAAAATTGTCCTCAAGGTCTTCCAGGGAAACATCTCCACTGATGCTGCTGTCCAAAAACCTGCGGATCATCGTAGACAGTTTGACCAGATATCGATTGGCTTTTTCGGGTGTGCCGGCCAAAATCAAACTCTGAAGGCTGGTGAGTACATTGAATATGAAGTGCGGATTCATTTGAGCCTGGAGGGTCTGTATCTGCAGGAAGCGGATCATCTCCTCCTTTTCCCGGATATCTCGTTGTGCCCGGCTGGTGCGCCGGAAGAGGAGCCACACCACTCCAGTCAGCAGGAGGATGGTGATCAGGGCATATTTGTAAAAGGAGGGCTCCTTCCAAAGGGGTAAGCTAACCCTAAGCTGAAAGGAGGTGACCGGATAGGTGGTCACACCACCTTGAGTGGAGCCCCCACTCTTGGCGCGCACCTGAAAGATGTAGGTGCCGGAAGACAGATTGGCATATTCTGCCCTGGGGATGGACTCCCAGTCAGACCAAGGCCCATCGTTTCCCAAGCGATAAGCATATTCCGTCAGAAAGGGTCGATCGATTCCAATCGCTTCAAAGTCCATGCGGAGATGATTGTCGCCCCGGGGGAGCAGATAGGGCAAAGGGTCCTGATGAAAGGACACCGCTTCACCGTTGACTTGGTGGACCCGGCAGTGTAAGGGTGCGAAGTCCAGATCCAACAGGGAGGTGTCAATCGTGTATATATGATTGGCCGCCATGAGCCAGATGGTGCCGCTGAAGTCCCGGTACAGTCCATTCTGCGCAGGTTCCACATCGTCAAAACCAGAATGCCGGTTGTACAATCGATATACGGGTTGGCCGGACAGCAAAGAAGTTTTGTCTACCAGGATGGGGCCTTCTATCGCCGCCACCAAGAGCTGGTTGCTGTCAATATTGGTCACGTCCTTGATGAAGGTGGAAAAACTATTATCGACTACGCGCACCGGAGGCCCTAGGCTATCTCTGTGTTGGTAGTACAACCCCATTCCGCCGCCAAACCACATGTCACCATGCCAGTCGCGATAGACGCAGATGGCAAACCCATGCGGTAACCCATGGGGGGTATGCCGGTTGCTGTAGTACTGGATAATGGTATCCTTGCTTGCAAAATATCGGGCAATGCTCCAGTAAGAGCCCAACCAGGCATCACCGTTTGGCAGGATTTCGATGTCGGTGATCCAGCTCATGTTGGGGCCGCCGGGCTGCACTTCGCCAATAGAGTCATATCTATCCACCAAAACCAAATGGTTGTACCCTCCAAGGAATATCCTTTTTCGGTGATGATCGATCTCCAGGGTCAGAGCCCCGGCATCTAGGGCTTCCGTTATGTCGTTTGTAGGATCATAGCGAAAAGTTCTCTCTGTTCGGGGTAGCAATAGACGGCCATTCCAGTCAAAATCAATGTTGTAGTAGAAATTACCGTGGATGCGCTTGTTCCATTTAATAGGTAACCTGTTTGCCTTGGCCCCGTTACTGACATGCGTGCCGTGATAGTAGCTTGAGAAGTAGAAGTTGGAATCCGGACCTTGTACCATCGACCACACTTCCTTTAATTTGTTGGCAAACATTTTGCGAAAGGGACTTTGGTAGGCCAGCAGCAAGCCTTGATCTGAGCCAATCCAAATGTTGCGTTCCGAGCTTACAGTAACATCCGTAGGGTGCAGGTCGTCAAGGCTTAACTCCCACAGTTTTTCCCCAAAGCACATGACCATTCTCTGGCCAGTACTGTAGAAAGTGACATCCCGGGAAGGGAAGGAATCCCTCACAATGAAATCATTACCCATGTGCTGGAGAAAAGCGGTAGTATCCGGAAATGCGTAGTACCGCCATTTGTAAGGGGAGTCAATGTCCATGGGCTCTGTGCCCACGGACAGGACATTACCACATTTCTTGTCAAATGCAAGCCTGCCCGCTTGATCCCGGAGCATACGCAGATTGTTCCAGTCGAAACTGTACAGCTGTCCGGACAGACAAGCGATATACAGCTCCTGCTCGTCCGGCGCATAATAAATCGTAGGACGTTCGTGCTCCGCTAGGATTGCATTTTCTTCTGGGAATACGTGAAGGGAATCACCCTTCCAATAGCTGATCGACCGTCCATCCAAATGGCTAATCCAAATACTGAGGTTTGAGTCCGGGAAGATTCTCGAGTGCGGGGCATAGACTCCCTTCCATTGTTTAACTATGCTTCTGCCATCAAACTTGATCAGGCCATTATTGGTCAGGATCAACATATGGCCATCCATGTCCTCATCGATGTCAAAGACTTGACCAAGGTATTCACCCAGGCTGGCAAAAGGATTGACAAACTGGTCGCCGTTGTAGTAGCAGATCCCCATCTTCGTGCCCACCCAGAGGTATCCGCGGCTGTCCTCAAAGATCCTGGTCACCTGGGTTTGGGGCAGGCCGTCCTCAAGTGTAAATAGACGATAGTCCCACCCTTGTGCACCTGATCTAAGGCCACAGAGGATCAGAAGGGCGAGGGCGATGGCACGGGGAGACATCACCTAATAAATATAGGGATTGAAGCCCGTAGCACGAGGTCAGCGTGTCTATCGAGAATATTTGGTCACCAGTGGAAATATTTGGCATTGTCAGGTAGCAGAGCTAATTGACCAGGCCTCGCGGATAGTTAAGTCCTGAGTTTGGTTGAGGGGGCCGAAGGGATGAAAGAACGGGCTGGGCGTGAAGTGAATCACGCAAAGACAGGGGGCATCAAGTGGAGAAAACATCGGTCCAAAAGAATCGCTCATGGCAAATTGCCATCTGACCTACTGGTAGCGTATCAGTTCGTTAACTTGCGCCCTCAGCAACACCTCTAGCCATGTCCAAAGGCAACATTGTCATCACCGGAGCGTCCTCAGGTATCGGGCTGTACACCGCCAAAAAGTTTGCCCAAGAGGGCTTTCGCGTCTTTGGGAGCGTCAGAAAAGAAGCGGACGCAGTCCGGGTCCGCGAGTTTGTGGGCGATGGGTTTGTGCCGTTGCTCTTTGACGTGACGGACCATGAAGCCGTACGTACGGAAGCCAGGCGGGTGGCTGACATGATCGGATCGGAGGGGCTTTCGCTCTTGATCAACAATGCAGGCATCGCCGTATCCGGGCCCACCACGATGATTGATCTGGAGGACTACCGACATCAATTTGAAGTAAATTTCTTCGGGCTCATCGCCACTACACAAGCCTTTCTGCCTCTCCTGGGAGCCACACATGATCGCACCTTTGCACCCGGCAAGATCTTCAACATCAGCTCCGTGTCAGGCAAGGTGGTGTACCCATTTCTAGGGCCCTATTGCTCCTCTAAATTTGCGGTGGAAGGGTTCAGTCATGCCCTGCGCCGAGAGATGCTCCTGTATGGGGTAGACGTAGTGATCATCGGCCCTGGGGCGATCAAGACACCCATCTGGGGCAAGGCACCCGAGATCGAGGGAGATATAGCTGCGTCTGATTATGGCAAAATACTCGGAGGATTTAGAAAAGCGATGATGAAGGAAGCGGAAGAAGGCATGGAAGTAGATCAATTTGCCGATAAGGTATACGATATCTATGTTCGGGGTAGGCCGAGGGTACGCTACGCTATTCTCCGGGACAAATTCAAAAAATGGACCGTGCCGAGGTACCTGCTGACTGATCGCATGATGGATCGTTTGATTAGGAAAATGCTACGCATGTAGCGCAATGCGGCATTTTTGCGGCTAGTCGGCCTGCCAGCTCCCATATGACTGTCCAAGGAAATATCGTAGTTACCGGTGTATCGAGTGGCATTGGCTGGGCCATGGCGCATAGGTTCGTGCGTGCTGGCTACCGGGTGTTTGGAAGCGTGCGGACGGAGGCGGACGGCCAGCGACTGTCTAGCGGATTAGGATCTGGGCTCGTGCCCCTTATCATGGATGTCACGGATGTCGAGTCAATCGGTAGTGCGGTGCACCAAGTAGAGAAGCATCTGGAGGGAGGTGGCCTCGACCTCCTGATCAACAATGCGGGGATTGTCGTGCCGGGACCGACCGCGCTGTTGAGCATAGATGATTATCGCAAGCAGTTTGAGGTGAATCTATTTGGTGTCATTGCCACCACGCAGGCGTTCTTACCCCTACTGGGAGCCGGCCGATCAGGGCCCACTCCACCAGGAAGGATTTTTAATATCAGCTCGGCGTCAGGGCAGCTGGCCGCTCCCTTCATGGGGCCCTATTGTGCCTCTAAGCACGCGCTCGAGGCCTTCTCCCACAGCCTGCGCAGAGAGTTGCTTATCTATGGCATTGATGTGATCATCATTGGGCCAGGCATGATCAAAACGCCCATTTGGGACAAGGCATCAAGCATAAAGCCTGCCTTTGAGCGATCAGACTATGGCGAGATCATACGTCGGTTTCGTGATGGCCGATTGAAGGCGTCAGAGAGAGGCATGGAAGCAGAGACCTTTGCAGATCGGCTTTTCCAAATAGCACAGATCAAGCGGCCCCGGGCCAGATATGCCGTGACTAACCGCTGGTTCACCCATTGGATCATCCCCCGGTATCTTTTGTCCCACCGCATGTTTGACCGTGTGATCAGGCGCATGTTTGGAGTCAAGAAAACCTAGGTACTGAGCACATTCTATCTAGAGGCGGCTACTTCCTTGACCGAGATGGGAGAAGCGTCATTGCCAAAGTGGGTCCGGATGAAGGTCAGTATCGTGGCTATGTCCTCATCGGAGAGGAAGTCAAAAGCCGGCATGAGCCCATGGTAAGTTTCGCCATTGACTTCGATCTCGCCCGAGAGTCCATGCACCACCGAGCGGATAAGGCGATCCTTGGAGCCCGTCACCCACTCGGTTTTGGCCAGCGGAGGAAATCGTCCAGGAGCTCCCTGCCCGTTACGTTGATGACAAGTGCCACAAAACGAATTGTAGAGGCGTTCACCAGCGGCCAGATCTCGCTGCAGGTGGTCTTTGATTGGGTCCGGGGTACGGATGTGACTCCCATACACGACGTTGGCTGCCGGTGATGGCTCAGAATTGTCATTTTGATAAATGACGCGCCAGACCTTGCCCTGCTTGGACTCTACCACATATAGGGATCCGTCCGGTCCTTCGGCGAGTCCCACGGGTCGATGGTGGGCATCACTTGTGTTGACGATGGGGTCCACGCCAGCAAACCCGTCGGCAAAGACCTCCCAATGCCCTACAGATCGGCCGTTCTCAAACGGGACAAACGCCACGAAGTAACCTGCCTGCGGATACGGGGCCCGATTGGTGGAGCCATGAAAGGCGATGAATGCTCCCTGGCGATAGCGCTCCGGAAACTGGTTGCCGCGGTAGAAGAGCAGATCGTTGGGCGCCCAATGACCGGGAAATCCGATTTCGGGAAGCGCCATACCCTGGCACCGTCCCACGACATTTCCGTCACCTCCATACTCCGGAGCCAGCACTTTGCGCTGCTGCATCTGGTCATAGTAGCAATAGGGCCATCCATAGTCCGCCCCCGGCTGCACCCGGATAAACTCTTCCGCGGGGAGCATCGCACTTTGCCAGGGGTCGTATCGATCGGGAAATAGACTGTAGAGATTGTCTCGTCCATGCATCATGACATAGAGGTGCTGGTCTGCAGGATGCCAGTCCATGCCCACGATGCTGCGGAGCCCGGTAGCCATCCGCACCCCGTCACCCTGGGTCAGTCCGACTACATCCGCGTCAAATCGCCAGATACCACCATGCAGCTCCAATTCGGGGCAGGGATCCAAGCCCTGACCTCCCGGAGCACCGTTGGGGGTAGCAGCCAGTGTCTGACAGGCGTTGCTTGGGGCTCCAAAGGGGACGTACATGTAGCCCTGATCGTCAAAGGCAACGGGTTTGGTAATGTGCCAATGTACCCCATGCGGGTGGTCGTCGATGAGCACTTCTTCTCGTCTCGCTTGAGGGACCAAATGCTGGTCGTCCAAGCGTTGTCGATAGAGTACCAGTGCAGAGCTGTAGTAGAGATAGTCCCGGTGGATGGTCATTGCTGTGCCGTATGTGCGACTGCCCTCCGGCTCACCCCCGAACCGCAACTTTCGGTCTGCCCGGCCATCATGATCTTCATCTCGCAGGGCTACAATGCCACCTTGGGCCTCATCGGTGGAGCTGAGCTTGACATAGATATCTCCGTTGTCTCGCACGGCTAGATGGCGAGCTCTCCCCGTGCTATCTGCCACCACCCAAGCGCCAAAGCCAGGAGGCAAAACAAGACCGCCGTTATCCGGATCCGGTGAAGGAGTCGGGTGAGATGGTTGGCAAGCAGCTAGGGACAAAAGGATCACCCCGACCAGGCGGTCTGGCAGCCATCGTCTACTCATGGCTGCTTGAAGGGTGTCGCGCCGATACCGTTCAGATCCCAGATCACCTTGCCCGCACGTAGGGTGAGTTCTGCCTCGAGCATCTGCTCTCCGCGGATGCGGTTATTGCCGGCATCCACAAATCCAAACTCCCCCTCTCGGAGCCGAAGGACAGCCACGTCGGCCACGGCACCCATACTGAGATGGCCCAAGTCGGCTCGACCCAAGGCCTGCGCCGGTAGCCAGGTAGCTCTACGCAGTGCCTCCCTGATATCCATTCCCATGGCTACGTATTTGGACATCACGTTGAGCATATTCTTCATGCCGGCATTCATACTAAATCGATGGAGGTCCGTACCAAAGGAATTTGGTGCCAATCCCTGTCTTAGTGCAGGTATGGCCTCGCTAAACCAAAAGCCGGCTCCACCATGGCCCAAATCGAATAAAACACCCCGAGCGGCTGCCTCTTTCACCACGGGACGGAGGTACCCGTCCTCACCAATGACACTAGCCCTTTCGCTTACTTTCTCATAGGAGTGGGTGATAATGTCACAGGGACGCATCTTGGTTAGTTGGTCCTGCAACGGGTATTGGGGCAGATGACATTCGACGAAAATAGGTCGGTCCGTTCTTTCCGCAGCCAGGATTGCATTGTCAAAGGGCTTCCAACTGCTACCCGTATAGTGGCCGATCTTCACGCCAACTATCAGGTCTGGATACTCTCGGATGCACTCCACCGCTTTGGAGACATGCATTTCCTTCAGATCTTCCTGTTGCGCGTCCCCAGTCATACCTACCCCAGCAATGTTGAGAAATGCCAGCACCCGGGTCTTCGAGATGTCAATCACCTGACGCTTAAACTGGGCAAAATTACGCCAGCCGGAAGTCCCAGCATCAACGACCGTGGTCACGCCTGATCGGGGGGCAAAGTCATCGGGAGAAAGGCTATTGGAGCCGTTGGCAAACTTCTTGGGCTGACCACCGACAAAGACATGGGTGTGCATGTCAATTAGACCGGGACAGACAAACATACCTTTGGCCTCGATGACCTTCTTGGCCCCCTGGCGGGGCAACCCCCGGCCGATGGCCATCACCTTGCCTTCGTGGATAGCAATGTCTAGAGGTTCGTCTATCTGATTCTTGGGATCAAAGACATGCCCGTTGACAATCAGCAGATCTGCCTCTTGTGCCTGCCCCATGGCCAGAGCAACGACGAGGAGAAGAGGCAGGTGTCGGTAGCGTTTTGCCAGGCTTCGCATATCTAGGGATTCTTGCTGTCAAAGGCTTCCATACTGATGCCATTCAGATCCCAGACCACCCGTCCAGCGCGAATCGTTAGCTCCGCTTCTAGCTTTTGCTTACCGGGTACGCGCTTTCGGCGAACATCAACAAAACCGAAGTCCCCCCGATGCAGCCGCAGCACCGCCACATCGGCTATGGCTCCGGCTGTCAAGTGACCCAGATCCGGGCGCTTGATGTATTGGGCGGGACGCCAGGTGGTACGATCCACCACCTCCTCCAGGGTCATGCCGATGGCCATCAACTTTGACATGACGTTGCAGAGATTTTTCATGCCCGCATTCATGCTCTGCGTATGAAGATCTGTGCTGATCACATCGGGTTTGAATCCTTGCTCCAATGCGGGTACGGCCTGGCGCCAGGAGAAAGCCCCACCGCCGTGACCTACGTCAAACACAATGCCTCGCTGCTGTGCCGGTATGATAAAGGATTTCAGTCTCCCTGATGCATCGACGATGGTCTCCCGCTGTGTAGGTCCATGGGAGAACGTATGGGTAAACATATCGCCGGGCCGCAGGTGCTCAAAAAATAAGGACTCGATCGAATTGGGCGGATCGTGCTCGCCAAAGTCTACCATCACCGGCACTTCTGCCAGACGACCGGCCTCGACAGCCCGGTCTACCTGGGTAAAGTCACCCCAATAGTGCGCAGACTTGATACCGACTATCAAGTCCGGGAAGAGTCGATTGATCATGTGCGCTGTCATCTGCGGATTCATGTCGCTTACATCCTGCTCCTCAAATCGACCGGTCATACCCGTGCCTATAATATTGAGAAAGGCCAGCACTCGAGTCTTGGCCTTATCGATCGTTTGTCTCTTGAACTGTCGGAAATTGCGCCATCCGGCCGAACCTGCATCGACGACGGTGGTCACTCCTGACCGAAAGGTAAAGCCATCAGGCATCACACTTGTGGCTCCATCCGCTATGTACGCACCAGGTGAATGCCCCATAAATACATGCACATGCATGTCGATCAGTCCCGGCACGACGTGGAGCCCTTCTACGTCTACGACCCGGGTGATGCCGCCGGTCGGAAGGTGAGCGGCAACCGCCGCAATGGTATCACCCCTGATGAGTACATCCATCTGCTGGTTGATGCCGTTCTTGGGGTCAAGTACGTGACCTCCCTTGAGCAAGATTTCCCGCTGCGCGGCTAGAAGCAGGGGTATACTCCAGAGCAGTATGCAGCATAGCACCCTCAGACAGCTCTTCGGATAGCGGTTTATTTGGTCCATGGATCGATTGATTTTAGGTGGCGAGGGGTGGACCACCAGGAATGGTGACGATGGTCTTCTCCTGACCGTAGATTATGCTCGTACCCGTGAATTCTGCGGTGAGGTACTCGCCGAGATGAATGCTTCCTTGGATGCCCTCGGCGGAGAGCTCCCCATGAAACAAGTAGGTGACGGCATTCCCTGGCTTGCGAAAATTGCTCCGCAGCTTGACCACTTTGTCCTCGACCATGCCCACCAGCTCAAGCAGGGCAAAATCGGTCTGGTGCTTGCCCTTGATCCAATTGCCCTGTTGATGGAGGAATAATCGGTGCTGACTTTTACTACTCAGAAATCGGATTTCCAAATCCCAATGGCCGGTCAAGTCATCGGCCGGCTTTTTCAGGGTGGCATCGATAGCGGGTCGGTCTTGGGCAAGAATGCCATATAACCGCTCCGCCACCGCCTCCGCATTGCCAGGCTGCATCTGATTGGGCGTGATATTGATGGAGGTATATTCTTCGTTCGAACGACTTCCTATCGCGATCCGCGTCTTGTTGCGCGCCACCTCTTCGGCTACTTCTTCACCGGTGATGTGGAGTTTGTCTGGGTCCCATCGGATATGTAGGACAGGGGCGTGATTGGATAGCCCCTCCGGGTCTTTGACCTCGCTGCTTATCCCTGGGATCGCCTCGAGCCGAGTCGCAATGAGAGCCAGCCAATCCAGCCATCGCTGCCACTCTGCGGCATGATCTCGAGTCGTCCATGCCTCCACCGCCGCCAGCATGCCCAGCATTTCTTCCTTTCCCACTTTGTCATCCCGACCGGGTCCATGGTGGGGCGAACTAGCCTGCCAAGCGGAGAGTAGTACGTCCTTTTTGCCCAGCAATAGTCCGGCGCATTGGGGCCCACAGATAGCTTTTCCACCACTATAGGCGACCACCGTCGCCCCCTGGGCCAGATGTACTGGCGGGATGGTCAAATTTTCTGCTGCTGCATCAAGCAAGATGGGTATCTCCCAATCGTCAGCGGCAGCAGCGATTCGCTCCAGCGAGAAGGGTTGTCCCGGCTGCGAGTGTCTACACGCCAATACGTAAATCATGGCGGTCTTATCGCTGAGGGACCGCTTCAGATCGTCCAGTGTCTCTACCGTAAGGACTTCCACCCCAACGTTGCGGACGGCGTGATCATACGCATTGCGAGAATAGCGTGGAATGATCACTTGCGTCTTGGGCAAGCCGGTGAGGTCCGGGATGCGGATCAGTTTTTCCGGATCACCGCCGGTGACGCAGGCAGCGGTGAAGTGCTTAAGTCCCGCGGCGCAACCCGAGGTGATGATGCCCCAATCGGTCTGCGTCAACGCGGCCAATCTTTCCCCGATCCCATAGGCCAGCTCATCGTACTGCACAAAGTATCCGGAGGCTGCTTCCATGGCCTCGATCACCTCCGGTCTCTCTACCGACCCTCCGAGGATGGTAAAGGTGCCCCGGCAGTTGATGATGGGTTCGACACCGATGGAACGGTAAATATTGTCAGCTCTGGGAGGAATGGATTTTGACTGTGCACCGGTTTCTGCCAGGGCGGCTCCCATAAATGGTGCAACGGATAGCTGTCGTAGAATTTCTCTGCGATTCATGTGTTTGTGGAATAGTGAGATTAGACGATTACCTAATTTAACCAAATAGGCTTGCACCGTCAACAACGATGCTCTGCTGCTATGGCGACCGTCAATGCCGTACGATGATGATGGGACGGAGGCTGTTGCAATCCAATGCCGTGGTCAGCTATTTATCCCGCCTTTGTCACGGGATGGTCTTCTCGCCGGATAAGGGTTAAGGTCCTGGGCAAAACACAAATTGCTTTCTATCTTACCTGTCACAGATCCGAGGAATGAAAAGAATGCTGATCCTGGCTGTCTTGGCAGTCCAGATGACCCCAATTGCGCAGGCGCAGACTCGTACTGACAGCCTGACAAGCCAGCTGTCGCTCGCCACCGATACCAGCGAGCGTGTCCGCCTGATGCAAGATCTCACTTGGGCCCTCATCAATCAGATCCCCGACTCAGCGGTACAATATGCCCGTACAGCCTTCCGGCTCGCGCAACATCTGGGCAACGATACCCTGCTCAGATATAGCTATTCGGACATGGCTTACTGCTACTACACGATGGGTGATCTCGATAGCTTTCGCATTACCCTCCTCACCTCGATTGATCACCTTGAAGAGATAGGCGAGCCCCAGCGCATTGCTGCGGTGTATCGCAACCTGGCAAAGATTGGAGAGGCATCGCAGCAGCCCGATACGTCTTTACAATACCTCGAAAAGTGTCAGGAGTATCTGGCGATGTATCCTGATTCGGGTATTATGGCGGACATGTATCTCTCGCAAGGATTTGCCTATCGTACCAAGGGATACTACAATCTATCGGTCGAGGCACTACTGAAATCGTTGAGGATCTTTGAGGCGTTGGAAGCTGGACGGAGGTTGGGATATGTAGCACAGAACATTGGCATCACCAATGCGATGATGGATAGGACCGAGCTCGCCATCGAATACAGTCTCAAGGCCTGCGAATATTTTGAAGCTGACTTCAACGATCGGGCGCTCGCGCAAACCAAGAACAACCTGGGTAAGATGTATGAAGATCTGGACGACTTCGAGCGGTCGGTACAGGCGCATCGAGAGAGTTTGCGTCTGGCCGAGCAGACCGACCAGCAGTGGGTGATCTTGCAAAACTACTGGAACCTCGGTCGCATGTACTTTGCCGCCGGGCTGCTAGACTCCGCGGAGTACTGGTTGGAGCAGGCGGAGCCGATCGCCCATCGCAACAACGATCGCTTTCTGCTGGGAGGCATCCAGCGCTGGCAGGCCAGAATTGCTATCGAACGGGGTCAGTCTGCGATCGCTCAGCGGCATCTGGCCAGCTCTTTCAATTATCTGGAGGAGTATTCGGATCCGATGACCAATCAGGAGAGCTATGAGGAGCTGTCCATGATCTATGAGGGGTTGGGTGATGAGGGCCGCGCCCTGGATTACTGGAGGAGTGCCATTGAGATCAAAGATAGCCTGTATAGCCTCAGCAAAGATCAGCAGATCGAGGAGCTTAATCTCATGTATGAGACGGAGAAGAAGGATGCGGAGATCACGCATCTGGAGCGTGAAAACCGTCTGGAGCAGGCTCGACAGCGGTGGCTGTTGATTGGCTTGGCCCTGCTAGCGATCTTGGCCGTCTCCATCGTCTACACCCTGATCATGAAGCGCCGGAAAGACAGGGTGATCCGCGCTAAGGAGCGAGCACTGGAGGCGCAGCAACGGCTGCGTATCCAGCAGGAACTGGAATTCAAGAAAAAGGAGTTGGCCGCGCGAGTCCTCCAATTGGCCCGAAAGAATGAGTTCTTGCAGGAACTGGAAGGGGAGGTCGCGGGCCTAAAGTCCTCGTCGGACGGAGCAGTCAGTAGTAAGAGTCGACAGATCGCCCGCATGATTCAACATGACGCGGTGACGGACGAGGATTGGGACCAGTTTGTATCGGAGTTTAGCGGCGTGCATCAGGACTTTCTCATTAAGCTCAATCAGACGCATGGAGACTTGACAAAGAGTGAGCTGCGTCTGGTGGCCCTGCTCAAAATGAATCTCTCTTCCAAGGACATTGCCAGCACGCTCCGCATTTCACTGGAGGGCATCAAGAAGGCTAGGTACCGGCTGCGCAAGAAGTTTGGCTTGGATAGCTCGGTGGACCTGCAGGGCTACCTGCTTTCCCTCCATTCGTAGGTCGGGCGACAGGACTACGTCTCGGTCATAATTTGTATTCCATAAAGCGAGCACCGGCAATGGGATTGTACCGATAGTCCTCGATCTCATAAAAGCCCGCCGAAAGGTAGAGTTGAATGGCGCTTTCCATATCCGGGACCGTATCCAAACGAATGAATCGATAGCCCATTCGTTTGGCACCGTCGATGGCACGATCCAACATCTTGCGTCCCAGACCCCGGCCACGATAGGTGGGTTTTACGTACATCCGCTTGATCTCTGCCACAAAGTCTCCCAGATTTCTGACACAGGTGCAACCGACGAACTTGTCATCGGCCTTCACCAATATGAGCATACCTGTGGGAGGTCCATAGTACAGTTGGAGATGGCTTAATTCTTCATCGATATTCTGAAACTCCAAGCTGAAGTCGAGGGACTGGGCATATTCTTCGATGAGCTCCCTGGCCACGGCGTAGTCGAGTTCGGAGGAGACGATGTGGAGATCAGGGCTGTCCTGTGCTTGATTCGCCATTTCAGATACTTTCATAGCTGGCAGATTTAGTGAAATGATTTCTAAGGCGTTGGGCAGATGCCTGCAGGGTGGCGAATGCTCGGAGGCATGCCTCCTAAATTGCTTGGAGGAGAGGGTCCGCTTTATGCAAAGGTATGCCATTTACGTATGTGATGCTCACCGCATCAGGGTGTACTGAAAGAGCAGGTAGCGTGCATAGGCAGAGCTGGATGGCCCTTGGTCTCAGTCCCGTTGAAGAGTGCGTACTAAATCTGCTCGGGATCGAGCTTGGATCGAACGTAGGAGACTTCCCCCTCACTGACGGCGTCCCCTTCATTGTTGAAGTTCTGACGGATATAGGTCAGTACTTCAGCTACTTCTTGATCGGTGAGATAGGGCATGGCTGGCATGGTACCCAGAAACTGTTCTCCCCGCACGGTGATGGGTCCCTCCAGGCCTTCCAAAACGATTCGAATCAGGGTCTCTTTATCTCCCATGACCCATTCTGAGCTGTCAATCGGAGGAAAGCGTGTGCCATCCCCCTTGCCATTTCGGGCATGGCATGCTCGACAGTACGTCTCATAGACCCTTGAGCCCGATATCTCCCTTCCTTTGCTCAAGTCATCCTCCACTTCATCCGGAGTCTTCACATTGGGAGTCATCTTTTGCTCTTCCATGTGGGCAAGTTGGGCATCCCCAAATGCCTCTCGATCGCCCTTGAATACAATGCGCCAAATCGTACCCACCTGACTGTCACTGATATAGAGGGATCCATCCGGTCCCTCCGCAAGACCCACCGGCCGATGCTTGGCGTCGCTCGTGTTGAAGATGGTGTCCAACTGAGCAAAACCATTGGCAAACACCTCCCAATCCCCGGATTTCTGCCCGCCTTCGAAAGGAACGAAGGCTACGAAGTAGCCGGCTTGGGGATAAGGATTGCGAATGGTGGATCCATGGAAAGCAATGAAGGCTCCGCCGCGATATCGCTCCGGAAATTGATCTCCCTGGTAAAACAGGATGTCATTGGGAGCCCAATGGCCGGGAAATCCGATGATGGGTTGCTCGTAGTCTAGTGCATCTCCTTGCTTCTGCTTATCACCGCCGTACTCCGGATTTAGTAATTTTTTGCCCTGGATCTGATCATAGTAGTAGTAGGGCCAACCCGCGTCCGTTCCCTCCTCGATCATAAAAAACTCTTCGGAGGGTAGCATGGCGCTCTCCCAGCGGCTGTAGAGATGCGGCCACATGCTGTGCAGGTTGTCCCTGCCGTGCTGCAGGGCATAGATCGTCCGGTTGGCTGGGTTCCAGGTCATACCCACAATACTGCGTATCCCGGTCGCATAGCGATAACCATCCTGCTGGGTCTGTCCGGGGCGGTGTGCGTCAAACTGCCACAAGCCACCATGCCACTCTAACTCGGGGCAGGGCATCAGACCGGGTGAGCCCGGCTTGCGATTATCCTCTTGGCAGACATCCCCCGGCGCACCAAAGGGTACAAACATATGGCCTTGGTCATCAAAGGTGATGGGTTTGGCGATGTGCTCATAGCCAAATTCCGCATTCTTATAGTCATCCACAAGCATGACCTCGGGCTCGCTGTCGGGTACCAGTTGACCCCTCTTCAGTTTATGTCGGATCACTCGGCCAGCGGTGCTGAAGTAGAGGTACCCGTCATAGATGCGCATGGCCGTACCGTAGGTACCATCCTTGTCGTAGACGCCAAAACGTTTGATGATGTCGGCCCGGCCGTCGTTGTCGGTGTCCCGGAGAGCGACATTTTCCCCATCCTCGTCCGGATAGCGCAGCTTGACGTAGATGTCGCCATTGGTGTTCACGGCCAAATGTCGGGCACGGCCCAATTCCTTTGCCACGACGAGTGCCTCAAATCCACCCGGCAAGATTAAACCACCGTTGTCAGCATCGCCTGAGGGCAAGGGCGGTCGACACTGGGTCAACGCATAGACCAGCACCACGATCAAAGGCCAGACATACCTATTTGTCCGGCCGCAGGTCGCCTTGGTACCCTTGGGAGAAGACGAGAAGGTCATTTGGTTCGTTTCATAGCTACGGATGCCTTAAGTTAACCAGTTTCACGTCTTCTACCTATTTGCATTGGGGCAAAATTGAGCCCAGTCGACGGATTTTGAGGTGGCGGATCCTATAGTGAAATCTTAGGAATCCAGGAGGTATGCACACATTATCCCTGACGCGGCTGCCCCATCAATCATGGACTATCGCTGACCCGCGCCTGATGCAGTCACCTTGACTGCTACTAAAAGTCCTTGGCCAGATAGGACACCTGGTCCTGCTCGACGGGCGGCTCCGCGTTGAGAAAGCCGATGGGGACGGTCTGAAAGTCAGCGCATGTGGCGAAGCACTTGATGACATCAAAGTGCAAATGTGGACTTTGCGAAAAACCGGTGTTTCCGCTAAGCGCAATCGTATCCCCTCGTTGGATGAATTGGGCTTCCTCCACCAGTACGCCCTTGTTGGCAAGATGCCGATAGCGGCCAAAGGAACCGTCATCGTGCTCGATCACCACCTGGTTGACATGGTCAAATTCATGGTCATCGTCGGCATAGCCCTCTTCGACCAGATTCACTACACCCGACCGGGCTGCGGTGACGATCGTACCGATCGGCATGGCAAAGTCAAAGGCATACCTCTCCGCATCCATATGTTCGGATCCGCAGTTACCCTGGGTGAGGGTGTAGGCCTGCCCAATGGGATAGGGTAGAAAATAAAGATCTGACGTCGCTTCCTCGCAGGTCGCCTGGTCCAGCATTCGAGGAGTGCCATCGTCCTTGTCGCAGGAGGCAGCGAGCAGGCAGAGCGCCAATGCTAATAGTCGAAAGCTCCAATGTCGGTCTGTGGACGGGAGATCGTGGTCTCCTTTGGTCAAAATGCGGAGAAATTTCACTAGCCTGGCGATTTCCTTGATTAACGATCCTTGGTGTCATTATGTTTGCAATAAAGGCTACTGTATGAAAGATATTGAGTGGAAATTGCACCTGGTCAGTCCGCCCGAAAGGGTATACGCGACGCTGGACAGTGCGGCAGGACGTGAGAGCTTCTGGGCAGAGCAAGCAGAGGAGGCAGAGGACGGGATACTCTTCGCCTTTCCCAATGGTATGCGCTATGTCGGACCGATCTTGCGACGGGAGCACAACCACTGCTACGAGGTCATGTACTTTGGTGGTCGAGCCACCTTCTCGCTATGCCCAGATGGTGCCGGCGGAACGGATCTGCTGTTGACACATCGTGGAGTTTCCGAAGAAGACTATCTGGAGACGTCCGCAGGTTGGATCTCCGTCCTCATGGCCATGAAAGGGGCTTTGGATTTTGGTGTGGACCTACGCAATCACGATCCCAACCGGACCTGGGATGAGGGATTTGTGGACAACTAGAGTAGTAGAGTTTCGCATTAAATATTGTGGTTAATGCTAATGTCTTTGGTCCGCATACTTCGTTGCAAAGCCTCGCCATAGCTACGGTTAGCCACCCACCCGCTTTCGCGGTTCGCTCACCTCTCGCATTGTCATGCTCGACGCTTCGAGATCGCTCGGTCATGCCTCGTCTGCGAACAAAATCCTATTAGAATTATTCAACAAATCTGATGCGAAACTCTACTAGACTAGTAGAGTTTCGCATTAAATATTGTGGTTAATTCTAATGTCTTTAGTCCGCATACTTCGTTGCAAAGCCTCGCCATAGCTACGGCTATGTCTGTGTTTCGCGCCTCGTCTGCGAACAAAATCCTATTAGAATTATTCAACATATCTAATGCGAAACGCTACTAGGGCCAGTAGTGTGGCTTCTTGATAGTGCTATTGGGAATTCGGAGACAGTTACAGCAGGCCGGATCGGGTTGTGGGGGTGCCAAACCAGGCAGACCACATAGCGGATTTTGGATAAACTTTTCACCCAGTTGTCCTCTACTGACAAGGGCAAGCTTACTTTTTGCATCGACGGCCCTGAAATATCCCAAGACCCTCTCGTTGGGATCAGAAATGGATTTCAAATTGCCCGGTATCGCACTGGGGGGCGCGTCAAAGATAGACCCAACATTGTTGACTAGGTCGGCGATGTCAGCCCAATACGCAAAGGCTTCCTTGGTCAATGCTTTCTGAGTAACGTAGAAGGCGGCGGCCTGACCAAAGGCGAAGTCAATTTCCTGGTGGACAACTTGTCTGCTGATAGTAGCTCCCTGCCTTAGCTGGCTACCGTCCAGTAGTAGCACCAGATTGTCGTTGATCTCACGCGTTATATAGCAATGTTTGGGCTGTCCCCAGGGATGGCAGAGCAGTTCGCTGACGAGAAATGCATGATCCACTTCCCACATTAGATAGACTTCGCTGTTGTTAGGCAGGGTCGTCTTCACATTCAAGTTGAAGAAGCGCTTCTGCTGCAAGTTGATTTCGTCCACAAGATCTTCTTCGATGACTGGCTCAAAGGTGAGCTCGTCGATGGTGGGTGAAAGCATTACGCTCTCTGAGCTCGACTGATATTTGCGTTTGTCGGAGGTCTCAATTTCTATGTAGTAGCTTCGGCCCACGGCAACAGTTACGCTCTGTGCACGATGCACGTATAGGCCCGGTTCGGTTTCGAGGCAGACCTCCGCCCCGCCTATGTCATCATGCACAATTACTCTAGCCCCCTCCTCCGGTGGATATATCCTCCTACCTAGCCGATCTGTTCGTATGAGCCGAATAAGATTAGAGTCGGCTAGCGTGGAGATTTCACCATCCACGACCAGAACGCCGATCTCCTCCGGCGCAACGAAGTCTATTTGTTCAACGCAAGCGATGATTAAGCAGCCGGCGATGGTCAGTAGGAGGCCCTTCAAAATGTGAAATTCCAGGTGAGTGATGGAAAGACGGAACCAAGAATGGCAAGCTTATAAGCACGCTGGATGCCTCTGCTGTCATTGCGAAAGTAGATCGAATATATATTCCTTCGTCCGTAGAGGTTATATACCGAGAGGGTCAATCTGCTGCGAAAGCCCCGCATTTTTGCCTGCCTCCTGTCGATAGAGTAGCCAAAGTCCAGACGATGGTAGGCCGGCACACGAAATTGATTCCTTTCGGAATAGTGCGTGACCAAAATGTCTTGCACTTCGTAATTAGCTACGGGCACGGTGATGGGTCGTCCGGATCTGAAAGTGAATGCAAAAATGACCTGTTGAATAGGATCCATCCAATGCTTCAATGCAAGGCTGAACTGGTGTGGCTGATCAAAGTGAGAAGGGTACCAATTGTTGCCATTGATGATATCCTCAGCAAAGGTGCCTGTGGTCTTTGCCTCGCTTCGACTATAGGTGTAGGCAACGGTGCCGCGCCAGTTGCCTGACTTTTTCTCAACTGCCAGCTCGAAGCCATAGGCACGGCCCTTGCCACCAAGAACTTCGGTCTCCAATTGCGCATTGACCAGGAGTCTGGCGAGATCTCTGAACTGGGGCATACCGTTGATCGACTTGTAGAAACCCTCCAGCGACCATGCCCACTCGTTACCTGCATCGCGGAAGTAGCCGGCCGAGTAGTTGTGTGATTTCTGTGGCTCCAGGTACACATTGGCCAGCTGCCAAATATCTACCGGCGTCGGGCTTGCCGTATTGCTGATCAGATGTATGTACTGATACAAATGGTTGTAGGAAAACTTGAAGGATTGCTGAGAATCCCAGAGCCAGTTGAACGAAAGGCGTGGCTCAAGCCCCTGATATGACACGATCTTTTCCCGGTTTCCCACGCGCTCGGTCCTTAGGATAGATGCGGGGCCAAGGGGGAGGTCCGGATCATAGGTGCGTATTTCGCCGGGTCCTTGCGAAATGTAGTTCGACAACCGCAATCCCACGGATGCCAACAGATGTGGCGAAATCCTGAACTCATCATTCGCGTATAGGCCCCACTCAATGCCTTGGTCTTTGGCTACCTCGTCCGGACGCACAGAGGAAGACTGATTGAAGGGCTCAATTCGCTCTGGGTCCATCTTCAATCGTATGGCCTCGATCCCCACATTGAAAAAATGACGGTCATTTTGGTAGCTCAGATTGCTTTTGCCTTTCAGATAAGAAATGCCGTTGAAAAGGTCAAAAGCCCCGTCTCCCTCCGGTACAAATTGGTTGCTGTCATAATAGCCGGCCACTAGGCTGGCGGAGAGGGACATCTGATTACTGATCAGATAACGCCAGCGCAGGTTTGCCAAACTCGTGGACCAATGGTAGCCAAATTCGCGAGCAAACCGGAAGTAGTCATAACTGAGATATCCGGAGGCGGTGAGTGTGTGTTCATCCGATAGTCGCTGTGTCAGTTTGATGAGCGCATCCCCAAAATAGACCCGGCTGTTTTGGACGTTTGATTTCTTCACACGCCGCAACAGCCAGTTTGCGTAGGAACTTCGCAGTCCGATGACCGCTCCGGTCTTTTCAGAGAGTGGTCCATCCATCACCAATCGAGCACTGGCCACACCCACACCGCCCTGGCCTTGCCATTTCTTATCGTTGCCATCCTTTAGTTCAACCTGTAAGACGGAGGACAATCGCCCCCCGTATTGGGCCGGGATATTGCCCTTGTAGAGGGACACATTGCGTACGGCACCGGCGTTGAAGATGGAGAAGAACCCCAGAGCGTGGCTGGCATTAAACAGCATGGCATCGTCCAGCATCACCAGGTTTTGATCAATATTCCCTCCTCGTACATTAAAGCCGGAACTGGCTTCACCCACAGCACTGACCCCGGGCAGATTTTCAATGCTTTTCATCACGTCAGCTTCGCCTAGAAAGGATGGCAGCTCCCGTATATCCTTGACGTTGAGGGCTTCCACCCCGATTTGCGCCTCCTCGACCTTGTTCTGCAGGGCACTGGCCTCGACGACCACTTCACTGAGGTTGAGGGCCCGGACAGACATCTTAAAGTCGTATTCCCCATCCGCGTACCACCCTAAAGTCAGGTCAATGGGTTGATAGCCCAGATAACTCACAAGGTACCGTGCTACACCTGAGGCTGCTTCCAGTTCGTAGCGCCCATCTTCGTCGGTCGTCGTACCCTGCCCACTCTGCAGATTCTGAATAATGGCACCGATGATCGGCGATTGACTATACTTGTCCACCACCCTCCCGGTCAGGCGGACATGGCCGGTCTGCCTAGCGATCGAGTCGCCGAAGGTTAGTTCTAGCACTTCCGGATCCTCTGAAATGGGTTTTTGATATTCGCCACTTTCCCACTTGTCCAGGAGTCGCTCAATTTGATCTCGCGTGATGACATTTTTATCGGCCAGCACGATGACATCCTGATACTTGATGACGTCTAGTTTGCTGCCTTCCAAGAATCTTGCGAGTGCGCGATACAGGGGCTCTTGGTCAAAGGTGAAGGACTGTTGATAATAGGGAATCTTAGTGGGCTGGTAGATGAATTTGGCACCGTGTCGGTTTTCGAGGATCTCAAGAAATTCGACGATGGTAATGTCGTTGAATGTCCCGCTGACCGGCTCCGTCAGGATGCCCTGGCTGCGGCCGTACCTGATGCATAGGCATAGGACGACCATCAACAGCGTTCGGGGAGGGAGGCAACTGAACAGTACTTTGACAGTCATCGGGTGGTTTAATATACGAACGATCGTGATACATGAAAAACAGTGCTGGGCAGCAAAACTCTGCGGCTTGTATCATGCTGCAGACGCTCTTTACCGTGGGCTCTGCTTGGTTGGGCGTGAACACACTCCAGGGGCACCATATCTTTCTTATCTTAGGATGACACCCGCTTGCGAGAGTTTTAATCAACAAAAGTAGAGGTAGCCATGGCGCAGTTTACGCTGGAAATCAACGGGGAAACTCGACAAGTTGACGTCGATCAGGACACGCCCCTTCTCTGGGTGTTGAGAGACAGCTTGCAGTTGTACGGTACCAAGTATGGGTGCGGGAAAGCACTCTGCGGAGCCTGTACGGTGCACGTGAATGGGACGCCGGTACGGTCTTGCAGCATGCCGGTATCTGCCGCGGCCGGCAAGGCCGTCACCACGATCGAAGGGCTGGCCGGCCCGAATCTCCATGTGGTACAGAAAGCTTGGATGGCGGAGGACGTCCCACAATGTGGCTTTTGCCAGAGTGGCCAAATCATGTCGGCGGCGGCGCTCTTGGCACAGCATCCCCGCCCCACCGACGAACAGGTGGAAAATGCCATGAATGGCAACATTTGTCGATGTGGTACGTATGTCAGAATTCGCCGGGTGATCCGGCGGGCATCAGAAGAACTAGCAGGATGAAAAAGACACAAAATTCAACGGATCAGGTATTTAGAGCTGACCGGCGTGAGTTTCTCAGATCAGGCTTATTAGCAGCATCCGGACTTATGCTTGGCACCCAGTTCAGTTGCACGGACGCCGGCAGGTTCTTGACCGGTGACCCAAGTGCCGTCTTCAATCCCAACATCTGGATTGATATCAACGGCTTGGGAGAGGTGACCATTGTGACCCATCGATCGGAGATGGGCACGGGCATTCGCAGT
Source organism: Saprospiraceae bacterium (assembly GCA_965223165.1). Taxonomy (GTDB): domain Bacteria; phylum Bacteroidota; class Bacteroidia; order Chitinophagales; family Saprospiraceae; genus JABDMH01. The sequence goes on along the minus strand of CBDCVQ010000009.1, from coordinate 8,258 downwards.
ACATTGCCGATGGTGATGGCAGATGAGCTAGAGGCGGATTGGTCGCAGGTCAGATTGGAGCAAGCTGTGGGTGATGAGAAATATGGTGATCAAAATACGGACGGCTCGTACAGTGTTCGGATGTTTTATGAGCCACTGCGTAAGGTGGCTGCTACGGTGCGGTTGATGCTTGAGCGCACCGCCGCTGCCGAGTGGCAGGTAGATCCCTCCGAATGCAAAGCGCAGAACCACAAAGTGGTCCACACCTCTGGTAAGTCTTTTGGGTTTGGTTATTTGGCGGAGCGCGCAGTAGACCAGCCGGTGCCGGATGAGAGCGAGGTCACCTTGAAGTCTCCCGAAGACTTCAATTATATCACCAAGAAGACCTCGATTTATGACCTGGAAGACATCGTGACGGGCAAGGCCAAATTTGGTCTGGACCACGATTGGCCCAACGCCAAAATCGCGATGGTGGTTCGCAATCCCGAGGCAGGTGCCGGCATTACAAACCTAGACGACAGCGCAGCGAAAGACATAACGGGTGTCCGAGAAATCTTTCAGATGAAACCCTCCGGATTTCCCACCAACTATGACCGGGCGGTGGGCGGCGTGGCGATCGTGGCCGAGAATACCTGGGCGGCGATTAAGGCGCGCGAGGCACTGAAAGTAGACTGGAGTCCAGGGATGAATGCCGACTACGACTCGGCCCGCTATACGGATCGGATGGCGAGAAATGTGCGACGAAATGGCCAGGTCAGGAGGGAAGAGGGCAATATTCATGCGGCCCTTCGACGAGCAGACAAGGTCATCCGGAATAGCTATCAAGTACCCCACTACGCCCATGCACCGATGGAGCCGCCTTGTGCGGTCGTGGATGTGCAGGGCGAAAGCTGCCGGGTCTGGGCTCCCGTACAAGATCCCCAGTGGACCCGTCGAGCGGTCGCCCAAGCGTTGGAGATCGACCCGGCAAATGTCACGGTGCAGGTATCACTGCTAGGGGGTGCCTTTGGCCGGAAGTCCAAGCCGGATTTTGTCGTAGAGGCAGCCCTGATCTCGAAGCAACACGGCACCCCCATCAAGCTCATGTGGACGCGCGAAGACGATCTGCAGCATGACTTCTATCACTTTGCCTGTGCCCAGCACCTGGAGGTGGGACTGAGCAATGATGGCGAAGTGCAAGCTTGGCTACATCGTTCCAGTTTTCCACCGATTGCTGGCACGGCCGTGGCTGATGCTCGACAGCCGGCGACCTTTGAAATTAGCATGGGACTTATAGACATGCCCTACCGTATCAATCACGTATGCTGTGAGACCTTGGAGGCCCCCGCCAAGATCCGAATCGGCTGGCTGCGCTCGGTGGCCAACATCAATCATGCCTTTGCTGTGGGATGCACGCTGGATGAGGTAGCCGAGGCTCGAGGATTGGATCCCATCGCAAACATCATCGATTTGTTAGGGGAAGACAGGCAGATCGACTTTCCTGCCTTGTCCTCCGAGTATTGGAACTACAACGAGCCCCTTGACAAATTTCCCTGGGATACCGGACGCTTCAGGCGAGTCATCGAGACAGCCAGAGATCGCTCCGGTTGGGGTAAGGCCTTGCCTGCCGGTTCAGGTATGGGATTCGCTGCCCATCGCAGTTTTCTGACCTATGTCGCCTGTGTGGTCGAAGTGCAGGTAGATGACGGTGGTCAAATACAGATTCCGATGGTTCATTATGCCGTCGACTGCGGAGTGCCGGTCAATCCGGAGCGGATCAAGGCGCAATTTGAGGGAGGGGCAGCCTTCGCTACCAGCATGGCCTTGAAGGGACATATCAGTGTCCTCGACGGTGCTGTTCAGCAAAGTAACTTTGATGACTATGAATTGGCTCGGATCACTGATGCACCCTATGATACAGAGGTACACATAGTCGAGAGCACGGAGAAACCGACGGGAGTGGGTGAGCCTCCGGTTCCGCCCTACATTCCGGCCTTATGCAATGCGATCTATCAGGCCACAGGCAAGCGTATCAGACAATTGCCCATACGCCTAGACAGTGGGGATGCCATTTAGCCGGTAAGGAGTCAGTCCATCGGGAGTGCCCCCAAAACTCGGATGAGTGTCGCATGCGTAGATCGGCATGCTCAGTAGATGGCCCATACCCCAGGGGTGGCCAGTTCCACGGAGTGTCCTTCCGGATCGCGGACGTACATGCTTTTGCCTCCCCTGGACCAACGTACTTCACTTTCGATAGGCACGCCTGCTTCCTGCAGCTTGCTCTTCCAGGGCTCATAGCTATCCACGGTGATCGCAAAAGCCACGTGTGATGCACCGCCCCCTTCGTGCGGCGGAATAGATCCCCCTTCAAAGGAAAGCCCCTGAGCCGTTTCTCCCTTTTGAAAAAGCAATAGCACCGTTCCGCCACCGGCGTCCAGGGCAGTCAAACGCGCTCCGGTAAGCAGGGGGGTGCATCCGAATAATTGCTGATAGAAGGCCACGTTGGCCGTCATATCATCCACGTAAAGGGCGGTTTCCAGAATTCGATTGACCTTTGTCATCTCGTATACAATTATCGATTACTTTTGACGACCTATGGCTCTAAAGATCTAAAGGGCACCGATCACCAATAACAAAAATATGACCTACGAACTGAGTACGCTGGCTAAAATGATCGACCATTCGCTACTGCATCCCACGATGACCGATCAAGACTTGCGTGAGGGATGTGCCGTTGCCCGTCGCTATGATGTGGCATCCGTGTGCATTAAGCCTTATGCCATCCCCTTGGCTGTGGAGGAATTAAAGGGTTCTGACGTACTGGTTGGCACTGTCATTGGCTTTCCCCACGGCAACTCCTCGACCGAGATCAAAGTCGCTGAGACAATCCGGGCTTGTGATGACGGAGCCGTCGAAATTGATATGGTAGTGAATATTGGTCGCGTTTTACAAGAAGACTGGTCTTATGTCCAGCAGGAGATTGGTGCTATCTGTCGAGCCTGTCATGACCGAGGAGCCATCCTGAAGGTCATTTTTGAAAATGACTTCTTGCCAGAGGACAAGTACAAGATCAAACTATGCGAGATCTGCAGCGAGGAGGGGGTCGACTTCGTCAAGACCTCCACCGGCTACGGTTTTGTCAAAGGCCAAGATGGAAAGTACACCTATCAGGGAGCTACGCACGATGATCTGAAACTGATGCGGGCGCATTCGGCGGACCAGGTACAGGTGAAGGCTGCGGGTGGTGTTCGTACACTGGACGACCTGCTGGCCGTCCGCGCTTTAGGCGTGACTCGAGTCGGTGCCACTGCGACGATCGCTATGCTTGAGGCAGCCAAGGTGCAATTGGGGTTGGCATCGGGCCCGGTTGAGCCCACGGGAGAGGATCCATCAGGCTATTAGCGGTGTGCACCGGTGGAGAGGTGGGGTTGTTGAGCTGTTGGTGGGGAGTAGTCACCGAGTGCCAGTACACCACCCGGGAGGACTCTACCCACATTTGTCACCTAGAGGGGTATGTTTCCATGTTTTTTCTGCGGAATCTTGGCCACTTTGCTCTCCAACATGGCAAAGGCCTTGATGAGCTTGCGGCGGGTCTCCCGAGGTAGGATCACTTCGTCGATGAATCCCCGTTGCGCAGCGCGATAGGGATTCGCAAATTTTTCAGCGTAGTCAGCTTCCTTTTCTGCGAGTTTGGCCTCCGGGTCATCGGCGGCTTTGATTTCCTTTCTAAAAATTATTTCACTGGCACCCTTGGCTCCCATAACTGCAATCTCCGCCGTGGGGTAGGCGAAATTGAGATCGGCCCCAATATGCTTTGAGTTCATCACGTCGTAGGCACCCCCGTAGGCTTTGCGCGTGATCAGGGAGACTCGTGGTACGGTAGCCTCGCTGAGGGCATAGAGCAGCTTGGCGCCATTTGTGATGATACCGTTCCACTCCTGATCGGTACCAGGCAGGAATCCAGGCACATCCACAAGGACGAGGAGCGGTATATTAAAGCAATCACAAAAGCGGGTGAAGCGGGCGGCCTTTTTGGATCCATTCACATCCAGGCAGCCGGCCAGACTCATGGGCTGATTGGCCACAATGCCAATGCTGCGGCCGGCCAGGAAGGCAAAACCCACGACAATATTCTCGGCATAATCCGGATGGATTTCCATAAACGACTCGGAGTCTACGATCCCACGTATGATGGCACGCATATCATACGGCTGGTTGATATTGTCCGGTATCAGGCCTTCGAGCTCGTCGCGATACTCTTCTTGCAGGGTGTAAGCACCCTTGGGTGTGTCCTCCTCGCAGTTTTGAGGTAGATAGGACAAGAGCTGACGGATGGATTCCAGGCACGCGATATCGTTGGGTGCCGTCAAGTGGGTGACACCGGACTTGGTGGCATGTGTTTGGGCCCCGCCCAACTGCTCGGAAGTCACTTCTTCATTGGTGACCGTCTTGACCACATTGGGCCCGGTGACAAACATATAGCTCGTCCCCTCCACCATAATGGTGAAGTCGGTGATGGCCGGCGAATACACTGCTCCTCCGGCACAAGGACCCATGATGGCAGAAATCTGCGGGATGACGCCCGAAGCCATCACATTGCGATAGAAGATATCGGCATAGCCGCCGAGGGATCGTACGCCCTCTTGGATTCGAGCACCACCACTGTCATTCAGACCAATGAGCGGTGCCCCCGTCTTCATGGCCAGATCCATGATCTTACAGATTTTCTCTGCGTGGGTCTCCGAAAGGCTACCGCCGAACACGGTAAAATCCTGTGCAAACAAATAGACGAGCCTGCCCTCAATCGTGCCGTAGCCCGTGATCACGCCATCGCCGTAGTAGATTTCCTGGTCCATGCCAAAATCGCTGGTGCGATGGGTCACCAGAATGCCGATCTCCTCAAATGATCCGGGGTCCAATAGATAGTCCACACGCTCTCGGGCGGTCAGTTTGCCCTTGGCATGCTGTTTATCAATGCGTTCCTGGCCTCCACCCAGTTTTGCCGCTAACGTTTTCTTGCGCAGTATTTCCTTTTCCTTTTTCATGCTACTTGCTTATTTGGGCTGGCGTCCAAGGGGGTCAATCCTCGATGATAATTCCGTATTTACCTAGCAGACCTGCCAATCCTACGTGGGAAAACTTGGCTTTCCGCAGAAAGTTGGATTCGGGGTCGATGCTATAGTGATATGCCGTACTAAAATCAGCTTCCTCCAGCACCGTATGGGAAAATATGGCGCGGTGGAGGTCTGTGTGATCAAACGTCGCTCCGGTGAGGTCAGCTTCTGAAAAGTCCACCTCTTGCATCCGGCAATGCGCGAAATCAGTCCCTCTCAACTTCAAGGACCTGAAAGACGAATAGTCTAACTGGCAGTCGCGAAAAGTCACAGAGAATAGCATGGGATTGCATTTGCCAAAGTCTACACCGAGTATCTTGCAGTGGGAAAATTCCACATTCTTTAGATGGGTTCCATCCACGTGGGTAGGTCCCCATTGGCAGTCTCGAAAGGTGCAATCCACAAAGTTGATCTCAGACAGATTCGCTTGGACAAACTGGCAATTGTCAAAAACACATTCATCATATTTTGCCAGCGGCAGCGAGGTGGAGCCAAAATCCTCTTGGCTAAATGATTCGTTGGTGAATACTCCCTGGGCCATAACAATGTGCATCGAATTATCTACGCGCGGACTTCCACTGGTTGGACGAAGGTTGGACCGTCGTCAACAGCCGCTGCTTGTCCAGCAAGAACCGGAGTGCAAGCTTGGCGGCCAACTCCGCCTCACCGGTGCGGAGCTGCAATATAGCTTCGGGCGTGAAGTGTTTTTCGACGAAATGGGTGTCTATGTCGCCCGCCAGAAAGGCTCCGTGACCCAAGACAAAGGTGCCAAAAGGGAGTGTGGTGGCCGGTCCCTCAATCTGATAGTCGTCGATGGCCTGGATCAAACGCTGCACGGCCTGGCGCCGATCGGTCCCACAGGCGATCAACTTGGCGATCAGGGGATCATAGTGGATGGGTATATCCATGCCCTCGGCATAGCCGTCATCCACCCGGACTCCTGGCCCAGCCGGAGGTTGGTACTTGACCAGTCGACCGGTGCTGGGCAGAAAGTTGTTGTAGGGATCTTCGGCATACACCCGTAGCTCGATTGCATGACCATTGAGGTGGATATCTTCTTGGTTGAGGGCAAGGTGTTCGCCGCGGGCAATCCGGATCTGCTGTTCGACCAGGTCAAGGCCGGTGATCAACTCCGTGACTGGGTGCTCCACTTGGAGGCGTGTGTTCATCTCCAGGAAGAAGAACTGCCCCTGCTCGTCGAGCAAAAACTCCACCGTGCCGGCGCCGTGATAGTCGCAGGCCTGGGCCACCCTCACCGCGGCCGCACCCATTTGGGCACGCAGCTTGGGAGTGAGCACCACGGAAGGTGCCTCCTCGATCACTTTTTGGTGTCTCCGTTGTATGCTGCACTCCCGTTCAAAAAGATGCAGTGTCTTGCCAAACTTGTCAGCGAGTACCTGTATTTCGATATGACGGGGAGCCGCGATGTAGCGCTCGACAAAGACAGCACCGTCACCAAATGCGGAGAGTGCCTCGCTCTGCGCACGATCAAACTCTGATGCCAGGGCATCCGGGTGATGCACGATACGCATGCCCTTGCCGCCACCTCCGGCCGATGCCTTGATCAAAATGGGATAGCCTATTTGTCCGGCCACTGCACTGGCTTCGTTTACGTCGGCGATGGCCTGATCATGACCAGGCACCAGCGGGATGTCATAGGACTTTACGGCCTTTTTTGCCGCCAGCTTGCTGCCCATGATTTCCATGCTGGCGCTAGTGGGACCAATAAAGATGAGGCCGGCGTCTTCGACCAGGTTGGCGAAGCCGGGGTTTTCACTGAGGAACCCGTAGCCTGGGTGGATCGCATCTGCGCCGCTCTCCCGGGCCGCGTCCAGTATTTTTTTTTGGTTCAGATAGGATTCGGCCGCGGCCGCTGGACCGATGGCGATCGCCTCATCGGCTTGTTGGACGTGCGGAGCAGCGCGGTCGGGCTCGGAGTACACGGCCACAGATAGTAGGCCCATGTGCCGGATTGTTCGCAAGATCCTGCAGGCGATCTCACCTCGGTTGGCCACCAAAATCTTCTTCACAGCTAGATAGTTTTTGACAATGCTCTATGTTGCTCTATGCCATTTCGATGAGTACCTGTCCCTTCTCGACGGCATCACCCACTTGGACCCGAATCGAATTAATTGCGCCAGTGGCAGGCGCTCGCAGCATGTTTTCCATCTTCATCGCCTCCAAGATCAGCAGTCCATCCCCCTCCGTGACCTCTTGTGTGGGTCTCACCAACACATCCAAGACAAGGCCAGGCATGGGCGCAACGACATCGTTGACCGGGGCCGCGTTGCTTCGGTTCAATCCCATGGCACGGATAAGCTGATCTCGATCATCCTCGATCTTTGCCAGATAGCGTTTGCCATCCACGCGTAATAGGACCGATTTGCTCCCGAGCTCGACTTGCTCCAGCACGACCGTGTGTGAGCGTCCTTTATATATGAGATGAAAGTTCTCCGGATCATTGGGGTGGAGATCCACGGCCAGTGCGTCTGCCGCATCGAGTGAATAATTGTCGTCCCCCACTGAGACGATGAATGACTTAGACATGCATCGGTTCAAGTTAGGAGCTAAAGATGCGGAAAAAACAATACAGTCCCTGCATCAGGGCGGTCCCCAAAACCTCAATCGTCCCGAAGCGAATGGACCGGGCTGAGTCGTGCGGATCTTAACGTGTGATAACTGATGGTCAACAGAGCAATGACAAAAGCCGCTACGAATCCAGCCAGGAAAAGTAGCGGACTGATCGCTATCCGGTCAGCGAAGTTATTGAGCCACTGCTTCATGAGCAGAAAGGTGATGGGACTGAAGAGTAAAAACGACAGGACCACCATGAAAGCAAAGTTCTTGGACAGGTGCACCATGATCTGGCCGACAGAGGCGCCCAGCACCTTTCGGATGCCGATCTCTTTGACCTTGCGCTCGACCGTGGTGGCCGCCAGGCCAAAGAGTCCCATGCAGGCGATGAAGATGGCGAGTATGGCCATGATGCTGACGACCGATTTCATTTGACGGTCAGACACATAGAGCTCGGCAAAATGCTCGTCTAGAAAGGTGTACTGGAAGGGCCAGTCCGGGACCAGTGAGGTCCATATTCGTTGGACGTCGGCGATGGCCGCTTCGATATGATCACCGTCCACTTTGACAGACATCTCGTCGTAGCCCCAATCCGTATGCACCACCAGACTC
>CBDCVQ010000008.1:0-12766 GCA_965223165.1 Saprospiraceae bacterium | reverse complement strand
TTCATTGTTGATATTCAGGCTATGAACTGAATCAATTCTGTCAAATAGTGGACCATCATAATGGTTATAAAATTCCAAGTAAGACGATCCTTTGAATGCTTCCCAAAAACCTTGTTCTTGAAATGAAAGCAATAATCCATCTTCTTCTAACTTCCTTGCTTCACAAACCTTTATGAATAAGATTCGATTAATAATAACCTGAACTACATAACTCAATAAGGAAGTGTTATTTTGAATGGCTTCCCGATTATTATGAAATATATCTGTAGCTAAATGAAGTCTGAAATCAGATAAGAATTGAGCAAAAGCGAAATCAGGAGTTATATTTTCTGCTCCTTCAACTTTGGAACTACTATATAACTCGTTGAGACGGCCATTATACACATTTTCCTTATAGAGATGGCTATCCAGTATTTCAAAATTCTCAATATATTCATCAACGGTAAAAAATATCCTGCCAAATGCAGCCGATTGATCTTGTTGAGGTATATAACCACAATCATAGATTGCGAATTGTTCAAAATTAGATATGAATGCACAGGGTGATAAAATTGACCAGCCATAAGATTTTATTTGAAAAGCTGCGGAAGCATCTGTTAACAGATCAACGCTAATGTCCTTTGCATCTAAGAAAGTTAACTTCTGTTTGGCAATTTTCAATGTATAGTCTGGTCGGGTATTCGTTGAGCCAATCTCTTGAAGTCTTTCTTTTTCCACCCTGGAAAGCACTTTTTCTTGTAACACCTGAGACGTATCTCGTACATCCCAGCCAAATATGCCAAGAAAGTCGTTGAGCCAAGTACGTATAGTCTCTTCAGAAGTCAGGTCTAATTTGCCTGATTCTTTAAACGCTTTGTACTTTTCTACTAAAGTCGATAACTGTTCTTTTCTTCGTTGTTGGCTCAATGCTCCTTTTTTATATGATATTTGATTTCTTTTTCAGCTACTTTCAAGGCATTTAACGCTTGTTCTTCATCCTGTACGAGTGCATACACCTGGTCTGCCAGCCAGAGCTTTTCAAGGTCTTTCAAGCTGATGTTGTATAACCCTGCCAGAATGGACAGGTGTTCTCTCCGTGCCTGCCGGTCTCCCAATTCTATCTTGGATAAGGTAGCAGTGTCAATGTCGAGTTTTGCAGCTACTTTACGAAGTACAAGGCCCTTTTCTTCCCGTAACTGTCTTAGTTTGTTGCCAAAAATCATCTACGTTATTTATAGATAGACAAATATTGGCAAATATAATTAAAGGTTTCCTATATTTGCACTTAATTTAAAATGTTATTTGTCGTTAGAAATTCAACATATCGTCAAAGCGTTTGGAGAGAAAGAAGTGCTTCGGGATGTTTCCTTCAGGTTACAGAAAGGAAAGGCGATAGTATTGATGGGTACGAATGGAAGCGGAAAGACTACCTTGTATAATATTATCACAGGGTATTTGAAGGCGGATAGCGGAAATGTTCTTTTACATAATGAGTCTATTGACAAGCTGAAACCGTATGAGCGTAATGCAAAAGGCATAAGCCGGACTTTTCAGGATATGCGATTGATAGGTGACTTAACCGTATTGGACAATGTGCTGCTCGCCTTTCAGATGCAAAAAGGTGAGAAATGGTGGCAGGTGCTGTTTCCTTCCAAGGTGGTGAAGTCTGAGCAGAATAATAATAAGGAGAAAGCCTTAGAGATATTAAAAACTTGTTTTATCGAGGATGTTGCGAAAAGCAAAGCAGCGGAGGTCTCTTACGGACAACAAAAGTTGTTGAACCTGGCTTGTTGTTTGGCCAATGATGCCGAAGTGATCTTGATGGATGAACCCGTGGCAGGCGTTAATCCGGTGTATCGTGGGAAACTGGAAGGGATCATTAAAAGCTTAAAAAAGCAAAAGGCTTTGTTGATCATAGAGCATAACACGGAGTTTGTAGAAGCGGTTGCAGATGAAATACTGTTTTTGAATGAAGGAAAGATTACAAAGTTTGCAGACTATGCAACAATGCGAAAAAACGAAGCAGTACAGGAGGCCTACGTATGAGTTTGTTGAGTGTACAAGATATTAATGCAGGTTACGGCAAAAAGCAAGTGCTTTTTGATGTGAATTTGGAAGTGGAAGAAGGCGAAACGGTTTTATTGATAGGCTCTAACGGTTCCGGGAAAAGCACTTTGTTCAAAGCAGTGTATGGTGTTTTACCGATTTGGAATGGTGAAAAGAAAGGAAAGATACTATTTAATGGAACGGATATTACAAATGCTAAAAGTCATCGTCTAATACAAAAGGGTATAATATATGTGCCACAGAATAATGAGTTATTTGAAGATATGACGGTGGAGGAGAATATGGAAATGGCATTGCTGCATTTGAACGACAAAAAAGAAAGTAAAAAACGTATAGAAGAAGTGTTTGACCAATTAGACATTTTAAAGGATAAGGGCAAGCAAGTGGTCAATAGACTAAGCGGTGGAGAACGAAAGCTGTTAAGCCTGGGAATGGCATTGGCCAACCGACCGAAGCTCTTGTTGTATGACGAGCCATTGGCCGGATTGAGTGGCTATAATGTTAGTGTAGTCTTAAAACGGATGCAGTCCATAAAAGACAATGGCACAACTCTCGTTATTATTGAACATAGAATTAAAGAGCTATTGGATATGGCAGATAAAGTAGTAGGGCTGAAATTAGGTAGAAGAAATACCAAAGCTCTTGATAATTTAGAACGGATTAAATCATTTATGATATGAAAAATACAAAATACCTAATTTTAATATTGTTGCCATTACTCCCAATTTTATTTTATTTCGGGTGTAAATCAAAACAAAATGAAGTCATCAAGATTGGTGTTGTCTTGTCACTAACAGGAGATAATGAAGATTATGGGAAGAGATCTTTAAATGGAATTAAGTGGGCGACAGAAAAATTGAATAGCTCGAGCAATTTTGACAAAGAGATTGAACTTAAAATAGAAGATACCCAATCCGCAATTAAAGGAGCAACTAATGCAATACAGAAATTAATTGCCCAAGGAATAAACATTGTGATAGGAGATGTAATAAGTGGTACAACGTTAGCGATGGCTCCAATTGCAGAAGACAACAATGTTCTATTATTTGCCCCTGGAGCTTCAAGCCCTAATATGTACAAACAAGGAAAGTACATTTTCAGGAATTGGACATCAGATGAATATGATGGTAAGGCAATTGCGGAATATGCATTGTTAAAAGGAAATAAAACCTTTGGAATAATTGCTGAAAACAAAGATTATTCTATTGATATTGCTAATGAGTTTAAGAATCAAATAGAAAATAACGGTGGAAGGATTTTATTATTTGAGGTATTTGAAACTAATTCTGATGTTTCAACTCAGGTTCAAAATTTGAAAGAATCAGGGGTCAAGAATATTTATATATCCGCATATTCAAATGGTACAGGATACGTACTTAAAAAGTCAAAAGAGCTCAATTATGAACCCAACTTCTATTCGACACTTACCGTAAATACGCCTAATTGTAAGAGGATAGCTGGTAATCTTGTTGAGGGTGTTACATACACTACACCTTCAATTAATCTTTCGAGCGAGGCAGAATACATTAGAAGCTATGTTAATGGATTCAAAGAAAGGTTTAAGGATGAGCCAGAAGAATCTTCAGCTCACGGGTATGATGCAATGATAATTATTGCCAAAGTTATAGATGATTGCAATTGTACTGAACCTGAGAAAATAAGAAAAAAACTTTTACGTATTGAAAACTTTCGTGGAGTAACGGGGGTTTCAAATTTTGACTCTGACGGAAATGTAATAAAAGATATTTTTATTAAGGTAATTAAAGATGATAAAGAAATTGTGCTTGATACAATTAGAAATATTAAAAAATGACGATAGAGGAATTTTATGTCAAGACGACAAAAGAACTTATTAGTAGAGGTATTATTGTTCAAGAGTATCAATGTTCTATAATTAGATATGACTATGAGCAAAATGTGAACAACTACGAATTGTTGATTTCTGACATACATAAATCTATATATCCTACTGCTACAATTAATTATTCTAATCCTATTAAGAGAATCAGTAAAACTATTTCTCAGTTAAGAGCATTGGTCAGGCAGAAAGAAAATGTTTCTGGCATTCTTGTTGACGAACTTACGCAAATTGTTATACCAGATACTCCTGAAGACAAATACCAAGAGTTGGTAAATAAATTAAAGCAGAATAATTTTTACAATCCTATATCTTCAAATTTTCTATTATCTAAAATTCTAAACCCTGAAGAAAAAGTTTTTCTCGAAGACATTTTTAATAATCCTACGTATAATGATGATTGGTTTATGAAGAATATATTGAATGGGTCATATATAAGTTGGACAATGGGCTGTCTAATAGAAAAAGCATTCTTTAATGTGAGGAAGAACGACTTATATGTAAATGCCATAATAGATACTAATAACTTCAATAGTGGTAAATCTATATTTCTTTTGGGTTTGTTTGTTGAAAACCTTGATCCCTTGAAATCAGATCTCATTGACTATATTAATACAAACAACTCTCTAAATCAGACAGAATTGAATGAAGATATTAAGAATTGCATTATTTCAAATAATGAAGTTCCAAGACATCGAGTTCGCTCATTAGAAAATTTGATAGAGAGAATGAATCAAGAAGAATTGTTTAGTGAATATTTGCAAAAATTTACCAAGCTAAATGATAGCATTATTACACCATATCTAAGGGGTACACGAGGAGATGCTGAACAAGTAAAAAGCAAGCTACATACCTTTCTTTCAAGGGAATCCATAACCGTTCAGGATGTTTTAAAATTAGCTGATGAATCATAAATTAAAAGGGGCAATTAACGAATTAGGTAAATTTATTTTTGCTCCAACTCTCATAAGGCTATATGATATTTTGTCAATCGTATTTATATCTATCATAGCTAATAAAATTGTACAAGGACCTTTTGTTGAAACAATTATGTTGAATCCGTTTAAGGATTCTAATTCCTTATCTATACTCTACGGCATATTCATAACTATATCGTTAGTTTCTATACAAATAAATTTGGATAGGAGAAAGAGAATTACTTCTTTTCAAGCAAATAACACATTTATACGAAATCAACTATATGAGTTGAACTTAAAAAAGAAGGATGACGCTGATGAAAAAAAAAGAGTTAACAATAGTTTAAGTTTTATAAACCTTTACAATGAACAGATAAAAATTGAGAGCAATCCATTTCTCTATATTGCGTTATGGTGGTTCCTTGTAAGTGCTGTTACATTAGTAATACTAATGTTTTATTGATATGATTAATGTAAACATTAATAAAGAAGTTGATAGTGCAGAATGGTTTAAGGATGCTGATAAGTGGTTGAAAATATGCTTTGGATACAATAATCCAATAAACTATGGCTCTATTCACTCAGAATTATTATTAATCAAGAGTTTCGAAAATTTAATGTTGAGTACGAATAACTCTCAATATTTTATGTTTTATGGCATAGGTTCTGGTGATACAGAAATGCAAATATTAGACATTTTTAGTGAAAGGCACTCTGAAGTAATCTGTTTTGGAATAGATATTAATCTTACTTTTTTGAATTTATTTGAAAACTCTGTTCGGCTTCAATTAATAGAGAAAAGGAGTTGTTTAATAACCTTTGAGAGTATTAATTCTCATTTTAACAAAATGAGTAGACCAGTACACAAAAGGAAGACATTAAATATTTACGTATTGGGAAGCACTATTGGCAACTATAATCAAGTCACTGATTTTATTAATACATTAGGGAATGTTGTTGCAAATGGGGACAGGATATATATTAGCTTTCAAACTGACAAATATCTAACTCAAGTATTTGAAAAATATAAAAACAATGAACTTTATAATGATCTCATTAATGTAAAAAATGCAGATAAAAATGATATTCTATGGGTTTTAAAAAAAAATAAAATTGAAGCTTACTATAAAGACATCCAACTATTTAGATCTGTTAAATATTCTCCCAAAGAGCTTCAGTACTCGTTTGAGCAATGTGGTTACAGAACTTTGCACTTAAAAGAAGATATAAGTAAAAATTTGGCTTTGCTAATTCTGGAAAAAGATTGATACTTTTTTATGCAGGTACTTTTAAATATACTTTGTCAATTTTCAATATACCTATTAGTATCCATTAGTTTTATTTTTATTTATCAAATATTAAAATTCTTCCACATCGCCCACGCCATCGCCCTTGCCTTTGGCTCCTATATCACCTACCTTTTCTCCATTCAACTCAATTTGCCTTTACTTATAGCCGTACCGGTTTCCATTTTTTTCGGTATCGGTTTAATGCTTCTGGTTAATCAATTCATCTATCAACCGCTACAGAAAAGAAAAGTAGAAAGTTGGCAAATGCTTATTGCATCATTGGGTATATATGTGGTGTTGCAAAATGTGGTCTCAATGGTTTGGGGAGATAATACCTTGAGCTTCCGTACCTGGCCGGTAAAAGAAGGACATCAGTTTTTGGGAGCCTACATAACGGATGTACAGATCATAACCATAATTGCAAGTGTTGGGCTGTTAGTTCTTAGTTATTTGTTTCTGGAAAAAACAAATACCGGGCAAAAGATCAAGGCGGTTTCTTCTAATCCTGAGTTGGCAAGTATTGTCGGTATTTCGAGAGACAAGGCGGTACGGTGGAGTTTTGTTATAGGTTCGGCTTTGGCAGCTTGTGCAGGCATTCTTATAGCCGCAGATACGGATATGACTCCCACTATGGGTTTTAACTGGCTCTTGTATGGTGTAGTGGCTATGATCATTGGTGGTATGGGAAGAATGCGGTATTTGCTGCTTGGTGCTTTACTCCTTGCCACAGCACAACATTTAGCGGCTTATTATTTGGATAGCAAGTGGATGAATGCCACGGCATATATTATTCTTATTGCGTTTTTGTATTTCAGACCGTATGGTTTTTCAGGACAACCACTTAAAAAAGCAGAGATTTAATGGACTACATTCTGCATTTGGGCATATTGATTTGTATCTACACCATTTTGGCTCAGTCGTTGAGCTTGGTGGCAGGGTATAGCGGTCAAATCTCTTTAGCTCACGCAGGATTTTATGGCATCGGGGCGTATGTATCGGCTTTGTTATCTGTGAATTTTGGTTATCCGGTTTTACTCACCCTGCCCCTGGCTATGATCCTTTCAGGACTCATTGCTTATGTCGTCTCTAAGGTGGCAGTTAAAACAGTAGATGATTACTACATCATCATTACATTGGGCATTCAGGTAGTCATTTTCTCCATAATGAATAATTGGCAGGAAGTTACACGAGGGCCATTAGGTATTCCAGGCATTCCGTCATTTAGTCTATTCGGCTTTGAGTTTGATTCCAAGATTTCCTTTTTATTGCTTTCCGTGTTCTTTGCAGGATTGGTATGGTTCCTTCTTCACAATCTTACGAGAAGTCCATTCGGTAGAGTGCTTAGGGCATTGAGCGAAGATGAAGTTTATACCAAGAGTTTAGGCAAGGACGTGGGAAGATACAAAGTAGTATCCTTTGTACTTAGCGGTATGTTGGCATCCATTGCGGGAGTGTTGTATGCTCATTATATCAGCTATATTGATCCTACCAGTTTTACAATAGATGAATCCATTTTCATTTTGAGTATTGTCATCATTGGCGGTATGCGAAACCTGAGAGGTATCTTTTTAGCAGCAGCCTTCTTAGTACTTCTACCGGAAGCCCTTCGGTTTGTTGGTATGCCGTCTTCCATTGCAGCCAATATGCGGCAGATCATTTATGGTATCGCCTTAGTGCTTGTAATATTTCAAATGGGTAAGAAAAGAATTAGCCCGGTTACAGCCTAACCTTTTCGTACAATCCATATTCGGGTTTAGTGAGAATACCTTTGCTGCACAAGTCTTTTAGCAGGTTATCTATGCTTCTCACTTTCAAATTATATTTCTCACCCATTGCCACGGCTTCTTCACGTTTAAACTTTTGCGGTAGAGCTTCAAAGAATTTCTTTTTGTTATTAGCTCCCTTGAATGGCCCAAACGATTCTTGCTTAGGGAGGTTATTAAACATCAAGACACTGTGGTCAACAAAGGTGTTGGCAATGTTGAGGGCTATTTCAAAATCTTCATCCGTACAAAGCACTTCTCTGGTGGCTTCACCGTTCTCATACTTCCTTAGTGCTGTAAATATCATAGCCAGTCTGTACAAGATTATCCCTAATCGTTTGGCTATACTACCTGCTTCATCAGAAGTGAACAGGGTAATTTCTGTGAGCCATTTTTGACCGATTTGATTTATTGTATTCCACTGATCCGGTGAGAGTTTTATATCTGTTGGTGATTGCTCAAAGAATTGTATCATTTGAAAGGTCTGCTCAGACAGAGCATTGAAATGGTCATTGAGATTGATTGGATTGCCGTAAGGCGACACATCACACCAAAGCTGTTCTACCTTAAAGGCATAGAAAATAAAGCGGCTAAACAAGCCATCTTCTGCCGAAGCAATGAGATTGCTAACTTGACCGGGAGTACCGGATAAGGCAATGGATATTTTGGGTTCTTTGATTGAAATGTATTCATCGTTGGTTTTACGGGAAAGGCTTATGGTCTCGTGGTGAAAGGCTTTGCGGAGCATATCAGAATATCCGCCCCATTCCTGTTTCATTACATTGCCCATACTATCGGCTTCTGTTTCACAGATTATTCCAGTGCCTTCATTTTGTTGTATGTGTTGCAGGATCTTAGCATAACTGCTATTGGCAGGAATGAAAGCGATCTTGAAAGGTGGTTTCTCGGGTTCTTCTGTATTTACGGGTTCGCCCTTCTTCCTGTCTCTTTGAGCGGCCTTAAACTCCGCTAATCCCACTTCATATTGTTGTTTGGCCGTTTGGTGGCACTCCAATAGAAAGTCCTGGTGCTTGTCGCCTAATTTCTTCGCAAACTTTAATGCTCCCTTTCCACTGGCTGCCGGGGCAATGATAAAAGCAAACAGATTAGGATAAACGGTTTCTCTGGCGTATTTACCTACCACATTTGGTAAGCATCCGCTAAGAATTGCCAATGCTCCAGTGAGAAATACATCACGTTCGCGTATATCGGTAAATGCCCTGGTTCCTTCTTTAAGTATATCGGGTAGTTCATCGAAGAGGGCGTTGTCAAATGTGGGTGTGGATTTGAGGTAGTCAGGGGTGTCGGGGTTTTCGGATTTGGGGTGATTTGCAAACTGTCCGAATTGGGTGGAATTGTGATTGTACGCACTTTTTACGGAAGCTGTAATTTCCTGCTGGTTGAGGTCGTAGCGGTTTTGGATAAGCTGTAAGGTGTTATCGAATGGAATGGCTCGCCTGTTGCAATTGCAAGCCAGTTGATAAATGAAGTTGTTCCTGTTGCCATCAACGTAAGCAGATTGGTTTTCGGTAAAAGAAATGCATTCGTCAAACAGGGTAGCATAAATGGCATTGTCTGTTTGTTGTGGGGTGGATTCTTGTTTTACCGGCTCCAGTTTAATGGTTTGCAATGTTTCGGGAATCTGTACTTCAAATTTTTTGTTCTGTATGTTTTTATACCCTTCGGGATCATCGGATACAAAACAGAGTCTTGTTATGTCTTTGCATTTGGGATCGGCTTTTAGACCCAGGGCATTTTCATAATAGGATTGAGCTTGTTTGTAAGCCGTTTCGTGGTGTTCTACCCGGGTATTGACTTCAACAAAGATTTTGAGACCATTGCCGCTTGGGCTTGTGAAACAAGCAAAAGTGGTGGGCAATTCTTGTACCTGTGATTTGGCTTTGGCTAATTCTTCAGGGTTCAGCTTGTCGAAATCCAAATGGACAAAGCCGCTGTACATTTTGAGGTATTCCATCTTACGGCCACCTTCAAATATGCCTGACGGAGTGAATGCGGGCAGTTGTTTTTTGAGTTGATCGACTTTATCCTTATCGCCTTGCTTTTTGTACTGGCGAATGGTGTTGATCTGATCTTTGTATTTGCCTTCAATAATATCCTTGATAATGAGCAAAAGGGCTTTGCTCCGGACGGGTTGATTGAAGTTTTGAAATATTGTTGAAGAAGCCATTATTTATACGTTTTGGATTGAACCGTCATTTTTTAGGTGACTGAAAGTGCTTGTCGAGAAATACGAGAATGTCGCATAAGCGGTAGTAGATCTTATGGCCTATCTGACAGTAACCAATTTGCCCGCTATCCCGCCAATACTGAGCGGTACGTTTACTTACGTTCATTATTTGCAGGAACTCCTGACTGTCGAAAAAGACTTGTTCGGGGTTGGTTCTCTGCTTGTCTTTGAGCATTAAGAGCATATCATCCAACCGGTCTTCTATCTGCTCCAGTTTTTCGTCTAACGGATTATAAAAGCCCATACTTATTTGCGTTTGTTGTTTATGATATAATTGGCCGCTTCTTTTTCGATCTCATCTGTGGAGGTCTGGCGGTTGCGTTGCAGCCATTCGTCCAACTCGTGACGGTTGAAATACAGCTTCTTACCCTGTGGGCAGAAATGGGGTATCAACTTTTGAGAAGTGAGTTTATAGAGGTGCGAAGCACTTATATCAAGATACTGGCAGGCATCATTGAAGTTGAGGACTTCTTTTTTAAGTAGTGCCTGCTGGTCAATTTTTTGCTCTATCTGTGAGAGCCGTTCTAAGATTAAATTTTCTTTCATTTTCGAAAATTTTTTGCGTTAAACAATTTTGATTTCGAAAACAAAAGTGGGTGGAGGGCAAGGTCTAAATCATTGCTATACTGCCATAGCAATGCTCAATAGCAATGATCGCAATATTTTTTATTGCATCTTTTTTAGAATGTTGTCTATTTCTTGCTTATGGTTGAAGTCTTTTTTCGGTACACTGGAGGAAAGGTTGTTGGCTTTGAGTGGTTTTCCCGTGCTTGAAAAGAATAATCCAGAACGTTCTATGTTTTGAAAGCTAAGACTATTGAAATGCAGTTGAAGTGCTTTTATGATATAGCTAAACCGGTTGGTTGGACAGCCTAAATGTATTGGCTTCATATCCGGGTGAACATCTTTAGACAAAAGAACGGAAAGCAAGTCTTCTGCTGCGTTTCTATTCTCGTCCACTAAATCGTATTTAATGGCTAACGAGGTTATCACAGATCTCAGTGTTTCTTCATTTCCATTGAACCCGAAAGTCAATCCTTCCTGTACAGATTTTGGTGTTTTATTGGGTTGGTCAAAGTATTCTGATAGCCGATTATGGACCCTATTGTATTCTGAAGTGGTTTCCGGCCAGTTTTCCGGTGGTGCATCTTTACCAAATAGTTCATAATTATCGGACGGTGGGTATTTGAGAAAGTGAGGAAATAGCAGTTCCAATTCTTTAATGAACCGAATAACCCCCAGTTTCAACTCATCCAAAACATAGTTAGAGAGTTCATCGGTTGGTTGACCGGTTCGGACAGTAGTGGTATTTTGAAGTAGCGTTTTTGCACTGATAAGAGCATCATTGATTATTTCCTTGCGATCAATGTTTTCGATCTTCTTACAAATAGCTGTTACTATGGTAGCGGTTAGGCGGGTAACTTCATTCCTGATCAGGAAGTGATAAAACTTTTGGGTTGGTGTTTTGGGCGGGCCCGTAGATGTTTTAATAAGTGGTTCTGAAATGTTAGGTCTGTAATGTCCGTCCGGCTGGGCAAGATAAACCGATATGGATTCTTCTGCGAATAGTTCGGGCTTGTCGGTTAAGATACTTTGAATTAAAGCGTAAAAATCGTTTGGGTTGGAAGGATTAGTAAATTCCCTGGTGAGTAATGGGCGGTAATACTTGTCATCCACATTGGAGGCTGTCCAGGGTTTCATTGAACCATATATAATGCTATTTAGTATTCTCAATTCCATATCTACAATCCGATATTTATTTTGTTCGCTGCTTCTACTTTCTTCTCATTGATCACTTTAGCGTAAATCTCTGTGGTAGATAAGTTTCTATGCCCAAGCAATTTGCTAACTGTGTAAATGTCCGTGCCTAATGTGAGTTGTAGTGTAGCGTATGTATGTCTGGCACAATGGAAGGTTATCTTCTTTTTGATACCGGCTTCCCAAAGCCATTCTTTGAGTAGGGTTTTATTCCAGTTACCATATTTGAAATTGGGAAAAATACGTTCTTCATCTTCGCCACGATCACCTAATATATTTCTCGCTTCATCAGAAATGGGCTGAGTTTCTACTCCGTTGGTTTTAGCTTGTCTAAAACGAAGGAAGTTGCCTAAGTTTTCTGAATGCTCTACTTCTGACCAAATCAATTTCGAAATATCTCCCCAACGTAGTCCGGTAAGGCAAGAGAATAAAAACATACGTCTTAATGATTCATTCTTACAGTGTGCCTGAGATAGTCTTTTTAATTCTTCCAAGGTGAGAAACTCTCTTTTGGGTTCATCCTGTGGGAATGGCTCTACTTGCTCAGAAGGATTGTGTGACATTATCCCATCTTTTACGGCTTGTTTTAGGGCTGCTCTAAGCTTATTGAAATATGAATACTTGGTGTTTAAGGAAATGGAAGCTCCTGTTTTGGTTTTGGCTTCCGTGTCGAGGTAATCTTTAAAGCCCTGCACCCAATCTTTGTTCAGCTTCTCGAAGGTTACGTCTTTGGGACAGTAGGTTCTTAAATGAATTAAGGTGCTGTTCCAGTTGCCGTAATTACCGATACTGGCCAACTTCTTTTCGCACAGGTTTTCAAAGTAATCTAAGAAACTACCGCTCAGCTTTTCTTTATCCCGGAAGGCATAATGATTGTTCTGAATTTC
>CBDCVQ010000007.1:162500-514291 GCA_965223165.1 Saprospiraceae bacterium | reverse complement strand
CGCTGATCCATATGTCCTTGGTAGATATGAATGTCCGTACCGCAGATGCCACAGAAAGCTACTTCGAGCCGTACCTCTTCGTCCGCTGGTGCGATCACTTGACCAGCAGTGGTGGCAAACTGCCGGTCGCCCAGATATTGTAGTGCCTTCATGTCTTCCTTTAGCTGTCTTTTAGATGTTGCCAGCCCTGTGCCTTTATCTCATGAATGTTGCCTCCCTTGGTATGGAGCTTGACACCTTCGCTGGCAGCCACTATTTCTCCCATGATATAGATGTCTGGCATCAGTCTGACTTTGGGCAGGTCGTCGGGGGTTACGGTGAAGAGCAACTCGTAGTCCTCTCCTCCGTTGAGTGCACAGGTGATGGGATCCAGCTTAAATTTCAATGCCATCAACTGCGCCTCCGGATGGATGGGCACTCCGCTCTCTTCCACGATCGCTCCCACCTTGGATGCCCGGCATATGTGCTTGAGGTCAGATGCCAAGCCATCCGAGATGTCAATCATGGCTGTGGGCACCAACTTGGACTTTTCAAAGAGATCGATCATGTCTCCCCTGGCCTCCGGCTTCAGTTGGCGACCGACAATGTAGTTTTGACCTTCCAGGTCGGGTTGGACGTCGGGCTGCGAGAGATAGACTTGCTTCTCCCGTTCAAGGATCTGCAGGCCCAGGTAGGCAGCGCCCAGATTGCCTGTGACGCAGATGAGATCACCCACTTTCGCACCTGATCGATAGGTCATCTTGTCTTTACTGCCTTGACCCAGCGCAGTCACAGATATCACCAGGCCTTGAAGGGACGAGCTGGTGTCTCCGCCGACCAGATCGACGCCATAGTGCGCACATGCCAGGCGAATGCCCTGGTAGAGCTCTTCTACGGCCTCTACTGAAAACTTGCTGGAGAGACCCATGGATACGGTGATCTGAGAGGGTCTGGCATTCATGGCATAGATGTCAGATAGATTGACGACCACCGCCTTGTAACCCAAATGCTTGAGGGGCGTATACATGAGATCAAAATGAATCCCCTCGAGCAGCAAATCTGTGGACACGACGGTCAGCGCATCCCGATGATCCATGACGGCAGCATCGTCACCTACCCCGACGACCGAGGTCGAGTGGGTTAAGGAAAGCTCCGCGGTGAGATGCTCAATCAAGCCAAATTCGCCCAGTTGGCCGATCTCGGTCCTGGATTGCGTTTCGTCCATGTTCAAGATTACGAAATGTATCCTAGATATTGCCAGAAGACCGGTGCTGCGCTGTACCCCTTCCCAAATTTTTTGCTATGATTACAATCCACTAAAACCACGGCTGTGACGAAGTTTTCATTGGCTGGCAAAAGCGCGATCGTAACCGGAGGCGGGAGAGGCATCGGTGCCTGCATTTCCAAGACCCTGGCGCTGGCGGGTGCGCATGTCCATGTGTTGGACATCGACCTCCAGGAGGCCCAAGATGTAGCCGATGAAATCGCGGCCGAAGGCAACCAAGGGACGGCTTGGCAATGTGACATCAGCGACCAAGCGCAGGTCTTGGCAGTGATAGGTCGCATCCATGATCTGGGACCCATTGACATTCTGGTCAACAACGCCGGCATCGCTCACATCGGGACGGCCGAGACCACCACGGAGGAAGACTTCAATCGCGTGATGGCGGTCAATGTCGGTGGCGCCTACAACTTGATTCATGCCTGCGTGCCACATATGAAGGCAGGCGGCGGTGGAGCCATCTTGAATGTGGCCTCCACGGTGGCGACGGTAGCGATTCGTAGCCGGTTTGCCTATGGGACCAGCAAAGGAGCCATCCTTACGATGACGTATTCAGTGGCCTTGGATTTTATCGAAGACAATATTCGATGTAATTCGATCTCTCCGGGGCGGGTGCATACGCCCTTTGTGGATGGATTTATCGCAAAGAACTATCCCGGTCGCGAGAAGGAGATGTTTGAAAAGCTCTCGACCGACCATCCCATCGGACGAATGGCGAAACCTCAGGAGGTGGCCAATCTGGCACTCTTTCTGGTCTCTGATGAAGCGTCTTATATCACCGGCAGCGACCATCGCGTGGATGGCGGATTTGCCTCACTTATAACTAACTAGCATGAAACTGATCAGATTTGGAGCTCCGGGAACGGAGCAACCCGGTGTCTATTTGGAAGGCCAACGCCGAGACGTCGGTGGTTTTGGTGAAGACTATGACGGCGCCTTCTTTGCATCGGATGGTCCTGCCCGACTCAAAGCGTGGCTGGATACGCACGCGGCCGAGTGCCCGGTCGTGTCCGATGAAGTGCGGTGGGGTCCGCCTGTCGGCCTGCCCAGCAAGCTCCTTTGTATTGGGCTAAACTATGCCCTGCATGCCAAGGAAGGTGGCATGGACATTCCCTCGTCGCCCGTACTCTTTGGTAAGGCTACCTCGGCCATCTGTGGACCTTATGATGATGTCATCATCCCCAAGGGCAGCGAAAAGACGGATTGGGAGGTAGAGCTGGCATTTGTCATTGGCAAGAAGGCCTCTTATGTATCTGAGGAGGATGCACTCGATCATGTCGCTGGATACCTCGTACACAATGATGTGAGTGAGCGTGCCTTTCAGTTGGAGCATGGCGGCCAATGGATCAAGGGGAAAAGCGCGGATACCTTTGCGCCCTTAGGCCCCTGGCTAGTCACGAAGGATGAGGTGGAAGATCCAAACAATCTTTCCCTCTGGCTCAAGCTCAACGGAGAGACCGTACAGGACAGTAGTACGTCGGATTTCATCTTTAACATTCAGCACATCATTTCGTATCTGAGTCAGTACATGTCTCTCTGGCCGGGAGATATCATATCCACCGGCACCCCCTCAGGTGTGGGCCTCGGCTTCAAGCCGCCAAAGTTTTTGAAGGACGGGGATGTGATGGAGCTTGGTATTGAAGGTCTGGGCGTCTCTAAGCAGCGAGCCAGGAGTTATTCAGGTTAGTCCCTGGTAGCCAGGTACTTTTCGGGTGCCACCCTCACATTTGACCTTGCACCCATCGCTACAGGGGTATGCGGACGCCCGGGCAAGAGTGAGTACATGCTTGGCGGTCGCCTTTGTATATGGAAAAACCTACTGCTAGTAAAGGGAAGTTTCTTTGCCTGTGGGCACCAAACGACCGAGCGACTTGCATCTTCTACCGATAATCATATGCGGTATGAAGACTTTCGCGATCCCGGTGCTGATGGTCGGGACACTATCTATGGCTTCCGCTCAGGCGATTTCCGATCGAACCTTGGCTTCCTTTGACCACTACTTCTTCCCCAAACCTACAGAGCTGGTCTTGACGTTGGAATCAGGATCCGATTCTCTCCAACTCTCGGCCTCCTGCTACCAGATGCTGGAAGGGAGGTTTCACGCTACGGAGCATTTGGCCGCCGATCACTGGTTGATACATCATTCCTTTACCATTGCGCTGGAAAAGCCTACCCTGGTGCAATTGGTGCTTGCAGATTGGCAGGACGAGATCCTGCTTTTGCCCGGAGTAGACTGCGACGTACGATATCTGAGGAGGGACACCGGATGGCAGGCGACTTTTGCTGATGAGACTCTCGCGAAAATCAATGCCTACTATGATGCGAAGACCAAGCTTGTGGGCTTCAACGACATTCGCCAATACTACAACTATGAAATCAGACTCGGGACATTGGAAGATCTGTACAGCAGATTTGACAGTCTCAAGGCATCCTTGATCGCCCTTGTCGAGCACCATCAATCTGACCTGCCGGGGTGGTGGAAAACCTATGAACTCCAGGACATCTACCATGCCGACATGACATATCGCTCAGGCGCTCGCCATGCTCGCGCATACCTGTTTGGCTATCAAGACACGCTGGTGGAGCAGATCGCAGAAACGTCAGCACGGGCGCTGGAAGATTTTGAAGAGACTGAAATGCTCAGTGCCTTCTCGTTGCCGCAAGTAGAGCAGATACTTCGTACGGGTATCCGTATCGAAGAGCTGCGGGCGATGGGGCGAGTGGAGTACATGTCCACGAAGTTGTCCTGGCATGAGAAAATACCTAGCGGCAAAATCCATGACGTCTATGTGGGACAGCTGTACCGCCATATGTTAAACAGCAGTAGCAGCTACCCTGACTCCCTTTACCAGTCTATGCTGGAGGCGGTCGGTCCGCAATGCAAAGCCTATCTCGAGAAAAAGAGGCGCTCATATCTGGACCTGAACGGCAAGAAAGCGCCAAACTTTTACCTCAAGGACCGGCATGACGTCATGCGTGACCTCGGTGAACATAGAGGCAAGGTGGTCCTGCTGGACTTTTGGTTTATTGGTTGCCGTGCATGCACCAAAGAGTGGCCACATGACCGAGCACTCGTGCAAGGCCTGCCGCAAGATGCCTTTGCCATGATCAAGATCTGTGTTCAATCGGACCCGGAACGCTGGAAAGCACTCTTAGACAAGGAGTCCTTGGCCGGACTCAATCTGATCAGCAATGAGGGATGGGATGCCAAACTGAGGGACCGATACCAACTTCGCGGCTTTCCAAGATATGTACTAGTTGACCAGGAAGGCATAATCGTCGACGGCTGGTGTGAGCGCCCCAGTGATGCCGCTCTATTACCAAAGATTCTTCAGTTACTATCAAAGGAGCCCTGATCTCATTCGCTCTTGTGCAGTAACAACTCTCCCCGGTTCGGTACACATTTTCACTTTATTTTTGGCAGCTATGGCACTGCTGGAATTTAGGAAGGAGGGCCTCTACGTACCCCAAGCGGATGTATACATTGACCCCTGGCGACGCGTATCCCGTGCGCTGATCACCCATGGGCACTCCGATCATGCCCGCTGGGGACATGCTCGTTACATCACCACCCACCCAAGCAAGCCGATCTTGAAGTATCGACTGGGAGACATCAACGTACATGGGGTTTCCTTTGGCGAATCCTTTCAAGTGCGGGGAGTGACCTTCTCATTTCACCCCGCCGGGCACATCGTGGGTTCTGCACAGGTGCGGATAGAGTACCGCGGCGAGGTTTGCGTCGTATCGGGAGACTACAAGATCGAGGACGACGGTCTCAGCGGTGCTTTTGAGCCGATCAAGTGCCATACGTTTGTCACCGAAAGCACGTTTGGGCTGCCCATCTATTCCTGGATTCCGCAGGCGGATGTCTTTGCACAGATCAACGCCTGGTGGAAAGGCAATCGGGACCAGGGGGTAGCCAGCATTTTGACTGGATATACGCTGGGCAAGGCGCAGCGACTACTAAGTGGCCTGGATACGGACATCGGGCCGATCTACACTCATGGGGCCATCGAGAATATGAACCAGGTGATACGAGCGGCGGGGATCAAACTGCCCGACACTACCCATCTTACCGATGAAGTGGATCGCAAATCGCTGGAGACCGCTATGGTCATTGCCCCTCCCAGTGCCACGGGGAGCCCCTGGATGAAGCGATTCAAAAAGGTCTCGGTGGCTTCCGCCTCCGGATGGATGCAATTGCGCGGTGCGCGTCGCCGTCGAGGGGCTGATCGGGGTTTTGTCCTGTCGGATCACGCTGATTGGGACGGCCTCAACCAGGCCATCCGGGAGACCGGGGCTGAAAAGATCTATGTGACGCACGGCTATACGGAGGTCTTTAGGCGATGGCTGATCGATCAGGGCTATGATGCCCAAGTGGTCAAGACAAAGTTTGAGGGATCCCTGTCGGAACTGGGAGAAACGGCGGTCTCCGCCGAAGAAGAAAGAGAAGGATGAAGCGATTTGCCGCTCTGTTTGAATCATTGGATCAAACCACTAAGATCAACGACAAGGTGGCGGCCCTGGCAGCCTATTTTCAAGAAGCTTCTGATCAGGATCGGCTGTGGACCATTGCGCTGCTGTCCCACCGCCGTCCGCGGCGAACGGTCAGCACGACCCTGCTCCGCGAGTGGGCTGCCGAACAAGCTCAACTGCCGCTGTGGCTATTTGAGGAATCGTATCACATCGTCGGAGATCTGGCGGAGTCCATTGCGCTGGTGCTACCCAAGCCCACCACGGAGACGAATCGGTCCTTGTCGGAGTGGATTCGCATCATTCAGGATCTCAAGGATGCGGAGGACGAGGTGAAGAAGGAGGTGATCTGTGCCGCCTGGCAAGGCTTAAATCATCGCGAGCGTTTCGTCTTTAACAAGTTGATCACGGGCGGATTTCGCATCGGAGTTTCGCAAAAATTGATGACGCGCTCTTTGGCACGAGCAACCGGGATCGACCAAAACGTCCTGGCACACCGACTGATGGGAGATTGGACCCCCGACAGCGTCGACTTTGAGACCTTGATCCTCAAGGAGAACATCGATGATGATCTCTCCAAGCCCTATCCGTTTTACCTGGCCTATGCCCTCGATCTCTCACCGGAGGAACTGGGCGATCCGCAGGAGTGGCAGGCCGAGCGAAAGTGGGACGGTATCCGAGGTCAACTAATCAAGCGTGGGGGACGGCTCTTTGTCTGGTCAAGGGGGGAGGAGCTGGTCACGGATCGATTTCCGGAATATGATCTGCTGCTTGACCGCCTGGGTGATGGCACAGTGATCGACGGCGAAATTCTGCCCTTCAAGGAGGGGAAGGTGCTGCCATTTCAGACACTTCAGACGCGCATAGGACGAAAAAATGTGTCCAAGGCCATTCTCAAGAAAGCGCCGATCGTGCTCCGAGCCTATGATCTCATGGAGCACGAGGGTCAGGATCTACGCATGGAGTCGCTGACGACGAGACGAAAGCTACTGGAAAAGATCGTTGAAGAGGCCAACTGTCCGGGGGTGTTGCAGTTATCGGAGATCGTTGATTTCAGCGACTGGTCATCTCTCAATGAGGTGCGGGTCGGATCCCGCGCCCATCATAGCGAGGGCATCATGCTCAAGCGATTGGACTCCGTCTACAAGAGTGGGCGCAAGAAAGGAGACTGGTGGAAGTGGAAAATCGATCCGCTGACCATCGATGCGGTCATGATCTATGCCCAGCAGGGGCATGGCCGTCGAGCCAACCTCTTTACCGACTACACGTTTGGGGTGTGGGATGGCGATTACCTGGTGCCCTTTGCCAAAGCCTACTCCGGCCTGACGGACCAGGAGTTTAATGAGGTCACTCGCTATGTAAGACAAAACACCATTGATCGCTTTGGGCCGGTGCGCTCCGTCACGCCCAGCCTCGTCTTTGAGGTGGCCTTTGAGGGTATTCAGGCCAGCAGTCGACACAAGTCTGGCGTGGCCCTCCGATTCCCCAGAATTCACCGTTGGCGCAAAGACAAGCATCCCAACGATGCCAATACACTGGAAGATTTGAAGGCGATGTTGGATCTGTATGGTCCGTGAGAAACGCACATTGACGAATCACGGCATTGCTTTCTGATGCACTGGTTTTCTCTTATCTCATTTTCTATCTTGCGTTTTTCGCATCCAGCCATCTACAACGCATGCTTTCTCGCCCAATCCTTAGTAGATCTATCATCTTTCTTCTCCTATTTGCATGGACCAACATTTGGGCCCAGCGGGAAGCTCCCAGTTGCCTGGATGTATCAAGATTGCAATTCATGCTGGTGGACACATTCTCAGTACAAATTCCGGTTAAGGATGTAGTTCCCAACATTGCCAGGGCAGAGCCGGTAGATGTGATCCTGGAGGACAGCAATGGCAACCATCTTGACACCATTAGGCGTTTGACGCGCGACTCTGTGCTACAGATCGATTTGTGCAGTGCCTTTCTTGACGTCGCAGCCATGGTCGTCCAGAATGCCATTGACACCTGCCATCTGAAGCTTAGTGGCCATAGGCTTCAGTTAGGGCGATCTCTTACCTCCCATTGTACCAATCCTGTGTTCTATCAAGGACATATTGATGATCGACCCCTGGAACACCCATGTCTAGGGGTAGGACAACTGATGACAACTTGGATCTGGGTGGCTAGGCCTCCTGACTGCGGTGATACCACAAGAATGATCTATCGGGAGTTTGTGTTTCCATCTCACGGCGGACGCTTTACTGCATTTGATACGCTGACTGCACTCGTCCATCAACTTCAGGTGGACACGACCATCTGCTATGGTGATACGATCGGGGTAAAAAGGAGGTGGCGAGTCTTTGGAGATGTAACGCTAACGGACACGATAGGACTTTGCGGTTGTCTGGCTTCCTATCACATCACCGTGCGAGACCGGTCCACACTTATGCTGGCAGACAGCCAGCCAGCCTTGTGCCCGGGGAGTACCGTGATGATCTCTGCGCCGGTGGGATTTACGGGCCATCGCTGGTCCTCGGGCGACACTTCGGCGGTGATCACCGTAGATTCCGCGCAAGAGCTTTTCTTATCTGCCGTAGATACCCTGGGATGTCGGACGCAGTCTGATACTATTGACGTGCTTCCTTACTACTCATACAAGCAACAGGACCTTTGTTTCGTGACCTTTGATCACCGCACGGGCGATCTAGTGGCGCTCTTAAATCGCAACGATGTCTCCGGAGTGAGGAGTCACGTGATTCTAGTGGAATCCGATTCGAGCTATCTGCCTGTCGATACGATCGCTTTGGAAGAGTTTCCGTTGGTTACGGTCTCCTCCGGGTCGATAGGCCGCAAGAGTTTAAAGATTGGCACCATTGACAGTTGCGGTGTGCTGATTGAAAGTGAAAGTCCGGGAGCGATACATCGACCCATTTTCCTTGAGGCAAGGCGAGACAGCAAGGGAGCAACCCGGCTGGAATGGCAGCCCTATGAGGGACGGCAGATCAAGCGATATGAGATTTGGCAGGAGGCACCCGACGGGCACGTCACACTACTGGACACCCTTGCTGCGAGTCAAACCGACTACCTGATCATCCAGGCTGTGGCAGGAGCGTTTCGTTACCATGTCAAGGGCGTCTTCTCGCATTCATTCTATTGTGGCTTTGACTTTGAATCGGAAGATGCAAGTCTGTCAAACATCGTCACCGTGATCAGGAGTGTGCCAAAGGTTGTCGTCGGTTCCCCAACGATCAAGATTTATCCTAATCCAAGCAAGGGAGCTTTCCGACTGGAAGGAGCGGTGCCAGAGAAAATATCTGTCGTAGGTGTAGATGGGCTGCTGATCCATTTGACATCACAAAATTCGCAGTACGATATCAGCCACCTGCCTGCCGGTTTGTACTTCGTACAGGTATTAGAAAATGGCGATTGGCATCAATTGAAGCTCATAAAGCAGTGAAGGGAGACGACTTTGATGCAAAGTCATCTTTCTGCAATGCCAGCATCCCCTTCGACCAACTGCCAACTTTCATCAGTGGTGCAAAGACCAAATACTATGACGATACAAATACGTTGGACGACCTCTAGGTGACCGTGGATATGAACGGGCGAAAACCGCAAGCAAATTGGTGATTTGCTCCTACTTCAATCGTCTTACGTATGAAACATTCGACTGTCGATGAAACAGCAGAAGGATGTTCAAAGGCAACGTACCGGCGTGAATACAGGTAATTGGCCTGTAATTTGATAGACTTTAGACAAGAAACCAGAAGGCCGATCCGCTTGTCTTCTTCGCCAAGTCGTCTCGACCCAGACCCATCTTGAGTGGCGATAGCCTTGTCCCGATCACGGACCAAACACACTTTTTGCCAAAGAATAACCCAATGTAGGAGTCCCTAAATGGACTTTGAACACGTACAAAAGATCAATACTATGGTCAACAGACCGATTACTTCGTTGGTGGTATGGTGCCTTGCCTTTTCCTTGTCCCATGGCCAGTTTAATTATACGGTTACGGTGACGCAGGTGAACTTTTCCGGGGATTTTGCTCCCGGCAATTCTTCGGAGGATTATGTCGCTACCTTCAATGGCAGTGCTGCCCTTTGTGCGCAGGCCAGCGGCAACAATAGCGCGACTTGGACGGGCTCCATCTTGCTTGAGGAGGGCATCATCGCCCCCAACAACACAACTATTGCGATCACCTGGGATTTCTTTGAAAATCACAACGGCAGCGATACGGATTGCAACAATGATGGTGACGATGCGGATATCTGCTCGGGATCAACCAACCTGCTACTCAGCGATTTTCCTGAGGGTACGACCAATACGGTCATCGTTTGTTCCGGTTCCAATGATTTTACCGTGACCCTCTTTAAGCAGTCGGTCGGTATTCTGCCTGTACAATTGCTCAGTTTTGATGTCACCGCCTCAGAGTCAGGTGCGGATCTGTTTTGGATCACCCTCAGCGAGGAGGCCACTGAGTGGCACATCATCGAACGTCGCCTGCCAGGCGAGCTATCCTGGCAAGAAATTGGGCGACTACCCGCGCTCGGCAATAGCTACACGCAGACCAGCTACCGATGGACGGACCTGTATGCTTTCGAAACAGCCTACTACCGCCTCACCTTTCTAGACCTGGATGGATCCAACTCCTACTCAGCCACCGAAGTGGTTAACCGTGGTGCGATGCGGAGCAGGACGCGTGTGTATCCAAATCCATTCGATGATCGATTGTTCATCAGGCGGCTGGATGGCCCTGTCCAATCTTATGAGATCGTCAGCAGTATGGGAAGTGTGATCCGCAGCGGCAAAAATCGGCTGGCGGAGGATAGGCTTGAGTTGGATCTTAGTGATTTGTCGCCTGGATTCTATTCAATACGGCTCCATACGGCGGATCAGGTAGTGACACGGCAGATCCTCAAAAGGTGATCAGGCCCCCCGGGATATGTCGATCCTTTTCCAATATGCATACATGGATGCCTTCCAATCCTCGGCATGGATCATAGATGGCCAGTGATCATTGCGATGCCGGCGCACCTGCTCCAGGATTTTCAATTGTCTGGGTGACAAAAGGGCATCGGGACGCTGACCGGCCCCGATCAAAGCGTTGACCTTCACCGCTTGAGCCGGGCTCATGGGCACGTGACGATAGGGCGTACGCGAAAGGTAGTATTTGGGCTCACGATCCAAACGGAAGGTGCCCTCCTCCCTCACCTGTGGGTCTCCGAGCAGTTTCTTGGCCGTGCGTGCCTGACTACTTTGTACAAAAGCCTGATCTGCACACTGGGCGGCGGCGCCTTTATGAATGACCTCTTCCAATCCAATGACGCTGGGATTGAAGTACACATTGACCACTTCCCGGCCATGCATGAATCCGGCCTCGGTATGGACCACCCCATCCAGCCGGCCCAGCTCCTTCTCCCCGGTCCAGAAGCAAAACATGCTTAGGGTGGTTTTATCCACGCCGGTCTCCTCCGCCATCAGCTCATCTCTAATCAAGGGTAGAAAGGTCGGCACAGGCGCGCCGCTCTTTGCCAAGCCCTCGAGCATGTAGGAGAGCAGTCCACTGGGCGCGTAGTTGCCGCTGAGCCGCGGTAGCAGGTCCTTTTTGTCTGCACCGACAATGCGTACCACGGGATTGTTCCAGCTAGGCTCGCCGTAGAAGGACAAGGTCTGTCGGTCCTTTCCGCCGACATTGTTGTAAATCACTAGCGGTATGAAGTAGGTCTCTATGGCCTCAACGATGAGCGGATGACTCAGCACCAGGTTGCCATAGCGTTTGCAGGTGCTACAGCCGGGCACCTCTTGAAAAAGGATCAGGATCGGGCGATCAAATTGCTTGGAGAGTTGTTGGGCCTTGGTGAGATCACGCTGCCAATGGACTTGACCTAACTCTTCCGGGTTGTCATTGGCCTGGATCGTGGCCGCCAACAGCAACAAAACTACGATCAACCAGCCGCTTCTTGTGGACATGTCTAGAGGTATGATTAGGTGGAAGTTAGCTAATTTGCTTTTGAATATGCAAGGCGACAGTGATGCTCTAATGCAGGAGGCTCGGGACTGGTTTGATCGGCAAGGCTGGTCGCCCTTTCCTTTTCAATTAGACGCGTGGCGCCACTTTCTGTCGCAGCAGTCCGGCCTGGTCAACGCCCCGACCGGCAGCGGAAAGACCTATTCACTCATGGTCCCCATCTTGCTTGAGGGCAAGGCCCTGGGCCCTTCGGGTCTTAAGGCGATCTGGATCACCCCGATCCGGGCTCTCGCCAAAGAGATCAAACAAGCCGGGGAGGTGGCCATCCAGGGGCTTGGACTAGATTGGAAGATCGCCATCCGCACCGGTGATACACCGGTGCCCGAGCGCAAGAAGCAACAGGAGCATCCTCCGCAGATCCTGATCACGACCCCGGAAAGTGTGCATCTGCTTCTGGCTACCCGGGGCTATCCCAAGTATTTCCAACACCTGCACACCGTCGTGGTTGACGAGTGGCATGAGCTGATGGGCTCAAAGCGTGGCGTGCAGATGGAGCTGGCCCTGAGCCGGTTCAAAGGACTCTGCCCGCACCTCAAGATCTGGGGCATCTCTGCGACGATTGGCAATATGGACCAGGCCCTTGCTGTACTTTTTGGTCGTTGGGCCCAGCAACGGGAGATCGCTCTGATCCGGTCAGACGTGAAAAAGGAGATCGAGATCGAGACCATCATTCCCGATGAGATCGAAACGTATCCCTGGACGGGCCATCTCGGCATCCGGCTGATCCGGCGAGTCATACCGATCATCCAACAGCATCGTTCCACCTTGCTTTTTACCAATACGCGAGGACAATGTGAGATCTGGTACCAGAAACTCCTGGATATTGCTCCGGAGCTGTCCGGTCTGATCGCAATGCACCACGGGTCGATCTCTCGCGAGTTGCGCAATTGGGTGGAGGAGGCCCTTCATACCGAAAAGATCAAGGCTGTGGTATGCACCTCCAGTCTGGATCTGGGTGTAGATTTTCGCCCGGTCGAGGCCATCGTGCAGATCGGCAGCCCCAAGGGCGTGGCTCGGTTCGTCCAGCGAGCGGGTCGGAGTGGACATCAGCCCAGAGCGGTGAGCAAGATCTTTTTTCTGCCTACCCATGCGCTGGAGATTGTGGAAGGCGCTGCACTAAAGGAGGCCATCCGCCGGGATATCATGGAAGACCGGATCCCCTTTATCCGGAGCTTTGATGTACTCATGCAGTATCTGGTGACGCTGGCTGTATCAGAGGGTCTGGATCAGGAGACGGTCAAAGAGGAAGTCAGGGGCACCTTCTCCTATGAGAGTATCAGCGACACCGAGTGGCAGGAGGTAATGCAGTTCACCGCGTCGGGAGGGAGTCTGGATGCCTACCAGGAGTTTCAGAAGCTAGGCCGGGACAAGCAGGGTCTGTACCGCGTGACCAACAAGAGACTGGCCACCAAACATCGTCTGTCGATAGGGACGATTGTGGGCGACCATTCGCTGATGGTCAAGTATTTGTCGGGCAGGAAGTTGGGCAATATTGAGGAGTCTTTTCTGACCAAGCTGCGCCCGGGCGATCGCTTTTGGTTTGCCGGCAAAAGCCTGGAGTTAGTCCGGATCAAGGGGAATACCGCCTTCGTGCGACGGATCAAAGCCAAAGGCGGTAAGACCCCGTCCTGGCAGGGTGGTCGAATGCCGCTGTCGTCCCAGCTATCGGCGATGATCCGATTTAAACTAGATCAATATGCCAAGGGCATCAATGAAGATCAAGAGATTGCGGCCCTGCAGCCCCTGTTTGATGTACAAGAGGAGGAGTCTATCGTACCGAGGGAAGACGAATTCTTGATCGAGTCCTTTACCGACCGGGAGGGACATCACCTCGTGATGTATCCGTTTGAAGGTCGATTTGTCCATGAGGGGATGGGAGCGCTCCTATCTTATCGGCTGGGGCAGTATCAGCCACTGACGTTTTCTATCGCGATGAATGATTATGGCTTTGAGCTGCTGTCGGATCGGGAGATTCCCATCGAACAAGGCCTGCGCGATGGCCTCTTTGACACCGATCATTTGCATCGTGACATTTTGGCCAGTGTCAACTCCGTCGAGATGGCCCGTCGCAGATTCCGCGATATCGCATCCATTGCCGGCCTGATTTTTAAGGGGTATCCGGGCAAATACAAGCGAGAAAAGCACCTTCAATCGAGCACCTCGCTGCTCTTTGACGTCTTCCAAGACTACGACTCCGACAACCTGTTGTACCTGCAGGCCTTTGACGAAGCCCTGATTTTTCAGTTGGAAGAAGCGCGTCTTCGGGTGGCGTTGGACCGCATTGCAGCCCAACGCATCCGCTTGGTCAACCCCAGGCTGCCTACGCCTTTTTCATTTCCCATCATCGTAGACCGACTGCGCGAGCGCATGAGCACGGAGAAAATCATTGAACGGCTGGACCGGATGCGACTAAAGCTGAAATAAAGGCGTCCGAATGGCGTATCGGCGGAGAGGAGCAGGGCGATGGGGATCGCCATGGTCACAGCTAATTATGCTCTTTTTTCAGCGCGCTCGGATTACTATTTTTGCTTATATGAAGTCTGCCAATCTCAATACCGATATTGACACTGTGGAAATCACCTTGCATGGCGAGCAGATGGTTCTTCATCCCTTTAAGGCGATGCACTGGCCATCTCGAGATACGCTGATCGTATCGGATCTGCATCTAGGCAAGATCCACCACTTTCGCAATGCTGGCATCTTCTTGCCGGAGCCTGCGGCAATGGACAACTACGAGCGGCTTTCGGCATTGCTGATGCAGTTTGAGCCTGCTCGATTGTTGATACTGGGAGATCTGTTTCACAGTGACTACAACATTGATTGGAAGATCTTTTCCGAGCTACGGCACACCTTTGCGTCGGTGCAATTTGAGCTGGTCATCGGCAACCATGACATTCTGGAAGAAGACCTCTTCGCCAGCAATGGTATCCAGGTGTACCAGGAGGTATGGCGGCATGGGCCTTTTGTCTTTTCCCATTTTCCGATCGAGTCGGAGGAGTACTGTCTTTGCGGCCATATACACCCTGGGGTGCGGTTGGTGGGCCTGAGCCGGCAATCCCTTCGATTGCCCTGCTTCTACTTTGGGCAAGCATTGGGCATCTTGCCTGCGTTCGGCACGTTTACCGGAACGACGTTGATACAGCCAGAGGAAGGTGATCGCGTCTTTGTGGTTTCCGAAGACCAGATCCGCGAGGTCCATTAGACAAACGGGTACGGCAGAAGGGGACGGCAACATGGAAAAGGGATGCCTGGATCGCCATGCTCGTATCATGCCCGATTTTATGCGTGCCCGCCTACGGTCTGGACGCCTAGGAGCTGCTTGCTGTAGGCTCCTCACGCCCAAAAGCACACCGAATCCACAGGATAAATGGTGAAATGGTCTATTTTAGCCGCTCATGGCCAAAAAGGAAGCGCATACGAGCGGCGACGAACTCTTTGAGCGAGAGTTATTGCCGCATGTGGATGCCCTCACCACCTTTGCCTATCACTTGACCTATAATGAGGAAGATGCAAAGGATCTGGTACAAGAAACTTTTCTTAAGGCGTACCGGGCGATCCAATCCTATGTGGAGGGAACGAATGCCAAAGCCTGGTTGTTTAAAATCCTGAAGAATGCGTATATCAACCAGTACCGGAAGAAAAGTCGACGTCCGGCCAAGGTTGATTTTGAAGAGTTTATAGGCTATCAGGACAAGGATGATAGCAGCATCACCGAATACCAGGATCTCCGACTAGAGATCTTTGAAAATCTGCTAGGTGATGAGGTGACTGTTGCCATTAATTCTTTGCCCATTGATTTTCGCACGGTGATTCTGCTGTGCGATGTAGAAGGATTTACGTACGAAGAGATAGCCAAGATCATTGATATCCCAATCGGCACGGTACGCTCCAGGCTCCATCGTGCACGAAATATGCTGAAGGAGAAACTGAAAGCATACGCAGAGAGACTAGGCTTTCGGGATCGACGCAGCAAGTCGAGCAGAGAAGATGAAAGCGAATAAGACCAAAGTTTTATATTTTTTGATGCTGTTTTAGATGCGCCCTAAACTGGATAAGTTTTTGTAAAAAATAAAACCTCTGTAATGCGTGGTCCAAATAATTACCAAGACTTTCGAGAAAAGGTTGACATGATGCTTGACAATGCGCTAACCAAGGAAGCAGAAGAAGAAGTGCTGCGAACCGTCGAAAACAACCCTGAGTACCAACGCGTCCTAAAGAACGAACGGACCTTCCGAGAGTTTGTACGGCACAGTGTCGTCCGACCTAAAGTGACCCCGGAGTTTATCCAATCCATCAAAGACAAAGTCAGAATCCATTAGCTGACCTTCCACCGCACCCTACCTGACCCTTCCTGCTTGGCCGGTGCACTGCCACGGCCATCCATTTTCCAGTATACCTCAACTTTGTTGCACCCGATATGATAGAAAAGCTTATCGAGATAGAATCGCATTATAAGCGTCTGGAGGAACAAATGACAGATCCGGAGATTATCGCCGATATCCGTCGTTATGCTAAGCTCAACAAGGAGTACAAGGACCTGAGTGACATCGTCTCGGTCTACCATCGGTATCGGGATCTCCTGTCAAACATCGACACCGCCAAGGAGATGCTGCAAGAACCCGATGCAGACATGAAGCAGATGGCACAGGAGGAGCTAGACAACCTGCTGCCTGAGCGTGAGCTGATGGAGGCGGAGATCAAGCTCCTCCTGATCCCCAAGGATCCGGATGATGCCAAAGACGTGATCTTTGAGATTCGCTCGGGCACCGGGGGGGATGAAGCCAGCATTTTTGCCGGCGACCTGTATCGTATGTACTCCAAGTATTTTGAAAGGCAGGGGTGGAAGCAAGAGATCTTGCATGTCAACGAGGGTACCGTGGGCGGCTACAATAAGATTGTCCTGGAGATATCGGGCAAAGACGTATTTGGCAAGCTCAAGTTTGAGTCGGGCGCCCATCGGGTACAGCGGGTGCCCCAGACCGAGTCTCAGGGCCGGGTGCATACCTCGGCGGCCACCGTGGTGGTCATGCCCAAGCTGGAGATGGAGGATGTCGACATCAAAAAGTCCGACCTCAAGGTAGACACCTTTCGATCGAGCGGAGCGGGTGGGCAGCATGTCAACAAGACGGAGTCGGGCGTTCGATTTACCCATCTACCGACCGGCATTGTGGCGGAAAGCACCGATGGCCGCTCCCAGATCAAGAATCGGGAGATTGCGATCCAGCGCCTTTATCAAAAGATCCATGCCGAGCGTCGACGACAGTACGAGAGCGAGCAGGCCGCCAAGCGTCGATCACTGGTGGGCAGCGGGGATCGATCGGACAAGATCAGAACCTATAACTATCCGCAAAATCGGGTGACCGACCATCGCATCAATCTTACCTTGTACAGCCTGGACAAGGTGGTGGAGGGTGCCATCGACGACATACTAGAAGCCTTGCAAGTAGCGGAGAACGCGGAAAAAATGAAGGGCGAGGGTCAAGGCATCTCATGACCACCCCAGACGTATTCGAACGGGTAATCCAGGCGATCATCTACGGAGATGAGGCCCAACTAAAGACGTTACTTCAGACCTACCCCGGGATTGTCCATGCCCGCTACGAAACGAGCCCGGGCAGGCCGACGTTGCTGCACTTCGTAGCCGCTAATGGGGTCGAGGATCGCTATCAGCGTACGCCAGACAATGCCATCGCTATTGCCGAGATGCTGTTTGACCATGGGGCCGATCCCAATGTGATGTCCGAGCTCTACGGCGGCAGCGCCGGATCTACTCCGTTGGTGGGGTTGGTCAGCAGCGCGCATCCGCACGAGAAGGGGCTGCAGGCGGCGCTGACCGAGGTGTTTATCAAGCATGGCGCAAAGGTCGATGGTGTCATGGACGACGGCATGCCTCTCGCTACGACCCTGGCTTTCTGGTACCCGGACACCGCCCGCACATTGTTGCGGCTGGGTGCGCGCGTAGATAATCTGGTTTTTGCGGCGGCGGCTGGTGATCTGGCCGCTGTCCGGGACTGGTGGTCTGCTCCATACACCCTGACCTCTCCAGCCAGGTACCCGGAGCCTTTTGGTCGCAAGGTGACCGAAACCGAAGAAATCGGATTGGCCTTTGCCAAGGCTTGCCTTTGCGACCAGCTGGCGGTGGTACGCTACTTTGTTGAGGCGGGTCTTCCGATCGACATTCAAACGCCTGGTGGCCGGACGGGACTGCACGAAGCTGCTTATCGAGGCAGCTTGGATACTGTCCAGGCGCTGATGGACTCGGGAGCAGACGCGAGCATTCGGGATGTGCAGTTTAACAGTTTGCCCGTGCACTGGGCCAAGGCTGGTGGTCAACAAGCCATCTTTGACTATCTCTTGCCTAAGTCTCCGCTGCGTCTGGCTGACTTGGCCGAGTTTGGTATGTACGAGGCGGTTGTCGAGACCCTGTCCGAGCATCCGGATCGGGTCAACGGCGAGGACGGCAGCGGCCTTCCCTTAAGAGAAGCCGCAAATGCCAATGAACTGGAGATCGTGCGTCTGCTCTTAACACAAGGTGCCGATCGAACCCTGACGAACAAAGACGGACGAGACGCGCTCTACTACGCAAGGCGTCATGGCCATCGCGCCATCATTGATCTGCTGGAGGCCGATCCTGGCGGTAAGGAAGCACGCAGCATATAGACTCTGCGCTATCGGAGGTTGTTGATCGATGGGACAAGGAAAGGCGAATCCCCATTCGTCGGCCCACTACCCCGAAGCCTCATCAAACGTGGGACAAGGAAAGGCGAATCCCCGTTCGCCGGCCCACTGCCACGAAGCCTCACCAAACGTGGGACAAGGAAAGGCGAATCCCCATTCGCCGACCCACTACCCCGAAGCTGCATCAAACGTGGGACAGGCAAAGGCGAATCCCCATTCGCCGAGCCACTGGCCCGAAGCCTCATCAAAACGTGGGACAAGGAAAGGCGAATCCCCATTCGCCGACCCACTACCCCGAAGCTGCATCAAACGTGGGACAAGGAAAGGCGAATCCCCATTCGCCGGCCCACTACCCCGAAGCCTCACCAAACGTGGGACAAGGAAAGGCGAATCCCCATTCGCCAGCTCACTGCCCCAAGCTGCACCAAACGTGGGACAAGGAAAGGCGAATCCCCATTCGCCAGCTCACTACCCCGAAGCTGCATCAAACGTGGGACAGGCAAAGGCGAATCCCCATTCGCCGACCCACTACCCCGAGGCCTCATCAAACGTGGGACAGGCAAAGGCGAATCCCCATTCGCCGACCCACTACCCCGAAGCCTCCCCAAACGTGGGACAAAGGAAAGGCGAATCCCCATTCGCCGACCCACTGGCCCGAAGCCTCATCAAAACGTGTGGACAGGCAAAGGCGAATCCCCATTCGCCGACCCACTGGCCCGAAGCCTCATCAAAACGTGGGACTGGCAAAGGCGAATCCCCATTCGCCGACCCACTACCCCGAAGCCTCATCAAAACGTGGGACAGGCAAAGGCGAATCCCCATTCGCCGGCCCACTACCCCGAAGCCTCATCAAAACGTGGGACAGGCAAAGGCGAATCCCCATTCGCCGACCCACTACCCCGAATCCTCATCAAACGTGGGACAGGCAAAGGCGAATCCCCATTCGCTGACCCACTACCCCGAAGCTTCATCAAACGTGGGACAAGCAAAGGCGAATCCCCATTCGCCAGCTCACTGCCCCAAGCTGCACCAAACGTGGGACAAGCAAAGGCGAATCCCCATTCGCCGGCCCACTACCCCGAAGCTGCATCAAACGTGGGACAAGCAAAGGCGAATCCCCACTCGCCGGTCTCCTTGAGAATTTACATTCTCCGCCATTATACCACAAACCATAAGACCAGAACACCACATTACCTACCCGCTACAGCCCCATCAGCAGCTTGACGGGATCTTCCAGTAGTTTTTTGACCCGCATCAGGAAGGTGACCGACGAACTGCCGTCGATCACGCGGTGGTCGTAGGACAGGGCCAGATACATCATGGGGCGGATCTGCACCTCCCCGTCTACCGCGACGGGACGTTGCTGGATCGTGTGCATGCCGAGAATGGCAGACTGTGGTTCATTGAGGATCGGGGTGCTGAGCATGGATCCGAAAATGCCCCCATTGGTGATCGTGAAGGTGCCACCCCGCATTTCTTCCAAGGTCAGGGTACCATTTCTGGCTTTATCTGCCAGCGCCTTGATCTTCAGTTCGATCTCATGAAAGTCCAGCGATTCAACATTGTGCACGGGAGGTACGACCAGCCCCGTCGGGGTGGAGATGGCGATGGAAATGTCGACGTAATCGTGGTAGATCAATGAGTCTCCGTCGATATGCGCGTTGACTTGCGGCATCTCCATCAATGCCTGGGCGCATGCCTTTGAAAACAGGGACATAAACCCCAGCTTCACCCCATATTTCTCGACAAACTCCTCCTGGTAGCGCTTGCGGAGTTTCATCACCTCGGTCAGGTCCACCTCGTTGAAGGTGGTGAGCATGGCCGTATTGTTCTTGGCCGATACCAGCCTGGCTGCGATGGTCCGCCGCATGCGGGACATCTTTTCTCGCCGCGTCTCACGGTCTATACCTACCGCAGGTGCGGTTGGGGTCGGGGGTGGTGTCGGCTTGACAGGAGCAGGCGGAGCTGCTATTGGTTTGTCCGCCTTGGCTTTGATGGCTGCTTGCACATCGGCCTTGGTGATACGACCGTCCTTGCCGGTGGCCTGGACGTCGGCTGCCTGAATTTGGTGTTCGGCCATCAGCTTGGCCGCGGCGGGGGAGGGATGACCGGCGGCGTAGCTGTCTTCCCCATTGGTTTGCGCGGCCGATGCGCCGGCGGGGCTCTCTTCTTTTGGACTGTCGGCTGCCGGTGGCTCGGGAGCGCCATTTCCAGCGGAGACACTGGTATCGATTTTGGCCACCAACGCCCCAATTTCCAGATCGTCCCCCTCGTTGGCCACATAGATAAGTTTGCCGGCTGCCTCCGCTGGAAATTCTAAGGTGGCTTTGTCGGATTCAAACTCACAGATGGGTTCGTCAAGCGCGACGATATCTCCGTTTTCCTTCAGCCACTGCGAGAGCGTCACTTCTGTGATGGATTCGCCGATGGTGGGCACTTTCATTTCAACCAAACTCATCTTAGGTACATCGAGATTAATTCAGACGCAAAGGTATCAAAAACCCTACTGCGACAACCTGCAATCGTGCAGGTCAATGGTCGCGCAGGCCGCGGATGACGACATTGCCAGTGCCGGCTTCGTTGCAGGGATACGCAAAGGCTTCCTTCCTCCGTCTTGGGTGCTCGCAGATGCGGTAAAAGCCCTCAATAAAACGTTGCATCGA
Organism: Saprospiraceae bacterium; assembly: GCA_965223165.1. Taxonomy (GTDB): domain Bacteria; phylum Bacteroidota; class Bacteroidia; order Chitinophagales; family Saprospiraceae; genus JABDMH01. The sequence continues at coordinate 493,206 of CBDCVQ010000007.1, read as the reverse complement.
CTTGACCGAGCGGGCATCGAGATGGGGACTCTCAGAGATCATTGCGTCGATAGCAGAACGATGCCGTTGCCAGGTTTCCATCACAGGGTCCAGATCCGCCAGGTCCTCAAGGCAGTACCCGCGATAGCGTCGTTCGACCACGGAGGTCATTTCCAATTCTGGAGCGGGCTTGGCATAGGGCGCGGCCACGAGGCCGGCATGGTCAAAGTCATAGGGTACGGGGATCGGCAAGCTGCCATCATCGGCGACCAGCAGCTTGATGTTTTGACGGTACTGTACAGACCAGTCGGTATTGCCGATCAAAAACTGGAACATGGCCATCTGAAGAAAGGCCTCCTTGTTTGTCTGCGCTGGCCGGACCAGATCTTGCTTGATGATCTCTCGGCCATTTCGCTTGGCCATTTCATCTTCATCCTCGATCAAAATGCCATATAGGTAGTTTCCTGATTTGCCCTTGACGGTGTCATTCAGGGCAAAGCGTACCAGCCGAGCTCTAAAGCTGTATTCGGTCGCCAGCTGATAGATCTTGTAGGCCAAATATTCGCGTACGACGTACTTCTCACCGCGACAGGGGGTGACCAGCTTCAATTTGTCTTGTCCGTGAAATACCGTGTTTGCCGGTGTGCTTTTCTTGGCAAAGTTGAGCAGCAAAGGGGGATAGATGCAGTTGCTGCGCAAGCGTCGAAATTTGCCCCGCGTCTTGACTTTGAGGGGGAAGGTCGCGGGCCCGTCATCGGTCTCACACTGGATCTCCAAAGTGTGGTATTGCGGCTCCCTGCCCCGGTCGTTGAGTACGGCGCCGATGTCGCCCGAGAGGGAGAAGGTTAGGGTCTCCTCATCATCAAACAATGGGGTCTCCTGGGCGGACAGCAGGCAGTAGCAAGCTGCAACAAGGAGTAAGACAACGAATGATCGAAAGCTCATTGGATGACGATGATGTTTGAGTGAGGTAGACAATCATCGTGGTCTCGGAGTTGCAAGATCAATGGCTTTTGTCTCACCCCTTCGGGCACCTGAATAGATGCTCCGCGGTAAGGCGCTTCTCGGAGCAATTGACCCTGCGGGGTGATCCATCGATCGTGTGTCACCGACCGGTCATCTCCAGCCAGCCAGACCTGATCGGTCGTAGGACTGGGATACTTGGAGATCGACGGGGGAGAAATGGCAAACACGCGTGCCGGCCGCGATCGGCTTGGGATACCCTCAGCATGGATTGGACCCGATTTGACTCGACCGTCTTCGTACGATCGTGATTGGATCGAGTGGGTTCCTGGGTAGTCGTACCGCACGATCGAATCCCTCAGGTAGGTCTGTGACCATTCGCCGGCCGAGCAAAGACCAAGCACAGATAGAAGTCCAAACCAGCACATCGTTTTCATGGTGTAAGGCACATTGTCGCTTCAAAGTAAGTTAGGGATTATTCGAGGGATGCTAAGGGCGTGTCCTGCCAATTTGGCGCGAAAGACGGGGATGGTATCCTTCTTGAGGCCCCATAGACAGTACAAATCAGAGGATATGAAGCGGCATTATAGTCATTGGGGTGGCAAGCAAGGCCATCCATGGAAGAAGGCCTTTGAGGATTTTATGGACTCCACCTTTGGGGTATTTGACGACTTCAGCCGGCAGCGTCCGTCGATCAACGTAGCTGAACTCGAAGGATCATTTGAGGTCCAGGTGGCGGCGCCGGGCCTGGAGAAGTCTGACTTTAAGATCCAGGTGATCGGGGACCATCTCCACATCTCCGCCAATCGCCAGCCGGTCGAGGAGGAGGGCCGGGAGTGGCTGCGGCGCGAGTTTCACTACGGCGACTTTGAGCGGCGCATCAAGATCAGTGACCGAGTCGACCGCAAGAAGGTCAAGGCCCGCTACGAGCAAGGGGTCCTGACGGTCAAGCTGCCCAAGCTGAAGAACCAGTGGGCCAGCGAAGGCAAGGACATACCGGTAGAGTGAGGATAGGTGCCCGGATGGAGTGCTAGGGTGAAAGGATCGATTGGGCATTTGGTGATGGTGATTACCTCACCGGCAGGCTCTGAACTACCTTGAAGCCACCAGCATTCCCAGGCATCCAAGCTTTCACAGAAACCGAAAAAGTCATACATTTGCATCCGCATTTATGCTGGGATAGACCCATGGTGTAATTGGCAACACAGCAGGTTTTGGTCCTGTCGTTCTAGGTTCGAGTCCTAGTGGGTCTACGAAGAAAAAGGTCAGACTCTGTCTGGCCTTCTTGCGTAGTAGGGCCACCAGGACGAGAAGTTTATCCCGCATGGATCAGAGCAAGGTCCTTCACGAGTGGTCTAATCCGTGTCAGGGCAGTATTGCAAGCAAAGGCACAGATCTATGATCTACTGCGGGAAGTCCTAGTGGGTCTACACTGATAAAATCCTGGCTAACAGTATGTTAGTCGGGATTTTATTATTCATGGTACAAGATAGGTACAACATCTAGAGCTAACGTCCAAAGAAAGAAGATCGTCACCACACATTATTCAGTGGTGTCAATGGTGACTCCGAGTGATTCTATGTCACGTTCCACTTCTTGGATATCCTCCTTATTCTCGGCTAGTCTGGATTTGTCAGCAACCACAAAGTGAGTCACAGGATCATCTGTTTGGCTCACCTGTTCCACTGGGATTCATGGCTTTTTCAAGCCTTTGCGTTCCTGTGGTTTTACATCTTCATGGGGTTTTATGACAACCCCAAAAAGACTGCCCCAAGTCAGCAAATCCACCCCCGTATGAAGCACCTTGTGACCATCTGTTTGGTGTGCTATCTGGTCCATGCTGGCATGGCACAGACGACTGCAGCCAATGACTGTGCAAGTGCCATTGCCTTGCAAGCTGGCACCCATCCCAGTTGCAATTGGAACTCTATGACGGGACAGGACTGACGGAGTCTGGCTTGCCCGTCGAAATGTGTGATGCGGTTTCCTACAAGGACGCCTTTTTCACTGTCACAGCAGCATCTATGGACGGCACTATGCTGGAGATGGGGAATGCTGGAACCACGCTAGCGGTAGTATCAGTCTATAGTGGCGATTGTAGTGCCCTGTCATATCTTACCTGTGTTCCTCTACTACCAAATTCCTCAACAGCGGTCACTGGTCTCACGAGCGGTCAGGTATACATCATTCGAGTCAATGGTTACAATGGCACGAATCTGGGCAATTTTGAGTTCGGTGTTTTTGATGCTAGTGCTCCCCTTATCATACCACCCAATGACGATGCTGTCGACGCTATCAACGTCATGGTGCAGAATAGCTGCGGCACGTACTTCACAGCAAACAACATCGGAGCAACAGAGAGTGCAGAAGAGCCTGTCACGTGCAATGTAGGTGTCGATGGGGTCGAAAGAGACATATGGTACACTTTTGTGGCACCGCCATCGGGCAAAGTGAGTGTACGTCGAAATACAACGGATTGGTCGGCAATCACAGGGTCAATAATGACTGGCACTCCGGGAAGTCTGACATCTCTCCATTGTGATATCGTCCACATATCCGTTGGACTTGATATGACTGGGTTGACTGCTGGAACCACCTATTACCTACGCCTGTGGGCGACGACCAATGAAACGGCAGGCGACGCCGAGATTTGTATCTACGATCCTGATCAAACCGTTGTACCCGTTACTTTGCTCCATTTTCAAGCTCTTGTCGAAGATCGTAGTATACACCTGACATGGGCTACCGCCAGCGAACAGAACAATGAAGGGTTCGCTGTCGAGCGGAGCAACGATTTTACCAGGACCTTCGAAACCATCGGCTGGCACGCTGGAGCTGGTACCAGTAGCCAGCCGGTCTCCTATTCTTTTCTGGATAGTGCTGAGCTGCCTGCAGGTAACTACTATTACAGGCTAAAGCAGGTGGATTTCGATGGCACTTGTGCCTATGCGGGGGTACAACATGTTTCGTTAGCGGTACAGAGCGAACAGGAGATCATCCTCTACCCAAATCCTGTCAGGGACAACTTGCATATCAGGAGTAGCGGACCTTGCCTCGTCGAGATGTACACACTGACAGGTACTCTGGTGCAGCGATATGCGTTGTCGGGTGAAGAGACAGTGCCAATGCAGGATCTTGCGGCAGGGACTTATTTGGTGTGGATTACTGATGTTAGTGGCAGATCACTGGTCAGGCGAGTGGTCAGGAGGTAGCCGCATAGGCTCGAAGACTACGTGTAAAAATGCAGGGATTTAGGGTTGGGAAAGGATCAAGACTTGCTTCGCTCTAGTTGGCATCTTCTCTCCAACATTCCATCATTAGCTTGAAAGCATCTATCAGATTTTCCTGTGCCTCTTCGATGGTCTCGCCCTGTGTATTCACTCCGTCGACCTCGGCAAGATACGCCACATACCCTCCCTCCGGAACTTCCTCGAAGACCGCTGTGAGCTGTAGATTTTCCATGATTAATTTTTACAGGTTGTCGTTTTCTGGCATAGGATAAAAGCTGTCCTCGTATGCCTCAATGAGAATTGACAGCAACTCGGCTCTTTCTCCTTCGGGGGTCTCTGAGTCCGCACCAAAGATCGGCTCTAGCTCTTGCAAAGCCTTCTCATACTCTTCCTCGGTTCTGATCGGTCTGGTCATGTTCGATAGATTAGAATGCAAGCCAACGAAGGTCGTCTTCTAAATCTTAAAGGCGATGCTGGTGATCTCGGGGACATTGTAGAGATCGCTGTCTGAGGTTACGACGGGAAGATCCAGAAACATTGCAGTGGCTCCGATAATGCTATCGGGAGTTTTCATCCTGTATTTCCTTTTGAGATCGACCGCCTGATCCTTGATCCGTTCATTGCTGTATACGATCGTAAAGGATGAGAACAGCTTTTCTATGGTGGCTATATCCTTCTTGCTGTTCTTCCAATAGCCCAGAACCTCTACAGCAGTGATGTAGGAAATGGTAATATTGTTGTCCTGGAGAAGGGGCTTGGTGGCTTGGTTTCCTTTCAGATAATAGATGATGACATTGGTATCGAGTACGAGGTTAGCTCCACTCATCACGCATTTCCTTGTAAATCTCTAAAGCCGTTTTGTTCTCGTCAAACTGCACACGACCAAAGGTCTCCTCAATGATCTTTTTCTTGGCTTGATACCTTCTCTGCTGGTGCTTTTTTTTGCACCTCCAGAATCTTCTGCTGGCGTTCCTTTGGGGAGCTGCCTTTTTCCAATGTAATAGTCATGGCACTAGCTTGTGACAAGTAAATATACTCTATAACATAAAAAATGAGAGAATGATTGCAAGAGCATTAGGTAACCTGTCTGTAGCCCAGAAACAGTGGCGTAGCTGTAGAATGTCGAAGCAATGTTTGTTTTCAAGTGGGTGATGCAATCTTCCCGGCTTTTTCTTTGCAAAATCGAGTTCTGGCAGTATAACACGATAGCCATGCCTAGTAGAGTTTTGCATTAGATATGTTGAATAATTCTAATAGGATTTTGTTCGCAGACGAGGCGCGAAACACAGGCATAGCCGTAGCTATGGCGAGGCTTTGCAACGAAGTATGCGGACCAAAGACATTAGAATTAGCTACAAGATTTAATGCGAAACTCTACTAGTCCACCTTGACCGTGCAGAAGAGCCTGAAGTACGAGCTTAGGACGCCCGTGTCCTACGCTCACTTTCTGCGTCAAACACCGGAAGGGGTGCATAAACTTCTGAAGGACGGCATCCAAGTGCAGATGCCCAAAGCCGAAGCAGCATCATTATGCAACGTGCCCATCGGCGATCTAGCGGAACTGCAGGAGCGGGTTGACATTTCCTATGAAACGCTAGACGAGACGGTGGTTCTACCCCTGCAGGACTATTTTACCCTGGTCTTACTTGGTCCCCTCCTGCAGAGTCATCTGCCCCTGTCGAAGCTGAGGGAGATACGATATCTGTTCAATAATGACCTGACCGAAACCTATCATGCCAAGATATATCGCTGAGAACAAGGCATCCACTTGCTGAGTCAATTGCTGGGATCGGACCATGCCTGCTTCGAGCAATGCACCACGTTGATCAAACGTATGAAGAAAGACTCATTTGCTTGCAAGAGGGAGCCTGCATGTCAGATGCAGGCTGCTGTCCCTGAGGAGCTGTTGAGGCTGCATGATCTGTTCGCTGTTAGTCCTAGTGGGTCTACGTTGATAAAATCCTGGCTAACAGCGTGTTAGTCGGGATTCTTTTTGTGAGTGGTACAAGATCTTAGGTTCAGCTTCGCCTTTGTTCACATTGTTGTACAAGCCTGCCAAATGATGTCTCAGTCCCGATCAGGTCACCGCACCCGCTCCTGAGATCTCACGATCGGTTTCGCTTCTTATTTCATCAGGAAAGATTTCCTTGTAGTTTGTGTGAATTGGACTGGTCCAATGCACGTAAGAAGTAGTTTCCACTGGCATAGGATGTTGTGTTAAGCCTAAGACTGGCACCCGAGATCCTGTCCCTCCGGAGTATCTTTCCCTGGCCGTTAATGATCTCTGTGTAGCAAGAAGCAATACAGTTCGATATCATTTTGTCAGAGACCTGGCAAAGGTCAAAGATCACGCTATTTGCAGCAGGCGTGTTACTAGATGTAATCTGTCTTCAAGTGCGGACACCCCAGTTGTGCATCTGGTTTGGGCAAAGCGCCTTAGAATACTCCAGGCGATAGTGCGATATTTGGCGCAATCACCTACAGATCAAACTTCAAAAATCGCTTAATGATGTTTCTATGCCTACCCATTTGAGGGAGATTCTCCGGAAGAAGCTCATCCCGGTCACCTTTGAGCGGAAGATAGGGCTGTTTGGCGCTGTCAGCATCGGTACGGGAGCGCTGATGGGAGCGGGCGTTTACGTGCTCATAGGTATGGCCGCGGGGGTAGCTGGTCCTTCCGTGTGGCTGTCCTATGTCATTTGCGGGGCACTTGCATTTTTGACGACCTTGCTCTTTGCCGAGCTGGCGCGACTGGTGCCGATATCGGGTGGGGGATATGCCAATGCCTATGAATCGTTGGGGAGTTTGGGTGGTTTTGTGACCGGTTGGTTTCTGGCGCTGGGCAGTGTCTTTGCTTGCGGCCTATACGCCATAGGATTTGCCGAATATTTTGTTTCGATCCTAGGATATGCGGTCGCTCCGTTTGGCGTTAAAGTCATCGCGGGCATCCTGGTCCTGCTGTCCGCTTTTCTGAATGCGCGGGGTACAAAAGGAGCAGATCGCCTTCAAAACATACTTACCTGGAGCAATCTCGGCATCCTGACCTTATTTGTGGTGGCTTCGGCTTTTCATGTGCAACCGGAATTGGCGACACCCACTTTTCCGCAGGGTTTGGAAGGAACCTTTGGGGCGATTGGCATCATTTACATATCCTTCTTTGGCTACCAACTGATTGGCAACAGCGCGGATGAGATCAGGGATCCAACGGTCACTATTCCGAAAGCCATGAAGTATTCCATGGGCATAGCCTTTCTGTTTTACTTGATGGTGGCCGTCGTGAGCATCATGGTGGTGCCGTGGCAGGATCTGGCTCGCTCTAATGCCCCTTTGGTGGACGTGGCCTCCGTCAGTTTTGGCTCCAGTGGCTGGTTGATCATTTCGCTGGGTGGAGTATTGGCTGCGGCTGCTGCATTAAACAGCACGCTGTTGTCGCAGGGGCGGCAGATTTATGCCATGGGCAAGGATCGCTTTATACCCGACCTGCTTGGTAAAATTCATGAAGGTACCCGGACACCCCGGGCTGCCATACTGGCGGGAGGTATGCTCATCCTATTGTTCTTGTTGGTTTTCCAACTGCAGTTTATTACCAAGGCGGCTAACTTTTGTCTGCTGGTATCTCTGTTGCCCGTGTCGATCGCATTGCGAAAAATCTATCGCCAGCATCCGGATAAGCAACCCAAAAGTGTTTGGAGAAAGTATCTGCCGGAAGTGACCTTAATCACCAATGTTCTTTTGCTGGCGGCCCTCGATTGGCTCTCTATACTATTTGGCCTTCAGCTGGCATTGGTGGGAGGTTTGATCTATTTCTTTTATTCCCGCAAGCGAGTAGCTCGCACCGAGTCGGGACTTCACCTGATCCTAAACGAAGATAAACCGGCGTTCAGAGGCTTTGTGACTGAAAGGATATTGATGCCCATGGCCAATCCCAATAATCAATTGAGCATCCTCGAACTTTGTACGGCCCTCCTGGCCAAGGGAGGAGGGGAGATTGTGGCCCTGCGTGTGGTACTGAGTCCTGAGCAAATGGATTTTCGCAGCGCGCTTGCCGATTCGGATGAATCGTTGGAACTCCTTGAGCGCATCGGCGACTGGCAGCTACCGGATCACATCAAAATTCACCCGGTCATTCGAGCATCGCATCGCCTCGAACCCGGCATCGTGCACGCAGCCGAAGAGGAAGGTTGCAGTCTGACGGTGATGGGTTACACCAACCAAGACAACGCCAGCAAACGATCGGAGCTGCTTGAAAATGTGCTCAATCAGGCGAGCACGGATTTTATTTTTCTAAAACTGTATGAGAAGAAAGAACATTTTCGGCCCCGCAAGATCGCCGTTTCTCTGGGAGGTCGCCTCAACCTGGGATTGATGGTGCGACTGGCGGGCGCATTGGCGGCACAGTCCGATGGAGAAATTACCTTCCTCAACATTTTGCCCGCCGACTTTACTGCCGAGCAGCAGTCCCGTACCGGAAAGATCTTTATTGAAGCGATCAAGAAGCATTCTTCGCGCGCACTGTATAATATCCAGGTATTAGCTTCTGACGACCCGATCGGTACGCTAGTAGAGCGATCCGAGCACTTTGACTTGCTTATTGTTGGCGCCACCAAGGTGGGTTTTCTAAAAAGACTGATGCTGGGTAATTTTGCCACGCAAATTACTGAACGAGCCCGCTGTTCCGTAGCCATTGTACGGGTCATGCCCGCCGGGCATAAAATTCTGAAGGGGATTTAAAACTATCACATCGCCGAAGACTCGCCTAGGGCCAGACTGAAGTACATAGCCAGGGAAGGTCATTTTCTCCATGAGGTGCTTTGGGTGGAAATGGCACGGCTTAAAAATTTGGAAAGTGAATTGGAAGCAGAGCTTTTGGGGAAAAAGGACAAGTCGGAAGCCACGGCCGCTGGATTTTTGAAGGATGCCTGGATGTGGCGTCAGTTCTTTGGCATGCGATGGTTTATCATCTTCTTCACTTTCTACCATCGTCCAGCAGCCATTCTCAGGTCAAAGGCTCTTAGCAGCCCTTGGATTCACATCTCTTCCGCCTTTCGCTCTGCCTGATACAACACAAAGGACTTGATGCTCTGTACCTCATCTGCCGTGAGGACACCACTAAAATTGGGCATGAATACGGGGGTAAGTACGCCCTTTAGCACGATGTCTTCAAAACTCCGGTAGATGGCTTCGTTGATCCTGCCCAGATCGGGAATGGCGCCTCCCGTATCTCGAGCGACCTGACCATGGCAGTGCGCACAATGTTGAATATACAATTGTGCCCCTTGGTCTATGGCGGCACGGTCCGCATCAAAGTCAAAGAGGGCCAACGCCTTGGGTTCAGATTTGGGATAGTCGGGGTAGGGTGCATCGGCATCCAGTGCAAAGGTGTATACGGTGCCCGGGTAGACCTCCTCGGTGTACTGGTTGCCCTTACCGGTGGGACCGCCCCAGCCGACCACAATCGAAATGTATTGCTTGCCATCTACCTCGTACGACACCGGCGAAGCCATAATGCCTGTGCCCAGATCCACCTCCCAGACTTTTTGCCCGTTGCTGGCGTCGTAGGCGGCAAAAATCCCGCTGCCGCCACCCTGAAATACGAGATCACCTGCGGTGGTCAGGACACCGCCATTCCACCAAACATCCTCGTGATTGACCCGCCATTTCTCCGCTTGAGAGATGGGATCCCAGGCGATCAGGCGGCCGGTTGGCTTCGGATCGGGAGCCAGCGTATCTCGCAAGACCTGATCCGGCGGACCATTGCCACCCCAACTCATGGCCAGATTAGACACGCCTGGGGCGTCTCGAAAGCTCCAATCGGGCTCATGGGCATAGATGGCTGAGTTTTCATGCACTGGAATATAAACCAATTGGGTATTCGGATTGTAAGCCATGGGTTGCCAATTGTGACCGCCAAAGGGACTGGGGTAGATCTGCACGTCGCCCTCCTGGTACCCGCTCCAATCTGTTTCGATTGGCCGGCCAGTCTCCGGATCGATACTTTTTGCCCAATTGGTATAGACGTAGGGTTCCGCCGAGATAAAGTCTCCGTTGGTGCGATCGATCACATAGAAGAAGCCATTCTTGGGGGCCTGCATAATCACTTTTCGTTCTTGGCCCTCGATCGTGAGATCAGCCAAGATCAGATGTTGCGTGGCCGTGTAGTCCCAGTTGTCGCCTGGCGTGGTCTGATAGTACCATACCAGCTCGCCATTGTCCGGATTGACCGCCACGATGGATGACAGGTAGAGATTGTCACCTCCGTCTGGGCTGCGATACAAGCGAGGCCAGGGGCTGCCGTTGCCTACACCGAGATAGAGGAGTCCAAGGTCGGGATCGTAGGCCATGGCATCCCAGACGGTGCCGCCCCCGCCGGCGGTCCACCACTCACCCGTCCAGGTCTTCGCCGCATCCTCCATGGTCTTAGATTCGAAGGGTTGACTGGGATCCCCGGGCACCGTGTAGAATCGCCATTGCTGCTCCCCAGTGAGGGCGTCGTAAGCGGTGACGTATCCTCGCACCCCGTATTCTGCCCCTCCATTGCCGATGATGACCTTGCCGTCCACCACTCTGGGCGCTCCGGTGATCGTATAGTTCTTCGTGGTATCGACCGTGACCACCTCCCAGACAGGCTGCCCGGTAGCGGCATCCAAGGCAATCAACCGGCCATCGAGGGCACCGACATAGACGAGCCCCTGGTAGATGGCGGCGCCTCGATTGACGGTGCCACAGCAGGCTTTGATACCCACCATCGGATTGACCATCGGATCGTATTCCCATATCAGACCCCCGATCCGGGTATCGATGGCATATACCTTACTATAATTGCCGGTGACGTACATAATCCCATCCACCACGAGGGGCGTGGTTTCAATGCCTCTTTTGTTGTTCAGATTGTAGCTCCATGCCAGGCCCAATCGATCGATGGTTTGGGTGTTGATCTGATCAAGATTACTGAAGCGGTCCTCGCGGTAATTTCTGCCATAGGAGAGCCAATCTCCCGGCGTGCGATCGGCTTGCTTCAAACGTTCATCAGAAATCTGGTCGGTGACAGCTCGAATGTGATCTTCTGAGCCAGGTTCGTAAGAGGTGCACTGCACCAATAGGATCATCCAAGCCAGGTAGCCGGCAACGCTTGCTAATTTTCTCATGCCCTTATTGCTCTCGAGGATGTGATGGGATGGAGCGTATGCTATAAGTTACAATTCTTGAAGCATAAATTCCCTCATGGCAGACGCCCGCTCGGGGCAATCGCATTAAATAATTCTGCCCTCTTCTATGACCGGCCAAAGAATTGCTGGCAAGATGCCTTGTTTTAGTAGTTGAACACACTTAGACGACTTCTCCATGCCATAACCTTGCTAATATGTGTCAGGCGAGGACGCCTGACACGGCCAGGTAGCACTTGCTGAGTGATATTCCGACGGCAGCGGGCCTCAAAGGCCCAACAGCCCAAATCAGGCCGCGATTGGTGTCCCCCGCCAAACGCCATCGTAGCGCGCTGTCACCCTGAAGCCTAGATGATGCGATTGCCCTAGACGCCCGGTAGACGCAGCCAAGTGTGCAAAAATACGTTTCTTGCAGCGTAGGCGATTTGAGTGGGGAGTAACTTTGGAAGTTCTCCCGATAGATGCGTGCGAGATCATGGTCAGCGTCGACCCAAGCATGCATTTGACCATCTATCACGAAGCCACCCCGAGCTCTTGGCACCCACCATCTTATTTTTGGCAGTCCACGATTTTCCGTGCTGCTCCACTTGGTTTAAATCATATTTATCTGTAGCTGGAATAGGCCGGGACACCGGCAGATACTCTATGTCTTTGGGGAGATTGTACTGATCGTGGTGGGAATATTAATTAAATATTAACTGCACTGCAAATCGATCAGTGGAACGACGTCTAAGCTTGGTTGTCCGGCATCTACTATGTGCGTGTGTTCGATCCGGAAACGGGCCAACCGGTGTGCTGCAAAAGGTAAATGTCCTTTGATAGGGCCAGGTTTGAGGGTTGACGTTTGGGAAATAGACGGGCGTGGCCATCTCGCGCTCTTAGATTGTTAAACCGATTTCTACTCCGCCCCCGGTGGGTGACCGTGCTCGATGACTTGAGGGAGGATATACGATTTTAAATGGGGATCGTGATGTGAGTCTCTCATTGAAATTGTCATTGCACGGAATCACTTGAAGGTCATGACCTCTACGCCCGTCCAATTTTCGGGGACCCCTTTATCAGAAATTCGCTGGCCTTTTTCATGAAGAGGCGCAGTTTCAATTTCTCCTTTGGGCGTATGATTACTCCAGTTGCTCGTCAATCAGCCCAATAATCTCTTCCACCCGCGACATCGCAAATTCAATCTCTTCCACTGAATGTTTGGTCCAAGTGTACTTCATCGCAATGAGATCGACGATCTCGGACCTGCCTCGAATATCTTCATAGCGACGTCGTCCCAGAGCTTCTGGCAGCATGGCTTTGAGTTCGGAGTGTTGCCAACCCCAGCCCCGTACACTTGGTGCACCGTGTTCCGCCAGAGCCGACCACAGGGATGCGGCAGCGTGTTGTCGAATAGTCACCTGGTTGTCTCTGACCTCATCGACGACCGCGCTCCAGCCAGCCAGCTTGGTGCGCAGCGTCGGGTCTTGGATCAGCCGCAGGCCGCCAGAAGATATCAGGGCTTCCAAGGCGCTGTTAGTTGGATCCCAGGTGCCCGCAAACATCGACGCAAACAGTCCCTGATCGAGGTCGGCGATCGTATATTGAGAGTCCGGCTGAGACAAGTGCGACATAAATTGATGCATTCGGCGCACGTTCTCAATCGATATGTCCCACCGGTACTGCAGACCCCCTTGATTAGCTTCGAACTCGGTCCTTAGTCCCAGCAATATTTGCTGCTCCTCCTGCCGATCTTTGCGTGTTTGGTTCCAGTTGTCCAATTGCAGTGCCAGGAAGATGCCGGCAATGATTAAGAGGACTTCTCCGATAGCGTATTTGAAATATCTCAGTTTTTGGTTGTCCTGCATCACGTTATTTCGTGCGTCATTTAGTAATCGAAGCATCGTGGTCGGTCTTTTCAGGTATCATGGTCATTCATGTGGGGCATCCTGTACGAGCATGGCAACCATCTGATCCAGTGCTTCCAGGAGGTCGGCCAGATCATCGGCAGCAAATTGCATATAGAAATTTCTCAGGCTGAGCAGGCTGGAGATCTCCGGTGTTGGGCGAAACTCAACCTGACCCGGGAGTCCGGTCACGGGCTGTCCAAGGCTCCAGGTGAGTAGCTCCGGGTAATAGGGGCCAAGATCCACCGCCTTGCCCAGTGTGGGTACTAATTGCTCGTTGGTGAGTCGGCGCACTTCAATCTCATCCTCGCGGGTATCGAGCAGGAGGCGACTCCAGTGGGCCAGTTGGGCCCTTATCTCCTTGTTGCTGATCAGCTCGATTTCTCCGGAGTTCATGGCGGCATCCAGGGCATTGGTGTTGGGCTCATAGGTGGGTCCGCCAAGGGCCCCCAAGACCAGCGAGTCCGGTATAGCCAGGGGGTGTTGTCCATGGTGGGCCGAAATCCGATCGACGAAAAGACGATTGTTTCTCGCCATCCTTTGCGCCAGCTCCACTCGAGCCACCAGGCCCGGTCTACTCTCCTGAAAATCTGTCAGGAGATCACCGAGGAGTTGCCTTTCGCGCAATCGATCCTGATAGCGATCCCAGTAGGCATCGATGGCAAAAGCCAACAGAATGGACAAGACGACGGCCATGCTTTCTATCGCGATGCGTCGCCATTCTCCGGGGGATAACATTTTGCCTGGCAGGTTCATTTTCTCTCTGCTAATGTGTGGTATCTAGCTAGCATCGTGTGCGTCGATCTTTCTCAGTCTTAGCTCGTCGGGATCGGGGGGTCATTATTTATGCCCTTGATATTGTTTGATCAGTGATCGAAATCTTTCATCGTTTCTCATTTCCGCAAAGTGGGGGCTCATCTCCACGACATCAAATGCTTGGAAGCCCTTTTCAAATACTTTTTGCAGTTGATCGAAGGCCAATTCTTTTTTGCCCAGGCCTGCGTAAGCATAAGCTACATCCACCAAGGGTCGGTCGGGATTCATCTGCTGCAAGGTCTGGTAGGTATCCAGGGCTTGGTCAAATTGTTTGAGTTCAAGCTGAAGACTGCCGACTCGCTGATAGGGGTTGGGCCAGCTAGGCTCCAATCCGATCACGTACCGGTATGCATCGATGGCTTGCTCAATACGGTGCTGGGACTCAAGAGCCCGGCCCAACGTGTAATGCGACCAGACATAGGTGGGTTGCTGGACAATGGCTGTATGGGCTGCGCTTACCGCAGAATCGTATTTCTCGGCCCTCAGACAGGCCAAACTTAGGTGACACCATCCAATTGGATTCTCCTGCTTTTGCGCCAGGCTTGCCTCGTAGGCAGAGATGGCGTTTTCTACCTGGCCGGTGACAAAGGCCAGTTCTGCTTGGGCCATGTGTCCTTCGGGCAAATCGGGCTCAAGCATCAATGCCCGATCCGCCCACATTCGGGATCGACCTTCTAAATCATAATCGACGTTGGCACCGATGAAAATATAGAATGACTCGACCATCGAGAGGCCAGCGTGAGCCAGGGCAAAGGTCGAATCGAGGAGGTGGGCTTCTTCAAAAAAGGTCTTTGCCCTGTCGAGCTTTTCTTTGGAGGGATAGATGTCGGCATGAAGAGACTCGATCAGCATCCAACCCTTGAGAAACGCATCGTAGGCCAGACCATTTTGCGTGTAGCGCTTCTTGACGGAGGCCACCTCTGAGTCCGTCAAAGTCAGGTGTAGCTTATCGGCAATCTGCAAGGCGGCCTGATCCATCGTATGCAGGATCTCACCCATTGCAATGGTACCCGCATATTTTTGAGCGGCCACCTGCACTCCTGCATGCCCATCGATCAATTGGGTACTGATTCTGATTTCATCCCCCTCCTTTCTCACGTTGCCTTCGATCAAATAACCGACCTCCAATGCTTGCGCAATGTCGATCGGATCCTTGTCGCTGTGCTTGTACTGCAAGCAGGCTCGCCTAGCTATAGTGACCAAGTCCTGCATACTGGCGAGGCGATCACAGATCTCCTGCGACATACCGTCGGCGAGATATTCCAAGGAGGGATCTCCCGTCTGGTTTTCAAAGGGCAAGACAGCCACTCGCGTCTCCATATCGGCATTCCCTCCATCCCAGTTTATTATTCGATCCGCGAGCAGAAGCACCACAGCCAGCGATAGAAAGGCAATGATGATTCTGTCCTGGCGACGGTTTGACCTCAACATATCGGCACGCACGACTTCTGTCCGATCGGTCTTCTTGAGTCCTTCGGATGTCCATTCAAAGAAATAAGCGAAAAGCAGCCAGAAGGGAAAACCAATGCCCAGAACGTATAGGACAAATCGGAGAGCGGATTGCGGTATGTCGAAGAGGGGGAATACCAAAGATGCTACCTGCAGTAAAGTCCAGGAGATGACCACATAGCCAATGGCTGCCCGAATCACATTTCGCCGCTGTAGATCTTTGAAGATCCTAGACATTGCTCTAAGTGTATCAATTCGACAGTACGTGGCCTGGGGAGCGGATTTGCAGCACCATTAGGTGGCTCGAAGTGTGCAGGAAAGATTACCCTTGCAGGGTAGGAGCCTTCTTGCGGAAGATACAATATTCGGGGAGAGGAGAGGGTATGAGGATGCTCAACGAATGCCCTCTCCTACTTGAGCTGTATTGAGTTCACCGCAAATTACCTCCGCTTGCTCGCCAGCCATTCCATGACAGAGATCTTCTTTCCGTCAATGGTCTTTGTACAGTGATTGCGATGGCTGTAGATCCAGGAGAAATGTCCATGGTAGTGATAGTCTTCACCTCCATACAATCCATACAGATCTATCACGTGGTCGTATAGCGACAGGTGGACATCCTTGGCGCCGGCGTCCATCAATCTCTTGTAGGTAGGTATGACCGTCCCGTCCGCTACTGTGACCGGATCATCTTTGGAGTGGATATACCAGATTGATTGGTCCGCTAGTATACGTACTTGTTCGTCGGTGAGAAATTCGGCGTCATACGCCAGGGCAGAGGGGAACGAGGCAGCGAAATAATTCGGATTTTCCAATAATAATTTTTGGCTCATATAGCCACCATTAGAGCAACCACCGACGTAGATGCGCTCTGGGTCCACCTCGGGATTGTTTGCCACGTACTGTTCAAAAAGGGCCATCAGGGACGCATGGTAAATATCCTCCACGTCTCCCGTAGTATACTCCCCCTCGGCATTTTGCATCCAGAAGGTGGGACTCTGCGGGGCGAGTACGTGTGCACCTCCGAAAATAGCTTGGATTTTTGGCGAGGCATAGTTGGCAGCTCGGTTGGCTAGCAGTACTATGCTTGGATCAGTGCCACCCTCTCCACCGCCGTGCAACCAGATGATAAGCGGCACCTTGCCGCTCGGATTTTCGGGCTTGAACGAAGCGTACCTGAGCTCGATTTTGTCATTGTACTTGAATCTTCCGGTGAGATCAAACGCATCCACGAGAGGTATGATGCGGTCGGTCTCCGTATCCCAAACCTCCTGTGTCTCCCTATGGGTGATGGTCATTTCATAATCGACCCACTGGTTGCCCCGGCAGTCGCCCTGAAAGAAGAATTGGATCGGGGCTCCAATGCCCAAGTAGGGTCCGACCTCTAAGATGAGGGTGGCATATCCCCCTTTTTCCACGTGATTTCCCTGAGCATCGGAGACATAAGCATAGATCACCCTCCGCGTCCCTGCTCGATCCGGGGCGTCTGCCGGTAGGCAGGCTGAGCTGCGCCGCACAGCCACTTCATAGTGACCCGCATTCACCTCCTGCACCCCGTCAGCCAGGTGTAGGATGACTTTGCTGACGGCCGCTCCCCAGTCATAGCCTTCTACGACCAAGGTGTATTGGCCGGTGTTGCTATGCGCGTATCCCGGACCACTCAGGCAGGTCAATAGTATGACACAGATCAGAATCGCTTTAATCGTTTGCATCCTGAGGCGCGAAAACCCCTTGCACATCTTTTTCATAAGTTATGATCTTTTTTTGCCCTTCAAGATTGGGCTTATGCCGGTAGCAAAATGATGTCGGCCAGCACACCAAAAGTGGCGCCAATCGTTAACCATCGCTCTATACGGATGGTATTCATGTAATTCGTATTGGTCGTCGGGATCCCCTCCCCGAAAATTACATCTTTTTGGAAGATCCAACTCGTCGACCTATGTACTGGTAAGTCTGGCAACGTGCGTATTGGAATTTCGATCAAAAATACTGGCAAAAAAATGGGGTTTGGTTTTCAAGATCGCACCTCGATTTCTCGTTCAATCTGGGAGATGATCTCGAGCACGTTATCATGTGTCATCGTGTGAATCTCCAATAACAATTTTGCATGTACCTCCACGTCTTTGAGTGCACCGAGTAATTCCTTGTCCTGCATTAAGCTCGGATAATTTGTTAAAGCGCGAATGCCTCCCGTTTGGATCACCAGATTGAGAAACCCGGAAGGCCGAATAGATGCTGGCATGGCGTCGGCATGGAGCGACGTCAAACCCAGATATTTGTTGCGGAGTCTATTGATATGTAGAAGGTTGTATTCGATGCGTTCATCTTCCCACGTGTGTAGATATGGATAGTTGTTGGCATATAGCGCGGAGATGCGCTGGCGAACGGAATCATTCTTAATGATCTCCAAACCTTTAGATTGGAGCAATTCAAAACCGCTGATATTGGGAGAAAAGTGGGGAAACATGCCCGCACAAAAAATGTGATATGCCAGGGAGTCGTGCCACGGCAACTGGTCGCTCAGGTGACGACTTAGATTTCTCGAGCAGACAATCACGTTCTTGAGGTGGGTCAGGTTGTTATCAAAATCTTTGAGATCTTCTCGAAGATTCTTGACGATTTCAGTCAGGACCACCATTTCTTCCTTTTGCCGTTTGTTGCCCTCATTCCAAGTGTTGACTTGCAAGGCAATCAAGATGCCCATGACCACCAACAATATTTCTCCCGCCGCGTACAAAGCGTATTTTCCCACCGATTTTGGACCCATGATCGACCGTCTCAGATTTTTGAAGAATAATAGCATGATTTAAGATTGCCGCTCAAAATATCTAATCTCTTTCCAGATCCAAAGCATATTCAATGGCGTCCTCAAAACGCATGTTTTCACCCTCCACATGCAGCTCTTGAGCACGTTGCTCACCGACAGCAGCGACGGAGGGATGGATGGTCTGCTCCAGCACATAATGCAGGTAGTCTACTGGCGGCACTGCCAACCCCAGGTCTTTGAAATTGCGCATGCAGCTAGCATAAAGGCGCAGCCCCTTTTCGTGCCTGCCCTGACCGCTGACGGAAAATGCTATGCTAAATACGAAGACGGTCGTCTGAAGGCCACTATTGAGGGGCAGGATAAACTCAAGTGCTTTGGCGTGATACTTCTCTGCCTGATTATATTGTTTCTTGAGAAATGCCACTTCTGCAACCAGGTGATTGGCATCAGATAGGTCGTAGATGTTGTCCAGGGAGGTCGCTTTCTCCAGATTGGGTCCTACCTGGTCCTCGACCAGCTCTGGCTTGCGTTGGTGTACCGCCCACCAGCCCAACTGATTGAGGTACCGGACCTCCATCCAGGGATTATTCATTTCCTTGGCCAGTTGTAGACCCTGCATAAGTATCTCATGGGCAGCGTCCCATTCTTGCATGAGGATCTTGAGAAATCCATAGCCCCAGTACAGGTCTAATTTTAATTGTTTGTCCTCCAATCGTTGGGCCAGACGCAGGCCTTCCGTCATATCGTGATCCTCAATGAAGGACTGCAGCAGGATCTGAATAAATCCCAGTCCAAAGAGTACCCTTGCCCTATCCGCATTTTGCGCTGCCGATTGGCTAAGGGCGGTATTCAGGATTTTGTCGCAGGTGCTGGGATAGGTCTGCAGAAAGAAAGGCTCCGTGAGCGCGCTGGCTAGTCGCAACCGCTTGTCCGGCGATCCTTCCAGCAATGCGAAGGCTTCTTGGACATTGGACAATTGCAGTTGTAGCCACTGCCAAGATTTTCGGCTGGCTTCCATTCGCTCGCGATATACCTTTTCGACCATCGTGAGGTAGTAGTTGGCATAGCGATCGGTAAATTGCTGCTGGGCTGCCGGCGTCAACTTTTCCTGGGCGTACTGCTTGACGGGTGCGAGCAGATAATAATGCATGGTGGGGATCTCCCGGATGATCACGAGCGACTTGTCGACGAGATGGGTAAGGAGGTCCAGGATTTCGTGGGCGGAAAGCGGAGCATAACCACAAATGTGCTCGGCGTCCTGTAAGTCAAAACTGCCCGCAAACCATGACAACCTGGCCAGCAGGAGCTGTTCATGCTCGCTGAGGAGTTGGTAGCTCCAATCCAGCGTGGCCCGGAGGGTCTGTTGATGCGGCGAGAGGTCTCTGGCTCCACCGGCGAGCAGGCTGAGCTGGTTAGACAATCGATCCCTGATCGAGGATACGTCCATCATTCGGGTGCGAGATGCGGCAAGTTCCAACGCCAAGGGGATCCCTTCCAGCTTCCTGCAGATGGATGAGATGACAGGGGCATTGCCCTCATTTAGTTCAAAGTCAACCTTGGTCAGGGCGGCCCGATCGCAGAACAGCTGTACGGCATGTGACTGCCTTATCGCTGACAGATTCGCGGTTGTCTCCGGCACCGGCAAGGTAGGCACGGTGTAGACGGCTTCTCCGGATAGGTGGAGTGCCTCGCGACTGGTGATGAGAAAATGAGGCGCCTGTGTGCCCTGTAGCAGGGTGTTGGTGAGCTGTGCACAGTCGTCGATCAAGTGCTCGCAGTTGTCCAGTACAATCAACATCTTCTTGTCCCGGATGCGCTGGGCGACCGAGCGTACGATCTCTCCTCCTTGATCAGGATTCACTCCCAAGACCTCAGCCAGGGCAGCTTCTACCTGATCTGCGCTCGATAGGGGTGCCAGGGGTACAAACCAGATTCCATCTCCAAATTGCTCCGCTAGGTGACGGGTACTCTCCACGGCCAACCTCGTCTTGCCCGATCCACCGGGTCCGCGCAATGTAACCAAGCGATGGTTCTGCAGCTGCTGTTTGATTTGCTCGACCGCTTTGTCCCGGCCGAAGAAGCGGGTGGCCGGTTTTGGGAAGTTGTGCAGGCGGCCCCTACGGGGACCCTGGCTTTCCGTCGCCTGGCCCGCTAACGTTGGTACGACGAGACCGGGATTTGCGATCGCAAAGACTTCGACCGGTTGTTGCACATTCTTGAGCGAATGCGTCCCAAGCGATTGGGTTTTGATGCCTTGATGGTTCTGGAGATCGCGCTGTATCCGATCGGAGATGAGCACAGACCCGGGTACAGCCAACGCCTCAATGCGCGCAGCTCGATTGACCGCATCGCCGATGACTTCATCTTCCCGCACGATGATGTCTCCCAGATCGATTCCGATACGCACAGGCACCAAGGGATCTCCCTGAAATTGCGCCTGCATTTCAATGGCGCAACGTACGGCGTCCACGACGCTGTGAAATATACTTAGGGTGCCATCTCCATAATATTGGAGGATCTTGCCCTGATGGGACTCCGTAGCAGTGTTAAAAATCCGGCGGTGGGCATCGCGCATTTCCACGGCCCGTCGCTCATCTTGTTGCATGAGAGCGGTGTAGCCTTGAATGTCTGTGAACATGACAGCTGCCAGGTGACGCGAGGAGTCCATGTTGGCTTTTCTGGATATCCCAAGTTAGGCAATGATTAGCAAAGCAATGCGCGCTTGAGCGCCGGTGACAGGGCAATCGCATTATCAAGACTGTAGCGTGACAGCGAGCTAACGATGGCGTTTGGCGGGGACGCCAGACGAGCCCTGCGCTGGGCTGTGTGGCCTTTCCTCGCCTGACGCATACTAGCAAGATTAATGCCATGGAGCGGTCGACCTAAGTATGTTCAAATACTAAAATAGGGCTCTTGGCAGCCATTCTTTGGCCATTGATAGCGCCAATGATATGGGTCGTACCACTTTGTAGATGCCGGACTATTTCTGCCGTGAGGAATATGCCGACTGATGGGACGTTTGTGTAGATGGCCGAGTGTAGATTTAGCACAATCTTTCCTATCTTAAGAAGGGCCAGATCGGGCAAGCTCATCAACCCTTTGTCTTGCACAGTCGCGTCTAGAACTGGCGTCAACAATCTTGAGAGGTGTATTCGACCATTGGCCGAGCGCCTTCCTTTCCTTTTTCAACCTACACTAAAATGTACTATGGTATGAAAACTTCAATTTTATCAAGAGCCAAGGTGCGACCATGGCCATGTGCCACCTGGCTATTTTTGCTTGTGCTATGCACATCACTCGTGACGGCCCAGCAGACCACCACGCTGACCGGCACGGTACAAGATGACAATGCCGAGCCTTTGATCGGAGTTACCATTTTGATCAAAGGCACCAACACCGGTACGGTCACTGACTTTGACGGGGGATTTTCCCTGGAAGCTCCCCAGGAGGCTGAGGTCCTGGTCTTTTCCTATACGGGCTATACCACCCAGGAGGTGATCATCGGCCAGCAGACATCCTTTGCTATTACGCTCGAACCCGGGGCCACCACCCTGGATGAGGTGGTCGTCGTCGGTTATGGGACCCAGAAGAAAAGGGATTTGACCGGTGCGATCGTGTCGGTGCAATCCGAGGATTTTGTCAAGGGCGCCAACACATCGGCGCTGCAGCTATTAGATGGAAAGGCCTCTGGCGTCCAGGTTAACCAGGCCAATTCAGCACCTGGGGGTGCGGTGGAGATCAAGATCCGAGGAGTCAATTCGATCAACAGCAGTAATGAGGTCCTGATCGTTGTCGATGGATTGCCCGGGGGGTCCGTGACTGCCCTCAGCCCGGATGATATCGAGTCCATAGAGGTGTTAAAGGATGCCTCCGCTTCGGCCATCTACGGGTCGCGGGCGGCAAACGGGGTGGTCCTGATCACGACGAAGAAAGGGAAGCAGGGGCAGTTGGAGGTAAGTTATAATGGCTACGTAGGGTTTCAGGACGTCAACGAGCGTGTAGACATGCTAAACGGACGCGAGTATCTCACCGTGCTCAATGATATCAACGTCGAATCCGGGGGTGGGATCATTCACTCACCCGAAAAGATCGCTGCGGTGGGCGACGGTTATGACTGGCAGGATATCATCTTTCAAAATGCCATCACGCACAATCACCAGGTCTCCTTGCAAGGTGGCGGCAATAAATCCACCTACTATGTATCGCTCAACTACTTGGATCAGGAAGGGGTGATGATCGAGTCGGGGGAGAAAAAATACAATGCTCGAATCAACTACGAGCTGAAGGCCAGTGACAAGTTTAGGATGGGCCTCAACCTAAGTACCAACCGCGCCGCCACGGATGTGATCAAATTAGGACGAGGGACAAATGAGGGCGTCGGCGTACTCTCGGCCGTGCTGTTGTTTGATCCAACGATCGGACCTGAACGAAACGACGAAGGATATTTTGACGTCAACCCCTTGGTGGCGATCGAGAATCCGATGGCTCTCATCGAAGGGTGGGATCAAGCCAACGTACGCAATACGATGTACGCCACGACCTTTGGCGAATATGAGATCCTCAAAGGATTGAAGGCTACCGTCCGCCTGGGAGCCGAGCTGGAAAATTTCAGGTCGGACCGCTACGAGAACGACCAGTTTCAGATCGGGCGAGGTTTGAATGGCCGGGCTACGGTACGGACCAATGAGAGCTCATACTGGCTGGTGGAAAATCTATTGTCTTACGAAAAGACGGTGGGGGCCCACGATTTTAAAATCCTGGCGGGTATCACCTTCGAGAATTTTGAAAACCGCTTTGTTCAAACGCAGGCCAGCGATTTTCTGTCACATGTGACGGGGACCAACCTTCTCCAGAGCGGCAACTCAGAGACCTTTAACATCTCGAGTGGAAAATTTATTAATCGCCTCAATTCTTACCTGGGGAGGGTTAATTACGCTTTCAGGGACAAATACATTCTGACCGCCTCACTCCGGGTGGACGGCACGTCCCGATTTTCGGATAAGAATAAGTACGCCTATTTTCCTTCGGCCTCCATTGGCTGGCAGATCTCCGAAGAGCCCTTTATGGCAAACCAGGATCTTTTTAGCAACCTGAAATTGCGAATCGGGTACGGAGAGATTGGAAACCAGGGCATTAATAATTTTGAGACGATCCAGACATTTCGAGCCGGCAGCAACGCGGTGCTGGGAGGCGCCTTGCAGACGGGTGCCATTCCGGCGAGAATACCCAATGAAGATCTCGTTTGGGAGACAACGAAGGAGCTAAATGTCGGGTTGGACTTCGGATTGTTTGACTACCGTATCTCCGGTAGCGTCGAATATTATTCTAGAAATACGTTCGATCAGCTGTTCAACCAGCCAGTACCCTTTACTACGGGCTTCACCGGCGTGCGTGTCAATCTGGGCCAAGTGCGGAATAGCGGTTTTGACTTTGCCATTAACACACGCAACCTGACGGGCAACCTCACCTGGGAGACGGATCTGATCCTGTCTACCGTGAAGAATGAAGTGATCGAGCTGCCTGAATTTGCGCAGCGCATTATTTATGGCGGCTTTGGCTTTTCTGGCAACTATTTGATTATTCAGGAGGGCACCCCCATTGCTTCGTTTTATGGCTATGTGCAAAACGGCATTTTCCAGACGGGCGACAATATTGCCGAGTCACCGCAGCCAAATGCCCTGCCTGGTCATCCCATTTTCAATGACACCAACGGCGACGGTCGAATCACTGCCGAGGACAAGGTGATCCTGGGGGACCCCTTTCCAGACTACATTTTCGGATTTAATAATCGATTTGGCTACAAGCAGTTTGGATTGGAGATCTATCTGACCGGCGTGCAAGGTGTGGAGACATTCAACAATCTCGTGGCGGAGTCTCTATATCCGATCAACAAAGAGCGAAACCACCTGGCCAAGAATTATCTGGATCGTTGGACAACGAGCAACCCCGGGGCGGAATTTCCCTCTGGAGTTAACTATACGTCCTACTCGGATGGCGAAAACAAGGTCAATACGTTCACCGTCCAGGATGCTTCATTCATCCGCTTGAAGAATATTACGCTGACTTATGACATACCATTAGAAGGATCTCGTGCAATAAAGTCCGCCAGTGTCTATTTATCGGGTGAGAATTTGTTCACCATCACTAATGGAAATTTTGACGGATTTGATCCGGCAGGAAACTCCGATGGACCGGACGGACTGGATTTGGATGGCAATTTTTCAAATGCCTCAAATCAATCGGCAACCTTTACCAATTACCCAGTGGCTCGCACGATCCGGATTGGAGGCAAGGTGAACTTTTAATTTGTGAAATTGGAAATATTAATATTATGAAATATATTAAATCATTATTAATCGTCGCTCTGTTTGTTGGCTCGGGATGTAATGATTTCCTGGAGGAACAGGTATTCACGGAGTATGATCCGGCTTCGTTTCTCAATTCAGAAGCAGGTATCAATGCGGTGCTGACCGCGTCTTATAGACAATCACGACCGCTGTATAGGGAGACCTGGTTTAGTTTTGCCGGATGGACGACAGATCTGCAACTGGAAAGGGGTGGTGGCTATGCTGCCCCGGCCGCAACCTTTGCCAATTTTCAGTGGCTCCCCAGCAATAGTTTTTTTCGAAATAATTGGCGTGAATTATATGAAGCAATTCGGAATGCCAACTCTCTACTTGATAACATTGATGAGGTCACAGCATTACCGGTGGATAAGATTGGTGCTCTAAAGGGAGAAGCGCAGTTCTTGCGGGCATTTAATTATTATGTGTTGCACGACTTCTTTGGAGGGGTGCCGCTGATTACCTCTGCCAAGGAGCTCAACCTGGAGGTGGAGCGAAACTCGTCGCAAGAGGTGCTGGCCTTTCTGGAGTCAGAGTTGAAGGAGGCTGCTGCCAATTTGCCAGTGGATGCAGAACTGTCAGGCAAGGCGAGCAAGGGCTCCGCATTAGCTCTATTGGCTCGGGTCATGCTTAATGCGAAAGAGTGGCAAAAATGTGCTGACGCCTGTGCACAGGTGATCGCCCTGAATAAGTACAAACTGTTTACGCCGGTCGAAGGCCTCTTTAGCGTAGAAAATGAGGGCAATGATGAATTAATTTTTGTCTTTGAATCATTGACTACCGGGCCTGGGTGGAACTACACTCCGCATGCGTATCCGGTGGGATATCAGACAGGGCAAGTTAATTACGGGGCACAGTTTCAATTGTGGCGATGGTTTGTGGATTCATTTCATCCGGACGATCGCCGAGCGCTGGAGTATGATCCAGTCAATGGTACATTTGGCTGGATACTGAAGAGCTACGTGAACAAGGGCGGAGATCTCGTGGATCTGCTGAGGGATGAGATTACGCCTGGCGTAGAGAAGAAGTATCCACGTAGTTTTAAATTCAGCCCGGACCCCAATGCGCTGGGAGCCCAGCATGGTAATGATATGCCGATCATGCGATATGCAGAAGTGCTCATCTCGAGAGCGGAGGCCCTTAACGAACTGAATGGCCCGACGCAGGAAGCGATTGACTTGCTCAACGAAGTAAGGGCGCGCGCCGAGGCCCCACTTTATAGTTTGGCTGATTTTCCAAGCAAGGAGTCGCTAAGAGACCAGATTCTGGTAGAGAGGGGTTGGGAGTTCTTTACGGAGGGATTGCGTAGACAAGATCTGATCCGGCATGGCAAATTTATCTCCTCGGCACAGGAGAGAGGAAAGACATTAGCTCAGGCACATCATGTGCTCTTTCCGATACCGCAGACAGAATTAGATGCAAATCCGGCACTCGTACAAAATCCGGGTTACTAGGGTAATCCCCCTTCATTGATTTGCGACAAGGGCAGGTGATGACGTTCGAAGCTTTCGATGGATCGCCTGCCCTTTTTAGTAGCAATCAGAGACAATTTTCAATTCCATTCGGGGTGACTACTCCCAAGACGAGCCATATCGCTTAACGGGGCAATCCTTAACTTTAGTCAGCGTCTTGCCATGGAATCTTCACAACGTTTGGCAGCCATCATGTTTACCGACATCGTCGGGTACACCTCGCTTATGGGGGTGGATCGGCATGCCGCCCTGGCATGATCGACGCAGAATTTGTGCGCGAGCAAGTGATGCCCTACTACTATACGGAATTCAAAATGGGAGAAAACGGCTCGCTGGTCCCGCTGGATTTGCACAGGGTGCTTGCAGACCCATTCCTTGAAAATCTAGTGAGAGGAAAATTGGATCGACTACGCACCCGCGTACTGCCGCAATATCAAGCATTAATCACTGCCATCAACGAGGTTTGTGCTTCGATCGACAGCTTGACTCCGTGAGATGCTAGGGGAGAGCCAAGTCCACCTTGTGGTGACTCTTCTGATTTACAGGCCCATTGACTACCTTTAGAATAACCTCTTATCCAATGGATTCCAAGCGCCGACTGGCTGTGATCATGTTTACGGACATCGTGGGCTATACTGCCTTGATGGGTCGGGATGAAAAGAGGGCGCTGTCTACCCTGAGAGAAAACAAGCAGATTCATCAGGATCTTTTAAAGAGATACCACGGTCATTGGCTGAAAGAAATGGGAGATGGCGTACTTGCTAGCTTCGAGACCATTTCGGATGCGGTCTATTGCGCCGGAGCGCTATTGGTGGCGACAAAGGGCAACGATGATTTGAATTTGCGCATTGGCATCCATCTTGGCGAAGTGACGGTGGAAGGAGAGGAGTTTTACGGCGATGGTGTCAATGTGGCATCGCGGATCGAAGGCATTGCAGACAGTGGACAGTTGCTCGTGTCTGAAACCATATACCGCAACATGCGCAACAAGGAAGGGGTGGAGTGCACGTACCTGGGTGAGCACCAACTGAAAAACGTGGATGAACCGGTCAAGGTATACGCAGTACAGGTAGAGAGCATTCCTGAGGAGTACAAAAGATCAGTACCATTACGACAAACGAGACCCCGCACATCCAAAATCCTGCTCCTGGTGGGTGGGATCGCAATAGCGCTGATCCTCCTAGTCTATTTGTATATCGGGGTGCCTTCATATACAGAGGGTCGTGGGGATTCAGCTTCACTGCCACCCTTAGATCTTTCCAAAGCAGATTTGTCGGTGGCCGTGCTACCCTTTGAAAATCGAAGCGGCTTGCTGGAGGACCTGTACTTCACTGATGGTATGCAGGATGAACTTCGGACCCGATTGGCCAAGGTCTCGGGCTTGACTGTTCTTTCGCGAAACTCGGTGATGGACTATCGGAACTCTACTAAGACTTCACGTGCAATCGGCAACGAACTGGGCGTTGGCTATCTGCTGGGTGGCAGCGTACAACGTAGCAATGACCGGGTTCGAATTTATGTTTCCCTGAGCGACACCAAAAATGATCAACAGGTCTGGGCAGAATCCTACGACCGACAACTTACTGCTGTCGATCTGTTGAACATTCAGAGCGATATAGCACGTACCATTTGCGGTGAACTCGGTGCCGTGATCTCGACAGAGGAATCCAAGCGGATTGCGTTGCAATCGACCACCAATCTCCAGGCCTATGATGCCTATCTCCGTGCCTTTACATTGAGCAATCTCATGGTGGAGGCCCCACGAGAGGACATGGAGACAGCGATCGTATTCTATGACAAAGCCACTACGCTAGACCCTGGTTTTGCCTTGGCCTATGCGATGGTGTCTGATATCCATTCGTGGTTTGTCCTGCGCCGTTGGGATCGATCAGACGACCGGAAGCAAGCGGCCTCCTCTGCGGCTGATCGGGCCCTGGCCCTAGCGCTAGACCTACCCGAGGCCCACTATGCAAAAGCTGCCTACCACTATCGCGTGGAAAAGGACTATGATCAGGCGCTGGAATCCCTGCGTTTGGCCGAGACAGGACTGCGTGGAGAGGGGTTTCTGGCTTTGTTGGAGGGGTACATACATAGGAGGGCCGGCCACTGGCAAGAGGCCATTAGCGCCCTGGAACGAGCTATGAAGCTAGATCCACGATCTGATGTGCCTGTCTTCCAATTGGCCATCACCCATCGCTGGCTGCGGCAGTACGACCGGGCCGCCCAACTGTATCAATTGGCCTTTGATTTGAATCCTTCCAGAACTTGGATTCCACTACAGATGGCCGAGCAAGCTATTCACCAGACGGGCAGATTTGATGCATACCAGGCGCTTAGGAGTGCCTCGCAGGGTACACTTGACGGCTACTGGTATGATTTGTTCTTGCAGCGAAGATTTGCCCAACTATTGGAAGTAGCGCAGGTTGGAAGCCTACAGGTGAATGAATGGCAAGATGGATTTGAGCCGATATCACTTTGGCGAGGCTGGACCTATGCTGCGATGGGCGATGATGCCACGGCCGGAGAATATTTCAAGGAAGCTGTGGGACTGTTGGATGCGAAAGCGCGAACTGACCAGCAAGATGATCGGGTGCACCGAGCGCTTGGATTGGCCTATGCAGGTTTAGGGCGACGAGAGGCCGCCATCCAGCATGGCGATCGCGCTTTGCAACTGGTGCCACCGGAAAAAGAGGCTTACAGTGGTCCATTTAATCTCGAGGGACTGGCCATGATCTATGCCCAACTGGGAGAGGCAGGACCCGCCGTTCAGGCACTGCGAAAGCTCTTTTCTATTCCTGGACCCCATACCATTCATAGTGTAATGGCCGATCCACGTTATGACCCGATCAGGGACTCAGCAGAGTACCTGGCGCTTGTGGCATCCCTTGATAAATAGAGCTTTCCCACTTAGCTGCTCAGGGTGATCCTTCTGCCATCAATGCCTCGACCCTGCCATTGAAGTCAAACCAGACACCATACAGTTCCTCCAACTTTTTCGAAAATTTCGGATCGTTTCTGACCTGAGAAAGGAAGGGATCATGATGCGCCAGGAACGGGTGATTGACAAAGCCTGCCTTGCTGCAGGTTTCTAGCCAGTGCAAAGCCTCGTCCTTCATCCCTGCTAGTGCATACGTGTCGACCAGTATTTGCCCCCATTCGCCATCGCGTGCGGCCCACTGCCGAAGGTTTTCAGAAAGCGGTTGGGAAAGTACACCTTGGTCGCCATCGATAGCCGCCAGGAAGAGCCTTGCCGATTCGGTAAAAGGGGAATCGGGAACGAGGGCTTGCAGGCGCTTGAGATGTTTGTGTGCCTCCGCAAGTTGATCGGCTGCTGCATACAATCGTACGGCACACCACAAGGATACCGTGACTTCGGCATCAACCTCCAGCGACCGCTCGAGATGTGGCAAGGCTTCTTGAAAATCGCCCCGGAAAAACGCGTTGTAGCCCACGAGCAGGTGACCGAGCGGTTCCAGCGGATCGATTCGGGCCAATTCTTCTACGATTTTGCGGGATATGTCCAACTGTCCGGTAGACATTAGGCCGACGCCCAACCAGACGAGGATATCGGGGTTGTGAGGATCGGAGTGATAAGCCTCAATGAAGGAGGGCATCGCCTCGAGCAGATTCGCATGACTAACTGCCAGTGCCAAGCCAGACAACGTATGACCCAGGTGACTACCAGGGTCTTTAGCAAGAAGTTCGCCGCCATAGGATGCCATCAGATCAAGCGTCTCCTCGGGGTTGTCGCTCAAACCTGCGTTCACTTCCTGAAAGGCGACCATACCCAGGCCGTAAAGGATGAGCGCATTATCTCCGATCAACGCCCTTCCCTTCTCCAGATTTTCTTTGGCCAGGTGCAGTGAGCCCTCCCGAAAACTAAAGATATCACGCCGCGCTCTCAGGTAATACTCGTAGGCCATCAGATTGGTGAAGGGTCGAGCCGAAAGTAAGTCCGCTTCACGTCGGCTGAGCTTCAGATCCAGGGCCGAGACGATGGACCGGGACACCTCTTCTTGAAAGTCAAAAATATCCTCGGGCGCACCTTTGTAGCGTTCTGCCCAAATGGTGGTTTGTCTGACGACGTCCACCAATTGAGCACTGATCCGCAAGTTGCTTGCGGCTTTTCGGACACTTCCCTGCAGGACAAATTTGACATCCATGCGCCGCGCTACGGCCATTACGTCTTCGTCGCTGTCCTTCAGTTTCATGCTTGAGTTGCGGGCCACCACGTGCAGGCTTCTAATTTTGGAAAGATCGGTGATCAACTCATCCGTGAGGCCATCGCTGAAGAAGTCCGTGTCTCCGTTGGAGCTCAGATTGTCGAAGGGCAGTATCAAGAGCAGAGGCCGGTCTTCGACGGGAGTGTGTAAGCGTGGGGGCTGGGCCTTAGCGGACCCACCGGTCACTGGCACTCGGTACAATATCATCGGCTCCGCGATGCCCTTCATGGCGACCGGGCCCAGTCGGATGATGTCAAACTCGTCTCGGTTGCGTACATTCTCGTACAGGCGCTGCGAAATGCAGATTTCGCCAGGGGTAGCGGCCGACTGTATCCTTGCCGCCACATTGACGCTGTCTCCGAAGATGTCCTCAGCCTGGAGGGTGACCTCGCCGGTGTGAAGGCCGATTCGCACCTTGAAGTCAGCTACGGCGTGCAGTTGTTTTTGGATTGCGATGGCACCCTGAATGGCTTCTACGGCGCTACCAAAGCTGCAAAGAGCGCCATCGCCGAGATCTTTGTGCCATTGACCACGATACTCCTCCACGATAGGCAGCGCGATGTCCTTGAATTGGCGTAGCGCTAGCATGGCCTTCTTCTCGTCTCCGGCCATAAGCTGCGTGTATCCGACGATGTCGGCAAACATGATCGCTGACAATCGACGTTCGGAATCCATGGTTGCACCTAGACCTCCTAAAATACGGGATCTCATCCGAAAGCTGGCTGGCCTTTCGCCAATTCGGACGAAGTTGATGACGAGACCGGGAAATGGAAGGAGTTATTCTGCAATTCGCTTGTCAGATTTGTATCTTATCAAACATGGGCAATCTACTGGGATCGCCCGAGCAGACCTTATGAGAACCTCAACTATTTTAAGTCCATTCCTTGTGGCAATCCTGTGCCTTGGCTGCGCCAGTGGCAAATTACCCCAGGAGGATAAAGGCTTTATTGTTGGCGATCAAGGTCATCGTATTTTCTTTGAGAAGTTTGGAGACGGGCCTCAAAAGATCCTGATCCCAGGCGGCATGTACCTGTCTCCCACATTTCGTTCTCTGGCAAATGACGACCGCACCATCGTGCTCTACGATCAACGGGGAAGAGGCAAGTCCTCTGCAATCCATGATACTTCCATGATCGGATGGCAAGGCGAACTTGATGATATCGAGGCCATCCGACGTCACTTCCGCTTCGATCGGCTGAGCTATGTGGGATGGTCCTATTCAGGTGCGATCGCTGCCCTCTATGCGGAAGCGTACCCAGACCGGGTGGATCGGATTGTGCTCGTCGGTCCCCTTCCGCCACGCAAGGATCCCCATTACTATAGCTACCAGAAGACTTGGAATTCCAGAAGAGATAGCAGTCACGCCCGTCAGATGGCCGCCGTGGCAACTGCATTTAAGGAGTCTGGAGACCTGGTCTCCTACATCCGGGACAGCTACAAGCTGCTGCACGGTCCGATGTTGTATCGCAAGGATGCGGTCGAAACCTTTCGGGAAGATTTTTTTACCTGTGAAAATGAGCGACCCGACCTTATGTGGGGTCGGCACTTTCCGACTTTGATCGCCTCGTTCGGGGATTGGAACTTTGGCAATCTCCGTGAGGGCATCAATTGCCCAGCGCTCATCATACACGGGGATTACGACGAAATACCTCTAGCAGCATCAAGAGAGTGGCATGAGATCATCCCCGACAGCCGCCTATTTGTCTTAGAGGAGGCAGGCCATCTGCCATTCTTCGACCGGCCGTCGATCTTGTTTTCGACGATCGACAAATTCCTGGCCGGAGCGTGGCCATCTGAGTCCAGCGAGTAACGGACGCTTGGTTCGGCGGTGATTGTTTCGGCTCAAGCCGTCGAGCCCGAAGCCCTGGTCCCCGGTGTACTGGAAGAGCGTAGGCAGCGATCTATTGACCTCAGATATGCCAAGCTTGACATAGGTGGACGACACCCGTATCCAGGTAGTGTCAACGGTCAACGCTATGTGCTGAAGTGATACGATCTTTGAATCGCTGGCACCTCTTTTCGCTTGCCAGCGAAGGCGGACGGGATGCATATGGCAACGCCGTCAAAGTCTGTGAGGACTAATTCTTCTTTCTGGTGAATTTGCCTTTAGAATCTATCATGAGGAGGCAATGCGTAAATGGGCTGCGCAAAGTAGTTCCCAACCCGCGGAGGAGATATTGAGTTGCGGGGTGATCAGCTTACCCCTTATCTCTTGCTCGACCAGAAGGGCGCGCGCCCTTCTCGAAATCGTCAACCTGCCTGCGTGTACGTACAAGCTGACGAAACAACTCGTATAGATGCCATTTTATCGGTTCATCCGGCGGTGGGGTAAAGCTGCCGGTGCCACTAGGTGCAGACGGTGAAAAATGGACATATCCCCAATATTCTGGTAAGTGCATATTGATCGCCATTGGGGCGACCATACCCAGTTATATTCATCTAAGTAATTTTCAGTAGAATCCTTTTTTCGGGCATAGTTTGTTCCTGTTAACTCAAAATCCCAGTTGACCCTAGAGAAATTAATGCGCCAAAATTCATTTTCCGGGGCATAGGAACGAAGGGAGTCCTCATTCCGGTCGATTGACCACGGGATGGCCAATTCCACCGACCAGCCATCATCGATGTCTGAAGCATCATTAAGAGTGCCCTGGACGGCGACGGCAGTCTTTAGTCCATGCAAGGTCCAGGTGGTATGTGCCCGTCCGCCGCGACGATAGGGCTTATCAAGAAAGAGGTCGAAGACCGTGTTGAAGGCGTTTACCTCCACCTCATAGTACTGGTGAGTGTTCCCGTCCGGATCAATGAATATTTCGAAATCGTTATTGCGGTAGATGATATCGTCATGCCGAGTAAGCGTCGCCCAGACATGGGGTTCCTCCTTCTGTGCAAAAATGTAGAGATATTCTTCGTCCCAAAGCATTTTCACGCGCGTACGGTATTAGGCATGATATACCCCTCGATATCAATAAAGTCGTCGGACCACGGAGCCAACGTCCAGGAGGCTTCTTTTGCGTCTCCATCGATGTGGATCGGGTCCGTTACCTTGCGGGCAATGTAATATTTAGGAGCAGCTTGGGCCGACAGCGAGGCACTGAAATATGGGAGGAACGAAACTGCCATCAGGGCCGCTCGTACTTTGATTTTGAAGAAGCTCAAAACGGCGTGTGTTCAGTGACTTTGAAGTCCAGGGCCAAGTTAGTCTAAGTGGGGCGAGAGTACAGGGTAGGTTACAACTATTGGCCTAGAATCAGAGCCCATGCCAGCAGAAGGCATCGCGCTTCGCACGAGTGACCTTTGTACTCCAGAGTGCAACCTCCAAAGCACTAAACACGGCGTCAATTTCCGTCGGTCCTTGCCTTTCGCCTGGTCTCCCGCTTTTCCAGAAAATCATTGAGTTCGTTCCTGGACATGGGTAAAGTTGGATGCTCCGATAGCCATGCTTGGAAGTCTCTTTCAAAGACATCGTCATCGACGACGAAGGCCTCATTGACGTATTCGTATTTGTTGGTGGCCATGCAGTGCCGATTAAATTCGTCCTGCAAGGCCGTGAACTCTCCTGAGATAACGACTTGCTGCACCAAATGCGGAGGAATAAAGGCCACGCCTGTGGTTTTGGCGAGAATGATATCGCCAGGCAGTACTGTCACGCGGCCGATCCGAATTGGGCCATTGATGCTAGAGATCATCATTTGCCTAATGGCCGATGGATCGGAGCCTCTAATCCAAGCGTTGAAGCCCTCGATCTCTGATAGGCCTTCCACATCTCGCACGGACCCATTAAATACGACACCTCGTTTTGATGCTCGGTAAATCGCATTGCCCAGATTGTCTCCAATGAGGGTGCCTTCCACCATTTTGCCATAGCTGTCAGCTACATAGATATCGCCCTCGAGGAGTTTAATGATCGGCGCGTAGTTGGTCACTGGGGTTTTGGTGCCTTCCCTCTCCGCCTGTGCTTGCACGTATTTGTCAAAGTCCGCTCGGAGTGGTGTAAACTGTGCCGTCAGCGCCCGACCGGTCATCACCTGCTCGGGATGCAGAATTTCCCAGCCATTTTGATACATGCCAGCGAAATTTTCAAATTGATTTTCGTACCCATGCCGCCGGAGCGTACCCCAGACTTCCTCCATGGAGAGTGCCTTCAGTCGCTCCAATAGATCCGCTGATACCTTTGGCCTCCCATCCGGGGTCCGAATACCCGTCCATTCAGAAGTCAGCTGTATGATATTTTCCGCAGGCCAAACAACGGCCTGTGCGTGCGCAGTGGTAAATCCTAAGCTACCTATGAAGATGAAGAAGATCAATTTTTTCATGACAAGGAATTAACTGAGTAAAGTTTAAACCGCAAGTCTCTGCTAACGATGCCGAGATTCTCGATCATGGGGCTTCTAAAAGTACGGATAACCTGGCATGCGAGAGCCTCCTTTCCCTACGTCCTTCGCACTACCGGGGTGGAGCAACGTGTGGCGATGTTGAGCTGTTCTAATTGTTGAATCGGAGATAGGTGTCTCCCCGGCGTTTCGGAGCGGAGCGGAGACCCTGGGATGCTACAGCCCCCATCCCCTGCGTCCTTCGGAACGCCGGGGTGGACCAGTGGGTGGCGATGTTGAGCTGTGTAATCTGTGGGATGCTACAGCCCCGTCCCCTGCGTCCTTCGGAACGCCGGGGTGGACCCGAGTGCGGCGATGTTCAAGCTGTGCGATTGTTGAATTGTGATGAAGAGGTCTCCCCGGCGTTTCGGAGCGGACCGGAGAATCTGGGATGTCTAAAGCCCCCGTCCCCTGCGTCCTTCGGAACGCCGGGGTGGACCAGTGGGTGGCGATGTTGAGTTGTGCGATTGTTGAATTGTGATCAAGAGGTCTCCCTGGCGTTTCGGAGCGGAGCGGAGAACGCAGGGGCCGGGGGCTTCGGAGCAAAAGCCGTCTCCCCGGCAATTTGTGGCACTCCAGAATCTGTGGGATGTCAAAGCCCCCGTCCCCTGCGTCCTTCGGAACGCCGGGGTGGACCAGTGGGTGGCGATGTTGAGCTGTGCGATTGTTGAATTGTGATGAAGAGGTCTCCCCGGCGTTTCGGAGCGGAGCGGAGAACGCCGGGGCCGGGGGCTTCGGAGCAAAGCCATCTCCCCGGCAATTTGTGGCACTCCAGAATCCCTGGGATGCTACAGCCCCCATCCCCTGCGTCCTTCGGAACGCCGGGGTGGACCCGAGTGTGGCGATGTTAAGCTGTGTAATTGTTGAATTGTGATGAAGAGGTCTCCCCGGCGTTTCGGAGCGGAGCGGAGAACGCAGGGGCCGGGGGGCCCGGAGCAAAAACCCTTTTCAAAAAAAGTCGGCATTTTCCTTGACTCTTACGTTACGTCATAGTTTACCTTTGCATAGTC
Source organism: Saprospiraceae bacterium (assembly GCA_965223165.1). Taxonomy (GTDB): domain Bacteria; phylum Bacteroidota; class Bacteroidia; order Chitinophagales; family Saprospiraceae; genus JABDMH01. Next base: position 457,537 of record CBDCVQ010000007.1, on the reverse strand, counting down.
GATAGTAATCTAGGTGTACAAAGTGGAAAAATATTCGGTCAAAGAGCTTTCGAAAATGGCAGGGATCACGACCCGGACATTACATTATTACGACCAGGTAGGGTTGCTCAAGCCTTCCATCCGTACGGAGGCCAGGTACAGATATTATGGCAAGGACGAACTGTTGCGCCTGCAGCAGATCCTCTTTTACAAGGAGCTTGACTTTCCCTTGGGACGCATCATGGACATTCTGGATGATCCGGACTTTGATTTGATAAGAGCGCTATCCAATCATAAGGCGGCACTCCGGAAGCGCAGAGACCGAATCGATACCCTTCTGGCCACGATCGACAAGACCATTCATTATCAATCCAAAAAAGACAAAGTGATGTTAACACCAGAGGACTTATACGAAGGACTGCCCAAGCAGACAGCCGACGCTTACCGGGCGGAAGCGGTGAAGAAATATGGACAACAAGCCGTGGAAACGGCGGAAAAGAGTCTGCTGAAGCTCAGCAAAGCAGAAATTGTCGCGTTGAGGAAGGAGCAACAGTCACTGACCTTGCAGTTATTTGAGCTGAGGCATGAGGACCCAACCAGCGAGGTCGTGCAGACGGCGATCCGGCGGCATTATATCGTCACCCGAAAGTTTTGGGGTACCCACGGTGCAAAGGATCCGCAGTGGAAACAATATGCCGGGCTGGGTCAACTGTACGTCGAGGACGAACGTTTTACCATGGTGGCTGGGCAGCCGCAGCCAGAATTTGCAGCCTTTCTCAAAGATGCGATGCAACATTTTGTGGACCGCCAACAAAGGTAAGCAGGTAAGGGGCAGACTCCTCCGTCTCACATTTTAGCTGCCTCAGGGCCGACGTGCTGTCTGAGGCAGTTTGCATTTAAGCACATCATCCTCAAGCATTCGACAGCTCCACGGATCAACGTCCTTCTCCCATGGCAAGCCCCTTGTGAGCATCGTGACCCCCAACGGTGCGATACGTCATGCTGCACACTGCAGGCAGGACTGCCGCGCGAGCCAATTTTTTGACTATCTTAAGAGCGCTCGAAATCATCTTTGCTCAGAAGATTATAAATCCGTTAAATCAAATCAAAAATGAAGAAGTCAAACCCGTTATTCGTGCTACTGCTATGCCTGATTGGATATTCTGTTTGGGCACAGCCCGTCAGTGTCTATCAATTTCGGAAAGTTGAACAGGACAAGATCGGTGAATTTATCCATCGTGAGACCACCTATTGGAGCCAAGTGGCCAAGAAAGCCATTGACGATGGCAAGCTCAGCGCTTGGATCTTATTTCAGAAGGTCGGAGGTGCTGACTTGGAAAACGCATCTAATTTCCTCTTTATCAACACCTTTCCGGATATCAATGTCGAGATGGGGGACATCTGGAATCCATCCAAAGTGTTTCCGGACATTTCTTCGAGCCAGATCAGTACCGATTGGATGGGTACCGTGACGGCCCAGGCCTTCGTGCGGCCCAACAGTTGGGTCGATGGTGAGGGTGCGGTACCTTCGGAGCACTACAATTTTGTCAAATTTAATTATTGGAATACCACCAATCCCAATCAGTTTGTTTCGCTGGAAGACGACCATTGGAAACCATTTATTGAGAAGGCCATGGCCATGGACGGGACAAACCAGGTAGCTTGGGGTAATGCGGTCATTCTAAATCCCAGGGGGCCCAATGTGCCGGGCAATACCATTTCCTTTGATGTCTATCCTACATTGAAAGATGTCCTGCTGCCAAATTATCCCGAGGGAACCACCTTTCCGGAGGAGGGGCTCGGTAAGCTGGCGGAGTTAGTCACCTCACGTACCGAGGTGCTCTACCGGGTCGTCATGGCCGTGACGGACAACAACTAATTGGCAGGGCGCGGTAATTCGCCGTAAATTTAATTTGAACAAAAATCTCCATCCGGGGGCTGGGACTGCCCTCCGGTGGAGATTCATACCATGAGTAGCAAAATTACTCGCAGAGATCTGTTGCGATCAGCCGCTGGTTTGTCGCTAGGGTTTGCAGGACTGCGCAAATCCTTGGCACAAAGGATGTGGACGCCTGGCACCTATGTCACCGGTTATGGCGACCTTATCGAGGATCCCAATGGCATCATGGACCTGCCGGCTGGTTTCTCCTATCACGTGTTTTCGCGGGTGGGCGAGACAATGGACGATGGTCTGCTGGTACCGGGCGATCATGATGGCATGGCCACCTTTGCCGGGACGGCTGGCAAAACGATCCTCGTCCGAAATCATGAGCTGTCTGCCGATGAAAGAAGTAAAAGTGCCTTCGGGGCAAATAACGAGTTGCTCGATTTAATTGATCAAGGCAAGCTGTATGATGCCGGGAGCGGCACGAGGCCTTCGCTGGGAGGCACCACAACGTTGGTCTACGACACGGAGAACAAGATCCTGGAGAAGCATTTTCTCAGCCTTGTCGGCACCAATCGCAATTGCGCCGGAGGCCCTACTCCCTGGGGCACCTGGATTTCATGCGAAGAAAATGTGACCAAGGCTGGGGGAGTGATCGAACGAGACCATGGGTTCAATTTCGAGGTACCGGCAGCGGCGGATTCCGGGTTGGTGGATCCGGTGCCGCTCACCGCCATGGGTAGGTTCAACCACGAAGCCGTGGCCGTCGACCCTCGCAGCGGCATCGTCTTTCAGACCGAGGACCGGGACAACGGTCTGATCTACCGGTACATCCTTGATCAACCCGGGCAACTTGCGTCCGGTGGCCGTCTCCAGGCCCTGATGATCCGCGACCTGCCGAGCGCAGATACCCGAAACTGGGCCGGCCAACAGATCTTGCCCGGACAGCCAATGCCGGTGGGATGGGTCGATCTCGATGATGTGCTTTCCCCCGGCGATGATCTGAGGAGTCGTGGCTTTGCCGCAGGTGCCGCGCGTTTTGCCAGAGGCGAAGGAATGTGGTATGGAGCCGACACAATCTATTTTGCCTGCACCAACGGAGGCGGCAATCGTAAAGGACAAATCTGGACCTACACACCCAGCGCGGTAGAGGGCCAACCGAGCGAAAATACCAATCCTGGCATGCTGGAGCTGTTCGTAGAACCCAACGATGCCGCGCTCCTGGAAAAAGCGGACAACATCACCGTGGCTCCTTGGGGAGATCTGTTTATCTGCGAAGACGGGGATGGCGATCAGTACATTGATGTGGTCACACCCGCCGGCGAAATATTCAAATTTGCCCGCAATGCGCTAAACACGGACGAGTTTGCCGGATCGACCTTTTCGCCCGATGGGACTACCTTGTTTGTCAATATTCAAAAACCGGGAATGACGCTTGCCATCACCGGACCCTGGCAGACCTCCACCGCCAGCAGATGGTCACCAGCGATGCCCGAAAGGCAGCCGACTGCCCACTTGGGCCAGGGCACACCCAATCCCTTTCGCGGAGAAGTGCGCCTGCCGTTGGAGCTCCATCGTCCCGCTCGACCCACCGTGTTGATCTTTGATGTGCGGGGCCAACCCGTTCGGTCTTTTCCACTGGGGCCACAGAACATCGGCACGATGGAAATAGTGTGGGACGGCAGGAATGATCGTAATCAGCCACTTCCTGCAGGCACCTATTTTGCCCAGTTGAGAGCTGGTCGGACCACCATGATGCGAAAGATTATCAAGGTCTGAGAATCATATTGCTCTTCAAGTCCGGGCACCGGGAGGCATACACCATGGTCGGATCTGACACCTTAGCCTCAGGGGGCGGCCCATCCACTGCCAAATCTCCGCCCGGCATTCCAATATTCTATATCTTCTGGTTTTCTGCGACGAGTCTTATATCCAAAATTGTCAGGGCCCCGCTTCGGTCTGTATCCACTTATTCCGATGGACCAGGGTCTTTTCGTCTTGGTTGAGACGGAGTGTTTGCGCAAACGCCCATGGGGCCTGTTATGAAATTGACACCCGAAGTATCAAAAATTACTGTCCTGGCCATAGGGCTCGTTCTTTGTCTGTATCGGGTCAATAATATTCATGAGAAGGAGATCGCCTGGGATGTATTGGGCTACTATCTTCCGCTCCCCGCCACGATGGTCTATGACGATCCGCTTTTGCGGGACATGCGCTGGTTGAGGAAGGTCAACGAAAAGTATCAATTGACACCCACCTTGTACATGGTCTCTTCCAATGATGAAGGTGAGCCCATGTATTTCTTTTTGATGGGAATGGCGCTATTCTATGCGCCCTTCTTTGTCCTCGGGCACGTTAGCTGTTTTTTGCTGGGATATCCGCCGGATGGGTTCAGCCCACCGTACCATGTTGCCCTGGCCGTAGGGGGCGTCTGCTATACCCTCATTGGGCTGTTCTTTTTCCGTCGAATTTTACGCACGTATTTTGGCGAAGTTGTATCTGCAGCGGTGCTGCTGGTCACCGTATTTTCTACTAATTATATTCATCACTGCACACTTAAAAACCTGGAGACGGTCAACATCCTATTTATGCTGCTTTGTATCATCGTCTGGTACACGATACAGTGGCACCGTCATCAGAAGCTGTCTCAATTAATAGTGATCGGAGCAGGTTGCACGCTGATGGCTCTAGTCAAACCCAGTGAGGTCGTCGTTGTTATACTTCCACTACTTTGGCAGGTCCACTCGCGTGATTCACTAAAGGACAAGATCGTTTTAATCACGAGGCATGCTTGGCAATTTGTGGTCGTTGGCGTGATCTGCATCCTGATCGCAACCCCGCAGATACTCTACTGGCTCATCAGGACAGGCCACCCACTGTACGACAGCTATAAGAATCCCGGCATCGGCTTGGATTTTCTATCTCCACATATTTTGGAGTCCTTATTTAGCTATCGAAAGGGATGGCTGCTATATACCCCGGTGATGCTTCTATACCTGCTGGGCCTGCGATCGCTGTACCGAGAAAACCGGCGCGTATTTTTCCCCGTTGTCGTGTATTTCTTCGTCGCTTTTTACATCATAGTCAGTTGGACAGAGTGGTGGTACGGAGCTGCGTTTTCCAACCGGCCTCTTATTGTGACTTATCCGTTGTTGGCCATTGGATTTGGCTATCTGCTGATGGGGATCCGATCCAGTACATGGATTCGAAAACTATCGTTTGTTCTTGTGCTGGCGCTATGCACGGCATTAAATCAGTTTCAGTGGTGGCAATTAAAGCACTACGTCCTAGATCCGTACCGAATGACCAAGGAATATTATTGGGCGACATTTTTGAAGCAGTCCGCGTCTGATACGGACAAGAAGCTATTGCTGGTCAAGAGAGATTTTACGGGCCAGATGAATTTTGAAAACAGGGAGGACTACCAGGTCAAATATAGTAAGGAGATTGACCTATATGCTGGGCGGGCCGAGGAGTCACATGGAGCCTCCGACGAGCCAGGTTATCTGCGAATCCCAGCAGATCAAAAGTACGCACTGACTGAGCAGATGGCCTATCGCGAACTGACAAGCCGGGATCATGCCTGGGTACAATTCACGCTGGACGTAAGGTATCCCGGAGAAGTAAAGGGTCGCTGGCCCTATCTGGTCGTCACTATGCAGCGAAGGGGGGGCAATTATGGATATTCAGCTACCCCGCTCTTGCCCGAAAAAAGCGCTGAGGATTGGACCCGCTTCCGTATCCCCTACCTGACGCCAGAAATTAGAGATCGGGATGACAAGTTCAAATATTATATCTGGAAGCAGGACCCCATCCTGATGGATATCGACAGTCTATGCATGGAAGTATTTGAGAAAAAGGAATGAAAGGGTCGAGACAGATTTGCCAAGCAAGGCTGAAGAGCGGGAGTCTGCATTATCGGCTCGTAGGCATAGCTGTTGCTACGGCAAGGCGTTGCAACGCAGTATGCGGACCAAAGACATTGGAATTAGCAAAAAGATTCAATGCAGAAGCTCTACTCTGGACTGTAATATTGCAAAGAGCATGGATCGCAATTATTTCGTGCCAATCGAAAAGGCAGAACCGCACATCCCACAATGCTACTGGACGTAAGGCTGCTGGCGATGAAGAGTTGGTGTGAAAGAAGGCGATCGGGCGTTCCGCTTTCAGTGTTATAGTCCGCTAGGGCATACTGCCCATCCAGCCTGTGTCAAAGAGAGCGATCAGTTCTTGCACAAGTTGGGGCTCGCTGGATGCCAGATTCGTTGTCTCGTTGGGGTCGCTGCCGTGATCATACAATTCGACGAAGAGGGGCTCTTCTTGGGGCTTTCGACGGTCCTTCCAAACGATGAGGCGATGTCTGTCCGTGCGCATCGAGTATCCCATCAAGTGGTTTTCAAAGACATCCCTGTCCCATCTATCCCCCTGTTGTCTCATGATTCGATCTTCCACTTCCTCAATAAGGGGCCCAAAATAGGTCTCCCGCATGCTGGGAGTCAAAGGGTTGGCAGCCCACTCTCGCAAGGCAGGGTTGGGGTATTGGCTGAAGGCCGCCTTCTTCCAGGTTTGGGTGGGCTCCTCCAGCAGCGGGGCGAAGCTGAGGCCTTCTAGATGATCGGGCAAACCAATGCCAGCAAGGTCGCAGAGGGTCGGGTACATATCAACCAACTCCACCAGCGCGTCCGTACTTTGGCCTCGGTGTCTGTCGGGTATGTCTGGGGTCCAGAGTAGCAGAGGCACTCGTGTCGCAATTTCGTAATTGGTTGCCTTTCCCCAGACACCAAGATCTCCCAGGTGCCAACCATGATCGCTCCAGACCATGATGATCGTCTCGTCTCGCAGGTCGGCTTCCTCCAGTGCCTCCAGCATCTTTCCGATCAAAGCATCCACGTAGCTGACACTAGCCAGATAGGCATGTTTGAGCGTTCGTGCCAACGCTGGCTCGATGTTCCCCTTCTTCGGAATGCCATGTCGCACGCGGAGTTCAAAAGAGGCGTGTAGACCCATGGCTGCGCCTTCTACGGGGCGCTCCCTGTCGGTGGCAAGCTTGATTTCTTCCGGATCATAGAGGTCCCAATACTTGGCAGGAGCATTCCAGTCTAGGTGAGGCAGGCGAAATCCCAACCCCAAAAAGAAGGGCTTGTCCTGGGTTGCCAGCTCCTTCAATGTCGAGATCGCCGCCTCCGTATTGTAGCCGTCCGGGTAGGTATGATCGGGCACATCCGCGCGCTCATATGCCGGACCTCGCCCCAGGGCGTAGTGATTGACTTCTCCGTACTTTGTGCGAATGGCGGCTTGATTCTCTTTGAAAATGGCCTGGTTTTCAGCCAATGCATATCCTCCGGGCAATGGTGCCTTCGGCACCTCGGGCTTTGCGCACTTCCGACTCCACGATTTTTCATCATCCGTAAACCTTCCATGATAAATTTTGCCGCTATAGACGGTCTCATAACCGTTGGCCCTAAAATGCTGTGGCAGTGTGATAATATCTGGATGTAGATCTCGGAAGTACGTATAGTTTTCGATGATGTTGATGGTCTCCGGACGTGCACCGGTCATAAGACTGGCCCGGGACGGACTGCAAATGGCTTGCTGACAGTAGGCCCGGTTGAAGCGTAGCCCGTCGGCAGCCAGGGCATCTAGATGGGGGGTGATGGCTAGGTCTGAGCCATAACATCCTAGCTCAGGCCGTAGGTCGTCAATGGCGATGAAAAGAACATTTTGCCGTGGCCGCTCTCCGCCTGTCGGTTGACAGGCGAGCAGTGGGAGCAAAATGAAGAGTATGGGTACTAGACTTTTCACCACAGGTGCGTTTTTCTGCTCGATACTTGTCGCTGCCTTTAATTCCAGACCACAGGCATAAAAACGGTCATCTCGGCAAGACCACGATTGCTCCAGGCAAAGTAAGGCACAAATTGAGTCTGAACAGGTTGTAGTTTCGGTTTGCTCACCTTGCGATACATGCCCGCGCCCTCATCTTGACGCAAGAGTACCTCACCGCTAATCGTGGTGACCCCTCCCAACAAGTCTGGCTGATATGCTGCCTTCAGTGGGCTGTCAGCTGCGATATAGACATCGAGCACATCGGTGGCTTCAGGGAGGTCGGGCGACTCGATACAATAGACCACAGGTCCCCGCTGAATGGCCACTTGATTGCGCACCTCCTCGATGCGTGGATGGCCTTCGACCAACGTAGCTTGCATCGGCATGTCCAAAACGATCACATCGCCCGGCTTCCAACGGCGTCCGACCTTGACAAAAGTGCCAGCGTTGACATCTACGCCCGCAGCTTGTCCATTGATGCGGAGGGAGCTCCCTTCAGCCCAGGCAGGGATGCGTAGCCAGATCTCAAAGGCCCGGTCCTTACACTCATCGATATTGATCGTAACCCGGCCCTCCCAGGGATAGTTGGTCTCCTGGCGTAGCTTAATCGGTGATCCGTCAAGCAGCTGGGTCTCCAGCCGGTTTCCACCATAGAGATTCACCGCGACGCCATTCTCCGGCAGGCTATATGCCCAGCCTGACAACTTGGCGACGGTCCGTACTAGGTTTGGCGGGCAGCAAAAACAGTGCAGGTAGGGCTCGCGCTCCGGCGTTTCGGTAACGTTTTCGTGCGCATCATAGTCGCGTGTATTGTGTACCATCCTTAATGGGTTGGCATAGAAGTACTCAGTGCCCGTCAGCGCAATGCCACTGAGACCACTGTTGAATAGTACGGACTCCATGACATCGACATATTTTGACTCGCCATGCAGTCCTAACATGCGATAGTTGAACATGGAGTTGCAGATATTGGCACAGGTCTCATTGTACGCCGTCAGGTTGGGCATCATGTAAGCATCTATGAATCCCTCCTGAATCATATCTCTACTGGTCGATGCGCCATAGTGCGCTTGACCCACTGCACCGGTGACATACATCTTCTTATTAGTAACATTGTCCCATAGCCGATCCAACGCTTCGACCAGTGCCTGTTCGCCCGTCTCAGCATAGACATCGGCGGCTCCGGCATAGTAGTAGAGCGCAAGGACTGCATGCCCGACGGCTTCACTTGATTCGCGCAGGGGCGTACGCTCTTGCACCATATCGCCGATGGGGTATCCCTCAGTGGTGCTGTTGTGGCCCACCTTGTATTTGCCTCGGTTGTTTATAAATTTCTCGGCCAGCTTGAGATACCGTTTGTCATTGGTCGTCCGATATAGTTCCACTAGTCCCATGATCTGCGTCTGGTTAAATCCAAAACGACCATAGTGCTTTGTCTCTGGCATAAAGAGCGTATAGAGCAGATCCGCCTGCTTGATGGCAATGTCCAGGAAGTTTCGCTGACCGGTGATTCGATGGTGTATGCATGCACTGGTGAAGAGGTGCCCCGAGTTGTACATCTCGTGGTTGCGCCGGTTTTCGTATCGCTCGATGTCATCGCGTAGCTGCGCTTGGGTTTGTATGTACCCATCTTCCTCCTGCGCCTGTCCAATGATCGCAATGTAGCTGTCGACTTCCTTGAGCAACTTTTTGTTGCCGTTTTGTGCATAGATATACATCGCCGACTCGAGCCACTTATAAAAGTCGCCGTCATGCCACTTCATCCCCTGGTGCTTGCCTTCCTTGAGACCGGCAGCAATCTTGAAATTATTCAATGCATGACCTACCTCGCCACATAGTACTTGTCCCATGTAGGGCACCATGGATTCTTCACACAGTTTGAACTTGTCGGCCCAAAAGCCTTTCGTCCACGTGCAGTCGCCTATGTCGATGCTCTTGAGCGTGACATATGGACTGTCGTGGTTGTTGATGATGCCTTGACGCTGGCAGAAGACGGTGGCAGTGACCAGAAATGCTGCGCAGAAAAAAATGATTTGCTTCATAACTTTTCTTTTGACGATAGAGGACTTCGGGGATAACGTCTAAGCAAAAGAAGACAAAATCACCGTCAACCGATTGACACAAATTAGCCGGTATCGGCAGTATTTTACCCTAGATGTGCTGTCCAATGTCCCAATTGGGAATAGGTCGCTTGAAAGGGAGGTTGAATTAAAATCCAAGTAGTCGCAAAGCGAAGACCCCCAGCAGCCCCGACAGACCCATCACCAAGGACTGTGCAGTGTAGGTCTTGTACAGCACATTGGGTGGGACTTCATGTAGCCGATTGAGCAGCCAAAAGAAGCTGGAGTTGGCGTGAAAGACACAGAGAGAACCGGCTCCGATGAGCGCGGCGGCCATTTCTGGTGACATAGGGAGACTATCAACCATCGGACCGAGCATCGATGCCGTGCCTACCAATGATACGGTGATTGAACCCGTCGAGATGGTCAGAATAGAAGCGACCAGGAAAGGCAGCATCAGGCCCAAAAATGGAAAAGCACTGAATGCGTCTACAATTTCGTGTTGCACGCCCGTCTCTCGGATGACATATCCAAGTGAGCCTCCGGCGCCCGTGATCATGATGACGAGCGCGGACTTTAAAATCGCTTGCTCCACCAGCTGATTTACCTTGCCGGATCGTCCCCGTCTTTTCAACTGAAAAACGGCGATAAATGCTCCGATCAGTACGGCAACAAGCGGTAGCGAAATGAAGTGAAGTACCTGACCGATCGGCGTATTTAAATCAAACTCCACAAAGGCCCCGGATCCAATCAAGAAAATGGGTGCCAGAATAGGAAGTATGTCAAGAAACAAATTGCCTTGCTCCGTGGACAACGGTTCCTGCATTTTGGATGTCTTCGATTCGAGCTTTTTATCGTAGTCGAGCCAAGTATTCTTTAGGAAGTACAGGACAAATAACACACCACCGACCATGGCAAAAACAGCGACGATCAGATTTAGCAGGAGCATGCGGCCTATATCCACCTCCAGCAGCGAGGCGACGGCCATCGGTCCTGGTGTGGGTGGGATCAAGGTGTGAGCCACGGTCAAACCGGCTGCAAGCGCCAGCCCCAAATAGAGCACCGGCTTTTTGCTTTTTACGGCCAGCGACTCGGTCACCGGCTGTAGAAGAATGTAGGCCACGTCAACAAATACCGGGATGGATACAATATACCCCGTCAATCCCATGGCCCAGGGTAGTTTCTTTTCTCCTACCCATTGCACAATTCGATCAGAGATGCGAAAGGCGCCACCCGTCTCCGTAAGCACCTCCCCGATAAATGCCCCGAGAATAATAATGACGGCGATCCATCGTAAGGTCTCGCTAAATCCCCTCAGCAATACTTCCACCGTTTTTTCTCCGCCCATGCCCAGAGATATCCCCAGCGCCAGGGCAATCAGAATCAGCGCCACAAAGGGGTGCACTTTCCATTTTGACATGGAAAATATCAGGAGCAAGAGGAAAAAAATCAGGATGGATAAATTCAATATCATGCTTAGTAGGGCACTAATTTATCTCGTCGATTGATGGGCAGCAAATGGACTGGAATGCTGATTACGGACATGGCCACATTTTGTTAATTGCGTTCCTCTGCAAAAAACCTGGACTGGTCCCAATAAGCATCCATGCGATCCAGATCCACGTTCTCATATTTTCTCTGGAGCAACCAACGCGGTCTGGACAGTGTGCTTTCCCACTCGAAAACGACCTTAAACAACTCCCGTACCTTCTCCGGGTGGCTGGCTGCTTTGTCATGCATTTCTCGCTCGTCCTCAGCGATATTATAGAGCTGGGCAGGGCGGTCGGGAAAACGCAATAATTTCCAATCGCCCTCTCGGACCACTGCACGCGCGTCCTTCTTCCAGAAGAGTCGCTGATGGGGTCTACCCGTTTGAGCACCCAGCAAGTAGGGCAGAAGGTTGACACCATCTAGCTGCGCTATTTCATTTGGGTCGCCTCCCCCCGCGGCAAAAAATGTGGGCAGCAGATCGAGGGTGATAATTGGATAATCATAGGTCGTATTGGCGGCGAGCTTTTGTGGCCATCGCATGAGAAAAGGTACGCGGATTCCTCCCTCAAGGTGACTGGATTTGGTACCGCTCAGCGGATAGTTGCTCGATGCGTTTCTATCGGTAGGACCCCCATTGTCGTTGGTAAAAACGACGATGGTGTTTTCGTCCAGTCCCAATTCCTCCAATTTATCCAGCACTTGACCGCAGGCGCGATCTAGGGCCAGCGTCATGGCGGCTACGATCTTTCGATTTCCGGTCAATTGAGGAAACTGCGCCAGGTCTTCGCCTCGGGCCTCCATGGGCGTATGTACGGCATTAAAGGAGAGAAAAACCAAAAACGGCTCATCCCGGTGAGCTTCTATAAATGCGGTGGCCCTGCTTGCCAGATCATCTGTGAGATATCTCGGGGGTTCTGAAAAATGACCGAAGCCACTTTCCAGTTTGTTCATCGGTTGGTTGGGGTCTTCTGAATAGGCAAAATAGCTTCGGGCTCCTCCGCGGAAACCGTAGAAGTCATCAAAGCCTCTGCGGGTCGGATGGAAATGTTCTAGTCCGCCCTGATGCCATTTTCCAAAGTAGGCGGTGCGATAGCCGATCGATTGGAGATAATTACCCATCGTTTTCTCCTCGACCGGCAAGCCCATCTCTGCATCGTCGGCGGCCGATACCGCACTCATGTATCCGGGCACATTGTTTTCCTCAAAGCCAAATCGCTGCTGATATCGACCGGTGAGCAATCCGGCACGCGAAGGGCCGCAGGTGGGATCGGACACATATCCCTGGGTGAAGCGGATGCTCTGAGTAGCGAGTCGGTCCAGATGGGGTGTTTGCATCACCATGCTCCCTTGAAAGCCAAAATCTGCATAGCCCGCATCGTCGGCGAAAAGCACCACGATGTTTGGTTTTTCTTGCGCTATGGCTTGCTGAAGCAGAAAGAAAGCGAGGAGGGGCCAGCTAATTTTTTTCATTGGACAATTATTCATAATTATAAGTATCGCTCAAAATACTCCATGCCACCCTTCACAGCATGCGCGAGTCGCATCAAGATAGAGCTTTGAGCACCTCTGCATCGATAAAAAAAATACCGGGATCTGGGTCCCGGTATGAAAATTACGCTACTGCTATCCATTGAAATGATAAACTACCTTGCATTTGACCTAGTACCCGAAGTTTTGGGTCATGGATGGCGCTTTCTCGACCTCCGTGCGAGGAATTGGTAAGTAGTAGTGGCGCTCGTAGTAGGGTCGAGTGACTACGGTATACTCCATGTGATCCAGGGTGCCATCCGCTTTCTTCGTCCATTGCAATCCTCGTACATCAAAACCCAGGTGATCCTCCTGCATCCATCGACGTTCGTCAAAGAAATTATGGCCTTCGAAGCATAGTTCCACTCTCCGCTCTCGTTTGATGGCTTCCAGGAGGTCAGGGCCGCTTGCAGTGATTTCAGGTTGTAGTGCCCGGGTAGAGATCTTATTCAAGTACTCTCTGGCACTGTCCTCGTTGCCCAAATGGTATTGAGCCTCGGCATAGTTTAAGTAGATTTCTGCCAGGCGATAGAGTATGTAGGGGCGTTGTGGTGAAATGCCACCATTTACGTCCACTCCCTCATCCTGGAACTTGCGAATATTATACCCCGTCTTGGAGGAATGGGCGGCGTTGCCCAGGCCTTCTGGCGAATCTAGTCCGTGTGGATAGGCATTGACGTCGTCAGAGAGAAAATATTCTACCTGTCGTCCCCTGAATTGCGCCCCGTTAAACAACAGATTGGCATAGTACCGCATCTCCCTGTTGTCATTTGGGTTGGCCGTATCGTAGCTACCATCGACAGTGGTCGTTCCGTCTGCCATATTAAATTGGAGGGCAAAATTGTGCGTGGGTGATGACAACGCCCAACCGTCATAGCCATTGGGAGACTGCGTTTTGTCCCACAGAGAATTGGCGTCGGTACCGTAGTCGTAAAACTCAGAGCCAAACGGTCGAGCAAATAGGATGTCTTCATTTGGCGTGAGAAAAAGTTGCTGGTAGTCGCTGGCGTCATCGACGGAGATGAGGTCCCTGCCTCCCAGCAAGTCGATCACCGCTTTAGCGGCAGCAGCTGCGTCATCCCATTTGGAGGCTTTGGCATAGTCATACATGGGGCCGTTGGGCACCGTGCTGGGATCATGCAATTTGCTCGCAGCGTACAGCAATGTGCGAGACTTAACCGCCAGGGCGGCTGTTTTGGTGGCTCGGCCAAATTCGCTGTCCGGTCGCTCGGTCGGTAATCCCGCGGCCGCTTCATCCAGCTCCTTGACGATGAAGTCCACGCATTCTTCATAACTGTTTCTGGAAAGGTCAAAGTCGTCGTCCAGGCCGAGCGCTCGCTCAAGGATGGGCACGCCACCATAGTGCTTGATTAACTTGCTGTACAAGTTGGCCCTTAAAAACTTCATTTCGGCCTTCAGCATATTCACCTTGTCGGCATTGACCTGAATAGCTTCGCTGGCATCTACTCGATCGAGAAATTCATTGGTGAGGCGAACGTAATCCCAGTAGTTGCTCCATTTTTGAGTAAATATTCCCGTGTTGCTAGGCGTCCAGCCGGCGCGAGACCGAAATAGATCCAGGTCACGAAAGTTGAATTTCGCTTCGAAGGAGCCGCCCTCAATATTGAATCGTCTACCCCACCACTGGAAGCGATTGATGCCCCAGCTCTCAGTACTATTGTATGCGGTAAATACGAGTCGTTCGAGTTGATCAGGATCACTGTAGATCAGATCTTCGGCAAATGCATCCTTGGCTACCGTGTCCAAGATGTCCTTTTCGCATGCCGTGGTGGCGAGGAGCGCAAATGCCAGAAGCGAATATTTGAGAATTGTAGATTTCATCGTTGTTTTTTTTTATTGGTAATAATCCCCCACTTGCGTGGCTTGAGATCATCTGCACCTTTAGGTTCAAAATTTTAGATTGATGCCCATAGAATACGATTTGAGCGAGGGGTAAGTGCTGTCTCTAAAATTGTTATAGGAGCCAGCCTCGGGATCGAGATCCAGATCATAAATGTCAGAGAACATAGTGAGCAGATTGAGACCTCGGAAGAACAGTCTCACATTACCAAAGTTGGTCTGTTCCTTCGAGAAGCTGTATCCAACTTCAATCTCCTTTAGTCGGAGGAATGACGCGTCGTGTAGCCATAAGTCAGCCCCTTGAAAATTGTCCGCGGTATTTTGGTTGCCGCTAAAAGGATCACCCTGGGTAAAGGCCCGGGGATATCGACTGTCCCTGTTTTCAGGGGTCCAGCGCTGATTAAAGACATACTCTGGCAACGAGCCGGACTGATCAAAGAAGACCAACATTTCGGCATTGGCCTGGCCTTGAAACAGGAAATTGAAGTCAAACCCTTTGTAGCTGAGCCCACCAAAGATACCATACTGCACTTCGGGCACGTTGGACGAATAGATCCGCACGCGATCGGCTGCATTGATTTCTCCATCGCCGTTGGTGTCCAAGTAGACTGGCTCACCTTCCACCGTGCCTTCCTTCTTGGCGGTGGTAGATTCTACATGTGCCTGATCGCGAAAGATGCCATCGGTTGGGTATACGATGTAGGAATCCATGGGAAATCCCTCTTGCTTGAGTTGTTCCGGTATATCCGCCGCCTCGTCCATAAAGACGATTTCATTTTTGGCGTTGGTGAGATTAGCACCAATATTGTAGTTCAGGTCGCCGATGTGATCGGTCCATCCCAACTGAAATTCCCATCCGAAGTTGTCAACCTTTCCCAGGTTTTCCTGAGGCAGTGTTATGCCGGCTGCGTCTGGGATGGAAGCATTGCGTGTGATCAGGATGTCTTCTCGCTTTTGGTAGAAGTAATTGATGTCGCCCGTAAGTTTGTAATCAAAAAGGGCAAAGCTCACGCCCACATTTTTCATGTCGGCCGTCTCCCAGGTGATGTCGGGATTGGGTACGTTGGCGCTGGTATAGCCATTGTATCGGGTGCCGGAGGTACCGAATATGTAGTAGTTGGGCTGAGGCCGATTGGTAGGCCCGCCAAAGTTGTATCGGGTCAAGAATTGGAAGGGTGCGATGCGGTCGTTGCCCATTAGGGCCCACGAAGCTCTAATCTTTAGGGCATCGAGCCACCCGTCTGCACTTTCGAGGAATGGCTCATCTCCAAGCGACCAAGAGACGGCCACGCCGGGAAATGTGCCAAAGCGTTGTCCGGGACCGAAATTGCTTGAGCCGTCATGCCTCAACGTGAGGTCAATAAAATACTTCTTGCGATAATCGTAGGAGAGGGATCCAAAGTAGTTGAGCCTAGACCATTCCGAGGAGCCTCCATCGGATATTTGGCCCTCGTCACTGCCCGCAAATAATTCCGGATGATTGTCGCTGGGAAAATCCCTTCGCTCTGCCCAGAAAGTGCGCTGGTCAGAGGTAAATTGTTCATACCCGACAAAACCTCTCAGGGTGTGCTGTCCAAACGTTCGGTTGTAATGAACGGTGGCGTTGAGCATGATCTCGTCAAACTTCCAAAAGGTCTCTCGCAGTATGTTTTTATTGCCACGCTGTGAAAAGCCTGGCTGCGGCACGTATTCGTTGGTACCTTGTTGGAAGGTGTAGACCTCCCAGGGTGTGTACCAAGACTTGGTGTCGGTGTTCCACCTGCGTAGACCGGCAAAACCTTGCACGCTCAATCCTTTTACGAGCCAATCCACAGTCCAGTCAAAAGAAAGTTTAGCCCGCAGGTTATTGTCGATGCGCTTCACGAAGCCTGAGGCATCGCTAGACATAATAAATGGATTGGCACCATTTTCTCCTCCCCAGGCAACCAGCCCATTGGGGTAGACTCCCACTTCAGTAGGCTCATTGGTGTAGATGTGTTTATAAATGAATCCATCGTCCACCCCGGGCTCGTTGCGCTGGCCAAAACGGCCGGCGAGATCGACACCCACCTTGAATGTCTCGTGGAGTTTGACGTCCAAGTTTGATCGGATTTGGTATTGCTTAAAGTTCAGGTCTTCCGACTCATAGAGACCGACTTGATCAATATGATCACCACTGATGAAGTAGTTGACCTTGTCCGAGCCTCCGGATACGGAAATACTATTTCTCCATTCGGGTGAGTAGTCAGCAAATGTCAGATCAGCCCAGTCAGTGCTGGGAAAATTGAGAGGATCGTTGCCTGCGGCATATCCGCTGATTTGCTCTGGGGTAAAGGGCAGCGGAGTGCCATTTCTAGCGGCACCCTCATTGCGATAGATGGCATACTGTTCTGAAGACATCAAATTGGGTGCGGAGGAAAAGGTGGACAGGTTGTATGAGCTGGTCAGATTGATCTCCGCCTTGCCGGCCTTTCCCCTTTTGGTCGTAATGAGGATTACACCATTGGCCGCACGAGCTCCATAAATAGCGGCTGCTCCATCCTTGAGCACGGAAAGTGATTCGATGTCCTGTGGTGACAGGTGCGAAAACGAAGCTGCTTGGATGCCATCGATCAGTATTAGGGGCGAGTTATTGTTTAAAGTCGATTTTCCGCGGATCAGTAGTGTAATGTCATCGGTCGAACCTGGATACCCTCCGCGGTCCGATACGATTAGGCCGGGAATCTTGCCAGCCAGAGACTTTGCGATGTCCTTATTTGTCGTTCGTTCGATCACCTCGGCATCGACCGTACTGACGGAGCCCGTAAGTTCGCCTCTTTTTCTTGTCGTGTAGCCGGTGACCACCACCTCATCAAGCGAGGTTGCTGCATACGACAGCTTGACGTCGATCACAGTTTGGTTTCCGACCACCACCTCCGTAGCCGAGTAACCCGTATAGGAAATGATCAACACACTGTTGGCATCCTCGGCAGCTATGGTAAATGTTCCATCGAGATCGGTGACGGTACCGATGGACGTGCCTTGCACCATTACGTTTGCACCGATCAGGGGGCTGTTGTCCCCTGCGTCGGTCACGGAGCCCGAAATATTAATTTGCGCACTGGCCAAATCAACCAGGCAAAGTAATAGTACGAGCGTTAAGCATGCGTGGAGAGTTTTATTTGATTTCATGACATATGATTGACTTATCAGTAGATATTTAGTTTCCATTTTGCATTTCCTTGTCACATGAGAAGCCTAGTGTACATCGCATGACTACTGGCACACCCTAGGCGGGGTGATCGTTGAGGGCGGTTTTGATTTGTCTGAGTAGTCATTGCAGTTTTCCAATGCGTTCGATCTCAAAGAGAAGGGATTTATTCAGTGCTGCTTGGATAATTATTACCCACTCTAGGCATTATTTTATCCTATTTTTATCTCTTGGGATGATAATTGGGGTTAGATAGGCCTATGGTGTTGATCTGAGCCCACGGAGGGCTGGCATCTTAGTACAATTTGCTGGTGAGGGTGCATTTGACCATCGTCGCGAAAACGGCGCCCAAGGGTCGTGCTACGGGTAGTTTCGGCCTTTTAGTTCTTGGAGAGCGTGCTCGAACTGAGAGCCATTAGCTGGCGTGACCTGATACTTGCGGAGAACATCTTCATGTAATTCAAATCCTAGCCCAGGATCATCAGAAATCGTGATCTGCCCGTTGTCAGGCAACATTTGTGAGGTGGTCAACTCATCGCGCAGCCCATTCTCGGTTCGATCGTACTCGATGAAACTTTTGGGCGTCCGTAGTCGGCCGGGTATTGGGTCCAGGTTGCTGACAAAGTGCAGTGCAGCAGAGATTGCGATGCCCGTGCCCCAGGTGTGGGGCACCAGCTCGATGCCATACACAGAGGCGAGTGCCGCAATTCGTTTGGCTTCAGTCAGCCCTCCTGCAGCGCAGATGTCCGGCTGCAAGATGTCCACTGACTTGGATCGCAATAAGGTGTGAAATCCAAACCGCAAGTACTCACACTCTCCGCCCGCTATGGGAATGCTTGTCTTGGATCGGAGCTCTGCGTACTGTTCATAATACTCCGGCGAGATGGGCTCTTCAAACCAGTAGACATCGTACGGTTCGACCGCACGGGCTAGAGTGACTGCCTCGCGGAGACTGTATGCATGATTGGCATCGATCATCAAATGGATGTCTGGTCCGATGGCCTCTCTGACCTTCCTAACATTTTCTACATCGCTGTGGATGTCCAAGCCCACCTTCATCTTCATGGCTTGATAGCCGAGCTCCGCGTATTGCTTGGCTTCGGCGGAGAGCACATCGCTCATGTTGCCACCATTGGTAAAGTACATGCCGGTAGCATAGGGTGTGATCACTTGACGCTTCTTGCCACCCAGTAGGCGGTGTACCGGCTGCTCTAATATTTTCCCCTTTAAGTCCCACAGGGCTACGTCGATCGCGCTCATGGCGCAGACCAAGATGCCCCGGCGGGCAAAGTCTAGTGTGCGCCGATGCATGATGTGCCAAATGGCCTCCGTCTCCAAGGGATGTTGCCCCAGCACAAAGGGGGTGAGATGATCGATGCCTGCCTGGATCAATCTAGCTGGGCCATAGCCTTCACCCCATCCGATATGACCAGTGTTGCTCGTCACTTTGACGATACAGATCCTCCGTTCGCTATATTCCCACTGAGAGAAGTAGAAGCTCTGCTTGAGCTTGTCCTCCAGAATAAAGCACTCGATCGCTGCGATTTTCATCTTCATCTATGATTCATCTTTATGTGCGGGGTGATATCTCACAATAGCAAAGGACGCAGCCCAGGACAGAAGTCTATGGGTATAGTTTACCAACTAGTTGCATTATTTTACCCCTGGCCAGGTGAGGCGGCTCTTTGAGCCATGACGAGATTAGATCTGGATGTCACCTTCTATCCCTCAAGGAGCCTAGTAGCTCCCTGCTACGCAGTTATGCTAAGTCAGCTGAGTGCGTGCTCCGGTATCGGCTCTTCCTCGATCTCGTACTTCTTCATAAACTGAGAGGGGGTCAATTGCATATGGGCTTTGAATTGACGGTTAAAATTGGTGAACGTGTTGAAGCCAGATTGGTAGCAAATGTCAGAGATCTGCAACTCGCCTTCGATCAATAATTTACAAGCGTGCCGGATGCGTATCTCATTGAGATATTGGGAGAACGACTTACGAGTTCTTTTTTTGAAGTAGCGGCAAAAGGAATTTGGGGTCATGTGGGCTATGTCAGAGACTTCTTTCAGTTCGATCTTCTTGTCAAAATTTTCGGTGAGATAGCGAATGATCTCCGCCATGCGTTCTTTCTCGTCTCTCTTAAACGTATTGGTGATCACATCAGAGCACAACGAAGTGTGGTTTTCGCTGACTGAAAGTATGTCTAGGATCTTCAATAATCCTATGACACTGGCCAGGCCTTGACTTCCCACCAAACCGACCATGTGATTATGTGCCAGGTAAGTCACAGCTTTTGAAAACTGAAGGCCACGATTGGCGTTGTGAAGCAGCGTCTTGATTTCTTGAGACTCTGGCATCTCCATAAAGCCCTGACCTAGGAACTGAGGTTCAAATTTGACAACGATCAAGTCGACCGCTTTAAGCTCGCCATTGTTCTCATAATATTCCTTTTCGTTTCGAAAGAGATGCGGAACATTACTGCCAATCAAGTATAACTCGCCCGGGCCAAAGCTGCCAATGGAGTTGCCGACATATCTGGTACCGGTACTCTTGAGAAAGTAGATCAACTCCAGCTCAGAGTGAAAGTGCCAGTCATGCTCGATGCATGGGATCCGGTCTTGCCTGACCAAAAAGGAATTGTCAGGTCTGTGCTCCGTCTGCTTATAGGTGAGTTTCATCTGGCTACCCCGTTATTGGTCCAAGATCATTTCAGTAATGGCTGGCAAATGATGGACTATCAGCTGAACGCCAAGTATTCAATATATAGAATTTATCCCTTCAATGCATCTACTTGGCCTAGATCGCGGTAACATAGTGTAAGGAGACGGTGCTTTCTGTCTGCCATGTCCCTGGCCACATCCTGGCTTTCTGATTGCGGACTCCTACGCCAAGTATTTCGGACGGCAGGGCATGCTATGCCTAGGGGGGTGGCGTCGCTACAGACTCAGCCTGGGGCACCATGCCCGTTTGCCGGATGGTTTGGGCGGCCTGCATCGAGGCGAGGTAGCTAATGAGTGCCCCTGCCGAGGCCGAATCACGTGCGGTGGTGGTGATCCCTGCAGAGAATGTGGTGACTTTCTGCACGTCAGCTGGGATCGTACCCACCCTTTGGAGTAGAAGAGCATCATCCCGAGATCATTCGACTAATGACGCTCTATGGCCAGCAGCTGTCCCAGCAGTTTGCGGAACTGCGTGCGCTAGCACCCATCCGGCTGGAGCGATTTATTGCGGTGTCGCCATCGGTCTTGTGGTCAGCGCTCACCGAGCGGAGCCAACTGTCGCAGTGGTTTCGAAGTCTGCCCCAGTTCGAGGCCCAGGTGGGTTTTGAGTTTAGTTTTGCGGATGCCCTGGCCGACGGCAAAAAATACGGTCACCGTTGCAGGATCCTAGCGGTTGTGCCTTCACGACTTTTGCGTTACGCTTGGCAGTCGGATAACTCGCCCGGGTACTCCGAGGTCACCTTCGAGCTCTCACCTACTGCCGGTGGCACGCATCTCTCCGTCCTCCACGAAGGGATCGAGACTTTCATCGAAACGCATTTCTTCTCAAAAGAACGCTTCGAGATGGCTTGGACCAGGATGATTGATAGGGCATTATCGGAGTACCTGTCCCGCCTGTAAGATCCATTTTCCGCCTATGGCTGCGATGATCCATCTGGGAGGACGGGCTTGACAAATCCATCGCTCAGGGCCGCCACTTGCTTGGCAAAGTGCAATAATTCAGGCTCACTCCAGTACTTGCCCACGATTTGAATGCCTAGGGGCAGGCCCTCCGGACTTACACCGGCTGGGATGGTCAGTGCCGGATGACCAGAGGCATTGAAGCATCCCACGTAGGGCCAGGTGTAATCGATATAGATCATCTCTCGACCGTCGTAACTAAGTTTGCTCCCGGTCTTGCACCGGGGATACGCCGGTCCATAGGCCAGCGGACAGATGAGAAAGTCGTATTCCTCAAAGAAGTGCTCCCAGCGCTGTATCATCAGGCTGCGCTCAAGCAGCACCTGGCCGTAGTGATCTGTGCGGTAGCGAAATCCCGCCTTCATGGCTTTTGCCATCCGAGGATGCGCGTCAATTCCCTTGAGAAAATTGCTAAGCAACTGACGCTTGACCAAGGCCCGGACAAACCAAGGCATGCCCTGGGTGATCACATAGGGAAAGATGCCGACGAAGACCTCCAGCGAATCGGCATGCAAGGTGTCGTCGGGAAAACCCTGCTTCGTATGGCACCCCTGGGTCTGGATTTTTCCCATCAGTTGGGTGATGGCCTGCTTCACAGGCTCACTGGTCGGATATCCCCGCCAGCCATCTACCCACGCCACTCGATAGTCGCCAAGCGACCGGCTGGAAGGGGGCTGCCAGCCAATGGCAGGAATATTCCGATCACTGGAGTGCGGACCCACAATCGTCTGCCAGAGGATGCGGAGGTCGTCGACGTCTCTAGCGAGCGGACCCGCCTGGGCCATGTGCACGATAAAGGTATCGGCGTCCTTGGGCAGCGGAATATTCCCATGCAGGGGTACTGTCTTGTCCGTGGGCTTGAGGCCGTAGAGCCCGCAGAAGTTGGCAGGTACTCGTACGGATCCACCAAAGTCGCTGCCCAATTCGAGCGGACTGAAGCCGGCCGCCACGGCTGCGGCGCCACCGCCGGTACTGCCCCCCGGCGTGCATGCTAGGTCGTACGGGTTTTTGCCTTCGGGATACAGATCACCGGCCACTTGATAATCCAGCAGATTGCGCGGCACATTGGTCTGCCCTAGCACGATGGCTCCGCTCTTTTTAATTCGCTCCACCACGACCGCATCCTCCGGACCGATGAAGTCCTTCAACATCTTAAAATTGGTCGTGCTTCGCTGCCCCTGGATCCAGAAGGACTCTTTGATCGTGACGGGTACCCCGTGCAGTGGTCCGCGAAAATGCCCTTGCTGTGCCTCGTGGTCGCAGGCCGCCGCCTCCGTCAATGCCTGCTCCTCGAAGATGCTCACCATGGCCTGGAGCTGACCGTTGTGCCGCTTGATTTGATCAAGATGGTCGCGCACGATCTGGACACTACTTGCCGCGTCGCTCCGGATGAGCGAAGCCAACTCTAAGGCCGTCCGGTAGATGTATGTTTCCATGGGTTTGGTCTTTTGGAAGTCGCCGTGATCAGCACCGATGCAGCCAGCAGCTATCGTACCCCGGTCAACAATGCCTGCGGCGGACAAAGGGAGCCCAATTAAGATAGGAAAAATTGATGCGGATCAAGGGCGAGTCCATTCGACACATCCCGTAGGCAGGCAGCCAGCTCGCGCCAGCGATATGGGGATCTTGTGCCACTACCCAATATTTTGCCCTATACCCAGCAGACAGGCACAGCTTTAGCTCCTGGCTCCTTATATTGGGTACCACCTCCCACATCTGCTAGCACAGCCCTGACCGCTACGACAGCTATTTGAATCAACAACGCACAAAAAACCAAATCAACCATGAGCTTACAAATTATTGGTGCCGGTTATGGCCGTACCGGTACGATGTCTACCAAGACCGCCTTAGACCAACTAGGGTACCCCTGCTATCACATGTACGAGGTCATCGACAACAAGGAAAACAAGGACCACCTGGATTTTTGGAATGAGGTGGCTGATGGCCCTGCGGGCGTGCAGCACGATTGGGGACGGGTCTTGGCCAAGTATGCGGCGGCCGTAGACAATCCGGCCTGCTGCGTCTGGAAAGAGTTGATGCAGGCTTATCCCGACGCTAAGGTGCTGATGACGTTGCACCCCCGGGGAGCCGAAGCATGGTATGAAAGTACGATAGATACCATCTATTTCACGGAGAGCATGTGGCAGTTTCAGGTGTTGCGATGGGTCACTCCTTTTGGTAGAAAAATGGGCAACATGAGCTCGAAATTGATATGGGGCCGGTCACATCGGGGTACGATGAAGGACAAGCAGTCGGCCATTGCTCGCTACAATGCACATCTCGAGGAGGTCAAGGCGACGGTCCCGGAGGATCGACTCTTAGTATTCAGTGTGGATCAAGGATGGGAGCCCTTGTGCAATTTTCTGGGGGTGGAGGTGCCCGACACCGAGTTTCCCCGGGTCAACGACCGGGCAGAGATCAAAAAGACGATTGCCGACATGACCAAAGGTGCGTATATGTTTATCGCCATCGGAGTGCTGCTATTGGCGGCGATCATCTACGGCTTGATTGCCCTATGGGGTTAGCATCAGGGATCCTCGGAAGTGGAAGGAGTCGATGCTTTTCTGAGTACGCGTGTGGATAGTCGATCCATGGCGATCAATCTGGAGGCGAACACGACATAGGCTATGGCTACGCTGGCCAGCAATATTGCGCAGAAGCTAAATAGGTATGAAAGTTCGTATCGTCGGACGATGGGCTCCACCAGCAAGGGTGAAAGGAATTGACCGAGAAACATGAAGGAATTTAAGGTGCCCAGGTTGCGACCTCGATAGGCGGGTCGAGTCAATTCGATGATCCACAGATTGGTATTAGGTATGACCACACCCAGGCCCAGGCCCGATAGGATCATTGCCAGCAGTATACTCAGATAGGCATCGGCCGATCCAGTCATAGCATAGCCGGTGGCCATCAGTGCGAATCCCAGCGTGTAGGCCGACGGGAAGGACAATCGGCGACGAAGGCGTGCATAGGCCATGCTCCCGAGCACAGCACCGATGGCATTTCCAGCCAAGGCGAGCCCGGAGAGGCTATTGCCCTGGACGCCAGACGCTCTCAGCACAAAAGGGAGTTGCGTTGGGATGACGTAGAACAACGCCATAAACGCGATCGCGGTGATAAAAATGATGAGGATCAGCACGTTGATGCGAGGGCTGGTCGTACGCACCTTTGGGGGCTTGGGGGGCTCGGGCAAAAATCGAAATACCAGCGGGATCACCAATAGGGCCAAAGCGTAGATAAGGAAGGGGGTTCGCCAGCTGATGTCTCCCAGTATGCCTCCCAGCCCCAGGAAGAGGATGCCCGCTCCCCCGATAAAGGCAGACTGCACGCCGATGAATCGCTTTCGTTCTTCTCCTTCAAAGTAGTCGCCGATCAGCGTGATCGCCACGGTCAGGATGATGGCAATAGCCACACCGAGCAGCATCCTGCCCAGCAGTATCTGATAGAGATCGTCCAGGAAGAAACCCGAGGAGCCTGCCACTGCATACAGCAAGAGTCCGCCATACAGGACCCGGATGCGACCGTGTAGATCAATGTATCGTCCGGCGATGGGCGCCGTCACAGCGATGAAGATGGCCGGTAGGCTCAGGACAAGCTTTGCCAATAGGTCCGCGTTGGGTATGTCTGCGAAGACGTGGGCGATATCGGGGAGCACCGGCGCCACAATAGCAGCCGCCATGATCGTGTGCACGCTCAGCAGCAGTACGGTGACCTTCAGTCCGGTCGCAGATTTCGAGGGATGTTTCATTTTACTCCTTGACTACGTGACCACGATGCCCCCGGGTGATATGATGTGGTGGCCACACTTACGGTGTACGCCAATCATGGCAGCTCTCCGGTGATCACCCAATGTGCGCACTCTTCGCCGAGCTTCTCCGTAGCCAGGTCTTCATACTTTTTGGCCTCCTTTGCAGACAAGACATCCCGCCAGCGTCCATTCGTGCCCTTGTGAATAAAGGACTGCGCACCCCCTTCCCACAAGGTACCTCCCAGAGGCACACTAGCCGGAGCATTTGCCTTCATATAGGCAAAAGAGCAATGCTCGTAGATTTTATCCCATAGGTCTTCCTCTACATCGATCTCAAGAAATGTGGCAATGCGCTGGATTTCAGAAGGCATGTCTTTCTTGAGATTGGCAAAGTGGACCAGCATGAGATTGGGCAGATGTCTAATGTTCCACCAAGAGAGAATGTTCTCCCAGGGCGACCACCAGGGATATCCGTCTTTGTCGAGCCAGTCGTGATAGGACTGGACCACGGTGTCTACCGGTCTCCCAAGGGGAGGGCCTACCAACCCGGGTGTGTTATTCAGTGCATCATAAAATTTGTCGTTGGCTTTGACATGATGATTGTAGAGGCTCCAAACCACGTCACGGCCATCTCTGGCGATGTAAATATACTTTGCCTGTGGTGCATATACCAGTGCGTCGACCGGCAGGTGGGTCTTGACAAATCGTCGATGGTCCTGTGCTTCCATAGCCGCCAACTTCACGTGCGCCGGAGGCACTCTCAAGTCTAACCAGGGAGACATTTCTGCCACGGGCAATCCTTCTTGTCCCCGAAAAATCAGTTGCGAAACAATTTGCTGCATCCAGGTGGTGCCTGATTTCCCATAGGTTGAGATGATGACGTCGTCATCCCGAAATTTGAAGTCGTTCCACACGGTGGAATCGAAGTGATGACTCTGCATTTCACGTGTCTTGGTCGGCCATACTACGGCGTTCATATTCGTTAGATTTGGTTAATTGATGATATCTATTTCACTTTCTGATCGGGCAAAATCCCGTGACAATTCCTTGAGTAGATGCTTGGCTGCTAGCAGGTCCGCCGTATCGAAGCCTTCCGTAAACCAATCGTACACTTCCTTTAAAACATCCGTGGCCTCCCGAGGCCTGCCTAGCGCCTGCAGGATCCTTGCCTTGCTAAATGCTGCCCTAAGCTCATAGGACTTGGCCTCTTGACCCCTGGCGATTTGCAGGCTTTGATCCAAATCCGCCAGAATGGCCGGGAGCTCCTTGGCCCCGTCTCGGGCAAAATGCAATTCCGCCCGGAACCGATGTATTTCGGATAGAGCCAATTGATCATGTGATCTTTCATTGATCTTAAAAAGCTGCCGGACGAGATCCAGCCCTTCTTCTAGTCTGCCCAACCTCACATACAGCCCGGCCTGCACGCTACCTTGCATGATGTATCCAGCAAGCATCTGATGGGCTGTACGACGTCGCAGCATCGCTGATATCATTTCCATCCCTTCATCCACCTGACCCGTCTCCACGAGCCCCGCCCCGGCAAAGGTCATCGCTTCGTTTTCAAACATGGAGAGACCATAGGCCTTGGCGACCTCAATACACGCATTAGCCACTTCCAACGATTGCGTATGTCGACCGCAGTTGCTCAGGACCAAGCTGTATAGAAAGAGAGACATAGCCTGACTGAAGGGATGCTTGATCTCATTGGCCCGGTCCACGGCCTGTTTTGCCCGTGTGAGGGCTTGATCGGGATATCCCAGGTACCAGGTGACATGACTGCTCTGACACAAGCAGAAGACTGCAAAATCAAACCCGGTCATACCGCTCATCGCCTCTCGATCGGCGGCTTCGAGCGTCTTTAGAGACTCATCAAACGATTGTAGACTCTGCCTGAGCTCCCCGCAGTAGATCGACGTTTGTCCCACCAGCCGAAGTCCTTCCATGACCAGCTCTTGGTCGTCGTGCGACCGCGCCAGGGCCAGCGCTTCCTCTGCCTTGGACAAGGCGTGACGAACCTTACCGGTAAATAATGCATAGGTGGCGATCCCTCGTAGCCCTCTAAATGTCGCCCTCAAATCATCGATTTGCTCGGCCAGCTCATACTGGAGCTGATAGGCTTGATGGGCATTTTGAGAGGTAAAACCTTCGGTAAAAAGGTAGACCGGAGCTTCTAAGGTGGCCACGCGCAGACGTAGAGAGATCAATGCATCGCTAGGCTCCAAGTCATCCATGAGTGCACGGGCCTTTTGGCTATGGATCAGCACCTGATCAAAAGTCTTAAGCTGCCTGGCCTTCTCACTCGCCTTAATGTAATACTTGACAGCTTCCATCTTCTCACCAGACCTCGCAAAGTGGTGGGCCAGCACTGCGGGTTTTTCGCTCTCGACTTCAGGCATGTGGGTGCGCATCGACTCCGCGATACGCTTGTGAAATTGCTGCTGCTGACTCTTGAGCAATGACTCGTAGGCGGCATCCTGGATTAGCGCGTGTCTAAATCGGTAGGAGGACTGGGGTGGAAATCCCTGCTGTAGCAGCAATTCCGCTTCCACGAGTTGATTTAGACACAGGCTGAGTGCCATTTCGTCCATGGTCGAGGTGGATCGGATCAGCTGATAGCTGAATTCCCTGCCAATGGTCGCAGCCAATTGTGCTATTTCCTTGGTATGTGACATGCGATCTAGTCGCGCCACGAGAGAGTCGTGTAGGGTAGACGGAATGGTCAGCTTAGCGACGGGGCCGGTGAGCTCATAGGAGTGCTCTAGCTCACGCAGCATAGATGAACCCAGCACCATCTTGGTGAGCTCCTCTACGAAAAGTGGCACTCCGTCGGTCTTCTCGATGATCTGATGCAATACCTCGGCCGGGAGGCGTTTGCCTTTGGTGATGTTATGGATGATCTGCTCCATGGCAATACGATCCAGATGGGACACGGCGATGGGCAGCATGTGCGGCTGCATGCGCCAGGGAGGAGCAAAGTCAGGCCGGTATGTCAAGACGGTAAGAATGTTGAGTGACGGCTCCTGCTTAATCATCTGGGTAATGACCTCCAACGTCGCCTCGTCCACCCATTGCAGATCCTCAAACACCAGCAAGAGATGTTGTTGCTGCGATCTTTTGCGGTAGATGGTGATGAAGGCACTAATTAATTTCTGCCTTTGCTGCTCTTGAGAAAAAGGAGTAGGCGCATAGCCGGTATCGTCAATGGGAATCGCGAGCATGCTCGCCAGTAAGGGTACCAACTCCTGTAGGTTAAGGCCATACTGCAGCAGAAATCCCTCAAGGCGAAGAATCTTTTCTTGAGCGGTTTCCTCGGCCTTGAATTGAAGCGCAACTGCCGTGAGCGACTGTGCTATGGGATGGTAGGTGGTCGATCTGTGAAAGGGCGAGCAAGTGTGCAGCGTCAGCCAGGTGTCGGGCTCTGCGGCTACGTGTTCAATGAGAGATTGCAAAATCCGGGACTTGCCCACACCCGCTTCTCCACTGAGTAGTACGATGGCCGATTTGCCGGCCTTTGCCTCTTCCCATGCCGCCAACAGTTTCTCACTTTCCTTTGTGCGGCCGACCAAGGGATTTTGCTCTTGCGCCTGGGCAAGGTCAAAACGTGTCCGCGCGGTATTTTCTTTGACGACGCGAAACACTTCCATTTTTCCATCGAGTCCTTTGAGGGTTTGAAACCCTTTGGGCTCACAGAGAAAATTGGACTGCACAAGTTTGTAGGTGTCCGAGCTGATCAACACCGTGTTGGCCTCTGCGAGTCCCTCTAATCTCGCAGCGACATTGGGTGTGGCGCCCAATGCCAGCCGCTGTGCCTGCTCCGATCCACCCATTTCACCAATCACGACATGACCGGTATGGATGCCGATGCGCACGGCGATTTTGACCCTATGGCGGTCTTCCAAGCGCTCGTTGAGCTGAGCGAGGGCTTCGAGTATTCCCAGTCCAGAGCTCGCGGCACGATGCGCCGCATTTTCATGGGCGACGGGATAGCCAAAATAGACCATGATGCCATCCCCAAGATACTGCGCCACGTGACCCTCATACCGTGCCACGATCTTGTCGCAGACGTCTTGATACTCAGCAACGACGGAGCGAAGATCCTCGGGGTCCAAGCGGTGGGAGAGTGCGGTCGAGCCGACCAAATCACAAAACATGACCGTGAGGTGACGGCGCTCGCCGGCGGCACTGCTTTGGGGCACCGCCGACGGCGTCGGCGGGCTGGTCACTGCAGGTGGTTCCACGGCAGCGCCGATCTTTTGTCCGCACTGTCCACAAAATTTAAATCCTGCGGGATTGTTAAAGCCACAGTGAGAGCAAGAGGCATCCAGGGGATTGCCACAGTTGCCGCAAAAGCGCATCCCGCTGGGGTTGTCAAATTGGCAAGCTGTGCACTTCATTTGGTCTCCAGCCGCTGGCCTCAGAGCAGGTGGCGGCCATCCTACGGGTTTGAATTAATCTTAATAAAAGGATGGAGAAGGGGAGACTCCTTCAAAATAGTGCTTTTGTAGCGATTTCTGTCAGTGGATCGAAGTTCGGGTGCGTAAGTCGACCATTTGATGGCTCACTTGTGTCGCACCTGGGCCAGCGCCTGAACTTCGTCATACGGAGCGGATGCCGGAAGAAAATTGACCAGACGCCCAGCACCCCCTTGTAGTCAGAATTTACTTAACTTATGAACAGCCTACTTAAGGCTTCGATAGCACGACAAAAGCATTCAGTCCGATGTTGAACCGCATTAAGCATGTGGCCCTGCTGTTCCTACTTTGCCTGTCAGTGCTGGTGTGGGTCGCTGCGGATATCGTAGTGACGCTCGATGCAGAGGGCATCGGTGATCAGGATGACATGTGTATCTGGCTGCACCCGGAGGATCCCTCCCAAAGTCTGGTCATCACGGCTGACAAGGATGCCGATAAGCTATTTGTCTACAATCTGGATGGTGAATCATTGGCTGCACATGCGTTGCCCGATCGCCCGGGCAATATCGATGTCATCTACAACTTTCCTCTCGGAGGAAAGCTGGTGGACGTCGTGGGCTTCAACACCCGATCGGTAAACAACGCCAGATTTGGGTTCTTCCAGATCCACCCAGAGACCTTGGAGCTGGACAGCATAGGCTACCCACGCACAACCGACTGGAGCGATGAGCTCTATGGCTTCGCCCTCTATCGCAGTCCGAACAATGGCGCTTTTTATGCCTTTGGGTCCGATCAAAGTAGTCGCATTCAGCAGTATCTGATGTCCGACGATGGCATGGGCGGTATTATGCTGGAGCACAAAAGGACCATTCAAAACGGCTCCACCTCCTTCCCCACAGAAGGCATGGTGGCTGATCATGAAATGGGTCTGCTATACGCCGCCAATGAGAATCAGGGCATATTTATCTATGGTGCTGACGAAGACCAGAGCGTGGACCACATCCGTATGATTGATCTGAGCCCAGGCATGCTGGACGATGATGTGGAGGGCGTGACGATCTACTACGCTGCCGGCGGGGCGGGTTACTTGATTGCCTCCAGTCAGGGCAAGAATTACTTTTCCGTTTTTGACCGAGCCGGTGACAATGCCTTTGTCGGATCGTTTCGCGTGGGCCGTGTCGAAGACACGGATGGCATCGACGTGATGAGTGCATCGCTCAATGAGACCTTTCCGCTCGGAGTGTTCGTTTGTCACAACGACCGGGTGGAGCCCCAGCCGGTGGAGATGATCAGTTGGGCGGATATCGCAGACGATCTAATGCCTGCGTTGACCATTGATACCGCCTACTGGGATCCGCGGCAACGGACGACGACGGGGGTGGCCGATGCGCGGGTGTCCCATCTTGCATTAAGCGTTTTTCCAAATCCCGCTCGGTCTCAAGTGCAGATTAGTTTTCAGCTCGCGAAGAAATCAGCGGTGCGGTGGGAACTGTATTATCTGGATGGTCGGAAGCTTGCCACCGTGTTCTCAGGTCAGATGGCACCGGGTGAGCAGATCTTAAGCTGGAATCGACCGGCGGGAATCGACGGGCGCGGCTTGGTGATCGTGCATCTACAGGTAGGAGAGGAGCGAGTAAGTAGAAAAGTAATCCTGACTTAAAGAGCCAAAGTAGTTTGACCGCCCTGCGGGTATTTGTTTTGCGATCCCCATGGCCGGCGATAGAAACAGAAATGTTGACAGGTGATCCGGAGGGATAAATTCTCGATTTGTCAGGAAGTTCCGCCGAAAAATGATTATATAGAGGTACGTCTCAGAGACTCATCGCAGTGCAGCCTGAAAGATGACCTGCACAACATCCGCAAAGTTCTTATAAATACTAAATCCACTATCATGAAACTCGGTAGCGTACTCGTTTCAGCAGCTCTTGTTGCACTGTGCCAATTCAGCCATGCCCAAACCCAGACACTCGAAAGATTTATCGTAGTGACAGACACCATCCTGGACGAAGAGACAGGCTTGGAGTTTGCGGTGTCGTCTGACGACGCAGAGCAAGAAAATGACGCCATAGATGCGCTCTACGATGATGATATAGATGCGGGCTGGGAGGGCGCTCCGGAGGACCAAAATATCCTGACCGCCGGGATGCGCTTTCAAGACATTACTATCCCTAGTGGGGCGGCCATTGAATCGGCCATTATTGTCCTCAATTCCCACGAAGCAAAGTCGACAGATGAAGTGGCCAACATCACCATCTACGGAGAGGCAGCAGACAACGCCGCTACCTATACCGAGGATGCACTGATCACGGATCGACCGGCCACGGATGCAACGATTTCATGGATCGTAGATACCGAGTGGGATCTCTGGGGATTTTACGAGACCCCGGATCTCAAGGATATTGTACAAGAAATCATCGATCGGGATGGATGGCAGTCTGGCAATGCCATCGCTTTTGTTTTTGCGGGAGAGGACCAGGGGCCTAGCGAAGTGGACAATGCCCGTGAGTGGGAGTCCTTTGAGAATATCTCGGATCCGGAAGACGGCGGCGACGGCCAGAACCATCCGGAGCGAATTCCGCAGTTGATTATCCAGTACAGTGTACCTATGACCACATCGGGCAGAATTGAGGTGTCCATTGTCGTGACAGATACCATTTTAGACGAAGAGACCGGGCTAGAGTTTGCCGTATCATCGGACGATGCCGAGCAAGAAAATGATGCGATCGATGCCTTGTTTGACGATGACATTGATGCGGGTTGGGAAGGTGCGCCGGAGGATCAAAATATCTTGACCGCCGGGATGCGCTTTCAAAATATTATGATCCCCAAAGGATCTCAGATCGATTCGGCCTATTTTATTTTGAATTCGCACGAGGCAAAGTCTACCGATGAGGTAGCAAATATTACCATCTATGGTGAGGCAGCAGACAACGCCAGTACCTATACCGAGGATGCCCTGATTACAGATCGCCCATCGACCTCGGCCACGGTGCGTTGGATCGTGGACACCGAGTGGGACCTGTGGGGCTTCTACCAGACGCCCGACGTATCGGAGATCGTGCAAGAGATCATAGATCGAGATGGCTGGCAGCCAGGAAACTCGCTGGCATTTGTCTTTGCTGGCGAAGATCAAGGACCCAGTGAAGTGGACAATGCCCGGGAGTGGGAGTCCTTTGAAAATATCTCCGACCCGGAAGATGGTGGCGATGGCCAAAATCATCCGGAGCGAATTCCACAGTTGGTGATCGTGTACAGCGAAGGGGAGACACCGGCAGAAATGGGCATGATCGATGTGCCCATCGTGGTGACTGACACCATCCTGGATGAGGAGACTGGATTAGAATTTGCCGTGTCATCGGATGATGCCGAGCAAGAAAATGATGCGATCGACGCCTTATTTGATGATGACATCGATGCCGGATGGGAAGGTGCGCCCGAGGACCAAAATATCCTTACTGCCGGCATGCGCTTTCAAAATATCATGATCCCGCAAGGCTCCACCATTGATTCGGCTTTTGTCCTGCTAAATTCACACGAAGCCAAATCTGCGGATGAGGTGGCGATTATCACGATCTACGGGGATGCGACGGACGATGCCCAAACCTTTACGGAGGATGCTTTAATTACCGATCGACCGAGTACCGCCGCCACCGTGCGATGGGTGGCCGACGATGTCTGGGAGCTATGGGGTGATTACCGTACACCGGATGTCAAAGACATTATCCAGGAAATTGTGAGTCGCCCAGGCTGGGCGTCAGGAAATTCGTTGGCACTCATTTTTGCCGGTGAGGACCAAGGTCCCAGCGAGGTGGACAACGCCCGGGAGTGGGAATCCTTCGAAAATATTTCGGATCCGGAGGATGGTGGCGATGGGCAAAACCATCCTGAACGAGTACCCCGACTGAGGGTATACTTCACTAGCGGTGGTACGACAGGGGCGGTAGATTTTGCCAGCAATGTCAAATCCCTCCTGGTATATCCGAATCCATCCAGGCCCGGATTTGTCACACTTGAACTCGGCAACGACGATCCCGCGACTATTAATCTGTACAATATTTCCGGGCAGTTGCTCAAATCCATGGAAAGTGATTTTGGGCAATCGCTACAATATTATACGGGGGACTTGAGCAGCGGCACCTACCTGTTGCGTGCGATACAGAAGGGTGAAATATATCTGCAGAAGATCACGATCAGCGAATAGATGACAGGCTCTCCAAGATAAGAGCCAACCGGGTGGACAAGCATCACCAAAAAGCGTGTGATGCCATTTTTGCAATCTATCTAAAATCGTTGCCAATGCGTAGCACAACGCTTTGCACTACTGGATGGTGCTTCGGCATACTCCTATTTTTGGCAAGTTCGGGTCATGCTCAGAATGGTTCTTCCATCACGGGCAGGGTGCTGGATGACAATTCTCGTGACCCGTTACCTGGAGCAGCTGTCCAAGTCCTTGATCAAGAATTGGGAACCGTGACGGATGTGGATGGTGGTTTTACCTTTACGGGAATCACTAGTCCTTCGGTCAAGGTGGTCGCCTCCTTCCTCGGGTACGAAAATGATACCCTGGCCATTCATTTCAGCGACGACGCGAACCCTGAGGTGATTTTCAGATTATCGTCATCCGCCATTTTATTAGAACAAGTACAGGTGGGGGGAAAAGCCGAAGGTGCTCTGAAAGCATTCATCGATCAGAAAAAGGCAGAAAACATCAAAAACATCCTGTCTGCCGAACAAATCTCCTCGTTTCCCGACATGAATGCTGCCGAGGTACTTCAGCGTATTCCCGGCATCACATTGCAACGAGATCAGGGAGAGGGAAAATATGTGCAACTCAGGGGCACGCCGCCTGAGCTGACCAATTTTAACGTGAATGGTGAGCAAATTCCGTCTCCCGAGGGTGATGTGAGATATGTCGGCATGGATATCATACCCGCCGACCAGATCGAATTTGTCGAAGTGACCAAAGTGCTAACACCCGATATGGATGCCGATGGTATCGGCGGTTCGGTCAATATCAAGACCAAGGAAGCGGCGGGTGAAGACCCGGAAATCCGAGCCACCATCGCGGGTGGCTATAATGATCTGAGGCAAACACCCAGCTATCAGTTGCAGTTTACCTATGGCCAGCGCTACGGAAAATTTGGATTCAATCTCAATACAAGTTTTTTTGAGAATCATCATGGCACGGACAACGTCGAGTACAAGTTTGGCAAGGGACCCTTTTTTGGCAGCCAAGACGCAGGGCGGGACAACTTTTTTGTGCACTACAAAGAGGCCCAATTTAGGCACTATGATATTGTCAGGCGAAGGATCGGAGTGAGCCCGACGATCGATTATCGGTTTAACGAAAATTCCTTCATCTATTTGCGTGGCATGTTTGATAATTTTTCCGACGACGAAAATCGGCATCGACTGATCTATACATTGGATGATCCCCTATCGGAGACCTATTATTTGTTTGGGGGCATAGAGCATGATGTCAAGAATCGGGTCAAGACTCAAAACCTGGGTACCCTAAGTCTCGGCGGGGAGCACAAGATTGGTAGCGCCACGATCGACTATCAAATCTTCTATGCGGCGGCTACAGAACGCCAGCCCGATCGCCTGGAAGTCTCCTTTGATAATCCCGGGCAGGCCATCGCTATCAATTTCAATTTTGACGATCCGGACTATCCCCGAGTTTCCTTTCCCAACCCCTCCAATGCCAGCAATGCAGATCGCTACGATGCCTACGAAATGGACCGATGGCTGTGGGAAAATTATGAGATCACCGATCAGAACATTACACCCCGATTTAATATTAGTATTCCCGTCGGCCTGACCCCCACGGCCAAAGGTTACTTCAAGTTTGGAGGTAAACTCCGGTACAAGACCAAGGAACGAGACATCGAATCACAGGAATATGGCGCGTACTTTCCCGAATCTAAGATCTATCCGGGGGTGGGGCCACCCCTGTCGCTGGAGACGGTCAATGGAGGCTTTAGTCAGCCGGACCTCCTCGGCCAGGGGTACGAGCTAAATTTTATGCCTGACGCTGACAAATTAAGGGGCTTTTTTGAGTTTTATCCG
This sequence comes from Saprospiraceae bacterium, assembly GCA_965223165.1. GTDB lineage: Bacteria > Bacteroidota > Bacteroidia > Chitinophagales > Saprospiraceae > JABDMH01. Next base: position 421,840 of record CBDCVQ010000007.1, on the reverse strand, counting down.
CAGCATTTCATCTTCGATCGTACGGCTACAAAGACACAGTCCTTTGGAGAGGACTACACGGCCGACGAAAAGATTTATGCGACCTACGGCATGATACGGCAGGATTTCAATAAACTGATGCTGCTGGGAGGACTCCGCTATGAGCGCACGGACATCGACTATACGGGTCGAAAGATCTTGACGGACAAGGGCCGGTTTGTGGGCATCGATACGTTGAGCGACAAGCGCACGCACGAATTCTTCTTGCCGCAGATACAGGCGAAATACTCCGTTACCGAAGACTTTAATATTCGCGCGGCACTAACCTACTCTTATTCGAGACCAAACTTTGAGGATGTACTACCCTATCGCGAAGAAGACCGGGATGAAGTGCAATTTGGCAATCCGGACCTGAGGTACCCGCAGTCCACCAACTTGGATTTTTTGATCGAGCGGTACTTCAAAAAAGGTATTGTCTCAGGGGGTGTCTTCTACAAAAACATTGATGATTTTATTTTCTTCTTCAAGCGTTTTGCCCATGAGGGGGACCCAAAGGATTATGGACTGGTAGAGATCACGAAGGCGGTCAATGGGGTCAAAGCTTCGGTCTACGGAGCCGAGTTGCAGGCTCAGTTTAAGTTTGATTTCCTCGGTGGCTTTTTCCGCAATTTTGGTGTATTTACCAACTATACCTACACGTTTTCCGAGGCATTTATCAACCAGCGATTCCCCGCAAACTATTCCGATGCCGTGGTGGTATTTGGAGACGATGATCTCTCAGATTTTAGTACACCAGATCAGCAGGAGAAAATTACGCTGCCCGGTCAGGCGGAGCATACATTCAATGGTGCCTTATTTTATGATTCACCGAGACTCTTTGCCAGATTGACGGCCAACTACCAGGATGACTTTTTGTTTCAGCTGGGTGCCGACGAAGATTTGGATGAATACTATGATCGTGCCTTTCGCTTGGATTTTACGGCTAATGTCTTTTTGACAGACAACCTGAAGCTATTTACCGATGTGATCAACATTACCAATGAACCGCTGCGGTTCTACCTGGGCACGAGGGATCGGATCAAGCAGCATGAACTGTACTCCTGGTCCACTCGATTTGGCATCAAGCTCCAGTTTTGATGGACCACTTTGCCTTTGGACCACCGGAGGCTCGGGCAGCAACGCCTCCGCCACCGGTCTCGGAATCTAGACAGAGTTTCGCGGTGTGCTGCTTGCTAGGGTGCCTCATGACCTCCGTCTTTGCCATGAGCGTTTTGTCCTGTGGGACCACCGGCTCCACGGCCGATACGCCGGATTTTGTTTCGGTTAGGAGCGTGGAGGATGCTGCTTTCGCAGAGGCAGAGCTAGCACTGTGGATCAAAGAAGACGATGAAGAAGATAGCTGGGTGATCGTGGCAGGCAAGGAGGATGTGCTGCTGCTGAATACTTCTGGCGAGGTGGTCGGACAGCTCGATGAGTCAGGTCGGGTCGCGAGTCCAACGATCGGTTATGCCATGGCCTTTGGCGATGGGTCAGAGGCGGATTTGCTCGGTTATATCGACCTAGAGGAGAATGTGGTGCGGCTACGCCGATTGCCTGACTTGACACCCGTCGACGCCGGTGGATGGCCTTTGGCACACGGGGCTACGCTGAATAGCATCGTCTTGTACACACGTGATCATGACGATGTGGTATTCATGCTGGTTAATACGCTCGAAGCGCATGAGGGAGTCTGGCAGCAGTATCAGCTGGTGGCAGGCGAGGGCCAAACCATCACGGCCGCGCCGGTGAGAAGTTTTGGGAAACACGATGGAGATGGACCCATTGTAGCTGCCCACTGTGACATGGCCCAAGAGTACTTTTATTATATCGATCCGGGGGTGGGCATCCGAAAGTATGCCGCCAACCCCAGACAGGGAGACGAGGAGCTTGGTCTGCTCTCGTATGCGGCCAACGATTTTATCGACTTGGGATCTTACGAAATGCAGAGCCATGGCGGATACATCGCTGCCACCACATCGACCGGCCTGGTCTTTTTTGGGAGGGGGGAGATCAAGACTCCCCATAGGCAGCCCGTGGTGCAGTCGATTGATCTGCCCGTGGAGCAGTTTATCCTGACCAGCATGGTCCTAGACCAACGCATGCTAGCCAAGGGTCTCCTGGTCGCCCTGGATGGTCAAGCGATACATTGGTACGACTGGCAGACCGTGGCCGGCGACCAACTCGTGTTGGCGCCAAACGGCATTCCCGACTATACGGACGCGGCGGTCAAGCCAAAATTCATCACGGAGCCGACGCCTTCAGACACGGACGATCCCGCCATCTGGATTCATCCGGAGGATCCGGCCCGGAGTCTGATCATTGGCACGGACAAGGAAGATGGCGGGGGCCTGTACGTCTATGATCTGCAGGGCAAGATCCTGCGGGATAAGGTCGTGACCGGCATGCATCGACCCAACAACGTGGATCTGGAATATGGCTTGCCGCTCCAGGGCCAACCCACGGATTTTATCATAGCGACAGAACGCAACAATGAAGATGTGCGGATCTTCAGTTTTCCGGATATGCAGCCCATCGATGGTGGTGGCATCCCCGTGTTTGAGGGTGAGGACGACCGAGATCCCATGGGCGTGGCCATCTACAAACGTCCAAGGGACCAGTCCATTTTTGCGATCGTAGGTCGAAAAACGGGGCCCAGTGATGCCTATCTCTGGCAGTACCGACTGGATGACGATGGATCCGGACAGGTGCGGATGACCAAAGTCAGGGCCTTTGGCAAATACAGCGGCCAGAAAGAAATTGAAGCCATTGCGGTCGACGACAAACTTGGATATGTCTACTACAGTGATGAGGGCGTGGGCATCCGCAAGTACTATGCGGATCCGGACAAGGGCAATCAGGAGCTGGCCCTGTTTGGCCAGTGGGATTTTGGGCAGGACCACGAGGGCATCAGTATTTTTGATCTCGACGACCAGCGGGGTTACATCCTGGTATCAGACCAGCAGCGCAATCGCTTTAACGTATATCCCAGAGAGGGTACCGATGACGATCCACATCAGCACGAGTTGATCACCTCGATCGAGGTATCGACCATGGAAAGTGATGGCTCTGAAGTGACTTCGCTGCCCTTAGGCGATTTGTTTCCGCACGGGCTGTTTGTGGCCATGTCCACCGACAAGACCTTTCACCTGTATGATTGGCGCGACATCGCGGGCGAGGTTTTGGAGCGTAAAGCTCACTAGCGAGCACGGTAATCGACTAGAACGCGTTCAGCCTGGAATGTTATCCAGAATCTTGCTACTTTGTAAATAGACGGTCCGAAGTATGCTATTTAATCCCTACCAATTCTTCAAAGAAAGCCCCAAATACAAAAAGCTCGTGGGAGACGAGTACCTGTTTGTTGAATTTAAGTGCCCGATCGAAGATGAGGAGTTCAAGGCCTGGTCGGAGTGTCATTACATCATCTACGTACTGAGTGGCAAGAAGAAATGGCGTACCTCAACCAAGGAGTGGACGGTGGAGCCAGGGCAATCCATTTTTGTCCGAAAGGGGGCTTACTTTAATCAGCTCTACTTGGATGAAGATCTCTGCGTGTTGATGTTTTTCATGACGGATCGATTCATCCAGTCGTTTGTTCAAGAGGATTTTCCACATCGAAAGCAGGGAGACGGGCCCCATGTCGCAGATCCGATACACGATATTCGGATGACGGAGAGCTTGTCAGTGCTTTACCAATCATTTTTTACCTATCTCAATCAAGATCATCGAGTACCACGGAGGCTGGTCGAGCTCAAGTTTAGAGAACTACTGCTCAACATCCTCAACGATTCCGCCAACGCCCCGCTGACCCAATTTGTCTTAGACCTCGCCTTGACCGATCAATCGGATCTGCCTCGCCTCATGGAGGAGAATTTCTACTTCAATCTGCGACTGGAGGATTTTGCGCGTATCTGCGGCAGAAGCCTGTCATCCTTCAAGCGTGACTTTCGCAACCACTACCAGATGTCTCCTGGCAAATGGCTTACCCAGCGGCGATTGGAACACGCACACTCCTTGCTGATGCGCACCAGCAAAAATGTACAAGAGATCTGCTATGAGAGTGGGTTTGAAAATAGTTCGCACTTCATCAGAGTATTCGGTCAAGCTTACGGCTCGCCACCGTCGCAGTATCGCAGGGAGCAGCAGATCGGGGTGGCATCGACTTGACCCTATCGGCCTTTTCAAAGACAAGAGCCGGGTGTGCACCCGGCTTCTTGATCATGTAAAAAAAGTATCAACATGTGATAGCAACACTGGTAGGCCGCCACAAAGGTTGTCGGCCTTCCCGTGTCACATCACTTTAAAAAGATAGGGTGCCCGCACCCTGTTTTATCAGATCAAAGACTGGGGTAGGTGGAGAGATGGTTGCACCTTGCATCAGGTCATCCTGGGTATACCCTCTCGTGCCTGCGCAGGGAGGACAAACTAGAATAGTGCCGCCCTGATCAATGAGGTTTTGGATCATGTCCCGGATCGGTGGATCTAACGGATTGAGGTGCGGCGTGCGAGCGGCACCCTTGCGAGCCCAGTCGACGGCGGCGCTTGCCAGAAAAACGAGTACTTCCATACCCGCGTTGATGGCTCCATTGGCGACGCTCCAAGCCACGGATGAGCGTTCGTTGTCAAGACCTTGGGTGACAAAAATCACCATTTTGTTTGTTGCTTCCATGATTGATTTTTTTTGAGAGATTATTAAAATGCTGTTTCACCTCGATTGCACCTGGTGCTTTTGTAAGGTGTTACGATAGCAAAGCTAGGCTGATCGCGAGGGCCTGATCTTTCTCAACGGCTCAAATCATGTACTGAGCAGTCCAGGATCTTGTTGGTGGTGCGTATTTCACGTTATGTCGCCGATGGACATCCATTTTCCAGGGAACGAGTGGCCTAGAATAACCCCCTGTTTGTGACAAGATTGATCAAATAAACCCCCTGTTTGTGACAAAGAAGACTAAAATACCCCCCTGTTCGTGACAGAATCGTCTAAAATAACCCCCTGTTTGTGACAAAAAAACACGAAATTAACCCTCTGTTTGTGACAAAAATCATGTAATGGCCTATAAATCAGTATATTGCAAAGCATGATAAACAGGCATGCCATATCATATCTTGAGACGTGGCAAATCAGGCCAAATCGTAAGCCCTTAATCATTAGGGGGGCAAGGCAAGTAGGGAAGACCACTCTCGTGCAGTCATTTGGATCATCCTTCGAGCAGTTCCTTCAATTCAATCTGGATCTTGAATCAGACCGACTACTATTTGATTTGTCCAAGGACATTCGGTCCCTGGTCCAATCACTTTTCTTGAGTAGACAGCTCACCTTGAAAAGCGGGAGTTTACTATTCATCGATGAAATCCAGGAATCGCCAAAGGCTATGCAATTCCTGCGTTACTTTCGAGAGGAGTATCCCACACTATACGTGATAGCTGCCGGCTCACTCTTGGATCATGCGCTTCCAAGTGTGGCAAGCTTTCCAGTAGGCCGAGTCGAGTATTTGACACTCTATCCGCTCAACTTTGGCGAATTCCTTTCGGGCATGGGCTATCATGAGTCACTGCGGTCGATCCACGAGCTCCCCATTGCTCCTCATGCCCATCAGACCCTGTTAAAACAATTTCATGAGTTTGCAATGGTGGGCGGTATGCCGGAGGTAGTTAGTCTCTATAGTCAGACGCGAGACATGACAAGTCTGCAGCCGATCTATGAGTCATTGATGGAGGGCTACTTCAACGACGTCGATCGGTATGCCTCCAACGCTCGCGAAGCCCAGGTGATTCGTCACGTGATCCAAAATGCCACCTTATTTGCTGAAACCCGAATTGCCTTTCAAAATTTTGCTGGCTCCAACTATCGATCTCGAGAAGTTTCGGAGGCAATGCGTTCTTTGCAAAAGGCCCGTTTGCTCTATCTGGTATATCCTACCGCCGAGACCATCCCACCCCCACTGCTTGACAAGAAGAAGAGGCCGCGATTGGAATTTCTGGACACAGGGCTGATCGTACATAATCTGTCTCTTTACTCGGAAATGCTGTCGCTAAGTGATCTCAATGAGTCGATGAGAGGTCGTATTGCGCAGCATCTCGTTGGGCAGGAACTGCAATCAAGCCACTACCAACCAAGATACCAAAACCTCTTTTGGACACGTGAAAGAGAAGGGGATGCTGAAATTGACTTTCTCGTCCAGCACCTGTCACATCTGATCCCGGTCGAGGTCAAGTCGGGCGCTACCGGTAGACTGCGATCCATGTTTGAGTTTATCGATCGATGCCCACATGGCATGGGTATGAGGCTCTATGCCGGACCCTATCTGGTGCAGAAACTCAAGACGATCAAGGGAAAGGAGTTCACCCTTATGAATCTACCCTATTACTTAGCATTTATACTTCATGAGTACCTGCCGTTGCTGGTCGAGGCGCATACCGACTGAAGGTTTCCCGCGTTGGTAGATCTACGCTATTTTGTGGCGATCAAATCAATGATTCGTATGCAAATCATCACCCACGAAATACACCTTCGCACCTCGGGATACAATGAAATACACAATGTCACGCCCCAGGTGCAGCAGCTCCTGGCGGAGAGTGAACTCCGAGACGGTCAGGTCATGGTGTTTGGCGTTGGATCTACTACGGGTATTACCACCCTCGAGTACGAGCCGGGTCTGGTACAAAAAGATGTCAAGGAAATGCTGGATGATCTGGCCCCTTATGGCAAACGATATCTGCACAACCAAACATGGGGAGATGACAATGGGGCTGCCCATCTGCGCTCATGTCTGATCGGCACCAGCTACGTTTGTCCATTTGCGGGAGGTCACTTGCTTCTTGGCACCTGGCAGCAGATCGTCTTCATCGATTTTGATACGAGACCCCGTCACCGTAAAGTGATTGTACAGTTGATGGGGCTGTGAGGTGACTGTTGGTGTTGTTCGATCAGATGGTCAGGGGAAATTTTGAAGGGCACCGTCCGATACCATGTGATAAGCTCTGATCAATCCGTCTCCAGGTCCAACTGATAGATCGCATCCAGATTGCGACCACTACCGTCCAGATCCAAGCCGTAGCCGATGACAAACTTGTCTGGGATCTCAAATCCGACGTAGGGCGAATCAAACTCAAACTCCAGGCAGTCGGGCTTGAGTAGCAAGGTGGCGATCGCGATCGAGGCCGGCTTGGAGAGGTGCAGGTCGGTCATGATGCTGTCCATCGTGCGGCCAGTATCGACGATATCTTCTACGATGATGACATGGCGGCCTTCGATGTCCTGCTGAAGGCCGATGAGCTGCTTGACGACGCCGGTCGAGTTAACACCTTCGTAGGAGGCCAACTTGACAAACTGCAGCTCGCACTCAAACGCGCAAGCTCGGAGTAGATCGGCCGCAAACATAAAGGCACCATTGAGCACAACCACGAAGAGGGGGAATCGATCTTGGTAATCTGCTGCCAACTCACGGCCCATTTCTTCAATCCGGGCCTCGATCACCTCCTTCGAAATAAATTGGCGAAAAGTCCGCGCGCCGATCTGTACTTTCTGAGCTTCCTTAACCGTCATCTCCCAGGGTGTCTACTGTGTCTTTTTCATATCTTTGGCCCCTGCTCCAAATAAGATCTTCTGATCCTCAGAAGTAGTTAGCTGCCGAAAGATAACGATTTACCTGCATGCCATTGAGCGCAACGGAGCATGGACGCACGTGGATTGACCAGAAAGAAAATTTGATAGAAGACATTGTTGCATATTGAATAATCGACTTATGAACAAAAGACTACTTACCCTGTTGGTGGCCGTTGGCTTGGCGGTCACCGCTGCCTGGACCCAGACGCTGGAGGAGCTGCAAGCACTCAAGGCTGAAAAGGAGGCCGCCGTGAGCACACTCCAAGGAGAGATTGCAGGTATTCAAGCACAGATTGATGCGCTGCCGGGATGGGATGTGGGCTCATTTGGAACCCTCGGATTCAATCTGTCCAGCTTCAACAATTGGCAAAAGGGGGCGAATCCAAATGCCGAATCCTCCTCTATTCGGGCTGCGCTCAATGCCTTTGCCAACTTTGACAATCCCAAGCACTTTTGGCGCAACAGCGGAGGCATAAATCTGGGCTGGCTAAAGCTGGATACCGATGTGGATGACAATGACGATGCCTCCTTCGAGCAGGTGGCCGACGTGTTTAAGCTGACCACCCTGTACGGGCGTAAACTCTCGGAGCAGTTGGCACTTTCCACTATGGGAGAGTACAACACGTCCATCCTCAGCAATGCCAATGATCCCGGGATCTTGGATCTGGGGGCAGGATTGACCTGGACCCCCGAGCCAAACCTGGTGGTCGTGGCGCATCCGCTCAATTACCACTGGGTCTTTGGCGATGACCCCAGCTTTAATGATGCGCTGGGGGCAAAGCTGATGGTCGACTATACCAAAGAGGTGGTGCCGGGCCTGACCTGGAAATCCAACCTGACCACCTTTTTGCCTTATAGCAGTGATGAGCCAAGCCTGTCTGAGTACACGTGGACCAACAGCGTAGGCTTCAACCTTTGGAAGGGAATCGGCGTGGGTCTGGAGTTTGGCTTGCGTAAGGCTGAGGTGGAGTCACCCGATAGCCAAAACTACTGGGTCATCGGATTGTCCTACGCCCTTTAGGAGGTCGCTGCATGACTGCTGCGCTTGAATCGTGACACTATTTTTGTCGGCACGCAAAGCGCAATATGACCGAACAAGCTTGGAGAGTCGAGCATGACAATAATGGCGGTGGGGGAGCAAGCGAGCAAATGCTAGTAAGTATTTCAACAGCCTCCTCCCAGGAGGGTTTCGCAAGAGCATTGACAAACAGTACTTCGTGGGAAACGATTACTGGACCCGCGCCCATGGAGGGGTCGTGACAAGCGTGCGGTAGCACCGACCGGCTGGGCTGGGATCGACCGATGTCGGACCATGTAGTCTCGTCATTTATCTTAACTTGAGCCTCCAGTCTTAGGTCAAACATAACACGCTGCATGTCGGACAAAAAGCTATTTCTGCTGGATGGCAATGCCCTTGTCTACCGGGCGCACTTTGCATTTATTACCAGGCCGCTGGTCAATTCGAAGGGTATGAATACTTCGGCGATCACGGGTTTTGTCCGATCTCTTTGGGATATCCTGGTCAACCAAAAACCGACCCATATCGCAGTGTCCTTTGACATCACCTCGGAGACTTTCAGAAATGAATGGTACCCCGACTACAAGGCCAATAGAGAGTCGCAGCCAGAGGATATCACGGCAGCGATGCCCTATATCAAATCCATTATCGAGGGCTTTAATATTCCTATCGTGTCGCTTGCGGGGTACGAAGCGGATGACGTCATAGGCACCCTGTCCAAGCAAGCCGAGCAGCAAGGATTTACCGTCTATATGGTCACCCCCGACAAGGACTTTGCCCAACTGGTGTCCGAAAACATCTTTCTCTACAAACCCTCGCGACAGGGCAACGGTGTGGATATCCTGGGAGTGGAAGAGGTCAAGGAGAAATGGGACATCTCCAGAGTCGACCAGGTAATCGACATGCTGGGACTGCAGGGAGATAGTGTGGATAATATTCCAGGGATTCCGGGCATAGGTCCCAAGACCGCCTCCAAGCTACTGAAGCAATACGATACAGTGGAAGGTCTGATCGAACATGCACATGAGTTGAAAGGCAAACAGAAGGAGCGTGTAGAGACTTTCGCGGACCAGGGACTGCTGTCGAAGAAGCTGGCCCGGATTGATACCGAAAGTCCGGTGACTTTTAATGAAAGGGACTTTCGGCTCAGCGCGATGAACCGGGATAAGCTGGCCAAGCTATTTAAGGAGCTCGAATTTCGGACCCTCTCACAAAGCATTTTGGGTGCCGAAAGTGCTACCGGGCAGCAGGATCTCTTTGGCAATACCGTGGCCGGTAGGGCCCCAGCCAAGAGGGAGACGCCCACGGCACCCGCCATGGCGGACAAGAATATCAAGAATACGCCGCACGAGTACACCATGGTTGACACGCCTGCGGCTCGGGCAAAGCTCATAGCGCAGTTGTCCTCCCAGACAGCTATCTGCTTTGACACGGAGACGACGGGCCTGGACGCCAATCAGGCCAAGGTCATCGGGCTGTCCTTTTCTAATGAAGCCCACAAGGGATTTTGGGTCCCCCTGCCGGATGACGAGGAGCAGACCCGTTCGATCATCCATGAGTTTAAGCCCATCTTTGAGGATGAGGCCATTGCCAAGATCGGCCAAAACTTGAAGTATGATGCACTGGTGTTGCGCTGGTATGGGGTGGAATTAAATGGCCCGTACCGGGACACCATGATTGCGCACTATCTGCTCGAGCCGGAGATGAATCATTCGATGAATTATCTGGCCGAGACGTACCTCGACTACGAGCCGATGAAGATTGAAACACTCATTGGCAAGCGCGGTATCCGGCAGCTTACCATGCGCCAGGCAGATCCCGACAAGGTGAAAGACTATGCCGCAGAAGATGCCGACATCACCTTTCAGTTGGAAGCCCTCCTTTTTGGCAAACTCAATGAGGACAATCTGTACCAACTCTACGATACGATCGAAGCACCCCTGATCAGAGTGCTCATCGACTTGGAATATGCCGGGGTGCGGCTGGATACCGACTATATGGCCCGGTACAGCCAAGAACTGCAAGCGCACATACTCGAGCAGGAAAGCAAGATCTATAAGCATGCCGGCACACACTTCAACATTGCCTCGCCCCGTCAGGTGGGTGAGATCCTCTTTGACAAATTGAAAATCCCATACCGCTGGAGACGCACGAAGACCGGTCAGTACTCCACGGATGAGGACAAGATGAACGAGCTGGCCCAGAAGCACGAGATCGTCTCCGAAATCATGCAACACCGCATGTACTCCAAGCTCCGCTCGACCTACGTTGATGCACTACCCCTGATGGTCAATCCCAAGACGGGTCGTATCCATAGCAGTTTTAACCAAGCCTTGGCCGCCACGGGCAGACTCAGCTCCAATAATCCCAATCTGCAGAACATACCCATCCGTACCCCGGAAGGTCGAAGAATCCGCGAAGCCTTTGTACCTCGGGACCAGGACCACCTCCTGCTTTCCGCCGACTATTCACAGATCGAACTTCGGCTGATCGCGGAGATTAGTCAAGACGAGGCCATGCTAGAGGCCTTTGGCAAGAATCAGGACATTCATCGCGCCACCGCTGCAAGGGTCTACGATGTGGCGTACGAAGACGTGACCGACGATCAACGCCGGAATGCCAAGACGGTCAACTTTAGTATCACCTATGGCGCGGGATCGACCAATCTATCCCGACAGCTAGGCATCAAGCGTACCGAAGCCAAGGAACTGATTACCCAATACTTTAAGCAGTATCAGGGCCTGCAGCGCTACATGGAGTCCACCGTAGAATTTGCTCGGGAGCACGGTTATGTGGAGACACTACTCGGGCGGCGGCGAAAGCTACGAGACATCAACTCACGCAACGGCATGGCACGGAGTGGTGCCGAGCGCATTGCCATCAACACCCCTATCCAGGGCACCGCAGCAGACATGATCAAGCTGGCCATGATTCACATTCATCAGGAAATGAAGTCGCAGGGCCTGCAATCAAAAATGATCTTGCAAGTACATGACGAACTAGTGTTTGACGTTGCAAAGGAAGAGCTTGATCAAATGAAAGTGCTGATCGAAGAGAAGATGAAAAATGCGATACCCACGCTAAAAGTGCCGATCGTGGTAGGCATGGGCACCGGGCAGAATTGGTTGGAGGCACATTAGGTTGGTATTGTGGTCTTATGGTTTTGTGGTTCTTTGGTCTTATGGTCATTCCCGCAGTGGCCGCGTCAGCGCGTCCCCGCCTGACGCCTTGGGCAAGATGTTGTATGCTCTTTGAGGCCGCGTCCCTGCCCGATGCTTATGCTCCCGTAAGCTGTTGATGCAGCAACTAGGTTGAATGCGCTCCAGGTCGCCCCTATGGGGCTCAAAACGCTATCGCTCCTGGGGCCCGGCGTTGGCACGCGGGCCCTCGTCGGTTCGTCCCTACGGGACTTGCCAAGGTCGAATCATGACAGATGTCCCCCCGGCGTTTCGAAGCGCAGCGAAGAACCTCGGATGCTAAAACCCCAGCCCCTGCGTCCTGGGGAACGCCGGGGTGGACATCAGTGCGGAGTATTGTTGAGCAGTCTAATTGTCGAATCGAGACAATGTCTCCCCGGCGTTTCGAAGCGCAGCGGAGAACGCAGGGGCCGGGGGCTACCATAGCAAGATGTCCCCCCGGCGTTTTGAAGCGCAGCGGAGAACGCAGGGGCCGGGGGCTTACATGAAAGCCATCGTGTGGTCTTTGGTGTTGGTGTCATACCCAAAGTGGCCGCGTCAGCGTTCTTGCCTGACGCCTTGGGCAAGATGTTGTATGCTCTTTGAGGCCGCGTCCCTGCCCGATGCTCATGCTCCCGTAAGGTGTTGATGCAGCAACTAGGTTGACTGCGGGTCCAGGTCGCCCCTATGGGGCTCAAACGCTATCGTTCCTGGGGCCCGGCGTTGGCACGCGGGCCCTCGTCGGTTCGTCCCTACGGGACTTGACCAAGGTGGGAGTCGAGCAAGATGTCCCCCCGGCGTTTCGAAGCGCAGCGGAGAACCTCGGATGCCAAAACCCCCAGCCCCTGTATCCTGCGGAACGCCGGGGTGGACCCCAGTGCGGAGCTTGTTGAGCTGTCTAATTGTTGAATCGAGCAAGATGTCTCCCCGGCGTGTCGGAGCGGAGCGGAGAACGCAGGGGCCGGGGGCTGCCAGAGAAAGATGTCTCCCCGGCGTTTCGGAGCGCAGCGGAGAACCTCAGATGCTAAAACCCCCAGCCCCTGTATCCTGCGGAACGCCGGGGTGGACCCCAGTGCGGAGCTTGTTGAGCTGTCTAATTGTTGAATCGAGCAAGATGTCTCCCCGGCGTGTCGGAGCGGAGCGGAGAACGCAGGGGCCGGGGGCTACCAGAGCAAGATGTTGTATGCTCTTTGAGGCCGCGTCCCTGCCTGATGCTTATGCTCCCGTAAGATGTTGATGCAGCAACTAGGTTGAATGCGCTCCAGGTCGCCCCTATGGGGCTCAAAACGCTATCGCTCCTGGGGCCCGGCGTTGGCGCGCGGGCCCTCGTCGGTTCGTCCCTACGGGACTTGCCCAAGGTCGGAGTCGAGCAAGCTGTCTCCCTGGCGTTTCGGAGCGCAGCGAAGAACGCAGGGGCCGGGGGTTTACATGAAAGCCATCGTGTAGTCTTTGGTTTTGCGGGTCACTATCAAGTGGCCGTGTCAGGGCGTCCCCGCCTGACGCTTTCGGGCAAGATGTTGTATGCTCTCTGAGGCCGCGTCCCTGCCTGATGCTTATGCTCCCGTAAGATGTTGATGCAGCAACTAGGTTGAATGCGCACCAGGTCGCCCCTATGGGGCTCAAAACGCTATCGCTCCTGGGGCCCGGCGTTGGCACGCGGGCCCTCGTCGGTTCGTCCCTACGGGACTTGCCAAGGTCGAATCATGACAGATGTCCCCCCGGCGTTTCGGAGCGCAGCGGAGAACGCAGGGGCCGGGGGTTTACATGAAAGCCATCGTGTAGTCTTTGGTTTTGCGGGTCACTATCAAGTGGCCGTGTCAGGGCGTCCCCGCCTGACGCTTTCGGGCAAGATGTTGTATGCTCTCTGAGGCCGCGTCCCTGCCTGATGCTTATGCTCCCGTAAGATGTTGATGCAGCAACTAGGTTGAATGCGCACCAGGTCGCCCCTATGGGGCTCAAACCGCTATCGCTCTTGGGGCCCGGCGTTGGCACGCGGGCCCTCGTCGGTTCGTCCCTACGGGACTTGCCCAAGGTCGGAGTCGAGCAAAATGTCTCCCCGGCGTTTCGGAGCGGAGCGGAGAACGCAGGGGCCGGGGGCTACCATAGCAAGATGTCTCCCCGGCGTTTCGGAGCGCGGCGGAGAACGCAGGGGCCGGGGGCTTAAATGAAAGCCATCGTGTAGTCTTTTGGTGTTGCGGTCATTCCTCCATTGGCCGCATCAGCGCGTCCCCGCCTGACGCTTTGGGGTTACGACGCTCCTATCTGTACAGGATGAGTTTTTTGGTGAGCTGCAGTTGTGCATCGGTAAAGGTAACTAGTACGACACCCCGATCCAGATCAGACGTATCAAAGGTCAACGGCTGACCCACCTCGTCCGTGGGTACGTCCCGCTGCAAGAGAAGAGCCCCCGACAGACTGGTCACCTGAAGGGAGCCGCCAGTCGCAGTGGGTGGCAACAACACCTGCACCTGGTCCCGGGCAGGATTGGGTGTCAGCTGTAGATCATCCGAAGATGATACGCTGATATTTAAGATCATGGAGTAGGTAAAGGAACCGTCGAGATCCATCGCCTTGAGACGATAGTAGTACTGGCCAGACGTTCGTACCGGATCTTCAAACTGGTAGGCGGTTACTTCCGAAGAGGACGCTTCGCCAGTAGCCGGGACGATGCCAATCTGCTGGAAGGCTTGATGACCCACACGCCGCTCGATCTCAAAGTGTGAGGCATTGAGCTCGAGACTGGTCTCCCAGGACAAGACATTGCGCTCCAGGTTTCGATCCACTCGGACGGAGAGCAGCTCAATGGGCAGGGCCCCGGCATCGATCAACCGATGTACAGTGGCAGAGCTGGCATAGCTGGCTGCGTAGATGCGGCCTTGCTCATCCTGTCCAAACGAGGAGATTTTAGCAGGGCTATTGGGTACTAAGGTCACGCTCACGGCACGGCTTGCTGCATCCTTGTCCAGCACCCACATGAGTGAATGCCTGTAGTCGGCAAAGAGGTATTGGCCGTTGAAATTGGGATAGCTGGAGCCTCGCATGACGAACCCTCCAGTGATGGACTGACCACTTAAGTCATACTGATGCAGGGGATCCACATCGGTCACGCCCGAGCAGTTGGGATTGCCACAACTGCCACAGGCTGCGGTGCCCTCAAAGCAGTCCCAACCATAGTTGATGCCGGGAACGTTGTCGCTGTGCGAAACATAGTTTACCTCTTCATACGTGGCCTGCCCTACGTCTGCGATCCAGAGATCGCCATTATTGTCAAAGCAGAATCGCCAGGGATTGCGTACGCCGTACGCCCAGATCTCCGGCACGGTATCATTGCCGGCGGTCGCGTATGGATTGTTAGGGGGTATCTGGTAGTAGGGGGCCGAGTTGGGACTACTCACGTCGATGCGCAAGATCTTGCCCAGGGGGGAGGTCAAGTCCTGACTGACCTCATCGGGATCGTGGCCATCGCCTCCATCACCCGATGCGATGTAGAGGGTATTATCCAGGGGATGAAAGTTGAGGTCGCCCCCGTTGTGATTCCCGTACGGTTGATCGATGGTCATCAGGATCTGGCCTGATCCACTGCTGGCCCGATTGGGATCACCACTCACCGAGTATCGAGCCAAGACGCTGTGCAAGCCACCCGAGGGATTGGTGTAGTACACATAGAAATAGCCGTTGCTGCTGTAGTTGGGATGAAAAGCCAGGCCCAAGAGACCGCGCTCCCCAGAGGCGCCACCAGTCAGTGACGTGATGTCGAGGAAGGTCCCCAGATCGGTGCCATCCGCCGCGTATACTTGAATGAGTCCGGCCTGCTCCACGATAAAAAGCCGGTCTGATCCGTCTCCGGCATTGGCGATATCTACGGGATTGTTAAGACCCGTGGCAAAGGGCTGTGTGGTCAATTGGGCTAGACACAGAAGAGGCAGCCAACTGCATAGGAGTGCTCCGGCAAGACGTTCAATCATAGCAAGCAATTCAACAAGTTAAGTTTCGCGAGAGCGTGGTCGCGGGCGGGAAGGATCACAGAAGGTGACCCGTACGACTATTCAAACGTACAAAAAAGTGCAATAATTGTCGCTTTCATTCATGGTGGCACGTACGACATCCTGCTCGCCAGTTGGTTTTGTCCAATCTAGGCCCATTTGCATGCGGGGCAATCTTGCGACTATGCCCAAATGGGCTTGGCCGTAGCTGCTGGACGTTCGGATCCGTAGGCGGATATTGACCTGGACTAAACCCGTTTAACCATTCGAGCGTGAAAGATACATCGACCTTGGTGAACCGCTGGTCGATGCGTCAGCACGATTTCCATTTAATCTGCCAATGTGATCTTGGACGTCATTTTGTATGGTTCTACTAATATTTTGATGGCTGTTAATGTGGCAGGGGTGGTCTTGTACGGAATTTTTGTACATTATCCTAGAATGGTAAAAGCTATATAGCTGTAACCGTACAAGTACCCAGTTGTCATGACTCAACAGTACGCATATTGGAGTCAGACTTGGCGTGACTAGGGCGGGCCTCAGTTCCGATACGGAATTTCCCATCTAGGGAACAAGGGGATTACTGAAAAACGCCGGCAACTCCACCCTGACATAAAGGGGTCTTGACGAAGGTACTTGTGCGGTTTTGTCTTATCTATCCCTTTGCCCCCTTTTCTTATTTTTGTGCCCTTCTCATGACATGATACAATGGCGGGCTTCCAGCATCCTTATACGTATGATCCTAAATACAGCCGGAGAGTAGCCTATTTCTGCATGGAATATGGCATTGATCAGGCCTTGAAGGTCTTCTCTGGCGGTCTCGGCTACTTGGCGGGATCACACATGCGTAGTGCCTATGATCTCAAGCAAAATCTCGTGGGCATAGGCATCCTTTGGAAGTACGGATACTACGACCAAGAGCGCAAATCAAACCAAAGCATGGACGTGCTGTTTTTGGAGCGGCACTACAATTTCTTGCAAGACACAGGCATCGTCTTTGACATCTCCGTAGACAAGCATCCGGTGAAAGTCAAAGCCTGGTATCTGGACCCATCGACCTTCGGTACGGCACCGATTTATTTCCTATCGACCGATCTGCCGGAGAATGACCATCTGGCGCAAACGATATGCCACCGTCTGTATGATTCTGACCCTTCCGCCAAGATCGCCCAGTATATTCTGTTGGGTCAGGGCGGAGCCAGGCTGTTGGAGGAGCTGGATTATCAGCCCGATGTGATTCACCTTAATGAGGCACATGGACTGCCCGCGATTTTCTACGACTACTATCAGCATCGCAACATAGCGGAGACCAGAGCAAAGTTTGTATTCACCACCCACACTCCCGTGCCGGCAGGCAATGAGGAGCACGACGTGCTGCTACTTAAAAAGATGGGCTTCTTTCACGATAGTCCCATCGAGGAGATCCGGGAGATCACAAATATCCATGGAGCTCGATTCAATCTGACCCTGGGTGCGCTGCGCCTCTCACACAGGGCCAATGGGGTGTCCAAGCTACACGGTGAGGTGGCGCGGGACATGTGGTCCCCGCACGAGGGCACATGCCCCATCGATCACGTCACCAATGCCCAGCATGCGGGCTTTTGGACGGACGAAAAACTAGAAAAGCACCTCCGAAATAACGACCTGCAAAAAATAGCTGCCAGGAAGAAGGAGCTCAAAAGACGACTCTTCAAGGAGGTCGCTGATCAAACCGGTAAGGTCTTTGACGAGGACGTGCTAACCATGGTATGGGCACGCCGCTTTGCACCATATAAGCGAGCCGACTTGCTGCTGTGGGATGGCCCAGCCTTTGAGCAGCTGCTGGCCAATCAGGACCAGCCCATCCAGATCATCTGGGCCGGCAAACCCTATCCCATGGACTATCACGCCATCGCCGTATTTAACAAGCTGGTCGAGGCTTGTAAGGGCCACCCCAACTGCACCGTACTCGTCCGGTACGAATTGGCGCTGAGTCGCTTGCTGAAGCAAGGGTCGGACCTATGGCTCAACACGCCAAGGGTCACCCGGGAGGCGAGCGGTACCAGTGGCATGACTGCCGCGATGAACGGCAGCCTCAATCTCTCGACGTACGACGGCTGGATTCCGGAATTTGCTCGTCATAACGAGAACAGCTTTATCATACCACCCGCCGATCTCAGCAAGCCTTGGGAGGAGCAGGACCAGCATGACCTGAGTCAGACCTATCAAGTCCTACGGGAGGTGGTGCTCCCCAAATACTATCAGGATCAAGTAGGGTGGCTGCAAATGGTGCGCCGGAGCATGGAGGATGTCAAAGATTTCTTTGATTCCGGCCGGATGGCACATCAGTATTATGAGAAATTATATTGATCTTTTAGCCAACAACCCTCGCAAGTATGCGCTTTAGTAGGCCCAAGTCTGTGGCCGAGATCGCCCAACAGTGTGGGGCCGAAATCATTGGCAATGCAGACCAATGGGTGCATGGGATCAATGAAATCCACAAGGTGGAGCCCGGCGACATCACTTTTGTCGATCGAGAAAAGTACTTCAAGGCCAGTCTGCAATCTGCTGCCACCGTGATACTCATCCATCAACGAGTACCTTGTCCGGAAGGCAAGACGCTGCTCCTGACGGACCGCCCCTTTGAGGTGTACGATAGCCTCGTACGGGGTGAGCGCCCCCCTCTCAATCAAAGCCAGCCGATAGCGGATAGCGCACAGATCGCCGCCAGCACTCACTTAGAACCCCACGTGATTGTGGGGGAGCATGTGGTGATCGGCGAAGATTGCCGGATACAAGGTCATGTGTACATCGGCAGCCACACCGTGATCGGTGACCGGGTCTGGATTCAGGCCGGTGCGGTCATTGGTACCGAGGCCTTCTATTTTCATCAGGAGGATGAACAACACATCCAGTGGTGCAGTGGCGGGCACGTGGTGATTGAGGACGATGTGTATATCGGGGCCGCTTCTACGATCTGTCGGGGCGTCTCCGGCATCACACGGATCGGACGTGGTAGCAAGCTGGACAGCCAGGTGCATGTGGGTCATGGTGCTGTCATTGGCGAGCATTGCATCATTGCAGGTCAAGTGGGTATTGGTGGCAAGGCAATGATCGGCGACCGGGTTCGGATCAATGGCCAGGTGGGTATCGGAAACAACCTCAAAGTAGGGGACGATGCCGTCTTGATGGGACAGACAGGCGTCACCAATGATCTGGAAGGGGGTAAGAAGTACTTTGGCACACCTTCGATCGAAGCGCGAGCCCAGTTTCGACAAATCATCGCCTTGCGCAAGCTGATCGAATAATATCTACTATGTCAGCCGGCATTTCTGTCATCATTAGGGGCAAAGTCCAAGGCGTTTGGTACCGAGGTAGCACTCGACAGAAAGCCCAGGATCTGGGCATCGGTGGGTTTGTCGAAAATCGACCCGATGGTTCCGTTTATCTCGAAGCCTTTGGCACGCCAGAAGCCTTACGTCAGTTGGTGGATTGGTGTTGGCAAGGACCTAGGCATGCGGTCGTTGAGGAGGTCGCATCGCAAGCCATCGAGTATCGTGCGGCAGACGATTTCGTCATTCGACGCCACTGAAGGACCCCTCCTTCGATCAGCTCGGCGACCAGCAACTATCTTTGGCGGGATCGTTTACTTAAAGGTTACAATGCGACGAAATGAAAGCGCAAAGATTGTCTTTTCAAAACCAGGATGGACTACAGTTGGCGGCCAGACTGGAGGTCCCGGTCGATAGAGATCCCCGGGCCTATGCCATTTTTGCTCACTGCTTTACCTGCAATAAAAACCTGACCGCAGTGCGCAATATCGTGAGGGGTTTGACGAGCTCCGGACTTGCGGTGCTGACCTTTGATTTCACTGCGCTGGGGGAAAGTGAGGGAGCGTTTGTCGAGACGACATTTTCATCCAATATCACCGATATTCTTGCTGCAGCGGCCTTCCTGGAGGCTGAATTCGAACCGCCCTCTTTGCTGATCGGCCATTCGCTGGGTGGCACTGCCAGTCTATTTGCGGCACATCAGCTCAGCTACATTAAAGGGGTGGTCACCATTGGCAGCCCGGCCAACCCTGCGCATGTGACACATCTGCTGGAGACGGCGATCGGAGAGATACGTCAAAAAGGGAAAGCGGTGGTGCGGATCGCAGGTCGTCCGTTTGAGATTGGCAGGGCTTTCTTAGATGATCTGGAAGGTCGTGATACGGGTGCCATCATCAAGGGCTTGCGGCGCGCCCTACTCATCCTTCATTCGCCCCAGGATCGGATTGTCGGCATCGACAATGCCGCCGAACTGTATCAGGCGGCCATGCATCCTAAGAGTTTTATCTCGCTCGATGGTGCCGATCATATTCTGACCGACAAAGAGGACTCGCACTATGTCGGGTCCGTCATTGCCAGCTGGGCGACCCGGTATCTGAGCCAGGCGAGCCCGAAAGAGCTCACGACCGAGGAGCAGAGCGTATCCAGTCTGGAGTCGGAGCATGCCTTTACCACCCTCATCAAGGTGGGACAACACTATCTGACCGCCGACGAACCCGAGTCGATGGGCGGTCATGATTACGGCCCCTCTCCGTATGGATTTCTGATTGCCGGATTAGGTGCTTGCACGGCCATGACCCTCCAGATGTACGCCCGGAGGAAGAAATGGGACCTGCGAGAGGTCCGTGTCCACGTAGCTCATCACAAAGTGTATGCGGAGGACTGTGAGCAATGCGTCGACGAAGGCAACACCTCCCCCAAGCCCCAGCGAATCGACCAAATGGATCGAAGATTAGAACTGATCGGATCACTGTCCCAGGAGCAGAGAAATCGTCTTATGGAAATTGCCAATCGCTGTCCGGTGCACCGAACGCTCGAGAATAGCAGCATCATCAAGACCGTGCTGACTGACTAATGCGAAGTTCTACTAGTAGAGGGCCATGTCAAAAAGTCTTCGATACTTCCGAGTGGCCGGATGCCGTGCACCCAGTAGCCTAAAGAGTGCTATGGACGCTCGTCTGGGCAGTTCATTATGTGCGTTTTTGTCTTGCGACACGGCATCAATCAGTAGCTTGGCCGCTGCCTCAAAGTCATGTTGCATGGCATGCTCAGCGGCTTCTTTCAGCAACCGAGTGCCGGCATCCTCAGCGGGAGCAGCTGCGAGCTGCAGCCATTCGTGTGTAGTGCGGAGGTCCTCCGCCACCTCATAGCTGTCCTCCCCCAATTTGATGTCGGCAGTAAGGGCCAGTGCACGATCGATCTCTGCAAAAGCCAGCCGTTTGGCGAGCTCGATCCTGGCCTCCCGGTGATCGGGTGCATCCGCTAGAAATCGCTCCAGCAGCTGGACTTCCTCGCCACTGTCAGCTGTCTCCAGGCGTGCTGCGAGACTGGCCCAATGCTCCTTTTGCTCGGTAGGAAGATACTCGTCCAACCACTGCATGATCTGGCGACGGGGCAGGGCTCCGGCAAACTCTGCAATGACCGCACCGCGGTGAAACATCTTGACATTGGGTATGCTGCGAATGCCGTATTGCATGGCCAGCTCCTGGTGCTCCTCCGTGTTTAGTTTGACCAATGACCATCGATCCTTTTGCTCATCCGCCAGGGCCTCGATGGTCGGTCCAAGCACGCGACAGGGACCACACCAAGGAGCCCAGAAATCGACGACGACGGGACGCTCGTGACTTTGAGCGATAACGTCTTTTTGAAAATCCATGTTGACTACCTTTTAATGCGTCCGATCCAGCTTACGAGCAGACCGGAAATACAGAAAATACGCGACACCCGCTATGGTTAAACCGAGGAATTCGCGTACGAGTTCAATGTAAAGGGATTCAGCTTTCATCGACCCGGTGATGGTCGGCATACCGTCCTTGACCCAGGCAATAAAGTCAGGGACAAGAAATAGCATGCCCACGACACAGATAAAGGTGCCGACCAGGGGCAAGAGCACAATACTTCGACCCAAAAAAGCCAGGACTGCCACGACGCTAATGCCCAGGTAGAGCAGCACCCAGCCGAGCGGGTCGGGATCGTTGAGTTGGAAATAGGCAAACAGCGCAAACAGCAGCGCTACGACAATATGCACAAACTTCATCGGGAGCGTTTTGATCCACAATTTAAGCTTCCGGATCTACTCCCCAGCAGTCAGCAAGCCCGGGTCAACGATGACATTCGTCATGCCTATCCGTTGCGGGATCCCCACCATCCAAGTCGGACCAGTCTCAAAACGTTCGGCCCTCCTACCTCAGACCGATGATGTTTCGGTTGAGCTCCTCATCCGGGCTGCCGCCGGCAAAGTCATCAAACGCCTTCTCCGTCACCGTGATCATATGATCCCGGATGAACGGAGCCCCTTCCTTGGCGCCCTGGTCGCCATCTTTGATACAGCATTCCCACTCCAGCACGGCCCATCCATCGTAATCGTATTGGGCTAGCTTGCTGAAGATGGATTTGAAGTCGACCTGACCATCGCCCAGTGAGCGAAATCGTCCTGCGCGGTCGGTCCAGTCTTGGTATCCACTGTAGACACCCACCCGTCCGGAGGGATTAAACTCCGCGTCCTTGACGTGAAACATCTTGATAAACTCATGGTAGAGGTCGATGTACGCGAGATAGTCCAGTTGTTGGAGTACAAAGTGACTTGGATCGTACAGCAGATTGGCTCGGGTGTGATTGCCGGTGGCCTCTCTAAACATTTCAAAGGTGGCTCCATCATGGATGTCTTCGCCGGGATGCACTTCATAGCAGACGTCGACGCCCCGCTCATCAAAGTAGTTGAGGATGGGTAGCCACCGTCGTGCCAGCTCCTTGAAGGCGGTCTGTACCAAGCCTTGTGGCCGCTGAGGCCATGGGTATACGGTGTGCCAGATGAGTGCTCCGGAGAAGGTCGCATGTACATCAATGCCCATGTGCCGGCTCGCGTCTGCGGCATATTTCAACTGCTGGACGGCCCAATCCGTACGGGCGGTGGCATTGTTTCTCACTTCGGGTGGGGCAAAGCCGTCAAACATGACATCATAGGCAGGGTGCACAGCGACCAGCTGTCCCTGCAGGTGCGTGGACAACTCTGTGATCTCTACCCCACACTCCCGTGCGCGACCTTGAAAGTCTTCGCAGTATGCCTTACTCTCTCCGGCCTTTTGCAGGTCGATGATGCGGCCATCCCATGTCGGTATTTGCACACCAATGTAGCCGTAGTCAGCTGCCCATTTGCAGAGGTTTTCCAGACTGTTATACGGTGCTTCGTCGCCGGCAAATTGGGCGAGAAATATGGCTGGGCCTTTAATGGTCTTCATCTGTTCTGTTTGTTTTTCATCGTTAATAAAGGTTGATCAAAGGGTCACCTCAATCAAATGGGGTCCATTTTTGATCTGACTTGGAGGACTCCACCGCCTTGTAAATAAACTGCATGCCTCGCTGGCCGTCACGGACGGTCGGAAAGTCATTGTAGACCGGATCCACTTCTTCACCGGCCAATCTGGCTTGCACGCACTTGGCAAAGTTGCGATAGACATTGGCAAAGGCTTCCAGGTATCCTTCCGGATGCCCGGATGGCAGCCGTGTGTGGGCCTGCGTGCTGGCATGCAGATCTCCCACGCCCGTGCGGATGATTTGCTTGGGCTTGTCCAGCCATTTGACGGCCAGGCTATTGGGCTCCTGTTGATGCCATTCGATGCCGGCTTTGGTGCCGTATACCCGGATGTTGATATTGTTTTCTTCGCCGGCTGAGATTTGACTGGCATGCAAAATGCCCTTGGCGCCATTCTCAAAACGCAGGAGGATGTTGCCATCATCGTCCAGCAGTCTTCCGGGCACGAAGGTGGACAGATCTGCACATAGCTCGGAGATACGGAGTCCGGTGATGTATTCCGCCAGGTTTTCGGCGTGCGTGCCGATATCACCCATACTTCCTGCGATACCAGACTTGGACGGATCGGTCCGCCACGAGGCCTGCTTCTGCTCGCTGTCCTCCAGCTTTGTGCTGAGCCACCCCTGCGGATACTCGACCACGATCTTGCGGATCTCACCCAGCTCTCCGGCTGCGATCATTTGCTTGGCCTGTTTGACCAAGGGGTAGCCTGTATAGTTGTGGGTCAGGGCAAAGATCATCCCGGTGCGATCTACCACCTGCACGAGGTCCTCGGCCTCTTTCAAGTCAAAACAGAGTGGTTTGTCACACACGACGTGAAATCCGTTTTCCAGCGCCATCTTTGCCGGCGGATAATGCACGTGATTGGGAGTGACAATGGAGATAAAGTCCATCCGCACATCTTCGGGCAGATCTTTTTCTTTTTCAATCATCTCCTGATAGCTGCCATAGACCCGGTCCGGGGGCAGATAGAGATCGGCTCCGGATGCCCGAGATTTTTCCGGATTACTACTAAAGGCTCCACAGACCAGTTCGATCTGACCATCCAGGGCAGCGGCCATGCGATGTACGGCACCGATGAAGGCACCACGGCCACCTCCGACCATACCCATGCGTACTTTACGACTCATTCGATTAATAGATTAGGCTGGCACTCGAGCTAAGTGGAGCTTCGTCACTAAATCTTGTAGTTGATCCTAATGTCTGTGGTCCGCATACTTCGTCGCAAAGCTCGCCATAGCTACGGCTAGCCACCCACCCGCTGTCGCGGTTCCCTCACTTCTCGCATTGTCATGCTCGACGCTACGAGATTGTTCGGTCATGTCTTGCGCCCCGTCTGCAAACAAAATCCTACTAGAATCAGTCAACATAATGTGAAGCTCTACCGTTGGAGCACCAGGATTTCAAAAAAAAATGCAACGCCCTATCGTCCTGATCTGTCTAGCCAGGCCTTATCTGGGCGATCAGCGGCTCTTCGTAGTCGGTCGAAAGACCAACCCGCACCCTGCGGTGCATGGCGTGAGCACACCCTTTCTACGAGCATATAATGATAGTGATATTTCCAATATTCTACCGCTGGCTTCAGATGGAAATGGAGATTTCGATTATTTTCATTGCCTCAACGCTGCCAGCGCAGATCAATCGACATTGAGAGACAAAAAGAAGAACCAAGCATGAGTGTAGTGATAGGTGATCGAGAGTACTTTCCCGGCATTGGCCAGATCGCATATGAGGGCCCCGAATCCGACAATCCGTTGGCATACAAATACTATGATGCACATCAGGTCGTCGATGGTAAAAGCATGAAAGACCATTTCCGATTTGCGGTGGCCTACTGGCACAGCTTCTGCGGATCGGGAGCCGATCCTTTTGGTATCGGTCCTCGGCCGATGCCGTGGCTCGACAACGGAGACCCGGATCAACGGGCGCGGGACAAGATGGATGCCGCATTTGAGTTCATCACCAAGATGGGCATTCCCTTCTACTGCTTTCATGACTTTGATCTGGTGGATGAGGGTGATACGATTAGCGAGTCCGAGCGAAGGCTGCAAGCGATCGTGGAATATGCGAAGGAAAAACAAGCCGCTTCCGGGGTCCAGTTGCTCTGGGGTACTGCCAATCTGTTTTCGCATCCCCGATATATGAATGGGGCTGCCACCAATCCCGACTTTCATGTCCTTACTTATGCCGGCACGCAGGTGAAAAATGCCATCGATGCAACGATCGCTTTAGGTGGGGCCAACTACGTCTTTTGGGGAGGGCGAGAGGGCTACATGTCCCTGTTGAATACAGACATGGGTCGTGAGCAGGCGCACCTGGCACGCTTCCTCCACATGGCCAAGGACTATGCGCGTCAGCAGGGTTTTACAGGCACCTTTCTCATCGAACCCAAACCGATGGAGCCGATGAAGCACCAATACGATTTTGATGCGGCCACCGTCATCGGATTTTTGAAGAGCTATGGATTGGCAGGTGATTTTAAGCTTAACCTGGAGGTCAATCATGCGACCTTGGCCAGCCATACGTTTGCGCATGAGCTGCAGGTGGCGGCGGATGCCGGATTGCTAGGCAGTATCGATGCCAACCGCGGCGACTATCAAAACGGGTGGGATACCGATCAGTTTCCAGTCAACCTATACGAGCTGGTGCAGTGCATGCTGGTGATCCTCGAGGCCGGAGGGTTACATCCGGGCGGGGTCAACTTTGACGCCAAGCTGCGGCGCAACTCGACCGACCTAGAAGATCTCTTCCATGCACATATCGGGGCCATGGATGTCTTTGCCCGCACCTTGCTGATCTCCAGCAAGATCCTTAACCGATCGAATTACCGCAACTTACGCGAAGAGCGGTACAGTTCCTTTGATCACGGGTACGGAAAAATGTTTGAGGATGCCAAACTCACGCTGGAAGAATTGCGAGAGTTTGCCCTGGAGAATGGTGAGCCCGAGATGCGCAGTGGCAAGCAAGAAAGGCTGGAAAATCTAATCAATCAGTATCTGTAAAGGCGCGGCAAGTCACCCTGTAGTCGAATTATCATTTTTTCATTGGGAGCAGCCAAATGTTGCCCTCATCACAATTTGGTGTAGGTACGGCGGGATTAATAGCATAGTTTTCCTAATTTAGGTTGATTGATAAAACTGCTAACCAATACGAACTAACATGAACGATTCTACGGCTGCGTCTGCCACGGCGGCACCCGATATGAGACTATTTTGGGGCTGCTTCATTGCATTAATTGCCACGGGTTTTGGCTTCATTGCAAGGGTCCTCACGGCCAATCAATGGGGGCCAGAATTTGGCCTTTCGGAAACACAAATTGGTGAGATTTTTGGCGTCGGTTTTTGGCCACTGGCGATTAGCCTTGTGCTTTTTAGTTTGATCATCGATCGAGTAGGTTACAAGGTGGCCATGTGGTTTGGTCTGATATGCCACACCCTGTCGACCATACTGATCATCAGTGCCAAGGGCTACTGGGGCATGTACATAGGTACGGCCGTGCTCGCGCTGGGGAGTGGATGCGTAGAAGCCTACATCAATCCCATCGTGGCCACGATGTTTGATAAGGATAAAACCAAATGGCTGAACATACTGCATGCCGGATGGCCCGGCGGGATGGTCTTTGCCGGGTTGATCATTCTGATCTTGGCCTCAGGGCTGGCTTGGAGGATGCAGATTGCACTGATCCTTATTCCGACGATCATTTATGCTGCCATGCTGATCAACAAGACCTTTCCGATCAATGAGCGTGTGGCCGCTGGAATTCCATACAAAGACATGCTCAAAGAAGTTGGAGCTATCGGTGCGGCTATCATAGCTGCCATGATCGTCCGAGAATTGGGCAGGATCCTAAATATCGCCGACATTGTCCAGTTGATCCTGGTAATGGCTGTCGCCATTGGATTTTGGGTATACACTAAATCACTGGGTAGACCTCTCTATATCTTCCTGCTGCTGATCATGACGATCCTTGCCACTACCGAGCTGGGGGTCGACAGTTGGATCACGGCCCTGATGGAGACAGAGATGGGCAAGCTCGGACTACAAGCGGGTTGGGTGCTGATCTATACCTCCCTCATTATGGCCGTCTTGCGTCTATTTGCCTCCGGTCCGCTAGTGAAGGCACTTACGCCTCTGGGTCTGCTGGCGGTATGTGCCGCCTTGGCAGCGATTGGCCTGGTCTTCCTTTCGAAAGCGGCAGGCGTGGCCATCTTACTGGCCGCCACGTTGTATGGTATCGGAAAGACCTTCTTTTGGCCGACGACGCTCGGAATCGTGGCTGAGCAGTTTCCCAAAGGGGGTGCGTTAACACTCAACGCTATTGCAGGCGTGGGTATGCTGGCAGTAGGTATCGTGGGTAATCCCTTCTTGGGCAACTTCCAGGACAAACAGGTGGACAAGCAGTTGTTGGCTTATGACCAGAGCAACAATACCAGCTACCACTCCGATTACGTCACGGTGGAGAAGAAGAGTGTATTCGGACGCTATAATTCACTGGATCTGGACGGTGTGGCGGAGGCCGACCAAGAAGATCAAGACGTGATCATGGGTATCCAAAACACAGCGAAGAAGAGTGCCCTGGCGACGGTCGCCATATTCCCAATTATTATGCTTGCATGTTATCTATTCCTCATCTTCTACTTCAGGCGGAAAGGTGGATACAAACAGGTGGATATGCACCATTAGCGAGGCTAAAAACATAATAACTTTGCGACACATGCCCGGGATCAAGGCCCGGGCATTTCTATCTAGGTACTATGAATCTTAAAGGAAAAACTGCCCTCATCACCGGAGGCACCCGCGGCATCGGATATGCGGTCGCCCAAGCCATGCTCGAGGAGGAGATGAATGTCGTCATCACCAGCCGAAGTCAGCAAGCTATTGACCAGGCCGTCATGCAGCTGTCATACACCAGTGAAGAAAGGATCGCCGGAGTGCAGGCAGACGTACGAAGCTACGAGGACCAGCTGCGATCCGTCCAGTTTGCCGTGGACACCTATGGGAGTCTCGATGCCGTCATCGCCAATGCCGGTATTGGACACTTCGTCCCCATCGAGTTGCTCAGTGTGGAGCAGTGGCGAGAGGTCATCGATGTCAATCTCACGGGAGTCTTCTACAGTGTGAAGGCCGGAATTCCGGCACTGAAAGATTCCAAGGGATACATCATCACCATCGCCAGTCTGGCTGGCACCAATTTCTTTGCCGGAGGCGCGGCGTACAACGCCAGCAAGTTTGGCTTGGTCGGCTTCACCCAAGCGGTCATGCTAGATCTGCGTAGAGAGGGCATCAAGGTCAGCACCATCATGCCTGGCTCGGTGGCCACCCACTTCAACAATCGGACGCCGAGCGAAGCCGATGCATGGAAAATTCAACCGGAGGACATAGGTAAGATGGTGGTGGATCTCCTCAAGATGCCGGCCCGAACACTACCGAGTAAGATTGAGGTCCGACCTTCCATCCCAAAGGCACGTTAAGCTGGACTAGAGGACTGTAACATTTGAAAAGGCTAGCTTGGAAAACTATTATTTCACACCAAATCGAAGAGACTCTACTAGCCTTAGCTAAGTAAGCTTCTGGTGATGAGTTTGTGCGAAAGAAGGCGATCTACTGGAGGGCCCTTAGTTTGATATTTCTGTAAGAGATCTTGTCTCCATGATCCTGCAGACCGATATGTCCCTTGCGATACTTGCCAAATCCTGGCATAGACTTAAACTTGCTTTCCTGGATCATTTCTGCCCAGTCATCCCCATACATTTCAAATTCCACCACCTTGGTTCCGTTGAGGTGAAACTCGGTTTGGCCATTGTTGATCCGCAGCAGGACCTGGTTCCATTGGCCAGCCGGTCGAACGGTCTCCACGCTGCACTCGATCATGTCGTAGAGGTCTCCGGCCCGATGTGTCCTGATCTTGGCATCGGGATGGCAGGCATCATCCAGCACTTGCATCTCAGGTCCGGTCATGTAAGCGCGTTTGTACTCCGGCGCCTCGTGGATATTGTAGATGATCCCGCTGTTGCCGCACGGTGCTACCTTCCATTCGAGGGATAGTTCATAGTTTTCATATTGATCGATGGTCATCAACGTACCACCGTCTTTTGCCTTGGTCCGACCATTGGCTGTCGGCTCTACCTCCAGAGTTAGGGTCCCGTCCTGCACCACCCAACTTGATCCTGGCTTGTCTTTCTTGTAGGTACGCCAACCTTCGGTGGTTTTGCCATCAAACAACAGCTGCCATCCGGCCGCCTTTTCTGCGGCGGTCAGTGTATTGTGCATCTCCCGGTTGGCCGCGTATCTGATCCCACCCAGTACATGCTGGAGAAATAGATCTTCGCTAAAGCTCTCCTTGGTGTGTCCCCCCAGGGTGTACCAGGCGCGACCACCATCGTATGTATGGTACCAGGCAAAGGGATGTCCTGGCCCATTGGTACCGCCCTCATAAGAGTCCTCATCCACCGTGATCAGTACGTGCACATCCGGATTCATCTGCTTAAAATTGTACCATTCGTCCGTGCGAGTCCAGGTCCTGGGCAGCATTTTGGTACTGCCGTGACTCTGATCAAGCACATCCAGCGTGGCCTCCTGGGTACGGGGATGACTCTCAAAATAGGCGCCTACCAGCCCACCATACCAGGGCCAGTCGTACTCCGTATCGGTTGCACTGTGAATGCCTACAAAGCCCTTGCCGCCGCGTATGAATGCTTCCATCGCTTTTTGCTGGTCTTCGTCCAATATGTCCTGGGTCGTATTTAGGAACACAATCGCGTCGTACCCGGCTAGTCCGTCATCGGTGAAGACAGCGGCATCTTCGGTGGCGTCGAGGGTAAAGCCGTGCTCCTTCGCTAGCCCCTTTAAGGCCTCGATGCCCGGCTCAATGGAAGCGTGGCGAAACCCTTCCGTCTTGCTAAATACCAGCAGATGAAAGGACTGGGCTGGCAAGATGCTCGAGGATAGGCAGCAGATCAGAAGGCTACAGAGAATGGGTACAACTACTCTCATGGTCAATTTGAATTTTGGCTGAATTTATGAAATTCATGTTCCTTTACGGAACAATGAGATCCGCTTTCCATCCGGGGTCTCGATCTGTCTCCATGGAAAAGAAATTCCTGTCTAATGTCATTCTGCTGATCGGGCTTAACCTAATGATCAAGCCGCTGTATGTCTTTGGCATTGACCGGTCGGTGCAAAATGAGGTAGGGGCCAGCGCTTACGGGCTCTACTTTGCCCTTTTTAATCTGGTATACCTCTTTCAAATCCTCAATGATTTTGGTATCCAAAACTTCAATCACTCGGTATTTAGCAAGCGGAGCCAGGCTATCGCCAAGTACCTCCCCAAGATCCTTGGAGCGAAAGGCGTTCTATCCGTGGCCTTCCTCGGGGTGACCCTGGCGGCAGGACTGCTGCTGGGCTATCAGCCAATGATCTGGCCCTTGATGCTGTGCATTGTCCTCAATCAGATCCTGGCAAGCTTGCTCATGCTGCTACGCACCAGCCTGTCGGCCAGTGGCTTCTACCGGTGGGACAGCGTACTCTCGGTGGTTGACAAACTGATTATGATTCTCGTCGTCGGCTATTGGCTATTGAGCCAGCAATCGCTCGTGATCATGGACTTTGTCTATGCCCAAATGGCCTCCTTCGTCGCGAGCATCTTGCTGGCCACTGTGGTGCTAAAGGTCAAAATCGGATTGCGATGGCGGCGGGCGCGGATCGATGGCCCCTTCATCTGGTGGCTCCTGCGCAGAAGCGCGCCTTATGCCTTGGTCTTGCTGTTGATGACCTTGTACACTCGCATGGACGGGGTGATGATTGAGCAACTCCTGCCAAATGGCCAGGAGCAGGCTGGTATTTATGCGGCTTCGTATCGCATCCTGGACGCCTTCAACATGATCGGGGTGCTTTTTGCCGGTTTGCTACTCCCCATGTTTGCCAAGCTGATCGGGGAGCTGGCCTCCACTCGCGAACTGGCAACAATGGCTACCCGACTCTTGTGGACGATCTCGACGGTCGTTGCCATACTCAGTTTTCAATACGCGGATCAGATTATACCCTGGTTGTACGTTGAGGCCGATGTCCACTGGAACGAGGTCTATCGTTGGCTCATGCCGACTTACATCGCAGTCAGCTTATCCTATGTATACGGCACCTTGCTCACCGCCAACGAGAGTATCCGCGAGATGAACCAAGTCTTCGTGCTAGGTGTCCTGCTCAATTTTGTGCTCAACTGGATATGGATCCAACAGTGGGATGCCTTGGGCGCAGCATATGCTACTCTGGTCACACAAACCCTGACCTCCCTGGCCCTCATTGGACTTGCCATCCGCAAGACTGATGTGCGCGTGAATCCTCTTTTTGTCTTGCACCTCTTGTTGTTTGCCATCACCAGTTGGTTCTTGTGTCAGCTGATCGGTGTAGTGGATACTTCCTGGCAGGGGCAGGCCATCCTGTTCCTGGCGGCAACGTCCTTACTGGCCGGTGTCATGCGACTTGTGCCCGTCCATGAGCTGAGGCACTTGTTGGGCCTGGTGAAGGGCACTTGACAGATTTCGCCGAAATCGCCATGCAACCGGTGCTACGATACTCCCTAGGCGATAGCTGACACGGTCAGGTATGGTAATTGGTTCTTGTGCCTGACAGCCACAATGTACAAGTCATTACCTACGTCCATATCGGCAGCACCTGGCAGGGTCCGTAGCGATCACGCCCGGAGCACATTGTAGGTTTATCAGTACTTTTGCACATCTTAGATCCCGCCTATGTCGAGACCAAGTGTAGACCTAAGCTTGAGTGCACTTTTTAACCTGGTTTGGAAGAACCGAGTGCTCCTCATCGTGGTGGCTGTGATCACGATGATCGCCTCCTCGCTCGTCTCCCTCTTACTGACGGAGTACTACAAGTCGACCGTCATTCTGTATCCGGCGAGAACCAACTCCCTGACCCTCAATGAGAGTGGGGTAAAGCGGGGCAACATCTCTGACTTTGGCGAAGAAGAGGAGGCTGAGCAGCTGCTGCAGATCATTGGTTCGGACGAGCTGCGAGATCTGGTGATCAACCACAATGACCTCTATGCGCACTATGAGGTGGACCGCAGCGAGAAGCATGCTCGCTCTAAGATTCGACAGATCTACCGGGGCAACGTCAACGCCAAGAGGACCAAGTACAATGCGGTGGAGATTTCGGTCATGGACGAGGATGCCAACAAGGCTTCGGTGATTGCCAATAGCATCTCAGCGTACGTGGACACGGTCAAGAATCGAATGATTGCAGACCGGGCCAGAGAGTCCATGCATATGATCAATCAAGAATCCAAACGCCTGCAGGGCGAGCTGGATCAGATCAAGCAGGACATGGACAGTCTGCATGCATTGGGTGTGGTCGGTGTCGAAGAGCGGGGATCGTTGTTGCAGGCCTTTGGAGAGGCGACATCGCCATCGACGATCAGTGCGATCAAGCGCCTCCTGGACATCAATCGCACACATGGGGATGAGTACGATGCCTTGCGTCGACGGCGAGATCTGATCACCGATCAGATAGCGAGGTTTCGGAGCAAAAGAAATCAGTTTTTGGCCGACGTTGATATTGACATCCCACAGAAATTTGTGGTAGATCAGGCTTTTCCAGCCGACAAGAAGGCTTATCCAGTGCGGTGGCTGATCGTGGCTGCATCGACCTTCTCTGTACTTGTTTTTGCTATGCTGCTGCTGATTATCCGCGACAATTATCGGTCTTTCATTCGTACAGAATGACTGGATCTCTGTTGGATCGCAGAGTATTGGGGGGCAGCTTGCTCTTCATTGCGATGGTTTGCTATGCACTTTATATTGAGCAATGGATCGCGCTGGCTCTGCCCTTGATACCCGCGATCATCATTTTTGCCTTCTTTCGGCCCAAGGCACTCCTACTTGGCATCGTCTTTATGACCCCTTTGTCGCTCAACCTAGAAGAGCTGGACATGAGCGGGGTGGCCTTTTACCTGCCTACCGAGCCCCTGCTATTTGGGATGACAATCCTCTTGATATTGGCTCAACTGCATCGGCAGGTGATCCCGCGTGAGATCCTGTACCATCCCATCTCACTGGCTATCTACGCTTATCTGGGGTGGATGCTGGTGACCGCCTTCACCAGTGTGGATCCGCTGGTATCATTCAAGTTTATCCTTTCCAAGGTATGGTTTATCGTGCCGGTGTACTTTGCGGGGGCGACCCTGTTTTTGCAAGAGCGAAACATCCGCCTGTTCCTCCTGGCATACCTGATACCCCTGGTCGCCGTGGTCATATATATCTTGTTTAGACACAACAGTTTTGGTTGGGATGAGGAGGCGGCGCAATGGGTGATGGAGCCCTTCTATCGGGACCATACCCAGCTGGGGGCAGTCCTGGCCTTTTTCATACCGGTGGTCTTTGGGTTTTTGATCGAGCGATCACGGACGATGACTTCGCGTGCCATCTTCTTTGTGATGTTGGTGCTACTGAGTGTTTCGCTCATCTATGGCTACTCGCGGGCTGCCTGGCTCAGTGTGTTTCTCGCCCTGGGCATTTGGTTGCTGACGATCCTAAGAATTCGTGTGTGGCTGGTGATGACCGGGGGCCTGTTGGTGGCTTTTCTGCTCTTCATCAGCTTTGACGACCTCAAGATGCGCCTCCAGGGCAATCGTACGGATTCGAGTGAAAACCTGGTCGAAAACGTGGAGTCGATCACGAATATCACCACCGACGCGTCCAATCTTGAGCGGATCAATCGGTGGAATTCGGTCTTTGCGATGGCTAAGGAGCGCCCAATCTTTGGTTTTGGCCCGGGCACCTATATGTTTGAGTATGCCCCCTACCAACAGTCGCGCGACTTGACGATCATCAGTACGAATTTTGGTGACGTGGGCAACGCGCACAGCGAATACCTAGGGCCTTTGGCGGAGTCAGGTGTGCTCGGCATGCTTACGGTCGTGATCCTGGTAGTCATTGTGTTTTGGTCCGCCTTTGTTGCTTATCACCGATTGGAGCCGGGGGGCTATCGGCATCTCCTGGTGATCGCATATCTGTCCTTGATCACCTATTTTTCCCACGGCTTTCTGAATAATTTTTTGGACTCGGACAAGGCGAGTGTGCCTGTCTTTGGTGCGATGGCCATCGTAGCTGCGATCGATGTAGTCAGTCGCAAGCAAGCAAAAAACCGATGACAGCCCTACTGCTGGTAGGCATCATACTGCTCATGGGCCTGACTTATCTCTTATATGCACGCCCCTACCTGGTCAAGGCGGTGCGTATGAGCCTGCGCTCTGGTCGACCGGGTCCTGCCATTGACGAGATGCATGCCTTTCACAATCGACGTGTGGGCAAAGGTGATCCCTCTCCCTGGCCCAGACACGCGCGATACAATGTACGTAGCCTATCCTCCACCTACCTGAAGGAAGCGGAGCGGCTGGGCATGACCGCATTTGTCGTGATACACCAGGGTGCGCTTTTGCAAGAAGTGTACGTCGCTCCCTCTGATGAGAAAACCCTCACCAACTCATTTTCCATGGCCAAATCCATTGTGGCCATACTGATCGGACATCTGCAGTATGATGGCCGGCTGGATCTGGATGATCCCGTGGCAAAGCACCTGCCGGAGTTTTCTCGCACCACTCATCGGAAGATCACTATTCGCCACCTGCTGCAGATGAGTTCGGGTCTGACCTGGGTGGAGAGTGAGGGCTCGCCTTTCAGCCACAATGCGGAGGCGTACTATGGACGAGATCTGACGAAATTGGTCCTGGGCCTATCGGCCAAACGCCCGCCTGGGGAAGTCTACCGTTATGTCAGTGGCAATACCCAATTGTTGGCATTGATCATTCAAAGGTTGACGGGCCGGCACTTGTCAGAAGTGGCTTCAGAGGTGCTCTGGCAGGCAATCGGTGCCGAGCAAGATGCCTTTTGGAATCTCGATCGTAAGGAGGGCGTCGAGAAAGCATTTTGCTGCTTTTATGCTACTGCAAGAGACTTCGCCCGCGTGGGTCAGCTGTATCTCAATGGTGGGATCTGGGGGGATCGTCGTATCGTCACTGAGGACTACGTCAGGGACTGCCTCACGCCCTCCGGACTCCATGATGTCTGGCGAAACAAAGTGACGGATCACTACGGGCTGCACTGGTGGATCACCCAACACGGCGGCCGGCGATATTACTACGCCAGGGGTATTCGGGGGCAATACATCATTTTTAATCCGGAGCTGGATGTAGTCATTGTACGCCTGGGTCACTATCGAAGCCCGGTAGATCGCGAGACAGGTCACCCACCCGATCTGTATGGACACATTGACGCTGCGTTAGCTCTGCTGAGTGACTGGAGTGTAAAGCGAGCTCGCGCCTCTTGGTGACTATTGACAAGGAGTGACTAGATTGCATGTTACGCGCCCAATGGCAAATAATTCCCATATTCATAGCATGGAAAAACAGATGCGACGCCCGGAGCCTCAGGAGAGTGACGGGTACTACACTACCTACATCAGCAAAGTCGAGGGCGACGATTTCTTGAAGGTGCTGACCAAGTCCTTTCACGAGACCCTTGCGCTACTGGAAGGATTGTCCAAAGAGCAATGGGAGTATCGCTATGAGGATGGCAAATGGGATATCAAGGAGGTGATGATGCATATTCTCGACGCCGAGCGCATATTCACCTATCGCGCTTTGAGAATCGCCAGAAATGACAAGACTCCGCTCGCCGGTTTTAACCAGGACGACTATATCCCTTACACCGATGCTAGTGATCGTACACCGGCCTCTATCATCGACGAGTATAAGGCCGTACGCATGGCCACAATCGCTCTCTTTGAGCATTTGACGGACGAAATGTACACGCGAATGGGCACGGCCTCCGGACTGCCTTTTTCGCCCCTTGCCCTCGGTTTTATTACTGCTGGGCATGAGATTCATCACGTACGTATCCTCAAGGAAAGATATTTGGCGGGTCGTTGATCCCTTGGAAATCTACGGGCTTTAGCCGTTGATGATTACGGTACTCACATGCGCAGCCTGAACCTCGGGCGGGTAAGGTGTTTTTATTCCCTCTGCAGCACCACTGGGGCCAGTACTTTCTCTAAGGCCTGGTTCATGAAGCTTTGCAGGCCGGCGTAGTCCTGTGCGGGGAACCGTGAGGTACTCAGCTTGATGCGAAATCGCACATGCAACTGCTCCGCTTCTTGGGAGGTATAGTACTCCATCGAAGCCTTTCCGCCTTCCAGCGAGAGCTTAGCCGGCGCAGCCATGGGTGCGACGGTGAGGCTGGCAGGCATCGTGACATTGAGGACGACTTGCTCCTCGATGACAAAGGGGAGGAGCACATCGCTGACGCGTTGACTGTCTTGAAAGTAGGCTTCGCTAAAGAAGCTATAGAAGACCGGATTGAGCACACGCTCGGCATGATCGGGGGATGGCTCGATATGGAAAAACACCTGATTTTTAAAGGGTTCGAGCAGGTTTGTCACATGCTCAAATTTGACCGAGTCGATGCGTGCGTCTTCGCAGAACAAAGTAGCTCGATCTTTCCAATATCGGCCGGTCTTATCCTCCCGCAGCAGTTGACGCTCGGTAAAGGCGTCATATCCCGAAAAAGAGCACTGAATCGAGCCACTCGCCGAAAAGTCTTCTTTTATCTGTAGATCGATCACCATAGCACTCGTGGAGCCCCACTCCGGCAAGGTGATCCATTGTCCCTTGTAGTTCTTCAGCCGTACCGCCAGGCCCCTGCGCACCCCAGAATCAATCCAGCCCACGGGCAGATCGGGATTGCCCGCATCCAGGTAGATGGTCGACTTGCCTTGCTCCACCGATACAATAAAGTGGTTGAATTGATTTACATCTGCCAGCTCGGATACCACGGGCGGCATATCGGTGGTGGTGACCAAGAGGGGATAAGCTTTAAAGCCTGCCTCATTGAGCAGCGCCAGCAGGGCCATATTCATGGAGGCCTTGTTGACCTCCTGTTGGTATTCCATCTCCTCCACTGTGTACGAAGGGAAGAGTCCGTACGATCCGTCCCAGGTGAACCGGCTGTGGACAAACTGGTAAAGTTTGAGCATCATGAGCTTGTCCTCATACTTGGTGTCCAGCAACTCATCAGCCGCCCGGGCAAGCCACCGATAGTGCTGGCGGACACGGTATTGCTTGCCAAACCACTCACTGACGATAATGTCTGAAAATTGGGTATCCCAATCGGGGATAAATCCATACGAAGCCGGAAGATCAAACGAACTCAGCGCCAGCAAGAATGTCGGTCGAGTTTCGACCAGCTCGGGTGCAAAAATCTCTTGCTGAAAGGGTGGGATGTCTGTGCAGGTGATGGCAAGCCCTTTCAAGGGGATCTTGTTACGCTTGACCTGCAGGACCGAGTCCAGCGCCCGTTCCTGTACCAGATAAGTTCGGTTCGTGATGTGGTCTACGTAGTCGAAGGCT
The DNA here is from genome assembly GCA_965223165.1 of Saprospiraceae bacterium. Taxonomy (GTDB): domain Bacteria; phylum Bacteroidota; class Bacteroidia; order Chitinophagales; family Saprospiraceae; genus JABDMH01. The sequence continues at coordinate 384,285 of CBDCVQ010000007.1, read as the reverse complement.
TCAGGAATCAGAAAAGTAACCTTGCTTTCACGAACGGGATAGGCGTATTGAAACACCCATCGATGCGTCTTATTGGAGACTTTGGATTTGACCGTGTAGGCGATGTCAAGCGTATCTCCCACCTGGAGGTCATCGACCGTCAGAATTTGATCGGTATACTCTGCATCAAAGGGCTGGGTGACAAATGAGTCGACATTATACCGTCCTCTTACTCCTTGTGCCCCCTTCACTTCCACCTTGGCAGCAGTGATCTTTTCCTTCTCCTGGGTGGCCGTCTCAATGGAGATATTCTTGAGAATGTCTATATCCAGCGCCTCCTTGATGTGCACCTGATAATGGCGATCAAAGCGCCATTGGATATCCGTCAGATCACTGAAGTCGATACCGTAGGATCCGTGGTCAAAGAGAATAACCGACCCTTCCTGACTCCAACTGTGGAAGCTGGCTAAACTCCACAGGCAGAGCAAGTTGACAATCCTTAGGTAGTGGGACATACGTTGGTCAATCCATGGTAAATCGAAAAATCAAAATAGAGAAAAACTTCTAAAGGAATGCTTAAATGAAACCGCTATTGTCCCGCATACTTTTAAGGAAGCGTTAAAATGGATGGAGCAGCGGCAGCTATTTCGGCATCATCATGCCAGATCGCTGCCGAAGCAGAGCTTTTGGCATCATCTTTCGAAGCGAGAGTTGAGAGGACCCAGGTATTCCGTGGTGCCACAAATTGCCGGGGAGATGGCTTTGCTCCGAAGCCCCCGGCCCCTGCGTTCTCCGCTGCGCTCCGAAACGCCGGGGAGACCTCTTCATCACCATTCAACAATTACTCAGCTCAACATCGCCACACTCGGGTCCACCCCGGCGTTCCGCAGGACGCAGGGGCCGGGGGCTTTAGCATCCCAGGGTCTCCGCTGCGCTCCGAAAGGCCGGGGAGACCTCTTCATCACAATTCGACAATCGCACAGCTCAACATCGCCGCACTCGGGTCCACCCCGGTGTTCCGAAGGACACAGGGGCTGGGGGCTTTAGCATCCCAGATTCTCCGCTGCGCTCCGAAAGGCCGGGGAGACCTCTTCATCACAATTCAACAATCGCACAGCTCAACATCGCCACACTCGTGTCCACCCCGGCGTTCCCAAGGACGCAGGGGCCCAGGGCTGGTCATCCCAGGTTTTCCGCTGCGCTCCTAAACGCCGGGGAGACCTCTTGATCACAATTCAACAATCGCACAGCTCAACATCGCCGCACTCGAGTCCACCCCGGCGTTCCGCAGGACGCAGGGGACGGGGGCTTTAGCATCCCAGATTCTCCGCTGCGCTCCGAAAGGCCGGGGAGACCTCTTCATCACAATTCAACAATCGCACAGCTCAACATCGCCACACTCGTGTCCACCCCGGCGTTCCCAAGGACGCAGGGGCCCAGGGCTGGTCATCCCAGGTTTTCCGCTGCGCTCCTAAACGCCGGGGAGACCTCTTGATCACAATTCAACAATCGCACAGCTCAACATCGCCGCACTCGAGTCCACCCCGGCGTTCCGCAGGACGCAGGGGACGGGGGCTTTAGCATCCCAGATTCTCCGCTGCGCTCCGAAAGGCCGGGGAGACCTCTTCATCACAATTCGACAATCGCACAACTCAACATCGCCGCACTCGGGTCCACCCCGGCGTTCCGCCGGACGCAGGGGAGACCTCTTCATCACAATTCGACAATCGCACAGCTCAACATCGCCACACTCGGGTCCACCCCGGCGTTCCGCCGGACGCAGGGGCCGGGGGCCTTAGCATCCCGATTCTCCGCTGCGCTCCGAAACACCGGGGAGACCTCTTCATCACAATTTGACAATCGCACAGCTTAACATCGCCGCACTCGGGTCCACCCCTGCGTTCTCCGCTGCGCTCCGAAACGCCGGGGAGACCTCTTCATCACAATTCAACAATTACACAGCTCAACATCGCCGCACTCGGGTCCACCCCGGCGTTCCGAAGGACGCAGGGGATGGGGGCTTTAGCATCCCAGATTCTCCGCTGCGCTCCGAAAGGCCGGGGAGACCTCTTGATCACACTTCAACAATTGCACAGCTTAACATCGCTGCACTCGTGTCCACCCCGGCGTTCCGCAGGACGCAGGGGCCGGGGGCTTTAGCATCCCAGATTCTCCGCTGCGCTCCGAAAGGCCGGGGAGACCTCTTCATCACAATTCAACAATTACACAGCTCAACATCGCCACACTCGGGTCCACCCCGGCGTTCCGCCGGACGCAGGGGCCGGGGGCCTTAGCATCCCGATTCTCCGCTGCGCTCCGAAACGCCGGGGAGACCTCTTCATCACAATTCAACAATTACACAGCTCAACATCGCCGCACTCGGGTCCACCCCGGCGTTCCGCCGGACGCAGGGGACGGGGGCTTTAGCATCCCAGATTCTCCGCTGCGCTCCGAAAGGCCGGGAGACCTCTTGATCACAATTCGACAATCGCACAGCTCAACATCGCCACACTCGGGTCCACCCCGGCGTTCCGCAGGACGCAGGGGACGGGGGCTTTAGCATCCCAGATTCTCCGCTGCGCTCCTAAACGCCGGGGAGACCTCTTGATCACACTTCAACAAACAATTACACAGCTCAACATGGCCACTCTCGTGTCCACCCCGGCGTTCCGAAGGACGCAGGGGCCGGGGGCTTTAGCATCCCAGATTCTCCGCTGCGCTCCTAAATGCCGGGGAGACCTCTTGGTCACAATTCGACAATCGCACAGCTCAACTTCGCCACACTCGGGTCCACCCCGGCGTTCCGCAGGACGCAGGGGCCGGGGGCTTTAGCATCCCAGATTCTCCGCTGCGCTCCGAAAGGCCGGGGAGACCTCGTGATCACCATTCAACAATTACACAGCTCAACATGGCCACTCTCGGGTCCACCCCGGCGTTCCGCAGGACGCCGGGGACGGGGGCCTTAGCATCCCAGATTCTCCGCTTGCGCTCCGAAACGCCGGGGAGACCTCTTCATCTATTCAACAATAACAATTACACTTGCGCCGAGGGTGCTCCTCCTGGAGGACACGGACCAAACCGTAAAGGGCTACGTCAACGCTTGGACCGGCCGGCTTTTTTCGACTTACCGGTCTTCTTGGATGGGTCTGCAACCTTTCGATCCCTGTTTTTCACATGTTTCTCCAACCACTGATCCATCTCCCAAAGCATATGCATGATGGATTCACGTGCGCGATAGCCGTGGCTTTCGTGGGGGAGCATCACCAGCCTTGCGATGCCTCCATGTCCCTTGAGGGCGGCGTAAAACCGCTCGCTCTGCATCGGATAGGTCCCTGAATTGTTGTCAGCGGAGCCATGGATCAAGAGGATGGGTTCTCGGATTTTGTCCGCATGCATGAATGGAGACATGGTAAAGTAGATCTCCGGGGCCTCCCAAAATGTGCGTTCTTCAGATTGAAAGCCAAAGGGTGTGAGGGTGCGATTGTAGGCTCCGCTGCGGGCGATCCCGGCAGCAAACAAATCGCTGTGTGCCAACAGGTTAGCTGTCATGAAGGCCCCATAGGAGTGGCCTCCTACCGCCAGCCGGCGGCGGTCTGCTACGCCCATCTCGACGATTTTGTCAATCGCGGCCTCCGCGCCCTGCACGAGTTGTGGTACAAACTGTTCGTTGGGCTCTTCGTCACCCTCGCCGATGATCGGCATGGCAAAGTTGTCAAAGACCGCGTAGCCATTCATTACCCAATAGATGGGTGACCCATAATACAGGCGCAGAAACTCATAGGGTGAGTTGCGCACTTGACTCGCCGCGTCCTTGGTCTTGTACTCTCGCGGGTAGGCCCACATTAGGACAGGGAGCTTCCCGTCTTCTTCCGGATTGTATTTGGGTGGTAGGTACAGGGTGCCCGTCAGCTCGATGCCGTCTGCTCGCTGGTACTTCACCAGCTGCTTGGATACCCCCCTCATGGCTTCATACGGATGGGGAAAGTGAGTGATTTGGGTCACGGACGCCGTGGTCAGATCTCGCAGGAAATAGTTGGGATTGTCGTCTACAGACTCCCGTCGGGTGATCAGAATGCCTTTGGCTGCATCCAGGATCTTCATGGGTATCTCGTAGTAGGGAGCTTCGGACTGCCACAGTCGTTGCGCCTGACCTTTCTCCAGGTCAAATCGGTCGACAAAGGGTCGGTTGCCTGCCGGAGAGGCGCCAATGCCTGTGAGAAAAAGGTCTCCATCCGGGGCGCGCTGCAGCACAGATCGGCCACTGGCATTGAGATCGGTCTGAAAAGACCCCGGATCCGTATACCGGTCCTCATAGGATCGATCATACAGTACGTTTTTGGCCGGGTTGCTGGTGCCCGGCGCCCAGGTGCTGACAATTTCCCGGCGGGAACTCCACCAGTATTCTCGGCTGATGGCCAGGTGGTCGTCTCCCCAGGTGATCCCGCGGAATCGTAGCTCGAAGTCGATGCTAGCCTCTGCATCTCCGGTGAATGGGGCGTTCAGCAGGTAGAGTCGATCACGGATCGCCGCTGCTTTCTTGGGATCGCCACCGTCTTGGGCCTCGACCCAGTAGAGGGTGGCATCAGTATCCGCTCGCCAACCAAAACTCCGGGGGCCGAGGCGGACGGCATTGAAGCCTTTGGGGATGTTCTCCGCTGCGGGGATGTGGGCGAGTTGCCGCACCAGTTGCCCATCCTGGCGGTAGAGCGTCACCTCCTGGGCAAAGCGATAATAAGGCACGATGTAGGAGAAAGGTCGCTTCAGGGTAGTCACCAGGATGTATTGTCCATCAGGCGAAATATCACGTCCGGCCACGATGCCCGCAATGCCAAGATCGGTCTTGGCCCCGTCTTCTACATCGAGCACCATCAACTGGCTCGAAGTGTAGTACTGAAACAGGTCCTCATCAAACGGATTCTTAAGCAGATCCTGGTAGGTGCGCACGGGGGCAGCCCCTTGCGTATTCTCTTGGATGACAGGACCGGCGGGGGTCTCCGGCTCCTGCGGTGCGGCGCCCCGATTGGGGTCCAGTTGTTGTACCAGCAGCCGTCGACTGTCGGGAAACCACTGGTAGGGGATGCCCGAGATGACATCATTGACCGTCAGCCCTTCGATCCGGGTTGCTTGCGCGCTCGCGACATCCACGATCCATAGCTCCATGCCCTGGGAGGTGGTATGCGTACAGGCCAGTCTGGATCCGTCGGGCGCCCAACTGAGGTTTTCGATGCGGGGATCTGCGGGAAAGCCCTTGATGTCGACCTTTTTCGAGCCACCTATTGCCTGCAATGATAAGCCATGGTAATATCGGGAGCGGCTTCCACCATTGGTCTGGGGATTGATGCGTAAGCCACCCAGCCGGAGTTCTTCCCGAGCTACTTCTTCGATCGAGGGCAGATTGGGGAGGTGCAAAAACAGCAGGTGGGCCTTGTCCGGACTCAGGGTGACGCCTGGGGTAGGGGGGGCATCCACCAAGTCTTTGATCACCTGGGGTGGGGATTGGTAGCCAATATTTTGAGCATTGGTCGTCATGCAGAAAGCAGCCACAAATATGGCAAAAGATAGTTTTTTCATGATCTGTCCCAGATTGAGGGCGAGGAAGTTAGCAAAAAACCAGATGGTGAGTCGTCCAGATCGGGGATGACTAGAAGGACCTATAATGATCACCGGTAAGGCGCCACCCCTTATGCTCGACTCATCATTGCACAGCTCGGACCCATGCCAGAGGACTTTGTCATTTTCTTTCCGTTTATATTCACGTGCCGAGATGAAGGTGGAAGAATATCAGCAGCGAGCAGCACGATTTGCCAAGGAGGCGAGCCACTGGCAGCGCCGCTTTGAACGCTACAGCTATGCACGCTTGGTCCTTTTCTTTGGTGGCGTGGCGGCCGTGATCCTGGCTTTTCAAGTGGGGTCCGGGTGGGGTCTGGTAGGACTTCTTTTAGCATTGGTCGGTTTTGTGCGCTTTGTTCGATGGCATGAGGGGCTCGTCCGTCAGGCAGATTTTTATCGAGAAATGTGCCGGATCAATGAGAGAGAAGGCCTGGCCTTGACGGGAGATGTGAGCTGGAATGTGGAGGGCACGTCTTACCTGGATCACCGTCATCCGTACAGTGCAGATTTGGACCTATTTGGAGCGCATAGCCTCTTTCAGCAGGTCAGCCGGGCGGTGACGGAGGTAGGCAGAGAGAAACTAGCGGGCTGGATGTCGAGTGGCCTGGACCATATAGACATGCCCAGGCAGGGAGCGGTGCGGGAGTTGGCCAGTAGGGTCGATTGGCGACAGACTTTCCAGGCGAAGGGCCATTTTGTCGAGGATGATCCAAATCATCTGACAAAGTTGCGGGAGTGGATCCGCGGCGCAGACCTGATGAAGGGTCGGCCGATGTGGATCTGGTGTGCTCGGCTATTGCCCTTTGTGGTGCTGCCGTCCTGTCTTATCCTGGCTTGGCAGTGGGGCTTGCGTTGGGCATGGCTGCCCTTGCTGCTTTCCGCCTACTGGCTCTGGCGTACCAAGGCGGAGGTGGACGAGATTCACCGGCAGGTCTCGGATAGTGAGGCGATGCTCAAGACCTATGCGTCGCTCCTGGCGTGGGTCGAACAGCCGGACTGGCAATCCGCTTACCTGCGTGAGCACCTGGCGGCGGTGCAGGCAGGACAACCGTCGTCTCAGATACAGGAGCTGTCCTATGCGGTTGGTCAGCTCAATGTCCGGGACAATTTTTTTGCGATTCTGTTTAATCTCTTTGGGTTGTGGGATCTTCACTGGGTGCATCGACTGGAGAAGATCAAATCGTCGGTGGCGCCGCACTTGGAGGCTTGGTTTGAAGCCTTGGCGGAGGTCGATGCCATCTCGGGGTTAGGCAATCTGGCGCACAGCCACCCTGATTGGTGTTTTCCCACCTTGAGCGAGGAGCCGCACCTTGAGGCGGTGGGCCTCGGTCACCCCTTGATCCTGCCGGCTACCCGGATTACCAATGATCTATCGATGCCCCTGGCCGGCCACATCAAGCTGATCACCGGCTCCAATATGGCGGGCAAGTCCACCTTTCTGCGTACGGTAGGGGCCAATTTGGTGCTGGCGATGATCGGTGGTCCGGTCTGTGCGACTCGATTCACTTTTCAGCCGGTGCGGCTATACACCAGCATGCGGACCCAGGACGCTCTACACGAGCAGGCGAGCAGCTTTTATGCAGAGCTCGCCAGGTTGCAAAGGATCATCGAGGCCGTGCAGGGCCCAGAGCCAGTCTTGTTTTTGCTGGACGAGATCTTGAAGGGGACCAATAGTGGGGACCGGCATCGGGGCAGTGAGGCGTTGATCAAGCAGTTGCTGCGATATCAAGGAGCAGGTCTGGTGGCCACTCACGATCTATCCCTGACGGCGCTGGAGGCTCAGCACGAAGGCGCCATCGAAAACTGGTACTTCGACGTAGAGATCAAGGATGAGCGGCTCTTTTTTGACTACCGGATCAAGCGGGGCATTTGCACCAGCTTTAATGCATCGATACTCATGCGCAAGATGGGTATCGACGTGGAGCTGTGATCGCCTTGGCCAGATGCTATTTGTCCAGGGACTCCAGGGTGTACTCCCAGAGGTGCTCGTAGGGGATGATTTCTATTTCGTCGGATTGGTTGGCGTCTCGGAGTGGCCTTGCGGTGATGGCCTCCAAGTACTTGCTTGTTTGCTCCCTGATTAAGGAGGGGTCGAAATTTTGCTTAGAAATCTCGACGATCATTCTGATGAAATTCGTTGAGCGAAAGTGTAGATCTTCATCAAGGTGCCTTTGGAGGTATTTTTTGGCGGCTTCTGTCTTTGCGTGCAGTACCTCGGCATTTCTATCCAGGACAGTAAGTAATAGTTGTAGTACAGTGATCGGAATGTTTTCCTTGCGTTTCTTGGAACTCGCTTGGGGTAGATCGTTTAGAAATTTGTGCAATCTAAATCTTGTCAATTTGCCTTGGGCCCGTAGCGGTAATTTATTCATTCGGTGCAAGTAGTAGAGATATGCCCCCTTCAAAATCCATTCTTGCCTTCTGTTTGGGTGTCGATGACGGAATAGCTTGGTGTTTACCACCCTGTGATATACCTCTGATGCAGATTCGTAGTCCTTGGTGTGAATACTGAGGATGAAATGAAATTTATGCGAATTGTACCATCGGTTAGAACCTTCCTCAAAGAGTACCAGGCATTTCGTCGAAATCTTTTTTGCCTGAGAATAGCGCTGCAACTGTGTCAAAGAGGTGACCTTGTGGTAATAGAAGGCGCCTACGAAATAGTCTGACACAAATTCCTTCGTGGCGAAGTAGGCTAAGGCCTCGTCGCAGACAGTCAATCTTTGCTCGTGGCTAGGGAAAAGGTCGCAGTATCTGAGTCTAAGAAAGTAGAATATCGAATGGAGATAAAAAGAGTCAGCTTCTTTGGTGCTCTGCTCGAGGATGGCAATATAGTTATCTCCTTTCTTCCTCAAGATATCGGGATCAATTTTGCCCAGCGCCACGTCGAGACCAAAATCATTATACAGTTCCGCTGCCTCGTTCTCGTGATCGTATATTTTCTGAAAATGTCGCACGTTGGCTCTGGCTTTTTCAAAACGAGTCCGATCCAACGTGACGAGGGCATGATGTAGCATGAGTTGGCGATATGATTCCAGGGTGATCCACGTCAGTTCGTATTTCTTGGACTGGACAAGTATTCTCTTGAGAAGTGTCATCGCTGCTGTCCTGGCGCCGCGGCCAAGTAGCAGTTTGGCAGCCGACAAGTGCCTATTGCAGTTATAAAAGGCTTTCTGATGCTTGTTGAATTTGGGTGAAGCCGTATCGATGAAAAATACCGAATTGTACAAACGATCAGCCAATTTGGCTCGTTGCTTCCGATATGCCTTGCACGAAGCGCTTTCATAGCCATAAAATTCAGCTGCTTCTTCGTCGTCGGCGAATTGCCCTTTGGTCAGTCGATCATAGAAGTCATGGAGCATGTCGGGCTTCTCGTGGGCCCGGGGCTCTAGCGTGCGGATAGACTTGACCTTGTTTTTGGAGACGACATCGACGAGTTGTTGGAGGGAGTGCATGTGATGCGGAGTTAAAATCTTCAAATGATTGCTGGAGGGTGCTGTGGCCGTGTAAGCAGAGACGCATTCGAGTTGGAGATTTAGGATTTTGCCCCTAGTGACCCGAGGGTGTACTCCCACAGGTCCTCATAAGGGATGATTTCTATTTCAAATGGCTGATCCGCGATCTGCAAGGGCACGGCTGAGAGTTTTTGTACATACTTTTTAGCATGACGTTCGACTGCGCGCCTATGGAAATTCCTTTTAGGAATTTCAAGCAACATCTTTATAAAACAATTTGAACGGAAGTTCTCGTCCTTGCGAAGGTATCTAGATGTGTATTTTTCAACAGCATCTATGCGACTACTAAGTCGGTCATAGTCTTTTTCCAGGATCAGGATTAAAATCTGCACCAGCAAAATGGGGATGTTCTCAAGGCGTTTTTTCATGGAGAAGGCGGGAACTTGATTCAAGAACTTTTGCAGTCGAAATCTAGAGAGTGCATTGTGAGGGGGTAATGCAAGTTTTTGGATCTTTAGGAGATAGTATAGGTAGGCCTGCTTCGTATACCAAACTTCATCTTTATTCTGAAATTGATACGGGAAGTGTTTGTTCTGAAACACGGTGCGAAATACTAAATAAGCTTCTTGGTACCTCTTTGTATGCATACAGAGGATGAAGTAATAGTCCTGTATATTAAACCATCTAACGGTGTCCTTCTCAAAATAAGTGAGGCAGACATCAGCAATCTTCTCGGCACTCGTGTAGTCCTGGAGCTGAATGTAGGACTGGAGTCGGTTATAATGAAACACACCAATGAAATGCTTCGACACGAAGGGCTTTGCAGACAGCTGTTTAATAGCATTATCGCAGATTTCGATTAGTAGTTTGTAGTCTCCCTTGATTTTAGCAAGTTGAATCTGGAAGAAGAAGTAGACCAGATAGAAGCGAAAAGTTCTCGAAGGGCCGTACAGTTCGTTGAACTTGTCAGCATAGTCCTCGCCAATCTTGATAATTGCTGATGGAAGCATCTTGCCCTCCGCCACAATGAGGCTGAAGTCCTGATGCATCTCGTCGCAAATCTTCTCGGCAGCGCATTCTGTCTCATAGAACTTCACCTTCCGTACAGCACGATCATACTTCGAGCGATTCACATCCATGAGTGCGTAATGACTACGCAGTAACTCATAAAGCTCAAGGCAGATCATCGTGAACTCATATTTTTCTGCTTGCTTAAGCGTCTTGCGCATCAATTGGATGGCAGACTTACGAGCATATCTTGCCAATAGCAGTTTGATAGTGATTAGGTATTTCTGGCATGTATAAAATGCCCTTTGGTGTTCATTGAATTTAGGGCTGCTAGTGTCGATGAAAAAGAGTGTATTGTAGAGCCTGTCCCTAAGTCTGTTTTTGAGTTTGCGGTATTTGTAGTTATCCGCTTCCGAACCAAAGTAAAATCTTGCGGCTTCTTGGTCCGATTTTAGCTCCTCATTTAGTATCCGCTCATAAAAATCATATAGTCTATCGCTCTTGATCTGATGATCTAAGATCTGGATGGACTTGATCTTGTTCTTGCTAACTATCCTGGCGAGTTGTACAAGGGTCTTCATGAAGTATCACATCTAAATAGCTGTTTCACAGGCTATATAGTTGCAAAACTAACACTTTACTTAAAGATCTCCTAGGCACAAAAGGATGTAAAGTGTCCTGTTTTGGCACCATGAGAGGCGGTAACTTAGCCTAAAGTTAAGAAAGTAAACCAAATGTTACATATATTATTTTCGATTTTAATATCAATCGCCACTCTGAACACAACTTCGGTTAAAACTCCGAAGAAGGGCTTTGACAAGTCAGAAGTCGTGCATACGCAGGTTTGGATGGATATTGGAGAGTCGACCGATGGATGGTAAAGATTTAACTTTTCTATATACTACGGATTTGAGTGTTTAATAAAGTGCTCGCGGTTCTCCGCCGCGGGCTCTTTTTTCCAAAAAAGACGGTTTTGAGTGTGTTTTAGATCACCCCACGGCTTAGCGGCTTGGGGTGATTTTTTATATGTATGCTCCTGAACGATAGGGGTTTACCGCACCTATGCTCCCTGGATCATCTCCATCGCTATACTATACTGCACCTACCTTGATGCAGTGTGCAAATGGCGTCCATGGCGGCCGTCGCACCTCCCCCCCCCAGCATTTCGTGCGCATAATCGCCTCTGTCGGAGTCCTTTGCACATGCGTCAGATGGCACATGTCCGTACCGAACTGGCCATGAGTGACCTTGGAGAGGCAAGCTGTTTGCATGGTAGGGGTTCCGGGAGCATATGCATAAGAAGGTGATACATAAGGTATTAGACTCATGAGATCAGGTATGAGCTCCAAACTAGTGGTTCCGAAAATGGCTTAACTGTCCTTGCTTGGACAAGGCGCCACCTCTATCTTAGCCATCGCAATTTATAGGTAGCTAACACATACGCCACCCGGATGCTCCGGATCATCTGATCAGTAGTGATTAGGTTTAAACTGGGTACGGAGCGTTCACCCACTGTATGAAGACTGAGTGTTGGGAGATCGGACCGATATGGTTCATGGTACTGCTGTGCCTGTCCCGGTATGGGAGAAAAAATGTGCTTTCATTGCTCAATATTTGACGTTTGCAGCGTTTTAAGTGTGGTTGATGTGTCTGCCGTGAGACATAGAAACCGCGCCACACCACAATTTACATGTATGCGCCCAACAGATCATGACCGTCTGACCATACCCCAATCTATCCGCCAACTGCGAGTCCTACGTGGCTTTTCGCAAGAGTATGTCGCCCACCTATTGGGCATCTCGCAACGTGCTTATAGCAAGCTCGAGCGGGCCGAGACCCGGATGACCGTAGAACGCTTGCGCAGGCTGTGCGAGATCTTTGAAGTCCACCCCAATGAGATACTTGTGCTACCACCATAAGAGCTCGATGGCTTAGAACCTGTAGTTCTAACTTAGAACTTTTAGTTCTGCATCAGAACGCATGGTTCTAGGAGTTCTAGGCCGCTGGGTTGTAGCTTTGGCATTGGTTGAGATCGTATTCCAGCCACCAAATGAAAGCATCCACCGCCCGCAAGTCGCAGACGAAAACCATCTGACATACACCAGTAGTCATGAAATCGACGTGCAGTGCTACGCTGCACGATGGTATCCGATAGGTCACTAGTTACGCCATTGTCCGAGCGCTTGCGGTACCTTGACGATTTCAAACCGGGTATTACGGATCTGAGTGTTACAGACCCGGGCCAGGCAAGGACACCCATTGCCTGTGTCCGGGTTCTTTTTTCTAATAATTCGAAGAAAGCTCTACAACAGATCCAATGGTCAGCGCTGCAGGTACATAGCGTATGAAAGTCATATATCTAGTGGACATCGTTGCTTCGATCCTGATCCTACTCGTGGCCTTCTATGATCGAAGGGTGAAGGGGCTGGATCCGCCCACTGCGCAGGATCGATGGAAAACTGCCTTTTGCTATGTGGCAGGCTTTCTGGGCCTGACTCTATTCATGGTTTACGACTACATCCGGCACGATATGCTGAATGCAGACGTGGTGATTTCGGCAGTGAGGTTGGCGGTCTATTTGTTGTTGATCCTCTACATCGTCCTTCACTTTAGGAAGTACTGGCGTTTTTTCACTCACTGAGCTCAGGGGCACGGCAGCTTAATCAGGAGCACATCCTATCCGCCAACTGCGAGTCCTACGTGGCTTTTCGCAAAGGAATATGTCGCCCACCCCTTGGGCACCTCCCAGCGCGCTTATGGCAAGTTCGAGCTGGATGTCCATGGAACACTTGCGCAGGCTCTCCGAGCTCTTTGACGTGGTAACCTTAGTAGAGTCTCGCATTAGATATGTTGAATAATTCTAATAGGATTTTTGTTCGCAGACGAGGCATGACCGGACGATCTCGTAGAGTCGAGCATGGCAATGCGAGAAGTGAGGGAACCGCGACAGCGGGTGGGTGGCTACCGTAGCTATAATGCGAAAGATGGTCGACCCATAGCAATGAGGGATTTTGTTGCGGGGTAATACCCTCCCACACTCGGCCCTTCTAGCCCTGACCTATTCATGTTTTACGATTACATCAGGCACGATAGGCTGAATGAAGACGGGGTGATTTCGGTGGTGAGGTTGGCGGTCTATCTGCTGTTGATCCTCTGCATCGAGGATATCATCTCTTTGAGCGCCAGCAGTGATCAGCAGGGACGACCTAGGCAATGCTTTCAGCTCAGCAATCCTCCCCTCGACAGGCTCGGGGGTCTTACTGATCTGAGGAAGCCAAAGAGATAGAGCGGGATGGCACGGCCACTACCTATTTCGATGTCATCGAGTACGTAGATGACGTCACTCCTAGATCGGGCCTTTTTTCTCCCCCCAATTTCGAATAGATACGATCCAATGGCAAAGTCTGCTTCGTCCGGATACCAAACCTGATGTACCTCATTGGTTTGGTTTAGAAAAAAGGTCTCTCGCAGCGTACCCAAGTTGGGTGCATCGGCAAATGCGTGCATCAAATTGGTGTTGTGTAGGAATATCTTTTGTGGTTTGCCCAATCGTCGAATGCCCTTGGTACTTCTGTGGAGCGTGGAGATGAGTTGTGCTCTCTCAAGGAGATGAATCAGCAGCAATGTCTGCCCTCGGGTGGCTCCTATCAGTTCACTGATCTTGTGAATGTTGGGCTTGAAAGGCACGGATTCGGCTATGATGGCCAGCAGTTGTTTCATCTTGGCGACAGTCTCAAATTTTACGGATTCGACGCTGGGCACGTCCACGTCCAGGATCAGGTTTACAGTGGCGGAAAGCCGGTCGTGATACACTCCCATGCCTTCAGTGTAATAGGGATAGTATCCATGGTGCAGGTATTCGCCAAAGTATTGCAGCGGTTTGGCGATGGCTTGTTTTAGCGTAGTGGCGATCGACACATGATCCTCAAGAACGTCCTCCAGACGGTAGGTGTCCAGCTGGGTGGCGTGGCCCTGCAGCTGAAGATATTCGCGATAAGACAGACCGGGTAGATCCACGACAACGACTCTCCTGCTTAGATCAGCTTCTCCCTTTTCGATTTGTAGCAGGGAGGAGGATGTCCATACGATGGAGAGTGCTGGCAAATGGTCATATATGTTTTTGATCTCCTGTGACCATGATACGTATCGATGCACTTCATCCAGCAGTAGATGGGTGCCACCCTGCTGCTCAAATTGGACCGCGAGATCAAAGAGGGTGTTCGTGCGAAAGTAGATATGGTCCAGGCTCACGTATAGCGTTTTTGACAAGTCCAGCGTCAACTTGGCTCTCTGCAATAACAAGGTCGTTTTGCCAACACCCCTGGCTCCCCTGATCGCAAGCAATCGATACTTCCACGGTATGGAATGGTAGATCGGCCTCACATAGGTCGTCTGGACCGTCGTGATCAGATTTGACGACAACTGACGCAGCAGTATCATAATTTTGAATGCTCAAAAACCAAATTTACATAAAATTGACTTATAAAAAGACCATAATAATAAGTAAATGACTTCTATAGAAGTGTATAATTTCTCATATTGTCTTTTGAAAAGGTCACTATTTGAAAGTCCTCCACCGGGTTGATCACTGTGCCGGGGGATCAATGGTGACCTCACCGGCCAATGGCCTTGTGCTCACCCCAGCCCCTGCATCCTTGGCTGGGGGTGTCTGCACCGCCAAAGGCGCTATAACAAGCGATGGATTCAGCTCAGCAACCCCCCTCGACAAGCTCGGAGGGCTTACCGATCTCGCGCCAAGCTCATTGGGGCTTATCGGTCTGACAGGATAGAAAGGATCGTGCTCATTGTTAGCTCAGCTCAACAATCCCTCCGCTTTGCTCGGGGCATACTGATCTGGCGACAGGATCGAGGCCGTCAGGCCTCCGAGTATCTACTCGTATTTGCTCATTTGACTCTTAAACCAACTCACCATCGCCGAGCGTTGCTCATCGGTGAGCTTAGCGTCACTATGTGCCCACAAATAGGAGGGCAGGGGCATGTGGCCTTCCTCGACCTCCTCATAGCATTCCTCCAGTTTGTGATGCGCCCGATTCTGGTCGTAGCTGCCCCAAGCACTAAAGTTGAGGTGGCGGCGGCCATGGTTGATGTGGCCTTTAATCCAGAAGGAGATGGGGGCAATATTGGTATACCAGGGATAGACGCTTTGATGGGAGTGGCAGTCGTAGCAGGACACCTTGAGCATTTGCGCCACTTCTTCGGGTGGGTTTAGTATTTGGATGAAATCCTGATTGGGGTCGCTGATCGGATTTACCTTGTCGATTCGGATGAACTGTATGCCGACCAGTACGATCAAAAGGAAAACCAATATTCGCTTAAGCCACTTCATTTTGCTGGTTGTTTAGCCCTTGAACCCGGACTATGCACTGGAGTTTGGTCGTGAGAGTCAAAAATGCAATAAAGCCGGGTGCTGACGTGGCCTGTATTTGCAGCAGATTTGGCTCGCATCAGAAAGTCTAATGCATATTCCGGGGTTGAAGATAACTCATTCAGCCAAAAAGCTGACGCGCAGCGCCCGAAGAGCTCCCTGGATCCCCTGCACCTGCTCGATCTCCACCTCCTCGATATCATCCGCTAGTTTACCTTCGTCGATGAGATAGTGCAGGTACTCATGATATTCGAGTCGATCCTTCTCCTGCACAAACACAATGGCGATTTTGTCTCTGTGCGTGAGCCGCTCCCCGGTGCCGACGATGGTCGCCTTGTCTACGCGCTTTTTTAAGATCTCGTACCGGATGTTGTGGGCGCCATCGATATCAAACTGCTTTTCATCGGTGCGAAAACGGATCGAGACCGTGCCATTGTACACGATGATCAGGTAGGAGACGGTCATGTCAATGGGCAAGGTGGGGCGCTGACTTTCCAGCAGCGCATGTAGCTGGACCATGCTCTCCAACTGCCATAGTCGAAGATTGTGCAAGTGGTGGATGGTGAAATGATCGTGCTGCAGCAGTGCTTGTCCCACGTACATATTGTACTCCACGCCGTCGGTGGTATACTTATCAAAATAATGTGGCACCAATTGCTGATTGCTGATCTCCTCTTCATCCAAGTATGAGCTGATCAGCTGATTGATCCGGCCCAAACTTTCCGTGTATCTGTCCCGGTATTCATAAACCAGGCCATGATCGTCGTCCATCTCCTCAAAATAGCGCTCGACCTGACTGGTAGCCCATTCATCCCGCTGAGACAGTTGCCGGAGGAGTGGATGGATATCCTTGAGCAGTTGCGCATCTACCGTGGCTTCCAGTCCCGGATCAAAAGAAGTGGCGAGCTGCTCCAGATACTTATTGACCTCATGTGCGTATTTCTTTAGCAGATGAAACTGCGAGTGATCCAGATTTTGGAGCAGCTCCCTGAGCAACTGCAGGTTCTTCAACATGTCCGTCTGTACGGCTTTGTCTCTGATGGCCGTAGAGCTATTGATGTCTATCTGTCCAAAGAGGGGATAGACATCTTCAAATACGATGGGCCGCAAGACTGCCCGTTGCTGCGGATCGTCCTTCTGCTCCAAATAGCGAAAGGCAGTGTCGGTGAATTTCCACAGGATGCTCGGGTGGATATTGGTAAACTTGTTTTGGATGACAGATTGAATCCGATTGTCGATGGAAACCCGTATCTCCTCCAATGCCACATCATAGAGGGGCAGTATCTCTTTCAGCTTCAGCCGCTTGACCTGCGTAAACACATACGGTGTCGGTGAGGCCAGCTCCATCATGCCAATGATCTGCTTCTTTTGATCCCGCAGTGGCACCACCATCAGGCTTCGAAATCCATGGCTGACCAGGGCTTGATCGATCGGGGCAGGATCAGCTATCTGTGTCAGATCGGAGATGATCTGCATCCGATTGAGCCGGCAGGCCTTACGGTAGAGACTATTTCGGTTGGCTTCAGACAAGGGGCGCTCCGAGGTCTCGATGACCGGATAATCAATCTTGTAGCGGTGTGCCACCGAGTGGTCAGAGGGAAAATCTATGGCCGAAATACCTACTTCGACATCGGGCAGATTGAGATAGATGCGGGTCAGATTGGCCACGGCCTTGGCCTGCTCCGCATCCAGTAAAGAACTGGGCGCCAGTAAGATCTTGCGTAGGCGCGAAAGGGTCTCCACCTCCGTGACATCATTCATGATAGCCACGAAGAAACCTTCGAAGTAAAACACATCGGGCGAAAACGAATCCAACCACAACGCCTCGTCATCCATGTGCTTGAGCAGAAAGTCCAATTTCTCCTGGCTGATATCCGGAGCCGGCTTTTTGGCACGCACGACGATAAAGTCGGTCATGGACGTCGTCTTGTAAAACTGCTCCATGGTACTGCCCTCAAACTGCAGACTCAACAACAAGGGGAGATTGTGGTCCAGATCGATCTGGTAGTATTTCTGCAAGATGATGAAGCAGGCCCGTACGCTATAGGGAATCTTGTCAAACTCGCCAAACTGCTCAAACTGGATGGTCACCTTGGGATCAGAGAGCAGTGCCCGCGTCGCCTCGGTGGTGTAAAAGGGGGTCAAGGAGAAGGGCGGTGACGCATACCCCAGAAAGTTGCGAGAAGTCACCGTCGGAAAGATTCCGCTAAACAACAGGTCCAGGACGGCGCGATGATCTTTTAGAAACGTGCCGGCATCTTGGTAGGGCTCCAATACGGAGGGATTCTGCTCGATGTAGGCGCTGACCTCCGATGCGATGTAGTGTACATGCGGATGGTCGTGGTCCTTATTTTGCCGCCAATAGTCTAGCAGGGGGACCATACTCAGTGTGGTCTCAAACGGGAAATGTTCGAGTCCCATTGTCCGCCGGGCCTCCTGAAGCATGTGCTCCACCCGGCGTAGAAACGGCCGTCTGGTTGTCTTGGTAGACATTGTCGCAAAGGTAAAAGAGTGCAAAGGTGAGTAAAACGCCGTTAAGATGCAATGCTGACGCTCGCCTTTGGCTCGGTCAGCATCGCTCGCCTTTGGCTCGGTCAGCATCGCTTGCCTTTGGCTCGGTCAGCATCGCTCGCCTTTGGCTCGGTCAGCATCGCTTGCCTTTGGCTCGGTCAGCATCGCTTGCCTTTGGCTCGGTCAGCATCGCTTGCCTTTTTGGCTCGGTCAGCATCGCTCGCCTCTGGCTCGGTCAGCAACGCTCGCCTTTGGCTCGGTCAGCATCGCTTGCCTTTGGCTCGGTCAGCATCGTTCGCCTTTGGCTCTGTCAGCATCGTTCGCCTTTGGCTCGGTCAGCATCGCTTGCCTTTGGCTCGGTCAGCATCGTTCGCCTTTGGCTCTGTCAGCAACGCTCGCCTTTTGGCTCTGTCAGCATCGCCCGCCTTTTGGCTCGGTCAGCATCGCTCGCCTTTGGCTCGGTCAGCATCGCTCGCCTTTGGCTCGGTCAGCATCGCTCGCCTTTGGCTCGGTCAGCATCGCTCGCCTTTGGCTCGGTCAGTGCAGCGGCTTCGCTAACCTTCCTACAGCGCATAACCCAGGCCGATGACCACACGTGTATCATCCCCATTGCTATACACGCCGGCTCTAAGGACCGCAGCACTGACAAAGTTGAACCACAGGGAGCCCCCTACGCTGGTATGCCACGTATCCGACTCCAGTTCTTTAGTCCAGACTCGACCATAGTCAAAGCTGCCCGTCAGACCCACGGCAAATGGCAGCAGATTGTTTCGGACGGTGAACAGCGGAAACCGGAGATCATTACTGTGGGCCACGCTTGCCCGACCGGTAAAGCGCTCTACTCGAAATCCACGCAAGCTCTGAAGTCCGCCCAGGGTCACCCCATGATAGAAGTCAAAATCGCCAAAAATTTGGTTGGTCTCGATTCGGGTGGCATAGACAAACAGTTGACTTTTGGATAGCGGTAGATAAAACGTAAGATTCTGGTCCAACTTGAGAAAAGCGCGATCTGTCTGGTCCAGATTGTTGCGGAAGCTCACGTTGCCGTTAAAGATCATACCCCGGGTCGGGTATCCGAGATTGTTCTTATTGTCCTGGCTAAAGGAGATATCTAGACCCAAGTAGGACTGATTTTCAAAAATGCCATCTCTGATGAAGTCGCTTGGCTGGGTAATGACCCGATCTTCCGTCTGCTCCACCTTGATCTGTTCGTATTGAGGCGTAAACTCGAAGGCCGCGCCGCTCTTAAACTGGCGTCTGATGCCGGTGGCCACCCGAAATACCTTGTTTCTGACCCGATGGAATTCGATATCCCCGGTATCGTCCGTGTCATTGCCAAAACCATAAAAGTTTTGGGCGTAGCTAGGTGTCTGAAAGTGGATTCTGGGCATGAAATCCAGCTTGCCCAGTGCTTGACTGTACTCCCCCCGCCAAGAAAGCTTAAAGGCTTGCGTGGCAAAGGCATATGTCACGCCGAAGGTGTGCCGCTGACCATAGGGGATCTTTTTGAATTTGCCGACATCGTGTGTGACAAAACCACCTAAGAAAAATCCATCATCGGAGAGGAAGGCGGCAAAGGGGATGCCCAGGGTATAGTTGTACCTGAATTCCCGGAAATGATATTCATTAGTCAAGCGTCGGAAGGTGCGCTTGTCTTTGGTCTCCTTACTCTTTTCAATCTCATTCTTGCGCAGATCGTCGTATACCAATGTGTGCTTTTTACCGCCGGTGACATTGGACCGGTCCACAAAGTGATCGTTGCCCTGTCCGCCCACCATGCGAATGACAGTACCACTTCGCACATCGCCGGTGACCTCAAAATAGTCCTTGCCTTCCAGTCCGTAAAGGATGATCTCCTTGGTCTCATTGGCATCAAAGAGACGCTGGTAGATTCGATTCTTTTTGGCTTTGTCGTTGTTGCGATAGACCGAGACGCGGGTCTTTCCAGCATCCAGGCGCTCCACCAAAAAATAGTCGGGTTTCTGCGTGCCCACGACATCCACACTCCGAGCGAGGAATCTATAGAGCTGCAGCGCCATGCCACCCAGGTTGTCCCTGCGTTTTTTGAGGGTACGCACGATGCGGTCGCCTTCGATCGAGTATACCTTCTGCGGCCAATCAGACAGGGCATCCTCTATGACTTCGTCGGTCAAATGCTGTTGAATGTATTTGATCTCGTTCTTCCACTCATCCCAGCTGATCTCATTGAGAAATCTGCGGTCAAAAAAGCGTGTTCCCCAGGTCAACCAGTGCACTTTTTTGGTCATCTCCGGAAATGTCTGCATGGGCCGTAGATTGATGACCGAGCGGGTGGCTAGTCGGGTGAGAAAGCCGTCGAACTTGGCAAAGGCCTGATCGCGATCGCGGGGAATGGGACGATAAATCTTTAGATCCCGCTCCTCATCCTCAAAGGAAGCCCAACGCCATTGATCCTCATGTCGGTCCCAGTCGCTCAATGTCAGATCAAAGAGTCGCGACCGAATGATCCAGGATCGATCCAGCCGATGATTGTCGTTCTTTTCCAGTTTTTCGAGCAGGTCGAGCGAGGAGATAATATCCTCCGATCTGCCAAAGCTCTCTACATCGCTGCGGTCACCTGCCGGTCGCTCCTCAAACAAGTAGAGCTCGCCACCAAAGTTCTCATTGTAAGCACCCAGTGCCGGCTGTTTGGGCAGGTAGTACAGCTTGGGATTGGCATGGTAAATGTTGATCGCATCGGCCATCTTTGGGATAACAAAGGCAGCATAGGGATGAGCGGTGGTGAAAAAGTCGCGCATCATTTCTGCGGCAAACGTATTCTTGAAGACCCGGGGCAAGAGATTGTCCGCATTCTTTTCCATCGCCCGAATCGCATAGTGTCGGCCATCCTTATCCTCCAATCTCAGGGAGCTGGTCTGCATGCCGCCCCCACGTCGGATGGGCTCTAGCCCGCCCAGCTTGGTAGATAGATCTAGCGTGGGTACCTCCAACTGCTGGCCATACACGGCTCGCCACCAGTCGCCCCAGATCATTCGGTAGAATCCTTTCTTTTGCGTGGATGCAGGGTCGTAGATGGACTTGGTGTAGATCTCTTGTCCGGATTCGTACTCGGAGAAGTCAAATTGCGTTGGGACTTGGCGCGGCCCCTTGATCTGCCGGGTAAAGACCACCTGATCATTGCCGTCATCGTCTACAGTGATGAACCGGGCGATCATGGTGCCATCACGATAGGAGTCCAAGGCGACAAAACCGTGGTCTGTAGATCCAAATTCGAGATTCTTGCCCTTGTTTAAGGGGGTGCCTTTAGACCCGGAGCCGCTGACGATAAAGGGGTGCCTCTGCTCTGTGATGTACTGAAGATTGTGTTCGTGTCCCGCCACAAAAATCAGATTTTCAAATTCGCCCGAGGCCAACATGATCTTGCTGCGAAAATCGTCAAACGGGCCGTAATTGTTATCCTGCTTGACGCCGGCACTGCCTCGCAGTAGAGGATAGAGCGACCCAATGATTGGCATAGGAAGGTAGAAGCCCTTGATGGCCTTGGCCAGGGGAAAGAGGTGATCTTTGACAGGAAAATAGCCTCCGTGTGCTCCATAGCTATAGAGGGGATGGTGAAAGGCGACGATAATATCCTTTGTCCGATTCTTTTTGAGCACGTCTGTATAGGCTCGGATCAATTCGTCTCGGGTCGTGACCTCGCAGTCCGCGTTGATCTCCGGCTCCTTGTCCCAGTTTTGCAGCCACCACTCGGTATCGATCACCAGCATAATCAGCTGGTCGGTGAGTTTGACTACCTCCGGACCGGCACAGCCTTTTTCGGGTAGAAACACATGTTTCTTATCCAGGTAGTCCTCGACATAATCTTCCTGACGAAGGATACCTTTTAGGCCCCGGCGCCAGTCATGGTTGCCAGGCATGATGACCCGTCGGCCCTTGTAATCCTTGATCGCATCTAGTTGGACCTTCAGAGCCCACTCGGCTGCTTCCCGGCCCTCTTCATCCTTCTTTGGTAGGCCATCGGGATAAATATTGTCACCCAAGAAGATCACGGAGCTCTCCTTGCCGGCTGCCATCAGATGCCGCTTTAGAGCGACGAGGGCGGGAGCAATCTGGCCGATCGGCGACCCCCCTGCATCACCGATCAAAAAGGAGGTGTGCACCAATTCGCCATCGTTTTTTTCTTTAATTTCATCTTGCGTGTGATGTGGTGAAACGTAGGCGGAATGATAGCTGGCGCACGATACAATAAATAGGCAGAGCGCCGCCATAATACAGAGTGATAGAGTTCGTCTCATAGCTGTCGATAAATGAAGATATCCATAGAATTTTCTAAATATCTGATCTGGTTTGGAGCCATTCTCTTTGCCTTTGGTGGCTTGTATCCCTTGCAGAAATTCATCATTAAAAAGTCCAACAGTCAGCAGAAGAAGCTTCTGGGTGAGCGGGTCATGGCCGTCAATCAGTATCAGATCAATGCACCTGATCAGACCTTTAACCTCCCTACCAAATTAGATGAAATCTCCGGACTATCGCTGACAGATACTGATTCGCTTATCGTTGGTATCCAAGATGAAAAAGGAAAATTGTATTTCATAAACAAATTTTCCGGCGAATTGATCAGAGACGCCAAGTTTGCCGGAGAGGACGACTATGAGGGAGTCGAACTGCTGGACGGCAAAGCATACATCACCAATAGCAAGGGCGACATCGATATCTATGATCTCAATGCTCCGGACGAGAAGGCCAAGACCATCAAGACTTTCCTCAAAAGTGATCATGACGTAGAGGGGCTGGGATATTGGCCGGAAGGCCCGTCGCTGCTCGTGGCATGCAAGTCTGTCGTCAAGAAAAAGGATCGAAACCGCAAAGTCTACCGCTTTGATCCGACCACCTTAAAACTCGACTCCGTACCTTTCTTGGTGCTGGACAATGCCCGAATCGCCGAGGCACTTGGCCGGGAGAGCATCACCCCCCTCTTTGGTCCCTCCGCCATCACGGTGCATCCGGCTAGCCAAGAGATCTTTATCATCTCATCGCCCGCCCGGGCACTGTTGGTCCTCGATCGTGATGGTACGATCAAGTCCGCTACCACCCTGGATCGTAGGGTACACCGCCAGCCGGAAGGCATGGTAATAGACCCACGGGGTGTCCTCTATATCGCCAATGAAGCCCAGGAGGGAATTGCCAAGCTTCATAGGTTCAATCCACTTTAAAAGGGTTAAATTTAGGCCCTAATTTCAGCCTATGGCGGGATCGGACATCGTAAAGAAAGTGCAAAAGTTTGCCCGGAATTTTCTGGAGCAGCATATCGACAAGGAGTACGTCTTTCACTCCAAGCAGCATACGATCGAAGTGGTGGCCGCCGGCACGCAACTCGCACAAGATTATCAATTGCCCGAGGAGGAGGTCGAGAATATCCAGATCGCATTATGGTTTCACGATCTGGGCTTCAGCGAGGGATGGAATGAGCACGAGTCTCGTTCGGCCGAGCTTGCAGGCAACTTTCTCACCGAAGAAGGGCTGGAGCCCGAGCGGATAGCTGCCATTCAGTCACTCATTCGGGTGACGCACAGAGAGGCGATGCCCTCCAATGTGCACGAGGAGATCATCAAGGACGCCGACACCTCGCACATAGGGACCAAGATGTACTTGAGCAAGCTAGGACTGCTGAAGCGCGAATGGGAGTGGCGGGGAGATCAAAGCTTCACTGAAAAAGAGTGGCTCAAGCTCAATCTCGAGTTTTTGCACAAGCACAAGTTCTACTCGACCATTGCTCAGAGCAAGTATAACACCCGTAAGCGTAAGAACATCCTCAAGCTACAGGACCAGTGGACGAGCCTACTGGCTTTTGAAAGAAATGTCCTGACGATCGACGAGGAGAGAGGTGCCACGGCTGACCTCAAGCCCAGGAAGGCCGACAGGGGCGTCGAAACCATGTTTCGGGTCACCCTGCGCAACCACAACAACCTGAGTAGGATTGCTGACAATAAGGCCAACATCATGCTCAGTATCAATGCCATTATGCTGTCCATCGTGGTGTCAAGCCTGGCCTCCAAGGTGGACTCCAATCCACGACTGCTGATACCGACCATTATCATGGTGCTGGTCTGCATGGTCTCCATCATTTTGGCCACGCTGTCGACCCGCCCCAAGATCACAAATGCCAACTACTCCGACGAGAAGTTTCTAAACAAGCGCTTTAACATTCTCTTCTTTGGAAATTTCTATCAACTGCCGATCGAGAAGTTTGAATGGGGCATAAACTATCTCATGAATGACGAAGAGTTGCTCTACAGCTCCCTGAGTAAGGATCTGTACTATCTCGGCTTGGTACTCGCCAAGAAGTATCGGTATTTAAACATCTGCTACAACGTCTTTATGATCGGGCTGGTCCTGGCCGTGCTTGCATTTATCTTCGCCTTCGTTCCGATGGCGATGTAGCAATCAGCCTTGGACCTCCAACAGATTAAGTAGAAACCGAGCTTCCTTCTGCTCCTCTTGGTCGGCCAGCAGCAAATAGCGGCGCAGATTCTTGATGGCGTTCTCTCGTTGATCAAGGCAGATCTGAGCCAGGGCCAGATTAAAGGCAATCTCAGCGAAGGCTTGCTCCATCTCTAAAGCGACCTCATAGTGCGTGGCTGCCAGATAATAGTTGCCCGCATCGTAGTACATATTGGCCAGATTGTAGTGGCCTTCCAGATGGCGAGGATCGGCGGCTAGTGCTTTGGTAAAGCTGCTGATGGCCATGCTGGTCTGACCTCGCCGAGCGTAGATAATACCCAGATTGCAATGCGCATCGGCCACTGATATGCCGGCCTCGATCGCCTCCTGATAAAGCGTCTCGGCCAAGGCATCGTTCTTTTCGTCCAGTTGTAGGCCCTTCTCAAACGGATCCAGATGTCGGAGTACCTGAATGGTCTTGGCAGGATCCTTGGCCTTGGCAAATAAGGTGAGCTGATTTTGATCGTCGCCTTGATGCTCTTTGCGCACCTTGCGAAACCCCAGTTTTCGATGGGTGTCCGGCTTGTACTGGACTAATTTTGCCATCAGACAAAGTTAGACTTAATTAGGAATTTTCCTAATATGTTGAGCGTCAAGCGCGCGCAAAAATGGAAGAACCCTTGCTAGGTGACTCAGGCCAGCTAGCGACCGTATGGCTGTGTCCGGTGAGATACGAAATGGTAGTGCTTAGGCGGTCTTCTTCTCTTGTTCGTCCTCGGCTTTTTTGCCCGTCGCCTTTTTGAGCGGCTTCTTCTGCGTCTTCGACTGATTGATGCTTTCCTGCAGGGCCGTCATGATGTCTACGATCGGTGCCTCCTCTTCGGCGAGGGTGACGATCTCTTTGCCCTCCACCTTGGCATGCACCAATTCCATCACCGCATTGCGATATTTATCCTCCAATGCGAGCTCATCAAAGGACTTGGCCATCGAGTCCACCAGCGTCTGGGCCAAGCGCAGTTGTGCTTCGTCGGTCTCGATGTGACCGATGTTGGGCACGTTTTCAATCTGTCGGAGCTCATCGGGATAGCGCAGTTTGTACATGACGAGTCCGGGTCCTTGAGGCGCTATCAGCACGATGCTCTCCCGGTCTCTCAACACGACCTTGCCTATGCCTAGTTTATTGGTGTTCTTTAGCGTTTCGCACAGCAAGGAGTAGGCTTTAGACGCCACCTCCCCATCGGGACCGGCAAAATAGGGAGCGTCAAACAGGGCCGGATTCACCTCTGAGGCATCCACAAAGGCTTCGATGTCTATGACCTTGGTGCTCTTCAGCTTGATATTCTGCAGATCGGCGGCTTCGATGATTACGTATTGGTCTGACTCGTACTCATATCCTTTGACGATATCTGATGTACTGACCTTCTCGTCACAGACCTTGCAGACCTTTTGGTATCCGATGGGTCCATTGTCTTCCTTGTGCAGCTGCCGAAAGCTGATACTCTTGCTAGTCTCAATGGCGCTGTACATTCTGATTGGGATCGTCACGAGCGAAAAGCGAATATGTCCCTTCCAAATGGCTCTCATAGTGCTTGATTTAAGTACGAATTATGGTGCATCAAATTTTGTACCAAGGTTTTATATATGCTGCAACGCGGTCATGTCAGGGCCCGCAGGACGGTAGGCTTTGAATTTGGTGCCAAATAAGGTAGTTGTTTTTACACAAAGTCCCGGCCCCTGCGTTCTCCGCTGCGCTCTGAAACGCCGGGGAGACTTCTTGCTATGGTGGCCCCGGCCCCTGCGTTCTCCGCTGCGCTCCGAAACGCCGGGGAGGACATCTTGCTATGGTGGCCCCCGGCCCCTGCGTTCTCCGCTGCGCTCCGAAACGCCGGGGAGACCTCTTGCAATGGTGGCCCCCGGCCCCTGCATTCCTCGCTGCGCTCTGAAACGCGGTGGAGACATCTTGCTATGGTGGCCCCCGACCCCTGCGTTCTCCGCTGCGCTTCGAAACGCCGTGGAGACTTCTTGCTAAGGTGGCCCCCGGCCCCTGCGTTCTCCGCTGCGCTTCGAAACGCCGGGGAGACCTCTTGCAATGGTGGCCCCCGGCCCCTGCGTTCTCCGCTGCGCTTCGAAACGCCGGGGAGACTTCTTGCTACGGTGGCCCCAACCCCTGCGTTCTTCGCTGCGCTTCGAAACGCCTGGGAGACTTCTTGCTCGATTTAACCATTAGACGGCTCGATATCTTCGCCCTGGGGTCCACCCCGGCGTTCCGTAGGACGCAGGGGCTGGGGGTTTTGGCATGCGAGGTTCTTCGCTGCGCTTTGAACGCCGTGAGACCTCTTGCTATGGTGGCCCCCGGCCCCTGCGTTCTCCGCTGCGCTCCGAAACGCCGGGGAGACCTCTTGCTATGGTGGCCCCCGGCCCCTGCGTTCTCCGCTCCGCTCCGAAACGCCGGGGAGACTTCTTGCTCGATTTAACCATTAGACAGCTCAACAATGTTGGCCCTGGGGTCCACCCCGGCGTTCCGCAGGACGCAGGGGCTGGGGGTTTTGGCATCCGAGGTTCTCTGCTGCGCTTTGAGACGCCGTGGAGGCAGTTTGCTATGGTGGCCCCCGGCCCCTGCGTTCTCCGCTCCGCTCCGAAACGCCGGGGAGACTTCTTGCTCGATTTAACCATTAGACAGCTCAACAATGTTGGCCCTGGGGTCCACCCCGGCGTTCCGCAGGACGCAGGGGCTGGGGGTTTTGGCATCCGAGGTTCTCTGCTGCGCTTTGAGACGCCGTGGAGGCAGTTTGCAATGGTGGCCCCCGGCCCCTGCGTTCTCCGCTGCGCTCCGAAACGCCGTGGAGACCTCTTGCTCGATTCAACCATTAGACGGCTCGACATCTTCGCCCTGGGGTCCACCCCTGCGTTCCCTAGGACGCAGGGGCTGGGGTTTTAGCATCCGAGGTTCTTCGCCGCGCTTTGAGACGCCGTGGAATCTACGGAGACGGGCGCAAGTCCCGTCGGGACGAAACCGACCAGGCCCGCGTGGCCAAACGCTTCCCCGAGGAAGGGAAAGCGTGTTGAGCCCCATGGGGGCGGCCTGGTGCCCATTCGACAGCTAACAGCTCAACATCTTCACACTGGTCTCAGAAGAGCTTAAGCCTCCGAAAGACGGGCTCGCGAAAGGTGCCGTTGTGCGTGATGCTGGAGTACTCGACCTCGCACGTGACCTGAGGGGCTATCCACGTGGTCACCGCATCGTCCAAGGTTTTCTCGGCGATCGGCTTATCCACCACGGGCACCTTGGCAATGATATCGTAGATCTCCTTCATCTTCTGGGCGTCAAAACCGGTACCTACCTTGCCGCGATAGATGATGTCATCCCCTGGCAGATCGGCCATGTGCAGTGCACCAAAGGTGGCAGCCCGATCGCCGCGGCCCTGGGTGTACCCGATGATGTATACCTCTTCCTCCTGCCTGAACTTGAGCTTTATCCAATCCTCCGACCGCTTGCCAATCTGGTATTTGCTACCCCGCTTCTTTGCGATGATCCCCTCCAACTGCATCTTGCCGGCTGCCTCGTACAGGGCGTGTCCATCATCTACGGCTTCGCTCATACGATAGGGAGATCCCCTTTTGATGCTATCCTTGAGCCATTCTCGGCGCCGCTCCACCGGCTCGTGGATCAGCGATCGGCCGTCGAGGTACAGACAGTCAAAAAGGTAGCAGTAGACGGGATTGCGCTGGGTGGCCCGTTGGATCTTGGTCTCCCCAACGGCATGCATCCGGCTGATGATCTGCTTAAAGTTGGGCCTTCCCTGCTTGTCGAGGCAGACGATTTCGCCATCAAAAATGCCATTTGAAATTCGGAAGGATTCTGACAGTTGCTGCAGTTCCGGAAACTTGTCCGTGAGGTCATTTTGGTTTCTGGTCCGGATGCGAATTTCTCCCTCTTCGATGGCGATGATAGCCCTGATGCCATCCCACTTCACCTCGTAGAAATAGTCCTGGTCTCGGCTAGGTATCTTGTCCCCCTTGATCGCCAGCATGGGGGCCACCGGATCATGGAGGATGTCTACCAGATCCCGGTCCACGCGCTCCAGTAGCCACTCCTTCTTTTTGGTATTGTGTATGCGATATTCGCCATCCATCTGCGGGCTGGAGAGCTGAAAGTAGAAGCCGTCCTTTTTCTCCTTGGTGATTTCGTATTTGCCTCGCGCATAAATCCACATCATGCCTCCGCCATACTGGCCCTTGGGTATCTCTCCGTCAAACTGCAGGTACTCGATCGGATGGGGCTCCGTCTGCACCGCCAAACGCTTGATCCCGGGTTTATGCGGCATGCCCTTGGGCACCGCCCAGGACAAGAGCGCTCCGTCCTTTTCCAATCGCAGATCGTAGTGCAATCTGGACGCATGATGGCGGTGCACCACGAAGGCCGTCCCATCGGTTTCCACGAAGGCGGGTGCCGGTTCTGAGGTCTTCGCAAAGTCTCGCTTGGCTGCGTATTCCTTGAGCTGTGCCGGTGTCTTATAGAACTTCGATGCCGGCAGATTGATCTTGGATCCGCCGGATGCGGATTTGTCGGTGTGCAAGGGCACCGAAAAACTGGCAAATCCTTCCCAGGCATCCCCCTCGTTTTTCACGATCTCAGGCACATTGCGGAGGTGATAGGCAGTGGGATCATCGAGCATGGCCAGGACATCCCAGCTCAGGGGCATAGACACGGGTCCTGGTTCACGACCCCGTACGCTATATGGCGCCACGATGGTTTGGGAGGCTCGATTGCGGTAAATATCCACCAGTAGTTTGCCCTTTCGGGCATCCTTGCTAATCTTCAGGGTGCATGCTCCCGAGTGCTTCTTGACAAACTCGGTAGCCAAGAGCTTGACACACTCAAACATGGTGTCGTAGTCATATCTTGCTTCGATGGGGATCATAATGTGGATCCCTTTGCCGCCGCTGGTCTTGGCAA
Organism: Saprospiraceae bacterium; assembly: GCA_965223165.1. Classification (GTDB taxonomy): domain Bacteria; phylum Bacteroidota; class Bacteroidia; order Chitinophagales; family Saprospiraceae; genus JABDMH01. The sequence goes on along the minus strand of CBDCVQ010000007.1, from coordinate 354,959 downwards.
AGGGGTGGTACCCAAACGGTTCAAGAAAGTCCCGCAGCGCCAGTGCGATGTCCACGATCTCGTCAAAGGGCTGGCCGGGTGCAGGATCCAGGTCAAAAATGAAGAAGTCGGGGATCTCATTCTTTGGATATCGATCCTGCCGGATATGCAGCTCGATACAAGCCAGATTGGCCAGCCAGACCATACTGGCCTCTTCGGTCGCCAGGATGTAGTGCTTCTTGTCGGACTTGCCTAGTGGCACACTTTCGACCCAGTCGGGGGACCAATCCGGCTTGTCCTTTTGAAAGAACCGGTGGGCGGCAATGCCGTCCGGATAGCGGATGAGGGAGAGGGGCCGCCGCTTGACATATCGCAAGATGGTCGGAGCCAATCCCAAATAGAAGGAGATAAGCTCCGCCTTGACGATGCCCGACTCCGGAAAAAGTACCTTGGTCAGGTTGGTCAGCTTTATCTTTCGCTTGCCTACTTGTGTCAGCTGATATTTAGCCATCGCCTGGCAAGTTCTCTCTTTTGACCGAGAGGTACAACTTAGCCGGGGTCTCCCGGCGCAGGTTCTGCTCCATCGCCATCAACGCCTGATGTGGCCTGGTGTGTTCAGGCGGTCGCTTCTTATTCCGCTATACGACCGGCTTCGTTGAGCGACCAGTCATAGTTTAAGAAGGTGATCTTGATGTCCTCCGGGATTTGATCTTTGGCGTAGCGATTGACAAACGCTCGGAGTGACTGGCCATCGGTGAAGTCGCCTTTGAACCAAGAGAAGATAGATGACAGTTTGCCTTCGCCAGGTTGGTTGCGCAGGGGATCGGAGAGGAAGTCTTCCGCCGCCTGGGTCAGCTGGGGCTCCAACTCTGTGGCGGTGTAGGCATGTGCCGCCAGTCGCGGACAGGAGACGGATGCACAATTGATGGCAAAGTGAATACGGGGTTCTGCAAAGTGCTTGCGCAGAATGCCGTGCTCGATGTTGTTTAGGTCGTATTGTTCGTCTTCGATCTGGATAAACTTGATATCCCAAACGGAATTGACAAAAGGGATGCCCTTCTTGATATCCTTGATACTTGCGATGGGGTAGTGGTCTAAGATGAGTTTGACGGTAAAGGCATTGTAGACATTGATCCAGTACGCCAGCTGTTGCTCGGGCGACCAAAATCGATCGTTGGGGTGGCCGGCCGAAAGCACACCCAGGTACGTATTGAGCTGCACCGAGTCTTCCAGAAAACCTGGATAATCCACCCAACCAGCGGCATCCACATGCTTTTTCAAGAGTTGGTCCCACAGGTGGTGACTGGGTGGCTGCGATTCAGATAACTTCTTTGGCACTCCGCAGGATATTGCTAGCGCCAGCAGGGAGCATTTGAGGAAAACATACATTTTGATCAGCGCTGGTCTAAGATCGTAGTCTGAGCTTGTAACAGAAGAAGGTATCCGATGGTTGCCATCCCTGGTTCGACCTGACAAACAACTACCCACCCTGGCTATTCTGCGGTGCCTGCTCTTCATCATCCCGAGGGCTCGGGACAATCACTAGAAAGCGTAGTTCATGCCAACATTGACGGCAATTGTCTCGAATTTGTCACTGGTCTGGCCAAGCAGACCTCCTTTCAAACCGTTCTTGTTGGAACTCTTCTGGTGCTTTTGATTGAGTACCTCGGCAAACGTGGAAATTTTATCGGAGATGCGTGCCTCTACGCCCACACCAGTGTTGATGGACCAGTACACATTATTGAGGCTGTATCCACCTTTGAGTAGGCCATCGTTGAATTCCTCGCCATAACGGGCGGGAGCGGGGCCACCCGCGCTAAGGCTGGTTGGCTCCTCGTAGTTGGCGTAGAGAGCCCCATGCACGGAGGCACCTCCTTTCAGGTACACGTTGACGTGCTTGCTCTTGATCGGCATGAGTCGAAGATGTACGGGAATCTGAGCCTTGTGCACCTCATTGGGCCCTGTCAAGGTCGTGCTGTACACGACGCGTTCGTACCCTATACCAAAATCAAATCCAATCCGGCCCATCTCCACGGTCGTCATGATACCGATACCATCATTGCGCACCTTGTTGACCCGATTAGCTCGGAAGGTCGGATCAATGTAGAAGATGGTGTGGCGGTTGTCTTGCCAATACATGCCTATTTTGGTCTGTATCTTTTTAGGACTCACCGCGGCTAAGGCTGTACCGACTGTCAAATCCCGAGACCATCCTTCTAGTTCAGCTGTTTTCAAGGCAGGGATTGTATTGAGCGTGGTCTCAGTGGCTCGCAATGGATAAGCTCTTGGCGGCAATTGAGCAGACCTTTCGCCTACTCTCGACACCTGGGCATGTAGTTGGCGAGTGTTTATTCTAGCAGCGTTGTATGCGGTCAGGGGAGTGGACGCGTCTGGCAAGATGGATAAGATCGGAGCTTTGGCATTTGATTGCTCCGTTGCCGCGACGGCGACAGCATCGGCCGTTGCTCCCTCGGCTTGCGCTGCATCCGCATTGCGGATGGGCATTGGATCACCGGTCCGAGTCACCCCAGCAGAGGTTTGCGCATCGGACGATTGCGTGGCAGCCTCGCGGGTTCCGGTTACGGCAGTATGTGCGTCTAGCCGATCCGTATAGGCCTCCATCTGCTCATCCATGGGTACTTCAGCGGCAAAATGCTGTTGCACCGGCTCGGCGGATTTTGGAAACTGGCCGATGTATCGGGTCAGAGCGAAAATCGCTAGCAACACCACGGCAGCTTCCAGGACTTTCAGACCGATCAACTTGCGACGATAGTCCATTTGATCCAGCCGATCGCTCAATTGCTGCCAGGAGAATGCATTGTATGGCACGGTCAGACCGTCTAGCGCCTGCTTGGCAGCAGCATCGATCCGCTCTGCCTGAGCAAGCTCAGCAGCATCGATCTTTTGCTCCAGCAGGTCCCAAGATCCCTCGTCGTACGGAAGGCTGAGATCCTTCAGTGAGTCTTGTATGGCCTTGTCGAAACTATTTTCCATATCACTTTTCATGCACGGTGGCTATTCGTTCAATCAGTGCTTGCAATTTCGTTCTGGCTTTCACCAGATTTGATCGGGAGGTGCTCTCCGAGATATTCAACTTATTGGCTATCTCCCGGTGCGAAAACCCCTCAATCACGTACATATTAAATACCGTCCGGTACGCCGGGCTCAGTTCGTGTATGGCCGCCAGTATTTCCTTTTCACTGCACATGCTGACAGCATCTGGTCCCGAAGTGCTTAAGTCAAACGCTTGTTCGATGTCATCCGTCCTCCTCCTCGACTTTTTTCGATAATAATCGATCGAGGTGTTGATCATGATTCGTCTGATCCAAGCGCTTAAAGAGGTACCTGGCTTATACTTGCTGATATTTCGAAAGACCTTTATAAATCCCTCATGCAGTATGTCCTGCGCCTCATCTTGATCACCGGCATATCGAAGACATACTCCCATCATCGTGCCATAGTGATCCACATACAGCTGTTTCTGCGCCCATCGCTCCTGGCGCACACAAGCTGCTATGAAGTCGCGTTCGTTGTGGTTAATCTCTAGTACAATATCCATGCAAGAATTCCACTAGCTAAGTCAGTACCCCCAATTTAGCTGAATTAAGAACGCTTTCACAAATGGCTTTGCTGCTTTAACATATGCTTGACAATCAGGCATATCAGACCCGGTTTGAGCCCTTGGAGAAAACCGTTCTTATACAATTATTATATGTTATCCTCTAATTATAAATTTGTTATCTCCCAAAACTGACTTTTAGGGCCGACACGCATGAAGGAACAAGAACAGATAAGCATTGGCATGAACGGGCAATCTAAGGTCCACTCCCTCAAAGGGATGTATGAAGATTATTTTTTGGATTATGCTTCGTACGTCATTTTGGAGCGTGCCATCCCCAGTGTCGAGGATGGACTCAAGCCGGTACAGCGCCGGATCTTGCACGCGCTCAAAGAGATGGACGATGGTCGCTTTCACAAGGTGGCCAACATCATCGGGCAGACCATGCAATATCACCCACATGGCGATGCCGCCATTGGTGACGCCCTGGTCAAACTCGGCCAGCGAGACCTGCTGATTGACACCCAAGGCAATTGGGGTGACCCCCGCACAGGTGATGCGGCTGCCGCAGCACGATACATCGAGGCCAGGCTGACCAAGTTTGCCCTTGATATCGCTTTTAATAAGGACACTACCGAGTGGCAAATGTCCTACGACGGCCGCAAGAACGAACCCATTCACCTTCCGATGAAGTTTCCGCTGCTTTTGGCGCAGGGTGTGGAAGGTATCGCGGTGGGTCTGTCCACCAAGATCATGCCCCATAACATTGGCGAGCTGATCAAGGCCTCGATCAAGATCCTGGAAGACAAGAAATTTACCATCTTCCCCGACTTTACCTCTGGCGGTAGCATCGATGTGACCGATTACAACAATGGTAAGCGAGGGGGCAAGCTCAAGATCCGGGCCAAGGTGGAGAAGAAGGACAAGAAGTCGATTGTCATCACCGAACTGCCGTATGGGGTCACCACCTCTAGCCTGATCGATAGTATCCTCAAGGCCAATGATCGGGGCAAGATCAAGGTCAAGAAGGTGGTCGACAATACGGCCAAGGATGTGGAGATCCTGATCGAGCTGGCCTCTGGGGTATCGCCAGACGTCACCATTGACGCGCTCTATGCCTTTACTCATTGCTCCATATCGGTCTCGCCCAATGCCTGTGTGATCGTAGACAACAAACCACATTTCCTATCGGTCAATGAGATCTTGCGCATCTCTACTGAGCACACCCGCGACCTGCTGGGGCAGGAGCTGGAGATCCGCAAGGCCGAGCTGGAGGCCAAGTGGCACCAGGCCAGTCTCGAACGCATCTTTATCGAGAATCGGATCTACCATGAGATCGAAGAATGCGAGACCTGGGAGGCCGTGTTGGAAACCATTGACCGGGAAATGCGTCGTTTTGTCCTCGATCCTGATGAGCACGCTCCCGCCAGCGATCCACGACTACGACTCCATCGCCCCTTTACCCAAGATGATATCCTGCGTCTCACCGAGATCAAGATCAAGCGCATCTCCAAGTACAACACCTTTAAGGCGGAGGAGCATATCCAACATCTGGAGCAGCAGTTGGAGGAGACCCTACATCACCTCGACCATCTTACCGACTACGCCATCAGCTACTTCGAGGAGTTGTATGAAAAGTATGGCAAGAACCGACCTCGCCAGACCGAAGTCACCTCATTTGAGCAGATCGATCTGGTGCAGGTGGCCGCAAACAACGTCAAGCTCTATGTCAACCGTAAGGATGGACTCATCGGATGGGGCCTCAAGAAGGACGAGGAAGTACGAGAGTGTTCGGATCTAGACGATATCATCGCCTTTAAGAAGGACGGTACCTTTCGGGTGTCGCGCATGGGCGAAAAGGTGTTTATGGGCAATCACATCATACACACCGACGTGTGGAAGAAAGGGGATCAGCGCACCACCTACAACATGATTTACCTCGACGGGGGGACGGGAAGGGCCATGGCCAAACGCTTTAACGTCAAGGCCATCACCCGTGACAAAGATTATGTGCTGACCCAAGGGCATAAGGGCTCTAAGGTGCTGTACTTCACCGCCAATCCCAATGGCGAGTCGGAGATCGTCAAAGTGCAACTGTCGCCAGGCAGCCGGGCACAGAAGAAAGTCTTTGAGTTTGACTTTGATCATCTGGACATTAAGGGTCGAGGCTCCAGAGGCAACATTCTGACCAAGTACCCGGTGCGCAAGATCGATCAGGTGTCGGTCGGTCAGTCCACGTTGGGGGCCCTTGAGCTATGGATGGATGAGGCGAGTGGCCGCGTCAACATCGATGGGCGAGGTATCTATCTGGGAGAGTTTGACACGGGCGATCAAATTGTGTCCCTTCACAAGGACGGCACTTATCTGCTGACCGCTCCCGATACCATTACCAAGATCGATGTACAACAATTATTGCACGTGGCCAAGCTGACCCCGGAGACCGTCGTAAGCGCTATCTACTACGATGGCACCCGCTCCTGGTCAGTGGCGAAGAGATTTCGGATAGAAAGCACCACGCTCGATGAACGTGTCTCGTTTATCTCGGACCATCCTAAGTCGAAACTGATATATGCCACCACGAAGCAAGACATCCAGATCGAATACTTCGTGATGTCCAAGAATAAGAAGGAGAAGTGGACCGTCGTATTGGACGAGTTCATTGACGTAAAGGGCTGGAAATCGCTCGGCAACAAACTCAGTGACAAGGTGGTCAAGGGAGTCACCGAACTGGACCCAGCTGCCAAAGACGCTGACGACAATCCCACCGAAGATGGAGATGATAACAGCTATCAGGCTGGAGACGTGATCGAATTTGATTTTTAGGGCACGATCCGGCGGACCCTCGCGCTACAGCTTGACCACTCTACGTCGTGCCTGTCCTGCCTCCGTCTGAAGGACCATCATGTACACGCCCGTTGGCCAGGGAGCCAAATCAACCGTCAGACGATCACTCACCAGCCGTGTAGATTGTAGGAGGATCCCTTCCATGCTCCACAACGTGACTTCTGCGCGTCCCAAGGGCGGATCGTCCAGTACGATATGCACTTCATGATGTGCCGGATTGGGAAAAACGGAGACCCCGATCTGCGTGTCAAAATCGTGTGCGCTCACGGACATCCTATCAATAGATATGGGAAACCGCGTGGGCGGGATCCAACCCCCGGTACCGTCCTGTACCGTGAAGACAAAAGAGTCCGGCACGGAGTCTTGACCTGCATGGACATAGGCGAGGTCGCCCAGATCAATAGCCTGCTGGGTAAACTGTGCGCCTACCTGCAGCACGGTTCCACCCAACTGAAGAGACCCGTGGGCCGGGACGGCGACTACCGTGTAGACCAACTCGCTGGCCGAGGCCACATCATCAGTCACCGCCAGCAGTTCATTTTGGATCACACCTTCATTGGCGAAAAGTACATCGAGCGTGTCAAGCACCAGGATCTCGGGCGATTGTGGTGCGATACTACCGCAGAGCTCCAGTGTCCAACCGTTGATCATCCCACCTCCTCCGACGGTGGAGTCATGTACGATCAAGGACCAATCCCCCTGGATATCCAGACCCTCAAATACGCCGAGAGGATTGCTGGGAATAAACGACTGGTTGTTGAATGCCGTGCCACAGGTGAACTCATCGGCGGCCTCGTCGTCAAAAGCCAGCTCAAACTGTCGGTTGGAGAATCCACATTCGCGTTCGATCAGGATGTTCGTCGTGCTGTCTGGACTCTGGAGTAGCCAGATCAGGTCTCCAAATGACTCATGGAAGCCGGCAATATTGGAGAGGTTTACGTCGCTGATCACCCCGGCGCTGGGCACATTGATGGTGGATACGATCGTACCAATGCTGCTTTGCGATAGGTTCTGTGGCAGGTCCTCAGCGGCAAAGGTCTCGCAGGCGAGATTGAGTGTATGAAAGGCCTGTACCTGGGTAAAGTCTCCACTGCCGCAAAGGTTCTGTGGTTGCAGTCGCCAATAGTAAAGTGTGCTCTCCTCCAGTACCTCCTCGGGCGAATAGGTATCGCCGACAATGTCTGACACATCGATGAGATCAACATCAAAGGCAGGCGAGGTAGAGATCTGCAATCGATAGGCATCGGCCTGACTACTCTGCTGCCAGCTGAGCGTAGGCCGTACACCCAGGTTGGATGCTCCTTGGGCGGGACTGACCAGGGCGAGATCGCTAAAGTCACTGGAGATGGCATGCACCGCGATGTCTCTAACGAGCGTATCTCCAGTCGGACCCAGGGCGTAAAAGGATAGGGCATAGCTTCCAGTGGCATCTACGGCACTAAAATCTACCGTGAATTGGGCAGCTTCGCCCACCTGGACAACCAGGGAGTCAAAGGTAGTAGCTCCAGCGGGTATGGATTTGGGCCGTAAGGTAGCGCTGCCGTCAAAGCCACCCAGGCCAAAGGAAGTGACGGATAGCTCGATCAAAGCCGGAAGACAAATATCATGGTCGTGTGGAGATAGATCCAACGCCAATGTGCGCTGGGTGGCTTCGAGGATTGTCAGATCCCTGTCATTGATATCAAAGAAGATATTATCAGCTGCAGCTACCATGATCCTCGCTTGGTCGGTGACTCGCGCCGGGATCAGTACCGCCTCTCGACCATCATTGGCCGTGGCTGCCACCAAGGTGTCAGTATAGGTAAAACCGCCATCTGTCGACAGGAGGATATCTACCTTCCGGCAGTTGACCGGAGCAGCATCGGTGTTGGCGACATCCCATTCTACGGTGAGGTAGTCTCCGGTGTGGATCGTATCCAAGGCGTTGAAGCTTGAAACCAAAAAGGGTCCAGCGCTCTCTGACGCAGAAAACTCGATCTGTTCCCAATCTGTGCCTCCTCCACCCAGCACATTGTCCCTGGCGGTCACCCGAAATGTCAGGGGACGAGAGTAGGTAGGCAGGACTTCCGTATTGTCGAAGGTTGAATCAATCACGTTGCTCAGCGAAGGGAAATAACGCTCACCGGTGCTCGACGGAGGCTGCGAGCGAAAGATCGGTGCACTTCCTTGGGGATTGGCGATATCCGACATGGCGGCTGAGCCCACGCCCGCATCGTACTGCTCCCAGCTATAGGTCAGCACATCACCATCACGGTCCGTAGCGGTGGCATGGAGTCGAAAGGGGGTGGAGATCGGTATGACAAATCCCCCTGCCCGAGGGATCGTCACTTCCGGCTGATGGTTGTCGGTGGTGAACACCTCTCCGCAGTCTCCCCCGCCTCCTCGCGTAAAGGCGACGATGTCTTCAATGGAGTTGACGTGATAGTAGGGGTCGGTGTCCTCCTGTATATTTTGCTCGGCACAGGTGCCGGCGTATGACATAATGGTGGTTCCACTGCCGGGCTCAAAGGCGGTGGGCCCGTTAAATTGATCATCCGGAGCCGTGGGGCAATTGTTCCAGGTGTGTTCTGCCCCAAACTGGTGTCCCAACTCATGACATACCACCCGGATGTAAAAGCGGTCTGAGGTAAATGCTTCGCAAGATGAACCAAAGCCTTTGAGACTACCACAGGCGATGCCCACGCCACCGGAGACCCCCGCCACGCCGGCACAACCGGTACCAAACACATGCCCGACATCATAGGCAGCATTTCCCAGCTTGGCAATCAGATAATTGTTGTTTTCCAACGCCATTTGAGAGGCATTGCCGTTGGTGTAGGGGTCAGCCACGGCGTCGAGATGTATCAATGAGTCATTGCCTTCGATGAGCTGCAAGCGGATGGCCAACTCCGTCTCCATCACGAAGTTGATTCGATCCAGGGCGGTGTTCATGGCCGCCAGCGCACCTGCCACCGTACCCCCATGCTTGTTAGCATACTCCCCGGTACAGGCCAGGGCCAGCCGATATACACTGAGATTCACCACCTCATTGGACGAACGAGCAAAGGGAGACCTCTTGGGCTGGGCCTGGAGAAAGCGTGACTCGTCCGAGGGGGTGATATGCTCATGCGTGACATAACTCTCTCGTAGATGTGGGCTGATCAAGTGATCTTTGGTAAAATAGGACAGATATCGACCATCCGATAAGGGATCGATGTATATCTCGCCCTGCGGATGCCGCAGCACCACATGCAGTCGATCGGGACCAAAACTAGCCTTTCCGCGGATGCTTGGATCCGTGGTGCTGGTGAGGGTAAATGATCGGATCATGGGATAACGTTGCCTTAGACCAGGCGGCAAGTTATGGAGGGGCTCTATGGTAAAATCATGTAAAGATCCATCTGGCATCGGCAGGGAAAGCGCTCCCTTCTGGGAGGATCTTTCCAGTGCTTGCCATGAGGTTTGGGCCGCCTGAAATTTGGTGGGCACAAAGGCATAGGCAGTGGCTCGGACGTCGGTAGGTGAGAGATTGATCCATTCTTGGGCCTCCATCCTAACCGCGGCGGCAGTTAAGACGAGGATGGCAACGAGCGCTCTTATCATAGGGACTAAAGGTATGTTTTTGAAGCACCCGCAGTTGTCCCACGGGCGGTAATTCACCTAGTTTTTGGGGTAGTGCGTAGATCAGACCGAGGTGCCGATCTTACGCACGACGTCAAAAGAACGCACTGACCTGGGCGCGGGCTGTGTGCACGACCCTGGCCTCGCCGCTCTTTCGCCCATCGTATGACAAATTTAGCCGAATATTATTGACCAATTTTTTATCAAATGACAGGCCCCAGATCCAGTTGGTGCCATCCTTCAACCCCTCCAACATAGCAAACTCCAACGCGCCATTGCGTTGGCCCTCAAAATCTATCAAAACCAGCGACAGGTTTGATCGCAACGAAGATTTGCCCAGCTTGTTCCAGGTGGCTTCGACCTTGAGATCGTGTATGGTGGCTCGCTCCGACCGTTCGGAAGGATCATTTTTGCGGTTGGCAAGACTATACTTGCCGGTGAGGCGAAAGGTGCCCGTGGGCTGAAAGGTGACCTCGGGGTTTAATTCCCAGCTCTGGATCTGATAATCTTTGCTGTCAAAGGATTCGCTGTCTTGGTTATTGTTCTCCCGTACCAGGCTGATCAGGCCGCTGATCACCCGGCTGAAGTTGATGCGTGAGCGCAAGATATGGCGCAGTAGCTTCTTGCTCTCGTAGCCGGTTGTGAGCACGAAGCGATTTCGAAAGTCATTCCACTCGTACTGAATGTCATACGCTGGATTGCTGCGGTTGAAATAGAAGACATTGCGCACCTGTGAGCTGATGGACACCAGGCTGGTATCGGCGATGTTTAGGGTAAATGGATTCCAAAGCGAGACGCCGGCCGACTGAAGGTTCTTTCGCTGAATGCGGATGGAACCCTGATCCGAAAATTTGCTCAGGAGGCTGCGCTTGTCCTTCATCGCTCTGCGTGGGTCAATCGAGTAGCTCTGATTGAATATCACATTGTTGGTCGCTATGAAGTCATTGGTGAGAATGGTCACCCGGATGTATTCCGCCTGTTCCTGGAAGGGGGCTATTTCAAATTCGTTGATCTGCTGGATGCCATCCTCGTTGAGATCCAGGAAAGTGTAGACACCCTGACCCGGGTCCACCTTCAAGTATTGGAATGTGCGCTTGGGCTCCTGGCCGGAGCTGATCTCGTAGGTAGTATTCATGCGCAGCGCGCCCTTGCCCAGGTTGAGTAGGTGATTCATTTTGCCTAGGTAGTTGAGCCCCCCTTTGGCACCCACTGCATCGGGACGCTTGACCTCCAAGTCTCGGATGGTAAAGGTGGCATCGAGCAGCGAGCGGCTATCCCCCTTCCATCGGGTCCGGATAGATACATCGTCGGCTAGGGTAGCATGTAGGAAGCGGTCAGCGATGGGGGCGTAGTCCCAGCGTTTTTGGTAGTTGAGTTCCAAGTCCCACTTCTCCTTGTTGCTCTTGCGGATATAAAATCGGGTCAGGTCATAGTAAAAGCTGGTGCGCTCCAGGCTGTCTAGGCCGATGGTCCGTTGGGCATTCTTCTCTCGCTCGAAGTAGGCCCCGGCCGTCCACTGTTGGTTTTTACCCAGCTTTCTTGACAGATCGAGGCGAGGCCGATCAAAGGTGGACTCTACTCCTTGGGAGGTCGTGTTTAGTTGATCAAAAAGTGCGTGCACACCATATCGGTTGCCCTGCCACAGTGCCTTGGCAGTATGCCGCACACCGTCGTAGAGATCTTGGCGCAGAAAGCCGCTCAGCCGGTAGGAAAACTCGAAGGAGCCCGGACGTACAAGCGCAATACTGGCATGGGCAAGATGCTCTTGGTCTTGCTGCAGGCCGGTCACATTCCAGTCGCGGGCAAACTCCGCATTGCGATAGGGCTTGAGCGATTGAAAGCTGGCGGATAGATATTCGTGCTGGACCTCCGTGACGAGGCTCACCGCATGACTGCTGTCTGGTCGCAGGCTAAACGATTTCGAGAATCGATTCATCAGGGCAAATCCGTAGTCGTCCTCGCTGTCCAGGTCAGAGAACCGGTTTTGATCCAGCCGACTCAAGCTTACCTCGGATTCCCACAGTCCGTCCCCTCCCAATTGGAGGGCCCCTCCCATGGCAAACATCTGTTGCTGCCGGGGAGCGACCAGTTGGACCTCTGGCTGATACCGCCCTTGCCGGGCCCCGGTCGCTGGATCCGGTGCCACCCAAGCGTACACTTCCCCGTTGGCCTCAGCGGCTATACGCACATAGTCGCCGCGGCCGTCCCCCACCAGCGTAAACTTGGCGGTGTACCGTGCACTATCCGGATCCGTGCTCCGTACCAGCACATCTGCAAAGCCAAGGGTGTCGACAAGCTTGTACATGACGATGCTTGGATCGTAGCCCTCCGGGCGCAAACGCACAGAGGAGGCTCGGGCGGATCGGGTACTATCACCCAAGTCCGCCAAAAATCGCTTGTCTTCGGCACTGAGATCAACCAGACCGGAGGATAGCTTGCCATCCTGCTCACTGTATGCTTGAAAACTGAGCCGTAGCTTTCGAGTCTCATAGATGCTTTCCGCCGCAAAGATGGATCGATTGTAGGATTGGTCGGAGTACTCGTATTCGGCGATGATCCGGACGTCCTTGGTGATTTGGCGGTTGGGCGTGAAGGTAAGCTCGCCGGCGTTGTAGTCAATGATATAGTCCTGCTCCAGGCCCCGCACCAATAGTGTGCCGTCGAGGTAGATACGCTCCGTGCCGGCGATCACAATGATAAAGCGCTCTCCCTCCACGCCTCGCAGTCGATAGGGACCTTGATTGCCTTCCTGCACGGCGATGTTGATACGGGCAAACTTGCCTCGGGAGCCACCCAAGCTCACCGAGTTGGTCAGGGTCCGATCCTTGTCGAGTCTAGCCACATTGGACACCTGTACGCCCTGGGTCTTCTTGAAGTAATTGATAAAATGACTCCGGGGCCTTTGCAAATTGTAATCGCCGCCGATCAAGGTGCTCCCGCCTTTGGAGAGCTGGATAAAGATGCGGTCAAATTCCTGCAGCTGTTGGGTATTGCCGTCTGGCTGGAGTGGGATGCTATTGTCAGACAAGGCGGCGACCACGTTGATCCCGTCTCCCAATGAGCCGGACATCCGAAGGTCAAAATTGGAGTTAAGGACTAAGTCCTGTCGATTGCCCAGGGCCAATCCCCGGGAGAAATTGCCTTCATACTGAATGCCATGGTCGGAGATGAACGGATTGCCCGAGGGAGCGGGTCTGACTGTGATGGACTCCATCACCCGCATCGATCCGTCCCGATAGAGTACGGAGTCAAATCGAGAGGCCCAGCGGCCCAAGTCGTAGGGCAGGACCCGAAAGGTCGCCTGAAAGGCCAACGAGTCGCTCGATTGTCGGATCAGAGAATTTTGCTCCCAGATCAGATAGTGGCCGCGGAGCTGAAAATCGCCCCCCTGGCTCACGGGCTTCGAATGACCGAGGGCCTGGAGGTCAAAGCTCTCTTCAACAATGGTAAAGGCGGATAGATAGAACGAATCCGTGCGATTGTGCACCGTCACAGAGCGGAGATTACTGAGTGGTTCGTGCTGGGCAAAGCTCACATCGTAGGTGATGAGACTCAGGCAAAACAACAGCAATCCAAACCTGCCGCGTAGAGAATGATTCATTCCTGAGTGAAGAACGCTGATTTTGGCGGAAGTCATGCACACTCCACCTTGGTAAGCATGCGGGTCAGTAGGGTGCCACCTGCGTGTGCCTTGGGGGGGTCGGCCTGTGAAGCCTCCCTCTACCGGCCTGGGAGCACCTTCCTGCCATCTTTTTTGGTCGATGGCGGTGTCAGAAATCGCCTTTCGTCCTTCCCTACGGCCTGTGTGCCCTCAGAGATATCGTCAATTTACACTTCTAAGTGATTGATATCCTGTTAAATATTAGAACAAACTTCCATGGGAGTCAAAAGTGGCATTCAAATTGCTGTAAGTACTCATATATAAATTCAAACTTTTTTGATATTCGGCCTAAATAGTACACCATGCGTTTGAACGCAATCATTGTGGATGATCACCGTCTCTTTGCCGAAGGCTTGGCCTCGCTGATGGATATGTCGGTGCGACTAGACATCAATGTCATACACACGTCGTTGGACGGGCAAGATCTACCGCGAATGCTCAGACGTCGAAGGGTCCACTTGGTGTTTTTGGATCTTAATCTGGGGCCTATCAACGGTCTGGAGTTGATCCGACCGGTCAGGGAAGTGTCGCCAGACACCAAGATCATGATTATCTCCGGCTACGATGATCCCAAGGTGGTGAAAAAGGCATTCATGAACGGAGCGGATGGATATCTGCTAAAAGGCTCGTCACTAAGCGAATTGGAGGACGGCGTCGTTTCCGTTCTGGCAGATAATACTTTCATGGGTACGGGCGTTCAGGTGTCAGCAATTGGCCTTGACAAGCACAAATGGAACACCAGTTCAAACGGACGATACCTCGATTCTTTTTCTGTCAAACACCATCTGACAAAACGAGAACACGAGATCTTACAATTGATCACGCAAGCCTTCAGCAATAAAGAGATCGCACAGAAGCTATTTATTAGCGACCAGACGGTCAGCGTACATCGTAAAAATATCATGCGCAAGCTGGGAGTCAGCAATACAGTGAGCCTGGTAAAGGCCGCTCAAAATCTCAGCATTAATTGATATAGCTATTTGACAGAAAATAGGGTCCCAGCCCAAAATTAACAACGTGCTATGAAGAAACTTTATCTGTTACTAGTCAGCTTGATCTGCGCTGCAACGCTGGTAGCACAACCCACCATAGAGATTGACAATACCAGTGGGGATCCCGGCGGATCGGTCAGCGTCAATTTTACCGTCTCAAATTTTACTGATCTGGTCGGTATGCAGTTTTCCATCAATTGGGATCCGGCCGTTCTTGCTTTTAGCTCACTTAGCAACGTCAATACATCGGTACGCGACTTTGATCAGGATGCTTTTAATCTCGATCCAAGATTTACGGATGGCGGCAACATTGTCGTCTCCTGGTTTGATTTTGGGGCGGAGCCCAACTCCCTCCCCAACGGCACCATCTTGTTTACCGTGACCTTTGATATTGTGGGGAGCTCAGGCTCCTCCACCACGATTTCGATCTCCGATCAACCTAGGAAGATTGAGGTCATCAATGAGGCAGATGAGGACGTGGGCCTCATCTCCACCGGTGGGCTCTTTACGGCCTCTGGTACCGGTGGCAGTAGTGTCCGCCTGATCGGATCTGACGAGGTAGGAGGCACCAATGAGACTGTCTGCGTAGAGGTGAGCGTACAGGGATTTGAAAACATTGCCGGCATGCAGTTTAGCATGAACTGGGATGCCAGCTTTTTGCGATATAGTACCGTCGAAGGATTTAATCTGGACGGTCTAAATACGGGATCTTTTAATCTCGACAATGTGGACGATGGCAAGTTGGTGCTACAATGGCTGGACCCTGGCGTAGGCGTCACCATACCCGATGGTACCCGCATCTTCAATATCTGCTTTGATATACAGGGTAGCTCTGGTAGTCGGACGGTGCAATTTACCAATGACCCGACGGCCATCGAAATCGTAGACAGTGATGACGATCGGGTAAGCTTTACTAAGAAGGATGGTACGGTGACGGTCGAGGGCGGTGGAGGCGGAGGCTCTGACTGTAATGTGGATGGATTTGCCCTGGCCGCAGAAAACAAAAATGCTGACGCAAATGGTGAAGTCTGCGTGGGTATCAGCGTAAAGGACTTTGTGCAGATCACCACGGCAGCCAGTACCATTGAATGGGACCCGCTGGTGCTCAGCAACCCTCGCATCGAGAGTGTCAATCTGTCCGGCCTGCGCGACGATAATTTTAACCTGGATCAAGGTGCCAATGGCATTGCGTCGTTTGTCTGGTTTGATCCCGCTACCGAGGGGCTCACTTTGGCCGACGGGGTGATCATCTTTGAGATTTGCTTTGACGTGATCGGATCGGATGGGCAGAATTCGTCCATCGCGTTTACCGATGCTTTGACCGAGCGCAGCGCCAGCAATCCGGATGGGGCGATTGCCTTTAATCAGTGCAATGGTTCCGTTACGATCGGAGACTCGGGGGAGGAAATTAGCTGTGTGGTATCATCGCCATCATGTGCAGGAGAAGAAAATGGTTCGGTCAATGTGACCGTAAACTTTGGCTCCTCGCCATACAGCTATGAGTGGACCCTGGATGGCAGCGTGGTGAGCACCAATGAGGATCTGAACAACATCGGAGGTGGTACCTATCTCATAAAAGTGACCGACGGCGGTGGTCAGGAACGCACCAAGGAGGTCATTGTCAATGAGCCGGTCGGTGCAGAGATCACCAATGCTACGGTGACGGATGCGACCGATGGCAACAATGGCTCCATTGCCTTGACGGTGGTCGGAGGATCGACTCCGTACGAGTACTTATGGAGCAATGGAGCGACCACACGCGACATCACCGGACTAGCCAGTGGCGTGTATAGCGTAACTGTGACCGAGCAAAATGGCTGTACCATCGAGGCTATGTACAGCGTAGGCGGCGGTGCTTTGACCGTGGCCTTCGACATCAAGGATTACAACGGCGTAGGCATCAGCTGCCAGGGTGAAGGTGATGGAGAGATCACCGCTACTGTCAGTGGGGGATCGTCTCCGTACGACTTTACCTGGAGCACGGGTAGCACCGATCCTACGATTTCCAATTTGGAGCCCGGTGAGTATTCAGTGACAGTGACCGACGGAGCCGGGACCACGGTGACCGCCTCCGGCACCGTGACCGAGCCCGAACAACTTAATGTCGACGTTGTCACCACCTCATCGCCCAACAACGTGGAAGGCACCGCGCTGGCGGAGGTGACCGGGGGTACACCATCGTATTCGTATCGGTGGAATGACAACAATCCTCCGTCCACGACGCGGCTGATCACCAATCTTCCGCAGGGTACCTATACCGTACTGGTCACCGATGCCAATGGCTGCTCGGCCTCCGATACCGATATGGTAAAACCGGACGAGCAAGAGTGCTTTACCGGCCGACTGGTGATCACACCCAACAACGACAATCAAAATGATGAGTTTGACATCGCCTGTGTAGAAGGTACCGACAATGAGCTGGAAGTATATAATCGACAAGGTGAGTTGGTCTTTGAAGCCACCAACTACAGCAATGGATGGTTAGGGATCGACAGTTCCGGTCGCGCTTTGCCGGATGGTGCCTACTATTGGGTCCTCCGAGTGAGGAATAATGGTGTCTTGGAGCAGCATCTTGGCCACCTGACCATCATACGCAATCTCAATTAACGGAATATTCCCAAACCGCTGGCAAGAACTAATACCGATGAAAAGAACTATACTATCATTAGCGCTAATCTCAGGCACGGTGCTGATGGGCCTGGCCCAGGAGGAGGGCTATTTTCGTCACTACCTGATGAGTCCGATCCTGGTGAACCCAGCCTATGCAGGCTTTGAGGACCAGCACTCACTGATTTTCAACTACAACAATCAGTGGGCAGACTTTGAGGGAGAAGGCTCCCCACAGACCGTCACAGCCAGTTACAATGGACCGGTGGGCAGCCGGATTGGCCTTGGCGCCTTACTGATGAGCGATAACGCGGCCTCCCTGACCAGAAATCGGACCCAGCTATCCTATGCCTTTAAGTTTATTCTGAGCAACCTGGACCTCTCGCTGGGGCTATCGACCACCTTCGAGCAGATACGTCTCAAGGGATCGGCCCTGCTGCGTCCCGGAATCGACATTGGTGACCCCGCCCTGGCAGATGCCACCGGCGGGCTCAAGCTATTTGATGCCGCCTTTGGTGTACACGGTAAGACCGAAGAGTTCTTCTTTGGTTTGGCCTCTCCCAATCTCATTCGGGCCAGGGTCAACAAAGAACCCGCCGTGCCCAATCCCGACCCCAGTAGTGGTCTATTTGAGCACTTTCTTGCCTACGTCGGTTATAAATGGCAGGTCGAAGACAACAACTTCTTTGTGGAGCCTTCTATCATGGCTAAGAATCTGCGAGATAGTCCCTTTATGGTCGATTTCAATGCCAAGCTTAACTTCTTTGAGGATCAGTTGATCGGGGGCTTGACATACACGCTGGGCGGGGGCAACCGCTTCTCGCTGTTGATCGGTACGGAGCTGACCACCATGAAGATCTACTATAGCTACACGACCTCCTTTCAAGCGTCGCAGCAATACCATAGTGGAGCGCACGAGATCAGCGTGGGCTTTGACTTCGGCGCCAGGAGAACGTCTATTGAGGACGAATAGCTCCAGGCTATTTCGGTCACGCCATACCAATACTTCAGCAAGACACGTCGACGGTCCTGCTCGGATCCGAGCTACTGGATAGTGACGCTCACTTGTTGTCGCACCTCTTCCTGGAATCTGCGGCGGCTACGTCGATCCAATGAATAACCGACGGCCGGCTCCCAGCGCACTTCCATCTCCATATCCTCGATAAAGGTGTTGGATCGTACCGCAATATCCACCAGAGTGACCACGCCCTGATCAAGCGTAATTTGCAGCTTTTGTACGGTGAGTTCTTCTTCGGTGGCCTGATAGGACAACTGCTGCATACCATGCTCTCGGGTGGTGTCACTGCGATACTTGTCGAACAAGGTCGGCCGATTGATATCATAGTCTTTGAAGCTCTGAATATCTGTCCAGAGGTCGTAATCTTCCAGGGCCTTGGTCTCCGATTGCCCGTTTACTTGTACGGTCTTGCGGACTGCGATCGGCTGGCCGTCGTCCAGTGAGTCGATCAGACCGGCCAGATCAAAGAATGGGGTGGCCGCACTGCCGCGATCCCGTTCGACGTCGCTGCACGCACATAAAAACCAGCAGACACCCAATGCTATGATCGCTCTCACCACCAGCGTCACTTTAGCAGGATCTCACCGTCCATAGCCTCGGGTATGGGCAGCTGCATGAGGGACAATATGGTAGGAGCTATATCCGCCAGCTTTCCGTCGCTGAGTTCAAGTCTGGATGGATGTGGTGGCAGATAGATGCATGGGACAGGATTCTTGGTATGGGCGGTATTTACCGTGCCATCGGCATTGACCATGCAGTCCGCATTGCCATGGTCGGCGATGACGAGTATGTGGTATTCATGTCGAGTGAGCACCTCCTCCAACTGACCGACGCAGCGATCCACTGTCTCCGCGGCCGCTTTTCCGGCCTCAAACACGCCGGTATGACCGACCATGTCGGTATTGGCGTAGTTGAGGCAGATGAAGTCTGGTGTATGATCCGTCACTTCTTGGATAATGGCCTCCGTGATTTCCACCGCACTCATGGCAGGCTGCAGGTCGTAGGTGGCGACTTTGGGAGAAGGAATGAGAATTCTTTTCTCTCCCTCAAACGGAGCTTCCCGCCCGCCATTGAAGAAGAAGGTGACATGAGGGTACTTCTCCGTTTCGGCGATGCGCACCTGGCTCTTGCCGGCCCGGGACAGTACTTCTCCCAGCGTATCATGTAGATCTTGGTTGTCAAAGATGACCCCAATGTTCTTGTATTGTTCATCGTATTGCGTCATGGAGATGTACTCAATGGGGAGCGTCTTCATCTCGTGCTCGGGCATATCTTGCTGGGTGAGCACCGTGGTGATCTGCCGCGGGCGGTCCGTGCGGAAGTTGAAGCAAATCACTAGATCACCCGGCTGGATCGTGGCCACCGGATCACCTGATCCGTCACTGGCCACCATGGGCTGGACAAACTCATCGGTGACGCCTGCCCGATAGCTCTCACGCAATGCCTCGACCAGGTCCTGGACCAACGCTCCCTTGGCAGTAGTGAGGAGGTCGTAGGCCAGTTTGATTCGTTCCCACCGCTTGTCCCGGTCCATCGCGTAGTAGCGTCCTATGAGCGAAGCCACCTGGGTACTGCGGCCCGTCAAATGCTGAAGCAGATCTTCCAGATAACCAGCCCCTCCCTCCGGATCGGTATCCCTGCCATCCAAGAAGGCGTGGATGTAATTCTGCTTGGCGCCCAGCTCTTCCACGATGTTCACGAGCGCCTGGAGATGCTTGATGTGAGAGTGGACTCCGCCATCGGACAACAAGCCGATGAGGTGAATGCTGGCCCCCCGATCTACGGCGGCCTTAACTCCCTGGACCAACACCTCATTGGTGGCAAGCTCTCCGGTCTCGATAGATCGGTTGATGCGAGCAAACTGCTGATAGACCACGCGGCCAGCACCGATATTTAGATGTCCAACCTCTGAATTTCCCATCTGTCCGGGGGGCAATCCCACGTCCAGACCATGGGTGATGAGCTGGCTATGCTCATAGGTCTTCAGCAGTCGATCCATACAGGGTGTATGCGCCTGGCGGATGGCATCAGCGCTGGCCTCTGCACCCAAGCCCCATCCATCCAGGATCAGCAGTGCTACCCTTTCGTTATGTCCTTGCATCCCTCTATTGATAAGTCGGCAAAGCTAATAAAATAGGAGATGGTGGGAGTGCGCCTGGGGGAGTGGCCTGTGGAGTGGTGCGTCCGGCGGATGTCCGCCTGCATTACCCACCATTATTCCACTCGACACCGAGCAGCAAGTCGGCGGGGTTCTTGACTAGAGATCAAGCTCCTTACGCAGTCGTTGCTTTTCGAGGACTCCCAGACCAAATAGGGCAAAGTCGTACTTGACGGGATCGTCCGGGTCAAAGCTGCGGAGCCGCTTCGTCAGTTCTTCCACAGCCAACCAATCGGTTTGCTTGCGCGTCAAGAGACCGAGCTGCCGAGCGATCCGATCCACATGGACATCCAGGGGAATGTAGAGCTGGGCAGGCTGAATGCGAGTCCACAGGCCAAAGTCGACCCCTGCCTTGTCCCTCCGGACCATCCACCGGAGAAACATATTGAGGCGCTTGCATGAGGACTTTCGCACGGGGGTGGGTACGTGCTTACGGGTCCGCTGGGGTGCTTCGGGCAATGCAAAGAATTGGTCATGAAACGAGGCAAGCCCCTGCTTCAGATCGGCAGCTATAAACAGATCCTCCAGCGTGTCTGACCTGCGAAAGTGCTTCTGCAGGAAAGTCAAGAAGTAGAGGGTATCGGTGTATTGAAAGGTGCGATGCACAAAGTTTTCAAAACGCCTCCGATCCCGGATGGTGTGATCGCGGACAAAGTCAGCTGGGGCATTGTCCATCAGCTGCATGAGCTCCCCGGCCTTTCGGATGATCGTCTTGCGCTGGCCCCAGGACAGAAGCGCAGTCCATAATCCGGCGATCTCAATATCTCCTTGCCTCTCATATTGGTGCGGAACACTGATGGGATCGTCCTCGATAAAGGAGGGCTGATTGTACTGAGCGACATAGTGCTCCAGGGTGGCCCGTAAGGTCTCCGTTGAATGCAAGTGAGGTCAGATCAGCTTTCCAGCGTCTGCTTGATCTTGATGATATCATAGCCCTCAATGACATCGCCCACTTTGATGTCATTGAAGTTCTTGACAGTGATTCCGCACTCCATGCCACTTCGCACCTCCTTGACATCGTCCTTGAAGCGCTTCAAAGAGCTGATTTCACCTTTGACACCCTCTTTGGATGGGTAGATCACGATACCCTCTCGGATGAGGCGAATGTTGGAGTCTCGAGCGATTTTGCCTTCTTCGACGTAGCATCCGGCTACGGTGCCCACCTTGCTGATCTTGTAGGTCTCTCGGACCACTACTTGGGCGACAATTTTCTCTTCGATCGTCGGTTCTAGCAGACCTTCGATGGCCGATGTGATCTCCTCTATGGCTTCGTAGATGATCGAATACAGCTTTATCTGAACGCCCTCCTGCTCGGCCAGTCTTCGGGCACCGATCGAGGGCCGCACCTGGAAGCCGATGATGATGGCGTCAGAAGCGGATGCCAGAAGCACATCCGACTCGATGATTTGACCCACTGCCTTGTGGATGACATTGACCGCCACCGTCTTTTGCGACAACTTGATCAAAGAATCGGACAGGGCCTCGATACTGCCATCCACGTCACCTTTGACGATGAGGTTAAGCTCTTTGAAGGTGCCCAGAGCGAGTCGTCGACCGATCTCATCCAGACTGATACGTTTGCTGGCTCGGTTGGCTTGCTCGCGGTTGATCTGAGCTCGCTTGGTGGCCAGTTGTCTGGCTTCCTGCTCAGATTCGACCACTTTAAACTTCTCGCCAGCTTGCGGTGCTCCGCTCAAGCCCAAGATGAGTACCGGTGTGGAGGGTCCCACCTCTTTGACGCGTCGGCCCCGCTCATTAAACATGGCTTTGACCCGGCCTGAATGCTCGCCGGAGATGACCGGATCACCTACTTTGAGGGATCCATTGGTCACGAGCAACTTACAGACGTAGCCGCGACCTTTGTCGAGCGAAGCTTCAATGACGGTGCCCACGGCCGGCCGATTGGGATTGGCCTTGAGCTCCAGGATTTCGGCCTCGAGCACGATTTTCTCCAGCAGTTGATCTATGTTTTCTCCGGTCTTGGCGGAGATGTCTTGCGATTGGTATTTTCCTCCCCAAGATTCTACGAGGAAGTTCATCGATGCCAGTTGCTGTTTGATCCGCTCCGGATCTGCACCGGCCTTGTCGATCTTGTTGATGGCAAAGATCATTGGCACACCGGCCGCTTGCGCGTGGCTAATGGCTTCTTTGGTCTGTGGCATGATACTGTCATCTGCGGCCACGATGATGACGGCAATATCTGTCGCCTTGGCGCCCCTGGCTCGCATGGCCGTAAAGGCCTCGTGCCCAGGTGTATCGAGGAAGGTGACCTTTTGATCGCCGACCATTACCTCGTAGGCTCCAATATGCTGCGTGATCCCTCCTGCCTCGCCTTCGGCTACTTTCGCCTCTCGGATATAGTCCAGCAGTGACGTCTTACCGTGATCCACGTGACCCATCACCGTGACGATCGGGGCCCGGGGTTCGAGATCTTCCTCCGCATCGATGATCTCTTCGTCATCGTCGTTCTGCTCTTCCGCACTGATGAACTCCACTTCATGTCCAAACTCTTCGGCCAGGAGCTCAATGATCTCCGCATCTAGTCGTTGGTTGATGGAGACAATGACACCGAGATTCATACAGGTGGTGATCACATCGGTGATCGAGATATCCATGAGGCTAGCTAGCTCAGAGGCGGTGACAAACTCGGTGAGCTGGATGGCTTTGCTTTCGCGCTCCATCTCCTGCATTTCCTGCTTCTCACGCATCGTGTCGCGCTTATCCCGGCGTATCTTCTGTCGTTTCTTCTTACTGCCACCGGCCAGACGAGCCATGGTAGCTCGGATCTTCTCATCGATCTCCTTTTGGCTGACCTCCTTGACCTCTTCTACGCGCTTGCCGCGGCGTCCGTCGCGTCCTTGATCTTGAGAGAGTCGCGATGGCTTGATCTTGGTGCGGCGCCGTCTCCGCTTGCGTGCTCCGTCATCTTTTGCTCCGGTCTTGGCAGCGGGGGTCGCCGTCTTTTCTTCTTTCTT
Source organism: Saprospiraceae bacterium (assembly GCA_965223165.1). Taxonomy (GTDB): domain Bacteria; phylum Bacteroidota; class Bacteroidia; order Chitinophagales; family Saprospiraceae; genus JABDMH01. Next base: position 331,566 of record CBDCVQ010000007.1, on the reverse strand, counting down.
TGGCTTGGGCTTGTCAAACTTCTTGGTGTCAATCTTACCCAAGATCTTTAGCCCCTGCAATTGTGGTGTTTCTGCCCGCACCATTTCTTCCGGCGGCGGTGCTGGTGCAGCAGGTTCCTCTGCCGCTGCCTTGTCCTCGGTCTCTGCCGGTGCCGGCGTCTCTGCCGGTGCCTCAGCGGCTTTCTCCTCTTCAGCTTTGGCCGCTTTCTCCTTCTCCAGTTCGATCTTCCCTACGACCTTGATTTGCGCTTTGGCGTCTTGTCGGCCATCGATTACTTCCTCGGGGGGCAGCTCCACTTTCTTGACTTCCGCGAGCTCTTCTACGGGCGGTGGCGGTGGTGGTGGTGGCGGCGCCTCCACTACCTCCTCCTTGGTCGGTCTGGTGCCGATGATCAGTTGATCCGCCTGCTCTTTGACCGCCATCGAGTTCTGAAATTCCTTTACGAGAATATCATACATCTCGTCCGTGATCTTGGCAGTCGGTTTGTTATCAACCTCAAAACCATTCTCCTGCAGATGGTCGACGATGGAGGTCGTCCCCACATTTAATTCTTTCGCTATTTTGACTAAACGTCTTGCCATTTAAGCTGCGCTAATGCTGCGACAAAGGTAGTTATTCCTACTAAAGATCACTCATCCTCAAACTCCGAGGCCAAAATCTTGAGCACCTCTGTGATGGTCTCATCTTCGAGGTCTGATCGCCTTACCAGTTCTTCTTTACTCAACTTCAAAACGGACCTGGCCGTGTCGCAACCAATATTTTTTAATTCATCAATAATCCAAGCTTCTATTTCGTCTGCAAACTCATCCAACTCGACATCGTCGACCTCTAATTCATCCGAATCGCGGTACACATCAATTTCGAATCCGGTCAATCGGCTGGCCAGCTTGATATTGGAGCCACCCTTACCGATCGCAAGTGACACCTGATCGGGCTTGAGGAATACGGAGGCTCGCTTTTGCTCCATCTCCAACTCGATATTAGACACTTTGGCCGGCGTCAATGCCCGCTGGATAAACAGGATCAGATTGTTTGTAAAATTGACAATGTCAATATTCTCATTTTTCAACTCTCGTACGATCCCATGAATCCGGGATCCCTTCATCCCGACACAAGCTCCGACGGGGTCAATCCGATCGTCGTAGGATTCCACCGCGACCTTGGCCCGCTCACCAGGTATGCGCACAATCTTCTTGATGGTGATTAGTCCATCTTCGATCTCCGGCACTTCTTGCTCCATCAACTTCTCTAAGAAAACGCTCTCGGTACGGGATATGACTACCACCGGGGAGTTGTTCTTCATCTCGACCCGCTTGATCACGGCCTTGACCATGTCCCCCTTGCGGAAGAAGTCACCCCGGATCATCTCGGTACGCGGCAGTACCAGCTCGCTGCCGGTAGCGTCGTCAATCACCAGAATCTCACGCTTCAAGATCTGGTGCACCTCGCCAAGTACGACATCACCGATGCGCTCGTTGTAGCGCTTGAAGACTTCATCCTTCTCGAGCTCCATGATCCTGGAGATCAGGGTCTGACGAGCGGCCATGATAGCCCGGCGTCCAAAGTCTTCGAGAAACAATTGCTCGTAACACTCTTCGCCAATCTCGTAATCCTCATCTATCGACAGGGCCTCGGAGATAGAGATTTGGCTGCTCTCATCCGTGACCTCGCCATCGGGTACGATCTCACGTACCCGCCAAAGCTCCAAGTCCCCCTTAGTCGTGTTGACGATCACATCAAAATTTTCGTCATCACCGTACTTTTTTCGGATCAGGGTTCTGAATACATCTTCGAGTACCCGCACCATGGTGGGGCGATCTATGTTTTTGCCAGTTTTGAATTCGGCAAACGTATCTACAAGATTCATGCTGCTTGTTTTTTAAAATCTTATCTCAACAAATGTTTCCTTGATATCTTCAAAGCTAATTGTGATTATGTCCTGATAAAGTGGCTTGCGCTTTGGCCCCTGCGGTACCTCTTGCTGTATCTCGATCTGCGCCTCGTCCATGCTAAGCAGCTTGCCGATGTACTGACCGTCCTCCGTGACGACCCGAAGCACCCGACCCACGTGCTTGGAGTACTGCCTGCGATCCTGGAGTGGCCGATCCAATCCCGGTGAAGAGACGTCCAACGAATACGTCAGACCAATCAGCTCTGATACATCGAGTTGTGCCTCGATGTACCTGCTCAACTGCTGGCATTGGTGCAATGAAAGTGCCTGCTCGCTGTCGACATAGACCACCATCTTGTTGATGCCTGGTTGCCAATCTACATCGACCAAGAAGTAGTCATTCGGATCATACTCCCCAATCCGCTCTTCCAACCAATCCGCTAATTGCTGCTTGTCCAAATTGCACCGACTACGTATTAACAAAAAGAGGGAACAGCCACTGTTCCCTCTTCCCGAAAAACGCTGCAAATATAGTGCTTTTTGTCGTACTTGTCCAGCCCTGGCTTCTTTCAAATCAGGGCAATCGCATGATCAAGGCTTTAGCGTGACAGCGACCTGGCCATAGCGTTTGGCAGGGACGCCCAACTCAGCCTGATCTGGGCTGTGTGGTCCTTGAGGGTGTTGGAATACCTTCAACAAGAACAACCAGGGCATGTGAGGGGTCCTCGACTGACATATATACCCAACGGTTTCTGCACAAAGGCTCGTTTCAGGGTACGATGCTAAACGGCAGCGCTGCCCTATTCAGCAGATCGGTGCTGGGCGAGAGGACGGTCCCATCTCATCGGTGGCGAAATCGCCCGGCAGTAACCATAAAGTGATTTGGTCGTGAAAAAGTTTCAACGATCCATGCGCAGCCCCAAGGGGGAACATCACTTTCATATATTTGTTTGATGGGTATGGATCGATCTTCCCTGGATACAGAAAAGCTATTGCAGCGAGCGCTTGACCTGGACTTCCTCACCGCTGAGGAGGGCGTCTTCCTCTTTGAACAGGCGGCGACGGCTGACCTGATGTATGTGGGCGATCAACTAAGGCAGCATCACGTGCCCGGTCGCAAGGTGACCTGGATCATCGATCGCAATTCGAATACGACGAATGTCTGTATCGCCAACTGCAAGTTTTGCAATTTCTACCGGCGGCCCGGCCATGAAGAAGCCTATGTCACCTCAATAGAGCAGTACAAGACAAAGATTGAAGAGACCTTCCGATATGGTGGCGAGCAATTGCTGCTGCAGGGAGGCCACCATCCCGATCTGGGCCTGGACTACTACTGCGATCTGTTTAGGGAGTTGAAGCGTCTGTATCCGAGACTAAAGCTACATGCCCTGGGCCCTCCGGAGGTGGCACACATTACCAAGCTAGCGTCCTCCTCACATCTGGAGGTCTTGCGGGCGCTCAAGGATGCTGGCCTTGACTCCTTGCCCGGTGCGGGTGCGGAGATACTCAGTGACCGCGTCCGACGACTGATCTCCAAGGGCAAGTGCGGCAGCGAAGAGTGGCTGGACATCATGCGGGCGGCCCACCAACTGGACCTGACGACCTCTGCCACGATGATGTTTGGACACATTGAGACCAACCTGGAGCGGATGCAGCATCTGGTTGATCTGAGGCAAGTGCAATCGGAGAAACCGGACGGCGCCAAGGGATTTATCGCTTTCATTCCGTGGCCCTTCCAGGATGAGGACACCATCCTCCAGCGCTTGAAACGTGCACGCAACACCTGTACCGGCGATGAGTATGTACGCATGATTGCACTCAGCCGGATTATGCTGCCCAATATCACCAACATTCAGGCCTCCTGGCTGACCGTCGGCAAATCGATAGGGCAGCTTTGCCTCCATGGAGGAGCCAATGACTTTGGCAGTATCATGATCGAGGAGAATGTCGTATCTGCCGCAGGTGCTGCATTTCGCTTCACCGCTGATGGGATTCAACAGGCGATCCGGGAGGCTGGATTTGTGCCTCAGCTGCGCAACCAGCAGTATGAAGAGCGAGCGCTGCCGGAGCACATGGAGCAGCAGACCTTGGATCACGCCTCCATGATCGTCGATTGATGGTGGTCTACGACCAGATACAGGACAGTATCCGATATATCAGACAAAAGACCGGGCGGACACCCGACATCGGTATCATCACAGGCACTGGTCTGGGCGGATGGAGGCCCCAACTGCAGGATGCCGTATCCATTTCCTACCAAGAAATTCCCCATTTTCCCCAGGCGACCGCGCCGAGTCACCAAGGTGAGCTGCATCTAGGGACATTAAGCGACCGGTCTGTGTGCATTCTGGATGGAAGGCTCCACTGTTATGAGGGCCACACCATGCAGGATGTGGCTTTTGGCACGCGCTTGCTGAAGTTTCTAGGGGTGCATAGCTTGATCCTGACCAATGTAAGTGGCAGTGTCAATCCTGCGATGAAGGTGGGTGATCTCTGTGCCATCACCGATCACATCAATTGGATGTTTGACAATCCACTCATGGGACCCAATGACGATCGGCTGGGTACCCGGTTTCCCGATATGTCTGCAGCCTATGATCCTGTCTACCTGCGGCTGGCTCAAGCCTGCGCCGGAGATCGGGAGCTAACCTTGCATCAGGGAGTGTATTTGGCCATGACCGGACCCAGCCTCGAGACGCCGGCCGAGTATGCTTACGTGCACAAGTTTGGTGCGGATCTGGTCGGGATGTCGACGGTACCAGAGGTGATCGCTGCCCGACATCTGGGCCTCCGCGTGATGGCTCTTTCGGTCGTCTCCAACCTATGCTACCCCCCCGAAGAGGTGCAGCCGACGGCGATCGAGGATGTGATGGAAGTAGCGAAAGCCAGGCGGCCGGTACTGCAAGGCCTGATCATGCAGATAATTGCTAATATGTAACCTTCTTCTTGTCTATCTTTGAAGGTTTCTGTACAGTGATGGAGACATCTCGAAAAGTAGTAGATACGTGAAGGAAGTCATCGAAGTGATCGGTGCCAGGGAGCACAATCTGAAGAACATTGACGTCAACATTCCCAAAAACAAGTTGGTGGTTATCACGGGTATCAGCGGGAGTGGCAAGTCATCATTGGCCTTTGATACTATATATGCCGAGGGACAACGCCGCTACATGGAGACCTTTGGCGCCTACGCACGCCAGTTTATCGGCAAGATGGACCGACCCGACGTAGAGCAGATCAATGGACTCAGTCCGGTCATCTCGATCGAGCAGAAGACCACGGGATGGAATCCCCGCTCGACGGTGGGCACCATCACGGAGATCTACGACTTTCTGCGCCTACTGTTTGCACGGACGGCGATCGCCTATTCGTACGCCACAGGCAAGAAGATGGTCAAGTTTACGGAGGAAGAGATCATTCGCCATATTCTCAATCACTACGACGGTAAGCGAGTCGTCATCTTGGCCCCCGTGGTACGCGCACGTAAGGGGCACTACCGGGAGCTGTTTGAGCAGATACGCAAGCAGGGCTATGCCAAGGTCCGAGTGGACGGCGAGATGCTCAATCTCGAGAAGGGCCTCCAGGTCGAGCGATTCAAGACCCATGATATTGAGATTGTCGTAGACCGGTTGAGGATCGAAAAAGCCCGGCGAGATCGACTGTCTGCGTCACTTTATGCCGCCCTCAAACTGGGCGAGGGCCTGATCATGATTTTGGATCATGATAGCGGCGATCTTAGACCCTACAGCAAACTGTTGATGGATGCGGAGTCGGGGATCTCTTATGAGGAACCGTCGCCCAATGCATTTTCATTCAACTCGCCCTATGGGGCCTGTCCGACCTGTGGTGGACTGGGCATGACGACCAAGGTAGACCCCAAGAAGGTCATACCAGATCCCAAGGTCAACATTAACTTGGGCGGGATTGCACCATTTGGTGAGGTGCGCGACAACTTCACCTTTAAGCAGTTGCGCATCGTAGCCAAGCGATTTGGTTTTACCTTTTCCACCCCCATCAAAGACATCCCTCAGGAGGCCCTCGACATCATCCTGCATGGGGGCAACGACTCATTTGACATCCAGCTGCCGTATAGCAAGCACGACTTCACCTTCAATCTGCCTCGAGAAGGTCTCTACAAGATGCTGACACGCTGGTACAAGGATACGTCGTCCGAAAAAGTGAGACGCTGGGCCGAGGAGTTTATGACGGTGGATACCTGCGAATCTTGCGAGGGCCAGCGCCTCAAGAAGACCTCGCTACACTTCAAATTGGCCGGCAAAAACATTGCGGATCTGGCCACGATGGACCTCCAGGAGTTGCACGATTTTTTTGAGGGGATAGACAAGAAGTTGACGAAGAAGCAATTGGCCATCGGCAAGGACGTCTTGAAGGAGATCCGGCTGCGACTCAAGTTTCTCCTGCATGTCGGTTTGGATTACCTCAGTCTCCATCGACCCGCCAGAACGCTTTCCGGCGGAGAATCTCAGCGCACGCGACTCGCTAATCAGATCGGCTCGCAGCTCACGGGTATCACCTACATTCTAGATGAGCCCAGCATTGGGCTGCATCAGCGGGACAATCATCGTCTGATCCACTCGCTAAAAGAGCTGACGGACATTGGCAATACCGTCCTGGTGGTGGAGCATGACAAGGATATCATGTTGGCCTCAGACTATCTGATTGACCTGGGGCCGGGAGCCGGTGCCAAAGGTGGGGATGTGGTGACCGAAGGCACGCCTAAAAAGGTCATTCGAGCCCGTCGATCACTCACCAGCGACTACCTCAGCAATCGGCAGCAAATACCTTTGCCCAGCGAGCGGCGCAAGGGGGATGGCACTTTTCTGAAACTGACGGGCGCCTCCGGGCACAACCTTAAGAACGTGGATATCAAGATTCCACTAGGCACCTTTACTTGCGTGACCGGTGTCTCCGGTAGTGGCAAATCTTCCCTGATCAATGAAACGCTTTACCCCATTTTGCGCCAGCACTTCTACAAGAGTAGGAAGAATCCGTTGCCTTACAAGGAGATTCGCGGCCTGGAGCACCTGGACAAAGTGATCGAGATCGACCAATCGCCGATCGGTCGTACCCCACGGTCAAATCCGGCGACCTACACGGGTGTCTTCACCGATATCCGCAAGTTGTTTTCAGATGTGCCCGAGGCCAAGATTAGGGGGTACAAGCCCGGTAGATTTTCCTTTAACGTAGCTGGAGGGCGGTGTGAAACCTGCCAAGGAGGGGGCATGCGCGTGATAGAAATGAACTTTTTGCCCAATGTCATGGTACACTGTGAGACCTGCATGGGGCGGCGATACAATCGCGAGACACAGGAGATTCTCTTCAAGGGCAAATCCATCAGTGAGGTACTGGAGATGAGTGTCGACGAAGCCTTGGCGTTCTTTGAAAACATACCGAAGATTGCCCGAAAGTTGCGCACCATTGCCCAAGTGGGATTGGGGTACATCACTTTGGGGCAACAGGCCACCACGCTGTCCGGTGGGGAGGCCCAACGGGTCAAGTTGGCGGAAGAGCTGTCCAAGCGGGCGACGGGATCGACGATCTATATCCTGGACGAGCCCACCACCGGCTTGCACTTTGACGACATAAGGCAGTTGCTTTCCGTGCTGAATAAATTGGTGGACAAGGGCAATACCATCATTGTCATTGAGCACAATATGGACGTGATCAAGGTCGCCGACTACATCATCGATATTGGCCCGGATGGTGGACGAAGAGGCGGTCGGATTGTGACCGATGGCACGCCGGAAAAAGTGGCCAAGGCCAAGAATAGCTTTACCGGCACCTACCTCAAACAGGAACTTGCCACGCACACCCCCCAGCAAAATGGACGCTCGCGCTGACACTACGTTTTCCACCCCGTTTCATCGACCACTGCTGCGGGGCTTTGCCCTCTGGATGGTTGTTTTGCTTGGGATCTTCATCGGCTTGGTAGAGCTCAGTGCCGGAGACCAATCGCTTAGTCCTGAGCGGGGAGGACTCATCCTGCAGATGGCTGCCTTTTTGCCTTTTATCTGGTTTTTTTGGCAGCAGATGAGTGGACGCCTGGATGTGCGCCGGTTGTTCGCCCGATCAATTGGGCCATTCCGGTGGTATCACCTGCCGCTGATACTCGTCCTACTCATGATTGGTACCTACGCGCTTGATACGTTATTCAAATATGGCTTGTCCTGGCTGTCTCCGGCCTATGTGGAGGCAGCGATTCAAGAAGAGATTATTGACACGGAGCTAGGCGTCTTTTACAATGTGTGGACGGTGCTTCTAGCTGCGGTGGTCGCTCCTGTCATGGAGGAGTTTGTCTTCCGCGGTCTGCTCTTGCAGCGCCTGGCGATCAAGTACTCGATGCATGTAGCCATCGTGATCTCCTCGTTCGCCTTTGGCGTCCTCCATCTGGAGTCTTGGCTGGGGGCCGCGGTCTTCGGTCTGGTCATGGCATTGTTGTATCTGGCCACTGCCAATCTTTGGGTGCCTATCGGCATGCATGTACTAAACAACTTGCTGGTCGTGGCCTTGGATATATACGCCCCTTGGGATGATCATCAATCGCTTGCCGATTTTCGCTCCGACCTGATTTTTTATCTGATAGCCCTGCTGGTCTTGCCCGCCATCATCTATTATGCCCGACGCTATTGGCCCCCTTCTGCTCGGGTGCTGCCTTACCAGAGGATAACACCCGCAGACCCGTAGTTTTTTTGCTATATTTTCCAGTCGAAATAGGGGTGACTCAGGCCAGATGAGGAGTATTGTAAATACCACGATTCGACTGTATCTCAAGACGCGGTATAAGAAGATTGAGCACAGTATACAGCACCCGCACATCACACAGGCGGATGTGTTGGAAAATCTTCTATTTACCGCCTCTGAAACGGACTTTGGGATTCGACATGGCTTCCGCAGCATCCATAACTATCAAAACTTTAGGCGCCGTGTGCCGATCTGCGAGTACGACGATATCAAGGACGATATCAAGCGCATGATGCACGGTGAGCGCGACCTGCTTTGGCCGGGTCAGGTCAAGTGGTTTGCCAAGTCCAGTGGTACGACCAGCGACAAGAGCAAGTTTATCCCGGTGACCAAGCAAAACCTGAAGCATTGTCATGTCAAGGGCTTTTGGGATGCGCTGTCCGTGTTGTATCACAACCGGCCCGACTCCAAGATCTTTGAATACAACAACTTGGTGGTGGGAGGCTCTCTTTTTGAGTTTGAGCCCTTTCCGGAGACAACCTATGGTGATGTGTCTGCCATCCTGATCAACCACATGCCCCTGGTGGGACGGCCCTTCTACTCGCCTGATTTTGAGACGGCTTTTATGAAAAAGTGGGACGAGAAATTGGAGCGTACGGCCCAATTGGCCAGCCGAGACCCGGACATCGGCTCGATCGGCGGCGTCCCTACGTGGAATGTCGTGCTCTTCCGCCGCATCCTGGAGATCACAGGCAAGTCAAACCTGTTGGAGGTGTGGCCCAATCTGCAAGTCTATGTGCATGGCGGTGTCAACTTCGAGCCGTATCGTAGCCAGTTTAAGCAGTTAATCCCCAAAGAAGACTTTGTCTACCAGGAAACCTACAATGCCAGCGAGGGCTATTTTGCCACGCAGAATGATTACGCTACACCGGATCTGCTGTTGTTTCCGGATTGTGGCATCTTCTACGAGTTTATTCCCATGTCGTCCGTCGAGCAAGATCGGAGCGAGGCAGCGATACCCCTGTCGCAGGTGGAGGTGGGCAAGAACTACGCGCTGGTGATCACCACCAATGCCGGTCTGTGGAGGTATGTGCTGGGCGATACCGTGGTGTTTACGTCCACTAATCCGTACAAACTGAAAATCACGGGACGAACCAAGCACTTTATTAATGCCTTTGGCGAGGAGGTGATGGTGGGCAACACCGACAAGGCCATGAGCCTGGCCTGCGAAGCGATGAATGTGCGCATTCGTGAGTATACGGTAGCGCCCATATATTTTGATGAGGAAGGGTCGGGCGGTCATGAGTGGGTCGTCGAGTTTGAGGACGTGCCTGCAGACGTGGCTGCTTTTGCCACCTATCTGGACAAGCGACTCCAGGAGGTCAATTCAGACTACGAGGCAAAGCGGTACAAAGATATGGCCATGAAGCCGCTGGTCATCAGAACGGTGCCACACGGTACCTTCAATCGGTGGCTGGCCGGCAAGGGCAAATCGGGTGCACAGGTGAAGGTCCCCAGGCTGGTCAATCATCGCCGTACCATCGAAGAGATTCTCGAACTGACCTCTGACATCACGCCGGTATGAGCTCAATGCAGCCGCCGGTCAAAGAAATCCTGATCAAAAACTTTGATCTCACCGCCGCCGACGGCTCTTTGGATGACGACGTCCTTTTTCAGCAATTGACCGAGCGAATTCGACATCTGCTGGCTACCCGGATCGACTTCTTCATGAGCCTGATGTACCGACTGGATGTATCCGAGGATAAGATCCGACAGGCGCTGGCGCCGGGCAACCCTGAGCCTCCCGATGTGGCTTTGGCCCGCCTGATCATCAACCGCCAGGTCCAACGTGCAGAAACAAAGGAGCGATACAGACAAGATCCCTTGACGGATTGGATGGATTTCTGACGGCCTATGTTGACCAAGACCCACGGCCTCGTAGTCAGAGTGATCAAGTATGGTGAGTCGAGCCTTATCTTTGACCTTTACACCCGCGAGCTGGGGCTCTCCAGCTACATCGTCGGCGGTGTACGCAAAGCCAAGAGCCGCACGCCGGCTTCGCTCTTTCAGCTGATGAACTGGATCGAGGTGGTGGCCTACGTCAAGGATGCAGACAAGCTGCACCGCGTCAAAGAGGTGCGACCCCTGTATCACTATCAATCCGTGCCCTTTGATATTCAAAAGCGGAGCATCGCCCTTTTTATGACCGAGATCGTGCAGAAGACGATCAAGGAGCGCGAGACCAATGAGGCGCTTTATTCGTTTCTATTCGACACATTCACCTATCTCGATCATACCGATGACCGAGTACACAATACGCACTTGGTCTTCCTGATTGAGCTCTCGCAGTATCTGGGCTTTACCCCGCATGGCTCCTGGCAGGCCGATCGACCGTACCTGGATATGTTGAAGGGCACCTACGTACCTACCTCGCATCCTATGTATACGCTCTCCGCGGACCAAAGTGCGGAGATTTCTCTCTGCTCGGCCGAATCGATATCGACCGCCCACCGCCTTCGGCTCACGCGCGAGCAAAGGCAACGCATCATACGCAATCTCCTGTCTTTCTATAGGTTGCACATTGAGCGTCTGTCCGAGATCCATACCCATCAGATCCTGGCAGATGTACTGGCGGACTGACACTCCGTAGGGAGATCGACGACAGTGATCGAAGACCGAAATGTCCTATCTTGGTCGGTCGGATCCCCCACTTTTTGGTTCCGGCAATGGACACTTTGATCGAGCAGACCACCATGCAGTTTAAGCGACGATCCACGTCAAAAAAGAAAATCTTAGCTCTGCATCGCGAGATGCTTTTCTCCCGACTCATCGAGGAGAAGATGCTAAACCTGTTGCGGCAGGGGAGAGTGAGCAAGTGGTTTTCGGGCATTGGGCAAGAAGCAATCTCTGTCGGGGTGACGCTGGCCCTGTCCGAGGGCGACAGCTTGTTTCCCATGCACCGCAATCTGGGGCTATTCACGGCACGTGGGGTGGGGCTGGATCGCCTGATCGCGCAGTGGCAGGGCAAGCCTTCGGGATTTACCAAGGGCAGGGACCGATCGTTTCATTTTGGCGTGCCCGAGCACAAGATCTACGGCATGATATCCCATCTGGGCCCGCAGCTGGCCCTGGCCTGTGGAGCAGCGCTGGCCCATAAGCTGAAGGAGAGTAGCGGTATTGCCGTAGCCTTTACTGGGGAGGGAGCCACCAGCGAGGGCGACTTTCACGAGGCCCTGAATCTGGCGGCCGTGTGGAAGCTGCCGGTGATCTTTGTCATCGAAAACAACGGCTATGCCCTCAGCACCCCCACCTCGGAGCAATTTGTGGGCAAGGATCTGGCCGATCGAGGGCCGGGATATGGTATGAAGTCGCTGATCGTGGATGGCAACAATGTCTTGGAGGTGCACCAGGCGGTGACAAAGTGGGCAAAGAAGATCCGCAAACGGCCCGAACCTCTATTGCTGGAGTGCAAGACCTTTCGCATGCGGGGACACGAGGAGGCTTCCGGCACAAAGTACGTACCGCAGGCACTGATGGATCATTGGCAAAAAAGAGACCCAATCCACCATTTTGAGCAGTATCTGCTCGCCGAGGAGCTGTTGACCGACCAAAAGATCGAGGCATTGCGGGCAGAACTCAACGCGGGCATTCAAGACGCGGTGACCCGGGCCTTCGCTGAGCAGGAGGTACAGAGTTCCATCATTACCGAGCAGACCGACGTCTTAGAGCCGGTGCCAGATCAGGTGGAGCAGCTGGCCTTGGAGCTCACCACCTCCCATGAAATTCGCTACGTCGATGCGATCAGCCAGGGCTTGGATCAGGAGATGGAGCAGAATGAGCGGTTGATCTTAATGGGGCAGGACATTGCTGACTATGGCGGCGTCTTTAAAGTGACCGATGGCCTGATGGCAAAATATGGTGCCGATCGGGTGCGTAATACACCTCTCTGTGAGAGCGCAATCATTGGAGCCGGCCTCGGGATGTCCCTGGAGGGCTATGCCACGATGATCGAAATGCAATTTGCAGATTTTGTGAGTACGGGCTTCAATCAGATCGTCAACAACCTGGCCAAGCTGCACTATCGCTGGGGGCACTCGCCCAATGTGACCATCCGCATGCCTTGCGGAGGCAATGTGGGGGCAGGGCCGTTTCACTCACAGACCAACGAGGCCTGGTTTTTTCATACCCCCGGCCTGAAGATCGTCTATCCCTCCACCGCGTATGATGCCAAGGGACTATTGATCAGCAGCTTGCGTGATCCAAACCCGGTTCTGTTCTACGAGCATAAGTACCTGTACCGATCGCACAGCGGACAGGTGCCGGCGGAGGCCTATGCCTTACCGATTGGCAAGGCCAAGGTGGTGCAGCCGGGGTCCGATGCACTTATCATCACGTATGGTCTGGGAGTCTCCTGGGCCATGGAGGTGACTGCGGATAGCGAGCTGTCGGTAGAGATTTTGGACCTGCGCACCCTGGCTCCGCTGGATCTGGATGCCATTGCCCGTTCGGTCAAGAAGATTGGTAAGGTGTTGATCCTACATGAGGCCACCAAGATTGGAGGCGTAGGTGCTGAATTGGCGGCATTTATTGCCGAGCACCTCTTTGAGTATCTCGATGCACCGGTCGTGCGGTCGGCCAGTCTGGACACGCCTGTCCCTTTTGCCCGTACGTTGGAGGAGCAATTTCTGCCCTTGGGCCGCCTGCGGCAAGACTTGGCCCGTCTGGCTTCCTATTGATGCCTTCTCATCACACATGGTCTCGTCGAAATAGAAGGCCTTCTGACCAGCGCTAGCCTGGTCGTGCGATTTTAGCGATGCCAACATTGGGATATTCCGCGTGCAATTTCGGTTATTAGCGGCATAGCTAATACGCCCTACCTGCGCATACAGCCGGGTCTCGGCCAAATCTACCTAAGATGTCAAAGCTGGAAGAATTACTTGCCGTAAGCGGTCTGCCGGGTTTATACCGAATGATCGGCAATCGGCCGAATGGATTGATTGTGGAGGATCTCGACTCGGGCAAACGCAGATTTGTCAGCATGCGCAAGCATCAGTTCTCACCACTGGAGACCATCGCCGTATTTACCGCCACCGACTCCAAAGCCTTGACCGAGGTGCTGCAGACGATGCACCAGCGCAGGCATGAGCTCCCCCCGGTATCTGCCAAGGCCTCATCTGACGAGTTGCGGGCTTACTTCACCGAGGTGATGCCTGATCATGATCCATATCGGGTTTTTCCAAAGGATATCAAGAAGATCATCAAATGGTATACATTCTTGCACGAGCACAACCTGTTTGACCAGGCCACGGATGAGGAAGAATGACCAAGGCAACGCATGTACCTAGAGCACAAGGTGGTCGTTGTCCTGCCCGCATATAACGCGGAGCGGACGCTAAGAAAGACCTACGAGGAGATACCTTTTGATATCGTGGATGAGGTGCTTCTCTGCGATGATTATAGCTCGGATCGCACGACCGACGTCGCGGCGGAGCTAGGGATAAAGCATATCATACGGCACAAACGCAATCGGGGCTATGGGGCCAACCAGAAGAGCCTCTACCAAGCGGCCCTGGACCAAGCAGCAGATATCATCGTGATGCTGCATCCGGACTACCAGTATACACCCAGGTTGATCGCACCTATGGTACACATCCTGGCCCAGGGCTCCGCGGATGTGGTCCTGGGGTCGAGAATCTTGGGCGCCGGTGCCCTCAGGGGCGGCATGCCTCTCTACAAGTACGTGGCCAATCGGGCGTTGACCTTGGTGCAAAACCTGCTGGTGGGATACAAACTGTCGGAGTACCACACGGGTTACCGGGCGTATCACAGCCGTGCGCTGAAGCAGATTGCCTTCATGGACAATTCGGACGATTTCATCTTTGACAATGAAGTGCTGTCACAATTGATCTATGCGGGGTTTCACATTGCGGAGGTGAGTTGCCCGGCCCGCTATGCGAAGGACTCATCCAGCATCAACTTTCGACGCAGCACGATCTATGGCCTGGGTGTCCTGCGTGTCAGTATCATGCACTGGTTACAGCGATGGAGGCTGGCAAAATTTGCTTTGTATCAGACGCCGCCGGCCCCGCCGCCGGTAGACAAGTAGCCTCGTGTTGACAGGGGTCAAGGACTCCTTGCCACCAAATGTTGGGAAAAAAAGGTGGTAGGCCGGTCGTCGCCTATTCAGGCTCAAAGCCTAGGATCACCGTGAATTGGCCCAGTTCTGTCCATTTGAAGCCATCGGGGTTGTTGATGATAGCGGGCTTGTCAAAGCCAATGCCGTAGTCAAAACCCAGCGTACCAAACATGGGCAAGAAGACCCGGAGGCCGGCACCCACCGAGCGCTTCAGGTCAAAGGGATCGTAGTCCCTAAACTGATTCCACGCATTGCCGCCATCGGCAAACGCCATCACAAAGATGGTAGAACTCGGATTGAGCGAGATGGGATATCGCAATTCGATCGAAAACTTATTGTAGATCGTCGCTCCTCCGATCAGCTCAGCCCCACCTGAGGTGCGGGTCAACTGGGCGGGAAAGTCGGTATTCTCGTATCCGCGGAAGTAGATCTGGTCACGACCGGTGATGGTGTACTGCGTGGCCAGCGGCTCCGAGGCAAACTCAAAGCGCTCAAAGGGGGAGTCGCCAATTCGCTTGTTGTAGTAGCCGAGCATACCAAACTTAGCCGAAGCCTTGAGCACCAGCTTGTTCCACACGGTTTTGTACCATTCGGCCGCAAACTTCCACTTGTGGTACTCGAGGTATTTGTACAGCTCTTGCGGGCCCTCATCCTCATAGGCTCGATCTCCTTGAAACAGGCTGTAAGGTGGGGTGAGCTGAATGGTCAAGGTGATGGAGTGTCCGTCCTTTGGAAAGATGGGTTCCGCCACTGTGCTGCGTCCAATGGTCTGCTGCAGGTAGAAGTTGCGAAAGCTACCGTTGGAGATGCTGGTTCCCTCTGGCAAGAAGAAGATGCCATTAAAGTCATTGAGGCGGATATTTTGCAGGTTGATGGTTGTATTTGAGATGAAGTTGTCATCGGGCCAATTGAGCCTGGAGCCCAATCCAACGGATATCTGTGCGATGGAAAAGGTATTGCTAATGTCAAAGTAGCGAGCATTTTCGGTGAAGTATCCTGCCAGGGTAAAGGAGTTGGGTTTTTGCCCACCCAGCCATGGCTCCGTGAAGGAAAAGTTATACGATTGATAGTATTTGCCGTTGGTCTGGGCTCTCAGTGATACTTTCTGGCCGTCTCCCTGGGGTAGTGGTTTCCAGGCTTTACCATTGAAGAGGTTTCGCAGCGAGAAGTTGTTGAAGGTCACCCCTAGCGTGCCGATGAGGCCTCCTCGATAGAAGGCATTGCTGGGCTGATATCCAGCCGACAGCTCCAATTGGTCGGAGGATTTTTCTTCCAGGCCATACTCGATGTCCACCGTGCCTCGGTTGGGGTTGACCGGTGTATTCATCTCCAGGGTTTCGGGATTGAAATATCCCAGATTGATGATCTGTCGCTGGGAGCGTATCAACTCCGACCGGCTAAACTTCTCCCCTGGCTTGGTACGTAGTTCGCGTCTGATCACATGCTCGTGCGTTCGGTCGTTGCCGGTGATGGTGACCCGATCGATGGTCGCCTGTGGTCCCTCAAAAATGCGCATCTCCAGATCGATACTATCATTGTCGATGGCCACCTCCGTGGGGTCTACCCGAAAGAACAAGTAGCCATTGTCCATGTAGAGTGAGCTAACATCCCGTCCATCCATGCTGAAGGAAAGTCTCGTGTCCAGGAGCTCCTGATTGTACACGTCTCCTGACTTGATCCCCAGCCGGTCGGACAATTGCTCGTCGTCGTAGATGGAGTTGCCCTTCCACTGGATATCTCTGAAATAGTATCGGTTGCCTTCTTCGATGTCGATGCCCAGGTAGAGCTTGCCCTCCTCATCTCGCCATGTGGTGTCGCGTAGGATCCGCGCGTCGCGAAAGCCAATGTTGTTGTAGTAGTCCAGGATCAGATTTTTGTCCTCCTGAAAATCAGCTTCGATAAATTTGGACGACGCCAGGAATTTCTTGCGCCACTTGGTGCTCTTCATCTGGTTGCGCACCTTCTTTTCCTTAGCATTTTTAGTCCCCGTGATGACGATGTCATCGATCTTGATCCGGTCGCCTCGGTCCACATTAAATTCTACGATGATGGCATTGCGTACACGCTCATCTTTCTTCTCGACGACATTGACGTGGGCATCCAAGTACCCTTTCTTGATGAAAAACTTTTCGATAGCTGTCTTGGAATTGACCTTGGTCGCCTCCGTCACAATCCCTCCCCGCAAGAGAAATGGCTTTAGGAGCTCGTTGAGATCTTCTTCATGGACCTTCTTTACGCCCGAATAGGTAAAGCGCGAAAGCCTGGGCCTTTCTTCCAAGCGGATCTCCAGAAAAACGACGTCTCCGATGACTTTTTCTTTGATGATTTGGATATCTGTGAAGAGCTTCTGTCGCCACAGTGCCTGGATGGCCCGCGAAATATCATCTCCTGGAATCTGGATCTTCTTGCCCTTCTTGAGTCCGGACACGACTCGGATGGCATTGTCATCGCTAAAGTTGGCGCCGGTCACTCGTACCTCCCCGATCTCGTACTCTTGTTTGTCCGAGTAGTCTACGCTAACCTTGGGCAATGGAGTCATGGTGTCCTGCACGGTGCGGGTCGAATCTTGGGCTACCAGCGGTAGGGCGAGAACGACGCACATACCACACAACAGACTCTTATATAGTGATTTGTAGCTCATACGAGTGTCGAAATGTACCATGCAAACGAACGGCAAAGTTAACTCTTGCAGCAAATTTTTCAGGTTAACATTTTCTTAAAGCAATTTGTACGATCCGTGCCA
The DNA here is from genome assembly GCA_965223165.1 of Saprospiraceae bacterium. Classification (GTDB taxonomy): domain Bacteria; phylum Bacteroidota; class Bacteroidia; order Chitinophagales; family Saprospiraceae; genus JABDMH01. The sequence continues at coordinate 314,096 of CBDCVQ010000007.1, read as the reverse complement.
TACCAGTTGTCCTTCGCCCACCATATACCTACTCTTATTTGTACACTGGTCTGCTCCCCGACAAGTCTTACTGCCGAGCGGTGCGGCTCAAGCCAGTTGTTCGCTGATTTTTCCGAAACGTCGCTCCCGACTCTGATACTCTGCGATGGCCTCATAAAGGTGATTTCTCGTAAACTCCGGCCAGTATACGGGTGAGAAATACAGCTCCGTGTACGCTATCTGCCACAGCAAGAAGTTGCTGATCCGCTTCTCGCCACTGGTACGGATGAGCAACTCGGGATCAGGCAGGTCCCGGGTGGTGAGGTACTGGCCAAAGGCGTCTGCGTCGAGGGAGGAGATATCCATTCTGTGCTCCCGGGCATCCTTTGCCAAGGCCTGTGCCGCCGCCACGATTTCCCACCGTGCGCTGTAGTTGAGCGCTAAGGTCAGGGTCATGCGGTCATTGTCTTTGGTGATCTCAATACCCTCCATCAAGGCATCGTAGGTCTTGGCAGGAAGCTGCTTGAGATCGCCAATGGCACCTAGCCGGATATTGTTATCCATCATCGTCTTGACTTCCTTGCGGATGGTCTCCACCAGCAGCGACATCAAGGCGCTTACCTCCAAGGCCGGGCGGCTCCAGTTTTCTGTAGAGAAAGCATAGAGGGTCAGATAGGAGACTCCCAGCTCAGCCGCGCCCTCACTCACCTCTCGTACCGCCTTTACCCCGTTGCGGTGACCAAATACGCGGGGCTTGTTTTGTCGCTTTGCCCAACGGCCATTTCCATCCATAATGATGGCCACGTGTCGAGGCAATCTTGAAGGATCGATCCGAGACTTTGCTCCTGTATCAGTTGACTTCATCTTCCGTTAGCGGGGGTACAAAGTTAAGAAATCGTCGGCCAACCTGACAGATTGAGTTTCACCGGGTTGGGGGGTAGTCACTCGCGAAAAAAGCGGCCTTTGTCGACTAAAATTGCGCTGGTATTTGTCCAGCTATAAAATTGTCTTTATCGACACAACTTTAAATCGTCACTAGTAGAGTTTCGCATTAGATATGTTGGATAATTCTAATAGGATTTTGTTTGCAGACGAGGCGCAAAACACAGGCATAGCCGTGGCTACGGCGAGGCTTTGCAACGAAGTATGCGGACCAAAGACATTAGAATTAGCAACAAGATTTAATGCGAAACTCTACTAGATGAACAATCGAGCAAATTTGGCAGGCCGATCTGGATTAATCCATACCTTTAGCACCATGAAGAATGCGGCTTTCTTGCTGTCCATCGGCTTACTCCTGATCGGTCTCCAAGCGTGTGAGATCGCCAAGTGCGGTCCCACCAAGGATAACTTTCTGGACAAATACGATGCCTTCATCACCAAGATTGACCGCCTGGACATGGAGGTGGACGACGATCGATGGCAGCGGCATGACGAGACCTTTCGATCGTACGTAGACGAGTGCTATGACTATCACGAGGAGGAGCTTTCTACCAAGGAGAAGCGGCAGTTTTGGATGAAGTCTCTCAAGTACTACAGTATCCGATACGGAGAAGGGATGATCAATGAGCTATCCAATGATGACATCACGAGTCAGCGCATTCGTGACAATGTGGAGGACGTGCTGCAGGAGACCGGTCGGGACATCGAAGACTTTGTGCAGAAAAGCTCCGATGAGCTGGAGGAATTGTTTGAGGATATTGGCAACGACATCGAGCGTTGGGCTGAGAAACTGAAGGAGATTCTAGAGGAGTAGCTATCGTATGTATGATGTCATTCTGAGCTTTATCACGGCCTTCATGGTCACCTTTTTCGCCATCCCTTCGATCATAAATGTGGCGGATAAGAAAAAGCTCTTTGATGAGCCCGACGAACGCAAATCTCATGTAAGGCCTACCCCATCGCTTGGTGGCATTGCCATTTTTGCCGGTGTCATCTTCTCCATTGTACTCTGGACGCCCTTTAATGTATTCGTCGATCTGCAGTACATTCTCTGCGCCATTTTGATCGTCTTCCTGATCGGAGCCAAGGATGATATCCTACCGATGGCTCCTTGGAAGAAGGTCATGGGTGAGATCCTAGCCGCAGCCATCGTTGTCTTCAAGTCCAATGTCAAATTGACCAGCCTCTACGGCATTTTTGGGATTTATGATCTGCCGGAGATTATCAGCATCCCGTTTTCCATCTTCACCATCCTAGTGATCATCAACGCCTTCAACCTGATTGATGGGATCAATGGGTTGTCTGGCAGCATCAGCACCCTCATTGCGCTGGTGCTGGGGCCATGGTTTTATCTCGTCGGTCATGTGGAGCTGGCGATCGTAGCCTTTGCCCTGGCCGGATCAACCATCGCCTTTCTCAAGTACAACTTTTCGCCGGCGAAGATATTCATGGGCGACACCGGATCATTGTTGATCGGCCTGATCTGTGCCATCCTGGCCTTGCAGTTTATCGAGCTGCATCGCGACTTGCAAGACTCACCGTATGCGGTCAATGCGGTGCCCGCGGTGGCCATCGGCATCCTGATCTTGCCCCTCTTTGACACATTTCGTGTCTTTTTGACCCGGATCTTGCGGGGTCGCTCCCCGTTGTCCGCCGATCGCAACCACATTCACCATCTGATCATCGACTGCGGTCTTAGCCACATGCAGGCCACGGGTATCCTCATATTGGTCAATGTCTTTTTTATCCTCGTGGTTTTCCAGTTGCAGCACTTGGGTACCTTCGTACTCCTCATCCTGATCCTTACCTTGGCCACCCTCATGACAGTGTTGTTACTGTATCTGCGACATCGGCAGCGAATCAAACGCAAGCAAGTCACCTAATTTGATGGTATGAGCTGGATCTACGTATTTCTGGGTGGAGGAGCCGGGAGCCTGGTGCGATACTTCATCGCCAGGGGGCTGACGCACTATCATCTGACCTTTGCCTGGGCAACCCTACTGGCCAATACGCTGAGTTGCATTGTGCTTGGAGCTCTGTTGGGCTGGAGCATGCGTTCAGGTCTGCAGGAGTCATGGCGATTGCTGCTCATGGTGGGATTCTGTGGTGGATTTAGCACCTTCTCCACCTTCACCGCGGAGACGTTTGCCTTTCTGCAAAAGGGAGACTGGACCGCTGCTGGGCTAAACATGCTAGCTAGTGTGCTGGTCTGCTTGGGCGCGCTGTGGGTGGGCATCAAGATCACCTCATAACGATACCCGGCCAAGGTCTTCGGTCCGCTTGCTAGGCTACGCTTATGGCTATCTGTACATCCACACCATCCAGGAGGGGGACGAGCGCCCCGTCGGCGGCCTCTCCGAGCTCGATGTCTTCGGCCAGCACCTCCGCCATGATGTAGTCCTTAAATTGGTGAATGGCTGGGAGGACCGCCGGATGATCCTGGATGATGACCCGGATCCGATCGGTCACCTCAAAGGCCTTCTGTTTTCGCAGATTTTGGATACGATTGACCAGCTCGCGTGCCATACCCTCGGCGAGCAGCGCTTCATCCAGCGTGATATCGAGCGCGACGGTGATTCGGCCGTCACTGACCACCTGCCAGCCCGGGATGTCTTCGGAGCCAATCACAAAGTCATCAAGGGTCAGCTCGTGCGACTCTCCCTCGACCTCCAGCAGGAAGGTGCCGGTGGATTCGATCTCGGCAATATCGTCCTGGGTCAGTTCTTTGATGACGTTCACCGCTGCCTTCATGTGCTTGCCCAAGCGTTTGCCCAGGGTCTTAAAATTGGGCTTGATGCTTTTCTTGACCAAACCGCTGGTATCGGTGATGAAATCGATCTCCTTGACATTGACCTCCAGTAGGATCAAATCTTGGACCCGCTTCACCTGCTCGGCAAAGGCCGGATCCAGAATGGGGAGGAGTATTCGCTTAAGCGGCTGGCGCACCCGGAGTTTCTCCTTCTTGCGCAGCGACAGGACCAGCGAGGAAATCCGCTGGGCATAGTCCATGCGCTGTTCGAGATCTGCATCTTGCCACGCTTTCTTGGGCTGGGGGAAGGCACTGAGATGCACCGATTCGCTCTCGTCTGCTTGGGTGACGTCATTGAGATTCTTAAAGAGCCACTCGGCGAAGAACGGAGCAATGGGGGCGGCAAGTTTGGCCACCGTATCCAGACATTCGTAGAGCGTCTGGTAGGCGGCAATCTTGTCCTCGGTATACTGGCCTTTCCAAAACCGGCGACGGCAGAGCCGCACGTACCAATTGCTCAAATGTTGATCGACAAAGGACTGGATCTTGCGCGCTGCCGCAGTAGGCTCGTATGCTGAGTAGTCTTGTCTCACCTCCGTCACAAGCGATTGAAGCAGTGAAAGTACCCACCGATCAATCTCCGTACGGCGCTCGAGCGGTACGGGATCTTCGGAAAGTCTAAAGCCATCAATGTTGGCGTAGAGTGCAAAAAAGGAGTAGGTGTTGTAGAGCGTGCCAAAGAACTTGCTTTGCACCTCTTGGATGCCGGCGAGATCAAATTTCAGATTCTCCCACGGGGGTGCATTGGAAATCATATACCAACGGGTGGCATCCGCGCCGTACTGCGCAATCGTCTCAAATGGCTCCACCGTATTGCCCAGGCGCTTGGACATCTTGCGGCCCTGCTTGTCCTGCACCAACCCATTGGACACCACATTCTTAAAGGACACGCTGTCAAAAGCCATCACAGCAATGGCATGCAGGGTAAAAAACCAACCGCGGGTCTGATCTACGCCTTCCGCGATGAAGTCTGCCGGAAAATTCGCTTCAAAGGTCCCCTCGTTTTCAAAGGGATAGTGCCATTGGGCATAAGGCATGGAGCCGCTGTCAAACCATACATCGATCAAGTCCAGCTCCCGGCGCAGTTCCACGCCCGTATCTGTACATAGCACGATCTCGTCGATATAGGGCCGATGCAGATCCTCGGGCACGGATTGGTCCAAACCCAGCTTGGCATTGGCGAGCGCAATCTCCCGGGCCAGCTCTGCCACGGAGCCAACGCACTTCTCCTGGGTGCCGTCTGCATTGCGCCAGATCGGTAGGGGCGTGCCCCAAAACCGGGAGCGGGAGAGATTCCAGTCCTGTAAGTTCTCCAGCCAATGACCAAATCGTTTTTCTCCGGTGTGGCTGGGCTTCCAGTTGATGGTCTTATTGAGTTCGACCATGCGGTCCCTGCATTTTGTCGATCGCACAAACCAGCTGTCCATCGGATAGTAGAGGACGGGTTTGTCCGTGCGCCAGCAGTGCGGATAGTTGTGGCTGTACTTCTGTACGTTAAAGGCTTTGTTTTCCTTCTTTAGTTTGACCGTGATATCGATATCGACATTGACATAGTCGGGGTCGTCGGTATAGTCCTTGACATAACGTCCGGCAAACTCACCCGCTTCTGCCACAAATTTGCCCTGCCTGTCCACCAGCGTGAGCGAACCGATGCCATACTGCTTGCTGATACGCATATCGTCCGCACCAAAGGAGGGTGCAATGTGTACGATACCCGTGCCCTCTTCGGTGGTTACAAAATCGCCCAGCAGTACCTTAAAGGCGTCTCCATCCTCCGGCTGGACAAAAGGTAGGAGCTGGTGATAGTTGATGAGTTCAAAATCTCGGCCCTGGTATTGACCGGTGACTTGATAGGGGATGACCTTGTCCTCCGGCTGAAAGGAGGCGAGGTCAGCCTCGGCCTGTTCCGGTTTAAACCAATAGCTCAGCAGCTCCTCGGCCAGGATGAGATTGACGGGCTCCTTTGTATACGGGTTGTATGTAGCGACCCGCACGTATGTGAGCTGCCTGCCCACGGCCAGCGCCGTATTGGAGGGCAGGGTCCAGGGTGTGGTGGTCCAAGCCAAGAAATAGACCTCACCTTGCTCCACGCCATCAAAGAGAAACTCGGAGCGGTCATCCCGGACGATCTGAAACTGTGCCACCGCCGAGATGTCTTTGACGTCCCGGTAGGCCCCCGGCATATTGAGTTCATGCGTGCTGAGGCCCGTACCAGCGGCCGGAGAGTAGGGTTGGATCGTATATCCCTTGTAGAGCAAACCCTTGTCGTAGAGTCGCTTGATCAGATACCACACGGACTCGATGTACTCGTTTTCAAAGGTGATGTAGGGATGATCGAGATCGACCCAAAAGCCCATCTTGACGGTCAGATCGTCCCATATGTCCTTGTAGCGCATCACGGTCTCCCGACACTTGGCATTGTACTCGTCCACCGAGATCTTGGTACCAATGTCTTCTTTGGTGATGCCCAATTCTTTTTCGACGGCCAGCTCGATAGGTAGTCCATGGGTATCCCAGCCCCCTTTGCGGAGCACCTTCTTGCCCAGCATGGTGTGGTATCGACAAAAGAGGTCCTTGACCGTGCGAGCCATGACATGATGAATACCGGGCTTGCCATTGGCCGAGGGGGGACCCTCATAGAAGACATAGGTCTCTTCGCGCTTGTCGCTCAAGCTCTTGTGAAATATGTCCGCCTGCCTCCAGAAGTCCAGAATTTCCCTGTCTATGGCAGGTAGATCGAGCCGCTTATACGACCGGTAGTCCATGCGTCACCGCTTAAAAGTGCTATTGAATCGTAAAATAGCGCCAAAGATAGCAGGAACTTGAGAAACTAGCCACGGCAGAGAGGTAGGTCGATGTCAATGTCAATCACAATGTCAATAAGTGATGGCAATGTCAATAGCATACTAGTAGAGTTTCGCATTAGATATGTTGAATAATTCTAATAGGATTTTGTTCGCAGACGAGGCATGACCGAACGATCTCGTAGAGTCGAGCATGACAATGCGAGAAGTGAGGGAACCGCGAAAGCGGGTGGGTGGCTAGACATAGCCTTAGCTATGGCGAGGCTTTGCAACGAAGTATGCGGACCAAAGACATTAGAATTAGCTACAAGATTTAATGCGAAGCTCTACTAGCTAGGCTCTGCCATGGAGAGTCGTCTAATTGTGTTCAACGACTAAATGAGGGCACCTTGCTTGCCACTCTTTGGCCGTTGATCGATAACTGCAGAATCTCATCATGCAAATTGCCCGGTAGGTGGGTCTTGGGGTAGGTCAAATGGTGAGGGCCGCCGCCCATCCGGAAGAGTCCCGATCCCGATCGTCGCTAAACCGGTGAGAGTTGATCTGCTCTTGATCTAAAAAAGGGCCTTGGACGGCGATTCAGAGGTGGGGGCAGAGGGTCTGCGCACAGGGAAGTAGGTATGTCGGATAGGGGCAAAAAAAAAGACCGGCTCTTTTCCCCCTATGTAAGAACCGGTCCAGACCATGAGATAATTGACGTGTGCTTCTATTTCCTTATTTAAACAGTTTTCTTCTTTGAAATTGACTTTGACCTACACATTGCATAATCAGTGCCAAACTGCTTATTCATGAGGATAAAATTTTATTTATTTTCAACGGCATTCTTATTGAGCTATAAATCAATCTAATACTTATTAGAAAAAAATCACATATCAAATGTACACCCTTTTTAATAAATGAGCAACTTTTTGAGATTTTTTTTTGAAGGGCAGTCTTTGGGTGTGCCAGCACGGTGGGGGAGAGATCGGACATTTTGTCAGCCAACCGCGTGCTGGCATGCGATTTGACCTACGAATTCCGAATTTTCGAACCATAATTATCAAGCCGAAGACCATGGAAAAAGGCCAGATTTCAGTTCAGTCGCAGAATATTTTTCCCATCATCAAGAAGTTTCTATATGCAGATCATGACATCTTTCTGCGAGAGTTAATCTCCAATGCCATAGACGCATCACAAAAGCTCCGCACCCTGGTCAACAAGGGGGTGGTGAAGAGCGAGGTAGGAGATCTCCTCATCGACGTAAAAGTCGACAAGGATAACAAGACCATCACGATCAGTGATCAAGGTATCGGCATGACCGAGGAGGAAGTGAAGAAATACCTCAATCAAGTAGCCTTTTCCAGTGCCGAAGAGTTTGTCGCCAAGTACAAAGCAGACAATACGATCATCGGTCATTTTGGACTGGGCTTCTACTCAGCCTTCATGGTGGCTGACGAGGTCGAAGTGCATACCAAGTCTTATCGCAAGAACGCCAAGGCCGTACGCTGGGTATGTGATGGAGAACCTGAATACGAGTTGGAATACATCACTAACAAGTCGCGAGGCACCGATGTCATCTTGCACGTGAGCGAGGAGAGCAAAGAGTTTCTTGAAGAGAGTCGGATTGAGGAGCTCTTGAAGAAGTACTGCCGCTTTCTACCGGTGACGATTCGTTTTGGCACGAAGACCGAAACCGAATATGAGGGCGAGGGCGAGGATATGAAGACCCTTGAAACGGAGGTCGACAATATCATTAACAATACCGATCCCGCCTGGAAGAAGTCTCCCAGGAGTCTCAAGGACGAAGACTACAAAGCCTTCTATGAGGAGCTATACCCGTTTAGCCAGGCGCCGCTCTTTTGGATTCATTTGAACATTGACTTTCCCTTCAATCTGACCGGGATCTTGTATTTCCCCAAGCTGTCCCAACAGTTTGAGATTCAGAAAAACAAGATTCAGCTCTACAGCAATCAAGTATATGTGACCGATGAGGTCAAGGAAATCGTACCGGAGTTCTTGACCCTGCTACATGGGGTGATTGATTCGCCAGATATCCCGCTCAACGTGTCCCGCAGCTACTTGCAGAGTGATCAGAATGTCAAGAAGATCACGACCTACATCACCAAAAAGGTGGCTGAGAAGCTGCAGTCGCTCTTTAAGAAGGATCGGGAGGGTTATGCGGAGAAGTGGGATGAGATTGCACCGATCGTCAAGTATGGTATGGTCACCGACGACAAGTTTTACGATCGAGCCCAGAAATTTGCCCTGCTAAAGAATACGGAGGGTGAGCACTTCACACTGGAGGAATATCTGGAGAAGGTCAAGGATACGCAGACCGACAAGCACGACAAGGTGGTGATGATCTACGCCAACGAGCAAAAAGACCAAGCCGCCTTCATCAACGCGGCCAAGACCAGAGGATACGATGTGCTGGTGTTTGACCAATTGATCGACAATCACTTCATTCAGCACCTCGAGCACAAGATGGAGAAGGTGGTCTTTGTACGGGTGGATTCTGATACGACTGATAATCTTGTACAGAAGGAGGAGGAGAAAGAATCCGTGCTCTCCGAAAAAGAGCAGGATAAGGTCAAGAGCCTGTTTGAAAAGGCGCTGACGGAGAAAGGCCCATCCATCCAACTCAAGGCCTTGACACCGGAAGACCATCCCGTGATCATCACTAAGCCGGAGTTTATGCGTCGCATGCAGGATATGCAGCGACTGCAAGGCATGGGCGATATGAACATGCCCAGCATGCACAACCTCATCATCAATTCCAATCATCCGCTGATCGGAGACAAGCTGCTCAAGATGCGGGGAGATGAGAAGAAGGAAGACTTCGTAAAATATCTCTACGATCTGGCGCGGCTCAATCAGCAGATGCTCACGGGCGATGAGCTAAACAAGTTTATCAATCGCAGCTTGGAGTTTGTGAGTTAATGCCGGTCGCGATCGGGACCATGGTACTCCTACTGCTTCACCAGCAGAAAGGGCATGGCTCGATTGCTGGATGAGATCACCAACATGTATGACCCCGGGCTAAGGTGTCCTATGAACAATTTTCCCCCTGGGGTTACGTCGTGTTGTTGGATTAACTTTCCTTGCATGCTCCTCACGTCCACCTTAAGAGTTCTTGGATTTGCTCTGGACTGCCGTAGATAGATCCAATCAGACGCCGGATTCGGGTAGATCCTCAGGTGCTTGATCGCAGACCCAGGGTTATTGGTCAGAACCTCGTCTACGCCATCACAGTTCTCATCAATGCCGTTGCCAGCTATGTCCTCAGCATCTGGATGAATGGTGGGGTCTAGGTCGTCGCAGTCGAACCAAAAGGGAGTACCATCCTGATCTTGATCCAGCGATGTGACAAATGTATTGCGCACGGTGTTGGTGATGACAGGCATGTTGAAATCGAAATATATGGCCGCAGTGTTGGGTATCTCCTGGTCATCCTCAAGGTCCTCTTGGAGTAGAATCGAAAACGAAACGTGCCCGTGACTTTGTCCTTCGTTGGTTATGCTGTCGGGCAACAGAATATTGCGAAAGGTAAATGTGATGACTCCATTGGAGTCGACGTGCACATCAAAGGGGTGACTGCCTGAGAGATTGTGTAGGCTGCCCCAATCAAGATGGGGAGATAAGCTGTCGATCACCGTCACATTGAACGCCGTGTCAGATCCTGTATTCTGAAACCGAATCGTATAGTCGAGCGTATCCTGCGGAATGATGTATCGTCGATTCTCAGGATCTTCCCTAATCGGATATGCTAGCTTATCATTGGGATCAATGGCACAGGTTAGGCGCGTCTGATAGTTGTGCCTGGCTACCGTCTGCTGATCCGGAGTGCTGGCAAAACTGGCAAAGTGGAGCAACGCTTGATCGTGTTCTTCTCCCGCCATTTCAAACTGCAGGAGAACCACCATATTTGAACGTTCTCTTAGTGAGTCGATAGCCCAAAGCAGGGTGTCTCCATGTACTGACTTGGGAGCCGGAGTGGCGGCACGAAGGGTGCTTCGGGGATCCAATACCAATCCCACGTCTCCCGCTAGGTCACGACAACCGGTATTAGCCAGTGTCAACCAAAAGGGTACGGTAAAGCCACAGCGCGTCGGCGCCGAAGAGAGTCTGAGCACCGCTTGCGACTCTGACGCTGCGACTTTGGTGAGGGGTATATCAAGCTGCTCTTGCATGCCCGGTTCCCACACGATGGAGTCGCCCAGTATACTGGCGTAGCAGTCACCAAGCTGGGGCAGTATGATCAGCGAAGAATCGTTGGTGGTTACATAGAAGTTACCCTCGTCATCAGTGAAGGTATAGGCACCATTCGGAAGGTACCTCAGCGGCATGCGTGCAAGCCCATATTCGTTGTCATCCAGTGCTCGATTGCCATTTGCGTCCCAAAAGACTCGTCCGCCAATCCGATGCGTACGGTCGAAGGTGATCTTGAAGCGCTCCAAGCCGCTCGTCCATCTCTCTAGGCAGAGTCCCTCAGGTGCCACGAAAAATGGATAGAGAAGGGATCCCCGTGATGCAGGCTCGATCTCAATACGCTCAATCTGTTGTCCATCGGTGTACCACAATTGCTCCTCCGATGTCCCCCGGTCCACATCGATGATGACAATGTCTCTGAGTGGAATGAGCTGGCGAATCTCGTGGAAGCTCTCCCGTCCGATTTGACCGGTTGACTCGGAAGTGCCCTGCGAACGCCATACGGTGGTGCCAATGCCTTCGATGGATGCGGTAAAAAAGAGGTACTCGCCCTGATTGACCAGGTGATCGGGGGACGAACTGCCTGGGCCAGGGTCTAGATCAGCCACCTGATGGGTACTCGCGGGCGTTCCTTCTGATACCCACAACTCCCGTCCGGTGGATCCATCCGTGGCAGCAAAAAAAAGCTGTCCTTCATAGACCGTCAGATCAGAAGGGTTTGAAGATCCGTCTAAGTTTAGCTCCACGGCGAGGGAGGTCCCTTCCTTGGTTCCGTCTGTGCGATATAGTTCCGAATCGTCGCCAAAAGACTTGAAATAAAGAACGTTATGTAGGACGGCACCATCAAAGCTCGAGTGCCCCGACCACAACTCATGTACCTCTTCGAATCGAGCGGATGTATCAAAGGTATGAAGTCGATATTCCTGGCGACCTCGCACTGCCACCACTAGTCGATCCTCCAGTTTAAAGATCTTATCTACGGTGAATCGTCTCTCATTTGCGAAGGGCAATTGTTGGAGCTCACCACTGGCATGATCATAGTACCAAATCCGGTCACTTAGGTCCCTGATATGGATCGGTATTAGGCTTTTTCCCGCAACCTCCTCGATCGGAATCTTGAACTTGCTCGTATCGATAATGACGCTGTCCTCCACCATGTACGCCTGGCCCTCAGAGCCTTTCCAAAGCCATACTTCAGCGTACCAGGGCTGGCCGAAAACCCATAATAGATAGTCGTCTCTTTCTCCCAGACGGTCCACCTGATAGATTCGGCGATACCGCTTCAGTGAGTCCTCAATAACAGGTACGCTATCAGCACCAGACAAGAGATGAATCTTACCTCTCTTAATGGCGAAGGGCGAATTATGATGGCAAGCTGGCTGGCAAAAGCAGTCTTCTTGGTCCGTGATATCAGTGACTTGATAGGTCAACTGAGCAGAGAGGGTATGGACAATGCCCACCGACAGCAGGACGATGTAAGCGAGCAGTTTACAGGATGTGGGCACTGTTGGGATCACGAAAGAAGCAACTAGCACATCCAAGATAGCAAATTGGTTCTCGCATCCCCGCGAGAGGGTCGGTAGACAATGGTTTTGCGATCTAGTTAGTCCGCTTGGTCAGACTGAGTGATTGTAGGATGTGCTTGAGATACAGCATGCGGTTGCGCTTCTTTTCTCCGGGTGCCAGCACAAATCCCTCGGCAAATACCAATTGATCATTGGCCTGGTCATGTACCAGGTAAGAGATGTAAGGACCCGCCAGGAAATCGCCCTCCATTTCCCAGATGCCGCGCATCTCGACGGCGAAGGCATCATCCAGTTGCGTCGACTGCAAAATGGTAGGCAGATCCTCGGTGTTGGTGCGCATATAAGTGTTGTCCAGGCTGCTGGTCACGATCTTGCCCAGTTCGTTGCGAAGGGCCACGATATTCTCCTTATTAAATTGATCTTGAGACTCGTACGGCAGGCGATGCAGCAGCAGATTGGAGGAGGCCAGATCGGTTTGGTGCATCAACCAGACGAGGTTTTCTTCTTGGGCATTCACTCGGTACCCGGCAGGTACATTGAGATAGCAACCAATCGTCTCCTGAATAGTGTTGACAGCACCTGCATTGGTGCCACCGAGATAGGTGGTGGCATCGATTTGATCATAGTAGTGATCCTGGACGGCCTTCGCAATACTGGGAAAGCGATCTACCACTTCTGTCATCAACTTGTCCTCACCAAAGGTGAACAGATAGATGAGGAGCTGATCCTTGGCCCATCGATCACGGCCGATCGACGTACAGAAGCTGCCGTCCTCACGAGCCCGGCGTACTTTCTCACTGCCCAGATCTTGTTTGACCATCTGTGTAGTGGGTGAGTCATCATTGGACAGGTCGGAAAGCAGGAGATAGACCTTCAACTCCTTGCGGGTGGATTCTTCACTGAGCATAGCCGGTGAGAAGTGCTTCAAGTCAAAGAGGGGCTCCGGCTGTGGGAGAATGGGATAAGCGGAAGCAAAATAAAAGTCCAGGCTGTCGCCTACGGGTCCCTTCCACATAGATTCGTCGGCGATGACTGCCAGTTGATTGAGCGAGCCAACGGCAATCGGGGTGGGTTCCAATCTCTTGCGCGCTTCCTCCGTGCAACCCAAGAGGCTGCTCACCAAAATTACTACCCAAAGTGCCCGCTGCGTGATATACATCATAATTTATCCTTCCTGTTGGGAAGATGACTGAAAGTTCATTAATGGTGCATTTCTGCAAGAACGACCCTTGCTGTCCAACAAAGATAGAGGTTCGTCTGCACAACGGATAACCCGCCGTGACGATCGGTCTATCCCCGGGTGATTTGGGGGAGAAAGTCCACTAGATTTTTCCCCCTTGGCGGGATCAGAAAAGTTTTTGGACGATCTGATCTTCGGAGACACCCTCGGCCTCTGCCTTATAGTTGCGGACGATGCGGTGCCTCAATACGTACTTGGCGATCGCCTGGATATCCTCAATATCCGGAGAGTACTTGCCCCGGATGGCTGCATGGCATTTGGCCCCCAGGACCAGGTATTGCGAGGCCCTCGGTCCGGCTCCCCAGGTGATAAACTGTTTCACGATGTCGGGAGCCATCTTGGAGTGCGGTCGCGTCTTATTTGCCAACTCCACGGCGTACTCCAGCACCTTGTCTGCGATCGGGATCTTGCGGACCAGGGCCTGGAAAAACTGAATCTGATCAGCACCCAGGATATGACCCAGGTCGGGCTGGTAGCTCGAAGTGGTTTCCTTGACGACTTTGATCTCCTCCTCGTAGCTCGGGTAAGTCAAGGGGATATTAAACATGAAGCGATCCAACTGCGCTTCCGGCAGGGGATAGGTTCCTTCTTGCTCGATGGGGTTTTGTGTGGCCAGCACAAAGAAAGGCTGGGGCAGCAAGTGCCGATGCCCAGAGACGGTGACACTGCGCTCTTGCATGGCCTCCAGCAGGGCCGCCTGCGTCTTCGGGGGTGTCCGGTTGATCTCATCTGCCAACACAATGTTGGAGAATAGTGGCCCATGATTAAACTTGAAATGCCGGTCTTCGTCCAGGATCTCAGAGCCCGTGATGTCCGAGGGCATCAGATCAGGCGTAAACTGAATGCGCTTGAAGTCCAAATCCAAAACGTCTGCAATAGTGCTGACCAGCAGCGTTTTGGCTAAGCCGGGTACCCCTACCAGGAGGCTGTGACCATTGCTAAAGAGTGAAATCAGGACGGACTGTACCACCTCATCTTGACCTACGATCACTTTGGCTATTTCAGCTCGTAGATCTTTGTAGGCCTGTGCCAGTGCATCGACGGCTTCTACATCCGTCTTGTAAGTAGATTCGATTGTCGACATACGTTAAATACTAGGGAACCTGTTGTTTAGGTCGGCCAAAATTAACAAATACACCTCGATCCTGCCGCACGAATGTCCCAACCTGGCCTGCAGTTGGTGACAGCGCGTCGTGCAGCCCGACTCCCCTCCCTTATTGGGGGGTGCCAATATGTGCTGCTCGAGGATCTTCATGTCCAGTGGCGCAAAGGGAGAACCGCATTGCCTGTGGCACTGCTCCAAGACGCATTTAGGAGAACGGACAGAGACACATTTTGTTTTCGGCGATGATCGGATCTAAGACCAAACCGGCTAGCGATCGGTCCAAAGCTCTTCAACCGGCGTCCAAACGCCCGGGCAGGACCATCGATAGTCAGCGATCTCGTAGGTCTTTGACCGATAAGAGTAGTGCCACCATTCGGTACGGATGTGTCCGAAGCCCCCCGCTGCCATCTGCTCTTTGAGTAGCTGTCGATTGGCCAGTACCTGCGGATCCAGATCGAGGTAGGTGTGATGTGCCTTCGGACCAAAATGGTCAAATGCGGTACCCATGTCCAGCTCATCGCCGGCCGGCGTGACCAAGGTGAGGTCGACGGCGGCACCCCGATTGTGCATGCTCCCCTTGTCAGGTGGCGTGACGTAGGTAGCATCCGGCACCTTGTCCCAGAGGCGCTGCTGGATGGAATGCGGCCGATAGCAATCAAAGACCTTCAAGCCCAGACGCATGGCGCGCAGTTTGATCTGCACGCCGAGCAGGGCTTGGGCCACCTCGGGTCGGAGTAGACACCGCTGGCAAGGGTACATCTGCTCTTCCACAAAGTTGTCGACGGTAGCATACTTGAGACTCATCTGAATGGTGGAATCCAAGGCGATCAGGTCGACCCAATCCGAAGGCAGGGTATCTGCTGGCTGCCACACTGCTGTATCGACTGGCTTGGGTGGTCGGATCGGGTCTTGCTGTACTTCGGACAGGTCCGTTTTTGGCGCCGGCCGGCAGCCAGGTAGCCACGCCATGCAAGTGGACAGGAGCATGAGTCCGCCATAGGTGATGACATGACGCGTGCCGATGGTCCATCGTCCGGATTGCCCCATGGCTTTAAAAGTACGGTTTAGTCACGCGGGATATGTGGTCAGGTATTTCCTTTCAAGCAGTCCGCTACAGGCTCGGCTCGTCGGGCAGCATTTGCAGAAAGGCCTCCTCGCTCAAGATCTGAACGGTGCCAAGGGCCTCGGCCTTCCGTAGCTTTGAGCCCGCCTTTTCGCCCACCACCAGGATGTCCAGGTTGGAGCTGACCGCACTGATGTTCTTTGCCCCATGTTTGGCAGCCAAGCCCTGGGCTTCTTTACGGCTCAGGTGGGTCAGCGTGCCTGTAAACAGGATGGTTTTGCCTGCCAAGGGAGCATCCGACGTGATCTCGATCGGACGATCCTCTTCCGTCTGTCGCAGATTGACACCTAGGGTCTCCAACTCTTGCAAAAGACGAACATGGCTTTCATCAGCAAAGAATCGCACCATGTTTTGGGCCAACACAGGCCCGATGTCTTTGATCTCCGTGTAGTCCTCCTCCGTCCATTGGGCCAGTTCCAGCACGTGCCCTATCCTTTCAGCCAGTATCTGAGAGGCCTTTTTACCCAGGTGATGGATACTCAGGCTATGTAGCAGTCGCTTGATCGGGTTCTTCTTGGCGCGATCTATGGACTGTTGCAGCTTTGCCGCCGACTTTTCGCCAAATCCCTCGAGCGCGGCGATCTGGCTGTAGTCGAGGCGATAGATATCGGCCAGCGTGCGCAGCCACCCCAGTTCGTAAAAGCGCTCGACCATGGACCGTCCAAATCCATCAATGTTCATCGCTACTTTGGAGACATGAAAGATCATGCGCTGCAGGTCCTGTGCTCCGCAGCTGCAAGTGGGACAGCGCCAGGCGGATTCGTCATCCTCGCGCACCAGGGTGATTTCTTCCTCGGTGTTGATGGGACAGGTGCGGGGAAAGTGGATAATCTGCTCGGAACCGTCGCGGAGGTCCGGGAGTGCCTTGACGATGTGGGGAATCACATCACCGGCTCGCTCGACCACGACTTGGTCACCCAGTCGCAGATCCTTACCTGTGATGAAGTCTTCGTTGTGCAGAGACACGGACGATACCGTGACACCCGCCAGTTGCACCGGCTCGAGTTTGGCGACGGGGGTGATCGATCCGATTTTGCCTACTTGATACTCGATGCTGAGCAGTTGGGTGGTCGCTTGCTTAGCCTTAAACTTAAAAGCAATGGCCCAACGGGGGTGATGACTGGTGGAGCCGACGACTTGCTGGTAGTCGAGCCGGTTGACTTTGACGACCATGCCGTCGATCTCGTAGGGATAGGTGTCCCTTCGGCGTTCCCAATCCTCACAGAAGGCAATGACCTCCTCAATGTTGTTGCACTTCTTGCGAGCAGGGCCCGGCACTTTGAAGCCCAACCCTTGCAGGTAGTTCATGCGCTCCCATTGCGTGGTGAGTCCTTCACTCTCCAGCCCATCCACGTGATCGATGTGCGATATCTGGTAGACAAATGCTTCGATACCGCGTCTGGCGGTATCATTGGGATCCTTCATACGCAGACCACCCGTAGCGGCGTTTCGCGCATTGGCAAATAAGGGCAGTCCTGCTTCAGCCCGTTTTTCATTGATCTCGTCAAAGGAGGCCTTGGGGATGATGGCCTCGCCTCGCACCTCAATCCGCCGGATATGTTGCCGAGAAAAGTCGGCTCGCAATGGGATCGAGCGAATGGTCTTAGCATTTGCAGTCATCTCATCCCCTTGCTGACCATTGCCTCGGGTGGCCGCCCGGGCGAGGAGGTCATCTTCGTAGATCAACGAGATACTGCCTCCGTCAAATTTGGGTTCGACCGCATAGGCGATGTCGCCCTCAATGTGCAACAGTTTTCGCACGGATGTGTCAAAGTCCCTTAGATCTTCGGCGTTGTACGAGTTGGCCAACGACAACATGGGTGTCAGGTGCTTGGCCGTGGGAAAGTCGCTGGTCAGATCGGATGATACGCGCTGGGTGGGCGAATCGGGCGTGATCGCCTCCGGATGCGCTGCCTCGATTGACTCCAGCTTCTTGAAAAGCAAATCATAGTCATAGTCGGCGATCACCGGATCATTTTGCACGTAATATTTCCATTCGTGGTACCGCACCAATTGCCTGATCAGTGTCAGCTCCTCCTCCCAGGAAGGCATGGCATGCTGCGGATCTAGTACATCCCTGGTTTTGGCAAAGAGATTTCTCTCCTCTTCTTTCCTATACATGAAGCGCTGCTTGGATTATTTTGGATCGAAACTTAACTCAGGCTTGAACCCTCGCACGCCGGCGAAGAAACGATTAATTTTTGCCATGTCCATATCCATATCTGTCGGATAAAGGGGATCGGAAAAGACGACCTGGCGTCGGGCAAAATCAAACTGGATCAGGATGATCGGCACCTCCGCCTGCTGAGCGATATAGTAGAAGCCGGTTTTCAATCGTGTCACCTTTTTCCGTGTGCCCTCCGGGGCCAGCACCAAAGCAAAACGATCCTTTTCGCGAAAGATCCGGACCGCTGCCTGTACGAAGTTGGTGCTCTTGCTGCGATCCACTGGATAGCCACCCAGCCATCGGAAGATGAAGCCAAAAGGCGGCTTGAAGAGACTGTCCTTACCCACAAAAGATACCTTCATGCCAGCGGCACTCCGTACCAACAGCCCCAAGGGGAAGTCCCACGCCGAGGTGTGCGGTGCAACGGCAAACACCTTTTTTGGTATCTTATTTCCTGCGTCGCCCACGATCTTAAAGCCCCACAGCCACAGTGCGATCTTACTCAAGTAGCGCATCATATTGTATCGGGATGTGACTAAATATAGAAAAACAGGTATGGTTGTGGTTTGGCCTACCACAGAAAAGTGTGAATGGCGGTTAAACCTTTGTCACGTAGGATGGTCATAGCAATGTATCAAAACAAAAACCCTATTTCGTGATCGACGAGCAGGATGACAGGTTGCTGGGATTGATGCGGGACTCGGAGACACGCGAGCAGGGCTTTAGAGAGTTGATGGGCAAGTACCAAGAGCGGGTGTATTGGCATGTCAGAAAGTTTGTCATGGACCATGACGATGCCAACGATATCGTGCAAAATACCTTTATCAAGGTGTACCGCAGTATCGATCGGTTTAGAGGCCATGCCAAGCTGTATACCTGGATATACAAGATTGCCAGTAACGAAGCGATCACTTACGTCAATCGAAAGAAGCGGAACGCTACTTCATCGTTGGAGCAAGAGGGTCTGGACACGGCATCGCGACTGCAGGCAGATGAGTACTTTGACGGCACCGACGCCCAGCGACTACTCTTTACCGCCCTGGCCACGCTGCCAGATAAGCAACGCCTGGTGTTTAATATGCGCTACTTTGACGAGATGCCCTATCAAGAGATCTCGGAGGCCTTGCGAACGTCCGTGGGAGCACTAAAGGCCAGCTATCATCACGCGGTGAAAAAGCTCGAACACTACTTCAAGAATGTGCAAGTGTAAAAAGAGATGCTATGCAAGATCATAGACCAAGAAACGAGGAGGACACACCTGATTTCCTGCAAGGGCTGAAGGAGGAGAATCCTTTTGTGGTCCCACACAACTACTTTAAGACGTTGCCGGACCAAGTGCTAGACCGCCTGCGGGAGGGGGAAGAGAGCCAGGTGCAACAGCGGGTATGGCCGGTCCTGGAGCGTTGGCTCATCGCCCTTTGGTCTCCGCGGCCGGCCCTGGCCCTGGCCACGGTATTGCTGGCGATTGGCGCATTTGTGTTCTGGCCGTCCGGGACCGAGGATGCGTGGATGGCTGCCGACTTTAGCAGCGACGAGATCCTGCAGTACGTGAGCCAAAACTTGGACGATTTTGAGGCGATCGATCTGTACGACGGCGGAGAGCTCGACCTCCTGGGAGAGATAATCAGTGCCGATGATGTCGATCCTTATCTGGAGGATCTGCTTGAAGACGTAGATATCGAGACCCTGCAAGACATTTTGTGAGATCGATCATTCTGTAACCTACTTTAGATGCTATTCAAAATGAAAAAAAGACTCAAGCTGATACCCGTACTCCTTTGCTGCAGCCTGCTATGGGCGCAGGCCCAGAACGATGGCTTTCGAAGGCCCCTGGAGGAGCGCATAGAAACGCAAAGAATTGCATTCATCACGGAGAAGGTGCAACTCACCCCCCAAGAGGCGCAGGCCTTCTGGCCAATCTACAATGCCTTTAGGGAGAGCGAGCGTGAGATCAAAGCCCAGCGGGCTCCCACCAAGAGTATCCTCGATATGGATGAGGTCGACGCCGTCGAATATCTCGAGCTTCAGATGGCCTTGGAGCAGCAGGAGCACGAACTTAAGCTCCGGTTTACCAACGATCTTCGTCCGGTGCTCAGCGCCAAGAAGATTCTGCGCTTCTTTGCTGCCGAACGCCAGTTTAAAGAGCGCCTGCTGCAGCTGATGAAGCAGCGAAGGAAAAAGACCAATTAGATCGATCTCAAGGGCGATCATCATACACCGGCAGTCCGCCTCATGCCCAGGCAGGAGCTGCCGGATTCTTATTAGAGGCCGGTCGCTATGTCTGGCAGGTCCATGGGGTGTGGTTCCAGCCTCATCCGGAAGGCTGATCTGAAGTCGCACCAGAGTCACATTGCCGCCCGCCTTAATACCACTCTTTCAGGACCTAATTTTAACACTTCTAGGCCTGACGAATTGCCGTTATATATTTCTTCATGTCTTAGAATAAGTTAAAGACACTAAGTCATACACTTTAAAGAAGTTATAATATTTAAGGTATTGTAACACTGTAACTTACTCTTATTAGGATTAATTCTAATTCAATTACAATTCTGCTCGGGAGTGCCGAAAAACAGGCGGATTTGTATACTGTCTATACTGATTATTTGCTTATTTTATGGCGTAAAGCTAAATCCCCCTTTGTAACATGAAATACAATTCCGATCAAGACCATTCACTGATCCTATTGGTGAATGAATTTGAGACTATGTCTCAGGAAGGGAATGTGAGCTTTTTGGAAGAACAGGACTTCTTGAAGTTGATCAACTACTATGAGAAGGAGTTCCTTTTTGAGAAGGCTATCGAGGTCGCTGACCACGCCCTTGTACAGTATGGCTTCTCGGCGGATTTTCATATCAAGAAGGCGCAACTGTTCCTTGCCACTCGAAACTCAGAGCAAGCCATGTCTATCCTGGACAAGGCTC
This sequence comes from Saprospiraceae bacterium, assembly GCA_965223165.1. Lineage (GTDB taxonomy): Bacteria > Bacteroidota > Bacteroidia > Chitinophagales > Saprospiraceae > JABDMH01. The sequence goes on along the minus strand of CBDCVQ010000007.1, from coordinate 293,292 downwards.
AGATTTTTGCACCTGCAGAATTAGATATTCATCTCCTAAGAGCAAAAATACTCAGCTCATTGGGTCAGTACAGCGATGCGCTGGCACTGATCGGCACCATGAAGGAGAAGGCTAATCCGGAAGATCTGAGTAGCATCTTCTTGAGCGAGGCCCAAGTATTCGAGTGTCTCAAGGAATACGACAAGATGTTTGAGAGTCTCAAAGAATCTCTCAACTGCGATGCCAACAACGAAGAAGCATTGGAACGTGTCTGGGTTTGCACCGAGCTCACTAAGAAGTACCAAGAAAGTATCGATTTTCACACCACGATCATTGACGAAAATCCCTATTCATATCTAGCCTGGTACAATCTGGGACACGCTTATTCCTGCATGGGAGAGTACGAGCGTGCCGTAGAAGCGTATGAGTACTCGTTCATCATCAACGAGGATTTTGAACTGGGCTATCGAGAGTGTGCGGATCTCTGCTTTCAGACCTGCGAGTATCACAAAGCCCTGGGCTTTTATCTCGAAGCACTGGATATGTTTGGCCCTGACAGTGACCTGCTGGCCAATATAGGCGAGTGCTATATGCAGCAGAGGAAGTACGGCATGGCCCAAGACTACTTCAACAAAGCGTCCAAGCTCGATCCGTACAATGATGAGGTCTACTTTTTTCTCGGACTTTGTCATGCGAGAGAAGATCGCTGGGTAAGTGCCATCAACGCATACTTTAAGGCGATTGAGATCGAGGATCGACGAGAGGAATACTTCAACAATCTGGCGAAGGCATTTGCTAAGATCGGAGAGTTTGCCAAGGCACACTATTACTTCCTGAAAGCGACAGAGATCGGTCCTGAGCAATGTGAGATTTGGAAAGACCATACGGCCTTTCTCCTACATATCGGCGAGTACGACAAAGCCATCGACGTGGTCGAGGAAGCTGAGTTCAACGCCGTCGGCACGGAGCTGCTATACTGCAAAGCAGCATGCTTGCTGGCCCGTGGAGATGATCGAGAAGGACTGGAAGCACTGCGTCAGGCGCTGATGGAGGACATCGACATGTCTGAGCTCATCTTTGAGATCCTTCCGACACTCAAGGACAACATACCTGTCCATCAGTTGATCAACTACTGCCTGGCGGAGACCCTGTAGAGAGACACAGCACGGTTTTTCTAGTAGAGCTTCCGCATGAGACTTTAGAATTGACCACAAGATTTAATGCGAAGCTCGACTACTAGGCTCTTTTCCCTCTTTGCGATCGCTACGCGTATGCACGCTCAACGATAGCGAGCACCGGTCCTATTAAATGGGTAAGGCTGAATCGACAGAGCGTTTGACGGGAGAGCAAGTTGTAATCCGCTCGGAGGACGATCGCGTGGTCACTCAGACGGACCCTGATATCGAATGGGGCACCCCTGATCTAAGTTGATTCCCAGTGAGAAAAAGGCGTGTTTATTGACAGGATTCGGCGTACATAGCGGCGCCAAGCACACCCGCATCATTTTGGTACTGTGCCGGCACAACCTTGGTGGAGACCGTCAGATGATGCTGGTATCGCTCAAACTTCTTGCTCGCTCCACCACCCAGGACAAACAAGTCTGGGGAAAATAAGGTCTCCACATGATGGAGATAGCCGTTGAAACGGATCGCCCACTCGTCCCAGGAGAGGTTTTGCACCTTGCGTGTCCGATTGGACACATAGTGCTCGTAGATGCTATCCTTGTAGTAGAGATGTCCCAATTCTGTATTGGGCACCAGCTTTCCATCCAGAAACATACCAGATCCGATGCCTGTACCGATGGTCAGGACGATGACCGTGCCGCTGATGTCAGCTTTACCAAATTTGACTTCCGCCAGCCCGGCCACATCCGCGTCGTTGGCGACGTAGAAGGGCTGACCGGTCACTTTGGTCAGCAGGCTTTGGATGTCCACATTGATCCAGCTCTTGTCAATGTTGGCCGCCGATTTGGCGACGCCGTGATGGATGATCGAAGGAAATCCACACCCCACCGGACCTTTATATTGGATATCCTTCAGCATTTGCAAGATGGTCTTGGACACTGCCTTGGGATCTGATGGCTGCGGGGTGAGTACGCGCATCTTCTCCGTGAGCAGCCGGCCCTTGACCGTATCAATAATGGCGGCTTTGATACCGGTGCCTCCGACATCAAAACCCAGATACTCCCTTCTTTTGGCCATGTACGTTTGTTAGTGCTTTACTTAATGATGAGCATCTTCATGGATACATCCTCTGTAGGGCGATCTCCGCCGTCCGTCTCCATGGCAGCAATCTTATCAACGATCTCCAGACCGTGTATGACCTCGCCAAATACCGTATACTCCATGTCTAGAAAGGGAGTGCCCCCTTGCTCCAAATATATTTTTCGCTGCTCTTCGCTGTACTCGATGCCTTTGCGTCGCTCAAACATCTTGAGCTGGTTTTCGTCTGCCGGCTGTCCCTGCACGATGAAGAACTGTGATCCGGATGACTTCTTTTCGGGGTTGACAGCATCACCGGTTCTGGCCGCCGCCAGCGCTCCTTTCTTGTGTACCAAACCCTCTTTGATTTCGGCAGGAATCTGATATCCTGGCCCGCCCGCACCCAGTCGCTGGCCCTGGGCGGCACCGCGTGATTGCGGATCGCCCCCTTGGATCATAAAGCCGGCGATCACCCGGTGAAAGATGAGGTTGTCATAGAAACCCTCTTCGGCCAGCTTTAGAAAATTTTCCTTGTGTAGTGGGGTTTCGTCGTACAGCCGCACCAGCATATTGCCATGGACCGTCTGGATCTCCACGAGTGTCTCGGAGGGAGGGTCGATCGTAATCATCTGTTCTGAGCTTCGCCTCTTCTTGCCTCTGATCGCCTGCAGCGTGACCGTGTATTGGCCGGATTTGTGATAGCGATGGGTGGCATTCAGGTCCTCAGAGGTCTGTCCATCTCCAAAGTCCCAGGCGAAGGTCTCCGCCTTCTCGGACTGGTTGACAAATTCCACGGTCGCGGGGGCCTCCAGTCGATCCTGACTGGTGATGAAGCTCGATACCGGTCGGTTGCAAGCGGCCAAAAATATCCCACAGACCAAAAGGAGCGTTCTCATGGTTGATTTCTTCATTCAGTGGATGTGCGGAGTATCGAGTGCCGTTCTTGATCTAAAGTACCCTTACCTTCATGCGTAGATCATCCACGGGTCGGTCAGCCGCGCCTATCCGCACGGCAGCGATCTTGTCGATCACCTCCAGACCCTCCACTACTTCGCCAAAGACCGTATACTCTCCATCAAGAAAGGGGTAGCCCCCCACCTCGCGGTAGAGCTTTCGCTGCTCCGGTGTGTACTGTATGCCCTTTTGATCGGTCCATCGCTGCAGCTCCTCCTCTTGCACCCGGTAACCTTGGACGATAAAAAACTGTGACCCCGATGACTTTCGCTCCGGATTAACTCCATCCGGCAAGCGGGCTGCAGACAGCGCACCTTTAAAATGATACGCACCAATCTCCGCATCGACCTGGTATCCCGGACCGCCCTGTCCCAGCATAGCATTTGCATCGGCATTCTTTGAGTCGGGATCGCCTCCTTGGATCATGAAGCCCTGAATCACGCGGTGGAAGAGCAGATCATCATAGAAACCCTCCTTGGCGAGCTTGATAAAGTTGTCGCGGTGGTTTGGCGTCGAATTGTACAGCATCACCTTCATATCTCCCAGATCCGTCTCTATCATCACATATTTCTCGCCCGATTGGCAGCCAACCAGCAGAAAAATGGCCAACAGCAATATCCAGTTCTTCATCAATGTGTATTTAGGTTAAGAACGTCCAGTTTATAAATCCATGGCATCAAAGTATTGCACCACCTTTTCCTTCAAGAGTGCTTCTTGGTCCGATACGCTTTGCTTCTTTAGGGATCTAAGTTGCTCATAGTGAGGCCAGCCATCTTGGTCATGGCCCTTAAAACGGAAGTAGCCCTCTGTGCTCAAGAGTTTGCATACAGCGATGTGCATCAGATCCTGCTTTTCTTCTTTGCTGAAGCCCCGCTGCAGCAACCCCAATTCCTGCATGCCAATCATGAAGAGCATGGCCTGAAGGTCTGGCAGCTTGTCTCTCTTCATCAGATCCTTGACCAAGTGCTGTACTCTCAGCCACTCAAAGTCCAATTGCCACTGCTCCCTCATAAACGATGCAAATGTATGGAATCTGGCCTTAATTCTGGCGGATGGCAGTGTCCAGTTTACTAGCCTGATGAGCGGCCGGCAACGAAGCCACCAGACCGATGGCAAGGACCGTCACGCAGACCACCAAAACATCGGTCACCTGCATCATGATCGGATAGGTGTCGACGACAAATCCCTGCGGTATAGTGACGATGCCAAACTGCTTCTGCAGTACATATATCAGCAACCCCAGTACCAGCCCCAGCCCCAGACCGCTCAGCGTGTAGTAGAGGCCCAGATGCAGAAAGACGCGCTTGATGAAAGTAGAGGTGCTGCCCATCGCCTTTAAGATGGCCACGTCCTTCTTTTTGTCCAATACGACCATCCATAGACATCCCACCAGATTGAAGGCGATCAGTACGATCATTAGACTGGCGATGGCAAATGCCATCCATTTTTCGATGTTCATGAGCTTCATGAATTCCTCGTCCTGCTCATATCGATTTAATACGTCAAATGAATCGCCCATCAGTTCTTGTAGTCTCCGCTCGACCGTTTCTACCTGGGATACTTCCGTCACCTTGATTTCAAGGGCCGACAGTTCCCCCACTCGATCCAATAGAGACTGGGCCAGATCCAGTGGCACCAAGACAAATTCATTGTCCAGATCCTGCTGGATCGAGAACACGCCGGCAGGTCGTACCACCTTGGTCTTGTAGGGTCGCGAGGCATTTCTTCCTGGCTGCCGGTCGGGCATCAACACACTAAGGTGATGAAACACGTTGAGCACGTCGACCGAGAGGTTTCTAGCCATCCCGGCTCCCAGGACGGCATAAGGCATCTCTTCGTCCTCGATCATAAATTGGCCCTCGATGATGGCCGAGTCGAGGCTATTGACCAGCGTATAGTTGGCATCGACCCCTTTGACCGTGCCCGGATTGTTGTTGACATCATATTCAAAGACGGCCGTTTCTGAAATCGTTTTTGCTACCGCTGCCACCCCGGGCAATGCCGCAATCTCCTTCACTTGCTCAGCATCCTCAGTAAAGTACTTTCCCTGGACCGGCACAACCTTTAGATCCGGATTAAACGAGTTAATCATGCTGGCTATCAATGCCTCAAAGCCGTTGAAAACTGATAGTACCAGGATCAGCGCTGCCGATCCAATGGACAGACCAAGAATGGTAACACCCGAGATGATGTTGATGAAGTGGGTCCCCTTGTGCGAGAATAGGTACCTGCGGGCGACGGTGTGAGCCAGGTTCATGGTTGGCTCTGCGTGAAATTGGGGAGGAAGGACCGGTAGATCGCTGACTGGATCTTGGCACGGTAGTCCTCCTTTTGCAACAGATTGTTGTCCATCGTCGGGTAGGTCCGATTCGTAAGAAAGATATAGATCAGATCATAGACGGGATCGACCCATACACATGTCCCGGTAAAACCAAAATGCCCATAGGTGTCTTCACTGGCATAGCTGGAAATATTCCTCGAGCTGTGTGACCGTAGATCCTTCATATCAAAGCCAATACCTCGCCTGCGCGATCGCGGATGACGTGTGGTAAACTCTCGTATGGTCGACTCCTTTAGATACTGTGTGCCGCCATAGTACCCTCCGTTGAGCAACATCTGGAATAGCTTGATGAGGTCGCCCACATTAGAAAACAGGCCGGCATGACCACTGACTCCGTGGAGCATGGCAGCCCCCATGTCATGCACGTAGCCTCTCACTTCCCGATGTCGGAAGTAGTCATCGTTCTCCGTCGGTACGATGCGGTCTTTCTGAATGCGTTCCAGCGGCCGATAGGTCGTATTGGTCATATGCAGCGGGTCGTAGAAGTGTTGGCGGACAAACCTGTCAAGGGTAGTGCCACTCACGCGATCCACGATCTTGCTTATCATGTAAAACCCCAAATCACTATACCGATAGTTGCGACGATCCCGCAGATCCGAGTCGATGATGATCTGCCAGATGCTGTCTGGATAGTCTGATCGAAGAAACAGGTCGTCACACACCCGCACGGCAAACGCATCCGAAGGACCTGACTGATAGTAGGTGGTGGACGGCTGATCCGAGTTTTGTCGCAGCGTTTCTCGATAGAAGGGTATCCACGGCTTGAGTCCCGCCCGATGCGCCATGATATCGCGAAGTCGCATTTGGGCCTTATTGGTACCTTCCAACTCCGGGAGATACTCTACGATGGGTTTGTCCAGATCGATCCGGCCGTCATCATAGAGCTTCATGATGGCAAGTGTCGCTGCGGCGATCTTGGTCACGCTGGCCAAGTCATAAATGTGGTCCCGCTGTATCGGCCGGCGTTTCTCATATTTCTGATAGCCATACTCTCGCTGGTAGACGACCTTGCCATCCTTGGCCACCAGCAGTTGGGCGCCAGGGGCTGCCTTCTTTTTGATCATCTCGTGCACGAGTCGATCCACCTCTCGCAGCGAATCCATCGAGATGCCTACACGCTCAGGCACAGAGTATCCAATGCGAAAGTTTGCCCGGGTATCGATCCCCATGCCATAAGCACTTCGCTCCGAGGCAGTTACCGGGAGCCTTCCCTTGAGTCCGATCGCTCCAAACAGGGCCTGTGCGGCTAGATTCTGGGTCAGGCGATCGTCATTATAGCATACCAGGACGTTATCGATATCGTCAAAAAACTGGAGACTATACGGATTGCCAAATACGACCAGCAGCACCTGGGTGCGCTGCTTGAGGGCTTTGAGAAAGCCGATGACCGAAGAATCAATGCCAAAGTTGCGGGAGGCATGTCTGGACATGTTGTGTATGCTGACCACGACGGCATCACGCCTGCCCAATGTACTCAGCAGCCGCGTCTTCTCCACACCGCTGATCTTGGCCAGCGAGAGGTGACGAGGTATCTTTTGATACTCATTGAGCATCACCTGAAAGTGGGAAAGCGTACCGCTCCCGATGGCCAAACTGGCAATGTCTTTTTGGGGCGCAACAAAGGGAACCAGGTCATCTTCATTGCGTGCCAAGGTGAGTGCGTTTTCGATGAGAGCGTGCTTCAGACTGAGGGCAGCAGGCGAATTTAGACTAGAGCGTATGCCAATCAGTCCGCTGGGCGCATAGTGATGGAGCCCCATGCGGTATTTGGCTCGCAGAATGCGCTTGGTACTGGTATAAATCTGGTCCAGCTCCAACTCGCCACTTTCGACGAAGTCCAAAATGGTTTTGAAAGCGAGATCGATATCGTTTGGCAGGGTCAGCACATCATTGCCTGCTTGCAGAGCTTTGACCTCGACCATGCCATTGGCATAGTTGTCGGCGACGGCCTTCATTTCCAGGGCATCGGTGTAGACCAGCCCGTCGAAGCCCATCTTCTTGCGCAGCAATTGATTGATGACTTTGTCGGAGAGGGTGGTAGGTATACTACCTCGCGGATCTAAGGCGGGCACATGCAGATGTGCGACCATGATGCTGGCCAGTTGGTGATTGATCAGCGTCTGAAATGGGAAAAGCTCCACATTCTCTAGCCTGCTCATGGGGTGGTTGATCACAGGTAGTGCTTCATGACTGTCTACATCCGTGTCTCCGTGGCCCGGAAAATGCTTGGCGCAGGCAGCCACCTGATTGTCCTGTAGACCGCGCATGTACATGTAGCTCTTGGTGGCTACATTGTACTTGTCCTCGCCAAAGGATCGGTGATTGATCACTGGATTGGCCGAATTGTTATTGATGTCCACCACGGGAGCAAAGTTGATGTGGACCCCAATGCGTGCCATCTGGCGGGCGGTCTCCGCACCAAAATCGTAGATCAGACTATTGTCTTGGATCGCACCCAGCATCAGTTGGTGAGGGTAGTCGATCACCCCCGACTTAAATCGCATGCCTAGGCCCCACTCTGCATCCATGGCGATCATGAGCGGCATCTCGGACAGTGCCTGATACTGATTGATCAGGCGGGCATGTTTTTCGGCGGTACCCTGAAAGAAACAAAGTCCGCCCACCTTGTACGTCTGGATCTGTCGCTCCACCTCCCGAATATGATCGGGGCCGAGATTAGAATGTGCCCGAATCATGAATAGCTGGCCGATGCGTTCCTCCATGGACATCTGAGCAAACTGCTCCTCGACCCAAAGGTCTTCTTCCTGGGTAGATGAGATCTGAGATGTAGCAGTGGGCGCAGCTAGAAGGTAGGAGACCAAGGCCAATAATATGAGTATTGGGTGCCTCATCATTTGCCAATCTGGGGATTAAGCGTTTTCGCCTTGGAAATATAGCGATTTGCATTGAGGGTGTCTCCGACACTGAGGTACGCATGTCCCAGATTGAAATGGCTCCAACTGTCTGTTGGATCAATCTCAATGGCCTTGCTGAAATATTTAATTGCCTTCACCGAATCGCCTTTATTGCCATAGGCAACCCCTAATAAACGATTTGTCTCATGGTCTTCGGTCAGATGGGCGACAGATTTTTCCAGGTATTGGATGGCAACATCCAAGTTGCCCATACGCTCGCCCTGCAGCCGCCCCCAGTCGCGATAGGCGAAGGCCCGGTTGGTCAAGGCCTCCGCATAGGCTGGATCAAGAGACAAAGCCCGGTCGTAGTGCCGAATGGCTGCCTCATATTCACGGAGGTAAAAGGAGGCATTGCCGGATAGAAGATGCGCATTCTTGTAGTTGGGATGAATCTCCACAGCCCGCGCCAGATGCGACCTTGCTTCGATCAAAGATTTGCGCATCGCGGCAGTATCGCTCAGCTGGATGGCTCGGGCAATCGTCTCTCCTCCCACCGCGTTGCGGATCTTGGCGCTGTTGGGCGAGGTCCGGACGTCCGTGGTAAAGAGTCGATAGTTACTTTCCCAGGCGGGATTGCGCATCAGGGTTAGCGTGGCAAAGGCGAGAAGGATCACGCCTCCAACCGCCATGGCCGTCGCCGGTCGATATCTAGTGGCCAGTCGGGATAGGCCCCACGCCAGGGCCAGGCAGACGCTCAGCGAGGGAATGAATAGAAAGCGCTCGGATAGGTTTGTACCGATCGGAAACACCAGATTGGAGGTGAGAAATAGCGTAGCAAAGAAGAAGAAAATGGCAAAAGCCAACCAGGGGAGGCGCCGACGTAAGTACCAACCGAGCCACAAGAGGAGCACGACCGCAGCCAGACTGAGCACCACACGAGAATTCGTCCAGGACAGGATAGGAATCTGACGAGGATAGTAGTCGTGGGTCAATGGATGTGGCCAGATGGACAGTTGTAGGTACTTGCCCAACCCATGCAAGATCATCGGATATTTTTCCGAAGCCTCCATGGGTAGATATTGGCCTTGCTCTACCTTCACAAAGGGGTTATTCATCAACTCGAGGGTGGGGGCGCCGCCAACATCCAGCCCGATTACGGCGATTCGTACCATCAGATACGCCGCAAAACCTACCACGAGTGGAGCCCAGGCGCGAAGCATGTTCGACCAGGTATACTGCCGCAACAGGAGCAACAGGACGGGCAACACTGCCAAGAAACTGACGGCAATCTCCTTGGACAATAGGGCGGCCACAAAGGCAAGCATCGCATATCCGGCATAGGACCAACGTTGCGATTCGGCAAATCGAATGGCCGCATACATACTCCAGATAGACAGCAGAAAAGCCATGATCTCGTCCCGGCCCTTAATATTGGCTACCACCTCAGTGTGGATGGGGTGCGCAGCGTATATCAGGGTAGCTACAAAGGCGATTGTCACGACGCCTGACACCTTGGGCCCGGTCTGCAGCAGAAACAGCAGGAAGTAGAACAGTGAGCAAATACAGAGGCCATAGTAGAAGATATTAAAGAGATGACCCCAGAAGGGTGTGAGGCCAAATAATTCGTACTCCAAGGCAAACATGGCCAGTGACAAGGGCCGGTACCGTCCGCCGGCCACCAGTTTATCCTTGCCTTCCTGCTGAAAAAAACCATAAAAGGAATCGTGCGAAAAGATGTCGGGAATCCCGGCGAGTCCCTGTTGGGTCAAGACGTTCTCGCTGATTACGATGGCATCGTCCAGCACGTAGCCGTGACCCAATGTGCCGACATAGAGCAAGGTGCTCACGGCGAATAAGCCCAGATACAGCCACCGAGGAGAAACGGATCGGAGGAGGCTCTCGATGGAGTCCGGACTCTTGGATCTTTTCCTGGTTTTCTTGCGCTTGCTCAATCGATGGATGGTCTGGGAGCCTCAATGAATGACTATCGTCCCTTGTGGCTCGCCGTGTATTCAGCGAGGATTCCTGCTGGCACGGTCCATAGACACAAGATCAAAACGGACGATCGAATATCGTGATTATTCAGACCTGAGCCAAGAAGCAATAAGTGACCAGCAATAACGAGGGGTTCTAGCCCAAGTCCAGGGCCTGGTCCTTTTGCCTGGCGCGATAGCGTCCCTTCCCAAATTTGCTGCCATTAAACTCCAGATGCCTTCGCTCTTCTCTTTGCACGGCTTCCGGCAGCTGGGCAAACTCAGCACACTTCTTAGAGCAGCAATGGTGGTAGGTCGCCGCACAGCTTGCACACTGGATGAAGAGCAGGTGGCAAGCATCGTTGGCACAGTTGACGTGCGTATCGCAGGGTTGCCCACACTGATGACATTGCGCAATGACCTCGGGTGATATCCGCTCGCCCAGTCGATCATCGAATACGAAATTCTTGCCCCGAAATTTATTTCTTAATCCCTGGCTGTCCACCTGCCGTGTATACTCAATGATGCCACCGTCCAGCTGATAGAGGTGCTCAAAGCCCTTACTCCGAAAGTAGGCAGTAGCCTTCTCGCACCGGATGCCCCCGGTACAGTACATGATGATGTCCTTATCGCGATGGGGCTCCAGGATCGTTTCTACCGATGCAAGCGAGTCGCGAAAAGTCTCTACATCCGGGCAAATCGCATTTTCAAAATGACCGACCTCACTCTCATAGTGATTGCGCATATCTACCACGATCGTACTCTCCGCCTCCGTCATCGCATTGAAAGTCTTGGCGTCCAGATGCAGACCACCCTGACTGAGGTCAAAGGAGGAGTCATCGAGCCCATCGGCTACAATCTTGTCTCGCAGCTTGATCTTGAGCAAATAAAAGGACTTGCCGTCGTCCTCGATCGCTACGTTCAATCGGACCCCTGCCAGGAAGGGATAGCCCGAGAGACAGGTCTTGAAGTCAGCAAAGCGCTCCTCGGGTACAGATATCTGAGCGTTGATACCTTCCGCAGCCACATAGATCCGACCGAGGACTCCGAGCGATTCCAGGCGTCGGTAGAGCTCATCCCGAAACTGCTTGGGATCTTCGATCGCATGGTACTTGTAAAAGGAAAGAGTGACTCGGCGAGTAGGATCCTCCGAGATGCGGTGCTTGAGCTCGTCCTTGTTGATACGGTTGTGAAGGGCCATGATGGTGGCATCTGATTGCCGGCAAAATTAGAAAAAGTGTGTCATTTTGGTTGCTTGGCAGGTAGCCCGTCAAGTCCTTGATTGTTGCTACATTGGCGGCTCAGCATATACCATGGACGATGCAACTTCGGACCCTCTTTCTACAGCATGTCGCACAGACCAGCCGCCAGCCAATGATGTTGGAGATCTCTCGAGCCGAGGGCGTATACCTCTACACCGCAGATGGCCGCCCAGTGATGGACTTGATCTCGGGCATTGGCGTGAGCGCATTGGGACATTGCCATCCCGCCGTGGTGCAAGCGGTACAGGCGCAGACGGCCCAGTACATGCATACGATGGTGTATGGTGAGTTTGTCTTGACCCCGCAGGTACGGCTGGCGCAGGCGATCAGCGACACACTTCCACCCGGCCTGGACGCGGTATACTTTGTCAACAGTGGCTCTGAGGCTACCGAGGGCGCGTTGAAGCTGGCCAAAAAAGTAACCGGCAGATACCAGGTGGTAGCTGCTCATGCCGCCTACCACGGGAGTACCCATGGATCCGCCAGCCTCATGGATGAAGCCAAATTCACCCAGCCGTTCCGTCCATTGATGCCAGGCATCGACCACCTCACATTTAATGCCCTGGATGGCTTGTCGGTCATCGATCAGGGTACCGCCTGTGTCATCTTGGAAACCGTCCAGGGCGAGGCTGGACTGATACCTCCTGACCCCGACTTTCTTCGGGCCGTGCGAGCCCGCTGCGACGAGGTTGGCGCACTGCTCATATTTGATGAGATCCAAGCCGGTTTTGGCCGGACGGGATCGATGTATGCCTTTGAGCACTATGGGGTACAGCCAGACATACTCTTGCTTGCAAAAGGTATGGGCGGGGGCATGCCCATCGGCGCCTTCATAGCCTCCAGGGAGCATATGGCCATGCTTTCGGACAATCCTATGCTGGGACACATCACCACCTTTGGCGGTCACCCGGTCAACTGTGCTGCATCACTGGCCACGCTACAGACTTTGCAGCAAGATGGCCTGGTTGCACAGGTGCAGGAGAAGCACAAACTCTTCATGGACCTACTGCCGCATCCAGTCATCAGAGAGATCCGCCATTGTGGCCTTTGGTTTGCCCTGCAACTGGACAGCTGGGAGCAGATGGAAAAGGCCGTAGCGATGGGACTGGATCATGGTTTGCTCTTTGATTGGTTTCTTTTTGACGACACATCGATACGTCTGGCACCACCGCTGGTTATCACCTCGGATCAGATCCGTGAGGCCTGTGCCAAGCTCCACATCATATTGGATCAGCTCGGGAGCTAGCCGACAGAAATTGTTAATTTAACCCAAATCATGCATTAGGCAATCTGGCTCCTCATTACGAATCTCCAATGCATGATTTGGGTTTAATCAGACACTAACAGTAATATCATGGAGGAAAGACCATGGCTTAAGACGTATCCCACTGGTGTCCCAGCCAACATTGATCCGGATGCCTACCCCAACCTACTCTCACTCTTTGAAGAGACCATTGCCAAATACCGAAAAAAGGTCGCCTTTACGTGCATGGACCGATCCCTCACCTATGATGGCATCGATAAAATGTCCCAACGGTTTGGGGCCTATCTGCACTCCCGCGGGCTAGAGCCGGGGGACAAGATTGCACTCATGATGCCCAATCTGTTGCAGTACCCCATTGCGCTGTTTGGTGCCCTTCGTGCCGGCCTGATCGTGGTCAATACCAACCCCCTGTACACGCCGCGCGAGATGAAGCATCAGTTTACAGACGCCGGTGTCAAGGCCATTTTGATTGCCGACAATTTTGCTGCCAACCTGGAGGAGGTGCTACCGGATACCAACATCAAGGTGGTCATCACCACCAGCATAGGCGAGCTGCTGGGTTTTGTCAAGAAGCGCGTCGTCGATTTTGTGGTCAAGAAGGTCAAACGGATGGTTCCGAAGTACAACATTCCCAACGCGGTATCCTTTTCGGAGGCATTGCGGCAGGGAGCTAAGTTTTCCATCAAGCCCTTTGAAAGCCACCCGGAGGATACCATTTTGATACAGTATACCGGCGGCACGACGGGGGTGTCAAAAGGGGCCATGCTGACCAATCGCAATCTCGTCGCCAATATGCTGCAGATCAAGGCGATCATGAGTCCCTATCTGGAGGATGGCAAGGAGACGGTACTTTGCCCCCTGCCACTCTATCACATCTTTGCCTTTTCGGTAAATTGCCTGGCCCTCTTTAGCATCGGGGCCCAGAACATTCTGATCACCAATGCCAGGGATCTTGATACCGTGGTAGCTGCCTTCAAAAAGTATCCGATCTCCCTGATGACGGGCGTGAATACGCTTTTTAATGCCCTGCTCAATCACAAAGGGTTTCGAGCGTGCGACTTTAGCAGCCTAAAGATCACCAATGGCGGTGGCATGGCCATACAACGGAGCGTCGCAGAAGAATGGAAAAAACTGACCGGCTGTACCCTGGCCGAAGGCTACGGCATGACAGAGACCAGTCCGGTGAGCGTCAGCAATCCCCTGGATGGCAATGCCCGGATCGGCACCATCGGCATGCCTGTGCCCAGTACGGATATCCGTATCGTGGATGATGGGGGCCAAGTGTTGGGTTTCGATCAGCCGGGAGAGCTGCAGGTGAAGGGCCCGCAGGTGATGAAGGGCTACTACAACCGGCCGTCAGAGACGGCGGAATGTCTGCAGGATGGCTGGATGAGCACTGGCGATATAGCCACCATGGCCCCCGATGGCTTTCTCAAGATCGTGGACCGGAAGAAGGACATGATCTTGGTATCGGGCTTTAATGTCTTTCCCAATGAAGTAGAGGACGTGGTGGCCATGCATCCCAAAGTGCTGGAGGTAGCGGCTATAGGCGTGCCAGACGATAAGTCATCGGAAGTAGTCAAAATCTTTGTGGTCAAAAGTGATCCCTCGCTGACGGAGGCCGAACTGGAAGCGCATTGCCGGGAGAATCTGACTGGCTACAAGCGCCCGAAGCACATCGAGTTTAGAAAAGAACTGCCCAAAACGAATGTGGGTAAGATCTTGCGGCGAGCGCTGAAGGAGGAAGAACCTAAGACCAACTAAGGCGAGTTGCCGCTTGGTTGAAAGATCGGTGCTTTACTCGATGATGATCTCGTCAAATAGCATCCAGGCCTGACCTCCTGCGTTCTTGTGCCAACTGGGGCACTTCTTCATGTTTTCGGCCGATACCCGGACGTACCTCGTCTTTCGCGGATTCTTAAAGGTGAATTGATAGTCGTAGATCTCTACTTGCTCCTCGCGGGCGTGAAACAGGGGTTTGCGATAGACCTCGTTAAACCTCTGCCCATCGTTGGAGATCTCAAATACTACCTTGTTGGGTAAGAAGATGTTCCGATTTTGGTCCTTGAGCGCGTGCAGCGATATGTTTTCGATCTCTATGCGTTTGCCAAAGTCAAGCACGAGGCCCAGGTCTCCCTGATAGCCTTGCCATTTGCCATCGTTGAAAAATGCCGTGCCGGTCTCGCCATCGATCAGAGCTTGATCCCCACCCGCAGCTCTGCCGGGGGCATATCGTTGCTCCAAGGTGACGGGCATGAAGGTGGCTTTGTTGAGGCGGATCTCTTTGCGCTGCACATAGTCGGAGGGGACATCATCGACATAGGCGCGGGCTTGCAGCAAGCACTCGTTTTGGATGTAAAATGGTTCGCGATAGGTGAGGCCAAAGAGGCCGGGCGGATCTCCATTGGTCGTGTATTTGATTTCGTTGGCACCATCACTGGTGAGCGCGACCAGGTACGCTTCCGCCTCGGGCCGATACCGGATGGAAATGTCCACGCCCTTTGCCAGGATCGGCCAATCGTCCGTACGGAATGAGGAGGCCGGCAGACCGTGCTGATTCAGTAAGTTGGGCTCAGCTAGGTTGTGAAAACCAAATCTCGCCGCCACAGGCTCCAAGACGTACTTCGAAGTGACCGCCACCTGCGAGCCTCTGATCACCGCTTCGGCCGGATAGAATATTCGATCCTCCCCGGCCAAGACAAACTCCGTCAGGGGACCATCGGCCGAAAGCAGTCCATCTTCCGCATGCTTGAAGCTTATGACCATCTCGCCTCCCTCCACCGCATGGCTTTGATAGATGGGCCCCGAGTAGACCACGTCGCGCTGCCCATAGGTTCTGGCCAGCGCCCAGTTGCCCAGCCGTCGCCCCACGTCTTGCTTATTGCGGGGGTGGATATCGTAGATATTGCCGATATCGCTGACCACCACCATCCCTGTCAGCGGTGTGCGCATCGACATCAATTGCGCCTCCTGCACCCGTGCACACACGAAGGGTGTACCATAGCGGAAGGGTGCGATCTGCACATAGTAGAACGGCAATGGGAAACCCCAGGCCGCTCTCCAACTCTCAATCATGCTGGGAAACAAGCGTCGGTACGTGTCCGGATTGGCGGTATTGGATTCGCCTTGATACCAGATCGCTCCCGCAATCTTGTAGTTGATCACCGGGTGGATCATGGCATTGTATGCAATGCCTGGAGTACGGGGCCAGCCGGAGCTGGTCGCAAGCACCTCGTCCCAGCGACTGAACTCTTCGTCACCATCTATGATCTCCCGAGGCGTCCATACTTCTGCAGCGGTGCCTCCCCAAGCGGCCTGGATGAGGCCTACAGGTACATCCAGGTGTTGGGCCAAGTGCCTACCAAAAAAGTACGCGACGGCGCTAAAATCTCGCATCGTTGCGGGAGAGCACAGCTCCCAGGCGGCGGCGCAATCGTCCTGTGGGTGCGGCGAGGTTGTTTTCGGAATTTGAAAGAGACGCAGATTGGGATGATCGGCATTTTGGACCTCCGCCTCGGCATTGTTGAAGCCATGATTGGCAGACCACTCCATATTGGACTGACCGGAGCAGATCCAGACTTCCCCGATCAAGATGTCACGGAGTACCAAGGTGTTGGACGCTTCAAAGGTCAGTTCGTAGGGGCCGCCAGCTTCGGGCGTGGGTAGCGTGAGCTCCCATCGGGCGTCCCGGGTAGCTTTGGCTGTATAGGTATGCCCATCCCACGAAGGGGTGATCTTAACTTCCTCCGAAGGACCCGACCAGCCCCACAGCTTGACTGCGCTATTCCGCTGCAGGACCATGTGGTCCGACAATACGGATGGGAGCCTCACGGCTCCGGAGAGTGTTGAGGCTACGGCAAATGCAAAGGAGAATAGTACTGCCCGCTTGGACAAACGCACCTAGACAACCATTGTACTACCTGGCTCCGCGACCGCATATTCTCCGTACATATCCGGAGCTGCAGGCGGGGTAGCATCCCAACTGAACTCCTGCGGAACCAAGACCTTCTTAGAGTTGAGCGCCTCGTCCCATTCCAGCATTTGGCCGCTATAGGTGGCCATTCTACCCAGGATTGCTGTCATGGTGCTCATGGCGCCATTTTCTGTATCGTCGTATTTGTACTCGCCCTTGCTCACGGCATCAAAGAGGAGATCGTGCTCCACCTGATAGGGATTGCGGTCGTTCGTACCATCGTGCTTGTAGAGTACTTTGCCCTTGTGTGACACCAATGTGCCCTTGCCAAAGTCGGCTCGACCCTTCGTGCCACAGACGCTCTCGCTTACCTTGTTCCAGCAATTTTTGATGTGTCGGCACTGGCTATTCATGATCGACCCATCTGCATACTCAAACTCCACATAGTGGTGATCATAGATCTGGCCATGGTCTTTGCCTGTGCGCACCTGCCGGCCACCCATACCCTGGGCTCGGACCGGATATCCCTGCTTGACCCAGTTCATCACATCCATGTTGTGGATATGCTGCTCCACAATGTGGTCTCCGCATAGCCACGTGAAGTAGTACCAGTTTCGCATCTGATATTCCATCTCGGTTTGTCCGTCTTCCCTGGGACGTACCCAGACGCCAGCACCATTCCAATAGACTTGTCCGGAAGTGATATCTCCGATTTTCCCCTTGTGGATGAGGTCGATCATGGAGGTATACTTCTTCTGATAGTGCCGCTGCAGGCCCACGATCACGTTGAGTTTCTTCTTCCGCGCCTCTTTGGCGGTCTCCAGTACGCTGCGGATCCCAGCGGCATCGGTGGCCACCGGCTTTTCCATGAAGATGTGCTTGCCATGCTTGACAGCCTCGGCGAAGTGGACGGGCCGGAATCCAGGTGGCGTGGTCAGGATCACCACATCGCAGGCGGCGATCACGTCCTTATAACCGTCAAAGCCCGCGTACTGGCGTTCCTTGGGCACGTCTACGCGCTCCATGCCGGCCGCTTCCTTGATGCTTTTCAGACTCTTGTCGATCTGGTCTTGAAAGGCATCGGCCACGGCCACCAATTTGACATTGGAGGCGGCTTTTAATGCTTGCGTGGCTGCGCCTGAGCCACGACCTCCGCAGCCCACCAGGCCCACTTTGATTTCATCGGCGACTGAACTTTCAAAGCCATAACCCTTGGCTAGCAACGGAGCAGATACAAGAGCACCAGCTGCGAGTCCGGTTTGCTTGACAAAAGCTCTTCTCTTAACGGGGCCTTTATTCTTCATGATTTTGATTTTTTTATGTGAATCCTGAAAGTAAGAATTATCCACCTAGTACTAAAGCCCAGAATAAATTTTGTTCCTCCTGAGAAGGCTGCTTGGCGGGCTTGACAATGCGAAAACCCACAAAGGGAGAGTCGGTATTCCACCAAAAGCTCTTGGGTATTTGAGGGTCACGTTTCTTCCAATCTAGCGAGGATTCGATCCGCACGGAGCTGTACAGTTGCTTGGCATCGCTCCGAAAGGAGCCTCCTCTGACCGATCGCGGGTGGAGCGCTGTCGGTCGAATCCAGGGATCCGGCGTCCGGGCGGCCTCCTGACTATACGCATCGCTGTGATACTGATCCATGGTCCACTCGGCCACGTTTCCTAAAATATCATACAGGCCCCAGGGGTTGGGCTGCAGCATACCGACCTTGTGAAAGGTCTCGTCACTGTTCTTGTCGTACCAGGCATATTTGGCCAGATCCTTCTTGCCCTTGCCAAAGAAGTACCGTTGGTCGGAGCCTGCCCGGCAGGCATATTCCCACTCCGCTTCTGTCGGCAGCCGGTAAAACTCACCGGTCTTCTCGGACAACCACTTGCAGAATTGAAGGGCAGCAAACTGCGTCATTCCAGCAGCGGGAAATCCAACCTTACCCATGCCAAAAACCGGGTCTTCGTAGGGTGCACTAGGACGAGTGATGCCATCAACGCGGGGGTTGCCCTCCGCATCCAGATCGATTTCGGGATCTCTAAACACCATAAAAATGTCATGCGAGATCTCGTGGGCACTCATGTAAAAGGCTGAAATCTCCACCGAGTGAGCTGGCTTTTCGTCCGCATTCTTGGACTTGTCGTCACCCATAGAAAACGTACCAGCGGGAATCTCCACCATGGATATCGTCATATCAGTCATGGGGATCTCAACGTCGATAGCGTTGTTTTGTCCCTGCACACTACCCAGGCAGCAGATCAGGACAGCAACGAATAAAAACTTGGTCATTATTGATTGATTGGATTGAAGGACAAATCAAAATGGATGGTTATATCGTCGTGCGTGACGATCTGGCCAAACATCGCCGTCGGGGGCTCGATCGAAAACTCGGATAGTTTCAGGGCCTTGGAGCCGGTCAGGCGTGCGGTCAGTGCACCGTCACCTTGTATCGAAGTCTCCATCTTCTCCCCGCCGATGTGTATGGTGCCGGTCGCAGCTAGATCATGTCCATTGCTGGCTGCGCCGGTGCCCTCAAAAGTGATCTGAGGATACTGGTCTGCCTTTAGCGCTTTGTAGATCTTCTTATTCATGTCGGCTCCCCTGCCGCCATCCATGGTGGTAGCATCAAAGGACAGACGGACGGTAGAGACCTGACCGGTGGAGTCCACGTGTATGGAGCCTGACATGGTCTGGACGGTGGCTGTCCACTTTTTAAGCGTTGAGGTACCATCCACCCAGACTTTCGAATCATCCGAATTGATCTCATAGGTGGTTTGGCCATGCAGCGGAAGCATGGCGCATAGGGCCAGAAGTACGAACATGGCTGGCCAACAAACTGTCATCGTGTTTTTTCTCATGCTAGGATCAAATTGAAAATACTGGGGATGCTACTGATGCAGACCCACTAAAAGCGTGCTCATTCTTTTAGGGCACCGCCCAGGGCTCAAGTCAGAGATGATACTAGCATCTCTATCTGGCTTTGGCCCGGCAGTGGCAAAAAAAAATCAGCGAGCAAATCGGAGTTTGTATAGTAGCAGCTTCCTACGGGGTACAAAGTAAATAAAAGCCTGATGATTGGAAAAGTTCGCCTCCGATGCCAAACATACCATTTACGTCGGGAAGGCTGTCCAGTAGTGCCAGTGTCTGGGCGGGAGGAAGTAGTGCTGCCGCACTAGCTAGCCCATCTGCCAGCCAACCCTGTGGAGCCACAATCGTGCTGCTGTGGGGGCGGTCGATACCCCACCCGGTGGTAGGATCGATGATGTGACTATACCGCCTGTCTTTGTGTACGAAAAACTGATAGTCGGGTCCGGACGTGGCCACGGACTGGTGAGCCAGGGTCATTTTTTTGTCGATCCAGGGGATGCTGATGGTCCACCCCGCTTTGTCGGGCGGTGGTGCACCCGCGATCAAATCACCACCCAGGTCGATGAGAAATGACTCGACGCCTTGCCTGCGCAGCCAGTCGGCCAGTTGGTCTCCGATGAACCCCTTACCGATGCCACCAAAATCAAAGCGCATATGCTTGCGGCGCAGGGATAGTCGTCCGGGGGGCAGCAGTTGCAGGTGGTCATGGCCTACCGCCCGGCGAGCTCGGCGTATTTGGCGTACCGAGGGTATGCGATCGTCCTTCAGCGTCCGACGCCACAATTGGGTGAGGGGGCCGATGGTGATGTCAAACCGGCCCTGGGACCATCTGCTGAGCGAGTCAGACTTTTGCAGGAGTGCAAAAAGCTCAGGGGAGATACTGATCGCTCGGCGCGGTCGGTAGGATTTGGCCAGGGAGCTGATTTCGCTGGAGGGGTCATAGTCAGAGATCACCCGGTTCAGGCGGTCCAATTCGCCGAAAAAGCCATCAGTGACGTCCCGAGGGTCTTGATCACAGGCGACAAAGAAGGTGACCGATACGGTCGTGCCAAGGCGGGGAGCTGATTCGAAGAAGCGGCACACTTCCTGGGTCCAGATGAGGGTTGGGAGACCCATCAGGATCAGCAGCAGTCGCATGATTTTTCTTAATTTCCGGCTCATCGATCATCAAATCTTGAAAACGTTGAAGCGAAGGCAATTTATACAAAAAGGTGCGCTGGTGGCCGGCGCGACCCAGGTATTGGGCACATCCACTTTTGCAGCTGCACCTCCGGTTGCAGCATCATTTAAGCTCCATTATGCCCCTCACCTCGGCATGTTTAAGAACAGCGCTGGCAGTGATCCCGTGGATCAGCTGAATTTCATGGCCGATCAAGGGTTTACTGCCTTTGAGGACAACGGCATGAAAGGCAGAGATATCGCGGTGCAAGAAAAGATGGCATCTACCATGGCAAAGCGAGGACTCAAAATGGGCGTCTTTGTGGCCCATGAGATCGCCTGGCGAGAGCCTAATCTGGCCAGTGGTAAGAAGGATCTTCGCGACAAATTCTTGAAGGAGATCAACGAAAGTGTGGAGGTGGCCAAGCGGGTCAATGCCACTTGGATGACCGTGGTGCCCGGGCACGTGGATCCCCGGCAGCAGATGGGCTTTCAGACCGCCCATGTCATGGAGTCCTTGCGCCGCGCCTGCGATATTCTCGAGCCCCACGGTTTGGTGATGGTATTGGAACCGCTCAATTTCAGGAATCATCCGGGCCTATTTCTGACCGAGGTGCCCCAGGCCTACGCCTTGTGCCGGGCCGTGGACAGTCCCTCGTGCAAGATCCTATTTGATATCTATCATCAGCAGATCACCGAAGGAAACTTGATCCCCAACATTGATGATGCATGGGACGAGACCGCCTATTTCCAGATTGGCGACAACCCCGGAAGAAAAGAGCCCACGTCCGGTGAGATCAACTATAAGAATGTCTTTCGGCACATTCACTCCAAGGGATTTGATGGCATTCTGGGTATGGAGCACGGCAATGCTCAGCCAGGTCAGGAGGGAGAAATGGCCCTGATCAAGGCGTATCGGTCGGTCGATGACTTCTGACGCTGACGCAGTCCGGTAAACCGGTCACTTGGTCGAAGTGCCTCGGGCGTCTGCCGAAGGCCGAAACTTACGAATGCACATGTGGGTTGATAGCTGTATTGCGCAGCGTGTGGATTTCATGGCCCGCTAGTAGAGCTTCGCATTAAATCTTGTTGCTCGTTCGGCATGTCTAATGCGAAGCTCTATTAGGGTTGCGAAAGCACCCCTACTGGCTGGCCTTGTCTTTTTACTAAAAAAAACAACTAATCGATTATGAAAAAACTACTTGGACTTGTCTTTTGCGTCGGCATGCTGGTGGCAACAGTACCTGCCCAGACCGTTGATGAGATTCTGTCAAACTACTATGAAAACGTGGGTGGTGAGGACGCCTGGAAGGATCTAAATTCGTTGAAAGTCACCGGAAAGTCCTCCATGCAGGGAATGGAGTTTCCAATCACGGTCTATGCCAAGCGCCCCAACCTGGAAAAAGTCGAAATCGAGGTGCAGGGCATGCAGATCATTCAAGCGTATGATGGGCAGACTGCCTGGGGTGTCAATCCCTTTCAGGGCGATACAGAACCCACCAAAGGTGATGCTGAAATGACTGCGGAGGCGGCCAAAAAGAGATTTGAGGATGAGCTCATCAACTACCGGGAGAAGGGGCACATCGTGGAATACCTTGGAACCGAAGAAATTGAAGGAACAGAAACCTACAAGCTCAAGCTCACCAAGAAGGATGGTGACGAATCCATTTACTTTCTTGACACCGAGTACTACGTGCCAATCATGACCCGGACCTACGCTGCGGTAGGACCCATGAAAGGACAGGCGGTCGAAACCTATCTAAGTGATTACGAAGAGGTTGAGGGCATGATGTTGCCCAAATCGATGACGCAGAAGATGAATGGCACCACGTTTATGGACATTTCTGTCGAATCGTACCAGATCAATAGCGAAATCGAAGATGCGTTCTTCAAATTTCCGGGCGAGGAGGATAGCGCATCTGAGGACGTGACACAAGAGGTAGAGAAGGAGGCCACGGAGGCCAAAGAAGAGGTGAAGTCAGCAGTCAAAACTGCTTCCAAAGCCATGGAGCAGGACGCGTCGGAGGAGGAGGCTGTCCAAGAGGTGATGAGTGAGAAAGAAGCCAAGAAGGCGGCCAAGAAAGCGGCCAAAGCGGCTAAAAAGAAGGGCAAGCAGAAGAAGCAATAGGCATCGGTGACAATGTAGGGGCTGTACCCATGTACGGCGCAGCCTTTTTGTCTTGTGGCCGGTCGCCCGATGCGGGTACGCACGTGCTCAACCATACGGCAAATTTTTTGGACCAGCGGTGCATCCGCGTCCCTAGTAGATCGTCGCATTAGATACTATTTCAAGCTGACACATGATGAGAAAGCTCCTACCTCTCTGCATCCTACTGACCACGGTCAGGCTCGTGGGCCAACAACCCGTCCAGGTGTCCTTTGGCAATCTCCAAGCCAGGAGCATCGGGCCTGCGGTGATGAGCGGGCGGATCTCTTGCATTGACGGGGTCCACAAAAGTCCCGAGACATTTTACATCGGAGCCGCCAATGGTGGGGTTTGGAAAACCGTCAGCGCCGGCGCCAGTTTCTCTCCCGTATTTGATGAGCACATTCAGTCGATTGGCGACTTGCGCATCGATCAAGCGCATCCCGACACTGTCTGGGTCGGGACCGGCGAACCTTGGGTACGCAACTCGGTGTCCATCGGGGCAGGTGTCTATGTCAGTCGCAATGGCGGAAAGACCTGGGAGTTGAAGGGCCTGGAAGACACCGAGCGGATTTCGAAGGTGCTCGTGCATCCCCGGCATTCCGCCACGGTGTACGTGGCCGCCCAAGGCCACCTGTGGGGCCCGCACGAGGACCGAGGGGTGTATAAGACCACCGACTTTGGCTCCACTTGGCAAAAGGTCATGTATGTCGATGAAAACACAGGATGCGCAGACTTGACCATGCATCCGGATCATCCGGACACCCTGATTGCCGCCTTCTGGGATCACCGTCGCTCGCCGGACTTCTTTCGTTCCGGCGGACCTGGCAGTGGCCTGTACCGCACCCATGACGGTGGGATGACCTGGCAGCAACTGCAGAACGGGCTGCCCGACGTCACGCTTGGCCGCATGGCGGTCGAATATGCGCCTTCCGATCCGGATATCGTCTACCTGACCGTAGAAGCCAAAGGCAAAGAAGACCGAGGGCTCTATCGATCCCGGGATGGAGGAAACACTTTTGACAAGATCAATGATGACTTTGGGATCACTGTCCGACCGTTCTACTTTTCGCGGATGACGGTAGATCCCAACAATGCGGACAAGATGTACAAGTGCGGGCTTAATCTCACGATCACCGAAGATGGGGGAGAGACATTCCGCACGGTAGGAAGCGGAGTGCACTCAGACATACATGCCATTTGGGTGCCCGAGGGCCGGTCCGACTACGTGATCATCGGCACCGATGGCGGAGGGTACCGTTCACTTGATGGAGGAGTGCAGTTTGAGATGTTTATGAACCTGCCGCTCTCCCAGTTTTATCACATCAGTGTCGACAACCAGCAACCTTACCACATCTATGGGGGTCTGCAGGATAATGGATCTTGGTATGGGCCTTCTCAAAGTGCCGGCGGTATCACGAATGCCGACTGGTCGCTGTCCAACTGGGGCGATGGGTTTTACTCCTTTGCTCATCCGGCGGATCCCAATATCATCTACTCCGAATCGCAAGGGGGAAACATGGTGCGATACGACCGCCGGGATGGTCAGCGGAAAAATATTCAGCCCCTAGCCGAGGAGGGGGAGCCCAAGTATCGGTTTAACTGGAATATGCCTATCCACTTGAGTCCGACAAATCCCGAGCGCCTCTACGTCGGAGCTCAATTTCTGTTTAGCTCGGAGGACCGGGGAGACTCCTGGGAGCGAATCTCTCCCGATCTCACCACCAATGATACAGCTCGGCAACGGCAAGCGCGGTCGGGAGGACTTTCCATCGACAACTCTACGGCAGAAAATAATACGACCATCTATACCATCGGCGAATCGCCAGTGGACCCATCCGTCATCTGGGTAGGTACGGATGATGGCCTCCTACACGTGACCCGGGATGGCGGTAGGCAGTGGCAGGAAGTCGTTGACAATGTGCCAGACCTGCCTCGCCGGACCTGGTGTACTCATGTCGAGCCCAGTCCACACGCGCCGGGTACGGCCTATGTGACCTTTGATGGGCACAAGCAGGGAGACAAGACCACGTATCTATTCAAGACCGAGGACTTTGGGCAGCGCTGGACTTCGCTGACGACCGACGACATCAGCGGTTATGCACACGTGATCCGGCAAGATCTGGTCAATCCTCGTTTGCTTTTTGCGGGTACGGAGTTTGGACTCTTTATCTCCCTGGATGATGGACTGAGCTGGAGTCCATTTCGAAATGGAATACCTGGGGTGGCCGTGCGCGCCATCGCCATTCAACCAAAAGAGAATGCTTTGGTTATGGGCACCCACGGTCGGGGCATCTTCATCATCGACGAGATAAGTCCGCTCAGGCAGATTGGTCCGGAGATGCTGGAAGATACCTTGGCCTTCCTCGACCTCCCGCCTGCGGTGATTCGACTGCCCAGGAGTGGTAAACCCTTCGGAGGGGCGGGCAATTTTGCCGGACCCAATCCGCCCGCCTCCGCGCAGATAGCTTACTACATGAAGAAGCGCCACACATTTGGCAAGATGCGCCTGGAGGTATATGATGAGGGTGGCCAGCTGATCAAAGATCTGCCGCCAGGCAAGAGTGGTGGCATCAACCTGGTGCAGCTTCCATTGCGGTTGCCGCCACCCAAAGCAGCCCCCACTCGCAATCGAATGGCCCTGGGCGGATCGCTCATCACGCCGAGCCTCCTAGAGGGTGACTATGTGGTCAGAATCACCAAGGGTAAGGACACGTTTGAGCATAAGATCACGTTGGCTCCCGATCCAAAGAGCCTGTACAGCCCAGCCGACCGACGAAAGCAGCAAGAGACCCTGCAAGTGCTGTACGACATGACGGAGCGCCTAGGTTATATCTACGCGGCGCTGGAAGGCATCGAAATGCAGGCTAAGAGCCTCCGCTTGGAAGCCGATGCGTTGGATCAGCAACTGTCAGCACTGGCCGATGCTGTCCGGACGTTCCGAGGATCGCTGGTCTCGCTGGAGGGAGATTTCTACGTCGACGAAAGTGAGGCCATTCGAGAAGAAATTTCAATCCTGTATCTGGGCGTCAGTCAATATCCCGGTCGGCCTTCGGATAGGCAACTGAAGCGGACCACCCAGCTCCAGTCCAGCATGGAAGACGTGCAATCCAGATTTGCCGACTTTGAGCGGAGGGCACAGGCGCTCAACGATCAGCTCAAAGAAGCTGGCCACAAACCAATGACCTGGCCCAGCTTGGAGGCGTATCTACAGGGCTGAGACGTTAGACGGAGACGGCATCAGGTGGGCAGCCGACCGGCAAAGTACTGCCAGAGCCTTTCCTCGGGAAAGGAAGCGCGAAGAGTGATGCGTGTTTGCTCGTAGGGCAAGGTCAAGGTCATGGTGAAGGCATGGAGATGGATCGATCGATCTGGATTGGCCCTCCGTGCACCGTATTTGACATCACCTTTGATCGGAGATCCCATGTGGCCCAACTGAGCACGAATCTGATGATGCCGTCCGGTCTCTAACACCACCTCAAGCAAGACATAGTGTTGGCTTTCGTCGACGACTCGATACAACAGCTCCGCCCGTTTCGACTTAGAGCGTTGCTGGGGCACAACAAATGATTTGTTGCGTTTCGGATCACGGAGCAGGTCGTGCACCAGTCGGGCCTGATCATGCGGTGGTCGAGTTCGCACGGCGCAGTAGTACACCCGCTTCACTTCTTGGCTGGCCAATTGTTGGGATATAAACGCAGCCGCTCGAGGCTCCTTGGCAAAGAGTACAAGTCCGCTCGCCGGCTGATCGATCCGGTGCAGCACGTGTAGTGTCTTGCCAGTATGTTGGCTGGCCCGGGTATGCAGATCGGGTTTGTCTATAGACTGTACCGCCATGCCGGCGGGCTTGTTTAGGGCGATCAGGCTACTCGATTCGTAGCAGATCAGGGACGTTAACGACAGCTCATCCAGGGTCAATCGTCGATCACCTCTTCGTAATCCACAAAGTCGTCATCCGACCCATCCTCCTGTGGAGCGGTAGGCATCTCCAGCTTTCTAGGTTTCATGACTTGGCGATAGACTACAAAGACGACCGCAGCCAGTATGAGAAATTTTAGCATATGCGCACTGGTGAAGAAATGGACACGGAAATTACGATTTAGTTTGGATGATGTGCAATTGTTTGTGGTTCTAGCAGTTATGATTTAATAGGCCAGGGATTTGATAGGGTGGAAGACGGCATAAAACATCGACAGGGGGATGATCTCTTGACCTTCCACTTAATCATACCACCATGAAAATTGCACACCGAGACCCATCAAGACTAGCGGGTTGGTTAGTCTTTCTTTTCAGTCTTCTCGTCTACTATTGGTCTGCCGAACGATCGGGCAGTCTATGGGACTGCGGCGAGTTTATCCTGGGCGCATACAAGCTACAAGTCGTGCATCCGCCGGGCGCTCCGCTTTATCTGCTATTGGGTAGGGTTGCAGCGATGTTTGGCGATCTCTTTTCCGCCCAACCCAGTGCCATCGCCTTCGCGGTCAACTTATTTTCCGGTATTTGCACAGCAGGAGCAGCGATGTTGGTGGCCTGGACGACCATGATACTTGCCCGGCTGGCCGTGGCTCGGGCAGCAGTCGAGGGACCCGAGCAATTGATGATCTTGGGAGCCGGCGTCGTGGCGGGGCTGACGACCGCCTTCTCCTCGTCCATCTGGTTTTCGGCTGTCGAAGGCGAGGTCTATGGCTTGTCTACCTTCTTTACCGCCCTGACGGTGTGGGCGGCAGTGAAGTGGTATAGTCTGCCGGATCGGCCTCAGCATGATCGGTGGCTGGTCTTTGCCCTCTATGCGATCGGCCTGTCCATCGGCGTACATCTGCTCAGTCTGCTCACGTTACCTGCCCTGGCGGTCCTGTACTATCTAAAAAGGCGTAAGAATCACCATCTGATCGGCATGCTGAAGGCATTTGTGATCGGGGCTCTCCTCATTGGAGCGGTCCAGTTCTTAGTCATTAGTGGGATCCCTGCGCTTTGGGCCAAGCTGGAGTTGCTCATGGTCAATGGGTTGGGATTTCCATTTCACAGCGGCCTCGTACCCCTGGCCCTGATCCTGGCTGGCATCCTACTGCTGGGCTTTCGCTACGCCCATCGGCTGCGCAATCCCCTGCTGCAGACCGTGATGGTCACCCTGACCTTGTTGATCGCGAGCTATTCGATGGTGGGTGTTGTCGTCATCCGAGCCAACGCCGACACCCCTGTTAACATGAACAGACCCTCCGACGCACACCGTCTCGTACCCTATGTCAACCGAGATCAATACGGCGAACGTCCCCTGCTTAAAGGGCCGCATTTTGACGCGGTGCCAATCCGGAGCACCAGCGCAGACAAGTGGGGCCAGGTCGGGGATCGGTACGAAAAGGTGGACCAGAAGATCAGCTATGTATATAAGGCCAGTGACCAATCGTGGTTTCCACGGATGGGGCACAGCGATGCGAGACGTCGGCAACTCTACCGACTATGGATGGGAAAAGAGCAGGGTCCCCCGACCATGGCTGACAACCTGAGTTTCTTCTGGCGCTATCAGGTGAAGTGGATGTACTGGCGATACTTCATGTGGAATTTTGCCGGTCGGCAGAATGGCGATCAAGGGTTTATGCCGATGGATCTGCGAAGTGGACATTGGATATCGGGCATCCCCTGGCTGGACAAGTTGCTCGTACACGACATGAGTGAGCTCCCTGATACTTGGCGCCAAGACAAGGGGCGCAATCGATACTTTCTATTGCCCTTTCTCTTGGGTGTGCTGGGTCTGATCTTTCACCTTCGCAGGGGGCGTGGCGAAGCAGTGGCGCTGCTGGCTTTGTTCTTCATGACGGGCCTGGGCATCATCCTGTACTCCAATCAGCCGCCGTCTGAGCCCCGAGAACGGGACTATGTACTGGTAGGATCTTTTTTCACTTTCTGCATTTGGATCGGACTGGGATCGGTGGCGCTGTGGAAGCTGCTATCTCGTTGGCTATCATCTAGGCGAATGGCCCCCGTGGCGATCTCCGGAGCTATGATCATCCCCCTGTTGCTGCTGACCCAAAACTTTGATGATCACAGTCGTCGACATCTCAGCGGGGCTCGCGACTTTGCCAGCAACTATCTGGAGAGCTGTGCACCCAATGCGATCTTGTTTACCTATGCAGACAACGAGACTTATCCCCTCTGGTATGCGCAGGAGGTGGAGGGCATCCGGACAGACGTGCGAGTCGTCAATCTTAACCTGCTTGCGGCCGATTGGTATATCGATAGCACGCGGCGCAAGGTGAATGAGTCTCCCGCGCTGAAGCTGTCGATCAGTCGAAAGGCGTATCAGGGCCCTCAGCGGCAGGTGCTTTCCTTTCCCCGGGGCCACCCGGATCAACCCATGACCTTGCAGGCTGCCTTGCGGTTTGTCGGAGCGGATCATCCCCTTCCACGGAGCGGCAACCGGCAGACGGCTTCGTATCTGCCTTCGCGGCAGCTGTTTCTGGCGATCGATAAGAATCGCGCTGTCCAAACCGGTCTGGTGCCTGCTGAGCAAGTGCATCGGGTGGTAGATCAGATACCCATTCGACTTGACGCGGGTCGCTTGCTCAAGCACGAGCTGGCGGTCCTCGACATTGTCGAAAGTAATTTATACGAACGCCCCATCTATTTCTCTGCGACCCGAGGAGATGCCAATCTCCATGGCTTGCAAGATTATTTGCGTTCGGAAGGATTGGTCCAGCGGCTGGTGCCGGTCAAGACCACCCAAAGTCCATCGGTCTCCCGCACCGCAGATCCGGCGGGGATCGATGCTGCCAGGATCTATGAGCTCGTGATGAAGAAATTTCGCTGGGGAGGCTTTGATAGACGGGACATATTTGTGTCCTCGACTATGAAGGCCTTTGTGCAGCGACACCGAACGATGATGGAGCAGGCAGCCCGACAGTTGCTTTCGCAGGGTCAAATGGACCAGGCCATGGAGCTGGTGGACAAATATTTTGACGTCTTTCCGCACCGCAATGTCCCTTACGACACATCGATCCTGTCCTTGCTTCAGATCTATGTCCGTGCTGGCGAGCGAGCACGTCTCCAAAAGCATATGCAGATATTGGCCGACGAGACCGAGGACAAACTCCGGTTTTACGATAGCCTCCCCGCCCGACAGCTGAATCAGGGATTCGGGGGAGATCAGCAGCGTGATCGGCAGGCAGCAGAGATCATGCTGCGCTTTGCCCAAGCAGTGGGAGATGAGGCTGGCCTGCAGGCACTTCAGGCACGTTTTGCGCCATATCTGGCCGAGTCCGAGGCGGATTGATTGGGGCTGATCATGCCCTGCACACAAAGCGGCCACGAGGGTGTAGTCATTGGTCTCGTACACAAGTTGAGCATATGGGGGCGGCGCAGTGGTATGGATGCCATTATACCTAAATACACATATAGCTCGTTTGAATACTTAATCTCCAGGCATCCTGCCACAAAGGAGGTTGGCGGAGACACCATTTTTCCCGTGAAACGGGCTCTGCTGATCGCCACATTTAGGGCCTGCCGAGGAGCAAATCTCAGAATCATTATTTGTTAAATTTGCCGAACGCGTATAAACGACATCCACATGAAATTGAACTATCGCAACCTGGTCACCGCTGGTGGCTGGTTGGTTTTTCTGATAAGTTTTATCGTCTATTATTTATCTGCTGAGCGTACAGGCAGTCTCTGGGACTGTGGAGAATTTATTTTAGGGGCTTACAAAATGCAAGTTGTGCACCCACCCGGTGCGCCATTGTTCCTGCTACTGGGCCGTCTCTTTGCCTGGGTCGGTGAGATCTTCTCAAGCAATCCGGCCTCGATCGCTTTCGCGGTCAATCTGTTCTCCGGGATAAGTTCGGCGGCCGCCGCCATGTTGGTGGCTTGGACCACGATGATCTTTGCCCGTTTGGGCTTTGTGGGTCGCAAGGGCGAGCTGGACGAGACACAGCAGATGCTTGCGGTGGGAGCTGGCGTAATCGCAGGATTAGCGACGGCCTTTTCGTCCTCCATCTGGTTTTCAGCGGTGGAAGGGGAGGTATATGCACTTTCGACATTCTTCACCGCCCTGACTATGTGGGCGAGTGTCAAGTGGTATGGGCTACCCGACGAGCGGCAGAACGATCGATGGTTGATATTTGCGTTCTACTCTGCCGGTCTCTCGATCGGAGTGCACCTCCTGAGTATACTGACTTTCCCCGCGATAGGCCTACTCTACTATTTCAAGAAATACAAGAATCATACACTCATGGGTATGCTGGCGGCATTCGGCCTTGGCGCGCTGCTTATTGGTCTGATTCAGTTCTTTATCATCACGGGCATCCCCAATCTTTGGGCAGATCTGGAGCTGATGATGGTCAATAGTTTTGGCCTGCCCTTTCACAGTGGTCTGATTCCCCTATTCATCATCATTGGAGCCGTGCTGTATGGGGGCTACCGCTACGCACATCGCAAGCAGAATCCATTGATCCAAAATCTGATGGTGGGCTTGACCCTGGTGCTGGTCAGCTACTCGATCATCGGCGTCGTGGTCATCCGAGCCAATGCCAGCCCCCCGATCAACATGAACAATCCCAGTGATGCTCATCGCCTCTTGCCCTATCTTAATCGCGATCAGTATGGCGAGCGACCACTGGTCAAGGGACCACATTTTGATGCCGCAGCGGTGAGTACTAAGGTCAAGGACAAATGGGGTCGGGTAGGTGACCGCTACGAGAAGGTGGACTACAAGGTCACGCCCGAGTACAAGGCCTCCGACGAGATGCTATTTCCGCGCATGGGGCACAACGATGCCCAGCGCAAGCGGCTCTACCGTATATGGATGCGCAAGAACGCGGGCGCACCCACCATGGCTGATAACATTTCCTTTTTCTGGCGCTATCAGATCAAGTGGATGTATTGGCGCTACTTCATGTGGAACTTTGCGGGCAGGCAAAATGGGGAGCAGGGATTCTTCCCCTGGGATGCCAAGCGGGGTCACTGGATTTCCGGTGTCCCTGGATTGGACGACGCTCGGCTATACAATATGAGTGAGTTGCCGGCGACGATGAAAGATGATAAGGCCCGCAACCGTTACTTTCTCCTGCCGTTTTTGTTTGGCCTCCTTGGATTGATCTATCATGTGAAGACTCGGCGCAATGATGCCATTGGTTTAATTGCCCTGTTCCTGATCACGGGGCTGGGTATTATTATCTATTCCAACCAGCCGCCCAATGAGCCTAGAGAGCGCGACTACGTGCTGGTCGGCTCCTTCTTTACCTATTGCATTTGGATAGGGCTGGGGGCGATCGGCCTCTACCGGCTTATTTCCCGTTGGATCAGTAGCAAGGCTCTCGCCCCGGTAGCAATTGGCCTGGTGCTCCTGGCCCCGGTATTGATGGGCTCCCAAAATTTTGATGATCACACACGGCGTCATCTCTCCGGCGCACGCGACTATGCCAATAATTTTCTGGAGAGTTGTGAGCCAAATGCCATCCTCTTTACCTATGGGGACAATGATACCTACCCTTTGTGGTATGCACAGGAGGTGGAGGGCATCCGCACAGACGTGCGGGTGGTCAATCTTAGCTTGATCGCGGTTGATTGGTATATCGATGGCACCCGACGAAAGGTCAATAATTCTCCCGCGATCAACTTTAGCTTGAGCCAGGAGGCCTATCGGGGCTCCAATCGCAATGTATTATACTTTCCACCCAACGCTACGGATCGGCCTATGTCTATGGCCGCTACGTTGAAGTTTGTCGGGGAGGATCACCCCCTACCGGGTAGTGGCGGACGTCAGTTTAAGAGTCACCTGCCCACCAAGCAGATTAGTCTCAATGTCGACCGGACCAGAGCCATCCAAAGTGGATGGGTGTCCGCCGCAGAGGCGAATCAAGTGGTGAACCAAATACCGGTGAATATCAGCGATGGTAGCTTGACCAAGGACGAATTGGCGGTGCTCGATATCATCTACAGTAATATGTATGATCGCCCGATCTACTTCTCAGTCACCACGCGGGATAGCAAACTGCAGGGGCTGGGCAACTACATGAGGCTAGAAGGGCTGGGACTGCGATTTGTCCCCATCAAATCGGCCAGCAAGAAGCAGCAATTTGGGATACACGGCAACGGTGGCATCGACACGGAGAAGATCTATGATCGTGTGATGAACAAATTTAGGTGGGGTGGATTTGACCAGCACGATCTGTTTGTTACCTCTAGTTTTCTCCCCAGTTTTTATGCACACAAGTCGATGATCGAGCGATGTGCCTATGAGATGCTTACCGAGGGTGAGACGATCAAGGCGGTGGAGATGATTGACAAATATTTTGAGGTCTTTCCCCATATGAACTTTAAGTATGATGCCCGCATACTCAATCTGCTTCGTGTGTATGAGCAGGCGGATGCGTATGAGCATGCCAAGCCACATATGGAGATCCTCGCGGACGAGACCGAGGACTACCTCCGGTTTTATCGCAGCCTCTCCCAGGACGATCTTAACAAGGGATTTAAGGATGATCAGCGCACGGCATTGGATGTGGTACAAGAATTGAAGCGATTAGCGCAGGAGGAGGGGGATACAGAGTACCTCAACGCCCTCAATGCACGATTTAATGTCTATCAGGTGACCGAAGTCAGAGGCTAAAGACCAATGTAAGATGACTATAGCTATCGGATGTGACCATGCCGGATTTCCTTACAAGGATGCCATCGTCGAGATGCTTCAATCACGTCAGTTGGACGTGCTGGATATGGGTACCAACTCTGCGGAGTCCGTGGACTATCCGGATTTTGTCCATCCCGTGGCGGAGGCGATCGAGCAGGGAAAGGCGAGTCTGGGCGTACTCATCTGCGGCAGTGGCAACGGTGTGGCCATGACAGCAAATAAGCATGCCAAGGTTAGGGCGGCTGTGTGCTGGCAAAAGGACCTGGCCACCCTGGCCAGGGAGCACAACGACGCCAATGCGATTGCGATCCCTGCACGTTTTATCTCTATGCATCTGGCCAAGGACATCGTCGCAGCCTTTCTGGATGCATCTTTTGAGGGGGGGCGACATGCCCGCCGGGTGAGTAAGATCAGCCAGTGCTAAGAGGATGCATCGTTGGCATCTGTCTTTTTGCGGTCACTAGCCGTGCGCAGGTGCCACTTCAATCCGATCCCTTTGCTCCCGCTTTCTTTGCCGAGACCATCACCCAGGAGGAGCTGAGAGACCATATCCAGACCCTTGCCGACCGATCGATGGAGGGGAGGGAGACAGGCAGTCCCGGGCATGACAAAGCAGCGGCATATCTCACTGGCGAAATGCAACGAATGGGTTTGCAACATGCCCCTGCCTTGCGAGGATATCATCAGGAAGTCTCTTTCACCTGGATCAAGTGGGAGAGGATCAACGTGGAGATCAATGGCCAGGCGTATAGCCATCTTAAAGATTTTTTGAGCTTTCAGGATATCAATCAAAACTTGCCCCTGCACAAGGTCAAGGATGTACTATTCCTGGGCTACGGCATCGACGATCCGGCCTACAGCGACTACGCCAAGGCTCGGGTGCGGGGCAAGACCATCATGATCTATCCGGGTGAGCCCGTGGATGCGGACAGTATTTCCTACATCACAGGCTCCAAACAACCGTCCGACTGGGCGGGCAATCTGGGCCGCAAGCTGCAAGTGGCCGCCGACCACAAAGTGCGCATGGTCTTGATCGTAGATCCTTACCTTCGACAGAATATCCGGGACAGTAGGAATCGCGTGCTCGGGCAAAGTCTGCACATCGGCAAACCCAAATCTCATCGTCTGCCAAACAGCGTGTTCATCTCATTGGGCATGGCACGTGAGATTATCGGCGACCGATACGACACCTTCATCCAAAATCGCAACCGGATCAAACATGCAGGCGCCGGTCGTCCGCTGCATTTGCCTACGCGGCTGACCATCAGGCAGCATCTGACCAGAAATGTCCTGTACAGCAAGAATCTGATCGGCTGGCTCCCGGGCCACAAGCATCCGGACCAAGTCATCGTCCTGTCCGCACACTATGACCACCTGGGCAAACGCGGAAAATCTATCTATCCCGGTGCCGATGACAATGCCTCGGGCGTGGCAGCAGTGTTGGAGATCATGGACGCACTGGTCGAAGCCAGACGGCAGGGCTTGGGTCCGACCCGGTCGGTCGCATGCATCTTTTTTACGGCCGAAGAGAAGGGGTTGCTCGGGTCGAAATATTATGCCGAAAACCCGGTCTTTCCCCTCCAGCAAACCGTGACCAACGTCAATGTGGATATGATCGGCCGCACCGATGCTCAGCACGCCAGCAATCCCAACTACATCTACGTTATTGGTGCTGACCGGATCAGCTCAGAACTACATCATCTCAACGAGGCTGTCAACAGTAGCTTCAGCCACCTCAAACTGGACTACACCTACAATGACCCGAAAGATCCCAATCGCTACTACTATCGATCGGACCATTACAATTTTGCCCGCCACGGGGTGCCGTCCATCTTTTACTTCAGCGGTGTGCATGCCGATTACCATCGTCCTACCGACACGGCGGACAAGATCCTCTTTGACAAGTATCAAGCGGTCACCCGGCACATTTATCACACGGTCTGGGAATTGGCCCATCGGGATCATCCTGTCAAGGTGGATGGCGATGGCCCCAGCCAGTGAGGGCCGTTTGCAGTGTTATAGCCTCCTAGATCTTTACCTCCTTCCACTTACCCAGTCGAAAGACATAGATACAGATCAGGGCCAACACCGTCTCGCAGATGGCTACCGCCCAGAAGACGCCGCTGGGACCTATTTCCACAGTAATACCCAATGCATAGGCCAAGGGGATCTGCAGTAGCCAGAAGCAAACGAAGTTGATCCAGGTCGGGGTCTTCGTATCCCCAGCACCGTTGAAGGCTTGTCCGATGACCATACCATAGGCAAAGAAGACATACCCCAGGCAAATGATCTTGAGGCTGGCTACCCCATACTGGACGACCAGGGGATCTGCGTGGAAAAACTGCACCATCGGCGTGGCTCCCACGAAGTAGATAACGGTGACGCCCAGCAGGAAGATCATCGTGTAGAGCGCCGCTTTCCAAACCGACTTCTCGGCGCGATCGGGTTGCTCAGCCCCCAGGTTTTGTCCGACCAGAGTGGCAGCTGCATTGGCCATGCCCCAGGCCGGCAAGATGGCAAAGATGATCATCCGGATGGAGATCGTATATCCAGCCACGGCCGACTCACCAAATTCTGACATGATGCGCATCAGAAAGATCCAGCTGGCCGACGCAATCAGGTATTGACCCATACCGCCCACCGATACGTCCAAGAGCCGCCGAATGATCGACCATACGACGATCAAATGGCGCTTGGCGATCTTGATGATCACGCGGCCACGCAGCAAAATGTACACTTGAAACATCACCCCGATTCCCCGTCCGATGGACGTAGCTACCGCTGCTCCTGCCACGCCTAGTTCGGGAAATGGACCTAGCCCAAAGATGAAGCAAGGGTCCAAAATGATGTTGAGGATATTGGCGATCCAGAGGGCACGCATGGCAATGGCCGCGTCACCCGCTCCCCGAAAGATGGCGTTGAGCAGGAATAGCAGCATGATCACCATGTTGCTGCCAAAGATGATGCGCGTATACCAGACCCCTTCTGCGATCAGCGCTTCACTTCCTCCCATGAGACGGAGGATATCTGCTGCAAAGACGATACCCAGGACGCTGATTGCCACAGAAAAGGCCAGGGTGATCAGGATGGCCTGTACGGCGGCGATGGCGGCCTTTTCGTGATCTTCTTCACCGACACGCCTGGCGACCATGGCCGTTGTCGCCATGCTTAGGCCGATGGCGATGGAGTAGACCAGGGTGATGACCGACTCGGTCAGACCGACGGTAGCCACGGCGTTGACACTGACCCGCGAGACAAAAAAGACGTCGACCACGGCAAACAGCGCCTCCATGATCATCTCCAGGATCATGGGGATAGAAAGCAGGATGATGGCCCGGTCTATGCCGCCAGTGGTGAAGTTTTTTTCATCGCCGCGGATAGCTAGCCAAAATAGATTCCAGATTTTTTTCATGCGAATATTTCATTGGAGAGATGTGGAAATGGGCATGGCCCTACTCAGCCGACCGGTGAGTCAGCGTCCCGAAAAAGAGAGAAATCGGGAAAGAGATTTAAATTCGCGTGGCGCTCAACATAAGGGGCGCTAAGTTGATAAAATTCTCATTCATTTTTGACTCTTAACCAAAAAACATGCAACCCATCTGGGGCATAGATCTTGGCGGCACGAAGATCGAAGGCGTGATCTTACGTAGTCGTGATTCGATGGATGTCATCGCCCGCCTGCGTGTACCTACCGAAAAACACCTGGGTTATGCCCACATCGTGGACCAGATTGTGCACTGCATAGACCTGCTCAAGCGCGATTCCGGTCTCGAACCATCCCGCCTAGGATTTGGCACACCGGGAGTCTTGGATCCGGATAGTCAGACCATGAAAAACTGCAATGCTACGGAGCTCAACGGACAGCCGTTGAAGAAGGATCTGGAAGATCGCTTAGGGGTGGAGTGTGAGCTGGCCAACGACGCCAACTGTTTTGCCATTGCTGAGGCCCAGCTGGGAGTGGTCCAGGACCATCTCACAGATCCGGAGGTGGTATTTGGCGTGATCATGGGCACAGGCGTGGGTGGCGGCGTGGTGATCAATGGCAAAATCCTGCGTGGGCGACATGGCATCGGCGGTGAGTGGGGTCATACCTTTCTCGACGAAAGCGGCGGCCCGTGCTATTGTGGCAATACGGGTTGCACCGAAAACATTATCTCCGGGACCGCCCTCCAGAAGTATTACGCCGAGCAGAGTGGTGCACAACGCAAGCTGAAGGAAATCGTGGAACGGCATAAAGCGGGTGTGGACCGACATGCCACCGCCACTATGGAGCGGCTGATTTATTTTTTTGGCAAAGGTATCGCCAATGTACTTGACGTGATCGATCCGGATGCTGTGGTACTGGGTGGAGGGGTTGGCAATATCGATCTGCTGTACACGCAAGGGGTCGAATCTGCTCGCAAATTTGTTTTCAACAATAGACTTGATACCTTGTTTTTGAAACCGAAACTAGGAGACAGCGCAGGCGTCTTTGGCGCTGCGCTATTATAAGATTACATGCTAGCAACTAAGGAACTACGCTTTGCGTACGATAGGAAAAACGAATTCGACTTTCCCGATATCAACTGCCAAAAAGGGGACCACTGGCTGTTGCTAGGTAGCTCCGGTAGTGGAAAGACGACCCTCTTACATCTGCTCGGGGGAATGAGAAAGCCCACATCGGGACAAATTGTCCTGGATGGTCAGGACATCACGGCCCTCGGTGGGGTATCGCTCGATCGCTTTCGTGGTCGGAATATTGGCGTGATCTTCCAACAATCCCATTTTGTCAAAGCCCTCACCATACAAGAAAACCTCACCCTGGCCCAACGACTGGCCGGGTTGCCCGCTGATCGGGATAAGATCAAGTCCGTGCTGGAGCGATTGAATATTGGGGAGAAAGCAAACACACGTCCCCACCGCCTGAGTGTCGGCGAGCAGCAGCGCGCATCCATTTGTCGAGCGCTGGTCAACCGGCCGAAGATTATCCTGGCAGACGAGCCCACCTCCGCACTCGATGATCGAAACTGCCTGGAGGTGCTAGACCTGCTGCGATCCCAAGCAGCCGAAGATGATATCACGCTATTGATCGTCACGCATGACAATCGCCTGAAGCAGGCCATTTCTAACCAGATCAACTTGGAGCGATGAATAACTTCAAGTTAAGTTGGAAGAATCTGGTCAACAACCCGCTGTCCATGATCTTGAGTGTGACGCTGTTTTCTCTCGGCGTAGCGCTCATCTCTTTGTTGTTGCTGCTCAACGACCAACTCCAGGAGAAATTTGAGAAAAATCTCGCTGGGATCGATCTGGTGATTGGAGCCAAGGGCAGCCCCCTACAGTTGATCCTGTGCAACATGTATCATATCGATGCGCCCACGGGAAATATCGACATCAAGGATGCCACACCATTTTTGCGGCCGGGTCATCCGCTTATCAAGAAGGCGGTGCCTTTGTCCCTGGGTGATAACTACCGTAACTTTCGCATCGTCGGCACGGACCTGGAATTTCTCGAACTGTACGATGCTTCAGTGGATCGTGGGGTACCTTTTGAGTCCCATTTTGAGGTCAATATCGGTGCCAGCGTGGCCGATGAGCTGGGGCTGGATTTGGGAGACACATTTTTCAGCGCACACGGATTTGATCACGACGAAGATTTTGCACATGAGACCGATCAACCGTTTAAGGTGGTGGGCATATTGCACCCTACAGGCGCCGTCATCGATCAATTGATCTTGACCACCACGCCGACGATATGGTTGGTACACGATCATGAATCGGCAGCTCCGGAGCAGGAGTCCGCCTCGGAGGATGACGCGGATGATGCTCATGCCGATCACGCCCACGATGACCATGATCACGACCATGATGATCATGCCGATCACGCCCATGATGACCATGATCACGACCATGATGATCACGCCGATCATGACCATGCGCATGAGGACCACGCACATCCAGCCTTTGATCAGCCCTTGCTGAGCTACCCTGACCGGCAGATTACCTCGATCGTGGTTCAGTTTAGTGCACGCAACTTTCGCACACTAAACATGCAGCGCAACATCAACGAGAATACGGCGCTGCAGGCAGCCACCCCCGCCATTGAGATCAACCGACTCTTCAGTCTGATGGGCGTGGGCATGGATACCCTGCGGGTCCTGGCCTGGGTGATTGTCATTGTGAGTGGCTTGAGTATCTTCATTTCGCTGCTGAGTTCGCTCAAGGACAGGAAGTACGAGCTGGCATTGATGCGAGTGATGGGTGCTGGTCGATCCAAGTTGTTCCTACTCATTCTGATCGAGGGCCTGATCATCGCTTTGCTGGGGTACGTGATTGGACTGGCCTTGAGCCATATTTCCGTCGAGTACTTGTCTGGCTATATGCAGGATGCCTATCGATACGCCATTAGTGGTAAGGTCTTTTTGCGGCAAGAAGCCTGGCTCCTCTTGGGATGCATTGTGGTGGGATTGATCTCAGCGGTCATCCCGGCTATTCAGGCTTTTAGGACCGACATCTCTGAGACGCTCGCGGAAGGGTAAAGATTTGTCTGGATCTTTTTGCGTTTTCCATCTTCTGTGCAGAACAACCTTGGCCGGACATACCAAATTTGAGAAGGCCTGGACCAATGGCCAATATTTCCGCCACGAGCAATCGACAAGGGTCGTCACTACAATTGCGCCAACGCCAACACGACCAGAACCAAGAAAGTCAAGGCCGGAATCGCGGTGAGTAGCATTAGCTGCTTTGCTAGTTTTGGGAGGCGTTTGTGCTTATACTTCAGCGCTATTTTCTCTAGCCTGGCTTTGAAATTACTATGGGTGTCGACGTCGGTTTGTGCTTTTATTTTGGCCACAGCATTATTCCTGTCAGGCACTACTTCCTCCTCCCTATCAAATAAGGAATACTGCACTCCAATCTTTGAGGCATACCAGATGTCCCAAAGGTCAGGACACGAATCCTTGATAAAATCTGTGCGATCCCAGCAGGCCTGTATGTGGCGTCCGTACTCGTATATCATGAAGAGAAGGAAGGCGATAAATAGAAGACCAAACAACGATGCAGCAAGCGCTGGACCAGGATTGGTGATAAGCCCCTCGGTAGCGACGTTATCACCGAGACGGGTCCATTTGGTCAGTATGAAGGCCAAAACCCCTCCAGATATCGTGTAGGCCCAGGTCAGTATACCCCACAACCTTTCTTTCCATCGATCACCCTGATCGTTGAAGAATTGGAAGAGACTGATATATTCATTGTTATTCATCAGATCCGCATTTAGGCTTGTAGAGTTTCGTACTAAATAGTTGTTAAATGCCAATGTCTTCGGTCCGCATACTTCGTTGCAAAGCCTTGCCGTAGCCAGGGCTATGCTGTGTTTTGGGCCTCGTCTCCCACCAAAATCCTATTAGAATTATTCAACATAAGATGTACTAGAATGTACATCTTTCTTCATGACCCTTCACCCTGCACTTGTCAAAGCTGCTATGTTTAATGGCATAGATGCAGGACTTGTCACCCGACTGGCGAGGACTCTTTTGTGCCCGATGTACCCCCAAGGGCAGTTGCTATTTGCTTAGTGATCCATGGCCATCCCACCCCGAGGATGCATGGTTCCTGACGCTTCAGATCTAACCAAGCGTCGCTAGCTGCTTAGGACAGATGCTGCTATGGCAAGAAAAAAGAACGTAATTTTGGCCCGGTTTGGTCAATTTGTTTTGCTGCGGCAGAACTTCGAGTTAGAACCAGACGTTACCTTTTTTGAATGATTAAAAAGTAACCATGAAAATGCGCGGGATACTTCTCTTTTGCCTGACCTTAATACTAGCCGGCACCCTGCAGGCTCAAGAAAATACCTGGAAGACCCTGGCCAAGATCACCTTTACCAAGCAGTATGATGACTTGATGGGCTTTAAGGTGGACGTTCCGGTCTTTAGTGAGGACATCCAAGCCCTGGAGGGCAAAGAGATTGACGTGAAGGGTTACATCATCCCCGTGGAGGGCTACAAGAGTCACAAAGAATTTATGTTTTCTGCCTTCCCTTATAGCATGTGCTTTTTCTGTGGTGGTGCCGGGCCCGAGACGGTGATGGAAGTTTTTGCCAGTGCTCCGGTGGAGTATACCGCCGAGCAAGTCACCTTGCGGGGCAAGCTCGAACTGAATGCCACAGACATCAATCGACTGATGTATGCGCTCAATGATGCACATCTAGTCACGGACAAGGACTCCGATTAAAGTCATCGCGTCCCACAATCAAACATCCTTTCCAAGGCTAAACCCCTGACACGAGAAATATAACACCCAACCGTGGGTAGATGCCATAGCACTCCATAGGTCAACACTTTCGCCGTGGACCCAATTTGCCTACCTTTGCCGCTCAAAATTTACCAAGTTTGTTTCCCACGTATGACGTCATAGTAGTAGGGGCTGGACATGCCGGTTGTGAGGCTGCGGTGGCTGCGGCCAACATGGGATCGAGCGTGCTCTTGGTGACTATGAATATGAATACCATCGCCCAGATGTCGTGCAATCCGGCCATGGGTGGGGTGGCCAAGGGACAGATCGTACGGGAGGTGGATGCACTAGGCGGATATTCCGGTATTGTGACCGATCACACCATGCTGCAGTTCAGAATGCTCAATCTATCCAAGGGGCCGGCCATGTGGAGTCCGCGTGCTCAGAGCGATCGAATGCTCTTTGCCAGCAAGTGGCGGAGCATGCTTGAGGCCCATGAAGGCATTGACTTTTGGCAAGAGATGGTCTGTGGTCTGATCGTCAAGGACGGTCGGGTGCATGGGGTACGGACGGGCATGGGGCTGGAGATTCCTGCCCGGTCTGTCGTCCTGACCAATGGTACTTTCTTGAATGGCCTCATACATATTGGAGAGAAGCAGTTTGGCGGCGGCCGGGCCGGCGAAAAAGCGGCCACGGGCATCACCGAGCAGCTACAGGAGCTGGGATTTGAGTCCGGCCGCATGAAGACGGGGACCCCGCCACGTGTGGACGGCCGTACGCTGGACTGGGAAAAAATGGAGATTCAGCCAGGGGATGAGCACCCATCGAAGTTTTCGTATACGGATACGCCCCCGCTCACCGAGCAGCGTCCCTGCCATATCACCTATACCAATCCGCAGGTGCACGATATTTTGCGGACGGGGTTTGACCGGTCACCGATGTTTAATGGTCGAATCAGGGGCTTGGGGCCGCGCTACTGCCCTTCCATAGAAGACAAGATCGATCGCTTTGCCGGCCGTGACAGGCATCAGCTCTTTGTGGAGCCAGAGGGATGGGACACCGTGGAGATCTATGTCAATGGCTTTTCCTCCTCCCTGCCGGAGGATGTGCAGTTTAAGGCCTTGCGTCTGATCCCAGGCTTTGAAAATGCACGGATGTTCAGGCCCGGGTATGCCATCGAGTATGACTTTTTCCCTCCGACCCAGTTGCGTCCCAGCTTGGAGACCAAGTCCATCAGAAATCTGTTCTTTGCCGGGCAGATCAATGGTACCACCGGCTATGAAGAAGCAGCCTGCCAAGGACTCATGGCTGGCATCAATGCCCATCAGGCGATCCAAGAAAGCGAGCCATTCGTCCTGAAGCGATCGGAAGCGTACATCGGTGTGCTAATCGATGATCTGGTCAACAAGGGGACGAAGGAACCCTACCGGATGTTTACCTCTCGGGCCGAGTACCGCATCTTGCTGAGACAGGACAATGCAGATCTTCGTCTGACACCGAGCGTGGCAGCCCTGGGCATGCAGCAGCTAGATGAACGGTTGGCAATTGTGGATCGCAAGAATGAGGCGGTCAGAGACATCATCCGGTTCTTTAGCAACTACAGCGTGTCACCCGATGCCATCAATGGTTATCTGGAGTCCATAGCATCCGCCCCGATCAAGCAGAAGGTCAAGCTGCAGAGCATTCTCCTCCGACCGCATGTGTCGATCGACGCCCTCATTGCTACCTTGCCGGCAGTATCCCAGCACCTCAGCACCTACGATCGAGAGGTGCAGCGGCTCGCGGAGATTAATCTCAAATATGCCGGATACATTGAGAAGGAGCAGGAACTGGTGGAGAAGATGAACCGGCTGGAGTCCGTGCGGTTGCACGAAAACTTTGACTATCACCAACTGGCGTCGCTGTCTGCCGAGGCCAAGGAAAAGTTGAGTGAAATCAAGCCCCGCACCATCGGTCAGGCCAGT
The DNA here is from genome assembly GCA_965223165.1 of Saprospiraceae bacterium. GTDB lineage: Bacteria > Bacteroidota > Bacteroidia > Chitinophagales > Saprospiraceae > JABDMH01. Next base: position 249,591 of record CBDCVQ010000007.1, on the reverse strand, counting down.
CGGATCAGCGGGGTATCGCCCTCAGATGTGTCCGTGTTGCTTGTGCATGTGGGCCGCTAGCGGATCTTCTTCAGTCTATCCAGGTCTCGCTTGACGTCCTTTTCTTTGATCGACTGGCGCTTATCGTGCATCTTTTTGCCCTGTGCCAAGGCGATTTCGACCTTGACGATGCCTCGCTCGTTGAAGTAGACTTTGTAGGGCACGATGGTAAACCCCTTTTCTCGGGCCCGGCGCTCCAACCGCTTTAGCTCTCCGCGTTTCATCAGCAACTTGCGCTCTCTCTTCTCATCTAAGTCAAATCGATGGGCCCGCTTATACTCCGCGATGAAGAAGTTACGCAGCCAGAGCTCTCCTCCTCGAAAAAAGCAATAAGCGTCGACCAGATTAGCATTTCCTGCCCGCAGAGATTTGACCTCGGGACCACTGAGCATGATGCCAGCCTCGTAGGTATCGACGAAGTGAAACTCAAATCTCGCCTTGCGATTGAGAATTGCTTTGGTAGCCATGGTGCTCATGCGATCTTTCTAACCTTGACGGCCGTGCCATAGGCCAGGATCTCCGAAGAGCCCTGCAGTACGGTGGCGGTAGCAAAGCGGACGTTGACGATCGCATCTGCACCGAGCGTCTCCGCATCGGCGATCATCCGATCGATTGCATGTTCGCGTGCTTCTGCCATGAGACGGGTGTACTCACTGATTTCTCCACCCACTACGCTCTTAAAGACAGCCGTGATGTCCCGGCCCAAATGTCTAGCTCTGACCGTGCTGCCACGGGCGATGTCTAGCACTTCCACGATCTCGTAGCCGGGCAGGGTCTCCGTATTGGTCATCAACATTTTGTGTATAGTTATTGCGGATCCCATTCGTGGGACAGCGCCGCAAAGATAGACATCCTGCCATGGAATGGGTCTGACAATTCGACCGTACCCAGACCTACGCTTGCCACCCACCACTGTAGGACGATCAGGTGACTCCCCGAGCAAGATCTGCTGCACAGGTGCGGCATTGTCCTATGCCGGGAGACGAGATTCGTCCGATTTTTTGACTTACATTTGAATATGCTGCGCTGGGACGATTGGAAATATCTCTTGGCTTATATTGGCCCTGCCACTGCCTTTGCTGCGATTTATTTGGGTGGTGTCTGGTCTTATAGCGCAGTGGTGCTAGCTTTCTTGATTATACCCCTTTCGGAGCTCTTGGTGCCGGCCGACGGAGGCAATGTGCCGGCTGCATCGGTGGCCCACCGCCAAGGACGACGATACTTCGATTGGCTCTTGTATGCCAATATCCCCATCTTGTACAGCTTGATTGTCTTCTTTCTATGGCGGGTGATGTACTCGGAGCTGGCCGCATGGGAGATCGTCGGTATGACCCTGGGAGTGGGTACCTTTGTGGGTGCGAGCGGCATTAACGTGGCCCACGAACTGGGCCATCGAGCTGCAAAAGCAGAGCAGATCATGTCTCTGATCTTGCTTCTGCCCGCGCTCTACATGCATTTTCAGATCGAGCACAATCGGGGGCATCACCGGTATGTGGCCACTCCGCAAGATCCCGCTACAGCGCGATATGGCGAGTGGATATATGCATTCTGGTTGCGATCAGCCATACAGGGCTATATGAATGCCTGGAGACTGGAAGCCACCCGTCTCCGCAAGGAGGGTCTACCGTTGATCAGCCGACACAATCTCATGCTGGTCTACGGCCTTTTGCAGCTTGGCTATTTGGCGATCATCTATGTGGTTTTTGGGTGGCTGGCCTTGGCCCTAGCCGTGGTCATCGCCGCAATCGGCGTACTGCTGCTGGAGTCGATCAACTACATCGAGCACTATGGCCTGCTGCGACAACAAAGGTCAGAGGGGCATTACGAGCGGGTACAGCATCATCACTCATGGAACTCCAATCACGATCTGGGCCGAATATTTCTTTATGAGCTGACCAGGCATCCCGATCATCATTACAAGGCCAGCAAGAAGTACCAAGTGTTGGAGCACATCTCGGAGAGTCCTCAATTGCCCCTGGGTTATCCCGGGTCCATTTTGCTGACACTGGTGCCTCCCCTCTGGTTTCGTCTGATGAATCCGAGAGTGCCCGCGGGCATGCGTCCACAGCAAGCATGAAACGCCACGCCTCGAAATGGATGCTGTGCCTATGCTTGGCCGTTTTGGCCGGTTGCGCTCCCACGGCAGTCTCCACGGATGTAGGGTCTCCCAATGAAATTCGCATTTTAAAGCAGGCTCCCGAGTTGGAAGAGGGTTGGTGGAATGCGGCCTTTCTGATCATGGATGGGGTGTACAATACCGAGTTGACTGCCCCTTTTGATATCCTTCAACACACCCGTTTTCGAGACATCGAGCGACCGATCAATGTGTTTTTGGTCGCCAATACAGATGAGCCGGTGATCACCTTCGAGGGGATACGGCTGTTGCCAGACTTCAACTATTTGGAAGACTCGATACCCAGGATCGACATCCTTGTCGTACCTAGCGCGGAGCATCATCTGGACACCGACCTGCAAGATGAGGCGATGATAGACTTCGTCCGGCGAGTGGACCGAGAGGCGACGTTTATCACGTCGCACTGTGACGGAGCATTTGTACTGGCCAAAGCGGGATTGCTCGACAATTATTCCTCCACCACCTTTCCCGCGGATCTGGATCGGTATCGGGAGATGTTTCCGCAGCTCACGGTGTATGACGATGTGCTATTTGTCCATGATGGCAAGTACATCACCTCCGCCGGCGGGGCCAAGTCATTTGAGGCCTCACTCTATCTGATCGAGATAATGTACGGTGCGCCCGTGGCCAGAGACATCGCCCGAGGGCTTGTGATAGACTGGGATCTGGAGCAGGTGCCTAGAAAAATAGTCGGCAAATAAAAAAAGCCGGAGTGAGAGAAGTCACTCCGGCCTAACTGCCATTACGAAGATGAAAGAAAGTAGCTAAAAGACTGCCGTAGGAAGGGTGCAGTCTCTAGACTTGCCCATTCTTGATTGTCACCTTCATCGAGAATCGTCCACGGAGTTGTGTGGCTTTCAGCTTTTTGTAATTCAATTTGTACTTGAGATATTTATCCGCAAACTCGTGCTTGGTGTCCACGTATAGCACAACCAGTTCACTGTTTTTGTTGATCAAAAAATGCAAGGTGGACTCCAGCTCCTTAGTTTCTAGCTTTGACATGTCGGGGCTGCCCAGCATGGTGATGATCTGACTCCTTACCTCCTTCAGTTCATCGATGGAGTCAAACGGTCCTTCGGCCGCAGATGCTGCGCCTGATAAGCAAAACAACAGCAGGGCCATTTTCAGATTACGCATTAGATGTTTCATAGTTCAAAAAAAATTTAGGTGAATAATTATTAGTGCAATTATTTGTGACTATTTTGGAAGCGTTGTTCCCTTTGATCGTCTTAAGCACGCTTAAATATTTCCTTTCATTTCTTGACCTCAAAACTAGGCTGGTTCTTTATTCCAACCAATAAGGGATTGTTAAGCTTCTGTGATTTCAAGCCTGGTAATTATCTGATAATCAGTTGTGTAAATTGAATATTAGGCAATAGATGATATGGCGGTATGGTCTGCAAGTGGCAAGAATATTCGCGAATGTGTTATTGGATCGATAGAATAATGCGAATAATCTACAAGAGGGAGAACTATATTGGTTTGTGATTCCTAAGGAAAGGTAAGGACGGAAAATGATTTGCATTTTTGGGATGCAGAAACCTGGCGCAGTAGGATATTCTGCCAGATTCAATTAAGCATGCTGAAAATTCTCCCGAAAAAGCAACATCGCGATCCAAATGGAGCCACTAATTCAACAGCCTCCTAAACCTGTTTGCGCTTCAATTCAAAATTCTTACCGAGATAGACCTTTCGGACTAGCTCGTCTGCGGCCAATTCTTCAGCCGTTCCGGCCCGGAGGATTTTACCCTCAAACATGAGATAGGCGCGATCGGTGATGGACAGGGTCTCCTGCACATTGTGGTCCGTGATTAGAATGCCAATATCTTTGGTCCGTAGCTTGGTCACGATCGACTGGATGTCCTCAACAGCGATGGGATCAATCCCGGCAAAGGGTTCGTCAAGGAGGATAAAATTGGGATCGGATGCCAGGGCGCGTGCGATCTCGGTGCGCCTTCGTTCACCCCCCGACAGCGTGTCGCCGTTGCTCTTACGCACCTTTTGCAACCCAAACTCCTCAATGAGCGACTCCATTTTTTCCTCGCGTTGAGCCCTTGATAGATCCATCATCTCCAGGATGGCCATGATGTTATTTTCGACGCTGAGTTTGCGGAAGACACTGGGCTCTTGCGGTAGATAACCTATACCTCGACGAGCCCGCTTGTACATGGGCAGGGTCGTTATCTCCGCATCATCGAGAAAGACCTGACCGCCATTGGGGCGGATAAACCCCACGACCATATAAAAAGTGGTCGTTTTTCCTGCACCATTTGGGCCTAGCAGGCCGACGATTTCGCCTTGATTGACATTGAGGCTTACCTCAGATACGACCGTCCTTCGCCCATATTTCTTTGAGAGATTGTCTGCGCGTAGTTTCATCACTGATTCCATTTGTAGTTAAGCTCCACATCCCAGTTGGCCCGCAGCGGCTCGACCTCATGCGTGGCAATGCGCTCGGGTTGAATGCCTTTCAGATAGTTGGCTGGATCCCATCTGCCGTTGCCATTGCTGTCTTCGGTCACTCGTAGTCGGTAGGTCGCCGGCTTCAACTTTTCCAAGGTCTTATTGTATTCAGTCTGATTACGCACATAGAGGGTGAAAATGACATTGTCGTTTTCCAGAAACTCCAGTAGGTACTGATTGTCAGGCGACAAGCCTTCGACCTTTAAGATAATATTGCCAAAGCGATCGGCTGCTCCGACGGGGACAGGCATATCGATGGTGTCATTGGTCAGGCCAAATATGTCGGTGATGGCACCGGGCAGTGCGGTCAAGGTGTAGTTGAGCGTGGGTTGCCAACGGTAGGTGAGCGCCAGGCAAAATGGTACCGTGTCGATGATAGAGATCCCCGGATTGACCGTTTGGCCAGAGTCCCCTTCGACAAGCGTAATGTAGGTAAGGTCAAAGGTGTCGAGCGGGCGATCAAAGCAGATAAAAAAGGGATCGGCCGGGTGGCCGGTATTCTTCAGTCGATTTTGCCGCTGCATAGGCTGTACATCCGCCTGACGGCCATCCGCTCGGAGACCAAAGGTGTCGATCACACCAGTGGTGGTGTCTTCCAGATAGATCTGCCACTGGGTGCGGGTCCCCACCGCATTCCACGCCAGCACGTCATTGTTGCGCCGGTCAAAGTACAAGGTTCCATCGGGATCGTCGTAGGTGGCTTGAATGTCCAGGGGCTCCCGGTTATACGTAAAGGTGGCTTGGTTCCATCCGGTGGTGTCATCATCCTCCAAGTAGAGTTCGGCAAGTTCCTGGGACATCAATAGGGTAATCTGCTTGCTGGTATCAATGGTGACCACAAAGGGTTCGGGCAGAAAGCCCATCTGCTCCGCCGCCTGCTCATACTGGTAGTTAAGATTTTCGTCCATGACGGCCAGGATCTTAAAGGTGCCCTCCTTGACATTGCCAATGCGAAAGCTGCCATCTGCATCGGATCTGGACGCATAAAATGGCTTCTCCCGAAACACAATGGAATCCTCCAGGGATTCATACACCAGGATGGTAGCATTCTCGACGGGGTCACCCGTAAACGCATCCAGCGTCTTTCCTTTGATCATAAGGGAGTCGATGATGTCCCCAGTGGCGAATACAAAGGAGTAGTTTTTTAGGGGGTTGCTCTCGGTGATGTCTTGGATGGCTTCCCCAAAATTGATGCTGTAGGTGGCATTCTCACGTAGGACTTCCTCCTCATTAAAGCTCAACAAGACGGACTTTTTGCGCAATCGTATATCCGGCCGTTTTTCCAGGGGTGGAGATATCAAGACTTGATTGAGCGGATCTTCAAGCTTCACCCATTCGTCCATGGTCAATTCGATCCGTTCTTCGGCAAAGTTTGTCTGGAAGTTGGCCGTAGATTCATCGGCGATGACCTTGGGGGGCGTTTCATCGCGTGGTCCGCCCGTGATGTTTGCCTTGCTGGCACAACCCAGTGCGAGTATGATGACGCCCCATAACCATCCCCCATGTCTATACATGTGGGCAAATTTATCCCTTTTTTCGAGTGCGGCGATCCGAGGTAGATGGTTGTCAGGCCGAAGTGGGTAGCGGGACGATTGGTCGAGCATAACCACCTAAAAACGTACCTGTCAGCGGCAAATGCGATACGACAAGCGACTTTAAGAGATCCTTAATCATCTTAGAAAAATTCCTCCCCACGAGGGTAGCATCGGGTTGTAGGCCGCAGCCGATCATCTAGTGGAGCTGCGCGCACTTCCCGGCATAGGATCAGCATAGTTCCGTCGTGTCCAGGAATCGTCAGCGATCAGGCTGGTTTAAAGGATGGAAACTCAGTATCGTCTCCCGCAGGTAGTGCACATCCAGGTGCGTGTAGATCTCGGTCGTCACGATGGACTCGTGGCCCAGCATTTCTTGTACGGCGCGCAGATCAGCTCCTCCCTCTACTAGGTGCGTGGCAAACGAATGACGAAACGTGTGTGGGCTTACCTTCTTTTCTATGCCTGCGGCCCGGGCCGCCTGCTTGACAATATGGAAGACCATCACGCGACTCAAGCCCGCACCGCGACGGTTGAGAAATACAGTGTCTGCGGATGCCGGCTCAACATGGGAGGCCTTCAGGCGATCATGTTCTAGATAGAGTGAGATATGCTTACTCGCCGAGGGCCCAATGGGTACGATTCTCTCCTTGTCGTTCTTCCCGATTACTTTGACAAAACCGATGTCCAGAAACAAATGGGAGATTTGTAATGTGATCAGCTCAGACACACGAAGACCACAGGCATACAGCGTCTCCAACATGGCCCGATTGCGAGGTCCCTGAGGATGGCTGAGATCCACGGAAGACAGAAGGCGTTCCATCTCGTCTTGTGACAGCACCTCGGGTATATGCCGATGTAGTTTGGGCCCTTCGACCAGTGCAGTGGGATCATGCTCCACCAAGTCCTCCAGGACCAGATACTTATAAAAAGATTTGATGCCAGATAAGATGCGCGCCTGTGATCGCCTACCCAGTGACAGATCATGCAGCCAGGCCAGAAAGGTCTCCAAATCTTGAAGTGTGAGCGCCTCCGGACCCCCGTCCAAGCGTCTGTCTGCAGCAAAGGCGGCAAGCTTGGACACATCTGCCAAGTAAGCATTGATGGAGTGACTGGACATGTGTCGCTCCAGCATCAGGTAGGTCTTGAATCCCTCGATGGCGGTGTCCCAAGTCATGGTACGCGCTTGCTCACATTAAAATTAGTAATAATGTTTTAGGCTGGCTTGATGGGTGAGATCTTTGACCGTTGGAGAGGAGACTTTGGTGCTTCAGGCATCCACTTTCCAAAAGTAGTAATGTGTATCTGTCTCCAGCTCAAATCCTGTACGAGGATACAGCTTATTGCCGATGTCATTTGTCTTTTCCGTCTCCAGCAGGATGCCTAAGGCACCCGTATCTCGGGCCAGCTTTTGGGCCCGGTCGATCAGCAACTTGGAGATGCCCCGGCCTCGATGTCTTGCATCGACAAAGAGGTCGTTTAGCAGCCAGATCCGTCCCATACGCGTCGAAGAGAAAAGTGGATATAGATTGGTAAAGCCTACCATTACCTGCATGTCGGGATCATGAGCAAAATAGGTAGTGGACTCGCCCGTGCTGATCCTGTCATGTAAAAAGGCCTTGGCTCCTGCCAGATCGGAGGGCATGCGATACCAAACTCGATACGCATCAAAGAGCTTGGCCAGCTCCTCGACGTGGGTTTGATCGGCTTGAAGGATGTCCATAGTTATATCTATTTTGCGGGCCAATATCGGGTAAATCTGACAAGCGATGCGAAGGATAACAAAGCCCAGCTGGCTTCTGGTAGACCTGGACAATACGGTCCTGGATTTTGACCAGGGAGCAGCGCAATCGCTCGATGATGCCTTGGAGGCCTTTGGCATCTCGGCGACGCCCGAGCACCAGGCCCTGTATAAAGAAATCAACTTGCGCTGCTGGGCCGCCTTTGAGCGAGGGGAGATGGATGCATCTACCCTGAGAGCTCGGCGCTTTCAGCTCTTTGTGCGTCAGGCCAAACTTGCGGTGGATCCCATTGCGCTCAACCGCCTATACCTAAGTAAACTGTCTCAGCAAGTCCATGAAATCGAAGGGGCACGTGACTTTCTCCATTGGGCTCAATCCAGATTTGGGTTGCTGCTCGCGACCAACGGCTTTAGCCAGGTGCAGCGGCCCAGAATACAGGAGGCGGCGTTGGATAAATACTTCTCGCACATAGTCATCTCCGAAGAAATCGGTAGCATGAAGCCCGATCGAGCTTTTTTTGATCACGCCTTTGCCAGAATGGAGCAACCTCCTAGGGAGGAAGTGATGATCATTGGCGATAGTTTGTCATCTGATATGGCGGGCGGTGCTGACTACGGCATCTCCACCTGCTGGTTCAATCCCACGCAGCGCAACAACGACGGTCAAGTGCGGCCGGACTGGTCGGTGACAAGCATGCACCAATTGCGGGATCAACTCCAGTCAACTTAACACGCCTAGCAGCAAGTATCCCACGGCAGCGGCTGTACCGGCCACCAGGGCATAAGGCATTTGTGTTTTTACATGATCAATGTGATCGGTCGCGGCCGCCATCGACGACAGAATAGTTGTATCACTGATCGGGGAGCAATGATCTCCAAAAATTCCTCCGCCAAGGGCGGCGGCAATGGCCATGATCTCGTTGACCTCCATCTGCCGAGCCATGGGTACTGCGATCGCGATCATGATCGCAAAGGTGCCCCAGGAAGTACCGGTGGAAAAAGCGATGAAACCACTGATCAAAAAGACCAGCAGTGGCACCAAGTCTGGAGATAACCATCGCTTGGCCAGCTCAGCGACATATTCGCCGGTCTGCAGTTCTTTGCAAACCGTGCCTATCGCAAATGCAAAAAGCAGGAGCAGGGCAATGGGCATCAGACCAGAAATACCTTTGAAGATCAGATCGATGTTCTCTTTGAGATTAAAGATGCGCTGCCAGCTGTAAAAGAGCATGGAAAAAAGCAGGGCTACGACCACGGATACAAGGACCGCGGTCGATCCGGAACCTTGACCGATTGCGCGGAAGAGTACCTCCCCCCAGCTACCATCGGGCAGCGCTTCGGCAGCGGCGGGCCATCCGGTATAGGCCAACATGATCGGCATCATACATACCATGACCACCAGTGGGAGCGACATATTGTAGGCCTTGGGTGTTACTCCTTCTTTCATTTCGATGGAGGTAATCTCCTCGCTGACCATGGGCTGTGCATTCTCCCAGAGGACCCGGCCGGATCGGGTCCTTTCTTCCGCCTTGCGCATGCCGCTAAAGTCCCACCTGGTCAGTATTACAATCACCAATAGGATCAAGGCAAAAATGGGATAGAAGTTATAGGCGATGGACTGGATCATCACCTGGAAAGGATTGACAAAACCTTGCGCTAGCAGCAGACCCATGATCAGCGCTCCCCAGCCGTTGAAGGGGATCAGGATGCAGGTAGGGGCGCTACTCGAATCAGCGATGTAGGCTAGCTTCTCCCGGGAGATTTGAAACTTGTCAAAGATGGGCCGGAACAATGATCCCACCGTCAGTACCGAAATACTGGACTCTACAAAGATGAGCATACCCGTGAACCATGCCATCAGCTGCACCATCACCTTTTTGTCTCTCCGTCCGCCTGCCTCCATTTGGGTGAGCTTCTTCTGGACCCACAAGATGAATCCCTCCACCCCACCAGACCGCTGGATAAAAACGATGATCCCCCCAATGAGGGCGCTAAACATGATCGTGCGCGTATTGCCGGGGTCGGTAAACACGTCTACCAGGGCGGAGAGGGTGTCCAGAAAACCGAGGAGAAGATTGCCGTCATTGAGAATGAGCCAACCCAGAAATATGCCCAGCATCAGTGAGACGTACACCTGCTTGGTCCGGATCGCCAGGACAATCGCGATGATTGGTGGCAGTAGGGACCAAAAGCCGTATTCGTGCATGGGTCCCAATTTAGCAAGATAATTCAGTTTGGCTGACTCCAGGCACAGACGCAATAGGAGGAGCGGAACCCCCTTGGCCAACATTAGAGAATATTTACATTTGTGACCATGCTCCGCAAGAAAGGCTCCGCATACTTGACTCGCACTAGTTTGCCTTTGGGCGACCGGTCCGTTCCCCTCCATATATATCGAGAGCATCGATCTAACTGGCGGATTTCGCTAGGGCAAAAGCAGGTCAATCTCCGGATACCTCACCGACCATCTCTGGAGGGGGACCCCATGCAGTGGGCAGCACGCTGGATACAGCAGAAGTTTGCCCAGGAGCCGCAATTGTTTCATCGGTACTTTTGGGAAGTGCCACATGACGGACGTGTATATCACACCATCTATGGGAGCTACAATCTGCGACTGTTGCCGGCCGATCGACAAGGTGCCAGTGGCAAGATTGTCGGTGCAGATCTCGCCATCCGCTATCCCCGTCATTGGGGCGAGTCCGACAAAGGAGAGGCCCTGCCCAATTTGATCAGTCGTGTGTTTGCCCGTGCATTTAAGCCTGCCTTTGATGACCGTGTCGCCGAAGTCAATCAGCAGTGTTTTGGCTTCAGCTATCGCGATATCTCCTACAAATACAATACGAGCAACTGGGGTAGTTGCAGCACTCGAGGCCGCTTGAACTTCAGTACGCGTCTCTTCCTCACCACTCGTGCAGCGGTAGATTATGTGATCGTGCATGAGTTGGCCCATTTGCAGGTCCCCAACCATTCGGCAAAGTTCTGGGCCGTCGTTGAGGCAGCGATGCCGACCTATCGGGAGCAGGAGCAGTGGCTCAAGGAGCACGGTCACCTGCTCTATTTTTGAGGGGATGGATCGCGACTTGGTCGCTCGTCATTCAGCGGCAATGCAAGCTTAGCCACATGTACCCTAGTAGAGTTTCGCATTAAATCTTGTAGCTAATTCTAATGTCTTTGGTCCGCATACTTCGTTGCAAAGCCTCGCCATAGCTACGGCTAGCCACCCACCCGCTTTCGCGGTTCCCTCACTTCTCGCATTGTGATGCTCGACTCTTCGAGATCGCTCGGTCATGCCTCGTCTGCGAACAAAATCCTACTAGAATTATTCAACATATCTAATGCGAAGCTCTACTAGGAATTACCTGGTCAACTCTTTAGCTCCTTGGCAGTTGGTCTCTCCGATCTGATTATCAAGGCTGGAGGATCAAATCGCAGAAATTTCCGATGCTTTGCTCAACAAGAATGACACTATAGGTTTAAGCAGACTGATGATGCATTCGCTTTTGCTTGATATTGTTGTAGCTATTACCCGATTCACACTCAACTGCGATAGTGCAAAGGTGTCAATCAGTTTAGGGCCCACGCACGTCATCAACGGAAAAGTGAACTTTTTTTGGGCCGATATTTGTAGCACTTTCGACGTAGGCCCAAATGTTATACTTTAGTACCAAGTGGTATAAACAGGATTTGAAAGGCTTGACAACACTTAACCAAAGCAACATAGTTGAACTTAAGTTTACCGGTGGTGGCATTAGCCCTACCAAACTGACACCGAAGGAGGTTGCCTCTATGCTCGTGGCCTTTGATGATGCACTGCGTCCTCTTCTGGCACAAATGTACCCAGAGGTCAATTTTGGGGATAACTATGTGGGTTTGGTGAACGTGGGAAATCGCAGCCTGAGTCTAAGATATAGGCTAAAGGAGCACCCTGACAAACTTCGGAAGGGATTTGAACATCTTGCTTCCTCAGTGGCACACAACCTCATCGACGACCTACCTCTTCCTAGTGCAAACGCAGCAAAGAAGATAGCAAGATTCGCAACCAAGACCGAAAGCACAGCACAGCTCGGCTACTATCATGAACAGGAAGATACGTTTGATCTGGTTGCTGATTTTGCTCCTTACAAGAAGACTTCATTCAAGCGAGTTAGAACGAATAAGGTCCTATATGGGAAACTGATAAAGCTCGGTGACGACAAGAGCCCTAGGGCCCACATTAGGTTGATAAATGGATCAGTCATTTCCTCTAATATAGAACCCTCCCAGGTACTCAAGTATCGAGATTTGCTGTGGGAGAACGTAAAGATCATGGGTGAGGCCCTCATATCTGGGCAAACCCTAAAGATTACTTCATTCAAGATCGATTCAATGGTCAAGCATGACTTACTACCACTTGGCGAAACTGTGGCGTCCATTAGAAAGATCTTGAAGAAATAGCATGCCTGGACTAGTTTGCCTCGACACCAACATTTCAGGATGGGTCTTTAGAGACGACGCCCCCCCAGAAGACCCCATCATGCGGCAAAATTATGAGCAGTCCCATAGACTTGTCAAGGTTCTGCAAAGAAGCGGCTATCAAATAATGCTGCCCAGTGTGGTTTTTGCCGAATTGCTATGTGTTTTCCCGCCGGATGTGCAGAATGCGAAGTACGCTGAACTCATGAGCCTGAATATACATGTAACAAACTTCGATGTGGCGACTGCGATGCAATTATCTAGGATTCTGTACCGGAGGTATTATGACCAAGGTAGAAGTTACCGTGACTTTACAACCAAGCAGCATATGAAGTATGACTCCATGATTCTAGCAATGGCCATAGAGCATGGTGCCGAATGCTTCTATACCACGGACCATGATTTTCACAATTATGACATCGAAGACATTGAGATTCTCGGACCATTCGAGTCACCACCGTCAGCGACTATCGGTGGTTTGTTTGAAGAGGAATAATTCTTCCCGCCCCTTTTACCTGACTTTTCTAGGCTCAATCTCAACCGGCGTCATTGCAAGGCACCCCCCCTGTAGCAAAGTCAGGTCCTACAGTAAGTCATATTAAGTTCGAAAATGCAAGGAGGTCCACATATCCCATTTGACCGAAGCCCCAAAAAAGGCATCCCTCCCGCTGCTGTTCTTACTTACCAGAGTGCTAGCTTTGCACCTCACGTATAGCACCAAAAAATGTCACGGACAATCATCCTCTGTGCTCTGATCTTAGCCAACCTGCTATCACCAGTTTGGGCCCAGCAGACCCCCAGTCAACTGGAGTTGAGCACGCCGCACGATGCCATGTGGGTACACTTGTACTACTTACAGCATGACACCTACGATGCCGGCCTATCGGCCACGGCCTTCACCAATGCGGACAGCACCACACGGGAGGTTTGGGCCATTCAGCTCAAGCAGGTGCTGGATGGGGCCGGACTGTATGTGCATATGAATCTGCTGCCGCAAGAGGAGGACTACCGAGATACGGTGGCCAACAAGCATTTCTACACGCCTTTCCCTGCGGAAATGCCAGAAATCTTCCTTGTCAAGACGGGAGACAAATGGCATTACTCGGACGAGACGACCAGTGCAATACCCAAACTCCATCGCCGAGTATATCCCCTGGGCACCCACGTCTTGGTCAACATGTTTTCTCAGCGCTCGGACAAGACATTTCTAGGCCTCTCCGGGTGGCAGTATGCCGGCATCGGACTGCTCCTGCTACTCAGCGCTCTGCTGTACTGGCTGCTGCGGGCACTTCTGAGGATGGTGATCAGCCGCAGTACCCGGGTGGCCCTAAGTACTTTGGAAGATTTTCCTACGCATGTCAAGAAAATAGCAAGTGTCACCAGCGTGGCGCTCATGGTCTGGCTGATCAAATTGCTGGTACCCCTTTTACAATTGCCCGTGCGTGCATCCGCATTTATCCAACTCACCTTACGGGTTACGCTGACGATACTGGTGATGTTGACCGTGCTGCGGATCGTCAATTTGGTCGCTGACTACCTGGCCGGGGCTAGTGCGCGTACCGATAGCCGCATGGATGACCAGATTGTACCTCTACTCAAGCAGATCCTCAAGATCATCGTCATAGGTCTCGCCGTCATCCAGGTATTGCGGCTGCTTGACTTTAATGTGACGGCCTTGATCGCGGGCGTCTCCATCGGTGGTTTGGCATTGGCTCTGGCAGCGCAGGATACCGTCAAGAATTTTCTGGGCTCGGTGATGATATTCACCGATCGTCCCTTTCAGATCGGAGACTGGGTGGAGGGATCGGGGTTTGCCGGAAGTGTGGTCGAGGTGGGCTTTCGGTCCACCCGGATCAAGACGTCCGACACCAGTGTAATTTCGGTGCCCAACGGCAACATGGCCAACGTGTCGGTGACCAATAAGGGTGTGCGAGAGTATCGCCTCTTTGCGAGCACCTTGGGGCTCACCTACGATACGCCCCCGGATCTGATCGAGCACTTTTTGACGGGCATCAAGAAGGTCATCGTGCGTCACCCGGAAGTGTCCAATGAGGATTACTACGTCTTTTTTACGGAGATGGGTGCCTCCTCGCTGAATGTTCTGGTGCGTGCCTATATGATCGCCCCGACATACACTGACGAGTTGCGCATCAAGGAGAGTCTGCACCTGGCGATTATGCGCTGGGCGGAGGCCCTGGGTGTGCAGTTTGCCTTTCCCACCACCACGCTTCATATCGAGGACATGCCTGGGCAGGCTTCGTTGGCGCCCAGCTATCACACGGATGAGGCGTTCGTCGAGGATCGGTGGAATACCTTCCTGGAGCGGTTTGAAAAGGATGTCAGTCGATAGCTCGCGAGCGGACCATCAATAGATAAAGCGGTAACCCACGCCCTTCAAGGTGATGATCTGCACTTGCTCGTCCCTGCTCAGATAGCTGCGCAGCTTGCGGATGTAGACATCCAGGTTGCGTGAGTTAAAAAAGCCATCGTCGCCCCAGATCTGCTTCATGATGTAGCGTCGGTCGATGGATTCCTTGTGACCGGTGACCAAGATCTTTAGCAATTCGTTTTCGCGGTAGGACAGCTTTCGGATCTCACCGGCAAACTGCAACTCCATCAAGTGTGGATAAAAGGCATAATTGCCCAACTGATAGACTTGCGCTTTCGCCGGGGCTTGGCCCTGGTGGCCTGCCAACGCCAGCAAGTTTTGCATCCGGGCGATGAGCTCCTCCATGCTGAATGGCTTTTTGATATAGTCGTTGCCCCCCGATCGAAAGCCATTCAACAGGTCGTCGGTCTGGTCCTTGGCGGTCAAATAGATAATCGGGACGTTAGATGGCCTAGCCCTTATCTGCTTGCCGATGGTAAAGCCATCCACATTGGGCAGCATCACATCCAGCACGCAGATATCCGGTTGCACCTGCTTGAAGCGCTCAAAGGCGTCTCGACCGTCGGTAACCATCGTGACCTCAAAGTCTCGACTCTCCAAGCTCTCCTTGACGATCTTGCCCAGAAAGGGCTCGTCTTCCACATATAGTACCTTGGTCATGCGACGGGCGGTTTTGGAAGGGCAATGGTAAAGGTGGTGCCATGGCCGGGCCGGCTCTGGACGTCAATGCTACCCTGATGCTCATCAATGACTTGGGCCACATAGCTCAGGCCAAGACCGTACCCCTTTGCATTGTGCACGTTGGCATTGGGTACCCGAAAGAACTTGTCGAAGATTTGCGGTTGGTACTCGGCGGCGATTCCGATGCCGTGATCTGCGATGACCAGCCGCTGGGTGTCCTCCGCACTGGACAGTCCAATGTCAATCGTCGGCTTCGCGCCGCCATACTTTAAGGCGTTATCCAGTAGATTATAGATGACACTCGTGAGGTGTACGCGGTCTCCTCGCACGGCGACTGACGGGTCTTGGCAGGTAAAGTTGACCTGTGCCGCCATTTTACCAAATTGCAACTGCATGGACCGCAGGATTCCTTCGACCAGTTCCTTGAGGTCGACGGGCTCAAAGGTCATTTGCATTTCCTTGCCCTCTTGTACGGAGGTCTTCAGTACTTTATCTACGAGCAGCGCCAGTCGATCCAGCTCATTGCGAGAGATCTCCAAGTATTCGGCGCTTTTGGCGGGGTCAGCGGCGGCATCAAAGTTGCTCAGGGCCTCCAGGGCTACACCTACCGTGGCGATGGGTGTCTTGAGTTCGTGGGTGATGTTGCTGATCAGATCGTTGCGCAACAGTGCCAGCCTGCGCTGTCTGCGCAGAGAGCGATAGGTGAAGACAAAAGCAAGTAGCGTCAGACCGATCAAGAGCAGTGAGAAGGCAATCTCATAGGCCATTTGCCGGATCAGGTGGCCTTTGACATCCCCAAAGGCCATCACGTAATTTGTGCGCGACAGCAAGTCGTGGTAAGGCTTGGTCGCAAAAGTCAACTCCAGCGTTTCACCTTCCCCATAAGAAACCAGCTCGGAAGAAAAGGGGTACGATTGAGCGGCAAAGGCAGCGGACAGGCGTCCATCTAGCAAGGCGATGGCAGCCTGGTCAGAGGTCGAGTCGGCCAAGATAGTGGTCAGCGAGTCCGAACCCATCAGTCGCAAATGCAACGAGAGGGAACCGACGAAGAATCGGTCGTGGTCCTTGAGGTGGCGCTCTCGCATCTTGCGAATATCCCGCCTGCGAAACCTATGGGGGAGGGATTCGGGATTGGCGGTCCCCACGATCGCGACAACTGGGGTGTCTACCACTTGGTGGCGATGACCCTTCCAGCCTCGCAGATGATGTCTCGACGAACTATCTATCAACAGATTATCATAAAAGTTGCTGTGGATCAATGAGTCCTCAAGCGATCGGATCGCGCTCGAAAAGACAAAATCGGTCTCTTTTTGCAGGGCCTCACGCTTACTGTCATAGGTGTTCAGGAGCCAGAAAACGCATAGCCCGGCGATCATGAGCATACTGATCGACATGAGCCAAACGATTGGGTCGTGCCACCATCTCTTTTCCATCGTAGACCAAAATTAGGTGCTTTTGCGGGGCTTTGCCGCCCGATTAACCTTAATTAACCTTACTTCTAGGATGATTAACCAGCGACAGCTCGGATTGTATCTAGATTTGCATTGAGTATCGCATTATTCACCACAGCCGCATAAATTCTACCTCCGATAAGTACGCGGCTCACAGACTGACAAGAAATGAAAAGTATTCTGAGTATCCTGTTTATTGCTTCCGCACTGCTGGTCATGGCACAGACAAGCGGAGAAATTATCTACGAAGAGACGGTTGACATTCATCGAAGGCTGACTGGAGAGCGGGCCCAGTTTAAAGAATTCGTGCCGCAGTTTCGCAAGAGTAAAACCATCTTGTTGTTTACAGAGCAACAGGCACTCTACAAGCGTGCGGAGGTCGAAGAAGACGCCGAGGTGGACCATCAGCGAGGCGGCCGTCGTATGAGGATGCGCATGATGAGTCCGGATGATGTCGTCTGGCTGGATCATCAAGAAGGTAAGCGAGTGGAGCAAAGAAACTTCATGGATAAGAAATTCCTGATCAAAGGCGAGCCAGAAACATTTGCCTGGAAACTGACGGGCGAGAGCAAGCAAGTAGGCAAATACCTCTGTCAGCAGGCAACCTATGCAGACAGTACCAATCACGTGGTGGCGTGGTTTACCCCAATGGTGCCGGTGCCGCTGGGCCCCAGCCGCTACGGACAACTGCCGGGGCTCATTCTTCACGTGGACATCAACGAAGGTGAGCGCACCCTGACTGCACAAGAAATCAACCTCGGAGAGATCGATGCCACCCTGATAAGCGAGCCCACCAAAGGCAAAGAAGTGACCCAAGCAGAGTTTCGAGAGATCATGCACGAAAAGATGAAGGAGATGCGAGAGCATGGGGGTGGACGAGGCCTAAGAATCCGCCATTAGATCTTAGAGACCGACCGTATCCAAGTGATCATGAAGCATATACTTTGGACTACCCTTCTGCTGCTCTTGTGCTCATCTGCAGCCCGTGGACAGGCCAACAAGTCAGTGACTCTAAAGGGCGTCATCGGCGATTCGCTAAGTGCCCCCATGGCCAGCGCCACCGTGGTGCTGCTCAATGCGACAGACTCGGTGATTGCGAGCTTCTCCATCACGAATATGGAAGGGCACTTCGAGCTCCGACGAGTGAAGCCTGGCGACTACGTCCTGCAAGCCAGCTACGTGGGTTATCAGACGTACACCAGGGCCTTGACCGTCGGTGCGGATCAGTCGGAGGTTGATCTAGGCCTCATCCAGATCGAACCGATCGCGGCAGCCCTGGACCAGGTGCTGGTTAAGGGCGATCGCATCCCGATGCTAATCAACAAAGACACGATTGAATACAATGCCGAAGCCTTTAAGACCCAGCCCAACGATATGGTGGAGGACCTCTTGCGTAAGCTGCCCGGTGTGGAGGTGGAGTCTGACGGCACGGTAAAGGCTCAAGGCGAGGAGGTGCAGCAGATCTTGGTCGATGGCAAGGAGTTTTTTGGTCGCGATCCACAGATCGCCACCAAGAATCTGCCGGCCGAGGCGGTCGACAAGGTGCAGGTATTTGACAAAAAGTCTGAGATGGCTGAGTTTACGGGCATTGACGATGGGCAGGAGGAAAAGGCCATCAACCTCGAGCTCAAGGAGGACCATAAGAAAGGGGTCTTTGGCAATCTGGCGGCCGGCTACGGCACAGAGGAGCGATACGATACGCGCATTAATCTAAACAAGTTTGGCAAGGACCAGCAGATATCATTCATCGGGATGTTTAACAATGTAAACAAGCAAGGCTTTTCGATGAACGACTACATCACCTTTGCCGGAGGCCTTGGCAACCTCATGCGCCAGGGCGGAGGGGGTGGTGCGGTTCGGATCTCCTCCGACAACACAGGCGGCGTACCAATCGCCAACGGTTTGAGTGATGGTTTTGTGCGCACTGGTGCCAGTGGCATCAATTTTAATCAAGACTTTGGCGATAAGACGGAGCTGAGGGCCAGCTATTTCTACAGCAATATCCGCAATGACATATTGCAAGAAGTGCGCAGGGAAAATGTGCTGTCTGAGCGCTACTTTCTTTCGGAGGAAAACGACGATGAGCTGTCGGTCAACGGCAACCATCGCTTCAACCTGGTGTTGGAGCACGAAATGGATTCGTCACAGAATCTACGATTTAATTCGACCCTAGCCTTCAACGACTCCGAGTACAGTATCCTGAGTAACAGCCAAGTACTGGGCGAGACCGGTCTCTTGCAAAATCAAGGCCTAAGGGACAATCAGTCGGAGGGCAATAACATGAATTGGTCCTCCGAACTGCTCTATCGACGCAACTTGGGCAAAAAAGGCAGAACGCTAACCGCCGGTGCCAATTTTGGCGTCAGCAATGATGAGCAGGACGCTTTTCTTCAATCCATCAACCAATTTGCGGAGCTGAATGGAACCCCTGCCAGGGTCGACTCTATTCTCCAGGATCAGTTTCAAACCAACGATCAAATCGACTACGGTCTCCAACTTTCATACACAGAGCCGCTCGGCAAGAGCCGCTACCTCGGTTTCGACTATCGGCGTAGAAACTACTCAAGTGAGTTGCTCAAAGATGTATACGATGTGGTCGCCTTGGACAACATATTGAATACTAACCTCAGCAACCACTACAATCGTGATTATACCTTTGATCGTGGTGCTGTCTCGATGCGTTGGGTCAAGTCGCGATCTCTCACAAATCTTAGCATGAGCCTCCAGCACTCCAACTTAACCGGAGAGTTGTTGATCGACGAAGCCACCATCGAGAAAAAGTATACTAACCTTCTGCCACGCTTTTCTTGGAACTATGATCTGTCCAGCTCCAAACGCCTACGCGTCCAGTATAGTACCAGTGTGCGGGAGCCATCACTGACTCAGCTCCAGCCGGTGGTGGACAATTCAAATCCGCTAAACATCTATATCGGCAATCCAGACTTGCGCCCAGAGTACTCGCATCGGTTGCAGCTCCGGTATATGTCTTTCTCGCAGTTTTCCATGACCAACCTATTTGCGACCGTCAATGCCACCTTTACCGACAATGCCATCGTCAATGCACGCCAGATCGATGAGCAGTTTAGACAAGTTACCACTCCGGTCAACATTGACAATGACTTCCGGTTGAGTTCGTTTACAGGTTTTGGCACCCCACTCAAGTTTGTGCGGAGCCGCCTCAATCTGCATGCCAATTTTTCCTATAACCGGGGAAGGGTCTTCGTCAACGACCTGGAGGAACGCACCAATCGATACACCAGCTCGCTAAATCTCAGTATGGACAATCAGAAAAAGGAGGTGTTGGACATCACCTTTGGAGGCAGCTACAGCCATTCACTGACCAACTACTCTATCAGCGATAATCTGGACCAGGATTTCTTCAATCAGCGGTACTATGGCGATGTCACGGTGACCATTGCTGACTCCTGGACAGTGGGAACCCGGTTGGACTACAGCATCTACTCCGGAGGTACGTTTACTGACCGTCGCAGCGTGCCTATCTGGCAGGCGTCGATGTCCAAGTATCTCTTCAAAAAGAAAGGGCAGCTCGAGCTGGCGGCTTATGACATACTCAATGAGAACATTGGCATTCAGCAGAGCATTGATCTCAATTATGTAGAGGATATCCGTGTGAGTTCGCTGGCCCAGTATTTTTTTGTCAGATTTACCTACGCGATCAATCAGGTGGGACAAAGCAATGCATTGCCCGGAGGTGCTATTCACATGATTCAGCGTCGGGGGAGGGGATAGCAGCGACCTTGTATGACACGGCACACGCCTGGGCCAACCGTCTGATCGACACCAAGGCGACCGATGGCACGACAGGCTTAATTGACCTACCTTAGAGGCATGTGGGTGGGCTCGGCGATATCGACATTTTGTATCGGCCTTGGCATCTTAGGTACCCTGGCGACGGTGCAGGCGCAGAACTATGCTGCCGTGGATGCCCATGTTCGACAGATCCGCTTGGATCACAGCGATGTAGCATTGCTGGCACGCGAGGTCACCGCGATCAGTAGAACGGAGCTGGAGCGGGTGCGCGCGATCTATCAATTTCTCGTGTATCACATCTCCTACGATCAAGAAGCCTACCGGGAGGATCGACGACGCATCAATCAGAGCGGACAGGATGTGCTGCGCCGGGGTCAGGCCGTATGCTGGGGCTACGCCAAACTATTTGAGGAGATGTGTGGCCACCTGGGCATTGCTGCATCGGTGGTTTCGGGATACACGCTGACTGAGGAGAAAACGGCGTTGGGTGATGAGCCCGATCATACCTGGAATGCCGTCAGGGTAGACAGCGCCTGGTATCTGCTCGATGCGACGTGGGGTGCCGGCATGCCACCGGGTGACGAATCGGATCGATACTTCTTGGTGGAGCCGACGATCTTTATTCAGGACCATCTGCCGAGTATGCCGATGTGGCAATTGCTGACCTGTCCTGTCGATGCGGCGGACTTTGTAGCGGGGAACCTTCATGTAGATTCGACGGATTGTGGCTACGCATTCGACGACAGCATCTCGGTATATCTCCAGCTGAGCAAACTGGAGCAGCTGACCCAAGCGTCGATCCAGGGCTATCAAGTGCAACCCTCCGGCCAGAATTATGCGCAATGGGGTCACGCTTTGATCGATCTGGCCATCGAGCGCAAGGAGCAAGGGGATGAAGCGATGGGCTTAGATCATTTAGAGCAGGCTCTTGGTGATTATACGGTGGCCAACCAGCTATTTGACCAGGCGGACGACATGGTGGATTTCTATCCATGGCAGCAAGAAGCATATGCCTTTGCCTCGCTTAACCGTGCCCAAGTGATGTATCAGTTGTGGGAACCGGGATCCTCGGCCGATCCGATTGTACGACAATTTGAAAATGCAAAAATACAGCTGGCCAAGCTCTCTGGTCCGGTGGTGGCTCATAGCATGGCACTTATTGATCAGTATCTGTCTGCCTTGCAATGATCTAGCTCCGCCGATCAGCTGCTGCGGCCGTTTACCTTGAGCAGGGAAAAAGCGAAGTACTCGAGCATTTCTTCCACTTCATGAAAATCTTCGCCCTGCACGCTGACATCGGTGAGCCGGGGCAAGTGCTGCGCAAAGTAGATATGGTTGTTGGCCATTTCAAACAAGGTACTTGCCAGTGCATGTGAGTAGGGAAAGTCGGGTTTCACCTCCAAGACAACAGATGCTACCTTTTCGGTCAGGCTCTTGTAGTTGGCAAAAAAGCCCTCTCGATTTTCATCATCCACCGCCTTGGTGTGGTAGGCCTTGTGTCCCTCGGCTATCACGATGCGATGGAGTACGCTCTCATTGATGTATTCGATCGCGGGATCATCGACCGAGGCATAGACCAGGGTCTCGATGACGATTTTGAGCTTTCTACAAGGATCTTCAATGTTCATCGTGTTGACCGTGATCAAATAGCTCACCCATTCCCAGTACCAGGACACCAGGTAGATGAGCAGGAGATGCTTGTTTTCAAAATATCGGTAGATGGAAGCCTCGGTCGATTGGATGCGGATGGCCAGCTTTTTAAAATTGAAGCTCTCGAAGCCGATCTCATCAATCAGCAAAATGCTATGTCGAATGATTTTTTGACCGAGTTTGGTCTCTTGCGGATCCTTGATATAGAGACCCTCGTTCAGCCGGACCCTTATGTCAATTGCCATGCCTACCGATCCACTTTGCGTAGTTAAATGTATGAAATCGGCATGAGTAGAGAGGTGTCTTCATGAAATATTAACTATATATGGTGATAGTATTGCTATTAATTGATATAGTTTATATATTCGAGAGCTTTCAAAAAGAATGATACTGGGCTAGGAGAACCTTATTTGCTTGGATAGCCCGGTCACCTTAATCAAAACATCGAGATGGCCAGTAAAGACAGACCTGCACTTTTTTCCAACCTCAGAGGAGATTTTTTTGGTGGATTAACGGCGGGCATCGTAGCCCTGCCACTAGCCCTTGCCTTTGGACTCAGTTCTGGATTGGGGCCTGAAGCCGGACTCTACGGGGCTATATTCATTGCCTTCTTTGCTGCCCTTTTTGGCGGTACCAACACCCAGATCTCAGGCCCGACCGCTCCCATGACGGCGGTGAGTATGGTGATCATTGCGAGTATCATCGCCCAAAGTAATGGTGATGTCCAACAGGCGTTGCCGACCATTCTGATGGTTTTCTTGCTTGCAGGCATCATACTGATCGCCTTGGGATTGGTCGGAGTGGGTAAGTACATTCGGTACATACCTTATCCCGTGGTGTCCGGATTTATGACCGCGATTGGGGTGATTATCATTGTCACCCAGTTGCTGCCGGTACTTGGTTATTATCCCAAAGCGGATCAGGCCTTGGTCGAGCGATTCAAGCCGCAGGCCGAGGAGGTGTTGCTGGATAAGATCCTAAAGGATGAGGCAGGAGAAGGAATTTTGGTACTGGAGGTATTTGAAGAGACGATAAGGCGGGCCCGACAGGTGGGTCAAGATGAGATCGCCCTGGAGGCGACCACGCTGGCTGCCAATTACGCCTCAGGCGTAGTCGGTGCGCTAAGGACGCTGGGCAGAGCCATTAGCAATATCGATTGGGTCGAGTTTATCCTGGCCCTCTGTACGATCTTTATCATCTACGGATTCAAACGGATCACAAAGGCAGTACCGAGTACCCTGGTATCCCTGTTGGTCGTGTCAGGGGTGGCATACGCTCTGCAGGGTCAAGGGATCATTAACTATCAGCCCATCCCCAAGATTCCCGCGGGCTTCCCTACGCTACGGCTGGAGATTTTTACGAGCTTCAGTCTGACGGCGGTGTATCCCTTTATTGTGACGGCGTTCTCCCTGGCGTTGCTGGGTGCCATAGACTCCTTGTTGACGTCGATCGTGGCCGACAATATGACCAAGACGAAGCATCGTCCCAATCAAGAACTCATAGGACAGGGGATCGGTAATGGGATTGCAGCCCTATTCGGTGGAATCCCAGGTGCCGGTGCGACCATCCGCACCGTCGTCAACATCCAAGCCGGTGGCAAGACGCGGCTATCGGGAATGATCGCCGGCGTATTGCTCCTGATGATGCTTCTGGCGCTAGGTCCCATTGCCTCGCAGATTCCAGCAGCCGTATTGGCAGGTATCTTGATTACGGTGGGCATCGGTGTGATGGACTACAAAGGACTTCGGGCACTACCTCGCATGCCTCGAGAAGAGATCATCGTCATGATGATCGTATTGGTACTCTCCGTATTCTGGAACTTGGTCTATGCGGTCGGTATCGGTCTGGTCGTAGCAGCCATCATCTTCATGAAAAAAATGGCGGATAATACCTCCAAGGAGGCCGAAATCAAGAAGCTGAAAGAACTCACGGAGTCTAGCCAGTACTGGTCAGATGAGAGTCTACTTCCCGAAGAATACAGCAATAGCGTCTACATCAAGCACCTCAATGGACCTCTCTTCTTTGGATTTACCAGTGATTTTCAAGATCTCATGACGCAGATTCCTGTCAGCGCCACGCATGTGATCATTCGGATGAATCGGGTGCCATACATCGATCAATCGGGGCTCTTCACTTTGGAGGATGTACTCATTGATCTGGAGGCCAAGGATATCACGCCATTGTTGGTCGGGGTCAAGCCACAACCAGATTTCTTGATGCGGCGGATCCGGATCATTGGAGATCTCGTGCCCGATGAGCACGTTTTTGACCGCTTTGTCAGCTGCGTCAAGTGGATCAAAGAGAATGTGGAGCGCCAAAACGGGCAAAATAGTTCGGATCAAGCCAAGGATAACGTCGAGTCGGTATCTGAATCGTCTTAACTTTGTCATGTGCTGGAGCTAGCTGGTATTATCGTCTTGGGCATTATTGCCCAATGGGTCTCTTGGAAAACCCGAGTACCAGCCATCCTTCCACTCATCCTGATAGGACTCATGGTTGGACCGCTGTCGACCCTGGTCACGGAGGACGGTAGCAAGCTGCTCGAACCGATTTACAGTGATGAGACCGCCAGGGGTCTGTTTCCACCTGGATCCCTGCTCTTTTACTTTGTGGCCCTGTCCATCGGTGTGATCCTTTTTGAGGGTGGGTTGACCCTTAAGCTGCGAGAGATCAGGGATGTGGGGCCAGCCATCCTTCGTCTGATCACCATAGGCTCTCTGATCACCTTTGTGGGTGCGGGCGTGGGAGCGCACTTCATTATGGGGCTACCGTGGGATATCTCTTTTTTGTTTGGCGCGTTGGTGATCGTGACCGGACCGACAGTCATCGCGCCCATCTTGCGCAACCTCCCGCTCAAGAAGACAGTCAGTACCGTGCTCAAGTGGGAAGGGATCCTGATCGATCCCATCGGAGCCCTGGTCGCTGTATTGGTCTTCGATTTCATCCTGCTGGGTGGCTTTCAGCCGGGCAATACCGAGCACACCCTGATACAATTTGCCCAGATCGTCACCATTGGCACAGCACTTGGCATGGCATCGGCCTTCTTCCTTAAGTTTCTCATCGTCCAGAGACAGATCCCTCACTATCTCCTCAATGTATTCACGCTAGCCATGGTGTTGCTGGTATTTGGCCTGGCTGACCTACTGGCCAAGGAATCCGGACTACTGGCGGTCGTGGTGATGGGCATGACGATGGCCAACATCGATGTGCCCCGCATCAACGAAATCTTATCTTTCAAAGAATCGCTGAGCATCCTGCTGATATCCATCCTATTTATTCTACTGTCGGCCAATATTGAGATGGAGCATTTGCTTTTGCTGTTGGACACTCGTTGTCTGATGCTGTTTTTGCTGATCATCCTCTTGTTGCGTCCGCTGGGGGTCTTTGCCAGCACAGGCACGGAATTGGCCAGGCGCGAAAAACTATTTGTCAGTTGGGTCGGTCCACGAGGCATCGTGGCTGCGGGTGTGGCGTCCCTCTTCGGTATTCAGCTGCTGGAGCGATCCGTGCCGGGATCGGAATATTTGACGCCCTTGGTCTTTATGATCGTGCTCGGCACCGTACTTCTCAATGCCACCACGGCCAGATTTGTCGCGCAGCGACTCGGGGTCACGCTGAAGTCTTCCGATGGGATACTGATCGTTGGTGCTAACGCTGCCGCCAGACTGCTTGCCGCTTTTCTCCAGGAAAACGGTCGGCACGTGGAATTGGTGGATCAAAACCAAGACAGCGTCAGCAAGGCACAAGAAATGGGCTTGCACGCCACGGTGGCCAACATCTTTGAAGGTGATCTGGTCAACAATATGGACCTGCTGGATATAGGATTCATATTGGCGCTGACCAGTAGCCAACAGGTGAATCAATTTGCCGTGGAGCAATTTGAGAGTGAGTACGGCGAAAATGGCACCTTCCGCTTGCTCTCGGCAGACGAGATAAAGCTACCAGTCGAGCAACATCCCAGGGTCGCAGCATTTTCACCCTGGGTGGACTTTATCAACCTGAGTGAACTGGCTCGGGACAATCCCAGCATCCACGAACTGCCGGTGAAGTCCAAGCAGCATATGGAGGAAATTCTCTTGATCTTCTGCAAACCGCACACGTCTGTGCCTCTCTTTCTGCGAAAAAAAGACCAATCCTTGGAAATCCTGCCGGCAGATTTCAAGTCTGTCCAGGTGGAGGAGGGAGACCGTATCGTATACATGGGTGAAGAGCTGAATATCACCTCCCCCAGCCGAAATCTGGAAGTACTCGCTAACTAAATCGAGCTCTCCTGCGAGACCCGCTGAGCCCCATACGGCAGCCGTAAGGCTATCGCTAGAATTGTGGAGCCCTCAAAAAAGAGCTATCTTATTCCATAGAAAAAGTTTGCTCAACTAAAATGGTACGTCATGAAACCATATGGTACTATGATCGCCCTAATCAGTATGGCCATAAACATGACAGTTGCACAATCCATTCAGCCATATCTACTATGCGCTGAGAGTACAGAAGATCGGGAGACAGTACAGCAAAGGATCCAGCAAGTGCTGGAGGACTACAGTTTTAAGATGATTGGATCGTACACACCCGCCTATGCTCCTCACATTACGGTGATGGCGGTGACCTCTCCGGATCTGCGCAATGCTGCCAAGCAAGTGGGTGGATTTACAGGGATCACCTCGGCTTGGCGCCTGATCCTGGCAGACAAAGGGGATAAGGTCGAGGTAAGTTATCCCAATCCGGAGTACTGGGGTAATGCCATCTTCCAAGACGAGTTTTTCAAGGTAGAGTACACACGTTACATGGCCATGTCCGGAAAGCTTTCTCAAATCGGCAGCTCCGTAGGCACGCTGGTAGAGACTGGTTTTGGCTCGACACAAGGAAAGTCGGCTGCCGAGCTGCAGCAGTACGAGGTGCCGGAAGGGGGTGCGAGCACGGATAAGAGTGAGGTGCTAACGACATTTGATAGCTACGAGGAGGCGGTGACCACCATTGACTCCAATTTCAAAATGCTACAACCCCATGTGGACAACCTGTACAACCTCGAAATGCCAGAACAAAAGATGAAACTCTACGGGGTGGGCCTCCGGCCGGGTGAAGATCCTGAGATTGCCCGCCTGTTGCCGGCGGAGCTACCCGCCAACATGAGCTTTCTACCGATTGAAGTCTTGGTCAAAGATGGCGAGGTCCATATGCTCAATGCACGATTTATTGTGCCCATGGTCTTTCCGGATCAATCGTTGGAGTCGCTGGAGGCGGTGATACACTACTATGAAGGGGTGAAAGAACTGATGAAGCCAGTCATAGCATCCAACTGAGTACGGGGGAAAGAGCCGGCAGGAGATGGCCAAGTGCCTGAAAACATAGCTCCAGACATGGTCTCGAGGGCAACATCCACTGCAATTACACTACTTTAGTAGTTGTCAATGTCCCGAGATATGCAGAAATCCACCCTATGGCTCCTGTGGCTAAGTTTTTTTCTTTTCGGCTGCCCCGCGACCAGCAAGCGATCTGGCCAAGCACCGTCAGACGTCACGTATCGATCTAAACCGGTCAGTGACTTTTGGAAGAATGCTACGATCTACTTCCTGCTGACCGATCGTTTTTACAACGGTGATCCGACCAATGATCTGCAATTTGACCGGAAGCCTGACGGGGCGGTCTTGCGCAGCTTTGAAGGGGGAGACATCAAGGGTGTGACGGCCAAGATTGAAGAAGGCTATTTTGATGCCCTAGGGGTTACGGCCATCTGGATGACGCCTGTCTTTGAGCAGATCACGAGCCATACGGACGAAGGCACCGGCAAGACCTATGCCTATCATGGCTACTGGACGCGTGACTGGACGAGTCTGGATCCCAATTTTGGGACAGAGGAGGACTTGGCCGAAATGGTGCGCACCGCACATCAGCATGGAATCCGGGTACTACTGGACGCTGTCGTAAATCATACGGGCCCGGTAACGCCACTCGACAGTCAGTGGCCAGACGAGTGGGTCCGGGTAGGTCCCAAATGTGGTTTCACGGATTACGAGACGACTGTGACCTGTGCCCTGGTCGACAATCTTCCTGACATCCGAACCGAATCAACTACCCCGGTCAAGCTACCAGCCATGCTGGCCAAAAAGTGGCGAAAGGAAGGAAGATACGATCGCGAAACCGCCTCGCTTGAACGCTATTTTGCACGCACGGGGTATCCCCGCTATCCGCATCACTACATCATAAAATGGTTGGTCGACTGGGTTAGAAAATATGGCATTGATGGCTTTCGGGTGGACACGACCAAACATACCGAAGCATTTGTTTGGTCTATCTTGAAGAAGGAATGTGACCGGGCCCTGCGATTGTGGAAGGAAGAGCATGCAACGACCAAGCTGGATGACCTCGAATTTTACATGGTAGGGGAGGTGTATGGGTATGGCATCAGTGGCAAGCGGCTCTATGACTATGGTGACCGAAAGGTGGACTTCTTCAACTATGGCTATGAGAGCTTGATCAACTTTGAGTTTAAGTACGATGCCGAGAAGGACTATGAGTCCATCTTTAGCAAGTATTCGGATCTCTTGCAGTCGCAGGAGATGAAAGATCTAAGTGTGTTGAATTACTTGTCCTCCCATGATGATGGCAGCCCATTTGACGGGGGACGCGTGAAGACATTCGAGGCTGGCACCAAGCTATTGCTTTCACCGGGTGCGGCTCAGATCTACTACGGAGACGAGACCGCCAGAACCCTCCAGGTGCCGGGTACGGAGGGAGATGCCACCCTACGATCCAACATGAATTGGAATGATGTGGAAGAAGGCACGGTATCGGATCTGCTGCTGCACTGGCGCAAACTAGGCAGTTTTCGGGCGAAGCAGCTGGCGGTCGGAGCAGGCAGTCATCTGATGCTTCAGACATCGCCCTATGTATTTCAACGTTCGATGCCTTCAGGAGAGGGAGTCGTGGTGGGTCTCGATCAGCCTGAAGGGAGAAAAGAAATCCCGGTCGGCGACGTCTTTGCCGATGGTATGACCGTCACAGATCACTATTCGGATCAGCAGGTGACCATCGACGGGGGTATGGCTGTGTTGTCCAGCCCCTACGACATCGTGCTATTGGGTGTAGATTAGCTAGGAAGCTGTTGAAATACGAACGCTGATTTGGTCGCTAGTTCCTTTGCCTGTATGCTTCGGTGCAAGGCCTCGCAGTAGCTGTTGCGAGCCACCCACCCACTGTCGCGGTTCGCTCATTCACTTCTCGCATTGTCATGCTCGACTCTACGCGATCGTTCGGTCATGCCTTGGCTGCGGACAAAATAACGTCGCGATCCAAATGGAGCCCGTAATTCTACAGCCTCTCTGTACAGCGACAAGACAAAGAATATTAGTCAAATACGTAATGCCTTTGCATGGTCTTTCTAGCCTCATCCACAGTGAATGACCAAGATATTTTTACTTTGTTTCGATTCCTTTTGAACTGCCAGGCTTGAATTTCTTTGTCCATTTCTTCTATGCCGGCTATACGACGATTTAGACATTGGCGGCTGAGGACTGCAAATTCGATTTCCGCCATATTCAAGCAACTCCCATGTTTTGGCGTATAGTGAAATTCAAATTTTTTTCTTAGCTCACTAGCTCTTTCTGTAGGGAGATGTTCATAGAACGAACCGTAGGTGTGGGTATTGAGATTGTCTTGCACCACGATTATCTTTTCTGCCTGTTGATATCGCTTTTTGCGGCTAATCCAATTCATAAAGGTGGCATAGTCCTTTTTTGTGCGCGTCCTATTTAACCAGACAAATCGTTCGCCTGAGTCTATGTCATAGGCTAAAAATGCAGCACAGGTACCTTCTCGTTTATATTCATTATCCAGTTTCTTAGCACTCCCCGGCTTCATTGGTATCGGACTATACACCTCTCCTGTTAGTTGACAAGATCGTTCATCCATACAGATACGACGTACCCCTGGCAAAGGATCCGACTGATATACTTCCAGCACGTCTTCCATATTGGCAAGAAATTCACCATTGAGCTTACTATACACGACATCTTCTTCTGCCATGGTTTTAGTTTACTTTTTTTAAAATACCGCGTACCGTTTCTCTGCTTATGACTGCCTCATTGCTAATTTCAATATATTCATCTGTAATCATCCGTATCTGTCCACCGTGAATGACCTGCCGGAGGATCACTACAGGCAATCATCGGATTCACCTTCTTAAGGTGGGCACAAGTTCTTGGCCGCTCATAAATCGCTCGAGCTAGTCCCTCTGTCTTGACTATCGGCGATGGCTGGCCGAATCGCAGTAATTTCCGAACTCAGGACTTTTACTTAAATCTAAAATTTTGAAAAGATGAAAAAGACTGCGAAACAGCCAAACCATCATCGACAAAGCTAAGAGGGAAGTTAAAGGATTATAGCGCAATGTATGCCAAGTTGGAGCAGAAAGTACAGCTCGGCGGAATGTCAGAGTCGACATTGAAGAGCTCCGGGCGATGCATTGCGAAGATTAGCGTTTATTTTGTCTGTCCTGCGCATGCGTTGGAGGAGGAGCAGATCAATGGTTGTTTGCAATTTCTATGGCCGAAGAGAAGCCATTGAGGAGTTACTTCAACACATGATCTATGGACTGCGATTTCTGTTTACGGATAATGTCGTAAAGTTGATGGACGTCTTTCGGGATCAAGTGGAAGACTATCCCTCCAATGAAAAATCGGTCCCGATGGGTGGATACCAGATGCTAGTGCGGGGCGAGGTACTCCGGGGTCGCTTTCGGAACAGCTTTGAACATCCCGAGCCATTCGTGCCTGGACAAGTCACGGAAGTATCCTTTGAGATTCCTGATTTAGCGCATACGTTCTCACCTGGGCACAAGATGATGATCCAAGTGCAAAACACCTGGTTTCCTCTGGTGGATCGAAATCCGCAGCAGTTTGTCGACATTTACCGGTGTGACGAAGAAGATTTTATCCGGGTCACGCACCGCATCCATCACGATGCCGCGAGACCGTCCTCGGTGGAGCTTTTGGTTTTGGATCGAGAATGACGATGTGAAGCGTTGCTTCTTCCTTGGTTGGCTTTTCTACATCTTAGGCGCTATCCCTTTGGCGTCGCAGTCCGGGGTCGGTGCCGACTTTGGTTTCTCCGATATGGGGCCTTCCGCCGATTTGAGCTTCCTCCAGGAGGTGTTGCGACACAAGCGTGTGGTGGTACTAGGAGAGTTTACCCACGGATCTCGTGAGATCAACCGTCTCAAGGTCCGGTTGATCCAGTACTTGCACGAAGAGATGGGGTACGAGGTCTTGCTTTTTGAATCGGGCATTGGCGAGCTTGCCGCAGCCAATGTATTGCGAGATCAACTTTCGGAGCAACAGATGCTGCGCGCAGGGCTATTTGGACCTTGGCGCACAGACGCGTACCTGGATCTCATGGAGTACATCAAAGACCGACCACAATTGACGATAGGAGGGGTGGATGTACAGCGTAGTGGCCGCGCATTTCAGCGTCTATTGGCGACATGGCTGGATCAATCCGGTTTGGATACGAGTTGGGTGGATCTGGAGCGGCGCTTTACAGAGGTAGCTCGGCGATTGCAGCAGCGGAAGGATACGATGATTTCACAAATCGGCCCTACGGTGGAGGGGCTCTCCGCTGACTACCGGCAGCTGTTGGCACGGGAGCCCTTGCACGCTACCAAGGACGGATGGTCTATGTTGGTCAAGCAGACCTTACGAAACCGCCTGGCCTATCTAGATTATATGTGGAGGTTCAAGGCACATCCGGACTATCGGCGCCGCTTTGCCACTCGCGATTCGATGATGGCTGAGAATATTCTCTGGTTTGCCGATACGATTTATCCGGAGAAAAAGGTGATCGTATCCGGGCACAACTACCACGTCGCCCGGCAAAACGAGCGCGAGTTGGTATTTGGTGAAGTGCTGGATACCGCATTGGACCAATCGATGTACAGCATCGGCATATTCGCGGCCGAAGGTCGCTATAGCACCAACCATGGGACCGTGGAGAGGATGGCGAGACCCCGGCACACGGAGGACATTCAGCACCTGGCGGCGTCGGCCCCATTTGCCATCTCCTTTAGGGATATCGGCGATAGTGATCCCGGGCTCAAAGTCTGGATAGATCGGCCGGTGATTGTCAATCATAGTTTCGTCAATCTCAATGGCATCAATGAGCTGACATTAGGGACCAGTTTTGATGGTTTGATATTGCTCAAGAAGACTTCGCCCGCGCAAATCTTGTCTCGCTAATCAAGATCAATGGCCGCTGGACCAGGACCTAAATTCTTGGGTAATGTCCGATGGATCGACAAAGGGCTTGTAGACCATACGGGCGCGGAATGTATACACCTTGTCAAAGTCGAAATCCGGGATCAAATACTGAAAATCCCAGGCCGGGTTCTTGTCACCACCTCCGGTCGGTGACTGCGAAAACCGGATGATTTCATCCGAGTCAAAGAAATATGCCAAGGCCATTTGCCCAAATCGACCATAGTAATACGGCTCGGTGAAGCGATGTGGCGAAAAGTGCGAGGCCAGGGTAACATTGAAGTTCTCGGCAAAGTAGATCTGCTCGTGATCGTCGGCTGCCAGATGCGTGCTGGCCTCACCGTGACGGGGCGAGTAGGCAGCGATCCATTGCTCTTCTTGGTCGTCGCTCACGCTTCCCCTAAAGTGCAAACGAATATCCTGCGGCGCCTGGATATAGCTGGCCCAAAATATACCGGCATATCCATGCTTGAAGAAGTCACTGGGCATGAATCGGCAGCGGAATGTCACATCGATGTAGTGCGGTTCCACCAGGGTGAAGGTGGTCAGACTTTCCATACGCGACAGGGGCGTGGGTGATTGGTACAACTGCACCTCTTTATCGCTCATCCGGTACAATTCCATCGGGTGTTTTCGTGGCTCAAAGAGGGCTTGCAGGCTATCTCCACCAAAGATGTGCTCCAGGTTAAATCCCGCGTAGAGTGGTACAAAGGGAGACGCTTCCTCCTCTCTATGGCGAAGGGAGGCTATCCCATTGTAACCGGCCCGGTGATCCGGTGGCAAGGCCTGGTTGTCGACAAAGGTGACGGAAAGATCACCCAGACGGAGGGTGACTGACGACGTAGGCTGAAGGCCCGAGGGTCGCAGTACCGGCGCCGCGCAATCGAGGAGGGACAGCGACAGTAGAATGATCGTCGGAATGGCTAAGTGCCTCAAGGTGATAGGGTCGAACATCTGTGGAGCGTTTAAGCCCATAATATAGGGGAATTCTCAGCAGCGGGAGGGCACGGGATGACTCTGGCGAGGTCCTTAGGCATTGATCGTGACGAAGAGGAAGGCGACAAAATTGACGAGGAGGATGACGCCGTAGACGATATTGGTCTTGCCTTTGCTCAGGGACAGCATGACCGTGGCAATGGACAATCCCAACAAGATGATCGAAGTAATGTCTAGACCCAGCACCACGTTGACGTCGACCATGTTGCCCACGACTACGACGGCAGGTATCGTCAGTCCTATGGCCGCCAGCGCGGAGCCAAACGATAGATTCAGACTGGTTTGAATGTCGTTTCGGTTGGCAGCGCGAATCGCGGCAATAGACTCTGGCAGCAAGACCACCGTTGCGATCACTACTCCGACCAGGGCCTGGGGTAGACCAGCTCCGATGACGAGCGCTTCTATCTTGGGAGACAGTGATTTGGCCAAAAGGACCACCACCACCAAGCTCAGCAACAAATTGCCAACGCTAAAGATCATCTGCCAGTCGAGGGCTGCCTTGTGATGCGGCTGTGTATCCGCTACTTGCTCCTCCGGCAGGAAATAGTTGCGATGACGTACGGTCTGAACAAATAGGAAGGCGGCGTAGATCACCAAGGAGGCAAAGGCCACAAAGACCAGCAGGTTTGCCATGGCGCCCACGCTCTGATTAGTAAAATTTGGCAGGATGAGGGATAAGGTCAGGATGGCGATCAGGCTGACCAGTGCTGTGTTCACCGATTTCTCTTGAAAAGTCTGTTCGAAGTGCTTGAGCGTTCCCACGACGATGCAGCTACCGATGATGGCATTCAGGATGATCATGACGGCGGAGAACACGGTGTCCCTAGCCAGGAAGGCTGCCTTCTCGCCACCGGCCATCATCAGGGAGACGATCAAAGCCACCTCTATGATGGTAATGGCTATGGCCAGAATGATGGTGCCAAAGGGTTCGCCCACTTGGTGAGCGATGATCTCCGAATTGTGTACCGCGGCAAGAATCGAGCCGATGAGCAGTAATCCCACCAGTACCTGCAGGGCCGGATGACCCTTTTGCAGGCCGAATAGATAGACGATCAGGGCCAACAGGGGAACCACTTTATGCCAATGCTTCAATACGCTCATTTGTTAGCCATCTTCCTTACGAATTTGAGAAGGAGGAAGATACCTAAATGATCAAGGAATCGAATTTTTCTGCGTCGGAATGTTTTGACGCAGCCTGCTGCCCTTGGGTCAGGACCATGAGGAAAGACTCAACCATACTAAAACCATACCGTCAGGGCAATCGCACTGTAGGCTTCTGCACGTATCTATCTACGGCCAAAAGCATTGCTGACAGGACGCCCTACTTTGGTAGATGCACACACATAGGACGACTACTCCATGGCATAACCTTGCTAGTATGTGTCAGGCGAGGACGCCTGAGACGGCTAGGTCGCTGCTCTTGTTGAGTTATTCCCATCGGACACTAATCTCCAAGGCCACCCAGCCAGATCAGGCCGCGTTTTGGCGGGGACGCCAAACGCCATCGTAGCTCGCTGTCACCCTGAGACCTTGAATACTGCGATTGCCCTGACCATACCGTCAATCGCCGATCGATTACCCGAAACTGTTTTATATTTGCAGCCCTCCCAAGAGAGGATTCGAGGTGTGGTCGCTGCTTGACCGATGGCGGTCGGGAACAGGCCCACGAGCGATGGATGGCGTGGTAGCTCAGCTGGTTAGAGCGCAGGATTCATAATCCTGAGGTCGGGAGTTCAAGTCTCCCCCACGCTACGCTGATTGTCAAAGCTTTATGCCGGTTCTTTCGACCGGCATTTTTCTTTGTTCAAACTATGTTCAAACATCTCAGGCAAATTTCTTCCTTAATCGTGAAAGGAACTATGAACCTCAAAACATTGTTGATCATGACGTTATGTGCCATCGACCGTAATCGAGCCAGACGTGCCAACCTTCAGCAACAATATCAACATCATCTGCCTCGAATCTGAAGCCTTCTATGTGCTGGTTGAAGAAGTGGTTGCCAGAGTTTCAAAACAACAGGTTGGTCAGGAGGATAAATGGATCAGGGATGAGGAGGTCATGCGAATGCTGGGGATCTCATCCAAGTCCACGCTGCAGAAGCTACGTGATGAGGGCAAAATCCGATATAGCCAACCTAGCCGGAAGCTGATACTGTACGACAGAGAGTCTGTCCTGGAGTATATCGAAGCTCACGCAAAAAACACATTCTGATGGATCACGATGCCATAATGACAAAGGGCTTCAATGCCGGATATAAGATGCAAAAGCACTCCCCTGCTACAGCGGTCGCACTTGCCAGTGCCTTCAAGAATCCGTCACATCCTTACGCCGAGGGGTTCATGAAAGGCAGTATAGAGTGCATCCAGGAGCACAAGCAAGATGTGCAGCAATTCCTCCGGCAGATCGCTGAAGAGAAATGACATTGTCACCCTCTCCGCCCTGCTGAAACACTCCCCTGCTGACCTGCTGGCTATGAAAGGCATTGGAGAGAAAGCACTTGCCGAAGTCCAGGCTGTCTTAGAAGCCCGTGGACTGACACTCAGGAGGGCGAGCTAGGACGGGGCATTTTTATCTATGAAGCCGGGTTGACTCCTTCAGCTAGATGGGTAGTATAATGGCTATCTTTAGCCCCCTGATCAGTACTATGCAGGAGAACCAGCATACGGAGTTTAAGAGTCAATGGAACGACGACTGCCTGAAGGAGATCTGCGGCTTTGCCAACTCTCAGGGAGGCTTGCTCTACATTGGTCTCAATGACCAAGGGCAGGTAATAGGTGTAGACAACGTGTCGAGATTACTCACACTCGTTCCCGATCAGACCAAAAACTACATGGGTATCGTATGCCACGTAGAGCAACGCATTGAGGATGGACTTGACTTTGTCTGTGTGAATGTATCCCCAAGCAGCACCCCCATTTCCTTCAGGAGCAAATACTACAAACGCTCTGGAAGTAACACTATGGAACTTTCCGGTCCAGCATTGAACGACTTTCTACAGCAGAAAACCGGAACCTACTGGGATAGTGGCACCGAAACCAGGGCTACTTTGGACGATCTTGACGAGGAGAGCATCGCTAAATTCAGAAAGGACACGCAAGCCAAGCAGAGGATCGAAAGATTGAACGAGCTGACGAATGAGGAGCTCCTGGAGAAGCTGGGATTGGTGATTGATGGTGCAATTACCCGTGCAGGAATAATCTTGTTTGGAAAGAACCCCAGTCGTTTTCTGCCAAGTGCAAGACTGAGAATTGGAAGATTTGCTTCCGAAAGCGATATCAGACACGATAACCAGCTAGAGAGCAATTTGATCGAAATTATTTACGAAGTCCCCAAGCTGCTTGTCAGCAAATACTTGACGAGGATGTTTAGCTATCAGGGTGTAGTCAGGCAGGAGACACCAGAGTATCCCGATCTTGCATTGAGAGAGATGCTTCTTCATGCCCTGATACATAGGGACTGAACTACACCCAAGGCTCGGACATCCAGATGAAGGTATTCGATGACAGGCTCTATTTGTGGAACCCTGGTGGGCTGCCTGGGGGTCTGACGATAGAGAAGCTGGCTGAGACTCATAACTCCGTCAGGAGGAATCCACTCATTGCTAACGTTTGCTACCTAGGCGGTTATATCGAACAATTTGGCAGTGGCACCCAGAAGATCTTCAGCTCATGCAGAGAGGCAGGATTGCCTAGACCCCTCTTTGAGGAGATCCAGTCAGGGTTGTCGGTCACCCTTTATCAGGACAAATACAATGAGCCTCGGCTCCGCAGTGATGGCTTGTCTGACAGGCAGATCAAGGTAATCAAGCACATGAAGCAACATGGCAGGATTGCGAATAAGGACTATCAGGCTCTCAACGACATCTCAAGGGAAACTGCCTCCAGGGACTTGGCGGAACTAGTAGAGTCCGGCTATATAAAACAGATGGGTCAGAAGGCAGGCACACACTATGTCTTAGCCTAATGCGTCAAATGCGTCAAATGCGTCAAATGCGTCATGAATGCGTCATGCTGTCGATGGTTTTGGATGCTAGCCCCTGGTATGGTTTATCTTCAGTTTATATAAATAGCCTATAGACAGCACTTTGCTAGCATTTGTGTAGCATCTAGCTAGCAAATACCAAAAGGTGCATTCATGACGCAATAATGTGCTCGAAGGAGGTCTAGGCTGTGTTTTCCCTTGAAAACAAGGTTTGCTTCTCAGTATCATAGAAACGGTCACTGGCAACGGTGACCTCTAGGGTGTGCTATCCAACCATTGCTGAAAGATGCTTTGCTGGCACACCATTTTTTTATAGAGGGAAGAATGAAAAGAGCTCATAACGCTCTTTTGACTTTGGCTGCTTCGGTACAGCGATAATGACCATCCGGGAGCCATCGCTGATCTCCCGTCTGCCTTTATTGGTGGCGTGCTCTCTGGCGTCATTCAGCTTCAGAAAAAGGTCTAGATCAGGAAAGAATTTGAGTCTCCTGACAATGTCCTTTCTGGTATATCTTGTTCTCGATCAGATCAATCCGTACTTCCTGAGAAAGATATTGAAGTACACTCTACGCCCATTTTTCAACCTCATGTAGGGCTTGTCCGTGCTGGAGTGTGGCAGTTGATCGAGTATATCGAAGACTCTCTGTCTCAGCAGATCATACTCCTTATCCAGGAGGCTGTCCTTGATTGTTTTCATGATGCCAATGGTAGCTACTCAGCAGGTAAAAGCAACCAAAAATGAGGGCATCAACCTGCCCTCAATACTCCTCTGCCAGCAGCAGCGTACAGTGGTTGTCCTCCGGTCGATAGTCACCCCTGGCGACCATCTCTCGGTTAAGCTGATCGATGAAGAACAGCTTTTGACCGGTGACCTCGTGCACATAGACCTGCAGATAATCCAGTCCATTCTCCTTCGTGACCAGGGCTTTGATTTCCCGATAGATCGCCATTATCTCCTCGAAGTTGAGAAGATCCTTCACCCCCCTGGTCATCAAGAATGTACCGGAGAACATATAGCTACCCGGTCGCTCCTGCGGTTGACGCTTCCATTGCATTGTGCTTGTGTTTGTTTCTCCCTGGGGATATGGGAGTTGCGATGGAATGCAAAGAAGAAAGGTGGAAGAATGAGATGGGAGGGCTCCTAAAATGACACACTACTGCATGAGAAGTGTGTCATTTGACAGTCCAATGCCAGTCAAGTTGGCATCTGAGGCAATAACTGAGTGCCCGAAGATGACACAGAATTGCCCATTCTGAGTCATCGAGGGAGCAATCTATTTCAAAAAAAGTCGGGCTTTAACATTTTCTTAACATGATGTTAGTCTGTCAAATTTGTTTATATGTCTGAATGGAAGCCCCCAATCCCTTTCGGAATTGAGGGCTTCACAAAACAATTATTATGTTTTTATTAGGTCTTCTCTTGGTAAACGTATTGGGAGGAATACTAGTTGCGGAGTATTCACTCAGACGTTCACAAAAAATCAAACCGCCATAATGGTTTATACACAGAGGCGATGTAGACATCGCCTCTGTCTCCATTCTCATTAACACTAACTTATCTTCTCATGGTTCCAGTCACGTCCAATGGACGCACCCGATATTACTTCTTGTCTTGAGACACTATTGGCTATTCTGTGTCAACCTTGTCGAATAACATAGTGCCAAGAGATACAGCATCCCAGTACGATACCACAAACCAGAACCACCCCACTTTAGCAAAACAATTCTGCTGCTAACCTTGGGGTTACCTTCGGTCTCATGCTGCATACTATATGGGTAACGTTTTTGCTTTCGTGTCACACTATTAAACAAAACATCTCTTATGATTCTGTTTAAGACTTGGAAATAAAGTTTGATCCGACCAAGGGTCGGATACAAGTGGAAAAGGGAACCGTGCCTTTTGGACAGCCGGTTAGAAAGGCTGAGGCAGTATTGAAGGGATTCCATATTCGGTATACTGACCGAGACTGGGAGCTGTGGCAACAGCGGATAAGCCTTGAGGTGAAGGAAATAGTTGGGGATACAGTCACTGTTGAATGCCACTTCTTACTTAGGGACAGCAGCGGGCATATAGATGACCGCTTTGATGGCTGGGTCAAATGTGTTGTCATCGCTGAAGTTGGTTAGATTACGATTACATCTGTTCTTTGGCACTCGCCTTGGACTTCTTGACACACTATTACTTATTCTGTGTCATCTAATTTAGTACACGTATGTCACCCCAGCAATAAGTCCAGGTAATCCCTGCCGCCGATTAATACATTTCTTAATATTTGTCTCATATGGTTCTGTCCCTGCTTTCAATTGCATCCACTTTTCGACACCTGTAATTATTGCAGAACAGAACTTGACTAAATCGATGGATTTAGGTCCACGATGTCCTCCTATAGTGCTCTGCCCGATCTGGACTGTTATGTTGTTTCCTGGTTCTGCAAAAGCTAGATATGAATATCGGTCGGTATCCTTATTAGCCTCTGTTCTCCCCTGATGTAAGATCTTACATCTAAATCCGTAACATTCTTCAGGTGTTAATTGGTTATCGAGCGGAACTACATTCACCTGGTACCAACGCTTGTATCTCAGCCCAACTGGTTCGTCTGGAGTTTCCACAGCACCACATATGTCTGGGAGTGTCAAACAACTAGTTAGAGTCAACATATATAGATTGTTGGTTTGACTTGCTTTGATCTGCTTCAAAAGTTCTTCCATGTCATAATTTGCTTGGGACTTAAGTTCAAACATACACACTATTGTCCACTCTGTACCAAACAGCAACAATGTTTCCTAGAGGCAAAATCCAGTAAGGAAGATATATTTTGGCACCTAAGTACATGACATAAATAAAAAAGGTCATATATTGTGATTTGAAAATCAATTAGTTAATCTAACTGTCACATATATGACCCGTAAAGGCGAAGATAAGATTTTTAATGATGGGTTTCACCCATTCTTTGCGAAGCTGGATAAGAGGCGATCGAAGCTGCTGTTTTTGATAATTCAGGCGATGAGTAGCGTTGGTACGGTAAACCTGGTCAAAGTTGCAGCAGGTCTAAAAACGGAAGTGAGCCAACAAAGCAATTATAGGCGGATACAGCGGTACATCCATGAGGTTCGTCTGGGTTTCGGGGTTCTATCACCGTTGATCATCTCGCTTAGCGGAGTATGTGCACCTTATACGCTATTGTTGGATCGGACGAACTGGAAGTTTGGTTGTGTAGATATCAATTTTCTTGTACTGAGCGTCAAAGGAGGCAACTGGGCGGTACCGCTCATGTGGAAGCTACTTCCAAAGAAAGGCAATAGCAGCCAAAAGGAACGTATAGAGCTGATGAAGGAGTTCATAGCTATCTTCGGTCCGGGTAAAGTTCATACCCTATTGGCCGATCGTGAGTTTATCGGGGCTCAATGGATTGGGTACCTCAATGAAGCCGGTATCCCTTATGACATAAGGATCCGGGAGAACTTGAAGGTAGGCTATCGAGGTCGAGAAGTGAGCGCGTATAAACTGTTTAAACGTCTCAAGTTGGGACAGCGGCGGACTATAGAAAAGATGGTCTTGCTCAATGGGGTGTACGTGTACCTGCAAGGAGAGAAGATAATCAACACCAAGAATCACAAGGAGGAATATCTCATCGTGATCTCCTATGATGATCCACACAACGGCATCAAACGCTATGGTGAGCGATGGTACATAGAAAACATGTTTAAGGATCTCAAGTCAAATGGCTTTAATCTCAAAGACACACATCTCAAAAACCCACAGCGCTTGGAATCACTCTTTGCTGTGGTGGCCCTTGCTTATACTTGGATGATAAAAATCGGAAAGATCTCAGCCCGGAAATATCCCAGGCGGCTAAGAAAAAAATCACATGGTAGAAGGGCCAAGAGTATTTTTAGGCTAGGATTTGATCAATTTCTAAGAGCCATTTGTACAAATAGTACCCCAGATATCCGATGCTATCTAAAACTTTTGTCATGTACTTAGTTTTGGCACATTATTCTTGCTGTAATGGCTCATCTTCAATAAGGCTTCTGTCATAGACTAGATATGCCTACTACTGCAGGAGCC
The DNA here is from genome assembly GCA_965223165.1 of Saprospiraceae bacterium. GTDB lineage: Bacteria > Bacteroidota > Bacteroidia > Chitinophagales > Saprospiraceae > JABDMH01. The sequence continues at coordinate 207,998 of CBDCVQ010000007.1, read as the reverse complement.
CTTGGAAGTTGGAGTAAAGAAAACGATCGTTTTCTTTACTCTTTTTCATACCTGTAACTAGGGCTTGATTTCGGCATAGATTGAGTTAATAATCTCGGTAAAGAAAACAACGTAAAAGAAAAGAAGGCTTACAATGAGTTTCTTTACTTTTGCATCTTTGCCCTATGATTATTGGTTATGCACGTGTTTCAACACACAAGCAAAAAGTTGACTCCCAGATCGATGACCTCAAGAGGGCGGGAGTGGAGAAAATATACGTTGATATTATCAGCCGTGTGACTCAAACCCGTCCCGAGTTTGACAAGATGATGGAAGTTCTTCGTCCCAAAGACCAATTGGTCATCACGAGGCTATCACGCCTAAGTGGTTCGCTCAAACATCTCATAGAGTTAAGTGCATATCTTGAGAGAAACGATATTCAGTTGAGATCACTTAAGGAGACTATTGATACAAGTACTCCAGCAGGAAAGATGATATTCCATTTTTTCGGGGCTGTAGCACAATTCCAGCGTGACAATATTATCGATGGTACCCTCTCAGGATTAGCATCAGCCAGGGCACGTGGAAGACTCGGTGGCAGACCTGAGAAGTTTAGTCAGGAGAAGCAAAAGATAGCGGTGAACCTCTATCTTAAAAAGGAAGTACCCCTCAGAGATATTTGTGAAACTTTTGGGATCAGCAAACCCACCCTGTATAGATATGTCAGGATATACGAGAAGGTAGTTCCCCAATAATTTTGAAAAATTCATGATTGATCCGGCAAAAGCAGACACTATCAAGAGGATTGCCCTTATCGGTATCTTTTCGGTAGATGACCTGATGGATCGCCTGCTCTTAAAAGGTGGAAACGCTTTGGATGTGGGTTACGATCTGGGGCATCGGGGCTCATACGACCTGGATTTTTCGATGGAATCCGACTTTGAGGATTATATGTCGATTATGGCTAGTCTGAAATCTTCACTGGTAGATACTTTTGCTGCTCACGGTTATGAATTATTCGACTTTAGATCACGAATCAAACCATCCCAGATTAGTGAGGAGGTCAAGGACTTCTGGGGAGGATATGAAGTCACCTTCAAAGTGATAGCGATAGAAGACTCAATCCGACTTGGTACTGATTTGGAGGCGAAGCGGAGAAAGGCAATCGTTCTGCGGCCCAACAATTCACCTACACTGACCATTGAGATTAGCAAGTTTGAATACATCTCTTCTAAGTTTGAAAAAGAGATTGATGGATTTACAATTTACATCTATCCAGCTGAATTGATCAGCCTTGAAAAGGTACGTGCAATATGCCAGCAGCTTCCGGACTATAAGGCGATCATTGGGTCGAAACATGTTGTGGGTAGATCACGAGATTTCTACGATATCTACATCTTGCATGAGCAGTTTGGATTTGATTATTCTGAACCACACTTAAAGGAGATGTTGGAAAAGATATTTGCTGCAAAAAGAGTTCCCATTTCGTACCTCAAGAAAGTCAGAGATAATCGGGAGATTCATGCACAAGATTTTCCATTGCTTAGGGACACAGTTTCGCAGGCGGACAGAGAAGAGATGGAGGACTTTGACTTTTATTTCGAGTTCTTCCTAGATAAATTCGAGAATCTCTTTGATTAGAGGTTTTGGGGATAATATAGCTTCCAGCTCTTAGAATATGCCTTTTGTTTCATATTGTAGGTAAGATAGAAGTCATACATAAATGGCTCCTTCCGAAGCAGATTAACTTGGGAATCACGATACATTCCAGATTTCTCAAGGTAGAAACCTATTGTTTGCTGATATGGATATGTGAAATTGATCTTTTTTAAGTAGGCTGCTAGTCTGTTGATCGATACCTTCGGACTGGCGTTTTGGTATGCTTTGATGACCTCTGATATACCACCTGCATAGCTTGGTCTTACGGCGATATCGATCAGGGTCCTTTCGAGGTTGGTAACGGGAATTTTCCCGTTGAAATCAAGGGCATTCACTTCGATTACTCCCAAGTTGTTAGTATTCATACCAGTTAAGAGGTATATAGTGGTATTCTCATACTCGGCGAAATTCTTAGACACCCTTTGAGGTTTCGCAAAGGCATTGTCAATTCCTTCCTGGGTTAGCTCGTAGTTGAATTTCTTTGACTGCTCCGTGGAGATGTAGATAGTTCTTGGTATCTGCTCAGTTAACTCGTGGACTGAGAGTGCACTTAGATGTGAGAGATGCCCATTCTTCTGGATACTTAAGGCCACTTGCAAAGTGGACGCTTTTTTGTATATGTATCGGCGAAAAACTCGATTTGGAAAGTCAAGCTGGACATGATCGAGAATTTTGCTTCGTAGAAGCTGGTCCACAAACTTGGCATCTGTCATGCTCATAGGGAGCCGCCAAAAAGCTCGGTTCTCCCGATGAACCAAACTTAGCTCTCCCATCGTGTAAACGGCCTGCTCTCGCTCTTCGAAGAGCTTGATGATATCATTCTTAGCTATGGTAAATCTTGAGACTCTTGCCATACATGCGAGCTACCGTTTGTATATATACAAACGGTAGCAAGGTAATAAAAATTCCGAATACATGCAAGTATTTCTCCAAATAGCTCTAATCCAAAGACATATATACATTGAACATGTCTTAAATGCGTTATGATTTGATGCAATCCTTTATAGTATATATACTATAAAGGACTTAAACAAAGAAAAGTTCAATCAGAGACCACTTTTCATCCACTGAAGCAAAATTTCTGATGAATCTGCCACATAAAAGACATCATTACGGGTCCGACAGCCTACAGATTGCAGCTAACCAGTTTTACTGCTCGTCCACTTTGTTGAACGTTCTCCTTCCCAATAATGAAAGGCAATCAGAGGTCTAAGAAAATGAATGACAATGCCTCATCGAGGCAACTCAAGACAATGCCTGATCCGCTAAGGACCGGGTTGAAAGTTGATCGTAGTGGTGATATTGGCAGACCGCCCCAGAAGTTCAAAAGGGTATGTCATCAACAGAATTTAGCCATGAGTATGCGACGCCTCGGTTCAATTTGGTTTGTAGTCGTCTCTCTCTTTGTGCCCCAAGCCGGCAATCTCGAAAGAATGGATGAACATCATTCAGGTGTTCCCCCTGATACAATTCTAGCAGAATCTCGTCCCCGTCAAGCAGATCAAAATGTACTTGGAAGAACGTCACGGGAGGAATGCCTTGGACGCTCATCGAGATAATACCCAAACTCTCAAGAAAGCCAAGCACTCGTTCCAATCTTCTTCTCTTTATGCCAATGGCTTGCATAAGCTTCTTGTGGGAGCAGGCAAAAGCCTTGTACTTGGAAGCCCTTCCCTTCACCACTAGCCATTCGAAGAGGATCGCTGTTTCCAAGTCGATCTTGCTGAAGTCATATCGCTGCAACCTATCCATGCAAGTTGCCAGTGGAAGAGGCTCCCTATCATCCTTCATAATTCCCAGTTAATTCTCCTGGTAACAAATGCGTAATAACAAAATATGCTGAACTTGTACAAATGTACGATACGTAATGTACAAATGTGCAAGTGTATTGCTGCTAATATCCTGTAAATGAAGCTGTTGATTTGAGAAATTCTTTAATTCAGAATTCCACTTTGCAAGGTTTTTTTAAAATAGAGAAGAGCTGAACTGCCCAAGACTATTACAAGATGTGTCATGACATCGGTCAATATGTTCTGAAGAAAATCTGACATGTTATATCATCCAACAATGGTGTGACATCAATAGTTCAAGCCAGCACGACCTATTTGATCTATTGATGATCGGTCCACCTTCGTTTGCCTCAACCTGTCACAGATCCAGGATGATAGATGATAGTGCACCGTCCAGATCCCTGTGAGAAAATGACTGCTGATAGTTGATCGTGGTGGTGATATCGGCATGTCGATAGAGCTTCTGGAGTAACTGGATAGGTATCTTATCAGCCGACAAGCCGGCAAAGGTATGCCGAGCAATGTGGAGAGTCATGGGTTTTTCCATTCCCAGCCGAGCTGCCAGCTTCTTGAGATACTTGTTGGTGTTCTTGATGGCATAGCTAATCTTTCGCTGTACAAGGTATGCATCACTGCGATCTGTGACCACCTTAAGCTCTGGGAAGATATAGTCATCCTCCGATCGCTTATCCGACAGATAGTGTGCAAAGATCATTTCCACTTGCTCCGGTAGTTTGAGCGATCCCGGCTTCCTGTTCTTACCCATAGTGTAGTGAAGCCTCCCATCCCGGATGTTATCCCAGGTTAACCGAAAGACATCAGAGGCTCGCATGCCAGCTAGGAAAAATGCAGTCAGCCAGATATTGCGGACATGCTCCGGTTTCGGCTGGTCCTGCAAATCTGCTTCGATGAGTGTCCTCATCTCCTGTTTGGTCAGCCCGATCTTCTCCGAGGGAGGGAACTTGATTTGGATCTTCCCCTTGCCGAAGGGATAATGTTTGCGATCTACCAATCCACTAGCAATGGCTTGATTATAGATGGTCCTGATGACTACCAGATAGTTGATCGCTGTCCGCTCACTGGTTCGGTGCTTGCCCTTGAGCCACGCCTTGAATTGATGTAGCTTACCCACAGAGACCTGTTCAAAAGTAATCTCGTCATTCTTCAGGAAGTTAGTCAAACGACCGATACGGGCTTTATCCGAAACGTATCGATTGTACTTGCCCTCGGTCCTTAGGTTGTCCAGATATTTTTGAGCTTCGGCAAAGAATGCCCTCCCCTGCTCTTTCGTAATAACTGTCTTGTGGAGATGTTGTGCCGACTGTTCTGTCTCATCTAGTTCCACACCAAGACAAGACTGGTTCACTCTAGCTAGTTCCTTGACTAGATATGCGTTGAGCCGGGATGAGTTGGGGTGACTCTTTCTGACTCGACGATGCTCTTTATCCCAATGCTTTTTATCGATCACTTTGCCGGTAAAAACATAGGAGGATTTGCGATCCTTCGTGATGCGAATTGCTAGCTGATACTTACCTTCCTTGGTTGGTCGATGATAGAGAAGATAGCTGTTGTGACCATCGAAAAATGCCAATTGTTCAAACTATGTTCAAACAAATGTAGGTTTTTCTCGGTTTAATACAGCCTTATTCAGTGCATCGAAATTCATAAAAAGCTGATTATCAGTCATTATAAAAATATACAAAAACACAAGTGACAGGATTCATAATCCTGAGGTCGGGAGTTCAAGTCTCCCCCACGCTACGCTGATTATCAAAGAGTTATGATGAAAATTCATAGCTCTTTCTTCTTTGGGTACAACATAGGTACAACATTTTGAGCGCTTAATTGCGTTATCGTGGCGGTGCGCGGTTGCTCCCCTGCGGATGTCTGTGTCTTAACGAAGCGCAGGCGAAGTGGTCCCGCACTCATTGGATAGCCTGGGCCGAAAACATATCCTTCATGCTGGCGCCTGGCTCTTGTGTGGTTGGGCATGAAGGTTTTGTTTCTGGTGGGTATGCCCTTTTCTATTCGATCCTAGAATCTGTACCGGAAGTCCATGCGGCCGTGAGGAACCCGCACAAAGTAGATGACGGTTTCTTCGATGCGGTAAATAATGACATGCTCGCCCACATTCCAGGTCAGGTAGAGGTCTGGCACATCCGGTCTCCTGTGACCCGCTAACGGTTGACTTTGTGCTGTGTTGTAGCGACAAAGCGGATGCACAGCGTGTGCCGGCGGTACTACCGAAACGGTTGGGCAAATATGGATTGCGCCTCCACGAGGACTAGACCAGCCTGATCGATCTGGGGAGTAGAAATCGAGGGGAGCGGAGTTTTGACTTTTTGGGCTTTGCCCATTATCTGGGCATCTGGGCAAAAGAAAAAGAGGCCACCCGATCCTCAAGCGTAAGACCAGCAGTCACAAGCTGCCCCGGCCCTTTACATAAAGTGAGTCAGTGGATACGGCAGCATCGACATCGGCCGATCGGCCAGTTAATCGCGGATCTGAACCGTAAGTTAAGACGCTACTACAATTACAATGGGACAACCTTTAACAGCCGGGGGATAGGTAGGTACTTCGAAAGAGTGAAGCGCCTACTATTCAAGTGGATAAACAGAAGAGGAGGCAAACGCACCTGGACCTGGTCTAGGTATAACCAGTTAATCAAAGAGTGGCAGCCCTTACTCAGACCCAAAGTGTATCCCCACTAAGGTTTAGCGAGGCCCATGTAGGAGGAACCGTATGCGGGAAATCCGCTCTACCCGGATCGTTTGAGATCTTGCCGAAGGTCAAAGAAATACTTGGTTAAGCTGTCCTTCGTGCTTTACAGCGTAACGATTTTCTAGATTCAAAAAACCGTTCGAAGACTTAGCTCGAAATGACTGGCTAAAAGGGCCAATCGCCAAGGGGTCCAAGGAAAACATCTTCTTTCGCTATGCCTGCCCTTGGACAAAGAATATTCTGGTATTGGAATAGAATGCGAATCAACAATATGGTGAAATGATTACTAGTTGCAACAATATTATTTCACGGCACGAACAGTGGAAAAAAAGTGTTAAGAAATGAGCAAGAATCGAAACGTTTTGTACAGTCACCGACGTAAGAATTTGTTGAAACACCCCAAGTGATGTCGAACACGCCTGATATTAAACTTTCTTAACTGGGGGAAACAAGTCGGAAACTTGTAACTAAATAGTTTTACTATGTATAAATTGGGAATATTTAAGTCCCCTTGCTCTGTCGTACTTGCTATTGTACTCGCTTGTATCGGGTGTTCGAAAGACGATAGTGCAATTGTGGGCTCTCAGGAGCGTCAAGATTCAAAGGAAACTACTGGACATGACGTGAAGAATGGCACGCTTTTTTTTGAGAGCTATGAAGCCCTCAATGCTGCAATGACCCAGCCAGAAGTACTCAAGAAAGAGCTGTCGAAACATGAGGATTTCATATCCTACAACGAAATTGTTGATCAAATTTTTGCCAGTCTCGATCACCTCGACATCAAAGATCTCTCCTACTTCGACCAGGATGATATCAAACGCTACGTAAAGTTTATTCAGGAATATGGAGAAAGGGCATATGTTCCAACGATTAGTTCTACTTTGGTGGGTGATGTATTTGAATGCTAATATGAAGGTTGTAGTGAAAGATGAGCTGTTACAGCTTAGCGATGGTAAGGTCACCTACTACAAAGTTCAAGACAACAATCCAGAAAAGCTGACCTACCTGCGGGAACGTGAGATGACCAATACAGAACTTGAAATTAGTAACGCCCGAGGAAGTGCGGCAAACTGTAACGAAACCTATCAAGAAGGACCTCCCCATAGTGGTCGCCGAGTGGTGGGGAAAATAGCTGCCACAGATATCTTGGAGGTGAACGGAATGATTTCACCATCAAGAACCAGAAGAAACGCTGGTACGGATGGACAGACTACAGATGTGGCAGATTGACCATTGACGGAAGTGTGAACTACACGAGCCAGCAATGTCTGCTTGACCCCTGGGGCAATTGCTTTCAGTGGGTTGATTTAAGTACACAGGATGAGGATGTTTATAAAACCTGGACTGACACCAGACGTGAGACACACAATGTTTCCATTCAGATTCCAGTTTCTAATTTCAGAAATGTAATTAACAGTTTTGATGCTAATTTCCTTGCATTTGACCCCTCGAATGTCTACCGTACAGAGTGTAACTGCTCTGGATCGTAGATCCAGAGGCAAAAGGATACTACCGAACATGATGGCAGCCATTGCCATCATGTTTCTTCTTTTTGCTCAGTTGCTGCCAGCCAGGGGGCAGTCTGACCATACAGCCGTCCGTGGCTACATCTACGATCAGGCATCTAGAACTGCATTGGTTGGGGCAAACATCTACTGTAGGGAGCTAAACACGGGGACCGTAAGCAATAATGAGGGATATTTTGCTATGCATATTCCCAAAGCAAAATCGACGACCCTGTCGGTTTCCTATATTGGATACGCCGATCTGAATATAGCGTTGACGGGACATGACACATTTCTGGTTCTGTACTTAGCCCTGGATACAATGAGCACGGTTGAGGTGCGTGCCACGCATACTCACACAGCGACCATTGATGTCAGCAAGCTCGATACAAGAGAACTCAACAGTATGCCACTTCTCATGGGTGAAAAAGACATATTAAAAGCTCTCACTTTGCTCCCAGGAGTTGGTTTTGGGTAACTACTCAGCAGGGTAGAATTAGAAAAATTAAAAAGTTATCCACATTTGGACAGGAAGATTTCGAGGAGAAGTGGAAAATCAGAAGGTTTATCCACAGTTGTTGAGAAATAGTTGATAATTCCTTGAAGATGGCTGGAATTGTATAAGATACATATGCGATATTTGCATATGTATGATAGATCGAAAAGAATTAGAACGTTTATCGCGAGAGCAACTAATAGACTTAGTGTTGTCGCTAATGGAGCGGATGGCATTGCTGGAGAAAGAGATAGAGATTTTGCGGGGAAAAAATAGTAGGAATACGTCATTGCCACCCTCAAGGGATAAGCAGTCAGAAAAGAGAAGGACCAGATCGCTACGGACAAAGAGTAAGCGCAGGAAGGGAGGGCAGCCGGGTCACAAAGGAACGACCTTGGAACTGAGTGAATCGGTGGACAGGTATAAGGATTACGAGGTGAAACAATGTAGTCATTGCGCATCTGATCTGACGCAGGTGGAAGGAGAAGTGATAGAACGCAAGCAAATATGGGATATACCGCCACTAGATTTAGAAGTAGTAGAACACAGGAGGTGGGCCAAACAGTGCGATCAATGTGAACAATGGAGTAGATCAGAGTATGAAGGGGATTTGCAGGGGGGACCGGTGGTGAGGTATGGGCGAAGATGGAAGAATTTAGTGGTGTATTTGTCGGTACGGCAGATGCTGCCCTATCGCAGATTAGTAGAGACCTTAGAGGTGTTGTTTGGTCGCAAGGCAAGTGAGGGGACAGTGGATAACATAATGAAGGCAAAAGCAAAGGAATGCACAGAGTCCTATGGACAGATAATAGAGCAGATAAGGCAAAGTAAATCGGTAGGAGTGGATGAAAGTGGTGTGAGTGTAGAGGGTAAGAAGAATTGGATATGGACGTGGGTAACCAGCAGGTACAGCCTGTTTCATATATCGAATAATCGGGGGTCACAGACCAGTAAGGCGCTATTCCCGGATGGATTCAAGAAGGCAGTATTGATCAGTGATTGTTGGAAAACACATTTAAACACCCAGTCAAAGGGACATCAGATATGCTTGGCACATATACGTAGAGAATGCCAAGGGCTCAAAGAATTCCATGGATCTAGGTGGGCTACAAAATTAGATGGCATACTACAGGAGATCTTCCGCTTGTGCCGACTGTCCAGAATACCGACCAACCGCAAGGAGGCCGTCGAAGAACAGTTGGACCAGATTCTATCTAGTCCACTGCTTCGATCACATAAAAAGGTCAGAACCCTGAGAGATCGACTTATTAGGCTACGAAAATCTATCACCATATGCCTATATGACCGTGGTGTAATGCCCGACAACAATCACAGCGAAAGAGCCATCCGAATGATCAAACTTAAAAACAAAATATCCGGCACCTTTAGATCTTATCATGGAGCGAGACGATTCGCAATCTTACGAACCATCGTTGACTCCGCAATCAAACAAGGTATCCATCCATTTGAGGCCTTGATAGATCCTCACATTGTCCTAAAACCTACTGAGTAGTTACGGTTTTGGTATCGAGGGTAAATCTGACATTACCATACGTGGAGGAACAAGTGATCAGAATCTCATTCTGTATGACGATGTCCCCTCCTATTCGTCAGGACACTTGTTGGGTTTTATTTCCATCTTCAACCCCTATGCGATCAAGACGGTGCATCTGCATAAAGGGAATTTCCCAACCAGGTTTGGTGGCAGACTGTCCTCCGTCATTGATGTTATTGCAAAGGAAGGAAATCGGGACAAGCTAGCGGGAGCATATTCGCTAGGCTTGGTCAATTCACAAGCCAATATCAATGGTCCGTTGAGCGATCAGGTAGCCTTTTCCCTGTCAGGACGGGTGGCAAATCTGGGTTTAGTGCTTTTGCCATCCAAAATTCTCTTTGACAAAAAGCAGTCAGAAAACTATGCGAATTTCTTTATGCATGATTACAATGCAAAAGTCCAGTGCAAGATTGATGACCGACAGAACGTATCCATCAGCACCCTAGTTGGACAGGACAAGGGCACCTTCCTCAACCAGGATCTGGATGAGAACATACTTTACGACAATCGATATGCTTGGAGTAATGGACTCTATTCCATCAAATACAATCGGTCCCTATCGCCTATCTGGTATGTCAAAGCCAGTACGTTCCTCAGCACCTATCGAAATAACAAACAATCGAATAATTCCTTTGGACAGGAACATTATAATTATTTAGATAAATCCACCCTGAGAGAATATGGAATGCGAATAGATAACGAATTTCAATTCTCCAGCTTCCTATCTGTGGACCTTGGCGTTTACGTCAGCAGATTTAGCAACAGGAGCAATGAAGTCACGCTAAACCGAGGAGATGATCGGTCGCAGTTATTGGCACCTGGTGTGGGCAGCGATCTGAAACATATGGCATTGTATAGTTCCACCTATATCCGTCTCGGAAAGCACGTCATCCAACCTGGAGTACGCATGAGTAGGTATGATGGACTTGCGACCTTTCTCGAGCCAAGATTTACCTACTCCTATTCGATCAGCAATGACGAAAATCTTAGCGTGAGCTATGCGCGGTTGTCGCAGCCACTGCATCTGACCAATGGATTAATATCAGATCTACCTATATCGAGTTGGATAGTTGCACAGGAAAACCTACCTGTCTCAACCTCGCAGAATGTATCTATATCCTACTCCAATAGGCTTTCTAGCGACAAGATTCGATTGGAAATAGGTGCCTACTACCGCCAGCTCCAAGATTTGACCGACTTTCCGCTGGGCACCCAATTTGTCTTCAATCGAGAAGTGACAGTCAACGAGCTGCTTGAGACGGGAGGCATAGGAAGAGCCTATGGCTTGGAGGTGCTATTGGACAAAAAGACTGGTAAAACAACGGGATGGTTATCCATGACTTTCTCAAAATCTCAAAGACGTTTTAGGAATATCAACCATTTTTCGTGGTATGCCACTCAATATCAAAGAGATCTGAAATTAAATTTTCATGCCAGTAGGAAAATTGGACGTGGGCATACCCTCTCATCAAATATTGTTTGGGGATCTGGTATTCCGATCACATACCCTGAAGGATTTTCCATCGCCCATCCCGACAACACATTCAACCCCGCTAGTCCTCGGATCATACCGATTTACCAGAATAAGCACAACGCTAAAACACCCAACTATTTTCGCATTGATCTGCAGTACAGAAAGGAGTACAAGACACATCGAGGCAACACAGGAATACTCGCCCTCGGTATTTACAATCTTAGTGGCAGATTAAACCCTTTGACTTTAGATGTGTCCCCACAATACATCGTTGAATCTGCTGATAGTCCATCCGCCCAGATCAGAGGTAAATTGACCAAGACGACTGTGTTTAACTTCATCCCCTTTATAAGCCTCGGCAGAAAGTTTTGAGCTATGGTCCGTGAAACATCTTACTGGCTTTCGCTTCTGCTGCTGTGCTCCTGCACGACTGACCTGTCGGTGCCTGATTACCAAAATTTCTCGGAAAAACTAATTGTCAATGGGACAATATCTCCGCAAGAGGGAGCATACATTGAGGTGTCAGCTCTACTTAATCCTGAGAATCTTTATACCGTCACGGATCAATATATTCTGGATGCGACCGTCACCTTGAAAGGTGGAGATGGCAATACACTTGACCTGATGGTGTACGATGGTAACATTGGCTATAAACTTTCACAGCCTATATCCATAGAACATGGTCGCTCTTATACAATAGAAGCGATATACAGGGACTATCCCAAAGCATCTGCTATGATTGAAATACCACCAGCAATCTACGATTTGAACGGGAAGATCGTAGAAGTGGATGACAATGGTAGAGTGGCAAAGGTCACTCTTAGCTACCTGGAGCCACCTGATGCGCTCATGCACTACCGTATGATGGTATATGGTGACAATCGGAGTCGCAATCGTGCGGCTCATGATTATCCCGATAGTGATATTGGTGATGTTTCCTCCTTCTTCTGTAACAGGAACAATCCAACGATCTATGACAATTCATGTCAATCAACACCGTCTGTAGAGGTTGACCTGTGGGTGTTTGGCGTAGTCAGAGATATAAATACCGTACGAGAGCAGTCGAGAGAATTTGTAATCCATGAGAATCTTGAATTCGTAATCGAATCCATCACTCCTGGGTATAAGGGTTATGCAGCCTACGTTGATAACCTTCCCACAGATATTGATCTTCTATTTACCGATCAACATGAGACACCGACCAACGTGCATAACGGCTTTGGTTACGTAGCAGGTAAGTCCATTCACAGTATAAAATTCAACCTCTAGATCCATGAATTCAACGACAATGAAAGCACTTTTCATCACCACGCTAGGCTGTTCTTGTGGTGTCACACTCTCCCAGACTCACTTAGTCGAGCATACCGACAATGCATTTGGCTTGGAAGGGCAGTGGCGATTCACTGACTTTGCGAATACCTATGTTGTGACTCCACATTACACTTTTGGGGGAGTAATGAATGCCAAGCTTGAGATTGGATTCTTAAAAAACAAGAACTTGGATCTGAACGCCTTGCTTATAGTTCCTGGTCTGGAATATCTGTTCATCAAAAACAAAGAGGGTAAGGGCTTTAGTGCCGGAGTAGAAGCCAAGTATGAGTATATAAATTATGATACCCCTATTGGTCCAAATGTCACAAATAACAATATCTACGCAGGGGGTAGTCTGTATTATCAGCTTCGAATGCAGGGTCGTATGGCGATCTTCCCCTCCGTTGCTGCAGGTTGGAGAATAGTGGACATCACAGATAACTCCAAAACATTTTTTTTTGGTACAACTCAGATCAACCCTTCTGCATCGGCAATTATACATTGAGCCTGCGATCAATTTCGCCAAGTCTGATGTATCGGGACAGCTCTTGGTTGGCTTCATTTTCTAAAGATCTTACTAAAAATCCCAACCCTGCTTATTTGTCAAGATAAAAGTACAGTATTGCTACAGTAAGCACAGGAGGGGAAGATGCCGGCCCTCTGACGGTATTGCTAGGCAGATACGTCCCTCATCTTCCCGTTTTCAAGCAGGATTCGGATTTGCTTTTCACCCTTATGAACCCCTGTGCGGCGGGAAGCAAATTGAGAATGATGCTCCCTGGCCCTGCCCATGAAATCCCCACATTGCCCAGCAAGTGACTCGTACTTTTCTATCATAGCCTGTTTGCGTGACCTGAATTATACCGCCGTGACCATCCCTGAGATCGCGCGAAAACAGCTGTGCGTAACGCTTTGCGGGTCTGACCGATTAGACTGGGTCTGTGCCTTTTTACCCTTCCGGGGTGAGCAGGTGAACCGCAAACGAACCGCCCAGCGGGTCACATGACCCAAAGGGTGGGCAAATAGGGAGACAGACAGGCCCCATGCTCACCATTCATATCAACAAAGACCCGGCCGGGCTGGCGAAGTAACCGATGTTCACGGGTTATAACGAAAGCTAATTTCTTCCAATCAAATCAATGGATTAGCTTGTGATTCTTCCTCTGTCCCGTGCGTAGTAATTCACGTCGGGCCACCACTATGATACGGGAAGTTGGGAATTTTACGTAGGTGATTAGTCGTCGATCAAAACAAATGTCTGTGAAGCAAAGAACAATTTTCAGTCTCGGCCTCCTGCTCCTTGCAGCAAGCATCTGGGCACAAGACCCGGCGAGGGATGAGCCAGCCTATTCGGTCGGCTTGCAAATGAATTTGTACAAAGGATATGTCTTTAACGACTTTGCCGTCAGTCCCGCTCTGCGGATCGTCCGTCATACCTCGATAATTGACGTTGGACTGGTCGGCGGCTTTCGACACCGTGCTCACGGTCATGAATGGATCAACGCCCTGGGACTGGTCGAGTTGCCGAATAATTTGTTGGATGCAAAGGAGACAGAAGGACAGTTTAATGATCCCGGCGGCAATATCGAATTGACTTACCATACCTCGAGGTTCTTTCAAACTTATGCCCATCTCTATTTGGGAAAGTCTCTGTGGCGATATCGAGGCTTGAGCGTACAGGTAAATGTCTCACCAGGTATTGAGTATGCGGATTACGTAGCCCCGATTTCGCTTGAGACCGTGAATTTTATTAACGACCGGCCTACTGCCGATAAATATGAACTCTATGAAATCGCGTACAAGCGATTCCTTGCCTACGGTGTTCTTGCCGGTCTGGATATTCAGTATCGGCTCGGCAGAATGCATGTGGCGACGGGGTACGAAAGAGCGGAGTACTTCAAGGGTAATCAATTTGATAATCTCTTTCTTCGCATTGGGGTAGCTTTCGATTGATGGCCGAAGGAGAGCAAAACAGGCGAGCATGGCATCAGGGTCGTGCTCACCTGTTTTTCTTAGCCAAATATCAAAGCCTGTCCCGGCTGTGATTGAACTGAACAAACCGGCCTCGACCTGGGCGCGTAGAAACTGCTCCTATGGTTTGCATAAATCTATTCCTGCCATGATAATAAGTCGTCCAATCTGACGATTATACCAAGAAACTACCGCAGTAGTATAGTTTTACCACAGTGAGTGCAGGAAGGCTAGATCATAGGGAGGCATCAAGATGGATTCCGGGCTTGCAGCACTTCTTCACTGATCTGATCAATGGTTTTGCTGGAGAAGGTGCCACACTCATTGGATGACTCTTTCTTAAGGGTACCTCCGGAAACCTTATGAAATTTCTTAATTTGTAGTGAGCAAAGAATGCGAGATGAAATCTACATTATTTGATGAGGAATTTCGGTTGGAAGAGCTTTCAAAAATGGGAGATCCATTGGAGAAGTTGGCTAAGTACAGTGATTTTGAGAGCTATAGAGAGCTGGTTGAGAGCGTATTTAGGAAGAAGGACCCTAAGAAGGGAGGCAGGCCGTCATTTGACAAGATAATGATGCTAAAGGCATTGATTCTGCGATCAATGTATGATCTGTCTTTTGAGAAGCTGGAGTTTCACATCAAAGACAGGCTTAGTTTTCAGCGGTTTTTGGGCATTAGCCTTGGAGATAAAGTTCCAGATGCAAATACGTTTTGGGATTTCAACGAGGCGGTGGTGCAGGCAGGGGTGATCGATCAGATATTTATCAGGCTTAGAGATGAACTCGGGAAACAGGGATTGATAATGAATAACGGATCGATAGTGGATGCCAGCATAGTAGATGCACCCAAACAGCGTAATAGTCGAGATGAGAATGCTCGGATCAAGGCTGGCAAGAAACCGGAAGAGTGGTCGGAGAATAAGTCACGTCAAAAGGACACCGATGCAAGCTGGACTAACAAGGACAAGCAGAGTCGCTTTGGGTACAAGAATCATATCAAGGTGGACAAGGGCAGTAAACTGATCACGAACTTCGAAGTAAGCACGGCGAGCGTGCACGACTCTCAGATGTTGGATCATCTGCTTGAGGACAGTGACAGCGGCCATGAGTTATATGCTGACTCTGCCTATCGCAGTAAAAAGACAGAAGAGGAGCTAAAACGTAGAAAGATAACGAGCAGAGTTCATCTCAAGGGATATCGTAATAAACCGCTGGCCGAAAAGGACAAAGACATCAATACAAGGAAATCAAAGATACGTGCCCGTGTAGAACACGTATTTGGCGATATGCATCAGCAAATGGGGCGGGTGATGGTCCAACAAATAGGAATGATTCGAAATACCGCAGCAATCACGATGATGAACATCTGCTATAACCTGCGTAGAAGAGTATATCTACAATCGATGTCGGGATAGAAAGGTTGAAAACAGATGAAAAATCAGCAAAAAAAGGAATATTCTACAGCTAGAATCAAAAAAATATGCGATCTGCCTTGCCCTCATTCATCAATCACATGGCAATGCCTCTAGGCAGGCCTTGCTAAGTTTCCCGAAATATAGGCTTTACTCATTTTTTTTAGCATAAGACAGGTTGTCGGAGGTTCCCTTAAGGAGTTCTGACTCCTAGTTGACCACCACCTTGGCAGATATCAGCGCATTGATGACACATCGCTTACAAGGATACTCATGTACGGTGTCATTTTTCCTCCATGGCGCAGCATATCTTCTCGTCCACGTCTGGGCAATGCACCTCAGGTCTGGAAAATTGCCCAAGGTTGGTCCATACAGGGTCAATCGATTCTTCAGTATTTTCTTTTTGTAGAAGTACCTGTCGTTGCTGTATATCGATTCCATCGCCACAAAACATCCTTCTTGTGGAAATTCGATATTGTAGTCCTGGACATCGACTGTCAGCCATTCTCTCTTCTTTCTACCTTTTACAATGATACTCTCTGAAACCAGATCTGTTCCAGGTGCTCCATCAGGTCCCACTGCATAGAATCGAATCCTAAACGGTGCCTTATGTTTTCCTTCAGCACCAATATAAAAACCCACCTCTTTAAATATGCCAGCACCATCATGGGTGTTGTCCATGAACAAGGCGATTTCAGTCCATAGATCAGTGCCAGAAAATGATCTTGAAGTCCTGGATCCATTTCCAATTGCAACCAATGTATCCCGGCCAGGGGTAACCACAGCTTCAGTCAATGTATAACTTCTGGGACGAAGTGCAATCCTGATGTTATCCGTGTGTCTTAATTCACCCAACGTGTATCTGGCTGCATGATATCCAAGTGCTCTTACGACGACAGTATCTGTGATCTCGACATCGGCCAAGGCAAAATCAAACATCCCCTGTCCATTGCTCACTCCTCCCTTATCTTTACCACTGATGCCCATTACGCAATATGCAATACCATCCTTCGTATCGATATCGACCACCTGGCCACGTAGTACCACATCGATCGTCTGGGCCTCTAGGCAAAACATTGGTAAGACTAGCAATGTAATCCCTACTAGCCTCGACATTTTACTCTGCATAATGCATTCTTACTACTCATCATAATGATACTCTAAAGACAATCCTCTTTGTGCCGTCCTTTTCGACTTTAACAAAACCTTACATCAGGATTGGGCTGGCATTTGGACGCTCCGACTAGGGAGTCGCTCCAAATCTCTAACTCAGCCGATGTCATTTGAGCTGCAGTATTTCATGAAACATTGGCCGAGGTTGCTTGTTGGATGTCACTGACCCCATTTGTAAGTTCATTGTCTAGACTTTGGGGGTGGCTACGACCAGCGCATGGAAAGTTTTGGACGCAAGACAGATGATGTTCTGCTGTGACTGAAGGGCGCTAATGGCCCTGAAAATATTCGGTTTCTTAAGAGGATTTAATGTTCAGATGGTAGCGGGTTTTTTTAAGCTCTCCGGTCTTCCTGAGCGCTCCCATCTCTGTCAGGGACTGCAAATCTCGCGTGGCGGTGGCACGTGATGTTTTTGTGATGGAAAGGTAGTTTTGGGCGCTGAGACCTCCCTCGAACCCCTCCGGCCCTGCACCGAACAGTCTTTGCAGCACCTTTGCCTGCCGTCCGTTCAGCCGGTCCCTGACCCGGTCATAGAGTTTTGTCTATTCAATCAGAAACTCCATCATGTGCCTGGTATGATCCTGGGCTTTCAGAACGGTTTTGCCAAAATAGACCAGCCAGTCCGTGATCTCTAGCTCCCGGTTTTACCTCGGTTTCTCAAACCAGGGTAGATTTTGCATATTTTTACCCTCGTTCCAGCATTATAGGGTACGTCCACCGTACCGGGCTTCAGTACAATTCCCTTCCATTAGCTCTGATATCGAGTAGTGAATGGCTACACGGTGCGACTGCTTCGGACCATCCTTATACAACTTGCCACCGTAGCTACGCCGGGAGCTCTACCTCGACCCGGGTGCCAGCAGGCTGTCCCTCATCATCCGTGAGGTCGATGATATCGATGGTAGCCTCGCCGCCGTAGAGATCATTGAACATTTGGACGCGCTCCTGGGTGATCTGCATACCGTAGGACCGTCTTTTGGATCTGCGGCGCTGGGCTGCCAGTTCCTGAGCCTTGGCTCGACCGATGCCGTTGTCCTCGATGGTCAGGCACAGGTGTTCATTCTCGTGGAAGGCCTCGATGGTGACTTTGCCGCCCCCGGGCTTTGGTTTCAACCCGTGGAGGATGGCATTTTCGACAAAGGGCTGAATCAGCATGGGAGGCACTTCCGTCAGGTCATCGGAGACTTGGTCAGACACGGAAATCTCATATTCGAAAGTGCCGGGAAATCGTAAGCTCTCCATCTCCAGATATAGACGCAAGGCCTCGAGATCATCCTTGAGTGGTACCGTGCGAGATCGAGAATTTTGCAGGGTCAAACGCATCAGGCGAGAGAAGCGCCCCAGATAATCGGAAGCTTTCTCTGTCTCATTCTTTATGATGTAGTGATCAATCGAGTTGAGGCAGTTGTAGAGGAAATGCGGATTCATCTGGGCTCGCAGTGCGCTCATCTCGGTATGGAGCAATCTCCGTTCGAAGGCAAGTTTGGTCTGGGCTTCCCGCTTGATCTGTCTGATCCTGAAGCGATAGACCGCATAGGCGAGCGCAGCTAGAGATAGGCCCAACAAGATCCAAAACCACCACGCATTCCACCAGGGGGTTGCTATTTCAAACCGCAGGGAGCTTCCTTGTTCGTTCCAGATCCCGTCGCTGTTGGCCGCCGTCACCCTAAAGGTGTACATGCCCGGCTTGAGGCTGGTGTAGCGGGCGCTGCGACGATTTCCAGCGGATATCCAGTCATCGTCATAGGGATCCAGGCGGTATCGATAGTGATTGTTGGCGGGATGGCTAAAGTGCAGGCCGACATAGTCAAAGGTCAAGTCATTTTCACTGTGCCGCAAGGTCACGTCCTCGCCCAGCACTGGCAGATGGCTGACATGAGAAGTGCTGGACCGAGCGACATCATGTATGCCTAAGCCCGTAAGCACCACACTGGGTGCATGCACATTGCGTTGGACCTGGGTAGGATGAATCTCCACTACGCCGGCTGTACCCCCAAAGAATATGGTACCGTCGGCTTGCTGTGCACCACTGCTGATGTTAAAGCTGTTGTCGGGCAGTCCGTCGCCGGTATTGTAATTGATAAACTGTGATGAAGCGGGATCAAACCTGGAAAGTCCTTTACCACTACTCAGCCAGAACCATCCCTCGTGATCCTGGAAGATGCTGAAAATGGTATTACTCGGCAACCCCTCATGCGTGGTGAAAGATTCGATCAGCTCACCTGTGGCTGGGTCAAAATGAATGAGTCCCCGATCACTGGTCGCCACCCAAAAGGTCTTGTCCTCGTCCTGCAACACCCAGTTGGCACCGATGCCTTGGAGGTGGGGTTGGGAGTCGCCGGTGCGTGGATTAAAACGGTAGAGCGCGTCTAAATACGTGCTCAACCAGAGGACGCCTTCGTCATCCTCGAAAATATGATAGATCCTACCCTCGCTGGCCGATCCACTGCGCTGGGCAAAACGGTAGGCTCGATGTCGGCCAGTGCTGGGATCAAAGGAATAGAGTCTCCCACTCCAACTGCTGACCCACAATAGGCCGGAAGGGGATTCGTGGATTGCCAGGATCGTATTGCCCTGGAACACCCGCTCGTCCTCCAGATTGGTCAGGTAGTGGCGAAATCGCCCAGTACCTGGATCGAGTCGGTCGAGGCCCCGGTCGGTTCCGATCCACACAATGCCTGCTTGATCCTGGCACAGAGCCCAGATCGTATTGCTGCTGAGACTGGCGGGGATCGTTGGGTCGTTGGCGTAGACCGTCACTTCTCCCGTACGCCGATCCAACCGATTGAGACCAGCTTGGGTGCCGATCCAGAGGCTGTGCGGGTTCGAGACTGAAGGCTGAAGGCCCGTGATAAAGGGATGGCTGATACCTGAGGGATGGGCTACATCGTATGTATAGGAGCGAAATTTTCTGGCGGACGGATCGATCTTTTGTAGGCCACCGGAGTGCGATGCAATCCAGAGAATGCCCGTGCGGTCCTCGAAGCATGACCACACCTCTTCTCCTCCCAGCGACGGTGTCTGCCGGGGATCGTGGCGATAAAGTTGATACTGGCGAGTGACCGGATCAAATCGGGCTACGCCTCCATTGTAAGTGCCGATCCACATCTTACCGGCCCGGTCTTCGTGGACGAAAGTCACCGGTGGGCAGGCTGACCACGGGCCAGGTACGCCCTCCGGAGCGTACACGTCTGAACGGCCTGGCTCCAGGGCTACAAACACTTCATTTTCTTGGTCATACTGATGCAGTCCGCTGCGGCAGGTGCCCACCCAAAGACCTCCACGGCGATCCTGATGCATCGAACTGATTCTGTCATCGATCAAGCCCGATCCAGCACCTTGAAATCGTTTGACCCTGCCCGAGGGCAAGTGCAGACGATAAAGGCCATCGCCTACAATCATTGGGTTGAAAGGTTCGCCCGTGCCGATCCACAGGTGGTTGGAATGGTCGATCAACAACGTACGGATCTGCTGACCGGTCAGATCCACGCCGCTGCTGCCTCCATTCAAATACGGACTAAAAGTCCCCTCTTCCTTGTCAAACCGCAACAGCAGCCCTTGCTGTGTGCCGAGCCATAGCCCACCCGCCTGATCGTCGATCAAGGCATTGATCTGGCCCAATGGGTTGCCTTGATGATCGAGGCGATAGCGCTCAAAGCAATCGCACCCGAGATCATAGCGATTGATACCATCCCAGGTGCCCACCCATAGCTGACCGGAGGCGTCCATCAGGAGTGTCTCAATGCGGTTATTACTCAGGGAGCTACTGTCCAGCGGGTTGGTGCGATAGGTGACCACCTCATACCCATCGTACTTAGCCAGGCCCTCCCAGGTACCAATCCACAGGAATCCCAATGAATCTTGGACGACGACGTTGACGCTATTGTTTGGGAGACCATCTTCGGTGGTCAGGGCGCTCAAACTCAGTTCGGCCGGATACAGGGCTTGGGACTCCTGACCAGAGAGAGCAATGCTCTGACAGACCAGCCAGCAGGCGGCGAGTATCCGCCAACCCCGGCCCATGTCGATCAGACAGTGACGATCCAGCAATACCAGCATTGTACAACCCCCGGATTTCTTACAATGATAAGCAATCAGGGGTCACAAATTCAAATACGGCTGCCATGCGGGTCGCTGCTTAAATCCGATCGCTTTGGATGCCATTGGACCAAGATGGCTCAACCGGGTCCTCAAAATACCACCGTGACCAAGCTATCCGGAGAATTGGGCGCCTGGGAATCTGCGGGTGTGGCGGCTGGGGCCAGGGCTAAAAGATGAGCAGCCGCTTGGTGCGGATGTGTCCACCTATGGAAAATCGACAGTGATACAGACCGGGCTCCAGATCTGCCGCGGAAAGGTTGAGTACGTGCTCTCCGGCCCCGTAGTAGGCTTGACAGACGGTGCGTATCAAGCGACCTTGGAGGTCCATCAGATCAATCTTTATTGCACCGGAGCGGGGCAACCGGAAGGTGATCGTCGTCTGAGTAGACGCTGGATTTGGATGAATTTGTGCATGGAGAATGTCGTGTGAGGTGGCTGCATCGTCAGTCGGGGTAATCGACAGATCTCTGACGTATAGGCCACTGCCCGTGCCGGCCCAAAGTCTGCCTGCTTCATCCGTCTTGAACACGTTGATCTCGCCCGGGGGTCCTTCTATATCTTGCCACCTGACGCCGCCATCGCTGCTCAATTGCAGCGTGTGCTTACCTTCTCCTTCGGAAATCAATACTTCGACACCCAGCAGCTGCATGCGCCAGATCAGCCGAAATGCACCGTGCGTATCTCTGATCCTGGTCCAATGACCGCCAAGATTGACCGAACGATAGATGCCTTCTTGCGAGCTCACCAAGACCGTGCCCGACTCACTGGTCACCAGGGACCACTCCGTCTGCGGCTGGAGGCTGCCCGATATCGATTGCCAATGCGCTCCCTGGTCATCAGAGCGGTAGAGACCATCCTGATCGATGGCCACATAGAGTCGATCCTCGCCATCCACTGCCATCGATCGGGCTTGGAGAAAGGGTAGCGATGGCAGTCCGCTGCTGATGTCGGACCACGAACCTCCCTGATCGGTTGACCGATAAAGGCCGTGGCCGTGTGTGTTGAGATACCAATTGTCCTGTCCGTCCCTCACCACCGATGAGATGTGTTCATCCAGCACATGCAGGCTGTCGGGTATCTCACTGGGAACGGCAACGGGCAGCTTTTGCCAAACGGTGTCAAACGCATATAGTCCTGTGTTGCTGCTGGCCAGGAGGCGGTTGCCCAGGTTCAGGAGATAATATATCTCGGTGGCTGCACTAGGACCGTTGAATGATGACCAGTGGCTGCCTTGATCCATGGAGCGGAAAGGACCGTTTTTGAGGCTCCCTGCGATGAGGTTTCCCTCCGAGATGGCCAGATACCCGATGGGACTGGTCAAACCTTGATTAGCTCGCTGCCATCCATCACCATAGGTCAGGGAGCGATAGATCCCTCCTCCATTGCGCGAGGCCAGGTAGAGGGCTCCGTCTGAGCTCATCAGCAGGTCCTCCTTGCTGTCTGTCGGTAGACCCGTCTGGATGGGCAACCAAGTGGAGCCGAGGTCCCAGGAGCGAAAAACGCTGTCATTGGTCGTCGCAAAAAGGGCCCCATCATGACTGCTGGTCATGGCATGAAACAACCAGCTGGTGGCCTCCTCATTGGTCCTGATCCATGTGTCGCCATCAGCTCCCGACCGATAGATATTTCCTTGGCCAACGGCATATATGGTATCGTCTACGGTGATATGTAGCGCATCCACATCTTCGAGATCAGCGATTTGTGGATTGACTTGCTGCCAGGACTGACCCAGATCTCGTGTCCGATGGATGCCACCTCTAAATCCACAGGCAAAGATTATCCCGCGCGAATTTTGCACCAACTGCCTGACGAAAAGACGCTGTAGACCATTGTTGTGCGGTCTCCAGCTGGTACCCTGATCCGCCGATACATGTATGCCCTGACTGGAGCCTGCCATAAGGGTGTCGCCACCTGCGGCTAGGAGCGTCTCAACATGTATACTTTCCAGACCCGAGGGCACCCAGGTGTATCCCTTGTCGACAGATCGATGGACCCCCGGCCGGTCAAGATCGGCGGCAAACAGACTGCCATCAGCCAGATGGATGATATCGGCAATGTAGTGTAGACGATCCAGCGTGTCCACCTCCTGCCAAGTCTCGCCTCGATCGATCGAGCGATATAGTTGCCGTAGGCCGGCATACATCACGCCCGCTTCATCCTCTGCCAAAACACCGATGGATCCACCCCATGGTCCGACCGTCCGTTGCCAGGACGACTGAGCCATGCCGGATACCGTAGATAGGCAGAGGACCAGCCCTATGATCTCTCGGAGCCGCATAACTCGATCGTTGACCTTCATAAGTTAGCAAATCCATGGTGCAGTTGCCATGGATTGCTGCGCAGGGCGTGGAGGACGACTTGGCGTGGCAGCTACTAGAGTTTCGCATTAAATCTTATGGTTAATTCTAAGGACTTTGGTCCGCATACTTCGTTGCAAAGCCTCGCCATAGCTACGGCTATGCCTAGCCACCCACCCGCTGTCGCGGTTCCCTCACTTCTCGCATTGTCATGCTCGACGCTACGAGATCGTTCGGTCATGCCTCGTCTGCGAATAAAATCCTGTTAGAATTATTCAACATATCTAATACGAAACTCTACTAGCGTAGGGTGGTCAATTGTATTCGATGAGGAGCCGAGGACCCATGCGGACAAACCACAGCTTTTCCTTGATATGTGAGGGTCCAAACCTGTTGTCGTTGTTGGGGAGGGTGTAGTGGCTTGTGGTCCGCTGAAGGTGCATGTACCATTCAAGGCCCCATTTGACTCTGCCCCTTGTGGCAAATCGCAGAGCCAGCGAAGGGCTGACATAGAGGCCACCCCGCGCCCGGTAATCCAGGGGCCAAGCCCTTCCGGAGTCCCCGTATTTAAATCCATATCCCAACCTCAGATTGCCTACCAATCGCGTCTTTGCCATGTTTAGCTCATAGCGACCGAGGGCATAGAGGGTGATCAGGTTGTGATAGGTAAACGTGGCCCCTCCATAGAGTTCATCCAGACCGACTCCCAAGCCTGCGGCTAGACGCGGCGTGATCCTTTTGCCGGCAGCCAGATGCAGATGCGTACCTCCGCTCCATTCGCCAGAGGTCACGCCGGCAGCAATCTGCCCAAAGATCCCCCGCGTGAATTGGTACCTGCCGGCCCGGTAAATACTAAGTCCTTCGAGCAGACTCCGCTGTCGTCGTATCAACGCTTGCCAGATGGCGATAGTGTCTCCCGTGGCGATCTCGAAAAGGATCTTCGGGGGATCTTCCCCGACCAGGTGTCCGACCAACACGCTTCCATCCCTGAGCTGCAAAATGCAATCTGGCGGAGACTCGGAGAATTGTGCGAAGGCTTCGAACAGTAGGGTAGCAAATAGGACCGTGATCAGGCTCCTCATCCTCCCCAGCTAGAAAGTCAAGGCACTCAGCAGGTCAAGTTGGTCTGTGTCATGCAGTTGGTATTGACTGAGGCCATCTGATCCAATCAGCAAAAGCACATTGGGATTCTTCGGGTCCACGATCGCATCGTAGGCTGATACCTCTCGATTCCCCCCCACCAATGAAAGTTGTCGACCGGAGGAAGTGTCAAAGAATTTGATTCCGTGATCCCCCTCGCAGACGATCAGGGTCTGGTCGGCCATAGCCATGCCATGGGGACTCTCAAGCTGGATGGACTGTATCAGGGTGGGTGTCCGTGATTGCAGAGACACGACGTCAAGCTGGTTGTTGTCGCCAGGGCAGGGACCGTTGTTTCGCAGCGTGATGTAGACCACATCTCCGGACGGCAGTACAGGATCGCAGGACATTGCATGATCATACATAGCCTCCCGAGTGGGATCACCACCATCTCTCAATTGGTAGATATGCATCCCATTTTGTGCTCCGATGAATAGGCGATCTTCTGTGGGATATACCGTCTCGATAAAGTCACCGACATACTGCACCGACTGTGGCAATATATCTCTTGCCTGAAGCTCAAAGACCAGCAACTCTCGATTGTTCACAATGTATAGATGATCCTCATTGACCGCCATTCGACTTAGCGTACCGGCCGATGGCCGGCCCGAGCGGGTGGCACCGGCAAAAGAAGAGGGAACCTGGGAGGCTGGGATCAGGTGATTTTGCTCATCGAAGAAGATCGTTTGTCCCTGCCACGAGGCTTCCGCGCAAGTTCGCTCCTCGGTCACCACCTCAAATTTGAAACCAATAAGATCCAAGTCATCGGTCGTACTTATCGTGACCGGGAAAGCCTCCTCTGTACGTGATAGTAAAACAGGCTGAAGGGGATTGGACACATCTACCATAATCAGATCATAGTAGTTGTCTGCAATCAGCACCTTGTCTTTGATCACGAGGTCCTTGTTGCCCGGGATGGCGATAAAGTTAATGGGGGTGGGATTGGTCGGATCTTGGTTGTCGATGATGTGGATTCCTTTGTCCTCCTCACTGATGTAGAGGTAATCATCGTCGACAAATATCTTGCCGGGTGCCTCGATGGTGGCGTTATAATCACTGGCGATCGGCACTCGAAATTTTGCGAGGTCATCGAGTATGGGTGTTGCCCGGGTATAGGTTACTTCTACATTGCAGATATCCTTGGTACATGAACTAGCAAGAAAAACGACAAGGATTAGGAGGGCGGCTTCGACGGATCTTTTGGATAGGTGATGCATGATAAAGTGGTGTAATTAACACCATAAGTTACGACAAAAAAAATTTGCATGTGGTTGGAAACGAGCATCTTAACACTTTCCCGCATGGATGTGGGATGCACTAAGGGAGATCTTCGATGCGGAGTAGCCCGGCCTTTGCCTTTTGATGAAGGCTCGATTGGTACTGATCCGGCTTGATCGTAAGAGTCATGTCAAAGTAATTTCGCGCCTTTTGGGGTTGGCCCAGGAGCTCGAAGATCAAGCCACTGTGCAGGGCGGCATTGCATGCAAAATACACGCCTTCAAATCGTCCGTGTTCGATCGTCTGATGGTAGTAGCGAAGTGCAGCGGTGTAGTCACCTTGGGCATGGTAGATCCTGGCCATGCGATAGGTGTACTCCAATTGATGGATCTTCTCGGACAATGATGCGGTCCTTCGCTCCTCCAACACGTGCCTGGCCTCCGCGTAGTAACCGCCGTCGAAGAGGACCCGGGCTTTGAGCAACGCCTGATCCGGCATGCGTCCCGAGCGCGCTTCATAGAGGGCTGTCTTGTCTTCTTCGACCACGGCCGATCCCAGGCTCTTGCAGAGTGACATATAACCTAGATACCCCTGACGCTCGCCATGGATTCTGGCATGCCAGGCCAATTTTTGGTATGCCTCTTTGATGTAGTGGAGTCCTCTGGTCTCTTTGAGAAATCGCAGGAGGTAGTCACGCGCGGAGGGGTCCAGGCGATTGAGACGGGCAACCCCCTCCATAAAGCTCAGGTAAGGAAAGGGAAAGTAATCACGGCCCTCGGGTTTGTTCTCCAGGATTTGAATGGCCATGTCGTTTCTTCCGGTTTTCATAGCGATATTGGCATGGACAAAGCAGGCCAACGGGTTGGTGGTCGCATCGATTCCAGCATTTTGGATCATCTGCCAGGCTTCCTCACCCTGGTTTTCCAGATGCAGCAGCAGGTAGGCATACATCACGTAGACTTCATCTCTGAACACAAACGGGTGCGACTTTGCATGATCGATCACCTCCTCGATCTCGCGCCTTCCCTCGGCGATGGTGCCACTCATACCCAGGATCTTCAAGCCCCACCGGTACTGATCAGGCACGGTCCCAATCAGTGCATGGAGTAGCCCCAAATTCTTTTTGTTGGGCATGAAGTCGGGATGCAATTGTTCATTGCGTTCGAGCAGGTGAAAGGCCCTTTTTATCTCCATCACCGCCTGGAAATACTCTTCAAACTTGACCCGGGTGATGGCCCACTGCAGATGAATGTCTGCCTGGGTATACAGAAAGTAGGGTGATTGTCGATCACCTTTTTTGATGGCAGCTAGCCGCTGCTGCTTGTGCTGTTTGATCTTTTCAAAGGTCTTGTTCTGCTCTCCGATAAAGAGCGACAAGCAGTCCATATAATTGCCCAGACTATGCACAATGAGATTGTCGGGCTCGGTGATCTTAAGGCGTACCAGTGACTCCTTGGCCTCTTGAAAGCGAAGGGAAAAGATGAGCTCATACGTCTCTACAGCAGTGGCCGAATATTCGAAGTAGCCCTGTGCAGAAGCGGTGGCCGCTGGCCATAAGACCATCCAAAGCACAAAAAGCCTCCAACGGCGAAATCCATGATCAATGCGGCGAGACTGCAGGAATAGGGGTGGGGTGGATGTTTTAGCGAAGGGCACCTAGGCAGGCTCTTGCACGACTGACTCATCAACGAGTATCCGTCCACAATGCTCGCAGGCGATGATCTTCTTCTGAAGGCTAATCTCGAGTTGCAACTGCGGGGGGATCTTGTTGTAGCATCCACCGCAGGAGTTTCGTTCGACGGTTACCACTGCCAGGCCGTTGCGGTAGGATTCTCTCACGCGGTCATAGGCCCGCAGGAGGCGATCGTCAATCGTCTTGCGATGCTTGTCGCTGGATTTCTTAAGCTTGGCACCTTCCTTTTCGGTCTTGGCAATAATGGCGTCCAGTTCCACCTTCTTGGTCTCCAGGTTCTTTTGCTTTTCCGCCATTCGCTCTTGCGCCACATCGAGCGTTTCGTCTTTGGCAGCTACCAGCGATTCCGTTTCACGGATTCGTTTCTCCGAAAGCTGAATGTCTAGCCTTTGTAGCTCGATTTCCTTGGTCAGTGCCTCGTACTCACGGTTGTTTTTGACATCGTCCAGTTGTTGACCATACTTGGCGATCAGGCTTTCAGACTCTTTGATCCTGGCGTTGTGTTGCGAGATGGTATCCGTGAGTTCTGACTTCGACTCTTCGAGCTTGTTGATGCGGGTTTGCAGACCCGTGATCTCATCCTCGAGATCACTCACTTCCATCGGAAGTTCGCCCTTGAGTACGCCGATTTCATCCAGCTTCGAGTCGATCTTTTGCAGTTCGAAAAGCTCGATCAATTTCTCTTGAATAGTCTTCTCTTTCGTAGCCATTGCCTAGGTATAATTTACTGGATTGGTGTTCACTTTCGTGCAATAGGCCGCAAATTTAGCAAAATTCCCCTTTATCAGATCACAGAGCAGATCGATCGTAAATCGTTCACTCTCATAATGTCCTATGTCAAAAATGGTGATGCGACCGTCAGCATCAAAGTACTCGTGATACTTGAAGTCAGCCGAGATAAACGCATCGGCACCTCGAGAGAGAGCGTCCGGCAAAAGGTGTCGACCGGCACCCCCACAGAGGGCCACCTTGCGGATGTCCCGGGCCAGCGGTTTCGTGGCCTTAATGACGTCGAGTTGTAGGCGGTCCTTAAGGTGGGCTACAAATTGGGCGTGATCCAGAGGATGCGATAGAAAGCCTACCGCACCGCTCCCGACCTCGGGTGTGTCACGGGGACGGAGCAATTCGATCTCTTGCAGATCAAGTTGCTTGGCAATGCGCTCGTTGACGCCCTGGTAGAGTACATTATCCAGATTCGTATGGATGGCGTAGATGGCAATGTCGTGTTTGATCGCTCGGATAATCGCCCGGGCGACATAGCTGTCATCGGCCAGCGTCTTGATGCCTCCGAAGATGATGGGATGATGCGAAATGATCATGTTGGCCCGCTTCTCAATGGCCTCCACCACCACCTCCTCCGTCGAATCCAAGCAGGTCAGCACGCCGGTGACCTCCCAGGATGGATCTCCGGTCAGCAGGCCGGCATTGTCGTAGGGCTCTTGGTAGTGTAGCGGAGCTACCTCCTCTAGGAATGCCATCACATCTTTAACCTGGTTCATGGCAATTTTTTGATTTTGCGTATGATCGCCGAGGTCGAGTGCCCGGCTTCGAAAGGGATGATCACTACCCGTCCGCCCCACTCAGCGGCCTCGGCGCCACCGACGACATCCGAAGCTTGGTAATCGCCCCCTTTGGTGATGACGGAGGGCTGTAGCGTGACGATCTCCTGGATCGGTGTCGGATGGTCAAAGGGCACGACCAGATCGACCATGGCCAGAGCTGCCAGCTTGGCGGCGCGTGTCTCTTGATCCAATATCGGACGCTGGGCCCCTTTTAGTATCTGGACGGAGTGATCCGAGTTGAGGCCGACCACCAGTCGATCACCCAAGGCTTTGGCCTCGCTCAGATACTTGAGGTGCCCCAGATGCAGGAGATCAAAACACCCATTGGTCCAAATGATTTGATCCCCGCCTTCCTTCCAATTCTTCACCTGCTCATGTGCTTGCGACAGCGATTGGATCTTGTGCTGAATATCTTTCCAACTCATGGCCGATGGGGGATGTACGAGGCGTTGAGGCCGGGCAGCAGCACCAGCGCCAAGAGCCCAAAAAGGACATTGCCAAAAATGTTGATCGTGAAGAAGATGATCATGGCAAACGAGAAAGCATCATCTTGTCCGACCCCGTAGATAGTGAGGGCGGCCACTACCAGTGCGTGATAGCTGCCCATGCCACCCGGTGCGGGAATGATCATACCGATACTACCAAATACGAAAACCAGCAATCCTGCCAGTGGCCCCAAGTGTGCGGTCGGGGCAAAGGCCTGAAAGCACAGCACTGTCATCAGGTAGTATAGCAGCCATATCACGATAGAGTGAAAGACAAATACGCCTAGATTTCGAATCTTGCTAATAGAGCGAAGTCCATCCAAAAAGCCGTGAAGTACCCGTAGCAGTCTCTGCGCCAACTTGGATGACTTGATTTGATCCCAGCGAAAGTAGAATATCGCCAGGGCCAGCAAGCCTGCGACAAGACCGCCGATAACCAAGGGTGATGCCAGTAGATGACGGATGGATGCCTGCTCGCTCAGATATCCCCAAAGCGTGTCAAACTGTAGCAGCAGGGCCAGTAGGAAAACGGAGGCAAAACAAATCAAGTCGATGATGCGACCCAATGCCACGGTTCCTACGACCTTCTCCAGCGGAATCCGCTCATACTTTGCAAAAGTGGCAGGTCGCACGATCTCACCCAATCTCGGCAGTCCCAGATTGGCAAAATAGCCCAACATAATCGTCCAAAATCCATTAGGGAGCCGCGTGTGGTATCCCAGTGACGTCGTCATCTGACGCCATCGCATGGCCCGGCTCACGTTACTGAGCATGAAGCAAACCACGATCATGCCCAGCCAAAATATGCTGGCGGATTGAAAATCGGAGATCACCTTGTCCACCAAGCTGCAGTCTTCCGAGGCGATGCCTCTCAGCTGGCAGTCTTCTTGGTACTTCTTGTTCAATGAGTTATAGAGTAACCCGAGAATGGTAACTCCAATGCCTAAGAAGAGAACGATCTTCAGTAAAGTAGAAATCGCTTTGTTCAATATGATAAGTTTGGACCCAGCAGCAAATGGATGTCATGTGAAATAACCCCCGGCAAAAGTAGAATATTTTGTCACGGTCCGGATTTTGGTGGACCTCACGACCAGGGCCATCGCATCATGAGATTTGCATTTATCTATCAACGGCCTAGGAATGGCCGGCAAGATGCCCTTAATCTAATAGTTTAACACACTTAGGAAGACTACTCCCTGCCATAATCTTGCTAGTAGGTGTCAGGCGAGGATGCCTGACACGGCCCAAGTTGTCTGTTGTGGAGTTACTGCAACGGCAACTAGCCTGCAAGGCCACACTGCCCAGATCAGGCGGGGTTTGGCGTCCTCGCCAAACGCCATCGATGAGCTCGCTGTTACCCTAAAGCCTGGATAATGCGATTGCCCTGACCTCACGACCAAGGCAATCACCTCTTCTTAAGAATCAGGTTGTCTATGAGCCGAATGTCTCCCAGCCAGGCGGCCACGCAGACCACTATGTACGGCAAGTCCCAATCTTTCACTCGGGTGAGTCGAAAGCCATCCACCACCTGGTAGTATTCCACCTCAAATCCACTCTCCTCCAGGTATGCGCGGCCCAGCATCTCCACTTCTGCCGGCGTGGTGGCCAGCATCTGCTCCTGTGATTGCAAGAGCGCTTGATAGATGGCGCTGGCTTTGGGGCGCAGATTGGGGTCGATTCGACGATTCCGGGAGCTCAAAGCCAGACCATCAGACTCCCGCATAATCCGATGACACACCAGCTGCACCGGCCAGTCAAGTTGACGGATCATCTCGGCGACAATGGTCTGCTGCTGAAAGTCCTTTTGGCCCATGACCAGGTAGTCGGGCTGGGTGATGTCAAGCAGCCGATGGACCACCGTCACTACGCCGTCGAAGTGACCCGGTCTAAACTTTCCTTCCAGGGGGGAAGTCAGATCGGACAGATCCAACGCTACGCTGAGATCTTGACCGGGCGGATATACCTCATCGACGGTGGGCAAAAACAGCATATCCACTTGGTTTTGTGTCAGCAGATGTATGTCGGCGCCGAGCGGACGCGGATACTTTTCCAGATCCTGTGCATCGTTAAACTGGGTGGGATTGACGAAGATGCTCACGACCACCTTGTCTGCAAGAGCGGCGGCTTGGCGGATCAGGGCCATGTGTCCCTGGTGCAGTGCGCCCATGGTCGGCACAAAAGCCAGGGATTTGTTCGATTCGACTAGTTGTGTGTGTGTTTGGCGGTATTGCTCGACGGTAGTAAAGACTTTCATCTACGGAGGGCTGTTTGGTTTGACTTGCTAAAGTAACGGTGGATCACCTTTTCTGCCAGTTTGCCCTGCGGGGTGTAGTCTTTGGCAGGATAGCCCTCGTGTCCACGCATATTGGGAAACCACTTCCAGAGAAAGCCTCCCATCCAGTATTCCTCCGCATAAAAGACCTCATAGAGCGCCTCCAAGGCATTGGCTTGTGCTTGCTGATTGATATCGAGTCGTGCGATACTTGCCTCGAGCTCCCAGGTTTTATCCGCGCAGCCATCCACGCTCAGATATCCATACTCGGTGAAGGCTACCGGCTTGCCATGCTTTCGGCTGCAGGCCCTGATCTGATCGCGATGCGCTTTCCAGCATTTGATCAGTCGGCGTGGGCTGGGTGTCTGGGCGGAGTCCAAGGGAAAGTAAGCATTGACGCCGATGACGTCCAGTTTTGACCAGAAAGGAATGTTGTCAAAATTGTCCCAATTGGCTGCATAGGTGAGCGGACCATCGTAGATGGATCGCACCTCGTCGATCAGTGTCAGCCAAAACGCCGGCCGCTCCTCTACGCTGGTCTTAAATTCTGTGCCTATGCAAAACATATCTACCGCAAGGGAGTCGGCGATATGTGCATATCGCAGAATGTACTGGCGATATTGAGCCTCCCATCTGAGCCAGTCCTGGTTGGACCCAAAGTGGTAGTCTCCGGTCCACCATCCGCCGCTCCACACCTGCGGCTTGAGCATGACCTTGAGCCCGGCTGCTTGGGCGCGCCTGATGGTTTCTACAATGCCTTCGGGACGTTCGCCCCACCACTGATGCCTGGATCCGAACCTGACCACCGGCTGGTTGAGGGGAGTGAACGCATAGGGAATTGCTGCAATCCAATCGGCGCTGACTTCTGTCACGGCGAGCATGGGGTCGGAGGCGAAGGGTTCGGGTGGCGCAACAAACGTCAAACCATTGATGCGCTCGGTGGCTTGGGCAGATCGCTGTATCGGCAGGTCTGCCGCACAGTACCATAGCAACATAAGTATGGCCAACAAGCCAAATAAGCGGATCGGCGACTGAATGGTGATTGGCAACTGGTATTAATTCATCAGGCGATAAGCAAACGGGAGCTTATCTAAAAGTACGGCCTATTTGGAGACTCTCCTACGAGGCCGTTAAATTACTGGCTGCGTTTGCACCACAACGCCATTTTGTCGGCAGACGAGGCATGACCGAACGATCTCGTAGAGTCGAGCATGACAATGCGAGAAGTGAGGGAGTCGTGAAAGCGGACGGGTGGCTAGCAGCAGCTACGTCGAGGCTTTGCAACGAAGCATGCGGGCAAAAGAACTAGCCAACAAATCAGCGTTAGTATTTCAACCGCCCCCGAGAGTGCACCCTTCGTACGACCGTCCTTTAGTCACTTTCTTTCATCTTCGTAGTGGCCGGTAGGCAGGGCAATCGTATTATGGGATTTTACACTTTTCTATCAACCGCCAGAGCATTGCCGACAGGATGCCCTCATTTAGTTGTGGAACGCACTTAGGAGGACTAATCTATGGCATAACCTTGCTTAGTATGTGTCAGGCGAGGACGCCCGAAACGGCAGGTTGGATGAGGGCAAAAGAGTAAGTGGCAAATGCACGTGGGTATTTCAACAGCCGCTTAGATTGTGCGATCCTTTTGTTTTGCCACGGACGGATGGGTGCGCGGCAGGTGAGCGAATGCCCATTATCAATTTGTCAAAAGCTTCGGCTATGCGACTGTGATCTTTGCAATACTGTCAATAGTGATGCTGAATATCTAAAGATTGAATAAAATTTGGCTTTATTTGTTGATATATTTGCACAAAATGGGACTTTGTTTTAGATTTGCTTCAGATTTACAATGAAAGCATTGGAAAATCTTTAAAAAACTTGACACTGTGAGATGACGAAACCGGTAGACGTGCCCTCCTGTCTCGGGGGTGAGGGTGACGGGATAAACTATGCGTAAGCTTCCGCCTTGGCGGATCTAGGGTTGACCACTTCCAGTTGCGCATTGGCTAACCGCCTCGTGAAGGTTCGAATCCTTCTCTCACAGCTAATAGAGCTTTCTGGGTCTTTTTCTCATCATGAGGAAGGGACCTTTTTTGTTTGTGGCTGCCCCGGAGCCACTGTCAGCCTGTGCGGGACGATCGCGCCCTGGCTGGCATCACTATCCATCCGGATTCTTACCGGGATGTATGAACTTTCCAGGAGCCGTACGTTATGCAGCTTCGTCTTGTGCGCGATCGCGAGAGCCGGCTTAGTCCATTTTGCTATTTTTCTTGCATGAAAGGAAGAAGGTTGTACGTCGCCGCGACCAATCAGCATGTGGGCAAGACGACCAGTACCCTCGGCTTGGCATCGATCCTTAAGGAGCGGGGGTTGGATATCGGGTATTGTAAGCCGGTGGGACAACGCTTTCTCGACTTGGACGATATCCGGGTGGACAAGGACACGCTCTTGTTTGCGGACCTACTCGGATTCCAACTGCAGCCGCAGCTGCACTCACCCGTTATCCTGGGTAAGGGCGCCACTACCTCCTTTCTGGACAATCCGTCTGATTTTCATCTGTCCAGAGATGTGAGACATGCAGCAGACTGTCTGGCCGATCAACATGAGTTTGTCATCTTTGAAGGCACAGGCCATCCGGGTGTCGGTAGTATTGTCAATTTGTCCAATGCGGATGTGGCCAAGATGATTAACTCACCGGTGGTGATGATTGTAGAGGGTGGGATCGGAAGCACGATCGATCGACTCAACATGAGCATCGCCCTCTTTCGGGAGCAAGAAGTACCGATCCTCGGCATCATCGTCAACAAGGTTATGCCCGATAGGCTCGAGAAGATCAAATACTATGTGGGCAAAAAGCTAAGTCAGATGGGCTTACCCCTGCTCGGTGTGGTGCCTTACGACGAAACCCTGGCTCATCCCATCATCAGTACCATCAATGAAGCCATCGATGGCTACGTCATTCACAATATTGACCTGGTCGAGCGCAAGGTGGAAGATATCATGGCGGGCTCCCTTGTCGATGCTAATCGAATCAAAGAATCTAAAAACCTGTTGCTTGTCGTCGGGGCAAATCGGGTCAATAGCGCGGTACATAAAGTCGATCTGCTGTGCAAGGTCAATAATATCGAAGTGTCTCCGATAGCCGGGATCGTAGCCTCCGGTGAAGGAGAGATCAATAAAGAAACCATCGAATACGTGCAAAAGCATAGGATCCCGCTGATCCGCACACACCTGGACACCTTTGGCTCCGTCATCAAGATCAGCAAGATCGAAGTGAAGATCAATCTGCATACCCCATGGAAGATCCGCCGTGCGATCGATCTCATCGAGGAAAACATTGATCTCGATCCTATCCTAGCCGCTGCACACAGATAGCCTACCAAGAACAGAGCCACAACGGGTCCTTCAGCTTGGGCATTCCATAATCAGGAGAATGTAGCTATTTAGTTAGACAAGTCTCTTTACCGTGATCAAATAGCAGGCCCGCCAACCAGCGCAAGGAACCATTTTCACTTCGGGACTGTTGCAGATTGTGTAATTGGAGAATTGCCACGGTTAATGTGCCCAAGGCAAAATAAAACCTATGAGACTTGTGTTTAATAGGTGTATAGCCTTATCTTAAGAGAAAGATCAGATAGGTAAGCAAAAGATAGTTGAAGCAGCCCCGCCATTTTCATACTTTCAATTCCCTTCAAATTGAAACTTAGCAGTAGAGAGTTTTTAAAAAGGGGCTGCTTTTTTCTCTAAACGAACACCCTTTCGATTCCGCTGCTTTGACCGCTACTCTTTACTGACCAAGACACCGTTTGCAAGAAAACGTACCTCCTCTCTCGGTTCGGTGATCGCCTCAATCTCCTCCTTCGACTTTCCTGCATCCTCTGCATAATGCCGCAGCTCGTCCACGGGTGTTAGATCCCGGTAGGCGATACCTTCGACGATCACTTCCTTGCCCGAGATGTCTTTGGGCACAAAAAAGCCATAGTCTTTAAATCTCACCATGATCGGCTCAGAGCTGTGGGCGGAGGAAAGGGTCATCCAGCATCCCTTGACCTTGCACACCTCATTCACGGTGCCGACGACTTTTGCTTGCAGGGAGTCTTTTCCCTCGAGGTCTTCGATCAATTGCTCGTATGCCATGGCGTCCTCTGCACTGATTTTGTCTCCATAGGACTCGTAACTAGGTGTTTGTCCAAATAGGACCAGTGCCGGCAGTGCCAGGACCAGGAGCAATGACAACAAGATTCTAGAAGTCTTCATAATTCGTAGTTTATCTCGCAAAAATAGAAAGTCTCTTTACGACGGCCATAACAAAGTGATTTTTCGTGGGTTGATCCTCGAAAAGTGTGGGTGAGACAAAGTCGGTTGAACGGCCAAATCGCACAAGCTTTGCCTGGTACATCCAACGGATACCCGACCAAGTGGCAATATAAAGGTACATCCACCAGTTATTCACTAGAACAAATTCGGATCTATTGAGCAAGCGGTACAAAAGACAATCAGTAACCAATGAAGAACTGGCTTTTGCTACCGATCCTGGTCCTCCCCCTTCAGCTAGCCGCCCAATGCCTAAAGGGCAATTGCAAATCGGGTAAGGGCGTCTACCGCTACCAGAACGGGGCGAAATATCTCGGAGACTTTGTAGATGGGAAACCACATGGAGAAGGTACCCTCCTCTTTGCCAATGGCAACACCTACACGGGTCATTGGGAAAAAAGCATCAAACAAGGTGAAGGTGAAATGACATTTGCCTCCGGAGAGTCCTACCGAGGTCAATTTAAGGCCAATCGCTTTCACGGATATGGGGTCTACCTCTTTAAGAATGGAGACAGATACGAAGGATACTGGAAGGAGGACAAACCTCACGGAGAAGGTACCCTGCGTAAATCAGACGCCTCCGATGTCACCGGGCTTTGGGACAATGGTCAACTGCTACAGAGTGAGCATGACCAACAGGTGGATGAAGAAGTCGTGGGGGGCGTCGTCTATCAGGCACTGCCCGACTGCAACGTCAACCATTGTAGCAGCGGATTGGGAAAATACACGTACGGCAACGGCAGTCGATACGAAGGCGAGTTCTTAAATGGTCTGCCGCATGGTCAGGGCATTTGCTTTTATGCCAACGGTGATAAGTACACCGGTGAATGGTTCAGACACCAGCCCAATGGCACGGGCAAAATGGAATATAACAATGGCGACATATTGGATGGCACTTGGTACAATGGCCAGTTTAGAAAAGGCAACAAACTCCTACAAGCGAAGGCGGAGGGCGAAGCCAAAATCTATGCGCTGCTGGTCGGCGTGTCTCGATACGAAAACTTTGAAGTGCTTAAGTACACCGACGACGATGCCTATCGAGTGTACGCCTTTCTGAAGAGCCCGGAAGGAGGAGCGATACCTGATGAACAGATCAGTATTCTCATAGATGAGAGTGCTACCAAAGAGAACATCATAAAGTCCATGCGAGACCTGGTGGCGAGGGCCGGTTCCAATGATGCGGTCTTCTGTTTTTTCTCCGGGCATGGGATCAATGGATCTTTTCTACCCATTGACTCGGACGGCTATCGAAATGCATTATCCTACGAGGAGGTAAAACACCTACTTAAGTCTTGCCAAGCCAAGCAGAAACTCTATGTGGCCGATGCTTGCTACTCGGGTAGTTTGTTGGCATCACGGTCAGCCCTCACCCAAAGTATTCAAATGCTCTACGATAGACTGAACGAATCCAGTGGGGGCACCGCGTTTCTACTTTCCTCAAAGACAGAAGAGTATTCATTGGAGTCCAGGGGTCTCCGCCAAGGCATTTTCAGTCACTTCCTGATCAAAGGACTGAAGGGCCAGGCTGACAGCAACAAGGATCGGATCGTCAGTCTTGGGGAGCTGTACCGCTACGTCTACGCACATGTGCGCAGCTACTCGAAGAAAGCCCAAACTCCTGTGCTGGCGGGAGAGTTTGACGACAACATGCCCGTGGGGGTCGTGCGCTAAAGCATTAGTGTGCCCCACTGCTCCTGCCCCCGCAGAGCGCTTAGTGCAAGCGGTCAAGCTCATAGCCCTGCAGGATGCCTTTTTCCGTCGCAGGGACACCTCGCTGCATCCATCGGGGCATCGGCGCATCTTTCAGATAGTGGTTGAAGAACTGAAAGAGTCGCCGGTTGAAATCGAGCCGGTTTTGCCACTTAAGGGGCCAATGGGTCTCGCCATTGTAGTTGAGCATCCAGGCCGGCTTGCCTAACCTGCGGAGCGCCACGAAAAACTCGATCCCTTGATACCAGGGCACGGCAGTATCCTTGTCGTTGTGCAAGATGAGCAACGGCGTGTTGATCCGATCAACGTTAAAGATGGGGCTGTTCTCTATGTACAAATCCGGTCGCTCCCAGAGGGTGGCTCCAATCCGGCTTTGGGTATGCTCATATTGAAACATGCGACTGAGGCCACTTCCCCACCGGATGCCACCATAGGCACTGATCATATTGACGACCGGGGCGCCAGATTCAGCGCAGCGAAACAGGTCGGTCTTGGTCACGATATGAGCGATCTGGTATCCACCCCAACTGTGACCCTGCAGTGCCACCCGCTCTGCATCCACAAAGCCCCTTTTGATCATTGCCTCTGTGCCCGAGACGACCGCGTCATAGGCGCTTTGGCCAGGGTAGCCTACCTTGTACCACACGTCCGGATTGAAGATCAGATAGTCATTGCTAGCATAGAAACTGTACGTGATCGTGGACCTACCTGCGGCAGGCGGACGATGACGATGCAATCCGTCAGAGCTGCGCTCGTAGAAGTTGACGATCATGGGATACTTCTTGTTCGGATCGAAGTCTTCTGGCTTGACCAGGAGCCCCTGCAGTGGCTCGCCATCGAAGGAGGTCCACTCGACCAGCTCGATACTCCCCCACTTGTAGCCTTTTTGCTGCGGATTGGCGTGGGACACCTGTCGGTGATGACGGAAAGCGAGATCTGTGGCGACCAGATCGGGGAATACGTCATACGACTCCTTGGTATAGACCAAAGTCGACGCATCCTTGGCCTTGATCGGCCTACGCATTAGCTGCATGTCCTCCGACAATAGCTCTGTTGATTCTCCCTTGCCCAGATCCAGTCGAACATAGGCTTCTGACTTTGTCGATTCGTTGAATAGATGCAGGAGGATGGTGTCTGCTGGCAGATGACGTGCTTTGGGGTCCAAGGAGATGTAGCGAAATACGGATTTCCGCTCTCGGCCTTTTGTCAGACGGACTGGCTTGTCTTCTCCGGTGGGGTCTAGCCGCCAAATGTCGTAGCGATCATTGAGGTAGACATGCTCATCGCCCATACTCCAGCCCGCGGCGCCGTAGCTGCCCGCTTGATTCGGCCGATCGTTGTTTTCGTCATAAAAAGGACCCAAAGCCCTGGGTGTAAGGATGATACCCTCTCCATTCGCCACATCATACGCCCTCCAGACACTGTCCTGCGGCTCGTACCAGTACGCGTATCGACCAGCGGGGGAGAGTCTTGGGCTGCCCACAATCCCTTCAGCTAGGGGGGTGATCCCGCCAGATCGGATGTCGATCAGCGAAACGTCCTTGCGAGTGCGGCCCTCCCAGCTCGCCGACTTCTGGTAAGGCCGAGCGTCCACAGCTAGTGCGACATGGGCGTTGCCCTCGTCTCCCAGTTGTAGTTCAACCCCCGCCTGAGTGGTCAGCGGGCGGATGGCACCGCTTTCCACGTCGTAGACCGTGACATAAGATCGCTCGGCCTCCGCTTTCTTCTGCAGCTCTTGCTGCGGATATAACTTGGCATCGTTGTAACTCCACACCTCCACGACAGGTATCTGGTCTTCCAGTAAGGTGGAGTCGACGTGTAATGGGGCCGGCCGGATTCCAAAAAATAACTTGCTGCCGTCTTCAGAAAAATGATTGGCATGATCAACGGATAAGAGCCAATCTGGGGGTAGGAAGTCACTGGCGGAGCTAGCGATTTCTTTCGAATGAGGTTGCCCCTCTTGCCAGTACATCAATGCCTGGGCCGTGTCTGCCTCATTCGGCTTGGCCAAAAAGCTGCTTCGAGCTCCGTGACGGTCGCTGGTCAGGCTTTCAACGACGGCTTGATCCTCAAAGAGCGACAGGCTATTGCCCGTCCTTAGATCATACCTTAGTACCTTGGTCGTCTTGGTCGAGTCAGCTGCAGTGGAGGCAACAAATAGGACAGGTGCTTCCGGAGCGATGCCGTGGCCTGTCGCATACAAAGTGGTGTCTTGTGCTCCCGTGGGTAGATGCCGTCTGATAAGCACTTTCTCTGACTTGGTCGCTGGGCGAGGAAATATTTCAGCTAGTGAGGTATCCCTCTTGTGGTCTATGGTGTAGAAGAGCCACTGACCCCATTCCACGGGCAATTGGTGGTTAGCCGCATGCGGGATCTTTGTCAGATGACCCGCTGCCAGGTGCAGGATGCATAGCGTGTCAGACGGCAAATCATCTTCTTGCACCTTGCGGCGCTTTAGCGAGTCCAGGGTAGTCTTTGGGGGAGATAGCGAAAAGACCAGCCACTGACTTTCAGCATCAAAGTGAGCCTGCGTCGCAGCAGGAAATTGCTGACGCTCCAGGGTCTCGAGCTGAACGAGTTCTAGTACCCCATCCCCATGTCCGGGGTTCAATTCATAGGAGAGCCAACGACCATCATTCGAAATCTTCGTATTGTTTATGCGTTTCCAATGAAAGTATGCAGACTCAGTCAATGGTACCTTCGCCTGCTGGCCGGATAGGAGCGTGGCTATCGAGAAGAGTATCAATGATATGGCTGGTCTCATGATCTATGATTTTGAAAGATTGAGTGAAATTAGGAATATTCGATGCTATGAAATTGACACCCGCTCATGCCTCTTGGCGGTTGCTAATCCTCTTCTTAATTGGACTGTGGTCATCGAACGCGTTTGGCCAGTCCTCGCAGGTGGATGCAGATCTTCGCCGGGCCCTCGAATCTAGCGACAAGGTAGAAATGTTGGTCAGTTTCCCATCCGTTGACATGCCAAAGCTGGAGGCCCTTTATCCTTCCAAGCAAGAGCGAGGACAGGCAGTATACCGTCACTTAATCGAGTGGAGCAATCAGACGCAGGCTAGCGTGCTGGTCAGGCTCCATGAGATGGGTATTGCATATCGTCGATTGTGGATCGCCAATGCCATCTACGTCGAGGGAGACAGAGCACTGCTGGACACGCTCCAGTTGTATGATCAGGTGGAGCGAATTGCCCTGAATCAGAGCTGGTTTTAC
This sequence comes from Saprospiraceae bacterium, assembly GCA_965223165.1. Taxonomy (GTDB): domain Bacteria; phylum Bacteroidota; class Bacteroidia; order Chitinophagales; family Saprospiraceae; genus JABDMH01. The sequence goes on along the minus strand of CBDCVQ010000007.1, from coordinate 166,940 downwards.
GACCCACCTCTGCCGCCTTCCGCCCCTGCCAGAGGGTCCGATCCGTTGCCATGGGGACTGACATTGACGCATGTTGATCAGGTATGGGATCTTGGATTTAGCGGGGAGGGTGTCGTAGTGGGTGGTCATGACACCGGGGTGGAATGGCAGCATCCGGCATTGCAGAGGCAATATCGCGCTTGGGCCATCGGGGCGGTGGACCATAATTATCATTGGTATGATGCCATCCATCAGATCAATCCACTCCATGGAGACAGTGTGATCACGCCCGACAATAACCCATGCGGTTTAGATGTGCCCTATCCCTGCGACGACATCGGCTCCAGTCATGGTACACATACGATCGGCACAATGATCGGCTATGATCCAAACACCAACACGCGCGTGGGGGTAGCACCCGACGCCCAGTGGGTCGCCGTGCGCAATATGGAACGCGGGTACGGGTCGCCTGCATCCTATCTGGAGGGCTTCCAATGGTTTTTGGCACCCACCGACCTGCACGGCAATAATCCCAATCCTGATTTGGCTCCGGACGTGATCAACAATAGCTGGAGCTGCCCGGCAAAGGAGGGCTGTAATCCCTCGAACTTCGCTTTGCTAGAAGCAGCGATCGACCATCTCAGAGCCGCTGGAATCTTTGTGGTAGCGTCGGCTGGCAATAGCGGATCTAAGGGATGCCATAGCGTCAGTGCTCCACCGGCCATCTATGAGCAGGCATTTACGGTGGGAGCAATCGCTGCCGATGATTCTCTGGCCTCTTTCAGCAGCAAGGGACCGGTCAGGGTGGATGGTAGCAACCGCCTCAAACCAAATGTCACGGCCCCAGGTGTCAACGTCAGATCGACTATCCGGGGAGGTGGGTATGGGGTGCTTTCAGGCACGAGCATGGCAGGATCTCATGTGGCGGGTCTAGTTGCTTTGCTCATCAGCGCCAATCCCTCCCTGCGTGGACGAGTAGCAGAGCTGGAGGACATCATTGAGCAGTCTGCCGTGCCGAAAACAGAGCGGGACACTTGCTCAGAGGTGGGACGTACGGCTGCGCTGCCCAATGCCCTTCATGGCTTTGGCAGGATTGATGCATTGGCTGCCATCGCCCTGGCCCTGGAGACTACTCCGACGACCGGACACACAAACTCTCCAGGTCCCGTCCTATTTCCCAACCCCGCCAGCAGTGAGATCAATGTGGACATCCGGAGGGATCTTCGTGCAGGAAATCTCACGTTATATGATCTGCACGGACGTGTGATTGCCAGATGGGAGCTCAAGGGGCGTCAAAGCACCTTTGAGGTGAAGGGGTTATCGCCGGGATTATATGGCTACCGACTGAGGGCGGGGGAGGCAGTCTATACAGGCAAAATCTATCTTGGAGGGAATTAGCCTCACAGATTGAGTTTGGCAAACAGGTGCTTCTTATGCGACTTACTTACCTTAAAAAGGTGACCATCGTGCATCTTGACCAGGTATTCCTTCCGGGAATTGCGGGCGATCTCCGACATGTAGTTCAGATTGATGATGACGGAGCGATGAATGCGTACAAATTTGTCGGGATCCAGTTGGTCGATCATCCGGTTCATCGATTGGCGCAGTAAGTGCTTCTTTTGCTCAGCTTTCAGCTCAATGTAGTAGCCCGAGGCCTGGATAAATTCGATTAGGTCCGTCTTAATGAAGAGTATTTTTCCCGACTTCTTGATGGGGATAAATTCCAGGTGAGCACCTGCCGCTGAAGGAGGCGCTTCGACCGCGTCTTCCGAACCTTCGGGTACTTGTGGTTCCTCTTTTTCCTTAAGCTGCTCGATCAGTTTGTCAATAGCCTGTTCAAACCTTCGATCGAGATAGGGCTTGAGCAGATAATCAAAGGCAAAGTAGTCGAATGCCTTCAGAGCATGCTCTTCAGATGCACTGACCACGATGACCAAAGGCTGTCGGGCCGTGTCTGTATGCTCCAAGATCTTGAAGCCATCGATGCCCGGCAGGCCGATGTCCAGAAATACGACATCAGGCGAATGTTGATCAATGATCTGGACTGCCGCGGCACCGTTATCTGCTTCGGCCACGATCCTAAAGTTGGGGTAGTTGGAGAGAAGATTTTTGATGCGTTTACGAGCCAGTGGCTCGTCATCGACAATTACCGCATTTATCGTTCGTAGGTTGGTCGTCATTGTTGGTTCCCGATTTGCCTTGTATATCATGTGGTCGTAGCTCTGTCAAGTGGGATCATAATCAGGCAGGAGAAAATCTGTCCTTGCTGCCCGGCTTGAAATCTGAAATCTTCACCGTAGAGCACGTTCAAACGTCGTTGGATGTTCTCAGTGCCTATCCCCATCCCATGGGTCTTGCCAAAGCGCGACTTCTGCTTGGTTATTTGGTTTTCAATAGCTAGGAAGAGATGGTCCTGCTCCTGGTAGGCCTGGAGCTTGATCACGAGTGGCCGATCCTGCACATGACTGTGCTTAATGGCATTTTCGACGAGGGGTTGCAGGACCATTTTTGGTACTACCGCATCGTCGAGCCCTGGCTCTATCTCGTAGGCGATCTGGTAGCGACTGGCTGCCCCATTGTTCTGCAGTGATAGATAATCTTCGAGGAACCGCCGTTCATGGGCTAGGGTCGTAAAGATGGATCTCTTGTTCTTGAGATTGTTTCGTACGAGGGTCGAAAAGTCAACGATCATCTTCTTGGCTCCTTCGGGATCTTCATCGAGCAGCGTATGGATGTTGTTGAGTGTATTGAAGATCATGTGGGGATTCACCTCATTGTTCAGGGCAACAATTTTGGATTGCCGATAGGCCAGTTCGAGATCATGTATAGCCCTATCCTTGGCCCGTACCTCCGCAAAATAATGGTGGGCGGTGGTGAGGAGACTGACCAGCAGATAGATGAGAAAGAGCCGGTCGATTTCTACCACGAAGTAATTTACGAGGCCTGCCTGTTCAAAGCCAGTGACACCCATCGCGACCACGGCATAGTAGCAGGAGACGTACATGAAACACGATATGACTAGAGCAATGCCAAAGTGTATGATGGGGAGTTGGTATAGACGGACCCCGATCTTTAGTAGGTGGCGCGAACTGTAGTTGATCAGGTAAATGAAGACGAGGCCGGTAATCCATGGAATGGCCCGCTTGATCAGCTGGCTGGGGTAATGGATCGGCTCGCTAAGGAGGTTGTATATAAAGAGGTTGCGAAAAAATGTGATCACCTGGACCAACGTCCATAGGATGATCACGAGCAGTGTCAGCCGGGTCTGATGGGCCAAAAAATGGTCAGCCACATGACCCGTGCGATCATCATGCATTGTATGCTCGAGCGTCTGTCGATCAAATGACTTGGGCAAGTCTAGACCTATCGCTCCCAGCGGTTGCTCCAGCGTGGCTTTCATTTTGACGTCTTGATTCTTCGATCACCGTTGAAATACAACTTGATGGAGGTGCTTTTTCACAGCGGGAGGTAGAGTGCCTACTTCATATTAACGCACGACAGCATCAATATGCTGGATGATGGGATGCACTTTGCTAGAGGTCCTGGTCCTTAGGCTATCCTAGGAGGCGCTGTTTTAACGAGGACGGGCCAATTTTTATTTGGCCTGCCTGCTGTGTCGGTGCTGTTACAAAATGAAAAAAATGCTGCGGAGAGACGTTTCACAGCACAAAGATGACCTTCGACTGCAAAAGAAATTTCTTTCGCAGCAATTTGGGAGAGGGTGACGGTCGATAGACACGCGGGGTGTAGATGCGGTGTCAGTTTGCGGTCTTATGACCTGCGGTAGCCTACAAAGAATTTCTGGGCGTGCAATGCGGAGTAGGTCAGTTGATTAAGATTTCGGTCATGGGATAAGGTAACTGGGCCCTGTCCATCATCGGAAGCATGAAATAGATGATCGGCAGCAGAAGTGCGGTGGTCAATCTTATGGGATATGCCCCCACCAGATATCTTCAGCCAGTTACCCATGCTGCTTACGGTTAGTTCGGCCTGGTCGGTTAGCCACGCTCCATCCTGCATATAAGATAACGTCCCCACATACACCCCAAGGAGGTCTGCAGAAGAGTCGTTGTTCCATAGAACTTTTGGTGTCCCAAGTAGAAGCAAGGCCGCTACAGAGATCACAGTCAGGGATGTGACCAGCTTTTGCAGAGATCCTTTCATGCTAGCTTGCATTTCTTTGATTCTTTGACAGGTGACGGTCTGCCGCGGGCAAAGACACAATGTTTTGCATCACTTTTTTGATTGTGACAGGGTCCGCGCTAGACGAGAGTGCTTGCAGGAGAGGTATGGCCACGTGCCCAGGGGGAGCCCTCGCTGGCGGATCATATGCACGAGGTGCCCATCTCATAGCACCGGACTGTCGGGCTGACCTTTTGTCGATAATGACGCCGAGTGTATCCTCCTTGCGTTTGATGGCTCGGGGCATCGGGACGGTGGCTGATCGGGCTCTCAGGGCGA
>CBDCVQ010000007.1:20000-157500 GCA_965223165.1 Saprospiraceae bacterium | reverse complement strand
GGCCCCACGCTTGTGGGCGAAAGACACTATCTATACTGCCTGGAGGAAGAAGTTGCCGATTGGGGTCTTTATATAGACCGCTTTTATGGCGACAATGATGGTAAGTATGAGCCTTATCCAGGGCCTGATTACAAGTATGGTACGGTACCATGTGTTGGCAATGTTCCAGCAGAATTTGTAGCAGACTGGGTGACCCCTTATGACTGTGACCTTGGCAATGATACTGCTAAGATCGTATTGCGTGAGTTTGAGGCTTTCGACAAGAATGGTGCTCGAGGAACCGTCTTTGATACCATATATGTTTGGAGACTGCCAGAGATCACCGATAATAACATCTATTGTGCAGAGCGTGATACAGCCTACTGCGGTATCCTCAACACCATTGGACCTTACATGGTGGTTGACAGCCTAGATGAGGACACAGGTCTTCCAACAGGTGTCTGTGATACGCTATGTTTCCTCACCATCGGCGTAAAGGATGGTGTATTGACCTGCGAGCCGAAGACATTTGATCCTAAGTGTGGTATCCAGGTGCATGTGGATAAATGGAAATTTGATGATGTCTGCAACCCTCAGTATAAAGTGGATCTTGAAATCAAGCAGACTTGCTGGGGTGCAGCAGATGCATGTGTTGTGACACCTGTTGCAATGGGTCCAGGCAATGAAAACGCCTTTGATGAAATCGGCGAGGGCTACTGGAGATGCACTTTCTGGATCACTGACTTTGACACGGTGCCTCCTATGGCCAAGTGCAAGTACGATAAGATCCAGAAGCAAAATTTGCTAGATCCGGATTGCTTTGATGACGAATATTTTGATCCAGAGTTTCTGGCTCACCATGACTTATGTAGCCTATCTTATGTAGTACTGGTTCCGACTTCCACACACGAATGTGCTGCACACACCTATATTCCTCCGATCTGTGTCTATGATGATTGGTCAGGTGTGAAGCAAGTTAAAGCAAGGATTGAAGGTGTTGGCTCTTGGGTGTTGACTTCATCAGGTGAAGACTGTGACGAGCTGATGCATAAGTATAACTGCAACAAGACTGCATATGCAGACTACAATGTGACAGGGAAATGCTATGAGTTGCATGAGCAAGTGAAATTGCCAAAGAGCGCAGATGGCAGTCCCATCCAGATACTCTATGAAATCTATGACAACTGTCACAACATTGACACCGTCTACTGCTACATGGTGGTCAAAGACCGAACACGTCCGGTCGCCGTGGCTGACAAAGGTGTAACTGTAAGCCTGAGTGATAAGAAGGTTTGGGTAGATGTTGAGACTTTCGACGAAGGCAGCTGGGACAACTGCGGTATCAACTTCATGCTAGCCAGAAGAACGGACTGGTACGAGGCCTGCATCGATCTGTGTGACGACGTTGACACAGTGTGCAGTGGTCCTCATGGTGACTACATCTGGTGTGCTGAGCTGGAAGACGACAAGCACGTTGACGAGGTGGAAGCTCACTACGCCAAGACACTAGAGTGGTTGAAGTATGATGGTCAAGATTGTGCCAACATTATTTACAATGCATGGCTGTATGACCTGATGAAATATGCGACGTTGAAGTGTATTGACCATCCGTACGAGGTGGACGCACACTACTTCCGTAAGATCTTTGAGAAATGTTATGAGGACTGGGGCAAGAGAGGCACCGGCTCCTCTGTCAATGGGAAGGATGACCTGTCCATATTCTACTCAGACAAATTTGATTGGTTTAAGGAGATACCCAATCCAAGCGGCTGCACGCACCTGCAAGAAGACTATGATATCGATCTGCATGCCGAAGTAGATCTGTATGAGCAGATTGGCGGTGGTTGGAGTGATGCCGTTCCATTCGACTGTGCAGATGCCTGTGAGCCTGTCACCGTAGAGATATTGGTTATGGACTACTGGTGCAACTGGTCTAAGAACTGGACCAAGGTTTGGGTCGAGGATAAGACTCCGGTGACCGTTGCTAAGGACGTGGTTGATGGAGAGATCTACTGCGCTACCTATAAGCTGAAGCGCTATGACTTCCCAGGTGAAGTACATCCGGTGAGTCTGGAGTACATTGTTGCTAAGGCGAAAGAAGGTGACGCAGACGCTTACGCTAGCCTCGATGAGATTTTTGGTGGCTATTGTAAGGCTTGGGTGGATCCCTATGGCAACTATGTGGACGAAGATGGTGAAGAAATTGAGTGTGATATCACCTTTAGTGATTCCACCTGCTTCTGCACGACGTACAAAGAAGATGTGCGAGTGTATGACGAGCATTTCGGTTATCAATGGGTGACTAAGTACATTGACAGCTGTGGCTATGACGACGTAGACAAGCCTTTCCAAAAAGGTATTGTGGCTGTCAACTGTGCCGAGAATGTATACTGTGAGCAAGATGTCTGGTGTGACTTTGACCACTGTGGTCAGGGATACATTTTCCGAAAGTTCAAGATCTGGCAAGGTTGCCCAGAGCGAGAAGATCACAGCAGCGGTCATATTCCTGATACCATTTACCGCCACCAAAAGATTTGGGTAGGTAACGAGTGTGAATTGGAGAAAGGTATGTTTGACGTACCGTATGACACGGAAGTCTATAGCTGTGGTATCGAGTATGATGCAGATGGTAGTGGCAATGTGAGCGGCGCAGCTGATCCTGACATCACTGGATATCCTGTGTATCGATTTGACGACGATTGCCGTATTGTGGGTATCGCCTACTCTGACAAAGTCTTTAAGGTTGTTGGCGGCGATGAGGCATGCTACAAGATCATTCGAACTTGGCATTTCGCCGACTGGTGTACGCAAGATGGCTTGAAGCCTGCGGGCAACTGGTGGGAGAAGAAGGAGTTTGTAGATATTGAGTGCGAGCAAAAGATCATCGTATTTGACACTCTTCCGCCCGCATGTACGGTGACAGGTCCGGTAGAGGACAATGGCACGGTGAGCGCGGCAGGTTGCTACTACAACTTTAGTGCGACCGTGGACGTGACCGACGAGTGTGGATTGATCAAATACTACTGGGAGCTGAAAGACATCACCAAAGATGACGATCACTTCGTGGTAGATGGTGGCACAGGCTATGGTGAGCTTGACGGTCCTGATGGCCAGTTCACAGCTAGCGTTGATGACCTGCCAGCCGGTACCTACAAGTTTAAGGCTCGTGTGACCGATGAGTGTCAAAACGAGAGCTATTGTGAGTACACCTTCCAGGTAGAAACTGGCAAGAAGCCCACTCCAATTTGTATCACCAGCATCACTGTTGAGGTGACGCCATGGGATACCAACCAGGATGGAACGATCGATACAGCCAAGGCTGTGGTCTGGGCGGATGAGTTCAACAGCAGTAGTACAGCTCCTTGCGGCACTGATGACGACGATCTCAAATTTTACATCGAATTCTTGGATGGAGTCGGTGACGATACACTGGACACTTCCGTGGATCTCGACGAACTAAACGTTGGCTGTGAGCACGTGGGCACACAGAATGTTAGATTGTGGGTCGTTAGTCCAACCGGTAGCTATGACTACTGTGATGTGATCCTTGTAGTCGAAAGCAACATGGGTGGCTGCGGCGACATCAGCGGCGGTTCTGAAGGAATGGTTGGTGGTGCGATCACTACTGAACTGGACGAAAGCGTAGAGCAGGTGCAGGTGAGAGCTGAACTAGAGAACGGCCAGGTGCTGAATGGCGTGACCGACGCACAGGGAGCTTACAGTCTTGCTACTGGACTAGGCATCAAAGTGACCGTGACACCGAAGAAGACGATCGGTACGGAGAATGGCCTAAGTACACGTGACTTGATTAAGATTCAGAAGCACATCCTTGGCAAGGCTCGATTGGAAACGCCACTGCGTGAAATCGCTGCTGATGCCAATGGCGATGGAAAGATTAGCGCTCTTGACTTGATTGAGATCAGAAAAGTAATTCTTGTGAAAGCTGATGAGTTCTCAAATGTTGACAGTTGGAGATTCTTCTCCGAGGATGGCAACCAAGAGAGCTATGTGATCGATCCCGTGGAGGGAGTGATGCAGATCAACTGGACCGGTGTCAAAATCGGTGACGTGGATCTCAGCAATGATCCAAGCCGTAGCGCCGGTCGATCAGGAGAATCTCTGGTCTTCAATGTAGACGAGACACAGATGGTGGCTGGAAATCAGTACAAGATTGATTTCAAAGCCAACAACTTTGATGACATTACAGGATATCAGTTCACCGTGAACCTCGATGAAAACTCCGTGAGGATTCTCGATGTGAAATCAGGTGCACTGGCAGTCAACGCTGAAAACTTTGGTCTGACTCGTTCGGATGAAGGCTTGATCAGCACTAGCTGGAATGCTGGCGAAGGTATGAGCATCGCTGAGAATGAGGTGGTATTTAGCTTGATCGTTGAAGCTCAAGCAGGTGCTACACTAAGTGATGTAATGACCGTCAACAGCCGCTTGACTGCAGCAGAAGCATACAACAGCGCAGATCAAATTCACGATGTAAGTCTGAACTTCACGTCTGGTGCATTGGTAGAGGCAGGATTTGCACTCATGCAAAACGAGCCTAACCCATTCACCGAAAGTACTATCGTTGGGTTCAGCTTGCCAGAATCGATGAATGCGACTGTGACTGTTTACGACGTAGCTGGTAAAGTGCTTAAGGTGGTCGAAGGAGATTATGCTAAGGGTTATAATGAAGTAACATTCAAACGTTCTGACCTGAACACCACTGGCGTACTGTATTATCAGTTAGATACTGAAGCATTCACTGCTACTAAGAAGATGATCGTGATTGAGTAGAATCAGTCTGGATCATGAGTAACGATTGTGTAAGTCGAACCGAGTTTTAGAGGTAAATAAAAATCGGTTTTTGGGATGGCCTCTCTCTACCTAGTAGAGGGGGGCTTTTTCTCTGTGCGCCCGGCAGGGCGCAAATACTCGGAGGTGAAAGTCCTCTGTGCACCCGGCAAGGGGAAGCACTAGCTGAACGGCAAGATTATATCTGCGAGGATATGGTTGAAGGAAGCCGAAAGCAAAGCATTGGCCTGACGAACAGGAATCACACAGTTAGGCATTGTCACTGGATGAGGAGGCGATTATCTCTAAAGTCCGATACTTGCACGGAAGGTGATGATGTATATGTGGCAGGCATAAATGTGAAGGTATATGCGCATTACCCGGGGAGATCTGGATGGGCATTGACTGTCGTAGTTCAGAAGTCAGCCGAGGTCATAGTAGCATTGAGCATATCGATGTGAAGGACCGAACCTGGAGTATAGGTGATGAAGGTGATATTAACGTACATCGTGGAGTAGCAGGAGCGACACCTGAGATGATGTCGACTTATTGGGGAGGTACGGCTCGGAAAGCTCTAAGTACCTGATGAGTGTTACCAACGGAACGGGGAATAGAACCTAGCCAAAAGTCACTCTGGGAGCCGCCGTGATACGTGAACCGTACGTCCGGTGGTGTGAGAGGGGCAAGTAAGGTGGACTCCTTTGCGGATTCCGTAGGTCTAAAAGTCTATCTTACTTCCTCTACTCGATTTGGAATGCTCATAGATCACTGATAACCAGGGCTAGCCTCCCCACCCGCTGTCGCTGATTTACTCACTTCTCGCATTGGCATGCTCGACGCTGGGAGATTCGCTCGCTCATGCTTTGCGCCTCGTCTGCGAACAAGAGATCCTACTAGAAATTAATTGATCGACATATCTAATGCGAAGATCTACTAGAGCACGAGAGGCGGAATTTTGGTATGATAATTGTTCATAATATTATCTAATACTGAACCACATGAATCTCTGGCTCTTTCTTTTGCTACCCCTGATAGCCAAAATTGTCCGAGTCTACCTATTAGGTCGATTGGAACGGCGAATGACGTCGTAGATTTTGTTTCAGGCAGACAAAGAATTCATTATATATTATATATATTTGTAATGCGTATTAAATGATCCGGAGACAGGAATCCTTTCCCAAAGGCAATTTCTGAATCAAATCATTTGATATGAACTTCCTGATACGTCTCGCAGCTATTCTACTAATAGCGATACCAGCATACTTTGCGGCACAGGCTTCGGAGGAGCCGAGAATGGCGATTTCCTGCAAAGACTACACGATACTCTATCTGGCACCCAATGGTGAGCGTCTGCTAACACCCGAAGATTTTGTGGTGGGAGACTGTCCGGGGTGTACCGTGGACGTCCTCGGAGATACCTATGAGGACCTCATCGATTGTGCTTTTGCCGGTAAGACAGTTTCTGTGATGATAAACGTACCGGGTGTGGGTCAACCTCTATTTTGCAGTGCGATGGTCCTGGACATCACTCCACCGGAGTTCATTTCATGTGGGGAGATAACGGTGGGTTGTCATCTTGATGTGACCCGGGATCCCATAGACTCCTTTGATATCGAGGTGAGCGATGGTTGTGGTATTGACACGATCTTCCCCATCATTTGTGGAGCAGAGGACGGTGATTGCGTGACGATCACAAAACGATTGAAGATTCAGTGGCAGGCGATTGATTCCAGTGGGAACGTGGCCACCTGCATCCAAAATGTATCCTACCGGAAGGAGTCCGTGCTTGACGTCAACTTTCCAGCGGATGACACCTTGTACTGTGGCGATACGGGCATGGGGCTAGCTGAGCCTTTTCTCGGAGACTCCACGCCGATCAGCAAGCTCTGTGGTCTGATCGTCGGTCCGGTTCGGGAAGATACCATGGCGCTTTGTGGTGCATCCTTCCGGATTGATCGTTCTTGGACCGTGATTGATCTTTGCAACCTGGAGACCATGAGTGGCGGGCATACGGTTTTTGTGCTGGATACGATGCCTCCCATCATAGATTGCCCGATCAATGATACCATACCGGCATTCCCCGGCACATGCGTGGCGGGCTATATCTTTCCTGACCTGGTGTTGCCACCAGCGTGCCCCACAGATGATTCGGTGTTCTTTGCGACATTTGAAGTTGACGGAGAACTCTACTTTCCGGGTTCGGCCCTGCAGTTTGATACAGGGACCCACGTCATCACCCTCGTAGCGGCCGACGCGTGCTGGAATGCCGATACCTGCCGCTACAACCTGGTCGTGGTAGATCAAACGAGACCCGTGATCGATGTTTGTTTTGGTGATACCTTGGTGCCAAATGATCCCCTGCTGGAGAATGCAACATTGTGTTCTGAGCTGGACGCCAGGTTTGGGGGGCCAGCTCAGTTTAGCGACGACTGTTGCGGCGTAGATACGATCTACTGTAGCTTGACCAACCTGATTGATGCCGTGCAAAATACGGGTGACATTGTCCGCCGATGGTGGGCGATAGATAGCTGTGGAAACGTCTCCGACACATGCATGCAGGTGATATCGGTGATGGACGTAAGCAGAAGCGTGCAATACCAGGCGAGCACAGCGGATCCTAAGCGAGTAGCTGACGACGGGCAAACACGGATGTCAAGGAGCCACTTGATCTGGGGGCGTGCCGGAGCTCCAATTCCAGCAAGTGCCGTGATATGCACGCCTAATCCTTTTGACTCACAAGTCACGATGAGATTTGAATGCAGTGCTGCCGGAGAAAGTGTGATCCAATTCACCGGCGTCGATGGGAGACTGCTCAGGCGACTGTATGTCCACGTAGAACAGGGCCTGAACGAATATACCATTGCAGCAGATCACAGTTGGCCGGAGGGCGTCCTTTTTGCGCATATCAGCACACCCCAATATCACCAGACGATTAGATTGATACACCTCCGAGACTGAAAGAAGCAGTTATATGGGACTAGTTTTAGATTGAGATCAGCCGGTCGCCTATGACCGGCTGATTCTTTTTGGCCGCCCCGCTTCCGACAACTCTTTTTTGTTAAAGTTTGCTCAAATAGGGCTTTTCTCAATGTGTAAGCCCATGCTGCATTAGCAGTTTATATATCTGGATAAATAGATGTTTACACGGTGCCCTCAAATCTATCATATTATTTATTTTCTTAATATATATTTGTATTGTAAACGTGCTGAATAGCGTAGACCGCCGGTCGGTGAGTGAACCAGTAACACCGATAGGAATTAAGTGCCAAATAACTGCAACATAGGAGGTTTCATTGGTCCCGCAAATGCACGCTCCGGTTGACACTTGACCGCAACATACACCAGTTGTGCTTTGAGCATCGTAGCACAACTTAATTCTGAAGTCTAAAACTAAGGTCTCATGAAAACGTGTACAACCCGTTTGACCCTGGAGAGGTGTATCTCGAATGTACAGATCACACTTGCCAGCTTGGTCTTATGCCTCACTTTCTTGTCGAGTCCCACTCGGGTGATCGCGCAATGTCTCGACTGTACGAGCCAGGTGGTCACTTGCGCTGACCCTGCCGCCCAACTGGAGGGGGATCCCGGATATGTACCTGACATACTCTCGCCTTGTACGGAGGATGATGTTTTTACATCCGTGCCATGGCCCGTCACCATTGACAAATGCGCAGGCTCCTATTCGCATGCCATCTATCGCATGTGGAGAGATCTCGGCGGAGTGACTATCTGTACAGATACCACTTATGTACTGCGTATCAACATCATGAGCGACTCGTTGCTTTGCCCCATGGGCGTGGACACGATTTTGTGCGGTATTGATCCGGATCCTCTTGATTCTCTGCCGCTACGAGCACCCAAGTACGGGATACCCGGCGTGGATACGATTCCTCTGCTGAGCGATACCGGGCCATTTTGCGGTATCTATGTCGACTACGACGATGCAGAGTGGCCATCTTGCGGTCAGACCAAAGTGGTCATGCGGACATGGACCATCCATGATGATTGTGGCAAAGAAAGGCAATGCGTGGATACACTTGTGTACATCGACACGATCCCTCCCACCGTCAGCTTTGATACCGCCAGCCTATCTCTTGAATCGCATTCCTTCAATGGCATCTCTGGTACCTACCTGACTGATACGATGGACATGGCTAGTGCCGGATGCGTTGGGCACGGCATCTTGCCATATGCTAGCGTAAGTGACAACTGTGGGCCCGCGAGCTCAGTAAGCGTCTCGGTTCTAGCAGTGGAAGCCGGCATCTTTCACCATTATCAGGGAGATGAGGTGCCGGTACTATCGGCCTGGAACGTGGAGCCCGAGAAGGAGATCGTAGTGTACAAGAGCGAAGACGCTTGTCACAATTTTAGGTATGATACGGTGATTATCGTAGTTGCAGACCGAACGCCCGGTGTGGCTGTTTGCCATGATGCGGTCAACTTATCCCTCACCAATGTGGATCGATATACCTTGATGAAGGCAGGCAGCATGGATGCAGAAAGCTATGACAACTGTAATGTCTACCAGATCCTGGCTCGACGGATGGATTGGGAGACGGCCTGCGGTTACGATCCCGGTGCACAGACACTTGTGGGAGATTTTTATGCGCATTTTGCCGAGTGGATCATGGCTGATGGAGGCATTTGTCAGGACGTATTTGAATTTGGCTTTGCCACAGAAGTTCCGTTCTGCTGTGATGATGTGAATCAGTCCATCATGGTGGAGATCATGGTGATCGACAACAATTGCAATGTAGATCGATGTTGGGGACTGGTGAATGTAGAAGATAAGCTGGCTCCCGTCGTGGTTGAACCCCTGCCGGACGTCTCCATTACCTGCAACGCTTACGATGAGTTTTATCGTGAAATCGTGGAAAACGGCGATACGACTGCCATCCGGGAGGCTTTTGGTGAGTATGTATTGAGTGTCTTTGATCAAGAGACGTGGACGCTGCATGATCTGGATTGCAGTACCGAGGCGTTGCCGGTCGACACCGATTACGATGATGGTCTCATCAGCGACAATTGCGATGGGACGTATCGTGAGCGATATAGCTTTGTTGATGGCGGCTGTGACGCCAGCTTTTTCAAGCGGGAGTTTATCGCTACTATCATGACGCACGATGGACCGGCGGATGTAGTGTACGCTATCCAGAAGATCCACATCGAAAAGTGTCCCTTGAGTCTTATGGGAATCTCCCTACCCGTCACGGACACCACCATATACGATTGCGGAGTAACCTGGGGGCTAGACGGCAAGGTGCAGATTGCTACTCCGGGCCCCATCCTGCCCGACAATCTGCCAGACTGCACCCAGTATGGCTTGGGATATTACGATAAACTCTTCGATATCGTCAGCGGCCAAGGTTGCCAGAAGGTGCTGCGCACCTGGTGCGTAGTCGATTGGTGTCAGGTAGGAGATGTAGACAATTGGAGTGCCATTTCGCACCTGGAAGGGGTCCTTACTTTTCATCAGTATATCAAGGTGGTGGATACCGTGCCCCCCGAGATCAATGTACTCTCCATGGTGGCAGATGTCCAGACGAGCAACTGTACGGGTACCGTATCAAGCGAAATCGATGCCACCGACCTATGCGGTTCAGAGCCCTTCGTCGAGTGGTTGCTCAAGGAACAGGGCGGCACCATCGTAGATCGCGGTATCGGTGAAGTAGCCTCTCCCAATCTACCATTACTACCGGGCAACTATATCTTGCTGTGGCGAGCCCGAGACAACTGCAACAATGTGACCGAAGCGGTAAGCAACTTTAGTATTAGCAGTGCTGCGGCCCCAAGTGTTGTGGCATATCCGTCGCTTACAACGGTACTGACCCCCATGGATAGCAATGACAATGGAGTGGTCGATTTTGGCTTGGCCGAAATATGGGCCGAAGAGTTCAACTCGAGCAGTGCCGCGCCCTGTGCCGGTGACGACGAGGATATCATTTTCTTGCTTACCGCCGCAGACCAAATGGATGTCCCTCCCGATACGGCGACATCTCTACAGTTTACCTGCGATGACTTTTCTGGCAATCAGACCGTGGTGCCGCTCAAATTCTGGGTGAAGGACACGGCTATGAATACAGCAGCATTTGTGGAGGTATTCGCAGTGCTGCTTGACAACAGCAATGTGTGCTCTTCGCCTGAGCCACCGCAGGTAGGTATCTCGGGCAGCATATTTACCGAAGCCGGAGATGAAATAGCCAACGTCAAAGTCCGAGCACAGGCTGGTGGTGACCATTCCTCGCGGGTGACGACAGCAGATCACCATGGACATTATAATGTGGGGCTAGCCCAGGGGCAAGCTGCCATGGTGACGCCTGAGAAGGATTCTGACCATGCCAATGGCATATCGACGTTGGATTTGGTCAAGATTCAGAAGCACATTCTGGATATGAAGCCGATCAGATCGCCCTACAAGCTGATTGCTGCAGATGCCAATCGTGATCGCGAAATAGACCCAATCGACCTCATACAGCTAAGAAAATTGGTCATTGGGGCTGCCGATCGATTGCCACAAAATACCTCCTGGCGATTTGTAGACGCTGCCTATCAATTCAAACATCCTGGCCAGGCGCTCACAGAAGACTTTCCGGAGTATATCAGTGTCCATCAGGTGGGTGGCATGCTTACGTCCAAGGATTTTGTCGGTATCAAGATCGGGGATCTGGACGACAATGTGGTGACAAGTAGGTCTGCTGCTCGAGGGCAAGAAGCCATCATTTTGCAGATGGCAGATGTCTCAACAAGACCGGGTGCTACCTATCAGATCGATATCTATGCCAATGATCTTAGACAGATGGAGGGGCTCCAGCTCGAGCTAAGATATGTGGCAGAAACCCTGAAGATCAAGCGGGTGATCTCAGGACAGATACACTTGACGGATGATATGGTGCATACAGCTATGGGAGATCATGGCTACCTCCGAGTCAGTTACAGCAGCGGATTTTCGACGACCTTGGTCGCGGAAGAGCCCCTGTTTAGCCTGGAGGTGACTGGTGTAGGCCAAGCTCGACTATCCGAGGCGATGGCTCTCTCATCGCAACACTTGTCCTCCGAAGCGTATTTGTCAGACCATGATGTGAGGCGGCTATCATTGCAATTTGTGGATTCACAGGCAGAAGAGGATGTGTTGACGCTGGGTCAAAACCTGCCTAATCCCTTCAGATCAGAAACCACCATACCCTTTTACGTACCTGCCGATGGAGAGGTCACTTTGAGCATTTTAGATCCAGCAGGCACGATCGTCAAGAGCTTGGTACGGGAGGCTGCGAAGGGTGACAACCGGATCGTGTTAGATAGAGATAAACTGCCTGCGGGCATGTACTACTATACATTGCATTCGGCATACGGATCAGCTACCAGGAAGATGATACTGATAGAGTAGTCGATTGTTGCCAATAAGAGTTTTGCTTTTGGGAAAGGATTCCTTCCCGTAGCGATACGGGAGGGATCTTTTTGTTCCTATCTTTGCCTGTCATGACGCGCATTCTTGCCATTGACTACGGCACGAAGAAAGTGGGCCTGGCGGTCACCGATCCCTTGCAGATTATCGTGAATGGCCTTGCCACCGTGGCCACGGCGGAGTTGGAAGACTACGTAAGCACTTATACGGCTGCGGAGCCGGTGTCAAAAATTGTCTTGGGCTATCCTCGACACCCGGATGGTCAGCCGGCCCAGTTGGCTCCGCAGATCGAAGTAGTGGCTCAGCGTCTGGGCCAGCTACTGCCACAGGTGCAGGTAGTGCTGCACGACGAGTCGTACACCACCAAACAGGCGAAACGAATTATCCAGCGCAGTGGTTTAAAAAGGAAGAAGAGACGGGACAAGAAACTGGTCGACAAGATCAGCGCCGTCTTGATCCTGCAAGATTACTTACAACATTACTAAGAATGGTACTGCCCATCTATGCCTACGGTACGAAAGTGCTCAAACGAAAAGCGGGAAAGGTCGCCAAGGAGCTAGATAGCCTCGACTCCCTGATCAGCGATATGTGGGACACCATGTATAATGCTAGCGGAGTTGGCCTGGCAGCCCCCCAGGTAGGAAAATCCCTTCGAATCTTCATTGTCGATACCACGCAACTTTCTGATCGCGAAGGTGAGCCGGGAATCAAGCAGGTCTTCATTAATCCGGAGAAAATCGAGGAGGACGGTGACCTTTGGTCCTATGAGGAAGGCTGCCTGAGCATCCCCGACATCCGAGGCGATGTGGACCGCCCCGAGCAGATCACCCTGCGCTATCAGGACGAGCAATTTAAAGAACATGAAGAGGTGTTTACGGACGTAGAAGCGCGAGTCATCCAGCACGAATATGATCATCTGGAGGGTGTTCTATTCACAGAAAAGCTCAAGCCCGTGCGCAAGCGAAGGGTGAGGCGCCGCTTGGACCACATCAAGAAGGGGCAGGTCGAGGTGAGCTACCCGATGAGGTTTAGTTGATTATTTTCTGCCAAAGTCAGCCGGTATTTCTCCCCAGGCCTTTGTGTTCCATTTGTGCACCGGATTTTCGTAGGAATTGCTCTCCAACCAGCGGATAGCGCGGTCCATCATGTCGAAGAGCTTGGCATTGTAGCGATTCTTCTTGAGCGTCGTCTTGACCTTCTTATTTCGCAGCCAAGCCATGGCCGTGCGAGAATCTGAGTAGACGGGAAGGTCGTGCTTGCCCTCCCGCTTTAACAGAGCCAGTGCATGCACCAAACCCAAAAACTCGCCAATGTTGTTTGTGCCGTACTTGTAGGGGCCCTGTCGAAAGATCTCCTCCTTGGTCCTAGTGTCTACGCCGCGGTACTCCATGATCCCGGGGTTGCCGCTGCAGGCAGCATCGACCGAGATGCTCTTCCAGATCACTCCCTCCAGATTGCGCTCGGGCAGTACCCTGGGAGCTTTGTGCTGGATGTGGTCAGCAAAGCTGCTCTTATATGCCCGCTCGGCTTCCGGTCTCGTCTTGAACGCCTTGTACTTGGCACCCGGATATCCCGCAATCTGGGCCTTGCATTCCGACCACGAGCTGTAGATCCCTGGTCTGTCACCCTCCCAAACTACATAGTACTTCTTAGACTTTGCCATGCTAGGTTGCTTGCCGTCAAATCTAGTCGATAATTTCTATATTATGCCGCTTTCTCACTAAAGACCCACCCCGCCATGCATGCTGCAGAAGACTTGCTGCACAAGATCGCCATCACCCATATACCCATGGTTGGAGCGGTGACTGCCAAGAATCTAGTGAGTTATTGTGGCGGTGCGCGTGCCGTCTTTGAACAAAAGAAATCCCACCTATTGAAGATACCAGGGGTCGGTCCAGCGATGGCCGCTAGCATTGTTCGCCACCAGACCTTTGAGGAAGCCGAGTCGGAATTGACCTTCATAGAGAAGCATGGGATCAAAGCTTTCTTCTACCTGGACAAGGAGTATCCGTTTAGACTGAAGCGGATCAAGGACGCTCCCGTCATCCTATATCACCAGGGTCAGGCGGACCTCAATCACGCACGGACGGTGGCTATCGTCGGCACTAGGAATCCCACATCCTATGGCATAAGTCAGTGCGAGAAGTTGGTGGACGCCCTGGCTGCACTGGATGTGTTGGTCGTCAGTGGCTTGGCTTATGGTATTGACATTACGGCACACCGTCGGTCCCTGTCTAGAGCTATGGCTACGGTCGGTGTACTGGGTAGCGGACTGGACGTGGTATACCCGGCCGCACATCGGAAGACGGCCAGGGATATGATGTCGAGAGGAGGGCTGCTGACAGAATTTGGCCATGGCACGGGGCCCGATCGGGAGAATTTTCCCATGCGCAATCGCGTGATTGCGGGTCTCTGTGATGCACTGGTCGTCGTCGAATCAGATGTGCGCGGAGGATCGATGATCACCGCAGATCTGGCCTCGGGCTACCATAAAGATGTTTTTGCGCTACCGGGTAAGGTCGGCGATCGATGGAGTCGTGGCTGCAATCTACTGATCAAAAACAACGTAGCGCAGCTCCTGGAAAGCGGGGAGGAGCTAGCCACCATCATGCACTGGGATCTTAAGGCTAGCCCGGCCCAAGTGCAGACGTCCCTGTTTCAAGACTTGTCAGAGGAAGAGCAATTGATCTGCCACCTCTTGGAGGGTGCAGAGCAGATCAGTATAGATCGTATCTACAACGAGCTGGACGTATCTGCCAGTCAGATTGCCTCCTTGCTGTTGGCCCTCGAGTTTAAAGGGGCGATCCGGGCCTTGCCAGGCAAAATGTATCGCCTAAATTAGTCGTCATGAATGATGCCCGGACAAGGTTTGAGCAAATCTGCGATCAACTCATCGAGGAGGATGGTGTGGTGGCAGGCAAAATGATGGCTTCACCCGGCTTGAAGTACGGCAAAAAGGTGTTCCTCTTCTATCATGATGGGGAGCTGGGGGCAAAGCTGGGCCGAGACGCCGACTTAGGTGTCCATGGTATCTCGGTTGTCAAGCACCTGAGTCCATTCAAGAATAAAGCCCCGCTCTACAATTGGTATATGATCTCCTGGAAGGACGCTGAACGCTGGTCGGCCATTGCTGCTCAGGCGCTGGAGTACATTCGCAACGAATGATCACAGGTGTCGCTCCGCGTGATAGGATGATCGCACGAGCGGACCACTTTCCACAAAGTCAAAACCCCGTGATAGACCCTCTTCGCGATAGGCGGCAAACTGATCGGGATGCACATATTCTGCAATCTCCAGATGCATTTTCGTGGGTTGTAGGTACTGCCCGATGGTGAGCACATCGCAGTCATGTGCTCTCAGATCATCCATCACCTGTAGCACCTCCTCGGGCGTTTCGCCCAGGCCTACCATGATCCCTGATTTGGTGCGCTTGCCGTGGGCCTTAGTTCTTTTTATCTGTTCCAGACTCCGGCCATAGTTGGCCTGCGGTCTGACTTGGCGATATAATCTTTCGACCGTCTCCATGTTGTGTGACACTACTTCCTGGCCTCCACTGATCATGTGTTGTAATGCCGGCCAGTGGGCTTTGACATCGGGGATCAGCGTTTCGATGGTCGTCTCGGGACAAAGCTCCTTCGTGGCACGAACGGTTTGATACCAGATCTCAGCTCCGCGATCTTTGAGCTCGTCTCGATTGACAGACGTAATCACGGCATGCTTGACCTGCATCAATCGGATCGCCTCCGCCACCCTGCGCGGCTCATCGGTGTCGTATGCCGGTGGTCGGCCCGTCTTGACCGCGCAGAACGAACAGGATCGGGTGCATGTATTGCCCAGGATCATAAAGGTCGCCGTGCCAGCTCCCCAGCATTCGCCCATGTTGGGGCAGTTGCCGCTCTGGCAGATCGTGTGCAGATCGTAGGTGTCGACCAAACGACGCACATGCCGATATTTCTCGCCTATTGGCAGCTTCACTCTTAGCCATTTCGGTCTACGAGGCCTCTTACCCTCAACAACAGGCAGGTCGATCATCTTACTTTGGAAACTTTCTCTTGTCTGCTAGGATCTCTTACCCAACTGCAAAGTTAAGTAAACGTTGAAGAAGTAAGGTTTGTTCTCCTCCACGATCATGATGGGGACCCTGCTCAGGAAGACGTCCAGCATGACACCGACTTCGATCGCCTTGACAAAGGCATCGTCGTTTCCCCAGGAGAAGTTTGTGCCCACTTTTCCGTGAAAACCCGGCTTGATCTTTAGCTCGTCCAGGCCGTGTCGAAACTCCGCACCCCCAAAGATGCTAGTCTCGTCCAGGAAGATGTCCGCATTTTCATCCGAATACTTCTCCACGGAGATGGTGCTTTCCGCGCCGCCATCTACAAATCGCCGCAGCTTGAGATAGTAGGGCTTGAGGATACCCAGGGTAAAGCCACCCTCATAGGTGACACCTACTACCACGCTCTTGCGACGTGCCTTTTCGGAGTAGAGCCGCTTCTTGCCGATACCGGCTCGGAGGGCATACAGTCGATTCTGCTTGCCGTAGATGAAGGGTTTGGAAGATTCTCGAAAGAAACCGGTATTAAAGAATTTGAAATTCTGTGAGTACTCCTTCGGATTCTTCAAGGAGCCAATGTCAAAATAGCGGTAGCTCGTCTTGTACCAGGTCTCAATATCGGCCACGGTGTAACCGAATGAAAGGCCATTGGAATGCACTCTGATATCGACCGTTTTCTCCGTCTCATACACCAGCGATTCCTCACCAATCGGCTTGGGCAGGATGGTATACTGGCTCCAAGCTGTGGTGCACCAGCACATCAGCACAAAGGCTATGATTATGTTGGGAATCACTCTTATCATAAGTGCGAATTTTAAGATAGGGTAAATGAGGTGATTTTGCAATCTTGACGCCGCTATTTCGGCAGAAAGGTCTCCTGCGCGAAACGAATATCAATAGTCAGGGCATAAGATTATATTTACCCCCCAGCTCTTAATCACATCATGTACTTCGTCCTAAGCGAGCAACACAGCCTGGCTAATCAGTTCATCGCGGAGCTACGCGATGTGAAGATTCAGGGTGATCGTATGCGGTTTCGGCGCAATACCGAGCGACTAGGTGAGATTTTCGCCTATGAGATTTCGAAAAAGCTGCGCTACAAGATCGTCGATCATGAGACGCCGCTCGGCGTTGCCTCCACCCCTGTGCTCGATGAGCATATTGTGTTGGCCAGTATTCTACGGGCTGGATTGCCGCTGCATCATGGATTATTGGGCTTTTTTGATCAAGCGGACAATGCTTTCATCTCGGCCTATCGCAAGCATCACAAAGATGGTACATTTGAAATCAAGCTGGAATATGTAACCTGTCCTGATCTCAAGGATCGTGTGCTGATCTTGGCAGACCCTATGCTGGCCACGGGCGCCTCCTTGGAGGCGGCCATGAAGATATTGGATCAGTATGGCCAACCGAAGGAGATTCATTTTGTGTCGATTATCGCCGCCACATCGGGCGTCAACTATGTACGTAGAAGATTTCCAGATGTGCACATGTGGCTTGGTGCGGTGGATGAGGAGCTGACGGCCAGATCGTATATCGTGCCCGGGCTGGGCGATGCGGGTGATCTGCTATACGGCAACAAACTGCAGGAGTAGCATTCAGGCTTGGTTGCAAGCCTCGCTGGCTCTCTTTCTTCCCCCAGCCGGTCTCCACTTCTTTACCAATCATGTACTTTAGCGACTAAGCCCTCTCGACGTTTGAGCATTTGCAAAGGCCACACATATGAATGGAATTTCACCTAGTCTGATCTTGGCGATCATTGCCGTCTACTTCTTGTTTTTGATGGGTATATCCTACATCACATCGAGAGGGTCCAAAAATGAAGACTTCTTTGTGGGTGGACGCAAAAGTCCTTGGTATGTGGTCGCCTTTGGCATGATCGGAGCTTCGCTCTCGGGAGTGACGTTCATATCGGTGCCGGGCGAAGTCGTCAGCAGGCAATTCTCCTACATGGAGCTGGTCATCGGATACTTCTTTGGCTATGTCGTGGTTGCCTTCGTCTTGATGCCCATGTACTATCGATTGCGCCTCACGTCGATTTACACATACCTCGAGCGACGATTTGGCGACAACTCCTACAAGACCGGAGCGGCCTACTTCCTGCTTTCTCGCTCGCTCGGAGCGTCTCTTCGATTGTTTTTGGTCTCGATCGTACTGCAGCAGTTCATGATGGATGCCTTAGGCGTTCCCTTTGCCGTCACGGTGCTGATCACTATCGCCCTCATTTGGATCTATACCTTTCGCGGAGGCATCAAGACGATCGTGTGGACAGACACCTTGCAGACAGCCTCAATGCTGTTTGCCGTGATTGCCACGATGGTTTTCATTGCCAAGAGTCTTGACTTCAGCCTTTTGGAGACGGTACAGGCGATTCGCGAAAGTGAGTACAGCAAGACCTGGTTTTTTTCCGGCGGATGGTCGGACTCGAAAAACTTCTTCAAGCAATTTTTTGCCGGCATGTTTATCACCATCGTGATGACGGGCTTGGATCAAGACATGATGCAAAAAAACCTCAGCTGTCGCAACATCAGAGATGCCCAGAAGAACATGATGTCTCTCAGCACGATCCTCATCCTGGCCAATCTCCTGTTTTTGTCCATGGGGGCGCTCTTGTACATATATGCATCCCAGCAAGGCATCGAGGTGCCCACCCGATTGGTCAATGGAGAGGCTCGAACCGCTACGGATCTTCTCTATCCGACGATCGCGCTGCAACACTTGAGTCCTGCCATCGGCATTGTCTTCATCATTGGCTTGATCGCCGCGGCCTATTCCAGTGCCGATTCGGCCCTCACCTCCCTCACCACCTCATTTTGCATTGATTTTCTGGGCTTTGAAAAGAAGGAGTCTTCTGAGAATGGTACGCGACGGACCCGCCTGCTGGTTCACCTGGGATTCTCCGGCATTCTTTTCCTACTCATTATGATGCTGTGGTATATGAATGATCAGACGGTGATCTCTGCCCTATTCAAGATTGCGGGCTACACCTATGGTCCCCTCTTGGGACTGTATGCGTTTGGCTTCTACATCCAAAGGCACGTGCAAGATCGCTGGGTGCCCGTGGTTTGTGTCGTTGCGCCCCTGCTCACCTTTGTGCTGGACACATATTCGGACACTTTGCTTTGGGGATACAAGTTCAGCTTCGAGCACATTATTGTCAACGGGCTGTTCACTTTTATTGGACTTTGGTTGACCTCTCGACCAGCCCGGATAGATCCTCAATTGCTTTCGGCCTCCACATTGGACTAAGCGGTCCGCCCGATGTATCTTTGGCCGCATGAAAAAAATCACGGAGAGTCCGTCCCGCTATAGGCACCTCGAGAAAATGCCGGTCCTTGAGTTGCTGCAGGGCATCAACCGCGAAGACCAACTGGTCGCCGACGCTGTGGCCCAGGCCATTCCGCAGATCGAGGCTCTGGTAGTGGAGACCGTCGCAAGGATGCGAGAAGGGGGGCGTCTCTTTTATATTGGTGCCGGCACTAGTGGTCGCTTGGGCGTATTGGATGCCTCTGAGTGTCCACCCACCTACGGGGTACCGGATGACTGGGTGATCGGCCTGATTGCCGGGGGAGACGGGGCCTTGCGAAAGTCGGTCGAGCATGCCGAAGACGATATAACCCAGGCCTACAAAGATCTTTCCCACTATCACATTAACCCGGGCGATGTGGTCTTGGGCATTGCCTCGTCGGGGACCACACCCTATGTCGTCCACGGATTGAAGGACTGTCAGCAAAAAGGCATCGCCACCGGATGCATCACTTGCAATCCGGGATCGCCGATCCTGCAGTATGCAGACTATCCCATCCTGGCGGTCGTAGGTCCGGAGTTTGTGACCGGTAGCACCCGCATGAAGTCTGGTACGGCGCAAAAACTGATCTTGAACATGATCAGCACCGCCGTCATGATTCAATTGGGCCGGGTGAGGGACAATCGCATGGTCGACATGGCGCTGTCCAACGATAAGCTCAAGGATCGGGGCACGAAGATGCTGATGCATCAGTTTTTGTTGGAATATGACGAGGCCAGAGACTGGCTGTTGAAGGCCGGTAGTGTACGTAAAGCCTCAGAGCAGCTTTCGGCACTCAAAAAGTAGAGTTGGAGAACCAGTCCGAGCTGCCGTCTCGGCGCTCTCTTTTTGTCCTTTCAAAGGTAGATCGATCGAGAAAGAACTCCGGATCGTGTTCTTCTACCAGGTGTATGGGAGGATGTACTTCTTCGTCTTCCTCGATTTCGTTTCTAAATACGTAAGATACCAGGATACCGACCAGCGCCCCTATGAGGTGACTCTCCCACGAGATACCGGGCTGATTGGGCAGGACCCCGAGAAACATCCCACTGTACAGCAAGAGGATGATCAGTGCCAGGACAATGGACCTCAGATTGCGGCGAAAAATACCATTCCAAAATATGAAGGCTACTAAGCCGTAGACGACGCCACTGGCCCCGATGTGCAACACCGTTCGCCCGAATAGCCAAACACCTAGCCCGGTCAGCAGGTAGATCAGGAATATCGCCTTGTACGCCACCCGGCGAAAAAAGAATAGAATCATGGCCGTGCTGACAAACAGCGGCACAGAGTTGTTGATCAGATGCATCCAGTCCTGACTGTGGATAAATGGAGAGGTAAAGATCCCCTTAATGCCAGAGGGGTGCCGAGGATAAACGCCCAGCCATCCGAGTCCCAGTCCCGTAAGCTGCTGAAAGCCCTGGATCATCCAGAGTATCGCCAGTACGATCGTCGGGAAGCGTAGACTCTGGTAGAAACGCGTTGGCCGAATTGATGACATTGTATGTATCCTTAGTGTTTCGTCTGACAAATAACTACACACCCTGGCTGATTCTTCTGCACCTGATCTTCATCCTCCAAAGCCATACAGAGCGTGGGCTATGTGCGGTTTGGCTTCTTCGATCAGGCGCAAAATAGTTCAGCCAGATCGTACACTTATTTATCAATTGAAACACTAGTAGAGTTTCGCATTAAATCTTGTAGCTAATTCTAATGTCTTTGGTCCGCATACTTCGTTGCAAAGCCTCGCCATAGCTACGGCTATGTCTATGTTTCGCGCCTCGTCTACGAACAAAATCCTATTAGAATTATTCAACATATCTAATGCGAAACTCTACTAGCCCAAGTATCTTCTCTCGACCAATCTAACGAATTCGCGTGCCCGCTCTACCTTTTCTTCGTCCAGCCAACCATATTTATCGATGACATATCGGAGCAGGTGGGTCTTAGCCTCGTCAAAACTGTATTTGCGATTTAGGATGTCGATGGTGTCCTGAAAACTTTCCTGCTCACCGCCAAAGAGTTCGTTTACGATGATCAACTTATCATTGATGCTGAAGGCTTGATTGAGATCGGCAATGGGTGAGCGGCTCAGGACATCGGATATCTCGTTGCTAGTTTGCACTTCAAAAATCGCGCGATATTTCGGCGGAGTGGGGACACGAGCGGTGATCATCTCTGTCACCGTCTCCTCCTTGTCAAAGGTCGGCTGCGCGAATCCATTCTGCTTTTCTTCTTTGGCGCTGACGGCAGGCCCCTCGGTCGCCGCCTCTGCCGAGATGAGGACCGGTTCGGCCTCTTGCTCTTCACGTCTAGGGAGCTCGGCGCTGGGGGGGTCGTCCATGGGTGGAGGAGTCGTGTCTTTGGTGGTAGCCACCTCCGGATGAGGTTCCTTGGGCGTCAATGTTTCGGCTGGCTCATCCACCACGGGCGGAAAGTAGTGGCTTCGGAATTGGCCCTGCTCGGGCATCTCATCTATCAGCACAAATAGTTCACGCAAGTAATCCTTGACCAGCTCTTTCTCCAGCCGACTTACTTGATTTTCAGTAGATAGCACGATCTGAATCTTGCTTAGTAAAGAGGATATCCGCTCGGGAGCCATAGGTATGTGAGTTTCACTACTTAACGCAAATATTGTCGGGCTTATGGTATCTTTGAATTGCCATTTTCTCTCCAGACGATATATGCAAACTGCTTGGGATCTAAAAATAACACAATATCAGTAGGTTAGGCTAGAGCAAGCTATGTTTTTGGAGCCGCATTTCAAGGGACAAAGAAGTGGATGGATCGAAGTCATATGCGGTTCAATGTTTTCTGGCAAAACCGAGGAACTGATCCGCAGGCTAAAGCGCGCCAAGATTGCTGACCAGGTGGTAGCCGTCTTCAAGCCCAGCAATGACGTGCGATATGACGAGAAGATGGTCGTGTCGCATGACGACAATGCGCTCGTCTCCATGCCCGTGCAGCAGTCCACCGACATACTTAAGGTAGAGCCCGAGGTGCAGGTCATCGGGATCGATGAGGGGCAGTTTTTCGATGATCAACTGACAGCGGTGTGCGAGCGGCTGGCCTTGCGAGGCATACGAGTGATTGTGGCGGGACTGGATATGGATTATCGGGGCAAACCCTTTGGCCCCATGCCGGATCTATTGGCGGTAGCCGAATATATCACCAAAGTCCATGCGATTTGCCACCATTGCGGCAATCTGGCCACGCACTCCTATCGGCTAAGCACCGACCAAGAGCAGGTGGTGGTAGGGGAGAGGGACCTGTATGAACCGCGGTGTCGGGTCTGCTACTCCATGGGCAATATCTTGCAGCTGAGACCAGAAAAGAAATCTGAGGCACCTCCCTTGCAGCAAGAGCTGGGCATGGAATAGCCTGTGGCGATCGCCAGGGCCATGCGTGGCCTGAATTTGTGCTCGGCGCTCCCGGAAAGTTTCAAGGAGATATATGTGGAAAACCGCAATTTGACTGCGTATTCTGCATCAAAATACCTCCCTCAATTGCTACCTTTGAGGCCTTCAATCTGTCGGCTACTATCAATCGAGCATGAAGAAGATCAAAACAGCACTCATTTCCGTCTATCACAAGGAGGGACTGGAGCAAATAGTCAAGAAACTGGAAGCTCTGGATATTACCATTTACTCCACGGGGGGTACCCAGAAGTATATCGAAGCCCAAGAGGTGCCCGTCGAAACGGTCGAAGATCTGACCAGCTATCCTTCGATCTTAAGTGGGAGAGTCAAGACACTGCATCCCAAGGTGTTTGGAGGCATTCTGGCGCGCCGGGAAAATGATCATCTCAGCCAATTGGAGGATTTTGACATCCCAGCGATTGACTTGGTTATTGTGGATCTCTATCCCTTTGAAGCTACCGTAGCACAGACGACAGAGGAAGCTACAATCATCGAGAAGATTGATATCGGCGGTATCTCATTGATTCGAGCGGCTGCCAAGAACTACAAGGACGTGGTAGTGGTGGCCTCCAAGCATGAGTACAGCCTCTTGGAGTCGATGCTTGACGAGAAGGCGGGCTACAGTACGATGGAGGATCGAAGGGAGTTTGCCCGGCGAGCGTTTCAAGTGTCTTCCCATTACGATACGGCCATCTTCAACTATTTTCAGACAGGACATGAGGAGCCCGTTTTCAAAAAGAGCATTAGCACTGCTCAGGCTCTCCGCTACGGTGAAAATCCGCATCAATCGGGGGTCTTCTTTGGAGATCTGGAGCAGATGTTTGAAAAGTTGGGCGGCAAGGCCCTGTCCTACAACAATTTAGTAGATGTGGATGCCGCCGTTTCGATCATGCACGAGTTTAAGGATGGTCCTCCCGCTTTTGCCATCCTGAAGCATACCAATGCCTGCGGTGTCGCCGTACGTGATACCGTCCAGCAGGCCTGGAAAGACGCGCTGGCAGGGGACAACATCTCCGCCTTTGGTGGCATTCTCATTAGCAACACCACCGTTGATCTTGCTACCGCAGAAGAGATCAACCAAATCTTTTACGAGGTCTTAATTGCTCCGGCATTCAGTGAAGAAGCCCTCACACTGCTCCAGAAGAAGAAAAAGCGCATTCTACTACGGATCAAGCACTGGACTCAACCGGACCAACAGTTTAAAAGTCTGCTCAATGGCGTCATCGCACAAGACGCGGACGCCAGCAGCGAGGGGGCGGAGGATCTCACGGCGGTCACCAAGCAGAAACCGACGGCGGACCAGGTACGTGACCTGCTGTTTGCCAACAAGTGTGTGAAGCACTTGAAGTCCAATACCATTGTGCTGGCCAAGAACAGACAACTGGTGGGCATGGGATGTGGTCAGACTTCGAGGGTGGATGCACTCAAGCAGGCCATTGTCAAGGCACGGCACTTTGGATTTGATCTGGAGGGGGCGGTCATGGCATCTGACGCTTTCTTCCCCTTTCCAGACTGCGTGGAGATTGCCGATCAGGCGGGTATACGAGCGGTGATCCAGCCAGGAGGCTCCATTCGAGACAAGGATAGCATAGATTACTGCGACGAGCACGGACTTGCCATGGTCACCACGGGCGTGCGCCACTTCAAGCATTAGCAAGCGGGGGGACGGCAATGGCTGCCAGGATCTAGGGGGTCCATGGCACGGGCCCTATGACCGAAGAGTCCCGGTAAGATAAAGTTGGTATGAGTAGGAGACTCGCGATTGATGTCGGCAATACCCGCACAAAGTGGGCTTGCTTTCGTGCTAAGGATATCGCCCAATCGGGGATATTGGACCGATTTCATGTGCCGGCGTTGGAAAGGCTGGTGGAGAAGTTTCGCCCTTCATACGTCATATTGTCCTCCACCAAGCATCTTTCCAAGAGGATGCAACACATGTTTGATACATACCCACACTATCTGGAGCTCAATATCCGCTTGAAGTTTCCCTTTCGAGTGGCGTACAAGACACCGGAGACCCTCGGCAAGGATCGTATCGCATCGATCGCCGGGGCTTGGTCCTTGTTCCCCCAGCAGTCGAGCATGGTGGTCGACGCAGGTAGTTGTATTACCTACGACGTAATCACGCAAGATGGAGTCTACCGCGGTGGCAACATCTCTCCTGGTGTGCGGATGCGCCTGGACGCGATGCACCAGCTCACGGACCGGTTGCCACAAGTGGCCCCGTCGGGACGTTATATAGCCATGGGTGAAGATACTCGATCAGCCTTGCAGGCCGGGGCCGAGGCGGGTGCTGTACAAGAGGTACGAGGATTTATCAATGAGTATAAAAAAGAATTTGGCAACCTTAACATTCTCTTAACCGGGGGTGATGCCCAATTCTTTGTTAATAATATCAAAACCGAGATATTTGCTGCCCCCCAGCTGGTTCTCATAGGTCTTAATGAAATACTCGAATACAATGTGGAGTCAGACACGTGACACCTTTTTGGTAGTGTGTGGTCTCCTCGCACTGACGGCGGTCCACGCCCAGAACAGCGTCAACCTGCCGTACTCCCGCTTTGGGCTGGGTGACTTGGTGACGGAAGATTTCGTGATGATGCGGACGATGGGAGGGGTATCCGCAGGATTTTCCGATGCCTATTATACCAATTTGGCCAACCCCGCCTCGCTGGGAGCACTGGTCGCTACCTCGTTTGAGATCGGCTTCTATGCGGGACCTACCCGGCTACGCACGGACAATCGCGATGAAAGATTCTGGGGAGGATCGCTCAATTACTTTTCGCTGGCTTTTCCGCTGATCAATCCGGTAAATCGGCTGCTGGATCGCCGCAGTACGGACTTTAACTGGGGCATGTCCATTTCTCTCCTGCCCAGGAGCCGGGTCAATCACTTCACCTCGCTGGTAGAAAACGTGACGGACATTGGCAATGTCACCAGGGAGTACAAGGGCTCGGGAGGCACCAACAGTGTGCAATGGGGCAATGGGATCAAGTACAAGCAATTTTATTTTGGGCTCAATCTGGGATACCTATTTGGAGCGATCAAGGATGAGCTAGCCATCATCCTTCCCCGAGAAGATCTACCGCTGGTCTTTCACAATTATGCGCTCGAAGATGTCAGCTATCGGGGGTTCCACTGGCGCCTTGGGGCCCAATATGTCTTAGATCTGACCGAGAAGGGAGCGAAGGATGACCCGCGCAGCGTACAGACGGTGACCTTCGGTCTTTCTGCCAACACCAACTGGAGCTTCACCACGGTGTCCGAGGTACTGGAAGCTCGTAAGAGTACCCTATACAATGGTCTCGGTGACGAGATCAGCGATTCATCGACGGATACGCTATCGTTTGTCACTGGCGATCGTAACAAGGGCAAGCACCCAGGCCAGTTGTCACTGGGAGCTACCTACCGCAAGGGGGATAAATGGCTGCTGGGGGTGAGCTACACCACGAGCGGTTGGTCCAACTACCGCAACGCTCCAAATCGCAATGATGCATTAATGGATACCTACCGCTTCTCGGTAGGAGCGCAATTCATACCCGACTCCCGGTCGTATCGCTACTACCATCAAAAAATGCAGTATCGAGCTGGTTTTCACATAGGTAAAGACCCGCGCGTCTATGAGGGCGAGCAGCTTACGGATTTTGGTTTAAGCGCCGGAATTGGACTGCCCATTGTGCTTTCAAGACAACTTTCATTTATTAACTTAGGGATTGAATATGGCAAACTGGGAGGTTCCATCCCAGTGAGGCAAAGCTTCATAAGATATAGTTTAGGGGTTACCCTCAATAACAATTTATGGTTTCTAAAACGAAAATTTAATTAGTCATGGCTAGTAAAAAGAACATCCTCTTCTTTACTTTCCTCATATGCATAGTGTATTCGCAGACTGCGGTTTCTCAATGTGAGACCTGGGTCAGTTCGCCCGACAAAGAGACCGCTGAGAATGCACACTCCAACTATCGTTCGGCATTGAAGATGAAAGACTTTGACCTTGCCTACAATGAGTGGCAGAAAGCCTACGAGATTGCACCTGCTGCCGACGGTCGTCGTGATTTTCACTATACCGATGGTATCAAAATCTATAAAGAGCAGATCAAGAATGGCGGTGACAAGGCATCCCTTTCCCAAAAAATACTCGAACTATACGATCAGGCAGCTCATTGCTACGAGTCTGGAGCGATCACGCTGAAGAACTGCGATGATGGTTGTGCCACCAGAAAGGCAGGACAACTGTATGGACGCAAGGCATTTGACATGTTCTATGAGTTCAATGCTCCCTATAGCGAGAATCTGGCCGCCTTCCAGACTTGTCTGGACAAGAGCGAAAACGAAGTAGAGTACATCATATTTGAACCCATTGCCAACATCGTCGTGTATCAGTTTCAGAACGATAAGATGTCTGCCGAAGAAGTGCGCACGATTCACGAGCGTCTGATACAGGCTGCCGATCACAAGATCGAGGAGGGTGGGCAGTACAAAGCTTATTTTGAGTCATCCAAGGCTCGAATGCTGGCCAAGTTTGCAGAGATCGAGAGCGAGGTCTTTGACTGCGACTACTTCAAGTCAAAGTTGGAGCCTATGTATGACGAGAAGCCGGACGATCCCGATGTGGTCAAATACGTGTACAATAAGCTGTTGCAGGAAGGATGCTCCAAGGAGGACGCTTTCCTGCAGAAACTGTCGACGCAGTACGAAGAGTATGCTGCGGCGGAGAATGCTAAGATGCAGGCGGAGTTTGAGAAGAACAATCCGGGCGTCGTGGCTAGTCGGCTGTACAAGGAAGGCGACTACGAGGGAGCGATTTCGAAATACGCCGAGGCACTGGAGCAAGAAGAAGATGCAGACAAACGAGCTCAGTATTATTTCAATATAGCCTCGATCGAACACAGGAGATTGGGCAAGTCCCAGTCTGCGCGGTCCAACGCCCTGAAGGCAGCAGAGCTTCGGGAGGCATGGGGCCAGCCCTACCTGCTGATCGGCGATATCTACGCCAAGGCGGCCAAGGCCTGCGGAGGAGATGCCTGGGGCCAGCGAATCGTTATCCTGGCAGCGCTGGATAAGTATATTTATGCTCGCTCTATTGACGTGGCCTGCAAGGAAGAAGCAGATCGGAAGATCGGCATCTATAACGCCAACCGGCCGAGCAAAGATGATGCCTTCATGCGGGGTCACAAGGAAGGCGACATGATGAGCACCGGTTGTTGGATCGGAGAGAAGACAAAATTGCGAGTTCAATAACGAAACCCCGGAAGCCCCCTTAAGAAATACGAGAGCTTCGTTTGGATCTGATCCTGCGGAGCTCTTCTAATTGAAGATGTGATGCTACACAACAAGCGTATCCTGTGGGTCAAAGGGATCATGGCGATCTTGGTGCTCTCGTGGGGTTGTTCCCCCAAGGTTGGTCAGGAGACGGCTACCATCTCTACGCAGCCCGAACCTACCACCGTGTCGGAGCCCACTGGACCTTGCTCCACCTTTGATGATACACCGCTTAAGGATGAAGCCATGACGGCGCATGTCCTGTACCGGGACTTTCTGCGAAACGACGGCTTTGACCAGGCCTTTCCCTACTGGCAAAGGGCCTACGAGCTGGCCCCGGGGGCAGACGGCAAGCGCAACACGCATTACAGTGATGGCATCAAATTTTACGAGTACTTCTACTCCAAAGAGACCGACGCGGCCAAGCGGGAGGAATATGTCGACAAAATCTTTGACTTCTACAGCCAGATCGAGCAGTGCTATGGTGAGAAGGGGTATGTCGCCGGCCGCAAGGCCTTTGATCTCTACTACAAGTACAAGAATCGGGCAACCAAGGACGAGATCTATCAGCTCTTCACCAAGTCCATGGATCTCGACGGAGAGGACGCGTACTTTTTTATCCTCAATCCTTTCACAGACCTCCTGGTCAGAAGATACTTTGCTGACGAGATCAGCCTAGAGGAAGCTCAAAAGTATGAGGGCCTTATTGTCGCAAGACTGCGAAAGGGCCTGGCAAGCGGCGAAAACCGACAACAATGGCAGATCATCAATGAATATGTGCCACAACGCCTGGAGGCCTTTGAAGGAGTGAAAGGATTCTACGATTGTGACTACTATAGCCAGAAGTACTATTCAGATTACCTCAGAGATTCGACCAACTGCGAGGTCATTGGTGAGGTCTATGGACGCCTCAAGTGGGGAGGATGCGAGGATGATCATACGCAGTTGGCCGTACTTAGAGCTGCGGGCGTCAGACACTGTGTGCAGGAAGCACCTCCGAGTGACTCTCGACTGGCTTATGAGGCGCTGCGCAATGGAGACTATGAGGAGGCTATTGCCAAGTTTCAGGAGGCGGCCGCAAGCGCCGAAGACAACGAGAAAAAGGCAAAATACCTGATGCTGGTGGCCAAGATCTACTACTCCCACCTGAAAAGCTTCCCCAATGCCCGCAAGTTTGCCCTGGAAGCGGCGAACTTCAAAGCCAACTGGGGCGAGCCCTACCTCTTAATCGGCAGGTTGTACGCCTCCAGTGGACCCTTGTGCGGTCCCGGGCGGGGCTGGGACAGCCAGATAGTGGTTTGGCCAGCCATCGATAAGTGGAACTATGCCAAAAGAATTGATCCGGAAAGCACCGAAGAGGCCAATCGATGGATCAATCGATACGCCAAATATATGCCCAACCGGGAGGATGTATTTCAGCGCACCTTGCAAGAGGGAGAAACGTTTCATGTCGGCTGCTGGATTCAAGAGAATACCCGAATTCGCGCAGCCAAATAGGCTACCATTCGGCCTCCTCCTTCTTGGGGTAATGCTACAGGTCACCTATCTCATGTCCTGTGGTCCCGACACTCCCCGCCAAGCCTTGGACCAAGGACCTTGGAACATCACCACTACCACCGAAGATGAGCTAGTGGCACGGTTTGCCCACCTCATGGATCTGCATCCGACGGACACGGCCGCCCAGCTGTCGGCCGCATTACTAGATAAGGTCATAGCGCAGGCGTGGGATATGCAGGTCACATCGTCCGGGCTCTATCACCAGGTGCTCGCGGAGGGAGAAGGTCAAAAACCCAAATGGGGAGATCGCGTATCGGTGCACTACAATGGATACGCTTTGGATGGTGCCTTGTTTGACTCCAGCTATCGACGCGGCAAACCATTTACCTTCTATGTGGGCAATGTCATTGACGGCTGGAATGAGGCCTTGACGATGATTGGATCGGGAGGTAAGATCTTTGTGGCGGTGCCTTCTCACCTGGGGTATGGTGCAGAGGGATTCCGAGATCTCGTCGGTCCCCATCAGCATCTGCTGTTCGAGATAGCACTGATCGAGATTCTGGACGAATAGTCAGAGCCGACTCAAGCCTGACCCAGGTAGGCGATAATCTGGTCGGCGAGCTCGATACCGATATTGGTCTGCGCTTCTACGGTGGCTGCGCCAATGTGAGGACTGACGGACAGGCGCGGGTGATTAAGCAGTGCAGCATTGGGCACCGGCTCATTGTCAAATACGTCCAGTGCGGCTGCTCTAACCTTGCCCTTGTCCAATCCATCTAACAATGCCTGCTCACCGATGATCCCACCCCGCGCGGTATTTACCAGAATGACACCATCCTTCATCTTCGCGATCTCTTCCGCTCCTAGCAGCGCCTTGTCTCCGGCAAACGGTACGTGCACAGAGATATAGTCACTTTCGGCCAGCATTTGGTCCAGTGAAACCGTCTCCAGCGTAACGGATACCCCCGGTAGCTGGGGCGAGGAGATGTCGAGCTTGGCGCTTTCTACGTAGAGATCTACGGGTAGCACCTGCATACCTAGTGCCAGACCAATGCGCCCGGTCTCCTGGCCAATACGACCGAAACCAAGTATGCCCAGCGTCTTACCGCTCATCTCCAGACCACCGCCATAGGCTTTCTTGAGTTGTTTAAACGCGGAGTCGCCTTTCTCTGGCATCTCGCGGTTGGACAGATGCAGGAATCGCGACAGGCTGAGCATGTGTCCAAAAGCCAATTCAGCTACGGATCGTGACGAGGCCGCAGGCGTGTTGGCCACGAGAATGCCCTTGGACTGTGCGTGCTCTACATCGATGTTGTCTAGTCCCACCCCGCCACGTGCGATGATCTTCAGCCTGGGGCATTGATCGATGAGCGGCTGTCGAATCTTGGTGGCGCTCCGTACGATCACCACATCAAAGTCGGGCAGATGTGCTGTCAGCTGATCCTGTGGTACCTTCTCGGTGATGACCTCATAACCAGCGTCCACGAGCTTTTGTCTCCCTTCTTCACCGATGCCATCATTGGCTAAGATTCGAATCATGATTGGGTTGCAAAATTTGAATGCGCAAAGAAAACCCTTTTTGACATCATTCGCCATTTGAGAGCAACAAAAACAAGTGTCGAGCTAAAATTGTTGGGATGTCCCGATTTGACAGGGACGATTCCGATCTGGACCGGCACCATGACTCGGACGGAGGGCAACAAAAGCGTCCTTGCCCTAAAAGGTCTCCGTGCATCTTTATGATGTACAGGAGTCTCGGACGCGGGAGTTACAGATTGCTTTGTTCTTCCTGGCAGTCGGCCAACTTTTGCGACAGATCCCGATTTTCCCGCTTCAACTCTTGCAACTGTTTTTGCAGATCTGCGACATCACTGCGGTCGACCTCCTCTTTTGAACCATCCCATCCGATGAGCCGCTTGACGTTTTCCAGACCATTCTGTCCGTTGTAGTACGATGCGCCAATGTAGGCCAAGGGGGCCAGGATCAGCAGTGCAATGAAAAACCTGGCACATCCGGTCGCTTTATATTTTCCTTTCATGATATTTCTCTTTACGTATAATCTATCGAGGATCGTGTATGCCCGCCAATATTAATCTACCAAGGGGTCGATGTCGCAGACCAAGGTCGGAGACTGCAAATCAACTGATTTTACTCCAGTCTTCTTGCGACTCGCCATACTTTTGTAGGTACTTTTTCAACGGCTGGTGATACTCGGCCATGAGGTGCGGGTCCTTATCCAGTATCCTCGTGGCGATTTGCCGGGCAACCTGCAGCAATTTGTTGTCCTTGATGATGTTGGCAATCTTCAACACCGGCAGGCCGCTCTGTTTGGTGCCAGACATACTGCCCGGGCCCCGCAGTTTCAGGTCAACTTCGGCGATCTCAAATCCATCGTTTGTCCGTACCATGGTCTGTAGACGCTCCTTGCCATCCGTCGTCAGCTTGTAGCTGCTCATCAAGATACAGTACGACTGCTCTGCCCCACGACCCACTCGGCCCCGGAGCTGATGTAGCTGCGAGAGACCAAAGCGCTCACTATTTTCGATGACCATCACGGAGGCGTTTGGTATGTTTACACCCACCTCAATGACCGTAGTCGCAACCATGATGTGGGTCTTTCCCTCCACGAAGCGCTGCATCTCAAAGTCCTTTTGCTCCTGCTTCATGCGGCCATGCACGACGCTGATCTGATACTCAGGTTTGGGAAAGTCTGCCAGCAGTCTTTCATATCCATTGTTCAAGTCTTCGAGATCGAGCGTTTCCGATTCTTCGATCAGCGGATACACCACGTAGATCTGGCGCCCGAGCCGGATTTGGTCCTTCATAAACTTGATCAGCTTCGGACGGTAGTATTCCGTCTTGTGAAAAGTCTGCACGGGCTTCCGGCCCGGGGGCAGTTCGTCGATGACCGATACGTCGAGGTCCCCGTACACCGTCATATGCAAGGTCCTGGGAATGGGGGTTGCGGTCATAACCAAGATATGCGGGGGGTGATCGCCACCCTTTTCCCATAGTTTGGCCCGTTGAGCGACGCCAAATCGGTGCTGTTCGTCAATGATGGCTAGGCCCAAATTGTGAAAACTGACGCGATCTTCGATCAGTGCGTGGGTGCCGATGAGTATATGTATCTCACCGAGTCGGAGTAGCTTGAGCAGCTCTTCTCGCTTTTTTCCCCGAAAGGAGCCGGTCAGGATACTTGTTCTGACTTTTAAGCCGGAGAGCAGCTGCCGGATGGAGGCGAGATGTTGCTGGGCGAGAATCTCTGTCGGAGCCATCAGGCACGCCTGGTACCCATTGTCGATGGCGATGAGCATAGACATCAGGGCGACCGCCGTCTTGCCACTCCCCACATCCCCCTGGAGCAGTCGGTTCATCTGCTGGCCTGATCGCAAGTCGGACCGTATCTCCCGCAGTACCTTCTTCTGCGCATTCGTGAGCGCAAAGGGAAGGTGATCCTTGTAGAAGGTATTGAACTGCGCGCCTATCTCGGCAAAGACATGACCGATGATATGCTGCTTACGATCCAGGTAGTGCTTGACGATGCCCATCTGCATCATAAAGAGCTCCTCAAACTTCAGCCTTCTTTCGGCGGCAAGTAGCT
The DNA here is from genome assembly GCA_965223165.1 of Saprospiraceae bacterium. GTDB lineage: Bacteria > Bacteroidota > Bacteroidia > Chitinophagales > Saprospiraceae > JABDMH01. The sequence continues at coordinate 124,215 of CBDCVQ010000007.1, read as the reverse complement.
GCTTGTTGTCTGCGGGGAAATGGATGCCCTTGATGGCCTCATAGTAGGAAGGAAAACGAAGCTTTTCGACGAGGTAGGGAGGCAGATGCTCAGGAAGGTCATGGGGTGACACCATGTCAAAGAGATGCTTCATGACGCGGCGTCTACCTCGGCTGTCCAGGCCCGTCGCTCCCAGCCGCTCCGTGCTGCGGTAGACCGGCACAAAGGTGAGGGGAGCTTGACTGCCCCCGCGGGCGATCTCCTCAATCTCGGGATGCGCCATGTTCAATCGGCGGCCAAACTTGGAGACTCGGCCGTGCACGATGTAGGGATGCCTGAGCTTGAGGTTTTCCTTCATCCACTTGATACTCCGGAACCACACCAGCTCTAAGGAACCCGTCTGGTCCGTGAAGTTGCCCACCAAACGCTTCTTTCGACCACTACCTACTACGCCCAGACTAGATAGATAGCCTTTCAGCTGCACCACCTCATTGCTACCCTGGATTTGAGAGATTTGCTTGAACTGGGTGCGATCCTCGTAGCGCATGGGAAAATCCAGGAGGAGATCTCGCACAGTCTGCACGCCCAGCTCTTTTTGGAGCAATTGACTCTTGGTGGGCCCTACGCCCTTGACATAAGTGATTTCTTGATCCAGGAGGGGAGTAAACACCATTGGTTCTGTCTCAGACTCATTGCAAATCTACAAAGACAGGCATAGCTCGGCGCAATGACAAACCTGTGGATGAAGATTTAGAGCTTGATAAAAATCCGCTGGCGCCATAAATACCTGGCTACCAAGTAGCAAATGGCATAGATGATGGTAAATCCGGCAAGTGCTTGCCAGATGGGAGCTTGGTCAGGGAGGTAGTCCCCGTAGAATTGGATCAATACCTGCTGCAGTATATAGATGGCCAGGGCATTTACTCCCAGGACCGAGAGGTGGGGCAGAACGATGCCGCGGAGGTCACCGAGCACGTAGAATAGTAAGTGGGTGAGTATACTCAGTCCTGATGCAAAGATCGGATAGGACATGGTCATGCTACGTTGGGACATGTGCCAAAGACTGGCAGGCTCCAGCAGGGAAAGCAAGTACCCCACCAAGAGAAGTCCGGCCCCAAACGAGAGAGACTTTCGGACAAACGCCGGTGCATCATCCGCCCGAAGCCAATCCATCTGCATCGTGCCAAAGAGCAAGATGGCCGCCCAGCTGAGGGGACCCAAGGGACCGCCGTCAATGCTGTAGGCCATGGTCCAGACGCCATATCCGGTATAGGCGAAGAGTAGTTGGTACACGCACAGGAAGGTGAGAGCCGTCACTAGTCTGAATGCCTGACTGCGAAGAATAACAGGGAGTGTGATGAGCCCAGCAAAACCGATGTCGACCAAGGCGTCCCACATGTTGCACACAGGGTCGGGCCCGTACAAGACGATGCCGATCAGGATCAGGATGGTATAACGCTTTACGGCATGCCACAAGGCAGCCCGGCGTCCTTCATTGCGGATTCGCCTGCGTAAGGAAATGCGCAGTCCCATCCCCACGGCAAATAGAAAATAAGGCGCGATGGCATTGGCAAAGGTCATTCCAAAGCGAGGGTGCTTAAAGGTGTGCGGCATCAAATCAAACTGACCCAGGTAGTTGACCAGTATCATCCCAAAAATGGCAAAACCTCGAAATTGGTCGAGGGAGATGATACGTCTTGATTCGGTCATCTGCGATCGTAATGGAGTGTCAAAAAGTGACTTGGCGAGAAAGCTGCAATGGTACGAGATTATGCCAAGGATTGCAACGACAAATGTGGCTCGCTGACGCTAATTGGTATCTTTGCACCTGGATGCGGAACGCATGATGCAAGCATGCGTTATAGACTAACAAATCTCAGCGAAGATGGCAAGCAAACGTCAATTGCAAGTGGCGGAGACATTGAAGCGACACTTCAGTGCCGTCCTGCAGCAAGAAGGCAACTATATATACGATGATGCGCTGGTGACCGTCACCAATGTCCAAGTGACACCCGATCTAAGCCTGGCCAAGATATATCTAAGTGTCTACAACACGGACAACAAGCAGGCAGTACTGCTGAAGTTGGAAGATCAACATCATCGGCTAAAGCAGGTGTTTAGCCAACGTATTCGCAAACAGGTGCGTCGCATTCCTGAGTTTGCGCTCTACCTTGATGATACCTTGGATGAGATGTACCGTCTGAATGCCTTATTTGATGGTTTGACCAAAGAAGATACCCAGTCGCAGGACAGCGAGTGAATCACTCCTTAAGGGTCACCTTGTTTTGCGATAGAGGCTTGGGTCGCCTCGGTATTGATCTTTTGAGCAAGTGACTTATGGACGGTGATCTCTCTGTCACCGCTGACAATCTTCAGCCGAGCGGCATCGCGTTTGGCCAGCTGCACACTATCGCCGGGCAGCAATCCCAGTTTCCACAGATCCGCAGCGATACTCTCATTGGATTGGGTATTGCTGATCAGGGCTTGGTCACCGACTACCAGATGCCAGAGCGATTGGGGCGGTTTGCCTTCCTTGGTGGGGATGGGAGATCCGTGGGGATCAGTGGTGGGGAAGCCCAATCGCTCGTCCACTTCATCCAGGATCTCGTCGGTCAGGAGGTGTTCGTACTTTTCTGCCTCCGCATGAATCTGTTCTTCGGTCAAGCCAATCTCGTCCACCAGATAGGTTTCCCATAGTCGGTGCGCCCGCACCAGTCGATTGGCCTCTTCTCTGCCCTTGGCCGTCAGACTGATGTCTCGGTCACCGACCTTTACGAGCCCTTTGTTTTGCATGCCGAGGAGAAAACGGGAAAGTCGCTTCTTTTCGATTTCCAAATGCTGATGGAGCTGGGCTAACTGGACGGTCCCATCACGATTAAGTCGCAACGACTGCTTAAGAATGTCCTCTTGGCGAATCCGTCGTAGCAACCTTCTTTTCTTGATGGCATTGATGATCAATCCTTTTTTAGGTGACAGTAGGGCGGCAAGCAGATAGATGAGCGTGGCAACGACTGCCATGGCCGGTCCCGGCGTGGTCACAAATATGATGGCGGCCAGCAGGCCCAATACCGCTGATATCATGCCGATGAGGGCCGATATCCAGATGACCCGCTTGAGCTGATCAGTCAATAGCAGGGCGGTGGATGCCGGAGTGATCAGCATAGCCACCACCAGAATCACGCCCACGGTACGCAGAGAGGCAACGACCGCAAACGATAGCAAGAGCATGATGAAGTAGTGTATCAATCGGGTAGAGATGCCCATGGTCTCGGCAATCACCGGTTGAAACGTGCTGATGAATAAATAGCGGTAGAAGACGACCACACTGAGAATGACATAGAGGGTGATGCCAAAGGTGAGGTACAAATCTTCGTCGGATACGCCCAGCACGTTGCCAAACAAGAAATCTTTGAGATCCAGGTGCACCCCTTGCTCCTTACTGATCCATGAAATGCCAATGACACCGATCGAAAACATCGCCGTAAAGACAATGCCGATGGCTGCATCATTTTTGGTCTTGACCTTCTGCTGTATCCAGGTGATGCCCACCGCCGTCGCCAGACCAGCGACGACGGATCCAAGGAAGAAGCCCAAGGTAGAGTATCCGAAAAGAACAAAAGCCGCGACGATGCCCGGTAGGATGGCATGGGAGAGGGCGTCTCCGATCAGCGCCATATTGCGCAGTACAATGAAGCAGCCCAAAATGCCGCACATGACACCGACCATGACCGAAGCAAGCAGCGCCCGCACCGCCCAAACCTGCTGCAGGATATCAAGCAGATCTGTCATGACTTAAAGATATGGGATTATTCGATAGTATTAAAAAATTATTTAGGCTTGTCTAAATATTGATCTAGCAGCCCTTCTTTCAACGCGTACGACGATATGCCGATGGGGTCTGCCGGCAAGATCGATAGTACCTGCTCCACCAGCAGGGCGGCCACCACAATCATATCCACACGTGAGTCCGGAATCAGCGGGTCCGCCCGGCGCTCGGACGCTGTGGAGCGAATGAGATAGGACAGGTACTTTTTTATATCGCCCCCTAGGACCTCCACGTAGGCCTGGTCGGTGACTCCCAGCGCGAGGGCAGCAAGCACATCAAACGTCCCCGAAGCTCCGACCAGCGTATCGGGCTGATGGATCTCAATCTGCCTGCTTAGTTGCAGCATGTAGGGATGAATGAAGTCTTGCACCGCTGACCGCTCGGAGGAGCTGATCGGATCATGGCGATGAAATCGGTGGTGCAACACCGCCACCCCAATCGGAAAACTATCCTGCCACAGGACGCTCTCCTGGCCGGCTATGATAAATTCCACACTTCCCCCACCGATATCCATGATCAGGCCGGTGCCTACCCCTCTCCATACTTGTCGGATTCCCTGGTAGATTAGGGTGGCTTCTTGCTCCCCCGTGATCACCTGAACTGGCTTGCCCAGGATAGCTCCGGCGGTGTCGGCGAATGCAGAGCCGTTGGCTGCAGTGCGCAGGGCCGCCGTACCAACGGCATTGACTTTATCGACTTGGTACCCATCCATGATAGCCTTAAACTCCTGCAAGGCATCAAACCCCCGCTCCATGGCTTCTTTACCCAGATGCTCGATACCGTCCGAGGCAAGCTTGATAAATCGGCGGTCCCGATACAGCGTACGGAAGGTCTTACCCTCGACCGCCACAATGAGCAGGTGAAAGGTGTTGGTCCCTAGATCGATGACGGCGATGCGCTGTTTCATTTGACTTAAAACATTACGATCGTGCGAAAGGTCAGCAGATATCCCCGTAGTCTAGGAAAAGTGCGGTGCGCAGCATTGTCCAGAAGCGGGGTGACCGAAGTGGTATACCGCAGTCCAAACCCCAACTTCTCCTTGGCATAAAAGGTGGCATCGGCGATGAGAGAAAGGTCAAACTTGGCAAACTCCGCTACATCCAAATCTCCTCCGACCGTCTCCACCCGACTGTCGAAAAGACGACCCACACTGACCCCACCTTCAAGACGCATCTTATAATAGTCGTCCCTCAGCCAGTCCTTCAATCCAAACAGTATGGGGATCTCGACGTAGTTGGTGATGATCTTCAAGGGCTCAAAGGCCCGAGCGTTGGACCGGCTGCCCCGCTGGCTGTAGAGTAGTTCGACACTTACTTGGCTCTTTGCGGTCAGGTGAGCGATCACCTTTAAGCCCAGGTGAACGCCCAGTTTATCAAATCCAGCTAAAAAATCTCCGTTGACTTGAGAGGCATTGATCCCTGCCACAGCCCCCGCCTCAAAAGTCTGGGCCCGGGCGATGCTAATCACCAAGGCAAACAAGAGTAAGGACATATATTTTTTTGTCATATGAATCCAATTCTGGCAGATTGTTCTACCTTTGGAAGACGCCGAAGCGTGCAGAAAAAAGGAGAGATCCATGAGCCATCACACCAGAAGAACGGTACAGAGATTGGAGGCGATTTTCGAGGAGTTGGGATATGTCGTTCGCTATGAGCGGGGGAGTTTTCAATCGGGCTACTGCATTGTTGAAGATCGAAAGATAGTCGTAATAAATAAGTTTTTCGATACGGATGGGCGTGTGCAAACCATGCTGGAGATCCTCCAGAGAATGGACCTGAGCGAGGCAACACTGGATGAGAAATCACTGACCTATTTACAAAGGCACCAAGCCCCCCAAAACGCTACCACCGGTTCTTGACTATTCATTTTGTCGGTACGGGCACGTCACAGGGAGTACCTGTCATCGGATGCCAGTGTGATGTGTGCCTGTCCGAAGACCCCAGGGACAAGCGGCTGCGCTCGGGCGTCTTCTTGCGTATCCGGGATGTCAATATGGCGATCGATGTCGGCCCGGACTTTCGACAGCAGATGCTGGCCGTGGGAGCCACCAGGCTGGATGCCGTCTTGATCACGCACGAGCACAATGACCATGTCGCCGGCATTGATGATATCAGACCTTTCAACTTCATGCAGCGAGCGCCACTCAAGGTATACACCCTGCCTCGAGTGGCGGCTGATCTCACGCGTAGATTTGCCTACATTTTCTCCGAGCAGAAATATCCCGGTGCGCCGAGCATAGATCTGGTGGAGATCGAGCCCTATGTTCCTTTTACTGTCGCGGGTTGTGAGGTGCTTCCACTGGTCGTCGGGCATGGCGGCATGTCCGTCCTGGCCTTTCGGATCGGGGACTTCACCTACATCACCGACGCGAATGAGATACCCTCAGAGACGCTAGCCCTGATTGCGGGTTGTCCCATGGTCACGCTCAATGCCTTGCACCACCGCGCCCATCACGCACATTTTAATCTCAGCGAGGCGATCGAGACGGCGAGTAAGATTGGCGCCCAGATGACCTACCTGCTACATGTGAGTCACCAGATGGGCCTGCACCGGGAGATTTCCCGCACCTTGCCCGAAAACGTTACATTGGCATATGACGGACTGATCTTGGAGACGGCGTAGCGAGGCCCTTCGATTCATGTTGACAATACCGAAAGAAATCCCGATCATTGACTTCGCGACTATGTTCTTCCGACACAAGTACCGTAGTAGCTCTTCGCATTAGATATGTTGAATAATTACTACTAGGATTTTGTTTGCAGACGAGGCGCGAAACACAGACATAGCCGTCGCTACGGCGAGGCTTTGCAACGAAGTATGCGGACCAAAGACATTAGATATGTTGCATAATTCTAATAAGAACTTGTTCCCAGACGAGGCGCGAAACACAGACATAGCCGTAGCTATGGCGAGGCTTTGCAACGAAGTATGCGGACCAAAGACACTAGAATTAACCACAAGATTTAATGCGAAACTCTACTAGGCTCTTTGTGATCATCATGCTTGCGGCAGCGGGCATGCTTGAGGTCTCTGCACAGCAGCTGCCTCAGCTGACCATGAACATGTTGGACAAGTATAATCTAAATCCCGCGTACGGTGGTATGGATGCATCGCTCTCGGCTACCGGCGTCATCAAGTCGCAATGGGAGGAGCTAGCCGGCGCTCCTAAGACGCAGTATATCACCGCACATGTGCCCCTCTACATTGCCAATGGGGGTGTGGGAGTCAAGTTCTATCACGATGCTATCGGTACCCAGGAGAGTCTCGGGTTCCAGGCATCTTTCAATTATGTGATGGAGACCAACCTCGGTTTGTTTTCCGTGGGCCTGGCCGCTGGTGTACTCCAGCAAAAGCTAGATGGTAGCTTACTACGTACCCCGGACGGATTCTATGAGGGTCCCACGATCTTGCACAATGATCCCACACTGGCCAATGTGACAGGCACCGGGCTAGGACCTACTGCTTCTCTGGGGGCATACTTCGCCAATGATTTCTTGGAGGTGGGCATTGCGGTCGATCAGATGCTGGGCAACACCATCACCCTCAATACTGAAGAGGAGACTTCACTCACCCTGCAGCGGAGCTTCAATGCCTTTGTAGAATATGCCTACCACTTCAGCGAGGAGATCTCTCTGTATCCCTCCGTTTTTGCCAAGACTGATGCCATCCAGACGCAACTGGACCTGGCGGCCCGGGTAGAGTTTCAGGACCTGTATTTTGGCGGCCTGGTCTTCCGGGGATACAGCGCCAATACGATTGACGCCTTGGCGATTTTCGGCGGTGCCCGCATCAACAACAACCTGAGAGTCAGCTACGCGTACGACATCACCCTGTCTGCGTTGGCATCCTACAGCGGAGGCACGCATGAGTTTACGGTACAGTACAATCTCAATAAGCCGGTGGGTATCGGGCGTCCAGAAAGGGTCATCTACAACCCCCGGTACTAGGGCCCCCCTGGTCGACTTTAAAATGCTAGCGTAGCATAATATTGGCAAGGTTCTTGACGTTAGCAGTCTGTAGCATATCCCGCATTAGAGTCATATTTTGACTGATTTGAATATTACTCGAATCAAATTAACTTTACAAACTTCTTTCTAAGGTAGCTGCAAACGGTTAAGGCAATGAAAAGAATAGCTATATGTTTCTTTAGTCTGCTGGTGGTTTCGGTCTTCTTACCCTCATGCGGGAGCAACCGAACAGGCGGAGATTTGATAGGCGTGCAGGATCGTCCCAAGTGGAGTAGCGACGTGCCCTTTGGCATGGTCTACATCAAGTCCGGGACATTTCAATTGGGCTCAGGAGATGAGGATGTGAGCCGCTATTACATCCGTCGACCAAAGACCATTTCCATCAATGGTTTTTACATGGACGAGACGGAAATCACCAACAATGAATATCGTCAGTTTGTATACTGGGTGCGCGACAGCATCGCCCACGTACTGATGGGTGACTTCATTGAGGATGACTACGGCAATGAAAAGATCGATTGGGATCTGGAGCTGGATTGGCAGGACGAGACGCTAGAAGATCTCTACTATCAGGGAGATGACGTATTTAGCAATCGGCGTGAGGTCGATGTCAGCCAGTTGGTATACAACTATGAGTGGATTGACTTTCAGGCTGCGGCCAGAGATCGAGGAAGATCACCACGTAATTCCTTCATCCGGTCGGAGAAGACAAACATCTACCCCGACACCCTTTGCTGGATCAGAGACTTTGCCTATTCGTACAACGATCCGATCGCGCAAAACTACTTCTCCCACCCAGCTTACGACGACTATCCGGTAGTGGGTGTGGATTGGAACCAAGCCACCGCCTTCTGCAACTGGCGGAGTATGTACTGGAATTCTTTCAAAGAGAATTCCTTCAACGATAAGTTTCGGCTGCCGACCGAAGCGGAGTGGGAGTATGCCGCACGTGGCGGTCACGAGCATGCCATGTATCCATGGGGAGATCCCTACGTACGCAATGCCAAGGGCTGTCTACTGGCCAATTTTAAGCCTGGTCGGGGCAATTATCCGGAGGATGGTGGTCAGTACACCGTAAAGGCAGATGCCTACTATCCCAATGACTACGGCCTCTACAACATGGCCGGCAACGTGTCAGAATGGACGAGTAGTGCCTTCGTTGAAAATGCCTATTCCTTTGTACACGACCTCAATCCTGATCTGCAATACGAAGCTCTCGAGGACGATCCTGAGACCTACAAGCGGAAGGTAATCCGTGGTGGCTCCTGGAAGGACATCGCTTACTTCCTACAAGTGGGTACCCGACATTGGGAATACCAAGATACCACCAAATCGTATGTTGGTTTTAGGTGTGTCTTGCCCTTCCAAGGCAGATCCATCGGAGACTTCAAATAAGACCCGTCTAGCGACAAATCCGTACACATCCCGGATTAGACTAAGCGTGCTGAGCCCAGGTCAGAAGTAACTACTTCAGCTGGAGTCGTTTGCGCGCCTCCGATCATAGAAAACCATTCTCGGTCAGTACACTAAGTTGAATACTATTTACGTAATAGATATTGGTTTTCTTTTATTATTAATTCTTTAAACGGTTTTACGATGGCTTTCTATAAGAATAATTGGTTTAAATACCTGAAAAACCTGATCATCGGCGTTGGCGCCTCCCTTGTGATGATCGGGGCCCTGGGCAAGATCAACAGCGAGCCCTGGGGCGGTCTGGCTATTACCATTGGCCTGGTGACAGAGGCATTTCTATTCCTGATTTTAGGTTTACTCCCACCCGAAAAAGATTACTACTGGGACAAGCTTTACCCGGGGCTAGGTGACTACCAAGCCAACCTTTCTCCCCTTACTGCCAAGGCAAGCAATGGTGCTTCAAAAGTACGTCAGCTTGATGGCGAGAAAGTTGAATCACAGCTTAATGGCATGCTGGACGAACTCAGAGGGATGTCAAAGAATTTAGGTTCGCTACGGGCGCTCCAAGAAGTTGACTTCAGTGGCACGGCCCAGCAGGTCAAGACCATGAACAACTTCTACACTAAGCTCAACGAAGCCATGGCTGAGCTGACCGACACGGTCGACGACACCAAGGAATATCGAGAGCACATTTCTACCCTGAATCGCAACTTGGGATCACTAAACAACGTATACGGCAACATGCTGGATGCAATGGCCAATCCCGTCGGTGCCAGAAGGGAGATCTAAGGAGACTCATTCCATATTAGTGAACTAACTTAAAAAGCAATAACATGGCAATTCCTAAGGAACCTCGCCAGTTGATGATCAATATCATGTACTTGGTGTTGACCGCTTTGTTAGCCTTGAATGTCTCCGCTGAGATCTTCAATGCCTTCAAAGTGGTAGACACAGGTCTGACGTCCTCCAACCATTCGCTGGACGAGGCCAACAGCCAACTACCTAGCATCATTAAGGAGCGAGCCAAGAAGAAGAAGGAGCTTGAGGTGTACGCCGAACGGGTAGATCCCGCTCGCCAATACAGCAAGGAACTTTCAGATTATATCGACGGTATCGTCGAGCAGATGATCGATGAGGCCGGAGACAACAGCGGAGCCGTAGACGAAGGCGATTATATCGTCGTACAAGGCATCGAGGAGCTGAAAGGCAAGAAAGATAAAGACGTAACCACGAGACTGTTGGTGGATGAAGGAAAGGGCGTAGAGCTCAAAGACAAGATCCTGGAATATCGAGAGAAGTTTCTCGAACTCGTTGACTCCGCGGATAAGGCCACATTTGAGCAGGAGATTGCGCTCATGATTGATGACGAGACTTGGCGCAAGTCGAAGAAGAAGAAAAAGCATGGCTCCTGGGAGGCATACAACTTCCGACAAATGCCTTTGGCAGCCACATTGCCGATCTTCAGCAAGTTTAAGAACGACGCCAAAGCAACGGAAGCGGCCGTACTCAACTATCTTATGGGCAAGGTAGGGGGTGAAGAGATCGTGCTGGACAAATTCACGGTCGTCTCCGCGCCTAGAAAGTCTTACGTGATCAACGGAGAGAGCTTTGAGACGGAAGTCTTTCTGAGTGCCTCCGCTTCACAGGCTTCTAATACGGGTGTTTCCATCCGGGTCAATGGTGCCAATCTGCCTACGGACGAAAACGGAGTGGCAAAGTGGTCTGCACCGGCACGAGGTGCGGGGATCAAGACCTATACCGCAGATATTTCAGTAACCAATCCGGTGACGGGAGAGGTGGACACGTATCAGCGAACCTTCGAATATGAGGTGGGTGAGCGCTCTGTCTCCGTTTCTGCTACCAAGATGAATGTCTTCTATATCGGTGTAGATAATCCTGTCGAGATTTCGGCAGCTGGGGTATCGAGTAATGCCCTTCAGGTCAGTATGTCTGGCGGTGGTGAAGGTACGATCAAGCGAGGCTCCGATGGCACGTATATCGTCAACGTGAAGAAACAGACGCGCATAAATGAATTTGCCAAGATCAATGTCGCCGCACCTGGTATTAGGGTCGCTAAAGATTTTCGGGTGAAGAAGATTCCTGATCCCGTACCTACGCTGAGTGGAAAGAAAGGCGGTCAGATGGGCAACGGTACCTTTAGAGCACAGCAGGCGTTGATCCCGACGTTGGAAGGGTTTGATTTTGATGCTCGTTGCTCCATCCGTGGTTTTACCATGATCCGGGCTGCCAAGCGACAAGATCCGGAGACCTCCATCAACAAAGGAGGCAAGTTTGTTCAGAAGACAAAGGATCTGGTCAACAAGGCAAAACCTGGCGACATTTTTGTATTTGACAACATTAAATGTGATTGTCCTGGCGATGCGGTGGGTCGGACCCTGTCATCGGTGGTGTACAAGATCCAGTAATTTAATTAATACTTTAGCAGCATGAAAGCGGCAAAATTTTTCCTTCTCCTGCTTGGCATCGGTCTGAGTGCTATGTCCCATGGGCAAATCGCCGAGGAGATTGTGACGGAGTCATCCGATCCCGATGAGTTGGAGGAGGTGATTATCACACCTTTGGATGATATCGTGGAGAAGCGGATCATGCAGGAGCGGTTTGTACTGCCCTATGATCCCGTGCGGGAAGCAGATCTGTTTTGGGAGAAGAGAATCTGGCGGGTGCTAGACATCCGGGAAAAGATCAATCGACCTTTCGCCTATCCGGATGCTCCTTTTTTCGAGATCATGGTCAATGCGGTCGAAGCAGGAGAGATGACGCCTTATTCGGACGAGAAGTTCACCTCGCCCTTGTCGTCGGAGGAGCTGGACGGCATGCTGTTTAGTGTTGACACGGCCTTTGTGACCAATCCGGATACTTACGAGGACGAGATGACGATCGTCAAGAATGAGATCAACTACGAAGACATCAAGCGCTTCCGAATCAAGGAGATCTGGTTTTTTGATGAAGAAAGCTCCAGCCTCAAGGTGCGCATCCTGGGTCTAGCTCCGGTGCGTGATGTGCTTGATCAGAATACGGGAGAGTTCTTGTTTGAGCAACCCATGTTTTGGTTGTACTATCCGGACGCAAGAGAATACCTGGCGCGACACAAAGTCTTCATCCCCGGCAATGATGCTAATCCATTGTCTTGGGAGGACTTCTTTGAGATGCGCATTTTCTCGAGTTACATATACAAGGAGTCTAATGTCGATGGATTCCGGCTGCAGGATTATCCCTCCCTCCGCGGAGACGATCTGTATAGTGGCATCCAGCGACTGTTGGAGTCAGAGAAGATCAAAGCTTCTATTTTTAACTTCGAGCACGATCTCTGGAGTTACTAAATAATAAATAGAAGACCACCTTATAGATGTGCTTTGCCTCCCGGTGAAGCACATTTTTTTTACCCCCTATCGGCGGTCGCCTCAGTCATCCCACCGCATGCCGAAGAACTTGATGCCGGCGGCCACCATCCGAGCGATCGGAATCCTCAGCAGCTCGATACTTAGCAGACCATAGACACACAGGTACTCAAAGGCTACCACCCATAGGTTTTCATGATAGGTGGGATACATATAGTTGATGTAGGTAAGGCAGATGAGGCCCGACCAGAAGATGGGATACCGGTAATAGGTGAATATCGACAAAACGATGGGCAGCGCCAGATACCAGGGGTGTACCGTTGTAGCTAGTAGGAGGTAGGTCGTGAAGGCCAGAAGCAGCGAGTCAAAAAAGGAGTGGAGATCCAGCTTCTCTTCCCACAATGCCATCGTCATGATCACAAAGAAAGTGGTCATAGAAAGGGCGGGACCAAGGGTCTGAATGGGATTGTACCCATGATATTGAAAGCCCACCCAGCGCAGCAGATAGTATACGCTGGCATTAAACTCAAACTTTTGAAAGTATAGGTTGACACTGCTACCGACATGAGCGATCAAATCGTCACTGATGAAAGGGACGAACATCAGCACCAGCGTGGTGGCCAGCACCGTCATCGAGATCAGTAGCGAGCGCCAGCGCAGTCGCCGCAGCAAGAACGGTAGAAATAGGAGGGGCAAGAGCTTGGCCCCAATGGAGATCGCCATAAAAAAGCCCATCAACTTGTATCGCTTGCGTACCAAGAACCACAGACCCACCACCAGTCCAAAAATCATGATGGCTTCAAAGTGTAAGTTGCCGCACAGCTCTACGATGATCAGTGGATTGAGCGCATAGAGCAGGACTCGCTTAAACACAAATCCCAGTGACTGCACCAGCTTCATCAGCAGATAGATGGTGCCGATCTCTGCGACGAGGAAAATGGCCTTCATCAGTACCGTGGCCCAAAAGAGACTATTGGGAAAGACCTTGACGCAGAGGACAAAAATGTATTGACAAACCGGCGGATAGATCGAGTAGTAGTCCGGCGAATTCAGTTGATCAAACAAGAGCGCATAGGCGGGATTCGTCGGTTCTTGGAGCATCCACTCCGACGGCTTGTACAGGTAGGGGCTGACTTGATCGTTGACGAGGTGGCCGTCCCAGAGAAAGCGGTAGATGTCGTCCGATAGGTTGGGGAAGGCAAACAGCAGACAAGCTCTCAGTGCGATCGACACGAAGATGAAAAACAACACATCGTGATGCGACGTAAACATGCGATACGTCACTACATACATAAAGAACAGCGGAGCGTACAGACCGCCAATCAGTAGAAAGTCACTTTGCTCCGGCAAATATCCGATGCAGCAGATGAGCACAATCCAAGCCGCTGCAACTAAATATTTCAAGACGGACTATTTGAAACTGAGATGCTTTACCGAGTAAAAGAAAATGGATCCATAGCCCAAGGCAAGCAGGATATGAAACAGAATCAAAGATGTATCATCTATCTGAATTCCCAAAACAATCGCATAGATGAAATACACACATAGTGCACCTTCACTCAGTGTCGACCAGCTCAGCTTGCCCGTGAGGTACTTGCGCTTCTTAAGCGAGTCTTTGAAGTTGTAAATGTTAAATTTTGGTGTCCGGATGAAGGCTGATTTTCTCCCGAGATAGCCCTGAAGCACCGCAATGGAGTTGTGCAGGGATAGCCCCATCGACATGGCCAGAAAGACCGGAAACATAAAAAGAAACTTGACCACATCTTTGGCCAGCGACTTGTCCGGATTGGTAAATCGATTGGTCACATTGGCCACGTAGTACACGCAGACGATCGATAGGGTGCCAATGATGAAAAACGAAAAGACGGTCGCAGGTAGATCAAGGGCCCGAAGTGCCAATAGTAAGGGCACGCTCAGGATGCCAAGGGCAAAAACGAAGATAAAGACGGTGCTCGCGAGCAGATGAAGCGTAGCATGTACCTTTTTGGCCAGCGAGAGGCTCGAGCGCCACACGGCCGGCAGCATTTTCTTGGCGGTTTCGGCTCCACCCTTCATCCATCGGAATTGCTGGGATTTGAAGCCGTTCATTTCCGCCGGCAGTTCGGCGGGAGAACCAATCTCCTCGAGATAGAGGATGCGCCAGCCTTTCAGTTGAGCGCGTATGCTCAGATCGAGATCTTCGGTGAGCGTGTCATCGGTCCATCCGCCGGCGTCCTCAATGGTCTCGCGACGCCACACACCGGCCGTACCGTTAAACTGCAGCATGAAGTTGGCAGCGCTGCGACCCGTCTGTTCCACGGTAAAGTGGACGTTGAGTTGCAGAGCCTGTAAGCGGGTGATCAGCGAGTAGTCCTGATTGATGTGTTCCCATCGAGTCTGCACGACGCCCACCTCTGCCCGCTCAAAATGCTTGATCGTTTTTCTAAGAAAATCTTGACGAGGCAAGAAATCCGCGTCGAAGATGGCCACAAATTCTCCCTTGACCCACTGCATCGCATCGCGCAAGGCGCCCGCCTTAAAGCCCTGACGGTCGGTCCGTCGGATCTGCTCGATGTCAAATCCTTGCGATTGGTATTCGGCCACTTTCTTGGTGACCAGATCGACGGTCTCGTCTGTAGAGTCGTCCAAGACCTGGATCTGCAGCTTGTCTTTGGGGTAATGGAGCGCACAGATGGAGTCAATCAATCGCTCGATCACATACTTCTCGTTGTAGATGGGCAGTTGGACCGTCACCATCGGAAGGTCCGCGTCCGGCATGATCCGGTCGGTCGAGCTATCACCCAGGGCCTTGCGATGATATCGGCGGTAGTGAAACAACAGTTGAAACTGCATCAGGCAGTAGATCGTGATGTAGATCAGCACCAGCGAATAGGTGGCAAGAATGATATAGTATACCGTCGTCATGTAGTCGCTACAGGTGTTTGAAGATGGTCCAGAGAATCTTGTGCCCGGCCAGTATCGTGCCCTTGATGGTACCAGACACTTTGGAGACACCGATTCGCTTCCGATAACTGACCGGCACCTCCCGGCACCGATATTTCATTTTGGCAGCCTTCACCTGCATCTCCACCGTCCAACCAAAATCGCGATCCTGCATTTGCAACTCAATGAGGCGATCATATTTGATAGCTCGAAAGGGCCCCAGATCCGTAAATACATATCGATAAAATATCCGGATCAAGTGCGTGGCCAGCCAGTTGCCAAAAATCTGCTGAGGCATCATGGCCCCCGCCTCCATGTCGCCCAGGGCTCTCGATCCGATGACCAGATCCATATCCTCCTCCATGATAGGTGCTATCAACATGCCCATTTCTTCGGGGTGATCGGAATAATCCCCATCGAGAAAGACCACGACGTCCGGATGAGCGGTCTTTGCCTGGATATGGGCGATCCCGGCCAAGCAGGCACTTCCGTAGCCCCGCTCAGGAGCGGCCACCACCGTTGCTCCATGCCGGCTTGCCACGGTGGCCGTATGGTCGGTGCTGCCGTTATCGCATACCAGCACCTCGCGGACCAGTGCAGCCGGTATGTCATCCAGCACTTTGGCGATGGAGCTTTCCTCATTGTATGCAGGTATTATGACATCGACAACGCACGACATAGAGCGATCAAAGAGTGCACAAAAGTAAGTCAAATGTACCACTAAAAGCGCCGACCCATCTGCCGGAGGAGTCGTCTTGCAGTCACAACGGTCTGTCTCATTTGCAGGGCTTCATCGCCGAGTCTCAGGTCTGGTGGGCACGGAGAGATCCGGTCGGTCGCCGAGCTTGCGCTAACTCCGCTTGCCTGAGAATAAATCAGGGTGGGTCACGTTTAAAGAGTCGCATATATGTACATTTGCGCCGATATGGGCCACTCTCCAAATCTGACTTTTCTTGGGCTGATGGTGTGCTTGCTGGTGTCCGCCTGCACTAAGGAGGAGTTTGTCACGGATGCCTCCGCCACCCTGGGTTTTTCCCTGGACACGCTGACCTTTGATACGGTCTTTACCGCGCGAGGTAGCGCCACGCGATCGTTTCGGATCTACAATCCGCACAATAAGTTTATCAAGATCAACCGGATCTGGTTTGAAGAAGGGGACAACACCTTTTTTCGCATGAATGTCGATGGTCTCGATGGCCAGGAACTAACAAGTATTGATATACCTCCCGAAGATAGCATTCACGCCTTTCTGGAGGTGACGGTGGATCCGGATCAGCCCCTCTCAGCCAGCCCCTTTGTCATCAACGAGCGTCTCCTCTTTGAGACCAACGGTACGCAGCAGTCGGTGCACTTGGAGGCCTGGGGCCAAAATGCCGTGTACCTGCCCAACAGATTTGCGGGTGGATCACAGAGCCTTTACACATGTCAACTGGGCGAGTGGGTATGGGACGACGACAAACCATATGTGCTGTTTGGAGCCCTGATCATAGATAGCTGTACGTTGGTGATGCCGCCGGGTACGCAGGTCTACGTGCATGGCGGTTTTGGCCGGACGGCCGATGGAGGGCCCTACAACGACGGCATTCTCTATTTCTTCAATCAGGGCAAGTTGCGGGTGGAGGGCTCTTTTGAGGAGCCGGTGGTCATACAAGGTGATCGGCTGGAAAGCGAATTTGCCGACGTAGCCGGTCAGTGGGGACGAATCCAGCTCGGGCCGCTGACCAAAGGACACCTGATCAATCACGCGATCATCAAGAATGCCATTGTCGGCTTGCTGGTCGATTCGCTGGCAGAAGTGACCCTCCGCAATACCCAAATCTTCAACACCTCGGGAAGTGATCTCGCCGGCTATCACGCCAACATCACGGCGGAAAACTGCCTCTTTCATACCAGCGGCAGCAGTTGTGTCAGCTTTATCTTGGGGGGCAATTACCATTTTTCCTACTGCACCCTGGCCAATTATGGGACCACCACGGAGGCCTTGCGAGCGAGCAACTTTACCTGCTTGGACGGCACGGCGCTGTGCACGGAGCCCATTGCGGCCAAACTCAACATGACCTTTCGAAACTCGATCATCTACGGATCGAGTCGGGATGAGATTGCCCTGCTCGACGCTGTCGGTGATCAGGACCCGAGCTTCTTCCAATACCGCTTTGAGAATTGTGTGGTACGGGTGGACGAGCTGGTGGATGAGGGTAACCACCCGGCCTTCTTCGACTTTTGCGATCCCTGCCTCAACGGTGATGCCGAGTCGGCTCTCTTTGTCGATGCAGACGAGTGGGACTATCACCTGGATTCACTGTCGATAGCTCAAGAGCAGGCCCGTCCACTGGTCACTATTCGGCGCGACTTGGAAGGCAATGACCGAGACCCCGAATCGCCCGATGCGGGTTGCTATGAGTATTCCAATTGATTCCAGTCCTCGACGCGCACCTGTGTAAGGAGGAAAATACCGACGAGAAAGTACACCCCCAGTAGGAGGATGCTATTGCGCATGCTGCCCGACAATTGATCCAAAAAGCCAAAACTAAACGTACCAAAGACGATCGCCAGTTTCTCCAGCACTTCATAAAAGCTGAAGTAAGACGTTGATTCTTCCTGGTGGGTTTGGATCAGCTTCGAGTAGGTAGAGCGCGACATGGACTGAATACCGCCCATGACCAAACCCACCAGCCCAGCCAGGGCGTAAAACTGCAGCTTGTCTTGGACGAAGTAGGCAATCACGCACACGGCAATCCAGATAAAGAGCATACACATCAACGAGACTTTGTTGCCCCGGTGCCTGCTGACTTGGGCAAAAAGGTACGCTCCGCCGATCGCCACGATCTGGAGAATCAGTATGACCAGTATAAGCTCGGTGGTACCAAAGGACAGTTCCTTTTCGGCAAATGTCGCGGCCAAATACAAGATGGTCTGGACACCGGCGCTGTAGCAGAAAAAGGAAAAAAGAAAGCGCTTGATATTGCGCTGAGGCCGCAGTGCCTTCCACACGCTTTTGATTTCTTCGATGCCCTTGCGGATGGCGTCATTGCTCTCTGTGCGACGGTCCTGGGGCAATCGCCGGAAGGCAATCTGGGCAAATCCGATCCACCACAATCCCACCATGATAAAGGCTAGCCGTACCGCCAAAGCATCTTCGGCGATGCCAAACCAGCCCGGCTGGGTGATGACCATCAAATTGATGATGAGCAGGAGCACGCTGCCGATGTACCCGTAGGCAAATCCCTTGGCGCTGACCGTATCGTAGCGCTCCGGACTGGAGATGATCGGCAGATAGGAGTTATAAAAGACCTTGCCGCCGTCAAAGCCAATCGTCGCCAATATAAAGCACCCCAGCCCAATGATGAGTTGCGCCATGCCCTGAAAAAAGAACAGGCCGATGCACGCCAGCGCACCCATCGTCGTAAACAACTTGAGAAAGTACATGCGCCTCCCACTGTGATCGGCAATACCCGACAGCAGCGGCAGCAGGAGAGATATCAATAAGTAGGCAAAGGAGATGGAAAAAGCATAGAGCGAACTATTGCTAATGCTGGCTCCGAGAATGTCTATCTGATCATCTGTGACCTGGATGTAGAAGTTGGGGAAGATAGCCACCGAAATGACCAGGGCATAAGAGGAATTGGCCCAATCAAAAAAAGCCCACCCGTTGATGGTCTTTTTGTTGTCCAAAGTTAGGGACTGCTGACGTTGGTTCACGTCTTGAAGATAGACCAATATTCGTAATCAGGGTGCGCCGTTCATGCCGGCCGGGCCTCGATTTACACGAGCGATAGCCATGATTTTTTCCACTATCTTACGACGATCATGCGGATACTGATACTCTCGCGAAATCCGTCCCTCTACTCCACTCAAAGCCTTCTGAGGGCCTGCTACCGCAGAGGGCATTTTGCCCGCGTCATTGACCATCTCCAGTGTGATATGATCCTCGATCGCAGTCACCTCGGCATTCGTTACCGGGGAGAGCAGATCACAGGGTATGATGCCATTATCCCGAGAGTCGGGAGCTCGGCGACGGCGCACGGCACCAACGTCATTCGCCAATTTGAGAAGATGGGTGTTTTCACGGTGACCCGGGCTGACTCCATTCTCAAGGCTAGAAACAAGTGGCGTTGCTATCAACTACTGGCCTCAGAGGACATTCCGGTACCAAAGTCACTACTGCCCAACCCCGTCCAGTTTGATGAGTCTCTCACGGAGGACTTTGATTTGCCCGTGGTGATCAAGTTGTTGGAGAGCACCCATGGGCTTGGGGTGATTCTTTCCCAGGATCTCCAAAATGCATCCAGTACATTGGAAGCTTTCGGTCGACTCAAGAAGGCGGCCCTGGTACAATCCTACATTAAAGAGTCTAATGGCGCGGACATCCGTGTCCTGGTGGTCGATGGAGAAATCGTTGCCTCTATGAAACGGCAGGCAAAGCAGGGAGAGTTCAGATCCAATCTACACCGGGGTGCGAGTGCGGTCGTAGTGCAGCTGACGGAGGAGGAGCGATTCTTGTCGAGAAAGGTCTGCCGGATACTGGGCCTGGACGTAGCAGGGGTGGACCTGCTGAGATCAAAGCGGGGGCCACTGGTCCTCGAGGTCAACTCGTCGCCCGGGCTGGAAGGCATCGAGACCATCACCGGCAAGGATGTGGCCGGACAAGTCGTCAAATTTGTAGAAAAGCGGGTACGCAAGCGCAACAAATATCTCATGCGAAAACAGAGATAGTGGCCGGCCTCGAGATTAACAACAGCTATGTCGCCCCGGGTACGATGGATGTCATCAACCTGCATGTGGGCAAGTTGCCCTCGGGCACGAGAATCTCTATCAAAACCCACGTCTTTTGCAGTAATAAAGAGGGTCCCACCGTCCTGCTCCTGGCCGGACTACATGGCGACGAGATCAACGGCATCGAGATCCTGCGCGAAGCCATGTCTTCCGGTATGTTTGATCAGATCGAGCGGGGTAATGTCATCGTCATCCCGATCCTCAATATCTATGGCTTCATCAATTTTTCCCGGGCGGTGCCAGATGGTAAGGACGTGAATCGCAGTTTTCCAGGAAGTATGCGTGGCTCGTTGGCTTCGCGGGTAGCACGCATATTGACCAAGAAAGTACTGCCCCTCGTTGATTTTGGTGTGGACTTTCACACCGGCGGTGACAATCGATTTAACTATCCCCAGATCAGGTATTCGCGACGGGACGAACGAGCGCGACAGTTGGCCCTTGATTTTCGGGCTCCCTTCATCATCGAAAAAGCATTGATTTCCAAATCCTTGCGGAAGGCCGCCAGAGTGATGGGGGTGCCCATTGTTGTTTTTGAAGGTGGTGAGGCCCTTCGTCTCGATGGGTTCGTGATTGAGTCCGCATTGCGGGGTATCCGCCGGTTGCTAGACGCGCAGGGCCTGCTCCAGGCTCACGACTACCAGACGGAGAGCCTCCACTTTAAGAAGACCACCTGGATCAGGGCCAAACAGGCAGGTATCTTCATCTGGTCAAAGAAATCAGGTAGGCAAATCCGAAAGGGAGAGACGCTGGGCAGTATCTATGACCCGGGCGGCGCCACACGCACAGCGGTCACAGCGAGTCGAGATGGCTATATCCTGGGACACAACAACACGCCGGTGGTACATCAGGGCGACGCCCTCTTTCACTTAGGCTACGAATCCAGCCCGGTATGAAGTTTCCCCTGCTGCTCTGCCTCCAGCTTGCTCTGGTGATGCTTGCACGGGCTCAACAACCGGCACAAGTATGCATTGAAAATTTTGTGTCTGACCCCTGCCTGCAGACCAGCTCTGCGGCGGTATCTGTGCTGGACCTGGGTACGGGCCAATTCATCGGTCAGCACAACCCAAAGCTAGCTTTGCCTCCCGCATCTGTCCTGAAGGTCTTGACCACGGCAGCGGCGATATCGAGTTTAGGCACCAATCATCGATTTGAGACTCAATTGGCCTACTCCGGCGAGCTGACCACTGACACGCTCCGGGGCGACTTGCGGATCATAGGCAAGGGAGACCCCACGCTGGGATCTTCATATCTGGATCCCGATGGCCTTCGCCAGCTACTGCAGCGCTGGGCAAAACTACTCACGGCACGAGGAGTGCGCCATATTCAGGGAGATGTCGTGGGAGATGCATCGTTCTATGAGCGCTGGCGATTGCCCGGTTCCTGGCCATTTGAAGATCTCGGAAACTACTATGGGGCGGTGCCGCTAGGTCTCAATGTCCATGACAATCTGTGCCACATCTACCTACAACAACATCCTGCCCTTGGCGGCCATGTCCATGTGGCCGCGGTGGAGCCGGCCGTGCCCGGGCTTGTGCTCGAAAGTTATGTGCGATCGGCCGCGGCCAACAGTGGAGATCAAGCTTATGTGATGGGAGCTCCTCACCAGCTCCGTCGGCATATCAAAGGGACCATACCACGTGGGGGCGGCCGCTTTCACATCAAGGGGTCATTGCCGGATCCGGCCATGTTTATTGCCCATCACCTGCGCAGCACCCTCCTCCAGAACGGCATTACGGTCCAGGGGGAGGCCCGATCAAACTATCAGCGCACAGAGACTGAGCTGCAGTGGATAGACACGGTCATGTCTCCCTCCCTGGCGGAGATCGCGGTGACGACCAATCGCGAGAGCGTCAATCTCTTTGCCGAGGCCATCGGTTATTTCTTGCGCAAGGATACTGAAAGCTTCCTGGGCATGGAGCGCTTCTGGCAAGAACGGGGTATTGACATGACGGGTGCCAGAATCGTGGATTTTGCCGGGTTGGCCCCGGACAATGCCATTTCTACCCGGGCTACGGTGGAGATCCTCCAAAACATCTATGATAGCCGCGATCTGTATGCCGCGATCCTGCCTACGCTGGCGGTGGCCGGCCAATCGGGTACCCTCCGAGGCATGCTGAAGAGCTCACCGGCCTGGGGATCGGTGTATGCGAAAAGCGGGCTCATCAACGGGGTACGCAACTACGCAGGTTACATTATGACCGAAGACGGCCGGGTCCTGGCGTTTGCCGCCTTTACTTTCAACCCCTCCTGCGGGCGGTATGTAGTCAGGCAGAAATTAGAACAATTGTTGGAGAGCCTGTATCTTTCCTCAGAATAAGATCGACCGGATGCGCGTACAGGTAAGCTTGGTATTTAGGCAAATCTGGCTGTTGGCGGCCCTTGCAGCGATGGCCTGCGGCAATGGTGCCGTAGTACAAGATGGCGCAGAACCATTGATCGGTGAGGATGCTAACTGGGCTAGCGAGGGCCCATTTGAAGAGAAGATCCAGACGTACGAGGACGAGAATAGAGATATCTGGCAGCAACCCGACCGGGTCATTGATCTGATCGGCCCGTTGGAAGGCAAAACGGTGGTTGATCTTGGGGCCAGCAGTGGGTATTTTACCTTTCGGATGTTGCCGCAAGCCGGCAAGGTGATTGCCGTGGAGCTGGACCCGCAGTTTGTCGCTTTCCTCGAGGAGAAAAAGTCCCTGCTGCCTGCTGAACTGCAGGCAAAATTTGAAACGCGCCAAGCCCGACCAGACGATCCCATGCTGCGTGCCGGGGAGGCCGATGCCATCTTGCTGGTCAGCACCTACGTATATATTGATGACCGAGTGGCTTATTTTCGCCGACTCAAAGACAAGCTGTCGCCAGATGGCAAAATTGTCATCATCGAATTCAAGAAAAAATCCATCCCGAATGGCCCGCCTGCGAATGAAAAAATGCCGCTCTCTGAAGTGGAGCAAGAACTAGAGGCAGCGGGATATCGGATTCTCGCCACCGACGATCAGACCTTGGCCTACCAGTACATCGTCACCGCAGGCCTTTAGCGATCTAGAAATCGACCACCACGTTATACCTACCTGACCAGGAGCTTCTGCCGCTCCGGTCCGGTCGATATCATCGTGAATGGCACGCCCAGCAAACGTTCGACCTCGCCGATATACGATAGTGCTGGACCAGGTAGATCGGCATAGGAATCGACTGATTGGAGGGGACTGTTCCATCCGGCAAAGGTCCGCCAGACGGGTTGAATGCCCGCGTCATTGATATCAAAGGGCAGATCGCCGCTGGTTTGGCCGTCCACCTGGTACGCACTGCAGATGTTGATCTCCTCGAAGGTGTCCAGTACATCAATCTTGGTCATCACCAGCTGGGTCACGCCATTGATCATCACCGTGTACTTGAGTTGGGGTACATCGAGCCAGCCGCATCGTCTGGGTCGTCCGGTGGTCGCTCCAAACTCCATCCCCAGTTCACCCAATTTTTTACCGGCCTCATCAAAGAGCTCGGAAGGGAATGGGCCACTGCCCACCCGGGTGCAATAGGCCTTGGTGATTCCGATGACCTCGCCGATCTGAGAGGGAGCGATACCAAGTCCGGTGCAGGCACCCGCGGTGACCGTATTGGACGAGGTAACAAAAGGATAAGTGCCAAAATCGATATCAAGCATACTGCCCTGGGCGCCTTCTGCCAATATCTTCTTACCGTCTGCCAGGGCTCGGTTTAGATAATATTCTCCGTCGATCTTGGGTAGCTGCCGGAGGGCCTCGAGCTGCACAAACCAGTTTTCCTCCTCCTGCTCCAAATCAAAATCGATCGCAGGGTAGAGCCGCAGCAGATGCAGGTGTTTTTCCTTTAGGCTCCGATATTTTTCTTCAAACTTGGGGGTGGAGAGATCTCCCACGCGCAGACCATTGCGACCGGTCTTGTCCATGTACGTGGGTCCAATACCACGAAGGGTAGATCCGATTTTCGCCTTTCCTTTGTAGGCTTCCGACGCGGCATCCAGCATGCGGTGGGTGGGTAAAATGAGGTGGGCCTTTTGGGCCACCAGCAGCCTTCCTTCAAAGTCGACTGCGGCTCCGGATACGGCCTGCAGTTCTTTGCTGAGGGTGATGGGGTCGATCACGACACCGTTGCCAATCACGTTGATCAGGTCCGGTCGAAATATGCCGGACGGTATCGTGTGGAGTACATGCTTCTGTCCGCCAAATTTCAGCGTATGCCCTGCGTTGGGACCTCCTTGAAACCTGCAAATTATTTGATAATTGGGAGCTAGATAGTCTACAATCTTGCCCTTGCCTTCATCTCCCCATTGAAGTCCAAGGATCACATCTACTGCCATGTATATCTATTGACATATACTTAAAGGCCAAAGATAGAAAAACAAAGGAAGCAGCCTGGAGGATGCGGTGTGCATCTTACCGGATTAAGCACCGATGTTCAAAAGCCCGTGCCATTTGTCCCTCGACCTAGGATGGGCAGCGTATTAGGTCTTGTCAGCGGGGGATCGAGAGGGTGGATCATCGCAGGCACCAAGGCATCTGCCGTAGAGATTGAGTGCGTGATCATAAATGTCAAACTGCAAGATTTCAGCCATCGTATCCCGGATCTTCTGGATGCGCGGATCGCAGAATTCAAAGACCTTTCCGCAGTCGCGACAGATCAAGTGATCATGTTGTTTGTAACCATGCGATTTTTCATACTGGGCCAGGTTCTTGCCAAACTGATGCCGCTTGATGAGGTCGCAATGGACGAGGAGTTCCAGCGTGTTGTAGACCGTGGCCCGACTGACCCGGTAGTTTTGGTTTTTCATGTGGATGTAGAGGGCCTCTGCGTCAAAGTGGTCGGTACGGCGGTAGATTTCTTCCAGGATCGCGTATCGCTCCGGTGTTTTTCTTAGCCCCTCGTTTTCCAAGTGACTAGAAAAAATTTCCTTGACTTCTTTTATGGTCTCAGGTCGACTGATTTGATCTGCCATACCTTAATCATTGCGTATCACCGTAGAAACACCGTCGAGCGACTTGAGGTTATTGATGACTTGATTTAACTGATTGGTGTTGGCCACGATCAGGCTTACCTTTCCCTCGAAATAACCTTCTGCACCCTCGATGGAAAAGGACCGGATATTTAGACCCAGATTGGAGGAAATTTCGCCGGTGACTCGCTCAATGACGCCGGGGCCATCGTCTACGCCCGTGATGATCAAATTGGCGACAAACTCCGTCGACGTCTTGCTAGCCCAGTCGACGCGTAGGGCCCGGTACCCAAAGTTGGTCATGAGGTGCTCGGCATTGGGACAAGCGGTACGGTGGATTTTTACGCCTGTGCTCGCACCCACAAAACCGAAGATATCATCGCCCAGCACTGGATTGCAGCAGCTGGCAAAGGAGTAGTTGTATTGGTCAGCGGGTTCGTCATTGATGAGCAGCAGAGGCTTGACGACCGTCGCCTTGCGTGCTCGCTTGGGCTTCGTGTTTTCGGTGGGTTTCTTGGCCTTTTCCGCACCAAAGACAAGCCGACCGTGCTCGACCGGATAGCTCTTTAGCTCGGATGGATTGACGAGCGAGTTGTATATGGCAACATACAGATCTGTACGGTTCATGTAGCCATAGTGCTTGCAGATGGCATCCACGTTGCTCTCAAAGTCAATTTTTATGTGCCGGAGCTTACGGGCCAGCACCTCCTTGCCCAGTTCTGCAATTTTCTTGAGATTCTCTTTGAGTGCGGATTTGATCTTTGATCGGGCCTTGCCCGTGACCACCATCTTGAGCCAGCTCTCGTTGGGTTTTTGATTCTTGTTGGTCGTGACATGGATCTGGTCGCCATTTTGCAGCTTGGTACCCATGGGCACCAGTTTGTTATTGACCTTTATGGCGGCGCAGTGGTACCCGACATCAGAATGGATATTAAAGGCAAAATCCAGGGCGGTAGCACCCTTGGGCAGTACCTTCATGTCACCCTTGGGGGTATATACAAAGACTTCATCTTTAAAGAGGTTGGTCTTGAAGTCGGACACAAACTCCAACGCATCCTTGTCCGTCTCTTCCAGCAGATCGCGGACGCTGTCCAACCAATTCTCGTAGATGTCTTGCTGATTATTGACTTTCTTGTATTTCCAGTGGGCAGCAAATCCACGCTCGGCGATCTCATCCATGCGTTCGCTGCGTATCTGTACCTCGACAAACCTGCCCTGCGGTCCGATCACGGTGGTGTGCAGTGACTCATAGCCATTGGACTTGGGGGTGGTGACCCAGTCTTTGAGGCGCTCAGGAATGGGGGTGTGCACATCGGTCACGATGGAGTATACCTGCCAGCAGGTCGGCTTCTCAAGTTCCCTCTTGACATCTACGATGATCCGCACGGCAAAGAGATCGTAGATCTCCTCGAAGGGTACCTTTTTGGTCTTGATCTTATTGTGGATCGAAGATATCGACTTGGGCCTTCCGTGGATGCGGTATTTGACTTTCAGCGCATCCAGCTTGTCTTGCAGCGGTCCGATAAACTCGTTGATGTAGAGGTTGCGCTGTAGTTTGGTCACTTGCAGCTTGCGAGCCAACTCGTTGTAAATTTCGCGATCGGTGATCTTCATGCACAGATCTTGAAATTCCGTCTTCACATTGTAGAGACCGAGGCGATGGGCTAGTGGTGCATAGATATAGCTGGTCTCGGCGGCGATGCGGAGCTGTTTGTGCTTGGGCATGGCGCCGAGGGTCCGCATATTGTGCAGGCGGTCAGCCATTTTGATCAGCACTACGCGGACGTCATAGACCAGTGTGCTTAGTACTTTCTTGAAGTTCTCAGCCTGGGCCGTCGTGGGATTGTAGTCGCTTTTCAACTTGGTGAGACCATCGACGATGCTGCCAATCTTGTCGCCAAAGCGAGCTTTGATCTCTGCCAGGGTGACATTGGTGTCTTCGACCACGTCATGCAGGAGGGCAGCGACGATAGCCGTGGGTCCAAGGCCGATTTCTTCGGCACAGATCCGCGCCACTTCGATGGGATGGAGTATGTAGGGCTCACCGGACTTGCGTCGTTGCTTGCTAT
Source organism: Saprospiraceae bacterium (assembly GCA_965223165.1). Classification (GTDB taxonomy): domain Bacteria; phylum Bacteroidota; class Bacteroidia; order Chitinophagales; family Saprospiraceae; genus JABDMH01. The sequence continues at coordinate 96,943 of CBDCVQ010000007.1, read as the reverse complement.
GGGCATCCACGGCAATCTCATAGGCCATCCGGATATTCTTCCGGTCGGTCTTGTCCATAGACGACTTGATTGATTGCAAAAGCTTGCGATAAGCCGATTGGATCAACTTCTTCTCGTCTGCTACTATGCTTGCTGTTTCAGCCATTACACCTTAAAAGCCTTATACTACAACGATTATACCGGCCAGTTCGTTTCAGGACTAAATCTAAGAGAAATTTGATTGACCCTTCTTAGGCAGTGGAGTACGTCTGTGTGGGTCTGTTGGGCAGGTGGTACCTGGGCTGGTTTCGTGCGACACTCGCCTCAGTGTAGGTGTTTTTGATCGAGGAGCGGTCAGATGCTGGCAGATCAGGGCAATCGCATTATCCAGGCTTCAGGGGTGGCAGCGAGCTACAATGGCGTTGGGCGGGGACGCCAAACGCGGCCTGATTGGGGCGGTATGGCCTTTGAGACGAGGTGCCGTTGGAATAACTCAACAAGAACAACCTAGCGGTGTCAGGGCGTCCTCGCCTGACACATACTAGCAAGGTTAGTCTTCTTAAGTGTGTTCAAAGGGCATTTTGCCAGCAATTCTTTGGCCGTTGATAGGTGCAGAATCCCATAATGCCGATTGCCCTGTGCTGTCAGAGGGCAATCACAAAAAGATTTTATCTTTGCTCCGCTTTTTTCAGACGCCATAGGAGGTGTCTTGGATGAATGGTTGTTTTCCCTGGTAGACAGCCGAGTTTTGATGCGGGTGTGGTGGAATTGGTAGACACGCTAGACTTAGGATCTAGTGCTTCACGGCGTGGGGGTTCGAGTCCCTCCACCCGCACATCTTATAGCAGTTTCCCTCCTTGATTTCGTTAGCTTTTCTTGGTGCGGTCTAGCCCAGCCAGCCTGTTCTTACCAGGTATCTGGGGTCATCTGACCGTCAAACTTCTCCGCAATATCCATTAAAAATAGATTTTAGTTGACAAAATTACGTCTAAAATATACTTTTGATCATTATAAGTATATAGAAAGTCAGTTAAAATAGATTATGGAGTACCCTACCACACAATAGCGACAATAGCGACAATAGCGACAATAGCGACAATAGCGACAATAGCGACAATAGCCACTGTAGCCACTGTAGCCACTGTAGCCACAATAGCGACAATAGCTACTGTAGCTCACTCAAGTCACTCAAGTCACTCAAGCTCACTCAAGTCACTCAAGCTCACTCAAGCTCACTCAAGCTCACTCAAGTCACTCAAGCTCACTCAATGTACACGAATTGCCACTCATATTACTCCCTACGATACGGCACGATCCCCGTCGAAAAGCTCGTGGAGCAAGCGGCGGCCTACGGCGTGGAAGCACTGGCGTTGACCGATATCAATGTCACCAGTGGCGTGTTTGACTTCATCCGGGTATGTGAGATACACAACATCCATCCGGTGGTGGGCCTGGAGTTTAGACACGACAACAAACTACTATACGTAGGCCTCGCAAAGAACAATGAGGGCTTTCACGAGTTGAATCAGTTTTTGACGGAGCACAACATTTCCAAGCAACCATTGCCATCGGTGGCGATGCCTTTCCACCATGCATACGTCCTCTATCCCCCGGAAAATGCACCCTTGGTTCTCCGTGAAAACGAGTATGTGGGCGTCCGTCTTTCCGATCGATACAAAGTCATTTATTCGCCCTTAAACCAGCGTAGACACAAACTGGTGATCATGCAGCCGGTCACCTTTCGCACGAAGACCGAGTACAACCTGCATCGCCTGCTGCGGTGTGTCGACAACAATATCATCTTGTCCATGCTCAGTGGGGCAGATCATGCGACGACAGATGAGTTTATGTTGGCCCCCGATGCGCTCCGATCAGCATACAATATGATGCCGGAGGTCATCGACAATACCAATCGGTTACTCCGGTCTTGCCAGTTTGAATTTGATTTTACGACACCAAAAAATAAGGAGACCTATACCGGGACGAGGTATGGCGACAAAGAACTACTCAGGAAATTGATTGATGATGGCTTTGAATATCGATACGGTAAGAAAAATCCACAAGCCCGCGATCGAGTGGAGAAGGAGTTAGAAATTATTAATCGATTGGGATTCAGTGGATATTTTTTATGTACCTGGGATATTGTGCATTACAGTTTATCGCGCAATTTTTTTCATGTCGGTCGTGGCAGTGGAGCAAATTCTATCGTCGCATATATTTTGAAGATCACCAATGTGTGCCCGATCCAATTAAATCTGTATTTCGAGCGATTTTTGAATCCGGCCCGAAAGGTGCCTCCTGATTTTGATATTGATTGGAGTTGGAAAGATCGGGATGAAATATTGGACTATCTGTTTAAGAGATTTGATCCGGCGTGTACGGCTTTTTGTGGCACGATTGGATCCTTTAAGCACCGATCGATTCACCGGGAGCTGGGCAAGGTGCTGGGGCTGGCTAAATCCGAGATCGATGAGTTGGCAAAAAATCCGCGCAATCTCCATCAGAAGAATAAGGAGGTAGGCATAATTCACAAGTATGCAGATATGCTGCACAAATACCCCAATCAACTTTCGATGCATGCCTGTGGCGTGCTGATCAGCGAAAAACCATTGACGTACTACACGGCGATGAACTTTCCGCCGAAGGGATTTAAGACCGCTCAATTTGACATGTACATTGCGGAGGATATCGGCTTTGAAAAATTTGACATTTTGAGCCAGCGAGGTTTGGGGACGATTCATTCCACCATTCAATTGGTAAAAGAAAAGCATGGGGATGAAATCGATTTTAATGACACCCGTCGATATGTAAACCATCCGGTGTGCAATGAGATGTTATCCAAAGGCAGGACGATCGGCTGCTTCTATGTAGAGTCTCCGGCTATGCGTGGCTTGTTGCGCCGACTGAGGGCTAATAATTATGACATCTTGGTGGCGGCGTCCAGTGTGATCCGACCCGGCGTAGCCAAGTCCGGTATGCTGAGGGAGTTTCAGCGGCGCCACAATAACCCGGATGACTTTGAATACTTCCATCCCATCTTTGAGGAGCATCTGGGAGAGACCTATGGAGTGATGGTCTACCAGGAAGACGTGATAAAGATCGCGCATTATTTTGGAGGACTGGATATGGCCGACGCCGACATACTGCGGCGAGGCATGTCGGGCAAGACAAGGTCGACCCGAGAGCTGCAAAAGGTTAAGCAGCGCTTTTTTGATAATTGTCAGGAGCGAGGCTATGCACAGGAGCTCACCAACGAAGTGTATCGTCAGATCGAGTCGTTTGCCGGGTATTCATTTTGCAAGTCGCATTCTGCCAGTTATGCGGTAGAGTCGTACCTGGCTTTGTATTTAAAGGTGCATTATCCGTTGGAGTTTATGGTGAGCGCCATTAATAATTTTGGCGGATTCTACCGAAAGGAGGTCTATTTTCATGAAGTCCGGATGGCCGGTGGTACGGTCTGTCAACCTTGCGCAAATCGAAGTGAGGTGTTGGCATGTCTGCATGGCAAGGAGGTATATGTGGGATTCAGTTCGATAGAGGGATTTAATTTGTCGGTGTCAGAGAGCATCGTGGAGGAGCGCGAGGTAAACGGTCCATATCAGTCCTTGCATGACTTGAAAGAACGTATTGATATTGGCATCGAACATTTGGAGTTGTTGATATTTTCCGGCGCTTTTCGATTTACGGGGCGGCCAAAGAACGAGCTGATTTTGGAGGCCAAGATGATGTTTAATAAACATCGGAAGAATACAAATTTTCAGAGCACAAAATTATTTCGAGAGCCGGTGAGAAAGTGGTCATTTCCTCAACTGGTGAGAAACGACTTTGAAGACTCTTTTGATGAAATTGAAATTTTAGGTTTTCCGGTTACCCATTCGCCTTTTGAGTTGCTAAAGACCAACTATCGGGGCAATGTCCTCGTGCGTGATCTATTGCGGTGGGAAAACAAGACGGTGCGTATCGTCGGCTATCTGGTGGCGCGTAAGGACGTGCCGACCAATCGAGGGCACATGAATTTTGGAACCTGGGTCGATGCGGAAGGCAGCTTTTTTGATACCACGCATTTCCCCGATATTCTGATCCGGTGGCCGTTTAAGGGGCCGGGATGCTATTTGATGGAGGGCAAGGTGGTGGTAGAGTTTGGATTTCCATCCATTGAGATATCAAAGGTGGATCGCTTGCCCATGATCGAGGATCCACGCTATGAGGACCCGAATGCAAAAGTTAGGTTACCCGATGGGTCCAATGTGTCACCCAGACCATTGACCCGAGCACCGTATCCATCCAGGGCCAAAGTGGACAAGTTATACGGACGGCGGTGAGGGCAGCAGAAAACACCAAAGCCGGGGGCCCTGCGCTCACTGTTCGGGTCCGACCAAGAAAATCGCTGGCTTCTTGTGTAGATCGGGCCTGGCCACCTGCTTCCACTGTCGGATGGAGCGGCTGTGGATCCATTCGTCCGGCAGGGTCAGCTGGCAGGCGATGCATAGCTGCATGTCATCGGACAAGGTCTGCAGGATGGCCTGGAGCATCTTGGTATTGCGATAGGGCGTCTCCATAAAAATCTGCGTGACGCCCGATCTGGCCTCACGTTCCACCGTCTTAAGATCGCGCCGGAGAGACGACTTGTGGTGCGACAAATAGCCTCTGAAAGTAAATGATTGCCCCTGCAGACCTGATGCCATCAGTGCCAGCATGATCGATGAGGGTCCCGGCAAGGGCACTACACAGATACCCCGCCGGTGCGCCAGCTGTACGATGGGTGCACCCGGGTCAGCAATACTGGGACTGCCAGCATCTGACAGTACGCAGATATCCTTGCCTGCCAGCGCCGCGTCCAAATAGTAGGTGTACTCCTCCGGGGGGGTATGCTTGTTGAGCGCATGAAAGACACAGGTGCCGAGATCAAGATCCGGCGCCATCCGCTTTACGTGTCGGCGCCCCATCTTGAGAGACTCGACGATAAACTCGGTGCAGGCGCCTACTATCTCCCGACTGCGCTGCGTCAGAGCGGCGTCTCCCTCTGGCCCCAGGGGGGTTGGCACTAGATAGAGACGACCTTTTTCTTGTTGATTCATGCGCTAAAAAAGAAAACCAAAGACCATAGCCACGCCGGCTTGTCGGACGCTGGCTGCATTCGCTGCCGGCACCATCAAAATAGCTACATTTGTGCGATACTATGGCTGATCAAAACTACACAACCTACACTATTAGACTGCCCCAGTTTGAGGGGCCCTTTGATCTGCTACTCTTTTTTATCGAGCGTGACGAGCTTGATATCAACAACATACCGATTGCCAAGATCACCGATGACTTTCTAGCTTATGTGCGGCAGATGGACGCGCTCAACATTGATCTGGCTAGTGAATTTATCGTCGTGGCCGCCACCTTGATGCGCATCAAGGCCAGACTTCTGCTGCCTCGCAAAGTACTGGATGAAGAGGGCAACGAGATAGATCCACGCGACGAACTGGTCCAAAAGCTGATCGAGTACAAGCGATACAAAGAGACCCTCGAAGAGTTTCGCACCCTGGAGAAAGACCGATCTGAAAAGTATCAGCGGGGCCACAGTAAGTCCGAGCTCAAGCAAATCGCCGAAATCGCCCTCGTCGATGCCGAGCTCGAGTCGGTGACCTTGTTTAAGCTTCTCCGTGCCTTTGAGCGAATCATGGAGCGCTTTTCTGACCGGCAGGTGATCGCCCATACGATCGCCCGATATAGCTACACCATTAAAGATCAGTCTTCCTACATATCAAGCAAGTTGCGGAGCGGTGTCAAGACCGCCTTCGAGGATCTCTTCAACGGGCTGGAAAATCGCATCCATGCCATTGTCACATTTCTTGCCATGCTGGAAATGCTGAGTCAACAGAAGATTCATTTGATCCAGGGCGAAGGCCGCAATCACTTTTGGCTCACGGCTGCCGAGCCGAGCGAAGAGTCTTGATGCGCGCACGCCCTGACAGGCTGGAGGCTCAAGGACGACAGACTTAATCCAGCAACTTTTGTAAGGTCGGCAACAAGACGGTATCGATCTCCAGCGACGATGACTCCTCCTCTCGGTTCACCGGACCGCTGATCAGTTGCATCAGTACCTTCTTTTCCGCCGGCGAAAAAGTGCTGAACGTCCGGCGAAGAATGGGCAAGAATGTGTGGAAAGCCTCCTCATCCAACTGCTGCAACCAGCCGTCAATCACTTCATACAAGACCGGACGATGTATCAGCAGCCAGCCGCCTCCGTACAAGAAGCCCTCCAGGAAATGTGCCGGATAGAAAGGATCCGTCAGGCTTGACAGCTCGTAGTTCAGCTGCCTCCGAAAAGTGTGATCCAACTCAGCGCTTCGAGATAACATCAGTCGCAAAGCGTATCCCTTGATCAGGGGGTGAGCCACCGCTCCCTTGCTGATACGTTGCATCGCCGACGTCCACTGGGCCTGCAACTCGGCCATATCCATGAGTTGAACGGCCTGCTGTACTTGCATGACGGTGGCAAAATAGTCTTGCGCCAGGTCATCGGCGATTTGCGCTACCTTCTTGGGCAGCAGAAGGCAAACCCGGGGAAACACCTGATGCAGTAGATCCCGGATCGAGGCCGTATCAAGTTGTGCTGTATCTCCATATCGCAGCGACCAGATGAGTGGCGGTACGATCTTCATCAGCAGGAGCACGTCGTCTGAGAGGTTGCCCAGATCTTTGATCTTTTGGCTGACCGGCTCAATGAGTTCGGGCAGATGTGCATGCAGCACTTCGTACAGTATCAGCCCGAGTCTTTCAAAGTGCGCTTCCTCATGCAGCTGCTGCGTGACCTTGTTGCGGGTGGCTTCAGCGAGGGTATTCCCCCAGATGCTGGCCTCGATGATCTTGATTTCATAGTCGGGAACCCAGCGCAGGAACCAATACTCATGAAAGCTGCCCAGCGGGTTGTGTGCCGGTTCTTGCTCTGTGCCCCAAGGTATATCGAGGAGGACCAGGGTGTGCAGTAGCCTGCTGGCCTTCAGCTGAGTGGGTCGTCGGAGATCCAGATGCTTGTCGACCTGGGCTTGGCTGCGCCAGTCACGGGTCAGTCTCGCTTCTTTGATGGCTCGATCGAGATCCTGGCGCAGCGGCACCATCGGTATATCCTCCGAGACTTGACCTACACTCTCCCCTTCGAGGAGCTTGATCCTCAGCTTTTGAATGAGGCGGTCATCTCCCCGGCAATAGACGGTCGAGACAGCATCAAAGAGCTCTTGTATGCCGGGAGCAGGCTTGCCTCGCAGGGCTGTCAGCATCTCGGCGAGTCTGGCCCCCTCGATGGTATGCGCGGGAGAGACGTCCAGGCCCATCTCCTGGAGGATGCCAGAAGCCCTGCTCATCCACCGGGCCACCGCCCGCTCCGGATCGACAAACAGTGCCTCGTACCAGTAGGGAGAGACGACACCGGCTCCATAACCGGTGTGGCGGGCAATGCGATTGTAGGACCATGGTACCCAGGTGGCTTTGGTAGACACCCGCTTGAGGCCTCGCAGTTGGAGTTTGTCTGAGCCCGCCGTAAAAGGTGCCAAGTCATGAATGGCGGGGGCATGCCACGCGCCACATACCACACCAATCCGCGCAAACCCCTCCTTTTGCGCCAGCCGAATCTGGGTACGCATATAGGCTTCGCGCAGGGTGTTGATGTTTTCCTCTTCGCCCAGCTTGCTCCGCATGGCGATCAGCATCTCCAGTATGGCATCAAAGACAGATATGTCTGGCCCTTGCTGCTCGATGTACTCGTCCCACCAGACTTCCGGGTCGTCATATCCGGCCAACTGGGACATTTGGGCAAACGGATCCACACTATATGCGGGACGTTTTCGCCGCTCTTTAGCGGTAAAGGCATAGGACTGCGGTAGGTCAAAAAAGCGTACCTCTACTCCCTGCGACGCTCCGTAGACCAGTGCTTGCCACTCGGGAGAGAATGTCGCAAAGGGATAGTACGCATACTCCTGCAGGTTTTGCTGATTGTAGATCATGATGGCCACGGGCGGCTGCAGCAGATCTTGACTCACGTAGTGCACGAGGTGCTGAGCGTCTGACGGACATTCGATCAGCAACACGTCCGGTTGATAGGCCTGCAGCGATAAGACCAGATTGCGGGAAGAGCCTGCGCCATGATGTCTGATCCCAAATACCTTGTGCATGCCCACCCGATCTCGTCTAGCTAGCCCGCAGAATGTCCTTGCAGGCGTCGTATAGCTTTTTCCATCCCTTGCGACCCTTCATCACCGTTTCCAGATACTCCTCAAGCACGGGGGTATCCTGCTTGGGGTCTTTGAGGACGGCGCTGACGATGTTCTCCGCCAGGGGTCTGGCCGTATCTGTCCCTTTGCCAAAGTAGTGGGCCAGACGCTGGCTACTGTTGACGGCCGAGATCGCTTCAGCGGTGCTCAACGTGGCGGTGGGGGACTTGAGTTTGACATCGCCATCGGCGGATCGGCCCGAGCGCAACTCTCTGAACACCGTGATCAGCTTTTTGAGATCCTCGACCCCAATGGGCTGCTTGGGCATCTCAAAGCCCTCGTTGAGCTGGTTGATACGGTAGGTGACGATGTCCAGTTCTTCTTCCAGGGTCGCCGGGAGGGGCAAGCGTACGGTATTAAATCGTCGCTGCAAGGCACTGGACAATTCATGTACGCCCTTGTCCCGATCGTTGGCGGTGGCAATCACATTAAACCCCTGCGTGGCACGTACTTCCTCACCCAGCTCCGCGATGGGCAAATTCTTCTCTGATAGTATGGTGATCAAGGCATCTTGAATATCGGAGGGAATGCGGGTCAGCTCCTCAATCCGGGCAATCTTCCCTTCTTGCATGGCCTTCATCAGCGGGCTGGGGACCAAAGCCTCCAGGCTCGGCCCCTCCTGCAACAGACGGGCGTAGTTCCAGCCATATCTGATGGCGTCTTCGCTGGTGCCAGATGTGCCCTGGACGATCAGAGACGAATCGCCCGTGATGCCTGCTGCCAGATGCTCCGATAGCCATGTTTTGGCCGTGCCGGGTACCCCGATCAACATCAGCGCACGGTCCGTGAGCAAGGTGGCGATGCAGAGTTCGACCAGTCTCTTTTGACCGAAATATTTTGGGCTGATCTCCACGCCCTTCGCAGTCTGCCCACCCATGATATAGGTCAGCACGGCCTGCGGAGAAAGACTCCAGTTGACCGGTCTCGGCATTTTATCCTCCTTCTTCAGGGCCAGCAGCTCCTTGCGGTGCGCTTCTTCAGCCTGTAGTCTGATATATGCTGTCATAGTGCGTTATGGCTTGGAAATCGCAGAAAATAAATCAAATCTCTGTTGGAGGGTATTCCTAAACTTCCACAGGGGCTTGCTCAGACCATCGTAGTAGAAATCCAGGTCGTCCCATCTTTTGTCGATCAAATGAATGACACGGGGGTCCAAAATATAAGCACCTTTTGGCAGCCACCGCTTGAGATTTTGCTTGTCGTGGTGGCTCATACCTCTTGACATTTCTTCCAGAAGCCGCTGTACCAGCAGTTTGGAGATGGACAGATTGAGATACTGCCCGTCAAAATCCAATAGGCGGGTGATCACTTCGAAAAAATAGTGCTCTTCATTCTTCACAATCTTGTCGACCAGGGATTGCCGTTTTTTGGATGGCAGACGGCCTAAGACCGGACCAAAATCAACGGCGATCGTATGGCCCTCGGGATAGGTCGCCAGCCAAGCATCGGCCAGGGCGGACACCCACGTCTCGCTCTGGTGATGAGCGCTGCTCAAAACGGCCAGCTGGCACAGTTTTTCGAGCGCTGGCTCCTGGCAGATTTCCAGGGCACGGGCTGGCGCCTTCTCCGGATCAAAAATGGACGGCAACGGAGTCAGCGCCAGGAGGCGATAGAGCGGGTTGGCGAAGTGCGCACTAAAGATGTCCACGTGCTCCAGCTGGTAGGGCAAAGTCTGAAATGGGATGCTCGCTGCCGGGTCAAAGTGGATGCGCTTACCCACCAAATGCAGCGCATCCCGGTAAAAGGCCTTGCCTAGCTCCACCGCGGCTTGATATTCGGCACTGGTGTCGAGTTGGAGGAGGGCGTTGAGGGCCTGACGCTGGATCTTGCTTTGACGCCTTTGTTTGAGCGCATTCAGCAGCGCCAGGTCACATGCCCGGGGTGACTGGGTCACTAGCTTGATGATCTGCCGTTGATCCACCGGGGAAAGGGCTTTTAACGCCTCCGGTGGGATGGCCTGGCCCTGCATGCGTCCCCAGATCCATCGATGGATAGAGGGATTTCCCTCGTCCTCCGGCCTGAGGTGTGCGTCTCGCCACCAGTGCCAGTCCGGATTTTGCGCTGCCAGCCACTGTGCCCGAGCTCCTAGGGTGGGGGCCAGCAGGGACCACAGGTCGTGCCTGCTGCTGGCCTGGTCTAAGACCGCAGGCAGCGCAACCGGGTGCAGCAACATTTTTGTGGCCTTGAGCAGGAGCAGTCCCTCCCGTACGATTTTCCAATGGTGGTTTTCCAGGGCGTCTACCAGGAGCTGACCCGCCTTCGGATGGCAGAAGGAAGCCTGCTCGGCTGGGGCCTCCATGATCGGTTCGCCCGGTGGAAGCACCGCAGGCTTTTGGGCCTTGGTCAGCAGGTGGGTGGCCGCGAGGGCTCGCCACAGCACTTGGTCTCCGGTGGATGAGCGGGGATCTATCCCGAGTGCCGTCAGACAGGAGCGTAGATCTTCAACGTCCGAGCCTTCCGGCAGACCATCGAGTGCCAGGGCATGAAGTTTGTCGATCAACTGTGAACTTACGGGCATCCGGACGGTTATATCGAGGAAGGAGGATTAGCCCCGGCAAGGGCAGCCAAAAGTTGTGCTTTCTGCCGGCGGATCCCAAGCATGGCAGACTGGGCTAGGCGCACTGCGCCAAGCGAAATTTTGTCCATGAGGCCCATCGTTTTTTCGTTGTGCACTTGTTTTGCCATTCTCATTCTGGCGGATGTCATTCCTTTCGGCCCCAACCACCCAGGGGGCGCAAATTCGAGCCGGCAAATCGGCGCTGAAAAAGCCCTGGATCTGTTGCCCAAGTGGCCAAAACAATTATCTTTGCAGCGATTTTTGGGACAGTCTAAAAACACGTAAAAATATATGTCAAATATAGGTAGAGTTAAGCAGGTGATCGGGCCAGTCGTAGATGTCAGTTTTACCGATGAAGGATCGGTTTTGCCTGAGATTCTCAACGCCTTGGAAGTGGATCGAGGCAACGGCGAAAAGCTGGTGCTGGAATGCCAAAAGCATCTGGGCGAAGACAGTGTGCGTACCGTGGCCATGGATGCTACGGATGGCCTGACTCGTGGCACCAAGGTGGTGGATACGGGCCAGCCGATAGCTATGCCTGTAGGTGAGCAAATACGTGGACGACTGTTCAACGTGGTCGGAGAGACAATCGACGGCATTGGCAAGATTGAAAAAGACGAAAACAGCTACCCCATCCACCGAAAGCCTCCGACATACGAAGAGCTCTCGACGGAGACAGAGGTGCTCTATACCGGGATCAAGGTCATTGACCTGATCGAGCCCTACCCCAAGGGGGGTAAGATTGGCCTTTTTGGTGGCGCCGGTGTGGGCAAGACGGTATTGATCATGGAGCTGATCAACAATATTGCCAAAGGGTACGATGGCATCTCCGTTTTCGCCGGTGTGGGAGAACGTACGCGGGAGGGCAACGACCTCTTGCGCGAGATGATCGAGGCCAATGTCATCCGGTATGGCGACGAGTTTAAGGAGGACATGGAAAAAGGCGGCTGGGATCTTTCCAAGGTCGACATGAAAGAACTGGAGAAGTCCCAGGGTACCTTGGTATTTGGGCAGATGAATGAGCCACCGGGTGCGCGAGCCCGGGTAGCGCTATCGGGGCTGACCGTCGCAGAGTATTATCGTGATGGCGATCTGGATGATCCCAATGGCGGTCGCGACATCCTCTTTTTTATCGACAATATCTTCCGATTTACCCAGGCGGGATCTGAGGTGTCCGCCCTACTAGGCCGTATGCCTTCAGCGGTGGGTTATCAGCCGACATTGGCCACGGAGATGGGTCTAATGCAGGAGCGTATCACATCGACCAAGCGAGGGTCCATTACCTCCGTGCAGGCGGTATATGTGCCTGCGGACGACTTGACCGATCCGGCCCCGGCAACTACCTTTGCGCATCTCGATGCCACGACGGTGCTCGATCGTAAGCTGGCATCGCTGGGTATCTATCCGGCCATTGATCCGCTGGATAGTTCTTCTCGGATCATGGACGCGGCGACCCTCGGAGAGGAGCATTACAACACGGCCCAGCGCGTGATCACGATCTTGCAACGCTATAATGAATTGCAAGATATCATCGCCATCCTCGGTCTGGAGGAACTTTCAGACGAAGATAAACTGGTGGTGCACCGGGCACGCCGGGTCCAGCGATTTCTTTCGCAGCCATTCCACGTGGCTGAGGCCTTTACGGGACTGCAAGGGGTGCTGGTATCCATCGAAGACACCATCAAGGGATTCAATATGATCCTGGATGGCGAGGTGGACGAGTATCCGGAGGCTGCCTTTAACCTGGTCGGGACGATCGAAGAGGCCATCGAAAAAGGTAAGCGATTGATCGCCGAAGCCAACGCATAAGTCATGAATATCAGCGTATTGTCTCCCGACAAGGAAATTTTTTCCGGTCCCATCACCTCCGTCAAGGTGCCGGGTATCTCGGGGCAGTTTGAGGTGCTGAACAACCACGCCCCTATCGTATCCGCCCTGGGCAAAGGCAAAGTCTTTCTGAAGAAGGAGGATGGGAGCAACCTCACCTTCTCGATCCGAAAGGGCTTCATTGAAGTGCTTGCCAACGAGGTGTCCCTGCTGGTGCAGGGTGTCGAGGAGGCCTGATCGGGCCGGCCCTCCGACTGATAGGAGAGACTCAAATTGTCTTCTTGGGATCACTCCCAGCTATTCCGCTGAACAATCCCAAAATCCGCCATGTTAACTTTCATGGTGAAGGGGTTAAAGTGCTATATTGAAAACGGCAGCTCTCGGCCATATCTTTACGCTACTTAGTGACTGACGTTGACACCTATGCGAAAGGAAGAGCTCATTAAGTCTGGTCTCATCGAAGAATATGTCCTGGATCTGTGTAGCCCGTCGGATAAGGCGTTGGTCGAGCGAATGGCGGAAGAAGATCCGGAGATCCAAGCCCTGGTACAGAAGGCCAGCGGAGCGGTGGACCGGTATTGTCATCGTATACGCAAACACGCTCCACAACGGCTCAAGGGCAAAGTCAGAAAGTTGGTACAACATCACACGGCAGCGCCCAGCATGCCCACCCGTACTAGATCAAGACTGGGTGGGCCGATTGCTCACGTGGGTGCCTTTGCCGCTGTCGTGCTGCTAATTGCGGCGGTCTATCTGCTCAACCAAAATCAGAATCTGGGATCTCAGGTGCATGCTTTGATGGCGTCTAAAGAGGCATTGCTGACGGAGCTGGCGGCCATGGATCAGCAGAGCCAGCAGGTGCAGGAGCAAATCGCCTTCCTGCAGGATGCCGCTACCCGCCAGATCCTGCTGGAGGGAGAGGGGCCCGCCCGAGATTGTATGGCGATCGTCTACTGGAATCATTTGCGCAAGCAGGGCATGATGAAGATTGTCCATCTGCCCCAGGCACCGACGGGCAAGATGTATCAACTCTGGGCAGATTGCCGGGGCAAAATGGAGAGCTTAGGTGCCGTGGCCGATGTCTCCAGCGACTGGATGCCCCTCAAATATCTCGAGCAGGTAGATGGGTTTCACGTGACGCTTGCCCAAAACGGTGGGTCAGATCCGGCTGCCAGTCAGATCGTGATCAGCGGCAAGATTTAGGAGAGTGCTGCGGCATACATCCGCTCTTCAATGTCTTCCGCCTCTATGGGTACTTCAGCCATGAGATCGATGGGCCCTCGATCGGTCACCAGGATGTTGTTTTCGATGCGTATGCCCATTCCCTCTTCTTTGATGTAGATACCGGGTTCGCAGCTCAGCACCATACCCTCCTGTAGCGGGGCGTAGCGATCACTCAGATCGTGCACATCCATTCCGATGTGATGAGAGATGCCGTGCATAAAATACTTGCGATATGCCGGATCTTCGCTGTCAAAGGTGTCGACTTGCTTCTTGCCGATGAGGCCCAGCGCGGCCAACTCATGTGACATGATTTTGCCCACCTCTTTATTGAGCTCATCCAGGGTCATACCCGGTACCATGAGATCTCTCGTGCCATGGTGTACTCGCAGCACCGCATCATAGACCTGGCGTTGCCGCTGGCTAAATCGGCCGGACACAGGAATCGTTCTTGATAGGTCAGCTGCATAGTGGGCATAGTCGGCACCAAAGTCCAGCAGGACCAACTCGCCCTCCTGACAAACTTGATGGTTGCTCGTATAGTGCAAGACGCACGCCGAAGCACCACTGGCAACGATGGGCTCATAAGCATGACCTGTCGCCCCCTGCGAGATAAAGGAGGAGATGATCTGTGCTTCGACCTGGTATTCGTAGAGGCCAGGTCGCATCAGGGTGAGCACGTCTTCGAAGGCGCGGTGGGTAATCTGGCATGCCGACCGCATGAGATCGATCTCCATGGGAGACTTGATCATCCGCAACTGACGCAGGATGGTGGGAGAGCGGTGGTACTTATGAAAGGGATAGCGCTCAAGCAGGGACTGGGCGGCACGCATGCTCTTGGTCTTTACGGCGGAGTCGGCTGGGGTATTTTCATTGGTATTGACATAAATGCGCCTGGCTTGGTAGATCAGCTCTTGGATGATTCGAGGCATTTGTTCCAGCCAGTAGATCTTGTTGATACCCGACCGTGCGCGTGCGGTCTTTTTGTCCAAGCGAGTTCCTTCCCAGGTGGTCGTGCGATCATCGCCTTTCTCCAGAAACAGCACTACCCGCATATCCTCTCTCGGTGCCCCGGGAAAGATGGTCAGCACGGACCCCGCCTGTTCGATCCCGGTCAGGTAAAAAAAGTCGGCGTTTTGCCGATAGGGAAAGAACTGGTCGCCATTGCGTGGCATGTGGTCGTTGGAGTGAAAAATGGCAATAGAATCAGCCTTCATGGCCCGGGCAAAATGGACCCGATTCTGAATAAAAAGGCTTTTGTCGATCGGTGTGTATCGCATCGCAGATAAGAATTTTGCTAGCTAGAGTTTCGCATTAGATGGATGTAATGCCAAGCTCTACTTAGTGGCAATCAAATTAGAAAATTACCGCCTAAGTGTGTGTTGCGCTGGATGGATACGAAGGAAGACAGTGCCATGCGGTCAGTGGGGACCTCCCCTCGGCGGCCGGTCACTACAGTTTCTTGTCGACTACTTCGAGGTCAGCCGGGTCGACGCGACCCACCCACTGTGAGAGCAGCTGTCGTGCCTCCACGCGCACCTCTTCATTGACATATCCGGCGATACTGACCAGCCCAAACATCAGTACCCCAAAGTCATCGGTGAAGCCCAATAGGGGCGTGAGATCCGGCAGCGCATCCAGGGGCGTGAGTAAATACGCGAAAGCCCCCAAGACAATCCGTTTAGCCCAACCGGGCGTGTCTGACTGACGATAGGCAAAGTACAGGAGTAGGGCCGCATAAAGGACACGGGTGCCCGCAGTGGCGCAATAGCTTTTGACCCGAGTGAGCACTCCAGGGCCAGTAGCGGCGGCGTCCGGCTCACGCTGGAGCATGCGCTTGATGGCACGTCGAGGGTCTCTGAATAGCGACATATTCACTCCCATAAACAACGAATAAAGATAATGGGTTTCCGATGGAAGCAACTTAGCACTAAGCAGACTTCAGCACCTGGCGATCAGCTTTTAGCTTGTCTGTGGCAATCAGATCGAAAGAAAAGCCCTGCTGCGAAAAGTGCTCCAGCGTGCGGGGCAGCACGTACTCCAGAATATTTTGGGACTTCAGGCTATCGTGAAACACGACAATGCTGCCGGCGCCCGTATTGGATATCACGTTGTCCAGGCATTGATCCTGGGAGATCTTGGTGTCAAAATCGCCACTCAGCACATCCCACATGATGATCTGATAGTGTCGCATGAGAAAGGGCACCTGAGAGGGTTTGATCCGACCATACGGCGGCCGGAAGAGCGTTGATTTCACCAGGGTGGCGCCTTGTCGCACATTGTGGAAGTAAGGAATGTTTTCTGTACCCCATCCCGACAAATGATTGTGGGTGTGGCTGCCGATACTATGGCCGGCGGCCAGTACACGCTCAAAGACGTCCGGATGCTTTTGCACGTTTTCTCCCACGCAGAAGAAGGTGGCTTTGGCATCGAAATCCGCCAGTTGATCCAATACCCAGGACGTCACTTCAGGAATGGGTCCATCATCAAAAGTCAAGTAAATCTTCTTTTGATGGGTGGGAATCCTCCAGACAAAATTGGGAAAGAGATTCTGAATTAGATTGGGTGTCTTCACCAGATAAATACCTGACACTGTGCTCGTAGGGATTTAATTATTGGGTTAACTTTGCTGCCGCCTGAACTATAACGTGTTGCTGTAGCAAAATGTTTACTTCTCTCTCTATTTTGAGTATTTTAAATATTACAAAAAATTATAACATATCCTAATTTTTCGCAGAGAAAAGGCCAGCTTCTATCAGCAACTAACACCAAATGAATGTGACTTAGATCGAGATGAAAGGTAGAATTAGGGTCAGATTTGCCCCCAGCCCGACGGGACCGTTGCATTTGGGGGGCCTGCGGACAGCACTGTACAACTTTCTGTTTGCCCGGCAGCATGAAGGCGATTTCGTACTTCGGATAGAGGATACCGATCAGACCCGATTGGTGTCTGGAGCGGAAGACTACATATATGAGGCACTGCACTGGTGCGGACTAGCCCCGGATGAAGGTCCGCGAGAGGGGGGCGAATACGGCCCGTATCGCCAGTCAGATCGGAGGGCTATCTATGAGAAGCACGTAGCACAGCTCGTAAAGGCGGGTAAGGCTTATTACGCCTTTGACACGGTCGAAGAGCTCGATGCCATGCGACAGCGGGAGGCTGAGCGCGGCAATCATGTGCCCAAGTACGATCAGAAGACCCGTATGTCCATGAAAAATGGCCTCACCCTCGGTACTGATCAGGCGGCGGCAATGGTACGCGAAGGGCATCCCCATACGGTGCGCCTACTCGTGCCGGAGGGACGTACCATCCGTATAGAAGACGCGGTGCGAGGATCGGTCCAATTTGAGAGTAGCGAATTGGATGACAAGGTCATTCTCAAGGCAGACGGCCTGCCCACCTATCATCTGGCCAACGTGGTAGACGACCGCCTGATGAAGATCACGCATGTCATTCGGGGGGAGGAGTGGCTGTCCAGCACGGCCCACCACGTGCTTCTCTACGAAGGTTTTGGTTGGCTGGATCACATGCCGACCTTTGCGCACATTCCGCTGATCCTGAAGCCCACCGGCAAGGGAAAGTTGAGTAAAAGAGATGGCCAGAAGTTTGGTTTCCCGGTCTTTCCCCTGACCTGGCGCGGGCCGGACGAGACATTTCCCGGCTTTAAGGATGTTGGATTTGATCCGCAGGCCATGCTCAATTTTGTCAGCCTGCTCGGCTGGAATCCCGGCACCGAGCAGGAGATCTTCAGCATGGACGAGCTAATCGCTCAATTTTCCATCGAGCACATCTCCAAATCAGGAGCTCGATTCGATTTTGATAAGGCTCGATGGTTCAATGCGCAGTACCTGATGCACCAGGACCCGAATATCTACCTGCGTCACGTGCGGCCCTTCTTGCAGGAGGCAGAGATAGAGGCAGATGATGCGTACCTGGGCAAGGTGATAGGACTTATGCAGGAACGCATCCAGACCTACCGGGACTTTCCGGGAGAGACCGCCTACTTCTTTGGGCCGGTCCGATCGTATAATCAGAAAGTATTGCGCAAGAAGTGGGTGCCTGAGATCAAGGATGACTTCATGACCTTGTCTACCCGGCTGGTCGAAGATCCTGACTTCAACGCCACCGTATTGAAGTCCGCCACGACGGCCTTTATCGAGGAGCGGGGACGCTCTTTTGGAGAGATTTTGCCACTGTTGCGCCTCGCGCTCTCGGGAGATACAAAGGGGCCGGATGTCTTTGCCATGATGGAAGTCTTGGGTCGCGGAGAAACCCGACATCGGTTGTACCAAGCAGAGGACGAGTTTGCGGCGCAACTTGAACTCGGGAACTCGCCCACTGATCCTGCGGGTTGATTAACATAAAAGCCAATGCCAAAAAGAATACCAAAGAAAGGCAAGCCCAAGACCCATGATGAGCTGCAAGGGTTTGACATACGTATCAATGAATTTGGTCAAATTGTCTCCACCCTGCCCGTCGATGATCTCAACGAGTTTTTGGATGAGAATGTCGAGGATAAGAAGTTGAAAAATCTGCCCATCCGCAGCCGAATCACCGACGAGGAGAGCGAGTAGTTTTCCCCACTCTTCCCATACCGTCAACGGCAGATGCCATTTTCCCACCTGCCAGATGCAACCCATCCATCCATCGTGATGTCCTTACCTACAAATCAACCTTGACGATTGCAAGCTTCAGACCAACACGGCGAACTGGTTGAAAAGTGCATGCGCGGAGATCGAAGGGCACAGTTTGAACTGTACCAGGCCTATTCGAAAGCCATGTTCAATATCTGCCGGCGCATGATGGGCTCGCGAGAGGATGCCGAAGACGTGCTCCAAAATGCATTCGTCGATGTGTACACAAAGATGCACTCGTTTAGAGGCGATTCGACCCTGGGCGCATGGATCAAGCGGATCGTGATCAACCAATGCATCAACGAATTGAAACGGAGGAAAATGCACTTTGCCGAGATGACTGAGAATATCGCTGAACCCATCGTCGAGCACTACCAACCTGCATCGGATGCAGCTGCCGTAGAACGCATCAAGGGAGCCATTGATCAGTTGCCCAACGGATACCGAGTGGTATTTAACCTCTACCTCATGGAGGGTTATGATCACAAGGAAATTGCGCAGATCCTCGAAATCAGCGAAGGTGCGTCGAAATCTCAGTACAGCCGCGCCAGGCGAAAATTGAACGAAATACTATTAGCCAAAACCAAAGTGGGTTAACATGTCAGAAGAACAATTGGAAGATTTTATCCGGAGTCACCGCGAGGACTTTGACAACGATCGACCCTCGCTCAAGGTGTGGGCGAATATCGAAAAGGCCCTGCCCTCACCGGAGAAGAAGCGGCACAGGCTCCGCTGGCTTCGTAGCATAGCGGCCACAGTCTTACTGCTGGTCGGGGTTGGCCTTGGACTGGTGCTCAATCCCATCCTGGAAGAGCGCAAGGCTCTGCAAGCTTTCAACAAGTCGCAAGACTACAGCGAGATGAAGGCCTACTTTGATCAGGAGATCAGCACCCGGTTTGCCTCGCTGAGCAGTTCGGTTCGGGCAGACCTGGCGACAGAACTGACCCAGATCGACCAGAATATCGAAGATCTAAAGCAGGAGCTCATTCGAGCCCCCAGATCCACGCGAGAAATACTGATGGAAGCCATTATCGCCTCCTACGAATCTAAAATTGAAATACTGGAAAGGGCACTCAATCTAGATCAGCCCATAAATCAACCTAGTGATGAACCTAAGGCATTATAGCAGCTTGCTGGCACTGGCGATCTTGGTCCTTGGCTTGACCGGAGACCTAAGCGCCAAGAGAGACTATACCAAGACATTTGAAGAGTCATTTGCGCTGGCAGAAGGAGGCAAGCTCAATATTGAGAATCTACATGGCACGGTCGACATCGCGACCTGGTCCAAAAACGAGGTGGAGATCAAGGTGACCGTCACGGTCAGCGCCAACAGCGATCGCAAGGCGGAAGACCTCTTTGATCGAGTACAGATCGACTTTAGCAATTCAGACAACTATGTCAGTGCTGAGACGCAAGTACGCTCCAAGAAGAGTGCGTGGTGGTTCTTTCAAAGCTGGTGGGGTGGCAGCGCCGACCTCGACATCGATTATGTCGTCTTTATGCCAGCCAGCGCCAACCTCGAAGTGGACAACAAGTATGGGGACGTCGAGCTCGAAGATGTCTCAGGCAAGGTCAGCCTCAATGTGAAGTATGGTAATGTCAAGATAGATCACGCCTCTTCCCTTTTGATCCTGGACCTGGCTTATGGCAATGGTGTGATCGCACAGGCCAACGAGGTTACCATCCATCTTTCGTATGGCAAGGTTCGAGTGAACGATGCCAATCGGGTCGACATCGATTCTAAGTTTTCCAAGGTCACCATCGAAAGCGCCAATGAGGTGATCTCCGAATCTGCCTACGACGGTTATGACCTGGGTGATATCGGGGTACTGCGCAACGAAGGCAAGTACGACAACTTCAAGGTGGACAAGCTTGAGCAGCTAGATATCTATACGAAGTACACGACCGTACGAGTGGAGACGATAGTGACGGGGATCCAAGCCAACATGACCTACGGGGGCATCACCCTCGATCGCATCCTCGGCTCGACCAATGAGATCAAGATTGACGCCCGCTATACAGGGATCGAATTGGATCTGGACGATCTGACGGACTACTCCTTTGACCTGGAGAGTCACTATACCTCGGTAACCCTGCCGCAAAATCTGGAGGTGGAGCGAAGAGCCAAGCACAACAACCACCTGGATGTGACGGGATACTACGGCGACCAAAAGGAGAATTGCATCATCGAAATCGATGCCGAGTACGGCGCCCTCAAGATCCGATAGTCGCCATACACGGGACGTGGATCGTGGAGTTGTTGAATGGTTTGGCTAACCTCATGTGTCTATCCAAACCGCCCAGCCCAGCATCTCAGCTCGTATCTTCCTAGAACGAGTATTTCAAATGGCACTATACTTCGCCATACGACCGCCGAGGATGTTTGCGACATCCGCAACAATTCAACAGCTCCCCGATTAAGCAATTCTTCTCCAATGATAAGATCCGTACGTGCGCAGGTGGCTACCCACCGTGCCGCATCTCATGCGTAGTACTATCTAGGTCCACTCTCAAGCAAGCTTTAGCTCTTTCGTACTTTTGGGCTTCACCAAACAGGATGACCATCAACGTATGCGATTGAAGTTCTGCGGTGCTGCCCGGGTTGTGACCGGCAGCGCACATCTGCTCGAACTAGACAGTGGATTCAAGATACTGCTGGACTGTGGGCTGTATCAGGGCAGCGAAGACCACATGGAGCATTTTAACCGTCAGTGGCATTTTGATCCTGCCTCTATTGATTGCCTGGTCCTTTCTCACGCGCATATTGACCATACGGGACGATTGCCGCGGCTGGTCAGAGATGGATTTAGGGGCGAGATCTATGCTACCCATGCCACTCGCAGCCTGTGCTCGATCATGCTGCTGGACAGTGCTCGCATCCAAGAGCGCGATGCCCAGTACAAGAACAAGAAACTGAAGAGAAAAGGAAAAAAGAACTTTGTCAAGCCACTCTACGAGACAGGGGATGTGGCCGAGGCGATGAAGCTCTTCTGCGGCTTGCCATACGATCGATGGATCAGTGTGCACCCCCATGTACAACTGCAATATCGGGACGCCGGTCATATCCTGGGCAGTGCCAATGTCACCCTAAGAATCCAGGAGGGCGGCAAAGAGACGTTGATCGGTTTTACCGGAGATATTGGGCGGCCGGATCGACCCATCTTACGTGATCCTCAACGGATGCCAGAGGTCGATTACCTCATCTGTGAGTCGACCTATGGAGATCGGGAGCATGAGTCCAAGCCGCAGGAATCTGCCAGAGTGCTGTCTGTCCTGAAGGAGACCTGCCTGGAAAACAAGGGTAAGCTGATCATCCCTGCTTTTAGTGTAGGCCGCACGCAGGAGATCGTCTATATGCTCGATCAGTTTGAACACGCCGGCAAACTCCCTAGGCTGCCCGTCTATGTCGATAGTCCCTTGGCGGTCAATGCGACCCAAATCTTTGGATCTCATCCCGAGTGCTACGATAATGAGCTCAATGAGTACATGCTGGTAGACGAAAACCCGTTTGGTTTCAATAATCTCACCTATGTACGGGACGTGGAGATCTCTAAATCCCTCAATACCTCGACGGAGCCTTGTATCATCATCAGTTCGTCAGGCATGATGAATGCGGGACGGGTCAGGCACCACCTGGCAAACAATGTGTCCAATCCACGGAATACCTTCTTGATCGTGGGCTACTGCTCACCTGATACGCCGGGCGGGATGCTGCTCAGCGGGATAGAGGAGATCAAACTATACGGCGAGGTCCGACCGGTGCGAGCCCGGATCGAACGGATGGATTCGTTTTCGGCCCATGGTGATCGCTATGAGATGGCCACCTTCATCGCCAATCAACGACGCCTCAAAGGGCTATACCTGGTGCATGGCGAATACGATACGCAGATGGCCTTTCGATCGTTACTTCAAGACAAGATGTCCGTCAATGTCGAGGTACCCAAGCTGGCAGAAGAATTTGTGCTGCAGTAAGTCGCTCGTGGCTGCCTACCGTACCGTACTGCTTCTTTGTCTGACCGGGCTACTCTGTTGCCAGCGTTTTGAGGAAGTGTCGGAGCTCGAGTTGGAGCCGTCCACCCCGCACCTGGCATTTGCCCTGATGCAGGCTACGGTCACCTCGGAGGAGCTCGTGGACGAACTGCGACAAGATGTGGAGGTGACCATCAATGACGAGGGCATCTATACCTTACATTTTGCAGCTGATCCGTTTCGACAGTCGAAGCAGGATGTATTCCCCAAGGTCACCTTTGGTTTTCCCATTCCCATCCTGGATTCGATCGTATCTGTACCGGTGGATGTCTTTGAAGGGGTGATCCTGGATTCCGCAGTACTCAAGGGCGACCAGTTGTTTTTCATACTCAACTCAGACGTGCCTGAGGATGTGTCTGTGCGACTCTTCATTCCTGAACTACAAAAGGACGGAGTTCCTTTTGATTTTGATTATACGATCCCCTACTTGGGTAGCTTACCGGCTACTTTGCAGACACCGGCGATCTCCTTAGCGGGGTATGAAGTCGACTTTACTCGAGGATCACTGACCCTGCAGTACCAAGCCCGCCGATCCGATGGTACTGCGGTCTTGCTGCCACTCTCCTTTGCCTCCGTGCGGGAGCTCGATTTTGCATACATCGAAGGAGGGATCGGAGTGACCACCATCAATACGGGCGTGGACAGCATCGATGTGGAGATACAGGATACGGTGATTCAGGGTACCTTTCGTTTTCAGGACCCCAAGATCCACTTTGACCTGCTCAACAGCTTTGGCATTCCGGGTGGCGTGATTATCCGCAATCTGGTGTTCGTCAATAAGGGAGGGAAAGTGACCCAGATCGAAAGTCCCTTCCTGGATCAATTGATCCCGCTGGCCTACCCATCGTTGCAAGATGCCGGCCAGGTAGCCAAGACGCGGGTGACTTTTGACCAGACCAATAGTAACGTGTCGGAGGTGGCTCAGGATGACATCGTGCAGATCAGATACAACCTGGATCTTTTGATCAATCCCGACGATGACGTGGATGACATCTACTTTGTCACGGACACCAGCTTTGCGGAGGCCCAGGCGTCTGTTGAGCTGAGCTTCAATGCGATCGTAGAGTCTATCCAAGTGGAGCAATCGGTGGAAGTGGCATTAAGCGATCTAAGCGAAATCTCGTCCCTGCGACTGAAACTGCTGGCAGACAATGGCATACCCCTGTCGTTCCGCCCCAACCTCAATTTTCGCGATGGAGAGACGGGAACGGAGCTGATCCTGGATGCCGAAAGTCAAGCGGTGATCGAAGCTGCCGAAATCACAGCTGATGGACAGGTCCAGGCGCAGCGTCAGTCCGCCCTCTTCTTTACGGCTGACGCATCTGAGCTGGCGCTACTGCAGCAGATGGATACGCTGCAGGCCATCTTGCACATGCAGTCACCGGCCCAAGGCAGCCAGCCCGCGATACTGAAACCCGGCCAGCCCCTGGACCTCAAAATCGGTGCGGAAGCACGCCTACGTTGAGTTTACATGTCAAACAAGCAATTCTCCTTTTGTGCCTGAGCTTGATCGGCGCACAGGCCTTAGCCCAGCCAGATTTCGGCTTTATGTCGGTGCAGGAAACGCTGGAGCCCGATCGCTACAATCCGGCTGCTGCTTTTGTCGATGGGCTTTATCTGGGCATGCCCAGCCTCTACTACCATTTTTATCACACCGGCCCAGCCTACCGCGATCTCGTGGTGGAGCAGTCAGGCCTTCCCGTACTTCAGGTCAACGCTTTGTTTCGCGACCTGACAGGAGACAACGAATTTTCCAGCCAGGCAAGGCTGCAAACGATAAAGCTCAAGTATGGTTGGCAAAGCTGGAATCTTGGCTTCGAGCACGAGATCATTAGTGCCAGTCATCTGACGTATCCCGATGAGCTGGTCGATCTGTACGTCAATGGTAATCAGCAGTGGATCGGTCAGACCGTATCGCTGGGTCCCGACCTCGCCGTACATAGTCTCAACAGCTATGGCTTGACTCTATCGCGAAAGATTGGGCCACTTACGCTGGGCATCAAACCTCATCTGCTCACGGGCAACTATTTTGCTCATACTCCCAGGTCTCAGGCTGAGCTCAAGACCGGGCTAGACTTTTACGAGATCAGCTTGCTAACAGACTACCACTTTGACAATGTCAATCTGATCGACTTTGAGGAGGGCAATCTGCTCAAATACCGGGTACAACCGATTGGGCAGTGGCAACTCTTTAGTGGTAACGTAGGCTTTGCGCTGGACCTGGGCATGTCTCTCGAATGGGGAAAGGCAGGGCGACTAAATTTGTCCGTCACGGATCTGGGCAGGATCAAATGGTCGGAGGACCTGTCAACGTACCGCAGTGAGCGCACCACCGAGTATTCCGGGGTGCAACTGCAAAACCTGCTACAGATCGAGCAGATCCATCTGGAAGGGGGGCTGGACAGTCTTCGCGCCATCTTTGATGTGGACACGGGTGCGGAGGAGGTGACGTACGACCTGCCCGTCCAGTACTATGGTTCATTGAGCTATCAGGTGGCGGCTCGGACCCATCTGGCCCTGATGTTCCACTATGACGGCCAATATGTGAGCCCGCTTGCGGTGGCTGCCCAGGGCTTTGTCGCTATTGGCGAGCCGGTATCTGTCGGGGTCACGGCCGGCGCAAGGTTTGGGACATTCATGCTTGGTGTCCAGGGCCTGCTGCGGCTGGGGCGGGTCAAAGGTTATCTTTCGATGGATAATGTGCTGGAGGGCCTCGATCCCCGCAAGAGTCGACATTTTGGTGGCCGACTGGGGCTGCAATTGGATTTGAGCCGGGGAGAATAGGTCGCTCGGAGGCCCCTTATTCGATCAGTCCGATCTTATGCAGGATCGGCAGCTGAGCCTTAAACGTCTTCTCAATGTTGGTGGGCACAAAGGTGGTGTCCGTCTCTCCAATGGCGATCAACCGCTGGTTGAGCAGTAGCACCTGATCAAAGTAGGCCTTGACGGAGGCCAAGTCGTGATGGATGACCAACAAGGTCTTTCCCTGGGCAGCCAGCCTCTTGAGGATGGTGATGATACGCTCCTCGGTGGTAGCATCGACGCCCACCAAGGGCTCATCCAGGAGAAAGATCTCCGCCTGCTGGCACAAGGCCCGGGCCAGGAATACGCGCTGTTGCTGGCCACCGCTCAGGGCACCGATCTGACGGTGCTTGAGTGGCAGGATGCCTAGATCCTCCATAGCTTCATCGGCGATGCGATGATCATGCTTGTTGAGCCGCTGATAGATTTTCTTGTGCGGATAGCGACCTTGCAGTACGATGTCCTTGACGGTAGCGGGAAACTGCCAGTCCACCTCGTCCTTCTGTGGCACGTAGACCATGGAGGTGCGCACCTGCTCGACGGGCTTGCCGTCTATCAGAATCAATCCGGTGTTAATCTCAATCAATCCGAGGATCGCCTTAAAGAGGGTGGATTTGCCTGCCCCATTGGGTCCCAGAATGCCATAGATGCTCCCCCGTTCAATCTCCAAGAAGATGTTGGTCAGCACCCGCTTACGTTCGTAAGAGACGGATAGATCCTTGATCGCAATGACGGGCGTAGACATCAGTTCAGTTTTTTGACCAGTATGGTAAAGGACGCCACCAGTAGTATGGCCAGCAGTCCGTATAGCAACCAGGTGGATTTGGCGTCCCGCGAATCCGTATCGGTGGGGGTTGCCACTGCTCGTGTGAGCGCGCCCGTGATCACGTCCGTATTGTGTCGCAGCATCTTGATGTAGGAAGAGGCTGGACTGTCCTCATCACCAATGGAGTCGGCATAGAGCTGACCACCAATGCTGATGTCGTTGTCCTCGGCCAGCTGCTCCAGTACCTTGGGGTTGATGGTACTTTCGACGAACAGTGCCGGCACTTGCCGTTCCCGGATCACTTTGTTCAGCCGCACGATGTCCGATGTCTGTATGTCTGCATCTGTCGAGACGCCCAGCACAGACTCGAGCTGCAGACCATACTGTCGTCCATAGTATTGAAAGGCGTCATGTGATGTAATAAGCACCCGTCGTTGGGCCGGAATCTGGGCAATCTGTGAGCGGATATATTGATCCGTCTCCTCCAGCTCTACCCGATAACGCTCATAGTTTTGGCGATAAACGGTCGCGTGCGCACTGTCGGCAGCTACCAGCGCATCCCTGATGTTGGCGATGTACGTGAGGCCTTTGGTGACGTCCATCCACGCGTGTGGGTCTACCGCATTGTCATATATTAAGCTCTTGATGGGGTCAATGCCGTCTGTCACGGTAATAACCTGGGCGTTTGATCCGGCATTGTCAATCAGCTCGTTGAGCCATCCCTCAAAGGTGAGCCCATTCTTGAAAATCAAGTGTGCTTGTGCCACCAGTTGCGCATCTCGTGGGGTAGCCTCGTAGAGGTGTGGATCACCTCCGATGGGTACAATGCATTGGAGGTCTATCCGATCGCCAGCGATTTCCGAAACCATATCCGAGATCATAGAAGCGGTGGCCACCACCTGCAGTTTTGGCTCCTCCTCCGCCCGTGCGATGGTCGGTAAGACAACGAGAAGAAGTAGGTACCAGCTAGTTTTTCTTGACAAATACATTCTTTGTGATGGCATTTGAAATCAAGACCGGATCATGTTGATCGACCTTGACTTTCATCGATTCTTCAAATTCAAAGACTCCCTGTACGGCGACTTTCGAGCCCATTCCGATATTGAGCTCGGTCAGTAGGTGCAGAAAATCTTGTTGATGATTTTGCACTCCTATGACGGTCCCGACATCGCCGGCATGCAGATTTGACAAGGACGATTGTTGCCTGATGGTAAATTTGCCATCGCGATCGGGTATAGGATCGCCATGCGGATCAAATCGAGGAAACCCCAAGTGCGTCTCCAGTCGGTCGACCAGCTCATCCGATCGGATATGCTCCAGCTGCTCGGCGATGTCATGCACCCGATCCCAAGAAAATCCCAACTTGTCTACCAAGAAACTCTCCCAGAGTCGGTGTCGCCGTATCAGCTGTGTAGCGGTCCGCTTGCCTTCATCGGTCAAGGTTACTCCTTGATAGCGCTTGTAGGATACCAGCGCCTTGGTCGACAACTTCTTTAGCATATCGGTCACCGAGGCTGCCGAGGTACTGAGCTCCCGGGCGATCGCATTGGTGGAGACCGGTATCCCGACGCGCTCAGAGATTTTAAATATTGCCTTCAAATAGTTTTCTTCGGAGATCGAAAGCATATGTCCTGCTTTGCCGAGTAAGATACATATTTTTAGTCTCGACTAAAAATAATTTTCAATCACAATAAAATGATCTATGCAATCTGCCGACATGCCGCAGCAAGCCCGTACGCTTCTTGAAGTCATTCAGACCCGACGTGCGATTTTCCCCCAGACATTTTCTGACAAGGAGGTATCTCAGGCCGTCATTGCCAAGATGTTGGAAGCTGCCAATTGGGCACCCACACACAAGCGGACGGAGCCCTGGCGTTTTCGGGTCATCCGAGGCCGGGCCCGACATCGACTTTCCTCGCTGATGGCAGATCATTACCGGGCATCGACCGACGCCACGGCCTTTTCCCAAAAGAAATATGAGAAGACGCAGCAGAAACCCTTACGCTCTTCCGCCGTGATCGCTACATGTTTTTTCAGAGATCCGCAGGAGCGGCTTCCGGAATGGGAAGAAATGGCTGCCTTAGCATGCGCGGTCCAAAATCTCTGGTTGATGGGGCATGCGCTGGGTGTGGCCGGATACTGGAGCACCCCGCTAGACTTGTCCTATCTGACCGATTTGTTAGACCTGGAGTCAGGAGAGCGCTGCGTAGGTCTCTACTACCTGGGCTATCAGCAGGATGGCCAGTATAAGGCCCAACGAGGCCCCTGGCAAGATAAGGTGGGCTGGATCGACCGTTGACGATCGGAGAGAGGCCGTATCCTAGCTATCGTGTGCGCCCACCTGGCCCAACCATGGGTGTTTGGAGATCATCCGATGGCTCCCATCAGCCGCGCTTTTCAGCGAGTGCAGTGGTCGAGAAATTCAAAATTAACTGTACTTTTGCCGACCGTGATGAGCACAGACAGATTTTAGCATCATCAATACCATAAAAAGCTAATAATAATTAACTATGGGTCAAACGATTATATATCTGATCCCGCTCTTTGGCGTGCTTGCGTTACTCTTTACCTTTTGGCGCTCATCTTGGGTGTCAAAACAGGCCGTTGGCACGGAACGTATGGCGGGGATTGCCAAGAACATTTCCGACGGGGCGATGGCATTTCTCAAGAGCGAGTATCGCGTACTCGCCATTTTTGTCGCGCTGGTGGCCGCGTTGCTTCTGTTCAGCGGTTGGTCAGATGAGGACTCGCATCCGCTCATTGCCGTGTCTTTTATTACCGGTGCTGTGGCGTCTGGCTTGGCTGGACTGATTGGAATGCGTGTGGCCACCAAGGCCAACGTGCGAACCACCAATGCCGCTAGGGATGGCTTGGGCAAAGCATTGGAGATCGCTTTTTCGGGCGGATCTGTGATGGGTATGGGAGTGGTCGGTCTGGGTGTCCTTGGACTGGGTGTCCTATTTCTTTTGTACTCCAATATGCAGTGGGATATCGACAGGGTGATCAATGTAATCACCGGATTTTCGTTTGGCGCCTCTTCTATCGCTCTTTTCGCCCGTGTGGGTGGAGGTATCTACACAAAGGCGGCCGACGTAGGCGCGGATCTCGTCGGAAAGGTGGAAGCTGGTATTCCCGAAGACCATCCGCTCAATCCTGCCACCATCGCGGACAATGTCGGCGACAATGTCGGTGACGTAGCAGGTATGGGTGCGGACTTGTTTGAGTCATACGTAGGTTCGATCATTGGCACGATGGTGCTTGGGGCAGCGTTTATCAACCTGGCCGGCTATGAGAGTACCAATAGCTTTGGTGGCCTGAACGCCGTATTGCTACCCTTGGTGTTGGCCAGCCTCGGCATCGTAACGTCCATCATCGGTACGTTCTTCGTACGGGTCAAAGAAGGGGGGGGATCCCCAAAAGGCACTCAACTTCGGAGAGCTCCTTGCCTCTGTCATCATGCTGATCGGCACCTATTTGGTCGTCCATGCCATGCTGCCTGATACCTGGACCTTTAACGGGCAGGTATACTCACAGTTTGGGGTATTTGCTGCCGTCATCGCTGGTCTGGTGGCGGGCCTTCTGATCGGCTATATCACCGAGTTTTATACGGGTACTGGTAAAGGTCCCGTCAAGAAAATTGTCAATCAGTCGCTGACGGGCAGTGCGACCAACATTATCGCTGGGCTGGGCGTCGGTATGCAATCCACGGCCTTGCCGATCATCGTGCTGGCATCTGCCATTTTAGTGGCCTTCCATTTTGCGGGTCTCTATGGTATCGCGATCGCGGCCGTAGGTATGTTGAGCAATACCGGTATCCAGCTGGCTGTCGATGCCTATGGTCCCATCTCCGACAATGCCGGCGGTATCGCCGAAATGAGCGAGTTGCCCAGCGAAGTACGAAAACGTACGGACAAGCTGGACGCGGTGGGCAATACTACGGCGGCCATCGGAAAGGGATTTGCCATCGGTTCTGCAGCATTGACGGCGCTTGCCTTATTTGCCGCCTTTATGACGATCGCCGGTATCACCAGTATTGATGTGTCCAAGCCCAAGATCATGGCCGGCTTGTTTGTCGGTGGAATGTTGCCGTTTCTCTTCTCCTCGCTGGCGATGAATGCGGTAGGCAGAGCGGCGATGGATATGATCCAGGAGGTCAGACGTCAGTTTGCCTCGATTCCGGAGCTGAAAAATGCGCTGGAAGTCATGCGAAAGAATGATGGCGTCGAATTTGACGATTGGAGTGATGCGGATAAAAAGACCTTTCAGGCCGCCGACGGCAAGGCAGAATACAGCAAATGTGTAGCGATCTCGACCCAGGCATCGATCCGTGAGATGGTGGTGCCCGGGCTGATCGCGGTCATTACTCCGGTGCTATTTGGCTTCGTAGGCGGGGCCGAGATGTTGGGAGGCCTGTTGGCCGGTGTCACCGTATGTGGCGTGCTGATGGCGATCTTTCAGTCCAACTCGGGCGGAGCCTGGGACAATGCCAAGAAGATGTTTGAGGAAGGGGTGACCATTGACGGTCAAGACTACCACAAAGGATCCGATCCGCACAAGGCCACAGTGGTGGGTGATACCGTGGGCGATCCCTTCAAGGACACTTCCGGTCCATCGCTCAATATCTTGATCAAATTGATGTCGGTTGTGGCCGTGGTCATTGCCCCATTCTTATAGATATCGGGAGCCTTCGGCCGTACATATATCTTATAAAATGCCTTGTTTGTATAAGCAAGGCATTCTTTTTGCACCACATATCTTAATTATGTGATTTCGGTCGTTATCAATAAGTTAAATTGGGAAGACCCCATTTTGCGGCAGAAACAATTTCAGGCAAAAACGAGTATATTTAATAGTTTCGGTAACGCAGACTAAGCAAAACGATGTCAAATATGGTGTTTAGGAGTTCTCTGATCATTTTGTTGGCTGTGGCGGGCATATTTTTGAAATCCTATACGCCTAGTCCTGCGGACCCACAGAAGAAGGAGTTTTTTACGCTGCAAGCGGTGATCAAGTTCTTGGATCGAGTGCATTACAATCCCAAGGATATGAATGATCAACTGTCCGAGCAGATCTTCAAGAACTACCTGGATGCACTTGATCCTGCCAAGCGATTTCTCACGCAGGAAGAGGTGGAGCAGCTGACACAGTTTAAGCTTGAGCTCGACGATCAAATCTCCAATGGATCTTTTGCCTTTCTCGACCTATCTGTCGACCTGATCGCCCATGCTATCGTCAAAGCGGAAAGCTACTACTTGGAGCGACTGGATGAAGATTTTAGCATCCATACGGATGAGTACCTGGTGCTCAATGGTGATAAGCGAGGCTATGCCGCAGACGACGAGGGCCTACGCAACTATTGGCGGAAGCTGATCCAATATGAGACGATCGTCAAGGTCCATGATATGCAGAAGGCGGAGATGGAAGACGAGGAGAAGAAAAGCGAGGCCGAACTGATTGCCAAGGCCAAAGATAAAGTGCGCGAAAACTTCGGAGAGTGGTTTAAGCGCCTGAAGAGCCTGCGGCGGTCTGATCGCTTTGAGGATTATCTCAATGGCATCACGGCGGCCTACGACCCACACTCCAACTATTTCAGCCCCAAGGACAAGCAAGATTTTGACCTCAATATGAACGGGAGCTACGAGGGGATCGGCGCTAGGCTCATCCCGGAAGGTGAGTTTACCAAGGTCTCACAGGTGATTCCCGGAGGACCCGCTTGGAAGCAGAAAGAACTGGAAGAAAATGACTTCATCATCGGCGTGAAGCAAGAGGGTGAGGAGTCAAAGGATGTCAGGGGTTGGCGGCAAGACGATGTGATAGTTTTGATCCGTGGTAAGAAAGGTACCAGGGTCACGCTGACCGTACGAAAGCCCGATGGGACCGTCAAGGACATTGCGATCATTCGCGATCAGGTGGTGCTCGAAGAGGGCAAGGCCTCCTCACTGGTGCTGAGCGCCGAAGAAGAGGGCCCCGATATCGGTTACATCCGCCTGCCCAAATTCTACTTTGAGGCCGATGGAAAGCCGGGCTGTGCCGAGGACGTGTCCAGCGAGATCAAGAAGCTGCAGACCGAGGGTGTCAAGGGCATCATCTTGGATCTGCGCAACAATGGCGGCGGATCCCTCGCGGAGGTGGTCGACATGAGTGGCCTCTTTTTTGACGAAGGGCCGGTCGTGCAGGTGAAATCGAGAGGTAGAAAGCCCTACGTACTCAAGGACGAAGACCCGGAGGTACACTATCAGGGTCCGTTGGTAGTTATGGTCAATCACTTTAGCGCCAGTGCGTCGGAGATCATCGCGGCTGTGCTGCAGGATTACGACCGTGCAGTGATTGTAGGCAGCAATTCCACCTTTGGCAAAGGGACCGTGCAGCGATTTCACGAGCTAGATAGATTTATTGTGGGCAACAACGATCTGAAGCCTTTGGGTGAGATCAAGATCACCACCCAGAAATTTTACCGTGTCAATGGTGGTTCCACACAATTGCGAGGTGTGGTGCCCGATATCGTCCTGCCCTCACCTTACAACTATATCAAGGTAGGAGAGAAGGAGTACGATAGACCGTTGGCTTGGAGTGAGATCGAGCCGGTGCGCTATGACAAGAATACGAGTGCCATTAAGAACAAGGAGGAGCTGATCGCGGCCAGTGCGGAAAGAGTGTCCCAACATCCCACATTTGCCCTCGTCGATGAGCGCGCCCATATGTTGGAGGATCAGGAGGAGAGTGAAATGAGATATCCCTTGGATTTGGATGGTTATCAGGACGAACTGGAGCGTCGAAAGGCCAAGAATGCTCGCTTCAAAGACATGTTTGAGCCCATTGAGGGCCTGAGCGTGCGAAATGTAGAAGCGGATGTGGCGCGGATCGATGAGGACGAGCGCAGGAAGGCCAATAATGATGATTTCATCAAGGGTGTCAAAAAAGACATCTACATCGAAGAGGCCCTTAATATCGTCCGAGATATGATCAATCGGCCCTGACGCTGCGATACAAAGTAAAAATGACCAAGGCCCACGGCGACTAGCCCTGGGCTTTGTTCGCTCTACGAATGCACACACGACAACTGCCGGCGTGGCGGCGTCCCCCCACAGTGATTAAATTTGTGGCAGATGCGTTTGCATGAATGTTCCTTATGCCTTTGGTTCTTGCTGAGCGTTTGTACGCTTGACGGACAGGCATTGGCCGATGCCACCGTCCATATTTCGCGGGATGACGGCCTCTCGGACCGAGCGGTCAAAGAGATCATACAGGATCATCAGGGATACCTCTGGATCGCCACCCGAAACGGCTTGAATCGCTACGATGGGCTCAACATCGTCACATACGACTACAATCCTCGCAGCGAGACACGCATTAGCGCCAGGGACATAAAAAGAGTGATAGCTAAGGAGGATGGGACCCTGCTCCTCCAATATGAGGCAAATAGGGGCTTCCTCGACGTACTCCATTGCAACTCGACGACAGCGCAAAAGCTGTTTCTCAATGAGGAAAACGGTGTCATCGGAGATGTCGAATACATCTACTTTCACTCGAAGACAGATGACGTATATATTCTGACCAAATTGGACAGCCGGCTCTATCTCCAGCGACTTGGGGAGGAGTACCGGTTTGACAGTTTGCTGCAGATCCAAGACTTTGAGGCAAAACCGTCCTCGCTCTTCAAGATTGTCCTGACGGAGCAAGGAGACTGCTGGATGGTCGATGACAAATATGGCCTCTTGAAGGTAGATTCCGCGGGGATCGTGCAAGCACGGACACCCTACGACTCCCTTGGCCTCGACCCTGCGCCGGGTCCGGTGGCCATCCTGCATCAGGACAAGCATGGTCGGCTTTGGCTCAGTTTTGCCCAGTTGCCCGGGCTCTGGGAGTTTAACGAGGCGGCGGGCTATTTCACCCCCTTCACGGCAGCGGGATTTCGCGGTACCATTCGATATGATCGGATTTGGGAGGACGGACTGGGCAATGTGATTGTGGCCGGCGCGGGCCAGGATGAGGAGGATCTGCTCTTTTTGATTACCGCCGATGACGCCGTACGGCACTTTGAGATCCTGCCCCCCAAAGTACAGGGGGTCAATGACATCTTTAGTGCTGACTTCGAAAAGCTGGTCTTTTTTGGTACCAATGCGGGCGTGTGGAAGGTCAATCAGACTAAAAAGCGGGTCAATAACTTTGTCTCTGCCGCCCAGAGGAATGGCCAACTGATGAGCATACGCGGCATCACCCAAGTGCCCGATGGTCCCGTGATTTTTGTTTCGGATGCCAACCAATGGTACGCATTGGATGTGGCATCCGGGGTAGTTGATTCCATCGACTTTCTCATGCCGCATTCTGAGCGCGGGGACCGCTACGGTGGGGCCAAGCAGCTCATATATGATTCGACCGGATATGTCTGGGGATGCCGCTATCATCCCGACTACAAGGCGGAGCTACTTTGTCTAGATCTGAGCGATACCAGCTTCGCTTCTTATGCCTTTCCTCAGAAGATTCAAAGCTTGGCGCTGGACACCGACGGCAGTATCTTGATCCTGTCAGGCGATGTCGATCAGGAGAGCAGGCTCAGCCGGTTCAATCGCGTCACCAAGGGCTTTCACCATTATTTTAATGCCGACGGATCTAATCCATTGCGAGGATTCGAGACGACCTATCTCTTGCTGGCCGAGTGCGGAGATCTCTGGGTGGGCACGACCACGGGCCTGATCCGGATCGATCGGCAGGATGGTAGTAGTGAGGAGTTTCGGTCATCACCGGATAACTACTACGGGCTGAGCAGCAACCATATACTCTGCCTGGCCGAAGATAGTGAGGCCAAGATCTGGATCGGCACAGACGTCGGGGTTTGTGTCTACAATCCCAGTACCCAGGTATTTGTCGTATACGACACGAGAGATGGTCTGACGGACAACAATGTCTGTGGCATCCTGGAGGATGAGAAAGGCAATCTTTGGCTGAGCACCTACAACGGACTCAGCTACTTCCAATCGGAGGATCAATCCTTTAGAAACTTTGGTGTGCGGGATGGTTTTAGCCACAACGAGTTCAATCGGTTTTCTTTTCACAAGGACGATGTAGGCAAATTCTATTTTGGCGGAGTCAACGGGCTGAATGTATTCCACCGAAATGATCTGCTGGAACGAGATGTCAGAGCCCCGATTCTGATCTCCGCGATCTCCTACTACGACAAAGAGGAGCGTGCGATCGTGGAGCATCGGCACAATTTGCAGCATGTGAAAGAAGTACAACTGCCGGCGGCCAACCGGTACTTCGAATGCTCCTTTGCCATGGCAGACTATACGACACCCCACCTCAACCAATATCAATACAAGTTGGAAGGACGTGATATCGATTGGAACAAACTGCGTACGCAAAATGAACTCCGCTTCAACAATCTTCCACCGGGCGACTATGTACTGCGCATCCAGGGTGCCGATCGCAATTATAATCTGAGCACGCTGCACTACGCATTGGCGATCAAAGTGGAGCGCTTCTTCTATCAGAAGAGTTGGTTTGTGTTGCTCTGCATCTCCCTCCTATTGCTGACCATCTATATCTTCCATCGCATCAAGCTTCAACAAGCGATCAACATGGAGCGCCTTCGTACCAAGATCTCCAGTGATCTCCATGATGATGTGGGAGGACTGCTATCGGGACTGGCCATGCAGACCGAGCTGCTGGAATACTCGGCCAAGGAGAAGGACAAGCCAAAGCTCAAGCGGATCAGCGACATGAGTCGCAACGCCATGGCTCAAATGCGGGATGTGATATGGGCGACCGATGCCCGCAAAGACAAGTTTGAAGATTTGCTGGTACGCATGAAGGAAAATGCGGCGGAGATCTTGTTTCCCAGCGGGATCACCTGCTATTTCGACGTCTCCAATATCAATACCGAGAAGAAGATTCCGGTGCCCGTGCGGCAGAATCTTTATCTGATCTTCAAGGAGGCGATCACAAACGTTGCCAAGCATTCCAATGCCACCCGGACGGATGTCAAGATCTCAAAAGAGGGATCTCGCTTTACCATGTCGATCACCGACAACGGCAAGGAGCACAGCGAAAATGGGCAGGCAACGTCCCTCAACGGATCGGGACTCAAGAACATGCAGATGCGGGCGGAGAACATTAATGCTGCCCTCCGCATTCATAAAGAAGAAGGTTACCGTATTGAGATCGATATGAAGGCCTTTGTGTAGGCATGCCCCATACACATGGGGTGCCATGAGTGGGGGATAAACATTAGATTTAAAGATATGAGTCAGATTGCCCTGGGCATCATTGAGGACGAACCCATTGTCCGTGAGAGCTTGGTCACCTACTTTGGCGACCAAAACAATCTGGATGTGGTATGCGAGGTCAGCTCATTGGAAGCATTTCAGGAACTCTACGACGATGGGCTCAATCGAGCGCCCGACGTACTGCTGCTGGATATCGGCCTTCCGGGTATGTCCGGACTAGAAGGTATCCGAGTCATTAAGAAGATCGTACCAGACACGGATGTGATCATGCTCACCACCTATGAAGAGTCTGAGACCATTTTTAAGGCGCTCTGCGCCGGCGCCTGTTCGTATCTGAGCAAGCGTTCTTCCCTGTCGCAGATTCATGAGGCCATTGTGGTGGTCCATCAGGGAGGCTCCTACATGTCACCTTCCATTGCGCGCAAGGTAGTCAAGTACTTTTCGCCGTCCGATCACTCCAAGAAGGAGCTGTTGACCCCAAG
The DNA here is from genome assembly GCA_965223165.1 of Saprospiraceae bacterium. Classification (GTDB taxonomy): domain Bacteria; phylum Bacteroidota; class Bacteroidia; order Chitinophagales; family Saprospiraceae; genus JABDMH01. Next base: position 60,161 of record CBDCVQ010000007.1, on the reverse strand, counting down.
GCAGCAGCAGATCGTGTCTGGCCTGGTGGAGGGCTTGAGCTACAAGATGATCGCCGACAAGTACATCATCTCGATCGAGACGGTGCGAGACCACATCAAGAAGATCTATAAGAAGCTGCAGATCAACAGCAAGGCGGAGTTGATCAAACTGTCTATCGAGGGCGATATCTGATAGCCTGGCCCGGTGGGGGGTGCCCACCTGGGCTTCCATCAATCAAAACCAAAATGCTACCACATCAATATGGGGTTTTGCGACCCCCATCATTGGTTTACATTTACATTATCAAAATTATGTGATCCCATTGTTTTGATACTTTAGTTAAATGAGGCTTTAACGTACACACACTCAACCCTAAAGCTCTGAAGTTGTAAAGATTTCAGAGCTTTTTCTTTTGGTGCCTATCCGTGCCAAACCAACCAAGCCGAGGTCTGATCCCATGACAAGCCTAAAGGGTACCCCATCATCATGGGGTTTACCACAGGGACCAGGAGGCCTATCTTGTCATAGAGTTTGATAAGATCTCTTTCATAATCATTTTGATATTTAGTTAGTTAAATAAGGCTTTTACGACACCCGCCCGCAAGCTCCGACGTGACGCCACATCGGAGCTTTTTTCGTGCCTGTCGGCTGAGCCGAGAAGTGAGGATCTAAAGCCTTCAAAAGCGACCCCATGAATATGGGGTTTCTGCGCGGCTGATCGCTACTTATCTTGGTGCCATCAAAATTGTAATCCCTTTCGAGATTTTGATACTAGTTATATAAGGCTTAACGTAACATACTCAAGAAGACTCCGAATCTTACAAAGTTTCGGAGTCTTTGCTTTTTAGGACCGTCGATATTACGGGATAGAATGTTACTGTAGGGCTGCCATCTCCTCCTCCAAGTCCACCTCGTCACCGGGTAGATATCCAGAATGGGTATAGACGATCTCGCCCTCCTGATTGATCAGAATGGTGTAAGGTATGGATTGAAACTGGAGAGACTGCATTAGGCTCTGGTTGGGGTCGAGCAGGATGTCAAAAGGCCAATCCTTTTCCGCGACCATCGGCTTGACCTTGGCCATGGCCCGGGCATTGTCCACCGATAGGGCAATCAGATTCATGTTGTACGCTTCTTGCCAATCCGCGTAGATGTCGCTGATGGCATCCAGCTCTCGCTTGCACGGGGCGCACCAGGTGGCCCAGAATGAGATGACGGTGATCTTGCCGGGTTTGATCTGGTCTGGCAGGCTGACGGTCTTGCCTTCCAGCGTCTTTACATCGACCTGGGGCACCGGCGTTTGCCCTATGGCCATAGCAGAAAACATGATCAGGCTGAGGGTCACCATTTGCTTAACAACACTTGTCATCGGTCATGCGTTGATCTATGATGTTACGCCCATTTTGGGTGCAATATTTGCTAATCTAAGTCAAAATCGTATCTGATCTTTGCCAGCCATGCTATTTAACGCAACCATAACGATCAAATTATGAGGGGACCAGTACGCTGGTGTTTCTACATTTTATCGCTGATTTTGCTCGCTCTACCCTCGAAGGCCCAGGATAAGGGCCAGTTCTCCGGGCATCTGCAGCTCAATGCCAATGCTTTTCTCGAGGACGAATCGATCGGAGCGACCAATACGCCACAGTACGAGGAGCAGATCTTTGGCATGGAGGCCTGGTTGGATCTCGGTTACCTATGGAAAGGATTTGATTTTGGCCTGCGATTGGACTACTTCAAGAATTCGAACCTACTCAACCCCCGAGACTCTTACTCCGACCAAGGCATCGGAAGGTGGCACATCAGAAAGCAATTTGGGTCGTTGAATGTCCAGCTCGGCAGTATCTATGACCAGGTGGGCAGTGGCATCATCTTTCGGGCATACGAAGAGCGGCCGTTGTTGATAGACAATGCATTGCAGGGGCTCTCGCTCAAATATAACCTATGGGACCAGATCGAGATCAAGGCATTCGCCGGCCGGCAAAAGAACCTGTTTGACACCTATAGCAGTTGGGTCAAAGGTGGCACGATCGAGGGGTTACTAAGCTTTGGGGAGGACAACACCGTGACGCTCGTGCCCGGGGCAGCCCTGGTCAACCGTACCTGGTCCGACCGACAAGTCGATCAGATCATCAACACGCTTAAGACCTACACACCGGCAGATAGCATTGGTTTTTTCTACCACAATTGGTCATTTTCGTTGTACAACACCCTATCTGCCGGACCACTGATCTGGTATGCCGAGGCGGCATTCAAGTATCGGGACATCTACTTTGACGCCGAGGCCGATCGGCTGCTCTACACGGGAGAGTCCACCCTGGGCAAATTTCGCAATGACAATGGTCAAGTATACTACACTTCGCTGAGCTACGGTGTCAAGGGGCTGGGTGCCACGGTAGAGTACAAGCGCACAGAAAACTTTACGTATCGTGCGGATCCCTTCGCAGCGCTCAATCGAGGCCTGGTCAACTTCTTGCCACCCATGTCCAGGCTCAACACCTTTCGACTCAAATCCAGGTACAATCCAGCCACACAGGAGATCTCCGAGCAGGCTTTTCAACTCGAACTGCGATACGCCCTAAGCAAAAAGTGGAAGTTGGTGCAGTACTTCGCCAACATCACCGATCTCGACGGAGATTTGCTCTACCGCGAGTTTGACATGGAGTTGCAGTTTCGGAAGGATCGCAACCTCCAGTGGAAGCTGGGGCTGCAAGGCCAAACGTACAATCAGGCGGTCTACGAGGGCAAATCCGGCGTACCATTGGTGCAGACGGTGATCCCGTACCTAGAGTGGTTTCGCAAGTTTGACCGACGAAAGTCGCTGCGATTGGAGGCTCAGTACATGAGTTCTGAGGAAGACTTTGGATCCTGGCTCTTTGGCCTGGCCGAGTTTAGCATTGCACCCAAATGGTCTTTCTCCATTTCCGATATGTACAATGTGCGACCCACAAAGACGGATGACATCCACTATCCCAGAGTAGACATCGTTTGTAATATCAAGCGCAATCGACTGATGATCAGCTATATCAAACAAGTGGAAGGCGTGGTCTGTGCCGGCGGCATCTGCCGGCTTGAGCCTGCCTTCAGCGGTGTACGCTTTAACCTTATCTCCACCATTTGATGCCAGGCACGCGCTATATTACGCTATGGTTTCTGGCCTTGATCGGCTGGTTTGGCTGCGAAAAGAACCCGCCGGAGTACACCTTGATCCGGCCCGGATCTTCCGATCGCACGGTGTTGATCGAGGAGTTTTCGGGGGCTCGCTGTCCCAACTGTCCGCAGGGGACCCAGGAGCTCGAGAATCTGAAGGCACTGTATGGCGGTCAGCTCGTGATTGTGACCGTACATGCCGGAGATTTTGCCTTCACCTATCCGGAAAGCAATTTTGACTTTACCACCGAGGGAGGGGATGAGCTCCTGGCGCAACTTGGCAATCCCATTGGATATCCGTCGGCGGTGATCAACCGCATGCGGGTGGGCGAAAGCTACCAAGCATTTTCGACCCGCTGGGGTAGCCTCATCAGCGAGGCCCTGGAGGCGGCTCCGGTAGCCTCGATCAATCAGCAGCTCACCTTTGATCCGGTCAGTCGGGAGCTGGAGGTGACGATCACCGTACTACCCTTTGAAGATATGGATCGGCCCCTCTTGCTGACCAGCTTGATCAAAGAGGACAGTATCGTGGATCCCCAGGCAGATCGAGCAGTGCCTGCAGGGGTTGTGCCCAACTATGTGCACAAGAATGTACTCAGGCGCTTTCTGAGCGACGTGGCTGGAGACCTGATCGCGGCGACGGGCACGGCATTTCAGGCCATCGAAAAGACCTACCGATTTGAGCTGCCGGCAGAGCACGGCTGGTGGCGCGCAGAGCAGTGCTGGGTGGTTAGCTTTGTTAGTCTGGAGTCTGGTGCGGAGCTCAATGTGCTACAAGCAGCAGAGACGAAAATCGTCGACCGCTAAGCACCGCCGATGGACCGGGAGGACCGGCAGATTGCTATCTTTGTGCGCTATCAGAACTAGGTAATCCGATGAAAATCTCACTGAATTGGCTCAGGGACTACATGGAGCTGGATCTGGAGCCCGAGAAGATCAGCGATATCCTGACCGAGATTGGTCTGGAGGTGGAAGGTACCGAGGTCCAGGAGAGTGTACGCGGTGGTTTACGCGGGGTCGCGGTGGGTGAGGTCCTGACTTGCGGCAAGCATCCCAATGCAGACCGATTGTCCGTCACCACGGTGGATGTGGGTGCGGGATCACCCCTGCACATCGTCTGCGGAGCTCCCAATGTCGCAGCTGGCCAAAAGGTATTGGTGGCTACCATCGGCACCACCCTGTATGGTCGCGATGGTGAGCCTTGGAAGATCAAGAAGGGTAAGATCAGGGGCCAGGTCTCTCAAGGGATGATCTGTGCCGAAGACGAATTGGGGCTGGGAGACAGTCACGAGGGCATACTGGTATTGCCAGAGGCCGCTGTGGTGGGTGCCCCTGCCACGGACTACTTTGAGGTCACCCAGGATGTCGTGTTTGACATCGGGCTGACCCCCAATAGATCTGATGCTACCTCGCATCTCGGCACGGCGCGGGATCTGGCAGCTGCCCTAAAGATCAATCATGGTCACAGCGGCCTGGTGAGCACTCCGGATCTGTCGCCATGGAAGGTAGATCGGACCGACCTGCCGATCCGGGTCACGGTGGAGAATCAGGAGGCATGCCCCCGCTATGCCGGCGTGACACTCAAAGGGGTGCAAGTATCGGATTCACCGGGCTGGCTGCAGGCCAAGCTGCGATCGATCGGGGTCAGACCCATCAACAATGTGGTGGACATCACCAACTTTGTCTTGCATGAGTACGGGCAACCCTTACACGCTTTTGACTACGCCAGGATCGGAGGCAGGGAGATCCGGGTCAAGACGCTGGCCACAGGGACCAAATTTACGTCGCTGGACGAGCAGGTACGCCAGTTGGATGGGCAGGATCTGATGATCTGCGACGGTGCGGACAAGGGGCTGTGCATCGCCGGTGTATTTGGCGGCATCGACTCGGGCGTGACCGCACAGACAGTGGATATATTCCTGGAGTCTGCGCACTTCAATGCCAAGTGGGTCCGGAGATCTAGCACCCGGCATCTGCTTTTTACCGACGCATCAAAAGTGTTTGAAAAGGGCAGCGATCCCAATATCTGTGTGGTTGCCTTGCAGCGAGCGGCGTTGCTGATGAAGGACTTGGCTGGCGCGGAGATTGCCTCGGAGATCGTGGACATCTACCCTGACAAGGTGCAGCCAAGGCAGATCGAGCTGTCCTATGCCCATCTGAACCGGTTGGTGGGGACGGTGATTCCGGCAGCCAAAGTGCAAGAGATTTTGGATGCCTTGGGCATAGCCGTCGTCTCGAAGGATGAGCAGGGTCTCTCCGCCCTCGTACCAACGGACAAGGCAGATGTGACGCGTGAGGCCGATCTGATTGAAGAAGTGCTGCGGATCTATGGCTTCAACAATGTGCCTTTTCCGGGCAGGATTAGCCTTTCGATGAGTATGGCACAACATCCGTCGCCTTTGACGGTCAAGAACCGGATCTCTGATTACCTGGTGGCTCAAGGATTGGTAGAGACCATGGCCCTGACGATGCTGGACAATCGATACGATCCCCGCGTATATCAAGTGCCGGAAGAACAATTGGTACGGATCAACAATACATCCAATGTACAGGTCGAGATCATGCGGCCCACCATGCTGGTCAGTGCGCTCGAAACAATCCGGCACAATCAAAACAGGCAGCAGGGACATCTGCGGTTTTTTGAGTTTGGTCACACCTATCGCAAGGTGGATGATGCCTACCTGGAGTCGCATAGACTAAGCATCACCCTCTCCGGGTGGAGCCGCGAATCGTGGCTGGACGAAGGCCTAAAGGGCGATCAGGAGTTTTATGCACTGAAAAGCCTGGTGGAGAATATACTGTCCCTGCTTGGCATCCAGGGACTACGCTTGCAGGACACCGATGGCGATCCCTACACATTTGGGTTGCAACTAGCGCGCAAGGGAAAGCCACTGGCTACGCTGGGCAAGTTGGACCCGACGCTCTGTCGACATATGGACATCCGCTCTGCCGTGTACTTTGCAGATATTGATTGGGACCAGACGCTGGCGTCGGCAGCGATCGACAAGGTGACGGTCAAAACGATCAGCAAGTTTCCTTCTGTGCGCCGGGATCTGGCTTTGGTGGTGGACAAAGCCGTCACCTTTGAAGCATTGAGCAAAGTCATCAAGCAGCAGGGAGCCCAGGTCCTGTCGGAGATCAACCTATTTGATGTGTACGAAGATCAATCCGTACTGGGAGAGGGTAAGAAGTCGTATGCCCTAAGTCTGCTTTTTCATCATGAGGCCAAGACATTTGCGGACCAGGAGGTCGATACGATCATCCAAAAGATGGTGGATAGATTGGGCACAGAAGTGGGTGCCAAGCTGCGCTGAGCCATCGAGCAGGCATTTTTTAGATCAAGGGAATCTGCCTATATTTGATAGATGCAAGATGTCCTACTCAAGCTCCATCGACTCGAAGAAAAAGTGAACCAACTTTCACAGAAGATGGAGTATTTGAGAAAGGAAAACATCATGCTGATTGAGGAGAATGTAAGACTTAAGCAGGAGACAGAAAAGTCCAGGTCAGGCGGCATACATGCCCTTGGTGGTACGGTGGTGAGTAGCAGTATTGGATCAGAGATCGAAAACCACGCAGACCAATTGAGGCAAGATCTGGACAAGTATATTTCAGAAGTTGACAAGTGCATAGATCTGATCAATAATATGTAATGGAAGACAACCTGAAGAGCATGCAGGTAATGATCGCCGGGAGGTCCTATCCATTGCGAGCGAAGCCATCTGACGTAGAATCAATCCGGAAAGTGGTTGATGAGCTAAATGAGAAAGTGAAAGACTTCCAGCTGACATACATCAACAAGGACAAACAGGATTGCTTGGCGATGGCACTATTGACCTATGCAGTTGACCTTCATAAAGAAAGACAGTCGGACCCCGTGGCCGAAGTCGTGTCACAAAAGGTCGATCAGATCGAGACTCTGATCGACGGTATCCTCCAGTAAGGATCTTACTTCTCTTCTAATTGGTATTGACCCTCTTTAGGGGGTCAGATTTTGTGACTTAAAAAAAGTAGACACATGGAATGGCTATTAGATGGAATCATTGGACTAGCAGTGGGGGCAATCTTGGGTTTTCTCGGTGTGAGCCTGCTGCTCAAGAGAAATAACTCCCGCCAGACAGATGAAGTAAATAAGAAGGCCGATCTCGTCATTCAGGAGGCGAGGCTGACGGCCAAGCGCATGGTGGATGAAGCCGAGACCAATGCTGAAAAGATTGTGTCCAAGGCAGAGGGGAAAAATGAGAGCATTAAGCAACGAAAGATCCAGGAAGCCAAGCAGAAATTCTCCAGACTGAAGGGCGAGTACGAAGAAAGGAAAACCCAGCACCGCCTCGAAATGAAAGAGAGAGAAATGGAGGTGATCAACAAGGAGAAGGAACTGAACAACAAGATAAAGCAGTTTGATCATCGCGTGGATGCCGTCGAACAACGCGAGGCAGAAACACAGACCATCCGCACCAACCTCGAAAAGCAGCTTCGTATCGTGGCCAAGCGAAAGGAGGAATTGGCCGCAGCCAATGAGCAACATATCAAGCAGCTGGAGAACATTGCGAAAATGACGGAGTCGGAGGCCAAGGAGAAACTGGTAGAAGCGGTAAAAGCCAAGGCAGAGACGGAGGCCATGTCGATCGTCAAGCAAAGGGTAGAGCAAGCCAAAATTGAGGCCAACAAAGAAGCAAAGAAGATCGTCATTCAGTCGATCCAGCGGATGTGCGCTGAATACACCATTGAAAATACGGTCACGGTCTTCAATCTGGAGTCGGACGATATCAAGGGACAGATCATCGGCCGGGAAGGTCGAAACATCCGTGCCCTGGAAGCAGCGACAGGTGCAGAAATCGTCGTTGACGATACGCCTGAAGCCATCGTCATCTCCAGTTTTGATCCCATCCGCCGTGAGTTATGTCGCCTGTCGCTCAAGCGATTGGTAGCCGATGGCCGGATACACCCGGCACGCATAGAAGAGGTGGTGTCCAAGACCCGCAAGCAGCTAGAAGAGCAAATCGTCGAAATAGGCGAGCGGACCGTCATCGAACTTGATATTCATGGGCTGCATCCTTCGCTGGTCCGCATGGTGGGTCGGATGCGCTTTCGCTCTTCCTATGGCCAAAATCTGCTCAAACACAGCATCGAAACGGCCAATCTCTGCGCTATCATGGCCTCCGAATTGGGATTGAGCAGAAAACAGACGAAGCTGGCCAAGCGAGCGGGGCTACTGCATGATATCGGAAAGGTGGCCGAGGAAGAAACCGAACTGTCACACGCCATTTTGGGTATGGAGATGTGCCAAAAGCTGAAGGAGCATCCCGCCGTGGCCAATGCGGTTGGCGCCCATCACGACGAAATCGAAATGAACAACATCATCTCGCCGATCGTGCAGGCATGTGATGCCATCTCCGGTGCCCGACCCGGCGCCCGTCGCGAGATCCTAGAGAGCTACCTGAAGCGCATCGGAGAGCTGGAAGAACTGGCCATGAGCTATGACGGGGTCTCCAAGGCATTTGCCATGCAGGCAGGACGAGAGCTGCGAGTCATCGTCGAGAGCGAAAAAGTAAGTGATGAATATGCGGATGACCTCAGCTTCATGATCTCTCAGAAGATCCAGGATGAGATGCAGTATCCCGGTCAGATCAAGGTGACGGTCATACGTGAGAAAAGGTCTGTCAGCGTAGCTAACTAGCTGATGCGAAAATCCGGCATGGGCTGACTGCTCTGCGTGGTACGTCCTAGATGGAACTCAGCTCTAGCAGCTGATCCGCAAAGGCCTCCAGGGTCAAGGTACCTTGATCCCCTTCGCCCTGTTTTCGTACGGATATAAGCCCGGCGTCCCGTTCTTTCTCGCCCACGATGAGCATGTACGGCACCTTCTTGAGCTCGGTATCCCGGATCTTGCGACCGATGGACTCCGTGCGATCGTCGATGTAGCCCCGTAGTCCCCGGGAGGTTAGGCCCGCCAAGGTTTTTGCGGCATAGTCCAGGTACAAATCGCTGATGGGAAGTACAGCAAATTGCTGGGGTACCAACCAGAGCGGAAGTTTACCCGCGTAGTGTTCTAGGAGAAAGCCAATCAGCCGTTCGTGCGTACTCAGGGGAGCGCGGTGAATCACGATGGGATGCTCCTGCTCATTCTGCGCATTGGTGTAGGTCAGATCGAAGCTGAGGGGCTGAGCGAAGTCGACCTGGTTGGTGGCCAGGGTAAACTCTCTGCCGATGGCACTCCAAATCTGGATGTCGATCTTGGGACCGTAGAAGGCGGCTTCGTCGGCAACCTCCACAAAGGGTAGTCCGCTTTCGACCAGCACGTCGCGTACCATTGCTTCGGTCTCCTGCCACAGCTGGGCGTTGTCCACATATTTTTTGCCCAGCTTGGACGGCTCATGGGTGGAGAAGCGCATGACAAACTTGTCGATGTCAAAGACTTCAAAGTACTTGAGGTAGAGGGCGTTGACCCCTGCAAATTCTTGCTTGAACTGAGCCTTGGTGCAGTAGATGTGTGCGTCATTCATCTGGAGCGATCGCACCCGCATCAGGCCAAACAGCTCACCCGACTTTTCATAGCGGTAGCAGGTGCCATATTCTGCCAGACGAAGGGGTAGATCGCGATAGCTCTTGGGGCTGGCGTCAAATATCTTGTGGTGATGGGGACAGTTCATGGCCTTGAGATAATAGGTGTGTCCATCCATCTCCATCGGCGGGAACATCGAGTCGGCATAGTAGGGCAGGTGCCCACTCGTCAGATACAGGCTTTCTTTGGCGATGTGGGGGGTCCGTACGCGCTGGTACCCAGCTTCTTCCTCTGTCTTCTTGGCAAACTCCTCCAGGCGTTCGATCATGAAGGCCCCGTTGGGCAGCCAGAGGGGAAGGCCTGGTCCGATGTCATCATCAAAGGCAAAGATCTCCAGGTCCTTGCCTAGCACCCGATGATCACGCTTTTTGGCCTCCTCCAGCATCTCGAGATGCTCCGTGAGTTCCTTTTGTTTGGGAAAAGTGACTCCGTAGATGCGAGTCATCATTTTGTTGGATTCGTCACCGCGCCAGTACGCTCCCGCGACATTCATCAGCTTGATCGCCTTGATCTTGCTGGTATCAGGCAGGTGGGGGCCGCGGCACAAATCCACAAAGTTGCCCTGCTGATAGAAGGTGATCTGGCCGTCTTCGAGGTCTTCGATGAGCTCCAGCTTGTAGTCGTCACCTTTTTCTTGAAAAAACGTAGTCGCATCGGCCTTGCTGACTTCCTTGCGAGTGTAGGCGGCCTTTTGCTTGGCCAACTCCTTCATCTTCTTCTCGATCGCGGGCAGATCGTCAAGGGATATCTGCTTGTCGCCGGCGTCGATATCGTAGTAAAATCCGGTGTCAATGGCCGGACCAATGCCAAACTTGGTGCCGGGGTAGAGGGCCTCGATCGCCTCGGCCATCAAGTGCGCCGAAGAATGCCAAAAGGTCGACCTTCCTTCTCGGTCATTCCAAGTGAGCAGTTGCAATGAAGCATCCGTGTCTATGGGGCGGGTCGCATCCCAAACTTCGCCATCCACTTTGGCCGATAGCACGTTTCTGGCCAGACCCTCGCTGATGGAGCTGGCTACTTGGAGGGCAGTAGTACCGGCGGGATACTCCGCTACCCGACCGTCTGGGAATGAAATTTTGATCATTTCTTCGCTCATTGCTTAAAAAAAAATGAGTGCCAAATTAGTGGAATTTATCAAGTTGGCATAGGTATGCTCCGGGCATCAGTAGGGCAATTGTATTATCAAGGCTTCAGTGTGACAGCGAGCTACAATGGCGTTTGGCGGTGACGGCAAAGGCGGCCTGATCTGGGCTGTGTGGCCTTTGAGGCTAGCTCCCGTTGGAATATTAACTCGACAAGTGCTACCTAGCCGTGTCAGACGTCCTCGCCTGACACGTACTAGCAAGGCTATGGCATGGCGCAGTCGCCCTTCGAGTGTTCAACTACTAAAAGCGGGCATCTTGCCAGCCATTCTTTGGGCGTTGATGGACAAGGGCAGAATGATCTAATGCGATTTGCCCTGCGGGCATCAGCAGACCGGCCAGAAAAGGGCCCAAAGAAGCTGGCAATGTCAGTGCAGGGGTGCTGGCAGCCGAGAGAATAATCGTTGTCGAACCAGAAAGGGTGCCTTTCAATCGTGTCCGTAGCTATACCCCAGCTAGTGATGGTCGGTTGGCTCCGCCAAATGAGCTGACCTTGCTTTGGATAGGGATGTCGGCGACTACAACGACTTAAGCACGGCCTTGATCTCGTCAAACCCCTTGGGCGCAAAATCCAAGCGCTGGGTATCGCCCTCTTTGATCACCACCTCCTCGATGGCGAATTCATACGCATCCTTCCCCGTCTTATGCACCCCGAGGAAGATCACTTTAGAACCGATGGGGATATTGGATAGGCAAAACGCCTCGGAGCTATCGTCATAGTACAGGTTGAGAATGGAGTTTTGCTCCTTTAGCACCGAAAAGATGACCGTGTTTTGGCTGCTGTGCTCCTCCTCCAGTGCTATGCAGACGGGATTTGGCGGTCCGTCGGACGCGATTTTGTCCACGTTGATCCAGTCCAGGCGATCGCTGAAGCATTGATAACCGACAATAGGATCACGATCTGTCTCCCATTGACCCGCCTCCAGGGAGGCTCTGGAACCCGCAATCTGGTCGGCGGGCCGCCAGTTAAACTGGTCGCCGATGGTCTCCCCGTAAAAGAGCTTCATCTTGTCGTCAGGCGAAGGATCTGGCAGGGTGAAGCAGAGTTGCTCCTCCGGCGTCAATCGAAGGGGCTGTCCCTTATAGAAAGCGGCCACGTGATAAGCACCGGCAGATATCAGTACGGATCCGTTGGAGATGGTGGGGGCCTGGTGGATCATATAGTCTCGCTTGTCCGCCAATTCGAGGATCCGTACCGTGACTCGCTCACAGTCGCACGCGGTGCCATCCGTGTATTCAAACATATCGAGCTTAAAGATGAACTCCGTGCCGATCGGCGTGTACACGCTTACGTGATCGTCCAGATCTATCTCATAGGTCAAGGTGTCCAAGAACTCGCCAAACTCTTCACCGAAATCCATCACCACGGACTCGATGTCGGGGATAAACTGGTCCACCTCCTTCTGGCAGCTGGCCCCCAGGAGTAGGATCAAGGTTGACAGATAATATGTTTTGAGTCGCATAATGCCAGATCCTTTACTACAGTCGGTGCCGGAAGGCAACGCCGAGGTTAAAATGTGTGTACTTCTGGTCCAATGGGTAACCGTCCACCGTGATACTCTTCACTGGAGCTCGGACGGAGAGCAAAAAGCTGAGCGTGTTGCGCTCACTGAGATCCAACAAATAGCCTAGGCTACCCACCAAGTCGAAGCCCGTGGACGAGCGAAAGACACTGGCGGCCTGTCCGGCTTTCGGATCCAAACTGATGATCTGCTCATCCGGGGCTAATAGATCCCCTCGCTTCCAAAAAGCGAGGTTGATCATGGCTCCTGCACGTACGTGCAATTGGTGCTTCTTCACCTGAAAGCGATATCCCACCATGACGGGCACGTCGAAGTAGGTGAGCCGATTGTGAGACAACTTGATGTGCTTGCCAAACTCGGTGACGATCGAAGTGTCCGAGTATACGATGGGTACACCATTTTGGAAGATCGTATCCGTTACGATGTTCACCACGGTACGGCTGGCACTTTCATCAAAATAGTCAAACACCTCGTGGATCTGGGTCAGTCCCAGTCCGGCGGAGACATCCCAGTTCTTGCCAAACTCTACGCCAACCGCTCCTTGCACGGACCAAACGCTTCGTACCTTCTCGGTGGACGTGCGCAGATCACGATAAGAGGTCGATTCTTGATCAAGCAGCGTCAGTGCCTTGTGTGGGATACCTCCCAGCAGAGATAGCTCTACGAAAGGCCGGAAACGTCCTCCTCCCTTGAAGGATGGACATGCAAAGACATCGGGGTCGATAGAGATATGCCTACTCGGCCCGTCCAGGATGGCGAGTCCGGTTTGGATCGGGTGTAGCGCTGCCCACGGTGATCGAGCCTGCACTCTCTCCCGCATCGCTGGCGCTCTCTTAGATGGGTATGGGGCTGAAACGCCGGGCCGGGCATTGGCCAGGCTGGACCTCGACAGGCGATCTTGGAAGGCTGGCGACCGCTGACTGACCGTGGTGGCTGCCTGCGGTGGTCGTGGTGGCTCCTGGACAGTCGTAGGTGCGGCGGCGATGGCGGCAGCGTTGCTTTGGCCGGTCGCCCCCAGCGTGGCCATATCCACTTGTTCATTGGCTTTCACCCTTTTGGTGGTTTGGGCGGATTCGGGTGCGGAGGCATTAGCCGGTATCTTCTTCTCTCCCGTGACCTCTTCATTGACAGCCACGGCATTTGCAGCGGTAAGCGGGGGTATGGATGCATTTGTCTGCATGGCGTGAGACGCCGGATTAAGGTCCATCGTGGCCACCGATACCAGTGCAACCACCAAGCCTGCCCCGAGAAAATACCAGATCCATCGCCGGTTTCGCCGAGGTCTGATCGAGGCCTCAATCTGATCCCACATGCCCGTCGGTACGGGTGACTCCGCCGGGTAAATCTTAGATTTGATATGTCTGTCAAACCGATCAGGATGCATGGGGCACGGCGAGTTGAGAGAGTTTGGCCTGTAGTTGCTTTCTGGCTTTCAATAGCTGGGTGCGAGAGGTGGCTTCATTGATCCCCAATGCCTGAGAGATTTCTTTGTGGGAGTAACCTTCAATGACATACATGTTAAACACCATCCGATATCCTTCCGGTAGGGAATGGACCAAGGTCATGATTTCCTGTTCAGATAATTGGGCGACGATATCGTCGTAGCTCTGACTTTCATGGTAGGGTTCGATGCCACTACTCTCCATCTCCCAGCGCTTGGTCTGGTACTTCTTAAGGGCTGCATTGACGAAGATCCTGCGCATCCAGCCTTCAAATGAGCCAGCAAACTTGAATTGCCCGATGTTTTGATAGAGTCTGATGAAGCCATCCTGCAAGATGTCTTCGGCATCGGAGCGACTTCTAGCATATCGCATGCAGACGGTCATCATTCTTGGACTATATCGTAGGAATAGCTGCTTCTGGCAAGATGGGTCCCGCCGCACACAGCCTTTGATCAATGCGTCTTCCTTCAATCAGCAAGGTTTTAGGAATAGGTCATCCTAGTAATGATACACCGTACGAAGAAAACGTTGCCCTGGCCGGCTGTAATATCCGGGGGGCTCATTTTGACAGATCTCTCCCTTCCGTCATCCCTGGAGCATGAATCCGAAGCAGGTTGCTAAGCACGATACCTTCTTCGGTACATCCGTCAGCGGGCTGTGCTTGATCAGGGACCAGAAAAAAGGCCAACCCACTAGTACTAGTAGAGTTTCGCATTAGATATGTTGAATAATTGTAATAGGATTTTGTTCGCAGACGAGGCGCGAAACACAGACATAGCCGTAGCTATGGCGAGGCTTTGCAACGAAGTATGCGGACCAAAGACATTAGAATTAGCAACAAGATTTAATGCGAAGCTCTACTAGGGTTGGCCGAGGAGCAAAATATTTTCAATGGTATTTCTTGGGTAGCGGTGTGTGGTCATCTACTTCACTTCAAACGTGATCTTGACGTTGACCCGGTACGAGTCGATCTTGCCATCATCAACAGTGGCACTTTGAGATTGGACGAAGACAGAGCGAATATTCTTCACTGACTTGCTAGCCTTGTCCACCGCATTTGCGGTTGCATCCTCCCAACTCTCCTTAGAATCGGCTAGAATCTCGATGACTTTTAAAACGGACATCTTATAAAAGGTTTTGTTTAAGAATGCGGATAAATTACTAAAAAATGCGCCGAGGCTCACCGACGAACCGACGCCTGTCTAGCCAATGGCTCTTGCCTACAGGCTACCGAGGCGTTGAAGGCCATTGCGAGCGTCCTGGTCCGCTGGATTGAGCTGAAGGACCTGCTGATAGTCACGGGTGGCCTGGGCCGTGTCACCTAGCAGCTCACTGGTCAGACCCCGGTAGAAGTAGGCGCGCCCAAAGAGGGGCTCCGTCGTGATGGCCAGTTGAAAGTGATTTCGCGCCAGCACTAGACTATCCTGGTCCAGATAAAGGAGGCCGAGGTCATAATAGGCCTCGGAGTAGTCTGGATCGATCTCCAACATGGACCGGTATTCGACCTTGGCCGCGGCAAACTGAGATAGGGCGCCCAGCACATTGGCCTTGGCGTGACGCAGGGGCAGATAGTCGGGGGCGACGACCAGGCCGGCGTCAAAGTAGGCGAGCGCCTCGGACTCTCCTTGTGCTGCCAGTAGCTGTCCGGCGCCGATCCAGGCATCAAGCAGATGGGCGTCCGCCCGGGTGGCATATTGGTAGTGTCGGACGGCTGCCACCGTGTCGCCCATTTCTTTGAAAACCTGTGCCTTCATAAAATAAGCTTCGGCCGATTGGGGTCGCTTAGCTTGAATGCTATTCAAGGTGGCCAGAGCATCGTTGTAGCGGCGAAGGATCAATTGAAATTCTGACAGTTTAAGCTGTGTACCCAGACTATCGGGGAACAATCGTGAGGCGGCCGTCATCGTCTCTAGCGCCTTTCGCGACTGGAGCCCGTCCAAGTAGGCGTCGGCCAGGCGATGCCAGGTGGTCAGTGCTGAGGAGTCCAAGGAGAGGGCGACTGCCAGATCCTCGGCTGCCAGGCCAAACTGACCATGTTCTGCGTAATAGTCAGCTCGCTCCAGCCATGCGTTGAGGTCGGCTGGCTGCTGGCTGGGAGGCATCCCGGCTTCCGATGATGGGTCATTTGCTTGCTGCCGCGACCCATCACAACCGACCAGGGAGATTCCGATGGCCAGAACTAGAAAGGAGACCGCTTTAACGTTAAAAGTACCCAAGATGTGAGACGCCTGTTGCAGAAGTTGCGTTAAAGGTATAATTTTTGCGATCGGAGATATGGCTTGCCATCGTAAGTGGCCGATCTCATCTGTCCCGATGTTCAAGCTCGATACACATTAGAGGAGTATTTAATATATTAGTCTTTTATTTAGAGTAGTATATGGAGAAAATCATAGGCGCCCTCACTATTTTTCTTTTTACCCAGTTGGCCGCTGGGCAAAATGGGCAAGTACTGTCATATGTCGACAAGTACAAGGAGATTGCGATTGAGGAGATGCATCGCACGGGTATTCCTGCCAGTATAAAGTTGGGGCAGGGCATCCTTGAGTCCAATGCTGGCCAGAGCGATCTGGCGCTTCGATCCAATAACCATTTTGGTCTCAAATGCGATGTCAATTGGACAGGCGAAACCTATTACAAGAAGGATGATGATTACGACCGAAGGGGCAGGCTGATTAAGTCCTGTTTTCGTGCCTTCGATGATCCGGAGACTTCCTTTATCGAGCATTCTTCCTTTCTTTTGAGCCCTCGCAAATCCTACCGTTACGGCTTTTTATTTTCCCTGGATCGCTACGACTACAAATCTTGGGCTTGGGGCCTCAAGCAATCAGGATATGCCACCAATCCTAAGTACGCGGTTCTGCTGATCAATATTATTGAGACCTACGAGCTCTATCAGTATGACTATTACGAGCCCAGAGGGCAGCTGGTGTCTTCGGATCCCGATTTTGTACCGGAGCTGAAGCCGACCTATCAGCACGAGCGCCTGGCTAACCGAAAACTGCGCACCACCCATTGGAAGACGACGGCGACCAAGATCGAGGTCATTGATGGCCTGGTCACCAACAATGGACTGGATATGCTCTATGCCAGAGAGGGGGATACCCCAGCCAGCCTCGCCAAGCGATATCAGGTGGACATCCGAGACATCCTGGCCAATAATGAGCGTCTTATCGAAAGAGATCAGCCCTTGATGGCTGCCGAGCGTGTCTATTTGGACAAAAAGAAAAAGGCGTACAAAGGCAGTAAGAAGTTTCACGTAGTGGCTGAAGGGGAGACCATGTATGATATTGCACAGGCCTATGGCATTCTGCTGGAGCGACTCTACATCCGCAACCGTATGTTTCCTGGCACGGAGCCGGCATATGGAGAGCGGGTCATTTTGCGCGGAATGGTCAAATCCAGGGAGCGACCTAAGCTGAGGGCCGTACCAAGCGTGACAAGTGACCTGGCCGTATCAACGCCCAGGGCCAGGGAGGGTCGACAACATGTGGTCCGGAGGGGCGAGACCCTCTTTGGGATTGCTAATCAGTATCGTGTCAGCGTCAAAAGCCTGGTGAAAAAGAACGAGTTGGAATCAAATTTGATCTTACCAGGTCAGGTCCTAAATGTTGGCAACTAGTCGTCTATGATATCTTTTGATGGGATGCCCCGGAGTCTTCTGATCCTCAGTCTATCGTTGGTTTGTCTGCTGGACCTTTGCGGGCAGGGCTTTGCTTTTGGCATCAAGGGTGGACCTACCCTGGGGCTGCAGCGATGGAACGGATTTCAGAACAACGATCCGCTGCTGGCCTCGCACGCTATGATCTACATCGAGTCGCTGGATGAGTCTAGCCGCGGCTCACTCTTTGCCGAGGCCGGCTATCACACGAAGGGCCGAGCCATCCGATATCGCGCATCGATCAATCCCAATACAGGGATCGCCTACGACGCGCAGACCTTCAAGATGAAGTTTAACAATGCTTCGCTGGCCTTTGGTGCCAAGAATAGATTTGACGTGGGCAACAATATAGGTTACTACTCGCTGGCGCTCCGAGGCGAGTACAACGTGTCCCATGATCTACAGCTCTACCAGGGCTTTGAGGATGGTATCCAGCGATTTGTCTACGGTATCACGATTGGCGGTGGCTTTGAGTTTCCCTTCTCCGAATTTGTAGGCGGGATCATCGATATCCGGTTTAGTCCCGATATCAGTCGGCAGATCTTTTTGCCACCCGCCGAGTTTGAAAACCCCTTTACCGGCACCGTGGATGTCTTCAGAGAGCAAAGCATCAAGAATATCGCTCTGGAGGTCTCCCTCGGCCTGCGCTTCCTGCGAAAGATCATTTACATCGACTAGCGATTGAGTCGAATTGTGTAAGTGGGGAATTGTTGAACTGGTTCTACTTGCAGTAATTTGCCACTTAGTCAACCATTGGGAAGTCGAATTGAGTAACTGAGGAATTGTTGCACTGGTCCTACCTGCCATACTTTGCCACTTAGTATCCACCTAGCAACGACCTAATGGGAAGTCGAATTGACTAATTGAGGAGATGTTGCACTGGTCGTACCTGCACTACTTTGCCACCTAGCTACGACTTAGAAACCACGTAGTATCGACCTAGTATCCACTTAGAAACCACTTAGTATCCACTTAGCAACCACCTATTGGGAAGTCGAATTGACTAATTGAGGAGATGTTGAACTGGTCGTACCTGTACTACTTTGCCACCTAGCTACGACTTAGAAACCACGTAGTATCGACCTAGTATCCACTTAGAAACCACTTAGTATCCACAAAGCAACCACCTAGCTACCATCGATATAACTTTTCCTTAAAGCCGTCTTAACCCTTTTTAACTTCTGAGAATTGTCTTAGTAGTGGATGCAAAATGGAGAGCATCCCAGTCGAAAGACCAAGAAAGGAAGATAAGTTCAATCATACAGGGTTTTAATTATTTGGTTCTCGTTAGAGGGAGTTGGAGACATCTGACTCCCTCTTCTCTTTCTACCCCGCATGCTACGTATATCCATCCGGCAACTTCGTGGACGATAGCCAATAATCGGTCGGGTACGTCCTTTTTTCCCTGGGATAAGTGATACATTTATCGCCATGATCCGCCGTGAGGACCAAGCCTTGATGCGTCGCTTATCAGAGGGTGACCAGGCTGCAATGAAAGAGGTCTTCCAAGAACACTATCAACAGATATACCGGACGATCTACCGATTTGTCCATCATGCCCAGGTCTGTGAGGACTTGACCCAAGAGGTTTTTCTCAAGGTCTGGCGCAAACGGGCCACCATCACTATATCGCAGTCCCTGCGCGGATATCTGACCACGATGGCCTATCACGAGGCAATGTCTCACCTGCGTAAGTCCGGCCCCAAAGAAGTGGAGCCGGAGCCGCAGATGCAGGTGTCTTATGAGCGGGATGGTCAGCAGGTAATGGAGAATGTCGAGCTGGGCCAACGCATTGCCCATGCCATCGAGAAGTTGCCTCCCAGATGCAAGACGACTTTTGTACTCAGTCGCTTTGAAGGCAAATCGTACAAGGAAATTGGGCAGATCATGGACATCTCCGTCAAAACTGTCGAAAACCAAATGGGGAAAGCACTACAGCTACTGCGTACCGACCTGAAAGACTATTACTGCGTGCTAATCCTACTATTAATGTGAAAAAGTGAGGGAGGACGTAGGGGGAGTAAAAGAGTATTGGCGTCTATAGAGATAGATTTATGAAGGAATTGTACTTGGAGCAGCGGATCATCAGATATCTGTCGGACCAGATGGAGCCGGCAGAACGAGCTGAGTTTGAACATCAGTTGAAGGCCGATCTTAAATTGCAGGATGAGTACAAGGCATACGCTGGGATCTGGAAAGATAGCCTGACGGTCGAACCGCCGTCACCACCCGATACCCAGGACGCCTGGTCCCGATTTGAGCGATCAGCCTTTGACGAAGTGCCGGTGGTGCCCATGGTGTCCCGATGGCAACAGATTGCGCGGATCGCGGCCGTCCTTCTGGTAATAGCCAGCAGTGCCTTTGCCTGGTTTAAGCTGGCTGGACCCACCCAGGACAGCATGCAGCCTACGATCGTAGCGGCCAGTGACCAAAGGATCAAGATTGACTTGCCCGATGGCTCCCAGGTGTGGCTCAACAAAGGAAGTGAGCTTTCCTACGACCCGACCTTCACATCACGTATCGTGCACCTGACAGGGGAGGGGTTTTTTGAGGTGACTCACCAGGAGAATGTACCTTTTGAAGTGCACACCTCCACCACGACCACCACCGTATTGGGGACTGCATTCAATGTGGATGCCACTGATCAGGATCAGGTGTCGGTCTATGTGGAGTCGGGCAGGGTGAGTTTTGTGTCCAAGGAGACCTCGACGGCAGCACGCACCTTGAGCAAGGGGGACAAAGGCACGTTTGATCAAGCTACGCAGGAGATCACCCTCACCGTGGAAGACATCAACGAAATCTCCTGGAAGACCGACCAATTGAAATTTGTGGATACACCGGTCAAAGAACTCTTGGATGTATTGGAGGACCACTTCGGGATTGAGTGCTCGGTGAGCAATGAAGCACTGTGGAACTGTACCTACAATGCAACATTTGAGGGGGCCACATTGCTGGAGGTGCTCGACGACCTCTCCTTTGGGCTGGATGTAGATACAGAAATCGATGGAACCCACGTACAATTGAATGGGGGCGGATGTCCGCCGATGCAATGAAGAACGGAACGAGATATATCGCTTTGATCGGCATCTGCAGCTGCTGCCTCTTGAGTGCCACGATGGGCCAGGACAGGCAGACGGTGGAGCAGGCCATTGTAGCGATGGAGGGTGAGTTTGAGGTCCGCTTCTCTTACAGTAAGGAGTTGGTGCCCTATGACAGTCGAGTGCAATTGGTGTTTGAAGACCGCACTTTGCCCGAGGTGTTGCGATCCTTTAGAGATCAGACGGGCATTGAGTATCGCCAGCGGGGGCGAAGGGTCATGCTGAAGTACATCCAGCCGACCGAGCCCGAGCCAACGGAAGCAGCCAGCCCGAGTCCGGACGATGAGCCAGAAACCAAAGAGGAGCAAGACCCCATTGGATATCAGTCGATGGGCAAAGAGGAAGGAGAACTAGCTTATGTCTCTGCAGAAGAACGTCAGCGGCAGGAAGCTATGCAGCAAGGTGCCAAACCCGTGGTCAAGTTGTCAAACCGACGGGATCCAAGAGAGGTGATGTCCCAATCGAAGGAGCGCGAGGCATTTGCCAGGTTGCAAGAGGCCGAAAGAATCAAGCTGGCCCAGTTTACGTTTCTGCCTTTTGTGCCAAAACGCATATCTCATAAGGCGGACCAGACCTATCATTTGTCACTCAATGCCATCGCGGGTTTCAATGGAGGCATCGAGGGATTGGAGATCGGAGGACTCATCAATGGTACGCGGGCACATGTGAGAGGTGTTCAGGTTGCCGGTGTCGCCAACTATGTCGGAGATGATGTGCGCGGAGGACAAGTATCCGGATTGGCCAATGTCAATCGAGGTGTCATGCGTGGCATTCAGATGGCTGGCTTTGCTAATATCAATGAGCAGGCGGACGCTATCCAGTTGGCCGGTGCATTCAATTTTAATAAAAGTGTGTCCCGGGGTATGCAACTGGCGGGCCTGTTTAACATTGGCAGGCAGGTGGCCGGTAGTCAGGTTTCTGGATTTTTCAATTTTTCCCTAGGTCAAAACGAGGTGCAGTTGGCCGGCCTGCTCAATATCGCGGAGAAGACCGATGTGCAGATGAGTGGGATCCTCAATGTGGCCAAGCAGGTAGACTACTTGCAGCTTGGGCTGATCAACGTGGCCGATACCGTGGGTGGTGCATCCTTTGGCTTGCTCAATCTCATACGCAGAGGATACAATCGCCTGGAGTTTTCGGTGAGTGAGTCGATGTATGCCAATATGGCGATCAAATTGGGCACCCGGCATTTTTACAACATATTCCAGATCAGCTCCAACTTTCGCCGCACCATCGAGCGGGATGGCATGGTCTGGGGCTACGGCTACGGCCTTGGCTTTTTTCATCGGCTTGATGCCAATGTCAGGCTGAATCCGGAGTTGTTGGTGATGAATGTCAACGAACGTCGCGCACTGGTGGCAGATCTCAATTTGCTTACCCAGGTCAAGTTATTGTTTCACTTCAGCAAGCTGACCAAGACCGAGTTCTTTGCGGGTCCGGCATTTAACCTGGCCATCTCCGAAATACATCGGACCGACACGGGCCTCTATGGTACGGAGATCCCGCCCTACGCCATCTGGGAACAGACAAGCGAAGGGGCATTTAACACAATAAATACAAAGTTTTGGATAGGCTTTAGCGCGGGCATTAGAATATAGTTGTCGGGATAGATCGCCCGTCAGGCTCACTGCGATTATCACGGATATAGCAAGGATCATGCATAGGCATGAAGTGGGAGCGTAGTGTCAGAAAAGACGCAGAAATGCATTTGTCAAACTATAAAAACAATATCAAAATGAACAACAAGTTGCTGATCTTACTGTGCTGCCTGCTGCTGGGTCCTTGGGCCATGGCGCAGCACGAAACACTCTTCAACAAGGCCCGAGTCATCGGGGGATTTGGAGGTCCATTGATAGAATTTAGTGACATCAAGGGGGATTTTACCACGTCTGTGGGAGGTGGAGGAGGTGTCATTATTGACCATTTCTTTCTGGGGGCATACGGCATGGGTAGCCTCGAGCATCTGCGATACAATATCGACAACGATGACTTTCACATGGATCTGGCTCATGGAGGACTATGGTTTGGGTACACCCCCAATTCTTTCCGCATTTTTCACCCTTTCACCAGTGTCAAAGTGGGGTGGGGTTATGCCGACATCCGCTCGGGCAATGGTCCGATCTTTACCGATGGCGACGCGATCTTCGCATTGACCCCAGAGGCTGGACTCGAACTGAATCTGACCAAGTATTTCCGCATCAGCGGCACTGTGGGCTATCGCTGGGTGACGGATGTCGACCAATTGGAAGGATTTGAGAACAAGGACTTTCGCAGCCTGACAGGGCAGATCACATTCCGCTTTGGTTGGTTTGGCCGCAAGAAGTACAACACCTCCAATCCTGTCGACTGACAACAAAGCATGCAATAATCTAATACAAAATAATACGTAGCTATGAAGACAATACTAAAATGCCTCAGCATGGCCTCGCTGGTTGCCTTGGTGCCAGGCTGTGTGATTGATAACACGTTTGACTGTAAGCATGGACGTGGGGAGGTAACTACAGAGACGTTTGTGCTGGACGACTTTTCGGAGGTGCGCCTCCGCATGGACGCGACCGTCTACGTCACGCAGGGCGATAGTCGGGAGGTGACCTTGATCGCTCAATCCAATATCGCTGACGAGATCGAATTCAAGATCCGTGGGGATGAGCTGATCATTGACAACGATCGCTGTCTGCGCAATTTTGCGGAGATTGAGATCTTTTTGACCATGGACCGCATCAGAGCACTGTCACTGTCCGGATCGGGTGCCATCATCAGCGAAAATGTCTTGGAGGTCAATGATCTTGACCTGAATGTGTCGGGATCGGGTACGCTGGACTTGGCCATCGAAGCCGACGATGTGCATGCGGACCTATCCGGCTCGGGTGATATCCGACTAGAAGGGGTAGCAAATGATCTGCGTTATCGCGTGTCCGGATCCGGGGATCTGCACGCATTCGGACTGATCACGCAGACGGCCGACATCACTATCAGTGGCAGTGGTGACGCCGAGGTCTTTGTCGAAGAGTTTTTGGACGTGCGAATCAGTGGTAGCGGAGATGTGTACTACAAGGGTGATCCGAGAATCGAAAGTAAGACATCAGGCTCGGGTCGTGTGCATGATGCCAACTAGCAGGCCGTGCATTACTGGCTCCATCGGGCCTTCTATCAGGGTCTTTGCCGGAGGAAAATCGCAGTGCGCTAGCACCAAGACATAGTTTATCCCGCGGAGCTTGAAACTTGGTCCGGGCATCGCGCTAGACCAGGACGGGCAAGAAACAGGGCGGTGGCTACAGGCTGTCGCCCTGTTCGCAGTTCAGGGTATTGCGCTCGGCTTGGCTAGTAGCGTTTCGCATTGGATATGTTGAATAGTCTAATAGGATTTTGTTTGCAGACGAGGCATGACCGAACGATCTCGTAGCGTCGAGCATGACAATGCGAGAAGTGAAGGAACCGCGAAAGCGGGTGGGTGCCTAGCCGTAGCTATGGCGAGGCTTTGCAACGAAGTATGCGGACCAAAGACATTAGAATTGACCACAGGATTTAATGCGAAACTCTACTAAGCGTCCTTGGACGGTTGAGAAAGGCCGGCAGTGGGGGAAGACAAGATATGACGTCGGCAAATGGGGCGTTGAAGACCTCAGAAATCGAGCTTCAAATTGTCGTAATAGATCCAGGCCCACATAATGATGAACAGGAAGAGAGCAACAAAAAAGTACAACAGACAGTAGCCTTTTTTCCCTTCGTTTTCTATGTGATCCATGGCAAGAAAGTTAGGTCTTCAACTCAAGATTTTTGCAAAGAAACAGGAAAAAATGGGAACTGCAAAGAAAGGATTTGACCATCGTCTACCAGCGAAAAATGCGAAGGTCAAAGACGCCCATTCCTCAGTGGTATCAATCATCGGGGCGGGCCGTCCGAGATCTATGATCATCGAAGATTCTTTGGCGCACGCCAAGGAGCTTGATCTGCCTGATAGTGCACTCACCACCTTTCCATCTGCCTGATTGGATGACATCACAGCCGCAAGTCGCCTTTCTTCGAATTTGATCCGATCTGACTATAGAATTAGGGCAGGAGACCTCGTGATGGCCTGTGCGGTCGAGGAGCCGATCCAGTAGTGAGATCGCTTGAAGTACTCGGCACTGGATGTAAAGCCTGCATCAGGCAATAGAAATCTTTGATAAAGCATGATCAGCGGACTACCAACGAATACTGGGAGAATCAGCCGTACAGCCAACGGGCAGGGACCAGATTGGGCCCGAAAATCGACATATCATATTAAAATATTCCATAATATGAATTAATGTCGTAAACTTGTATTGGCACAGTTTATGAATAAAACTAAAATGTACTCAAGATTGTTTTCTCACATACGGAAAGTCATTGCCCATGCTTAAACAGAATCTGAGCCAGAGGATGCTGCAGAAACTCAGTCCGCAGCAGATCCAATTGATGAAGCTCCTACAGATTCCCACAGCGACCCTAGATCAGCGAATTAAGGAGGAGCTGGAAGCAAATCCAGCGTTGGAAGAGGGAGATGACTTTGAAGAGACCGATGATCTACGCGAAATGCAGTCTGCCAGTGAATCTGGGGAGGCCGAAGAAGCATCCACCGACAGTGAAGATTTTGAGCTGGATGAGTATCTGACCGAGTACATGGAGGACGACCCATCGGCTTATCGATCCAAGATCGATTATTCCAAGAATGAGGAAGACAAGACCATTCCGATTGCGGTGGAAGACACCTTTCATGACTTCCTGGAGAGTCAACTGGGCATGCTTCAACAGCCGGAGAGCGAGGACTTTCAGATAGCTCTCCAGATTATCGGTAGCATCGATGAGGATGGATATCTGCGGAGAGACCCATCTGCGATTCTCGATGATTTGATGTTCGCTCAGAACATCGTCACCACTGAGCAGAAGATTGAAAACCTGCTGGCTCAGATCCAGGAGTTTGATCCCCCGGGTATCGGTGCTCGAGACCTGCAGGAGTGTCTGCTCATTCAACTGAGACACAAGTTTCGAACTGCCAATGGCCATCGCGAATTGTTGGATCTGGCGTATAAGATTATACACAAGCACTTTGGGGAATTTACGAAGAAGCATTATACAAAGCTCAAGAAGCATTTGGGCATCAGTGAGGCAAGGCTAAAGGAGGTCATTGATGAGATCCTGAAGCTCAACCCCAAGCCTGCCAGTGGATACTCATCACATGGGCAGAAGACCAACAACTATATCATTCCTGATTTCATCATAGTCAATCGGGATGGCGAGTTGGATCTCACGCTCAATTCGCGAAATGCGCCTGACCTTCGCATCAACGATCAGTACCGCGATATGCTGCAGAGCTATCGTATCAACAAGCGCAACAAGCGTACGACCAAGAAGGATCGACAGGCGATCATGTTTATCAAGCAGAAGATTGATTCGGCCAAGTGGTTTATCGATGCCATCCGAAAGAGGCAGCATACGATGTACAAGACCATGTATGCGATCCTGCAGTTTCAGTACGACTTTTTCCTTTCTGGCGATCAGCGACGTCTGAAGCCCATGATCCTTAAGGATATTGCGGACTTGACCGGGCTGGATATATCTACGGTCTCGCGCGTAGCCAATAGCAAATTTGTGCAGACGGAGTTTGGCACGAAGCGCCTCAAGGAGTTCTTCAGTGAGTCGTTGCAGACCCGTGACGGCGAGGAGGTATCCACGTTGGAGGTCAAGAACATTCTCACCGATATCATTGAGTCGGAAAATAAGCGAAAGCCCTTTTCTGATGAGAAACTCAAGGATCTCTTGCGCAAACGGGGATACAATATTGCTCGTCGCACGGTGGCCAAGTATCGAGAGCAGCTCAATATCCCGGTGGCTCGGCTTCGCAAGGAGCTGTAGAGGCCTCCTCCGATTTTCTTTCAAGATTTTTTAGCATGCTCGTATCCGGTTGTTCGGCTGCATAGGACTGAGGTGATCCGATGTCTGTCTTCCCCATAAAGGCAAATCAACATATGCCTTCTAAGAGCTTTACCGATTTAGTGCTACCCATCCTTTAGGCTCGGTCGCTCGGGTAAGGTGGGCGCAGGTTTGATAGGGCACCGCATGCATATGCTACGGCCAAAAAGGTCCCAGTCGGGACGATCGGTCTTCCCTGCCATTCCATTCTTATTCAGCATCATGCTTTCTGTTGGGGCGATGTGATCTCGCATTCATTTCACCTGTCGCCATAGACCCTTCTTGTAGCGCAGGTGCAATTGTAGCCTTAAACACTTGTAATCCAGCCTGCCGATAGCGGCCCTGGACTGGGGTTGGGAGTGCTGACCTCACAGACCGAGAAAAGAACATCGAGACAAGGATGGTCCCGATGTTCGCTCAGTCAATTATCCCTTTCATTTAAGACCGAAAGGGCGGAAATCACTATGAGTCCCCAAGGTTATTGTCACAAAATGGAACATCGAAGTGAGAAGGAGCTCACTCCGATGTTCGCCACACCAATTATCTCGCTTTCCTAAAGGGCAGCACGTTGGTCTCCGAGTCGGATGTGAGCCTCATCCAGTACATACCTGCTGGCCATCCTTGTACACTGATAGTCTGTATCGTTTCGCCTTTCACCACTCGTTGTGGTGACAGATGCTTCATCAGTTTTCCCCAAGTGTCAAAGATGTCAATCTGCAGCGTACCCGTTTCCTCCACTCGAACCAGCAGCGTGGCTCGATCTCTAACCGGATTGGGGTACACATTTGTAAAGATACTGGTCCTCGGCACGCAATCTCTCGCTTGTTGCACGACCTCAGACCATTGCTGTGCACCGTCTCGATGCGTGATCTGAATGCGGTAGAAAAGCATTTGCTCTTTCTGGTCATGCGCAAACTCGTAGAATACTTGTCCGGCACTATTGCCAGACGCAGGCACTCGCCCGATTTCTTCAAAGGCAATGCCGTCCAGAGACTGTTCTATGATAAATTCTTCGCTGCCAGTCTCCAGGGTCGTGTGCCACTTCAGCGTGTTGAGGCAATCATCTCCCTGCGAGATCGTAATGGAGCCAAAATCGGTTCCGTTGCCCAGCCGGCAGCTCTCTGTCACAGGCACTAGCTCCGACATTTGTTCGGCACCATCTGCCAGCACGATGCGTATGCGGTAGTATATCGGCCCTCCCTCATAGGTGTCGGCATATGCATAGTCGATCTGGTCGTCACTGTCTCCGGCGGCGGAGAGAGATCCGACCTCCTCAAAGGATATGCCGTCACTGGATCGCTCGATGTGAAACGACTCGCTGCCTGTCTCGGAGAGGGTCGACCAATGGAGTTGATTTTGGCAACCAGCCCCCTGAGAGACGGCAAAGGAGGCCAAGTCTACTCCATAAGACGGGCTGCTACAATTCTTATACTGTGTGATGATTGTAACGTACAATTCAGAGGCATCTGCTCCAATAGCCCGGAGCCGATAGTACAGCAGTTCTTGCTCCTGAGCGTCCATAAATGTATACTGTTGCTCGTCTTCCGAATCTCCTTGCGATGTCACGATACCGATCTCCTCAAAGTCGGCACCATCCGCTGAGCGTTCGATCACAAAATGGCTGATACCAGACTCGGTGAGGGTTGACCATTCGAGTGCATTAGTGCAATCCCCTGCTTGCGTCGCGGAAAATGCTCCAAATTCCAAATCGATCGATCCGGCCTGACAGGTCTTCGCTTGTTCGATCACCTGCGAGTAGTGGCCGGAGCCGTCTTCGTTGACGACCAGGATGCGATAGAAGATCCGGTCGACCTCCTGTTGATGCTCGAAGGAGTAGCTTTGGGTGTCCTCTGTATCTCCCGCTGCTTCTACGGATCCGATCCGCTGGTAGTCCAGGTCGTTTTCGGAAAATTCAACCACAAAGTGGGATACCCCTGATTGTGACAGGGTTGTCCACTGCAAGGTGTTCATGCAGGCGTCCGACTGAGTGGCCAGTACTGCCCCAAATTCCGCACCCAATGCCGTCTGTCGACAGGTCTTGACCTGTTCTATAACGTCTGAGGTCTGCTCCGAGCCGTCGAGACCAATGATCCGAAGGCGGTAGTAGACGATGTTCTCGTCCTGTGTATCCTCGTAGCTGTACTGGAGCTCCTCGTCAGAGGAGCCAGCGGCCGGTATGTCGGCAACCACTTCAAAGGCCAGGCCATCGGTAGATCTTTCTACGACAAACTTGTCACTGGCGCTTTCTGTCAGCGTCGACCATACCACGGCGTTTGCGCAGTCTGCCCCCTGGCTGACAGCAAAGGTAGCTAGGACCACACCTTGGGTGCTTTGGCAGTTCTTCGTCTGCGTGATCACCTGCGAATATTGCTCAGATCCATCCACATTCACCACGCGAAGGCGATAGTATGTGATTTCGTCCTCTTGTAGGTCAAACTGACTGTATGTCCGCGCTTCCGTCGAGTTGTTGGCGGCATCTACCCGATCGATCTCTGCAAAGGCAACGCCGTCCTGCGAGCGTTCGACAGCGAAATAATCGGTGCCTGCCTCCGATTGGGTAGACCAACGCAGTTCGTTTGTGCAGTTGTCTTGTTGACTGACCACAAATGTGCTGATCTCAGCTCCACGGATAGGCAAGGTCATACCCACATCGATACTTTGCTCATGCTCACCCGCTCGGATCTCAAAAGTTTCGGACATGCCGGTGGTCGGATCAATGTCCGAGTCGACCAGCACGTTGGATCCGGCATGAGGAGCGGTAAATATTAGCTCATCTTTCAGTTCCACACCAATCAGGTAGTTACCGGCGGCCACATCTACAAAGAGAAATTTGCCGGCTCGTCCCGCGATGGTCCGGGTCACGTCTGACGACACGGCGGATCCGTCTGGTGTTCCATCCATGTCACCGTCCTGGTAGAGATGCACGCGGACCTGGTTCAACCCCTCTTCGAAGTTGCCCTGAACACCATCCCTATTGTCGTCCATCCAGACGATGCTCTCCAGCGAACCAATAGCAGCCGCCGGATCATTGGGACACACCGTAATGGTCTGCGTTTGCTCCGCAAAATTTTGACAGTCGTCGCCCGCTACCCAACTACGCACCAGTGTAAATGAATCTGGATAGTGGCCGAGGGTGTCCTGTGAGAATTTGACCTCTACCGCACCCAAGCAATTGTCCTCTGCTTCCACATGAGGGATCTCGGGAATCGGATCGCCACATGCCACCACATGATTGACGATCGTGTCGCCCACAAATCGTGGGGCCGTAGTATCGTATTGGAGCACGTTAAACCAGTAGTCGATCTGATTTCCGCACAGGTCAGTGACGATGTATCCACATCTCCATTTCTGATAGAAGCCGAAGATTTCACACGTGCTGCTGGCAATCAGTGCATCGTAGGGTTCCACCTCTGCCACGCCACAGCAGTCATCCGTCACGATGTCTTCCATGGCCACGGCGGGTTCCATGCCACATCCATACATGACCATGGTGCCCCCAATCTCCATATCGGCGATCATCGGATTGACGATGGTCACGTCAGGGGGTTTGGTATCGACGACAAATACGTACTGCGTATCGCGTACGACGCCGATGCACTTGTTGTAGAACTGCCATATCCGCATGATCGTGTACTCACATGAGCAGTCGCCGGCTAGCGTCTCCTCGCGGTACTCTCGTCGCAGGTCACTGCACTCGGTCTCGACCTCGAAGACGGGCTCCGGTATAGGCTCGCCACACTGGATCGTCGTGTCAGCCGGTCCCTCGATCAGGGCTCGCTCTACTCGGTAGATGTACTGCACAGCCTGCGTCGAGTTGCCACAGGCATCCGTGGCGGTCCAATAGCGTGTATACGATTCATTCAGACAGCCGCTCTTGCCATTCACCTGACGATAGGTGAGGGTCACGCTGCCCGGGCAATTGTCCTCTACCGACACATTAGCGGGTGCCGGAAGGAGCTCGCCACAGCCGATCTCCACGACTTCGTCGTAACCGGAGATTTGTGGTGCTTCTTTATCGTAGGTGTAGGTGAACCGCTGAGTGCAGGAGGCTTCGTTTCCACACAGGTCACTGATGGTATATACTCTCTCAAATACGTACGTACAACCCGTGATGATCGGACCCGAGTCCGAGGCAGAAACCACCAAATCTGCGATCGCCGTGCAATTATCGGTCACGCCAAAGGCGGAAGCCAACGTAGTGCTGGCAGGTAACGTAGCCACGGTAGGCTCAACATTGGAGCAGGCAGTGACCACGTCAGGTAGACAGGTAAAAATCACTGGTGCCGTCGTATCATTGACAGTGATTGTCTGCTGGCAGGTGGCAAGATTGCCACATTGATCTGCTATTTGATATGTCCTGCGAATGACGGTCGGACACTCTCCGGACGATCGCTCGGTTAGCAATTGAAACGAAGTCGGATCCAGGTCACAATGATCGAAAGCACTGCCACCGGCAGCGACAAAGCTGCTTAGGTCTGTATAGGCCGGCGGCACATCTGCGATACACGCAAAGGACAGGTCTGGTGGACAAGTCAATTCAGGCACAATGACATCGCGGACGATGATGTTTTGCGTCACCGTATCTCGATTGCCACAATTATCTTCAAAGATCCACCGCCGGATGATGTCAAAATTACTGGGACAAGCACCTGGTATGACCTCGTCGACGGGATTGGCGACAAGGGGTGTATCCGTACAATCGTCCCTGGCGGTCAAAGGTTGACCGGCGGGTACCTCAAAGAGGCAGGCAAAGCGCCAATCTCGGGGCCCATTGGGCACTTCCGGCGGCGTCGTGTCTTCCACGGTGATGACTCGCTGCACTACCGTGCTATTGCCACAAGGATCTGTATAGGTCCAGGTGCGAGTGATTGTATAGTTGGCACAGCCGGGCTGCTGATCTGACGTCTCCGAAAAGATCGCCGCTACATCATTGCCGCAATCGGTGGCCGGCCCGGGATAGACCGGTGCCGGGATATTGGAGCACTCCACGGTGATGTCGGGCAGGCCGGGAGGAGCTACTGGAGGCGTATTGTCAAAGATCGTCTGCTGGAAGGTGCAATTCAACGTGGTGATACCGTCGGTGACATCGTAGACTCGCGTAATCGTCAATCCTGGAGTAGTACCGCAATCTCCGGTCTCCGTGCGTTGGCTGAGGGTGACGGTGACCGGGCCACAAGGTCCCGGATCCTGAATCACCATGGCCAGGATCGCCGCTATGTCATCTGCCACCGTCGTCGTATCATCTATACAACTGAGGTTACTATCATCGGGACAGTCACCGAGTTCAAGACGGCAACATCCTTCTGGTAGTACGGTGGTTATTACGATACACTGGTTGGCGTCCGTGACTGTGACGGAGTATATGATGTCCACCACCACGGAGGTGGGATCTTCGACAGCAGGCAGGCCTCCACTCCATTGATAAGTGTATGGAGCAGTTCCACCAGCCACGGTCAGATCGATATCAGCGGTACCATCGGCATTACAAACAAAAGCAGCTGCGGCCGTCAGTACGGGCGGCTCGGTCACAGTGAATGTGCAGATGCCCGTACAGTTGTTGGCATCCGTAATGGTGATCGAATGACTACCCGCCGGGAGGTCACTGGCAGACGGCCCGGTTAGCGCTCCGTTATGACTCCAAGCATAGGTATACGGTGCCGTACCTCCGGAGGCATTTACGGTTACCTGTCCATCGCTCAATCCGTTGCATGTCACATTTACAATCGAAGGATTGCATACGATTTCGCTAGTGACGGTCACGGTGAACAAGAACGGATCCCCGGGACATATGCTTAGGAGATTGGGCCCCAGCAGAGCTGGCGTGACTAGGTACGTGATAAATACATCTGTACCCGTCGTGTTGGTATAGCTATCCGTCACATTGGATGCAGTGGGAGAATTCCGATTCGGCCCGGGTGGTACGTTTGCCGGATCGCTACTTGTCACGGTGTAGCTGTATCCAAGGACCAGACCCAAGTCAGGAGGATTGATACCTTGGTCAAGGTCACTATTCAGAGTCGCGCCACTGCAGAGTATCTCGGAGTAGTTCATGACAAGTGGTTCCGGTAAGATGGTGAGCTCCACGTCAACAGCATCCCCTTCACAGTCCGATCCGCTCACCGGCACGATCGTGTAGGTCACAATGACGGGCGCACCGGTAGTATTGGTGTAAGCATCGTCGGCGATTTCGCTCGCGGGCAGATTATTTCCGGTGACCGGATTGCCGGCTCTGGGGATCAGCCCGTTCATGTTGATGTTGGTAATGTTGTATCCGGATGCAGCGGTGCCTGCGGTGGTGCTTAGCACGATCCCACTGGGTACATCGCTACATTGGGTCGCATCAAGGTTGCTGGCTAAGACCGGTTCGGGCGTGATGGTGAATACGACGTCGAGGGCATCTCCGAGGCATCCGTCGGCGCTGACGGGCACGATGGTATAGACCACGTCCACGGCCATGCCTGAGTTATTGGTGTAGGCATCGTCGGCGATCTCACCCGCACCAAATCCGGTGCCGGTCGTTGGATTTCCCGCGCTAGCCGTGAGGCCATTCATATTGATCGCCGTGATATCGTAGGTAGCCGCTCCGGTGCTCCCGGCGGCGACCGCTAGATTGATACCACTCGGGATGTCACTGCACTGGGTAGCATCCAGGGTAGAAGCCAATACAGGCTCAGGGTCAACCGTAAGTGTCACCTGGAGGGCATCTCCGGCACAAGCTGAGGCACTGACCGGCACGACGGTGTAGACGACATCCACGGGTGCACCGGTGGTATTGGTATAGGCGTCATCCACGATCTCATTGGCACCAAATCCGGTGCCGGTTGCTGGATTTCCTGCGCTAGCCGTGAGGCCATTCATATTAATCGCGGTGATGTCAAAGGTCGCCGCAGCGGTGGCACCGCCATGGCTCAGAGTGATACCACTGGGTTGGTCACTACATACGGTGGCATCCAGCGCGGTGCTGAGCACGGGTTCCGGATTGACCGTAAATGTGACGACGACGGCATCGCCTTCGCAACTGCTGCCGCTCACCGGCACGACGGTGTAGACGACGTCCACAGGTGCACCGGTGGTATTGGTATAGGCGTCATCGGCGATTTCGTTATCGGGCAGGTTGTTGCCAGTGACCGGATTACCGGCACTGGGGGTCAGCCCGTTCATGTTGATGTTGGTGATATTGTATCCGGATGCGGCGGTCCCAGCGGTGGTGTTTAGCACAATGCCACTAGGCACGTCGCTGCATTGGGTCGCATCGAGGTTGCTGGCTAAGACCGGTTCGGGTGTGATGGTGAAAACGACGTCCAGCGCTTCTCCGAGGCATCCGTCGGCGCTGACAGGCACGATGGTATAGACCACGTCCACGGCCATGCCCGAGCTATTGGTGTAAGCATCGTCGGCGATCTCATTGGCACCAAATCCGGTGCCGGTCGTTGGATTTCCTGCGCTAGCCGTGAGGCCATTCATATTGATCGCCGTGATATCGTAGGTCGCCGCTCCGGTGCTCCCGGCGGCGACTGCTAGATTGATACCACTCGGGATGTCACTACACTGGGTAGCATCCAAGGTAGAAGCCAATACAGGCTCAGGGTCAACCGTAAGCGTCACCTGGAGGGCATCTCCGGCACAAGCTGAGGCACTGACCGGCACGACGGTGTAGACGACGTCCACGGGTGCACCGGTGGTATTGGTATAGGCGTCATCCACGATCTCACCCGCACCAAATCCGGTACCGGTCGTTGGATTTCCTGCGCTGGCCGTGAGGCCATTCATATTAATCGCGGTGATGTCAAAGGTTGCCGCAGCGGTAGCACCACTGTGACTCAGGGTGATACCACTGGGTTGGTCGCTACAGACGGTGGCATCCAGCGCGGTGCTGAGCACGGGTTCCGGATTGACCGTAAAAGTGACGACGACGGCATCGCCTTCGCAACTGCTGCCGCTGACTGGCACGACGGTGTAGATGACGTCCACAGGTGCACCGGTGGTATTGGTATAGGCGTCATCGGCGATTTCGTTATCGGGCAGGTTGTTGCCAGTGACGGGATTGCCGGCACTGGGTGTCAGCCCGTTCATGTTGATGTTGGTGATATTGTATCCGGATGCGGCGGTGCCTGCGCTGGTGTTTAGCACAATCCCGCTAGGTACATCGCTGCATTGGGTCGCATCGAGGTTGCTGGCTAAGACCGGCTCAGGTGTGATGGTAAATATAACGTCCAGCGCTTCTCCGAGGCATCCGTCGGCGCTGACGGGCACGATAGTATAGACTACGTCTACGGCCATGCCCAAATTATTGGTGTATGCATCGTCGGCGATCTCACCCGCACCAAATCCGGTTCCGGTCGTTGGATTTCCGGCGCTAGCGGTGAGGCCATTCATATTAATCGCTGTGATGTCGTAAGTAGTAGCTCCGGTGCTACCAGGAGCGACCGCTAGATTGATACCACTCGGGATATCACTACACTGTGTCGCGTCCAGGGTAGAAGCCAACACGGGCTCGGGATCAACGGTAAGCGTGACTTGGACGGCATCTCCGGCACAAGCTGAGGCACTGACCGGCTCAATGGTATAGACGACATCCACGGGTGCACCGGTGGTATTGGTGTAGGCATCGTCGGCGATCTCATTGGCACCAAATCCGGTGCCGGTCGTTGGATTTCCAGCGCTGGCCGTGAGGCCATTCATATAAATCGCGGTGATGTCAAAGGTCGCCGCGGCGGTAGCACCACTATGACTCAGGGTGATACCACTGGGTTGGTCGCTACAGACGGTGGCATCCAGCGCGGTGCTGAGCACCGGTTCCGGATTGATCGTAAAAGTGACGACGACTGCATCGCCTTCGCAACTGCTGCCGCTCACCGGCACGACGGTGTAGACGACGTCCACGGGTGCACCGGTGGTGTTGGTATAAGCATCATCTGTGATTTCGCTTGCGGGCAGATTATTTCCGGTGACGGGGTTGCCGGCACTGGGGGTCAGCCCGTTCATGTTGATATCGGTGATGTTGTATCCGGATGCGGCGGTACCTGCGGTGGTATTAAGTACAATGCCACTGGGCACATCGCTGCATTGGGTCGCATCGAGGTTGCTGGCTAGGACCGGCTCGGGGGTGATGGTGAAAGTAACGTCCAGCGCCTGTCCGAGGCATCCATCGGCACTGACGGGCACGATGGTGTAGATGACATCGACAGCCATGCCTGAAGTATTGGTATAGGCGTCGTCAGCGATTTCACCTGCCCCAAATCCGGTGCCGGTCGTTGGATTTCCTGCGCTAGCCGTGAGGCCATTCATATTGATTGCCGTGATATCGTAAGTAGCCGCTCCTGTGCTCCCTGCGGCGACCGCTAGATTGATACCACTCGGTATGTCACTACACTGGGTAGCATCCAGGGTAGAAGCTAACACGGGCTCAGGATCAATGGTCAGAATCACATCAAGGGCATCACCAACACAATTATCGGGATCCGGTCCATTCGCCGTGACGGTATAAGTGACGGTCAGTGGACCGCCAGTGGTGTTCGTGAATATGTCATTGGCAATAGCATCAGCCGCCAGAGACGTGCCGGTAGTAGCTGTCCCACTCAGCCCCGCGCTGACGACGGCCGAGATATCATAGCTCGTTGCGGACACCCCATTGCCGGTGCTGAGGGTAATACCGCTGGGTTCACCACTACACACGGTGTTGTCCAGATTTAGGGAGACCTCAGGTTCTGGCAAGATGGTGGCCACCACCTGGGCCGTGGATCCCTGGCAATTATTTGGCGAAGGTCCGATAGGTGTGATAGAATAGGTGACCGTGAGGGCGCCACTGGTGGTGTTGGTAAAGATATCACCACTGATGGCGTTTGCTCCCAGACCATTGCCGGTCGTAGGCGTACCTGACAGGCCGGGGTCGACCAAAGCTGTAATGTTGTAGGTCGTGCCGGCAGGTTGTCCACCCACGGGTGAGAGGCTAATGCCAATGGCTACATCGCTACAGACCGACACATCAAGATTGGATGTGAGCACGGGTTCGGGATCCACATTGACGATCAGGTCGGCAGATACGCCGGTGCATCCGTCAGCCGTGATGGCTCTCACCTGATAGGTGATGGTCTGCTGGCTACCGGTGGTATTCGTCCAGGTATCGTTTTGGATATGATTGGATGCGACACCTGATCCGGTGCTTGCATTGCCGGCTCCGGGAGTCAAACCACCCGGATTTAGGATGGCGATGAGCTCGTAAGTGTAGGGGGGTACCCCCAGGGTGGCTGAGAAGGTGACATTCGTGATGTCGTCACTACAGATCGTCACGTCCACGGCATCCATGACCGGGTCGGGAGGTCCATCATCCAGCACGACTTGGCAGATTTCCTGGTTGCCGCAGCCGTCCACGACCTCGACCTCATATGTGCCCGCGGGAAGACCCGTGACTTCACAAGTGGTGGTGCCACCGCTGGTCATCGCGGTGCATGGGATGGTAGTGCCGGGAGTCAGTACATTGTACCAGCGGAAGGTGGGTGTACCGGTTGCATTGGGTGCCTCGACGGTCACGCTACCTGTAGATGCACCATTGCACAGTATCTCTTGTGATACACTGCAAGTGACAGTACCTCTGCATAAATCCCGGGCAAACGCACCAAAGGCGGCGGCAAGGTCGGCAGGATTGGTGATCAAGGCGTAATCCGCCTCGGCCATCGTCACCGAGCCCCCGCTGGTCCACTGATCGGGACCTGCCACAGACGAGAGATTTGCACCATTGATCCCAGTGCCCACTCCGACATTAAAGAGGTGTTTACCATCGGTCTTGATTTGGTCAGCCTCGGTGCAGCCGTTATTCGAAGGAACACCATCGGTTAAGTGCAAGACCAGGTCTACGTCGTTCCAGCCACCTACGTTCATGGCGGCCGCGAAACCGGTGTTCCAGTTTGTACCACCCCCCGGAGCGTAGCACTCGCTGGCCGAGCAGGAGGATGGGCAGGTTAGGTAGTCTTGCACACAATTGATGAAGTTTTGATCGATGATCTGCAGACCACTCGATCCATTGATGGAGACATTTCTAGCTGACGACGAATATTCCACGATGGCCGCTCGACTGCCGCAACCGTCCGTCAGCAGTGCATTGAGAAAGGTCATGACCGACGCCCGGAGTGCCGTCGCTCCATCATTGTTCGCCATCGAGCCCGATTCATCCAGGACCAGTACCACGTCAATGGGGCAGGTGCCTGGAGGGATGTCACAATTGCAGCCACAGTACTGGCCGGTACCAGAGCCACTGCCGCAGCCACTGGGGCAGTTTTGCGCATATAACGCATGTTGGACGCCTACGGATAAAGCCAGTAGAAGTCCAATACAAAGTAGTTTTCTAAAGCGGTTGGCGTCAATTGGGGTGTTAGTATCCCATGGATATTTCATGATAAGTAGGGGGATTAGGGGGTAGAGGGTGAAGAAATAGTTTGTGTTTTGTCAGAATTCGAATGCGATGGATTCCAAGCAGGACTCATGGCTCGAAATCTTGAGGGTCGTTGCCAAGGCAAGATCTGAACCAGTGAAGATCCAAGTCTCTTGCTGTTTCGTGCCCGTATTGGCACGGCTGGCTATGGTCGTGCCGCCGGTGCCAGAGAGCTCCGCAGTGGCCTTTCCAGGGGGTACGAAGTGTACCATGGTCAGCCTAACCTCGGCCAGATTTGATAGCGAGGAAAGGTCAAAGTGCAGATTCCCGGGTGCCATCAGCACGCCTGAAATAGAGGGGTCGACTTCTAAGTAGCATCCGTCGGTCAGCTCTATGGTCATACCGTGGCATTCGGTGATTTCTCCGCAGTCTGCAGGTAACTCCGCCTGCACCTGCTGGTCGTCAAAATCCAGCACAAAGTCCTCGCTTTGACCAGATAAAAGAGTCGGAAGTAGAAATAGGGCAATAGCCAATAGGTGGGTCAGGTTGACCCGAATCAAAGTAGTCATAGCTTTGGTTTGTGTATACAATAAAGGGTCGTGCTCCACTATGAGGAGCGCAACCTTTTGACGGAATAACCCACGGACAACCGCCCAAAAATCGGACCAAAAGAGTTCTGCAGGGGTGTAGTATTACAACTACAAACTATCGTAAAATGTGGCTAAACGGGGCACAATTTGGTGCGTGGATCGCCATTTCTTGCCGGCGCTCACCACATTCTATGTAATTAAATAGTTATGCGTTTAGGAATTGTTTTGAGGGCGTTAAGCGGGTTTTGCTATACATGAGTGGACCGATTAAAGAAGGTTATGTCGGGTGGCCGGAGCGGTGTTTAGAGCCCGTCTTTCTTTGCGCAAGAAATTTTGTTCGTATTAGAGATTTAACCTAATTGATGAGGGATAGTCCAACAATTGGCACAGAATCTTGCCACCCTGGGACGTAGATCCTAAGATCAGAGGGCGCATCCATCGATATCTGCGATATTCCGAAAACGTCCAATATCCCAATGCGATTATCCATCGGATTATTGGAAGGTGTCTCCTGCCATTAGATGAACTCACTTAGGACGACTACCCGCTGTCATGATCTTACTAACTAATATGTGCCAGGCGGGGACGCCTGACATGGCCAGGATGCTGTTGTTGAGCTATTTCAACGGCAACTAACCTCCAAGGCCCCACATCCCAGATCAGGCCGCATCTGGCGTCCCCGCCAAACGCCATTGGTAGCTCGCCGTCACCCTGCAACCTTAATGCGATTGCTCTGAATCAGGTGCAGAGAAGGGAAAATCTTCTGGCCAATTTATGTTACCTTTGCCCCGCTAAAAATTATTTCTTAACCTAACCCGTAAGAGTCGGGTACAAATCGCTTGATTTTCAAGATGTTAGAAGAAAAAGATCAAGTATCGGAGACCGAAGAGGTCGAAACTACGGAAGTGACAACCGAAGATAAGTCCGAGGCAGTAGCGCAAGAGGAGCAGCCTACGCAAGAGACCAAAGAGGAAGCGGTCCAAGAAGAAAAGTCCGCACACGATGATTTTGATTGGTCGCTGGGCAAGAAGAATCTACTCGCCTACAACGAGCAAGAAATCGAACAATATCTCCAAGACTATGAGTCATCCCTCTCCTCCATCAGCGAAAACGAAATTGTAAAAGGTACCGTCACCTCCATTCACGCGGGTGATGTGGTACTTGATATAAATTACAAGTCCGACGGTCTGGTTTCGCTCTCTGAATTTCGGGACAATCCCGACCTGAAGATTGGTGACGATGTAGACGTATATGTGGAGAAGCAGGAGGACGAACGCGGACAGTTGGTGCTCTCGCGCCGCAAGGCCAAGTTGCTCCGGGCGTGGGAAGACATCGTCGATAGCTACAAAAACGGTACGATCATCAAGGGTACGGTGGTGAGCAAGACCAAAGGAGGATTGATCGCAGATTGTGGTGGACTAGAGACATTCTTGCCAGGATCTCAGATTGATATCAAGCCGGTCATCGACTACGATTCGTACGTGGGCAAGACCATGGAATTTAAAGTGGTGAAGATCAATGAGGCCATAAAGAATGCGGTGATTTCACACAAGGCCCTCATCGAGAGCGATCTGGCAGAACAGAGAGATCACATCATTGCCAGCCTGGAAAAAGGACAGGTGCTGGAAGGTATTGTCAAGAACATCACAGACTTTGGCGCTTTTATGGATCTGGGTGGCATCGACGGACTCCTGTATATCACTGATATATCATG
>CBDCVQ010000007.1:0-15000 GCA_965223165.1 Saprospiraceae bacterium | reverse complement strand
AGGCCCAGGCGACTGTTTAGCAAAAACACAGGACTCTGCAAACTCGAAAGATGAAGTATAGGGTCTGACACCTGCCCGGTGCCGGAAGGTTAAGGAAGGGGGTTAGCTTCGGCGAAGCTCTTGACTGAAGCCCCGGTAAACGGCGGCCGTAACTATAAGCCGAGGACCACCAACTCCAAAAAGTTGGTATCGTTGTAGTTACGTTAATAAATCTGGCCAAATGCTGGAAACTCCGAGAATCCACTGGTACTCATCCCGCTGTACAGCGGGAAAGTGACAATCCAGGTGGTGCGGACAATCAGCAGGAAAGATTCTCATTTGCAAACCATGATCAATCTCAAAAAAATTCCACCTTCCATAGGTTACTATCTGGCTGGGTTTTGTGACGGAGAAGCTAGCTTCAATGTCTCGTTCAGACCTCGACCAGATTATGTGATCCCTTGGAAAATCTCTCTTTGTTTTAATATTTCGCAGAAGGAGAAAGTGATTTTGGCCCTGGCCAAAAGGCATCTCCAATGTGGAACACTGAGGCAACGAGCAGATGGAATTTGGTACTTCGAAGTCAATAATTTTCAAGCCATTCGGCTCCACGTGATTCCGTTCTTCAAGAAGTTTGCTTTTCTCTCTCAAAAGAAGAAAAGTGACTTCAGCAAGTTTGTCAAAATTGCCAGCTTGATTGAACGAAAGGAACATCTGACAGTGGAGGGAATCAAGAAAATCATTGAAATACGAAGAGAGATGAACGACGGCGGTAAGCGAAAGTTTTCCGACGAAATGATCATGACACAATTGAGAAAATCCTCAGAGACTAGACGCCAGACAAAACAGTGAAATTCCACACTGGTTTTGATGATATAGTCCGATCTCTACAGCGATGTAGAGGATCTCAAATTGAGATCGCAATCATGAGCGTAAGTGATTGATTGTTAACACTTTGAACGGTCCTAAGGTAGCGAAATTCCTTGTCGGGTAGACGAACTTGCCCCTTTGCCGAGTGATCGGCATTGCAACACTGGCTCATATCGGGGAAGTCCCGTAAGACTACGGGATAATCCCGAGGGAAGTCTGCTGTAGATTTTTCGTCAGCATGACCCCGTAACGACTGATCCGAAAGGTGAGGTCCCCTAGTGATAATCTGGGGACAATACGCCAGCCCTTGCTAGACTAGACAACTAGTTTATTAGAATCTACGGAGTAGCTTATATTGAGATGATGAAGACATTAGACCCCTGGTACGTCAGCGGACTAGTGGAAGGAGAAGGTTGCTTTTCGATCTCTTTTTCGTTTAGAAAAAGATTAAAGATCGGTATTGAAACCCGACCCTCCTTCAGCTTGAGTCTAAATCAAGGCGATTTGGACCTGCTGAAGAAAGTCCGTCACTACTTCCAGTGTGGTGCTATTCGATTTAGTAAATCGGATCGCACCTACAAGTATGAAGTGAGAAGCATCAGGGAAATTCAAAAAAATGTCATTCCGCATCTCAATCGTTTTCCATTGCACGGGAGGAAGGTGAATGATTTTGAGCTTTTTCGCGCGATCTGCGAGAAGATTCATCAAAACAAGCATCTAAATAAGAAGCATTTGGAGGAGATCATTGATCTCGCCTTTCAAATGAATCCCTCCGGCAAGCGAAAACATTCCAAAAGCAATCTCCTAAGGGTTCTAGGCAAGGTGAAAGTATAGTCTGAACCTCACTGTAAAGTGAGCATAATGGAAGAAGTTCCGACCTGCACGAATGGTGCAACGATCTGGGCACTGTCTCAACCACGAGCTCGGTGAAATTGAAGTATCGGTGAAGATGCCGATTACCCGCAACGGGACGGAAAGACCCCGTGAACCTTTACTACAGCTTCACATTGTGCTTGAATACAGGATGTGTAGGATAGGTGGGAGACTTTGAAGCTGGCACGCCAGTGTTGGTGGAGTCATCCTTGAAATACCACCCTTCCTGTATTTAGGTTCTAATCCCGTACCCTCGGGAGACAGTGTGTGGTGGGTAGTTTGACTGGGGTGGTCGCCTCCAAAAGAGTAACGGAGGCTCGCAAAGGTACCCTCAGTACCGTTGGTAATGGTACGTAGAGCGTATAAGTAAAAGGGTGCTTGACTGAGAGAGAGACATCTCGATCAGGTAGGAAACTAGGCTTAAGTGATCCGGTGGTTCCGAATGGAAGGGCCATCGCTCAAAGGATAAAAGGTACTCCGGGGATAACAGGCTGATCTCCCCCAAGAGCTCATATCGACGGGGAGGTTTGGCACCTCGATGTCGGCTCGTCACATCCTGGGGCTGAAGAAGGTCCCAAGGGTTGGGCTGTTCGCCCATTAAAGTGGCACGCGAGCTGGGTTCAGAACGTCGCAAGACAGTTCGGTCCCTATCTGTTGTGGGCGCAGGAATATTGAAGAGATCTGACTCTAGTACGAGAGGACCGAGTTGGACGAACCTCTAGTGTACCAGTTGTACCGCCAGGTGCACCGCTGGGTAGCTACGTTCGGAATGGATAAGCGCTGAAAGCATCTAAGCGCGAAGCCAACTCTAAGATGAGTATTCCATTCCCTGACGCTTGCCGTCAGGGTAAAAGGGTTGTGGTAGACGACCACGTTGATAGGCTACAGGTCGAAGGCTGGCGACAGTCGAAGCCGAGTAGTACTAATTACCCAAATGCTTCCTTTTTTATCTTTTTCGTAAAGATGAATTTCACCATCGCTACATTCGATGCTTCGTCTCTGGACTAAGCGCTTTATCTTCCCAACCTATTCAATTTTTCTATCCACAATCAGACAATGGCCTGATTGTTAAAGACATAGAGCAGAAATGCTCGAAAGATTTTGGTGGTTATAGCGAAGGGGTTCCACCTCTTACCATTCCGAACAGAGAAGTTAAGCCCTTCAGCGCTGATGGTACTGGAGCTATCCGGGAGAGTAGGTCGCCGCCATTTTTTTTACACTTAGCCTGATAAGTAACCAATCTTATCAGGCTTTTTTGATGGTGGTCAAGGGCACTGCCTGACAAACCCTGATCCTTGCTAGCACCCACTATCCTGGTGACCACGACCGGCGCACTTCCCCAGCCCGGCCGGTGTGCAGCCAAGATGACCATCGCTCGCAGATAAATCGTAAGTTTAGACAAACCCTGAAACGGTGATGTCTGCCCGCAAGATCCGACTGGTAGCCCTCCTGGGCGCGCTAGCCACCAGCCTGTTTAGCCAGGCTCCCATCAATATCCTGTCGGTACAGCAGGGGTTGCCTCGCAATCCGATCTATGACATTGAGCAGGATTCGTTTGGCTTTCTCTGGTTGGGTACCGGCGATGGGTTAGTAAAATATGATGGGCAGGAGGTGTCTGTCTTCCGTGCTGCAGAGGGATCTATTCCCTTCGACTACGCGTACGATCTGTTTATCGATCGGCAGCACCGCATGTGGATCGGCTGCAACGCGGACTATCGGGGGGCAGCTTGTCTGGATCTCGCCAGGGAGCGATTTCGACACTACCACCAGCATGCATATCCTTCGCTCTCAAACAATGGGGTGGTGAGTATTGGGCAGGATCAGGCAGGCCGAATTGCGATGCTCACTAAAGATTTCGAACTAAACCTTCTCGACGAGGAAGCTGACACCTTCAGGACCTGGCGACTATCCGACTATCTGCCAGACCCAAGACACATCGTCAATGTCCTTGATATCCGTGGTGATCCCAACGAGGCCGGTCTATTTTGGATCAGCTGTGTGGATGGCATCTTTGCTTTTGACATAGCTTCTGAGTCTTTTCGAGATCAGCTTTTCTGCGAGGGCTGGACGCCGAGCAAGTTTCTTTGGGATGCTGAAGATCGAGAGCATCTTTGGGTGGGTCTGACCTCCAGGGGAGGATTGTTGCGCATAGATCTGCGGGACAGGCAAAAGACCTACTTTGGGCTGGATACAATTATCGAGATCGATGGTAGACTGAGCACATTTGGCCAGAGACCTTTCGGTATATCTGATATGGCTCCCAAAACCGCTCGAGAGTTGTATGTAGGCAGTGCCAATCGAGGCATTGGCATATTCGACAAAACGACCGGAAGCTATGATTTTGCTCTCCACCGATCTACGGTGCTCGAGACCGACCATGTGCGAGCGATCCATAGCAACTCAAGAGGTGAGCTTTGGGCTGGTGCTGATCGAACCAGCTTATTCTATCTGCGACCTGACAGTGACCAATTGAGTGTACATCTGTTTACCTCCCAGATGCAGGACAAGTCGGAGTGGCGCATGTCTGACGTCTATGCACTTTCTGAGTCATTGTATATCCTTTCTTTCTTTAGGGGGCCAGCCTTGTGGATCTGGGACCGCGAGCAGGACCTATATGATGAGATCGCCTTCTCTCACCCAGCACTCTATGGATATGACATATTTGATCATGGTGGTAACCTGTATGTCAGTAGTAACCGCGGCTTTTCATCTATCGATATTGCGGGTAAAGCATTGACCCCCAATGCCATTGCCGTACCGCCGGCGGTCAGGAATGTCA
Organism: Saprospiraceae bacterium; assembly: GCA_965223165.1. Classification (GTDB taxonomy): domain Bacteria; phylum Bacteroidota; class Bacteroidia; order Chitinophagales; family Saprospiraceae; genus JABDMH01. The sequence goes on along the minus strand of CBDCVQ010000007.1, from coordinate 10,499 downwards.
ATGAGGTTCTTAATGATTCTAATGGTTTTTGGTCGATTGCTTGGGGTCTGGGAGTCTTGCACCATAGTGACACAGTCATACTGTATGAGGGTGGAGTTGATTCCAACGGCTTGCGGCATCGATGGACACATGATCTGGCTTTAGGCCCCGAGGGAGAGCTTTGGCTGGGTCAGGAAAACGGACTCTACAAGATAGATCCCAAGTCGCAAAAAGTCACCTGTCTCGCCCAGCGTGGGGATCTCGGAGGCTTTAACAGCCCCAATTTCAAGGCACTACTTTTCGACGGACAGGGTCGATTGTGGACCGGAAACTTTGGTGGCGGTATCGCCTGCTATGATCCGGCAGAGGAGAAGATATTGACCAAATTGGACCTGGCCAGCGGACTGCCCTCAGGTCGCATCTATGATATGATCCTTGATGACGACGGTTTCATCTGGACATGGACGTCAGAAGGACTGAGTTCATTTTTTCCTGCGATAAATCCGGGCGAGATTCAAATCAATTCCTATCCCGACACCAAGTATTTGCCGGTCAGTCGGCAAGGAGTATGGTTTACCAAAATGAAGTCCGGAGAGATATTTTTCGGTGTGTCCGGTGGATTTGTTCACTTCAATCCTAGGGAACTTCGCGCTGACTTGACATATACTATTGATCCCCCGATTCTTACGGCGTTCCGGGTGCGGGACCAACAGCGGCCATTCGCCAAGGGCTGGGGCCAGCAGGCTGTACGACTAAAGCCCCGCGAGAACTTTTTTTCTATCTCATTTAGTGCACCCAAGACGGGCTTTATCTCACCGCAGCAGTTCAAATACCGGTTGGCAGGAGTCGATCAGGACTGGGTAAAAAGTGGCATGGGTCGCACTGCGAGCTATAACGATGTACGTTCCGGCACCTATCAATTTCACGTTATGGTAGGGGATCAAAATGGCACTTGGAGCAAACCTGCCTTGCCCTTGACCGTCATAGTAGCTACTCCCTGGTACGACACCCATGTGGCCAGGGTAGGGTGGGGTCTCCTCTTCGTATCGCTCCTGCTTGGTATCAATCGTACCTTGGTGCTGCGCGAGCGCATGCGACATCAGTTGAGTATCAATAAATTAGAGGCTGATAGCCTTCGCCAGTTGGATCGTGCCAAGTCAGACTTTTTCACCCGGATATCTCATGAGTTTCGTACACCCCTTAGCGTCATCCAGGGATTGGCACGCTACCTGCGTGGAAGGAGCTCCGACAGAGTCGACCAAGATCATCTGGATGCCATCGATCGGAACAGTCGGCACCTGCTACATCAAGTCAATCAGATTCTTGATCTCAGCAAGCTTCAGAACAATGCGATACGCTTCCGACCGATACTAGCGGATGCTATTTCCTATATGCGCTATGTGTTGGACGCCTTTTCGGCCTTTGCCCAATCCCGTGATATCGAGCTTGTCTTTACCGCTGATCCTGATCAGATCATCATGGACTTTGATCCACCGTATCTCAAAGATGTGATCGCCAATCTGGTCTCCAATGCTTTCAAGTTTACGGAGGAAGGGGGCATCATCAGGGTGCAGGCGGCTCGGGTTGGCCTGGGGCGTCTGCAGCATTTGGAGCTCACTGTGGAGGACAATGGCGTCGGCATTTCTTCCGAGGACCTGCCCCACATTTTTGAGTCCTACTACCAGGGCTCACAGTCCTACCGGGGCACGGGTAGTGGTCTAGGACTAGCTATGGTACGACAATGGATTCAGATGATGGGCGGCGAGGTCACCGCTGAGAGTCAGATCGGGCAGGGCAGCCTATTCCGTATTCTGCTCCCGATCACCCAACAGGCGGCTCGGGCTGAGCCTGTCCGTCTGGATGCTGAAATGCCTAACCTGATGCCAACCGACGCGCATAAACTGGCGGATGTTCTCTCAGCCGGCTCGGCCACGATCCTGCTTGTCGAAGATCATGAGGATGTGCTGCGTTATTTGCGACTTTGTCTGCCCGGCTTCCAGGTCCTGCAAGCCAGCGACGGGGCAAAAGGCCTGCAAATGGCTCAAGAGCACGTGCCTGACCTGATCGTCACGGATGTGATGATGCCCCAGCTCGATGGATATTCTCTCACAGAGAAGCTCAGGGCCAGTCACGTGACTAATCACATCCCCATCATCATGCTGACGGCCAAGGCTACACAAGCTGAGAAGAAGCAGGGCCTACTTGCCGGAGCGGATGCGTACCTCACTAAGCCCTTTGATCCGGAAGAACTGCAGATTAGGGTACAAGGCCTGCTGTCTCAGCGGAGGCTGCTGCAGGATAAGTACGGCATTGGTTCGATGGGCCGTGGTGTCAAGCCAATGAGTCATCCTTTTCTGGAGCGCCTGGAGGGCTTTGTCCTGGCCCACCTAAGCGAGTCGATAGCCGTGTCAGATTTAGCCAAGGAAGTGCACATGAGCAGAGTGCAACTATACCGCAAGGTGAAGGCCTTGACCGGACACTCTGTGAGTGTCTACATAAGGCAGGTGCGTCTGTCAGAGGCCAAAGCCATGTTGGACACTACAGATCGAACCGTGGCAGAGATCTCCTATGCCGCAGGTTTTACCGACCCAAGTTACTTCACCAGGGTCTTCAAGGAGGCTTTTGGTCATCCCCCTAGCGAAATGCGTACCGTCCATCGCCCTCGATAGCGCTTTGGCATCTCATCTAGCCCCTCCGGGCTCTTTGTCCAGTGGTATGTAACATAGATCACAGAGGTTGTAACATACGTGCTGGTTCGTGATTCTCTGTTCTATGCACCTTTGGTGTAGGGATGGCAGCCTTCTTGAAGGAGCATCTCTGCCTCTATAGTAATCAAATCATTACGTCATGAACACCCTACATGTCACCTCACTCTGTGTTGCCTTGCTGATTTCGAGCGGCCTATACGGTCAGAGCATTTCCCAATCGGTGGTAGGCTTGGCCGGAGGTCTTGATAGAACTCCATCCGGTCTTACCGTATCCTGGACCTTAGGCGAGCCCATTGTGGACCCCATCCGGCAGGGGGATGCACTGCTGACGCAAGGATTTCAGCAGCCCGATTTTCAACTCAGCACTGGCTATGTCGATCCCTCCTTTAATCATGCTTTCAGCATTTATCCCAATCCGACCGCGGGCCATCTGTATCTGCGCACTGCTTATCCCAAGAGTATAGAGTACCGCCTGGTGAGCAGCCTCGGACAGGTCGCTACTGAGGGTGCATGGCAGCAGGAAAAGAGACTCGATCTGCGTCGGCTGAGTGCAGGCGTGTACGCCCTGTACTTATTGGTCGATGGCCGTATGATCCGGAGCGAACTCATCTCAATTCAGTAACTCTATAAGCCACATTCTATTCTCAATCTCAATAATTCTTTCAGGTATGAAATCGAAAATCATTCTTTCTCTACTCTACCTAGCCACTTTGGCTGGCTATCTCATGGCTCAGGCACCCGGCTTCAACTACCAGGCCGTGCTCCGCGACGCTGAGGGTACGCCTATGAAGGAGGCCGATATTACGCTAGTGGTGTCCCTCACGGAGGGCGTCGATGGCCCCGTGCTCTATCGCGAGCGACAAGTCCTTAAAACCGATGAACTGGGCTTGCTCCACACCGTCATTGGAACCGGCGCTCCCGAGACCGGCCAATTTGCCGACATCGTTGGTGTGCAGGACCTCAACATCCGCATTGAGGCCGAGCTGCCGGGTGAGCCGGACATCGTCGACATCGGCAGTAGCCGGGTGGGTGCGATCCCCTTTGCCCTCTACGGTGAGGATGCCGATGCCGATCCCCACAATGAGATGCAGGAGTTAACTCTAGAGGAGGACAGTTTGAAGATTAGCGGTATGGGTGGGGTTAGTTTAGAAACGTATGCGGGCCCGTGGGTAGAACTACCGGATGGTAGCGGATATCAGCTGAGCCTAGATGGTGGTCAGAGAAGCATAGATCAGGTGATGATTAAGAAGGTGGCAGGGGATGGTAAAATTATTGCAACTAGTGGAGCCAATACTACGACGATTGACTGTAACAGTGTAAGTGTCTTAGTGCAAGATCAACGCATGGTGAGGGCTCTGTTTCCAGGCTTAGACAATCTGTCTTCGAGTCTGCGAGAGCTCGTCACAAATAGCATACAGGCCATTGAAAATTCGTCAGGTATAGCCGTAGACAGAAATCAGGTCAGTGGCAGCATCAACACTAGCTATAAAGACAGGGAGGATGACGATGATGACTATGATGAGGAGGACGATGAAGATGAGGGAAATGCCTCATTGAGACCGCCGCTGACGTTTGATTTTAAAATGCACTCGCCTGAGGACGGGGAAGTCTTTTTAGCGACTTCGAGTCTGCAGCAATTAAATGAGGAAAGGGCTGCTGAGAATCTCAATTTACTTACCCAAGAGGAATATCAAGAACTGAGCATTGACAAAGTGATTGTGAATCGTCGGGGATCTGTCGACCGGGCATTCAAAGCAAGGCGGGGATTTAGTTTTGAAACGGGGGTAGTATACTCCGAAAAGTACTTTGACGGTCAATTTGGCGTGGGATCTGTTGTCGGCCCAAGCATGCAAGGATGGGCAGGATCGATGTCGACAGCAAATGCCAATGGTCTAACCACGCTTGCGGGAGCTTTGCCGGGAGGCGATCCTACCACCGGTTTCGATATTCTCTTTAATGGTACCAACTTTGGAGTGGTCGCAGGAATCAATTCAGAAGCTGCAGCCTATAGCTCCACCTACGGGGCCAATGGTCAGCTTAATACATCGTCAGGCACCTTTGCCGGTGATGCCAATGGTGGTGCCGTCATCACCTTTGATCAGGCCGGGAATCGGGGCGCCTATGTGTGGACTAAAAATGACGGCTCCTCGCAGATGGGTGCCGATCAGTTTCTGATGACCGCTGCGTCGCCTGCGAGGTCAAGAGAGTCTGCCTACTTCGCTGCGCCCATGGGGGGAGAGGCGGCCGCCTACGATCGGGGCACCGCGCAACTGATCAATGGCGAGGCCACCGTGACCTGCCCCGATCACTTTTCAGTGGGTGGCCGATGAGGCCTCCATGACGGTCACCATCACCCCACTCTCCGCTGAGTCCAAGGGCATTGCCGTCATAGAAAAATCCAATGGAGGCTTCAAGGTCAAAGAGCTTCACGGGGGCACGGGCAACTACACCTTCGACTACCTGGTGATGTGTAAGCGCAAGGGTTATGAGGACTTTCAGGTGATGCGAGAACGGCCTGAGGTACTGGAGGACCCGAGCAAAACCCTGATGGAGCACATGCCCAAGGGACCGATCAAAAGCATCCGTGACCTGTACAAATAGGCTCTAAAAGGTGGCCGACCGTATGACCTACACCTCCGGATCGGATGATGGACCATGAGAAACGCCACACTACTAGTTAGTAGGCAGGAAAATAGGCTATTTGTGACCCGTTAGGCTTCCCAATGCGACAAGTGCTGGGTTCTACCCTAGACCCGGCTTGCTTTACCTAAATGATGGTCCGCTGTCGAGTGCAGCGGACCGCATTATTTGGGCTGCTGGGCAGGGTTGCTAACCTCGAAGATCCCCATTCGATCGCGGGTTTATGTCATCTACATTGTGCCAATCCAGTCCCCAGGAGCCTCTCCGATAGGCAATTTGCTCGTCGATCGGATCCTGATACAGGACAGGCATGAAAATCTGATCAAAAAGAAAAAGATGCCCAAAAAGAGCAGGAAGGCGAGCATTGACTTGTCAAAGCTTAGGGCTGGGGTGTACTTTGCCGTCGTTGAGGACGGAGATCGTCGGATACAGGAGAAGATTGTGAAGAATTAGGCCCCCGGCCTCTAAAGGGGAGGCCTCTCGGCAAGCTCAGGGTGACGAGTGACGGGCTATGTAGGATATTTTCTCTTTTGGATGGGGGATAGATCCTGCTTTTTTCTCTTGAATGGCCCAGGCGGGTAGAATATTTGTTTGAAGTCTGGAGACTTCAAACAAAGGGACGTTAGAGAAGAGACAAGGTAGTCGGACCTACAACTATTGGGTGTGGGGTATGACCATCTGCCCTTTCTTAGAAGAGCAAAGTAGGAAGATGATAATGGGAATTTTCATGACGTTTAACTTTTACGTTGTTTAATGCTGTAGCAACTTGATCACAGTATCGCTACCGCCTCTACTGAATATTCTTATAAAAAATACTTGGGGCAATGTGCCTCGTAGATCGATGGTACATGCAGTCGGCACATTGTCCTCGTAGATAATCCTACCCACAAGATCCAGTATCTGAAAGTACAAGGCAGAGCACTGGCCATGAGGACTTTGGACATGCAATATGTCTTCGATCGGATTTGGATAGACACGAATGATTGGTGTCGCTGCCATCTGCACCGAGACCACAGTGTTGTCAAAATCGCAGGCTACTTCAGACACCTTGTGGAGGCCAAGGATCTCGTCCTCATAGCACCTAAATCCATCAAACACATCAACGTCTTCACCCACTCTTGTAAACGTCGGGAAGAACCAGGCCCCCAATGACCCCACGCCCTCTAACACGGTAGAGCCGATGTCACTACCCACGGGCCCCACCGATCGCAGCTTTTGTCTCCGCCTACTCTGGCCGGCTATCTCTACAGTGTCCACGGTTTCGATGACAACAGTATCATACGCCACTCCAAACAGTGATCCGATCAAATCACTTGGGCTCCTGATATAGAGTGTATCGCCTGGTACAGCAGAAAAATCATACAGGAGGTATAAGCTATCATTCATCAAGTATGACAGTCGATCGCCGTCTTGCCTTACAAGGATTGACTTTGCCGAAAACCTTTCCAGAAATTCTGGATATGAAGCCTCAAAGGTCAGTTTCCTAAAGCTGTCCGATCCCACCAAAGTATCTCCAGTCGCCTCCATGCTAACCCACCCCACATTCGGCTGCCCAAAATCCAGACGCGCTTGATACCACCACTTCCCAAGCACACCAACAAAATGAGAATCAGCCCTCTGAAAAGTGGCCCAGCAGATAGTCTGATGGCTAGTCTTTTAGGGGTCACCGTATGCAAAAGGTTATATATCATAGTATTGGTATTGGGTGTTTCTCGCAGTCACCGGCCAGCCAAAAAGCATGGGTAGCAAGTGGAGGTCTCAAGCATAAGCCGGATGATAATGGTTCATTCAAACAAATCTAATGCGAAACTCTACTGTTAGTAGGCAGGAAAATAGGCTATTTGTGACCCGTTAGGCTTCCCAATGCGACAAGTGCTGGGTTCTACCCTAGACCCGGCTTGCTTTACCTGAATGATGGTCCGCTGTCGAGTGCAGCGGACCGCATTATTTGGGCTGCTGGGCAGGGTTGCTAACTCCGAAGATCCCCATTCGATCGCGGGTTTATGTCATCTACATTGTGCCAATCCATTCCCCAGGAGCCTCTCCGATAGGCAATTTGCTCGTCGTATCTGAGCGCCGCCGATGGTGATCACGAGCCCCGCAAGAATCTGTGATTCATACGTTTGCATAATAGCACGGAAGACGTATCTTTGCAGACCAAAATTTGAAAAGTGATGTTCGCGATCGTAGAAATAGCAGGACAGCAGTTTAAGGTGGAAGAAGGCCAGGAAGTGTTTGTACATCAGTTGGATGAAGAAGAGGGCACACAGGTGACCTTTGACCAGGTACACCTGATCGAAAAAGACGGTGACACCTCCATCGGCAATCCAACCTTGTCCTCTGCCAGTGTGCAGGCGACCGTACTGGAGCATCGCAAAGGGGACAAAGTCATTGTCTTCAAGAAGAAGCGTCGCAAGGGCTATCGAGTGAAGAATGGCCATCGACAATGCTTCACCAAGGTTAAGATTGATTCCATCGCCGGATAAAAGAGAAACGCCATGGCACACAAGAAAGGAGTAGGAAGTTCAGACAACGGACGCGATAGTAAAAGCAAAAGGCTCGGCGTTAAGCTGTTCGGCGGCCAGGTAGCCAGAGCCGGCAATATCATCGTTCGGCAGCGAGGAACCAAGTTTCATCCCGGGACACACGTAGGCATTGGGAAGGATCATACGATCTATGCCCTTGCAGACGGCACCGTGAAGTTTTCCAAGGGACGAAAGAACCGCACGCTGATCTCCATTGAGCCCTTCGAGTTCGTCGATGAGACCATTGCCAAGCTGAAGCGCAAAGCAGCCAAGGCTTCTGCGGTGAGCGAAGCCCCTCCTGCCGAGGACACAACCAAAGAAACGGTCAAGGAAGTGGCAGAGGCAAAGGCTGCAAAGAAAGAAACCGCACCGGAACCCGTTGCCGAGACACCGGTGACGGAGGCACCGGCGGAAGAGACCGCTCCTGAAGCGCCTGCCAAGGAAGAAACGCCTGAAGCCCCAGAAGCGGAAGCTGCTGCTCCCGAGACTCCTGCCAAGGAAGAAACGCCTGGAGACCCAGAGCCGGAAGCTGCTGCGCCAGCAGCTCCAGTGGCGAAAGTTGCCGACGCAGAAGCGTCCGAGGCCCCGGCAAAGAAGAAACCTGCCAAGAAGGTGAAGGAGGACAATCTGAAGGTCATAGAAGGCGTCGGACCCAAATTGGAGTCCATCCTAAAGGAAGCCGGAATCTCCGACCTGCAGATCCTGTCAAACACTGAGCCGGATAAACTCAGGGAAATCCTGGAGGCAGCCGGTAGCCGCTACAAGATGTTTAATCCCACCACTTGGCCCAAGCAAGCCAAACTTGCTGCCGAGGGCAAGATGGATGAGCTGAAGGCCTATCAGGACAGATTGGACGGGGACATCGAGAAGTAGACACCGCTCCCTTTCCGACGTAACACGGTACTTTTTTGTCACTTACCTGCTATGCAGCGTGGTAAGGGATAAGCTGCAAGGCTTCTCTTCGGGGGGTGATTGGGAGATCATCCGATACGCAGTCTGCGTACGCCTTGGGCCTTGATCCAGCCCTGCTGACCGTCGGCTAGCTCCACATGTAGCCAAGGTCCAAGCTCTTCGCGGATACGGAGCTTATGTCCACTCGCTAGTTCTGTGACGAGTTGCCCATCCAAATCCGGAATGGCTACCAGGGCGGCTTTATCCAGCATCAGAATGCCCATCCGCTGATGAAACCGCTGATAAGTAATCTCCATCGAGAAGAGAAAAGCTACCACCAAGAGCAGACCGCTTGCCGGCCACAGGGCAGGCCGCAGCGCCGTTCTACCTCCCAGCCAAATCCGAAAGACAAGCCAGAGCAAGAGGCCAAACAGTAGCAGCAGTGCCAGCGAAAGGAAGTGCCTGCCCACATGGCTGTGCAACCACTCGACCGTGCCAAAGAAGGGATATCGAGGAAAGGTATACTGATCGTCGATTTGTGCCTTGACCATGTCCAGATTTGATTGGATCTCCTCGCCCCGAGGATTCTCCAAGCTCGCTCGCTCGAGAAAGTAGCGAGCTTCGCCCCATTGGGATAACTCGGCGTAGGCCGTGCCCAGATTGTAAAAGAGCTTTGCCGATCCGTAACCACGATCAGCTATGCTCTGGTAGAGCTGAATCGCGTCCTCAATGGCTCCCTTTTCAAACGCCTCGTTGGCCAGTCGAAAAGTGTCTTTAGGGGCACTGGCAAAGGCAGTGGATAGGGCCGCGGCGACAAACAGAAGTAGAAGGGGAGCTCTCACTGGCGAATGGGTTTGGTCAGATCTTCGACAGACATGGGGCGGTCCTTGACTCTCCAGTGAAAGCCCTCCAACTTTAAGGCCTCCGAATCTGCGGACTGAATAGGGTGAAAGGTGGCTTCCGGGTTGTCATAGAAAGTGATATCCTGTACCTGGTTGCTGCCAAATTTGAGCTGCATCTTACTGCATAAGGTCTCATTGACACCAATATAGGCCTTGTAGTCGTCAAGCACATAGTAGACAGAGGCCGCATTGCCTTCGATCAACATGCGGTCGATCTCACCTTCGGTAAAACTGGCGGTGATCTCCTTGCCCTTCATCTGATTGAATAAGATTTCGTCTGGCGAATTTATTATGAACGCATCTTTTCGCAAGAAGATTTTGTCGATGTTGTTGTCTACCAGGAGGATTTGCACCGTGTCCGCTTCAAATTGTGAGGTGTCCGACCAGATCAGGGGATCATCGTAGAGCCGGAAGATGGAGTCTTGGGTGGAGTACGTCAAAGAGTCACAGATGGCCTGCAGGTTTTCTTTGAATATTCGCACATCGTAGTAGGCATGAAAGATGCGGATTGAATCTATGGAATCCGCGTGATTATAAGTGACCATGGTGTCAGCAGATAAATATAGGCTGTCGCCATCAACGAGATTGATCAGCAACGGTCGGTCTCCGCTTGCTTTTAAGAAACCGGAAGAGTCCACGTAGTTGGCCCGATGGCAGAGGATGGTGTAGTTGGATGAGGTATCTCGCCAGACGATGTTGCCGACGGCCGTACCAATGCCCAGTTCATTGTCAAATTCGATGGTATCTGCCTCCAGAAATTGGGGAGGATTGTCCAGGGACGATCTTTGGGATGAGGTCAGTCGGTCGCTCTGGAGATTGTAGCTCATTTGCGCTGAGTGCATGGTCCGGATGGA
>CBDCVQ010000006.1:0-137317 GCA_965223165.1 Saprospiraceae bacterium | reverse complement strand
AGTAAATCTATTGACTATGACAAAGGAGAAGGATCTCTTTCTCGATCCCGAGCAAGCCATCAATGGCATTGCGAATAGCCTTACCCCGCCATCAAGAACATTTCCGTTGGAATTGATTTCGGATTTTAAAAGCAAGAAGAGTCATGAAAAAATTAACCTTTAGAATCATAACCTTGGGAATTGCCCTTATTACCCTCTCCTGTTCAGAAGATTTTCTCGACATCGTGCCCCAGCAATCCGTGCCCAATGAACTGGCACTGACCAGTATAGGGGATTTCAGATCGTCTATCACGGGAGTATACAATGGCCTCTCCAGTGAAAATTACTATGGTCGCTACTTTCTGCTCGTTCCAGATGTTATGTCCGACGACGTGAAGCAGCATCCCAGTGCCAATCGCGCCAAGGATTACGCAGAATATGGCGCGTCGGAGGACGATTTTATTGCCGAAGAGATGTGGCAAGAAATGTGGGAGGACGTCAATGCCCTTAATACCATCATCAATTCCGATGTGGAACTGGCCGAGGTGGTACGAGCAGACCAGGAACACATCATTGGTGAGGCCTATGCCTTGCGGGGCCTCGTCTACTTTGATATGGTCCGAGCTTTTGCCCAACACTATTCCTTTACCGACGGTGCTAGCCATCTAGGTGTTCCGTTGGTCCTTGAGTTTGATCAAATGTCGACTCCCGGCCGAAACTCTGTGGGGGAGGTCTATGCCCAGATTGTGAGCGACATGAACCAAGCACTGACCATGATCACCGACACGCCTCGGAGTGGAAGCACAGCTACTTTGTCCCATACCGCTGTCAAAGCGCTTTTGGCCAGAGTCTACCTGTACATGGACGATCTCTCCAATGCGGAGCGTTTGGCCACGGAGGTCATCAATAGCGGCAAGTATACCCTGCTCGCTAACGAAAACTATGCTGATGCGTGGTCCGGCAAATTTTCGTCGGAATCCATCTTTGAAATCTCGATGACGGAGACAGACAACCGTGGCTCGGATGCTTTGGGCAGGATGTACATTGTAGAGGGATACGGTGACTATCTGCCCTCTAACGACATTGTGTCCTTGTATGACGCCAATGACGTTAGGCTGAGCTGGTTTGCCGAAGACCCCGGACTTGATGGTGACTATGCGCCATACCGAATGGTAAAATATCCGAGCGTAACGGGAGAGAACAATACCATCGTCATGCGACTATCTGAGGTCTACCTCATCCGTGCGGAGGCACTTGCTCGCCAGGGCAAGAATGACGCACAGGCCGATCTCGACGTGATCCGGCAGCGGGCCGATCCGCAAGCTGCTCCTGTGGCCGCCACTGGTGATGAGCTTTTGGCGGAGGTATTACTGGAAAAGAGGAAGGAACTGGCGTTTGAAGGTCATCGAACGTGGGACTTGATGAGGCATAAGAAGGACATTATCCGAACCCAGTGTACGTCCTCTATCTGTGAGATCATCTACCCAAACGAGCGGGTCGTCATGCCCATACCTGAAGCTGAGTTGGACGCCAATCCAAATATCCAGCAGAATCCTGGCTTCTAAGGAGGCCTAGATTCGAATGCTAAGATTGCGGCCGGCGCGACTACTTCGTGCCGGCCCATCTATGAACTGGCATGGAGGCCCCTGGTGAGATCATATCCGGCCCCCAAAACCCGGCCATTCACCTCCATTGGACCTACCTGTACCATACGCACAGTGATTTCCAGATACTAAAGGCCTCTTACGCCCATCCGGTGGCGGCACTAAAGCAAGAGTGACGGCCTCCCCGCGGACAGGGAGAGTCGCACGAAGGCCTCCGTCCACAGCGCTAAGCCAGCGGTCTTATCGGGACCATCTGCTCTGCTGTATCGGAAATCGAAAGTACATTGACCAACGGCCGACCTAGGCCCTCCCAATGGACCTGCATCCGGTCGCCGTGTTGCAGTCGTATGTCGTCACCAAAACTGAAGGCATCTGCTCCGTAGAAGTGGATGTGTGCCTGGCCGGGTACCTGATGGTTGGGGTACTTAAAATGGTGGTATTCAAGATTTGCCAATGTGTGCGCCATATTTTCTTCGCCGGTTCGGATGGCCTTTTCCATATGACGGTATCGGATCTTGTCACGGATACGCGGCCCTCAATATGCTTGAAATCATGGGTGAGCACGAGTTCCGGACCTATCGAACAGGTCCGAATCTTGGCAGGTGCCAAGTACAGGTAGTTTTTGCGCTCCATGACGTGATCAGAAAACTCATTGCCTGCGGCAAAACCCAGTCGAAATGGCCTCCCTTCACGGTCGTTGATGTAGACCCCTGCGACCTCCGGTTCTTCGCCTCCGCCATTGGCAAAGGGAGGGATCTCCAGCTTCTGCCCATGCCCGCGGAGATTAGTGCCATTGCCCTTGTAAAACCACTCGGGCTGCACGCCAATGGTACCTGCCTTGGGGCGTCCGCCCGCTACACCCCACTGATACATGATCATGCTATCAGTCAGCTCCTGACTTTGCTCCGCTGCATGCATCTGCTGCCGGTTCTGAGCACTGGCCTTGTGCGTGAGACCCGTGCCCGAAAGCATGCAGTGCAGCGGATCCGGGTGATCGAAAGCCGGCAGCAACTGCCAATCTGAGGTTCCTGCATAGATGGAATCGTAATCGAGAACCACCTGGGAGAGCCCACCCTCGACCATGGCCGCCAAGGATACATCTTCATCTAGCGATCGCATCGCCAATGCGTAGATCGACGGGAACGCGCTGATCAAGACTAGTTGGGGTTCCCGCACCAGTGCGATCTTACGGCCCACCTCCGGATGCGTCAGTTGTACTAATCTCATCGTTTACTTTCGTCGCTTTACAAATCTCTAATCTTGGACCGTGATGCCATCCTGTCCGGTGGCCGTCCTTCCTCGCTCTTAGGTCGACATACCCCTGGCTTCTATTTGCCAAATGGCCTCGACTTTGTCATTTCGGATGGCGTACAGTTGATTGTACAAATTGACCACTGGATCACAGTGCGAGACGATCAGCTCCAGCTTGTCGCCCACCTTATATGTTCGAGAAGGATCCTCATACAGTATGGTTCCAAATTCATCGGATCCGGACCGATAACTCATCCCGGTCTCCCCCATGACGATCGGCCAGGGTTGATTGATGGTACAAGCCTTGGCTCCGGCGTCTGTAGTGGCCTGACCCGGGTGCTGATCGTAGAGCACGGTAGTCAGGATGGTCAATGCTGGTTGAAAGTCATCATAGACCTCCGCATTTGACTGGCTGCCGATGCTCATATACTGCGCGTCCATAAAGAGGTAGCTGCCCACCTGCACGTCGGTAAGCTTGGACACTTCGTGATCGATATTGTAGGAGCCGGTGCCTCCACCACTAAAAATCTCGGTATTCAATCCAGCCTTCGACATCTGATGGCAGGTCTCCGCCGCGGGCTCCATTTGTCCGAGTGTACGCGCACGCCGCTGCTCAAAGCCCTTCACATGTTGCGACGCGCCATCGTAGCAGAGCAATCCTTTAAGGTTAAGGCCAGGCAGGCGATCTACCTCCTGTGCGAGCTCGAGCGAGACCTTGCCTGGTGGCGCACCGGTGCGATGTAGTCCCGGGTCCACATCCACCACCACATCGGCGGTGATACCCATTGACTGGGCCGCCTCAGACAGCAGCCACGCATTGGCTTTCGAATCCGTCGCCTGGATAAATCCGTTGCACCAGCGACGCAGGGCCATCGCCCGCTGAATCTTGGTAGGCGTGACATTGCACGTAGTCATCAATAGCTGATCGATGCCGTGCTGAAACATGGCCTCCGCTTCACTGACCTTCGCTACGCAAATGCCCAAGGCTCCCCGCTCCAACTGCAAACGAGCCAGCGCCGGGCACTTGTGTGTCTTTGCATGGGGACGACTGCCGATGCCATTGCGCTCGACCGTGTTCTGTAGGGTATCCAGATTCTGCTCCAGGGCGTCCAAGTCTATGCAGAGTGCCGGGGTGTCCAGATCCCGCTTGGAGACACCCACGGACCAACCACGGGCTTGGAACTCTCTCATTTCGGTATGTGAGTACCCCTTGACGAAGGATGGAATCGAGATGGCGGTGGTCCCGGCCATCATAAGAAAGTGACGGCGAGACTTAGATCGAGACTTCATACTTGTTGTTGTTTTGCATCTGAAGAGAAGGGTTACCTGGCATTTGCCCGGTGTCCGGGCATGCCTCTATACAATATCGGGAATATTCTGCTGGGGCTCCATCAAGCCCGCCACCGAGCTTTCGGTCCACGCGCTGACATCAACATCTGTCAATCTGATGGTATATTTAAACTGTGGTAGCGCCCCGTCATAAGTTTGGGGCGAAACGGTGCGGCACACGACAAGGCAGGTGGGAATTGCCATCTGATTTCCTCACAAGACAAAATGCAAGCAAATGCGACTATTACTTTCCGGTATCATGCTTTTCTTCGCTGGATGGCTGTATGCACAGGGCTGGGAGGTGACCACCATTTCCAATGATGGATTGAAGCCTGTCCTGGCCATTGACAAGTTGGATCGGGTGCACATTGTCTATCTAAGTGAAGCCGGATCTGGCTGGGTCCGCTATGCCATGATCGATGAGGGCGAGGTGACCGGATCGACGGTCAGCACGGGCTATTTCTACGGGCCTCCTGACATCACCTATGACAACGACAACAATCCGGTGATCGCCTACCATGACCACGACACCGAGGACCAAGCCGTACGGCGATGGCAGAACAACGGCTGGCAAAATATCGATACGCGAGATCCGGGACATGATGGCTGGGACAATTCGATCTTGGTAGATGCGAACGGTAACATCCACACCAGTTCGGTCAATCCCTTCAATGGACCCGGTGTCGAATATGGTTTTTATGACGGCAATAGCTGGACCGTACAGGCCATTGGCAGCGGTCCGATTATGTATGCCAATGCCACCTCGATTGCATTGGATGGTGACAATATCTATATCTCCTACTTCAATGACCAGCTAAACGTCTTGCAATTTGCCAGTCGGGTCAACGGCACATGGCAGATCCAGCCCATCGACGAAAACGAACGTGCCGGCCGCTTCTCCTCAATGGTCGTCGATGAGTTGGGAAATGTGTACATCAGCTACTACGCGCAAAACGGTCACATCAAGTTGGCTCAAAGAATCAATGATGTCTGGAGTACCCGGACCATCGACTCCCTGAACAACGTCTTCATCGGATTCTCCGGTGCCCGAAATTTGACGTCCCTGGCTGCGTATGACGGTGCATTGTACATCGCCTACGGCGACCGATCGATCATCAAGCTGGCCAAGATCGTGGCACAGGACGTCACCGTCGAGACGGTATTAGAGAAAACCGACCAGGACTTTGGCCAGATGGTGTCGTTGGACTTCACCAGCGAGGGCGTACCCTACATCGCCTTCCCCGGAAGCACCGCGTTCAACAATCCACTCGGCAAAATCTTCGTCGCCCACCGCACCGGCACATCAACAAGCAATCGCGATCATGCTCTTTCCACCGTACACGTCGCTCCGAATCCGGTCCGGGCCGGAACCATGCTAGAGCTGCATCCGAACCTACCTCCAGCTACCTTTGCCCTATGGGATCTGCAGGGCCGCGTTTTGGAGCGGGGACAGACCAGACGGGGGCGGATCAAGATTCCCTTGCGGACCACCCCAGGGGTCTATTTGCTACAACTGCAGACCAAGGAGGGAAAGGGATATCAGCAAAAGGTGCTGGTGACAGGCTCCTAGCACTTTCAAGCGTGGCAAAATAGCCGCTGCTGCGGCCAAATCACCAACCCATGTTCGGCCCTTGCGAGCCCAAGATCGTCGCACACATTAGAGGAGACTTTTTTATCTTGCGCCCCTTCATTTGCATGCCTATCCATTCGGAGGAGTGGCAGAGCGGTTGAATGCACTGGTCTTGAAAACCAGCGTACGTTTACGCGTACCGGGGGTTCGAATCCCTCCTCCTCCGCAAAGCTTCTTAGTGGTCCCGCCTTTCGGCGGGATTTTTTGTTGGAGCCCGGCCGACCAAGCTTGCTTGGGGGAGGCTGGGCGGAGACAAAAAGTGCCCGAAGGGCCACTAAGAAGCTTTGCTGGTTCACCCCTCAAGGGATCGCGCCAGCAATCCCTCCTCCTCCGCAAGCTTCTTAGTGGTCCCGCCTTTCGGCGGGATTTTTTGTTGGAGCCAGGTCGACGCAAGCTTGCTTGAAGGAGACAGGGCGGAGACAAAAAAGGTAGCCCGCAGGGCGGCCCAAGGGTCTTTGCTGGTTCACCCCCCTAAGGGATCGCGCCAGCAATCCCTCCTCCTCCGCAAGCTTCTTAGTGGTCCCGCCTTTCGGCGGGATTTTTTGTTGGAGCCAGGTCGACGCAAGCTTGCTTGAAGGAGACAGGGCGGAGACAAAAAAAGTAGCCCGCAGGGCGGCCCAAGGGTCTTTGCTGGTTCACCCCCTAAGGGATCGCGCCAGCAATCCCTCCTCCTCCGTCTTCGATGAGTTTCGAACACAGCCTTGCTCAGAAACGAAGCCTTATATTGGCCACCGGACATGGGGTAGGCATCATGGTGATCGTATACCTTTTGAAGAGCGAAAAAGACAGCAGCCAGTGCTACGGCCGAACCACCCCATCTAGCCGAAGAGATCGCCAGACATAACGCCGGCCAGGTAGCTGAAACGAGGGACCGGGTTCCTTGGAAGCTACGCTACCAAGAGCTATTTAACACCGACGAAGAGGCCATGGAAAGGGAGCGGTTCTTTAAGTCCACGGAGGGGTTTCGTTACCTGAGAGACTTTAAGTTGATCTGAAAGGTCGAACCGGGGTTCCTTTCCTACGGTTGGTGCCGAGACCCTACTGACCCCACTTAAATTCGTATTTTGATTTTTGGCCCACCCTGCCGGCAATCCGACCTATGAACGCGACACTTTTCTTGCTCATCTTCTTGCTGTACGTGGTATCGATGATCGTGTTGAGCCTCTGGCTGGCACGCAGGCAGAGCTCCGGTGAAGACTTCCTCCTTGGCAATCGCAGCGTACCCTTCATCTTGATGTTTGGTACCACGATCGCCACCATGGTGGGCACGGGCTCGAGTATGGGAGCCATCGGCAAGGGTTATAGCGATGGTTGGGCCGGATCGCTTTACGGCATTGGCGGCGCGTTTGGTATTCTGCTGCTGGCCAAGTGGTTTGGTAGCGCCCGGAAGTATCAATTTATGACCTTCGCCGAAGAGATGGCCTTCTACTACGGAGCTAATAAACGCATCAAGGGAGTCGTGGCTGTTCTGGTCCTCCTAGCGTCCGTAGGTTGGCTGGGGGCTCACATCCTAGGGGGCGGATTGTACCTGGCATGGATCACCGAGATCAATCTGGGCTACGCGAAGGTCATCGTAGCGTTGGCCTTTGGCATTTATGTGCTTATTGGCGGTTACATGGCCGTCGTATGGACGGACAGCATTCAGGCGATTGTGCTGTTCTTTGGCTTTATACTAATGGTAGTGCTGTCCATCCATCAGGCGGGAGGGTTGTCAGCCGTGCAGGCCTCCATGCCGACTACCCCACTGGCCTTTTTGGAGGGCAAGGAGCTGCTGCCGTCTATCTCCCTGGCATTCGTGATTTTCGTAGGGGTCTTGGCCACACCCGCCTTCCGGCAGCGCATCTATTCCTCTGACAACATTCGCACGATCAAGCGTAGCTTTTACTTGAGTGGCACGGTCTATCTCCTCTTCTCCCTCATTCCGGCCCTGATCGGTATGTCCGCCTACCATCTCAACCCCGGCTTGGACAACTCTAACTTTGCGTTTCCCTATATGGCCACCGAAGTACTGCCCGCCGCCATCGGCATGATCGTGCTCATCGCCGGGCTGAGCGCCACGATGTCCTCCGCCAGTTCGGATGCGATTGCCGGGGTAGCGATCCTTCTGCGAGATGTCTTCATTCTCTTTTTCGGTCGCATGCCAGCCAGTGAGAAAGCGGTGACCTATTCGCGCTGGGGTGTCTTTGGCATTACTACCCTGGCCCTGATTTTTACCCTGTACGCGACCGACGTCATTGATTATATCAAGTACATGGTTTCCATCATCCTCAGTGGGCTCTTCGTCTGTGTCCTCATGGGCAAGTACTGGCCCCGAGCGACCTGGCAAGGAGGGATTGCCACCCTAGTCGGAGGCGCAACCTGCTCCATCCTGATCATGAATGTACCCGCCTATGACGCCTTTTGGGGTAATCCCGTCATCCCGGCCGTGATCGCAGCAACCATTCTGGGCGTAGCAGTCAGTCTGATCACCCCCAGGAACACTGTCAGTGAGCAAGAAGCAGCTCGGGTCCTGCAGGAGGAAAGGGAATTGATGGAAACGGGGAAAGAGGAAGTATGAGTGAGCTAGAGTGACCGAGAGTGACCGAGAGTGGCAGTTCTGAGTGACTTGAGTTTCGAGTGAGCTTGAGTTTTGGGCGAGCTCACGACTGGTAGATGCCAGAGTAGAGTAGCAGAACACCATAAAACCCTAATACCATAAAACCACAAAACCACAAAACCATAAAACCAGAACACCACAAAACCACAAAACCATAAAACCATAAAACCATAAAACCATAAAACCAGAATACCATAAAACCCCCTCTCATCAATTCACCACCTTGAGCCAGCCGCCGTCCACATAGTGCGTCGAGCCCACACAGTAGCTGGCTTTGTCGGAGCACATGAAGACGAAGAAGGCGGCCAGTTCTTCCGGGGTGGCGAAACGGCCAATGGGGGTATAGTCCTTGGCCAGCTGTTCTAAGTATTTTTCGGCGGTGGTGCCTTCTTCTTTGGCCAGTTTCTCGGCGGTGCTCCACCAGTCTGGGGTAAGAATCAAGCCTGGGTTGATCGTATTCACTCGGATGTTGTGAGGAATGCATTCGTTGGCCAAGCATTTGGAGAACATCGATAGCGCGGCCTTGGTGGTATTGTAGATCGGTTCATACCCCAACGGCTGCCGTGCACATATAGAAGAATTATTTAATATGACTCCCCCTCCCCTCTCTTGCATGCTGGGCATCAAAGCCCGGGACATGCGGACAGCCGCCATGACGTGGAGGTCCCAGAAATACTGCCACTTGGTATCAGGGGCATCAATGATCTTTTCGTTGGTACCCGCCCCGGCGTTGTTGATCAAGATGTCGGCGCCGCCATAGGTGGCGTGAATAGCATCGACAAAGGCCGAGATCTGTTGGAGATCCGTCATGTCGCAAGGCTGGGCGAAAACCTGCACATCGCAGGCTGCCCGAAGAGCGTCTGCCTCGGCCGACAGTCGATGGGCATTACGGGCGCACAGCGCTAGGTGCACTCCTTCCGCCGCCAGCCCTCTGGCCACCGCCAGACCAATGCCCACGCTGCCCCCCGTGATGACTGCGACCTTTCCTTCCAAATTGAGATCCATTTTATTCCGTCTTTTTTGCTTTGACAATCTCTCGCACCGTATTGAGCAAGATGTGATGGGCAGGAACGGCCATGGCACCATGGCTGTACCCGTCTAGCTCGTACAGCTCGCAGTACGCATGGCCCACGGCTTGCATCATGCGCCATTGATAGGCCACCTCCTCATAACGGCCGAATAGCTCCAGATCCCGATCACCCGTGATCAAGATGAGCGGTGGCGCGTCGCTGCGGCAATGAAAAATAGGTGCTAGCTCGTCTACAATGGGCTTGTCCCAGGAGATTCCGCGCTCCCGCCGGATGGTGAAGTGGGTCACGGCATGGCCGCTATAGGGCACCAACCCAGCGATACGATTGGCATCCACACCGTGGACCTGCAGCCAGCTCGTATCCAGGCCAATCATGCTCGTCAGATAACCGCCCGCCGAGTGGCCGGAGACGAAGATGAGATTGGGATCACCGCCGTAGTGCTCGATGTTTCGGAAGACCCAGGCTACGGCCGCAGCAGCGTCTTCGATATATGCCGGGCTGGTCACCTTAGGATGCAAGCGGTAGTTCACCGGGACGACAGCCAGCCCTTGCTCCTTCAGCGCCTCGGGAAGAAACCGATTGCCTCCGCGCAGCCCACCCCCGTGAAACCAAACGATCGTGGCAAAGGAATCTACCTCCCTGGGATAGTAGACATCCAGCCGACACCGCTCTGCCATATAATCGGTGAAATCAGGAGCAGATTGATCCCGGTACAGCACATTGGTGTCCAGCCCATACGAATCGTCGACGACTGCTTGCGCAAAGAGGGGCGGCGAAAGAAGGATGGCAAGGAGAAGCAGAGCAAATAGTCTCGACATGATGGATGCTTGTTATCTTAGGGACTTTCTCGCGCCATAGGTTCGATAAAACAAAGTACCAATTTTTGGTCATGGAGCGGGATCGCACCTGCAGGCACCTGTCTCCTCGGGAAACGGGGCTTGCGGGGCACATCACAACTAAACTGCCTAGTCACATGCATCATTCGAGACGATCATTTTTGCACCGGAGCGGCCTGGCAAGCGCCGGCTTAGTCATGACAGGCTGGCCTACGATCACTGCAGGCATGCTGCAAAGGACCCCACCCAGCGATCAAATCAATGTCGGACTGATCGGCTGTCGGGGCCGCGGCTTTCGCGTGCTGCAAAGGCATCTGGCCGCAGGAGGTGTGACCTGCCTGGGGTTGTGTGACGTAGACGGGAAGGTCCTCCGTGATCGAGCGGCGGATTTGGCGAAAGCGCACGGCACGTCGCCCAAACAATACAAGGACTTTCGCAAAATGCTGGAGGACAAGGACATCGATGCCGTCATCATAGGGACTCCTGACCATTGGCACTGCCTGCAGACGGTCATGGCCTGCCAGGCGGGCAAGGATGTCTATGTAGAAAAACCGCTGGCCAACTCCATCGCCGAGTGCCAACTGATTGAGCAGGCGGAGCAGCGCTACGGTCGAGTAGTCCAAGTCGGCCAACAGCAGCGCAGCGCCGATGTCTGGAACGAAGTGATGGACTTCATGAAAGCAGGAAAACTAGGACGCATCCACAAGAGCAATATCTGGGCAAACTTCAATTACGGAGTGGGGCCATCGACAGTACCGGACGAACAGCCCCCTGAGGATCTCGACTTTGACATGTGGCTGGGACCAGCACCCGAGCGTTCATTCAACCGGTCACGTCTGCACGGATCGTGGCGACACTTTTGGCATTATGGCGGTGGACTGATGACCGACTGGGGTGTACACCTCATCGATATGTCACTCTGGGTGAAAGACATCACCCAGCCTCCCACCGAAGTACTGGCTTACGGCTCGAAGCTCGATCGACCGGATCTGGCCAAGGAGACCTATGATGCGATGTCCGTCATTTTCCCCTTTGACGACTATGTCATTCAGTGGGAATCCAATGCCGGCAAACAAGTGGGCCCCTATGATCGGCTATATGGCATCGCCTTCCTTGGCGAGAAAGGAACGCTCGTCGTCGATCGCAGCGGCTGGCAGGTCATTCCCGAATGGGACAACGCCAAGAAGGCCCATAAGATCGAGGCCCATGAGGCCACCGACTACAAGGGAGGCACCGACAACCACGTAAGGAACTTCCTGGATTGCATCAAGAGCCGGGAGACCCCCTCCTGCCCAGCCTCGCTCGGGAGCAATGTGGCCCTGTATACACACATGGCCAACATCGCTGTCCGAAGCGGATCCCACCGCCTAGCGTGGGACCGCACTAAGAACCGGTTTATCAAAGACAAGCAGGCCAATCAGTTTATTCAACCTGCGTACCGCAAGCCCTGGAAGATGGAGCTGTAGCGGAGATGGGATAAGACTACGCTTACGGCTTAAGCAAAATTTTGATGGCCTGCTTGGACTCCATGAGGGCGAAGCCCCGCTCCCATTCGGCCAAGGGCAACTGATGGCTGATCACCTCCTGCCACCGCAGTTGTGGCTGGGCAAGCACTTTCATCGTGCGCCGCCAGGTCTGCTGGGTGTACCCTAGCGATCCGTGGATGCGTAATTGTCGAAAGGCCACCAGATCCCACGGCAGTAGCAGGTCTTTGCCAAAATGTCCCACCTGCACATAGTGACCCATGGGCTGCAGGGCCTCCAGGCAATTGCGGGCGGAGGCCTCGGCCCCCGAACATTCCACGGCCAGCGCTACGCCTTGCCCCTTTGTCTTGTCAGCGATCACAGCGGCCAGATCCTCTCGATCGACAGCTACAACACACTCGGCTCCGTACTTTTTGGCGGTCTCCAATCGCATCTGATCAGTTTCCAGCCCCGCGACAATGACCTGCAGGCCATGCGCTAGTAGCATCTTCAGGCAAAGCAAGCCAATGGGGCCCGGTCCGGAAAGCAGCACGGTGTCGCCCAACTTGAAATGCGCGACCTCTTCAACCACATGCACAGCCACAGCCAAGGGCTCCGCCAGGGCAGCTACCTCGAGGGATACGCCCGGCGGCACCGGATAGAGTTGATCGGGTCGTACGGCCGCCCATCGCGTGAAGGCGCCATGGACACCATGCCCCATGCCCCGCCGCACCGAGCAGAACATAAAGTCTCCCCGCTCACAATAGGTGCAATGTCCACAGGTGATCGCCGTCGCTCCCAGCACACTGTAGGTCCCTCCCAGCGGGATCTCCGTGACATCCCGTCCTCGCTCCACCACGGTTCCGCTAAACTCGTGCCCAAGAATGACGGGTGGGTAGTTTTTAAATGTGTCATGGTACACGTGCAAGTCCGTGCCGCAAATGCCGCAATCACTGATCTCCAGCAGCACCTGATCGGCCGCACATTTAGGTTCCTCCACATCTCGGAGAGCGACATTTCCAGGACCGGATTGATATTTTATCAATGCTTTCATGTGGGTCTGATCTCATGTACTGCCGCTACCACATTACTGGCTCTAAGGCCGTATTTATCAAATAATTCTGCTGCCTGTCCGGATTCGCCGAAGACGTCCTGCACCCCCACGCGTTTGACCGGGCAGGGGTGGGACTCGGCCACGATCCCGGCGATGGCCTCTCCCAGGCCACCGATGATCGAGTGTTCTTCGATGGTGACAATACCTGCCGTTTCTTGTGCCGCACTAAGGATGGCCTGGGCATCTATGGGTTTGATCGTGGGGAGGTGAAGTACCCGCGCCTGGATGCCCTGCTCCGAAAGCCGTCGGTGTGCCACCAAAGCCTCGGACACCATTACGCCCGTGCATGCAATGGTGACATCTTTTCCCTCCCGGAGTACTTTGGCCAGACCTATCTCAAAATGCCCATGCAGCTCTTTGACCACCGGATATTGATCACGGCCGAGTCGAAGGTATACGGGACCGGGCCAATGCGCGGCGGCATGGGTGGCCAACCTCGCTTCTTCATAATCTCCCGGTACCAGCACCGTCATATGGGGCAAGGCTCGCACGATGGCGATGTCTTCATTGGCCTGATGCGAGGCGCCGTCCCCTCCAACGCTGATGCCACAATGGGTCACGGCGACTTTGACATTGGCCTTGGGATAAGCGATGCTGTTGCGCAGCTGGTCGCCCGCTCGGCAGGTGGCAAAAACACCGAAAGTTGTGGCAAAAGGGATCACCCCCTCCAACGACATCCCAGCAGCAACGGACAGCATATTTTGCTCCTGCACGCCACAGTTGTAGTATCGATCGGGATACCGAGCGCCGAACTGCAGGGTCTTGGTCGCCTTACCCACATCCGTATCGAGCACCACCATCTCGGGCAGTTCGTCGGCCAGCTCTAGCAGAGCATCTACATATCCTTGACGCGTTTGCTTACTCTGCATGGCTCAGTTCGTTGATAGCGGCTTGCCATTCTTCCTGCGTGGGGGGCTTTCCATGCCATTCCACCGCGTTTTCCATGAAGGAGACCCCTTTTCCTTTCGTCGTTCGAGCGATGATCATGACCGGTCGGTCACTGGACCGCGCCTTTTCCACCGTGTGGATTATTTGCTGCAAATCATGACCATCGATTTCAAATACTTTCCAGCCAAAGCTCTGCCACTTGGGTGCCAGCGGGTCCAGCGGCATGATGTCCTCCGAGTGCCCATCCGTCTGCAGATAGTTGCGGTCTACAAAGGCGATGACATTATTCAGCCGGTATTTGTTGGCAAACATGGCGGCCTCCCAGATCTGGCCCTCCTGGATTTCGCCATCGCCGCAGAGCACGAAGTAATGATGCGACTCTCCCCGCTGCTTGGCGACTACGGCCATGCCCAACGCCGTCGACAGTCCCAAGCCCAGCGTGCCCGTGGTAGCCTCAATACCCGGCGTCTTGGGCTGGTAGGGATGCCCCTGCAAATGCGATCCCGGACGGCGAAAAGTGGAGAGATCAGAGCGGGGAAAGTAGCCGCTGTCCGCCAGCACGGCATAGATGACCGGCGTGCAATGGCCTTTGGAAAGAATAAAGCGGTCGCGCTCCGGCCAGTTTGGTTGTTGTGGATCGTGCCGCATCAAGTGGTAGTACAATGCGACCACCATTTCGGTGGCCCCCAGACTACCCCCCAGGTGACCGGAAGATGCCTCGTACACCATCTGAACGATTGAGCGACGGATCTCACGGCATTTTTGCTCCAACTCCTCGAGCTTGTGTAGTCGCATCTAGTATGTGTTGATAACGTTTGTCAGGGTAGCTGATGAATGTAAGACATAATTCGTTGATGCCCTGCCTCATCTATGACAACATCGGGATAGAATCCACAGATGAACTTGTGGGGACCTTGCAGGAGTGGCTTAGCTCCGACCCCACGACCAAAGCCAAACACCACCATCCCATCAGACGCCTCGTTGCCCTCCTCTGAATTGCCCATGTAGGCAAAGTAGTCGACCAAGGTATCACCCTCCAATTGATGGACGAAAAATGTTCGGTCATACTGCCGGTCGCCGAAATAGGCTGTTTGCCACTGGCCCACTTCATGCGTACCGAGGACGAGGTCAGGCTGCTCGAAGTTGGGGCCTCCCCCGTCGGTGCCCCAATAGTGCGTCGACGGAGAAAATTGGCCCGCGATCGGACCCTCATATAAAAACCAAAAGGCATGCGTAGGGTCCCATTTCTCCACGGTTAGCTCGGCATGGTGATTGTGAAAGGTCCAGGTCCACTGCCACCGGCCACTCTTGGCTGTGGAGCGGATCTGATTATTGGACAGCTGTTGTGATGTCATTTTGGTAAAACCGGGATGGCCGCATCCACCGTCGTCCGAGCGAAAGACGAGATTGGGCAGGCCCCGATAGTCAGCAGCGGCCGATGCGGGATAGTGGGCCGAGTCGGTCGCGTGAAACTGAATCCAGTCCCTGCCTTGATCGTCTACTATGTTGCTAAAGCCACCAGCCTCATCCTGGTACACGAAGGTGGCACTGGAAGTCTCAATTCGGAAGGCTGACTGGCCCTCCGCTGAGGCTCCCGGTACGATTTGTACTTGGGGGCGGCAGGAAAAGCAAAGCAGGACCAGCAGGCAACACCCACTGGCAAGGTTACCTTTTGAGCGGCCCATCATTGATCCAGATATTCAGTAGCGGAGCCTTCCAGGTATAGGGTTTGCCCAGTACGTCCAGGTCACCATCTCCGTCCAGATCCACGATGCGGCCTTCGTGCACGCCATACCCTTCGGCAATCACCATTTCCCGAAAGGTGCCGTCGCCGTTGCCCAGCAAGATTCGAATCTTGGCATCCGGATTACCTTCGCCAAAACGCATCTCGGCGGTAAATAGATCAAGATGACCATCTTGGTTAAAGTCAAGTACATCGATCGTGTGCCCATTGTCCAACTCTTCGATCAGAAGGGTACGTTTCCAAGTGCCCGTACCGCGCTTGTGATTCTGCGGCCATTCGTGCCATTCGTACATGTACAAGGGACCCTGCCCGTCACCGACCACCAACATGACTTCCGGGCGCCCTCCCTCTACGAATTGGCCGGCGGCGCTGCGGCTGAAGGTATAGCTTGCATCAATGATCCGCTCGGCAAAGGTGCCATTGTCGTATTTGAACCAACGGCCACCTCCCACGATATCTTCGATGCCATCCCCATCCATGTCAATTTTCGCCAGCCCTTCATGCTCGTTGACGGTGCTCCAACCCGGGTATCCGTACAGTCCTACGGCAGGTTGCATCTCACTATCATTGGAGTACTGGTAGATGACCTCAAACGGCCACGTTTCCACCTCCTTTACGTCCGCAGGTATCTCGGCCATCATCAGCGCTGCGGCACCCTGATTCCAGAAGACGAGCTCTTGCTGTCCGTCGCCATCAAAATCGCCGAACATCTGGTCATGGTGTTTGTTCTTGCCCGTCTTCTTGATGGATCGCCGAGTCCAGGGAATAGCCGGATCATATTGGGGATAAGGATTCTCCCACCACCAAACCTCATTGCTCCTACCCTCCCCCCCAAACACGATGTCCTCATCGCCGTCTTGGTCGATGTCGTAAGAGGCCGCCCCGGCTTCAATGCGGAGGGGGCCCGCCTCTATGACATAGCGTTGCCAACTGCCATCCAGATAACGAAACCAGGTAACCGCAGGAGCGGCCGTACGCTCCGTAATGAAGAAGTCCACGGCGCCGTTTTGGTCCGCGTCGATAGCCAGCGAGGCCGTCTGCTGATTGCCTTCATTGGGCACGGGCAGCTCACCGGAGGAGGAAGATAGCAGCCGCCACTGTCGAGCGTCTGTGCTAATCTGCTCGTTGCGCCAAAGGTGCACATATTGGTGCGCATCCCAACCGATGCTGAGAATGTCGAGATCGCCATCTTGATCGATGTCGGCCAACTGGGTGCCGAGGTGGCTTTCCTTGCCCCGGTCGATGACCTCTTTGCGAAAATTTGCTTGGCCATCGTTGGTCCAGATCTGCAGCTCCAGCCCGGGGCCCTTGTGTTCGCAAGTGACGATATCGATGTGTCCGTCTCCATTCAGATCCGCCAGGTCCAGGTTATTGGTCGAGTATTGGGTGGCGACCCTGCGGCGGGTCCAGTCGGAGGCTGGGGTGGTCTCCGGTTGGAGAAATGCGAAGATATTGCCATCTGGCTCCAGGCCCGGCCATCGCTCTTCGCAGACTACGATATCCGCGCGTGTGTCTCCGTTGAGGTCGGCCACGGCTAGCCGATCGGCGGGGTGATTGGTCTGACCGATCTCGTGATCTGGC
Organism: Saprospiraceae bacterium; assembly: GCA_965223165.1. Lineage (GTDB taxonomy): Bacteria > Bacteroidota > Bacteroidia > Chitinophagales > Saprospiraceae > JABDMH01. The sequence goes on along the minus strand of CBDCVQ010000006.1, from coordinate 120,271 downwards.
CAATTTCCCGTCGGGCTACCGGGGTTTTCAAACCAACATACGATCAAGGGCTCGGGCTGGCCTTCGGGCCTTCGTCCGGCCACGATATCGAGTCGGCCATCGGCATTGATATCTCCCACACCGATCCCTTCATCCGAGGTATTGGCAGCCACCAATCGCATGGGCCAGGGCTCCGCCAGGGGTTCATCGGGGACTTGGATCAGGTAGATGTTTCCATTGCCGGCCAGGAGAATCTCACTGGCTCCGCCGGCAACTAGTTGGGCCGTCGCAAATCCCTGGCTGTTGACGTGCGACGTCGCGGGCACCTCTGCGATCTTGCGCACCCGCCAATTGTCTCCTTGCCCATCCGTAGCCTCTATCCAGTAGACATCTGGCAGTGCCTGTGCAATAATGTCCCGGTATGGATCACCATCTACATCCAACACGAGAATACCATCCACATTCTGCCCCAGGTCACGCTTAGCCCATGGCTGCTTCAGGTCTGCACCCGGGCCCAGGTACACATTTCGACCGGTCACTACATCCGTCTGGCCGTCTCCGTTGACGTCTCCTGATGCTAGGCCAAAGTAACGGAGCCAGGGCGGGTCACCGTAGTCTCCCCATTTGGCCTTGGTACTATCCAGGCAGATGTAGGTCCAATTGCTGACGGGGCTTTGGCCGTGTATGAAGGAAGTACTGCAGACAGCTAGTATCCATAGCCATCGTGGTTGAAGTGGTTTGATCATTACCGTATGTTGTTATTGCCTGGGCCACGCCTGGCTGCGATAGGGCTGTCCGCATCGCAGTCGCCGCGCCCCTTCTAAATATCTCGAAATTTGCCCAGAGTGGGAAAAAATGCCCGTCTGACCGATCGCACGGGGAGGCAGTCCACGTGCGCCTAAAGATTGTTCAGTACGGAGGGAACGTTTCGTTGCGGAGCCGGCATGGAGGACCGGTTGGCATAGGTGCAGTTCCTGTGTAACCTGTCACGCGGATCCATCCACACCCCGAGTGACAAAAGCCATACGATCCTTAGTAGAGGCTCGCATCATCAGGTATGTTGACCAAATTCTAATAGGATTCTACTCGCAGACGAGGCGCAAAACATGACCCAACGATCTCGTAGAGTCGAGCATGACAGCGCGAGAGCGGGGTAACCGCGACAGCGGGTGGATAGCTAGTCGTAGCTGTGGCGAGGCCTGGCAACGAAGTATGCGAACCCAAGACATTGGAATGAACAAGAAGATTTAATGAGAAGCCCTACTGGGTTAGGCATAACCTCGCTGACATAATGTTTTGGGCTGGCTGGCAACCCTTGCTTTTTTGCAAAAAAAAAGAGAGCCCCTCCCGTCTTAGGGGCTCCCACATTCATGCACTACGGACCATATCTTTGAAGCATCTTACTTGCACATCGGGCACGGAACCAAAGGCAGCAGTGGTTCTTCCAAGGGGAAGGTGCTGCTAGTCAGCCACGTGTGACGCTTCAATTTAGTTCCTTAGGATTGGTGCCCCGTGCCTACACAGGTTCTGCCCGGCCTACGAAACAGATGGCGCACATTTCCAACTAATTACCGTTGGCAGCGTCCAATAAATGCGCTAGACACCTGCTGGACGCTTCCGGGCAAAGTTCTACCATTAGGCACAGGACCTCATCCACGCGCTTGAATTAAGTTCGTATATTTGAAAGAGTCGTTCTTGTACTGTGACAATGTTATAGCTTTTTTTCTACAGTTACAAGAAAATTTGCAGTAAAGTTCAAAAATTTTCTCAGGCTTGCGCAGGAGATTCAGAGAGTTCTTAAGACATCAAGGCATCACTCCCCACAAAGCGGAAGAAATGTGCCAGTTCTCCAATGGTACCTTGCACAAGTACCTCTCCGGCAAGAATATCGGCTCGGACAAGATTGAACGTATCGGGCTCGTGTTTAACCAGCTCAACGTCCACTGGTGGATCACGGGTGTAGGAGAAATGCTACTTGATGAGACCCCATGGCGGGTAGAGGATGATGCCAATCCCTACCAGTCCGGCAGCAAAAATGACCCCAAGCACGCGTTTGTCTCCTGGATGACCAACATCGAGCAGAAAGTCTCGAAGATGGAAAAACAGCTGAGCAAGCTGGCTCCCGCTGGCGAATAATAACAACCTGATTTCTTGATACGGTGACGTGGCTTCCATCCATCGATGGCTGGGTTCAAGCAATAGCGCCACATCCCCATACTAGATCCACCTGAACACCTATCCGATCCAGGTCCCCAACTCGAGCATCCTTTTTTACTCTTCCGCCAGGATAGCTAGTGCCCTACCCCTAGTAGTTCAAGCATGCCCGCCATTCTATCTATAGCAAATTAGCTCAAGGAGGGTGCACCCTAGATGGTGCCTTCCCACGGTTGAATCATCTTTCTCAGACTTGCACGCATGTACTATTTCTGTCAGACGCCTGGTGCCAGCCGCCCAGCGATCCTGGCTGCATCATGGGTCCAGTAGATCCGCCAGTCGTATCTTTTGAAAGACCAGATCGGCCTGACTGCCCTCGTAAAGTATGCCGATCGTACCTTGATCAATCGGTGTCATGCAAGAGTATCCCCTGCCTAGGCCCTCGTCGATCAGTGTATGGTACTTCTCCGGCCAGCTATTGCCCTGATCTTCGCTCACCTTGATCGTCATGGATTGTCGCTTCATCCGGTCATTGGGGTTGGAAAACAGGAGGAGTTTGGGCTGACTGCCGTCGGGACGCGCCAGGCTGATCAAACTGGCCATGCAAACGGGCTCGGGTAGAGCCCGGCGCGAGGTGGAATGTTCGATCCAGGTAGCGCCGAGGTCACGGGTGGTCATCACCGACCGGGCACCCTTTCCATTACGCCCGTCGGGACCACTCCCTCGGTTGTCCCGCATGTTGAGCATCAGCGATCCGTCCTCCAACTCCACCACCTGCGCTTCGGTAGTATTGGACTTAGCCCCTGTACCGATCCGCCAGGTTTCTCCCCGATCTTTGCTATAGACGATCGTCGAATGCGGTATCTCTGCCCCGTCCTTGTACTGGGCAGGAAAGACCAGCGTCCCATCTCGCATGGTGATGCCCTTGCCTGGACCCTGCAATAGGAGGTGCCACGCTGGTTTTTTTATCTGGCTCGTGATATTGATCGGTGGCGACCAAGTACGGCCGTCATCTTCACTCTTGACCAGTACAAACTGACTGGTCTGCGCCGGAGACATGCCCGGCTGGGAGGCCCACCAATTGCGTTTGCCCGGATGGCCATGGGCCCAGATACCCGCCACCCATATCGTATTGGTCTGTCGATCCACCAATATACTTGGATCACCCACCCCATTTTCAATCTCGGGTCGATCCCCCCACGTGGCCATGTCTATGACTATCCGCATGGGCTCCCACGTTTCTCCTCCATCCGTGCTGCGGCTCATGCCCACATCGACATCTTCCTGCAGATCCACACTGCTGTTTCGGCGGATATCATAGACCGCGATCAAGGTACCTTGATTGGTCGTGGCCAGCCCAGGTATACGATAGGTATGCACACCCTCCTCACCGTGTTGGCGCAAGGCGACGCCCACTCGCTTGAACGAGGGGGAGGCTTCCACTTCGATGAGTTGATCACCAATCTCCACATGCGTACACACGATGGACAGCTTGTCTGAAAGGTCCGCCCAATCGCCTAGCCGGCATGTGATCCAGAAATAGTGTTCCCCCTTTTCAAGATGCCTGGTACCGGTGAGTGTCATCTGGGGAGCCACCTGATCCAGGGCCGCAAAGCGATCGAGCGTGTCGAAATCAGGGCTCGCTTCCGCCACAAATACCTGCACTGCCGCCACCGCAGCCGGTTTACTAGACTGAGATATGTCGATGCCGAAGCCCGTCAGGGTGACGGGTGCCGACGTTATAATCTTCACTTGAGTTACTGGATTGTACTCCTTGCCGATCAGTATTGGATAGACCGGATCGTGGATCTCCACCTGGATGGGCTGTGTTTGCCCGAGCACAGAGCCCGCAGCGCCAAGCAGCCCGTACCACAGTACGAGACCGCACAGACAGCTATTGACCTTGCTGTTCATACTTTGGAGCAATATTCGTAGAAACCAATCTCGTCCACGGCCAGACGAAACTCCGCCAGTTGGTCAGCTGTGAGTGCCTCCACGGGTGGACGAAACCATCCACAGTCCATGTCGATCATCTTCATGAAGGCCTTGCCCACTCCGATGCCGCCAAAACGCCCTAACAACTCGACCATCCGTACTGACTTTTGCTGCCAATGCTGCGCCTGCGCCAGATCGCCCGCGTCCAGACTCTCGATCACTCGATGATACAGGGGCGCGGCGTAGTTGTAGGTGCTTCCTACCGCTCCTCGAGCCCCCAGGATGAGTGCCGACAACAGCGCTTCGTCCGACCCCCAGAGCAGATCGTATTTGCCACCGGCATGCGCCAGGCAGGCATGAAAATCTGCGACGTTATCACCAGAGTATTTGATCCCCCGAAAACTAGGTATGCGCTCCTCCGCTAGCTTCAGAAACTCGTACATGGAAAAGTTGACCCCGGTCAAGCTGGGGATGTGATAATAGTAGAAGGGCAGATCGGGTATCACAGAAACCACCTCCTGACAAAAACTCACCAGGTGGGCTACCGATCGTGGCTTTAAGTAGAATGGACTGCTCAGCGAAACGGCATTATACTCATACTGTTGCGCCATCAAGGCCAGTTCCTGCATTTCAGAGATGCAATTGCAGCCCAACATAAATATCGTAACCAGATCGCCTTTGACCTCGCTCCATTTCTGCAAAATGGCCTTTTTCTCTGCATGGCTCAAAGACATGCCCTCGCCCGTGCTGCCGCAGACAAAAACGCCCGTGACACCATTTGCCTCGTATAGGCGGGCCAACGGCTCAATTTTGTCCAGCATCACTTTGCCTTCCGCATCCATCGGCGTAAAAGGGGCGGCCACCAGGCCCCTGATATGTCCATTTTGATTCATCTTACGATTTTGAAAGATCCCTGAAGGTATAACTTAATTTTTCCTCGCTTGGATGTGCAAAAGCCCAGCTAAAAACATAACCTAATAGCAGACTGCTGGCCATCCCCGTAAATGCGTAGAGCAAAAGGTGCACGTCAGTATGTTCCTTTACGAGATACTGCAATATCCCACTCAGCAGGAGACCTATCACCACCCCGGGACCATTGGATCGGCTCGTAAATATGCCGAGTAGAAATACGCCCCCCAGCCCACCGGCAAACAGCCCTATGATCATATTAAACTGATCCCAGAGAGACGATAGTCCGGTGCCGGCCATCCAGATCGCCATGGCCGTGCCAATGATGCCCACGACCACCGTGATAAGTCGGGCGCTGCGCAGGTATCGACCTTCTGTCCATATCGGCCAAAATCTTCGGATGTAGTCCGTGGTCACCACCGTCGACACCGAGTTCATACTGCTGTCTAAGCTCGACATGGAGGCAGCAAAAATGGCGGCGATCAGCAGACCCGAGATACCATCGGGCAACTGCTGGACAATGAACCACGGAAAAATGGCATCGGTCTTAGTGAGGGTTGGATTGAGGGCCTCAGGCTGCATCTTGTAGAAGACGTAGAGCAAGGATCCAAGACTGAAAAATATAAGAGCGGAAGGCAGTGCCATCCAAGCTCCAATGCGAATACTCTTGGCCGCCGCTTTTTCGTCCTTGGTGGTCAGATATCGTTGGATCACCGTCTGGTCACTGCCATACTGGATGAGATTGGTAGCCAAGCCGCCAATGAGCACCACCCATAGTGTCGGATGGCTCAGGTCCAGCTTAAAGTCAAAAACACGCAACTTGTCGGCCTCGGATAGCGCAGCCATCATCGACGGCAGGTCAAGCCGAAAGCCCAGGATCACGAGCGAGAGGAGGGCTCCGCCCAGCAGCACGACCACCTGCATCACGTCTGTCCAGATCACGGCCTCGATGCCGCCCAGCACAGTATAGATAATGCTGAGCACACCCATCGCCAGTATACAGGTATTGACATCGATACCGGTCACGACGGACAAGGCCAGTGACGGCAGGAGCAGCACAATGCCCAGCCGACCCAACTGCAGAAATACGTACATAAGGCTGCCCAAAAGCCTTGCTCCATAGTTGAATCGCAGCTCCAAATATTCGTAGGCGGTGGTCAACCGAAATCGGCGGTAGAAGGGCAAGAAGTATCGAATGACGATGGGTGCCACCATAATGATGGTCATCATCAGGATGAAGTAGAGCCAATCCGTGGCATAGGTCTTGGCCGGGATAGCCATGAAGGTGATCGCACTGAGCTGGGTACCAAAAATGCTAAGTCCGGCTGCCCAGGCCGGGATGCGATTTCCCCCTTTAAAGAAGTCCTCGGTTGTCTTTTGATTTCGGGAGAGTAAAACACCCATTACGACCAGGATCAATAGGTAGATGACCACCACCAAATAGTTGATCCGGCCAAAGCGGTTGTCCGGGGTGATCGCGCACTTTCGCAGGGTCGGTCCTCCTCCGGCCTCTCCCGCCTGGGTCATCGTCACGAGGTGTCCATCCCACCAGGTGACTGGTCCACCCTTCGCTCCGCCCGGTATCTGGCCCAGATGAGCCCAGACGTCCGTAATCGTGTGGTAGCTATGGAGGTCGTATGTATCTGTCCGTGCTGTGCTGGCAGCAGGCACCAGCACGAGCAGGTGACTTGCCCCGACGGGCAGGACCTGCCGCTGGAATGAAACTTGGGCTCCCTGAGGTGGCCCCGAGGACCGGACTTGCCACCTCCCTGGCCCCGGATCATATTTGTACACTGCCCAGCTTGCGTGCGACCCACCACCGACAAAAAGAAAGAGTGCTTCCTGCTCGCCGTCCACCTGAATGCCTGCAGAGAGGTCCCACGGGGTCGGCCCCGGCCAGGTCGGCAACGACTGCCAACGCTCGGCGGCTCCGCCTAACTCCAAGGACCAAAAGTACTTTTGCCCCACTGAGTCCACACCGGCAATCAGCAGTTGTGATCCTATCTGTCCACCAGCAAGCTCGGTGCAGCTGACCGGTAGATCTGGCAGGTCACGGCGGAAGATCTCACGATCTCCCATGTGCCACTCCAGGAGGAATGCATCCCGGGGGTCCGCTCGACCCCCCATGCAAGCCAAACCATACGTGGTGGCCACCGTCTCCCCACCAGCGGTAGGCATCGGTAGCCTTGCCGCCGTATGAAGCAATTGATAGGCCCCATCTCTTGCCTCGTAGCACACGTGGATGGCATCCTGAAGAGAAACCGTATCGGAGGAAATGGCCTGTCCGCCGGCAATCAGCCAAGCGCCGTTGGACACTCCGGCGAAGGCACCCACAGGCATCACGAATAACGATGGGTCCGGACCAGGCAGGGCCACTTCCTGGCAATCGAAGGACACGACGTACGGTGCACCCATCGCACTGGGGCACCAGCACCAGGCCAGCACCAATAGCCCGTATCTTACGCTAGATGGCACCGGTTGGGGCTGCAATTGCACTAAAATTGGCGGCGCATTCCAACAATGCTCGCGGCAGATGGTAGCACCCTTTCCACTTGCCCCCCTTTAGGGTCAGGTGAGGCTGGCCCTGCCGATTGAGGTAGCCAAACCATTCTCCATGGACGGGATCCGGAAAATGTGCCCACGTATAAGTATGCACCCGATCCAGCCATTCGGCCAGTGCGGGTTGGGGTACAAGTACATAGGCCTTGGTTAGGGCATTGAGGGCCTCCAGATGTACCCACCAGAGCTTCTGGTCATGCTCCAGCTGCTGGGGCGGAGCACCCTTCGCATCCATAAAGTAGTAAATGCCCCCGTACGCTTGATCCCAACTATATGCCAGTATGTCCACGCAAATGTCAGCCAGCCGTATTGCCAGATCTAGTCGTCCCTGCCGCTCGGCAATATTCATGAGAAACCACATGGCCTCCAGACTGTGGCCAGGATTGATCAGGCGTCCTTCGTACGTGTCGAGAAAGCTGCCATCCAGATGGATGTACTCCCGCACCTGGCCAGTCGCCTCATCGTAATGGGCTTCGAGGATCTCATGGAGGCAAGCCTCATATATCTCATCCGCCCGATCCTCCTCCAGGAGTGCTTGCATTTCAAAAGCGAGCATGGCTGTCATCATGGGCAGCGCGAAAGAACGTAGCGGCCTTGCCCCAGTGGTTTTCTCAAAACGACCCTTGGGATTCGAACGGCGATGCAAGAACAATTCGAGCAGCCCACGTGCCTCCTCGAGATGTCCCTCGGATTGGGTGGCGCTGCCATATTTGAAGAAAGCCAAAGCGGCAAAACAATCCGAATAGATGTTGTAGGCATGGGTCAGCGGCGTTCCATCGCGTGTCAGGGAGAAGACGTACGACCCGTGGTCGTCTCGGCCGTGCTTCGAGAGAAAGTCAAAGCCATGTTTGGCGATTCGCAGCCATTGCTCATTGCCATCCAGATGATACAAATGGGCAAAGGTCCAGATCTGGCGCGCCTGCAGCCAGACAAATTTGTCCGTATCGTAGACCTGGCCCTGGCGGTCCAGACAGGTGAAATATCCGCCATACTCCCGATCGAGCGAATGCTCCATCCAGAATGGCAGAATATCTTCTATCAATCCTTGCCGATACTGTGCGGAAAGCGATTGGGCTTGCGCTGTCGTGATCAGATCAGTGGAACGGGATGGCATAGTGCGGTAGCGGTAGGAACATCTTATGTGGATATTGGAAGATCCGAAATTAAGGGAAATCTAAGGACTAACTGAGCCTGCCTTAGAGTGCTGGTAGGATCTGGGGACGCCCTTGATCAGGAAGGTTAGGACGCTGCGGGGATTATTCCCATTTTATGCCATTTTGCTTGGCATACGTCTCCAGCGTCGACAGGCCTACAGCCAATCTTCGCTCGTTGACCGATTGAGGATCTTCGATCGGACAAAATTCCGCCTGCTCCGTGTCGGGATCACGGCAGATCTGGGTCCCGAATTTTTGCTTTTTGCCTTGGCTGATAAGGATTCTGTCTTCCATCAAGGCCAGCGTCTTACGCGGGAGTTCGCCTCGATCGGCCTCTTGCATCAGCAAGGGGAAGTAAGCTTCTTGGGTCTCCAGGTCCGAATGCTGAATCACTAGAAACGCTACTTTCGAGGCCTGACCCACCAGCGATCTGCCTGGATAGCCGTGTTGACGTATTATCGCTCTAATGTCCTCCAGGTGAAGCGAATCTATGCGATGCATATCCCTGGTAAGATGCTCTACCTGAGGGGATTTCCAGCCGTGTGTCTTGCCCGCTCGGATGACCTTACGCCGGCAAGCATCATCCTCTCGATAGATCTCCATCAGATGGCGGAACAGAAGTAGATTGGATCCACACACTTTCTTTTCTAGCTTGTCCACGAACTTCGGCCAATCCGGGTGGGTCCAGAGTCTCGCGATGCTTGAATCCCTTTGCACATCGATGAATCGGACGAGGTCAGACGTGTCAAAATCGATCGAGCGATCAATGGCTTGCGTCGCCTTATCAACCTCGCCCAATTTCAAGAGCACCCGACCTGATTGAAATAAGGTCCTGGTATCGTTGGAGTTAAGTGCCTTGGCTTGCTGCAGGTGCTCCAATGCCAACGCGTATTTGCCTTCTTTGTAGAGTTTGTAGCCACTGGAGCGAAGCTCCTCAAAGGTTTGGGACAGGCCCTGAGCCGCTAGCAGGCATAGGATGATAGTGGTGATGTGTGCTTTCATAATGAACGTTATGCCTCACTTAGTGAAGATTCAACTTTTGATGCAATAGGTGTCTCGTCCCCTTTGTAGCCGAGCGTGCAGTCGTGGAGGTGTTCAGTTGTGGAGGTGTAGAATTGTGGAGGTGTTGAATTGTACAGGACGTTTCCCCGGCGTTTCGACGTAGGAGAACGCAGGGGCCAGGGGATACAGGTGCAAAACGTTGCCCCGGCGTTTCGACGAAAAGAGGGGGCAGGGGCCCTTTAGGATGGTGGTTGTGCACTTTGGTTCAGAGCTACTGATTGAGGATAGTTGATTGTGATTGTGCTTGTGATTTGGATGCCGACGGTCTTAGACCAACATTGCCATTGCGGTTGATATTTAAGTATTGTGCAAAACGTTTCCCCGGCGTTTCGACGTAAGGAGAACGCAGGGGCCAGGGGATACAGGTGCAAAACGTTTCCCCGACGTTTCGACGAAAAGAGGGGGCAGGGGCCCTTTAGGATGGTGGTTGTGCACTTTGGTTCAGAGCTACTGATTGAGGATAGTTGATGGTGATTGTGATTTGGATGCCGACGGTCTTAGACCAACATTGCCATTGCCATTGAGGTTGATATTTAATCATTGTGCAAAACGTTTCCCCGGCGTTTCGACCCAAGGAGGGGGCAGGGGAAACTGGTGTAAAACGTTGCCCCGGCGTTTCGACGTAGGAGAACGCAGGGGCCAGAAGATACTGGAGCAAGACGTTGCCCCGGCGTTTCGACCCAAGAAGAACGCAGGGGCCAGGGGATACTGGTGCAAAACGTTACCCCGGCGTTTCGACGTAGGAGAACCCAGGGGCCAAGAGATACAGGTGCAAAACGTTGCCCCGGCGTTTCGACGTAGGAGAACCCAGGGGCCAGGGGAAACTGGTGCAAAACGTCCCCCGGCAGCGGCCACGATCGACCAGCTGCACATCGGTCTGAATCAGGATTTGCAGGATGACCAGGAAGGGTGAGCTAGCGGCTGTAGGGCAGAGGAGATCGGTGAGCCACACATGGGAAACAATGAATCTCGTGGTTACCTTGGTTCAGAGCTACTGATTGAGGATAGTTGATTGTGATTGTGATTTGGATGCCGACGGTCTTGGACCAACATTGCCATTGCCATTGAGGTGGAAATTGCATTATTGTGCAAACGTTTCCCCGGCGTTTCGACCCAAGAAGAACGCAGGGGCCAGGGGATACAGGTGCAAAACGTTTCCCCTGCAGCGGCCACGATCGACGAGCTGCACATCGGTCTGAATCAGGATTTGCAGGATGACCAGGATGACCAGGACCGGTGAGCTAGCGGCTGTAGGGTAGCGGAGATCGGTGAGCCACACATGGGAAACAATGAATCTCGTGGTTACCCTGCTTCAGAGCTACTGATTGAGGATAGTTGATTGTGATTGTGATTGGATGCCGACGGTCTTAGACCAACATTGCCATTGCCATTGCGGTTGATATTTAATTATTGTGCAAGACGTTTCCCCGGCGTTTCGACCCAAGGAGAACGCAGGAGCCAAGAGAAACAGGTGCAAAACGTTTCCCCGGCGTTTCGACGTAGGAGAACGCAGGGGCCAGGAGATACTGGTGCAAAACGTTTCCCCGGCGTTTCGACCCAAGGAGCACGCAGAGACCAGGGGAAACTGGGGCAAAACGTTTCCCCGGCGTTTCGACGTAAAGAGGGGGCAGGGGCCCTTTAGGATGGTGGTTGTGCACCTTGGTTCAGAGCGACTGATTGAGGATAGTTGATTGTGATTGTAATTATGGATGCCGAAGGTCTTATACCAACATTGCCATTGAGGTTGCATTATTTTGCAAGATGTTTCCCCGGCGTTTCGACGAAGGAGAACGCAGGGGCCAGGGGACACCGGTCAAAACGTCTCCCCGGCGTTTCGACGAAGGAGAACGCAGGGGCCAGGGGACACGGGTCAAAACGTCTCCACGGCGTTTCGACGAAGGAGAGCACAGCTCGCGCCTAGTGGATCGGCGAGCTGGGCGCCTGCCTAAGGGCAGCAGAGATCGGCGAGCCACACATTGGAAACAAGGAATCTCATGGTTGTGCACCTTGGTTCAGAGCGACTGATTGAGGATAGTTGATTGTGATTGTAATTATGGATGCCGAAGGTCTTATACCAACATTGCCATTGAGGTTGCATTATTTTGCAAGATGTTTCCCCGGCGTTTCGACGAAGGAGAACGCAGGGGCCAGGGGACACCGGTCAAAACGTCTCCCCGGCGTTTCGACGAAGGAGAACGCAGGGGCCAGGGGACACGGGTCAAAACGTCTCCACGGCGTTTCGACGAAGGAGAGCACAGCTCGCGCCTAGTGGATCGGCGAGCTGGGCGCCTGCCTAAGGGCAGCAGAGATCGGCGAGCCACACATTGGAAACAAGGAATCTCATGGTTGTGCACCTTGGTTCAGAGCGACTGATTGAGGATAGTTGATTGTGATTGTAATTATGGATGCCGAAGGTCTTATACCAACATTGCCATTGAGGTTGCATGATTGTGCAAGAGGTTTCCCCGGCGTTTCGACGAAGGAGAACGCAGGGGCCAGGGGACACGGGACAAATTGTCTCCACGGCGTTTCGACGAAGGAGAGCACAGCTCGCGCCCTAGTGGATCGGCGAGCTGGGCGCCTGCCTAAGGGCAGCAGAGATCGGCGAGCCACACATTGGAAACAAGGAATCTCATGGTTGTGCACCTTGGTTCAGAGCGACTGATTGAGGATAGTTGATTGTGATTGTGATTGTAATTATGGATGCCGAAGGTCCTATACTAACATTGCCATTGAGGTTGCATTATTGTGCAAGATGTTTCCCCGGCGTTTCGACGAAGGAGAACGCAGGGGCCAGGGGATACAGGTGCAAAACGTTGCCCCGGCGTTTCGACGTAAAGAGGGGGCAGGGGCCCTTTAGGATGGTGGTTGTGCACTTTGGGTTCAGAGCTACTGATTGAGGATAGTTGATTGTGATTTGGATTTGGATGCCGACGGTCTTAGACCAACATTGCCATTGCGGTTGATATTTAATTATTGTGCAAAACGTTCCCCGGCGTTTCGACGTAGGAGAACGCAGGAGCCAGGAGAAACAGGTGCAAAACGTTTCCCCGGCGTTTCGACGTAGGAGAACGCAGGGGCCAGGGGAAACTGGTGCAAAACGTTGCCCCGGCGTTTCGACGTAGGAGAACGCAGGGGCCAGGGGACAGGTGCAAAACGTTTCTCTATTAATTCTTCTTCCCCCGTTTCATCCGGATCTCGATGACGCCATTGGCTCCGCGGCTGCCCCAGGAGGTCGCAGCCGACCCTTTGAGTACATTGACGCTGGCGACGTCCGTGATATTGATCATGTTCGCGGCTTGCGCGTAGCTGGTGCCCACGGCGATCCCGTCGATCACATAGAGCGGATCATGGCCGCTCAAGAAGCTCTTTTTGCCTCGGACGGTGATGCTGTAATTAGGCGCGTTGCCCCTGATGTCCAGACCCGGCTCCGACCGTAGCAGATCGACTAGCTCACGGAAGGCTGGTTCGGTATCGTCGCTCTGCTCTGTCGTGGCTGCCGTAGCCGTACCGGCCGTCGCCTTGTTAGCGGTGGAGCAACTGTATTGTGCCGATAGGGCAAGGCAGAAAATTAGAAGGATGCTTGTTTTCTTCATAGCGTAATTTTTGAGTAGATGTTTCGGTAGGCAAGAATGGTGCTTAAGGTAGCGAATTGGGTCATGAAAAGCAATGACTGTAGGGAAGGTGTTGGGTGATTTGAGTCATGCGAGAGGGTGATGTGGGAGAGTAGGCCAACTAAAAAAAGGGAAGATCCACCACCACTTCGTTGCCCCATCTGGCATCAATCTCTCAATTCATCCGATTGTTGTTGGTGTAGAAAAGCGATGACCTCGGTTCACACGTGCCAAGACATTGATGTCACCCCTAGTTATCGTCAGAAGCTATCCATCGCTATTTCCGCTCCACCAAGCAATTAAAGCAACCCGGACTGGAAATGTGGACATGAATATACTTGGCAGCCGGGTTTTGAAATGCTTCCTGAACAAAACTTTCCAACTCCGTACCAGCAATGGTGCGCGCATTCACCATCATATCCCGCTCATCATAGGCTCGCACTGATAATGTCCGAATCTCCAGAAATGCAGGTACCGCATTCTCCAGCACTGCCTGCTTCACATTTTCCCTGATAAAAATCGGGCCCTTAGACTGATAGGGAGAATTAGAACCAATATGTTCGTACGGCATCAGTATAATCACTTCTCCCACTTCGGCATCCTCCAAGCTGATTACACAAGGATAGCCGGGCTTCACCGTCACATCTTCTCTGACTGCTCCAATTTTCGCAAGCTCCGCATCAGATAAGTCAAACAAATGACTGAACTGCGACTCGTCCAGCCCACTTACGACATACTCAATCTTCTCGGCCATGTTATCTTCTTTTGTTTGTGCCGACATATCCAGTCCTTGAGCTACCAGTCCAATGAAGAGGGAGAGAATAAGGAATTCGGTCCGGCAGTATTTCAGTTTAATCATGGGTCAATAATAATTAACTCAAGTTTCGGCAGTAAAGGAATAAGAAAAAAAAAGGAGTTAAGTTACTTCTCTAAAATACAGTAAATCAGTATTTTAGAGTTGACAAAAGAAACAAAACTCCTTAATGAAAGATACAGATTTTTTCGAGGAAATACAATCAATTTTGATGTATTCTGGACAGATTTCGTGCGCACTATTTAACGATGTAGTGAATAGTTCTCTATCAGGGATCAAGGCACATCATCATGCTTTAGCCAGTCGAGATTCGGTGGTCAAGATGATGGTCTTGCTAAAGCTGTTGAAGATTGAGTCAATTGGGCAGTATTTTAGATCCGATTTAGGCAGGTTGATCCAATATGGCAAAGACGTATTCTATGGGATCAAGAATAGTCCGAGGATTAATTGGCGACAATGCTTGCTGAGACAAGCAAAGAGTTGTGATATCGAAGGCGAAGAAATATCACAAGACCATTCAAGGGCCGATCAGACGCGATGCTTTATTATAGATGATACCGACATGCCAAAGACGGGCAAGCGCATGGAACTATTAGGGCGGATCTATTCCCATGTGAAGGGCGGGTCCATACTGGGATATAAGGGGCTGAATCTGGCGTTGTGGACAGGTGCGACCCTGTTGCATCTTGACTTCTCCCTACATGGGGAGGCTGGGAAAAAGAAGGACCAGGGAATCAGGAAAAAAGATCGAAAGAAAAGATATGCTAAGAGGCGGGATAAGAATAGTCCAGGATGTAAAAGGACATCAGAATACTTTGAGAAGAAGACACTGGTAGCCGTACAAATGCTGAGACGAGCTATCAACAAAGGGTTCAGAGCCTCCTATATACTGGTAGATTCCTGGTTTTTTAACAGGTCATTGGTGGAAGCGGCGGTAAGCCATGGGATCCATTTGATTAGCCGGCCGAAGAACAATAATTGGAAGTATATATTGAAGGGGAATCCCCGTACTATTTCCAGCCTATCCAACAAGTTTCGATCGTTGAACTCCAGAAAATATTGGACAGAGATGGGCCTATATTACGGAGGATTGACTGTAGAGTTCCAGGGTCACCTCCTCCAATTATTCTTTTACAAAGAGAACAAACGAGGTAGCAAATGGGAGGTTATTGCCACGACCAATCTAAAAATTGGAGCCAAAAAGGCTTATCAGATTTACCAGAATCGGTGGAGCATCGAAGTGTCTTACAAGGAACTCAAGCAACATTTGAAATTTGGCGCTTGTCAAAGCAGAGACTTTGACGCCCAAATCGCTGATGCTACCCAATGCCTGCTGGCCTATAATTTCTTGTCAAAATATAAGATGATTCACCATTATCAAACCATCGGCGGTTTATTCAAAGAGATCTCACGCAACTGGCTCAGTCCCACTCTCATGAATAGATTTTGGAACAAAGTAATGGGCCTAATCCGAAAACTTGCCCGATTCGTAGACCTGCCCATCAACATCCTGCGCGATAATCTACTGCGGAAGGATGAATTCTACTCCAAATTTGAGAAACTGTCCCTAGCATTTACTACCGAAACTTGAGTAATTAATTAATTAAGGTCTCCAAACACGGTCGAGAGTATGTGACGTAACGGGACCGGGTCTATCAGACAGCACATACTAGTCTAGCTTAACCTCGATGTAGTTGCTTCCAGGCACGATGAGCACCCATTCTTGCAGTAATCTCCCGGGGATACATCTGAGTAGGCTTGTATTCCTTGCATATTGCTCCACAGTCTTTCTGCCAAATTTTATGGTCAGGTCATAGTGTCCCAGACCATCTGTCTCGATCCATGCTATCGTTCTAAGTTCTCTATTCTTCAGCAAATGCTCAACTGCCAGACCCTATGTGTCATATGGTATATGGTTTATGCCATCACACCAGAATCCGTTGATCTCCTGATTCTCCAGGGACGAGAAGTCAAGCTTACGCTCCAAATGACTGCAAAATTCCTCATTGAAGGAGGGCTGAGTCTGCCAATTATAGTTGAAGGCCTTGCACTTCGGGCAGTCAATATTCTCCCGGCTTAGTGCTTCATAGTTGCATCGGATGCATTTGCCAAATTCCTGATTTAGATGCTGAACTGCCCCCTTGGCATCTCTAAGTCCGATGGCGGCGTAGTTCCTAATTAACTTGATCGTCCAAAGAGTCAGTTCCTGCTTCAGAAGACCCCAAATTCCCAGTATCTGTGCTTCTGTCAAGTCCAATTCGACCGGACTCCATCGCATCTTTGGCATTTCATCTGTGCGCAAGGTCATCTAACGCAGCTCGTGGTCCCATCAGTCAGGGCACAGAGCCTTCGACAGTTAAACTTATCCCCTCCCACCCCACGCTACCATTTCCAATTTGATTCATCGGTCACTCTCCGTCCCAACTGCCGAAATACCCCCAGTGTCTCGCCCAAATCCTTCACGTGCCTCTTCGGAATAATTAAAGTGAAGCCGGAAGAGATCTGAACAAGCAGGTGGTCCTTCAGGTCATTAACTTCCTCAATTTCCTCGATCTTTATTTTCCCCTCCCCTGTCTTATCTTTTGTCAGAATATGTTCGTCGGATATTTGGATTTCTGATTCGATGCCGATGCGCGCTTGGTGATTTTCCCTTATGAAGTTCAGATAATGCCTTTTGTACCGCCATTTGAAGTATTTATTGTAAAGTAATCCGAACACTACTGCAACAACTGAGAAATAAACGCTCATCGACGTAATGCCTCTATCGTAGAAATATACTGCAAATAGGAGCGAACCAAGGGTCAGAATAATCCACTCTCGTCTTCGCTTCTTCTGAATCCTATGAGACCTTGAAGCAGTGAACAATTGATAAATCAAAAAGTCCTGCTCTCTAGAGAGTATATCAGTTTCATTCCCAAATGATGTGCTAAAAGAACATCCCATCTCACCTAGCCGGAAGCCGCCAGTAGCGGGTCAAGGCCTCCGCGATCTGCGATCGAGCATGCTTGCCGTCAATGATTCCGTTGTGACGCCAGATGATGTCTCCACCGGGAGCCACTAGCACCGTGTGCGGAATCGGTCCCGGCCACTCCGGGTCTAGCACCTCAGCTAGGGCGTCCTGATTGGCGCCGACATATAGATAGTGATTGGTCTTCCGATCGTCCTGATGAATACGCTTCAACGCTCGATTGGTGGGGCCTGCGCCATAGCGCTGCAAGAAGTCCAAGGCTTTCGACTCGTCTTTGGGCGCATCCAGGCTGATGGTGACAAAATCGAAGGCCCGCATATCAAATTGCCGGGAGATGGACACCAGCTCCGGAAATTCATCCACGCATGGCACGCACCAGGTGGCCCAGATATTAAAAAGGCGGTAGTTGTCTGTGGCATTGGCACGCAACTCGGCCATCCCATCGGAGTCGATCTGTTCGATGGAGACAGGCAGGTCTTTCCAGGATGCCATGGTAGCGACGTGCCTGGCTCGCTTTTCCCGCCACTTGGTCGAGCAGCCATGCGGTCGGGTCCTTGGCACCGCCACCGGCCGGCCGGCGAACATATCTTCCAGTGCATTGCGTGCATCCGGAGAGGTGACCGTGTGCTCAGGCTGATAGCGCGAATCGTCAAAGCGGCCCGCATACTGCAATGCACGCTGTTTATCAAATAGAAATACGTGGGGCGTCGCCAAGCAACCATAAGCCCGAGCCACCTGCTGCGTCTCTCCGTCGTAGATGTAAGGAAATGTCCAGCCATTCAGCTCCGCATACGGCTTCATCTCCTCGAAGGAGTCGTTAAACTCGCCATAGCCGAGTTCGTCGATTGACAGGCCATCGGGGTGGTTGGGATTGATCGCCACCAGGGCAAAACTGCGATCGCGATAGTCCTCGACCAATTGCTGCAGCCGCTGCTCAATCGCATGTGACGTAGGACAATGATTGGAGGTGAACAATACCATCAACACATCCGCATGGTCAAAATCCGCCAAGGTATAATTGCGCCCATCAATGCCCGGAAGGTCAAAGTCCGG
This sequence comes from Saprospiraceae bacterium, assembly GCA_965223165.1. Lineage (GTDB taxonomy): Bacteria > Bacteroidota > Bacteroidia > Chitinophagales > Saprospiraceae > JABDMH01. The sequence continues at coordinate 102,070 of CBDCVQ010000006.1, read as the reverse complement.
AGCCTGCACGCCCAGCTCCAGTGTCTGGAATCCGGCGGGGTTGCCATGTTCGTCGAGCAGAGAGGTCTTTTGGGCCTGCACGACGGAGGTCAAGAAGACTATGAAAGCTACAGAAGACAGCAGAGATAAGATCGAAGTCCGGGTATTGTATTTCATTTCTTTCTGGTTTATGGCTAAAGATAGGGGTATTGTGGCTGAATAGATCGGCATCGGGTGCCATGCGGCGAAGGATGTGGGACGCCAAAGTCGTAAATCCGATGCAAACCAGGATGATTTTGCTCCCGCTGGCCCAGTCAAATGAAGTATCCAGTCCCTCAAAAACCCGTCTGTGTAAATTGGCGTGAACGGCGAATGAGATGTGATTCTGCTGAGAAGGAGGCTTGCCTAATCTAGCGTCAGGTGCTGGCATTCGAGACAAAGCCATACCTAAGATTCAGCATTATTGACCGCTTCATTTCAATAGTCTCTCTTTCGGGATCTTTGATCATCAGGGATAGGAAAGAACTTTCTGCATTTAGGGCTCTGTCCATGATCTGGATGATTCTTTCCACCAGGTTCGGATTACTGTTGGCAAGTGTTCTCATCTCCCTTCCAAGTACAATTACTCCTACATCTTGATGCTCTCGTACATTGTCATACAGATCAAAGTGATTGCCCCAAATATGATCTGACTCGATCGAGGGATAGTGTTGACAGATAGAATCTATGTCCATGATGTCCTTGATTCTTCTATCAGGTCTATCATCATATGCGATTAATTTTAAGATCATAATGCCAGGAATTGAACATGCCATGTATTTTTCATCTCCAATTATCGTTTCTACGGCACCCAATTCAAAGGCTTCATTGAATCCATCCAAATTGATCTTCACCAAGCCCCTGCCCTCAATCATCACTTGACCATCACGCTCTATTGCTCCGAAAGGGAAAAGATCGATTTGCTTCCCAGCAGGTGTAATTAGGCAGAATGCATTGTCAGAGCTAACATGATAATTGTACTCATTGACTAATATTGATCGTAATTCATTGTATTGTTCATGAGCCGATATGCAAACCCCGAAATCGATGTCCTTGGTCCCCTCGGCATTTTGATCGTTAGAGACGTACCAAATGTTGCGTGCGATTGCTCCAACTATGAAAAAATCTATTTGGAGTCGCTTACAAGAGTCGCTTATTTGAAGGAAAACATCCTTTAGACCATCTATTGCTAATGCATCATAAGATATCTTGAACATATTCTTCGTAAATTCTGTTTGCAGCTTCTACATATCTTGGACTTGAGTCGTAAATCAAATCAGCATATACCAGAATTGGATTAACAGTCCTACTTTCAGTATCATCTTTCCAGAACGTCTCATACAGAGTTATCTCTCCATTGTCATCTGGTAGAATCTCCATTGCTTGCATGACCGCCTGGAAAGTAATTCCCGTAAATATTTCAATTCGATCTGCAATTAAGTAATCTGTTAATATCTCAGCTGCACTCACTCCTCCCCAGTACGTTTGATCCGGCAGTCTAATGTCCTTCCAGTTTGTGTTTTTATCTTTCCATCTGTACTTTCTCTTCCTTAGCTTGGGTTTGAGGACATGGCTATACGCACGGACCCATTCCTCGAAGAGTCCGCTCTTGTTTGCGAATTCGTATTCTTTATTGTTGGTCCTTACCAGATATCGCTCTCTGAGGAGATCCTGGAGAACATTACCTACAGTCGCAATTGCGACGTTCGCATGGTGTCCGATGAAACGATAGGATTTGTTAATGTAGTGAGGGTGAATCAAGAATTGATAGACCACCTTAAGGCCGGCCCTATTAAATGCCCTTGTGTGTGTTTTGAGTTTTTCTCTATTTGTTTTTTCGGTTTGAATGTTAATGTAAAGACTCTTGTGATTTAAGAAAATGTTTCCTGCTGTGTCGACATACGGAATGTCTTGCTTTCTCAAGATTTCTCGAGCTCTAGGTGTAATATATTGAGTGAAGTAAACGATTGGGCTTACTTTGCTTTTCTGTGCCAATAACCGTGTAGCCTGCTCGGGCATAATTCTCCTCTTGACCTCCACATAGAATCTTAGCTCCAGATCATCATGATTGATGGCGATTTCAGCGTCAATACTTCCATCCGGCTGTTGGTGATCGACCGTTAGGAGCGTACAGGATATACCCCTTAGTTCATTTATCCTGTCAATTGCAAAGCCGAGTATTTCGCTCTCCATGTATGCAAATATACAATGTATGTTCGAAACATACAATAAACAAAAACATACACCCTGCTCAGCAGTTGGGACCTAATCTTTCCTAGGTAAGGAATACAGCTTCGCTGATATTGCAAGAGCAAACTGCGAGCACTAGCGTGTGGATAACCTAAAAGAAGCCGGTAAGCCACATTAGCGCTCGTTTAATCTGGGAGCTACACACGTCATGAGATAGCCGGAAGGCAAAATATCCAAGAAAGAAAGTAAAGAAAGTGACCAGGCAAAAATCATAGAGGACGCCCCCCACTACGCCAACACCACCACCAGCGTAGCGATCACCGTCAGCACCAAGCCTCCGATAAAGACATTGTAGCAGGTGCGGATCTTGCTGTACTTGACCCCGAGGCCCTTACCCATGAAGTAGAGATCCAGCTTGACGTAGTCCTTGATCAACTTGGGATCATTGATGGCGCGCTCGATCAGATCGAGGTAGTCGTCGACCTCCATCTTGTAGTAATTGCCAAAGAAGAAGGGGCTCTTTTGGGAGGTACCGTTTCGCTCCACGTCCTGCTGCCCCATCCTGATGGGACGGGTGGCCATGGCGGCCAGGATGATGGTGGTCAGGCAGGTGACACTCAGCGTAATGAGGGGCAAATAGAGATTCTCCAGCATGATCACCTCCAGGTTGGACAGCACGATGGGGATGAGGAAGGTGATCATCAGCGCATTGAGACTCAAGAGGATGTTGGCCTTGTTATCGGCGATGTTGGTCAGCTCGATGTTGTTGCGGTAGGTGGTACGGATCATGTTGAGGGTATCCTTGCGGATGCCGGCCCTCTTCTTCTTCATCTTTCCTTTGATCTCGGTGTACTCTTGCATCTCCATATGAGCGGTCTTTTGGTCGCCAGCGTAGGTCTGGCGCTACGGCGGTCTCAAATTACGAATATCCGCCTAATTGTTGTGGCGTGTGATGGTGTGATTGTAGTGGTGTCGGAGGCAGGGTCCTTTTATTTGGCAATTGGTTGCCTAGTTGTCGTTGATCGGGTGGTGTGTGCTGTGGCTCCCGTCAATTGCTACCGGAGGTGCATGGACCGTGGATAGAGACATTTGAACGCCGGGACATAGCGGTCAAGCTCACCGATCAAAAGCAGACCGGCCTGATAGAATTCGGCGTCAAGAAACGGGCTGGGCGAGGGTAAAAGAGAGATCCACGAGCGAACCTCAAGGAATGCAGGATTATTTCACAGCACATCGATGGTACATGAAGCCCAATATTCTCAAAAAAACGAAGGTGCGCGCTTGGAGATCGAGCGATGACCAAAGATCCATGTCCCATCAAAAAGGAAACCCCGAAGGACAAGTGCCTTCGGGGCAAGACTGGTCTTGGGTGGTATGAAAACGGCTTCCTATTCGGGCTGTAGGACACACAGCACGGTGCTCATGCCGATGGCTTTAATGGCCGGCTGGATGGAGCCATCGGGGTGCCGGTACTTGATCTTGTTGACTGTCCAGTTATACTTGTCAAGGGGGATCTGGAGATCGGCGACTTTTTGCATGAGGCCAGGCTGGGACCGGACCCACTGCATTTTCTCCTCCGCCGTGCTGACGGACGGACGATCCTCTTTGCGGTCGAAAAGCACGGTCCATACGACCGGCACATGAAAGGACTGCTGAAAGGGATTTTCCATCCACGCATCCTCCTCCGTCTGCAGGGCCGATCGCCAGTCAATCTCGGCCTCGGGAAACTGTCGACGCAGCTCCTGGGTGATCAAGGATTCGCTGGGCCGGTAGCCTCGTCGGAAGATATAGGGCCAATAGCTGGCCTTGATCCGCTTGGGTGCTAGCGAGCCGGCTACCTCCTTAAAGATCACAAAGTGGGGCGAGGTATACACCTTGGGGGTTTGCCCCTCCGCCGATCGCAGCATCTTGCGCAGAGCCAGATTGATTAGCGGCTGCTTGCCAATGCCGCAGGCCCAAAAATTGATTTTAGTACTGGTGTCTACCACTCCGGCAGCCAACACCGGAAACCTTCCTTCATGCACCGCCTTCAGCAGATCCTTGGGATAGGCCCGTGGACCCTCGTCCCACATCGGCACGGACAGCCCGCTCCACATGTTGCCGTGCAAGACCACTTGTATCACCCCCCAGGGCCTGCCCGATACCCGGTGCGTGTTGAGATAGGTGATCATGGATGACAGAGACCGGCAGGATTTGATGACCTGATCCGTCCGCTCCACCGCATCCCAGGTAAAATGTTCTTGCGCCAACTGAAAGTAGACCTGCTCCGGGTTGTCCTCTCCCAGGATGAAGGTAATCGACGGCCGGCCCGGATCGGACTCCGAGAGCGTGGATGAGCTTGCGCGGTCCCAGGTCACATACCCACCAAGTATCCAGAGGCCGAGACCCACTGCCACCACAGCGGCCAGGGCCAGCACTTTTCTTACGATGATCATCATGCCCAGACGAGTTGAATGGTGAGCAATGTATTTTTGGCTGGATCCACCCGATGGTCTCGCACCACTTGCAGGATCGTCTCGACGATCTCGGGTGCCAGCGATAGATCTTTCGAGGTCAATCGCCAGCAGCTAGATCGCTCATCCCAACGTACCTCCAGGTCGATTAGATCTTGTCCGAGGTCGGCGAAGGCAGGCAACCCTTTGAGCACCACGCTCATGGCCGTCTCCAGCCATACAGCGTCTGTCAGATCGGCCGGAGAGACATTGACATAGAGCGTCTTCGGTGCGATGGCTTCCGAAGCCTTTACCACCTTGTCGACGCCCATCTCAAAGCCGATGGCATAGGAACTCACGCCCTGCGGCATAGGCAGGACTTGTTTGACTTTGGTTGGTGGGCCCTGGGCATGGGCCACCTCCTGATGATCCACCGCGATGAAGGAAGTGTAGTTCGTCAGCAGGTGGTAGCGCAGACCAAGCTGGGTGATCTCTTCGATGCGCTCCGGTGTATGGGCCAACTGCACGAAGTCTTCATGCCAGCGGATCTTCTCACGTGCCCAGAGGTAGCGCAGGGCCACGTGTTCCTTCGGCTGCATGGGTGGCTGCAGATTCAGGCTCCGCCGATAGGGCCCTTGTGCGGTCATGCCGGTGACTGTCACCTCGCCCTTGGGCATGCCCCGATACTTGCCAAAGATGTAGATCGGCCGCGACGCCAGGAGATCGGGTACCTGCCGAGGCACCACCTCATAGACCTCCAGGCCATCGAAATCCACCTCGATGTCCGTCATCACCGGATGCTGGATATATTTTTGAAAGCGATCTGCCGTCCCCTTGGCATACTTGTCCTCGGTCACGATAAAAGCTTCTCCGCGCCCTACGTGGGCCATCCCTTCGATGAGATGGCGATTGACGGCCCCACCGATACCAAAGGCAAAGAGGTTGCTCTCGCCCAGTCGGTTGGCTATGAGGTCAAAGGCCTCTTGCTCGATGCTGACGTATCCGTCCGTAATCACGACCAATGATCGAGACAAGTGCTCGTGCGGCCTGGGCAGAGCCAACGAATGGCGTAATGCCTGTAGCAACTGGGTGGAACCGCCCCCCTGATTTTGCTCGACAAATCGCAGCGCCTGGGTAAGGTTGGCAGCAGTAGCCGGCAGGGAGGCTTCCGACAGCACCTCGGACCCGCCGGCAAAGAGCAGAATATTAAAGTGATCGATGGGTCGGAGCTGATTAATTAGATTTCGCATCAGGTGCTTGGAGATATTCAAGGGAAAGCCATGCATTGAGCCCGAAATGTCGATGACAAAGACGTACTCCCTGGGTAAGATCTGGTGGCTGGGGAGGCGCTCGGGGGGCTCGATCGTAGTGAGAAAGAAGTTCTCATCTCCGTGCTCATAAAACATGGTGCCGGATTGCACCGATCGGCCCGCCATACGGTAGCGAAAGATGAAATCGCGATTACCTTGGCGCTGCTCCTCCCGGCGCAATCGTATGCTGGCCTTGGTCTCCGACAGATAGTCCAGCTCGATTTCATGGCTGGGTGAAAAGGACTCTTGGATCGGCAGCCCGGCACTCAGCTCGACCCAGATGTCCAGAAGGTAAGGCACTGGGTCGCCTGGGCGGATATGTGGGTTGGCCGCGTAGCCCGCCTCGGCAGGATCGTCTTCGCCGACGAAGCGCGGACCGACAACGGTGGGATAGACAAAGCTGTAGATGCGCTCCTCAGGTATCAAAAACTCATTGTAGCGCAACGTCACGATGATCTCGTCACCGGGCAGGATGTTGGTGACGGATATCTGAAAAACGTTCGGACGATGCTGCTCCAACAGCGTGGCTCTTTTGCCCTCTTGCTGGGCTTGCTGATAGATTTCCTTGGCCTTCTTCTTTTCTTCAATGTCTGCCGTGATGACGCGATCGCCGATACGCATCGACATGTAATAGACCGCCGATCGACTAGACGCTGGAAAGACGTAAAGCGCTTCAATCGGCACGGAGCCATCATTCTTATAGCGCTGCTCCACGACGACGTCAGCCACCGGACCGGAAATGCGCGCGTGCACCTTGGTACCCAGGAGCGGAAACTGATCCGCGTGGATGCCTTCGGTTTGGATGTAGAAATAGGGAGAACTGTTTTGCTGGGACGGATCTGGCTGTGCCTGCAGACCAACAAAGCACAGGACCAGGCTGAGGCCCAAGAGAAATCGTGACTGTATCATGTCGAGAGATTTAGTGAAATGAATTAGTGGCAAGTTGCATACAGCGCTGTCCTCCGTGCCCAGCGCTTGAGAATTCGCTGGGATCGATTGATTATCCGTTACTTTCGCGGCAGAAGGCGTTTGGCAGTGAAAAGGCCAAGCGCAGCCCATAACTAAAGCGGAAGAATTTGAAGGTTGATCTGATCAAGCGGTACACAGCTCAATACAAGGCGATGTTATCCTCGGCATCCGACTACGCCGGCCTGTACAAGTGGGAGAACTTGAAGAATTTTCAGGATCGCTGGGATCTGGGTGCACCCGACTTGGCCGGTATGTATGAAGCAAGCCTCACTTCCCAAATCTCTCAGCGACTTTGGGGAGGTTCTCGTCACTCTGCCAAGTCCGCTATGAGCGCGATGATCCAAGCCAATCCGTCCTTTGCCCGATTGATGTTTGACAATCTATTTGATGAGCGCAAGGATCTCGTCCTACGTATGCAACGCTTTCGCAGTCATTGTGACGAACTGCTCATGCAGTTGCCTCGGGCAAGAAAGGTGAATGATCACTTTCACGGGGATCACCGTATGACTTCGCTCTATCTGGCCTTCCGATACCCCACCCGGTATGCCATTTTGCAGTTTGATGCCCTAGAGAAAAGCCTGAGTCTCCTGGGCATGCAAAAACCTCCTACTCGACATGAGTTGGAGCGCTGCTTTAAGCTACTGCGTGCGCTGGACATCAACTTACGCCGTGACGAAGAGCTACGCCACCTGGAACGCACGTTGCTGACATCTAAGCCTATCTATCATCAGGCAACCACCCTCATGCTTGTGTACGACTTCTATACCTGGCTAGCGGGTACCGAACCCGCCTAATCACCCATCCTCAGGGCAAGGTAACAACCTGGCATATTTTTTGTGATTTCAAGGGTGACCGAGGTATACGCATCTCAAACCCCGTCGTGCCAGCAAGCTTTAGTTGTCCCCGATCCTATGTAAAGCTAGAGCGTATGCGAAGACGTTATACCCAATTAATATTCATCGCGTTTTTTTCCCTGCCTTTTGCCGCCAACCCCATGTGGTCGCAGCAATACGGTCAGTGGCGCCTAGCCCTCGATAAGAACAACGTTGAAGTCTATATACACCGGAGCACAGACATGCGGGTGCGGTCCTACAAAGCCACCACTACCGTCAATATGCCGCTGGACTCGCTGGAAGTGATCTTGGACGACATCGATAACTATCCCACCTGGCAATCCCATGTGAAAGAAGCCGAGATGGTCTATCGCCGCTCAGACAGCACATACCACGTGCGCACCACGACAGACTTCCCCTGGCCAAACAAGGATCGCGAATTGATGTGGGCCGTGCACAAGGAATGGGATCGCCGGTCCGCGACGCTGGTGTACGATCAGATTTGCTCCACCAACACCATCCCAGACCGCAACCGACACGGTTCGATCCTACAGGCCTTTGTCAGTTGGCGACTCGATCCCATCAATGATGATCAGGTGAAAATCACCATGGCCATGACGGTCGACAAAGGAGGCAAGATCCCCAACTGGATGATCAACATGCTCAGTGCCGATGCTCCGTACCATACCTTGAGCAATCTCAAGCAGCACCAGGTCAAGTCGGAAGCGTTGTCTGCGTTGGACTAGATTAAGTCGTCGCTAGCCACTATTGACTATGTACTTCGAAGCTCCCTATGGATCGGATGCCTCACGCTTTCTTTCTTGTACTGACTTGGCAATCCCTTATCACCCAAGCAGATATCTGGGCGCTCATGAGGGATTTCTCGGTCACTGTGACCCATCCTAGGGGACCTTCTTGATAAGGGCCGCTCGATCGCACGAGCAATAGCATCCTTGCCTCACCACTTTTTTGGCTATTTTTCTCCTCACTTCAACAATGTGAGATGAAAAAGCTAACCCTCCTCAGCACCCTGCTGAGCGCCCTGTCTGTTTTCCTCCTATTTGATGGCCTACTTGCCCAGGAAGATGAGCTACCTGCCTCCTTTCTCGAAGGACTCGAGTGGCGAAACATCGGCCCACAACGGGGCGGCCGGTCTCTCGGATGCACCGGCAGTCCGGGTAGACCCAACGAATATTACTTCGGTGCAACCGGCGGTGGCCTTTGGAAGACCATCGACGGCGGCAATGAGTGGTTTCCTGTCACGGATGGTCAAGTGACGAGCTCCTCGGTGGGCGCCGTAGCCGTAGCCGAGACCAATCCGGATGTCGTCTACATCGGCATGGGCGAGGTACAACTCAGAGGCAGTATCACCCAAGGCGATGGCGTGTACAAGTCCAACGATGGCGGCAAGACCTGGCGTCATCTCGGCCTGCAAGAAACCCAAGCCATCGCTCGGATACGCGTCCACCCGACCAACCCGGACATCGTATATGTTGCTGCACTGGGACATCCCTATGGCGACAATCCCGAGCGCGGCGTCTTTCGCTCCACAGATGGTGGCAACACTTGGGATAAAGTGCTGTATGTCAGTGACAAGGCCGGTGTCGTGGATCTGATCATCGACCGCACCAATCCCAAGGTACTTTACGCCTCCACCTGGCAGGTCTATCGCAAAGCCTGGAAAATGTGGGGCGGCGGCCCCGACTGCAAGCTCTGGAAATCTGTCGACGGCGGAGACAACTGGATTGATCTGACCGGTAATCCCGGTATGCCCGAAGGCCCCATTGGCAAGATCGGGGTGACCGTCTCTCCGGCCAACCCAGACCGAGTATGGGCCATCGTAGAAGCCAACGAAGGAGGTGTCTTTCGATCGGACGACGGCGGCTGGACCTGGCAACGCACCAATCAGGAGCGCAAGCTGCGCCAACGGGCTTTCTACTACTCCCGTATCTATGCCGATCCCTGGGACGAAGAGACCGTATACTGCCTCAACACCGGCTTTTATAAGTCGACCGACGGTGGCCAGACGTTTGACGTCACGATACGCGTGCCCCATGGCGACAATCATGATCTCTGGATCGATCCCAACAATCCGCAGCGCATGATCAATGCCAATGATGGTGGCGGCAACGTCAGCATCAACGGGGGCAAGACCTGGACCGAGCAAGACTATGTCACCACGCAGCTGTACCATGTCATGACCACCAGCGACGTGCCCTACCATGTGGCTGGCGCTCAGCAAGACAATAGTACGGTAGCCGTGCCCAGCGACGGATGGTCCCATCGACAGGCCCGCGGACCCGGTCATGGATGGTACTACCCGGTCGGCGGCGGCGAAAGTGGCTGGATCACTCAGCATCCCACCCAACCGGATATCTTTTATGCCGGCAGTCAAGGGGCTTTGCTCACGCGCTATGACCGCAGCAATGGCCAGATCCGGGACATTCAGGTGTATCCCCGATTCTTTTCGGGCGAACCGGCCAGTGCCCTGCCCGAGCGCTGGCAGTGGACCTTTCCCATCATGTTTGCTCACCAAGATCCGTCGGTCATGTATACCTGCTCGCAGCACGTCTGGAAAACCACCGACGATGGCCAAAGCTGGCAGCGCATTAGTCCCGACCTCACCTACGCCGATCCGGAGACGCTGGGCAAAACCGGCGGCGTGATCACGATGGACATGAATGGACCTGAGATCTATGCCACGGTATTTGCCTTGGCCCCCTCCTACCATGACATCAACACGATCTGGGCCGGCTCGGATGACGGCAAGATCCACATCACCCGAAATGGTGGCAAGGATTGGGAGGACATCACTCCGGCTGACTTGCCCAAATTCTCCCGCGTAAGCATCATTGAAGAGTCCCGTCACCACGAAGGCACCCTCTACATCGCCGCCAATCGCTATCAGGTGGACGATAGGGCACCTTACGTATTCAAGACGACCGATTTTGGGCGTACTTGGACCAAGATCATCCACGGGATCAAACCAGGACATTTCGCCCGAGCTATCCGGGAGGATCATGTACGAGCAGGGCTGCTATTCCTAGCTACCGAGCATGGGGTGTATGTATCGCTAAATGCGGGCGATTCATGGCAATCAATCCAAGGCGACCTTCCGGATACACCAATCCGTGACTTGGTGATCAAGGACGACGATGTGGTACTGGGTTCTCATGGACGAGGTTTTTGGATTATGGACGATATCAATCCCCTACGAGCAGTCGACGCAGCCATTCTGACCAGCGAAGCCCATTTATTCCAGCCCTCCAATGCTATACGCAGCGTCTACGACGCGACCATCCAATATTATCTCAGGGACACCCAGGATCAGGTGCTCTTTGAGATCCTCGATGCATCGGGCACGGTCATTGACAGTTTCGTCGGTACGGAGACGGAATACAAGACCGATCCCAATATTCCCTGGTGGAGGCGCGGGGGATACAGCAAACCGACGACCGGTCCAGGCATCAATACCTTCACCTGGGATCTCCGCTATCCGGGTGCTACCACCTTTGACGGTATGATTATCTGGAGCGCCCGCCCTGCCCGCGGCCCCAAAGCTCCGCTGGGTGACTATCAGGTGCGCATGACGGCCGCCGGACAGTCCCAAACGAGGCCGTTTCAGATCGAGATCAATCCCAACTGGAAAGGCATCACACCTGAAGACCTGGAGGAGCAGTTTGAGTTAGCTTCTAAGATCCGGGATCGGACCAGCGAGGCCAATCAGGCGGTGATTGACATTCGCAAGGCTAAGGAGAAACTGCAAGCGGCCGACCAGCCAGATGAGGAGCTCCTAGCCCAACTTTCCGCCATCGAAGAAGCGCTCTACCAAGTGAAGAATCGAAGCAACCAGGATCCGCTCAACTTCCCTATCCGCCTGAATAACCGGCTGGCATCCCTCCGTCGCAGCGTCGAAAATGGTGATGCCAAACCCACCGACGGCGCCTACCAAGTGTATGACGAGCTGACCGCGGAGTTGCATGGGCATCTGCAGAAGCTTAGTCCGCTATTGAAGCAGGTCAAGTGATTGGGTTTCAAAGACTATCCTGCGGCACCCTCTTCCTCTCCTATTGGTTCACGATTGGTCCGTAGTCTTCCGGTCTTGTTGCCTTTCCAGATGGCCAAATAAAGGGGCTTTTCATTTCGAAGAATTTCCATGACAGCCGAAAACCTGGCGACAGAATAATGTAGGACTGGAACTTCTTGACCCCCTACGACGGTGGTATGGTCATCAGGTATGTCTCGACCCTCCGCGATAAATTCCATTCGTCCTGCGTACGCATTGCCTTTATAACAATATATGTAGGACTTCCAGGATGTGCCACCCCAAAGCTGAACGTAGTAGCGATCAAATTCTCTTGTGATAGTCATAATTTTTGATTTTGGTTAAAGAGTATCTAGCAAGTGAAAGGACATCCTGACTAGCAAGCAGGTTCTTTTCCAAAGGAATGTTCCTTGGGTCCTCATACAAAATGTCTTCTAATCTGCAGCCGTCTTCATTCAGGAGCGGCTATTTCATCAGTTAGCTATTTTACCTATAGTGTGATTTTGGAGAAAAATGTAACCCGAGGTCACAATTTTTTTGATGACTTTCCTTGCACACTCAAGGCTAAGATTGTCCCTATGGATAGTGGTCAAAAATGGAGATACCAAACGCGCAGACGAGCTATGTCCAGGCGTATGAGGCAAGGGGTCTTTGGGATTCACCCGCATGTACAAGAGCTTGGTCCACCTTCACGGCATGCGCACATATTTCAAGGTAGTGACCTGAGTTGGTGGCATTCAGACGGGCTACTCAATTATCTACTAGTTCCTGGGTTCGCAAGAGTACTGAGAGATGATGCCAGCCCTGTCTCCTTTAGGGATGCTTAGAGCGTTTAGCGAGGGAGAGGTCTAGCGAGTCTTGCCCACCAGTCTGCCCTAAGCAGCAGCCGAAGGCTGCGATTAAAATCCTAGAGTCTCTAGACAATTGCAACGATGCAATCGCTACTCAATTTCCCGTTCATGCGGATGCTCCTGCAAGAGCTCCTCGGGCGAGAAGAAACCGGTCTTGTCGCCAATACTGGCACGTACCTCTGCCACCTTGTCCGGACGAATGACCGAAGCCTCATTGCCAAATGAATTGCGGACGTAGGTGAGCACCGAGGCAATCTCTTCGTCCTTGAGCATCCTGCCATAAGGTGTCATGGGCACCTGGCCCGGATACGAGCGACCCAACACTTCGATGGGGCCGTGCAGACCGTTGAGGGTCAGCTTGATGAGCCGCTCCTCGCTGCCCAGCGCCCAGCGGGTCCCGGCAATAGGCGGAAAACCTGACTCGACCAAGCCTTTGCCGTCCTCCTGGTGACAGGTCACGCAGAAGCCTTCGCGATGATAAATCTCATGCCCACTGACAAAGAGGTCCTTGTCTGCTCCTTCGAGATCCGTCTCGATCTCCTCTTCGACATCGTCCACAGCTCGTCCCTCCAGGTGTGCGATGGCGGTCTCGTATGCATGTACGATCCAATCATCCAAGGGTTTTTTTCCTGCTTCTAGGACGATGGGCAAGCCCACCTCCGCATCTAACCACGAGGCAGCGGCAATGGCTTCCAAGCGCACGCGGCCATGATCGTCTCGAGCCGCCTGCATGAGCAGTGCCGCCTGATCCGGTACTTGATGACCCGTGTAGCGCAACACACGGGTCGCCGCCGCCCGTGACCGGAAGTCATGTGAGGCCAGCACTTTCTTAAGTAGGTCTTGATCGATGTCGTTGAGGGCCCAGGTGAGCCACAAGGCCTCGAGCAGGTGATGATCATAATCCGGATCACCTCTGTCCAGGCGGTTGATCCATCCCGCCAGCGCCGCCAAGACCTCGTCATGGGGCCGACCGTGAAGCTCACGCCGGGTGCGATAGCGGCTGCGATACTCGGGCAACTTCAGGTTGTCCAAGAGCTCTTCAATGGTCGCATCCACGATCTTGGCCGGCTCGACCAATGGACGGGATGGATACGTGACCCGGTAGATGCGTCCGTGTACGTGATCTCGGTATGGATCGCGCGCATTGTGCTGCATATGACCAATTAACACATTATGCCAATCCACTATATATAGTGACCCGTCTGGGGCAAATTCCATGTCGACTGGTCGGAAATTCTTATCTGATCCTACCACGAGGTCCTGTCGGTGCAGGGTCTTAAAGCCTGTACCGTCGTCCATCACCTTGTGCTGCTTGGTGCCGAGAAATCCAATGGTATTATTGATCAGCAGGTCCCCCTGCACTTCATCAGGAAAATGCCGGCTGGAGACATACTCCAAGCCTGAAGTCGGCCGCACTCGATGTGCATCTTCAATGAGGTTACTGGACTTGTGTGTGGCGACGCCGTACCTCGGCTTGATCGAACCAGGCAGCATCCACCGTACATCGGGACCAGAGGTTTCGGCGAAAATGTGCTGTCCCCACCGGTCAAAAGCGATACCCCAGGGATTGGGTATCGATAGTTGGGCGTGCCGCTCCAGCCTTCGACGCTGTGGATTGTAGCGATAGAAGCCGCCATTGGTACCGCGCACCGTGCCGTACGACGTCTCCACATTGGTGTGCAAGAATACGCCTTCGCCCATAAAGATCGCTCCCGAAGGATCGGTGACAAAAGCACTGATGGCATGGTGGGTATCGTGATCGTCGAATCCGCTGAGCACGATTTCCTCCCGATCCATCCGATCATCTCCGTCATCATCGATGAGGAGTTTCAGATTAGTGCCCTGGGATATGTAGACGCCCTCAGGGGCAAATTCAAACCCGATCGGCAGATGGAGCCCATCGGCAAAGGTGGTCTGTTTGTCCGCTTTGCCATCTCCATCCGTGTCCTCGAGGATGATCAGCTTGTCGTCGGGCTTAGCATCCCCCGGCTTGTAGTGTGGGTAGCTGGGCATACAACCTACCCACAGACGCCCTTTGTTGTCAAAGGACAGTTGTACGGGATTAGCCAGATCCTCAAACTCACGCTCGCTGGCAAACATCTCGATTTTATAACCGGGTGGCACCTTCAACCTGGAAGTAGCATCATCACCGTACAAATAGCGGGGATCGCCATTCTTTGCACTGGGTTTGTAGTTACTCTCGACGGGCGGCAATTCGCTGGTCGTGGCATCGGCAGCAACTAGATCCAGGGTGTTACCTAGGTTGGCCTCCCAGATCGCCCGGTCCCTGATGTCTGTCATCTCCCGGATCTTCTTGAGCTCGGCCGGATAGTTGTCCGGTCCAAAGGGCTCATACCTCCGACCGAAGACATGCACGCCATTGGGTATCTTAAAGTCATTGTGCCAAAACCAATTTTTTTCCTGGACCGCAGCATGTACCGCTTCTCGTCGCTCCGGATGAAGGGGCTGCGCCTTGCCAAATAGGGCGTCGACCAAATACGCTGAAAACTTCTCGTATCCGGCATTATTCAATTGCGATCCGTCGATCGTAAGCGCCTCACCGGTATCAAACCATTGCTTGGTGGGGGCATATACATCGACAAAATGAACGCCATTCTCCGCGGCCACCTCGCCCACGGCCGCAGCATACATCTCGAGGTTGGTATTTTCTTCCACTCCATCCGGCAAGTCATACTCGGAGGACAAGTTTTGAAAGGCAATGGGCGATACCAAGGCCAAGCGAGGGGCACTTTGTCCGTTGTAGCGTTGGCCGAGCGTGTGTTTGACAAATGCATCCAGCTCGCCCTTGAAGTTGGCGAGCCCATCCACGCCTTCAAAAGACTCACTATAACCGAAGAAGGCAATAATCAGATCTGCCTCATGGCGTGTGAGCCATTCGTCCGGCCGCTCAAAATGGCCGATGCTTCGTGAGTTGCGCGCCAGCTCGGTCTGAAATGCCTCTGCCCCGGCAAAGGCCCAGGGAATATAGCGACCCGAGTGCGGTCGGAAGCCGGGTGTGTTACCCCCATCACACATGTTGCGGATGTAGAGCAGGCTGTCGGGATAACGCATGTGCAGCTCCGTCTCAAAATGCCCAAAGTTCATCATGCGGGAGCCGAGGTTGTTGCCGACCAGGAGGATATGATCGTTTTTGTGCAATGCGAGAGAAGTAGTCGATTCCGAGGTGGAACAGCCTACCCAAAGAGTTACCAACGGCAGTATGACAATCCAATACTGCAGGCGGATTTTGCTACTTGTCATTTGGTCGCAGATTATTCTTGATGGAAAGTAGCTCCAAGGTACAGAACAATGGACAATGAGCAATTGTCAATGAGCAATTATCACCAATGAGCAATGGACAATGAGCAATTATCACCAATGAGCAAATTGTCAGTGAGCAATTGTCAGTGAGCAATTGTCAGTGAACAATTGTCAGTGAACAATTGTCAGTGAACAATTATCACCAATTAGCAAGGAGCAAGGAACAAGGAGCAAGGAGCAAGGAGCGTTCCGTCTGAACGCTTTTGCGGAGCCAACTGTCTCCTTCTGAAGTCATTTATCGCTTGAGAGTTGTCGCATGAGCGTTGATAAGTTTATTTTCGGATCTTATTTACAGATTGACATAAGCGCATGGATTCCCAAGATCATTTCAAAGGTCGCCGTGGTAGCATATCACATGCTGCGCTGGTAGTGTTTTGTGTACTCTTGGTCGCCTGTGGCTCCTCGGGAGAGGGAGAACTGCCGGAGGTAGTGGATTTCAACTTTCATATCAAGCCCATTCTTTCGGATCGATGCTTTGCTTGCCATGGGCCGGACGAAAAGGCGCGGGAAGCCGAACTAAGCCTACATACGCCGGAAGGGGCCTTTGCTCTGCTCGATAGTGCCGCCGGCATGTACCCGGTGGCTCCGGGCAAGCCGGCGCATAGCGCGATTCTGCATCGGATTAGCTCAGACGACCCGGAGCTGGTCATGCCGCCGCCAGCTTCCAACCTGCAATTGACAGATCGGGAGATCGCCCTCATTGAGCGGTGGATCAAGCAGGGTGCCGAGTGGAAGTCACACTGGGCCTTTATCCCACCGGAGAAATCTGCTGTGCCCAAAGCAAGGAACACCGATCTGGCCCAAAACGAGGTCGACCACTTCATCCAAGAGAAGCTTCGGGCCCAAGGGCTGAAGCCAGCAGATACCGAATCTCCGGAAAAGCTCCTGCGGAGGCTCAGCTTTGACCTTACGGGTCTGCCGCCTAGCCCGCAGATGGTTGAGCGTCTGGTGACGAGTAACGACGAGGACACCTACAATCAGATTGTCGACGAGTTGCTGGCTTCTGCACACTATGGCGAACGCATGGCCAGCACCTGGCTTGACATTGCGCGTTACTCTGACTCACATGGCTACCAGGATGACCGACCCCGTGTAATGTGGCCTTGGCGGGATTGGGTAGTCCGAGCCTTCAATGATAATCTGCCGTATGACGAGTTTGTCACCTGGCAATTGGCGGGAGACCTACTGCCGGAAGCCACCTACGACCAGCGGCTGGCGACCGGATTCAACCGCAATCATGCCATCACCCAGGAGGGCGGAGTCATTGAGGAAGAATATCTCAACGAGTATGCCGCTGATCGTACCCAGACCTTTGCCACCTCCTTTCTGGGGCTCACCATGGAGTGCTCCCGCTGCCATGACCACAAGTACGATCCCATCTCCCAGGAGGAATTCTATCAGCTCTACGGATTCTTTAACAATGTAAAGGATGAACGTGGGCGGATCAGCTATTTCGACCAGTGGCCTGAGCCTAATCTCAAGATGCAAGACCCCGTATTTGATCAGGAGGTGGAAGCGATCAAAGAGGCCATTGGACTTTTGGAGGATCAAATGGACAAATTGGAAACGGCCGATAAAGAGTTCTTTGAGGAGTGGATGCAAGGTTTTGACCCCAATCAGATAGATCTCAGGCAGGGACTCCAGGCATATCAAACGTTTGACCATAGGGAGGCCGGTGGTTGGGCAGACGAGGTGTCTGGTCATGCAGCCAAGACCAACATCAACTTACCCCCCCGCATCGACCATCCGATGGCCAAGCCGGGCATCCACGGAGAGTCCCTAGCATTCAATGGTGACAACTTTGCCAGTTTGGGTGACGTGGCCGACTTCGAGCACTACCAGAGTTTCTCTTTGACCGCATGGATCAAACATACCAACCAGCACGAGGAACATGCAGGCATTATCGCTCGAAGGAACGGAGAATTGAATCGGGCAGGCATCGACTTTTCCATTGACAAACACAATAAGATTCACCTGGTGCTGACGCATCAGGTGGGAGAAATCTACTTGGATGTGGAGACGACACGCTCCTTGTCCCCACATCGGTGGTACCACATTGCTGCATCATATGATGGCAGCGGCCAGGCGACCGGCATCAGGATCTACGTCGACGGCAAGCGCCAACCCGTGCGGATCAAGCACGATCTGCTCATGGGTCGCAGCATCCTCACCGGCAATGATCTACTGGTGGGCAATTGGAATCACCGCGCAAGAAAGCTGGGACCCCTGGGAGGATTTGCCGGTGGAACCGTAGACGAAGTACGAGTATATGACAAACGGCTGTCGGAGTTGGAGGTTAGAAAGATCTATGAAGGCGAGGGTCGCTCAGACTTTCACCCCTCCCGAGCGCAGCTCTACGAGCATTACATGCTTAATTACAGCACCGCCTACCGGCAGTTGAAGCATCAAGCGGACAGTCTGCGATCCCGGGATACCATCGCCGTGCGAGTGATGGTCATGGAGGAGCGAGATACGATTCGCCCCGCCTACTTCCTCGACCGTGGAGCATACGACGCCCCAGTCAAGAAAGTGAACCGGGGCACGCCCACGGCCGTTTTGGCGTTCTCGGAGGATCTGCCCCAAAATCGGCTGGGCCTGGCCCAATGGCTCTTCCGCGAAGAGCATCCGCTGACCGCCCGCGTCATGGTCAACCGGCTGTGGCAACAGTGCTTTGGCAAGGGACTGGTAGCGACACCGGAAGATTTTGGCAGTCAAGGCGATCTGCCTAGCCATCCCGAGCTGCTGGACTGGCTCGCGGTCAAGTTTGTTGAAATGGATTGGGACATCAAGGCGATGCTCAAGCTCCTGGTACAATCGCATACTTATCGCCAATCGTCCTCCTACTCCAAGAAACAACTGGCCGTCGACAGTGACAATAAGTGGCTAAGTCGGGGGCCCAGCGCTCCCCTGAGCGCAGAGATGGTGCGGGATCAGGCACTGGCAGTGAGCGGACTGCTGTATGACAAGGTCGGGGGCAAATGGGTCAAACCGTACCAGCCAGCCGGCATCTGGAAGGAACTAGCGAATCAAATCGGCGAGAATAAGTACCGGCAGAGCTTTGGCCAGGACCTGTACCGTCGCAGTCTCTACACCTATTGGAAGCGGACCATCCCCCCACCGACCATGCTCACGCTTGATGCGCCGGAGCGGGCGGTCTGCACGGTCAAGCGACAGGCGACCAGCACGCCGCTGCAGTCCCTGATCTTGCTCAATGATCCCCAGTACATTGAAGCGTCACGGGTGTTGGCCAGTGACCTTCCAAGATACGACGGAGCAGTGGGCGAACTCCTGGATATGGCTTTCGAAAGGATCACTTCACGGGCCATCCAGGCCGCCGAAAGGGATGCCTTGCTCCAGCTCCATGCCGAGTTGGAGCATGACTTTGCTGCCAATCGGGAGGCCGCCAAAGCCTTGGTTGCCGTGGGATCGTCGGTCTCCACGGCCCAAGTCGCGCCAGAGACGCTGGCGGCCTTGACCACAACCATCAGTACCATTTTTAATCTCGATGAAGCCAAGTTCAAATGAAAGCAAATAGAACATCCGGCGTTTGCAAGCACGAGGCGGAGCGCTACCATCTGCTCAACCGTCGTCATTTTCTGTCCCGGTCCAGCCTTGGCATTGGGAGCCTGGCATTGGGCTCATTACTGGGTTGCGGATCCAGGACAGAATCGAGTATCGCAGCGGGGGCACCCCTGGGCATTCTCGACAAGACCCATTTGCCTGGTAAAGCCAAGCGAGTGATTTACCTATTTCAGAGCGGGGGGCCCTCGCAGATCGATCTGTTTGACTACAAGCCCCTGCTCACGAAGATGCATGGCGAGGAGCTTCCCGCATCGGTGCGCATGGGGCAACGGCTGACGGGTATGACCTCTTCGCAGAAAACTAAACCGCTGACATCCTCTATCTATGCCTTTAAGCAACACGGGCAAAGTGGAGCCTGGATCAGCGACTTAATGCCCCATACCGCAAAGATTGCCGACGACCTCTGCTTTGTCAAAACGATGTACACCGAAGCCATCAATCATGATCCGGCCATCACTTTTTTTCAAACCGGCTCCCAGCAGCCGGGACGTCCCAGCATGGGATCATGGCTGAGCTATGGCCTCGGATCGTCGAATGAGGATCTGCCGGGCTTTGTGGTGCTACTATCTCGTGGTGCTCAACGACCGCAGCCGATCTACTCCCGGCTTTGGGGCAATGGTTTTCTCGCCTCCCTGCATCAGGGGGTACAGTTCAGATCTGGCAGCAGTCCCGTGCTACACCTACAAAATCCACCAGGGCTGTCCGCCACATCAAGGCGGCAAATGCTGGACAAACTAGCCGAACTGAACCACTTGCGATTGGCCTCGTTTGGAGATCCCGAGATCAACTCACGCATTGCCCATTATGAAATGGCCTACCGCATGCAGACCTCAGTGCCCGAAGCGATGGACATCACCGACGAACCGGAATCTACCTATAAACTGTATGGGGAGGAGGCTCGACGCCCCGGCTCCTATGCGGCAAATTGTCTCCTGGCCCGTAGACTGGCTGAACGAGATGTCCGGTTTATCCAGTTATATCACTTGGGGTGGGATCAACACACCGACCTCCCTAGGGAGATCGAATCTCAGTGCCGAGACACCGATCAAGCCTCCGCCGCGCTCATCACCGACCTGAAGCAACGGGGCTTACTGGAAGATACCCTGGTCGTGTGGGGAGGTGAATTTGGTCGCACCAACTATTCCCAGGGGAAGCTCACCGCAGACAATTATGGTCGCGATCATCATCCCCGATGCTTTACCATCTGGATGGCAGGAGCAGGTGTCAAGCCCGGCATCTCCTACGGCGAAACGGACGAATTTGGCTACAACATCGCCAGCAATCCGGTGCATGTCCATGATTTCCAAGCCACCCTGATGCATCTATTTGGCATCGACCACGAGCGGCTGACCTTCAAACATCAGGGACGACGCTACCGATTGACAGATGTGCATGGCCATGTGGTAAAAGATCTCCTGGCGTAGGTTCCTTACCACCCGTCCGGCTAGTTCTCAATCATTCCCCCCGACGGGACGCATGTCAAGGTAGTTGCTCTTGCCGTGACAGTGTCGTAATTTGATGGAACGAGTACATCCAAAACACATCTATGAGGAACCTACCACTCTTGGTGACCGCCATGCTACTGGGCGGGAGGCTCAACGCACAAGACATTCTCCGAAATTATGATTTCTCTCAGTTTGATTCGGTGGCATGCGCCAGTGATACCACGCGCAATATCCTGAAGCCCCTCTATTGGGATATTTATCAGACCGAGAACGATCTTTGGGATGGCCCACGGATCGAAGGGTGCATAATTGCTTCGGAAGGACGTTTTTCCAGACT
Organism: Saprospiraceae bacterium; assembly: GCA_965223165.1. GTDB lineage: Bacteria > Bacteroidota > Bacteroidia > Chitinophagales > Saprospiraceae > JABDMH01. The sequence continues at coordinate 80,737 of CBDCVQ010000006.1, read as the reverse complement.
TACGATTGCCCGAGAAAATTTTGACATCGGCAAGACTCTTTTTCTTCGATACATGGCAACAGAAAAAGTGGTTCTCGAACGAAACAGCATTTACGGGCTCCGGATGCAAGCTTGGGGCAGATGGGATTTTGCCGGCAACTGCTCTCGTCGCACTTGCAGCGGCTATACGATCGGCCTCGGCGTGCCTGACAGCATAGGTGATGGACGCATGACCAGAGATTACTGGCTGCCAATGCACGATGAAAGTAATTACCGAAGCGAGAGGTGCTTTGGCACCGAAAGATTTGATTCCATCACATTGGACACGTTCATAGTCCAATTTAGATTTGATCCGGATGCTTTCTTGGATGAGTCCATCTCCTTTCGTACGTGCATTTTTGAGCGCACGCGCATACAAACACATCTTACAAGTATAGAAATAGGAGACGAATTCTATCGCGATTCAGCTTACCTCGTCGAATCCTACCAGCTTGGCAATGGTCACGGCAGCCAGCTCGTGCTGTACAACGATCCCAATAAATATCCAAGCCCAGAGGCGATTTACTATCTGGATGCCAACTTGATAAATAATGTTCCAACTAGACAGACCATTAACATCAGTGTCTTTGGCGCATTAGTTTTTCAACCCTTCACTCAGATTAGAGGGGGACTAACCTCCAATTCAGACACCCTACGACATCAGGCAAATATCATCTTGGAGCATGGGGAGTTCTGCATTCATCCTTTTTTAGATCTCACATTCGAGCACGGAAACCACTTCATCTTCAAGGGGGGCGCTATCAGCTGTGGCGGTGACTTGTCGTGTATGCAATTCTCAAGGGGCAGCAGACTCCAGGTGGCCGAAGGAGCAGACCTACACTTGGGGCACAACGGCCAAGGCATGCTAGCCTTGCGTACGGGTGGGTCGATCGAGCTGGCTAAAAACAGTTCGCTCACCTTAGACCTGCGGATGGAAATGCATGAGCTGTCCCATGATAGCGATGCACAGATTGTACATGCCAGGCTCGCACCGGGTGCCACCTTGCGCTTCACGGAGCACTGTAGGGTGAGCAACGAGTTGTCAAGGGATCGAACCATGCACTTGCTTGTTGAGCTAAACGGAGGGGAAGTGGACCTCTCCCATTTGTCCGCCGACGAACGTGCGCTAATCCGCATCGCCGAGGAATGTGTGACACCCCCGAGTGTGGGAGAATTCGAAGTTTATCCCAATCCCTTTAGTGATCATCTCACGATCCGGATCAATGAGGAGCAGCCTCATGACCGACGTTTTTTCCTCTATGATGTCCAAGGCGACCTGGTCATCAGCAAATCCCTTACTGTCTCAGATACGGAGGTTGAGATGGCCACCTCACATTTGCCCCAGGGAATCTACTTGATGCAACTGCGTGGCCGGACGACCACCACCTTTAAACTAGTCAGGCGGTAGATCCGGTGATCAACTGATGGGAGGCGATGTGCCGCACCGGGAAGTTGCATGAATTGGCAATGAAGCAGTTTTTGTGCGCCTGGTCGTGTATTTTGTCCATGGCCTCCGTTGACACCTCTGATCGAACACTGAGATGAGGCCGGAGGATCACTTCCGTAAATCGGCCAGCACCATCCGGTCGTTCCTCCATCTTGCCCTCGGCCTGATCTTCGTAGGTCTCTACCACGATCCCGGCCACCGAGCAAAGGTGCAGCACCCACAGCATGTGACAACCCGACAAGGATGCGACGAAGAGTTCTTCTGGATTATGGCGGGTGGGATCTCCTCGGAAGGACGGATCCGAAGAACCCAGAATGTCTGTTTTCCCTTCCACGACGATGGTATGGTCCCTTGAATAAGCGCGGTACCCGGTGGTGCCTTTGCCTTGGTTGCCTGTCCAGACGACTTTGAGTAGGTAGTGGTGCCATTTGCTCATAGATACAGTGCCAGATTGGTTTAAAGACAATGATACAGAAAAGTGCCAGTCGAATCTCCTGAGCCAAGTCACCAGCACACGACCTATCACGCGGTAGCGGGCGACGTGCTCATGGAGTGGATTTGCCCAGGAGAGGCATTTGACCGTGTGGCTGGTTGAATCGTTGGCTCTGCCGGACACATGGGACATGGTTCACCCGAGGATTTCCAGGACCATGTGCCGCTGCCAAGAAGAATTGGGCGCTCAGTTGAGTATATTTAGCTACACTTAGTGAGAGCCATGAACATCCATACATTAGAAGACAGTGCACAGCTCGGCAAAGCAGCTGCTGCCAGAGCATCCAGCCTCATTAAAGAGGCCCTAGAAAATGGACCGACCCATATCATTTTGGCGACCGGCGCCAGTCAATTTAGCATGCTGGAAAACCTCGTGCAGGCCGATATCGACTGGAGTCAAGTGACCATGTTTCACCTGGACGAGTACGTAGGCATGTCCGATCAGCATCCGGCCAGTTTTCGCAAATATCTTCAAGAGCGCTTTGTAGACAAAGTGGCCCCATTGAAGTCGGTGATCTTTATTGAGGGCGACGCCAGCGATACCCGATCCGAATGTCAGCGGGTGTCGGATCTGATCAAGCAGCACCCGATCTCGGTGGCCATGATCGGGATTGGAGAAAATGGCCATCTGGCCTTCAACGATCCTCCCGCGGATTTTGACACGGAGGATCCCTATCTGTTGGTTCATCTGGACGAAGCCTGCCGTCAGCAGCAATTTGGCGAGGGATGGTTTCCCAGCTTCGATGCGGTACCGACCACGGCCATTTCTATGAGCATTCGGCAGATCCTAAAGAGTCAGCACCTGATCGTGTCGGTCCCGGATGAGCGCAAGGCCCAGGCTGTCAAGGGTGCGGTTAGCGGTCCGGTCACCAACCTCTGTCCTGCCTCTATTTTGCAGACGCACGACGCGTGTGACCTGTACCTGGATCAAGCCTCTGCCTCCCTGCTATGACCCGTGATCAACCTGTAAATCTCTCTCATGCCCACGCTTGATCTGACTGTATTGGTGGTATACTTCGTGGGAATCACGGCCTACGGACTCTGGATTGCACGGCGCATCCGCTCCAGCGACGATTATTTTCGCGGCGGGCGCACCTTTCGGTGGTGGACGATGATGGGACAAGCCTTTGGCACCGGGACCCATGCGGAGATGCCGGTGGCACAGGCGGGCGCTTCCTTTCAAGGCGGTTTTGCCACCATCTGGTACCAGTGGAAAAATTTGCTGATCACTCCATTCTATTGGCTGATCGCTCCCTGGTATCGTCGCAGCGAGCGGACCACGGTGGCGGAAATGGTGACCGACCGCTATGGAAAACAAGTGGGCCTGGTGTATACCATCTTTGCCATCTCGTTTTTTGTTTTCATTATGGGCTCCATGCTCCAGGGTGCGGCCAAGGTCATCTCGATCGCCACAGGGGGTGCTGTCTCTTCCAATATGGTGGTCGTCTTGATGACTTTAGCCTTTATCGTCTACAGCTACTTTGGGGGTCTTGTAGCGGCGGCCCACACCGAGTTTATCCAAGGTTTACTGATCATCGTGCTTTCCTTTTTGCTGATACCCAGCGGCCTAAATGAAATCGGAGGTTTTGCAAAAATGCGGGCTGCCTTGCCCTCAGACTTTTTCAAACTCTACAGCAGCGAGCTGGGACTGGGTGCCTTCACGATCGCCATGCTGGCGCTAAATGGTATTGTAGGCATCACCGCCCAGCCACATATGATGTCGATTTTTGCAACGGGCAATAGCGAACGCGCCGGTCGCATCGGACAGACGTACGGTACCTTCGTCAAGCGGTTTGTCACCATCGGATGGACACTCACGGGGGTGATCGTGGCGGCATTGGTCATTCACCATGGTATCGAGCTGGAAGATCCGGAACATGCCTTTGGTTACGCCACGCGCACGTTGCTGGCACCGGGCCTTGTCGGACTAATGATCGCCTGCCTGCTGGCCGCCAATATGTCGTCATGCTCCAATTTTATGGTCAACCTGGGCGCCCTGTTTGTAAAAGACATCTATCGACCTTATTTCGATCCGACGATGAGTGACGAGCGGATGATGAAAGTCGGCCGATTGGCCGGGCTACTGTTGACGATGTCGGGCGTCATCTTTGCTTTGACAATCAAAAACGTATTGTCCGCCTTCCTTTTCACGGAAACGATCGCTGCCTTTATGGGCATCATGATCTTTGGCGGTATTCTTTGGAAAGGAGCTAATAGGCATGGAGCACTCGGCTCGGTCATCGTTGCCTTTGTCGCTTATTATCTGCTCAACTACCTGGATCAGGGCTCGCTACAATTGATCTACAAGTGGACGCCTGCCCCCTTTGGCTGGGCCATGTTGGCCGGGTTTAGCACGCTGTATCTGGTAAGTAAGTTGACCGAGGCAGAACCGGCCGCAGCCATTGCCCTCTTTTTTGACCGACTGCACAAGCTGACGTCCAAGGATATTCCGGAGGGCTCGGACGAACCACTGGCAGCCGCCCATGGTCAGGCATTACTCCTGGTGGATCTGCCGGGATGGTTTGGCAAAGAACGATGGGCAAACTTTGGCAAGCGCTACCGGGAAGATTGGGTTGGATTTCTGTGGGCTTGGGTTTTCGTGGCAGGACTGATCTTCTGCGCCTGGCTATTGCTACAGTACGGGAAATGACAGGGCGAAAGATCATCCGGGGTGGTAAGATCGTAGGACCCGACGAAGTCTATGCTGCTGACCTGCTCCTTGAAGACGGAGTAATCACGCAGATTGGCGGTGTGATCATCCCGGAGGGCGAGGAGCAGACCATCGACGCCACGCATCAATATATCCTTCCGGGCTTCATAGATATCCACAATCACGGGGCCGCGGGCTACGATTTTTCCTTCGGAAAGTTTAATCCCGACACAGGTGGATTTGAGCGCACCGAGACAGCCATCAGGCAAGGCCTGTCTGCCGCCCTGGAGCACTACCGGTCGCACGGCGTCACCCGCGTCTTGCTGACCACGATGGCGGCACCGCTGGAAAAGCTGGTCTTTGCCTTTGAGGTACTGGACCGCTATCTAAGCGATCATCCCGTGCACCGGTCACTGGTCTACGGCATCAATCTCGAAGGCACCTTTCTGAAGGACCCCACTTTTGCCGGTGCCCAGAATCCTGCCTTTTTTTATGAGGTGGATCCGGATGTGGTCGATCGGCTGCAAGCGGCTGCTGGAGGAAGGCTTCAGGTGGTTAACCTACCTCCGGAACATGGTGAGGCCGCGTGGAGCCTCACGCGAAGACTTTCTGAGCAGGGCATGGTTATCGCTGGTGGACATACCGGTGCCTATGGCGATGAGTTTGCGGCTGCCGTTGATGCAGGTCTGCAGCTTAGTGTGCATTTTCTCAATGGCCCCAGCCGCAGCTCAAAGAAGAGTTTTCGGAGGGGAGGTGCGGAGGAAATGATGCTCCGATCCGACGGGGTGTACCTGGAGATTATATGCGACGGTTATCACGTGGACCCATCGTACGTGCGTGACATCATCGCGAGGAAGGGATATGATCGGGTTATTATGATTACGGATAGCATGTTTGCCAATGGGCTGTCTGATCTCAAGAAATTTGAATTGTTTGGTCTTGCCGGGGCTGTCAGTGACAATGGCGAATATCTGCAGATGCTGGGTTCGGAAAATACGTTGTTTGGCAGTGTATTAAATTCCAGCAGGGGCTTTGCCAATGTCGTTCGTTGGTTGTGCCAGTCCATGCCAGGCGTATGGCATCGGCGGCACGAAGCCTTGTCTCTGGACCTGGCCCTACGACGAGCTTCACAAATGTTTTCGGCTAATCCGGCCCGGCTGCTTGGTATTTTTGAAGGCACGAAGAGCCTCCCCGGCACGGGCAGCATTGAGGTCGGCAAGAGTGCGGATCTCGTGTTGGCATCGGAACACGATGGTCAAATAGCCATCACTCCCCTCCCATAAGTGATTGAATCTCCCCAGACAGTGTTGGTATCCTAACCCTAAACCTTGATTAAGTCCCAGGTGAAATTTCATTACTGGCATGAATGGCATATTTTATATCATATAATTTATGTCATATATTTTACATCATATGTATTGCGTCATCTCACCCTAGGTCGTACCTTTGCCGGGCTAGTTGCCCTGGGCTAATGGATAATCCATTCTTAAATGTCGGATATATTTCTCCCCTTTACTTCTGTGATCGAGAGCGAGAGACCCAAGAGCTATGGGATTCCGTAGACGGTCACCATAGTATCACATTGCACTCGATACGGAGGATGGGTAAGACCGGCCAGATCCATCACCTTTTTTACACACTCCGAAAAAGACCCCGAAAATACCTGCCGATCTATGTGGACATCTATGACACCAAAGATGAGGCTGCCTTTGTAAATGCACTCGTCTCGGCGGTCCTGCCGACGGTAGAGCGCAGAAGCTCGCTGATTGGCAAAGTCAGTCAGTTCTTTGGCCGCTACCGTCCAGCCATCAGCGTGGACAATCTCACAGGAAATCCCAGTGTCCGATTGGAGATCAGAGATAGCGAGGACGTCAAGATCAGCCTGGACACCTTATTTGGCATGATTGGTTCTACCGTCAAAAGACAGGTCGTATTGGCAATAGACGAATTTCAGCAGATCGAATCGTACGGAGATTCTCTGATCGCAGCCTCGCTTCGCAAGCATCTTCAGCAGATGCCCAATCTGACCTTTCTCTTCAGCGGGAGCGAGCAACATATGCTCATGGAGTTATTTGGATCACCAAAAAAAGCGCTATTCAATACCACACAACTCTATCCGCTCGGCAAAATTGATCCAGACGCCTATCATCAATTCATCATCTTCCACTTCAAGCAGGGCTTGCGAAGCATCAGCTCCAGTATAGTGGACGATATCCTCGACTGGACAAAAGGACACACCTATTACACCCAGACCGTCTGCCAAAGGCTCTACAGCATGACTTCCAAATCCGTCGAGAAAGCGGATCTTGAGCGAGTCAAATATCAATTGCTAAAAGAGCACGAGGCGGTGTTCCACACCTATCGATCCATCCTCAGTCGTGCCCAGTGGAAACTACTTTCGGCCATTGGCCAAGCAGGGAAGGTCAGTGCCCCTACCTCCTCCGGATTTATCTCCAGGTATAATCTTGGTTCTCATAGCACCGTGCGTCAGTCGCTGCGATCATTGGGAAGACGATCAGTTGATCTATGCTACACGCGATGCGCCCACGGCCAAACCTGTGTATCAAGTCTACAATGTGTTTTTGTCTCGCTGGCTGGAGCACTTCGGCTAAGTGCGGTACAAATCTAGTAGAGTTTCGCATTAAATCTTATTGCCAATTCCTAATGTCTTTGGTCCGCATACTTCGTTGCAAAGCCTTGCCATAGCACACGGCTAGCCACCCACCCCGCTGTGGCGGTTCCCTCACTTCTCGCATTGTCATGCTCGACGCTACGAGATCGTTCGGTCATGCCTCATCTGCGAACAAAAATCCTATTAGAATTATTCAACATATCTAATGCGAAACGCTACTAGGGATCAAAACAACCTTTCCCATGACTTTTCGACTTTCCACCCACTGCAGCGCTTGTACGGCCTCCTCCAGTGCAAATGATCGTTGGATATGCGGTCGGAGTTCGCCTGCATCGATCCAGGCCATGAGCTCATCGTGATTTGCCCGGGCCGTGGTGGGATCTTCCATCAGAAACCGTCCCCAAAAGACACCGACCAGCGAGCAGCCCTTGAGCAGCGGCAGATTGAGCGGTATCTTAGGTATGTTGCCGGCCGTGAATCCAACCACCAGATAGCGGCCACCGAATGCCATTGAACGCACCCCTAATTCAGCATAGTCTCCCCCCACCGGATCAAGCATTACATCCGGTCCTCGCTTACCTAGAATCTGGCCCAAGGCTTCTCGCAAGGGTGTTTCCCGGTAGTTGACCAGGTGGTCTGCCCCGTACGATTTGCACAGATCGAGCTTCTCCTGAGTCGAGGCACATGCGATGACCGTAGCTCCCATCTTTTTGGCCAGCTCCACGGCCGCCAGTCCCACGCCCCCGGCTGCGCCCAGCACCGAGATCGTCTCGCCGGGCTGCAAGCGCGCTCGATCCTTGAGCGCATGATAAGAGGTGCCATAGGTCACCAGGAAGGAGGCTGCCGCTTCAAAACTCGCTTGGCTAAAGACATGGCACAATCGTTCATCGGCCAGGATCTTTTCGGCGTAAGCCCCTACCCGCATCTGGGTGGCTACCTGATCGCCAACCTTCAAATCACGTACCTCCGGCCCGAGCGCCGAGACCACACCGGCAGCTTCGGCACCGGGTATGAAGGGAAAGTCGGGACGGTTTTGATAGAGGCCCTTGACCAAGAGCACCTCCGGGAAATTGACCGCGGCCGCGCGGACATCGATAAGCACCTGCCTTCCCGTAGGTTGCGGCCCAGGCACTTGGTCAACCGTCAGTTGATCCACCGGTCCAAAAGCGTGGCATTGTACAGCTTTCATGAGACTAAAAGTGTTTGGCTTCAAAGAAGAAAGATAGTCAATGCTGACTTCCCCGATAGGGCCAAATCTTGCAAACGCACTTGGCGAGATTCACTACCTTGACAGCCAGATCTAATTTCTAGACACATGCCGGTTCGAATGGAAAGGGATCAGCCTCAAGATCCTCGCAAGCCCTCCAGACCCAATCCCGATCAGCCACGAGAACCCAGACGTCGATCGCGCCTGCCGCTCGCCTGGATTCTCCTAGCCCTTTACGCCATCATCAAGAAGCCCAAGTGGCTCATACCGATTGTCATTGTCCTCGGGATCTTTTTTGTGGTGCGGAGCTACTATCTCGACTATGCAGAAGGCACAGGCCCGTTCGAATACAGTGCGGGCACTGATGCATTCTCCTTTGGAGCGGAGCTGAACGAAGGAGAATACGACAAGGCGTTGGTGTATGAGTCCTTGGCGGTTGGCTCGGCAGGACTGCCCCGTAGTGTTGACCTCCAGTCATTTGCGCCTAGCGTCCTGCACCAAGGTCGGCAGGGCTCTTGCAGCGGCTGGGCAAGTGCCTACGGGGCCCGCACTATCTCCTATGCACAGGCCCAAGGTCAGGACCCCGACCAGATTGCCTTCAGCCCATCCTTTCTGTACAATCAGATCGCTCTGCCGCGGTGCCAGGGAGCGCTGCTCCGGGATGCGATGGAAGCCATGAAGAATATCGGCTCGGTTCCATTTCGATCCTTTGGCTACACCGATCAGACCTGCCAAATTTTGCCCGAGCCGGAGCATCGGGGCGAGGCCTCGCAGTACCGGATCAAGGGCTATACCCGACTCTCACAGGGGGCATCCAATTATGGCACCGATATCCAGGCGGTAAAGCAGCACCTGGCTCAGGGGGCGCCCGTGGTGATCGGTATGCTGGTAGGACAGAGCTTTCAGCGCAATATGCTGGGCCGTCGCATTTGGACGCCCACCAGCAGCGACTACCGGGGCACGGGCCTAGGCGGCCATGCGATGTGTCTGGTGGGCTATGACGATCAGGTGGCTGGCGGAGCATTTCAGGTGATGAACAGCTGGGGGACCCAATGGGGCGAAGGTGGTTACGCCTGGATCCGATACAATGACTTTAGCCAGTTTGTTCGCGAAGCCTATGGACTGTACCCGGAAGGTCGCACCAAGCAGTACGATGCGGATCGGGTCCAGGTCAGATTTGCCTTGGTGGACAACCAGAGCCAGCAGGTCATCCCATTACGGCAGACCGAGGAGATCGTTTTTCGCACCAGCCGGCCGATGCGCAAAGGCAGCAAGTTTAAACTGGCGATCACCAACTCCGTGGAATGCTATACTTACATCTTTGGCATGGAGACCAATGGCTCCAGCTATGTGCTTTTCCCGTACACACAGAAGCACAGCGCCTACTGCGGCATCACTGGTACACGCCTCTTCCCGAGGGACTATTCGATGACCCCTGACGACGTGGGTAGCCGAGATTATATAGCCCTGGTCGTAAGCAAGAAGCCATTGGACTACCACGCTGTCAATCGCAAAATAAATTCGTCGAGAAATCCCAGCTACATGATGCGTATGGTCGAAAGCCTCGTCGACGACTTTGTCCCAGAATGCGACTTTGATGTCGATGGTTCCGTATCGTTTGACTGTCAGACCAGGCAAAAGAACGTCCTGGGCATGATCATCGAGATTGACAAGATCTAACGCCGATGGGACGGAGAGGTGACGGCGTGGTAAACGTGCCTCACTCGTACAACTGCCCAATGGCAATCGCCACGCAGGCGGGGCGTTCCTCGCCCTCGATTTGCATGGCCACCTCGAGAAACAACCTGGCACCATTAGGTAGAGGCAAATACTTGGTGAGCGTCACCCGAGCTCGCAGGCGACTGCCGGCCTTCACTGCGTTGATAAATCTCACCTTGTCCAACCCGTAGTTAATGGCCATCGAACAATTTGCCACGCGATAACATTCGCGCAAAAAGACGGAGGCATAGGACAATACCAGGTACCCATGAGCGATCGGCGTACCATAAGGAGATTCCCGCTTACAACGCTCTACATCCAGATGGATCCACTGGTGATCATCGGTCAGCTCCGCGAACGTGTTAATATCTTCTTGAGACACCGTACGCCAACCGGATATACCCAGCTCCTCTCCTACTTTCTGCTCCAGATCGCTGATCCTGTCAAATGTGGTGTGATACGCTTTGCTTGACATCATTTACTTTTTGAAGTGATTCGATCCACAATCTGCGCGAGCATCGCCTGAAACTCAGGTGACATCCACTGACGAGCCCGCAGGGAGATAGACGCGCTCATGTCCCGGCTCACGTCAGCTACCAGTGCTCTCCGCATCTTTTGCTTTGCATCCCGCAGGATATAGTCGTTGGCTTTGAGCAAGTGCATCATCCGCTCTTCTGCCTTGGCAAGCAACGATTCCAGCTCGTGCACCTCATCCAGGAGACCAATCTCCAGCGCCTCCGCGACGGAGAATAACTTCCCCTGCAGCAGTGCTTGGTAAGCCTTCTTTCGTCCTAGCCAAAAGCTATAGACGTCAAAGATGTTCTCTTCAATAGGGACACCCAGCGCCACTTCATTGAGGCCGATATGATATTTATCTCCGGCAGCCATCATCCGATAATCACAGGTGATGGCAATGACCGCCCCACCCGCCGGACTATATCCGCTGATAGCGGCAATGGTCGGCTTGGGAAATAGAACCAAGTCGGTCATCATGGCCATGAAATCCGTCCAAAAGGCACGGATCTGCGCCAGGTCATATCGCTGCATTTCGATCAAGTCTAAACCCGCACTGAAATAGTGGGGTTGACCGGTGATAATCACCCCTCGCACCTCGGCATCCGACGCCAGTTCACGAAACATCTCCCTGATTTCCATCACCAGCGCGTGATTGATAGCGTTGACCTTGCCCCTACTGAGTTGTACGATGGCATAGTCCTTCTTTCTAGATACGATGAGATGCTCCATGTCTACCGCATTATTCGTCTACCTTCAAAATAAGTTTACCCTTTTTTTTGCCATCAAATAGGCGTAGAAATGTCTCATGAAATTGCTCAATGCCCGTGGCAATATGTTCTCGTGATTTAATCTTTCCCGACTTCAGCCAGCCGGCCAACTCCGCGGTGGCCTCGGCAAAGGAACGGACGTAGTCCAACACAATGAAGCCCTCCATCCGGCCCCGATTTCTCAGCAGGGCAAGATAATTGCTGGGGCCCTTGATCCGACTCGTGGCATTGTAATGGCTAATTCCACCACAGAGTACGACCCTACCGTTGCGATTCAGTTTGGCTAAGGCCAGATCGAGTATTTCCCCACCTACATTGTCAAAGTAGATGTCTACTCCGCTGGGACAATGCGCCGAAAGTTGGGCGCGCACGTCTTCGTTCTTATAGTCGATGGCGGCATCGTAGCCTAAGTCGAGCAGATGTTGGCATTTCTCCGGACCCCCCGCGACTCCCACGGCACGGCAGCCCTTGATCTTGGCGATTTGTCCGACAATGCTCCCTACCGCACCTGCCGCACCTGATACCAGGACGGTTTCACCCGCCGATGGCTTACCGATATCGAGCAGACCAAAGTAGGCGGTGAGGCCCGTCATACCCAATGCACTCAGGAAGAGGGGCAGCGGTTGCCAGGGTCGCATCGACCTTGATCCAGCCCCGGCCATCCGTGGTGACATACTGCTGCACACCGCCAGTGCCGAGCAGATGATCGCCGACCCGATACTCCGGATGTCGAGACTGTACCACTTCGCCCACCGTACCGGCGCGCATGACGGCGCCCAGTTCCACTGGTGGCAAATAGGAGGGTCGATCATCGATCCAGCCGCGCATGGCCGGGTCGAGAGAAACATATTTGATCTTCACTAGGACTTGTCCTTCCGCCGGCGGGGAAACAGGCTGCTCCTCCAGGCGCCATACGTCCTCCGTCGGCAGACCTACGACTCTCCGAGCTAGTATGATTTGTTTGTTCGTGTTCATAATCGTCCAAGTTTTGGCTTGGGGAGGCCTGGTCAGAGGGCACTGGCGATGCTAAATCCGCCATCCGCAACAAAAATTGCTCCCGTGCAATAAGATCCGGCATCGGAGGCCAGAAAGACGGCGAGGCCCGCCATTTCATCGGGGTCTGCGGCTCTTCCTGCCGGCACATTGGTTTTGACATGTGCCGCAATGCGCTCATTCTGCCAGAGGGCCGCGCTAAATTTGGTTTTGATCAATCCCGGGGCAATGGCATTCACCCGGATTCCTGCCGAGCCCCACTCCCGGGCCTGCGCCTTGGTAAGCATATTCAATGCGGCTTTACTTATGCTGTAGGCCGACATACCTTTACCGGGGTTGAGCCCTTCGATCGAGCTAATATGTATGATGCTGCCCCCGCCCTGATTTTTCATGATCGGGTAGACCAGATTGCTCAACTGCCGGGCAGCCGCCGTGTTGACCTGCAGTGTCTTCTCGTAGGCGGCATCCTCCAAGGTGGTGATCGGACCGTAATGCGGGTTGATCGCGGCATTGTTGACGAGAATATCGATGCGACCGTACGCCCGCATCGTTGCCTCCACCAATGCCTGTCTTTGCTCTAGCTTACCTACGTGGCAGGCGACAGCTTTGCACTCCAGTTTATGACCTTCAAAATTTCGCGCCAAGGCGTCCACCGCCTCTTGCTTGCGGCTGCTGATGACCACTTTTGCGCCAAACTCAGCCAGGCCTCGGGCAATACTCTCTCCGATGCCCTTGCTGGACCCGGTGACCACCGCCACTCGTCCGGACAGATCAAACATGGGCTTAATGCGATGACTCATGGATTTACCGATTTTCTTGGGCTACCCCCTCACGCTTGGCCAAGGTCAATGTCTCCGGGTTGAGCAGGGTCTCGGCCAGTCCGGTCATCTTGGGAAGTTCATACTTATAAAAAAACCGCATGGTGTCTACCTGCTCTTGGTAGAACTCGGTGGTGTAGCTACCCCTGTCCTCCAGGATCAACTGATGGGATACCGCCGCCATCTTGAGCCACTGCCAGGCCACCGTCATCGTACCAAAGAACTCAAGGTAGGGCGTGGCATCGGCCAGATATCTTTCGTAATCACCGCTGGCGGCATACTGCCCCAGGTGCCTCAGTACCTGATCATGCAGCGCTACTTTCTCAGCGAGTTGCGCTGCATAGGGTTGGAGGCGCTCCACGTCCTTCGCCTGGTCGATGGTGGTCTGGATGGCCTCCAAGAGTAGGGTCAAACTTCTGCCTCCTTTCATCGGCACTTTCCGGCCGAGCAAATCCAGGGCCTGGATGCCGGTCGTGCCCTCATAGATCGAGGTAATCCGAACGTCGCGATAGTATTGCTGCAAAATAAAATCACTGGTAAATCCATAGCCCCCCAATACTTGGAGACCATTGCTGATGCTCACCCGGCCCATCTCCGAAGGGTAGGCTTTCACCACGGGTGTCAATAGTTCTAGGAGGTCCAGGGCATCTTCGGCGGTGGCGTCGGACTCGACCGCATGCAGGTCAGCCAGGCGAGCGCATTCCAGTGCCAGGCTGATCGATCCTTCGACCACTGATTTCTGGAGCAAGAGCATTCTTTTCACATCCGGATGTCGCGCAATGAATGCCTGCTCTTGCCGCACATCCTTCTTGCCCGACCGTCCGAGCACCCTACCCTGTCGACGTTCATTGGCATACTGCAGGGAGGCATAGTAGGCGGCGGTGGCCATGGAGGCGGCAGAGGTACCCACCGAGATCCTGGCCTCATTCATCATTTGAAACATATACTTCAGCCCGTGATGGGGCTCTCCGACAAGCCAGCCCAGGCAGTTGTCTTGTTCGCCGTAGACCAGGTGGGTGGTCACATAACCTCGCTGTCCCAGTTTTTCAAACTCACCGGCGGTGACCAGGTCATTATGCACCAGCGATCCATCGGGCGTTGGTCGCAACTTGGGCACCACGAAGAGCGAAATACCTTTGGTGCCGGCCGGCGCCCCTTCGATGCGAGCCAAGGTGAGGTGGACAAAGTTTTCCCCGTATTGATGATCGCCTCCGGAGATAAAGATCTTCTGGCCCTTGATCAGATAGCTCCCATCCGGACGCGGATACGCGGTGGTCGTAATATCCGAAAGAGAACTGCCGGCTTGTGGCTCCGTAAGGGCCATCGTGCCCATCCACCTACCCTCGATCATCGGTGGGACGTAGGTCGCTATCAATTCCTCTGACCCGAAGGTGACAATGAGATTAGCGGCTCCGCCGGTCAGCGTGGTGTAGCCCGTCACATTATTATTTGCACTGTCCAGGATGTGCAGTATGGCATAGTACAATATGGCCGGCAACTGCATCCCACCCCGCTCATAATCAAATCCGCAGCCGATCAGTCCCAATTCGGCGGACTTGGCGATGGTCTGGCGGATCTGCGGATGGACCTGTACTTGCCCGTCGGTGAACGTCACCGGCTTGTCGTCCATCTCTTTGTAGTAAGGAAAGAGGTCCTGGTCAGCAAAGGATTTGAAACTATCCAGCAGGATGCCCATGCTCTCCCGATCAAAGTCCTGAAACCGCTCGTATTCGCAGAGCGCTGTCGCCTGGTGCACTTCGAAGAGCAGGTGTTTCAGCACCTGCATACTCATGTATCGATCTGCCATCTTTGTTGCTATATCGCTTTCACATAAAGATGGGCAAAAAAGGGGACTATCAGGGGTGGCCGACCAGGAGTCCGCTGACCACGTTATCCCGCTGGACCCTAACTGTTTGGACGTCATATTAACAACTCCATAACAAACATTCGACGAAAAGCCGGTCACAGACGGCCAATAGGGTCCCGGATCACGGGAAATTAGTCTTAGATTTGACGCCTCAACAATTTTTGACAACTTATGAATTCAACGAAAATCACCTTGTTTTTTGGCATGCTGCTCTTGGGCGTCTGTACGTTGACCGCACAGGACTTGGAGTTTCCGGATCTGGATGCCAGCCCGATGGATGCAGCTAATTTCCCACGCAGCGCTGCCTTCAACAACTACCTGGACGAAGACCAACAGAAAGACTTAAAGATCAAAGTCCTCTACTGCCGTCCCAAGAAAAAAGATCGTGTCATCTTCGGCGGACTCGTTCCCTATGGTGAGGACTGGAGACTGGGCGCCAACGAAGCTACCGAAGTACGCTTTTACAGCCCGGTAGAAATTGGTGGCACGTTTGTACCGGCCGGCACTTACACGATGTTTGCCGAGGTCCATCCCAATCACTGGATCATCAAGATCTCCAAGCAACGACATATCGGCGGCTCCGCCAATCGAGATGCCTCGCAAGATATCGTTCGCGCAGTGGCTCATGTCACGCACACAGCGACCACCAGAGAATCCTTTGCCATCGGATTTAAGGAATTGGGTGACAACAAGTGTAAAATGATCTTTGAATGGGATCAAACACGCGCTATGCTCCCCATCGGCCTGAATCCTGCATACATGCCCAATGATGACGCCAGCCCGATGGATCTGGCCCAGTACCCCAGTATGTCCAGATTTCACAATTTCCTCAAGGAGGAAGAATTGGAAGCGAACCAACCCAAGGTGCGTGTCGTCTACAGCCGGCCGCAGAAGAAGAGTCGAAAAATATTTGGCGAGCTGATAAAATACGGTGAGCCCTGGCGATTGGGTGCCAATGAGACCACTGAAATCACCTTCTTTGATGACGTGAAAATCGGCGGCAAGGATGTTAAAGCGGGCACCTATGGTCTGATGGCCAAAGTGAATGAAAATGCCTGGGATTTTGTCGTGCATAAAAATATTCCCTCCTGGGGTCCGGCAAACCACGATGACGAAAAAAACGTAGCTAGCCTCAGCGTTCCCGTGACCAGCGCGCCCTCGGAGGTCGAGGCGCTCTCTATGGTATTCGAGAAAGCCGATGGCAATACCGTCAATCTTGTAGTAGCCTGGGACAAAACCATGGTCAAACTGCCGATTGAATTGTAATCAGCGATTTGATCCGAGAAATTAATAAAAGGTATCAGGCCGCTGCTTGGTACCTTTTTTTTCGTGTGAGCACTTTGCCAGCCATTTCTAGTTTGACTTTGCTGCGAGATTGAGAAGATACTATCGATCCTGGGGATACTCAGAGCCTGACGGCTCTTGATACTATCGTCAGTTCTTGCCTGGCCTCCAGGGAACTTTTCGCGGCTTGTTAGACACTGTCGATCCTGGGATACTCGGAGCCTGACGGCTCTTGATACTATCGTCAGTTCTTGCCTGGCCTCCAGGGAACTTTTCGCGGCTTGTTAGACACTGTCGATCCTGGGGATGCTCGGAGCCTGACGACTCTTGATACTATCATCAGTTCTTGCCTGGCCTCCAGGGAACTTTTCGCGGCTTGTTAGACACTGTCGATCCTGGGGATACTCGGAGCCTGACGGCTCTTGATACTATCGTCAGTTCTTGCCTGGCCTCCAGGGAACTTTTCGCGGCTTGTTAGACACTATCGATCCTGGGGATGCTCGGAGCCTGACGGCTCTTGATACTATCGTCAGTTCTTGCCTGGCCTTCAGGGAACTTTTCGCGGCTTGTTAGACACTATCGATCCTGGGGATACTCGGAGCCTGACGGCTCTTGATGCTGTTGTCAGAATTATGTTTAGCATCTAGGGGAGCTTCTAGCGGCTGGCCATTTCTTCTGATACTGTCGATCCTGGGGATGCTTGGAGCCTAACGGCTCTTGATACTATTGTCAGTTCTTGCCTGGCCTCCAGGGAGTTTTTCGCTGATGGTCATTTCTTTTGATCTGGCTGATCCTGTGTATGATCGAAATCTATATTTTCGTAGGATATGAGTTATCCCGACTTGGCTAAGCTCACACGTAAGTTTCAGAAAACCAATGAGATAGGAAATCAGTGGTACACTACATATTTTTTCAGAGCAGTCTGAGTGTTGTTGGTGCCGGTGGCATTATAGATTTGGCGGACTTCGTTGATGGGGGTAGAGGGTTTACGTAGGTGAATGACTTTTTTGTCAGTAGGCAGTTCAACAGTTTGAATGGTTTGGGTATTCATTATCCTAACGATATTGTTCCAGTCGTAGTTGAGATTAGCATTTTTGAGCATATACCTGATGGTATTGACTAACTGGTAGGCAAGAATGGTAAGATAAATATGAGCTTCAATTCTTTGGTCTTTTTGATGGTACACCGGCCTGATGTTTAGATCTGACTTTAGGCAGCGAAAGGTAGCTTCCACTTCTCTGATGGTATTATATATATCCCACAATTTAGATTCAGAAGGATTGTCATAATTCGTTCTGATAAAGTAGACGCCATTGGTTTTATCGTCCTTAGTTTGATCTGATTTTTCAGACCAGGTGATTTGGGTAGCGACTCCATTTTCTTGGGCAACTTTGATGACATATCTAGAGGAAATACGGTTGTGTTTCTGTTTCGCCCTTCCAATACGCTCCCATACCTTGTTGATGGATTTAGTGCCCCCTTTGGTAAAAATAGCTTTCTGGATAACACTCAGATCTTGTTCATACCGTTGCTTGAGTTTGGTGTGCATGGATTGCTCCTTTTTCCTTTTGGCCTCACTTTGCACGTACATCCAGGTATCCGGATAACCCTGGGGCTGAAAGATGGCTAGTTCCACTTGATTCTTTTGTCTATCGGTAAGTCGAATTATTTTCGAGCTAGACTCCTCCACAGGGTGATCTTTTAGTCGCTTTCGAGAGACGCAAACGTATTTATACCCTTTTTCCCTCACCATAGTTAGGTTGTCTTCAGTAGCAATACCGGCATCTATCACAATTGTTTGATCCGGCCTGGAAGGAGAATATTTCTTTAGATCTTCAATCATATCAGACAAAGTACCAGTGTCTGGTGTGTTGCCTTCGTATATTCTGGAGTGTCTGATAAAGCCCTGCGCATTAATAACGCCGGTAAAAACAACCAATGGACAGTCATTTCTTTTCTCCTTACTCTTGCCATACTTGGCAATCTTACTATGATCTTTACGTGATTCAAAGTAAGTATTGCTGATATCAAAAATAACCAGCTTATCATTGAGGTCAAACATATCAGTAATGCGATGGTATAAAAACTGGTCTATGGATTCCCTATGCTTGTAAAGCAGGTCAGATATGGCATACAGTTGTTTATGTGTAATTATTTGATGGTGACCGAAGCAAGCAGCCAGCTCACTATTCATCTGGAGGATTTGTGCGGTCTTATGCTCCGAAGAACAGAAAATCGCTCGGGCCGCAATGCTGATCAAAGCTTTGCGAATTTCACTTTGGGTCATGCCAACCGACCGCATGCATTGTTCTAATTGTAGCTTGTCAAGTACTTGCTTGCAAAGGTGCTCCACTCCAAAGGTCTTCACATCACCAACTTCCAACCCTTTGAGGTCAACGTTGTGAAACTCTGCTTTGGCAGGGGCAGGGGGGATCGATGTAGGGGGATGCTCAGCCTGCTGATATTTAATACAATACTTCTCATAGTAAAAAAGTGCCAGGTCAAGCAAAGGCTTTGCCGGACTCTCAGGAAATAATTCCGGATGGCCAAATATCTTGGACTTCAAAATGTTGAGGACAACATTTCTGTTCTGTTTATCTCTAAGCAAGGGATCAGATCCCAGATATAGAATAGCCCTTTGCTTTACTTTGCCATCTACCCTGGCCGCCTGGGCTAGAGTATACTGGAAAAAGATCTTACTGTCTTTGCTACGTTGCTTTTTGACCTCCCTAATAAACATGTGAGTAAAGGTACGGAGCCATGCGCACATATACAAGTACCGTACCTCACTACAAATGAGATCCCAACAAACCAAACACTGATAATCAACCCGTTAAATTGTCCGAAAGGCTGAAAAAAGATCAATTTTGTCGATTTCTACCCCTGCGCCAGCCAAGTCGGGTTATCGCAAATTGGAAATATGGCAAATGGCCAGGGATTTGTCAGCAGAAATACATCGACTAACTCTGGATCTTCCTCGATTCGAAATGTATGAGGAGGGGCGGCAGATTAGACGATCTATCAAAAGTGTTCGCTCTAATATTGTTGAAGGATATGGCCGGAGGAGATACAAGCAAGATTATATTACTCAAGTTTCGGTAGTAAATGCTAGGGACAGTTTCTCAAATTTGGAGTAGAATTCATCCTTCCGCAGTAGATTATCGCGCAGGATGTTGATGGGCAGGTCTACGAATCGGGCAAGTTTTCGGATTAGGCCCATTACTTTGTTCCAAAATCTATTCATGAGAGTGGGACTGAGCCAGTTGCGTGAGATCTCTTTGAATAAACCGCCGATGGTTTGATAATGGTGAATCATCTTATATTTTGACAAGAAATTATAGGCCAGCAGGCATTGGGTAGCATCAGCGATTTGGGCGTCAAAGTCTCTGCTTTGACAAGCGCCAAATTTCAAATGTTGCTTGAGTTCCTTGTAAGACACTTCGATGCTCCACCGATTCTGGTAAATCTGATAAGCCTTTTTGGCTCCAATTTTTAGATTGGTCGTGGCAATAACCTCCCATTTGCTACCTCGTTTGTTCTCTTTGTAAAAGAATAATTGGAGGAGGTGACCCTGGAACTCTACAGTCAATCCTCCGTAATATAGGCCCATCTCTGTCCAATATTTTCTGGAGTTCAACGATCGAAACTTGTTGGATAGGCTGGAAATAGTACGGGGATTCCCCTTCAATATATACTTCCAATTATTGTTCTTCGGCCGGCTAATCAAATGGATCCCATGGCTTACCGCCGCTTCCACCAATGACCTGTTAAAAAACCAGGAATCTACCAGTATATAGGAGGCTCTGAACCCTTTGTTGATAGCTCGTCTCAGCATTTGTACGGCTACCAGTGTCTTCTTCTCAAAGTATTCTGATGTCCTTTTACATCCTGGACTATTCTTATCCCGCCTCTTAGCATATCTTTTCTTTCGATCTTTTTTCCTGATTCCCTGGTCCTTCTTTTTCCCAGCCTCCCCATGTAGGGAGAAGTCAAGATGCAACAGGGTCGCACCTGTCCACAACGCCAGATTCAGCCCCTTATATCCCAGTATGGACCCGCCCTTCACATGGGAATAGATCCGCCCTAATAGTTCCATGCGCTTGCCCGTCTTTGGCATGTCGGTATCATCTATAATAAAGCATCGCGTCTGATCGGCCCTTGAATGGTCTTGTGATATTTCTTCGCCTTCGATATCACAACTCTTTGCTTGTCTCAGCAAGCATTGTCGCCAATTAATCCTCGGACTATTCTTGATCCCATAGAATACGTCTTTGCCATATTGGATCAACCTGCCTAAATCGGATCTAAAATACTGCCCAATTGACTCAATCTTCAACAGCTTTAGCAAGACCATCATCTTGACCACCGAATCTCGACTGGCTAAAGCATGATGATGTGCCTTGATCCCTGATAGAGAACTATTCACTACATCGTTAAATAGTGCGCACGAAATCTGTCCAGAATACATCAAAATTGATTGTATTTCCTCGAAAAAATCTGTATCTTTCATTAAGGAGTTTTGTTTCTTTTGTCAACTCTAAAATACTGATTTACTGTATTTTAGAGAAGTAACTTAACTCCTTTTTTTTTCTTATTCCTTTACTGCCGAAACTTGAGTTATATTAGATTCATCATCTATGCCCTCTCATCAAATGACGAGACTATTGATCATCTGGAAATTCTCTTTGAGACTGGTTCACTTCAGGACAAGCAGACCTACATAAATCTGCATAGCAGACTCAAGAAACTAGGAGTGAAGATTAACAACTTTCTCACCTCGGTTCAAAACGGTCATAATAATTTCTAAAAAAATAGAATACCTTAATCTTGCTAATGCTTGAGCGCCGTCAGGCGCCAAGGATCAACAGCATCTACCTTTACGACAAGACAGGACCTCAGCAAGACACCAGATACAAGACCCCCCCAAACAAAGCAAAGGCCAACAATAGCAACAGCCAAAGGCGCCAAGGATCAACAGTATCTACCTTTACGACAATACAGGACCTCAGCAAGACACCAGATACAATACACCCCCCCCAAATAAAGCAAAGGCCAACAATAGCAACAGCGCCAAAGGCGCCAAGGATCAACAGTATCTACCTTTACGACAAGACAGGGCCTCAGCAAGACACCAGATACAATACATCCCCCGCAGACAAAGCAAAGGCCTACAATAGGATCAGCGCCAAAGGCGCCAAGTATCAACAGCATCTACCTTTACGACAAAACAGGACCTCAGCAAGACACCACAGACAATACACCCCCCCAAACAAAGCAAAGGCCAACAATAGCAACAGCGCCAAAGGCGCCAAGGATCAACAGTATCTACCTTTACGACAATACAGGACCTCAGCAAGACACCAGATACAATACACCCCCCCAACAAAGCAAAGGCCTACAATAGTATCAGCGCCAAAGGCGCCAAGTATCAACAGTATCTACCTTTACGACAATACAGGACCTCAGCAAGACACCAGATACAATACACCCCCCAAACAAAGCAAAGGCCTACAATAGCAACAGCGCCAAAGGCGCCAAGTATCAACAGCATCTACCTTTACGACAAGACAGGACCTCTGCAAGACACCACATACAATACACCCCCCCAAACAAAGCAAAGGCCAACAATAGCAACAGCGCCAAAGGCGCCAAGTATCAACAGTATCTACCTTTACGACAATACAGGACCTCAGCAAGACACCAGATACAATACATCCCCCCCAAACAAAGCAAAGGCCTACAACAGCAACAGCGCCAAAGGCGCCAAGTATCAACAGTATCTACCTTTACGACAAGACAGGACCTCAGCAAGACACCAGATACAATACACCCCCCCCAAACAAAGCAAAGGCCCACAATAGCAACAGCGCCAAAGGCGCCAAGGATCAACAGCATCTACCTTTACGACAATACAGGACCTCAGCAAGACACCAGATACAATACATCCCCCCGCAAACAAAGCAAAGGCCTACAATAGTCCTCCAGAACCACTTCACAATCTGGCCATTTCACTGCACGTTCCATCATGTCAACTTCATAATTCCTATCACCTACAGCATTGGTCCTTGAATAATTCCTTTCGAAACGTTTAACAAGTGCTTAACAAATTTAACAGGCGTATAACATTCTTGGATGTTGTTGCGCTTGATCCCGTAGCCACAAAGAGACAAGCACTACTTCGACCCTATTAATAAGTCTTTAATCAAAACACGTTTCTATGAAAGCACTATTTACGTTTATGATCGTGCTCAGTACACTGTCGTTGTCGGCCCAGCGGACCGTCAGCGGTGTCGTGACGGGAGCAGATGGTAATCAACCCCTCATCGGGGTCAATATCTTGATCAAGGGAACCTCTTCGGGAGAAATCACCGACTTTGACGGCAGGTTCAGCATCACCGTACCCTCGGAAGAGTCGGTACTGGTCTTCTCTTATACTGGCTATGAAAGTCAGGAGATCACCGTCGGCAGTTTGACAGATCTCAATGTCACGCTGCAGCTTAATGCGACGAGCCTGGACGAAATTGTCGTCACAGCCATTGGTATTACCGCAGATAAATCCAACCTGGGTTACTCGATCCAATCGGTCAAGGCGGATGAGATGAGAAACTCGGGCGAGACCAACTTGGTAGCTGCGCTCGCGGGTAAAGCCGCCGGTGTCCAGGTCACCAGTTCGGGTGGTACGGCTGGAGCGGCCGCACAGATACGAATTAGGGGTAACAAGACCATCATCGGTCGTAATGCACCACTCTTCGTGGTAGATGGAATACCCATTGACAACAGTACGTTCACGTCTGCAGACTCGCCGGAGGATGCCGTGAGCGATCTGGGGTCAGGCGGTGTAAATAACTCAAACCGAGCGATTGACCTCAACCCGGATGATGTGGAGTCGATGACCGTGCTCAAAGGACCTGCCGCTACGGCCCTCTATGGGATTCGAGCTGCCAATGGAGCCATCGTGATCACGACGAAACGAGGTAGAGATACCAACGGAAAACCACGGGTGAATGTCAGCAGTTCCATCACCTTTGACCGGGTCAACAAACTGCCCGAACTTCAACGCACCTATGCGCAAGGCAATCCTTCGGGCGGTGTGCCAACCTTTGCGGGTCCAATGACGGGCTCCTTCACGGGATTCAGCTGGGGACCGCTCATCTCAGATCTGCGTTACGCCAGTGAGGCCTCACCTTGGGATCGCAATGGGCTGATCGTGCACAAAGACGATCCCAGAGCCACTGCCAACGTGGCCAATGCCTATGACAATGCCGGCGACTTCTTCGAAACTGCCATTACAAATAATAATTATGTCAGTGTCAGCGGCGGTACTTCCGTAATTAATTATTTTATGTCCGGCGGCAACATGTATCAGACCGGTATTATTCCGAACACCAAGTTTAACCGGACTTCCTTTAAAGCCACCATCGGAGCGAATATTTCCGAAAAGATGCGCGCTACGCTGTCCGGTAATTATGTGAATTCGGGTGGACGTCGAGCGCAAAACGGCTCAAAACACATCTGGCGTCATGCTGGGTCTGCTACGCACGACCCCCACGTTTGACAATCGCAACGGTTATGATCCGGATGACAATGCGTTGGCCTACCAGTTTGAGGATGGTCGTCCCCGCGCCTATCGAGGGGCTACTCGGTGACCGGGCGATTTATGACAATCCCTACTGGACCGTCTACAAGAATTTCTTGACAGATGACGTCAATCGTTTTATTGGTTTTGCCAAGCTCGAATATGATCTCTTTGAAGGATTTACCGTCCATAGCCGTTTGGGCGTAGACACGTACAGCGACTTTAGAAAATTCCGCAACGACATCGGCTCAGGTACACTGCCTGCGGGTCAAGTGGTCAATCATGCGATCAATAGTCGAGACCTCAACGTCGATGTGTATGGTACATTTAATAAGGATCTGTCCAACGACTTTCGATTGGATGCCACCGTCGGGTGGAACTACTATCAGAACAAAGTGGACAATCGAAGAGAGGACGGACAAGGACTAGCCTCCAGAGGGTTTTTTAATGCCGCCAGTGCCAACTCTTTTAGCGTGGTCGAGCGACCCACTGAGCGACAGCTTTACGGCGTCTACGGTGATCTGCGACTATCGTACAAAGATCAGGTATTCGTAAATCTGACCGGACGAAATGACTGGTCCTCTACCCTGCCCAAAGCCAATAATTCCTTCTTCTATCCGGCCGTAGCCGTGGGTTGGACATTCACAGAGACACTCGGTATGGAGGGTGGCATACTTTCGTACGGTAAACTGCGTGCCTCCTTCGGAAAAGTGGGTAATGATGCTCAATTTGGTTTGACAACCACCGGTTTTGCGCAGGCAAGAGTGCGCGACGGATGGACCACCCCCAATGGTGTGATCTTCCCCGCCCTTGGTACCAACTCTTTTATACCCGATGTCGTCTTGGGTAATGAGGAGCTGCGCCCGGAATTTACAACGACCATCGAGTTTGGTGTCGACCTCAGATTGTTTAACAACCGATTGGTGGCAGACGTCACGTACTATCGAGCACTGTCTGAAGACGTCATCAACCTGGTGGACATCTCCCGCGCCTCCGGCTTCCTGCAACGGGCCATTAACACTGGTGAGATTGAAAACAAAGGTCTGGAGGCTGTCCTGACGGGTGAGATCGTACGAAGTGGAGATTTTTCCTATAGCCTGGGACTGAATTTCAATACCTACAAGTCCGTCGTTAATAAGATCGCACCCGGTCTGAATGTGATCACGATAGATCCGTTTGGCACCCAGCGTATCCAGGTGGGCGAACCCTATGGCATATTCCATGGTACTCGCTTCTTGCGGGATGACCAGGGTCGTATGGTCATTGACCCATTGGATGGCATGCCGCTGCAGGATCCCGTCGATGGTAAAGTGGGCGATCCTAATCCAGACTGGACCCTAGGTATTCGCAATGGATTTACCTATAAGGGACTGGAGTTTTCATTCCTATTTGACATTCGTCAGGGAGGAGATGTCTACAATGGCACCTCCGGCGTACTGAACAACTTTGGTGTAGGTATTGCCACCCTGGATCGAAATGAACGGGTCATATTCCCGGGCGTATTAGCCGACGAAAATGGTAACCCCACCAGCACGGTCAATAATATCGAGGTGGTGAAGGGTGGCACCGACGGCGGCACCAACTTCTATCAGAATTATGGATTTGTCAACTTGGACGAACTAACCGTACAAGACGGTTCTTACATCCGCTTGCGAGATATCAGCTTGAGTTATGATTTGCCCCGGCGCATATTTGCCAACAGCTTTATCGAGGGCATTAATCTGACCCTGAATGCGAGAAATGTATTCCTGATCACGGATTACACCGGTATTGATCCGGAGACCAACTTGACCAGTGATGCGAGCAACGTATTTGGATACGACTATTTCAATAATCCAAATACACGCAGCTACGGAGCTAAGCTGAATATTTCCTTTTAATTATAAAATAATAGAAGATTTATTATGAGAACGATATATAAATGCCTGGCCATCGTTGCAGTAGTAGCCATCAGTGCATGCGACTTTGGCGACACCAACGTCAATCCGGCATTGCCTTCCGATGTATCCGCCCAGGCGATCACGCCTGCTGCACAAGCCGGCTTAGCTTTTTCGATCGGTGGAGAAATGGTACGCATCAACGGACTGTTTATGCAGCATTTTCAGGGCATCAACGCTCAACAATTCGACAATTACAAATACCTCGTCAAGGCGAGTGACATGGATGGCGTGTGGCGAAGGATGTATCAAAGTTCGCTAAATCCGCTGATCACGATCCTGCGGAAGGCAGAGGACGAGGGCTCCAACCACACCGCCGGTATGGCGCGGGTCTTGATCGCCATGGGTATTGGACATCTGACCGACATGTTTGGGGACGTGCCCTACACTGCCGCTTGGCAAGGACTAGACAATGAGTTTTTTTCCGGCCTATGACACGCAGGAAAACCTCTATGGTACGATCCACAGTCTCCTGGACGAAGCCATCAATCTACTAACGGGCGACGCGGGCTCTGGTCCGGCGCTTGGATCTGATGACTTGATGTACGGAGGAAATACCGGTGCATGGGCGAAAGCTGCGATGGCGCTGAAGGCCAAATATTATCTGCACACAAGCAAGGTGAACGCTTCTGCCTATAGCCAGGCACTAGGCGCACTCGAGAATGCATTTTCTTCCAATGCGGATGACTTGCAATTTAATTTTGGCAGTAGCACGAACGAGGCCAATCCGCAATATCAGTTTACGCAGGACCGAGGGGGTAACATTAACATCGATCCCCAGTTCTTTAATCTACTCGTAGACCTGGCGGATCCGCGTAGCGCTGCCTTGCTTAATCCCGCACCCGGCACGCCGTCCGGATTTAATACGAATTTTTAATTCGGGGACCTTCTACACGAAGATTAATTCGCCCGTGATCTACATGAGCTATGCCGAAGCCAAATTTATCGAGGCCGAAGCTATGCTCATGGGCAATGGCGATGCCGCCGCTGCACAGGAAGCCCTGGCCGAAGGCATTCGAGCCTCCTTGCAAAAAATCGTCGGCTCGGTCGACGAAGATTATGTGGCACAGCATAGCGACCTGGCCTCGCTCGCAGACACGGACGCACAGTTGGCTCAGATCATCCAGCAGAAGTACATTGCCCTGTACTCGCATGGGCTGGAGACTTGGACCGACTATCGACGCTTGGGTCTACCTGATCTCACGCCAGTGCCCGGAGGCAATAATGCCTTTAATAACAATGGCGAGATTCCCCGGAGGCTGCCATACCCACAGACAGAGATCGACCTGAATGAATCCAATGTGCCCATCACGGCGCCGGACTTTCAGCAAAGATTCTGGTGGGACCAGTAGGAGGTAGCAGTGAGGTTGAGTGAGCTTGACTGACTTGAGTGAGCTTGAGTGACTTGAGTGAGCTTGAGTGAGCTTGAGTGAGCTTGAGTGAGCTTGAGTGAGCTTGAGTGAGCTTGAGTGACTTGAGTGAGCTTGAGTGACTTGAGTGAGCTTGAGTGAGCTTGAGTGAGCTTGAGTGAGCTTGAGTGAGCTTGAGTGTGCAACTTTAGGTCACTATAAGCACCTTAGCGCACTTTAGTCACTCCAAAAAAAATTGCTGGGCCGATCATCTGCGCATGGTCGGCCCATTTTAGTTGCAGAAGAACAATTTATGCTGGGTCTCACTCAACATTTTCGACGGCTACTGCTGGTCCTTGCTTCTGTTCCGAGTGTTTTACCGGCTGCCACGGAGGTGGACATCATCGTGGACACCGTTTTATGTCAAGCGGATGCCAGTCAGTCATATGCACAGTACTTGCCCCCGGCCTATGATGGGCACACGGCCTTGCCGATCGTCTACATCGTTGATCCCGGAGCGCGTGGCCGTCTGGGCATAGAAACATTTGTGGAGGCGGCCCGGGCACACCAGTACATACTCGTGTGCTCGAACAATGCCAAAAATGGATCCTGGGATCTCCTTTTTGAGGCGGCCAATGCTGTCTTCGCAGACACCGAGCAGAGGCTCGCCTTTGACCGGCAACGGGTGTACACCGCGGGATTTTCCGGAGGATCGAGGGCAGCCCTGGCCATCGCGGCCCTGACCGAAGACAAAATCCGGGGCGTGATCGGCTGTGGTGCCGGATATCCACCCGATCCCTCCTACCATCCCCAACCGGGCCAGTCCTTTTACTACCTCGGACTGGTGGGCATCAAGGACATGAACTTTCAGGAGCACGCCGTCGTGGCCGATAGTCTGCAGGCCCTGGGCATTGCCAACGCCCGTCTGATCTTTGACGCTGGGCATCAATGGCCCCCTCCCTCCATCATTGAACTGGCCCTCCTCAGACTCCAACGGGTGCATGGCCAAGCCCTTCAACCATCGTCCGAAATGCGCTATGCCCAGCTGAAACTTCGCCACCTACGAGACGCGGGCGCGTGGGGATTTCCAGACTACGCCCTGCAACATATTGACGAGGCACTCCCATGGCACCAATCCATCGAAGGGGAGCTCCTCCATCTAAAAGACAGCCTCCAAACCTCGAAGGACTATCGTAAGATCACTCGCCAAAACGACAAGATCTTCGGCTATGAGCAGCAAGCCATCGCCAAGTACTTGACCGCCTTCAGAGAGCTCTCACTGTTGCGCGAAAAAAGCAGCTGTGACATGGCCTGGTGGCGCACCGAGATCGATCGGCTGGTGTCCCTCCGAGATAAGCACAAATCCCGCCAATGGCAATACCTGGGAGCTCGCCTACTGAACCTGATCGCCGCTCGCAGTGCCGAGTCGACTTTCAGGTTTGAAGGGCAAGGTGAGTTGAATCTTGCCTTGATGCTGACCGGCGTCTGGGCATATGCGCAGCCCGACATCCCGCATCCGTACTGGTACCAGGCCAAGATCTACGCGCAAAAATCGAATTGGCAAGCCGCCATTGATCTGCTGGAAAAGGCGTATGACCATGGCATGCGAAGGGAAGCCAGTCTCCGGCACAAGGTATTTGCTCCCCTGATGGACAAACCCGGCTATCAGGCCTTACTGCAACGAGTCAGTTCGGAGTGAGCTAGCGACGAAGTTCCGAGTGAGCTTGAGTTCCGAGTGAGCTTGAGTTTGGAGTGAGCTTGAGTTTGGAGTGAGCTCGCGGCCAGCATGTTTTCCCAAAGGCGGAGAATGTGGACGCTCCTATTCCGTCGCAGATCAACGCATTGGACCCAAGGCCGCCTCCCGCTTCACTCACATGAAAATTGTAAAGGACATCCGCCGAAGAAATCTCTTGCGGCGGCAGCCGCAGAATCCTCTTTCTGCGGTATTCCATCCACGGCAGCCGCAGAATCCTCAATCTGCGGTATCCCATCCACGGCAGCCGCAGAATCCTCAATCTGCGGTATCCCATCCACGGTAGCCGCAGAATCCTCTTTCTGCGGTGTCCCATCCACGGCAGCCGCAGAATCCTCTTTCTGCGGTCCTCACCCACCCAAATCTAGCACCGAGGCCAGCGTGTTACCCAAGGGCCGGAGATTGCGGATTCTCCTATACCGTCCATCATCGACGCACTGGCCCCCAAGGCTCAACCCTACGGTGCAGCATCTTGCTCAGAGGCCGGAGAATGCGGATTCTCCTATACCATACAGCATCGACGCACCGGACCCCAATGCCCAACCCCACCATAACGCAACAGCATCGGAGCCGTAGGCGACCAGTATCCAATCCCCGAACCAAAATAAAATCCCAGAAACCTACACCTACCCTGACACACAAGCAAATCCCCACCACTATGAAACAGCATCGGAGCCGTAGGCGACCAGTATCCAATCCCCGAACCAAAATAAAATCTCAGAAACCTACGCCTACCCCGACACACAAGCAAAACCCCACCACTACGAAACAGCATCGGAGCCGAAGGCGACCAGTATCCAATGCCCGAACCAAAATCAAATCCCAGAAACCTACACCTACCCCGACACACAAGCAAAACCCCACCACTACGCAACAGCATCGGAGCCGAAGGCGACCAGTATCCAATCCCAGAACCGAAATGAAATCCCAGAAACCTACACCTACCCCAACACACAAGCAAAACCCCACCACTACGCAACAGCATCGGAGCCGAAGGCGACCAGTATCCAAGCTCGCACAAAGGCCGGAGAATGTGGATGCTCCTATACCGTCCATCATCAACGCACCGGACCACAAGGCTCAACCCTACGGTGCAGCATCTTGCTCAGAGGCCGGAGAATGCGGATTCTCCTATACCATACAGCATCGACGCACCGGACCCCAAGGCTCAACCCCACGGTGCAGCATCTTGCTCAGAGGCCGGAGAATGCGGATTCTCCTATACCATACAGCATCGACGCACCGGACCCCAATGCCCAACCCCACCATAACGCAACAGCATCGGAGCCGTAGGCGACCAGTATCCAATCCCCGAACCGAAATAAAATCCCAGAAACCTACACCTACCCTGACACACAAGCAAAACCCCACCACAACGCAACAGTATTGGAGCCGAAGGCGACCAGTATCCATTCCCAGAACCAAAATAAATTCCCAGAAACCTACACCTACCCTGACACACAAGCAAAACCCCACCACAACGCAACAGCATCGGAGCCGTAGGCGACCAGTATCCATTCTCACACAAAGGCCGGAGATTGCGGATTCTCCTATACCGTCCATCATCAACGCAACGGACCACAAGGCTCAACCCCACGGTGCAGCATCTTGCTCAGAGGCCGGAGAATGTGGATTCTCCTATACAAGTCCATCATCAACGCACCGGACCACAAGGCTCAACCCCACGGTGCAGCATCTTGCTCAGAGGCCGGAGAATGCGGATTCTCCTATACCATACAGCATCGACGCACCGGACCCCAATGCCCAACCCCACCATAACGCAACAGCATCGGAGCCGTAGGCGACCAGTATCCAATCCCCGAACCAAAATAAAATCCCAGAAACCTACACCTACCCTGACACACAAGCAAATCCCGACCACAACGCAACAGCATCGGAGCCGAAGGCGACCAGTATCCAATCCCAGAACCAAAATAAAATACCAGAAACCTACACCTACCCCGACACACAAGCAAAACCCCACCACAAAAACGATAGCATCAGGCGAAAGCGAGCATCAAAGAACACCGGTGATCAAAATCACAACGATGCTAATCGGCACAACAACCTTCCAGATGATCTCCCAAACGGCCGTCACTTTAAGACGGGTGCTGCCTTCATTGGTGGCATCGCGCAGGCGGTCAAAGCCGACGACGTACATGCCAAAGACCACGATGAGGAGACCGGCGATCGGCAGCAGGATACTGTTGGACACGAAGTCGGTGATTTCAAAGAAGGATCTACCGCCCAAATCGGAAAAGATGGAATCATTGTGCGATAGAATATTGGGGATCAGCAGCAGGATCACGACCAGGGTAAAATACGCGATCGAACGTCCTTGAGAAAGGCGAAATCGATCCCGCAGGCTTTGTACCAAACCTTCGGTCAAGGTCACCACCGACGTGAGACCGGCCAGCAAGAGCAGCGCAAAAAACAGGGCACCAAAGAGCTGGCCCATGGGCAACTCTCCCAGCAGTCCGGTCATGGTAATAAATAAGAGGCTCGGACCGGAATCCGGGGCAATACCGTAGGAGAAAAGCGCAGGGAAAATGACAAATCCCGCCAGAAAAGCAATCAGGGTGTCCATGAAGACGACAATCCCGGTGTCCAGGATGATGTTTTGCTTCTTATCGCTGTAGCTGCCGAAAACAAATACGGCCGCCATGCCGATGCCGATCGAGAAAAATATTTGGGACAGGGCTCCTAAAAAGGTATCCATACCAATCTTCGAGAAATCGGGCGTCAAATACCAGCGAATGCCTTCACCGGCCCCAGGCCTTGTACAGGACCAGATGCCAAGCACGACAATGAGTAGCAACAGCAGCGGCATAAATAACTTGGCCAATGCCTCAACGCCATCCTTTAAGCCACGCCCGATGATCCAAGCGGACAACCCCAGAATCAATAGCGAAACGAAAAATATCCTCCCCGAAGAAGCACTGATCGACGCAAAATGGCTGGCATAGGTCGTCTCCACTTGTAGGAGCTCCCCGCTCAGGCATTGCCAAAAATAGACCCCGATCCAAGCCATAATCATGACGTAAAAACCCATGATCAGCATGGTCGCCACCACCTCCACCCAGCCAATCAGGTTATGCACGGGTTTGCCGGATAATTTTCCAAATCCCACCAAGGGTGTCGTGCCCGCCATCCGACCCAGGGAAATCTCGGCCAGCATGATGGGAATACCGATCAGCAGCGCCATGACAATATAGACCAGGAGAAAGGCTCCACCACCCCCCTCACCCACCATGTAGGGGAAACGCCAGATGTTGCCCACGCCGACGGCAAAAGAAGAGACCGTCAAAATAAAAGCCAGGCGATTGGTCCAGCTAGGTCGAGACATGCGGCGGTAGAATTGGTTCCGCTCAAGATAGTTATCCTCGGCCACTTGGGAAGGAGCAATTGCCTGCGCCGGATAAGCTGGACGTGGGACCGGCTGCTCGCGTGGGGTGGGTTGGCAAGGCGGCCAAGGGTGGGCAAAATGTGGCTGCAAAGTATACTTATTCGTTTCCTGAAACCGTCGATCACGATCTTGTAAATACCACGAATACCATACATACGATCTATAAAATATCTATAAAATGCTCATGTAGAACTGCTTACAGTACGCAATTATCTTGATATTACGAACAATATAAATACGGCACAGGCTTTGTCTTATTGGAGACATATACTGAAACCATCAGGAAATATGCTCAAACCATTGATTCCTATGGTCTTGGTCATGACCCTGATCTACCCCCCGGATTTATCATGCCAGACCAGCCAACGCTCAAAATCACTTTTGCCGCACAGCCAGCTGTGGCAAAAGATCGAACACTATCTCGAGGCCACTGATCCGGCATCGATGCCAATACACTCCTCGCCCCAACTGCTATTGCTCTCCCCAGACCATCCTGCACCACCGTCCGCAGTTTCGCCGGCGGACATATTCGACTTTGCAGCTGATCATCAGAAGAGGGATTGGGGACTTGATATCACTGCCAACTATCGGCTGGGTTCGGCCAATTACGATTTCGATCCGGAGGAACACTTCACTGCCAGCCGGTATTATATTCAGGTAGGTTGGAATCTCTTGGGCAATGGCTGGATGCACAACGATCGTCGTGCCGATGCGCTCGCGCTGCGAGCCACCAAAGAAAGACTCGGTAGCCTGCAAACGGAGAAAGAAAAATATTACAAAGCCAAGTACAATTTTGTGGTCCGCCTTTTTAATCAGACTTCCCTGCAGATTCTCCATGAACGATCTCGAGCGTTGGAGATTTTGATCGCAGCATCCCGAAATAGATATTTTCAGCATCATGGCACGGAGATCGAATACCTCGAGGCCTTGCGAAAGCAGCGCGTGACCGAGACCACCATCTCCGGGCTAATGCAATTCAACGATCATCTACAGTTACCTGAATTTCTCGATACCATTCACCAACAAACCGATACTCGCCAGCTCCCCATCTGGGACCTGGCCCTGGAAGCACTGCAAGATTCGCTCGAAATCAAGCAATATGACCAACACTTGGCAGATTTGGAACAGGACATTTATCATACTAGTCATCCCTGGTACGAGAACGTCACCCTAAAACCCTATCTCCGCTACCAGGGCTCCGGAGGTGGTGGGGCCATCGGCCTCTTGCCCGGCGAGTCTCGGGTCTCGGCGGGGGTGCAGCTCCGAGTCCCCATTCGAAGATCGCTGGAGTCTCGACCCGGATATCAAAAGATCAAATGGGACCTAAGGCAGGCCCAGGGCCAAGAGCAATCCAATACTCGATGGAACGAAATGCTTTCACTCCATCAGGAATACCTCATGTTACTGCGACAGACAGAAGGCCTGGCAGCCTCTCGAGGCATCGTCATTGCTCGATTGAGAGAATTAAAAGTGGAGTGGCAATATGATGAGGTCATCCCAAGGTATCGCATGCATGAGCTGCTGGAGTCGCTCTTGGAGATCGATTTTGAGTTAAATGATCTCAAAAAAAGGCTCTATGTCCGGCTACTCCAGATTGATCGGATTCTACCGCAACATTCGATCGCGCATTTTCTACGTATGCCTAGTCACGAGGCGGAGCCGGCCAACATGTATGCCATTGACGCGATCCAATTATCCGATCGTCTCTTAGAGAGATATCCTGCGGAGTTTCTAGCCAGTTATCTGCTACGACACAATATCAAGCGGGCCTACTTGCCGCCCAATGTGCCTGCGGATGACGACCGCATCCGCTCCCTAGCCACCCTTCTGCGACGATCGGTTGACCTCATGACCGTCTACTCCGCGCAGCATCCAATCACCTCCACCATCCCTCGCTCCTACTGGGATTTCAGTGCACTGGACACGGCGACCTTGCAGCAAATACCCTATGCTGCTATCCGGGCCGCTCAACAAGCCACCGGTTTAATCTGCACCCCGGCTCAACAAAAGTATTTCCATGCCTGGGGTCTCCGGCCACGTTCCTGGGAGCTGAAAGTGAACGGGAGCCTTACCCCCCGACCCCTAGACCTCATAGCACCTACCCCTAAAAACATACGTATTAACCCCAATGGTTTCTCAAGCCTGCTTGAGATATCAACCTTTATCCGGAGCTGGAAAACGAAAAATCCCTCCGCTGTGATCGTCCTCGACGATCTTGACTACCTCTTAGATTTAGAGAAAGCTGGCATTGCCAAAACCATTGGAAGATGAAAAACGGAGATTTTAGGAAACGATCAAATTTAATTAATTACCTCGACGACATTTCCCGCCCCCCTAAAAAAAGGATACAGATCAGTGGACGGATTATCTATTTTGCCTTGCTCGTGCTCTTTGGAGGGTATCTCTTAAAACTGGGATACCAGGCCATTCTCACCGTGCAGGGCGAGGGTCAGGTGCTATTTAAAAAACTTGATATTCAAATCCCGGTCGACGTCGAAATATGCCAGGTCTACCGCAAAGAAGGCGAAGTGGTGCAGGTCGGTGACACTCTATTTACCTACTATCACGAGCGCGCGATCATGGCGAATGGTTCTACCTTGCAATCGAGTCGCCGCATCACACCAAATCACGAGCAGATTAATTGGTTTCACCGCGAGAAAATTGGCACCCAAGACAAAATCAGGCTGCTGGAAATCGAACGTGGGGAATTGAGTGAGATCATCGCCCTGCAGGATTCGGAGCTCCAGCGCATTCAACAGCGAGTGATACTGCATTTGAGCGACCCCGAAATCCTCCACAGTAGTCGCAACCGGCTGAAAATTCGCCAAAAAGAACTGCAGGCATTGGACCAGGAAATAAACTACCTGGAGAGCTACCTCCGGGACCTTCACATCCCCAATCCTTATCGAGCCGCTGAGATCGTGGACACGGATTATGTCATGGAGCCGCCGCTACAAGCATACGTTACGCCCGTGGCTGGGACCATCACGCGCATTTT
The DNA here is from genome assembly GCA_965223165.1 of Saprospiraceae bacterium. Taxonomy (GTDB): domain Bacteria; phylum Bacteroidota; class Bacteroidia; order Chitinophagales; family Saprospiraceae; genus JABDMH01. Next base: position 45,308 of record CBDCVQ010000006.1, on the reverse strand, counting down.
TAAGGAAAATTACGAGGTGGCGCTCGAGAGCGACGTCATTATGAGCATTCACAATCCCGAAAACCTGTACATCAAAGCTTTCTACGATCAACGCAAATTAAAGCACCTGCGCGAAGGCGACATGGTCAACGTACGATTTCCCGATGGTACCAAGTCCACTGGCCGGCTGGTACGATTCTACTTTGCGACCTATCGGCTACCCCAAGAATTTCAAAAACAATACGAACCCCTCACGCGGAGTATTGCCGCCGATATCGTACCCCTGAACGCCGACGACCTTCAGCGCTGGAAGGCCTTCTATAAATTAAATGTGAACATTTCCAAAAACCGCTACGACCTCCTTTGAAAATCTACTATTCGGCGCAGATTATTCATTGGAAGGCCGGCATAAAACACTCCTCACATGAAGCACACAAACAAAGACGCAACCGAACACTATCGATTTGCCCACAAATCGATCTACTGGTTACGAAAGAGAGCAAAATCGCTCCGAGCACTACGGCAGTACGACGCCGTGATCATCCTGGTCGATAGCCTGCGCAAGACAAGACAGATTGTCGATGACATCCGGCACCATCGAGACCTGCACATCGCCCTGATGCCGGTCTATGTCAGCACCCAGGCCACCCTGCCGCCAGATCTGCTCGCCTCCATAGATGGCGTCATACCGGTGGGTGACCCCGTAACGGCCCATTATGATGATGTGATGAAAATCAACCGTTTTCTTGGTCGCATTAAGTCCTGCAAGGAGCTGGAGAAAGTGCATGCCGGCGCTGCACTCACCCGCCACATCCTGCACAGTGCTTCCCGAGCTCATGAAAACACTTCACCCATCCCATCGGCCCAGCATCACCTCGGCTATTTCCGACCATGCCTGGACCGGTTGACTGATTTTCACAGCACGCCGGTGGACCCATCCTGCGCGCGAGAGCTAGCAAAACAGCAGATATTAAACAGCACCGTGGTGGATGTGGCTTATCTCTGCCCTCATTGTCAGGGCGGACATGTCCAGATCCGTGAGAGCTGTCCCAAATGCAGCTCCGTGGATTTGAAAACCCAAGACCTGGTCCATCATTTCCGCTGCGCTCACGTAGGCCCCATCGACAACTTTGAGCGGGAGGACGGTTGGCAGCGGCATCTGCAATGCCCCAAGTGCGAAAAAACGCTCAAGCACATTGGGGTGGATTATGACAAACCTTCGGAGATCTCTGAGTGCCAAGGCTGTCAGCATATATTTCAAGCCCCCAATATGATGGCCCGTTGCTGCCATTGTGGTGAGAATCAAAATGTCGAGGAGCTCATGCGCTATCCCATCGAAGCCTACCAATTGCTCGTCAAGCCCAATGAACTCATCCGTGCCTTCCGCAACCTGCATACGCGGGCCAACCGTGCACAGCCCTCGGAATGGCCAGAAGAGGTGGTACGTGCCGACCTCCCAGGTGACGTAGATTGGTATCATTTGTCGATCGAAAACTGGGATGAACTGCAACGCCAGTATGGTGATCAACGGGCCAGACAAATCCATTTTGAGATCGAAACGGTGGTCCGGGCCTCCATCGCCAAAACGGATACCTTGGAAGCGAAAGCTGGTGGATTTTGGCTGACACAACAGGATAGGAGTCCCAAGGAGGCGCTGCAGGTCCTGGATCGCACGTGCGATCTGCTCCGAGATCTGATGAACACCAATCAACGAGCCCACCTGGAGCTGAGCTATGCGGCTCGGGAGCGACCGATGGTGCCCGTCTACGCAACGCCCTAAGCACATGCCGTCCCTTCCCGAAGTCATCCAATTTTGGATCCATGCCGGTTGGGAGAAATTCCTGCGGGTCTTTTGGTTCTTTGTGCTGTTTGATTTTCTGCGCTACCTCGTGCTGGACATCGTGGCCTTGTCTCACTACTATCGGAGTCTACACGGGCGTGACAAGCGCTGGGACCGGGCGAGAGATTTGCTCTATCTGGAGCGTCCGTTGGTGTCCGTCATCGTCCCGGGCAAAAATGAGGGTAAGCACCTGCACAAGCTCACCCAATCCATCCGTGAGCAGACCTACCAACACTTTGAGCTGATCGTCGTAGACGATGGCTCGGACGACCATACCGCCGTGATCGGTCGGGATCTGGAGCGTGCGGGCCTGATCGATTGCTTCATCAGCAACCAGGTGCGCGGGGGCAAAGCCTCCGGGGCCAATACAGCGCTGGGCTTTGCCCGGGGCGAATACATTATCCACCTGGATGCCGACTGCTCCTTCGACTTTGATGCTTTTGAGCAGATCCTCCTCCCCTTCTATCTGGACCGTCGCATTGGGGCGGTGGGCGGCAATCTCGAAGTGCGAAACATCGACCAGAGTCTAGCCACCCGGCTCCAAGGCATCGAATACCTCAAGAGTATTTTGGTCGGCCGCATGGCTGCCTCACACATGCGGATCTATCGCATCATCTCAGGTGCGTTTGGGGCCTTTCGCACCGACGTGCTGAAGCGGCTCGGAGGCTGGGATATCGGGCCAGGTCTGGACGGCGACATTACCGTCAAGTTTCGCAAGCTGGGCTATCGCATATTCTTTCAGCCCACCGCCCGCGGCTTGACCTCGGTGCCGGACTCCTTTCGTAAGCTAGCCAAACAGCGGATGCGCTGGGACCGCTCGATCATTCGTTTTCGCGTACGCAAGCACCGGGATATCTTTCATTTTAATGCCAATTTTCGCTGGCGCAACATGCTTTCCTCCGCCGACAATATTTTCTTCAACGTCGTTCTCAACTTCAAGTGGTACTTCTATCTCATTGACATTCTGCTCAATTTCTCCGGCATCCTCTGGTTTATCATCATCATGAATCTACTGATGTACACCTTGAGCAACGTGGTGCAGTTCATCTTGATTCTCACCATTGCACGAGATCCACAACCGCTCCGAAAATTATTCTGGTACACCCCGCTGATGGTACCCTATGTGGGATATTTCCTCCGGGTCGTCCGCACCCTCGCCCACCTCCGGGAAATATTCTTCCGCTCCTCCTACAACGATGCTTGGAATCCGTACAAGTCCTCGCAAAAGGCCCGGTCGCTAGGGATTTAGGGATGTCAGAATCGGGATTTGCTGGATTTCCTGGATGACCAGGATTAGTATCTCGCACGGAGCCGCAGAGACCGTGGAGGCGCAGATGGTCGAGCGGCAATTGTCTGAATCAGAATTCGCGGGATTTGCAGAATGAGCAGGATTAGGGTCTCACGCGGAGACGCAAAGGTCAGATCGTCGAGCCGCGGGCTGGGACGGTGCGAGGGCAGGGATCGGCGAGCTACACACTGGATATGGATTTCATATGGAGCATTCGCAGGGTGAGCGGGACAAGGTCCCACGCGGAGACGTCGAGGCCGCGATATGGCAGCTATCTTACTTTGTCGCCATAGTGGGAGGATGCACTCAGTACAATAACGGACACTATTTCATCCTTAATGTCATATATCAGTCGATGCATTCTGTTGATGCTCCTTGCGTACAAGCCGTGTAAACCATACTTCAGTTTTTCAGGTTGGCCCGTCCTGTTCTGGGGTGCTCCATAAGTTCATGCAAGAGATGATCGATCTTTCGCAAAGTAGCCTGATCTCCGGCTGTCCTGTGTTTCTCAATATCCGATAAAGCCGTCTTCGTAAATTCCAACGTATAGCTCATAGGCCTAACAGCTCACGAATCTCTTTAGATGTAGAGACCCTCTTCACATCTCCTTGCTCCGCTTCCTTGAGACTTTGTTTGATCCGCTTGATCATCGATGCACTGAAGTACAGATCATCGGCACTGACTGGAGTCAGCGCATAAGACTTGTCCTTTCCTCTCTGAACAATGACTTGTTCACCTTGATCTACCTTATCAAGATACAGGCGTTGATTCTGTCTAAATTCTCTACTGCTTATTACTATCATAGTATGAAAATCATGCGTACCAATATGGTACAACATCACGAAAATACACATAGTTCCCTTATTTCAAACAGCGGAAGCACCGGCTACCACAGGCGACACAGTAGAGCTACTGCCAGAAATAAGCTCATCCGGGTACACCACCAGCGTTCCGAGGGACGCAGGCGCCGGGGACTTTCTAACGCAACAATTGTCAGAATCAGAATTCGCAGGATTTGCAGGATCACCAGGATCAGGTCACACGCGGAGGCGCCGAATCCACAAAGGCCAGATCGTCGAGCCGCGGGCCGGGCCAGTGCGAGAGCAGGGATCGGCGAGCTACACACTGGATATAGATTTCATATGGAGCATTGTGAGGATGAGCGGGATTTAGATCCACGCGGAGTAATTTCCCCAACTATCCGGCGGGCCAAAGGGCTTCTTTACTCGGAATACTAGATACTGCTATGAAGTTACAAACTTCAAAGACCGCTGAAACCGCTGGAGGGGCGAGCGAACACTTCGGACAGCTTGGGGAACGTCAAATTCAAAGCTGTCATGCGGATGCGACAGAGAAGGTATGCCGGACCTGCCATGATAAGGCTCAATGCAAACCGAATAATAGTCATCGCAGGCTGTAAGCTGTTGGGAAGATTGCTCGCCTTCGTTCCTAATCTCTAATCTTCGGTCAGCTGCAATCTAAAGTATTTCATGCTAATTGAACCCATTTTGGAATCAATTCTAACAGGCTAGCACAGACCTCGCTGAAGCCCTAGCTAAACCAGTCGAAGAACTATCGACCCTGGTATCACTGTTTGGCATAAAGTGACTTGATTTCGTTCGAAAGATACCTTCTCTTATTAATCGCCTTCCCACCCCTAAGATAATAGAAGTAATGCGAATTCTTAAAGTGCCAGGCAATGCCCCAAACAACTGCAACCGTTCCCTTCCCCAATATCTCAACGTATTCATTCCAGACGAAATCAGGATCAGGCAATAAAGAAACTCCACTGTTCCGTGGGCTCACCAGGATGATAGATTCCCTTACAGCTATCCTTAGCCATCCATTGTCACAGTTGCTACAAAAACAAACACCCAGGCCCCGTAAGTTGTACGCAATTTCGAGAAAGTCCGGATGAATCAGACCATCCTGGCCCTGTTCTTTTTGCCAAGGATAATTAATCCATCGGTTCTGATAACCTGATAACATCGTCATTTTAACGGAATAAATCCCTCGAAGTCTTTGGCAAACGATGACTTATCGAGATTCATCTCTCCCACAGAGACTTGCAGGATGACCCCTATTTCATTTCACGCGAGAAAGCATAAGCTTGCACGGTAGAGCTATTCCCACAACTTTGAAGTTGCAAACTTCAAACATCGTTCTTCGGTTGCATGGAACAACTGTCATAGCTCGCGAAACTCAGCACCCCATTTGCCGCACAGCTCCTCGACTTTCTTCCTGCCAGCCAGGGTAGATCGATTGACCTTGATCCATATCTTTCCACTAATGTACGTACCATGTAATTCCGGACCAACAGGTAATGCCTCGTACTTGTAAACGAAGGACACCTTCCACTCCGAGGCTCGCTCCTCCTTCCGCCTCCTATGTCTTTCATCAAGGTCTTCATACCAATGCAGACAAGGATCTGATTCTACCACCGCAATAAAGTCCTCCCGGGCGATCCGATTACCCTCAGCCCAATCTCGGAGGCTAATTTCTATTCTATCATTCATGATTTCGGTTTCCAATTTTCTGCAGTCCCGGTAGTTGACATGTATCGGGAATCTCCTTCCATTCCCCAAAGGAAAAACATGTGGTCGACCCAGCAGTCTCTACGTAAGCGTACGGGCGTGAGCATATTGCAATAATTGGCTGCTAGACGGATCTTGTGTTGCAAAAAGATGAGGCGAGAGCAGATGTATCCAGTGGTAGCGGCATATGAGCAAGGTAAGAAAAGTAGGCAGGAATTGTGCATAGAGCACGAGCTAGGCGAGGGTACATTTTGGTATTGGGTGCGCAAGTATCGAGAGGAGAAAGTAGATCAGGGGTTTGTGGAGTTGGTAGCAGAGGACCAAGGCCCTGGGGCAGGTCAAGTAGAAGTGTTACTGGGAGGGGGAATGATTCGCTTTGACTCCGTTCCTGCGGCATCTTATCTGCGCGAGCTAGTTGTAGGATGCTAGGTCTGAGCGGAATTAAGCGATTCTATTTGTACCGCCCAGCGGTGGACATGCGCAAGAGTTTTCGCGGTTTATGCGGAATAGTCAACAACGAGCTTGGCCAAGATCCAATGAGTGGCGAGGGCTATGTGTTTGTCAACAAACGCAGAACGTTGCTGAAAATATTAGTATGGGATCGCACCGGTTATCTGATTTACTACAAGAGACTGGAACGAGGGACCATCGAGTTGCCATCCGAGCAACACGGAGACCTGTCGGTGAGCACATTGATGATGATGCTGGAGGGCATCGAACTAAAGGGCATAAGGAGGCGAAAAAGATATAGACCTCCTCCTCCAATCAGGGCTTAGAAATAGAAAGAGAATCAAGGGAGATACATGTAAAAAATCATGATATATCCAGATGAAATTGGTATCTTAGGATATGCCTACACAGGATATTTCCAAGGAAGAATTGCTGAGAAAGAATCAGGAATTACGTCAAGAAAATATCCATTTAAAGGCAGAGAATGCTGAGCTATTAAGATTGATCCGGGGGGTTAAATCCGAACGGTTTATTAGTGCGGATTCTCCCAAAAATAAGCTAGAGGAAAATGCACTTTTTCCTACACCCTCCTCGCCAACAGATGTCACTGATAAAAAAAAGGACAAACAAAAAAAGCCCTCCGGTCACAGACGCCAGCAGATACCTGTACACCTCCCACGACAGGAAAGAATCTTGGAGCCCCCCATTGATACCAGCCAAATGGTTAAGATGGGTGAAGTAGTCACTGAACAGTATGGCATTGAGATAAATCTGTATGTGGACCGGATCGTTCGTCCCAAATATGTCGATAGCGACTCCACTATCCACATTGCTCCCTACGATTGCCTGTTTGCTAAAAGTAATATCGGTGCAAGCCTGGCCAGCCACATCGTGGTCAGTAAGTACATCGACCATTTGCCTTTGTACAGGCAAAGCAAGATGTATGCCCGTGATCATGTAGACTTACCCAGGTCAACATTGTTGGATGCGGTCAAACGAGTAGCCGCTCGACTAGAGCCTCTCTACGAGGTGGCGGCCAAACAAGTGCTCAACGTCGATTATTTAATGGCTGACGAATCCAGCATCCCCGTACTATGCCAGGACCACCCCGGAGCCACCCTTAAAGGACAAATGCTGGTCAAAGTGGCTCCTGAGAAAGGGCTGGTAGTCTTTGACTATATCAAGACCAAAGAGAAAATCAATATCCTGGAAGGTCTGGAAGGGTTTGAAGGTTATCTACAGACGGACGGAAATGTGAGCTACTGTAGCAAGGGAGCAGAAGACAAGGTGACTCACCTGAATTGCCTGGTGCATGCTAGACGTAAGTTTGATGCCGCTCTAGACTATGACTATAAGCGAGCAAGCGCTGTGCTGGAAATCATCCAAAAGATCTACGCGATTGAAAGACAAATGAAACAGTCTGGCCTTGACCATGACCAAATCGTGCTCACCAGAAATAAAAAAATCAACCCCTTACTCGAACAACTGCATAAATCGCTGGTTGAGCAATATCGGCCTGATCTGACCTCCAACCCCTTTAATCGGGCCGTCAACTACACCCTTAAGCGATGGACCCAATTGACTGAATTTCTCAACGATGGCCGCTTACATCCCGACACCAATCTTCTGGAAAGGCAAATACGACCCCTCGCTCTTGGGCGAAAGAACTACCTATTCGCCGGGTCTCACAATGGTGCCAGAATGGCTGCCATATTCTACTCCTTCTTCGCCATGTGCCACCTAAATAACATCCAACCACGTGCGTGGCTATCCGATGTCTTGCACAGAATCACTGAACACAAAGTCAATCGACTAGCCGAGTTGATTCCCCTCAAAGACTATCAATTCCTCAATGATCACCCTGAAGTACCACCGCCCGTGGACTCTTCATAGATGCTCGTGCCCGTACGCTTACCCTCCTACAACGATGCCTGGAATCTGTATAAGTCCTCGCAGAAGGCCCGGTCGCTGGGGATCTAGTTTGTCTGAATCAGGATTTGTGGGATTTGCAGGATGAGCAGGATGGGGGTTCACGCGGAGGCGCAGAGGCCGCGGAGGCTAGATCGTCGAGCCGCGGGCCGGGCCAGTGCGAGGGCAGTAAATCCTAAATTTCTTAATCCCTCTGCAATGCCATCAACTCTTAGTGATTAAACAATTTTTTTTGACAAACCCCCTCTTTTAGCATTGACTAGGTAGATTATTCTCCTGCTGAATGAAATCACTAAGAAATGAGTAGAACTTTTCCAACCCTTCTTTATCGTTAGATTGGTTTGCATAAATAACGTTTCCATAATTTTCAGGCAGTTTGTCAAGACTATCATTATAATATTCGACAATCAACTTCTTATCAATAAAATTATTAAGTTTGGATATCCATTCTTCATTTGACGCAAGTTGATAACCCAAAATCAAATTAAAGACTTCCTTAACATTGTATCCAGGATCATATTTCTGTAAGAAAATTAAGTACTTATATAGTTGGGAATCTTCAATAATAGTCATACCAACATCCTTTTAATCAATAATATCTATTTCTCGCACACCTAATCCTGGAGGAATTTGAATTCGATTCATAAACTCAGCTATAGGCATTCCATCAAAAATGTTGTTATCAAATATTTTGTCGTTTATGATTGTAAACTCATGAAAACCATTTGTTGAAATATTTATTGTTGTTCCATTTGGCATATCAAAACCAATAACAGTAGAAACATCATTTCCATCATTAGTTAATTGCCATCTCTTAGTTTTAATATCCCTCCCATTATTCTTAAAATATGCTCGCAATGCTTGACTATATTCTTGACATTTATATGGCTTATGAAAAGCCTTTGTAGCATTATGGATCCCATCAATCAAAGCTTGGATAATTCCATAATTATTATGCACTACAATCCCAGACTCACCTACAAGAAAGTTATGCAACTCCTTAATCTCAAGATTATAGACCGTCTCACTTCCTTCCTTCTTAGTGGAGCTAACAACCTTAGTATTTCCAAACTTAGTGAATACTTCTTCTCCGACCTCCAACTCACCTGCTAACCTCCAATCACCTAACGTAGTAGAATAAATCGGATGCCGATAAGTAACGCCTAATTGATCGCCGTTATCAAAGTCAATATTGTAAACCTCATCAGATACATGCGTAAACAAAGCAGTGACTGGCCGATAACAAAAGTTATCACTTCTGTCCTCATCCACGGGCTTCTTCTGCGGTAGAATATGTTTGATGGAAGTAATTCTAAAGCGCCCAGAAATACCCATCTCCGGTAAATCCAAATTTACTACACCATCTACCACCAAAGATTTCCTATCAATCCAATCTTGATGTAAAGCCAACTTTGCCCTTGAACTACCATAGACCTCTTCAAAAACTACTTCATTCCAATCTACATCATTGATTTCATACTCATCTCTTTCTCTTTGCTGATCTGACGTATAATGGTCATTGCCTATAAGTCCTAGATAGACGTCATCACTAGCCGACACACTTAGACCGTAAGGCGAATTCACCGTCTCATGAGCAACCGCATAGTTTAACAGTTGAACATCTTGTATTGGTACAGCAACTATCGGCATCGAAGCTGCCAATGAAAGAGCCTTAGTACCTGAATAATTATTGCAGGCCATTACGACTGGGGTACCAGCAATAAAACACCCAAATCGCACCACATGCTTTGATGGCGATACAAGTCTAATCACGGGCTCGACCATATCCCTAATAAGTTGATACTGGGTTTCATCGTACCATCTGACCAATCCATCACCAAATCTAGCATAAACCTCAGAAATTTCAGTACTTATCTTTTCCCGGACCTTCGGATGTGTGGCCAGATCTATCAAATAAGTTGTCCCAAATCCAATCGCAAAGTCGACAAACCCTTGGGTAATAGTATAATTGTCATCCCGATTAGCCTTATCTATCACCTCCACAAGTGCCGACGTTGCGGCCCTCATGATAGGGCCAAGTTTTTTGGCCTTTTTCCAAGGCAATAGGCTACTAATTCCTTCCCAAACTGCACCGAGATAGCTGACCTTGTCAAAAGCCTTATCCCAAGTATCAATCTCCTTAAAAAATACACGATGGATCACTGCCTGCATGCAGGCATCCAAGGCTGCATTACCCAGTACTTGCAACACATATTTCATAGCAGGGAGTACAACACTCCTACCATTGAAATCTACCCTGACTTGAGGAATCGCGGCAGGTAAGTCGCCGATGCCAATAAAATATATCGAGTACAAATAGAATTGGTCGTCATCATTGGCAATCACCCAACCCTCCACATAGTCATTAGCCGGATTGCTGGATTCTGCCAAGAAGGTCTCCCATTCACCGTTATTGAAACTCTCATTGTCGAGGATATAGACCTTACCCGACATAAGACTATCAAATGTAGCTTTGCTCTCCACGATCTGCTCGGGTATTGTGACCATCTCTCCATCAATGAGGAATTCCTTATTTGCGAAATCATAGATGTCATTGGAGTTGTCCCATGTCGACGACCGTACATTGGATATTTCAGTTCTCCGCCAACCCAATCCTCTGAGAAGGATATTGATTTCGTCGAAGCCATGCTCGCTAGGACATTGAATCTGTGATCTTCGGTTTGGGCTGGCAGGGCAACTGCAATACAGAAGGTAGTTGAGACGATCTGCAAGGAAACGAATTCCCTCAGCCATCGAAACATTTACTTGACTTATTCCTACCTCTGACCCAAGGGTCTCCTCTATTGCTGAGCGAACAATGTTATCTAACGAAGCTCTGTCTGTATCCTCAAGGCACTCGAAGTCTCCGTGACTGGGTAGCTTGCTCTTTACGTATAGTTGCAAACCTCCCTTGCTGTCATAAGCCCTACCGACAAGGACATAATACTCCTTCCCAGCTGCCACCTGTGACACCACTTGATCAAAGACACCTGGAAATCCCCCTTGAAATATTTCATTGTGCAGGTAAAATCCAAAATCATAGATCGCAAAAGAGTCTGCAAAGGAGTCGCTAATGAATATATCCAGTAGTGCATCCGTAGAATCCAGCAGCATTTGATCATGGCTACTATGGTCTCGTCCCGTTGCGTCAAATAATCGCACGAAGCTCTGAGCAAAACTGGCTTGATAGCCAAAGTAGAGCAGTAACAGGGCAATGAACAGGCGAAGGCTCTTCTTCATGGTATATGATTTTTGAAAGTGTAGGGAGAACCGCATTTGTATGAGTTAGAGATCCTATGAAGGCATTGGAACACCAGCCCGGACAACCGCCTAGACAGACCTATTGCCAGATGATTTTTTTTAAACATATTCGCTGGTTTGGGACGATTTTGCTTGTTATCCAGGATGATGCCTATCGTACCTGCACCTTACCGAGCCACCTACGCTTGCCCTGATGGAGATTTAGAAAGTAGGTGCCCGAGGGCAGCTGATGTATGGGTATCACATAGTCCCCGCGAGCCTCGATTAGGTCGCCATGGAGCATGACTTCGCCAAGTACATTGGTCAGTTGTGCGCGGATGGCTCCCGCTGAGCCCAGCAGATCATCAGGCAATCGTATTGTTATCTGGTCCGATGCGGGGTTGGGATAGACGTGCAGCGTTCCCACCAGCGTCGCATCGCGCGTGGAGACGGTGGCGCGCGTGTCCACCACGAGCAAAAAGTCAAAATCTCCAGCCAGCCAGATCCGGTCCTGCTGATCTTCGAGCATCTGTCGCACCAAGGGAGTACCACCTTCAAATCCTAAATCGGCAAATGGGATGATCTCCGCAGTGTCCGCCCGACGGTCATCCCGATAAAGCGCATGGCGGGTGCTCCAAAAGGCAGTATCACTGGTCAGGCCAACACCCACGAAGTCTCGAAAACTAAAGGGGTATCGCTCCTCATACGTCTGCCACCCGGTCTCAGCAGTCCACACCGCGTAGGCATCACCGGAGGGCAACGTCCACACGCTTCCATCCGGTCCCACGAGAATCTTATCGATGCGATCTTCATTGCCCGGAATGCGGACAAAGGAATTGTCCTGATAGCGGATCAACCCCTCCCTAGATGCCATCCATCCGGGTACACCCCCGGCGTTCCGAGGGACGCAGGGGGCGGGGCTTTCTCACGCAAAAATTGTCTGAATCAGAATTTGCAGGATCTGCAGGATGAGCAGAATTAGGTCCCACGAGGAAACGTAGAGGTCGCAGAGGCCATATCGTCGAGCCGCGGACCGGGACGGTGTGAGCGCACGGACCGGCGAGCTACACATTGGATATAGATTTCATATGGAGCTTTGGGCAGACTAGAGCAGGATTTGCAGGATGGCCAGGATTAGGTCCCACGCGGAGGCGCAGAGATCGCAGAGCTAGATCGTCGAGCCGCGGGCCGGGCCAGTGCGAGCGCAGGGACCGACGAGTTGTACATGGCATCCCCTTAACCCGGTTTTTAGGTGATGGCGCCCTCCAGCTAGATAGTAATCTGCTTCAGAATAAAATCCGCCCCTTTGCGCTGGGCCGAAAGAATCATCTGTTCTGTGGCTCTCATCAGGCCGCCAAAATCGCTGCCATAATATACACCATCATTGCCACCAGCTTACAACATGGACACGATCCTGAAATGGTCATTCAGCAAATCATCAAGCGCGTCGACCCACCCTGTCAATAAAATCCATCAACTCATTCCCGATGAGAACTGCGACTTTGAATAGCCGTCAACCCTAGGCGTCGGCTACCAGCCCATCCAAGGAGACCCTGACGGCCGGCCACTTACACCAATCCTGAAATGCCTACCCTAATTTGGAGGCTTCATTTAGCGTAACCTTTTAACTACGTGCCACTACCGATCATCCAGAAAATGAGGTATGCAGAGTGTCAGGAAGCGAAGCGAATAGAACATTCACTGACTTCCACGATAAAGTGAGACCAAGTCACTCTGTAGATAGTATTTCTTCTTCTTCAGTCTATTGTGGCCTTGCAGATAATAATAGTATTGTGACCTCTTAAAGTGCCAGCCAATTCCGCTAACCACGGCAATGATGCCTTTGTGTGATATCATCACATACTCGTTCCAGACAAATTGTGGATCAGGCAAAACAGACATACCGTTATTCGATGCGCTGACATGAATAATATGCTCCTTGATAGCAATCTGCAGCCAATCATTTTCTTGACCTAAGCAGTAAGAAACACCGATACCTCCAAGTTCGTAGGCGACACTAACAAATGCAGGATGTATCATATAGTCCAGCTCCTGATCCTTTATCCACGGGTAGAATATCCAGCGTTTTTGATCCAATGAATCCATACACCCTAATTAAAAGTTACAAATCCTCTAAAGTCATCTGCGAATGATTTCCCGTCGAACGCCCCTCTCATCAAGTATTCAACATACCCTAGTGACTTTTCGTCAGGCTTGAAATGGCCCGAAGCGTTGTCCACACGAAAAATTCTTCCATTCTTGAATTCGATCATGCCTGCACCAGTTGCTCTTGGATCGACGCCCCCTAACAGGGTCGGATGTGAAGCCCCCCCGTCGAAGGGCAGCACACCTCTTGCTCTCGTGCCCACCACAATTCGGTCCAAATCATCCACAACATACATATAATTCCCGTGCAACGTCCGATCCGCCAGATGAGGATGGTCAGCTCTAAACTTCACTATGCCGTCAGCAGAAATCACCAAGTCCATGACATCGTCGCTCACTGGATTCAGCCGATATACACCATCTACCAAGATACCTTTTGCTTCATCTGCCTCCTTGAATTTCGGATCAACGCCAAAATACCTTGCTCTAAGCTTACCCAATGGCTTGCCTAGGATTGAACTCAACTTGCCATAGGCCCGGATTGAGAGGTAGTTAATGTCAACATTCTTCAATTTATTACCCAGAGCAGTTCCAACCACTTGGCCAATAATTTCCGATACAAAAACTCGTACGAAATCATACGCGGCAGTTTGGATGTCGTAATCTGGTAAAACGAGGACGTTGTAATATACCTCGGCAGAGGCGGCACCAACCGCCTTAGCAACGACAAGAGCCTTTGAACTAATGACGAACATCCCTGTGAATCCGGACCATAGGACAGAGCCATAATTGACTTTGCTCCATGCGGCCCCGAAATCCCCTTTCTCCACGTCATCGTCAACAAAGTAGATGACAGTTGCTTGTATCATCGCATCGGCAAAGGCGGATCCTAATGCACCTATAATGGCAGTGACGGGGTCTGGACCCAATGATCGCTTCCGCACACTATTACGAGCCTGTCCATCTGATGAAAGAACTACCCTACTAAAAAGCCTCTCGTCCCCAACAGCAGAAGTTCCAGCATGTATGTGGTGCCAAAAAACGACGTCGGCCACGCCGGAATTGACCTCGTCCTGGATTGTCTGGAAGACACCATCACATAAATGCTCGTCACTGGTTATATATATCCTGATCGAAAGTCCTTGAGCTTGATAAACTGCTATCTGCTGTATATAGCTATCGGTGATCCGTACGTCGGTGAGATGATTCACCGTAAAGATCAGATTCGCGTGATCTACGATCTCAGCGATATCAGCACTACTGCCGTTGTCACTTTTTAGGCCACTAATTGCCTCTTCCAGAAAGCCCAAGGACAACAGCTTAGCTACGATGTTTTTACTATCGCCACACTCCAAGCAATGGCTGGCACTCCCACCACCTCCGCAACAGGATATCGCCCTGTCCAAATACGTTGCGAGTTCTCCCATTCCCGATATCAAAGTACCTATCAAGGCCGCCTGGCTTCGTCCTGCTTCATCCCATGTCCGCTCGATCTGTGACTGAACCAATTGTGTTGCGTCACTTTGGAAATCTGGAATACAACCGTTTGGAAGTACATCCGGCAACTGTAAATCAATCCAGAACTTCAAACCAACCTCAGTCTCATCCGTCTGCCGCCCAAACAGCAAATAGTACGTACTCTGCGACGCCGCCTCCGCAATCGCTTGCTCAAACACAGCTGGAAATCCTCCCTGGAAGACTTCATTGTGCAGATAAAAGCCAAAGTCAAAGACCTTAAAATCAGCTTGAAATTCCGCAGGCAAAGCGGCCACCAAAGAATCGGCTGCCGCCTCCAGCTCTGCCAGCTGACTGGCGGTGGGTTCCAATCCCGACGCATCGGTCAGACGGATATAATTCTGGGCAAAACTGGCCTGATATCCAAAGTAGAGCAGTAACAGGGCAATGAACAGGCGAAGGCTCTTCTTCATGGTATATGATTTTTGAAAGTGTAGGGAGAACCGCATTTCTTATGATTTGGAGATCCTACCAAGGCATGGGCACACAGGCCTGGATAACTGCCCCGGAAGACCGATTTCCAGGTGAATTATTTGAAACATTTTCACTGGTTTGAGATGGTTCTCGGTTATCATGGTTGGATGCATACTTATCGTACCTGGACCTTACCGAGCCAGCTGTGCTTACCCTGCCAGAGATGTAGAAAGTAGGCCCCCGAGGGAAGCTGATCTACGGGTATGGCATAGTCCCCACGAGCTTCGATTAGGTCGCCATGGAGCATAACTTCGCCAAGTACATTTGTCAGTTGTGCGTGGATGGCTCCTGCTGAGCCCAGCAGATCATCGGGCAATCGTATTGTTATCTGGTCCGATGCGGGGTTGGGATAGACGTGCAGCGCTCCCACCAGCGTCGCATCGCGCGTGGAGACGGTGGCGCGCGTGTCCGCTACGAGTAAGAAGTCAAAATCTCCAGCCCAACCAGATGCGGTCCTGCTGATCGACGAGCATCTGTCGTACCAAGGGGTTACCACCTTCAAATCCTAAATCGGCAAACGAGATGATCTCCGCAGTGTCCGCCCGACGGTCATCCCGATAAAGCGCATGGCGGGTGCTCCAAAACGCAGTATCACTGGTCAGGCCAACACCCACGAAGTCTTGAAAACTAAAGGGGTATCGCTCCTCATACGTCTGCCACCCGGTCTCAGCAGTCCACACCGCGTAGGCATCACCGGAGGGCAACGTCCACACGCTTCCACCCGGTCCCACGAGAATCTTATCGATGCGATCTTCATTGCCCGGAATGCGGACAAAGGAATTGTCCTGATAGCGGATCAACCCCTCTCTAGATGCCATCCATCCAGGTACACCCCCGGCGTTCCGAGGGACGCAGGGGGCGGGGCTTTCTCACGCAAAAATTGTCTGAATCAGAATTTGGAGGATCTACAGGATGAGCAGGAGTAGGTCCCACGAGGAAAACGCATAGGTCGCAGAGGCCATATCGTCGAGCCGCGGGCCGGGACGGTGTGAGCGCAGGGACCGGCGAGTTGTACATGGCATCGCCCTAAGCCGGTTTTTAGGTGATAGCGTCCTCAAGCTAGATACTAATCTGCTTCAGAATAGATCCGCCCCTTTGCACTGGGCCGAAAGAATTATCTGTTCTGTGGCTCTCATCAGGCCGCCAAAGTCGCTGCCGTAATATACTCCATTATTGCCACCAGCTTACAACATGGACACGATCCTCAAATGGTCATTCAGCAAATCATCAAGCGGGTCGACCGCCATCCCATCAATAAAATCCATCAACTCATTCCCGATAAGAACTTCGCCTTTCAGTAGACTTTCAACCTTAAGACTTCAGCTATCCTCTCATCCAATAAGACCCTGACGGCCGGACGCTTACCCCGGACCTTTGTCCCGACTAGTTCGTCGGGAATCGTTCGCTCATCATTATAAAGATAAGGCTGCAGTGTGTCGCTTTCGCTATTCCCAGGACCATCCATCTTCATGCCGAAGGGATAATACTGGGCCTCGCTTGGCACTTCGGAGGTATCATTGACACAGCCGTTTCTATCGACTCTGGTATTGCCTACATCGTCTTTTAAGCTGTACTCGTTGAACCATTGGCATGACATCCACAAGTCACACAGGTTGAGCCACCACTCACTTGCAGCTTGCCATCGACTGACACTTCGCATGCCCCTGACATTGCACATGTCTTTGAAGTTGCAAACTTCAAAAGATCGTGGGGGGATGTGGACGAACACTTCGCACAGCGGGTGGAGCCCATCCATCTCCATGACCAACTACTTCCAGCGAGCATCATACCGGGCGAATCTTGACTGCGGCCATCTACCAAAGTCACGTGCTATTGACCGATTTCAAAGCACACCTAGCAGCTCTATGAAGTCAATCTCGGCAGCTGATGGACTTTACAAAATAGACTTTGATGAAATCCACCCCTTCTGATAACCGGACACTTGGACTTAAGTAAAGTCGATTTTCAGGAGTGTTTTTAATCCTAGCCACGACTGACTGCACTTCACATGATCTAGCAAACAGATAATCGCCATCGATTTCTTTAAATTGTTCCAAGTTTTCGACAGTTTTCAGATTCTGTAATCCGATCGTATGAAATATATCCTCATTTAAAAACTCCTTTATCGACTTGTCCCAATTGACAGTATTTGAGCTGAGTAGTATAACTTCATTCTTTTCCAATTGGATTTGTCTATAAAGATCATTTAAGGAGAGTTGTCTATCCCTAAAAATGTATTCGTTTAGTTCATAATCGATGCTGACAATACTGCTATCCATCATGCTTTCCCTCATTCGATTGAATTCATCACCCTTTATAACTATGACATATTTAGCCATGATGTTACCTCGGTCGTGACATGAAACAAAGGCGAAAAATGCTACTATGACTCCAACTCTAGTCATCGCTTTGGTCTAAATATACCAGGATCCCCAAGGGCTCGGTTTCCTGCCTTGCTCAATATGATCCTTGAGGTCCTTTTGTCAAGCTTCGGTAGACTCATAGTTGCAGTTGTATTAGCTCCAATTTGACTCCTCGTTAACCCTATGTTTACTTGGTTCATAGTCTTCGTGTTATCACTGTGATCAAGACCCAAATTGTGCCCAATTTCATGAGTCCAGACACTCTTTCTAACAGCATTAGTTTGATTTTTTGATAAATCAGCTTCTGATGCTAATGTGCCTATTCGGTCGCTCGCAATTGCAATGCCCTGTGTCGTAGCCGAGCCCAAAGCATCATCACTTGAACCGCCATCTGCTGTCACCAAATTACCATAGGATCGAGCCTCACCGGTTTCATCTTCAAACATGTCATCTCCAAATATTTTTGCTTGAGCATCTGCTTTACTATCTACTTCTACAATTGATAACTTGAACTTCAGATCTCCCTTAGAACTATTGTAGTCACCTATTGCAGTCTGCAAAGTCGAAAGTTCATCCTCACTAAGTGATCCTTTTACAACATAATAGTTTGCCTTTACTGTATAAGGATCGTCCTCCGTTCCCGAGCCAAGCAGTATGCCATTCCGTCCATCTGGGTCTATCGCATTGATTGGATTATTCCAGACATAGGTATAAGGACTAAAGGTAACGTTGGCTTGAGCATCCGCTAACACATCCACCCCAGTAAACCTGCCTATTGCTGGATCATAGAATCGGGCGCCATAATCGTACCAACCCAATGTAAAGTCTCCAATCCCGTCGGCATCGATGTCAAAAGAATCCGTCTGCTGCTCTTTACCGTTGTAAAGATATCGCTCCGAATTTAGACTATCGGGGTGAGAAAACCAAAGCCCGTCAAACGCCATGCCAAAGGGATAGTAGTGCGTCTCCTGCACCAGCTCCTGATTGTCCTGGCTGAGGGTCAGATTACCATCCAGGTTGCGGTCGCTGAAGACGACCCGCACATTGCCCAGGTGATCCTTGAGGTGAAACTCATGGACCCAGTTGCCGGCCGTGTCCTGTATCACGCGGCCGTCTTCGTGGTAGATACCTTGAAGCTCATCGTTGCGATAGACGATACCGTTGAGATACTTGTACGTGACCGATTCATCCGGACCGGCTACGGTCTTCTCCCACTTTCGTCCGGCCGCATCAAAGTTCCAAGTAAATGTGTAGCCGTGTCCGCTCAGGGTCTGGGGTAGGTTGACGTGGTTGTAGGTCAGATCCAGCCCCTTAGGATCGGAGGTCATATTGCCCACCCCGTCGTAACTGTAGCCACCACCTTGGTAGAAGCCATTTTCGGTGGCACCGTCGGAAACACTGGTGAGGCGATTGCCCCCGTAGGCGTAGGTCAGTTGATCGATAGGACCATACTCCACCGCTCCGTTGACGCAAATGCCCAGAAGCCCGTTTCGGTTGAGAGTCAAGATATTGCCGTCGGGATCGTAGGTGATGCTCGGTACGCCGTATTTATCGTCGCTGGTCTGCTGTCCCATACTGATTTCATGATAGGTAGCATTCGTTAGGCGGTCCAGGACATCGTAGTTGAGCCCGTAGGCCATACGCGGACGGCCAAAAATCTGCCACTCCATCGCACTGATATTGCCATTCTTCTGGGCCGCTCCCCCATAATTGCCGGGGTCGTAGAAGAACTTCATGTAGAGAAGATCCTTTAGATCCAACTCCGTCTGCTGATCGATCTCAACCTCTTTCTCCTCCTCTTCAGTATCAAAAATCACGGTGTCACGCGTCGTGTATGGGGTCCCCTCCAGGTAAGTCAGTTCATCCTCCAATACGTATAGACTGGCTCCGCCGCATAGATCCACCCGATAGAGTTGGACTGGATACGTGAGGGTACTGAGGTCCAACTGCTCCGCGGCGGCCTTAAGATCCTCCACCAACTGCTCCTGTGCCGCCACCTCCTGGTTGTTGCACTCCGGCGGCACCTGCACACAAGTCTCCTCGCCACAATTGATGTAGTCTCCGATCACCAATTCTTCGCCATCCAGCACGTAGGTCAACACCTCCTCCAATCGTAAGTAAAGGCTAACCCCTTCCATCTCGACCTTGATCTTCTGCAGGGGGTTGGTGATAATCAGTTCTTGCACGATCTCATAGCTGCCTGTCAACAAGTCCAATACCTGCCCCAGCACATATCGCTCGCTGTTGTCACATAGTCGCACTCGGTAGATGGTAAACGGCAGCAAAAGTGTATCCTTTCGAATAACCGAGACCTCGGTCTCCCCTGGTCCGCATGGCAAAATACGCGGCTCGGACCAAGTGGATCGCATCGTATCCAATATCAGTTGAAAAGACACCTGCTGATCAGCCAGCTCTTGGGCTGTACAACCCAGGTCAGGACAGTCCTTTATAGTGCAAGTCTCATAGCCATCCACATTGATCTCCACGTAGCACCGGGCATTGAGGATCTCCTCCAGGTCCATCTGTACCGTCTCCAGGATGGACGTGTCCGGCCCCGGTGGATCCGGCGTAGTGGTAGGCGGCAAGCCATCGCAGAGCAGCGGAAAGTCGTGCTCCTCCAGGGGATCATTAATCTGCATCAGCCAGCCCCTGGTCTCATGATATTTGAAGTCCTGCTTCTGCAGACCCCCTACCGCCTTAAGGACCATCTGATCTCTAAAGTTGTACAACATGCTGGCCACCGTAACCTCCTCGGAGTCCTCTACCTGCATCTTGATGCTATTCTGCCGCCCCCAACCATCGTACCGATATTTTTTGACCACATGGATACCCGGATGCTGTTTGTCTTCCGTCAACAATTGATCAGCCATGTCAAAGGTGCTCTTGATCATGTCGCTGCCGCCAGAGGGCATACTGATGGTCGTGGACTTTGGTCGCCCATATTCATCGTAGTCATAGCTGTAGCTTGAGCCTCCTCCATTGAATCCACCCGCAG
The DNA here is from genome assembly GCA_965223165.1 of Saprospiraceae bacterium. Lineage (GTDB taxonomy): Bacteria > Bacteroidota > Bacteroidia > Chitinophagales > Saprospiraceae > JABDMH01. Next base: position 24,595 of record CBDCVQ010000006.1, on the reverse strand, counting down.
ATTCGCTGGCGACCTTGTCGACAGCTACCCCACTGCCGTATGTAGTCGAGTGTACGGCCCCCTCATAGCTCGTGCTGATGATGCGATCGTGCTCGTCGTAGGCATAGGTCGTTGTACGACCGGCCCCATCAGTCATAGAGGTCACCCGCTCCTTGTCGTCATATTGATAAGTACTGGTACCTCCGCCCGGTACGGTCTTGGAGGTCATAAGATTGCGATGATCATACACATTGGCATACTGCTGGCCTGCCGGTGTGGTAATCATCGAGACATTGCCGTAGTCGTCATACTGGTAGATGGTGCTGTTGTTATCCGGATCGATCACTTTGGTGACCCGATCCAGCATGTCCGTGAACGTCTGAGTCATGTGCCCGTTTTCGTCCGTCCGACGTGTATTGTAGTGGTTGCCCTCGGCAAAATGCTGGTAGGAGATCGTGCTACCATCAGGCAGCGTCTCGAGCTTGAGCCGATTGAGCGGAGTAAGATCGTACTCCATGGTCGTCAAGGCCTCATGGATGTGCGTCTTGGTCTTATGCCTGCCCCCCGGATCATACGTGACCTCATCGGTGAGCACGTCCCTGCCCGTCAGCGGATCATAGCCCAGACTGAGGGTAGAGAGATAGCGCCCTAAGTCGTCAAAGGACTTAGTGGTCGCCCGAGTACCCGCGCCCTGGTAGTTAACGCTGGTAGTGATGGCATTGCTACCGGCCCCAAGACTATAGCTGATTGAGGTAGAGATACCCCCATCCCGGGTACGGCTGTTGGTCAGCCGTTGCACCCCATCATACTCGTAGGTCGCCGCTATGCCATCGATGTTGACAAACTCGGTGACGCGCATGGGGTCTTTGTCTTCATATTTATAGGACCAACTGAAATCGCTGTAGACTTTCGAGGTCAGCCGGCCATTGTCCCAGCCAAAGCTGGTGGTAGGATAACCTTCTCCACTGACAAAGGTGGAGGGATAGCCGTCGGCATCATGCCCACCAAAGGTGCCCTGGTGATCCCAGAAGCTGCCCTGCCAGTGATAAAGCTCGGCCGGTGCGATCGGTGTAGAGCAAGTATAGAGCTGTCGCTTGCCCTGTACCTGTCTCCCTCCTACCAGCAGATTCACCTCAATGGGCACACCAAACATATTGGCGGTGAGCATACAACTCATGCCCGCCTCTGCGGGATATTTGTACTGTGTCGTATAGGTTCGACCGTCCGAGTTGACAAAACTCTCCGTCGATACCAGTAGATCGCTGTTGTAGGTATAGTCGGTAGTCTTGATGACGGTGCCACCGTTTTCGCCGGTATACGTTTCCCTCTTTTGGTCTAGTCTGGGCCACCCCGTTTCGTAGCGGTAGGAAGTGATGGCGTAGGGATACAGGACGTACTGAGGCGCCACCAAATAGGAGGCATTCGGAGTAGCATAGTAGCAGGGTTTATATTCGACTAGAGAATCCTCGTAAATCGAATGACTGCTGGAAGGCGAATTGAACTCAGTAATAAAGTCATCTTTGCTCGTGATGAACTGCGTAATGGTAAAATTTTGACCATAATCACTATATAAGCTACGCTCCTCATATGTCACCAAATGCGTAAAGTTCTCGGCAAACAGGGTAGGCTGACTTCCATCTGAGTGCCATATGCAGATTCCGGCACAATCAATAAACGACTCTAGATCTCCGATGATCCGATTTTCAACTGAATCATAGAGCCCAACTTCTGAAGCCCAAAACGTGTCAGCAGCAAACCTAAAGCGAGGATATTGCCCCAGGTAGTTGAATTCGTCCTCTGGCGTATCATCGCATTGCACCTCTCCCAGTAAATAGCAGGTACGCTGAAACAACGTGGTAACACTATAATTGGTCTGTTGGTACCGATGCTGATCGAAATCATAGGTGTAGACTGTCTCTTTGACACCTCCACCGGCGCCTCCTAACGTCGATCTTAATAGGATAGAACCATGCCATGACAAATCGGTGAAATTCTTAAATCGCTCTATGGCTTGCGCATAGGCAAAGTTGGGTGTATTGGAGAGATTCTCCGCCGAAATGTTGCGATTGATTAGGTAGTCATTCTGCACACTACTTTGGCCTGATTCCTCCGTGGTGTATTCTATTACACTCTCGTAGAGTACCAATGCTCCCGAGCTCGCAAACAAATTGTGCACACTGGACGAAGACAATTTGACTACGGAACACTCCAGTAAGGGACATATAGGCGAATTATTACTATTAGACGGAAACGGAAACTGTACTTCCACTTGTTTCACAAAATCACTACGATACGTTGGTGTACCAAATGTCACGCCAGAAGAGTAAGCATCGCACATCGTTGAAGACTTTGTATCGTAGTCATAAATCTTTTCGATATCAGGGCCACTACCGTCCTCAAAGAACATCCGGCGAACCCGTATCCCACCTACCGTTTGGCTCTCCGTCATGGACACCACTGTCCCTGAGTAATCTACTCGGATTTCCGCAAAACTTCCCATGCCTTCCACATGCAAGCCATTCTTCGCCCTAGCTACCAACACATAGTCACCAGCTTGGTAGGTATTCAAAGATTGAGGGTTAACCTTACCTTCGTGCCACCCGGGAGTATTGTGGATGAATCTTTGTTCATACGGACCACCAGGATAGTTGGCCAGCTTGTAGAGTAACACCTCTCCCTCTGCTCCCTGTCCAGCCAAATTGATGATCCAGCTTATGGTTATGGGCTGGCTCTGGCTAATACTGAAGTGCTTGATTGCCTCCTCCATCTGCTTCGGGTCAACAGCTCTCCCAGAATACACTGATGACGATTTCTTTTCGACCGTATGCACAGTAGCACAACGTCCTGCAGTGTGGGCCTCATACTCAAAAGTTGTATAACCACCAGTAGGATACGTGAGCCGGATCAAGGCGCCCCGCTTAGAATAATTCTCGTCGGGTGACCGGTCCGCACCCTGCAACGTCACAAACGGGATCTCTTCTAAGTCGGGTGTCAGATAGCTATTGCTTGCACCGTTGTAGTATCCCCAATGGTCCTGGCTTAAGGATAATCTTGCCGGCAAAGACGATCCCTGATCGTAGTCGAATGTATATGGTGGCTTGCTAGTACCATCGTAGCCTACTTCTTGGACTGATTGCAGATACATCCTGTAGCGTGCATCTGTGCCGACCATTGGGTTAATGCTGCCCCAAGGATTAACGGTACCGGAAGATGCTTGCCAAAAATCCTGTTCCAATTTGAACTCCTTCACAATCTCATCAGACGGATTCTTGACCACGATTCTGTCCAGCCGGTGATCACCTGAGATCATATTCAGGTCTCGACGGCTGCCGGCATTAATAAATTCAACGGTATATAGATCACTCGTTATTTTGCTGAGATCTTTGCCGTAATCGGTCTTTAGGTTTATACCCCAGTTAAAAGTATGAGCTGGAATATAGTCGTCACAGTTGGATAAAATACTACCTCTATATTCATGTGTTTCAAAATAATCGGTGGCATATTGGGCTCTATAATCTGTGTATTCAAAAGTGATCTCGTCTAGATTGGCCAGATTGGTGATTTTTGTCAAACACCAACTGGTGGCGACTGCGTTACTGTACGAGGTGGAACCCAGACCACCTAGCCCAACGGTACCGGGAGATGTCTCTAAGGTGCTAAATAGATATTCATGCCCTTGAGGTGTGGTAATGGTGAAGCTCATCAAACCCGAAGTATATTCGATCTTGAGATTATTATGTGGTATGCAGTGCACTCCACCATCCGCATCAAAAAAGAATTTGCCGCTATATCCCGCAAAGCTATAGGAGAACAAATCGGCCTCTCCGTCCAGTGTTTTATTCCCCATGTTGTCTATCGCTTCAAACTCCTCGATTGTGTAATCCAAATCCTCCAGATTCGGAATATTCCCCGCTTGTGCTAAGAACCCGAACGAACTGTCCTCATCCGGGGCACCCTTTACCCGCCGCGTGATCATGCCTCCGGCGTTCAGACTCCAGCCCAGCCCTACCCAGGTGGCGACCTCGTCGACCCGTACTCCACCGCCATGGTAGGACAGGGAGATGGGTACGCTAATGCCCTTGCCTACGACGGTAAATATGGGCACGCTCACGTTGGGTATACCCGTGGACATGTCCACCGGAACGCTCGTATACTCTTCCATGGCCGCCGCCTCCGGTGTAGGAGGTAAATCCACCTTAAAGGTCGGATCAGTCTGTTGTCCCCACATTTGAGCGCACAGACCTACTATCAGCAGCGATGCATATATCCCTTTCATATTTGCCATTTTCTTAATGTCTTATCTGTTGGTCTATTTGATGATTACAATTCGCTTGGAGGCATAGTCGGCACTGGCACTAAGCCGCACGTTGTAGATCCCGGCTGGCAGATCTCCACTGTCTATCCGGACGGTATTGCCTCCGATCTCGGCTGCCACGGGCACCTTCTTTACCAGTTTCCCAGCGGCGGTAGTCAATTCTATCTCCATCAACTCGTCCAGTGAGGAGTTGAATGCTAGGTAGAATTCTCTGCGGGTGGGATTGGGATAGATGAAGAAATCACGGCCTTCAATTGCCCGATCTGGCCGTATTTCATCCAGGTACTGTTCATGGTTTGACTTTTCCGTACGGGTATTCACCTCCCTGACTCTTGCCCTCCTCTGGCGCTCGGTACTACCCTGCATTGCCCTAGCAGATGTTGTTGTCAGAGTATGGCCGGCGGAGATTGTACACCCGATCGAAGTACTGATCGACGCATTATAAGTTCCGATTGCATTCGTCGTGATGGTAGTAGTACCCTGACCCGCAAGAATATCCCCGTCCACCGTCGACCACGAGATCGAAGAGATCGTGTGAGCAGGGCTAAGTGCCACAGATAAATCACAAGTGAGCAGCTCATCGATCAGATTTGGGACGGACCCTCCCGTAAAAGCCATGTCGTAATATCTTCTAGGTTTTGCTCCCGTTCCCTCAAGGCTACCACTGGCAATAGGTCCTGTGTAGCTTCCACCAACGGATGCAATGGCCGCTCCCACAGCCTCGTCCTCATCATCATCATCGAAATCGAAACCGATAAAACTGATCGTTGCACCATACTGCGATTTGATGTTGTTTATTGCGGCGAAGTCATAAGAGCCATTTGTCTGAAATTCCGCGTGATCTGCATCTGAGAAGATCACCACATTCAATGACGCATCAGATCGAGGGCTCAAGGAGCCGCCAAGAAGTCCCAAAAGGTCAGCGAAGGTTGCAGATGGCAGAAATGCGCCTGTAAACGTTGGATTGGTATATGATGCATAGGTAGATCTCCACGGAATGGTAATGGTCACTGCTCCCTCCGTGCCATGGGTGACTGCATATCTGACATCAACACTGGTCGATATGATTTCCTTAATCGTGGCATCAACTGTGCTGTATACATCAGAAGCATCATCGCCCACCGAGCCAGATCGATCAATCAGGAAAAGAACGTCAACCTTGGTATTAGTACAGCTCTCCGAAAAATTGACCTGATAACCACAAAATTGATATGTATCAGAAACAATACAGTCTGGGAAGATGGCCTCCACTTTGTAGTCACCAGGCACACTAACGCTGTATGAATTGAAACTTTGGCCTTGGGCTACCAACACATTATCCTTGTACCACCTATAATTGTCTACCTGCATGCAGGAGCCATTGGAGACATTAGCTGTCAACACATTATTTGACTCTTCAATGGCGACAGACACATTGTCACAAGGATGAGTAAATATTATCGACTCCTCTTCCCAACAATCGCATGTGACCCTGATAAAGTACTCACCACTCTCGGTTGGTTGAAAGGTCGATGATGTTGCTCCAGGTATGGAAGTCCCGCTTTCTCCTTTGCGCCACTGGTAGGTAGGGCTGTACCCCGTCGGACAGTTGGTAACACTTGCTTGCAGGGTTTGGCAATCCGTCTGACTAAGGGTAACCTCCGCCGGACATTGTGATGTGTAGTACAGCCGCTTGGTGATCTGTGCACTGTTGCCACAGTCGTCCGAGACTGTGAAAGTGAAGTCTACCTTTGGCTTGGTAAAATACCCACAGGCGGTAGAGGTAATGTAGGGTGTTCCAGGTTCAAGGCCTCCTGGATCTGTTGAAGTATATGAATAGCTTGAAATGATGGTACCGCATGGATTCCCTCCAATGACGGCTCCAGCCATGTCAGCTATCCAGGCATCCACTTCGTCTTCAAAGGGGTTCTTACAGTATATTGTGATATCATCTCCACCTGTGAGTGTAATGCTCGAATTGGTGGGACCGACACTGAGGGTTGCGGTCCTATTCGAGATCGTCTGACCACAGCCGCCAAAGGAAGCGGTGAATGTGACAACCACTGAACCACAACTTTGATCCAATTGTCCAGTGTAGTCATGCGAATAACTCACTGCCTGTCCCTGCAAGTTATTGTCGGTTACATGGCAGCCAAAGCCATCCTCCATGCCCCCATAGTTGTCTAGCCACGTTGCGATTTGGCTGAGACGATCTGATGCATCACAGGCAATAACCAGATCTGTGGGATCGGTAGTTATGGGAACAGGGCTGTCGTAAGGTATCACCAATTGTGCATAACTCTGTATTATGTTGCCGCAAATATCACTGGCCGTAAATCGATAAGTATGGGTGATTTCAAATACGCCACTGCTCTGACAACGATGATCAACGTTCGTGCGTTGATGCGACCAAGTGACTGTACCGCAGGGGGTGGACACTCGCATGCCCGCACGGTCACTCAGCCAGAGATCTCGAGCATCGCGGCTGTCACAATATTCTACGACAGTGTCTCTTGCGGCCGTCTCCATCACTAAGTTTCCGCTATTAATCACCCTGATCGAGGCGGTACAGGTGTCTCTCCCGCCACAACTGTCTGTCGCAATAAAGTTGACAATCGTGCCGCCAGGAGTACAAGCGTTATTGTCAAGCCCCACGTAGTCGTGTGTGTAATAAGGCCCACCCAGCTGACAGCCGGTCGTCACTTGCCCACCTCCATGGGATTGCAGCCACAAAGTAATTGAGTCTTGGAAACCTGAATCGGAGCAGTCCACCGTCAAATCCGTCGCAGCGGTGCACTGCAGAAGTGCCTCCTCCACGATCATACATTGCATGTCACAAGCCATGCTCGACAGGTCATTGGCGGTCGTACCCTGACCTGTAATCCAGTTGTCAAAATCTCCCGCCATCTCAACAAAGTCCACCCGGGTAATAAATTCCGCTGGCTGACAATTGTAGTAGCCGTAGCACTGACCTGTGCTGCTACAAGCCTGTGTCTCAAAGCAGTTGATGTCGTCCGGAACTTCACTCTGCCCGTCGCTGGCGACCGAGCCGCCGTCGGGCAGCCAACTGTCGCCTATCTTGATGCCATGCATGACCCGCCCAAAGAACTTGGCATGATCGGGAAAGGCCCTCCATTGGCCTTGCATGAGAAACAACACATCACCTCCCGTCGTCGACAGGTCAATCTTGGCATCGGGGTCCAGCCCATCGTTCACTACGTCAAATGCCGTACTAGGTGTATTGTTAATCTTAAACTCTGATGCAAATAGCTCCGCACCCTCTCCCTCGGCTGGTAGCTCGAAGCAGATGACTGTGCCAATGGGCAACGTACTGTCTCCCGTATATGTCACGAGTTGGGATCGGACCAGTCCGTGCCATGGATTGACACCACCATACCACATCTCCTCACCTGCAGTCTCGTCGTACACACCGTCAGACAGGCTAAAACACATACCCTTACTTATCGGGACTAGGTTAGTGATCGAAATGGCATCACGACCCGCTCCGATATCATTGTCAAAGCCGGTGAAAATCAGGTCGCCTGCGTATAGAATCTTGTCAGGAATACTGCCATCATCAATAATCTCTACCCGCATTGCGCCCTTAGGCCCAATGGACAGTCCCTCTCCACTGATCGAGGTGATCTTGAAAATGTATTCCCGGCGAGTGTCGATTTGCATGTTAGCCTGTGCACTCGGTACTTGAATGCAGATGGGTCCCAGCTCTCCCGGAGCAAATGTGTACTGCAGCGTGCTCACACTGCCAAAGTGAGGATCCCCACCAGCAATGATTTCTACTTCCACTTCGGCCGGACCGTTAAAGGGATTACCTTCCGTCAGATCCAGGCAGATATCTACGGGATCTCCCTCGTAAATGGCGGTGTCGGTAAGGAGAAAGTTGACCTGATAGTCCACCTCAGGTACGTCATCCAGCACCTGAATCTTCAGCGCGCTTTGCGGGCCAATGATCGTGCTGGCAGCCTCTGAGACTAGGTTCAGAAAGTACATATGCGCCGTGTCCCTTAGACCATTCGCTGGATCACTCGCAATGGAAACGCAAAGAGTGTCCATCTCGCTCGTAATCTGATGACTGGAATAGCCCGCAAAATGAGGATCCGACGGTAGCTGCAGCGGCAACGAGAAGTACGACGGACCTGTTCCCTCGATCTTTCGCACACACACGAACAGGGGATTCCCTTCGACCACGGTGAGCATACTGTCTACAAATTCGATCACCACTGTGTCCAGGGAAGTTGGCAGGTGCAGCAGTTTGTCCACAACACAGATCTCTACCCCCAGCCCATTCTGTGCGGTCACCTTACTATGCAGTAAGTCGGTGGTTGATACAAAGGGGGTTGTACTCAAAACGTCTTCGTTATGAACTAGGAGGATCTCTGACGGTGTTCGACCGATAATAATCGAATCTCCAACGGCCAAAGGCGCTTGATTCAACGCACCTCCTTGCTCATCGACAATATTCAGGTTATTGATCGAGAATTGGAATGTGTCTCCCGGGACAATGAGCGCATAGTCAAAAGCGGTGAGTGGATCCAGCGAGTTGGTTATCTCAAGGACCACACCAGCCGTGTCGCTCACTTGAAAGCTATCTCGTAGTAATATACAGTAATCGCCTACATCGGCGTCCAAAAGAAATGTTCCATCAATCAGCTGAACACTGTGGGAGCTTCCGGATAACAGCAGCGCCTTAGCTATCTGATTCTGTCCATAGGTCACTTGTGAGACCATTATTACCAGCACCCACAGAATTGTCCGAGGACGGATACCGCACAGAACATGCATACTTCTTGCGTATGAACCAACCTTCATTGTGAATCGATTTGTCTTTTATTGTGTCGCATACAGGGCACTCCTCTCCCATGCTCCTCAGCGCGCAGCTACAGGTGTTATCAGGAGAAGCGCAGTAGTGGAAAACTTCCTAGCGAGTACTCACTGGGATTCTAATTTTTTGATTCTTTTATCCTGCTGGATGATGTATAGTGTCAGCTCCTCAATTTTTTCCAGCAACTTCTGGTTTATCTCACCGAGCAAGATGCCATTGTGTTTCACATCACGCTCTGTAGGTATATTGGGCAGATGTCCATTTTCTTGGATGTATTTGTTCAGTTGGTCGATGGGCATGAGGGGGTAATTGGGTTGGAAGACGTAGTCAGCCCAGCCATCTTGAGAAACACTGACTTCTTTTGTTCTTACCGTGCCATCAATCTTCAAGGCGTAGGTTCCATCAGCGGGAGTCCGCACCCCCACATTTCCATCAGCATAGTAGATACCTTCAGTGTTCGTGTGCCAGGGACTACTGCCGCCCCCTGTAATTAGTCCACTTATGTCGAACTCAAGTTGTAGCTTGATTGGCGGGAGTGAACTACTTTCTCTTGAACCCAGTTCTATGTAGCCGTAGTATCCGTTGCTCTTAAAGACAAGAAATCCGAAGTAAGAGCTGGGATTGTTCAGGTACTCTAGGACCAATTCCGTGACATCCAAAGATCGATAGCCCTCGGGTGTCACCACGTCACTGACTTCCAGATCTGGATAGTTGGCTGGCCGACCATAGTAATTCACTCGGTACTCATCCCAGTCCTCAGAAATGAGTCTCGTGCTAATATATCCTGCAGGCCAGGCATCAGTCTCGATCAGCAACTCAGCCTTGGAGAGAGGATATTCGGTGTTGAGGTAACTCTCCAGATCATAATCCACCAGTATCTGGTATTTTTGGTATGAAGTAGGCACACCCAATCTCAAGGTTGTACTTGATCCAGCCCGTGCAAACTTACTTGAAGAATTTATGTACGTATCCCGTGAAGGATCCAGTTGAATTGACACCTGGGCCTCACTATCCATCTTCAGTAGTACACATACGAACAACAGGCAGTTAACCAGCCTAGAATTCAATAATTTCATCCTCTACAGTTTAAAAGTTTGATACAAATGCGTGATAATTCCAGAATCACGGTTGCGAAATTAGTCCATCGTCCCTCATGATTTCAAGTCAAACCTAGACATTTAAGAGCATAGATATTACCCGAATGAAAATTCGCTGGGAAAAATTGAATATTCGATGGGATTCCAAGGAAATTCGATGAAATGGATGGCTGGGGAATCGAGGTTTTTCGACTATCCCAGCCGGAATTATTTTGCTTAAATCCTGTATATATCTCGCCGTACATATAATTTTTATCAATAATATGAGCAAGCTAGCCATTGCCGGCCAGTTGCACCAGGGCAAATGAATATGCGGGCACATCCAGCGAATAATCGGTACCGGGCACCGAAAATCTGGCGATAGTCTTTTCTGCACAATAACCGCCCACGAGTATTCGGCCCGATCCTCCCACACGCAGTTGGTTTTCGTGCTTGGTGACAGGGATGCAGGCACTGGGCAGCCATCTGCGACCTGGACCGTCGCGGGGTCATTGCCCTGAGCTTTCACTACCCCAGTGACGGAAACCGCTCCCTCCCTTAATCTGCCGATGCTTAATCGAGTGGGCACGACGATGTGTCGCTCCAACCCCACTGCCTGAATGGTCGAACATTCCATGGGATGACCTGGGAAATTGCAAAGGTCGCCGGCGCCGCAGTGTCCGGCGCTTCGAAGTGGTCAGTGGTGATGCAGCGTCGCTCCCTACTGGGGCAATAGAGTCGCTACACTACACAGGCATGAGACGGGGTTCTTTCTATTGGATGGCGTGCCAAAACCGCCAAGAGGCATCCCTGGCCAGAGTAGCGACGCTGTCGTAGATGCGGGAGTGATGTGCTGCCCCCTATACTTGACTGGGGGTTCCTATTGAAGGATTACTCGCCCGACCCAGTGCCTAGGGCCTTGCCGTACACGGCAGTAGTAAGGGCCTGGCGGTAGATGGCCTAGGCCAAGTCGGCGGGTGGGGGCAGCAGCCGTGGCCAGTTCTTCGAAGACAACCACTCCCATAGCATTAATGACATGCATATCAATGGGTGCGGAAAAGTCTAGCGCAAGATGCTCCAGCTCAAACCAAACGTTGCCGTCGCTGGGATTGGGATAGATTGCCAGACCTGGCACCACCTGGATTTCCTCCAGGGCAGTGGTGACGAGCTCGCAGTGGCTGACCGTTGCGCTATCCAGTCTGATCTGTAGCAGTTCGCCCGCCCCCTTCTCTATGATCATTGAGCCGATCACCGGCGCCACAGGATCGACGAGATCTCGGTAGACCTCCGTAGTATCCAGCCGGTAAATGCGGTCACCTCCACATCGGTAGATCTGAAGGGTCTGGCCCTCCGTGATCTCCGTCGCAAGCAGGTTACCCTGATCGTCCTTCAGGGTTGTGCCTTGCAGCAAGACATGGCTGCCCGCTGCCGGAGTTGTCAACTGAAAGCGAATCTCTGATGCGGGATCGGGTGCGGTCATGAAGTGCACCTGAAAAAGCGCCGATTGGTCAGGAGCAAACGCTAGCAGATGCACCGTCATATCCGTCACTTGTCCTGACTTAATGTCTGATCCATCGAGCAGGTGAATCCCATCACTTCCCGCCACTACATAGGATGTCTGATTTTGGCCGACTAGGGCCATGGGCTGGAAGCATAAGCATACGAAGGATACTGAGACACAAACCCTAACGATGCTCTTTTGGAGTCTTAATACATGATTCCTATCGTCCACCGATCTGACTGTAATTTTACTTAAACCGCAACAACACGCTGCACCCCTGAAAATACAGCAGCCAAGCTCGTCCACTGGCATACATTGAATATTCGGTTGAGCTCACTGAAGATTCGGTTAAAAGGGGTAGCTCCGATCGTTCGTCCCGTCGCTCTCTGGACGGCTTGGAAGGATCGGAGCCACTATCACGAGACCTTGGAGTCCAGGCCTTACCTCACTGTCGCTGCTCCAGCATCTGAATCCGCCGATCTTGCGCCAGGATGTAGAGCGTGAGCTCCTCGATCTTCTCCAGGAGTTTCTTGTTGATGGTGCCGAGATAGACACCGTTGGTCTTCACGGCTTCCTCTGTGGGAATACCGGGCAGATGCCCGTGGCTATCGATGTAGCTGCGCAGTTGCTCCAGCGGCATCAGCGGATAGTCCGGCTCAAAGACGTAATCTGCCCAATCCGTCTGGGTGACCTTCACCTCCCGTGTCTTGATCGCCCCGTCGACCGCCAATCGATAGGTACCGGGATCTTCCGTGCCGATGGCCACGTTGCCCAAGTGATAAATGGGGTCCGTCAGGCTATCGCCCGAGAGAAAGGCCCAGTCATCATCTCCATCCCCGGCGTTGCCGCCCCCACCGGATCCGCAGGGTGTACAACTGCCGCCGCAGTCGATGCCGGTTTCGTCGCCGTTTTGGATGCCGTCGGAGCAGGTGGACGCAGGATTGTCACCATAGATAGCAATGAATTTGGGCCTTCGCAGCGGATCGGTCGCATCGGAGGAGGAAAATGTCATACTGCGATAGGGTGAGGGCGTGACCAACTCCAAATAAATTCCGTGAAATGGTAGGCTGTTGCGGATGCATGTGTCCAGCAGATGTGTAATATCAACTACGATGGAGTCATAGCTGTTGTTGGTAGGTATGATCACCGCGATGTCATCGTTGTGCATCGGCTGATTATTCCAGGTCGCTGTGCCCTCATCCCAGGCTTCGGTTATTACAGAAACTCTGCTGGCATTATCTCCATAATCCCCCCCGTTCTCGGCTGTTGAAGCATAGTAGAACACGGCCTGGACCTGATAGATCGTATCCGTAGAGAGTAGCGTCTGATAAACTGGCACATCGATAAGCGTATGCCACGTTCGAGCTACACCGCCTTCCGTCCAGGCGCTGCTCCTCAAGAGACTGTAGTCTCCATAATTCGTGTCGGCATCTTGTGACTTGTTCTTCATAGGAGCATCCTTGCCAGCCACCGGATCAGGCTGAAGGATGAGCGTATCCCTGGTCTGACCCCAGGATCGCTCAGTCATCACCACCAGCAAGGCCAATAGCGGTAAGATCCTGTAAGCCGGGTGGTATTGATGCTTAATAGTCTTTTTGAGAAAAATCATATTGGTAAGTTGAAAACAATTAGAAATAAAGAATAAAAGGAGCTCTACTTACTTTCTCCTCTTTGCCATGACGATAGTCGATAACTTGTAGCTCTTTTCAAGAGAAAGTGAATATCTGGCTGGGACAAATGAACATCTGGACAGCCCTGGCCAAAATCTGGGAAGCCGGCTCCGACCCAGCATAAAGACGAAATAAGGGTCCTTGGCTGTTAATCCTATTTCGATATTTTTGCTGCCAATCTTTAGCTGCCCGCATTGTGAACATCACCCCCCTTCTAGGTATCGCACTTCTCTTTCCCTTGCTACAGCCCTTGCCGGCCGCTGCCCAACAGCCGTATCCCTTCTTCCATAATTACAGCACGAATGATGGTCTACCTAGTCCCGAGGTTCACTGCATACTACAGGATCGCGATGGTTTCATGTGGTTTGGTACGGACAATGGTGCATGCCGCTTCGATGGTAATAGCTTCGAGGTCTATGATCATACCAAGGGCCTAGGCTATAATGTGGTTCTGAGTATCCTTCAAGATGAGTCTGGTGTCATCTGGTTTAGTACAATGAACGGACCTATCTATCAATTGGCCGGTGACACCCTGCTGCCATATGCGCACAATCATGTGATTGATGCACATCGATCCCAGTTCGTTGATGCCAAGCTCGTCGCCCTCGCAAGAGACAAAACAGCATATATCAAGTTGACAAGTTGTGGACTATTACAGATCGATTCCACCGGTGACAGCAGATTGGTAAAGGGCGAAACACCAGAATCCATATTGATCTTCCGCGATTCCAATGCCTGTCTGGTTGTAAATAACCAGTGCCAGGGCGCTCGAACTTTTTTCCCCACCCATGTCACGCATTCAAGACCCCTGGAATTTCTCTTTGACGAACGCAGCATACAGTCCTCGGTAGGCATACCCAAGAGGCTGGCTTCTGGGCGAAGAGCTTATGGGTTGCCTGACTCACAGATTTTGGTCTGCACCAGAGGCGCATCCTTATACTTGGTGAGAGATAGTCTCCATTGGATAAAGGAAACACCCTATATGATTCTGGATCTTATCCAAGGTTCGCCAACTGGATGGTGGGCGGGTCTTTCCCATGGTCTGGGTATACGCTACTATGAGCAAATTGCAGATGTAGAAAAGGACAAGTTTGTGTCCCTGCTGTCCCATGAGACCATTACATTCCTTTATCTAGATCGTAGTGGAGGTCTATGGGCCGCCAGTCATGAGTCTGGGGTATTTTATTGCTCAAATAAGAATGTTTCGACCTTCGGCCGTGATGTAGGGTTTTCGTCCGATTTCGTCAGATCAATTGCCCACAAATCAGCCAACGAACTCTTCGCGGGGACCGATGACGGCAATCTATTCCACTTTAACCAAGGTACAATGGCAGTTCGGTCATTGCATTCAGCAAGCTTCCACGCAACCAGCGAGAACCCTGACCTGTTTTATGATTCGCAAAACAAAACGCTGTGGGCGGACAATGAGTTCTACGTAGGTGGGAAGAGGAATCTGAGGATTACCACGGGCGAAGGCTATGTGGGATTCGGATGCCAGAAATACCATTATGACAAGACTGCTCGGCACCTGTGGATGCTGAGGGGGTACATGCATTATGTGGTTGACCCATCTGCACGTACGGTAGTCGAAGACTGCCGAGACTTTGGTACTTGTGAAAGACTATTTGCAGTGTTCGTGGACGAATCTGGTCAGCGGTGGGGCGGCACCAACAGAGGCCTTGTTCAAGCTTTGCCAGACCAGTTAGTCTCCGTAGACATCTCCCACCCCGCCTTTCACCATCGCATCGAGGACATTGATGCCTTCGATGGAAAACATCTAATACTAGGCACCAAAGGCCGAGGCGTGATCATCTGGAAAAATGACCAAATCATTGAGGTGAATACCGATCATGGCCTAGCATCCAATATGATCGAAGATGTGCATGTCGACGAAAACAACATCGCCTGGATTGCCACCTTTAATGGCCTGAGCCGCATGACCCTCGACGAAAATGATGTGCCCGAGGTGCGGACCTATACTATGGGTAATGGCCTGCCCTCCAACGAGATCTACCAGATCAAGAGCTACGAGGGACAGCCCTGGCTATGTACCGCCAAGGGGCTCGTCAAGTGGGTCGACCCACCTATCGACAGCACCTCCAGGCCACCTATGATAAATAGGTTCACCGTGAATGACTTGCCCTCGGAGGCTACCCAGTTGAAGCATCATCAAAATAACATCTCCATTGGATTCTTGACCATCAATTACAAGCAATTTGGGAAGATTCCTTACCGCTATCGCTTGAATGCCCAGGACAATTGGTCGCAGACTATGGAGCGCAACATTCACTACGCCAAGCTTTCACCCGGCACCTATCAATTTGAAGTGCAGTCGCAAAATGAAAATGGTTTTTGGAGTCCCAGCACCTACCGACATTTCCAGATCCGCTATCCCTGGTACCAGACCACGACTTTTTATGTGTTGGGCTTGTTGGCTATCGTTGCCCTGGGAGCCGCATGGCAATATTGGCGGCGCAGTCGTCAACGCCAAAAAGAGCTCATTCACTCGGAAATAGAAAATTTGCGCGGCGCCGCGCTGCGTGCGCAGATGAATCCGCACTTTATCTTCAATTGCTTGAATTCGATCCAGAGTTTTTTCAACCACAACCGGGAGGAAGATGCCAACATGTATCTGGCTCGTTTTGCCCGATTGATTCGAGGATGCTTGGATGCCTCGCTGGACGAACAAATTGCCTTTGCTCGAGACGTGGCCCTGCTCAAAAATTACCTCGAACTGGAAAAGATGCGCTGCACGCCCATGCTAGCATATTCGCTCTCGGTCTCCGAGCAGATCGACCAAAAGACGACTTACGTCACCCCGATGATTGTGTTGCCCTTCGTCGAAAATGCGATCGTGCATGGCATGTCTGAGCATGGGCGACACGTACGGATAGACATAGACTTTCAAAATAAAGGTGACTATCTCCAAGTCACCGTCAAAGATAATGGACCCGGTCTCCAGCATCGAGGAAAGCACCGACAGCATCAGCCCAGCCCGCATCGATCGGTGGGCATTAGCCTGTCGGAAAAACGGCTGCAGCTGATCAATGAGGGTGACAAGCAATGGGTCTCCCTAAAAAACATATATGAAAACGGCGAAATTGCCGGGACCCTCGTTACCTTACAGATCAAAACCAGTCTCCACCATGACCGAGCCAAAACCATCACTGAAGGCAGTCATCATTGATGACGAGCGCGAAGCGCGGCGCAATCTGAGATCCATGCTGGCTCAATACTGCCCTCAGTGTCAGGTACTCGGTGAGGCAGACAGTGCGGAGACGGGGGCTGAGCTCCTTATTCGCCTCCAGCCCGACGTCGTTTTCCTCGATATTCTGATGAAGGATGGGTCCGGTTTTGATCTGCTCAACCGATTGGAGATGCGTCACTCGGAGGTCATATTCGTGACCGCCTACGACGCTCATGCCGTTCGCGCCTTCCGGTACAACGCCCTCGACTACCTGCTGAAACCCATTGACCCCGCTGAACTCACCGCGGCGGTGACACGATGTCACGAGCGGCGAGGCATGACCCCTCCCGACGTCCCGGCGCATGCCCGCAAGCTGGCGCTGACCAACTCCGACGGCATATATTTCATCAAAGCCAGCGATATCATTCGACTGGAAGCCTTTAAAAACTACACCACCTTTCACTTGGTAGACGAACAACGCATCACCACCTCTAAAAACCTGGGCGAATATGTGGCCAAGCTGACATCCGCCGGATTTTTCCGCTGTCACCAATCCCACCACATCAACCTCGCACATGTCTTTCAGTGGAAAAAGGATGAGGGTAATCAAATAATCATGACCGATGGATCCAGTGTGCCCTTGGCTCGCCGCAAAAAGGAGGACTTTCTGCAGGCCATGCTGCAAGCTGATTCTACGGGAAGGGAGGGAACGGCTTGGAATTTAGCCAAACAAGGCAATGCTTCGGCCCCTAAATAACATGGTTGCCTGCACAAATGACTATTGTTGAATGGATAAACCCCCGATTAATTCGTTGATCTGCTGTATATGCTTAAGATCGCCCTGATCGACGACGAGGAGCACGCCAGAGTCAATCTGAGGAGCTGCATTCGCAGATACATGCCAGAATGTATGATTGTGGGAGAGGCAGACAGTGTCCA
This sequence comes from Saprospiraceae bacterium, assembly GCA_965223165.1. Classification (GTDB taxonomy): domain Bacteria; phylum Bacteroidota; class Bacteroidia; order Chitinophagales; family Saprospiraceae; genus JABDMH01. The sequence goes on along the minus strand of CBDCVQ010000006.1, from coordinate 7,109 downwards.
GTCTGGGTTGACTCTTTTGCAAGAAGTGATGCCGGATGTCCTCTGTCTTGATATCCAGATGATGGATGGCGATGGTTTTGATTTACTTGACCGCCTAGTTCCCGTGCACTTTCATGTTGTGTTTACCACTGCCTTCCCGGATTACGGTGCTAAAGCGTTCAAGTACCACGCCCTAAATTATCTCCTCAAGCCCATTGACCCGCACGAGTTGCAGGCTACCCTCCACAACGCAGCAGAAATTATCTCGGAGCGCCAAACAAAGTGGGGAATGGGCCAAAAGAATCAGCCTACATTGACGCTTTCAAATAGCGAGGGCATGTTCATCATCGGCTTAGATGAAATTGAACGAGTGCAAGCTTTCCGCAACTACAGCACTTTTCATCTAATTGACGGCAGAGCGATTACCGTGTCCAAAGCCCTAGCCAGCTATGATCCGTTCATGGGTGACCACGGATTCTTTAGATGTCACCAATCTCACTTGGTCAACCTCGCACACGTGCATCACTGGAGGCGAGCTCAAAAAAATCTCCTTGTGACCACAACCGGGAATACTGTCCCGCTGTCCAAACGCAAAAGAGAAATCTTCAGAAGGATGGTACTGGATATCAATCTACAGGCCAGATTCCTATTTGCGGAGGCTGACAGGAGAGGGGAATCAGAGGACCGGTAAAAACGACGTCCTTACGCTTACAAACCAGCGCCCTGGCTATGCGATCTGTATATGAGGTCCCGCTCCAACGTCTTTTTGCTTTCATCGCCCGCTACGACGCTTGGCATTTCGGGTATTGGGTGTTTTACGGCAGTAGGACTAGCGTTGGGGTACAGATTAAGCAAGTCCCCAAGAGGACTTGAATCAGTTTTGAGTCCGGGTGCTTCTCAAATACACAGACTGCCATGACAGGTCGCCCTGACCTGCCAGGCAGATATCAAACCATGCCCACAATGGCAGAGGCACAATTCACCGTTGTTTTCATTTGGCTGCTCAGTGCAAAGGCTAAAATAAACATGGCCACCCTCATATCGAGATGAAATGAATATTCGGGCGTTAGAATTGAAAATTCGGAACGCCGAAGGATGGCATTGGACTGCCACTAGGCACTCAATTCAAGCGGCCATGCAATCCGGAACCAGGTCAAGGTTTGATATCTTTCCTAAATGTTGCACATCCTAGAATCACCTACCGGGCAGAAGTTGCTGGTGGCCATCCTTGTATCCGCCGCATTGCCGTTGCTTAGTCAGGAGTCGATCCTCACACATAATTTGGGAACAAACGAGGGACTGCCAAGCCCAGAAGTCCATTGCATTCTGAAGGACCGGCAGGGCTTCCTGTGGTTTGGCACTGACAATGGTGCGTGCCGCTACAATGGCTATGATTTCCAGATATATGATGCTGTTGCGGGACTTGAGGACAACGTAGTGCTCAATATCCTTGAAGATCACATGGGCACCATATGGTTTGGTACCCTTAGCGGCAAGTGCTTTTTCTACCACAAAAACACAATTATGCCGTACCGGTACAACGCCGTAGTCGAGAGCTACAAAGACAGTTGCCCTAACGGACAGCTTATTCGAGTCGATTCTAATGGCACAACCATCTTCGAATTGACCGGTTGTGGGATTCTCGAGATCGATGCAAATGGCAATGACACTTTGGTGCAAGCCGTCGAAAGGCCAGGTATGTTGATATACATGCGGCATGGTCTGTGTAGACCGGTGGAAACGAGATGTCTCAATAGTGCTGACTGCGAGACCTTGCAAAGTGCCGACGGTAAGATTTTGGACTTCTTAGGAGAATCGGATCGATTTCAGGCACGTCTTTCGCTCAACCCTCATGCACTCGCTGCTGGACAAGCATTTAATCTTGGTGCCAGACGGGTGCTTGTCTGTAATCGAAGCATGTTGCTTCTGTTTGAAGGAGATCGCCTCCTTTGGAAAAGGGCAACACCATACATACTACTAGATCTAGTTGAGGATAACCTTGGAGGATTTTGGGCTGGCCTATCGCATGATCAGGGACTGAGGTTTTACCGGAGTCTTGATGACCTACAACATGACAGATACATTCAGCTAATTCAGGGCGAGACTATTACGCAGATCCTATCGGATGAAGGGAGCGGCTTGTGGGCCGCCAGCCACAATTCTGGAGTATTCCATCTGCCCATGTGGAAGTCAGTGATCTTCGATGAGAAATCAGGATTGGAGGAGGACCTTGTGACCACAATCGCAATTAAATCCAATGATGAATTGTTCCTTGGTTTCGCAAATGATCGTATTGCTCATTTTGATGTACCCAGACGTGCAGTAAGCACTTTACACAAACCACTCAGTCCATACAATCACAAATTGAGTGATTTGTACTATGATCAAAAGAATGATGTATTGTGGGGCCATAACGTCTATTTTGATAAGGCCAGGTTCCTGGCTACAAAGCTTCGATTGGGGACTGGCATGACGGGCTTCATCGGAAAGCGATTTCATTATGATCATCGAAACGGATCATTGTGGATGACCAATGCTCAAGGTTACCTCCAGGTGGATGCCGGTCAGAAGCGGGTTATTTCAGCCTTGACAGACTTCAATGTATCCAAGAGAATATACTCTGTCTACATGGACGAAGACAGGCAAGTGTGGACCGGATGCTTGGACGGACTGTTTCAGCTGCAACAAAATGGACTGATCCGTTGCGGTGTCTCCCACCCCGCCTTCCAAAACCGTATCGAAGACATCGACGCCTTTGATGGTAGGCACCTGGTCTTAGGCACGAAAGGGAGAGGAGTCATTATTTGGAAGGATCAAAAAGACATCATCGAGCTAACGACTGAGCAGGGTCTGGCATCCAACATGATCGAGGATGTGCACGTGGATGAAAATAACATCGCCTGGATCGCCACGTTCGCTGGTCTATCCAAGATCGAAACGGACAGTAGTTTTACGCCAAGAGTACGCACATTCACCATGAGCAATGGTCTGCCATCCAATGAGATTTATCAGGTCAAGAGCCATCAAGAGCAGGTATGGCTTTGTACTGCCGGGGGGTTGGTCAAGTGGCAGGAGCCATCTATCAATCCGAACTCGCCAGCGCCCATCATCGAAGAATTGAGAGTGAATGGCGTAGCCACAAGCCATAGGCGTTTTTCTCATAAAGACGATAATGTGGCTATTCAATATCTCACCATTAATTATCGTCAGTTTGGAAAAATCCCTTTCCGATACCGTACAAGTGCGAAGGATGCTTGGACAGAGACCACGGATCGCAATGTGTATTTTGCCAAATTGTCTCCCGGGGCCTATCGGTTTGAAATCCAGTCAGCCAATGAAGATGGCGTATGGAGTGACAGCGCCATCGAGTCCTTCACTATCCGGTCAGCTTGGTATGACACCTGGACATTTCGAGTCTCCGCCACCCTGGCCTTCGGGCTGCTTGGCTTCATCTTGTATCAAAGGCGCGCTCGGGTACTCCAGGAAAGAAAAGCATTTAGGTCCGAGATTGAAGATTTGAAGCAGACGGCCCTGAAGGCACAGATGAACCCCCACTTCGTGTTCAACTGTCTAAATGCTATTCAGTCCTTGGTAGTTGAGGGCCAGGACACTGAGGCCAACGACTACCTGGTCAGTTTTTCTCGATTGATCCGAGGCTGTCTGGATGCCTCGATGCAGCAGGAGGTGTCCCTGGAGGACGACATAACTTTTCTGCGCAGCTACCTCGAGATGGAGAAAATCAGATTTGGGGCAAGAATTGACTATGACATCCATGTGGCTGCCGCCATCAACCCTCAGGAGCTCCGGATTCCGCCTATGCTAGTGCTTCCCTTCGTAGAAAATGCCGTGGTGCATGGGCTGGTGGACAGACATAGGCACGGAATGGTCAAAATTGACTATAAAATAGATGGCCCCTACCTCCTGATTGAAATCAAAGACAACGGCATCGGCTACCATGCATCTCTCGAGCGTAAGCGTTCCAAGGCTGCACACAAATCTGTTGGCATTACCTTGACGAAAAGGAGGCTTGCCCTGCACAACGATAAAGCCCAAGACGGAGTGGCGATCAAGGAGCTCAAGGATGACGCCGGTACTACGCTAGGCACGCAGGTGACCCTCCGTACTCGTATCCTGGTTTAGACCGTCTAACGGTAGCCAGATTCTACGCCAAAGAACCGCATTACCATAATACCGCATTACCATAATACCGCATTACCATAATACCGCATTACCATAATACCGCATTACCATAATACCGCATTACCATAATACCGCATTACCATAATACCATAATACCTATCCCCCCTACCTATTCATCTTTTCCTCCAACACCTGTAATCGCAGATCCTTCTCCTCGCTTCGTTTTTGCAGCTCAATAATATACAGGGTCAGTTCTTCGATCTTGGTGAGCAGTTTGTGGTTGATGTCCCCGAGCGAGATCCCCTCCTGCAATACCCTGGACCGGGGAGGAATATGGGGCAGATGTCCCTGCCGACGGATGTAGGCCTCCAATTCTTTTAGCGGCATCAGCTCGTAGTCCTTCTCAAAGACGTAGTCCGGCCAGTCGGATTGCGTCACATGGATGTCCCTTGACTTGATGGTACCATTGACCACCAGGCTGTGGGTGCCTAGATTCATGCTGCCTATACCCACGGGACCAATGCGGTAGATCGGATCTGCCAAGCTGTCGCCCGAGATAAAGGCCCAGTCCTCGTCTGCACCGACAAGGCTCGTGGTGTCGCCTCCGCCGCCGGTCGAACCTCCACCTTCAGAGACACTTTGATACTTTATTACCAATTTGGGCCTTAGTGATGTGTCGCTATGGTCACTGGAGCAAAATCTCACACCCCGATAAGGTGTCTCTGTTGCCTGCTTGAGCCTGAAGCCATATGTGGTGGATGGGTTAGCCCACCGATCTTGCACCAGCGCCGTAATGTCTACCACAATGTCCTCCATCGCTGAGGTTATTTCTGGTACTGTGACTCTGTCGACGGTCGAAACCGAAGGCTCAGTATTCCATGTAACGGTACCTTCATCCCATGACTCGGTTATCTTCTCAATATGTAGAATGTTTGCTTCCCTATAATCATTATTAAGTCCCGGATAATGGTAGAGGTACAGTGTGGCCGTATCAATGACAGCATCTGCTGGTAGAGCGGCTAAATCAAAATCAAAGAGTACACGCCAAATATGGGAACTGCCGCCGCTTGTACCTGCCCAACCATACATATGGGCTACATCGCCGCGATTTGTCGTGGGCGAATCATTGACGATGCAGGCATCTTTACCATCGCTTGGGCCTGGCTGGATAGTCGTGCTAAATTGAGACATGAGGTAGGGCTGTGCAGTGAGTATTGCCATTGCGGTTACTAAGAACTTGATTCTGCTCATAATGATTTTGTTTGCTTAGCGTGGATGTTTGTATTGTCGATGAAAGAGCACCCTACTAAGGTATTGAGGTTTTGCCGCCGCTAGGAGGGTTAATGAACGAGCCGAGTGTATTGACAAACCAAGGGTGTAGACGATCGAATCTCCGGTATCGCAGGGCATACAACGAGTGTTAGTTTCCTATGAATCGTCCTGGGATTCGACTTCACCAATTTTCGCTAAATTGATCATGCCTATGTCCCGTCGAAGAGTAGTACTACACCTTCTGCTGCTTCTTGTTGCAACAGCCACCTGCAATGCACGAAATCCTTTTCTCGCCTTCAAACAATTTGGTACGTCTGACGGTTTGCCAAGTGCTGAAGTGCACTTTATTCTCGAGGATCGTTTCGGGTACCTGTGGTTTGGCACCGACAATGGTGCATCTCGGTATGATGGATACAGTTTTGAAAATTTTGACGCCACAGATGGACTGCACGACAACGTAGTGGTGACTCTCCTGGAAGATCATAACGATCAGCTCTGGTTCGGCACGCTGTCCGGCAGGGCCTATTTCCTTGACGGGGAAGACATTGTGCCTTACAAATTTAATCGAGTGATTGAATCATTCTCGGGAAAATGTAATACGGGCAAGCTGCATCTCATCAACGAAGAGGTCGCAATCTTTGAAATGACCGGTTGCGGCATTGTAGTGATCGACTCAATCGGCAATTATCAATTCTACGAGGCCTCCGGCTTTCGCAATGTTCTGTACTATCTTAAGGACAATATTGCGGTGAGTGTACACAAATCTGGTCCCCGAATCAGCGATACCATCGAACTCGAGTTCATCACCGAGGAGCATAAATCCACACTTAGAACCTTCCTGCCAGGTCACCAATTCAGGGCGAGGACAGTATTCCGGTTTGATGACTCTGAGATTCTGGTCTGCAATGTGAGGGTCATGATGCTCGTCCAGGATGATACGCTCTCCTGGAAGATGGCTGACGAATACTCGGTGCTTGATCTGCATAGGGACCGAGATGGGGGTTTCTGGGTGGGATTGTCTCATAACCATGGACTTCGATACTACGAGAGTCTTGAAGCCCTTCGTGATGATCGATACGAGCAATATCTTGATGGAGAAACGATTACATCTATCATTCAGGATCAACAAGGTGGCTTGTGGGCAGGTAGTCTTAACTCAGGTGTATTTTACAGATCCTCAGAAGTCATTGAAATCCATGACCGACAGGCTGGCCTTCCATCGGATCAGGTCGTGAGCTTAGCCTTCAAAGGCGATGATACGCTCTTTCTGGCCTCCTACAAAGGACTTCTGATTCAATACACACCCACTAATCACAAGGTCACCATGATTCCCAGGTCAAAAGTGAGGTTCACCCACACGATCAGTGACCTCCTGTACGATCCGCATCAGTCAGTGCTTTGGTCAGCCAATCAGTATTTCGATCTTTCAGAAGATAAAATAAGCGGTGGCGATGTGATCGGCCCATTCTATGGGCAAAAATATGCTTATGATTCAATGAAGAGGAAGATTTGGATTGCGAACTCAGACGGGATATTTGGTGGTCGATCCAATAGCTAAAGCCATTGTAACAAATTATGGTCGACTACACGAAACCAAGCGATTGCATGCCATCTTTGTCAGTAGATCAGGAGAAGTATGGTTGGGAGGTAACGACGGCCTGGCAAAGGTCAAAGGAACGGCGCTCGTCCACTGCGACGTTCCCCACCCTGCTTTCCAC
>CBDCVQ010000005.1:0-85877 GCA_965223165.1 Saprospiraceae bacterium | reverse complement strand
TCACTGGCGAATGGGTTTGGTCAGATCTTCGACAGACATGGGGCGGTCCTTGACTCTCCAGTGAAAGCCCTCCAACTTTAAGGCCTCCGAATCTGCGGACTGAATAGGGTGAAAGGTGGCTTCCGGGTTGTCATAGAAAGTGATATCCTGTACCTGGTTGCTGCCAAATTTGAGCTGCATCTTACTGCATAAGGTCTCATTGACACCAATATAGGCCTTGTAGTCGTCAAGCACATAGTAGACAGAGGCCGCATTGCCTTCGATCAACATGCGGTCGATCTCACCTTCGGTAAAACTGGCGGTGATCTCCTTGCCCTTCATCTGATTGAATAAGATTTCGTCTGGCGAATTTATTATGAACGCATCTTTTCGCAAGAAGATTTTGTCGATGTTGTTGTCTACCAGGAGGATTTGCACCGTGTCCGCTTCAAATTGTGAGGTGTCCGACCAGATCAGGGGATCATCGTAGAGCCGGAAGATGGAGTCTTGGGTGGAGTACGTCAAAGAGTCACAGATGGCCTGCAGGTTTTCTTTGAATATTCGCACATCGTAGTAGGCATGAAAGATGCGGATTGAATCTATGGAATCCGCGTGATTATAAGTGACCATGGTGTCAGCAGATAAATATAGGCTGTCGCCATCAACGAGATTGATCAGCAACGGTCGGTCTCCGCTTGCTTTTAAGAAACCGGAAGAGTCCACGTAGTTGGCCCGATGGCAGAGGATGGTGTAGTTGGATGAGGTATCTCGCCAGACGATGTTGCCGACGGCCGTACCAATGCCCAGTTCATTGTCAAATTCGATGGTATCTGCCTCCAGAAATTGGGGAGGATTGTCCAGGGACGATCTTTGGGATGAGGTCAGTCGGTCGCTCTGGAGATTGTAGCTCATTTGCGCTGAGTGCATGGTCCGGATGGAGTCTTCAAAAGAAGCATTGCCGATTAGATCTACCACTTCCGTCTGTTCGTAGTAGATGATGCTATCTGCCTTTGCCACTTGGCCGGGCTCCTCCAGTGACGCGTCTCCCACGATGATGACTTTGTCTAGCTTGCCGTCATAAAAGATGGAGTCTCCTTCGGCCACCTGATTCTCTTCGGTGACGTACTGCACATTGTCCGTGAAGAGTGCTTGCTCGGCGCCGATGTCAAAGTATCCTCCCTCGCAGTAGATGCGACTGCCGTTTTCGAGATCGATACGTGTCGGTCCCAGGAAGGTGGCGACCTGCTGCTCCGTGTGAAATTTGAGGGTGTCGGCATAGAGTCGAAACTGCTCGCTCAATATGTACACACTGTCCTTGAAGTACACCTCGTCCAGCGCAACATAGTACGTACCGGTGCGACTGTAGAGGAAAGTCGTATCGTTGGTCAGGACTGCCCCCTGGTCATAGATGGCGATGCGGGTATCGGTATTGTAGTACAGCACGCTCGTAGACAGCTTTTGATCGTCGCTCTGCAAAATGACCGAACCCCGCAGCTCAGCATCCTTGGTATCGCCCAGATACTCGAGGGTGTCGGAAAACACATTGATCGAGTCCCACTGTTGCAAGATGACGTTGCCGTAGGCAAAGAGATTGTTCTGTTCTTTGCGTGCGGAATCGCAGTACATGAGCATACTATCTTGATGTAGCTGTACATCCCCGGTCAGGATGAGGGTGTCTTGCTCTCCCTCGATACGTGTCATCTTCTCGGCACGGTCGATGATGACCAGGTCCGCCTCGGCAGTGTCCGTCGATATCGGTTCCTGCTGAGCTATGAGCGGCAGATAGAGCAGCGAGATGAGAAAGCTCAGACAGTGTCGAAGCATAGATATTTTTGTGCACTAAACGATGCGCAAAGATCGAAAACGCTTTGCAAATCAGACGTTTAACGCGTCATTAACTTCTGCCAATCGTCGGCCTTTCTGCGTCGCCTCTTCCGCCTGCTCCGTGCCCTTGAGCGAGGGCAGTGCCTCACGAATATTTAGTAATTTTCGGGCTTAACCAAGAGGCAGATCATCATGATCCAGCGAATTCAGAGCGTTTTTTTGTTGCTAGCTGCCGGAGCGATGGCGCTACTGTTTACCAAGCCGATGTCCTTTGCATCGGTACTGGGAGACGAGACCAACTATACGTTGGTGGAGGATGCAATGTTGGCGGATGGAGTCTTTGGGGCATCGGACCATGTGATCCTGTGGTTGTTGGTCTTCGTGTCCATCGCCTTATCCCTATTGGTGATTTTTCTCTTCAAGAATCGACCGTTGCAGATGAGGTTGAGCAGACTCTCCATCACGATCATGATCATCATCGTGGCATTGGCCATCATCTTGTTTGTCCGGGACTATCGATTGGTGAGTGCGGGAGCTGAGGTGACCATCGAATATGGCTTTGTTCCGCCGATTTTGGCCATTGTCTTGACCATTTTGGCCCTTCGTGCCATTAGAAAGGACGAGAAGCTGGTGCGTTCCGCCGACCGTCTGCGATAAAAAAAACCCGAATCATGTAGTCCACGATTCGGGCCTCGATGGCATTTTTACCAAATTTCGAAAATCCTAATCTTGCCTTGGTCTTGCGGAGTAATTCAGTTTCAACTGACCGGACTTCCTGAGGATGGTCTTTACATCTGATACGATTCCCATGGTGACCTCCCCGTCCACTTTCATGGAGCTGGTGATTCTCGGCCGCTGAGCTTCCGGTATCTTGATCTTATGCTGCTCAAGGAACAACGGGATATCGTATTCGGTAGCAAACTTATCACCCAGCTGGATGCGGGGCTTAGTACCGTATAATTGCTGGTACTTCTCCACCGGTCTTCCGATCCAGATGTGGTTCACCAATGATTTCTGCTCCAGCTTCTGCAGTTCGGTCGCTTGAGGTACACGTACCTGGACCTTTCGCTCGCCGTCACGAAGTACGGTTACTACCATGAAGAAGAACAGTAGCATGAAGATGATGTCGGGCAGTGACGCCGTGGACACCTCGGGCGATGCCTTTCCTCTTTTTTTCTCAAAATGTGCCATAAGACTCGTTTAGCTTATTCTTCTCCAAAATTGGTTGGCTCGGCTTCCGAAAGTACCATGGGTATCTTCTCCTTGATTGCCCGCTTGTAGGCGATCGGCAGATCATCGCTGTACGGAATGCCGTACAGCTTCTGGCACTCGTCGTCCCACAGCTCGTTGTAGGCGGCTTTCAACTCGTTATAGACGGCCACGTACTGACCATAGCTGGTCCCGCGGTCGTTCTTCAGGGAGATGATCGCGTTCTTTGGATCCGTAGAGAGGTCGTCCCTCCGCTGTGGATTAGCGATAAACTCTTTGGCCCGCTCCCGCAAGTCGTCAATGTTGGCCAACTCGCCCCTGACCAGCAACTGGTCCTGCGCGTTTACGAGTACAGAAAAGACGTTTCGCGTCTTTAGCTTCTGAATCTCGGGTGGCTCATCTGACCAGGGTGGAAGCTTTACGGTGATCCCCTTATCGACATCGATGGTGGTGGTCACCAGAAAGAAGATGAGAAGCAGAAAGGCGATGTCAGCCATCGATCCTGCATTGATCTCATTCTTCATCCGATCTCTAGCGCTTTTTCTAGCCATGAGATATTCTTATTTGAAAAAGTTCCTAATCTCCGATACAACAAATGCCAAGGCTGCCAGGCCGCCCAAGATTAGCGTGGACTTAAGTGCGCCACTGATGAACTTGCTTTCGCCCTCAGATACGCCAAATTTCTCCACGGCCCTACCTACTGCGCCACTGGTCTCTGCCTCAGACATGGAGTAAAGTGCGCCAAAGAGCACGGCTATGACGATAAGCCCAATGATTCCTTTGAGAGCCCCCTTAGGATTGGTCACCATATGATAGAGACCAAAAAGAACGGCTGCAATGGCACACAAGACAAGAAGTATGATCGTCAGATATAGCCCCAGGTCAAAGATGGTTGTCGTACCCTGATCTTCTTTTGACAGGGCATTAAAGCCATCCAACCCTGCCATCACGCTTCCAAAGAAGGCGATGATGACGATCAGACCTATCGCAAATGCGACAAGCTGGCCATGCTTAGTTAATGCTTTATACATAATGTGCAGCTTGTCTTATTTGAATACGTTGTTTCTAGCCAAAATATCTACCAGTCCTACGGAGGCATCTTCCATCTTATTGACAATGCCGTCGATCTTGGACACAATGTAGTTGTAGAAGATCTGAAGGATGATGGCTACAATCAGACCAAATACGGTAGTCAACAGGGCTACCTTGATACCCCCGGCTACAACAGAGGGTGACAAATCACCTACTGCCTCGATCCGGTCAAAGGCCTGGATCATCCCGATCACCGTACCCATAAATCCTAACATCGGTGCAATGGCGATAAAGAGCGAGATCCATACAAGTCCTTTCTCCAACAGCCCCATTTGGACGCTGCCATAAGAGGTGATCGCCTTTTCAACGGCTTCGGGGCCATTGCGTGAATTCCGAATGCCTTCGTACAAGACGCTAGCGGTCGGTCCAGGGGTAGATTTGCACACCTCCATCGCACCTTCGACATCACCTTCTGCCAATCGGTCATCGATGCGGCTCATCAGTTTGTCAGTGTTGGTGGTGGCTAGGTTCAGGGTGATGATTCTCTCAATACAGAATGCCAGACCCAAAATCAGACATACCAATACCAAGCTCATAAATCGCCAGTCTCCCTCGATAAACTTCTCTTTCAAAACTTGAAAACCGGAAGCAGATTCTGCCTGAGCCATCGCGTCTACAGCTCCGATCGTTGCCAGTATTCCAAAAACAAGCAGTAATGCAAGTACTTTTCGCATAATGGTTAGGATTTTCGTTTACTAAATGAGTTAAAAATGGACAGTTAAATTAAAAAATAATTGATTAGTTGGATGATAAATTGCCGAAATTTTAATCAAGTCCCAAAGCCCGTAACCCCTTCATTTATCGACTATTCCGCCTGAGGTCACCATTCCGTTTTGTGGCCTGGTCCGGTCTCTCAGACACCCTCAACAGGCGATCCTAGGCAGCTGGCTAGCTCACGTCGGTGGCTCGCCGCAAGCTGATCACTGCAAAACGCCTGAAAGGCCGACCTGTGGCGGCTTCATCCTGCTGATTAGATGCCATTCAACGTGATTTTGGTGCTGGACGAAAGCAGATGACGACCTCCAGTGCAATTGGGGAGGGGACGGGCCATGCACATGGGCCGCAGATGCGATGATCGTATGGATCACCTATCACCTCCCATCTTTAGCTTCCTTGCCTTACTGCGGAGAGAGAGGGATTTACCGACACTTCGGTCGGCATAAACTTACCGATGCTTCGATCGGCACACGTTCTCATCGCTCACTTCCTCGTTCCTGCGGAGAGAGAGGGATTCGAACCCTCGATACCCTTTTGGGGTATACACGCTTTCCAGGCGTGCCTCTTCAGCCACTCGAGCACCTCTCCATGCTGCATGGGTCATCGTTCATCTCCACCGCTGTCCCAGCATCCGGCAAATATCTAAAATATTCCCCAGACCCCGCCCCCAGATAATCAGTGACTCCGGGCAATCGCATTATGTGGTTCTGCATTTATCCATCAACGCCACAGCATTGCTGGCAAGATGCCCCAATTTAGTCGTTTGAACACAGGTAGGACGACTACTCCCTGGCGTAATCTTGCTAGTATGTGTCAGGTACGGACCCCTGACACGGCTAGGTTGTCTGTGGTTGAGTGATTCCAACCGCAACTAGCCTCCAAGGCCACACTGCCCTCGATCAGAGCCGTGTTTGGCGTCCGCGCTACACGCCATTGTTAGCTCGCTGTCACCCTGAAGCCTTGATCATGCGATTGCCCTGATCAGAGTGACGATCAGTGACTGGCAGCTGGGAAAAACAACTTCATGGCATTCGTGCCGGTCCGTGCGACCACTGCTTCGTAGGACGTGCCATGGATCTCAGCGAGCTTTCCTGCCACGAGTTTGACGTAGCTACTCTCATTGCGCTTGCCCCGGTGCGGATGCGGCGTGAGGTATGGTGCATCGGTCTCCAGTATCAGGTGATCCACTGGGATCGCTTCGATGACCGGGCCCAATTTGCTGTTTTTGAATGTAATGATGCCCCCCAGTCCCATGTATAGTCCGAGATCCATGATCCTTCTTGCCTGTGCGGCAGTGCCTCCAAAGCAATGGAAGACGCCGGTCAGACCCTCGATGGCCAGCCCTTCCAGGATAGCCAAGAGCTCGTCCAGCGACTCCCGGGAGTGGATCACAATGGGCAACCCTAGCTCAGCAGCCCAGTGTACCTGGGTGACGAAGGCCTCCTCCTGGGCCGATCGATACGACTTGTCCCAGTAGAGGTCCATGCCGATCTCACCCACCGCGACATACGCTCTGGTATCCAGTTGTGCACGTACTTTCTGGAGCTGTTCGTGCACGTTTTCGCCCACGCTACACGGATGCAATCCCATCATCGCCTGGCAATAGTCGGGAAACTCGGCTTCTACGCGGTGCAATGCATCCATGGTGCCAGCATCGATGTTGGGCATCAGAATCCGTTTGACCCCTGCGTTGCGGGCCCGCTCGATCACCTCCGTGCGGTCCTCGTCAAACGGGTCCAGGTACAGATGTGCATGCGTGTCGATCAGCATAGTTTGCCATTAGTAGGTTTTGCCCGGGCAAACATAGGGTTTTCAAAGGCAGGGAGTGCGATGGAGTGCGGAGTGACATGAAATCCGGAGTGAGCCTGGACTGACTTTAGAAGTGACCTACAGTGACCAAAGTTGTTGTCATACGAGCTCGTGACGGGCGGAGAACCTTCGCCTCCTTCGACCTCGGGCTCAGTCGGTCGTACCTGCTTGAGAGTAAGAGTGACACACTTTCTGAAACACTCCTGTTGAGAACCTTTGCCTCCACCTCTTAAGTTCGACATACCATCCGCAGCGCACATCTCCAACGGGGAGGATACTTCTAGATTAGCTACCTTCGATCGGTGATCCGTCTGCATTTTATCAAGACTGGGCTGTTTTCATTGTTGGCTTGTCTGGCACTGCCTTCCGTGGCTCAGCTAAACGCCATTGCAGGGTATGACATTAGCTATTTGGACGTGCCCCGCACGAACCGTCTGCTCGAGGCCTTCAATGACTTGCATCCGGAGGGCTTTAGGCACTTTAATTCGCTCACTACCTTGCATGCCTTGCTGGCGGGACTGCGCTACAACTACGATCAAGGTGCGCTCGAACTTTCATTCAAAAAAGGATTGAGCCGGCTCGGAGCAGACAATTTTTCCGTGCAGGGGATCACGACGGATCTGGATGTACATCAGAATGTAGAGACCATCTCGCTGCTCTCTGAGTGGGGCAAGGGACTCACCTTTGGCGCCAGCCTCCAATTCAACCGATTCAAACACCGGCTCAACTATCTGGACGGCGGGACGGACATCAAAGACTTTAGAAGCACGCAAAATCGTTGGGGCAGCATGGTCTTCGTGGGCGCCCACTTGGCCAGCTCATCCTCCATCTCCTTTAGTTTTCGGCCGTACTTTCAGTGGTTTTGGAAAGACGTCAATCTACATTCCTTTGCCAATGAACTGGGAGTGGGAGGGGACGACTGTACCGACTGTACGGAGCGACCCTATGCCATCGGGATCGCGATCATCATCAACAACGGCGCTCAATAGCGCGCCTTACCGAAACGCTTTCTCCACAATCTCCGCTTGCTGCTCATCGTGGATCTTCTTGTAGCCCGTGGCGGGTGAGGCGCTGGACTTTCTGGCGATCAGCTCGATATCGAGATTCTTGTAAAAGGACCAGAAGTACTGCCAAGCGCCCATGTTGGATGGCTCCTCTTGAATCCAGAATGCCTGTGCTCCCTGGTAACGTTTGAGGATCATCTCCACCTGATGCAAGGGGAACGGGTACAGTTGCTCCAGGCGGACAATGGCTATGTCCCCTCTCTTCCGCTGACGCTTTTCCTCGAGTAGATCGTAGTAGATCTTGCCGCTGCAGAAGAGTATGCGCTTAATCTTGCGAGGGGCTGCCAAGGCTTCCGCATCATCATACACTTCCTCAAAGGTGCGGCCTGTGCTAAACTCCTTCATATGCGAAATGCATTGCGGATGTCGCAGCATGGACTTGGGAGACATGATCACGAGCGGTTTTCTAAACGGGCGAGCTAACTGTCGCCGCAAAACATGAAACAGGTTGGCAGGGGTGGTGATGTTGGCCACGGTGATATTAAACTCTGCGCAGGCCTGCAAGAAGCGCTCCATCCGGGCACTGGAGTGCTCCGGCCCTTGCCCCTCATAGCCATGTGGCAACAGCATCACCAAGCCACTCATACGCTGCCATTTGCTCTCCGCCGCCGTGATATATTGGTCCACGATCACCTGGGCACCGTTGTAGAAATCACCAAACTGAGCTTCCCAGATGACCAGTACATCTGGCGTGGCCAGGGAGTAGCCGTATTCAAAGCCCAGTACGCCAAACTCGCTGAGCAATGAATTGTAGATCAAGAACTCGCCTTGCTGCTCGTCAATACCGCTCAGTCGATTGTGCTCCTCATAGGTTTTGGCATCAAAGATGGCTGCGTGCCGGTGGGAGAAGGTCCCACGCTTGACGTCCTGACCACTCATGCGGACGTTTCGACCGTCGAGCAATATCGAACCGTATGCCAGTAGCTCGGCCATGGACCAATCCAACATCTTGTCTGCCCAAAGCTTGTTCTTGCCCTTGAGCATGCGCTCTACCCCTCGCAAAGGGGTAAATCCTTTCGGGACTGACAGCAGATGCTGGACAATCTTCTGGATCTTCTTTTGGGTAATGCCCGTCTTGGGCGATTCCAGAAAATCTGCAGATCGAGCCCTTCGCTTCAGCTTCCGCCATGCCTGTTCGGGCTCCTGGTACTCATAGGGCAAGGGCTTCTCTTTGATCATGTCCAACTTGCGCTGTAGCTCTGCCCAGAACTCCTTTTCCATCTCCTCTCCCAAAGCACCGTCCACATCGCCACGCTCTATCAGCTTATGGGCATAGATCTCCCTCGGATTGGGATGCTTGTTGATCAGGTCATACATCCGAGGCTGAGTAAACTTGGGATTGTCGCCTTCATTGTGTCCGTGTCGTCGGTAGCACACCATGTCCACAAAGACGTCGCTGTTAAACTTCTGCCGGTATTGTACGGCCAGCTCGGCGGCAAAGACGACGGCTTCGGGATCATCGCCATTGACGTGAAATACCGGTGCCTGGATCATATTAGCGGCTCCCGTGCAGTAGGTCGACGTGCGTGCATCGTCAAAGTTGGTGGTAAAGCCGATCTGGTTGTTGATGATGAAGTGGAGCGTGCCGCCGGTGTAATAGCCATCCAGCTGACTCATCTGAGCGGTCTCATACACGATGCCCTGGCCGGCGATTGCTGCATCCCCATGGATGAGAATGGGTAAGATGGAGTCGTACTCATGGTCATAAAGGATGTCTGCCTTTGCTCTGGCAAAACCCTGCACGATCGGATTGACAGACTCGAGATGCGAGGGATTGGGGACCAGTTTTAGGTGGATCACCTTACCCGAGCTGGCTTCGATCTGGCTGGAAAATCCCAGGTGATACTTAACGTCGCCGTCACCAAAGGCCAGATTGGGTACGGCCGTACCCTCAAACTCATTAAATATTTGTTCGTAGGTCTTGCCCATGATGTTAGCCAAGACGTTGAGGCGCCCCCGATGGGCCATTCCAATGACTACCTCCTCCACCTTGTCAGACACGGCCTCGTTGATGATCGCATCCAGGGCAGCAATGGTCGTTTCTCCGCCCTCCAACGAGAATCTCTTCTGGGCCAGGTATTTGGTATTGAGAAATTTTTCAAAGACGACCGCCCCGTTTAGCTTGTCCAGGATTCTGCGTTTTTTATCGGACGATAGGCCATAGTCGGCTTGCAGTTGTCGCTGTTCGATGCGGTTGCGCAGCCACATCCGCTTTTCCAGATTTTCGATATGGGCAAATTCGAATCCGATATTGCCCGTATAGATCAGGTTGAGCTTATGTAGGATCTGGCGGAGCGTACCCCCTGGCAGTCCGATCTCAGACCCGGAGGCAAAGGCCTCGTCGAGGTCGGCTTCGGACAGATGGTAGTCGACCAATGCCAGGTGAGGCACACGGTTCTTGCGTTGCTGTATGGGATTTGTCGTAGAGAGCAAGTGTCCTCGTGTGCGATAACCATGAATGATCGAAGTGACATTAAACTCCTTTTCCATGTCCGCTGGGGGGGCGGCCAGCACATCGCCGGAGGCCGATTGACCATTGCCACCAGCAAATTCAAAGCCTTGGAAGAAGGTCCGCCATCCCGGATCGACGGTCTCAGGGTCCTGACGATAGCGCTGATACATCTGATCGATGTAGCTCGGATGTGCATTGAAAACATGCGAATAGTCCGTCATCTGGCACGATTTTGTTGTCAAACTAGGTGAAGACGCAAATATCGGAGATTTTGGCTACCTTCTCTAGGCTCGCCCCTCTCCAACAACCATGTGATATCAAAGCAATGACAGTCATGAAGAAATGGTTTCGAGTACTGCTTCTTTTGGCCACGATCTCGGGCACGGCTCTTTCCTCCGGTTGTGCCAAAAGCGGTTGTCCAGCGGAGATCCAGGCCAAGAAGATCAAGAAGAAAAAGTCACTGACTAAGTCGAGCAAGACCAATCTGTGGCCCAAGAAAATGAGAAAGTCGACCCGGAGTCCTCGGTTCTAGGGCCGGGCAAGGTCGATCCTCCGGGAGTGACCGGTATGCTCTACTAGTAGAGCTTCGCATTAACTCTTGTGGTTAATTCTAATGTCTTTGGTCCGCATACTTCGTTGCAAAGCCTCGCCATAGCTATGGCTATGTCTAGCCACCCACCCGCTTTCGCGGTTCCCTCACTTCTCGCATTGTCATGCTCGACTCTACGAGATCGTTCGGTCATGCCTCGTCTGCGAACAAAATCCTATTAGAATTATTCAACATATCTACTGCGAAACGCTACTAGCGTGGATCAAGACTTCTGTTGAGGGAATCTCCAGCCAAGTTCAGGCCGATCACCAGCAGAAAGATCGCCAGTCCGGGAAACACTGCCAGCCACCAGGCTTGCACATTAGATCTTGCCTGCCCCAGCATGGATCCCCAGGTCATCTCTTCGATGGGCACCCCGATCCCCAGAAAAGATAGGGTAGACTCTAGCAGTACGACGGAGGCTACGCCAAAGGCAAATGCCACCAGCAGGGGGCCAAGGGATTCTGGCAGGATATACCTGGTCAATATCTGGCGATCATTCTGTCCGCTGACTCTGGCCGACAGGATATAGTCTCGATCCTTGATCTTTAAGGCCTCCGCTCGCGCAAAACGGGCAAAGCGGGTCCAACGGAGCAGTCCGATGATGAGTGCGAGACCCAGCAGGGTGGGCTTGACAAACATGGCGCCGATAGCCATCAAGAGGAGCAGGGTCGGCACAGAGTTAAATACCTCGATAGATCGCAAAAGTAGCGCATCCAATGGCAGTGGTACGACAGGTCTGGCGACGTGCTTGCCCAGCAGCCACACGACCGTCGACAGGACCAGCATCATCGTCAGCACCCACCCCCAAGCAAGCAAGTCGTAATACAGCAGATAGCCCGCGTAGTAGATGGCCACCAAGACCAGGAGCATGCCCACCAACGACAGATGTAACCCACCGTTGCCCCAGTAGCCCGCCAATGCACCGATCAGCGTGCCGACACAAAAGGCTACGATCATCGCCAGCAAGGCCACAAACAACGACTTACGACAACCGTGCACCATCCCGGCAGCGATATCGCGGCCGAGCCGATCGGTACCTAGCCAGTGTCGGTGCTGGTGTACTCCCAGCTGACTTCTACTGAGTGGGGGGAGTAACCGCGCAGTCAGATGGGTGGATTGCGTAGCGGCGAAGGCGATCGGTGTGAAAACGATCCGGTCAGCCGGTAAGGTCTGCCAATGGCCGGCGACGGACCTACCCATCAGTTTGTCTACCAGGGGCCATGCCGTTTGGTTGCCCTGTTTCACGTAGATCGGAACATCATTGGCCAGAAAATCAGCAAACACCGCAACAAACACGAATGTCCCGAGCAGTATGCCAGCCAACCTGGCTCTGGGATCCTTGAAGATCAATCTTGGTATGAACCCGGAGCTACGCATGCAGTGTCACCCGGGGATTGATGCTTTTATATAAAATGTCGCTGCAGAGGAGACCGGCGATGTTGAGCACGGCTGTAAGCATCACCACGCCCATCACCACTGACCAGTCCATTCCGAGAATGGCATCGTACATCAGTCTGCCCACGCCCGGTATATTGCAGATGACCTCTAGCACCAGGCTTCCTGCGATCGATGCCGAAAAGATGGTCGCCAACATCGTGATCAGCGGAAAGCTAGCGTTGGGAAACGCATGCCTCCACATGACTTGACGGTCAGGGAGACCCTTGGCCTGGGCCTGGAGGATGTAGGCCTTGCGCTTCTCCTCGATGATGCTACTCCGCACTTGTCGAGTCACATATGACATGATGCTAGTACTGAGCACCAAGATTGGTAGGATGAACTGGCCGGCATTCTGGCGGATGATCACACCCACACTGGCGCCCGGAGGTGCCTCCCAGATGCCGGCGGCTGGGAAGATATTTGTCCAAGATCCGTATTCGGGCGTCGTGAAGAAGGTGACCAGGATGGTGGCCAGCCAAAAGACGGGCACGGAGTACAGCAGGTATAAGACAAGATTGGCGATCCGGTCAAAGAGGCCGGATTCGTACCAACCGGCATAGACACCGGTCGGTATGGCCAAGAGGTAGCCTAGCAGGATTGCCGAGAGGTTGATCAATAATGTCCATCGAAGCGATTGGGCCATACGGGTGCTCACCGGGAGATTATTGGTCCGCGAGACACCAAAGTCCCACCGAAGGGCTCTCTTCAGCCAATCATGAAATTGATTGTCTGCCCCATGCCATTGGACCCTGGGTATAGCTGCCACCCCCATCGACGAGGAGGTGGACTGCTCCAGCGCCTGAATCAGCTGGAGGCTGGTTGTTTTGATGTCCTGTTCACTGGACAGACCCGCGTACACTTGTCGTGACCAGTCTTCCATCTGCTCTATGCTCGACTCCCAGTTGGCCAGCTGATTGAAGGCTTGCACTACGCTACTCGAAGCATCCGCTGGGAGCGTTGCCTGCATCAGTCGATGCCAGGGATCAGAGATGCCCTCTACCGCACGCCGACTCAGGCCCTGTGCCATCAGCGCTTGGGCCATACGCTGTCTGGAGGCCGCCCACGAGTAGTACACCGGTGTACGATTGGCAGGGACGATAGACAGATAAAAAGTAGGTCGATTCAGTCCGAGTTGACTGGCAGCAGCATCATACCGCTTGATCGATGTCGTGCTGGTATGAGCTTCCGGTTGCGCATGATCTAGGTAAAAGGAGACCGGATCACCAGGCACCGACTTCGTCAGGAGATAAGTGAAACAAAGCACCAGGAAGAGGGTGGGCAGTACCCACAACAGTCGTTTAAAGAGGAAGGGAAGCATCTAATCCATCTCGACCAAATTAGGGAAAAATCCCGGTCGCATGGCACTTGGTTGGATTTGAGCGTGGGCCAAGGTGGCGATTCGCTCCTTGGGAGCCAGCAAGAATAGGGCAGGTTGCTCCTTTCTGAAAATCTCTTGCAATTGATCAAAGAGTCGTTGCTGTTCCGTTTGATCGATAGTGATCCTAATCTGGTCAATGCTGTCGTCGACCGTCGGATGGCTGAACTTGCAAAAGTTGCTGCCATTGGGCCCAATATTGTCCGAATGCCAGTTGCTATAGGGGTCGGTCACGCTTGGTGGCTGGGTGGAGCCCAGGGTAGCCATGTCATAGTTTCCCTTTCGCATCTCCTGTATCGTGACTCGAATATCATTGGGTACGATCTCAATCTGGACCCCACTTGTCGGGCACTTTGCTGCAACAGGATGGCGACATCTTGTGACAGTTGCGATCGTGTGGTATATATTTTGAGGGATAGGGGCCTGATCTGACCGCTGATCGCTTTGTCCAGCACGCCGTCGCCATTCTGATCGGTCCAGCCACTCTCGCGGAGTAAGGACTCGGCTGTCATTGGATCATAGGGGATTGGCTCGACCTGGTGATTGTATTGCTGCTTGGACGGATGGATCGGACCTACCGTGCGAACGGCCAAGCCCCCAAACAACTGCTGGATCAACTCGTCGATATTCATGAGGTGCGACAGGGCCGTCCGAACGTTTACATCGGATAGGATGGGATGCTGGTTGTTAAATGCGATGTAATAGTATTGAAAGACCGGAGATGCCGTGAGTGACAAGGTATTCTCCCGCTCATTGTATGCCTCGAGTGCACTAAACTGCTCGGGCGAGATGGTCGACACGATATCGATACGACCATCTTTGAGGCTGGTTAAGGCCGTCTGCTCATCCGGGATGATGTAGTAATCCAATCGCGAGGGCCCTGCCACCAGGATAGGGTGCCTTTCCGCCAGATCTGCGCCCCACCAGTCTTCCTTTTTTTCGAGGCTGATGCGCTGGCCGGGCGACCAATCGACCAATCGGTAGGGCCCGCAGCCAGCGACCACCTTACGACTGAAGTTGGGGTCATTAAACTGGTCCGCGTAGGCTTTCAAGCGTTCGTCCAGCGTTGGATTTGCCTCGGCTTGGTAGTCTAGCAAGGTGGCAAAATCCACGTCTGCCATTGACTGGCTACTATCGTAGATGTGTGCCGGATACACTGGGAAGCCACACACCACGTCTTCCCCTAAGACATATTGCTCATTGGTGAAGACCGTGATTTTCTTCGGTTGTGCAGGATCGATGATTATATCGGCATAGATCTCGATCTGGTCTGCCCAATTAGTGTGAGAGAGATAGGGGTTGAGCGCCAACTTCATAGTGAAGAGATAGTCATAACCTGTCACGGCCTTGCCATCGTCCCAGGTCGCTGCTTCCATAATCTCCATGTCAAATCGAGTGCCACCGGCGTGCTCACCCTCATCTAGAAAGGTGATTTGGGGTTTAGCTTTGAGCAGTACAGGTTCGAGGGCCAAGGTAAATGGATGGTACTCCTCCAGGGGACAGAAGATGTTGCGCTCGATTTGCCTGGCGGTAGTCTGGGCGGACAACATAGGATTGAGGTGACTTGGCTCGCTGGCGATTCGGATGCGCAACGCCTCTCTCGGCCGCCCATCGTCAGGCAGAGATTGGCACATCAAGGCAAAGAATGCCAATGGCAGGAGCGTGAGGTACCTAGGGATCATTTGGTCGGATCAAGTGTCAGAACGGTAATAACTATCGTTCAACTACAATTTAGGCAAAATTTGAGTTGGTCCCGTGGGCATTGCGTGTCGAAGAATCGCTACTGCCAGGAGTACGACATGTGGCTCTGTGCCGGGAGCATCCCATGTAAATACATCCGCAAGTGCGAAGAAAGACGTGTTGAGCCCCTATCTTTGGCGGGAGTTGTATGAAAAAGATCACCATTGCAGGGGGGACGGGATTAATAGGAGGATTGCTTTCTCGGGCGTTGCGCGAGCGAGGGTACCTCGTCCAGCATCTGAGCCGTACGCCCGGAGAGTGCCCCGAGTATGCCACCTATAAGTGGGATCCGTCGCGGGGCGATATTGACCTGAAAGCGCTGTTGGATTTGGATGGGCTGATCAATTTGGCAGGTGCCGGAATCGCCGATAGACCCTGGACGAAGTCACGGCGCCGGGTGCTGTACGAAAGTCGCGTGGCGGGCAATAGACTGCTGAGGGATGCGGTAGCCAAGGTTCAGTCTCGGCCCAACGTCTTCATCGGCAGCTCGGCCGTGGGGTACTACGGTGACCAAGGAGACCGGGAGGTCACAGAAGATACTCCCCCGATGCACCATGGCTTTTTGGGAGAACTGAGTCGAGACTGGGAGGCCTCCCAAGACGCGTTTGCTGACCTGGATGTGAGGATGGCCAAGCTACGTATTGGTCTGGTACTATCCGGTCGTGGTGGGGTGTTGCCGGTGCTGCGCCGATCGATTGTCTTCGGAGTGGGTGCCTGCCTAGGCACGGGCGCACAGTACATGTCTTGGATACATGAGACCGATATGGTGCAGATGATCATCCGGATCCTGGAGGATGATGCGCTGCAGGGCGTCTACAACGCGGTGAGCCCAAATCCGGTGCAGCACGAGACATTCATGCGTCTGCTCGTGCGACAGAAGGGAGGACTGGGTTGGCTGCCAAAGGTCCCCGCGCCACTGCTACGGCTGTTGATGGGTGAGCGGTCCGCCCTGGTATTGGACAGCAGCCGAGTGATACCCCAGCGTATGCTGCGGGCGGGATTCACATTTACTTTTCCGAAATTGAAAGCGGCTGTGCAGGATCTGGAGGGCAAGTGAGCCCGAAACCCCATAGCTTACCGGGACAGAGACGGACCTACTTAAAGACCTCGATCTCAGCAGTCTTGATCACCAGATCGGTAAACTGCCCCTTGAAGCGTGTAGCGCGCACAATGTGGTTATCGATCCAGTGGTAGTTGCCACCCCTGGGTTTATTCATCAAAAGCCCATGGTACCTGAAGTTGTGGCGCCTCAGCCACTCTTCGGTCATCTCGCGGTGCTCCTCGGTGCGGGAGGTAAAGAAGGTGATGACATGTCCTTCCTGATACCACTTGTTGATCATCTCCTGGGCATCGGGATAAGGGAGGCAAGTTTTCATCCTTTCCGGCTCCTCATTTGGGATATCGTCACAGATGGTACCGTCGATGTCGATCAGAAAGTTCTTCACTTCATCGGGTAGAATGGGACTTAGCAGTTCTCCATTTTCCCCCGTGATTTGCTTCAGGCTTGAACTGTTATTTTCACTCATAGGCGCACAAAGATAGCTCAAAAATTTAGATGCCAATACTCGTGTTTCGTTTGACAAATAAGTGTACAAACCGGCTAATGGGTCAGCCTGGGTGTGTACTTATTTGTCGCACAAAATACCAGCTTGTGGGAGCTGCAAAATCGGCAAATACCATCGCTCGATTTTGTCTCCAAGTAACCCTGTACAAACGGTGGACCAGAAATGATTGTTATGGTCTGCAACTCGATTTTTGGGCGGGATTGGGTTTAGAAATTGATGTATTTGGTGGGATCGACCGGTTTGCCATCTAGCCACAACTCAAAGTGTAGATGGGGCCCGGTGGAGAGCGTCCCGGTGTTACCGATGATAGCCACGGCTTCCCCTGCTTCTACCCGGGAGCCGGTTTTTTTCAGCAGGGTTGAGTTGTGCTTATAGAAGGAGACGATGTTGTTGTCATGCTGGATGCATACGGTGTTGCCCGTCTCCAGCGTCCATCCATTGTAGATGATATACCCCTCTGTGATCGCCTTGATCGGTGTGTTGGCCGGAGCGTTGATGTCCAGCCCGAGATGTTCTTTTTCGAGGTCAAAGCCCATACTGATACTTCCGCTCACCGGAGGTACAAAGTACAATTGGTCGGCGGAGCGAGGGCTGGCCGACAGATCCTGGCGCGCAGTGGAGACATTGGCCAGTTGCTCATCGAGGTCAAATGATCTCCGCAATAAGGAATCCTCGCGGATTTTGGCCACCAGATAGAGGGAGTCATCGGGTAGGCTCAAGTCGCTACTATCGGCCGACTGGATGACCTCGCCACTGAGTAGCTGTCGCAGATTGTTGATGTACAGATCTTGCGACTGTAGATGCGCCTCCATATCCAATACACGCTCGCGTAAGGCGATGAGCTCCTCCGGGGCTATATACTCATCAGCGCCATAAATAAGGGATCGGAGGGGTGCCAGGGATAGCAATGCGACCACCAGGACGACGATAACGGTCACGAGCAGGCCCAACAGGGCCCATACGTACCAGGCTCTGAAGCGAAAAGACCGTACCTCTTCAAAGGTACTTTCGCTAAAGATGACCAGTCGATACTTTCGGCTAGGTTTCTCCTTTTTATCCACCGCTCAGTACCCCAATTTGACGGGGCAAAATCAAAAGTCTTAAAAAAGGAGAGAACAAAATAATTTGACTTTGGCGGAAGTTATATCTTGGATCTGAGCAACGTAACATATTAGAGATTTTTTACATTTGTATTTGCAATGCGACACCTGAAGCAGTCTGCTATTTTTCTCTTTACTCTCCTGATCGTTGCCTCCTGCGCCACGCAAAAAAGGCGGGATGAAGCATCCAAGCTCGGCAAGCTCTATCACAACATCACTTCGAAGTACAATCGCCACTTCAACGCGACCCTGCTCATCGATGAAACACTGGCAGGTTTGGACGCCGCCTATCAAGAAGATTACTCGGAGATCTTGCCCCTGTACCCTTATCTAGACAAAGAAAATCCGACACAGATTGCCGAGCCCATGGACCAGGCCATCGAGAAAGTGTCGGTGGCTATCGCCATACATCGACCCAGTCACTGGACGGATGACAACTACTTTGTGATCGGACAGGCCCAGTATCTCAAAGAAGACTATGAGTCTGCCGAGGCAACCTTTCGTTATCTCATCAAGCACTACGACCCCCAGAATATTGTCCGGTCATCGACCCAAAGAACGCGAGAGGCTGATCGAAAGCTGACCGCAAGAGAGAAGGCCAGAGAAAACAAGATCAAGCAAAAGGAGCGCGAGGACAAGGCCAAAGCCCGCAAAAAGTCTATTGCGCAAAACAAGAAGAAGTCCAAGCAGAGTGCGCGAGCCCGCAAGCAACGCATTAAGGATCGTAAGCAGCAGATCAGGGACCGGGAGAAGCTTGCTCGGTCCAATAGCAAGTCCAAACGGGGCGGCACCACCGGCCAGGATCAAAAGGAGGCGGTCGCCAGCACCCAAGATGGCGACGATAAGAAGGCTGACAAGAAGCGCAAGCTCTTTGATGAGAATCCCGAGCTGCCCAAAATAGAAGGCGATCCAGGTAACTATTTTCTCAAGCACCGTCCGGTGCACCAGAAAGCCCAGCTATGGCTGGCACGGACATTGATCGAGCGCGATCGATTTGGCGAAGCGGAGAATATGCTCCGGATCCTGGATGGCGACGCTAAGACCTTCGAAGACATCCGACGCGAGATCCCGATCGCTATGGCACACAGCTCCCTGCGGCGCGGTCAAACCGCTGCCGCTACTCCGGCTTTGAAGCAGGCGGTCGAGCGAGCCAACACACGCACTGACAAGGCTCGATATGCCTTCATTCTGGCACAGGTACACGAGCGCATCGATCAACCTACGGCTGCGCTAGCGGCCTACGACGAAGTGATACGGCTAAAGCCCGGCTACGAGATGAGTTTCAATGCCGAGCTCAACCGAGCCAAGCTGCAATGGGCGTCCAAAGGCATTGATGGTGCCAAATATGTCAGCAACCTTGAGCGAATGATCAAGGACGACAAAAACACAGAGTATCTGGATCAACTATACTATGCGTTGGCCGAAAAGAACCTACACGATGGCCAGATAGAAGAAGCGATCAAGAACCTATCGCTCTCGGTCGCGAGTAGCGTAGGCAACAACGTGCAGAAAGCGGACGCTTACTACAAGATGGCCAGCCTCTTCTTTGACGCAGACAAATTTGTCGAAGCCAAATACTACTACGACAGCACCTTGATGGTCATGCGGGATACCGATGAGCGCTATCGAGAGGTGACCAACTTTGCCAAAAGTCTCGATGACATCGCCAGAAATCTGGAGATCATCGCTCTGCAGGACAGTCTGATCCGATTGAGCCAGCTGGACGAGAAGGAACTTAAGAAGTTGGCCATCCAAAGGAAAAAGGAGGAGCAACGCAAAGCCGATGCCGCACGAGCCAAAGAAGAGGCCGCTAGTGCCACTTCGAAGGTGGCCTCGCTGAATCAAGTGGCGAGGCCCACCCCGGGTGGAGGTTTGACCAGCACCTTCTTTGCCTATGACCAGAAAGAGCTCAAGAAAGGCTTGCGAGATTTTGAGCGAAAATGGGGCAGCATCGAGTTGACGGACAATTGGCGGCGGTCGGCTGCGGGATTTGGGATTGCCTCTGAAGCCGGTGCCGATCCGGCGGATGTCCTGGCGCCGATATCTCAGACGGAGGTGGAGGAGATCTTTCGCGATGTGCCCAACTCGCCCGCTAAATTGGCCGCGGCGGAGCAGAAGATAGAGGAGGCGTTGTTTGCCCTCGGTCGGTTATTCCGGTCGGAACTATCCAATGATGACAAGGCCATTGAGGCATTGGAGCGGATGCTCAAGGATTATCCCAACACAGAGAATGCGCTGGACGCGTATTATCTGCTCTACGTATCGCATCGGACCCTGTCGCAGTTTGATCGAGCGGAGTACTACCGCGAGAAGATCATGAGCGAGCACGCAGAGTCGGAGTATGCGAAGTACATCAGCGATCCTTCTTACCTGCAAAACGCCTTGACGGATGAAGAGAAGGTGGAGCAGTACTACCAGGAAGCCCACCAGCTCTACTCCAGTGGCATGTACGAGGACGCCTTCACCCGGCTTACGGGCGCTGGCGAGGTGCTGGGCAGTCGCCACATGCTACAGTCCAAGTTTTCGCTTCTTTCCGCCCTTTGCATCGGCCGGTTGCAAGGCCGAGAGCCCTACGTCAATGCGCTCAAAGAGCTCATCGCCAAGTACCCCGATACAGAGGAGGAGCAAAAGGCCAAAGAGATCATCCGGTTGCTGGGTATCCGCTTTACGGAGACCAATCGAGGCATTCAGGAGATCAATCCCGACTCATACTTTGCTCTCAATCCGTCGGACAAGATGCACATGGTGCTAGTCGCCTTAAAGACCGGCATCGATGGGGTCAAGCAGAACGAAGCTCGCATAGAAATATCGGACTACCACAAGAAATTTCACAAACTGGATGATCTCCGCATCGCTACCATTGTACTGGAGGAGGGCGACATGCGGGTGCCGCTGATCGTTGTGCGCAGATTTGACAGCCGGGATTCCGCCATGAAGTATTACGATGGTGTCCAAAAGAATCTCAAAGAATACATCTCTGACCCAAATAGCTACGAGATCTATGCCTGCTCTCAGCGCAACTACCGCAAGATCATTCAGCTCAAGTCAGTCGATCTATACCGCGACTTCTTTGTCAAGGAATACCTGAGTAAGTAGTAGTGAGCTTGAATTTGGAGTGCCTTGAATTTGGAGTGACAGCCTCCGCCATAGCCTCCGCCATAGCCTCCGCCTTAACCTTACCTCCGCCTTAGCCTTAACGCCTTAGCCTTAACCCTTAACCTTAGCCTTAACCTTAACCTTAGCCTTAGCCTTAACCTTAACCTTAACCTTAACCTTAACCTTAACCTTAACCTTAACCTTAACCTTAACCTTAACCTTAACCTTAACCTTAACCTTAACCTTAACCTTAACCTCCGCCTCCCCCTCCCCCTCCCCCTCCCCCTTAGCCTTAGCCTTAACCTTACCCTCCGCCTTACCCTCCGCCTTAGCCTTAGCCTCCCCTTAACCTCCGCCTTAGCCTTAACGCCTTAGCCTTAGCCTTATCCTTATCCTTAACCTTAGCCTTAGCCTTAACCCTTAGCCTTAGCCTCCGCCTCCCCCTTAGCTCCGCCTTAACCTTAACCTTAGCCTTAGCCTTAGCCTTAGCCTTAGCCTCCGCCTTAGCCTCCGCCTCCGCCTTAGCCTTAACCTCCGCCTCCGCCTCTCGGCTGCGCCGTCAAGCGATTGGCCTTGGTCAAGAGATATACCTCAAACGCGGTGTAGACGACATAAATGAAAAGGAAAGGTAGGACGAAGTGCCGGCTGCTGGGGTTGTAGAGGCGATCATAGATCATGACAATTAGAAGACAGAGTGCCAACTTGACAAAGACGAGTACCATGATAAGCTGGGTAAGCAGGTTGGGATTGGGGTGCGTGGCGGCTCTCTTGGCCAGGACCTGGATCAGGATGCAGAGTAAGACAAAAAAGGCGATGGTAAAAAGTGATAGCGCAAAGCTGTCTTCAAAACCAGGGATATGCTGGAGCCCATAGGCGATGGCGAGGCAGCCCAATGTCAGGGCAGTCAGCCAGACATAAAACTTCTTGACCTGCATCTACGAGATTGAGGAGAGTTGCTCTTATTTACGGCTCAAATCAGAAACTAATTTAATGAAATAAGCGGCAAGAAAGAGGATCGAGAGCAGGGCAGTGAAGTAGGGCTTTTGGGTCTCGAAGTACTTGTCGAGTTGCCGGCCCAACAAAACCCCTACAATGATGTAGCCGGCGATCTGAAACGCCATGCCCGAATATCGCAGGTAGGTTTTAGCCGACTTGTCGTCTAGCAGTTTCTTTTTGTCCTTATTCGAACTGTCCATTTTCGATCTCGGAGAGCACGGCCTCTTCTTCCCCTTCATCCGCTGCGGCCGGACGGAGTCGCTGCTTGTCTCCCATATTGCACTTGACGTCAAACACAGATCCTGCCTGGACCATCAACTTATTGGTGTTGACATCTCCCTCGATAAAGGCGCCTTCTCGTACTTCTAATACTTGGTGGATCAGCAACTTGCCTTTGAGTTTGCCCTCAATGATGGCATTTTCACATTCAATCTCTCCCTTGAAGTCACCGGCTGGGCCAATGATCACCCGGGCTTTACATTTCAGATTTCCGACAAACTCGCCGTCGATGCGAAAGTCGTTTTCGGAGGTCACATTGCCTTCCAGTCTGGAGCCTTGCACTAAGCTGTTGTGGAGGAGGGAATTGTTTGTTTTCGCTGGTGTCATTTGAGATTCAGTCTTTTTGCCAAACATGTGTGTTTAGTGTTTTCTTGGTCATTGAATGTAGCGAAGAGTGTGGGGCACGTAATTTAGGAAAAATCACGTGGCCTGGAAAACGGCGGCTACATTCCCTCACCAATTAGCCTGGTTAAACAAAGTGTGCTCGTGTATCTTTTTTTGATCGGACCGAGATGATGTCTCCCGGTGGGCGCCCTTGAGCCGCCTACTGCGCTGCACTAGAAACTGGGGCAGTAGACCCCTCTGTTTTCCGTGCCGCAAATGGTGTAGACCAGCGACAATTCGAAAGCACCGTTGCCATTGCTGGCCACCTTGAGATCAGATACATTCCAATCGTAGGAGAAGCCGATGCCCAGATTCTGATACTGAAACCTCGTGGAGAAGATGACCGCATCCGCTCCGAGGGAAGATGAACCAGGCGAACCGTCGGGTGTTCCTGCCAGGTAGTTATTGACCATGCGCACCCATGCACCAATCTGAAACGTATTGGAGGTAAAATTGTCCTGAGCCAGCGTAAAGCGCACGGATGTCCCGAGATTAAGCAAGAAGGAAGGCCCCTGCTTGAAGGCCACCACCCCAGGTACCAATCCGATGGACTCGGCTACCCTAAACTCGCCACCTCCGTGAAAGGTGTATTTGGAGAACAGAGGCACGATGCTGTCCTGCGTGAAGGAAACATCCGGACTATTTAGATGGTGATAGGCAGCGCCCGCGTAGAAGCTATTGTACTTGTCCAGTACGGTAAACCACAGAAACCCCGCGGAGATGTCGGCAAAGACAAAATTGTCCCGTGCGATGCTTTCTCCACTTGGTAGATCGGGATCAAATCCGCCGTTGCCGTCATGCTGGGTGCCAAAGCGAAGCTTTAGGAAGTCAATGGATCGCTGAGAAATGCCTGCGTCGGCACCAAATACGAGATAATGCGCCAGATCCCGGTCACCACCCATACGCCGGCTGTAGGATCCGGAGATCCTGGCCTGGAGGGTTTGAAAGTCCGCTTCACCAGCGACATCTCCCCATAGCGTACCACCGATACCAAAGTAGTCATATCGTCC
This sequence comes from Saprospiraceae bacterium, assembly GCA_965223165.1. Classification (GTDB taxonomy): domain Bacteria; phylum Bacteroidota; class Bacteroidia; order Chitinophagales; family Saprospiraceae; genus JABDMH01. The sequence continues at coordinate 62,157 of CBDCVQ010000005.1, read as the reverse complement.
GACCGGTATCTTTTGATCATACGAAGCTGAGTAGGTGTTGAAGGCATTGGATCCGAGGATACTAGCCCACTGATTGCGAAAATTGGCCACAAACCTCGTGTTGCAATTCATGACACCTGTCATCGCCGGATTGAGATTAAGCGGCGACATGTAGAATTGCGAAAAGTGGATATCCTGGGCCCGTAGACCGCCAACGGATATCACCAAGAAAAAAATACACCAGTGTAAATGGGTTCTTTTCATCTGCTGTTTTTAATGACTCACCGGAGTCATAACGCTCGAATCAGCGAGCATGCTCATTGTCAAAGCTAGAATAAATCGTCTACTCCTGACTCATCTAGCCCCAAAGTCAAGTATACAACGCTTTTTTGTGTCCTTCATTACACAAAAATTGGGCATCCATCACTCGTCAGCGTTCTTCCAGGTGGCACCGTATTCTTCCACGAGAATGTTGTCGTAGTGATCTGCCTGTCTGAAGAGCAACTTCAGCAGTTGCTCGCCTGTCTCGGGGTTGAGGTATCGGTCATAGATGATCAATGACAAAATGATATCTCGACCTCGAACGCTGAAGGACAAGTTCTCCATACGATAGTTCTCCTTCAGGAGAAACTGATAGATGGGTCCTATGTCCTTCTTGGGCAATTGTGCCAAGAAAGCGTCTCCAATAATCAAGCCACTTTCCTCGTGGTAGGTCACCGATGCCTTGGCACTTCCCTCTTCAATCTGCCAGTGGTTAGGGCCGATTCTGGCCAGGTCCACGTGCTGAATCAATCGCTCCAGAATCTGCTCGATCGTCCGATTAATACCTACGGGTTCATACAGGTCAATCATTGAAGGCAACTGTACTTTGGACCCACAGTGAGGGCAGTACGACCCTTCCGCATTTTCTTCAAAGACCAAGTTGGAGCAGGAGAAACACCGGGTCGACACCCCAGCGCCTCCCATCTCGTATTCCAGGAGAGTCTCCTGCAGATATTTGGCGGGCAGTGAAAAGCCAATGTTGTTGCCGTCTCGGATGATAAATGTGTTGACCCCGGCCACCTCACCACCCAAGGACACGAGCGGACCACCACTATTGCCGGGATTGAGGGCAGCATCGTGCTGGAGATAACGAATGTCATTTTGGCGGTGTTCGGCATTGGAGATGATACCATTGGTGGCGGTAAACTTCAAACCAAAGGGATGACCGATAGCTACCACTTGATCTCCCACCTTCAGGGCTTCTCCCTCGTACAGGCCAATGCTTGGCAGTGGCTTTGCCGGGGGTGCCAAAAAGGCCAAATCAAACTTGGGATCCGTGTACAGCACGGCAGTCTTTTGCTTGGCAAATGCGCCACTGTTGATCACTACCTCGCGATTGCCCCGTATCACGTGTTCATTGGTCACAATGATACCGTGATCATGCAGATAGAATCCCGTACCGGTGCTGTGTGGGGTGGCGATCTGCACCACCACCTCTCTATATGCGTCGATGATCTGCGTGAGCGTCTGCATGATTGTTATGGGGCTTTGCTGAGATCCAGGTCAGCCATCATGAGCAGGTAGCTTTTGGCAAAACTAACTCGGCTGTCAAATGCCAGCATCTTGATATTGGGTGCCAACTTCGGATACTTAGCCCGGTGCGTCTGGGTGATATCCTGAATCGCATCTTTTATTTCGCCCTTCTGTAGCGTCTGCTTGTCCGGATTGAAAAAGGACAACTGAAAGCCCAGCGCCCTAAAGTAGGACCACTCCATGATCTGATAGTAGAGTTGCAGTAGATCCTTGTCGGGCTCTGGCAGGCTATAGTTGAATAGGGCATGACCTACGATATAGCCGGGGATGGCGAGGGCCACTGACTCGTGCTTGTTCTGCACGTACCAGTCCATGTTTTTCAATTCGCCCTGTACGATCTGGACAAAACGTTCGTGATTGGAGGGATTGACGATGCCAAAGGTGGCGATGGTCCGATAAAGTTCCTGCTCCAGCTTTTCCCGCGGCCGCTCAAGGATTTTTTGAAACTCACGAATGAGTTGGTGATTCTTCTGCGTACTACTCTGGCCGTCAGCGGCAAAAAAAGTGCGGTGCATGCGCTCAAAGGCCTCCATCGAAAATCCCTCCGGCCGGGTGAGGAAGTCGAGCTTGTAGACGGCAGCCAGTAGGAGATAGGTGATGCCACCGGGATACTGGGCTGCGTTGAGCTTGCCGGTATTTATCTCGTCGATCACGAGATTGATCTGGTCATGGATGTAGCCCGACTTTACCTTTCGCTCCGCATCCGGGATCTGGACGACATGACCCGTATTGACGGGCGAGAGCATGTCAAATTCGTCAATTAGCAAGTCGTCCTGCTTGTCGGCAGCCAGTGCCACCTCCTTGATGCCGTAGTACAGTTTGTACGGCGAGCCATCCAGCGTAAAGGTATCAAAGACGATGGAGATGTCATCCTCGTCATCGAGGCAATAACGACTGTATTGCAGGCTGTAATTGCCCTCGATCAGACGGCGCATAAAGCCCATACTCATGCGATTGACTTTGGCGATCTTGCCCTCTGCTTTGACCCGGTGCAAGTCCGCGACGCCGGTGATTTTCTTCGACCCTTGCAGTATCTCAAACCTCAGGGCCTCCCCATCCCTTTCTAACCAGACATTTTCTTCCTGCTCGTCCTGTAGAAAATCAAAAAAGTCCTCAAAGGAAGCCATGTACTCCTGATCCTCAAATCTCTGTACGGCACGGTCCCATGCGTCGTATTTGCTGGGCTGCTTGTACGAGTCTGAAAATCTGCCAAATAAGATGTCAGGCTGGTCCTGCTGCTTGGACCCTGAGCCAAAAATTCGGGCAAAGAAGCTCATGGGCAAAAGGCCATTGAGAGGAGTGAAATTTGGTCTGGGGAAAATTAATACTTTTAGCCCAAATGGGTTCTGGCGGATGGACCAACCATCGCCACACACGGACCAACCACAGCTTTGCTGACGATCCTGATGGCATGACAGATGTGAGTCAATTTCGCACGACGTTCCCGATGCCGGACTATCCCGAGCAGATTGGACCGGACGACCGTCTCCTCATCATGGGATCATGCTTCTCCGACCACATCGGTGCCAAGTTGCAATCGTGCAGTTTTGATACCACCATCAACCCGGCGGGAGTACTCTTCAATCCCATCTCCATCTGCCAGACCATCGACCGGATTTGCTTGGGTGCTGATCTGCCGGAGCAGGTCTTGGTCAGACAGGATAGCCTTTGGCATAGCCTGTATCATCACAGCGTATATTCCGCACCGTCCAAAGAGGCCTTGCTCCAGCGGATTGCGGATGCCGACCAAGATTTTAAAGATCGCATGCGCGACGCCTCCTGGCTCTTGCTGACGCTAGGGTCCGCCCATGTGCAGGTAGACCGGGAGACAGGGGTCCCCGTCGCCAACTGTCATAAGCTACCGGCCGCGAGGTTCCAACGTAGATTACTGGCACTCGCCGAAGTGGTGGAGCATCTCAGTCGGTCCTTGGCGCATGTGCATCGGATCAATCCAGCCCTGCGGGTCGTGTTTACCGTGAGTCCGGTGCGATACTGGAAGGACGGAGCGATCGACAACCTCCGGAGCAAGTCCACCCTGATCCTGGCTGTGCACGATCTGGTCGATGACCGTCCGCATGCGCACTACTTCCCAGCGTACGAACTGGTCATCGATGATTTGCGCGATTATCGGTTTTTTGATCGCGATATGCTTCATCCCAGTCCGCAAGCCATCGAGTACGTCTGGACAAAATTTTCCGGAGCCCTTCTTGACCAGGCATCGCAAGAGAAGTGCAGGGAGTTAGAACGGTTGAATCGATCCTTGGAGCATCGTCCTCTGCATCCTGAGTCTGATGCGCACCGTCGGTTTGTCGATAAGCTCGCAGCGGAGCTGCAAGATTTACGGGCGAAGTATCCCTCGGCAGATTTTGCGTACCAGCGACGTCAACTGCAGGTCTTGCTAGACGATCTTGACTGAAGTCGATTCTGCCGTGATCTTGCCTCCCTTGTCTAGCGTGATCAAATTGAGGCCGGGACGTTTTCCGACTTCGATCGATCCCAGCATCGACTGATAGCCTAGCGCTTCGGCCCCGTTCAGGGTGGCCCAGCGTATCAGGGTCTCTGTCGGCACGGCCGAGTGGAGGCGTGCGATGGTCTTCATCTCTTCAAAGATGGAAAGTTGCCAGTTGGACGTGAGGCTATCTGTCCCGAGGCATACCCGAGCGTCCGCCCCCACAAAATGGCTATAGTCGGGCAATCGATTTTCGATGTATAGGTTAGCATTGGGACAGCTGACCCAAAACACCTGGTCACTCCACCGATGAGCGGCGGCGATGTCTTCTGCATCGGTCAAGGTGTTGTGCACAAAGAGCGTACGATGTTTCGGATCCAGGTGCTCGAGGGCATAGTAGATGGCGGTCGTGCCTCGATTGCCCTTACCCGACATGTCATATCCAAAGCCACCAAATAGATCGGGGAAGTCGCCTCCTCCGTCCACAAAGAACGCATCCTCGGAGGGCGTCTCCTGATTGTGTATACTGACCGTCCCCGCATCTGCGTTCAGCCGGTTGATCATGGCAAACAGCTCCGGACTCACGCTGTACGGTGCATGGGGTACAGCGGTCCGCTGATTGCCGTCGCCTTGCGGAGCTTTTTGGTAGACCTTTTGATACTGAGCAAAAGTTGATGCAGCCAACTCCTCTTGCATAAAGTCAAACATCTCCACAAACGAGTAGTATCTGATGTCACTTTCTTGTTTGCACGTAAAAGTGTCCGTCACATTGCAGATATCTCCGACCGCCCGGATACCGTTGTGCCACATCTCGCGATCGGCATCATAGATGGCTTGGTCGATTTGATCAGCGCCTTCACCTCGGCGGCTCACCACCTGGCGAATGAAGGTGACCAGCCCTGTGCCCGTATCGACTTTGCCCTTCATGTGAGATAGTTCGAGATGGCAATGCGCATTGATGTATCCAGGTATCAGACAGCCCTCCAACCGGCGTATAGAGCTGGGATCGTGATCGGCTGGCTGGTCGATCCGCAGGATGGTTCCCTGGTCATCCAGTACGATGACGGCGTCCTGTAGGGGCTCACCCACATTGGTATATATCAGCGGAGCGCTAAGCTTATCATTCATGCCGGCAATGTTCTACAACGGCAGTAGTGCCGTGGTGTAATGATAGGAAATGACGAGAAGAGGGCAGGAATCTGTCAGCGGATCATCTTCAGAAAACCACTGACAAACCAGTCACGGTTGGTCTTCAACAGGGAGTCCAAGGTCGAGTCCGCTTTGGACGAGAAGTACTTGATGTCGCTGACTACTTTGCAAAACTCGGCAGAATCTGGGCAGGTCTCTTCCACATCCGAGTAGTGTTCCATCATTTGAATCAGGGGCTCCAGCTCTTGCTTCTTTCGGTTGATCACAATTTGACGGAAGACCTTGTACATGTCCTTTTCGGCCACATAATACTCCTTGCGGCAGCCGTCTTGACAGCGCTTGTGGATCAAGCCCCAATCCAACAGTGTCTTGAGATTCATACAGGTGCTACCTCGTGAAATCTGGAGTGCACTCATGATCTCGTCCATGCATAGGGGTTTAGAAGAGATGAGCAGATAAGCATGCATCTGGCCCATAGATCGATTCACACCCCACTTGGAACTCAATTCGCCCCAGCGCTGAATGAACGTCCATTTTGCGTCGCAATACTCCATCTTATAGCTTGAGTAGCGGAAACTTGGAAACAGTGGCACTCAAGGTCTTTCGCCCTGCCAGTACCAATACCTCGACACCGGGCTGGGCAAAATCACGACTTACATACCCCATGCCTATGGGTATCTCCAGGGAAGGCGAGAAAGTTCCGGACGTGACTTCTCCGATTTCGTTTGCGTTCTTATCCAAGATCTTGTAGCCTTTTCTGGGCATCCTCCGTCCTTGCAGTTTTAAGCCAACCAATTTTTTAACAACACCTTCTTGTTTTTGTTTGGCAAAAATCCTCTGCGAGTGAAAGCTCCCTTTCTTGACCTTGGTGATCCACCCCAGGCCAGCCTCGATAGGTGAGGTGGTGTCATCAATGTCGTTGCCGTATAGGCAATATCCCATCTCCAGGCGTAGTGTGTCTCGTGCGCCTAGTCCGGCAGGTGTGACGGCGATCGCCGTATCCGTAGCCAGTATTGCCTGCCACAAATGACGGATCTGGTTACTATCTGCATAAAGTTCGTAGCCGCCTGAACCTGTGTAGCCCGTGGCGGAGATCAACACATTGTCTAGTCCGGCTACCTGACCTTTGGTGCTGGAGTAGTAGGCCAGGTCAGACAAGACTACATCCGTAAGTGTCTGCAGCACCGTTTTGGCTTGGGGTCCTTGCAGCGCAATCAGTCCGGTACGATCAGATATATCGATCACGCGGGTGTCAAAGCGATTGTGCTCGTTGACCCAGGCAAGATCCTTGTCGATGTTTGAGGCGTTGACCACCAGCATGTAGGCTCGCTCTCCCGCGCTGCATTGATCCTCCGCCAGCCGATATACCAGCAGGTCATCGACGATGCCTCCCTGGAGGTTGGGCAGGCAGGAGTACTGCGCCTGACCGATCTCTAGTTTCGACGCATCATTGGTGGTGACCCGTTGGATGAGGTCGAGGGCCTCTTTTCCCTTGATGATAAACTCTCCCATGTGCGACACATCAAAGACACCACAGGCCGTGCGCACAGCCAGATGCTCGTCGCGGACGGTCGAGTATAGAAGGGGCATCTCATAGCCAGCAAAGTCCGTCATTTTTGCTCCTAGCGCCAAATGCTCTTCATACAGTGGAGTTCTCTTCATAGTATTGCTACGGTATGTTTACGGCCTCAATCTTGTCGCCTACCTGGATGCGGTGGACTACATCCATACCGCGGACGACCTTGCCAAAAATGGTGAAGTTTCCGTCGAGATGGGGGGTGGCAACGTGCGTGATGAACCACTGGGTGCTCTCGGTGTGATTGCCGGCGGAGGCCATGCCGATGTAACCCGGTCCATCAAAATACTGTGGACCGAGCTCCGATCGTACATTATAGTCGAGGCTGCCGTAGCCATCACCCCGCTCGCAGCCACCCTGGATTACAAAGCCAGGTACGACGCGATGAAATCCTTTCCCCGCATAGTAGTTGAGTTTGGCCAGGTCGACGAAATTGGCGACGGTGCCCGGCGCCCAGGAGGGCATCAACTCCACATAAATGGAGCCCTTACTGGTGGCGATTTCTGCGATGGTGGTGTCTGACAAGGAGAATAGCACGTCCCACTCAATAGGGTGGGTAAATTCTACAAAGGCGTCGGCGTCAAAGGTGGTGCCACTGAGTTGCGCCCGCACGCGCTCGACGGCGAGCTTAGCTTCGATGTCGCGGGGCAATTCCAGATTGTTGGAGGCCCGGGCCAGGAGGCCATCGATCGACCCCAGATCATAAGGGGCCGGATCAAATCCATCCGTGACGAAGAGTTGACTGGTGATGTGGACCAGTCCTACGTCTCCCGACAGGAGCCCCAAGACCAGTCGATCAACGGTCGCTTTGCGTGCGTCTGCACGGAGGCGGCTAAAACCCGGCAGTGTCGCGATGTGGAGGAGCGAGGAGGCGCAGGTCGTTCGGATCACATCAGAAGATGCCTGATCCCACAGATCGCTGATGTACCGGTAGCGTGACGGCGTCTCCGCCAGTGCTCGAATGGCGGCCGCCCGTTCGTATAGATTGGGCGAGCTGCGGATACGCTGCTGTAGCTTTTGGTCATTGATGTCCCTAAACATACCATTGCCGGGCGGGATGTACTTATTGACGGCATGCAACAGCGTTATTTTGACTTGCCACGGAAAATCATGTAGGGTGAGGTTCATGTATTCCCGCCAGTGCCGGCTTTGGCCATGCCGCAATATTGTTTGGGCGGCTGTGAAGGCCACGTGTAGGTTTGGGCTGTACAATCGGCGGTGAATGTCTCTGCGATAGGTCTGATAGTTGTCCTGGCCCATAGCCCGTATCGCATTGGCTTGCACCCGATAGTCTTCCTGCTCGCCAAAGGAGCTGCGCAGCCGGGCGACGGTGGGCTGGTGTCCGGTCTTGATCAGGGCAAGCGGAAGGAAGAGTTTGATCTCGGCATCTGCCTCATTTTCGTAGGCCAAGGCCAGTACGTCGCGGTGCGTAGATAGATCGACATCTGCCCGCGACAAGTAGCTGGCTGCGAGCAGGCGTACACGGCGGTCGATGGCCGGATCAGCGAGCAACTGTACCATACGCTGCGTGCCGGAGGGATGGGTCATGCCCCGCAGCATATAGCGGTAGATGGCCCGGGCTTGTCCCAGGAGCAGCAGGTGGTCCTGGGGCTGATAGGTGCTCACCTCACTGAGCAGTTGCAAGCTGGAGGCAGTGCCTACCTTGCCAATGGCCTCCAGTATGGCGGCATTGACGGGATTGTTGGCATCGGTTGAATCTTGCTTGCTGAAGGCCTGGATCAGCGATGGCTCGGCTTTACCACTTCCCATCTGACCAAGGGCATAAGCGGCTGCCTGACGTACCTCCGGGATGGGATCACGCAGCAGCGTCGATATGGTATCTACGTGGCGCTCGTCCTTGAGGGAGCCAAAGGCCTGGGCAGCGAGGAGGCGGTAGGAGGGATCGCGATGACCCAAGTAGTCTAAGAGGCTATCGGGCTGGAACTGATCTTGATCGTTGATGATGCCCCGGACGATGCTATCTTCATAGGACAGGTGTATCTCGGTCAGGATCTCCTCTGGAGCGGTCGTTTCACTGACTCCGCATGCCAGTGACCACAAGCATACATATACACCAAATAATCGACCAATCAATGCCTTTCCGCTTTAATACTTGACGAGCTCGCTTAAAATTCACCCCTCCCTCTGCCTACGGGCGTTGATAAAACTTCGCACATAGGCGATCAGTGCTGACAAAGTCGCAGCCATCATAAGCCCCACACGTACCGTGCCAAGGGTGTCTCCGCGCTCGAGCGTGCCGGACAGTGGCATAAACAGGGAGGCAAATACCACCAATGTCAAGACCACAATCACATGAGCTACTACTTTGTTCTCTTTTTTGAGGGGGCCGTTTAGCGCTAGGAAAAGGATGCCAAAGGCACAGGGTATGAGTGCGGTCAGGGAAGGTGACTCCGACGTCAGGTAGGCCCATCCACCCATGGTTATCAGAACGATAGCGGCAATCGTGTTGGCAACATGCGGTTTCATTCAGCACTCCGTTATTTTGACGGCCAAAGATAGCAATAACAAGCTACTATACTTTGATCGGGCTCAGAAGAACTCGGGATCTTCCTCTATCTCAAATCCCTCCGGGGTATTAAAGGGATTTAGGCTATCGTACTCCTCACAATCAATCGTGATACTGAGTTTGCCAGGCGGTTTCAAGAAGCGAGCGTCGGCATCATAGTCCGCATTGGGATCCGCCTCCAATCGTCGGATCAGATCTATGAAGATGGGGCGAGCCATGACCGAGCCTTGCCCATTTTGAATATCCCTGAACCGGATCCATCGATCCTCGCCACCGACCCAGGTACCTACCACGAGTGAGGGGGTGATGCCCATAAACCAACCGTCTGAGTGATTCTGGGTGGTTCCTGTTTTTCCACCTATCTCGGAGGTGAGTTCATGCGAGCCACCCCGGCCACTTAGGGCGTGTTTTAGCATATCTACCATGACGTAGTTGGCATCCTGCTGTAGCACCCGTTCTTCATGCTGTAGGCTGCGGTATATCAGGCGCCCGTTCTTGTCCTCGATTTGCTTGATAAATGTGGGTTTGATGTAGATACCATCGTTGGCAAATGCGGCATAGGCACCAGTCATCTCAAAGAGCGAGAGGTCTGCCGATCCGAGACAGATAGATGGTACCGGGGGCAACTTGTCCTTGGAGACACCCAGGTTTGATGCCAGATTGCGCACCTGATCCACATCACCGATTTGCTTCATCAGGTAGACAGATATGGTATTCTTGGATTCGCGCAGGGCCTCATACAAGGTGATCGGAGCGGCTTCATACTTGCCGTCGGAGTTCTTGGGCGACCAGTCTTCTGGGATGATGAAGTTGCTTTCACCCTTATTGATCGTGTACTGTACGTCGTATACACGAGCGCAGGGCGAGATACCCTGAAAAGCAATGGCTGTAGAATACACAAACGGCTTGAAGGTAGAGCCCACCTGCCGATTGGTGTGGATGTGATCGTGCTGAAAACGCTTGAGATTGATGCCGCCCACCCAGCACTTGATGTATCCTGTCTGCGGATCCACCCCCAGGACCCCTGTTTGTAGGTGTTTGCGGTGGTACTTGATGGAGTCCAGCGGCGTCATGACCGTATCTTTCTCAAACTGGTCATTGTCATAGGTGAAGACCCGCATCTTCACTTTTTGATCAAAGGATGCCTTGACCTCTTCTTGAAAGGTATTCCAAATCGTCTTCAGCTGCTTCCAATCTTCCCCCTTCATGAGGGTCTGGTATAGGTCTCGCTGCTTGCGAGTGATCACTTTATTGGCAAAGAGCCGGGTCAGTTCTCCTCCCTGGCGATCCTGCGCCAGCATGCGCAGCATGTCTGCATCGGTAAAGACGTGGTCATGTTTTTCGCTCAGCTCTTTGGTAGCCGGCACGAAGGTACGCTCCCTCAGCGCTTTGTAGCGGTCGGAGCGACGCACCTGGGCCTGCAAATTGGCTTGCTTGATGTCTACATTGGATTTGTCTTCGTCATAGGTCCAGGGGTCCGGCCGAATGGCATTCCAATGGTCGAAGAAGCGCTGTTGCAATTGAGCCATGTGGTTGACCATGGCCGCCTCCGCATGGGCTTGAATATGTGGGTCGATCGTGGTGTAGATCTTCAGACCATCCTGATCAATGTTGTAGGGTGTCCCATCCCGGTCATAGTTTTCTTCGCGGGAGAGAATACGCTTGAGCTCCTTGCGCATCTCCATCCGGAAGTAGGGAGCGATGCCGGTGTTGTGCGATGACTTCTTAAAGTTGGACATGTCGATGGGAAGGGTCTTGAGCGAATCATACTCGGGCGTCGTCAAATGCCCGGCATTGACCATCTGCTTGAGGACCACCATTCGACGTTCCTTGACCAACTCCGGCCTGCGCATGGGATTGTACAAGGAGGAGTTTTTGAGCATGCCCACGAGCATGGCGGCCTCCTCCACGGCCAGATCCTCCTGATTCTTGCCAAAGTAGGTCTCTGCCGCCGCCTGGATGCCATGCGAAAAGTAGAGGAAGTCGTAATGGTTCAGATACATGGCGACGATTTCCTCCTTGGTGTAGCTCCGCTCCAGCTTGACCGAGGTGATCCACTCTTTGAATTTCGTGATGCCGAGCATGAAGGCCCTACGAAGCTTGCCCATGCCCCGTGTATCCGGACGATCAAACAACTGCTTGGCTAGCTGCTGCGTGATGGTGCTTCCACCTCCTGACGTACGTTGTCCGAGCAAGACAGACTTGACCAATACCCTGCCGAGAGCCCGAAAATCGATGCCGGAATGCCGGACATAACGAGCGTCTTCCGTGGCAATCACTGCCTGGAGTAGGTAGGGATTGATATCCTCATACTCGATGGGTACCCGATTTTCGATATAGTATCGACCCAGTACCTCCATATTATTGGCATAGACTTCAGAAGCCACGTTTTCGCGGGGATTCTCCAATTGCTCAAAGGTGGGTAGGTCCTGGAAGGACAAAAGGACAAAGAGCAGGAGCACAGACACAACGCCTCCGATAGCGAGCCCCCACATCCACTTGACCACTCGTTTCTGCTGTTCCTCAGATAGCTTGATCGCCATATTAGATCAAATAATTATTTAATATCTAAAGTAAATAAATTCAATGTATTATAGATTTTGGTAGTGTTGAATGGCCGCCCGGATCGCCTCGTCACTCGCTCGCTGATTGATGATCGCGTGTCCGATGCGATCCAGAAATGTGAAGTTGATCGAATCAGCTTCATTCTTTTTGTCTAACCGCATCTTTTGCATGATATCAGCAAAGAGGCTGAGGTCGATGGGAGCCTTTGGAAAAATGGAAAGAATGTATTCACTAATGCTGGTCAGTTGGGCTGGTGGCAGAGATCCCAGCGTTGACGATAGATAGGACTCTGCAATCATGCCGATTGCGATGGCTTCACCGTGGAGTAGTGGCTGCTCTCCGTGTAACATAACGCTCTCAATAGCATGTCCTATTGTATGCCCAAAATTGAGGGTTTTCCGGTGTCCCTTTTCCAGCGGGTCCTGCTCGACTACTTGGCGCTTGATAGCTAGGGCTGGCAGGATGAGGTCGGCCCAGTCTACAGGGGCCAGGTCTTTTATATCGACGATCCGTCTCCAGAGTGCATTGTCTTTGATCAGGCCATGCTTGATGATTTCGGCAAAACCACTTCTGACTTCTCGATGAGGGAGGGTGCGAAGAAATCTGGGGTCAATCAGCACTGCCCTGGGATTGCAAAACAGGCCTACGGCATTTTTGATATCCCGAAAGTCGATACCTATCTTGCCCCCGATGGAGGCGTCGACTTGGGCAAGCAAGGTCGTCGGCACCTGTACAAAGTCCATGCCTCGCATGAAAGTGCTGGCGGCAAATCCACCCATGTCACCGATCACACCGCCCCCCAGATTTATCATGAGCGACTTGCGATCTGCCTTGAGCTCAAACAGTTGGTCCCAGATATGCTGGCAAGTATCGATCGTCTTGTGCCGCTCCCCGGACGGAATGCGTATCACGAGCCGAGACGGATCCAGGTAGGGGTCGAGTAGGGGTAGGCAGTGCGCTGCCGTATTCTCATCTACGAGCACGACCACTTTGGATGCCGACTCCAGATAGGACTGGATGACCTGAAGCTCGCTGCCCACGTGAATGGTGTAGTCCTGGAGAGCGATATCAACGGTGCCTGTATCTACCATCGTCAGAATAGTTTTGTAAGACTTTGTACCTGTGCAGATGCTGCAAACCAGGGCTTAACGGTGGCCCAAACTTCTTGAAAAAGTTTTGAGTTGCGATAGTTTTCCAGATCCTTTTCACTTTGCCAGATGCTATAGGTGGTGACCGCAGCTCGATCGTGCAGCTCTTGCCAGAGCTCCAGGTGGAGGCAGCCTGGCACGGTGCGCATCGCCTGCCGATGGTTTTCAAATACCTCCAAAAAGGCCTCGCGCTTGTCTGACAACAGCCTGATTCTCACTAGTCTAATCATGATGCGGTGGCAATTGAATCGCTGACACTGAATCTTGAGGCGATGGAGGAGCCATTCTTTGCTTCCGTCTGCGCAAGTGGTGGGGTCATGCCCTGGTCATCTTTGGTCGCACGTTTGGTGGTATTAGCGTACTTTCGCTGAGGCAAAGTAAAGTTAGAAAACCAATAGTCCAAAGATTATCGCAAGACAAAAGAACCATAAGCAAGCGAGTGAAATCGTACTAAGCATCGAAGACGTAGAGCCGCTCGCCTTGTACGGAGAAAACAATGTCCGACTGAATCTATTCAAAGAAGCCTTTCCAGGGCTTCAAATCACGTCGCGAGGTAGCCAGATGCGACTGGTGGGCGACAAAAAGCAAACCCAGAAGGCCAAGTCCAAGCTTGAACTGATGATGCGGCTGCTCCGTGATAAACGAGAGCTGACCACCCAGATGGCGCTGGAGATCCTCAATGGCGGCGAGACCCCTCCGGAAGTGCTCTTCACGGATCAGACGGTGATCGTGCATGGCCGAAGTGGCAAGGCCATCAAGGCCCGTACCTACAACCAGCGACGCATGGTCGAATCGGTGGAGCACAACGACATCCTCTTTGCGATCGGTCCTGCCGGTACGGGCAAGACCTATACGGCGGTGGCCTTGGCGGTTCGTGCACTCAAGAATCGACTGGTCCGTAAGATCATTCTGACCCGTCCGGCAGTCGAGGCCGGTGAAAGTCTGGGTTTTCTCCCGGGTGACCTCAAAGAGAAGATTGATCCATACCTGCGTCCCCTCTATGACGCGCTGGATGATATGATCCAGGCCGACAAGCTGAGCCACTTTATGACCAACCGGACGATCGAGGTGGCGCCCTTGGCCTTCATGCGGGGCAGGACCTTGGACAATGCTTTTATCATCCTCGATGAAGCGCAAAACACTACCACGACCCAGCTCAAGATGTTTCTGACCAGGTTGGGTCCCTCGGCGAAGTGTATCATCACCGGCGACCTATCGCAGATCGACCTGCCTAGCAGTCAGCGCTCCGGGCTCAAGCACACGATCAACATCATCGGGCATCTACGGGGCATCTCCACGATCTACCTCAACAAGCAGGACGTGGTACGCCACCGGCTGGTCCGCGAGATCATCCATGCCTATGACGAAGATCGCAAGGCCAGGGAGGAGGAGTGATCACTTTCCATCATTTTGTTGAACCATCATGATTTTTCAAGTAAGCAAGGCCAACCGAGCATTAAGAGGCATCGTCAAACTGGACGGCTCGAAGAGCATTAGTAATCGGGCGCTGATGATCCGAGCACTGTGCGATGACTCCTTTGCCATCCAAAATCTCTCCAGCTCCGATGACTCTGTCGCGATGAAGGAGCTGATAGACTCCCCGTCTTATACCTTAGACGTGGGGCCGGCGGGTACCACGTTTAGGTTCTTGACCGCCTATCTCGCCATTCAGCCTGGAGAAAAGATCCTGACCGGGTCGGAGCGCATGCAGAAGCGACCGATCGGTGCCCTGGTGGAAGCGCTTAATGCGCTGGGTGCCAACATCAGTTATACGGCTGAGTCTGGCTATCCTCCCTTGCGTATCGGGGAGCCGGGGGATCTGGGAGCCACTAGCCATATACGGATTCCAGCCCACATCAGTAGCCAGTTCATCTCGGCATTGCTGATGATTGCGCCGTCGCTGCCGCGGGGACTGCATATCACTTTGGAAGGGGATCTGGTCTCCCGCTCCTACCTCCAGATGACGCTGACCATGATGTCTTACTTTGGGATAGCGTACACCTTCGAAGGGCAAGAGATCTTTGTGGGACCTCAGGCATACCAGGCGAGACCCTACACGGTTGAATCTGACTGGTCTGCTGCGTCTTATCACTACGCCAACGCGGCTCTGTCGGATGCACTCGACCTGAGGCTACAAGGTCTGCATCAAGATAGTATGCAGGGGGATGCGATCACCATGGATCTGTTTGACCGGTTGGGAGTGACCTCTACCTGGGAAAACGGGGACCTGCGATTGACCAAGGGCTCCCCAAGGGTGCAGGTGCTGGACCACGACTACCTCCTGTGCCCGGACATTGCCCAGACCATCGCTGTGGTGGCCGCCGGTCTAAATATCCCGGCGCTATTCACCGGTCTTCAGACCTTGTCGATCAAAGAGACGGATCGCATCCAGGCCCTCAAGGACGAGCTGGCCAAGGTGGGAGTGAGCTTTGCCAAGGTACCCCCCAGATTTGCGAGCAAGTCTGGCCAGCAACAGTATCTCGTGGAGGGGCAAGCATCGTGGGAAGCGCCGCCGCGATTTGCGACCTATCATGATCATCGGATGGCGATGGCTTTTGCCCCACTCAGTATGCTGGGCACCATTCAAATGGAGGATCCTCGCGTCGTGGAAAAATCGTATACGGGATTTTGGCGGGACTTGACCGATCTGGGTTGGACGGTGGAGTTGATCGATTGATCCTACGTACTGAGAATCTTTATTTCGACACGTTGGTTTTGCTTTCGGCCGGCAGCTGTATTGTTGCTGGCCACCGGCTGCCGGGGTCCGTATCCCTTGTATTGGATACGATGCGGTAGGATTCCCTTCTGCACCAGGTAAGAGGCAACGGTCCTCGCCCTTGCTCTGGATAGATCGTCGCTAAATTTGAGATTAATCTTCTTGCCAGATCGACCGCCGCTAGTGTGGCCGCCCACCTCGATGATCACGTTGGGATTTTCATCCAGAAAGCGGTAGACCTCATCCAGCACCAAATAGCTAGAATCCTCCTCGATTCTCGAGCTGTCGGCGGCAAAGTACAAGCGATCTACCCGGATGATTTCTCCCGTCTTGACTTGGCGATCGTTTAGATCCTTCAGGATTTGAAAATCCCTTCTTGCCGGCGGTTCTGCGGGACCACGTGTCGGTGCAGGTGGCGGAGTGGTAGCCACATCGGCGGGGCGACTCTGCTCGACGATGTAGACACTGGTTTCATCCTCCGCACTGCCGGCTTCGTTTTCCGCATGCAGATGAATACTATTCTTGCCCTCCTTGAGCACCAAGACCGTGGTAAAGCTTTCGGCAGCTCGATCAAAGTCAAACACGCGAATCCTACTGTTATTGACCGTGAATGTGATCTGGTCTTTGGATTCAATATTTCGTATCACCGCATTGACTTTGACCCGGTTTTCTCGGGGATTGACCTTCTCGATCGGCTGGAGTAATCGGACCGCCGGCGCCATCACGATGCGTTCGTCCTCGTCGCAAGGTATCGGGGTAAAGACAGAGGCGTGATCCAGCAGGAGGTTGCCGTTATAAGGAAAGAGGGTGGGCGTCTTGTAGAAGGCTTCGAGCACGAGGTGAGTGATGTCTCTCTTGGGCTCCAGCTTGAAGGAATACTTCTCCCAGAAAGTGTTTTTGACGGTCTGACTCTCGGCCAGCAACTCCTTTTTGTCGCAGTATCCATCGCCTCCCCAGATTCGCAATTTGATCGCCTGATCAAAATTTTTCTCGGGCAGGGTACTGATATCCTCTATCTCTCTAGACTTGATCGAATCTGGCACGACCTGGCTCCAATATTCGCTGGACATGCACAGGTAGATACTAAAGCGATAGCACTGGTCTTTCAACAGTGGAGCCGATAGTCGCTGACCGACTGACTCCCAGGTGTCATTTTCGCGGGTGACCATGCCCAGATAGGTATTGCCATGATATGCCGGGCGATACACCTCCCAAGCGCCCGAGGGCTGCACATCGGGGGCAGACTCGTTGGGAAATCCACAATCAATCCAGCCTCGGGGCGGCAAACTGGCGCGAGCAATATCTTCAAAGGAGGGATTGGAAAAGGTAGGTATGGGACCTTCGTGCACGGACAGGCGCTCCTGCGACCATACCAAGGATGCCCACAACATGCAGACAATCAACCCTATGACTCTCGACCTCTCCAGCATATACCGACCGCAGAATGTATAAAAAATCGATTTCTCATGAAAACGAATTAA
Source organism: Saprospiraceae bacterium (assembly GCA_965223165.1). Taxonomy (GTDB): domain Bacteria; phylum Bacteroidota; class Bacteroidia; order Chitinophagales; family Saprospiraceae; genus JABDMH01. The sequence continues at coordinate 44,992 of CBDCVQ010000005.1, read as the reverse complement.
TAGGAAATTAACGTTTATTCGACCAGAGCGGGTGTAGGCTAGTCCAATGCGCGGGCTCCACTTCCTCGCATGATTCCTGCTATCTACAACGAGCTCTACTCAAACGGGTATCCTGAAGACGATGCCTTGCTTCGGTCGCATCCTGCTCCGGAGTTGATATTTTCCGACGCTCTGCCCGACGAGGCCGGGCGCCGTCAGTGATGTCTATTTGAAAGCGGCTATGCCCGTCACATCGTGGCCGGTGATGAGCAGATGAATATCGTGTGTCCCTTCGTACGTGAGCACCGTCTCCAGATTCATCATGTGCCGCATGATCGGATATTCGCTGGTGATCCCCATACCGCCAAAGATCTGTCGCGACTCCCGGGCTACCTCCAACGCCATCAACACATTGTTGCGCTTGGCCATCGATATCTGGGCAGGTGTCGCTCTGCCCTCGTTGGCCAGGGTACCCAGCCGCCAAGCCAAGAGCTGGGCCTTGGTAATCTCTGTGATCATCTCCGCCAGCTTCTTCTGGGTCAGTTGAAATCCCGCCAGAGGCTTGCCAAATTGACTGCGTTCCTGCGCATAGCGCAGAGCGGCATCATAGCAGTCCAACGCTGCCCCCACGGCTCCCCAGGCGATGCCGTACCGGGCCTTGGACAGGCAAGACAATGGACCCTTCAGGCCTTCGATCTCGGGAAAAACGTTGGCCTTGGGCACCCGTACATCTTCAAAGACCAGCTCACCCGTGATGGACGCACGCAACGACCACTTGCCGTGGATCTCGGGAGCGCTGAATCCGGGGGTATCCTTTTCTACAATCATGCCCCGGACCCTGCCCGCCTCATTTTTCGCCCACACCACAGCGATATCCGCCACCGGTGAGTTGGTGATCCACATTTTGGCTCCATTGAGAACGTAGGCGTCACCATCATCCACGATATGGGTCTCCATGCTGCCGGGATCGGATCCATGGTTGGGTTCCGTCAGTCCGAAGCAACCGATAAACTCCCCCGATCCAAGTTTGGGCAAGTACTTGCGCCGCTGTTCCTCAGAACCATACTTAAAGATGGGGTACATCACCAGCGATCCCTGCACAGAGGCCATCGAGCGGACGCCGGAATCTCCTCGCTCCAACTCCTGCATGATCACACCATAGGCGATCTCGTCCATGCCTCCGCCTCCATACTCTTCGGGCAGGCTAGGACCGAAAGCACCGATCTCCGCCAGCTCACCAAACAGGTGGGTGGGGCACTCGGCCTTTTCCGTGTACGACTCGATGATCGGTGTCACAGACTGCCTGACCCAGTCGCGCACTGCCTCACGGGCCAACCGGTGCTCGTCCGTAAGCAACTCATCGACCAGATAATAATCGTGCGCTTGGTATCGATCTATTTTGACGCCTGACATATTAGTCCTTTTTTTACGGCACAAAAATATTATTAAACCGCCGATTACCTACCCTAATCACGAATCCGGAGCCATGAACATTATCGCCTTAAAGGGTATGCAGTTTCACAGCTTTCACGGCTATTATGCAGAGGAACAGTCCGTGGGCAACAACTATGAGATTGACATCATCGCGGAGAAGTCGTGGCCGACCGGAAGCATGGAGGATCAGCTGGAAAACACGCTAAACTACGAGGATATCTACTCGATCTGTCAGGACGAGATGTCCAAGCCGCGTCGCTTGATTGAGTCGGTCGCAGACAGTATTCTGGATCGACTCAAGAATCAATTGGATGACGCTGCCCGCTATACCGTGGTGATCCGCAAAAAACACCCATTGCTGGGTGGGCTGGTGGATCATGCGATGGTGGAAGTGCGGGGCTAGCTCCGATTTATGTTTTTCATAACTTAGTCGTCCCTCCAAAGAACGTTCTTCTCTAAAAACAAGACGATTATGTTGTATCGTACACCACTCCTGATTGCTGTTTTGATGTTGTCCTCATGCGACGTACTGCAGGAAGTGCAAAAGTCGGTGCTGGGAGAGCCTTCTTTGGCGGAGGTGTCTGCCGGTCTAAAGGAGGCACTTACGATTGGGATATCCAAGGGTTCGGACCTTCTTTCTCAGAAGGATGGATACTACCAGAGCACCTACAAGATTCTCCTGCCCGAAGAGGCACGCAAGGTGACCGACAAGCTCAAGTTCATACCGGGGTTTTCAGACGTGGAGGAAGTCATCGTGCAAAAATTGAATCGTGCAGCCGAAGACGCGGCGAAGCAGGCCAAGCCTATCTTTGTCGATGCCATCAAGGGCATCACCTTTGACGACGCGATGAATATCCTGATGGGAGAGAAGAATGCCGCGACACAATTTTTAAAAGGGGCCACTTATGATCCTTTGTATGAGGCCTTTCAACCCGAGATCGTCACCTCACTCGACAAGTTTAATGCGATAGAGTACTGGGAAAAGGCAGTGACTGCGTACAACAAGATTCCCTTGGTAGAGGAAGTCAATCCCCGTCTGGACGACTATGTCACTCACGAGGCGCTGGGTGGCCTTTTTTCGATGGTAGCAAAGGAGGAGCTGGCCATCCGGCAGGATCCGGCCAAGCGGGTGACGGATCTTCTCAAGCGGGTGTTTGCCAAGCAGGATCGTCCGAGCTAGGCATTGCTTTGGCCTGCGGTTTTGAGAAAGGCTAGGTTGCGTTTGAGGCCCTTAAACTTGGTGCGCTTTACGGCAGACTTCTTGAAGATCCGTCGAAACACATCCTCCGTGATCTCATGCCATTCGCGGGCCGACATATCTAGCAGTTCGGCGCTGGGCTCGAAGGCGGTCTCTTGATGGGGCGTGGCAAAGCGATTCCAGGGGCAGACTTCCTGACAGATGTCACAACCAAACATCCAGTTATCCATTTGACCAGCGAACTCGGATGGTATGTTGTCCTTGAGTTCGATGGTGAGATAGGAGATGCATTTGCTGCCGTCGAGGATGTACCCTGCGGGCGAAATCGCATCGGTAGGACAGGCGTCTATGCATCGGGTGCAGGTACCACAATGGTCGCGTATGGGATGGTCGGGCACCACCTCCAGGTCGGAGATGATTTCAGCCAAAAAGAAGTATGATCCAGCTTGAGGGTGGATGAGCAACGTGTTTTTGCCAATCCATCCTACGCCACTCCGCTGGGCCCACTCGCGCTCCATGACCGGTGCGGAATCGACAAAGCAACGACCTTGCACCGCTCCAATCTGCTCCTCCAAGGTGGTCATCAAGGCCCGGAGTTTGCGCTTGATCACAAAGTGGTAATCCTCTCCCAAGGCATAGCTGGCGATCTTGGGTGCCTCGGGATCGGTCTGCCGCTCTGCGCTGTGGTAATTGCAGAGGAGGGTGATCACGGACTTGGCGCCGGGCACTAGCTGGGTGGGGTCCACTCTCTTTTCGAAGTGATTGGCCATATAGCCCATCGCGCCATGGTATCCGGCCTTGAGCCAATCTTCCAGGCGCCGAGCAGCCTCGTCCAGGCGCTGGGCTTTTGAAAAACCTACGTGGCTGAATCCGTGATCGCGTGCGGCCACTCGGATCATCTCCGTATGCTTGGCTGCGTCGGCCACGACGTCAGTCTATAATTTGCAGCTTGGCAAATTTCAGCATGATTCGTCGGCGCGGATTGTGAATACCTTGGAAAAAGATCGTGGCCACCTTGGCATCATTGTATCCGTCGATGCTTAGCACTTTACCCTTGCCAAACTTTAGGTGCTTCACCTTCATTCCTGCGTTGATCTCGTGGGGAGCGGCTGCTACGAAGTTTTTGGGCACCGCCACGGCGGTCTTGGCACGGGTAGCTCTCGGGGCAAAGTTGCCTTGAATTTTGGCCCGTTGACCCTCGACTGTGGGTGCGACCGGCCGTCGCACGGTTCCATCCAGTAGCTCGGGTGCGATCTCATTTAGAAAGCGGCTGGGCTTGTTTTGCACGATCTTGCCGTAGCGGTATCTCGCGCCGGCAAAACTCAATGTGAGGAATTTTCGCGCCCGGGTGATGGCCACAAAAAACAGCCGCCGTTCTTCATCTATGCCGTCCTCGGTATCGAGCGCCTGTGCAGACGGGAATATCTTCTCTTCGAGTCCCACCGCAAAGACGGCATCAAATTCCAGTCCCTTGGCTGAATGTACAGACATCAGGGTGACATAGTCGCGATTGTTGTCGTTTTCATCCAGGTCGGTCACCAGCGCTATGTTTTGGAGGTAGGTAGCCAGCGACTTGTCCTCGGTCAGCCGTTGGTCATCGACCTCGTCGTCGTCGCTAAATTCTTTGATGCCATCAAGCAGGGCGGTCAGATTTTCCAATCGGCCGATCCCTTCCAGCGAATTGTCGGCCCGCAGGGTATCGATGATGCGGGTAGCATGGGCGATATAGCTGGCTGCCTCAAAGGCGCTTGTGGCGTTGGAAGCCCGCTCGGCAAAGCCCTCAATGAGCGATGCAAACCCATCGACGAGCTTGCGAGCTCTGGGCTTTAGAGGGCACTCCTTGACGCTCTGCCAGAGAGAGATTTCACGCTCACGTGCGTAGTCGCTGATAGCCTCGACACTGCTATTGCCGATGCCACGCTTGGGATAGTTGATCACTCGCCTCAGTGCTTCCTCGTCCTGCTGATTGACCGCGAGTCGCAGATAAGCCAGTAGATCCTTGACTTCTTTGCGCTGATAGAAGGAGAGGCCACCAAAGACCTTATAGGGGATGTTGTAGCGACGGAGATACTCTTCAAATACCCGTGACTGGGCATTGGTCCGATACAGGACCGCGATTTCCTCATTGGGTACGTGAAAGCGATTTTTGTATTCCACAATGGTGTCGGCAATGCGTCGACCTTCCTCATTGTCCGTGACGGTCTTGATCACTTTGATTTTGGAGTTGTCGGGTTTATCCGTCCAGATCCGCTTTTGGATTTGCTTTCTGTTCTGCTGGATGACTTGATTGGCGGCCTCGACAATGCTCGTGGTAGAGCGATAATTCTGCTCAAGCTTGAAGACGGACAGCTTGGGAAACTCCTTCTGAAAGTTGAGAATGTTGTCAATGGTAGCGCCGCGAAAGGCATAGATGCTTTGCGCATCATCACCGACGATACAGATGTTTTCTTTGCTACCGGGGTACTTCACCAGCTTCTTGATGATCTGATACTGGAGGTAGTTGGTGTCCTGAAACTCATCGACCAGCAGGTGGCTAAACTTCTTTCGATATTTATCTACGACATCGTCTGGATTCTTTTGCAGCAACTCAAATAGGCGGTAGAGCAGGTCATCGAAGTCCATCGCCCCGGCCTGCTTGCACTGCGCTACATATTTTGCATAGATGTTGTGCAAGTGGGGTCGATTGTTGTATCGGTCACTCTGCATGAGGTCTTCCTGAGCCACGTACAGTTTTGGTGTGATCAGATTGCTTTTGGCCGACGATATCCGCGCACAGACGGTACTAGCCGGGTAGTTGTTTTTGTCGAGGTTAAGCTCTTTGACGATGCGCCCCACCATATTGCGACTATCCTGACTGTCATAGATCGAGAAGTTGGAGGGATAGCCGACCTTGTTGGCTTCGACCCGCAAGATTCGGGCGAAAATGGAATGGAAGGTGCCGGCCCAGACATCCTGCGCAGAAGGTCCGACTACCGCCTCGATCCGCTCCTTCATCTCCTTGGCGGCTTTGTTGGTAAAGGTAAGCGCCAAGATGCGGTAGGGTGGGATGCCGGAGTTGATCAGGTGCGCGATCCGATAGGTCAGTACTCGTGTCTTGCCCGAGCCAGGTCCTGCGATGACCATGACCGGTCCGTCCAGGCAGGAGACGGCCTCCCTCTGTACATCATTCAGCTCCGCTAGATAGTCCAAGCAAGTCCACTTTAAGCTAAGGGGCTAAGGTACCTTAATATGAGGAATAGATCGCATATTAATTTGTACCGTTTTGATGACCGTGTCCAATCTGCCATCCCTGTTGCCGTTTGCTCATTACTCAGGTCAATCTCTGGTGGGGTCCCCCTCCAGCTCATCCCAGTATGCGACGGCCCGCCGAGTGTGGGGAATGCATATGGAGCCCCCTACCACATTAGCCACCGCCAGAATTTCCATCAGTTCCTCGGTGGTGACCCCCAGCTCATGACAGGTATTGAGGTGGTACATGATGCAATCATCGCAGCGCAGCACTGTGGAGGCCACCAGCCCCAGCATCTCTTTGGTCTTGGTATCCAGCGCTCCCGGTTGATAGGTCTGATTATCCAGGCTGAAGAAGCGTTTTAGCACCTTGTTGTCCAGCCCCAGGATGCGCTCATTCATCCTGGTGCGAAAGTCGTTAAACTCTTTGACTCGTGACATGCTAGCCCTTTTGACCCGAACATAGGCAAATTTTTTGTGCGTCGTGAGGGCGTCACATTTCCGCATAATTATGTGGTGTCGGGCCATCAGCACAAGGAGTGCGTGGACCAAAGACATTAGAATTAACAACAGGACTTAATGCGAAACTCTACTACCCACCCGCTGTCGTGCTTCCCTCGCTTCTCGCATTGTAAAGCCCGACTCTCTGAGTTTGTTCGGTCATGTTGTGCGCCATGTCTGGATACAAAATAGGGTCGGGATTCAACCCGGCCAGTCATGCAAGGGCCTTCTGGAGGAGCCGGAGGCTGGGTGATAGCAGGCAGGGGCGTTGCCCGATCCATAGAGGTCGTTTGTCGGTGGTTGAGGGGCTTTTGAAGAGGTTTTGATGCCTTTATCCCCTGATGCAACGGTTTTATCTAAAGTGCTTCTCCATTAATCGTTAAATCCAAATGGGGTTGCAACTTTCTCTGAGTTATTGTCGTCCTTAGATACGAAAACAGTTGCCAATGTATTGATTCTTACCCCAGCTTATTTTCAAACCTAAAAAATGTAAAAACTATGAAAACGGTTAAGCTTGCGGGCTTAGTACTTGCCCTTTGTGCCTCTTGCCTGGTTGCGCCAACAGCCTTTGCCAATGACGGAGATGAATCACAACGATCCGCCCTGCGCGACATGGTGACCAAGCTCTTGAAGGCACCAAATCTAGCTGATCATGGCATTAATTACGAAGAGGTGCGTCTCAAATTTATGCTGAACGGCAAGCGAGAGATCGTCGTCGTGTCGACCAATGCTGACAGCCCGTACCTGGACGCATTCCTCAAGCAGCGCCTGAACTACAAAAGAGTAAAGGACGAGTCCTTTAAGCAAGGCGTCTACAATATGAGTATCACCTTCAAGACCGATTAAGATTTAGTTGAGGTAGAGCTTTTTCATACAGCAGTGGAATAAAAGTATTCTGCTGCTTTTTTTTGACAACGATATAACATAAAAATTACACAATAACAAGACGCTAGTAGAGCTTCGCATTAGATATGTTGAATAATTCTAATAGGATTTTGTTCGCAGACGAGGCGCGAAACACAGACATAGCCTTAGCTATGGCGAGGCTTTGCAACGAAGTATGCGGACCAAAGACATTAGAATTAGCTACAAGATTTAATGCGAAACTCCACTAGCATGCCGCCACAATCACTAGTCGGGCCGATTGCGTTGTCGCCAGACCGAGCGAAGCAATGCTACAGGAAAGGCCAGACCAGCGATGATGGCCGTGGTACCAAATAGCACCATCTCCGTCCGGATGTACTGTTCCAGATTTTGTCTTTTACTACCACTGAGATGCGACAGGTAGTCATTGTGATCATAGACATCTGCCGTGGTGACAAACTGGTTGAGTTGACTCACCAAGTGAAATATCAGCGGTATGGATAGAAATATCAGCGCCACCTTAACCACTTGTGATCTGGCGATCAAGCTGTACTTCATAAAAAAGATGTACCTGAACAGAATAACGGCCGCCAGGACAAACAGGGCATTGGGATACAAGAACGGATAGAGTGGAGCTACACTGGTGATGGGAAAGATCACCAGATAGCAGGCACCGACGGCCAGTATCCACCAGATGGCTTCCAGTGTGAGGAGCCATCTCATGGCGAGTGGCTGGGTCGATGCTTGCTTGTTGGTCACAATCAGATCAACACCCTCAGCTTAATTTTCTTCTTTATGCGCTGATCTCCCCGAGCCACCACGATGCTGATTTTCTTGCCCTCCTTGCCAGAGAGCATAGAGTTTATGGCGGCCAGGGAGTAAAAGGTGGCCGGCAATTTACGTAGTTTCTTGATGACGTCTCCCGGTAGTAGGCCCGCTTCTTCGGCGGGAGAGCCCGGCAGCACTCGCTGAATGATGAAATCGCGCAGATGCCTACCGGTGGCGGCGATAATCAGTCCACTCTTGTCAAAGTTGAATTTCTTCTTGTGTCGTCTAAGGGGCTTGATGTATAGTTTCTCCCGCTGATAATCGATATAGTAATTAAACCGGCGAAGTATGGAATTGCCCAGCAGGCCGTTTCGGGGCAGCCGCATGCGCAGCAGCACCGAATCGATGGCCAGATCTTGAAAACTGGTAATCATGTTGGGATACTCAAAACCGCCAAATTCAAAAGACTCAAGCCGACCAACATAGCCCTCAAGATTGCCGCCCAGACCCATGCCCAGGTTGCCCACGATCGTTTTGTCGGGTAGCTCGAGATCTTCATGGGTATTGGTGTACAGCAAAACTGGCAGTCCTGCACCCGTGTCGAGCAGCAGTCGGAGGTCGACGCTATCGGCCGGTAGACGAGCGATCGCGTTGATATAGGGTTTGTTCTTGTGTATCTTGATCGGCACGACGTCAAATGAGCGAGGTGGTTTGAAGCGATTGGGCAATTCAAAAGTGATCAGCTCCTTCTTGTTGTTGATATTGACCACAAAGTGCCGGAAGATATTCGCCCCAAGTATGCCATCGATTTGAATGCCCGTAAACTCCTCGATCTGCAAGTAGTCCTCCTCAAGGATGAGGATGTCCGTCTTGGCCACGGCTCGATTTTCGATCGTCAGCTCGAGGTTGCGTGCAATGTATCCATAGATCTCCTGCGACATGTCCGATCCCATCAACGGTATACGTCTGTGATACTTGACACCGAGCAAGTCGCTGTACTCTTTCTTCAGTAGGATGGTGTGCTCAGATCCGGTGTCAAAGATGAATCGAAGGGGTAGGACGCCCTTAAATTTGACGTCGATAAGGATGAAGTCGTTGAGTGATTCAAAGTTAAAAGATACTTTGCCTCCGATCTCGTGCAGCGGGACAGCTTGCGCGTGGACCGGGGTCCAGCGCACGCAGACCATAAGGATCACCAAAGCAATACACCGCATAACAAATAAACGTTGGAGCCGGACGATTGTTAGCATCGACGGCGGATCGACCTCTAACAAATTACGATCTTTCGGACTTTGATGTCGGGCTAATCGGCCAAACTAGAATGTAGAACGACCAAAAAAGAAAGGCGCAGCTGCAATAGCTACGCCCTTCCCTATAGATGTTTTCCTCGGTTTCTCTATTTCTTTAAGACATAGAGATCAAGTTGCATCTGTCCATTTGCGACTCCGATGGTATCGGGGGTCGATTGATTTTTTGTTTGTTTCGTAGCTGCTTGGATGCGATGTCCGGCGATTCCCCAAGCCATGAGTGCTTCTTTCACGTTTGACAGCCGCGCATCGGCCGTGGTCTGCATCGCTGGCGCCGGCTCACCACTCCACTGCAATCGTAGTTGCAGCCCAGGGTAGACCTTCATAAGTCGTGCCAGATCATGGAGCTGGAATACAGAGGTGGGCGAGAGATCGGCCGAACTGCCAGAAAAGCGCAGCTCATCTAGGGTAAACTTGACGGTCGGATCATTCTGATCGGCATGCAGGTGATCGATCAAGCGATCGAAGAAGGAGCCTTCTGTAGCCTCCAGGGCCAGGCCACCCGGTAGTTGTCTGATCTTCAGCGCCGACGCGGGAGTTGGCCGAGGCTTTTCGACCGTCTCTTCGGGTGCTTCCGGTTCTTCCGAGGCGTCGGATCCCTTATTTGCGGCCTCGCGCTCAGCGGCAAAGCGCTGATAGCGCACCTGTGCGTCTGCCATCACATCTTCCGGCTGACCTCCACAGGTCTGCATCACCGCCAGCAGGACCAACGCCACCGTGATCAGGATGGACCAGGGAGCCAGTTTGCGCAGAAAGCTCTCCTTGGCGGGCGGGGCTTCGGCCTCGGGTTCAGCTTCTTCTACGGTAGTCTGCGTCGTTTTCGCCGGTACCGGTTTTGCCTTTGGGGCCGCCGGCAGGCCGAGCGTGCTCAATATGTGTTCGGGTATCTCGGCTGAGAGATAGGATTGTTGCTCCTTGAGCAGTTGAGATAGTCCCTGGTTGTCGAGGCCCTCGCGGTCCAGCTCTCGTCCCAGTATTTCGAGGAGCACGGGTGCCGTCATCTGCGCGAGTGATTTGGCGGCCGGATGCCCCATACCAGTCACCGAGTGCACCATGCCTGCGATCTCGTCTTCTTCTTTACCTAGGAAGGAGATGGCCTCGCTGCCGGCCGTCATCCACCGATCGGTCTGCTCCCCACCAGAGAAAAGACCTGCGAGTCTGTCCAACTGATCTCCTCGGTGGGCTTGGTCATGAATATAGTCTTGAATCGCAGTGGCCCCATCGGCAGTCTGTCCCTTTTGCATGAGTCCGGCCAGCAGTGATGGGAAGATCAGCTCAATGGCGGAGTGTACATGATCAATAGACTCACCGACATATCCGCTGGCCTGGTTGGCCAGTTCATCACGTACGGTCGTACTAAAAATGTCAAGCAAATTGACTGCCATTGCCTTTCCGGTCACTTATAATCTTATCGGGGTTGATCCGGTGGGATCTCTGCTTGGAGTCGAGCCGATGCGTCAGAGTATGTCCAATAGTTGGAAAGAACAAAGCCCGAAATGATGTCCCAAACTCCCCACCAAGCTGCTACCAGGGCCATGCCTCCCAGACCGTGAAAATAATTAAAAATTAAGATGAGGCCTAATCCCGAATTCTGAATACCGGTCTCAATCGCGATGGCTCGGCGGCTGGGTTGGTCCAGTCGATGGAGCCGTGCATACTGATATCCCAGGACGTACGCCAGGCCGTTGTGCACCAGCACGAGCAGGAAGACTGCCTGCAAATGATACTTGATGATCTCCGTATTGCCCATCAGGGCGACCGTAATGATGCCAAGCAGGAGCAAGATCGAGAATACCTTGATAGGTTTGATGATGACCGCTTGCACTCGAGGCAGGTGATGATTGATCAACATACCCAGGCTGAGCGGCAGCAGGATCAATTGCACAATGATCTTGATCATGGCCCAAAAGTCGACCGAAATATCTGTGGTGAAGTCCGGTGGTGTGTCCAGGATCTGCGTCCAGAGGTGAAATCCAAAGGGCGTGATGATCACCGCGGCCAACGTCACGATCGAAGTCATGGTGATGGATAGGGCTGTGTTGCCATTGGCTCGGTGCACCATGTAGTTGGAAATGTTGCCACCGGGGCAGGCGGCTACCAGCAGTAGCCCTAACTGTACGGTAAAAACGGGTTGGGTAACGTAGATCAGCAGCAGAGTGAAGATAGGGAGAAGAATCAGCTGAGAGGTTAATCCCACCAGTACGGATTTTGGGTGCTGTGCCACGTATTTGAAGTCCTTGAGGCTTAATTCGAGTGAGATGCCAAACATGAGAAAACCCAGACATATGTTGAGAAGGAAGAGCTGACCTTCATCGAAATTTATTACTACCTTATCCAGGTCTGACATTCGATGCTAATTTAGCATTTGATCAAGCATTTATAGGTACGAGTGAAAGTTCTCATTGCTCCGGATAGCTTTAAGGGCACGGCTTCCAGCGTGCTGGTTGCCGAGGCCATGAAGGCAGGCGTCATGGCCGCTATGCCTCGGGCAAATTGTGTGACCTTGCCGCTGGCCGACGGGGGTGAGGGCAGCCTAAAAGCGCTAGAGGCGGCATTGGGCGGTGTCTGGGTCGAGGGCGAAGTCCCGGACCCGTTGGGGCGATCCCGGTCGGCCAAATATCTCCGGCATGGCCGGCAGGCCTTTGTCGAGCTGGCAGAGGCAAGTGGACTGGGCTTACTGTCTGAAAACGAGCAAGATCCATTGGTCACGACGACGCTGGGTACCGGTGTGCAGGTGGTCGATGCCATCTCCCAAGGAGCCAAAGAAATTGTCCTGTGCATCGGAGGCAGTGCGACCAACGATGCAGGCTTGGGTATTGCGCAGGCGCTGGGATTTCGCTTTCTCGACAAGGAGGGGAGGTCGCTTAGACCGATCGGTCAAGACCTGAGACGCATCTCCGCGATCCATAGACCCGCATCCATGCCGGTCGATCTACACTTCAAGATCTTGTGTGATGTCAATAATCCGTTTACAGGGCCAAAGGGGGCCGTGCATACCTACGCCGAGCAAAAGGGAGCCAATCAATCGGTGCGGGCAGAGCTGGAGCAGGGCATGATGCACCTGCAGGCACTGCTCAAGGATCATACAGGTGTGGACCTGGGGATGGTACCAGGCGCAGGTGCTGCCGGTGGAGTGGGGGGAGGACTACACGCGCTGCTTGATGCCGAACTGGTCAGCGGCATGGCCTTTCTCAGCGACCTGCTTGATCTGCCCGGCCAGATCGCAGCTTGCGACTTGGTATTGACCGGTGAAGGAAAGATCGATCGTCAGACGAAGTATGGCAAGCTCATCAGTGGGCTGGTCCGGCATGCCCAGGCCGCCGAAAAGCCGATTATTGCACTGGGGGGCGTGCTTGCCCTCTCTCCCCAGGAGATTCGGGAGCTGGGATTGACCAGTGCGTTTTCTATCCAAAGAAGACTCCAGTCGCTGGAAGAAGCCAAAGCCCATACCGAGGCTGATATCACAGCCACGGTGGCGCAGATAATGGAATTGATCAACGCCTACCAAAAGTGAGTCGAAACGCAAAAGGTCTTGAATTCTTGGAAAATTTGGCGACGGTCATCGAGCGCGATGTCGCGGTGAGTGCCAAGCTTCGCGCACTGTGGGAGTTGCTCAACGACATCTTTCGCGAATCGGTAAAAGATACCGGTATTCGGTTTCATACCTTGTTTTCGATCATGGCCTATGCCGGGCACAAGTACCCTTTGCCAAAGAAGCTGCTCTTTAATCTGCATCGTTTTCGCAGGGAGGTGCAGGGGATGCTCGGCCCGTCGTCAGCAGCGTCCGGTCGTCAGTCGGCTGTATATGAGTTAGGCGTCAAGGTGCTCTACGATGCCATTCGATTGATCTATGACATCGCTCCTCCGCTTGAACTCCTGCGGGAGATCCCGGGGGATCAGGTCTACGCTGCCCTGTCGCATCGTCCCGTCGCCTTCAAAAAGCATCAGCGCGTGCTGATCCTACGCGTGTCCAAGGCGGAGGAGATCCTGATCGGCTTTGATCATGACCGTCCCGAGCAGGAGGTCAAAATCCGGTACAATGTGCCGGATCGAAACGAAAACTTTACCGATATACTGGAGCGCTTAGAGGAAGACTACCCGCTGCCCCTGGAGGCCAACCTCATTGACGTAGAGATAGATGAAGAAGGCCATTACCTGCCCAAAGCCTTTGTGTTGCAGCCCGATTTTCTCATTGATATCACCTCCGTGGCCGATTGCTTTAGGGACGTGGGTATCAGTCCGGCCACTTACCTGGTGAGAAAGTTCTTGCCCGTGCGTGCTTCGAAGTACATCATGCTCGGCCACATCGCCAACTTCTTTCTGGATGAGCTCATGGCCCGTCCATCCAGCCGGTTTCAGGAATTGATCCAGCGGGTCTTTCAGCTCAATCCGCTGGCTTTTACCCTATTTGATGATGCCACCTCAGCAGAGATTGTGCGCACCGCCCGCAAACACTTTGTCAGTCTGAAGGAAGTGGTCAATCGGGCACTGCCCAAGCACGGTATTGTCATTGACCATTGCTTTCTGGAGCCCACCTTCTACTCCGAGCGCTATGGCCTGCAGGGCAGATTGGATGTCCTACATGACAACCCGGAGGTGCCCGATGATGCAGCTATCATCGAGCTCAAATCCGGCAAGCCCTTCCGGCCCAATGTCTATGGGCTGAGCCACAATCACTATATCCAAACCCTGCTCTACGATCTGCTCATACGATCGGTATCAGATGACAGATTGCGCCCGACCAACTACATCCTCTATTCGATCAGTGAGACCGAACAGCTGCGATTTGCGCCGGCCGTGCGCTCGCAGCAGTATGAAGCCTTGAAGGTGCGCAATGTGCTGATCCGGATAGAGCATTTGTTGGCCGAGGCTGAGCAATGGTTGGACGACCCGGGCGCCTTTCTCTCCTTTCTTAAAGAAGAGGGGGATCGCTCCTTTGGTTTTACCAAGCGAGATATGGATCTCCTTGCTGCGCGCTACGAGCAACTGATGGTGCTGGAACAGAAATATCTGCTGGCGATGATCTCCTTTATCGCACGAGAGCATCGCTGGGCCAAGACCGGTGTCGAAGGCGAACGTAAGATCAATGGTCAGGCGTCATTGTGGCTGAATGATCCGGGAGAAAAGGAGGCGGAATTCAGTGTCCTTGGCGGGCTTCGTTTGGCTGACAATCTCTCGCATGGCACGGAGCCCATATTGACCTTTGAGCGCACGGAAGCTACTAACCCCCTGGCCAACTTTCGTAAGGGAGACCTGGCGTTGCTCTATCCCCAAGTCTCGGGGCAAAGTCCGCTCCGGAGTCAGCTATTTAAGGGCACCATTACCCATCTGGCGGCGGACCGGGTGGAGGTGCGTTTGCGGGCCAAACAGTTTAACGACAGCATATTTGCCCAGGCCGATGCATGGATCGTGGAGCACGACTCGCTGGACAGCTCTTTCTACGGATTGTATCGTGCACTTTTCGCTTTTACCGGATTTGACTTGGTCGATCGCAAGCGATTTCTTTCACTGCGACCACCGTCGCCGCCGACCCCCATCACCTGGCCGGGCCATGCCCGGCTCACCGAAGAGCAAAATCGGGTGATGCAAAAGATCCTCTCGGCCACGGACTACTTCCTGCTGTGGGGGCCACCGGGTACGGGCAAGACCAGCCTCATGCTCAGGCACCTCGTGGAGTATCTGCTGTCAAACACAGAGGAGCAGTTGATGGTGTTGGCCTATACCAACCGGGCCGTCGACGAGATTTGTCAGGCCTTTGATGAAATCGGCGGCGATATCAAGCGCCAGTACTTGCGCATTGGTTCGCGCTACGCCACCCATCCGGACTATGTGGACCAGCTCTTGACAAGCAAAATGCAGGGGATGACCAAGCGTGCGGATCTGAAGGCATTGATTAGGCGGCATCGGATCATTGTGGGTACCCTTTCCTCCGTCCAGGGCAAGCCCGAGTTATTTGACCTCAAGCATTTTGACCGACTCATCGTGGACGAGGCTACGCAGGTGCTGGAGCCTATGATGGCTGGGATCTTGCCGAGATTTGAAAAGATCTTGCTTATCGGAGACCATCGACAGTTGGCCGCCGTCGTAGCTCAATCCGACCGCGATCGGCGGATCGACGATGCCAGTCTTCGTGCGATCGGTGTCGAAGATCTGGGCAACTCTTATTTCGAGCGGCTGATCAGAAGATACAAGGAGGAAGGATGGTCCTGGGCCTATGACCGACTCAGCCAACAGGGGCGGATGCATCGGGATATCATGGCTTTCCCGAGCAAGCACTTCTACAATGGTCTGCTGCAAGTGCTGCCCGAGGGCAGTGCTCCGGTAGGGGAGCAGGCAGGCGCTCTCAATCTGCCCTACGAGGGAGATGATCTACTCTGCCATGCCTTATCGCAGACCAGATCGATTTTCCTTCCGGTACCGGGTGGTGAGGTCTACAACAGCAAGACCAACGATGGGGAAGCTGAGCTGGTGCGCACGATCATGGATCACTTGGCGTCGCTTTGGCCTACGCCACTTCCGAGTATTGGTATCATTACCCCGTATCGGGCCCAGATTGCGCGCATCAGACATGAGCTGGAAGGGGCTGTCATTCCGCTGGAGCAAGTCACCATTGACACCGTAGAGCGCTTTCAGGGGGGAGCGAGAGACATCATCATTATCTCACTCTGCGTCAACGGGAGTCAGCAACTAAAATCGCTGGTGTCGCTCTCCTCGGACGGTGTAGATCGCAAGCTCAATGTGGCTTTGACCCGAGCCAGGAAGCAATTGATCATGTTGGGAGATCCGGTGGTCTTGTCTCAAGACGAGACTTATGCCGCATTCATTGACGACTACCTTATCGCTCTTACTTGATGCCCACGTACTTGTGCATCTGCAGGCTGAGGTGCCAGAGCGGGTGCTCCAGACAGTACTGGAGGGTCGCAGCCGTATTTTGATCCCACCGTTCATTCTCCATCGGCTGTAGATAAAAATGCGTGAAGTCATAGCCTTCGAAAAGAGACGGCGGCAGCTCGGCTTGCGGGTAGACCAGCTTCAGTTCATCTCCTGAGGTGACCACAATGTCTGTATGGGGCTTAGGACTCATACAGACCCAATCAATGCCGTCGGGCAGGGGTTGGGTGCCATTCGTTTCCACAGCCACTGTTAGGCCGGACCGGTGGAAGGCATGTATCAGCTCCTCATCCAACTGCAAGAGCGGCTCACCACCGGTGCAGACCACATAGGGCGTGGCATCATCGTGTGTATTGGTTGGCCACAAGGCTCGCACTTGTCGGGCCAGCGCTTCCGCCGCATAACGTCCTCCATTTTCGCCGTCGGTGCCCCGAAAGTCGGTATCACAAAAGGTACAGATGGCCGTAGAGCGATCCTCCTCCCTTCCGCTCCACAAGTTGCATCCGCTGAACCGACAAAAGACGGCCGGTCGTCCCGTATGATGCCCCTCCCCCTGGAGCGTGTAATAGATCTCCTTTACTTTGTACGTCATCGCTGTCCTATGGCGACCGCAAAGTTAGGGATTGCATGGCATTGCCGTAGTCCGGACTCGGCAGTGCTAGTATTGTTCTATCTTCTTAGCGAAGAACGATCTTAGACCTATGAATGAAGAGATGCTGTCGGCGGTCGATCGACAAAAAGAAGTGTATCTAAACGGCTTGCGCGGTCAAAGGCCTTTGCTGGATACCCGGTACGAGCCGCTTCGCACCGCCGCTCGCCTGCGACTGCCATCGGCTGCCTTTGACTATATCGATGGCGGTGCGGGCAACGACGATACGGTGCACGAAAATCGGCGTGCGTTGGATCAGTGGCGCATTGTGCCACAGATGATGCGTGATGTGTCGCAGCGTGATCTGGGCATCAGCCTTTTGGGCCGCAGCTATAAGACCCCCTTTTTCCTTTGCCCGATCGGAGTCTTGGAGATGGCCCATCCGCAGGCGGATCTGGCGGTGGCGAGAGCTGCCGCCTGGGCGGGAATACCCTTTATCTTCAGTAACCAAGCCAGTGTTGCGATGGAGGAGACCGCGGCCGCCATGTCTGCTGCTCCCCGGATGTTTCAACTGTACTGGAGTAAGTCGGATGCGCTGGTGGAGAGCTTGGTCAACCGAGCCGCGGCTTGTGGATGTGATGCCATCGTGGTCACACTGGATACCACCTTGCTGGGTTGGCGCGCCCGGGATCTCCAGCAGGCTTTTCTTCCTTTTCTCGAAGCTATGGGTATAGCCCAATATACCAGCGATCCTGTTTTTAAGACCATGGTTGAAACTCCTTCTGAGGAAGAAGAGCTGTCGTCGGGTCGTCCCACCTTGGCCTTGCTTCGCGCTTTTTGGCGCATGTCCCGTCGGTTTCCCGGAGGTACCGGAGATAATCTGCGAACACGTAAACCCCTCCAATATGTACGAAAATTCATCAATGTCTATAGCCGCACCACCTTGCAGTGGTCCGATCTCGGTTGGTTGCGAAAGCGCACAGCGCTACCCATCGTGGTCAAGGGTGTGCTACATCCCGCAGATGCCCGTCGTGCCATCGATGCCGGGGCAGATGCTATCTACGTAAGCAACCACGGGGGCCGTCAGGTAGGTGGCTCCATAGGGGCGATCCAGGCCCTTGCCCATATTGCACCGGAGGTCAGTGGCGAGGTGCCGATCCTATTTGACAGTGGTATCCGTGGTGGAGCCGATGCATTTAAGGCCTTGGCACTAGGAGCCACGGCGGTTGGCATCGGTCGTCCCTATGTCTATGCCTTGGCACTCGAAGGCGAGCAGGGTGTCAAGGAGCTACTCACCAACTATGTGGCAGAACTGGAATTGACGATGGCCTTGAGCGGATGCGCATCGCTTCCGGATGTGACTAGGGATTTGCTGGTGACACGGTAGTGCGTCTCTTGTTCACCTGTCAATGCTGTACTGCCTGGCAGAATGCCCAAAGGGAGGGGTAGGTGAAATGCGGAGGCTGGGTCTCAGACAGCCACTCACTGGTGTCGTTGTCGATGAATACGGTGGTCATGCCGAGTCGATGCCCCATCTCAATATCGCTGGAGAAGTCTCCTACCATGACCGATCGAGCAAAATCAATGCTCGGGTCGTCTCGCTGCGCCTGTAGGGGCATGCCGACATTTGGCTTGCGGCAAAGGGGATGGTACATCCTATGTTCCGGACAGTAGTACACCCGGTGGATGATGCCACCCATCTGGGCGATGTGATGCTGGAGTCGATAGTGCAGGTGATCCATCTCAAAGGTGGATACGATGCCCTTTGAGATCCCCTGCTGATTGGTCACGACCACGATGCGTCTATAGTGCCTAGAAAGCTGCACGATCGCCTGATCTGCCGCATCGATAAACTCAAACTGGTGCCAACCCTTTAGGTAGCCACCCACCTGGCGGCGGTTGATGACGCCGTCGCGATCCAAAAACAGGGTCCAATCGTCTCCTGACGGGGGCATGACTGGCGAGGAAGTCAAGGAGCGAATATGCTTTTTTCGACCAGGTTGCACAGGATGTGACCGATTAGTATGTGGGCCTCCTGAATGCGGGGTGTATCTGGCGACGGCACCTGGATCAAGAGATCACAAGTGGAGGCCAGCTGATCTCCCGCACCCGTCAAGCCGATCGTCACCATATCCATCTGGCGGGCGGTCTGCAGTGCTATCCGTACATTTTTGGATGTGCCGGAAGTCGAGATGCCGATCAGCACGTCGCCGGCCCTGCCTTTGGCCCGTACCGCCCGCGCAAATATCTCATCGAAGGAGTAGTCGTTTGCCACAGCGGTGACATAGGAGGGATTGACATGCAGGGCTTCGGCATCCAGGGGCGCTCGATCCAATAGATAGCGCCCCGATAGTTCGGCCGCTATGTGCTGGGCATCGGCAGCGCTGCCCCCGTTGCCACAAAGCAGCACTCTACCGCCTGCTTTTAGGCAATCGATACAGTAGTCGGCAGCTTGCTGAATCCTTTTGTGTGTTTGCTCACTGGCGAGGAGCGCCTGCGCCAGGGCAAGGTGGTCGGCCAATGACTGGGTGATATCCGATGAAGACTCCATTTAGACAGTCGTTGTCACAATGTCCTCCTCCAGCGACCCCACCACTTCGGTCACTTCATAATGATTTCTGGTGCTGGAGTTGCGTACCACCAGTTCTGCGAGGAAGCCGGACAAGAAGAGCTGGCTACCGATAATGAGCGCCAGGATACCAAAATAGAAGAGGGGCCGATCGGCGATTCCGCCCACCTCCCAGAAGAGCTTCGAAATAGAAAGATAAGCCAAGATCAAGAGGCCGATGAAAAATGTCAAGGTGCCAATAGATCCAAAGAAGTGCATGGGGCGCTTGGCAAAACGGCCCACCAACATTATCGATAGCAAATCCAGGGGTCCATTGATGAAACGGGACATCCCAAACTTGGTCTTGCCAAACTTTCTGGCCTGATGGGCGACGACCTTCTCGGTGATGCGATTGTAACCATGCCACTTGGCCATTACGGGGATATACCGATGCATCTCACCATACACCTCGATACTTTTCACCACCGGCTTACGATAGGCCTTCAGCCCACAATTAAAATCGTGCAGGCGGATGCCGCTCATCATGCGGAGCGCTGCGTTGTACAGCTTGGTGGGAATCGTTTTGCTGATGGGATCATAGCGCTTTTTCTTCCATCCCGAGACCAGATCATATCCATCCTCCGTGATCATCCGATATAGCTCGGGGATCTCGTCCGGACTATCCTGCAGATCTGCGTCCATCGTCATCACCACCTCACCACGCACCAGCTCAAAGGCCTTATTGAGAGCGGCAGACTTGCCATAGTTACGTTGAAAGCGGATACCCTTGGCTTGCTTATACTGTCGGGATAGATCTTGGATGACTGACCAGGATTCATCCGTACTACCGTCGTCCACATAGAGTACTTCGTAGGTGAGGTCTTGGGTCAGCATCACCTTTCTTATCCATGCATGCAATTCCGGCAGTGACTCGGCCTCATTGAGCAGAGGAATGACGATGGAGAGATCCATACACTATCTTATGATACGGGTTTTCGATCTTTCATGACGGCTGCGATGATCGCTGCGATGATGAAACCTGGAATGAGCTGCTGGACAAACAGCCAAATAGCAGTCCCAAGACCGTAGCTCTGATCCCTAGCATCAAGTGCGTCCATGGTTTGCTCAACGAAATCCTCACCAAAGAATCGACCGAGGCCCACGAATATTTCTGCGAGAATCTCTTTTTGGATGTCAATCAAAGTTGGATCAATAAAATTGAACAGGACAAAATAGAAGATACTATACAGCAAGGTTGCAATCAGATAAACGACAAATGCTGAGTTGAGAGCACCATTAAAGGATAGATAATCCAAATCGACCCTTTCCTCGCGCACGGCTCGGACCATAAAAATGATGACGAGGATAGTGGTTAAGATACCAGCAAATGCGAAGAATGAGAGTGCGCTAATCAAATAAAGAACAAGCGCTAAGCAAGATGTACCCAAACCGGCAATCACCCCGTTCCTGACAGCTGGTCTCTCCAGATCCATATATTGGTGATTATATGATAGAAATCTCTAATGCCAAAGTTAGTCAATTTTGCTACAAGGAGAGGCATCTTGCCTGGTCCGCCATGGTCCGCCAGACGGAATTTCCATTCGTTAATGAAAGAGCGCATGCCGGTCTCCATTAATGACCCCCAAGACCCGGCCCGGCAGGTTCATGCCGATAAAAGGACTGTTTTTAGACTTGGAAGCCATGTTTTGTCGACGGACGATGGTCTCGGATTTGGGTTGGAAGAGGGTGAGGTCTGCCGCATTGCCTCGCTCCAGCGAATGAAAGGGCAGACCCAACACTTTTTTGGGGTGTTGTGCCATGATCGCGACGAGTTTGGCCAGGTTGCGTGGCTTGCCCAGTGCCTTGTATATCAGTGAGAAGGACACCTCGATAGAGCTGATCCCAAACTCGGCATAGGCAAACTCCAGACTCTTGCCCTCCACGTGTACCGGTCGATGGTTGGAGGTGACACAATCAATGATCCCGCTCTTGACCCCTGCCAGCAGAGCCTGTCGATCCGATTCTGTCCGCAAGGGTGGCAGCACCTTGTAGTTGACATTGAAGTCTGATAGGTCATCCTCCGTGTGGACGAGATTGAGGGCTGGAACAGAGCAGGTCAGGTTGAGCCCTTCGGCCTTGGCCGCCTTGACCAGGGCGACACTCTCTGCGCAACTTACGTTGAGCAGGTGCAACCTCGATTGGCTGTAGCGGAGCAGGTCGATGTCGCGCTTGACCATCATCACCTCGGAGAGGCTAGGTAGGCCACGGAGCCCCAGAGATACGCTGACCCGCCCCTCGTGGATCAGCCCCTGGGAGAGCAACCCTTCGGTAGCGGGCCGATTGAGGATCGTGCCATCAAATGCCCGTAGATACTCCAGGCCCTTGAGTAGTACCCCAGCTCGCTGCACTGGTCGCTCGCCATCGCTAAATGCGACTGCGCCGGCGTGGTGCATATCTAGCATTTCTGCGATCTCTTGCCCGTCACAGTTTTTAGTGACGGAGCCGATCGGAAGGATCGCGGTGGGTTGGGAGCCGGACTTGGTCCGAATGTATTCGATCTCTGACTTGGAGTGTAGCGGAGGGTGGGTATTGGGGAGCACGGCGACCGTGGTGTAGCCGCCCCGAGCCCCGGCAGCAGCTAGACTCTCCAGGGTTTCGATATGCTCCAAGCCCGGGTCGCCGACAAAGGCACCGATGTCTGTCCAGCCGGGAGACAAGTGGGCCCCTTCGACCTGTATGCGTTTTCCCCGGTGAGAGATACGGTTCCTGATGGCTTCAATATGGCCGTCAGTGATCAATACATCCTTGATTTGGCCGTTGTGTGAGGAGGAGGAATCTACTATTTTGACCTGCTTCAGCAGTACTTGCATATCAATGGCCTTTCTTCTGTCAAAGGGTCAATATGTGGATCGACGTGGGTCGATTCTGCGCTCTATTGTCCCGGCCAAAACCGGATCGTGAGCGCCTCCAAAGCTAAAAAAATCAAGGCTAATATTAAGCAGTACTTCCAGAGGACGATGCCCTGATCCTTTTGCTCGATGTACTGAGCCAGATCGGCCAATTGCGTGCGTTGGACGATGTGTGCCTGGTCACCAAACTGCTCCTCTACTTCACTGCCGCTCAGGCAGGTTGGATCGCTTTCCAGGCGGTCACTGTTGAAGGCAAAGGTCGACAGTACCTCCCCTTCCTTGAGGTAGACGTCGTAGAATCCGGGCTCGCCGATCTGATCGTGGAGATTGAGTATGACTCGCTTGCCCACACTCTGCTGCCCGGGTATAAAGGTGCTGTTGCCAGCAATTTTGTATACCACTTCCGCATCCGTGCTTTTGTTCTCGATCTCTAGGATATTATCAATGCCGATCGTGTAAGCGATCTTGCCAGACTCCGACGTAGAAAGCGCCATCTTGTACAGCATCGGTATGAAGACCTCCGCCTGATTGACCAGATTGCTAATCTTTGGATCCAATGGCGCTGCACACAAGTAGAGAAAGCCCTTTTGTCTACCGTACTTGGCTAAGAATGTTTTGCCGTCGCGATAACCTAGTAGTTTTTCAAATCCGACAGAACTCGGATCAATGCGAAATTGCCCTTGCGTAGTGGGGAGGCGCAGATTGCGGCGCGATCGTTCAAACACATCATAAAAAACAAACTCGTCGGCATTGATGTAGTCGACCGTGGCAGGCACCGTGTCCCAGGCAGAGAGCTTGCCGGCCGAGATCAATCGGAGAAACGCATTGTACGACTCCAGATCAGCCTGACGACCGGGGAAGATGAGCACATTGCCGCCCCCTTCGATGTAGTTTTGCAGGCCAGCGGCCAGTCCTGAGCTGATGCTCCCAAGCTCATTGAGCAGGATCAACTGGTACTGATTGAAGCTGCTGTACTGCAGATTGGAGGCGCTTTGGCTCACCATGTTGAAAAATTGCTCCGTGGCAAAGGCGGCATCCAGAAAGCGGTTGGGAGATTGCTCGTGCACCACCAGCGTATTGATCTGTTGTTTGACTTCAAAAGCCAGGTGATAGTTGTCGTCAAATTGCACGGGAAAATCCGTGATGCCCAGCTCCACATTTTGTAGACCGGGACGCAGGACGGGCACTTGTACCGTATCGATGACGTAGCTGTTGGCATCAATATCCAACGAGCCGACCGGCTTGGTCACCCCATCTTTCTTGAGACTGAGTTGAATGTTTTCCGCGGCCTGATTGGACCAATTTTGCACCTTGACAAACAGCCGGTTGGGCTTGTTGATCATCTGCACCGGCGCCTCAAACCAAGCTGAATCGATGCTTACATTTTGCTCCACTACGGCCTGTAGCGGGATGAGGTTGTACTCGTAGGTCGTATCGGAGAGGACGAAGTCAGTGATGTTTTTTTGAAAGTCACTGACCATATAGATGATCTTGTTCTCCTCGTCCAGTGGGTCGATCAGCTGCTTCTGCCGTAGCAAGACCTCCGATAGCGTGTGTACCTCCGGCGTCAATGTGATTTCATCAATCAAAGCCAGGGCCTGCTCCTTGCCCAGCAGCCGCTGCTGTCGAGCACTCATGTCGTGGGAGATGATTTGAAATTCATCTTCCAGATCATAGGCAGCCAATATTTCCTTGGCGTGCCGCTTGGCTTCCTCCAGCAGGGGAGCATCTCGACTGAGCGAAGCCATGCTAAAGGAGTTGTCCACAAAAATGCTGACGATCTTCTTTCCCTTCTTGACCTGGTCATCTTGCTTGATGAAGGGCTGGGCAAATCCCAGTATGAGAAAGAGAAAGGCAAGCAGGCGAAATAAAAGTGTCAACAGGTTCTTTAGGCGAGATCGAATGCTCGACTCCTCCTTGATCTCCCGGAGAAACCGCACATTGGTAAAGTATACCTTCTTATACCGCCGAAAGTAGAATAGGTGGATGATGATCGGGATGGCAAGCAGTGCCAGCGAGGTCAGAAATAGCGGATATAAGAACTGCATATAATGCGTAGTGTACGATTTGTCGGTATCCCTAATGCCGGTGAGCCGTCCAGGTCGCCCACGAGCATGCTATGTAGAACGCCCAATATTACTTTTTCTTTTGCGGTGTCTGGCATACAAATAGGTCGCTGCCCCGAGAACGACGACCAATCCCACAATAATTAGGAGTAACGTGACGAGCGAGAGACTGCTGCGAAAAATGGCGAGCAGCACGATCGCGACCAGAAAGAGGGTAGGGATCTCATTATAGAGGCGGAAGCGTTGAGGCGTCATCGGCATCTCGCCTTTCGCCAGCTTCTTCATCACCAGCTTGGACATGTCAGTGTATCCGGCGAGCAGAATGACCAGGAGTAATTTGACATGCATCCAGCCCTCTTGCAGATAGACAGGGTGGATGATCAGCATGGCAATCCCACCCACAAACGTGATCAACATGGCCGGCCGGGTGATGATGCTAAATAGCCGCTTTTCCATGATGGCATACTGTGCTGTCAGCACTTGCTTTTCGGCCTCCGGGCGAGAGAAAGCTTCGGCATGATAGACGAAGAGCCGGATCAAGTAGAAGACACCGGCAAACCAGGCGACGAATCCGATGATGTGAAGCGCTTTGAATGCAAGAAGCGACATAAGAGATGCAATTATGGTCAATGTGCTCGCAAGATACGATCCATGACGTCACGAGGGCAGGATTTATAGCGAGTGTCTTTTGGCCCCCTGTGTTATGTCAAGCTCAGTCCCCACCGATCGCCCAATTCAGGTGTTGATGATGTCGGCTAGTGTGATCTCACTGTCGATGATTTCGTTGGAGTAGGCATTTGGGACGATGCCATGGTTGCTTACGTAGGTTAGGAAGATCTGCTTCTTCGATCCAGTATGTTCGACAAAGCGCTGCTTTCGCGAGAGTAGCTTTTCATACTGTGTCTTATCGATCTTGATTTTGGCGCTGTGAAACTTCATCTCACACAGGTTGATGCTGTCGTCTTTTCGATCGATGATCATGTCCACTTGCGCGCCTGGTGTCTCTTTGCTAGCTGGCAGATGGAGGGAGGATACTTCGGTGTAGACACCGGATATGCCCAGCGCCTGTTTGATGGCAGTCACATGCTTGTGACAGAGTGCCTCAAAGGCATAGCCTGCCCACACTTTGTACTTCTGACTGGAGGAGATCTGCTGCCACACTCCCGGACTGTATGGTCCGGCTGGGCGGACGAATCGGTGGTAGAAGAGCGTGTACTCGTCGATCAGTCGAAAATAGGCCTCTCTTTTCTTACGACCGAAGTGCCGATGTTCTGCCACAAAGTCGCAGGTGACAAGTTCGTCCATCGCACGCATGAAGGATCCGCCAGGTTTTATGCCGGCTTTCTGACGAATGGTCTTTCGAGTGGCACCATAGGGGATGAAGGCTAGGGTCTCCACGATACGGCGATGGAGGGCAGAATTGGTAAAGAGTGCTTCGTACAGATTGCGATATTCTCGATGGAGGATGCCGGCGGGATGAAACAGGAGGCGCTCAATGGTCGAGGCGAAGCTCTCACCCTTTCTGATTTGTTCGAGGTAGTAGGGGATGCCCCCCAGGGCCATATAAAGATGGGCAATCATCTGATCGGTGAGGGCCAGATGTCTGGATGCGAGGAATTGTTTGGTCTCCCCTAAGGTGAATGGATGCAAATGCAAGTGCTCGGTGATTCTATTGTGCAGCCCTCCCGGGTGGTCGATGATTTTTTGCCTGATCCAAGAGGTGGCCGATCCGCAAATGACCAGGATGTAGTTTTTCCGGCTGGACACAAAGTCGTTCCAGAAGTGACCTAGGTGCTGCAGAAAGCCGGAACGGGCGGAGGCAATCCAAGGCAATTCATCAAGGAAGATGACCCACTTTTTCTCTTTCGGCAGGTGAAGTAAGTGTTCTTTGAGCAGTAGGAAGGCTTGCTGCCAATCGGCTGGAGCTTCGGGGGGGAGTTGTGGATTTTGCTCACTGAGTTTAATGCCAAAATTGACCAGTTGGGTGCGAAGGTCACCCCCTTGTATGCCGGTCAATTGGAAGCCATAATGTGGGCCATAGAGTTGATTGATCAGATACGTCTTTCCTACCCGCCGTCTGCCAGTGATGGCCAGAAATTCGGATTTGGAAGACCGGAGCAGTCTTTGCATTCGATCAATTTCTTCCGTTCTGCCTAACAATTTTGCCAATGCTTAATTGGTTTTACGCCCACTTTTGAGATACATAATACCAAATATAATGTTTTATTTAGAAATATAGCTCTATCATTTGGCTTTAATACCAAAAATGATGTCGACGGCCAGGCGCAAGGCTGCGGCACTTCGGATGTCGAATGTCCGCCCGTGGCTGCCCACATTATCACCATTTGCATATTTTGGAAGCCCAATTCTTATGGATATGAAAGCTATCTCTCTATTTATTGGCTTCCTAGTCTGTACGGCATGCTTTGGCCAGCAACGTTTGACCGTGCCATCGGGACTGCTGGAGAAAGCACCGATGCCCGATCCGGTGGCTCAGCAAGCATGGGTGGGTTCGGGTGCGGCATCCTCTGTGCCTTTCCGGCGCAATTTTCTCCAGACCGAGCAAATTATCGGCCGGACTTTGTACAGCCTGCAGACCAATGCGTCCAACCAGCAGAGAATCGTGCAAACGGCCGAAGGAAGCAAGGCAGCCGTATGGATGTTGTCTCTTTCTACGGATGATGGGGCCCCGGACCGGGGGACGGGATTCAACCGACCTGTGGGTGGGCAATGGATGGAGTTTCCAAGCATGCGGGTAGAGTCGTCGACGCGTACCGGGTGGCCGTCGCTTGTGCCCCTGGGCGATGGAGGATTGCATGTGGCTGCCCACACGAACAATCCCATGTTGCACTCCCTCACATTGGCCCCGGGCAGTGACCAATGGCAAGAAGCGACCGTCCCTACCAATGTATCGGCCGGTCTGCTTTGGCCCCGTACCGCTGCCGGAGGCCCGGATGGCCAGACGATCCATATGATTGCCCTGAGCGCACCGGAGGGATTGGACGGCGCGGTCCATCTAGGGGTGGATGGACATCTCCTATATGCGCGCTCGCTGGATGGAGGCTCGAGTTGGGAGACGCTAGATCGAGTCATTCCCGGCCTGGATAGTTCTTTCTATCGAAGCATGGTGCCAGATGCCTATGCCATCTGCGCTTCTGGCAACACCGTCGCCGTGGCCTACTTTGGCACATGGGGCGATTTGGCTCTGTTTAAATCTAACGACAATGGTGACACATGGACAAAGACCATTGTGCTGGATTTTCCATTGGACCGGTACGAGATCGACCAGGGCTATACGGCAGACGATATTCCTGAAGATCCGTTTGCGCCAGCAGAACTGGCGATATATACGACCAATAGCTCAGGAGCGATTACCCTGGACGGCAATGACATGGTGCATCTGGTCTACGGGGATGGCTACGTCATCGATGAAGAGCTCACGGATGCCTCCACGGCCTTCTACCCCTTTTGGTCGGGCATATCCTATTGGAATGAAGGCTTTGAGGGACCACCTCAGTTTATCGCAGCGCTATTGGACTACAATGAAAATGACACGCTCGACATAGAATATGCCATACCTAGATATGGAGGGCATACCATGACATCTATGCCTGTGATTGCAGTGGATGACAACGAAGGCGTTTACGTAGCCTACTCAGCGGTCTCCGAAGCGCATTTCAACGAATTGGACGAGCAACACTATCGTCATCTGGTAGCTTTGAAGTCGCAGGACAACGGTGCCACCTTTGGCCCGCTGTACGATGCGATCAATCCGGATCTGACGGATCCGGAGGTGTATGAGTTTGTCGAAGCCGTTTATCCCTCAGCGATTCCAGTGGTTGCAGATGACACCTTTCACATTCTTTATCAGCAAGATTTTTTCCCCGGCCATCCGTTTAGCGAAGAAGATATGGCAGATCCCCTCGCGGATAATTTCATCGTGTACACGGGTATTCCGGTCAGTGTCATACCTGCTGCTGTCTCCTCTTCGACACACGACCGAGAGTTGGCCCTGGAGGTCCGGGTATTTCCCAATCCAGCGGAGAATAGCCTTACGGTCTCCTTGCCCACCGCGGCTGGTGTTCTCCAGGAGATCGAGATTTTCGACTTGGCAGGCAGACGTCTACTGCGGCGGCGGGGCCAATCTAGGCACGAGACAATCGACGTGGGCGATTTCCCTCGGGGCTCCTACCTGCTACATATTCGCACGGAGATGGGCTTTGTGACCAAGCGATTTGTCAAAGCGCAATAAGCAACGATCGCACTCAGTGCAAACGCACTATTTCAAAGCTTCGGGGTGACAGCATGCTAGCCATGGCGTTTGGCGGGAACGCCAAGCGCGCTCTGATCTGGGGTGCGGCCTCGTTGCCCTTGGAATAGCTAAATAACAGAACCTGGCCGTGTCAGGCGTCCTCGCCTAACACATACTAGCAAGGTTATGCCATGGAGTAGTGGTCCTAAGTGTGTTCAACTACCAAAAAAGGGCATTAGTGCCAGCAATGCTTTGGCCGCTGATAGATAAGGGTAGCATCCCATCATGCGATTGCCCTGCGATCCTACTACGATCGCACTGGCCCGGCCCTAATTTTTTGGGGAAATTGTTCTAATTTTACGGCCCCTCCTCTGACAGAAGGGAAGTGGTTGACTTGAGTTCACTTGTAATGATTGCCGAAGTGGCGGAATTGGTAGATCCCGCCTTGGTCGGCGGGACAAGCAGCGCATCAACCCAGCGCTGAATAAGAAAGGGTTGGAAGAACAAGATTGACATCACTGCAATGATTGCCGAAGTGGCGGAATTGGTAGATCCCGCCTTGGTCGGTGGGACAAGCAGCGCATCAACCCAGCGCTGAATAAGAAAGGGTTGGAAGAACAAGATTGACATCACTGCAATGATTGCCGAAGTGGCGGAATTGGTAGATCCCGCCTTGATCGGCGGGACAAGCAGCGCATCAACCCAGCGCTGAATAAGAAAGGGTTGGAAGAACAAGATTGACATCACTGTAATGATTGCCGAAGTGGCGGAATTGGTAGATCCCGCCTTGATCGGCGGGACAAGCAGCGCATCAACCCAGCGCTGAATAAGAAAGGGTTGGAAGAACAAGATTGACATCACTGTAATGATTGCCGAAGTGGCGGAATTGGTAGACGCGCTGGATTCAAAATCCAGTGTCCGCAAGGACGTGTGGGTTCGAGTCCCACCTTCGGTACAGTAGAAGTTTTGTAAAGATCTGTATATCAATAGATTGATGGGGTTATTACTGCAAGTGGGTGCGTTAAGGCACGTGATCTGCTGCATTTTGCCTACCCACTAAATAGTTCGAAAGGCTTCGTCTCTCAGACACCATCTTCGCAGGTTTTTTAGTGGCTTCGAGACGCTTGGGGCCCCTGCCGCACGATTAGGCTTCTGTTAAACTGAGATTCTTTCAGCACTATTCGCCACCGATCGCCAATTGTACATGTAAATGGTTAATGAAGCGTTAGCCATTCATTAACAGTTGGATAACAGTTAGATAGCATGTTTCGACGTACCAGATTGGCACCATATTGACGTTAGATTGGTAGAAGATTGCCACCAAAGTGACGTCAATTAGAATATTTTTGGTGCATATTTGGATGTAAGTCGTATGTAAAGCGTACCGAATTCATACTATTTGATACGCTTTTGGTACGCACTAAGAGAGAATCCGCATGACTAAGAACCGCCATGGGCATCCCTGGACTAAGTCCCGATCTCTTGGGCACGATTCTTGCAATTGTATTGTTAAAAACCATAACAACTTCACATGGATCTAGCTGTGGCCAAATCATGGGTTGAGCAAAAAAGTACTCGAATACGAGAAGCTCTGCCAAACGAAATCATTGAGGCTTATAGGGCAGGAAAGGAAAAGGGTAGAGAAGAGCTTCTTGAGGAGGTCGTTGAATCTGTTGAAAAGCGAGCGCAGGAGGTTAAGGATACTCTCGCTTCGTTTCATCAGAAATCGCTAAAGGAAGGCATTCCGCTAGGGTGGATATTTCTAAAGACTGACTTTTTCACAAGCTACTATGCAGCAATAGTGATCGCGAAGGAATACTACGACGCCGACCACATGCTAGATCTTTATTCAAAGGTTGTTGACATTGAAAATGAGGCCAATCAAGACAACAAGCCGGCTCTACGGATAACTTTTCTAACCGCGGCTGAGGATTCGAAGACTTCCGCTACCCTCAAGAAGAATTTGGCTAGTTTTAATTGGATGTATGGCGGATCAGAATAACCTGAATCAAGCCAAGCATAATGAGGCTCTAGCAAAGCAATTACTCAGAGAAGGAGTGTATTTCGATTGGGCATTAACTATTGCTTACTATGCCTGCAATCACTATGTAAAGCATCACCTGTTCCCTCTTGATGATCACGGTATTCCTTCTCTGAAAGGTCCATGCGAGACGTTCGATGACTACTTTGACATGAGCGAGAAGGGCGAAACAATGCACCACGCTCTTTGTAAGCTTTTTATAGAGAAAGTACCAGGAAGCAAGGTTCCACTAAGTTTCCGCAAGCTGTGCGATGCATGTCATACAGCGCGCTACTACGACTACGACACAGACCCGAGCAAGGCAAAAGCAGCCATTAGCACACTTGATTCGATCGCAAAAATGTGTTCTGTGAAACGGTCAGGTGGTAGTAAGAGAAGACCACGTCTCAAGAAAAGAAGGTAGTTAGGTGGAGACAAAAGGGGACAGCCTTTGCCAACCCCTCGTAGAGTCTTATCGCGATTTCCTTGGTGGCGCGACCATATTCTACGGCTTACTAATTCTCACCCCTTGATCTTCATGGTGTACAGCACCATGATCTCCATCTGTAAATCGTGATCCGGTATCGCTTATGTGATTTCTTGGGTTCCTCGCGCCAATATTGCGCAGACTCGTAGATAGGGAAGAACCTCCATAAGATAGCCTACAAACTCATGGGCTTGCACAAGGACTCCGGGTGCGCAACCCAGATACCGCGAAGAAAGCGCTGTAGTCTGCCACTGAAAAGTGCACCCCCGGCGCCATCGAAAAGTGCACCCCCTGTCATGGGAGCAGATCGGCTTGGCCGATCTTCAAACCATGATAGATATGATAGAAAAACAGCAGATCATCCTTGGGTACTTCAGGCAGGGGAAATCCAAGAAGCAGCTTGCTCGGGAGCTGGGCATATCGCCTCATACGGTTAGGCGATACATCCGAAAGTACCGAGAGGAGATAGGTATCGAAGCGACCGACTCGGATCACGTATTGCCCTCAACGGGGGTGGTTGAGCCACCGCGATATGATAGTTCGAATCGTGCTAAGCGCAAGTTGACAGAGCAGGTCCGCAGATGCATCGATGGTTACTTGGAAGCCAATGAGCTCAAGCGATCTCAAGGCAAAGCCAAGCAGCAGATGCTGGGCACCGATATCCATCAAGCCTTGATCAAGCAAGGCTATGATATCAGCCACCGTACGGTATGCCGTTATATCAGGCAGGTCAAACAGCGTCGCAGGGAGATATATATCCGCCAGCATTATCGGCCCGGGCAGTCCACGCAGTTTGACTGGGCAGAGGTCAAGCTGACCATAGGAGAGGCCAATAAACGAATGATGCTGGCCGTGTTTACCTCCAGCTATTCCAACCACCGTTGGGCGCAACTTTTTTACCGCCAAGACATGAGCAGTTTTCTGCAATCTCATGTCAACTATTTCACCAGCGTAGGAGCGGTGGCAAGTGAAGTGGTCTATGATAATATGCGCGTAGCCGTCAGAAAGTTTACGCTCAAGAATGCGGACAAAGAGCCTACCGAAGATTTATTAAAACTATCGACCTTTTATCAGTTTGACTATCGGTTCTGCAATGCCGGGAGGGGCAATGAAAAAGGACATGTGGAGCGAAGTGTGGAGTACCTCAGGCGCAAGGCATTTGCACCCCGAGACACCTTTGACACCTTGGAGCAAGCCAACGCATATTTAATAGACACCTGTCACCAGCTCAATAGTGTTCCGGTCAAAGGAAAAACACAAAGTATCGCCGATGAGTTTGATCAAGAAATCAAGCATATGAAGGCGGCGCCAGGTGTATATGAAACCGCACAATGGCAGAGCCTACGGTTAGACAAATACGGTTGCATCAGAGTGGATACGAACTACTATTCTGTGCCAGAACAATCCACGGGTGCTTTTGTAAATGTAAAAATCTATCCTGATCGAATTGACCTATATGCTGATGATAACCAACTACTTGACTCACATGAGCGAAGGCACACCAGGCATAGCTACTACCTAAAGCTTGACCATTATCTCACTACACTGCTGACCAAGCCAGGTGCCCTGGCAGGCTCGCTCAGCCTACATCAGGCAGATCATGACATCAAACACCTCTTTAGGCTTTACTTCAAAGATCAAGCTAAAGAATTTGTCCTCATCCTGCTGGATTTGAAAAAGGAAAAGTACTCGATCGATCAATTAAAAAACGCCGTGGACCAGTGTATCACGCTATGCCCTCACCAACCTGTGTGTATTGATAAAGTCAAATTCTACATCCGGCAGGCCACTTGTCCATCACCTATCCAAAGCGCTCCTGCCACAGATCAAATGTCACAAGACATCGCCCAATATAGTCGCCTGCAGTTGCAGGATATTCAATCTATTTTATCACCAAATTAATGTCAATATCATGGAACAAAATCTACATCAACAAGTCGATTTTTATTCTCGACAACTCCGCTTACCGGCGTTCCGAAGATCCTACGTCGAGCTGGCCAAGCAAGCAGCCAAAGACAGTCTCAATTACGAAAATTATCTGCTAGATTTGATGCTATTAGAATATGATCAACGCAGCCAAAGACGCAAAAAACAACGCATTCGAAGAGCCGGATTTACCCACCAAAAGTTCTTGCTTGACTTGCTTAAGGAAGACTTGCCCCAAGACGCCGTTCAAAAACTCCCCACGCTCGAAAGACTCGATTTTATCCGCGATGGTCAAAATCTCATCCTCGCCGGAAACCCCGGCACCGGCAAAACTCACCTCGCTATTGGCCTTGGCATTAAAGCCTGCATGGAAGACTTCAACGTACTGTTTACCACCGTGCCCAGACTCATTACTCAGATCCTTGAGTCCAGATCAGCCAAAATGCTTAGACAACTTGAAAGTCGTTTCGAAAAGTATGACCTGGTCATCTGTGACGAATTCGGGTACGTCTCCTTCGATAAACAAGCTGCCGAACTCCTATTCACTCACCTGTCTCTGAGGGCCGGTCGAAAGGCCACCGTCATCACCACCAATCTCGGATTCGATCGATGGACCGAAATCTTCGGTGATCAGGTCCTCACCGCAGCCATGGTCGATAGACTGACTCACCGCGCCATCATCGTCAATATGAACGGGGAATCCTTCCGGGTCAAAGAATCCAAAAAAATGCAATCCAACTAATTTGTTCACCTTTACACTAGCCATGACAGGGGGTGCACTTTTCACGGCACCGGGGGTGCACTTTTCAGTGGCAGACTACAAGCGCCGGACTAATCGTCCTTGAGACAGCATCCTTTCCGGCGTAATTCAATGCATTCCATAAACTATATGGTCCGGCCGCAGTGCTGAACCCCGAAACTCTAGATGGCCATACCCTCTCTGTCGAGTATGAATGCGCTGCCAAGAGGTCGTGAAAGGACTTGGCATGAACTTTGAATTTTGATGTCGTACAAATCCGAAAGTCTTCAAGGAGGAATCACACTCAGACAACTAAATGATTCTATGCTTGTCGTGGTCTCATCCCTCATTTAACCATTATAATGAGCCTTATATATATTATGTTGCAATGATATTTATTGATTTATCCCACACCCCATAGTTATGATGATACTATCAAACCTTGTTTTGTCCCTAACTGCCAGCTTTCATCGAAGAATCCATAACCGATTGATCACAAAGTCTGTTGCCGTGGCGCTGCTGGCTAGCGCAACCTGGAACATCGGTCTCACGCAGAATTGTAATCCCAATGGCGGCACTTTCCCAAGTTGCATCGGAGGCCCAGGCGATTGTACGGCTGCGGACTTACAAATTTGCCCAATACCTGGCTATATCGCGGATGCAAATGGTAATCCTATTACGAGTTGCACCCCCGGTGAGCAAATTCAGGCACAGATCTTCATCTGCGTCCGTAACAATGCTAGTTCAGCGCAAAATGGCATTAGAATCTCGGCTACCCTTGACCTCGATGGGCAGAGCATCGACATCAATGATTGCTTTGCTGATGAGATTCCTCCAAACGCTACGCTCAATATTTCCATCGGCCTCTTCTCATTTACTTGTGGGGCTTGCGTCAGTTTTGAAGATTTCATCTTAGGATACAATACCAACGCCGGCTGCCAGTGCGCAGATGTGAGCAATCCCAATGGTACCTTTGAGTGTCCTGCCAAGTGCCAATGGATTGGCGACCTCAACATCCCTCCACTCAGTCCACTAGACGTAACTTGTCCCGCTGATGTGACCGTAGAATGTCTGGCAGATACCACCAGTGCGAGCGAAGACTCATTGGCCATTGTCCAAGGGCTGATTGCTGATTGTGACCCTGTGACGATCACGCTGATCTCGCGCACGGATGTGGGAGATTGCGGTACGGCCCCAGGAAGGGTCATCACCAGAACGTTTCAGATCACGGATGGTACGACGACCCTGACCTGCACACGAACCAACACCATTTTGGATCAGACACCTCCCAGCTTCACCTGTCCCGGGCCGCTGACGGGCACCTGCCTTCTATCCGAAATTACGCCGTATCCCAGCTTAAGTGCATTCTTGCAAGCAGGCGGTACAGCGACCGACAATTGCGAATTGGACCCCAACTCCTTCATGTATGTCGGAGATCAGGCCAGTGGCCTAAGCTGCCCAACCACCTATACGCGTACCTACTCAGTTGCTGATCTTTGTGGCAATGTGACTATATGCACCCAACAAATCTCCATCGACGATCAAACACCTCCCATGCTAAACTGTCCGGCAGACCTTCAGTTTTCGTGTATGAGGGAGGTGCCAGATCCTTATGCTGACCTTACCGCATTTGAGACTGCTTGGGGGTCCGCAACTGACAATTGTGGCGTGGATCGATCATCCTTTAGCCTGCAAAGCGAGAGCTCCAGTGGCACCTGTCCTCTAGTCATTAGTCGGATTTACGAGATCTCTGATCTTTGTGGCAATGTGGCGACATGTACACAGATCATCCTTGTCGATGATCAGGTACCACCAGAGCTCCAGTGTCCCGGCGATCTCAACTTTTCCTGTATGGCAGAGGTGCCGGCACCGTACGCCTCACTGGCCGCATTGTTGGCAGCCGGAGGTATGGTTGATGACAATTGCGGGATCGATGCAACCACTTTTTCTGTCGATCCGGATCAGGTTAGCCGCATCTGCCCTACGATGATCCTGCGTACCTATCGCATTCAGGACAGTTGTCAGAACGAGGGCATATGCACGCAAGAGATCATCGTCCATGATCAGTCACCACCGATGCTGGACTGTCCCAGTGGAGCTACCTTTCAGTGTCTGGCAGAGGTACCCCAGGCCTACGCAGACTTCACCGCCTTTGAGGCGGCAGGAGGTTCCGTTTCGGATAACTGTGGTATCGTTGCCGGGACTTTCGTGCTGGAGTCGGAGGATGTCAGCACGACCAGTTGTCCTACCACGCTCACTAGAACTTACAGCATTGAGGATAGCTGTGGCAATCTTGCCAGCTGTACACAAACCTTTGTCATCGATGACACTACCGCACCCACGATGGATTGTCCGGGCGACATCCAAGTCCAATGCGCGAGCCAACTTGCGGCACCATATGCTGATCTGAATGCCTTTGTCGTCGCCGGAGGTATGGTTGATGACAATTGCGGGATCGATGCAGGGTCATTTGCCTATGTGGGGCAGGTTGTCAATGGCACCTGTCCTACGACGATCGTTCGGACCTATAGCATAGCCGATATCTGTGGTAATCAAAGCTCATGTACGCAGACGATTACGATCCTGGACCAGACCCCACCCGAGTTAAATTGTCCTGCAGATCTGGCGTTTGAATGCATAGAGAATGTGCCAGCTCCCTATCCTGATCTGGTCTCGTTTGAGGCAGCGGGTGGATCTGCGGCAGACAACTGTGGCATAGTGGCACAGTCATTCAGCAGCAGCGAGTCTCGTAGTGGATCATGTCCCATTATTATCCTTCGTACCTATACCATCACGGATGGTTGCGGTACGTCCAGTAGTTGCGTGCAGACCATCACTGTGCATGACCAAACGGCTCCCAGCATAGGTAGCTGCCCCACGGATGTAGTCGTGGGATGTGTGACCGCAGAGCCTGAGCTGACTGACTTGCCGGCGGCAACCGCTACCTTGGCTTCGCTCGGTAGCACGGACAACTGCAGCGCTACGCTATCACTGTCCAACCAAGATTTTGGTCCCGAAGTAGACAACTGCTCGTATGTTTTTACCCGACGATATTATGTGACAGACGAATGTGGCAACCAAGATTCCTGCGATCAGCAGTTCTTCTACACCTTTGATACGGTAGCGCCGGAGATCATCGGTGGTGAGGATATAGCTGACATCACGATAGGGTGTTTTGATGCGGTACCCGCCCCGCCAAATCTGGTGGCTGTGGATGCCTGTGTCGGCGCCGTAGCCCTACAGTACACCGAAAGCTCGTCAAGAGCTGGATGCTTAAGAGACGCCGTGTTGCGTACTTGGACTGCGACCGACGCATGTGGCAATACCGTGACTCTCCAACAGCTAGTCACGCGAGAAGATCTGGTACCGCCCGTACTCACTCGCGGAGCTGACACTACCATCTATTGTGGTCAAGATATCCCCGAAAATATGTATGACATCGAAGACGACTGTTCCTCGACCGACCATGAGTTTAGGGAAGAAATTGTCGCTGGCAGCTGTGCATGTGACTATACTATTCTACGTATATGGGAGGTAAGTGATCACTGCAATACGCTGATCGATACCCAATTTATTTACGTGCGAGACACGACTCCCCCTGACATCACCCTGACCAATCCCATGCTCATCGGCCTGGAGTACGGTGATGAAATGACGGTGTACAACTGCGATATTCCTCGAGTCCTCATGTCGGATATTGAAGCGACCGACTGCTGTGGCATTCTGGATGAAGACTCCTATGACGAGATAGTGGCGGCTCAGGTCTGTGAAACCTTTGGCTACTATCGACGGTGGAGATGTGGTTTCACCGTCACGGACCTTTGCGGCAATGTCAGTGAATTTATCTTCTATGTCAATCAATATGACACCGTGGCACCTGAGTTTGTGGTGGATTCACTTTTTCAGGATCATCACATGGTCTGTGGTGAGGCACCCCCACCTAAACCAGAGGTAAGTCTAACGGACAACTGCGCTGACGCACCGCGACTTGTGTACTATCAAGACACCATTGGCGATGATCCGGAGAGGTTTGCCGTCATCCGCACCTGGGAGGGTACGGACGGCTGCGGTAATGCCCGGAGCCTCACGCAGACCATCAGCTATTGTGGCTTTGATCCCGTCGCAAATGCCGCTTCGATTGGCAACAGTGTATGGCATGATGCCGACGGAGACGGTATTCAAGATGCCCAAGAGGAAGGGGTCAACGGTACGACCGTGCAGCTGTACTACGACGGCGATTTCGATGGAGAGGTAGATGCCAGACCCATCAAAACATCTGTCACCCGTACGTGGAATGGAAAAAAGGGGATCTATCTGTTTGAAAATCTCAACGCGGGTATGTACCAGCTCGAATTCTTGACGAGCCCCAATTTTGATTTTACGAGTCCCTCCATGGGGACGGATGCGACTCGTGACAGTGACGTAGATCCGGAGACCGGTCGTTCGCCACTGATCACAGTGGATATCGGGGAGAAGAATATTGCTGTTGATGCTGGACTTACCTCGGTTGGCTCGATGGTCACGCTCGTTTCGTTTAGTGGAGAAAGTGAAGACTGTCAGAATCGGATATCATGGGTGACCGCCAATGAGATCAATTATGATCACTGGACGGTCGAGCGGTCAGATGATGGCAACCAGTTCCGCGCATTGGGCAGGGTTGGCTCCGTGGGCCAGGGCGATGGACCCACCCATTATTCCTACGTCGATCAATCGCCCCTGCCGGAAGGATTTTATCGATTGAAAGGGGTAAGTCGTGACGGAGAAGAAACCCATTCGCAGGTCATTGAGATCAAGCTGGTATGTCGAGGCGATTTTATTATTCAGGTATTTCCAAATCCCACCAGGCAGGATATTCGCTTGAGCTATGAAGGGGCGACCAACCGTCTGATCGATATTCAGCTCGTGGACCCTCTAGGTAAAACTTTCCCCTTGCGGACGATCAAGGTCGACACCAAGAGGGGGCAGATCGACTGGTCTATGGATGAATATCCTCCAGGTTTGTATTGGCTGAGAGCCAGGTCGAGTGGGACGGAGCACGTGCTGCCGATCATCAAGCTCGAGTGATTTGACATCTCATCCGTGCATGCGCGAGTCTGAACGGCTGCCATGCAAAGCAGCTTGGAGGTTTAACCACAACGCATGATGTTGACTGGGGAGGCGTTTCTCCAGGTCAAGTTTGTCCGCGTCGGGGATTGACGTACCTACCACTGATACTGCAACATAATGATGGTTACAATGGGCCAAAATTTTTAGCTTTGCTGTCCCTTGAAGAGCGTGAGATAGTTGCCGCAGTGGCGGCACTGGTAGATCCCGCCTTGAATCGGCGGGACGAGCAGCGCTTCAACCCAGCGCTAAATAGGAAAGGGGGTTGGAAGCACAAGATTGACATCACTGTAAATTATTGCCGCAGTGGCGGAACTGGTAGATCCCGCCTTGATCGGCGGGACAAGCAGCGCTTCAACCCAGCGCTAAATAGGAAAGGGGTTGGAAGCACAAGATTGACATCACTGTAATTATTGCCGCAGTGGCGGCACTGGTAGATCCCGCCTTGATCGGCGGGACAAGCAGCGCTTCAACCCAGCGCTAAATAGGAAAGGGGGTTGGAAGCACAAGATTGACATCACTGTAATTATTGCCGCAGTGGCGGAACTGGTAGACGCGCACGTTTCAGGGGCGTGTGTCCTTACGGACGTGGGGGTTCGACTCCCCCCTGCGGCACAAAATCTCTCAAGGCTCCAAAGCAGACATCTGCTCGCGCAGACGAGAAAGGTACTTCTGCTTGAGATAGAGGTCGCCGATGGCTGCCCATTCAGCCTCATTTAGCTTGGAAAAGTCGGGAGCGGCCAGTAGGGCTTGGAGATCCTCCAAGAGGCTTTGCGAATAAGCCTGGATTTGATCGGCAAGCGCCTCGGCTTGGCCGCCGGAGTAGTCCACCTGAAGCTCCATAAGCGCTTCATTAAAGTCCATCATCTCCATCAGGAAGGCTTGCGGTACCGAATTCTCACCTTCCGGTGCCAACTTCTCAAAATGTGCTAGTAGGTAGTACAGCCTGCGCTCCGGGTCTGACAAGGTTTTGTAGGCCTCGTTGTTGTAGGAAGCTTGCTGGAGCATATCGGCCTGTAGCTCTGCATCGGCGAGGGTATGTCGGTCCGGGTGGAGAGTCCGGCTCTTTTGATAGTACTTACGCTTGAGCTCGGTCAGGTCCAATTCATATCGAAGGGGCAGCGCAAACCAGTCAAAATAATTCACAGCGAGGAAGGCTACTTTCCATTGAGCCAACGCAGGACATCCAGCCCATTGGCAAAAAGGACCAGCCCGATGACGATCGCAAATCCGGCGATGGTTGCATACTCCATGAATTTGTCGCTGACCTTCCTGCCTGTCAAGACCTCCCAGATGAGAAACATCACGTGCCCCCCATCCAGGGCGGGGATCGGCAGCAGATTCATAAACCCGAGGATCAACGACAGAATCGCCGTCACATGCCAAAAGACCTGCCAGCTCCACCGTTTGGGAAAGAGATTGCTGATGGTGCCAAAACCTCCCAGGCTGTCTTTCGCTTTGATCTCGCCGCTAAACATCTTGCCAAAGGCCTTGACCTGCGACGCGAGAAAGTCATATCCATCCACAAAGCCAGCCGGTATGGCCTGCAAGGCGCTGTAGTGCTGATGCTCCATCTCGAAAAGGTCAAGGTGGTTCTTTGCGGCAAACCCGACCGTCCCTTCCGCCGTGGTCGTAAGACGCACTTCGTTTTCTCGACCACCTCGCTCATAGCGTATGGTGACCGGAGCCCCGGGGTGCTGTCGTACGATGCGGCTAAATTGATCAAAGTAGGGGGTGGGCGTATCATTGATGGCCGTCAAGACATCTTCTGCCTGTAGACCGGCGCGCTCCGCGGGGGTGTCCTTGCCAATCTCCTTGATGATGGTCGGCACCCGCGGACGGAATAGTAGGGCGTCCTTGTACTCGTAGCTGGACAACATCCCCACAAACTTGGGATCTATCGGCAGTTTGAGGACTTCGCCATCTCGCCGCACGGTAAATGTCTTGGCATCGTTGATGACGATCTCCTTGCGAAAGATGCCGGGATCGTATCGCTCATAGTCCACGTCGCCAATCTTGAGAATGTAATCGCCGTCCCGCATGCCCATATCCATAGCCAGCGAGTCTACGTAGTAACCATACTGCACATTTTTGTTGGGGAGATGCTCGGACCCCCACACATAGAGTACGAGACCAAACAGGAGAAAACCCAATATAAAGTTGACCGTCACGCCACCCAGCATGATAATCAATCGCTGCCAGGCGGGTTTTGATCTAAACTCCCAGGGCTGCGGTGGACCCGCCATCTGCTCTCGGTCCATGCTTTCGTCGATCATGCCTGAGATCTTGACATATCCACCGAGCGGAAGCCAGCCGATGCCATACTCGGTCTCACCGATCTTCTTCTTGACCAGCGAAAACCAGGGATCAAAGAACAAATAGAACTTTTCCACCCGGGTCTTAAACCACTTGGCGGGAAAGAAGTGCCCCATCTCATGTAAGATGATTAGTATCGAAAGGCTCAATATGAACTGAGCGATCATGATCAAATACCCCATCAGTCGGCAATCTTATTAATGCTCCAAACGCGCATGTAAGTCCTTAAGTTTTCTTCAGCGTGCAAAAGTACAGTTTTACGGATTAGTCCAGCTGCAGTCAGTCAAAGACGTCGTGCCGATTGGCACGCAAGGTATATGACCGGGGTGGGTCCAGGCTGACTGATCGCCCAACTACCCGGATTACTCGACCTGCTGACCATGCCACCCCATTGGAGCAGGAAGCCGAAATAGCTACATTTGGAAAGTGCAGTACTTCTATTCGGAGCAGGTAGATGGAGACAAGATTCTCCTGTCGCAGGACGAGGTGGGCCATCTCCGCAAAAGTCTGCGCAAATCTGTCGGGCAACCGATCCGCGTGCTCAACGGACGAGGTGATATCTACGACTGCGTACTGGTCGAATTGAAGGCGGATCAGGGGGTAGCGCAGATTGTAGATCGACAGGAGGCACCACCCGAGCCGTATCATCTCCACATCGGGATCGCTCCCACCAAGAACCATAGTCGCATGGAGTGGTTTATGGAGAAGGCTACAGAGATCGGTGTATCGAAAGTGAGTATTATTCAGACGGAGAGGTCGGAACGGCCTCGAGTGAACGAAGGGCGATTGCGCCGGATCATGATCGCTGCACTAAAGCAATCGGGAAGGGCCCATCTGCCAGCCTTGCAGACGGGGGTCTCGCTGGAGAAGGTGCTGAGTCAGGAAAATGGGGCCACCGAGAAGTATATTGCCCACTGTAGCCGTATAGGGATGCCTCACCTCGCCGGGCAGCTTACGGCAGCATCGAGCTATCTCGTCTTGATCGGTCCCGAAGGAGATTTCAGCCGGCGCGAGATCACGTCTGCACTTGAGCGTGATTTTCGGGAAATATCCTTAGGAAATGCCCGACTGAGAACTGAAACCGCCGGTGTATACGTTTGTTCCATGATTAATAGTGCAAATCAAGCTTCATGCTAAGACTAGGTATCCTACTCATCTGTGCTGCTTTCTTCCTGTCATCGACTGGACTGGAGGAACCGGCGACGGCGGATCGACGGCTCAAGATGGCCCTTTTGAAATACAGTGGCGGGGGCGATTGGTATGCTAATCCTACGGCGCTGCCTAACCTGGCGAGGTTTTGCAACAGTCGCTTGGGCATGGCTTTCGATCCGGACTATGCGACCGTAGATGTCGGCAGCCTGGACCTCTACAATTATCCTTTTGTGCATATGACCGGCCACGGCAATGTCGTGTTTAGCTTTGCGGAGGCACAAAATCTGCGTAACTATCTATTGGGAGGTGGATTCTTGCACATTGATGACAACTATGGTATGGACCGCTATGTGCGGACAGCCATGAAGGAGGTGTTCCCGGAGTTGGAATGGATCGAGCTGCCCTTTGAACATGAGATCTATCATCAGACCTACGCTTTCAAAAAGGGGTTGCCCAAGATCCATGAGCACGATAGGAAGAGTCCACAAGGCTTTGGCATGCTCTGGGAGGG
The DNA here is from genome assembly GCA_965223165.1 of Saprospiraceae bacterium. GTDB lineage: Bacteria > Bacteroidota > Bacteroidia > Chitinophagales > Saprospiraceae > JABDMH01. Next base: position 2,204 of record CBDCVQ010000005.1, on the reverse strand, counting down.
TCGATTAGTCTGCTTCTACACCTTTGAGTGTGATCTGGGTGACGGCTGGGAGGATCCCGATGTGCACAATGACCCGGAGGATGTCCGAGAAAGAGCACTGCAGATGGGAGCCAATATTATCCAGTACGCTTTTTCGCAATAGTCACTTAGCCATCAGGCTATACTTTTTGCGGATGTATTTCTTGATGTTGAGCCAAAAGGCCAAGATGAGATAGATAGCGATGGGCGAGCCCATAGCAGCAAAAGAGGTATAGATGAAGTACAATCGGATTTTGGAAGTGCTGATGCCAAAGATGTCGCCTATGTAGGAGCAGACGCCAAAGGCTGACCTCTCCACCAAATCTTTTATAAGAGGTAAGATCATTTGCCTAGTTCTTTGACCCTAAGTTAAGGCTTTGCCTGATCAATCGCCAAGGGGGATATTGTAGGCTAGTAGGCTGTAACATTGAAAAGGGATGCATGGATCGCTATTTTTGAGGCGAAATCGAAGAGACAGAACGGCACATCCCCACCTTGCTGCGGGATGTAAGGCTTCTGGCGATAAAGAGTTGGTGCGAAAGAAGGCGATCCGGCGTTCTGCTTTCAGTGCTACAGTCCAAACTAATCTATGAGGAGGACCTCATCTTCGATGTGCGGGGCTGCCAAGTCCAGCTGACTGGCGGCTACCAACTGTTTGTCCTGATACAGCTTGACGAGGTAGCTGCCCGGACGATCGTACTGTATCACGAAGGAGGTGTCCCGCAAGCGGAGTTTACGACCATTGCCGCAATCCAAGTGCCATCGATTGGATGCTTTGAGATCAGTCAGGTTGAATCGTACCTGGGACCAAGTGTCTCCCGGTAGAATGGCCAATCGAGTGGCAGTGGATGCTATCTCCGCTGGGCTGGAGGCGGTGCGTGCAAGCGCTGGCGCCGATGGCCAGACATCCATTGGTTCTACCTGATTAGCACATATGTCACGATGAATGACGATCAGACCCAAGAGCCCGACAATGGCAATAATGGCATGCAGCATATATTCTTTCATAATCTTGAGTGTTTAGCTTCGAAATGGCTGTAAGAAGCTATTAATCCGATTCAAATATATTATATTTATTCGTAATATGAAAAAATGCATCCGTCCGGTGACTTGAGTAGAAAAGGGTCGCAATCTCGCCGCAAAGCAGGCAGAATGGAAATTTTGACGGTTGACGATATTGATCCATGGCGGTTGACTCGTTATTTCACCGATACGAAACCATTTGTTTAGTACTTTTGCGCCTCAAAACCTGGTAGCTGCATACAAATCAATTTGATGCACCATGGCTGAAAAGAAAGTTCAAAATCAAATCAACATCGAACTACCGGAAGAGGTAGCGGAGGGGATCTATTCCAATCTGGCGATCATCTCTCACTCACATTCGGAGTTTGTGGTGGATTTTATCCGCATGATGCCCAACGTACCCAAGGCAAAGGTCAAGTCACGAGTGGTATTGACGCCTCAGCACGCCAAACGGCTGCTGCGCGCTCTCGCGGAGAATGTCAAGAAGTTTGAAGCACAGTTTGGCAGCATTGCCGAGCATGACATTCCGAGCTATCCCAACATGAATTTCAACACACCGCCTGCCCAGGCCTAGGATCGGGCAGCTCCCTCTAAGATTAAAGATCAACCATGCCAGAGCTTTCCAGGAGAGTTAAAGAGACGTTTGAATCCCCATTTCGCAAGTTTCTGCCGTTGGCAGATGCGGCAAAGGCGCGGGGAGTCGAGGTACTGCACCTCAATATCGGGCAGCCCAATTTTGTCATGCCGGCAGGGGCCATGGATCTGGTGCACGGTAGTACAGATCCCTACATCCCCTATGGGGTGGCGGAAGGACAACTGCGCTTGAGGGAGGTTTGGAGCACCTACTACCGTCGATTTGATGTCGATGTAAGCTGGGAGGACGTATTAATTACCACGGGAGCATCCGAAGCCATCTTGTTTTCGCTATTGTCGCTGGCCGATGCCGGCGATGAGGTGATCATTCCCGAGCCGTTTTATGCCAACTACAATGGCTTTTGCCAGATGGCCGGAGTCCAGATCAAATCACTTTTTTCTTCTATCGATGACGGATTTCCCATCCCTGCTTTGAATGATTTTGAGCATGCGATCGGACCTCGTACCAAAGCCATCCTGCTGAGCAACCCAAACAATCCTTCCGGCAAGATCTATGACCGGGAGACGTT
>CBDCVQ010000004.1:0-13109 GCA_965223165.1 Saprospiraceae bacterium | reverse complement strand
TGAGTGATCCGATCGTGGATCAGATCAAAGAAAGCAACTCAGAGGTGGTTGGCACCATCCTAGAAGAACTTAAGAAAGGAGTAACCTACAATAGGAATATGACCCCAGAGGAAAACCTAGAACGACTGCCTGTCAAAGCTGCGGTGTCAGGTAAGATTGAGAGGCTGTTTCCTGACAAGTTCGTCGAGGTGACTAAACTAGATAAGCAGATCGAGAAATTGCAAAAGCAGGCAATGATGTTGTAGGCGTGAAATGGCAACGAGCAGCTAGGCACAAAAAAATCCATGCAAAAACTTGAAATTTATTGACATAAAGTTTTATATTACCCGCATCGCACATATCACTTGTATGATTGTTGTGACCCTTTTCAATAAAGTCACAATAAAAAAAAATCCATAATTAACGGAAACGGTAGCTCTTAGCTTTCACAGCCAAGGGTATGTACTAGACTAAACAGAGCACTATTTGGTACTCAGTTTAGCCTAGAAAAACAAACCCAACTGCGTATAACAGTTGGGTTTGAAAGGAGGAAGTAATGACTTCCTGCTTTAAGTATCAGACTTTAATATATTAAAAAAATATATAATATCAAGACAAATAGGTTTTTTCGGGTTGACCACCCAAGGTACAACAAAAAGATGTAGGGTTTGAAAGGAGGAAGTAATTAACTTCCTGCTTTAAGTATCCAACAAAAGAGGTCGTCGTTTACTTTCTCCTGTCTTTCCCAAGCATTTCGCAATGTTCCCACCTAGTGGGAAGGACTATTACTACTGTAATAGCTCAGTTAAGAGCAGGAAACCTTAGTTTATTTTTTGGTCTTGCCGCTTCGGCGGCAGACCCTAATTGTTCAAAAAAATTTAATATGAACAATTTATTGAGACGCAGAGCCTCCATAGACGAGGCTTTGTACAGGAAGGTAGACGACGGCGAAAGAGGTGATTTAAATCTATTCGCTATCGGTGTACCTATTTCTTCGGTTGTGATTTTCGCACTGTGCACTGTCGCTGCCGCTTATGCCTTTGACAACTACTTTATAGGAGGCTTGATCGGTTCCATAATGGGGCTACTGTTTTATAAGCAGGATGCCTCGTTGCCATATAAAGGGATGGGGGCGGCGATATGGCGGCTATTTTTGAGCCTATTGTTGGCTGTGGTGCTCTCTGTGCCGCTCAAGACCATCAAGGTAGAGCAAGAGTTGATCGTCCGTATATACGAAGCCGTGGAGCAGCACAACATACGGGTGGACAAGTACCAGGCTCGTGACCTCCTTGCCATCGAGAAACAAGGCGAAAAGCTGATGGCGGCTCGTACCCAAGCGGGGGCGGAATATGCCGCCGCTAAGGCGGAAGGCAAACGCCCATCGGCTCAGCCCATAGCGGACACTCGCAGGCAGTACCAAGCGTACCTGGAAAGCAAGGACGCTAAGATCGCCTTGGTAAAAGCGAAATACAAGGACGACTATCAAGGCGAGCCGACCATTACCAAGGTCGCTCTGATGAATGCCTACATCCAGAGTCTCCAGGACGATACGGGTAGCCTCATAATGGCACTACTGATGACTGTGTGTCTGTTCTTGGTCGAGTCTATCCCCGTCATCATGCGGATACGTCTGCACGGCGGGGAGTACCTACAAATGCTTTTGGAAAGAAAGCAACTTGTTGGCGTCACTAGAGGCAGTGTCAGTGATGTCAACACACAGCTTGCGGGTGCTCGTAGTGTCGAGGAGGTAGACCATATGGCAACCGAAAGGGAGCTATTGCAGGCGATCGAGCGAGAGGCAGAAAACGGCTTTGAAAATCCGCAAGCTCTGCGGGAGGTCGCCGCCAAGCTCAATGGCAATGGCTCCACCTACAACAGCTAGGCAATGGAATTCATCCTATTTGCCATAGCCGTAGGATTTTTGGGGTTCCTTTTCCGTCGTCGATCATCGTCCTTGGGCGACGAACCAGACAAGGGGAGGGAACCCCTTATTACCATGACAGTGGACGAGGCTATGCGGCTCACGGGTGACCAGATCACCCGACGGACGCAAGCCTCCATCCTCCGCATGAAAGACGACACCGCTAAAGGCTGGGAACAACTGGAAACCAGCCAGGAACATCACCGCCTCGACCTCAAAAAGTTTGAGGACGAAAAGCAGCAGTTTGCCTACCAGCGGGAAAGAGCAATGGATACGATCAAGGACGCATTCACCATGTTGACCTTCGCCCGTAAGGACTTTGACCTCTACAAGGTCAAAACCCAGATCGAGCTACTGAAAAAAGAAGTCGGTCACCTCCTGATGGTCAACCAAAAGGAGTATGCCTTTCGCAAAACCGAACTCGAACAGCTAGCCCGTAGCGGACAGCTCCAGCATCGGGAAAATATGCTCAGAGAAAATACACGATACAATGAAGCCCGTACTGTACTAGAGCGGATACAGACCTTGGCACGAGAGGTGAATTTCCGCCAGGCAGCCGTCAGAAAAGAGCTTGCCGTTGGTGGGCTGACAGGTGCCCTGGCAGACCTCAGCTCGTACCGCAACTACTACCTGGGCTACTGGTGATGACGCTGACGATTTTTTTTCACGGGGATCTATCCAACTCGGCTCTTTCAAAAAAGAACCAAAAAAGAACGGGTTGGATAGCTTACCCCCTAAGCTATTTTATACGCCTAGTCCTAGGTATGAAACCAGGGGCAAGCGCTGGCGATCGAAATGGCATTGAAGGAGCGAACGAACAGGATGACCAGGATAAAGGGAATAATGTGAGTGAGTCGAGTGAGATGACATAAGAGAGATAGGGCTAGGGTGAATACTATAGGATTATAGTATAAGATCGAATAGGGGATTTGACCCCTAACGCTTTGGTAATCAAAAAATTGACAAAACAATGATCCACAGTTATAATGATAGGGTAAATAGTAGACATTCTAGTAGACCCCCCCATCGGGCAGTTGACTTGGCAAACGAAATCGAATTTCTGCAGTCCGTGTACCGCCAATATACGGAGTCGATACACCCCTCACAAACCGACGACGAACAGGTATTGTTTGGATACATACCCCCTTTCGGCATCCCCGATCTGGTCGTCCAGGTGATGACCCACTGGGTCGATCGCATCGACCGACAACTGGATGCACTCGTCGAGTATTCAAACGCTTATGCCGACCTATTCAATCAGCGAGGGTTTACGCTCGCTGAGCTGAAAATGGTACTCAAAGGCAACGTGGCAGAGACGGACTATCTCGCTGAGCGAGCCTTTGCCTATCTGTACATCCACTCCCCCCAGGAGCACCGATTTTTTATCGCACAACACACCTCAGATGATGCGGACAAGTCATTTCTGGACATCTTTTTACAGCTACTGGAGTCGTGGACTAAAAAGAGCATACCGCCACTGCACGAGTTTTTTTTTGGCTACAGTGTGCCCCACTACTTCCCCCTGTCGTCGATGAAAAGGCACACCTGGATACTAGGCAAAACAGGCAGTGGAAAATCCGAGATCATCAAAAATATCTGGTTTCACTTACAAAAGAAATCCAACGCCAAGCAGGACAAATCCCTGGTCTGTATCGAGCCGCAAGGCAAGCTCTCCGTCGAGCTGCTGCAATTCTACCTCAATGGGCACAACAAGGAGAGGATCGTCTATCTGGACACCCACATCAGAGAGACCGCCAAGCAGTTGCTCGGCAGGGATATTTTTGACCAAGACTACATCTTCAAGATCAATCCCCTGGATCTGAAACCCTACGAACGTACCGAGCAAAACATCGAGTACCTAACCGATCAGTTGACGGGCGTGTTTTTCGAGCTGCTGAAAAGCGAAAGCTCCTCTCAGATGGAAATGGTGCTCGCTGCCTGCATCAATGCCCTGCTGCGGATGGGTGATTGTGACATCCTCGATCTGATCCATTTTATGAACGACAACACCAACGAGGAGCTGGTCGAGCGAGGCAGCAAAATTGACAATGTCATCCACGCCCAGACCATCGCCGACATGAGAGGTACCACATTCAACTCCACCAAAAGACCTGTACGCAACAGGCTATCCAAAATCGTTGGATCAAAAAATACCCTAGCGGTATTCACAGGCAAAAGCTCGGTACGTATCGGTCAGGAGATAGAAAAAGGCAAGGTCATTATCTGCAACCTCAAACAAGGGCTGCTCTCCGAGGATGCCTCCCAAACGCTGGGTAAATTCCTAGTCGCTCTGATCCAGACCGAGATCAAAAAAAGACCCGTCGGCTCCCGACCCAAACCGACCTTTGTGGTGCTGGATGAAGCCCAGGACTTCATCACCGAAAAGGTGTGCAACATCCTATCCAAGGAAAGGCAGAAAGGGCTACACATGATACTCGCCCATCAGTACAGCGATCAAATCCAGAGTGCCACCATCAAATCGGGGGTCAAGTCCAACACCTGTATCAAGGTCTCCAGCAAAAATGATGATGCCAGCATGAGGACAATGGCTAGTGCGATGGGGCTGAAAACAACGGATTTTGATAGCCTCTCTAAGCTCGGTAAATACTATTTCTATGTGCATGACAACAGCAGCGACACGGGTGCTAGAAAGTTCAAAGCCCCGTCCAAGTACGTGGACATCAAGCCGCCCTTTTATCTGGACAAAGCCGAGCTGGAGGAATTGTTTTTGTGGCTGGTACATGAGAGCGGCTACTATGTGCCGCTCGATGGTACAAGCAAACCGAAACGCAAGCCAACGGCTCCGCCTCCTGCCGACATCGACAAATACAACCAAGGCGGCAAGCCCTATCAAGACCCGTTTAGCTCATCACAAAATCACTAATCATGGAAACAAAAAAACAACTCGCCGACACGCTGTCCAAGAAGCCGAAAAAGATCGCTTGGGAGGGGGTCATCACCAACATCCAGGCGAACATCCTGGAGAGCCTGGCTCGCTACAAGTACCTGACCCTTTCGCAAATGCTCGCCCTGGATCTGGGCACCACCCAGTACCAGTATCTCTGGAAGCAGGCAAGCAGCCTCAGAGACAGAAGGAGACCCCTGGTCGCCTGCAATTCCTTTGCCACGCCCCAACCTAGGATGGGCAAGGTCGAGTCTATGTATTACCTCACACCCGCTGGCAGACAAGCCCTGATCCTGGAGCTGAGGTATCCCGAAGACCAGGTCAAATACCAGGTCGGAAAGTCGATCGCCTTCCGTGACTATCCCCACCGCAAAAAACAGATCGACTTTCAAATCCAACTCGACAAATGGGCGGAACAAAACGAGCTGGACATCCCGTTTTTCCATTGTTACTTTGACACCACAGGCAACGCCAGAACAACCAAAAATCTCAAGTCCAAAAACAGGATCGCCCTGTCCAAGTCTAAGTACTTTATCCCTGACGGGGCATTTCTGATCGAGAACATGCACCGACAAAACAGGTTCTACCTCTTTGAGATGTGCAACGGCAAAGACTCCAAAAGAGTGGTCAAACAACTCCACCACCACGCCCAAGCCTTCGCCTTCAGACTGGTGCAAGAACACTACAACTACGACGAGTCCAAACCCTACTACATCGCCTTGCTATTTACCTACCGCTCGATCATGGAAGCCGTCCAGAAAAGAATACAAGCCGACCCCCAGTTTGTACACCTGGACAAGTACTTTATCTGTAAAGCCTACGATGACCTAGAACAAGAGGATTTTTTCGATACCTGGCAGACCCTCAAGGGAGAAGAGGTGGTTTTTTATGGGTAAAATGGGGGGCGGTGGCGAAAGAAAGGTTCTGAAAAAGTGTGATACGACAGCGTTAAATTTCTGGATTTGCAATATTCAATTTTTATGAATGTATATTCGACCGTATCTTTGAAAAAGAAAAACCAGCAGATTGCAGTCTGCTGGTTCATTTTTTAATCTGGGATCACCCCAGGAATTTCAGCATAAGGGCTGAAACACACAATACAAAAGTAAAGATATTTTTCATTTGTAAAAATCTTTAACTTCTGTATCAAGCCCCTTTTGCTTCGACTTTCTTGGGGTAGTTCCACAAATTTTTGATTATGTCGTATAGCGACATCATAAGGACTATATCCCTTGTGGTGAGGGTTATCAGCACCTTTTTGACTTATCGAAAGAACAGGAGAAAGGATGATAGCAAGTAGGCTGGGACGACTAGAAAGAGGGGGTCTTTCTGTCTATGTTTTTTGTTGGTAAATCGACTCAGTAAAGACACCGCTGGAATTGACTACAAAGGCGACTAATCCATTCCTATCCGTGTGCTCTACGGAGGCGTTTATCTATTTACCTATATTCTATTGAATAGTAAGTGAAATGAGATATAACAAACCTAGCGTCGAAGCCCACGACAAGAACGTGATGAGGTCGTTTAGTATCATCTCCCTGACGGAGACCTTTTTCTTACGTCTTTTTGCCATCGCAAATCATTAGAAAGTAAAATGACCCCCTCTCCCTGCAAAGATACGGGTTTTAATAGCCCCTTACACTGGCGTATATCGCACCCAAGGCAAGGTCGAAACCATATACGCCACTCTCAGGACGATTAAACACGCAGACAAGCCGATTTTCAGCTAATTTTGAGGCTGTGACGTTTGTAAAACATCTCGAAACCCCTCAAGGGCTAATCTCGATATACCGAGACCTGGAGGGATCATACATCATCCGAGCAGGCAACCACGCCCACAGCCGAAAGCATATCACCTGCCAGACCAAGGACGAGCTGTGCCAGAAGCTCGCCAAGTATTTCACACCTCAGCAAGTCCTGGAGGGGATCGCTTGATTTAGGTGACCATATCGCTAAGGTCAACACAATGGATTTTGTCCGACCTTGGCACAACATGATCGATACCCTTCCCGAACATATACCACTCCATAAACAACAGGAACTAAGAAAAGTCTTGGACATCATACTCGCTAGCCAGGTCTTGCCGATCCACATGGTCATCCTGTTTGGCAGTTATGCCAGAGGGGATTTTGTCGAGCGTGACATAACGATCGGGAAAGACGGGAACACGTACTGATACATCAGTGATTTCGACATCATGGTTGTCACCCACAAATCCGTCTATGAGATGCAGATGAGAATGTCCACCGAGATCAGTCAAAAAATCTTCAAAGACCGCAGTATCGAGACACCCGTTTCCATCCTAGTCGAGAACATCAAGCACGTAAACGCCAGGCTTGAAGAAAACAGGTATTTCTATGCTGATATAAAAAAAGAGGGGGTCGTCCTCTATGACTCTGGAAAACTCACCCTAGCAGAGGCAAAGGAACTCACGCCAGCGGAGAAAAAGCAGATGCAAGAGGGAGATCGTGATATGTGGTTATCTGGAGGGGATGCTTTCGCCGATTTCTACCAAACGGGAATTGACAGACAACACCGAAACGAGACAGCTTTTATCCTGCACGTTATCAGCGAAAGATACATCACCGCATATCTCCTGGTCAAGACCTGATACAAACCCAAGACCCACGACCTCAAAGTTCTCTACGAGAAGCTAGAGGGGCACGACTCATCGTTTTCCTCTCGGTTCGACCTTAGCGATCGCACCGAAAAACACCACTTCGAGCTATTGAAGGAAGCCTATGTCTCCGCCAGGTATGATCCCACCTACACAATCACTCCCGACGAGCTGGACTACCTCTATCAGAAGATTAAAGACCTCAGAGAACTGGTCGTCCAAGCCTGCGAAAAAGAGATCAAGTAGCCCGTTGCGTGTACGCAAAGGGGGCAAGGACACGATCGTATACGCTACTCAGGGAGCGAATAAACAGTGTTTTTCCGTGATCTGGAACCATTTGACTATCATATCGTTTATTGGGATAATATGTATAATCTAAAACTGAAAAATTATGGCTAAAGATGCACCAGGTATGCGGGGTAACAGATCGAGAAACAAGACGGGACCGCTAAGAAGAAAGAGGGGCGATACCCATATCAAAACTATTGAAGAAATGTATGACCTCGACTTGAAGGTGAGGGGCGATATGCACCTCAAGACATACCTAGAAAATGAGGGTCTGGACTCACTAGACGATCTCATAGAAAGTGGGAAGGGCAGAAAGTAGTGATAGTAGAAACTATCACTTTTCTCTTGCAAAAAATCGTCTCGTCTGTATACTCAAGATGCTACTACTTGTAGTAGCCTGATAGGACGTACCGCTATAACTGTGGTTGAAAAATACCACACAGGTGCGTCATTTTTTTATCTCGGATAGATGCTTAGTAGCTCCTTGCGTTTGGAGCGCTTTCTTTTTCCGACCAGCACCACGATCACTGTCATGGTCTCATCCTGGATCATCAGTCTTTGCTTGTTGCGTGGGTGTGGGGTCACAGGGTTTTCCCTCAGAAATCATTTGATTTCGCAAAACGCCTGCATCCTCCTGATAACATCTTTTTTGCTGTAGGTCTTGACCACTCCCCCACTCCTATAGGTCGGACGGGATCAATCAATGCCATACTTTTTGACAAAGCGATTGAGATATAATTTGTGCCCGTTCCTCATCCTCAGATATGGCTTTCAGGATTTGGACAAGGGCAAGGTAGCCAGCAAGTCCAAGGTTTTTTGTTTTCGTCGATCATACTCCTTGTCGATCAGTGCTTTTTGTATGTCCATTCTCTGACTTTGGAGTTTGTAAAAAGTTTTCCTCCCCTCTATATAATATACAAGCATCAGAGACACGTATTAGTCTTACTAATTGCCCCCTACAGTGGCGTATACAGCCCCTAGTCAAGGGCTGACACCGTACACGCCACTCTCAGGGCGTATAAAGTGCACTTATCTTGCAGAAAGAAAATGCGTGATAAAATTGGGGAACGAGCTAGCCTCAAACCTGGAACGACACAAAGTTGATCTCATCCACTTTCTGAAATACTTGATCTGCTGAAATCAACGGCAGGTTCAGATACCATGCTGTCGCCCCAATGATGCTATCGGCAAGTTTGAGATTATAGGTCTTTCTCAAAAAGATTGCTTTCTTTTTAATGTCTGCGGTCATCCCATAAATTCTAAATACCTCAAACATTGTGGTAATGTATGCGTCTTGCTCTGGCGTGTTTTTCCCGTGACCCAAGACCTCTATTTCCGTCACGAAGGAAGTATGCAAATCATAACTCTCAAAAAAAATCTACTAACTGCTTATCACCTTTGAGATAGTAGATGATGATGTTAGAGTCGACTAGAAAGCTCCGCCTCTTAGTCATCACGCCACTCTCTTTGAAGGGCTACAGGGTCATCTACATCAAGAAAGGCTTTACCAAAAGCCTGTCTACACTTTCTGCGTTGTTCTTCAAATTTCTTTTCATCCTTCAGTTTCGCTTTCGAGTCTAGCTGAGATATTTTTTTTCTGATCTCCTTGGAAGACATCGAGCGATCAATCACTATAGTCATTGCACTGTCTTTTATGCTTGTAAAGTGGTGATATAGAATAACATACACAAAGATACAATAGTTTCAAGCGTAAAAAATGCCCTGCCCTGGAGAAACCAGGCAGGACATCGTAAGTGATCCTAGACCGCAACCATCATGCAGTCATCTAGCGTTTGTCTCGATGCTGTCTTGCGATCGCCGATTGCCTCGGACACGCAAGTATAGCATAGCAAAGCGAGGTCGGGCTTGCCCCAGGCATTCGTGCCGCATCTAGGGCAACTGTACTTGACCTTGTTCTTGGGCTTCGGTGCTTCGGGTTCTGGCTTGTCATCCGAACTACCACCAACCACTACCCCACCGATCACCAGCTTACCCCCTACAACTTCCGAGGACTTGAACGGGAGCAATACGTCCTTTGGCATCGTCTCAAACGCCTGCATAAACACTCCCCCATCGATGGCGTAGTCAGCCATCTGTTGTCCTGTCTTTTTTCCGCCTGGCTTGCCCGTGTGGCTCGGCATCAGTCCGACGCTCTCCATCTTGTTCGCCCACTGGGTGTTGTGATAGCCAGGGCGTGATGGCTTGCCATACTCGAACTGCCAGAGGTGCACCATCTCGTGGACTATGGTCTGACAGATGTCTTGGTCTGTGGCTGTAGCCAGATAGACAGGGTTTAGGCTAATCTCGTGTGTTTTCTTCCCGTCCGTATCCTGCCACCTCTCGTGAGAGAAATGACCACACATGCGAGCGGTCTTGCGAGACAAGATCAACAGACATTCGGGAAGCTCAGAACCGAATAGCTGGTGATTGTAATAATCGTAGAGCTTTTGGTATTGCCCGTACTGACGGGTGGTCGGTTTTTCCATAATCTTTGTTTTTGTATCGTACGATACAAAATACATGGAATTGTCACAATGTCAAGCATACTTTGTATCTTGTAAGCGGACTACTGGAAGCACTTTTTTAGACACTCATTTCCACACACCCCTGACATGCTTGCCAGGGGTTTTTTGTCGAAATAAAAATTTATGGCTAAATATCTATTCGATCCATCAGAAACTTTTGAAGCAAAACGTGACGCTTTCATCCAATGCCTACGATCCATTGAGGATCGGCATAGCAGTTGGTTTCAATCAAGACCTCCTTTGGGCAAGAAAGATCCCAACAGTGAAGAAAGGGACTCTATTTTTTATCACATCGCCTACCGAGAAACGCCATATCTGAGGAATTGGAGTGAGATCAAGATTGCTTTGTGTAGCGATCGACCTGGAGAGATTACAGATGCAATCAATGAGTGTATTACTACTTTTCAGGAAGCGATAAATGAGGATAAATCTTGGACGATTATACCAGATTGAAAAAACCTCGATCGGATCGAGGTTACCACAACCTTCTAGCTAGGTCTCTTTCTTCTTTGCCTGTGACCTGGAGATAGATAGCGGTAGAACGACCCTACAGGCTAAAGTCTCTCTTGCCCGTGTACTCGCTCTCTAGGGCGACAGTCTGCCTCATCACATGACCATCTGTGACCTGCCCCATCAATTTTCTGATCTCGTCTATCCCTAACGAGTTGAAGTGCATATCGAAGGTCACGACAGGAAAGATAGATCAATTAGGGTCAGATCACACGACGATGGTGCAATATGTGTCACTAGGTAGCAAGGCAAAGAACGCCCATATATCTTGTCGGCTCTCTGCTTTGAATTTGTACCTCATAGCTAGTATGAAATGGAAATAAAAAACCCTCGATGGCGATCTACCAAAGTCTACTAGCCAAGTCTCTTTCCTCTTTGCCTGTGACTTGGAGATAGATAGCGGTGGTCTCCATCGATGCGTGCCCCATCCACTTTTGTACTGTAGGCAGTGGTATGCCTTTGGTGATGCAGTACACAGCGAACCCATGACGTAGACCCTTAGCACAGGCGGACACGCCCTTGATCCCTGCCCCTTGCATGACTCGATCGACACGACGACTGGCGGTACTCCTCGACCAGTTCCATAGAGGCTGCAAGCGTGCCTTCTTGTTCTTCTGCCTGCCTCTGAGATCATGTACCAAGTTTAGGTCATCGATGAACTCATCCGACAATGGGATTTGTCTATAGATGCCTCCCGTCCTCTTTTTCAGGGTCTCCACAGTCAGACACTTAGCGGATAGATCGATGCTGGAAGGACTGACGCTCAGCCCCTCGGATATTCTGACCCCCGTATCTCTAAGCAGCATACAAAACGTCCTGGTCTCCCTGTCCAGGGATTTAGCCACCACACCGAACAAATCACGTTCCTCTGGCGTAATATACTTACGCTCTCCCCCTGGTGTGTGTAGTTGAAATTTGCTGTCTGTCATCATTCGAGTACTGTGTCAAAAAATTGCGATCGATACAGCTGGCCATTGGATCCAAATTGACGCAAAAGTGGCATGGATCCTCAGATGACACATTACTCATAGAGTACTGTGTCATTTCTTGACCTGAAAGTACACAATTCGGAACGTAATACAAGTGCTAAGTGTACCAGGGTGACACACTATTGCCCATTCTGTGCCAACGGGGGGGGAAACTAGAACAAACTCATCTGAACGGGCACCGACCTATCTTGGTCGAATACCGCCAGTGGTGGCACAGGTGGGAATAGCTGGGTCCTCATTGCCACCGAGTACCCGTTTCTCTTTCTCCTTGTCAGCAGTGACCCGATGTATTTCTCTACCTGCTCGATGTCCTGGAAGTAGGTCTTTTTGGCGTTCTTGTACGGGTCTCCCCTACCCCACGACTGCCGCACGATGTATACGTCCTGGTTGCTTGCCGAATTGATGAGCGTGATTGCATACGCTCTGTTTCTGTTGCGAGCTGGGTCTATGCTGTTGAGTAAGACGTATTCGTGCATGATGTCTTGAGATTAGGAGGACTCGCTTTGCAAATCTTGTTCTATTAGATCACTAACATAGTCCGATAGCGTCTTGTCCGTATCCAGTGCTTTTCTCTTGGCTCTCTTGTGCAATCCCCGAGGGATCATTATGGACATCTTCATCTTTCCGTCGGGTTCGTGTATCTCCTTGACGATCTTTTCCACCTCATCGGCATCAATTTTTGATTTCTTCAGGGCAGTTTTCCTACCGAGACGCACGTCCGACAATGTGTTTTTTGATTTTGTCATATCCATTAGTTATATCATAAGAGAATAAAAAACCGCATTTACTCTTTTGCTCCTTTCTGCATAGGAGGATTTACTCTTATACTCCTTTAGGCTCACAATTTTTTCATTATCTGCGTCACTTCATTTGTCAGATTTACCACTTCCGCCACTCCCCATCTATCACGCCCATGCTCAAAGACTCCTTGCCCCTCAGCATTTGCATTCACATACACGGCACGATAGGTAAGGGCGGATTGCAGACACTTAATATCTGCGGCGTCCAAGACTTCGTTCGTATACTTGGTGATATTCCAATCAGGATTTGCCTGATTGACTAGAAAGTATGCTGGAATATCAGCCTCCTTTCTCTCCACGGCTTCGTAGTAACGCTCCAAAAAATCACTCGTAGTTCTCACATCCATTTTCCCAGGTTTGATAGGTATGAGTAGCAAATCCGCTACTGAGATGATCCTACTCGTTATAGGGTCTGTAGATGGAGTTCCGTCGATTAGGACAATATCATAATTGTCATTGAGTCCGATGATGTTCTTGGATAATGCTCTACCATCTGGCAACTGAGATATGAAGATGTAGGGCAAGGACTCCTCTCTATCTTCTGACCAGTACAAGCAATTTTGGTTGTGGTCAGC
>CBDCVQ010000003.1:0-357358 GCA_965223165.1 Saprospiraceae bacterium | reverse complement strand
CACCAGGCAATTCAGGTGAGTCACCTTGTCTTCTGCTCCCTTGCTACAGTAGCTCACATTTCCGTCCGTCTGTAGATAACCTTCAAACCCTTCCAGACCTTCCAGGATATTGATTTTCTCTTTGGTCTTGATATAGTCAAAGACTACCAGCCCTTTCTCAGGAGCCACTTTGACCAGCATTTGTCCTTTAAGGGTGGCTCCGGGGTGGTCCTGGCATAGTACGGGGATGCTGGATTCGTCAGCCATTAAATAATCGACGTTGAGCACTTGTTTGGCCGCCACCTCGTAGAGAGGCTCTAGTCGAGCGGCTACTCGTTTGACCGCATCCAACAATGTTGACCTGGGTAAGTCTACATGATCACGGGCATACATCTTGCTTTGCCTGTACAAAGGCAAATGGTCGATGTACTTACTGACCACGATGTGGCTGGCCAGGCTTGCACCGATATTACTTTTAGCAAACAGGCAATCGTAGGGAGCAATGTGGATAGTGGAGTCACTATCGACATATTTGGGACGAACGATCCGGTCCACATACAGATTTATCTCAATGCCATACTGTTCAGTGACTACTTCACCCATCTTAACCATTTGGCTGGTATCAATGGGGGGCTCCAAGATTCTTTCCTGTCGTGGGAGGTGTACAGGTATCTGCTGGCGTCTGTGACCGGAGGGCTTTTTTTGTTTGTCCTTTTTTTTATCAGTGACATCTGTTGGCGAGGAGGGTGTAGGAAAAAGTGCATTTTCCTCTAGCTTATTTTTGGGAGAATCCGCACTAATAAACCGTTCGGATTTAACCCCCCGGATCAATCTTAATAGCTCAGCATTCTCTGCCTTTAAATGGATATTTTCTTGACGTAATTCCTGATTCTTTCTCAGCAATTCTTCCTTGGAAATATCCTGTGTAGGCATATCCTAAGATACCAATTTCATCTGGATATATCATGATTTTTTACATGTATCTCCCTTGATTCTCTTTCTATTTCTAAGCCCTGATTGGAGGAGGAGGTCTATATCTTTTTCGCCTCCTTATGCCCTTTAGTTCGATGCCCTCCAGCATCATCATCAATGTGCTCACCGACAGGTCTCCGTGTTGCTCGGATGGCAACTCGATGGTCCCTCGTTCCAGTCTCTTGTAGTAAATCAGATAACCGGTGCGATCCCATACTAATATTTTCAGCAACGTTCTGCGTTTGTTGACAAACACATAGCCCTCGCCACTCATTGGATCTTGGCCAAGCTCGTTGTTGACTATTCCGCATAAACCGCGAAAACTCTTGCGCATGTCCACCGCTGGGCGGTACAAATAGAATCGCTTAATTCCGCTCAGACCTAGCATCCTACAACTAGCTCGCGCAGATAAGATGCCGCAGGAACGGAGTCAAAGCGAATCATTCCCCCTCCCAGTAACACTTCTACTTGACCTGCCCCAGGGCCTTGGTCCTCTGCTACCAACTCCACAAACCCCTGATCTACTTTCTCCTCTCGATACTTGCGCACCCAATACCAAAATGTACCCTCGCCTAGCTCGTGCTCTATGCACAATTCCTGCCTACTTTTCTTACCTTGCTCATATGCCGCTACCACTGGATACATCTGCTCTTTGTCTCGCCTCATCTTTTTGCAACACAAGATCCGTCTAGCAGCCAATTATTGCAATATGCTCACGCCCGTACGCTTACAACAGAATGGCCATGTAGAAAGCTTTCACGCCATCTTGTCAGAGCATCTCAATCGGTTCTACTTTGACACCTTGGAGCAGCTCCAAGACACGCTGGAGTTATTCTACGAGAAGTACAATAGCGTCCGACTACATGGCTCCATAGCCTGTCTACCACCCTTGGTCTTCTGGCAACTATGGAGTATAGGGATGGTCAAGATGCATCACACCGAAAAGGGGAAAACCATATTTAAAATATCAGTACCCTATTGGAAACTATCGGGTAAAGGATTCCTGAGGGAGTTTCCCTTATCCAAAGAAGCTAAAAGAGCTTCTTAAAAAGTAAAAATGGCAGCTAGTAATTTAACTGCCATCCAGACCATCGGTACAAAGGTCACCGTCGGTCGTTTCCCTTAAACAGCAAAATTATGCATATTTGAAACCCTATTCTTTAACCCTGTAACGAAAGTCTGATATTTAGGGGGTCAAACCAACGACCGAAGGAAGTATGCTGTCATCGTCACTTGTTATGTGCTGGATTTATTCATTGTCAAATAGTTCGCTATTGTTTCCATAAGCATAATCATGGAGTTGAAATTGATCATCTGTATTAAAATGAAGTTCGCCTTCTAGGTTGTCAAAACAGATTACTGGTCTAAATTCTTCCCCATTTACTCTTATTTCTCCTTGATCTTGCAACATTGCTAAATCGAAGGCAAAGTCGCCAGATATTTCTTTAGCCAAATCGATTGGCACTTTGTGTTTCATTAAAGTGTCCTTCAGAATTGTCAACATTTGATATTGCCATTCTGCTGCTAACTCTTCGTATTTATCTGTCGTATTAATTTTCATTTGCGTATTGGAAAGTCCAAAATTTCTGATTCCAGTTGTTCTAAGAGTATTTCTAAGTTTTCAGATTCAGCATTAATCTCAACAAAGTATTCAATGTTTCATCAAATTGTTTCGGTCTGACTTCTAAATCAAAATTGATTCTTATAATTTCAGCTTTGGGAAGATAATTAAAGGTTAAATTTAGTTCAATAAATTACATTGGATTTAAATCTAAACTTTGCTTCGTTATTATCATTTTGATCCAATTCCTAATCTCATCTAATTCGGAAGTAGTCAATGCAGGATCAATGGTTTTCCATTTTCCTTGTTTTGATTCAACGCATAAATGAACATTTAGCCAATGTCTATCTTCGACATACTTTGTATTTATCGGAAATTGATATCCCGTCTTTTGATCTCTATCTTTTCATTTTCAATTCCAACTATTCTCATGTATTGAGGTTTCTAGCACATAACGGATTAGCTGTATCGGGAGTCGTGACGAAGGAGCGATTCCCTGATTACAGCATGTTAGTCGTAGTTCTTCATTCTCTGTTTTACTAAATATGTTTTCTTCAATGGTTCTCCTTTTACGCAACTATATATTAATTCATTCGAGCTAGAAATCATAATTGTACTTATGTCTTCAATTTCATCAATCAGTTTTTCTTCGTCTGGTAATACATTTGTAATTCTGATTGCATTACTGTCCTTAAGTGCTGAGTATGAAGATAAGATTTTACCTTCTTGTTCATACCATTTTACATTTCTGATATAGTCCAATTCATTTAGTAGTGAGATTGCTGATTCTTCATTGAACGATTTTGGTGTAATTGATCTATATATTCTGAATTCATATTTCTTCGAGTACTCGTGACTTGTTGAATTGAAATAGCTAATTAGTGTGTCATTATAGTTTGCCATTTTGGCTTCATGCAGATGATGTAGTTTTCTGATTTTGATTTGGAGTTCTTCTTTTTGAATTCGTTCTGTTTTTATTTCGTACCTAAATACAATAGGAGTATCCCAAGAAATATTACAGATTGCTGCTACGTAGATTATTTCATTTTCTACATAAAAGTCAATTGATTTGACCCCAGAGTATCTAATGTCAATACACTTAAATTTTGGCAATTCATTAACTGATTTCGTTACGGCATACTGAAATGACCAGCTTTTTCTATATCGATTATTTTCAATTCTCACATTTTGCACATCAGACATCCAGTATATTTTATTACCAATTTTCTTTGATTTGATGTTTTTGATTTCTGATTTCTTCCAAACTTTATGATCTGTAAATTCGACAACAGGTTTCTTATTAAATATCCCTTTTGAAGTTACTTTGAGTTTATACCATTTGGTTTCGTAGAATTGATAGTAGTCATTTGTTTCCGGCAATTTATTGTCAAATGTTGTTGCTGACAAAGTTGTTGAGAATAATAATTCATTCTTCTCTACAATATGGAATTCAGAAGAAAAGTATCCACGTTCATTTACTTCAATCTCCTTGAGAAGATTTAGCGATTTATCTGTTACGTACAGAAATAAGTTTTCTGATCGATTAAATGCATAGAAAACGAAATAGTCTTCCAGTTCAGCTGATTTAATAATGTCTATATTTCTTGGTAACTGTATTTCCATTCTTTTGACTCAATTACGACTAACGGTCAGTCTATCTGACGTGCCGTTGACGTGGTTTTAATCTTCATCTTGTTCATTAGCATAGCTCGTGCAAAGTGTTCACCGTGATGCTTAAGGCCCGGCATGTCACGATAGGCAAGGTTGTGTGCAGTCCTTCCCGTGCCCAGGACGTTCCCATGTCCGCCATTTTCTTACCAGCAGGGCGAGCACCTAGGGCGTCCCTGCCCGCCGTTGAAGCAAGGCCTGAATCTGCCAGGCCAAAGTTCTCTGCGCTCATTGACAGCCCCGCTGTTGAGCCAGGCTCTGGACGGTTTGTCCAATCATTGTTCAAATTTCCACTGGTTGTCATCATTCTTTTATAGTCCCATGATTGCACGCAACGGTGAAGTGCATGGAGCGTGCCGTCGCGATAGCAGGCATGATCTCATGCACAATGTTAGTGGCTTTTATTCCTCTTTGAATTTTAATAAGAGAAATTGATATATCTCATATTCTCTACTTAACGCATCTCCAAAATTTAACCATCTTTCTATGATGGGCCCATCTGGAAATCCCGTTCCTATTAAACTACTTAACATGCTTAACAGATCCAATGACTCTTCCAAATTATACATTTCTGTTGTTGGTTTTCCATCCCTTGATCTAATAAAGTCATAGATGACCTGTCCTAAATTTGATTCATCTTCTAGTATTGTTGGATCATGGAAACAAATTTCTCTTCCGCTTTCAAGATAACTATATCGGTGTTTGTGAGTATTTACTTTAATATGTGGAGGTATTACAATATGCTCCCTGAGTATTGGTATATTCTGAAATCTTATTGTACCGGTTTGTGTAATTATGTCACGATGATCATTTATAAAAGGATCTTTCCACGTCCAATGCCACGGTCTCCAATTCAATATTGAACTCATATGGACAGCAAGTAGATAAGCAGTTCTGTTCAAAAAGAGAGGAGCCGTATAAAAAGCTTTTCCTTTTCCTGTTTTGTCTAATTCAGTTTTTAAATCAAATAAAACATTATGTTGAAAATCCTTATGTGATGGTCTTTTAACTCTCAGGTCAAAATATAAAGCAATTGGGTGACAATTTGTATTAAGCCGTTTTCTATCCTTTATAAATCCTGCTGTACTATACTTGGGATATGCAAAAGATCTTTTGAATTGGATGTAAAGGGGACATAGAGCTTCGATTCTAGCGTCTGCACCATATATTCTTTCATGTTTTTTGGACATAGGTATAAGCGCAAAGGGAGCTCGTGGAAACCTTATTATAGTCAGCATTGATTGGATCATAAATCCAACCAACTCTTCTGTAAAATCAGGTCTTATTTGTAAAGATTTTCCCATATTTTAGTTTACCCTAATTGCCACTAACGGTCAGTCTATCTGACGTATCGGCCATTTTCGGTGTTTTTAAGCTTCGTTGTGCTCATTGCTTGATTATGTGCTTTCGTTTGAACGGTGATCATAGCTAAGCCGATATGTCACGATAGGCACGGTTGCGTGCATTTTCTTCCTTTCCCCGGACGTACATGTTCTCCGCTCTTCCACGAGGGCGAGCATTGAGGGCGTCCCCGACCCGGGCACTGAAGCCATCCGAGGACCTGCCAAACCAAATCCCGTTTCCGCGCTGGCAATCCCGACCGGTGGCTCATGGCCTGTTCTCTTCGTCGAGATATGGAGCTTCAGACTTTGCAATTGCCTCATTCCTCTTCTATGCAATAAGTGCACGCAACGGTTGGTGCAGCCGACGTGCCGACCGGATGGGAGGTATGTCGAGCTGCACATTGTTATGTGGGGTTTACTTTGCATATGTCCTTTTCATAGGTCCGATTCGTGCGAATTCAAACAAGGAAGGGTCTATTCGATAGTTTTCGCTACCATCCCTGCTGCCAAGTTCCACATAATCATGATCTTTCCAGAACCCTGATCCGCTGGTCAGTTCGATTCCCAGGCTATAGACTTTGGCTCTTGCGTGGAATGAGGAGAAGTCCATCACTAAGTGGGACTTTTTAAGGCCGTAATTCAATACTGAATTGAAAAAGGCAGCATATCCCACACAATGTGTATCTCGTATCAATCTTAGCTGGTTCGGATCAATCGATTTTGCCTTCCGTCGGAATCTTAAGTGGGTTCTCGTCAACTTCAAACATTTCAAGGTGAGTTCATGTAGAGTGGCATCGGGGTTATTTTCAAGATATTCATCGATTGCTGCTCTGAGTTCAGGATCCTCAAGTTGAATGGTTTTTTGTATGCTGACAATGTCTGTGAGAAAAAGATGGTTGGCGAGCTCGTTCCGAAACATGACCAGGATCAAACCCAATCCTAGAGTTCCCAGCATGATTATACGTCTTAAGGCCATCTTTGTTGATTATGATTGCTCGAATCCCACATAACGGTCGGTGCAGCCGCCGTGACGACCGAAGGGAAGGCATGGTGTGCTGCACATTGTTATCTGGGATTTTTCTTCACCCCAATTTGATTGAAACTAGCACTTGTCCGCCGAATCCAAGTTCGACAATTTTCTGGAGGGTTGACAGTCTCGCCTCCTTTACATTGTTTTCGATCTTGGATATGTAGGATTTTGTGGTTCCAACCTTGTCCGCAAGTTCTTGTTGGGTCATTCCTCTCTTCAGTCTTGCCTCTTGCAGCAGCACTCCAATTTTGAAATTTTGGTATCCTTCTTCCAGTTCCTCTCTTGCAGGTGTTCCACGTCGGCCAAAATGTTGAACCTTCAGTTCTTCTAAGGTTCCCAGATTTTCACTTTTCTTTTTCATATTCCCCCTTTATGAGTTTTGCCTTTTCAATAAGTCTCTTTGGTGTTCGCTGTGTCTTCTTTTGAAATCCGTTCATCAAAACGACAAGTTTATCGCTGTCAAAGAAGCAGAAAATTCGAAAAATGTCTCTTCCATGTTGTACCCTAACTTCATATAGCCCGTCTGTACCACTGAGGTGCTTCAGATATTTCTCAGGAACATGTTCGATGTCCTCGATGAGTTCCAAGGTCCAGATTATCTTCTGCTTGACCTTCGTTCGCTGTTTGTCAAAGAACCGATCAAAGTAGTCCCTATATCGGACGATAGTCCTAAACTTACTTGAGGTGTTCACCCATCAAAGTTACGAATGTTTCACTAAAGGGCAACACCTGTTTGGCTGATTGAGTTCAATGCCTATCCTGTGCTTCACTGTGGGACCGTCGTCTCTTTGAGGTGATTCCAATCTGGTGATCTTGAATTTAGAATTGCGGTAGGCCACAGTATCTTACTGGAGTGGAGTCCCTAATCCCAGATAACGGTTGGTGCAGCCGACGTGCCGACCGGATGGGAGGTATGTCGAGCTGCACATTGTTATGTGGGGTTTACTTTGCATATGTCCTTTTCATAGGTCCGATTCGTGCGAATTCAAACAAGGAAGGGTCTATTCGATAGTTTTCGCTACCATCCCTGCTGCCAAGTTCCACATAATCATGATCTTTCCAGAACCCTGATCCGCTGGTCAGTTCGATTCCCAGGCTATAGACTTTGGCTCTTGCGTGGAATGAGGAGAAGTCCATCACTAAGTGGGACTTTTTAAGGCCGTAATTCAATACTGAATTGAAAAAGGCAGCATATCCCACACAATGTGTATCTCGTATCAATCTTAGCTGGTTCGGATCAATCGATTTTGCCTTCCGTCGGAATCTTAAGTGGGTTCTCGTCAACTTCAAACATTTCAAGGTGAGTTCATGTAGAGTGGCATCGGGGTTATTTTCAAGATATTCATCGATTGCTGCTCTGAGTTCAGGATCCTCAAGTTGAATGGTTTTTTGTATGCTGACAATGTCTGTGAGAAAAAGATGGTTGGCGAGCTCGTTCCGAAACATGACCAGGATCAAACCCAATCCTAGAGTTCCCAGCATGATTATACGTCTTAAGGCCATCTTTGTTGATTATGATTGCTCGAATCCCACATAACGGTGAGTCTATCTGACGTATCGGCCAATTTCGGTGTTTTTAAGCTTCTTTGTGCAGATTGCTACCTATGAGTTTTTTCATGAACATAGTCAGATCCTAAGCCGATATGTCAAGATAGACATGGTTGTGTGCATTTCTTCCATTTCCCCAGGACGTACATTTACACTATTTTTTCCACGCGTGCGAGCACTGAGGGCGTCCCCGACCCGGGCATTGAAGCCACCCGAGGCACTGCCAAACCAAATCCCGTTGCCATGCTGGCAGTTCTGGCCACGGCTCATGGCCTGTTCTGTTCATCAAGATACGGACCTTCATACTATGCAAGCGTATCATTCATCTTTTACTCAACAAGTGCACACAACGGTGAGTCTATCTGACGTATCGGCCAATTTCGGTGTTTTTAAGCTTCTTTGTGCAGATTGCTACCTATTAGTTTTTTCATGAACATAGTCAGATCCTAAGCCGATATGTCAAGATAGACATGGTTGTGTGCATTTCTTCCATTTCCCCAGGACGTACATTTACACTATTTTTTCCACGCGTGCGAGCACTGAGGGCGTCCCCGACCCGGGCATTGAAGCCACCCGAGGCCCTGCCAAACCAAATCCCGTTGCCACGCTGGCAGTTCTGGCCACGGCTCATGGCCTCTTCTGTTCGTCGAGATACGAACCTTCATACTATGCAAGCGTATCATTCATCTTTTACTCAACAGGTGCACACAACGGTCAGTCTATCTGACGTATCGGCCATTTTCGGTGTTTTTAACCCGACTTGGCTGGCGCAGGGGTAGAAATCGACAAAATTGATCTTTTTTCAGCCTTTCGGACAATTTAACGGGTTGATTATCAGTGTTTGGTTTGTTGGGATCTCATTTGTAGTGAGGTACGGTACTTGTATATGTGCGCATGGCTCCGTACCTTTACTCACATGTTTATTAGGGAGGTCAAAAAGCAACGTAGCAAAGACAGTAAGATCTTTTTCCAGTATACTCTAGCCCAGGCGGCCAGAGTAGATGGCAAAGTAAAGCAAAGGGCTATTCTATATCTGGGATCTGATCCCTTGCTTAGAGATAAACAGAACAGAAATGTTGTCCTCAACATTTTGAAGTCCAAGATATTTGGCCATCCGGAATTATTTCCTGAGAGTCCGGCAAAGCCTTTGCTTGACCTGGCACTTTTTTACTATGAGAAGTATTGTATTAAATATCAGCAGGCTGAGCATCCCCCTACATCGATCCCCCCTGCCCCTGCCAAAGCAGAGTTTCACAACGTTGACCTCAAAGGGTTGGAAGTTGGTGATGTGAAGACCTTTGGAGTGGAGCACCTTTGCAAGCAAGTACTTGACAAGCTACAATTAGAACAATGCATGCGGTCGGTTGGCATGACCCAAAGTGAAATTCGCAAAGCTTTGATCAGCATTGCGGCCCGAGCGATTTTCTGTTCTTCGGAGCATAAGACCGCACAAATCCTCCAGATGAATAGTGAGCTGGCTGCTTGCTTCGGTCACCATCAAATAATTACACATAAACAACTGTATGCCATATCTGACCTGCTTTACAAGCATAGGGAATCCATAGACCAGTTTTTATACCATCGCATTACTGATATGTTTGACCTAAATGATAAGCTGGTTATTTTTGATATCAGCAATACTTACTTTGAATCACGTAAAGATCATAGTAAGATTGCCAAGTATGGCAAGAGTAAGGAGAAAAGAAATGACTGTCCATTGGTTGTTTTTACCGGCGTTATTAATGCGCAGGGCTTTATCAGGCACTCCAGAATATACCAGGGCAACGCACCAGACACTGGTACTTTGTCTGATATGATTGAAGATCTAAAGAAATATTCTCCTTCCAGGCCGGATCAAACAATTGTGATAGATGCCGGTATTGCTACTGAAGACAACCTAACTATGGTGAGGGAAAAAGGGTATAAATACGTTTGCGTCTCTCGAAAGCGACTAAAAGATCACCCTGTGGAGGAGTCTAGCTCGAAAATAATTCGACTTACCGATAGACAAAAGAATCAAGTGGAACTAGCCATCTTTCAGCCCCAGGGTTATCCGGATACCTGGATGTACGTGCAAAGTGAGGCCAAAAGGAAAAAGGAGCAATCCATGCACACCAAACTCAAGCAACGGTATGAACAAGATCTGAGTGTTATCCAGAAAGCTATTTTTACCAAAGGGGGCACTAAATCCATCAACAAGGTATGGGAGCGTATTGGAAGGGCGAAACAGAAACACAACCGTATTTCCTCTAGATATGTCATCAAAGTTGCCCAAGAAAATGGAGTCGCTACCCAAATCACCTGGTCTGAAAAATCAGATCAAACTAAGGACGATAAAACCAATGGCGTCTACTTTATCAGAACGAATTATGACAATCCTTCTGAATCTAAATTGTGGGATATATATAATACCATCAGAGAAGTGGAAGCTACCTTTCGCTGCCTAAAGTCAGATCTAAACATCAGGCCGGTGTACCATCAAAAAGACCAAAGAATTGAAGCTCATATTTATCTTACCATTCTTGCCTACCAGTTAGTCAATACCATCAGGTATATGCTCAAAAATGCTAATCTCAACTACGACTGGAACAATATCGTTAGGATAATGAATACCCAAACCATTCAAACTGTTGAACTGCCTACTGACAAAAAAGTCATTCACCTACGTAAACCCTCTACCCCCATCAACGAAGTCCGCCAAATCTATAATGCCACCGGCACCAACAACACTCAGACTGCTCTGAAAAAATATGTAGTGTACCACTGATTTCCTATCTCATTGGTCTTCTGAAACTTACGTGTGCGCTTAGCCAAGTCGGGTTAAGCTTCGTTGTGCTCATTGCTTGATTATGTGCTTTCGTTTGAACGGTGATCATAGCTAAGCCGATATGTCACGATAGGCACGGTTGCGTGCATTTTCTTCCTTTCCCCGGACGTACATGTTCTCCGCTCTTCCACGAGGGCGAGCATTGAGGGCGTCCCCGACCCGGGCACTGAAGCCATCCGAGGACCTGCCAAACCAAATCCCGTTTCCGCGCTGGCAATCCCGACCGGTGGCTCATGGCCTGTTCTCTTCGTCGAGATATGGAGCTTCAGACTTTGCAATTGCCTCATTCCTCTTCTATGCAATAAGTGCACGCAACGGTGAGTCTATCTGACGTATCGGCCAATTTCGGTGTTTTTAAGCTTCCTTGTGCAGATTGCTAGTTATGGGTTTTTTCATGAACGTAGTCAGATCCTAAGCCGATATGTCAAGATAGACATGGTTGTGTGCATTTCTTCCATTTCCCCAGGACGTACATTTACACTATTTTTTCCACGCGTGCGAGCACTGAGGGCGTCCCCGACCCGGGCATTGAGGACACCCGAGGACCTGCCAAACCAAATCCCGTTGCCACGCTGGCAGTTCGGGCCACTGCTCAAGGCCTGTTCTGTTCGTCGAGATACGGTCCTTCATACTATGCAAGCGTATCATTCATCTTTTACTCAACAAGTGCACACAACGGTTAGTCTATCTGACGTATCGGCCATTTTCGGTGTTTTTAAGCTTCGTTGTGCTCATTGCTTGATTATGTGCTTTCGTTTGAACGGTGATCATAGCTAAGCCGATATGTCACGATAGGCACGGTTGCGTGCATTTTCTTCCTTTCCCCGGACGTACAAGTCCTCCGCTCTTCCATGAGGGCGAGCATTGAGGGCGTCCCCGACCCGGGCACTGAAGCCATCCGAGGACCTGCCAAACCAAATCCCGTTTCCGCGCTGGCAATCCCGACCAGTGGCTCATGGCCTGTTCTCTTCGTCGAGATATGGAGCTTCTGACTTTGCAATTGTCTCATTCCTCTTCTATTCAATAAGTGCACGCAACGGTGAGTGCATGTGACGGACGCAGCGATAGCAAGTCTGGCATCATGCACAAGGTTGTCGGTTCGTTTTTAATTCCCTGTTAATCACTTCGCTAATCTCAACTGCTTTATCGACAATCATAAAGTGCTGACCCTTTTCAATCACATTTATCTTCTGCTTCTTGGTTGCCGGTATAAGCTTGTCCCTTTGTCCACCGATCTTCAAGGTCCTGTTTGTGAGCTTCTCTTCGTTGTCCCAGGTTAGCAGTTCCTGGATTGCCCATCGGACAAATGTTCGATCTGTCTTCTGAATCATTTCGTTGAGAAGTTCCGTGTTCTTTGTGCCAAAGAGCCAATTCAGCATTGCTCTTGGTGGTAGTAGGACTTGTTCAGGTGCCAGTTCGACAATTTTCGTTATTCCAATGATTCGATAGATCCACCTCAGTTCTTTGTTGGTTTCGGCACTCGAGATTAATATTGTCAGATTCGGGTGAAGTTTTTTGCTGAGCTCGACAGCGATTAGTCCGCCGAAACTCACACCCAGTATTCCATATGGCTCTTTTGTGTCGATCAGTGGAAGGAATCTCATAGCGTATTCTGAAATAGATTCCCCGTGCTTGTGCTTAAGCCAATCCAGGGGCCTCAGTTCACAGTTGAGAGTTAGTCTGCTGAAGACTCTTTGATCAGTTCCCAGTCCTTCAATTCCGTACAGCTTCATTCCTTCGTCTTAGGTTTCTAATGACCGACAACGGTTAGTCTATCTGACGTATCGGCCAATTTCGGTGTTTTTAAGCTTCCTTGTGCAGATTGCTACTTATGGGTTTTTTCATGAACGTAGTCAGATCCTAAGCCGATATGTCAAGATAGACATGGTTGTGTGCATTTCATTCTATTTCCCCAGGACGTACATTTACGCTATTTTTCCACGCGTGCGAGCATTGAGGGCGTCCCCGACCCGGGCATTGAAGCCACCCGAGGACCTGCCAAACCAAATCACGTTGCCACGCTGGCAGTTCTGGCCACGGCTCAAGGCCTGTTCTGTTCGTCGAGATACGGTCCTTCATTCTATGCGATCATATCATTCCTCTTCTACTCAACAAGTGCACACAACGGTCAGTCTATCTGACGTATCGGCCATTTTCGGTGTTTTTAAGCTTCGTTGTGCTCATTGCTTGATTATGTGCTTTCGTTTGAACGGTGATCATAGCTAAGCCGATATGTCACGATAGGCACGGTTGCGTGCATTTTCTTCCTTTCCCCGGACGTACATGTTCTCCGCTCTTCCACGAGGGCGAGCATTGAGGGCGTCCCCGACCCGGGCACTGAAGCCATCCGAGGACCTGCCAAACCAAATCCCGTTTCCGCGCTGGCAATCCCGACCGGTGGCTCATGGCCTGTTCTCTTCGTCGAGATACGAACCTTCATACTATGCAAGCGTATCATTCATCTTTTACTCAACAGGTGCACACAACGGATTGGCGATACCCGACGGCCATCCCGATAGGGTGGCTGGCGTGGTCATCGCCTGTTACCAGCTTTTAGCCCTATGAATTTATTCTAATTTCGCAACTAGCTTGAAATGCTACGGAGCGCTAGTGGAAAAATAAAGTTTTGGATACCAATACGACCACCGTCGCCTATATTAAGTCATTTATTGCTTCACGAATTAACGCTTCACTTTTACCTTTTCTGTATCCTTGAATTACTTTTCGAATCACACCAGCTCTATCAAGAATCATAAAGGTCGGTGTGGGGCCTACTCGATAGTCTTCTCGAATATTCCTATTGGATTTTAAGAAAGGAAAGTCAAACCGATGTCGTTCTTGATATTTTCTCAAGGCCCGCCTGCTCCGTTCTAGAGTCTCTATGCTTACAAATGCAAAGTCTTTCGTTGAGTATTCTTTATCTAGTTTATCCAAAAATGGGATAGCCACTTTGCAGGGACCACAAGTCACACTGGTGAATTCAATGAGGGTTACCTTACCTTTCATTTCAGCTAACGAAATGCTATCTCCGTATGCACTTTCTAGAGTCCAGGCTGGAGCGATTTTTCCCGCCATCTCATGAGGCTTTGGTTTTCTGCCTTCGCTGTATTGGCGCACTTCGTAGCCCCTAGGAAAGTAGTCAGCAACAACAAGATCATCGATGTCCATGGTATTCAACTCTACCTCACTGACTGACTTCAAACTAATGTCATGGGGCATATTTCGCTCAATCTTAAATGGGAGCATATCCTTTTGGGACACCCAGAGATTGTACCTTGAGATATCACCCAGATCCTTGTGTGAGGTGCCCGGCAAAGCAGGAGTATAAACCACTTTTGTCCCAATAATTTCGACCACTGTGTCATAGACCTCAAGAGCAAACATCAATGTGTCGTCTCTTTGTGTAACTACAAGTGAACTGGAATCTCTAGTGTCTAAAATATACTCGATCAGTCTCTCGGTGAATGTAAAAAAAGGCGCGGCCACAGGTCTTAATCCAGGGTGTTTATTGACCTTAAAACTATCGATCACCATTGCATTATGTTCTTCATAAATAAGCGTGCGAATTTGTCCATCATAGCAACCCGTCATTTGAGCTGAATCTTTGTGTGGTAACCTTACAAATTTTGCACTGAGGAAGGTGTCTTGCTCATTCCTATACTCCATAACATATCCGTGCTCCACAAAAGTAGGTATGGTGTCAAAAGGCGCAAAGGCGCTCCTTTTCGTATTGTATGCAGCAGTTTCGATCTGTTTCAAATTTGCCAGCACATCCTTCAGAAGGTCCTTGGGAGCTTGCAAGTTTAAGGGGTTGGAAGAGCTGCATGCACTGAGCATTATGGCAACAACAATCGTGACTAGGATCTCAAATTTTCGATTCATTTTACAAGAATTTATTGCTATTGATAAAGATGCTCAATTCTTATAGTATGGTGGCCAAGAAATGACATAATTGCTATAGCAATCAATATTATGTGGGAGACGGTTTTGGTCATTTAAATTGCTGGTAACGGTTGGTGCAGCCGATGTAACGACCGAAGGGAGGTATATCGTGCTGCACATTGTTATGTCCAATTTTTATTCGTTTCATGAAATCAATGAATATGGTTCGGGTTGTGCTGCTTTAGTAATCTAGTGACGATCTGCATTTTCAGTTTATCTAATTTTCGAAGTCGCGCGTTCGCCGAGTGACTGATTCCGACGAAGTCCAGGTATTTCGCGTTCGCCATGATTTTCGCGCTATGGTCAACAAGTGAAGGTTCGCCGTTGAGCAGTCCAGTCCTTAGAGAGCAAACTTGGTCATAGAAGTCTCCAGAATGGATCTTCGTAATCAGACCAAATTTCTGTTCTCTGCTAAGATTCGCTACATCGAGATTTCGCTTGTCAGCAATCAACTTCGTTAAGTAGGAATCCGATTCGTTACCCCATCTTGAATAGGTGTACTCTTTACAAGCATCCAGATAGTCTTCGATAGCCTGCAAGAGGTCTTTTTTGTTTGAGATATTCTCCATGCCGATCTTTCTTTTGCTGAGGCCTAGGTTCGGTTGAATGAATTGGACACAACGGTTCAGGCATATCGAGAGTCACGACGAAGGAGTGATTCTCTGATCATGCCATGTTACCATCCGTATATTGGACTCTACCTATTAAGTAAGCTCATTTATAGCAATTATTTTAAAAGTTAGCATAATCGTTTGCCATACTAGATAGCATCATATTTCTAAAAAACAACTTATTATCATCCGTTCCTTGATGAATTTCTTCTCTATATTCAATGTCAACAAGCATTGCCAAGAACTTCTCTTTCAATGTCTTAAGATCAACTAAAACAGAAGGATATAATTTTTGACCAGTTAAAATTCTTTCCCAATCTATATCATTAATTATTATAGATTTTTCTCTCTGATATGTGAACTCAAAGCTTATCTTTCCATTTTCCTGTTTTGAAATTGAGATCTTATTATTGAACAATTCTAACTTTCTTTTTGAATCATCATTTATCCAAAGGTTATATACACTTTCTCTTTGACTGAAATCGTTATGTATACGCGTTATGGCAAAATTTTGCTGAACAAAATAATTATTGTTCAATATTTTTAAACAATTAGGTGATTGTGAATGATTTACATCATACCGATCAAGAAGTACATAGAGTGCTTCTTCTAAGCCGTGACCGCTAATTAAAGATTGTTGAATAATCGAATTATCCAATGCATTTAGCATATTTCCAATGCGTTTTTTATGATTTCGTACCCTCCCAATATTTGATGATTTAACAAAGCGTTCAAATTCCATAGGTTCAAATTTACTAGCACCGCCATTATCGGCTTCAAAAAACGGATAGTATTTCATGTAGAGATCACCAATTATTACCACAGCATTAGCGTTCAGCAATTCTCCTAATTCAAGATTGCTTGCATTAAGAACATCAATTACATTTTTATTCCCTTCTCTTTTCAAGTAAGATAATGTACCAATGAGTGAGGAATTGTCTTGCACATAATTGACGGGATACAACAAGTCTTGATATGCCATTTGGCGTGTATTAGAATTTATATAAAAATCCATTAATTCTCTTAAAGGAGTATATATGTCATCCAAAATCCCTGCATTCTCATCTCCATTATATTGAAGTTCCAATAGTGGATGAGGTTGCAGTATACCATTTTTTTCACCTTGTAGCTGCAAAATATTTATGCCCAGAATTTCATTAATCGCTCCAAAACATTTTTCACAATCACCAGATGTATTAAGTTGAAAAAACTCTCTCAAATCATCATACTCATTAAGTACAAATTCATAATTTTCTAGATTTCCACAATTCACAAAACCTTTTGACGCTTCAGCATAAAGTAATCTGTTTATCTGTTCAAGTTGTCGATTCAGTTTATCAAATTCATCAAATGAAGCTTCAAATCCTTTTAACATATCCTTATGTAAGGTTTCGATCATGGTGCCGATTTGAATTAGTTTTTCATCTATACTTTCTACAACATCGATAACGTAATCGAGCTTTTGATCCATGACCTCAAGCTTCTTATAGATTTGTTCTAACATTTGCATCTCGGCACTTTTCTTTGGTTTACCAGAACCAAATATCGAAATCACAGAAGAAACCATTCCAATGTAGTCACCTGTATAAAATTGTGCCACAGCGGTCGCTGCTCCCCCAAGTATAGTTAATGCTTCATTTGCTTTTTCAGCATCTTTTCCCTTCAATATTCCAAAGGCTTCAATAGCTTGACTTGTAACCTCTGTTACTTGAGAAATCGTTGTTGCTGTTGTAATTATGTCTTGATCATTCTTGAGTTCCTTCAATTCTGATATTAAAGCCTCCCTATTCTGCTTTTGGATAAACTTATTCATATCCCCATTCTCCAGTTGCTTTATTTTTTTCTCCAAAGAAGACTTGTCGAAGTTGTAAAAAGCATTTAGTGCATCAATTTTAAAACTATTTTCTGCAATATTATTTGCGTTATCCTCTACATCTTTTTTCAATTTTGATATTGTCTTAAATGTACGATCTTGAGCTTCAACTACTGCGAGTTGAAAATCCTTTATATTGGTAGAAACTTCATCTTCGAATTCTTTGAACCTTTGCTCCCTGTCGGCAGCATATGCGGCTATATCTTCTTTTGTTTTCAAAAGGTTTTCTGTGTTACCCTTTATGAGTTTAAATGCTTCTTTATTCAGAAAATTATTGGTTGCGGCAAGATTCTCATTTTCAATGCCCAACTCTTCCGTAAATTTAGATAGCTGCTCCGCTGTTTCAATTGATGACAGTTCATCTGATTTATTTTTTTTCTTTGCAATTGATACTATGTACGCAACTTCTTTCTTTATTACTCCCTCAATTTTTGAATTTCCATTCTTTTTAACGTATTCATATCCGACATCCATTAGTTTGTTCATAGTATTCTCGTAGGTCATAATCACAGCTCTTGCAGTCGGATTCTTAGTATAAGATTTAACCATATCTGTTAAGACCTTGTTCTTAATTTTAACAATTTCACTTACAGTTCCCATTGTTGCATTCTTAACAGCGACACCGTTGGATACCGATTCTAATCTCGCTTTGCTGGTTTTAAATTCGTTATCATATGAATTTTTTAATCTTGAACTTTGGCTTTCTAGTACACTTGATATTTGAATACCATCAATTCTTTGTATCTGATTAATGCATATCTCATTCAATAATGAAGAGTTACGCTCGAGTTTATAGTCCTTTAATAAGTTATCCTGTGCTTCTACATAAAAAGCAAGTAAAGTGAAAAGACTGAAGAAAATTAATTTATTCATTTGTTCACCTTTATATAGGTATAAAGATTCAAGTTTTTGGGACGGGTTTCATTACCACCCTTAAAGTCTGTTTCAACTGGCATATAGCCTCCCCAACCTCCTGGATCCATATCTTCTTGAGTAGGAAAATCACTATTTCTATGTCCAAAAACTGGTTTTGTTGTTTTATGCTTATGTTTTTTGAAAGTATCATTTTGTGGACTACCAATTGGTGTATTCCATTTACGATCGACATCAACTCTATTTTCTTTCCTATTATCGTGTGATCTTATAAAATATCCTCGTACATCAATCATACTGCAATATTTGTGAGTGAGACAAAGGTCTGTATCCATAATATCAAACCCGAGTGAACTTAGGTCCTCACCATTGTCTAAAAGAACCCATCCTGAACCGTTTTCCGCCCTAAATTTTTCAGGTGGAAGAATAGAGTACTTTATATTACCAAGTCCATCTTGACTTTTCGTTGCTTTTTGGGTACTAAAAGAAAATAGGATGATTACGGAAGCTGCCAGAAGAGCTTTGAAGTTTGTTAATTTCATATCATAAAATTTTGTGTCATAAGTTAAAAGAAATTTAATTCCTTCAATGAATTTATCAACTGTTTTACTTATTTGTCCTTGTCTTAATTTCATTCTTACTTCTCTTATTGGGATAGGTCATTTTTTTAATTATGGATGGTAACGGTTCTGGCGCATGCGTCGTCCCGCCATTTGTTTCAGATTCCTTTCTTCATTATCATCCATCTTCCTGCTTTTCAGTTATATCTTATGAATGTGAATGGCGGGATGATCGGCATGGCGCCATGTTGTAGATAGTTATTTTACATATTTTGTATTGCTTCTAAGAAATTCATCTGCTGTACTTAATATTTCACCCCATAATTTTGGGGTTATAAAAAAACTGTTGCCATCAAATTCCACAGGGCTATTTCTTTTAGGTCTCCATTGTGAGAAAACAGCAGATAAATGTTGTCCATTTTCTGCGTCAACTTGAAGATGAATGTTCGTGTGTTCAGCATTGAAATCTGGCAGTTCCCTTAATGCATCTTCATCAATAACATATTCACCTAAATAGTCAATAGGTAGAATTATGAAACCTCTGTTCTCAACTCTTGGGATATGCATAATCTTGTTGAACTCTTCAATAGATTTATTTTTTTCAGGCATTAATTGCATAACTCTTATTACAAAATCATCATTTAGGTAGTCAAATTTTGCTATTCGAGTGTTAATGCCGATTAATATTCCCTCTGGTGTTCCTTTGATATATAATTCCAGGAATAATAAATCTCCAACCTTACCTAACTCTTCTCGCTCTGAATCTTTGAATAGCGTTCCTATTTCATATCCGCCCCCAAATGCTTGTTCTATATTTTTTTGACTGGTAACATCCAATGACCATAGTCTACTAATAATACCGTTCACGGCCAAAGAACCCTTAACGCCATTTCCAACTTTATCATTTTCGAATGTTATGTCAATATTAGAAAGAGCATTAATCAGTTCATCACTGCCTGAACCAGCTACTAATAATCCTTCATATCCATCTAGTTCGACAGGTTCAACATTATGGCCAGTCATAGCAGACACATTCTCTTCAATATTATAATAGTATAGTATGAATGCAAACTCATCATCGTCATCATAGGAGAAAGTAGTTACGAATTCGTTTAAATACTCCCAAGAAGGCTCATTGTTTACCTTTGCATCAGCCTTCAAAAATTCAACGAAGTCCTTGGCAACGTTTAGGCTGCCTGCTGTGGCTATCATTAAGTGTTTATTTATGATAGTTACTTTCTGCCCTAATTTTGCAGGGTAGTAAGTAATTGATCTTTCCTCAGCAAACTCAGTAGAATTCTGCCCAGAACCGGGTAGTTTCACTGAGAATCCGACGTCACCTTCTGTCGATAATAAAATATCACCAATTAGGATTGGTACGGTATGTATTTTAAAGCCTGCTATTGCTGTCATTCCTATAATTATCTACAACGGTGAGCATACCCGACGGCCATCCCGATAGGGTGGCTGTCGTGGTAATGCACTGTTGTAGCCAGTTTTTCATTCAATTCGTAGATACGTGTTCTCAAGTCCTAGTGATGATTTGAGCGCTCTTCCAGTTACTGTCAATCTATTCCGTTCCTTATCGACCTCCACCAAAGCTAAAGCTGTACCAGCTTTGTGGCCCTCGACACAGGTGAGTAACATGAAGTTTGGATCTCCGGGGAGTTCAGTTAACATATACTCGTAGTAATCATCTTCGCGTGTGGGTACATTAAGTCCCATTTGGTATTGCCGGAATCGTGTTCCCTTGAGAATTCGGCGTGATCTTCAATTTCGTGTAGTGGAATCAATTTCATCTCTTTGCTGTTCGCCGGTCAGCAGTAGGATGCGTCTCGATTGTCCCAGAATACCACTCTATTGTCTGTTGTAGCCAGTTTCCTCAAAGGTTCAAGTCTTGCAAGAGTTCTTGGTAATGATTGACATCTTTACCATATGTTGATATATGAAGAGTTGAGTCGTAATTCGTGACTGAGAGTACTTTTCCTGAATGTCCACCCGGAAAAGGTTCTTGAAATTTGCACTTGATCATTTCAGCGCAGAATTTGTATATGACTTCCTTGTCAGAACGCCTGAGTTTCTTATTCAATACAATGTTCAAAGTTCTTAATGGTTCCAGTACGTATCCTTTGCCATCAAACTTGTTCATCATGCTGTCACAGTTGATATCATATTTGACATATTTCAGAGTAAAATCCTGATAATCATTCCTATTGATCTCGATTACTTCTTCATGACCGCCCCATTCTCCACATTCATCATATTGGCAATGAATAGTGAGGATTGGTTCTACAATAGTAGTATGCGTTAAGTCTTCGAAAAATGAAATGTTGACGTCCTTACTGCTAAATGTACATGAAACGATGACAATGACCGACAGTATATAGATCTTCAGTTTTATCATTTACTTTTTCATCCTAATTGGCTACAACGTTCGGTGCATGTGACGGACGCAGCGCCAGCAAGTCTGGCATCATGCACATTGTTATCTCTCGTATTTACATTCTTTTGATTGTCCATTCAGTTTCGCCAAACGTTGTTTCCTTTCGAAATTTGAGTCGGTGTTGATTGTCAAATTCGTGTTTATAAGTATAGATTACATCTGACAAAGCTAAGTAGATGTATTTCTTTCCCCTACTGTAGCCATATTCTTTGTTGTTAACAATCAGGGCCCCATCTTCGGTAAATTCAAGTTTATCAGATATCTTGAGTGTTTGTAGGAAGAGATTCCTCAGTTTCTTAGTTCGGATATCTGGTACGATTTTATCTATATCGTCATATTGTGGATTAGGATGGAAATTGATTTCGACGACTTGCCATTGACCTACGATTGACATCTTAGACCATCGGCCTCTTGCTCTCTTATTGAAATTAGCCACAGTCTTAAGCAGCCTTTTTGATCGCTTCTTAGTTTTGTGATTGATTGTAAGCCTGTTAGGTTGATCTGGAATTACTTCGGCAATAATCGGTGAGCCGTAGCCAGTAAGTTGAACTATGGAATGAGTTCCAAGGAATTCAATCTCAAATTGTCCTGACGTATCAGTTAATGTGCTGTTTGAGTATCGATCGTATTCATGAATGCCAAGACCTACTATACCTTCACCTGTCTCATGATTTAGGACGATTCCCTTTATTTGCTTGCCAGGAAGTTCCGTTCGTGGACTGTATGTAGCACAGCCAATTGTGCTTATGATGAGTACGGTTACGAATAGGAAACTTCTTTTATTCATCTTATGAGGAGATAACGGTGAGTCTATCTGACGTGCCGTTTGAGTGATTTTAATCTTCATCCTGTTCAATAGCATAGCTCTTGTAGGTTGTTGACCATGATCTTCAACGTCCGGCATGTCATGATAGGCATTGTTGTCTGATGCTTATTCTATTTGTTTCTTCACCAATAGTAATGCGTTTACAAGTATGCTTATTGCTAAAGCCACGATAAGTGCCCATCTCCAGTGCGAGTGGTGGCTACTCGAGGAGGTTCCTTCAGTTACGAAGTGTTTGCTTTGATACTCTCTGTGATCACTGTGCTTAACTCTAGGATCATGCCCTGGCTGCTTGGCTAAGAACACCTGTTCATTTGAATCCAGTTGTTGCAGAGTTCGATGTCGTCCGCAAATGTATGAGCCCAACATTTCGGGTTTGAACTCGTTAGCAAATACGAGCACGGTATCTCCGACAGACTTGCCAAAGTGGAGCCCTTCGCAGCTTGTGTTTGAAGCTGAATCGAAGATCGTGATTCTTAATTGTGCTGGATTGATACCTTGATAGATTTTTAGTATTTCGAAATTGATGTATTGTAGGCCTAGACCATTGCCATCGTTCAGATGAAACTTGTGATTGAGGCTTATTTCAAGAACAACTCCGAGAAATATGGCTTCAGAGGAATCAATGTCCACTGCGAGTTCGTGTCGAGGTCCTCCGCAACCGCAGGCATCCATCGCATGCACTTTTGCAAGCAGGATTAATAGAGTTATGAGGACTTTGAGGTTCATTTTAATATCAGACAACGGTTTGTATATGAAGCGTAGCGACCGAATGGGAGCTATGATTTCATATACATTGTTAGCCTTTCGTTATTTGATCTTGATATCTTGAGCCAGTAATTCCAGTATTTCAATAATACGCTTGCGAAGAACCTGAGATTGAATATTAGCTGATTGATTTAGTGAAATAGCAACAGACACTACACCTTCCAGTTCTTTATTTATTAAGATATCACTGACATCAACAGTTTTATCTAAATTCTGTTTCTCAAAAGGACTACTTGCTGATCCTTCCAAAATCTATTTAAGGTTATTCTCATCACTCCACCATTTGGTGAATACATCCCTCATAATTTCATTTCTCACAAAGAAGGGAATAGCTGACTCCCACAACATTTTCGTCCATATAACCTCAACCTCTTGTAAAGAAACAATATCAGATGACCAATTCGAAAGGAGACGTTTTAAAGTACTATTTTTAATTAATCGTATATTTCCCGAAACGAATAAATCATTTTGAATAGGGTCGAATGTAGACCATCCACTAATCACGCTTAATTTTGATACAATGCTATCATTGTGGATGTTTGTCGGCTGATCTATGTATTTTAATATTTCATTGCCTGCTTGAATAATTGATATTCGAAAGGAAATTTTTTGATCCAATTGTTTATGGTTTGCCTCATAGTCCTCCTTCAATTGACTTAAAATTTGTTGTTCTTTTATTGAGTCTTTACGCTTCTCATTCCAATTATTTATTTGAAATGCAATTAAAATCCCTATTACTACAAGTAAGATTTCTCCAATGGCGTAAAACATATACTTTCTGAATTTATTTTCGGAAAGCAGTTTTTGACGAGTTTTTCTGAAGAATTTTATCATTGGTTTTTCTTTGTTTCTAATGAAGGCTAACGTCTAGTGCATGTGACGGACGCAGCGATAGCAAGTCTGGCATCATGCACAATGTTGTGCGGCCGCTATTCAATTCGATACCCATGTTAGTTCGTTGTAGCTGAGGTATTTTAGCCCTCCATTTCGCAGATTTGTGAGCGATATATGGTTTTCCGTGAATTCTTCAAAGTATTCCTCATCAAATACTTCGCTGAAGTGGTGAAGCAAAATTGCGAATTTGACCTTTTGGGTTAGTAGGCTTCGACAGAGCCCTATCCAATTGGCTTCTTCCTGCGCCCAATCGGTAGATTGTTCTCTTCTCCTTCGTTCGATCTGCTTCTTCCTGTCTGCTAAGGATCGTTGAATTTTGGCTTCTGTCCATCTCTTCTTCCGCAATCGTTGAGATTCTTTGTGTATGTCGAGTTCGGTGGAGGATTCACTTGCACCCAAAAGAGAGTCGCAATCACAGTGACTTGTGGTCGTTACAACTGCAACGGAGTCAGCAGCGAGGCGACTTGCCAAACTTGGATTCCTAATTACCTGAAATCCAAGTTCGTGGGCAAGGAGCGCATTCTTGCACCGCTCAGAATCTTGGTATGACTTCAATATCAGTAGATTGAATTGACACATTTAGTTCTTCACTAAGTGACGCACAACGGTCAGTCTATCTGACGTGCCGTTGAGGTGGTTTTAATCTTCATCTTGTTCATTAGCATAGCTCGTGCAAAGTGTTCACCGTGATGCTTAAGGCCCGGCATGTCACGATAGGCAAGGTTGTGTGCAGTCCTTCCCGTGCCCAGGACGTTCCCATGTCCGCCATTTTCTTACCAGCAGGGCGAGCACCTAGGGCGTCCCTGCCCGCCGTTGAAGCAAGGCCTGAATCTGCCAGGCCAAAGTTCTCTGCGCTCATTGACAGCCCCGCTGTTGAGCCAGGCTCTGGACGGTTTGTCCAATCATTGTTCAAATTTCCACTGGTTGTCATCATTCTTTTATAGTCCCATGATTGCACGCAACGGTCAGTCTATCTGACGTGCCGTTAAGGTGATTGTAATCTTCATCTTGTTCATTGGCATAGCTCGTGCAATGTGTTCACCCTGATGCTTAAGGCCCGGCATGTCACGATAGGCAAGGTTGTGTGCAGTCCTTCCCGCGCCCAGGACGTCCCCATCTCCGCCATTTTCTTACCAGCAGGGCGAGCACCTAGGGCGTCCCTGCCCGCCGTTGAAGCAAGTCCTGAACATGCCAGGCCAAAGTTCACTGCGCTCATCCACAGCCCTGCTGTTGATCCAGGCTCGGGACGGTTAGTCCAATCATAGTTCAAATTTCCACTGGTTGTCATAATTCTTTTATAGTCCCATGATTGCACGCAACGGTTCCGCATAGCCGCAGTAGCGGGCTTTCAATCCGTCAGTCCTTACCGGCTTTATACTTTAATCTAAGTTCAACATTATTTCAACACGGTTGTTACTTTGCCCGCTATTGCGAGCTCATGCAATGTTGGTGGTCGTTAAGCCAAACCTGCTTAATCAATCTCAATCTTTAAATCTTTTCCCAATCCTGCTTCTATGATTTTCTTTAAGGTGAGAAGTTCAATGTCCGATTTATCATTCTCAAGTCTCGAGATGTAGTGTTTACTTGTGCCACTTCTTTTGGCCAGTTCATCTTGAGTGAGACCTGCTCTCTTTCTCTCAGTTCTGATCATCTGTCCGATTTTTAAAGATCTCGATTTATCAGGTTCACTATTTTCATATAGGACTATTGGATCTAGATCAAAATAATAGAATTGTTCATTTCCATCAATATCTTTGGACTTTATTCCTATATTTTTCCAGCCTATGGTATTTTCAATAATCTCAACCTTGCGAAATTCCTTTAGGTCGTTTAGTAGTTTTATTGCTGGATGATTTCTTCTTAATTTCTTTTTGGTAAAGAACTTCTTAAAATCAATCACTCGAGATTCGCCATTACTGAATAGGCAGGAAATAGTATAACCTCTCACTCGATTGATCTTAAGAATCCGGGGTATTTTTCTGAGTCCTTTCATATTGTATTATCTGGATTGAATTCGTTCCATTTGCTGATTACAAAATCCAAATGCCTGCTTGCCTATTCTGTCAGTTTCTTTCTTTGATTCTTGGGTAATCTCCCTTTTAGTGACTCTAGTGTTGGAATGATGATCAATTCCTCGTGTTCGTTATAGACAGCATGGAAGTGTGGAGGACTGTGATCATCAAAGAAAATCATGATCTTGATTGAGTCGAGAACAAAGATCGTGGGCATAGGAACATTTCAACAAATCTACAAAACGTTGCTTAATTAGTCAACTGTAATCATCGCAATGACCACCAACGGTAAGTGCATGTGACGTGCTGACCCCGAAGGGCGTCAGCATGGCATCATGCGCATTGTTATCCTGCGTTGTCATTTTCTTTACTTTGACTATCGTTGCACATTATGCAAAGGATTTATTGAAAGTCCGTGCATTCGCGGACAAATTGGCAAGGAAGCCTGCTGAGAGAATGCATGCGCCGACAGCTGTTGACCAAATTAGGGAAAGTTCGCTCTTCGGCCGAATGAGGATTCCCCCAGCGATGACGCCAAATCCAAGCACAATGCAGATGAATAACGGGAGTTTGGGTTCAATCGCATAAACGCGATTTACACTAACTGAATTGGGGGATTCGCATCTTCTGCATGAGAAGTGGATCATCGCGCCGTGTTTAGTCTGTAGGTCGCGTCGAAGCAATATGCCATGATCATTGACTGGATTGGCAGCTTGACAAGTTCCACAGTATGTTCTTAGTTTCAAGTTGATCTGTTGGCTTCTTTTTGAAAGGCTCGTGTCCTTA
Source organism: Saprospiraceae bacterium (assembly GCA_965223165.1). Classification (GTDB taxonomy): domain Bacteria; phylum Bacteroidota; class Bacteroidia; order Chitinophagales; family Saprospiraceae; genus JABDMH01. The sequence goes on along the minus strand of CBDCVQ010000003.1, from coordinate 330,845 downwards.
TGTTGAAATACGTTACCGCCTATTATTCCTTTCGAACTGATCTATGAAGTTAAAATTTTGGTCCTTTACGAAATTCCCAATACGGTTCGCTGTCGTTTTCATTCGGAGGCTCATTGGTGGCGTAGTGATGTCGATTCATAAGGCCTTTTCTCGTCAGAATTCGACTCTGTCCAGGAGTAGCAACAAGCCTAAGAGTATTGAAAAGATTGCAGTTCCTAGATCTTGTGATTGAGAATACAATCTCCAATAGCCTACTTCCTTGTCTCTGAGAGCGGCGACGAGAAACCATATGCCTATCATTAACAGTGCAATACCGCCAATATGTGAAAGCTTCATTTATTGAGCAGTTTGTCGTAATGCAGGATAACGGTTAGTATAAGAATAGTAGCCGACTGCGGAGCCACACACTTCAAATTTAAGACAAAGTTTTCTGCGGGATATACACTTCAAATTTATTTCTACTTCGGCTATTATTTCTTATACATTGTTCTATGCCGGCTTTCTTCATTCGTTTTGATTTGCGGTGGCTCACAGCTCTTTGCAACCGCAGGAACGAGGATTGCAATGTGCTGTGATTTGGGTTTGCTTTGTAGGACTTACTCCCAATCCATCTTTTGCAATCGAACAGCATTTAAAATAGCTAATAAAGCAACGCCTACATCTGCAAAGACTGCCTGCCACATTGTAGCCAGACCTAAAGTCCCGCCAATTAAAACCAGGATTTTTACGCCAAAGGCAAGATATATATTTTGCCAAATGATTCTTTGTGTGGATTTAGCAATTTGAATACCGGTGCTGACTTTTGAAAGTTGGTCGGTTTGAATGATAACATCTGCTGTTTCTATAGCCACATCAGCACCCATAGCCCCCATAGCAATACCTACATCACTGGCCGCTAATACAGGAGCATCATTGATACCATCACCAATGAATGCAATTTTTTTAGCTACATCTTTTTTTAGTTTTTCGACTTCATCGAGTTTGTCTTCAGGTAGCAATCCACCTTTTGCCTTTTCAATTTCCAGTTGTGTCGCTACCTTTTGGGTGATACTGTCCTTATCACCAGAAAGCATCATAAATTCGCTAATTCCGTTGCTTTTCAGTTTTCCTATAGACTGTTTAGCATCTTCTTTTATCTCATCTGCAATAGTTACATAGCCTGCAAATTCTTCATCAATTCCTATTAAAACAACTGACTCCACAATGGACTCTGTTTCTTTAGGCGTAGAAATATTGAACTGCTGCATCAATTTTTGATTTCCAACAACAATTTTTTTGCCATCTACTATGCCCCTTAATCCTTTTCCTGCTATTTCCTTTACTTCGGTAGATTCGGGAATTGATTCATTGGTTTGATACTCCATTATGGCTTTAGCAATGGGGTGAGTGGACTTTGATTCTATGGCTAAGATCACAGGCATTAGCGTTTGATCGGTCCATCCATTAAATGGCTTGACTTCATTGATTTTGAAAACTCCTTTTGTTACTGTTCCCGTCTTATCTATCATTACGGTATTCACTTCTTTGAGTTCATCCAAGTATTTTGCCCCTTTAAATAAAATACCATTTTTAGAAGCTGCTCCTAAACCACCGAAGTAGCCCAATGGGATAGAAATAACCAAAGCACAAGGGCAAGAAATAACCAAGAAAATCAATGCTCTATATAACCAATCCTGGAATACATAGTCATCCACAAAAAAGTATGGTAGAAAACATATCGCTATTGCCAGGTAAACCACAATTGGAGTATAGATTTTGGCCAATCTTCTAATGAGCAATTCTGTTTTTGCTTTTTTTGAAGTTGCATTCTGTACCAATTCCAATATTCGCGACACTGAACTATCGTTGAACAATTTAGTGACTTCTATATCTACAACACTTTCTAAATTAATTGAACCTGCTAATACGTTTTCCCCTTGTAGATTACTCTGGGGCTTGCTTTCACCTGTTAAGGCAGCCGTGTTGAAACTGGCTTTGTCAGAAAGCAGTATTCCGTCCAGTGGTACTTTTTCACCTACTTTCACCTGTATAGTTTCACCTATGGCTACATCGTTGGGATTTATGGTTTCATAATGACCGTTTCTCAATACATTGGCAATCTTCGGTCTTACATCCAAAAGAGATTTGATATTGTTTTTGGCTCTCTTTACAGCAGCACTTTGAAATAGTTCGCCCACGGCATAGAACAGCATTACTGCAACACCTTCAGGATATTCACCAATGGCAAAAGCTCCAATAGTGGCAATACTCATTAAGAAAAATTCGGTGAAAACTTCTCTCTTACTAAGTGCCAAAATGGCTTCTTTAATTACAGGAAAGCCAACAGGAATATAAGCTGCAACATACCAAGCTACTCTTATCCATTCTTTGAAAAAAGCTACATCAAAATAATCAAGGATTATTCCTGCTATTAACAAAATAAAACTGATTATGGCAGGCAGATATGCTTTCCAACCATCAAGAGAATGGCTATGCGAGTGGTCGTGCGAATGATCGTGACCTTCATCTTCGCTATGCTCGGCTTTTAATAAAGGTGGTGGTGTTTTAGCATCTATTTTTTCTTCTAATGAGCAACATATTTGTCTGCCTTGACTGTCGTATATATGCTTATGTTTGGTTTGTTTCATTTATTTTTGATTTAATGTAATCCATCGGTTCACTGTCTTTCGGTAATTCAAGAACTTTTCACCAAACTCCTTTAATAGAAAATCTTCTTCCAGTCTAATTTGTGTATTGATACTTAAAGTGGATAGTGCCACAATGAGCAACGTAAATGCATTTGGTAGCACAAGGAATAAGCCCACATTGGCAATCATAATACCCAAAAAAATGGGATTGCGAGAAAATGAGAAAAAGCCATCTGTTACTAATACTGTCTTGTTTTCTTCGTCTATTCCAATACGCCAGGAATCTCGCATATTGGACTGAGCTAACCATACCACAATGAGCGATAAAAACAAGAGTCCCCATCCCACATATTTAAGTACGTTAAATTCCAAGTACCAGAAGGGAAGTAGGTATTTGAGCCAAAAAGGGACAAATGCATTAATTGAAACTACAATCAATTCAAGCAAAGAAATAAAGGCAAATACTTTTCCATTATAGCCGTGAGCGTCATCTCCTTTATTGAAAGTCAATGGATTTATTTTGGTTTTCTTCCAAAGCAGAAAAGACCTAAGAAAAAAAACTAAAAAGAAATATATAATTAGAAATAGGAATAAACACATAGTCAATTTCTTAATGTTCGTGTTCTAATTCTCCTGCTTTGGATTGTGCATAAACGTAGTAGGCTCCCTTGGTCACGATTTGCATTCCTTCAGGAATGGTGTCGATCAGTTTGACAGCAGTAAATCCATTATCCGAAGCACCTATAACTACATTTAGTTTTTTAAATTCAAATTCGATTATATCGCTATCGTTTTTCGCAGCGTATATGAATCCATTCTCTCCATCCCGAATTATGGCTTTTTCGGGTAAGGCAGTCGTGGTAATGTCGTTGAGCCATATTTTTGCATTTACGAATAAGTCTTTAACGAATGCTGGTTTTGTACCTTCTAAATGTCCGTGAACACGAACTGTTTTGGTGTTCGCATTAAATTCTTTACCCAGTACGCTTATTTCACCTTTATAAATAGTCTGTCCAAGAGCAGGAACGGTATAAGTGATATTTTGTCCTTTTTTAATCCTTGAAATGTCTTTTTCAAACACATCCAATTCTAAGTGTAGGTGTTCAGTGGAAATAATGTCCATTAAGGAAACGGAAGATTGAGCATACATTCCATTATGGAAATTTATTTTTGAAATATAACCACTCATAGGAGCGACAATGGCAATTTGCTGACGAATAGAACTTGTGGTGAGTTGAGAAGTTGAAATGCCTAAATAACCAAGTTGCTTTGAGAGACCCGTGGACTTGGCTTCTAAGACGGCTACTTCAGCTTCTGCATTTTGTAGGTTTTTCGTAACACCTGCATTGGCTTCTACTAAAGTTCTTTGTCGTTCTACATCCAATCGTTTCAATTTGAGTTGAGCAATTGTTTCCAAATACTCTTGTTGTGTTTTGATAAAATCAGGATTCTCCAAGTAGGCAATTACACTCCCTTTTTTTACATAGTCTCCTTCCACATACTTCTTAGAACTTTTAATAATTCCGTTGGCTTTGGCGGAAACAGACGAATAAGCATTAGGTGGCAACCCTAAAGTACCAGTGGCCTTTATAAAGTCATTTATTTTGATAGACGATAGTTCTCCAAATTCCAAGCCTATGGTTGCTGCCTGCTGTTTTGTAAGAAATAACCCTTTCCTATGCTCTTCTTCATCACCGTGACTATGTCCATCTGCTTCTGAATGTGTATTTGATTCTGTTCCGTGGTTGTGTCCGTCACCTTCGCTATGCTTATGACCGCAAGAAAAAGTGAAAACGGTTAATGTTGCGAATACTATTATATATGTTATTTTATTCATTTTATATCTTTTACTGGTTTGAAAGAAATTGATAATCAGCAACGGCTTTATTATGAGCTTTTATCTGCTCCCAATAATTCTTATTGTTTGCTGCCATTAATTGTAAGGCGTTTAATAACTCCAAATATGAAATCTCGCCTTCCTGATAATTGAGTTGGCTAATCCGTATCATTTCAGGATTGATTGTATTTAATTGCTGATTGTAAAAACCGATTCCTTCCTGATAGAGACTGACTGCATTTTTAGCTGCTATTTGTTCCTGCTTTAGGGTTAAGACTTTACCTTGATATTGAAACTCTCCAATGTCAAGTTGCATTCGTTGGGCTTCAATTCTTTTTTTAGCTTGCCCATTAAACAAGGGCAGTGAAACGCCAACCTGAAAGGCATTGAGCCATCCACCTTCATTGAATCTCTGGGCAGCGTAACCTACATTAAAGTCAGGTTTCAGTTCAGATTGCATTACCCCGATCCGTGCATTTTCTACAGCAATGGCTTGCTTGCTTTGAAGAAGAAAAGGATTGTCGAGACTATCGTATTCTTCCAGGTAAGTCACCTTAAAAATGCTATCAATGGTAGTTACCGGCTCATCTATATTAAGAAGTATCTGAAATTGTTTTTCAAGATTTGTAATTACCATACTGCTTTGCCTTTGAAGCAAATTGTAATCTTGCTGTTTCGATTTTAAGGTTAGCGATTCAATAGGATTAGCTGCTCCGGCATTCACTCGAACTTCTGCCTTTCTTTGATACTCTGCATAGGTGTCAGTTAGATTGGTGTAGAGTTTATTGAGTTCTTTTTGAAATTGAATGTCTGCGTATAACTGCCGGACTTGCCATTTTAATTCATTTTCCGTGATTTGTTTAGCATAAATACTTTGAGTGGCCAGTTCGTTTTGCAATTGGTTTTGAGCCTTTACAATCCCTGGATTTGGTATGTTTTGAACCACACCTATTTGATTTACTTGTTGTCCAAAATCTCTATCAAACAACCCATCTCCCTGATAAGAAATTTCGGTAGTACCGAGATTGTATTTCAGTTCCTGAAGCGATTGCTCCTTTTGAATAGTCAAGTCAGCCGCTTTTATATTGGGGTGATTATCAATAGCTATGGCAATCGCACTATCCAAATCCAGAGCACGTTGCTGTGCTTGAACACCAATAGTCAAACCAATACATAGAAAAATACCAAGTGCTGCTTTCTTGAATCCTGTACTATTGTTCTTCTTTCGTAATGACCATTTTTCCAACCAATAATATAGTATAGGTAAAATAACCAGGGTTAAAAATGTGGCCGTTGTTAAACCACCGATTACAACAGTTGCTAAGGGTCTTTGTACTTCAGCACCACCGGAAGTTGATATTGCCATAGGTAAAAAACCCAATGAAGCTACAGCCGCAGTCATTAATACAGGCCTTAGCCTAACTCTTGTTCCTGTCCATATTCTTTCTTTTATATCTGTCATTCCTTCTTTTTTTAGTTGATTGAAATACCCGATCAGAACAATACCGTTCAATACTGCTACTCCAAATAATGCTATAAAACCGATTCCGGCAGAGATACTAAAGGGTAGGCCCCTGAGTTGTAATGCCCATATACCGCCAATAGCGGATAGCGGAATGGCGGTGTAAATCAATAAGGCCTGAGAAACCGAACCGAATGTGAAATAGAGTAATATAAATATGAGTGCCAAGGCAATAGGTACGGCTATAGATAATCTCGCATTGGCAGCCTTTAAGTTTTCAAACTGGCCGCCATAGGTAAAATAATATCCGGCAGGTAGTTCTATTTTACCGTCTAATTCAGATTGTATTTTTTCTACTAAAGACTCTACATCTGTATTGCCCACATTTACGCCTATGACGATTCTTCTATTGGTATTCTCTCTCGAAATTTGCATTGGAGCATTTATCAGTTCTACATTGGCCACACTATTCAATGGTACTTGACTTCCATTATCAAGGGTGATAAATAAATGCTCGACATCATCTATTCCCACTCTATTCTGTGCATCTAATCGAACGACCAAATCAAATCGCTTATCTCCTTCATAAACAATACCTGCCTTTTCACCTGCAAATGCCGAACGTACAATTTGATTCACATCCTGGACGTGCAGGCCATATTGAGCCATTTTATTATAATCATAGGTAATCATCACCTGTGGCATTCCAATGGTCTGTTCCACATTGACCGTACCTACACCATCTAATTGCTTAATTATTTGTTCGGCTTTCGTAGCTTTTTGGTAGAGCAAATCCAAATCCTGACCAAACAATTTGATGGCAATATCAGCTTTTGAGCCTGTCATCAATTCATTAAAACGTAATTGTATAGGCTGAGAAAATTCAAAACCAACACCCGGAATAGCTTCGAGCGACTCTTCCATTTTTTCAAACATCTCTTTTCTATTTTTTGCCGAATTCCATTCTGATTTTGGTTTCATTACTAATACGTAATCACCTATTTCTACGGGCATTGGGTCTGTAGGTATTTCCGCTGCTCCAATATTTACAACCACATCTTCGATTTCAGGAAAATCATTCAACAATTTGTTTTGAATCATTTTAGCCGTTTCTACACTTTGCGATAATGAACTTCCTGACGGTAGAATGTGCTGCAAGGCTAAATCTCCTTCTTCCAGTGTTGGAATAAACTCTCCGCCCATTCTGCTAAAGACAAAAACACTTATTAGAAAAAGAACTATTGTTGCTCCTACAAATAGTGTTTTTAATCTAAAAGCAACATTTAAAATTGGACGGTATAGGTTTTGAAAAAATGCAATGATTTTATCTGAAATGGTTTTCTTGTTGACTACTCTTTTACTAAGCACCAAAGCTGCCATCATTGGCACGTAGGTAAGTGATAGAATCAATGCCCCCGCTATGGCCAACATTACGGTTTGAGCCATTGGCTTAAACATTTTACCTTCTATACCTACTAAGGCCAAAATGGGTATATAGACCATTAGGATTATAATTTCTCCAAAGGCAGCCGAGCTTCTAATTTTTTGTGAGGAGCCAATTACTTCATCATCCATTTCAGACTGGGTTAAAGAACTGCCTGCTTTTCTGAGGTGCAATCTGTGAACAATGGCTTCAACTATGATTACTGCACCATCTACAATGAGTCCGAAGTCTATTGCTCCAAGACTCATTAGATTGGCAGATATGCCGAACACATTCATCATTGAAACCGCAAATAACATTGCTAAGGGAATTACAGAGGCTACAATAAGGCCTGCTCTCCAATTTCCCAGCAGTAAAACCAATATGAAAATGACAATAAGTCCACCTTCAATTAAGTTTTTCTTGACCGTGCCAATAGCGGTGCTGACCAACTTGTCCCTGACCAGATAAGGCTCTACAACAACACCTTCGGGTAGCGATTTTTGAATTTGCGTAACCCGTTCTTTAATCAATTCTGTAACCTGAGCGGAGTTAGCTCCTTTAAACATCATTACCTTTCCACCTACTACTTCTTCACCATCCCGAACCAAAGCTCCGTATCTTGGAGCTTTACCAAATTGCACATTTGCCACATCTTTCACCAATACGGGAGTCCCACTGTCATTTCTGACAACAATGTTCCCAATATCATCTAATGACTTAGCCAGTCCTTCTGACCGAATGTAATAGGCACTTGAGTTTTTCTCTATGTAAGCACCACCTGTATTCTCATTGCTCTTTTCGAGTGCTGAGAAAATTTCAGAGATACTTACACCTACGGATTTTAATACGTTAGGATCTACAGCAACTTCGTATTGTTTTAAGTAGCCACCCATCGAGTTTACTTCGGCTACACCTTCTATTCCTAAAAGTTGCCTTTTTACAATCCAGTCTTGTATGCTCCGTAATTCAGAAGCTGAATACTTGCTTTCGTACCCTTCTATTGGTCGGACTACATATTGATAAATTTCTCCCAAGCCTGTAGAAAGTGGTGCCATTTCGGGAGTGCCTAATCCTTTTGGAATGGCTTCCTGAGCTTCTTTTAGTCTTTCACCAACCAACTGCCTTGCTAAATATATATCGTAGTTTTCTTCAAACACCACAGTTACTACTGAAAGCCCAAACCGGGAAATAGACCTTATTTCTTCTGTTCTTTGAAGACTTTGTAGTGAAAGTTCAACAGGTGTGGTAATGAACTGCTCTACTTCTTGCGTGGCAAGTGTAGGCGATAGGGTTATGACCTGCACCTGATTATTGGTTATATCAGGGACAGCATCTATGGGTAGCTGTCTGAATGAAAATAGACCCCAGACAATAAGGGCGGCCACCAGTAGCCCTATGACAAACTTATTCCGCACGGAATAAGCAATTATTTTATCGAACATTGATTATGACTTTGCTTATGTTAAAACCTGTACTATGTTTGAAATGGGCATAGTACTCCCCTGAAAATGGAATCAACAATAGACAGGCGGGTGCCAGACTCCTTCGGTATAGTCAGAGGAGTAATCGAATTTGTAAGGAAATAAGTAGGTAGTTGAAGCCAAGATTTTTACTTCGCCAATTTGGTGACCAGTAGGTACTGTAGTGAGTGAACCACAACAAGAACAAGAGCAAAATGGAGTGCAATAATCACTGTGGTCCGAAGGATTATGGTCGTGTTCGGTTTGAGATACTTCTATATTTGCATCTACATCATCAAGCTTATGGGCAATGCCATCCGAGCAAGGCACAACCGACAATGCCAACACATAAATTGATAATATGAATGAAAATAATCTCATATAACTTTGCAAAGATAGGACAAGTTCTCTGCAACCCACTTGCAAAGTTTATCGATTACAATCTCCACAAAGTCCTTTGATAACCATATTGGCTTGCTGCATTTTGAAGTTTTTAGGTAATTCTATTTTCGGTACGTTTTGATTGGTGAGGCAAAAGGTGTTTTGACACTTTGTACAATGAAAATGATAGTGTTGATCAATGGTTTCACATTCACAACTTTCTAAACACAGAGCATATTTTAATTGTTTCGTACCATCATCAATGGTATGGACTAATTTGTTTTTTTCAAAAGTTTTAAGTGTACGATAAAGTGTTGATTTATCGGCCGCTTCAAAAGCGTTTTCAATGCTTTGTAAAGACACTGCTTTGTCTTGTTCCATCAAGTACTGTAATACGAGGATTCGCATTGCCGTAGGCTTTATGTGCCTTTTGTTTAATTTATTTTCGATTTTTTCGTTCATCATTTATCTTCTTCATTTTAATGAGTCTAGCAAAAAAAGCAATGTGTGCGATAGCACTCTTTGCTTTTGCGGGTGGGTTTTAGCTGGCATAGAACGGTGAGTGCAGCCGCCGTGACGACCGAAGGGAAGGCATGGTGTGCTGCACAAGGTTGTACCTCGTTGTTCAATTCACTGCTTCAATTTCGTCCAGTTCTTTGCTGAGTTTGGTTTTCTCCTCTTCAAGATCAAAGTCATTTTGTAATCCCAACCAGAACTTAGCTGAGGTTCCAAAGTACTTCGAGAGTCTCAAAGCCGTGTCAGCTGTAACTCTTCGATTTCCCTTTATGATCATACTGGTTCTTGTCTGAGGGATTCCCACATCCTTAGATAGTTTATAGGCACTTATGCCCATGGGTTGCAAGAATTCTTCGAGCAGCACTTCACCGGGATGAATGTTCTTTAGTCTAGCCATGATAGTCCACTATTTTTACTTCGTAAGCATCCGATAGTTTCCAAATGAAGACGATTCGCCATTGTTCATTGATTCTGATGCTGTAGTGATTCCTCAGATCACCCTTCAACTTCTCCAACCGGTTCCCAGGAGGGATTCGTAGATCGTTGGTGGTCGCGGCATTGTTAATCATTCTCAGCTTCCTTCGAGCAACCTGCTGGATTTGAGTTGGCAGCTTCGCCGAACGAGTTCCCTGCCAAATCTTCTCGGTTTCAGCATCTCCAAAGGATTTAATCATCTTTTACGTTACTACTAACGCTAAAGGTAAGCAAAAGATTATATTCCTAATGAGGTACAACGGTTAGTCTATCTGACGTGCCGGCAAGTTTCGGTGATTTTGATCTTCTTCTTGTTCATTAGCCCAGTTTTGTCCATTCTCTTCATCGTGCTCACCTGCAAGGCCGGCATGTCATGATAGACATTGTTGCTAGCCGTATTCACTGATGTTCACTATTGTAAAACCCTGTTCTCCGACAGAGAGAAATTGACCGTTTTTCAAGCCTCTTAGCCCACCTGAATGATGCCCCTTAAGGGTGATTGAGTTCGTATGGCATAACCATTCCAGAAGAGCATATCGACTATGGTAGGGTGAATAGAATACTATCGAGTTCTTGGTTGAAGTAATGGCACTGCTTCCATTAAGTTCGTTGGGAACCATGGAGTAAGTTTCTTCAAACGTGTCAACATTAAATTCGATTAGGTTGAATTCAACATACGGGAAAAGGAGTAAACGATTTGTTCCGTGTTTGCAGCAGCAGTAGCAATCTGAAATTCTAATTTCTCCGTATCTGCTGTTGTATCCAAATAGTAGCTCTCCATTTTCATCAAATATCGCCAAACCCTCGTCGTTTGGTCCATCTCTACCAAAGACTCCCTCATCAAAGTAAGTTACAGCTATGCGCCCCGAGACAACTTCAAGGTCTTGAATTCCATCACCGAAATAGTAGGTGTTTGTGAGTTTTCCTGATCTGGAGTATAGCCAGCCATTTGTATTGGCTGTTGTCCTGCCATCGACGAGCAGTATGGAGTTATTAGTGAAGAATCGGACCATGGGGTGCTTTGGTCTTACTTCGGGTGTAAAGTTCCCGTCTCTTGTACCGACAAGCCCTTTGTTGTTGACATAGACGTAATCAAGGTCCTTCCCCACATCGAGGTCAAGGATGAGAGCATCTTGTTGCGGTATCTTGAAAGTCTCTTGCCTCATGTCTTTGGAGCTTCCATATGGCTAGCAACGGTCAGTCTATCTGACGTATCGGCCATTTTCGGTGTTTTTAAGCTTCGTTGTGCTCATTGCTTGATTATGTGCTTTCGTTTGAACGGTGATCATAGCTAAGCCGATATGTCACGATAGGCACGGTTGCGTGCATTTTCTTCCTTTCCCCGGACGTACATGTTCTCCGCTCTTCCACGAGGGCGAGCATTGAGGGCGTCCCCGACCCGGGCACTGAAGCCATCCGAGGACCTGCCAAACCAAATCCCGTTTCCGCGCTGGCAATCCCGACCGGTGGCTCATGGCCTGTTCTCTTCGTCGAGATATGGAGCTTCAGACTTTGCAATTGCCTCATTCCTCTTCTATGCAATAAGTGCACGCAACGGTCGGTGCAGCCGCCGTGACGACCGAAGGGAAGGCATGGTGTGCTGCACATTGTTATCTGGGATTTTTCTTCACCCCAATTTGATTGAAACTAGCACTTGTCCGCCGAATCCAAGTTCGACAATTTTCTGGAGGGTTGACAGTCTCGCCTCCTTTACATTGTTTTCGATCTTGGATATGTAGGATTTTGTGGTTCCAACCTTGTCCGCAAGTTCTTGTTGGGTCATTCCTCTCTTCAGTCTTGCCTCTTGCAGCAGCACTCCAATTTTGAAATTTTGGTATCCTTCTTCCAGTTCCTCTCTTGCAGGTGTTCCACGTCGGCCAAAATGTTGAACCTTCAGTTCTTCTAAGGTTCCCAGATTTTCACTTTTCTTTTTCATATTCCCCCTTTATGAGTTTTGCCTTTTCAATAAGTCTCTTTGGTGTTCGCTGTGTCTTCTTTTGAAATCCGTTCATCAAAACGACAAGTTTATCGCTGTCAAAGAAGCAGAAAATTCGAAAAATGTCTCTTCCATGTTGTACCCTAACTTCATATAGCCCGTCTGTACCACTGAGGTGCTTCAGATATTTCTCAGGAACATGTTCGATGTCCTCGATGAGTTCCAAGGTCCAGATTATCTTCTGCTTGACCTTCGTTCGCTGTTTGTCAAAGAACCGATCAAAGTAGTCCCTATATCGGACGATAGTCCTAAACTTACTTGAGGTGTTCACCCATCAAAGTTACGAATGTTTCACTAAAGGGCAACACCTGTTTGGCTGATTGAGTTCAATGCCTATCCTGTGCTTCACTGTGGGACCGTCGTCTCTTTGAGGTGATTCCAATCTGGTGATCTTGAATTTAGAATTGCGGTAGGCCACAGTATCTTACTGGAGTGGAGTCCCTAATCCCAGATAACGGTCAGTCTATCTGACGTGCCGTAGAGGGGATTTTAATCTTCATCTTGTTCATTAGCATAGCTCGTGCAATGTGTTCACCGTGATGCTTAAGGCCCGGCATGTCACGATAGGCAAGGTTGTGTGCAGTCCTTCCCGTGCCCAGGACGTCCCCATATCCGCCATTTTCTTACCAGCAGGGCGAGCACTTAGGGCGTCCCTGCCCGCCGTTGAAGCAAGGCCTGAGCCTGCCAGGCTAAAGTTCAGCGCGCTCATTGACAGCCCTGCTGTTGATCCAGGCTCGGGACCCTTAATCCAATCATAGTTCAAATTTCCACTGGTTGTCATAATGCTTTTATAGTCCCATGATTGCACGCAACGGTCAGTCTATCTGACGTGCCGTTGAGGTGGTTTTAATCTTCATCTTGTTCAATAGCATAGCTCGTGCAATGTGTTCACCGTGATGCTTAAGGCCCGGCATGTCACGATAGGCAAGGTTGTGTGCAGTCCTTCCCGTGCCCAGGACGTCCCCATGTCCGCCATTTTCTTACCAGCAGGGCGAGCACCTAGGGCGTCCCTGCCCGCCGTTGGAGCAAGGCTTGAACTTGCCAGGCCAAAGTTCACTGCGCTCATCCACAGCCCTGCTGTTGATCCAGGCTCGGGACCCTTAATCCAATCATAGTTCAAATTTCCACTGGTTGTCATAATTCTTTTATAGTCCCATGATTGCACGCAACGGTCAGTGCAGCCGATGTGACGACCGAAGGGGAGGCATATCGTGCTGCACATTGTTGTCTGCAGGTTTTCAATTCTTTCGTGTGCAAGCAATGGTTATTCCCTCATTCATGCCAGTTTGACGTTCCAGGTGCGACTTTACTTCGTTATTGTCCATTCGTAGTGTGGTTACTGATAGTATTATCCTAATTTCCTCGTTGTCAATCGTCATTAAGAAACTGATATCCTATGACATTTGGTCTAGAAACTGAATTGTGCGCATCTTTCATCCTTCTGAAGCTTTTGTAGTGTGACACTTTGGAGTCCCCATGAATCTTTAGGGTTAGCTTCACTTTGATCTTGCGTCGACCCACTTTCTTTTTGTATCGATTGAGTTTGTCGATTTCACACTCCTCGAGATTAACAGCAATCTTCCTGAATCTCTTGTTGCCTAACCGCTTCAGGTACGGTCGAAGATGTTTAGCCCACTCACCGCTGCGGTACCTCCCTTTATGATATGTTTTATTGAGATTCGTCATGTTTGTATCTCATTCTTGCAGACAACGGTGAGTCTATCTGACGTATCGGCCAATTTCGGTGTTTTTAAGCTTCCTTGTGCTGATTGCTACTTATGGGTTTTTTCATGAACGAAGTCAGATCCTAAGCCGATATGTCAAGATAGACATGGTTGTGTGCATTTCTTCCATTTCCCCAGGACGTACATTTACACGATTTTTTCCACGCGTGCGAGCACTGAGGGCGTCCCCGACCCGGGCATTGAAGCCAGCCCAGGACCTGCCAAACCAAATCCCGTTGCCACGCTGGCAGTTCGGGCCACGGCTCATGGCCTGTTCTGTTCGTCGAGATACGGACCTTCATACTATGCAAGCGTATCATTGATCTTTTACTCAACAAGTGCACACAACGTCCCGGCCGTACCCGACGGCCATCCCGTTAGGGTGGCTGGCGCGGTCACGGCATGTTAGAGGCTGCTATTTTTGCATTTGATTTAACATATTTACAAATTCTTCTGTGGGTGTAAATACTAATTTGCCATCTTCAATTTTTGAAGGCTGCTCTTTTAGTTCTCCATTGTAGTACCAAAATATACCATTTACTTAATGTTCCGGGACCTTTCGTACTGACTCCATGTGTAACTTGAATTTGAGTATTTAAAGCGTTCATCACATTCAAGTCATTGATTGGATATATTATGACAATGTGTCTCGTAGGCATTGATATTAATGAACCTTTTTCGCCAATCAAATCTGGGTATTTTGATATGTTGAACACGATGTTTGGTGAGAAAAAATGATCTTCTTCAACTGTTTTAAAACTTATTCCTTGTAATTCCCGGTTCAAAATATTGGGAGGATAGTTTGCAAGTGAATTTTCTAATGCATTATTCCAGATTTCTTCTTTGGAAATCTGCCAGTCTTCAGTTTCTTTAGGAGGAACGCTTGTTACTGTATCTGGGAGATCATATATAAGCATTGCATAAATATTACCACCAAGAGACTTGCCGACAGTTTTATCGATTCCTATTTGTTTTATATACGATTGATTGTACAATCTTACCCCTATATATTTTTTGACTTTGTTGTAATCAGCCTTAATTATGTCAAATGTCTTATTGAATTCGTATCCTCTTACTAGAGTTTCGAAATGTCCCGCTATATGTTCTTTGAATTTTGATGGACCTTCGTTTTTGCAGTACTGTGCTATGTTCGATAGTCCCAATTCATTTAATCCGAACTCCTTGTTTGGTACTTTCACAATTCCATCAACGATTTGGTGCTTTATACTTTTCGAATTAAAATACTCAGACACCAAGGATTCGAATTTTTCGTGTTCTTCTACGGTATCGAATGGAGACCATTTTGGTTTTTGCTTTTGATTCTTTTTAAATAGTCCAAACATTATCTAATTTTTTGATTTAGTTGCCTCTAACGGTTTCGTGTATGAGCAGTAGCGGATTTGAAAGTACAAACCTTTCAGTTTAGCACAAAGCTTATTAAAAGCACAGACCTTGATTTTACCACTTCACCCGCTATTGCTTATACACAATGTTGTGCGTTCGCCCTTTATTTTCAGTCGGTTTAGTAAATTTTCAAAGGTAGGATTTTTTGGGGTAGGGAAGGCACTCTCTCTTGCAAGTTTTGGTCAAGCGTTGGCTGGTGCGACTTGCAAGAGTGTGTGCCTTTGGGGCGGATTAACTGGCACAGCAACTTAATTTTGATACGTCTTTTCCGAAAGTTATTGCTGCTAATTTTATACCTTCTCCCAAAGTCAAATAAGGGTAGAAACTGTCTGCTAAGTCTTTCACCATTATTCCGTATTTGATTGCCATACTTAATTGTTGTATGAGTTCTCCACCTTCGGGTGCGACTACTCTTGCACCTATAAGTTTGTCAGTTTCCGAGTTACGAATGAGTTTGATGAAACCCCTTGTGTCGTTGGCTGCTATGGCTCTCGGTACGTCTTTCAATTCCAATTTTGACACTTCAAACGGAATGCCTTTTGATTCTGCCTGTGCTTCATCTAAACCTGCCCCTGCAATTTGTGGGTCAGTAAACACCACCCAAGGTAAAGAAGAATAATCGGCTTTATTATCTGTTCCTGAGAACGCATTTTCAACGGCAATTTTACCTTCAAAAGCGGCTGTATAAACAAATGCAGGGGTGTTGGTTACGTCACCTGCTGCGTAAATGTTAGGTAGATTGGTTTCCATTTTTTCATTCACAGCGATATGTCCGCTTTTGGTGAGTTCCAAACCAATGTTATCTAACCCTAATTGGCTTGTATTGGCTTTTGTGCCTGTGGCAATTACTACCTTACCTTTTTCTATAATTTGCGTAAATGAACCGTCAGGACATTTACAGTGAATGATGGTTTCATTCGCTTGTTTCTCGAATTTCACGGCTCTGAAATTAGGTAAGATTTCAATGCCTTCTTTTCGCATTTGGGTTTCCAATGCTTCACTGATGTCTGGGGTTTGTGTCCGTAGAACACGGTCGGTAAATTCAATGATTCGGACTTTAACGCCTAAACGATTGTACGCCATTGCAATTTCCAAACCTATGTAACCTGCTCCCATAATGGTCAAGCTTTCGGGTTTTTCTTCCAAGTCGAAAAGGGAAACGTTGGTCAAGTAGTCAATTTTGTCCAATCCTTCAATATTCGGAATGTTGGTCGTAGCTCCCGCAGCAATTAAAAATTTGAAGGCTTTGTATTCCTTGCCATCAACCAAAATGGTTTTGTTGTCTTTGAATTTTGCCCAACCTTTTAGCATAGTCAGGTTTTCAAAATCGCTTACCACATCCATATATTTTTTCTCTTGAAGTGTGGCTACTAATTTTTTCTTGTCTTTGATGATTTGAGCGAAATCAATATCAACTCCTTTTGGCTTGATGCCTTCAAAGTTGGAATGTGTAGCGTGATAAGCCGACTCGCCTGCACGAATAAGATTTTTAGAAGGCACACAACCCACGTTGACACAAGTACCGCCAAAGTCCAAACCACCGTTTACCATTAAGGTCGATAATCCTAAACTTTCGGCTTTGATTGCTGCCGAAAATGCAGCCGAACCGCCACCGATAATGATTAAATCAAATTGATTAATTCCGCTGTTTCCATTATCAGGGATTTCACTTTTTACACGATAGTTTTTTGTGCCGTTGATGGTATTAATGATTTCTTCTTTGCTGGTTTTGGTAGGGTCAAAAGAACATTCGCAAGTAGCTTTTGGATAGCTCACATTAGCTTCTTTTACACCTTCATTTTTGGAAAGTAATTTTTCAATGCCTGTTGCACAATGGTCGCAGGTCATTCCTATGATGTCAAGTTTTATTATTTCTTTGTTCATAATGATTTCTCTTTTTGATTTTCCTTAATGATTTCGGCTTTATAGCCTGTCTGCTCAATAACCTTGATGATAGCGTCAGGATTTGTTTTCTTTGGGTCGTATTGGATGGTTGCCAAATCGCCCGGATATTCCACTTTGTGTTCAATAATGCCGTCCACTTCTTTGAGGGCATTTGAAATATGGTTGGAACAACCTGCACAAGTCATTCCCGTGATTTTCAGTTGCAGGGTCTTACCTTCTTGCTGTGTTGTATTTGCTGTTTGTGCTTTATTGTCAGTCGGTTTGCAACATTGTGCATTGAGCTGAGCAATTCCAATTAGGAACAAAGCACTCAATAGAATTAAATTCTTTTTCATTGTGTAATTATTTAATTAAGTTCTTAAATACAAAAGGCAAAAAAATACTATTTCTTGCCAACCACTTTGTAACCTGTACCGTTGATGGCTTCTTCAATTTGAGCGATACTCACTTTGGTTTGGTCAAATTCTACTTTGGCAATCGCTTCTTCATAAATCGCATCTACCTTAACAATGCCTGGCAATTTGTTCACATCATTTTCTACGTGTGAAGCACAACCATTGCAAGTCATTCCTTTTACATCAAAAGTTACCGTTTGGATGTCAGAAGCATTGACGATTACAACTTCCTTGTTGTCGTTTGAAGGATAGAAAATGTGTGCATAGTTTGGAAAAGCGAGCATCAAGGCTGCAAACACGGTTACAATTCCCAAGAATGTTTTGGTCTGCATAAAGGGTTTTTTTTCGTCTTCTTCGCAATCACATTGGATTTCTTCGGCTGTTCGTGGTTTGAGTTTCTGATACCAAGCAAAGCCCAATACCAAAACGGTGATACCGATTAGATAAGGTCTTGCTGGTTCCATCCATGAAAAGGTAGATGCCACTCCTGAAGCTCCTGAAATAAGAGCCAATACAGGTGTAATGCAGCAAAGTGATGCTGCTACTGCCGAAAGCACACCCGCTCCGACAAGTCTGTTGTTTTTCTTGTTCATACTGTTTCCTTTTTTGAATTGTTTATGATGTGTTTAAAAAATGGACGAAGTAAAGTAAGTTGCTCCTGTTTCAAAGAGTAGAAAATGGTTTGTCCTTCTCTTCTACCTTCAATGACGTTTCCGTCTTTTAGTTTTCTGAGGTGTTGCGAAACGGCAGGGATGCTCATTCCGAGAATGTCTGAAAGGTCGCAAGGACAAAGTTCGTTTTCTTCTTCTAAGAGAAATAAGATTTTTAACCTTACTTCGTTTCCTGCCAATGCTAAAAGTCCACTCAGTTGACTGAATGCCTTGTCGTTGGTTTGAAGTAATTCTCTACAATTGTCTATTTGAACCTTGTCGGCAAACACACGGATACACGATTGATTGTTTTCCATAATTTCCTTGTTTAGGATTTAATAACGCAGCAAAAATACAAATAGTTTTCTTATTTAAGCAAATACTTAATTATAGTTTTTAACAATTCTTCTTTGTCAGCGGTGGGTGATTTAGCTCTTTTGGTTTTTTAGCGTTGGCTTTGAGTGTCGGAAAAACCAAATGTGCTAAATGTGCGGTGGGTTTTTAGGGTGACGCACAACGGTTAGTCTATCTGACGTATCGGCCAATTTCGGTATTTTTAAGCTTCCTTGTGCAGATCGCTACTTATGGGTTTTTTCATGAACGTAGTCAGATCCTAAGCCGATATGTCAAGATAGACATGGTTGTGTGCATTTCTTCCATTTCCCCAGGACGTACATTTAGACTATTTTTTCCACGCGTGCGAGCATTGAGGGCGTCCCCGACCCGGGCATTGAAGCCACCCGAGGACCTGCCAAACCAAATCCCGTTGCCACGCTGGCAGTTCGGGCCACGGCTCATGGCCTGTTCTGTTCATCGAGATACGGACTTTCATACTATGCAAGCGTATCATTCATCTTTTACTCAACAAGTGCACACAACTTCTTTGTACACGCCATAATCTTGTATCATGACTTCGTTTTTTTCGATAGATCGAGGGTGTCGAGCGGGCTCTTGACTGACATCAGTGTCTCGGTGGTAACGTGTGCATAGATCATCGTAGTCTTAACGTCCTTGTGCCCCAGGAGTTCCTGAATCAGTTTGATACTGACGCCGCCGTCGAGCAGGTGTGTGGCAAAGCAATGCCGTAGGGTGTGCGGAGTGACTCGGTGTGATATGTGAGCCCGCTTGGCCGCCTGGCGTACTACTTGCTGGATGCTGCGGGGGCTATAGGGCTGGCCAGCCTTGCGCCCTTCAAACAGCCATTGGACGGGCTTGTAGGCAGCGCAGTAATCATGGAGGGAAGATTTTAAGACCTTGCTAAGCGGTACGACGCGGTCCTTCCTGCCTTTACCAGCGCGGACCCACAGCTGATCGCGATCCCAGGCAACATCATCGATCCGCAAGGCCAGGAGCTCTGCCAGACGAAGCCCGGACGAGTAGAGCGCAAAGAGGATAGTGCGATGCTTAATGTTCTCCGTGGTAAGGATCATGCGTTGTACCTCTTCCTTGCTCAAGACACGAGGCAGGGTGAAGCTTTTCTTGGGACGCTTAACCTGGCCAAGATCGATGTCGACGTTAAGGATCACTTTTTCAAAGTAAAATTTCAGGGCATTGACGTGCCGGTGTACTTGGCTATCGGAGACCTTTAGAGCAGAGAGGTGGGCTAGATAGGCGTTGACATCTTCGGTACAGCAGGAGGCGATGTTGTCCTCGCCCAACCAGGCCTGAAAGGCCAGCACAGGCCGTACGTAGGCCCTGATCGTGCTCCAACTGTAACGCATTTGGATGAGCCGGTCTGTGAGGGACTTCACCAGAGCTCGTTGCCTTGCATCGGAAAATTTTGACAGCAATCTTGCCTGCCGGGCAGCGCGATTGGGTTGATCGGAAGGTTTACTCGTTTCAGCGCTTGGCAGCCGATTGACAATTTCTACGCCTTGCGCACGGTAGTGTGTCAAGATGCGGTCGATCAGTACCGGATCATTGCGTATGATCCAACGCTTGTAGGCCCGGTCGTAACGGCGGGAGGGAAAGGACTTGACAAATGCCTGGTCCATCCGCCCACCTTGTAGCTGCACGGCCACTTCTTCCTTTTGATCGGGCAGTCGGTAGATGACCAAGCGACGGTGACCGATGTAGAGGCCGATGAGCTCCTCAACCTGTGTATACTCCGCCTCACTCCAGATCGCGAATAGCTCCTGGAGGCGGGACAAGTTTTCATGGCATCCCCAGGCGATCCAGTGCTTTCCTTGCGGACTCCACCAGCTGCGCTTGAGCCGCTTGATCTGCGAGACCAAGTCGGGCTGGTACTGGAAATATATGTGAAAGTGATTGGCGCTATACCGGATCTTTATCTTCGCTGTCTTAGCGACTATGTCTGTAGCCACGGCCGGCTCACGGGTGGCAGATACAGAGGGCGAGATCTCGGCGGCAATAGCCGATGTCTCTATGTTGGAACTGTCTCGTATGGACGGAGCGGCGTCCGAGGTGCCAATGCCGGTAACAAGCTCCTGGGTTGTCTGTGGCTGGATGGAGACGCGCGGTAGCTTTTCAATCGCCTCTCGTGCGTCAGGGCGGTCAGGCAGATGCCAGCATCGTCTGCTGCTCGAATAGCGGATGCCGGGCAGCGTTTTAATCAATGAGATAAGGTCGTCATCGTAGGAGAAGAAAACGCCTAGCCGTCGAGCACCACGATGATGGATGCTCCGCAGACGAACTGTGTGTTTTATATCTCGTTTCTCCATGGATTGGCGATGTAAGACCAATGTAGTAGTTCATGGGCTAGCATGCAACCTATGCGGGCAATAAAGGCCAGAAGATCAATCGAATAGGCAAAATATCGGCCTACCTAGCCGTTAGAAGCGGCTATTAGCCACTATGATGCTGGTAGGCAAGTACGCTAAGGCCACTTTGCGTATTATTGGGGCGTTTCACCAAGCAACCCAACCATCATGGCTCGTCGCTGTCTCCTCTGCAAGAAGGTCGTCGTAGGCCGGAGCGACAAAAAGTTCTGCTCCGTGCGCTGCAAGAACACCTCCTACGCAAAGCGCCGGGCGCAAAACCGGGATGCCACCGCCTACACCGATCAAATACTACATCGTAATCGTGCTATCCTGCAGGCATTGCTCGGTACAAATGGACGAAAGAAGAAGATTGCCCGGATGCATCTCGACCGCCAGAAATTCAATTACGATTACCTCACGGGCTTTCATGTCAATACCCAGGGAAAGACCATCCACCACGTGTACGAGTTCTCGTGGGCCATTTTTTCGGATCAGGAGGTGTTGATCTATCGTAGAGGGGCATGAGGCGGCCAAGGAGATCTGGGGGTCAATTTCCCTAGGTATTTTAGCGCATCGCTATTCTTGTACCGGGAGCGTCCTTCTAGTCAATGTCACACATGGGCTGCTGAAATAGCTGGAGCGTACAATAGGACGGAATGTAAATTCAATAATAGATCGCTCGTGCGCCTTATTCACCATCGACAATTCGAGGGCAGAGGAAGCCCTTTCAAATTTTTACGTGAAGTGTCTCTATGAACCAAGCGGCGGTATTGCCTTGTCGTGGCTCACTACATTGCCTGCAAATTGCCCTGTTGGCTTGTGGACTTTTGCAGATCGGTGTTAGCTCGAATATGGGATTGGTAAAATGCTGGCTGGATTACATCTGACTTAAAAAGCCTCTCGTTTCTCAATTTGCAGTTGTCTTTGATCACGAAGGCAGGGGGGCACTTTCTTCAGACTTGTACTCGTCGTCGACACCTTGAGCGATAATCTTTGTTGACATAGACTTATTTGGAATTCAAA
Source organism: Saprospiraceae bacterium (assembly GCA_965223165.1). Taxonomy (GTDB): domain Bacteria; phylum Bacteroidota; class Bacteroidia; order Chitinophagales; family Saprospiraceae; genus JABDMH01. The sequence goes on along the minus strand of CBDCVQ010000003.1, from coordinate 308,845 downwards.
GTCACCCATGTTATACATGATCGCCAAAGAAGTAGTAGGTAACGGTTCTGCGCTAAGTGGCTGTAGTGGCAGGCACTCAACCGACCATTCCATATATCAGTCATTGACAAATATGACAAACTTAATACAGTGGTTGACGTAGGGAAAGGTGCCTGTCACCATGCCGTCTTGAGCAGGTGCTATATCGCGTACAATTCAATCATTTATTTCTAAGCAAGCGATTACTTTCTGTTCCTCGTTCTCAGTAAATTCTCTTATTACATCGCATTTTTTTGAGGAGAAGATTAGCAATTTCCTCTGTTCTCCTGTTGCCGGTTCGTAGCAATATGACTTTAGGTGGATGTCCTCTGAGATTTGACAAGTCTTGAAAGTCTAAATCAAGCGCCACCAATGTATATTCTTGAGATCTTGCAAATTCCCAAATTTCAACATCTGTGGCATCTTGTAATCCAACTGATCTTACTTGATCAGAGTCTGGAAATCTAGACGAAATCTTCTTTAAAATTCGAAATGAAATGTCTGATCAAATAAGAGTTTCACGATGCAACTCTGATCTTCCGTTCTTTGTCGGCAGCATAGGCGAGACAAGCACTAATCTGATCTTCTGAGAGTTAGGCGTAGTCAGCAACAATGTCATCCACGGATAATCCATTCGCAAGCCAGTTAAGAATATCGTATACCGAAATTCTTGTCCCCTTAATGCAGGGTCTACCAAATCTCACATCTGGGTTTATCACGATATGTTCCCGGTAGTCAACCATATTAACGCTATTCTTAGTTCAAGTTAGGAAATACTTGGATTCCTCGCTTTTTGTCTTTTGTTAGATTCACTTTTGCCTGCTCTCACATCGAGATAGACATTCAATTCACTAATAGTTGAGCCATGGAGACTTCGATCCATGTTCATCTAGTTAAATGGGATAAAATGTCTGAAAATCAATTTATGCGATATAGCGGTCTGCGGTATGTGACGGCCGTAGCGCTTGCGAGCCTGTCATCATGATCGCATGTTGGTCGCCTGCTTGGATTCTTTACTCGTTGTTGATTGCATTTAGGTTCCTCGTGTTCTTCAACGGTTCTCTTGTTACTTTGTCTTGATACAAAGTAACCAAAAATCAAGGCTGTATTTCTTTCTTAACGCTCCGAAAGACCTGAAATCCTAAACGAAAAAAACTCGCCGTTTCTTTCGGCCATCTTTGATTTTCCTGGCCTTGTTGGCTTGCCGGTCTCTGCTCTTGATGGCAGTTCAGCTCAAACAGTTTTTCGTTCTTGACGGATTTCAGCCCTTTCTCCACTAAAAGAAAGTAGGCCGATCCCCTTCGACCAAGAAAAGCAGGAAATCCCCGGACTTTTCGAGGATTTATTTGTTTAAACGGAGTTCTCTTCTTGCAAGAATCCCTGCTCTACTCAGTTGGTTCGTTCATCGTGCTCTCTTTGATATCAGTTGACTGAACGCGACCTTCACTTGATTCCTCTTCTCATCGAACTCCGGTTAAACGGAGAGATTCGCTTTGTATTTCCACTATTTTCTGTTTTCGATTCTTTCTTCATTTTTTCTGCTGGCGTACCAACTGTGATATCTATGCATAAGGATGCTATCAAGGAGTGAGTGCGTTTTGAACTGTGTGTCCTGTCGCTAGTCCGGATGCTATGGCCCTCGTCAACGCTACTTTGGCATGTATTTTCGATAATACTCAGCCAATTCGTCCTTGGTCATGGCATCCGGATTCCTTCGCTCCTTCGGCTCTGGGGCCCTGGGAGATGTTGGCTTGCTCGTGGGAGCTGCCTCCTTTTTGGATGTGCGGGGCCTCCGGCTGACCTCGGGCGGATTGGTCGGCCGCCTCTTTTGAGAGAAGTATTTGTCCCCTATCCCAAAATCATAGAAAACTGCGAGGGCAATGGCAATCATTGAACATACCCCCAGCACCAGAGAATCCTGGATGAGCAGTAGCGCGCTAAGAAATAGAAAGATCGCTCCCCAATATTGCATCGGTATCCAAAACAAGGTGTGACGTCGGGAGAACTTGACTCTCTGCCCCGTCTCGACATCGAGAAATATTTTTTCGGCCTGCTTATTCCATCGTTTTCCAAGCACCCAGCAGGCGACCCCACCGAGGAGGAAGGAGAGCACGAAGCTGGAATCGGCATATTGCGTGGGTAGCAGTTTGGCAAGTGCAAGCAGCGGGATGAACAGTATGAGGGGAACTAGTATTCCTTTACCGGACCAAATGATCATCGCTAATTATTTGTGGTTTCGAAATCAGCCACCTGCATGGATACTATGATCGCAGAAACATGTGCTGCTGCCCTGCATTTGACAACTTCTAGCTTTCTGGATATACCTGGCAGGCCACTACCGCTTGGTGAACATTCTGATCGACGGTATGGCATCGTGCGATCCAATCCATGACGTTGGCAAGACGGTGCAGACGAGCGAGGTGACATTTGTGGTTTTGGAAATGTTGCTACAAAGTTAGCTGGAAAGGTGAATCTCGCAAGTTGACTCCAGGTCGAACTTTGTGTACAAATTGTGTCTTTTTCTTGCTTCCTTCTGCCCCTAACCCTGCTTTCAATAGTCCTAGAAGCACCAACAAGAGCCTATGCACCGTGAAGGTAATGGCACAATTCCACAATTCCACAAAACCACATCTTCCCCCAATCCCCCCAAATTCAATAACTTTAGTAAACCGAAATCAGTGGCCATGCCGCAACATCCATGTCGTCTTGTCCTGATCGCCCTGCTAGGCGCCTGGACGGGTCTTGCCTTGGGCGACACAGAGGCTGACCGGGACTGGCGACGGGTGATGCACCCTATACTGGCCAAGCACTGCACCTCCTGTCACAATGCAGCCGACAAAAAGGCCGGCCTGGATCTAGACGTCTTCTACTACGTGCCCAGCGTGATCGGACGAGGGGAGACCTGGCGCAACATCGTCGAGATGGTGCGCAACGAAGAGATGCCACCCACGGGACAGCCCCGCATGACGGAGGCCGAGAAGAAGGCCTTTATCACTAAGGTCAACGAGGTGCTCGATGGCGCCCTGGTCGAGCCGGATCCCGGCCCATCGGTCATCCGCCGGCTGAGCCATCGTGAGTATACTTATACGGTCAAGGATCTGCTGGACGTCGACTTTTTTGCGCAGGACTTTTTCCCCAACGAGGGGTCTGGCGGAGAGGGTTTTGACAATCAGTCGCGGGTGCTCTTTGTGACGCCCCTGATGATGGAGCGCTACTATATGGCTGCAGACTCGATCATCCGGGCGATCCGATCCGATGAGGAGCGATGGCGGCGAGTGGTCCCCCAGCGATACCGGCCCGGCCCGATTCGGCGCCTGGTCCACTGGGTGCGCGGAGCCTTTACCGATGGCCCGCAGGTCTGGGGGCGACCCCAGCGACGCGCAGCACGGGCGATCGTGCCGTTTGCCACCCGGGCGTTTCGCGGTTTTCTCGCTCCGGAAGACAAGACGGAGTTGCTCGCTTTTTTTGACGAGATCTACTTTGGTGGGTTGTGGCGCCAAGCGCACGGCTTTGATGAGGCCCTGGCCACCACATTCAAGCGCATCCTGGTGTCCCCCTTGTTTTTATACCGTACGGAGGTCAACTTGCCCATTCACAAGCCTTATGCCATCTCCAATCTGGAGCTGGCCTCGCGTATGTCTTATCTGCTCTGGTCGTCCCTGCCCGATGATACGCTGGTGCAAACCGCCTACCGCGAGGACTTGCATGATCCTACTGTACTCAATCGCGAGGCGCGGCGCATGATGCGCAGCCCCAAGTTTAAGCGCTTTGCCGACTCGTTTGCTCCGCAGTGGCTGGGCGTAGAAGAGGCCTTGGCCACGGCACAGGCGGATCAGGAGATCTTTCCTGAGTTTACCGGCGCCATCCGGGAGGCGATGAAGCAAGAGGTGGTGGATTACTTCTACCATGTCCTGACCCAGCGGGGCAATCTGCTCGAACTCGTGGACAGCGATTACACCCTGCTCAACGACGACCTCGCGGGGCACTATGGCATTCCCGGTGTACAAGGCGATCATTTTCGGCCGGTGACAGTCGCAGACCACGGTCGGGGAGGGATCCTCGGCATGGGCGCGGTCCTCACGGCCACGTCGCTGCCCACGCGCACCAGCCCGGTGTTGCGGGGCCAATGGGTGCTGGAGCAGGTATTGGGCACACCGCCACCACCGCCGCCACCGGATGTGCCCGAGCTGGCCCTGGAAAAAGACCAGGCCCAGGACGAGCTGGATATGCGCGCCATATTGGAGCAACATCGGGCCTCACCCAACTGTGCCGGCTGCCATCAAAAAATGGACCCGATCGGCTTTGCGCTGGAAAATTTTGATGCCGTGGGCCGATGGCGACAGTACTACCGGGGCGAGGTCACGATTGATGCCAGCGCGACGCTGCCTAGTGGCCAGCACATCGATGGGCCCCAAGCGCTGCGGCAAGCCCTGGCCGGAGAAAAAGAAAAATTTGCCAAGAACTTTTCCCGAAAACTGATGTCCTATGCTTTAGGGCGGGGGATCGGCTTTATTGATTCGCCTACTTTGGATGACTTGACCGATAGGCTGCTCGACAGTAATTTTAATACCGAGGAGATGATGCTGACCATGGTCAATAGCTACCCCTTTAGACATCGGCGCAGTGACATGACAGACCTATATCTAAAAGAATAACCGGATGACGCTACCTACTTCTACCAGCAGACGGGCGGTCCTACGGGGCCTGGGTGCCTCTATTGCCCTACCATTTATGCATTCGCTCGTGCCCAAGGGGCTTCGGGCGCAGACCTCCTCGCTGGGGGTAGGGGAGCGGCCCCAACGATTTGCCTGTCTTTGGATGCCCAATGGCGTCCACCCGGGCAAGTGGTCGCCGGCGCAGGTGGGTACCGACTTCCAGCTTTCGCCCATTCTGCAGCCGCTGGCGAAAGTCCAGGAAAAGGTGTTGGTGCTCGGGGGCTTGAGCAACAAGCATTCCTATCGTACGGTGGAGGGCCACTATACTAAGACGGCCAACTTTCTCACTTCGATGAAGGTGGCCCGTACGGTGGATTCGGACGTCAATGCCGGGGGCATCTCCCTGGATCAGCTGATGGCCAATCACATCGGTCAAAAGACCATCTTCCCTTCCTTGCAGTACGGTATGGATCGGATGAAAAGCGGGGTATGCAAGGCCACCGGCATCACCAAGCTATATGGCAGTATCATCTCCTGGCGAAATGGACGCCAACCGTGCTCGCGTGAGATCGATCCGCGCATGGCGTTTGACCGCCTCTTTCGCGATTTTGTGCCCGGCAAAAAGAAACTGCCGGAAGATCCCTACAAGAAGAGCGTACTGGACCTGGTCAGTGAGGACGCCAAGCGCCTTGAAAAGCGGATCGGCATCGAAGACCGCAACAAACTCAAGGAGTATTTGGCCGCCGTGCGCACCATCGAACAGCGGCTGGACAACCGCGAAAGCCTGGCCGACTTCGAAGCCCAGATCACCCCAGACATGCGCGAGGAGCTCAAGCGCATGGACATCCGGATCGATGAGTGGGCCGAATATGCCGAGGGCGTCGATGTGACCGACAAGGCCCGCTTGATGGCCGACATTGTGGTGCTGGCTTTCTGGAGCGATATCTCGCGCCTAGCCACCTTCATGCTGGGCAACTCCGCTAGCAACCGCAACTTTTCCTTCCTGGAGGGCGTGCACGACGCTCACCACTCCATCTCACATCACAAATCCGATCCACGTCTGCTCGATCAGTATCAACGCATCGCCACCTGGCACATCGAGCAGTACGCCTACCTGCTCGAACGCCTGGACAGCATCCAAGAGGGCGACGGCACCCTACTGGACAGCAGTATGATCCTCTTTGGTTCCGGACTGCGGGACGGCATGCGCCATTCGCCCAAGGACCTGCCCATCGTCGTGGCAGGTAGTGCCGGCGGACGATTGCGGACGGGCGCCCACATACTTTACGATGCCGATACCCCGTTGGCTAATCTTTACCATACCATGTTGACTGCCATGGACATTGAGGTCGACGGCTTCGGCGACAGCACCGGCACCTTGCACGACCTCCTGGTATAGCCAAAAGTGAACAAGCTAACCCTGGGGAGACAGAAATTCCGTGAATCCATGGACTGGCTTTAGCCGATGCCCTCCGCATAGAGAGAAATGTTCCCAATCGCTTGTTTTCTTTAAATAGCGAGTGTGCCATCTGTCGGCATATGACCTGCGGTGCCACGTGGATTAACCCGGATCATGCCCAAAGGGATTCAAAGCGAAAGAGACCGTGTGCCTAGCAAATCTTACGTCCCATAGTTGTGGGTACGCAGACATAGGCATCTACTTGATGACAAAAGGAAAACCGGGCGACCCAGGTGGCTTTTCTCCCGAAAACGCTATGGTCTGGATAGTGGTTACATGCCAAATCCACGCCTCAAATTCGTCATCCAATGGCTCGATCTTTAAAATGGGGACCCAATTTCATCCACAAAAGGATGCATGAAAATACTACAGGACGTAGCAGATTCACGGCATACATTTGACATCAGATTCCTACAGGGATAGCGCCCAAAGATGCCGACCCACCAGGCGGGCGCTATCACCCTCCTCCTCTCCATCTAAAAGCACAGCCATGCACCATCGACCGATCCGTAAGATACGTCGTGCCTCATCGAGGATTTTCTCCTTCAGGCGCGATCAGAAAGGCCGTTTGGTGCATGAAAAGAATAATTAGAAGTGGTGTAATTCTATTGGTATTCGTGTGGGGTATGGCTCTTGGAATGCGGGCTCAAGAGCCTACCCCTCCGAATCCATTCCTCCTGGGATTGAGCCTAGGCAGTGCCCAGTATATGGGTGACCTGGCACCACGAAGAAACTTACTCAGTGCGAGTCGAGGCAGCCTGGCGATTCAAGCCACGGTGGGCTATCGCTTGCACCCCGCCCTGTCTATTTTGATACGGGGCATGGCCGGAAGTTTATCCGGCGACGATGCGCGGTCCATACACGAGGCGCAGCGTCAACGCAACTTGCACTTTCGCTCGATGATTTGGGAGGTGGGCCTGGCGGTGGAGATGGCGCCATTTGGATTCCTGCGTCTACTCGACCGGGTACCGGTCCGCCCCTTTATCAATGGAGGCGTCGCACATATACACTTTAATCCCAAGGCTCAGTACCGGGGGCAGTGGGTTGCACTGCGGCCCCTCGGTACCGAGGGCCAGGGCCTGTCCGAATACCCGGACAAGCCCATGTACTCGTTGCACGAAGTCGCTGTGCCTGTCGGCGCAGGTATCCAGGCCAAGATCCTTCCGCAGGTGGACCTACGCATCGAGTTTAACCTCCGCCTGACCTTCACCGACTATCTCGACGATGTCAGCGGCACCTACGCCGATCCCGAGTTGCTCCTTCAGCACCGGGGACCACAGGCCGCAGCGCTGGCCTCTCGCCAAGACCCCGCGCGCTCGTCGGGCCTTTCCCCGCCCGTCAGCGGCCAGCCCCGTGGCCGACCCGACCGTAACGATTGGTACCAGACCCTTTCGCTGGGAGCCATCCTCAGCCTGGGCCGCTTCCCTCGGATAGCCCGCTCCTCCATCGGCTGCTGGGTACCTCGATAGCCCAGGCTCCGTGGGGAGGTTCTGCTCTCACGTTCTGGCATCGAAAGAGGATGGTCCCCTCAACAATTCAACAACCTCCGACCCATGTCATCCTACCGCCCTGTCCATCCCGGCGTTCCACAGGACGCAGGGACCGTGGGCTTCGGTCTTCTTTGTCAGAATCAGGATTCTCAGGATTAGCAGGATGATCGGGATGGGATCTTGATTCGGTTTCAGGTGCACCCTCCACGATTCAAGAACTTGGACAATTCCACTTTCCGCATCCGAGCAGGAAAGCGCAACAGAAGGGATGCCCCCCCTGTAAGCCACAGGAGAATCCACATCTTCCGGCCTTCTTTTGTCAGCATCAGGATTAGCAGGATGATCGGGATGGGATCTTGCTTCGGTTTCAGGTCCACCCTCCACAATTCAACAACTTCGACAATTCCACTTTCCGCATCCGAGCAGGAAAGCGCATAGATAAGGGATGCCGCCCCCCTGTGAGCCACAGGAGAATCCACATTCTCCGGCCTTCTTTGTCCGCATCAGGATAAGCAGGATGATCAGGATGGGACCTTACTTCGGTTTCAGGTCCACCCTCCACAATTCAACAACTTGGACAATTCCACTTTCCGCATCCGAGCAAGAGAGCGCATAGAGAAGGGATGCCGCCCCCTGTAGCCCACAGGAGAATCCCCATCCTCCGGCCTTCTTTTGTCAGCATCAGGATTAGCAGGATGATCGGGATGGGATCTTGATTCGGTTTCAGGTCCACCCTCCACAATTCAACAACCTTGGACAATTCCACTTTCCGCATCCGAGCAAGAGAGCGCATACAGAAGGGATGCCGCCCCCTGTGAGCCCACAGGAGAATCCACATCCTCCGGCCTTCTTTGTCAGCATCAGGATGCTCAGGATAAGCAGGATGATCGGGATGGGACCTTGATTCAGTTTCAGGTCCACCCTCCACGATTCAAGAACTTGGACAATTCCACTTTCCGCATCCGAGCAGGAAAGCGCATGCAGAAGGGATGCCCCCCCTGTAAGCCACAGGAGAATCCACATCTTCCGGCCTTCTTTTGTCAGCATCAGGATTAGCAGGATGATCGGGATGGGATCTTGCTTCGGTTTCAGGTCCACCCTCAACAATTCAACAACTTCGACAATTCCACTTTCCGCATCCGAGCAGGAAAGCGCATAGATAAGGGATGCCGCCCCCCTGTGAGCCACAGGAGAATCCACATTCTCCGGCATTCTTTGTCCGCATCAGGATAAGCAGGATGATCAGGATGGGACCTTGATTCGGTCAGGTCCACCCTCCACAATTCAACAACTTGGACAATTCCACTTTCCGCATCCGAGCAGGAAATGCGCATAGATAAGGGATGCCGCCCCCCTGTGAGCCACAGGAGAATCCACATTCTCCGGCATTCTTTGTCCGCATCAGGATAAGCAGGATGATCGGGATGGGATCTTGCTTCGGTTTCAGGTCCACCCTCCACAATTCAACAACTTCGACAATTCCACTTTCCGCATCCGAGCAAGAGAGCGCATAGATTAAGGGATGGCGCCCCCCTGTAGGCCACAGGAGAATCCACATCCTCCGGCCTTCTTTGTCAGCATCAGGATGATCAGGATGGGATCTTGATTCGGTTTCAGGTCGACCCTCAACAATTCAACAACTTCGACAATTCCACTTTCCGCATCCGAGCAAGAGAGCGCATAGAGAAGGGATGCCGCCCCCCGTAGCCCACAGGAGAATCCACATTCTCCGGCCTTCTTTGTCAGCATCAGGATAAGCAGGATGATCAGGATGGGACCTTGATTCGGTTTCAGGTCCACCCTCCACAATTCAACAACTTGGACAATTCCACTTTCCGCATCCGAGCAAGAGAGGGCATATAGAAGGGACGGCGCCCCCCTGTAGGCCACAGGAGAATCCACATCCTCCGGCCTTCTTTGTCAGCATCAGGATGATCAGGATGATCAGGATGGGATCTTGCTTCGGTTTCAGGTCCACCCTCCACAATTCAACAACTTGGACAATTCCACTTTCCGCATCCGAGCAAGAGAGGGCATATAGAAGGGACGGCGCCCCCCTGTAGGCCACAGGAGAATCCACATCCTCCGGCCTTCTTTGTCAGCATCAGGATGATCAGGATGATCAGGATGGGATCTTGCTTCGGTTTCAGGTCCACCCTCCACAATTCAACAACTTGGACAATTCCACTTTCCGCATCCGAGCAAGAGAGGGCATACAGAAGGGACGGCGCCCCCCTGTAGGCCACAGGAGAATCCCCATCCTCCGGCCTTCTTTGTCAGCATCAGGATTAGTAGGATGATCAGGATGGGACCTTGATTCGGTTTCAGGGCCACTCTCCGCAATTCAACAACTTGGACAATTCCACTTTCCACATCCGAGCAAGAGAGCGCATAGATTAAGGGATGGCGCCCCTGTGTAGGCCACAGGAGAATCCACATCCTCCGGCATTCTTTTGTCAGCATCAGGATTAGCAAGATGATCAGGATGGGATCTTGATTCGGTTTCAGGTCCACCCTCCACAATTCAACAACTTGGACAATTCCACTTTCCGCATCCGAGCAAGAGAGGGCATATAGAAGGGATGCCGCCCCCCGTGAAGGGCAAAGGAGAATCCACATCCTCCGGCCTTCTTTTGTCAGCATCAGGATTAGCAGGATGATCAGGATGGGACCTTGATTCGGTTTCAGGTCCACCCTCCACAATTCAACAACTTTGACAATTCGACCTCCCGCATCCGAGCAAGAGCGCATACAGAAGGGACGGCGCCCCCCTGTAGGCCACAGGAGAATCCCCATCCTCCGGCCTTCTTTGTCAGCATCAGGATAAGCAGGATGATCAGGATGGGATCTTGCTTCGGTTTCAGGTCCACCGTCAACAATTCAACAACTTCGACAATTCCACTTTCCGCATCCGAGCAAGAAAGCGCATTGCCAAGGGATGCCGCCCCTCCCATGAAAGGACGAGTAGTCTAGTAGGGTCAGCCTGCTCAGTCAACAGGCTTATATTCTACGCAGGCTGCACGGTATCGCTCACATCGGATGGTGATCTGTCCACTGATCCAGATTCAGTGCTGCTTCTTTGTCCGTATGGTGGAAGAAGCGGCGCAGTTTTGTCCATTTAGCCGCCAATGGAGGGACAAGCCTCGAGAAGATCGACTTTGGGGGACCGGTAATCCTTACCTGGTAGCTCTGCCGCATGAACTGTGCTCTGTCCTCTACCGAGTGCAGCACAAGATTCTGAGGGAGTAGCCTCAATTCGTATTGACCAGATGTGTCACGTCGGGCTCGGATGGGATGGCATGAGATAGCTGTAGTACCAGGCCTATGACCTTCTGGCACTATTTCAAAATTCTGATCACGCCAATTGGCAATGGGCAGCAGGTTCGACGCGACAAATACGATAGGTTCATTGGCTACCTGGTAAGCGATCGCATCCGCACTCCGAAAAACCTCACCGAGTCCACTGCCTGGCTCGACTCTCGTATGGAGAGAAACTACCAGTTGGCGGTTAACCTGCTGCACTTCAAATCGGGGTAGGGCATCGAGAACGCTGATAGTGCAGGGGTACATCGCCACATCTGGATATTTGACTGCGGCAGCTAGACTTAAGACCATTAATACACATGACGCAAGGGTATAGGGTCCTGCATGCTTTACCAGGTGAGGCGCCGGGCCGAAAATGTCAGTCCCTCCCCGATGCTGCTGCCGCCTAGCCATCCACCACCAATTTCAAGAAGTAGCGAATGTCGTCTACCGCATAATCGTGGCTCAAAATCTTGCCATTTAGAATGTATGTAGGCGTACCTGAGATCTGATTCATGCTTAACCAGCTGTGATTGGCTTCTGCGACGGTATGATCGATGGGCATGGATTCATGCGAGTATTTTTGACGCCACCGATCCGGATCCTTCCAAAGATACCAGTCATCCAGCGCCTGCCGTTTTAGACTCATATCAGCCATGGAGGAAATCGTCGAAATGATCAGGTTTTTACGAGTGCCAGACTTGTCCGGATCTCCCCTCAATCTCACAATCACACACAGATCCGCAGATTTATCGATTAGGGCTGCCAATTTAGGATGTGCATCCGAGCACGGCCCACAATAGGGGTCGCTCACTACAATCAATTTATGCTTGGATGTTATATCTCCATAGATCACATCTCCCTTGTTTGGTATCCAATTTAAAACTGTGGGTTGCCGATTCCACTTTAATTGCCAAAGATCGGGATCCAATTTTATTCTATTCAGCTGTGATTCCAAGTAGAGTATCTTCTCATCGGAAATAAAAAGAGATTTGATCGACATCCAACCCAGGCCACTTACAACAAAACCGATTGTCAGAAAGCTGAGCGCAGTGCCTGTCAGCGAGATTTGTGCCAGGGTCGGATAGTGCACCACATTCAGCATGACAATGGCACCAACCACAACGTTGCACAATAGACACCACGACTTCACCACATAATATTGAGTGAATAGGGAGTATACCACCATGGGAATGCTGAATAAAAACAGGAGAGCTAATTCGGACTGTGTAGATACATCGGTTAGTAGACCCAGGACGCATGTACTGGTGATCGAGGCAAAGAAAACAAGCGACATGTCGGAGAGCCCAAGCCAGCCAAACAGCTTGGAAGACGACGATGCAATAACAGAATCGCAGTCACCTTCATTGCCCATTTTGCACAGATTGTCTGTCCACTTGGGTGCAATCTCGAATTCCTTTAGGACGATCAATACGGAGGATCCTAATCCCAGCAGCAATAGTCCGTACACGATCAGACCTGTGACCCCATCGATATGGAATAAACCTATGAGCCAGAAGGCTAGGAATCCCGATATCAAGAGAGGGATTCGTAAATTATGCAGTATTTCCGCTCTCCTATGCTGGCGATAGTTTTCTTCGCCGGCAGACCGATCGATGTCCAATAGGATAGATATGCCGTCCCACAATCTGAGAAAATCTGCCTTCAGTAACGTCAATTTACCTTTGTCTGTATCGTAGATTTGGATGTGCTCGTCATTCATAGACTCGGCAAGCACAAAATAGTCTTCTTGGTTTTCTTTAAAATGAAATATAGCTGGTAGTGCAACATGCCGCAGTTGATCGTGACCTATTGCTACGGCCCGACTGTCAATGTCCCACTGATCAAAGGTATCGGTGATGCTCAGGAGACTGGGATAGTCCGGATGCGAGACAAAGGCAGCACGAATACTCCTCTTGGTGACTGGAATATTTAACAACTGTACTAGTCTTTGTGTCAATTTGATGGGGTTATCTACATACGAATCTCTCATAAATGGATGATTTTCGGCTTGCTTACTGCGTCCGTATGGGAAAAAATAGTGGAAGCGTAGGTGGCAATGTGATGCGGGCCTATCGAATCAGCAGTACGTCGCTAACTTTCTGCACCTTCTCCACGCTGCCGTCAAACAATTGCTCGGACCATTGTGTTCGGACAAGATAGACACCGGACGGGGCCTGCTCCCCTTTGATGGTGCCATCCCAATAGGTTGCTCCTGGGTGAGAGCTGAATACCAGGTTACCCCATCGATCGAAGACCTGCAATCCCTCAAATTGGCTGCTAGTAAATTTGCAATGGGCGTAGACCTCGTACTGATCGTTGATGTGATCTCCGTTGGGGCTAAAGGCATTGGGTAAATAGTATGCGCACTCACAATCGTCCGGATCAACACGAATGCTATCATAAGAAGTGCCACACTGGTTGGTCACGGCAACCCAATACTGTCCCGGCTTTGTGATTTGGAATGTATCATTGCTGGAGCCATCGATCCAGCTAATGCTGCTCATCGGATTGTTGGCCACCAGGGTTAAGGTCTGCGCCCTGCGACAAATCACCGTATCGGCTCCGATATCAGCAACTGCTCTGCTGGCAGGCAGCACGTCGATCGTATCCGAAAGCAAGCAATTGCCTAGGCCGGCATGTACCACGTATCGTCCTGTATCAGAGACGGCGATGCTCTCATCAACGGATCCATTACTCCAGTTGTAGTAGTCTGCATACGCAGGGCCCTGAAGTGTGACGCTTGGCATCTCTTCACAAAGAAACTGTATCGCCTCCTCCTGAGAGGAGAATTGGGTGCGCGTGATGTGAATGGTGTCACTCACGGCAAAGCATTCATTTTGCAGCTGCACCCAGTACATGCCGGTGTCTCGTACCGTATAGATGGCGTTGGTGTCGCCATCTTGCCAAGTGTATTTGGTGGCGGCATCATGTGTTGCATCCAGCTCGAAGTCAATCCCCTCGTCATTGCAGAAGTTGACATCGGGCCCCAGCACCTGCGCCACATCGGTGAGATTGACGAGCTGTAAGTCATCCACAAACATGTGGCCAAAGAGTTGTACGTCCGGCTCAAAGAACATTCCGATAGTAATATATTCTTCACCCCCTTCCGGTACGAAGCAACCACGTAGTTGATTCCAGGTGCACCGGCGGAATGGGGGCGGCTGGACATTGAAGATTTGTGGTTGCAGGTCCAAGCGATCCAGGCCACTTACATCTACCGGATCGCGGGAGAAGTGCACACCAAGAGGGTAGGTTGTGTTAACGGAACCCGGTATCGCATCGTCAAAAAACAACTCGAAATAATAGGTGCTCCCAGCTTGTAGCGGCTCAAGCAGTTTTGTGTGTAAGTAGGTGATTGCCAAGACGCCCGGATCTGCACGGTAGCCTATACCGATATAGCCCTTCCCATCTTTTGGAAAATGAGTGCAACCCTGTTGCTCGCTGTATCTTAGACACTCGTTGTGGTAGTGTACGAGGCCGACTTCGTACGTTTGCCATGGCCTAAAGTGAGCAGGCGTAAATCCCGTTTGCTGATCCACATCTGTACATGGCAATTGCAATTCAAAGCTGGGGTTGGGGATAATATTCTGCCCTTGACCCATCAATGCCCGGCCTAGCAACGTAAGCAAGACAAGCGGATACTTCATTCCTTGGTCTGGTGGTCCTATCAAAGATAGGCCATTTTTCGAACTATGAAACCCCGTTGGCCAGACGGGATTTCTTGCCTTAGAAGACTCAAACACAGCTCGCGCCGCTTCCTCCCCAGCCACACCATTGCTGGCAAGTGGCCTCGTCACAAAAGTAGTACTGATCGTGGGGTCCGTTGCTACATAGGACTCCTGATGAGGAATTTATGCAGGGATTGGTACATGGATCATAGCCGCAGTAATACATGCAGCTGCAACCTCCTTTGATGCTCTTTTGAGCATCCCGGGACAGGAATTCGATCGACTCAAATTTCAAGTCCTTAAATTTTGAAGTTTTCATACGATGACTGTTTAAAATGATTAAAAAAATACAGTCAATTGGGCGGTACGATATGAGAAATAATCAGAGCGAGTGGTGAGTCGACTTCGAAGGCCTTCGGTGAATGTTATCTTCCAGAGTGAAACGGGCGCTGTTTGTCATTAGTGTGGTGCAAACATATTTTAACATTTATATTCCATGGTAGATCAATTTCTATGTTGGCCATTGGGCACTCAATAATAATGGTGGGTTATCCGCGTTGCAAATGGAAAGATGGTTGTCTATGAATTTTGTGAGTCTGCCTAGGTTTCCTCATCAATTGGGCCTTTCATATCGACCAGCAATAATGCGATTTCTACTCGGTCAGTTGTTGATTGCCCGCCATGATTTTCGGTCTGAAGTCTACCTGCCCAGGGCATATTGTGCGCAGTTCGAGCCATATCTACAGGATTCGGATATTGAGCTAGTGCAATTCGATAAGCCGCTGTATGGGGAGGTGGCATATAGTAAGGCAATTTATCATCTGGCAGGGGAACAAAAGCATCCCTTTCTCTTTATGGACGAGCGGATTTTGATGTGGGACAGGCTCGAGCCCGCTGCGCCCGTGGGAACCGTGCGATATCTCCATTACAATCCAGAGACGGCCCAACTATACACGATCTGCGAGCTGCTCAAAAATCGCCCCTCAAAATTGATCGATCCGGTATTTGATTCCTCCGTGATGGACCACGAGATGCAAGTCGATTGCTCATTGTTTGGAGGTGACAGTCGGCCCTTTTTCAGAGATTTCAGCCGTTATCTGGAGGCTGCCCTAGACGATGTGTCGGATTTCACCTCACTGCAGATCAGGAAGATTTGCACGTATCTGTATGGTGGTTTTGCTCGAAAAAATGGAATGAATACCAGACCCATTCTGGAGAAGGCCCCTGACATTTTTTTTTATCAGAACTATTTCTGGCTCCTGCTTGAAAGGCCACACGATCCGATTTCCTTTGTCACTGATGAAGAGCTAGCCTTGCCTGGAAATTGCCAGCATCTCCAGCTAATCCTAAAACGCGAGTTTGCCGATAGGTATGAGATGATGGATGAGGACGGACTGTTTGACTTTGTTGATTTAGCGGTGAGATGGGACGGAGGGACCATGGATGATTACTGCCGCACTATCGAATACCTGGCATTGAGTGACGAGCAGGAGACCATTTTGAGAGATCTCCCAAGGTCAGTCTTAGAGTCAGGTGATCCGCGCTTGCGAGATATATATGAGTACGAGCGAGTCGCAAAAGATTACGGAAAGACTAGGGGAGAGCAAAGTTTGGAGGCCTTGGATGTAGAGCTAAGCATAGCCGTCCAGCAGCTCAGCAGACGGAGGCCTGAGCTGTTGAGGTGTACCTTAAAAGTGAGCCCTGCGGTGAAGATCCATTCTAGTCGATGGAAATGGGACAGTCGCTGGCCTGAAGAGATACCCGTGGCGCTGCTGGCACGCCTGAAGGCCCAGTACAATCTAGAGGAGGATCCGGGATACTTCGAGACCGCCTTTCGCAACCTGGCTGATGACGGCCATTACTCGTCAGTGGCTGAGCGGTCACTCAGTCCGATGGAAATCGTAATCTTGGACGGTATCAAGCAGGGCATGAGCCTGGGAGTGGTCATCGAAGAATGCGCGAAGTACTACCCGGTGCAGGATGCATCGGCCTTTGAAGAGATCGTGATGGGGCACGTAAGAAACCTTTGGTATGAAGGTATCCTAACCGCGGGTTGACATGAGGGAAAGTGAGTTGATCAGCGTCATTATCCCTTGCTACGATCAAGGTAGATACATCATGTCTGCCATTGAGAGTGTACAAACCCAGTCTTACGCACATTGCGAAATAATTGTGGTGGACGACGGCTCGAAGGACCCCCTAACGATTTCTATCCTGAACCAGTTGCAAGATGGCGTCCAAGTTATTCACACCGAAAACCAAGGGCCCTCCCTGGCCCGCAATACCGGATGTGAGGCTGCATCCGGCCAATATGTTTTGCCATTGGATGCAGATGATATGCTGGCACCTTCTTTTATTGCAACATGTCTGTCCGTCATCAGCCATGATGCCACGCTGGGTGCGGTGTCCTCTTGGGTACTAGGATTTGGCAAAGAAGACTTCTTGTGGAAAACCCTTGGTGGAGGCATTGAAAACTTCCTGTTTAAGCCCAATTGTTCAGTGACAGGCCTCATTAGGAAAGCTGTTTGGAAAGAAGTAGGAGGCTATGATCCGGCATTTGCTGTGGGTTATGAAGATTGGAATTTTTGGATCGATATGACAAAGATTGGTTGGAAATTGGCTGTAGTAGAAGAACCTCTAATATATTATCGGCAGAAAGCACAATCGCGTGTGGTTGACAGCAATCTTGCAAAAAATCATCTATATGTTAAACTGATGAAGAATCATCCAGAGGTGTTTGCACCGATCTCTCCTCATCTCTTCCATCCAACTCCAGTTGATTCTTGACCAGCTGATAGTATTTGCCTCTCTGCCGAGTCAGCGATTTGTGATCACCCTGTTCAACAACATGGCCCCGTTCTAGTACCAGAATTTGATCCGCCTGAAGCACGGTACTCAGCCTATGGGCGATTATAATGACGGTTTTATTCTTAAAAACGTGTCTAAGATTCCGACGGATGATCCGCTCATTCTCCGTGTCTAATGAATTGGTAGCTTCATCGAAGAAAATAAAATCACAACGTTTGTACGCGGCACGGGCGATGAGGATTCGCTGCTTTTGCCCCTGGCTTATGCCGACTCCTTCCATGCCAATTTTCGTGTGATATTGCTTTGACATTCCCATGATCTCCTCATGGATATTAGCTGTTTCAGCCGCCTCCTGTACCCTGCATTGATCTATGGCCTCCTCCGACAACGCAATATTGTTGGCGATGGTATCAGAAAAGATGAATCCTTCCTGCATTACCACGCCGATTTTTGAGCGGAATGCCGCTGTGTCGATAGATTGAAGATTTTCCCCTCCAATACATATTTGGCCGCTCAAAGGTTGATAATATTTCAGCAACATTTTTAGCATTGTGGTCTTCCCACTACCACTTTTACCTACGATGGCAGTGATCTTGCCCGCGGGGATATGCACGTCAATGCTTTTGAGCACCAACTTGCCCTTGGGGCCTTCATATCCGAAATTGACCTGCTGGAAAGCTATGTCGTGAATATGCGGAACGGGATTGGCAGCAGGGGGAAGTGATGGATTGATACCATGAATTTCCTTTAGACGAGATATGCTGATCATTGCATCTTGTGAGGTTTGGACAAACCCGATCAATTGCGCGATGGGGGCATTGAGTTGACCAATGATGTATTGAATCGCTACCAGCATGCCCAGGGAGAGTTGGCCGGTAATCACAGAGCGGGCAGCAATGTACGAGAGGCATATATTCTTCAACTCGTTGACAAAGGCAGCTCCGTTGCTCTGCGTCTGATTGAGCTTCAAGTTCTTGATATGCACACCAAATAATCGCCGTTGAATTTCTTCCCACTGGCCGATCATCTTGTGTTCGCTATTGTTAAGCTTAATCTCTTGCATACCGTTGATCAGCTGAATCAGGCTGCTCTGGTTTTCAGCCATAATTCCGAAATTAAGATAGTCTAGGGTTTTCCTCTTCTGCAGAAAACCCCAGATCCATGCGCCATAGATTACACTCCCTAGGCAGAACAACAGAAAAATCATTCGGCTGTAGTAGAGTAGCACAAATGAGAATACGATAAAGTTCAAGAGCGAAAAAAGGGTCGACAACGTGGAACCTGTGAGAAAATTCTCAATTCTCTTATGATCGTGAATTCGCTGCAGTAGGTCACCGGTGAGTTTGTTGTCAAAATAGCTGATCGGCAGATGACATAATTTGCGGAGGAAGTCGGCGATCAACCGGACGTTGATACGTGTGTTCAGGTGCAGCAAGACCCATCCACGGATGATACCAACCGATGACTGACTGATGAATATCACCAACTGTGCAATTAGGATCAGTAGCAGAAAGGAAAGGTCCTTGCTTTCAATGGCAATGTCGACGATCGCCTGGGCAAGAAATGGTACGATGATCTGAAGGATAGTGGCAGCCAGCATGATCCATACTAGTTGAAATATGAGCCCCCTATACCTTCGCACGTAGTGCAAGAGGAAATTCCACTCAAAACTCTTTGCCCGGGTGGCTTCCACGTGACTGTCGAACGCGGGCTCTAGTGTAAGAAGGGTCCCCTTTGCTGACGCACCGTCGGCTGGCTGGTGTCCAATCCAATTTGCGATGAAGTCCTTTTTGCCCAGCTTGAATAGGCCGGTAGCAGGATCGGCAATGGTGGCTACCTCATCCCTCATCTCATATAAGACTACGAAGTGCTTTTGGCGCCAGTGCAATATGCACGGAGACGTAATCCTTTCAGTCAGTGATTGGTACTCTAGCGTCAGCCCCGTCGCGGTGAATCCGATTGCACGGGCTGCATCAGCGATATCCAGCATGGTAACGCCACTGTTGGTGATATGACACCTTTCCCTCAATGCCTCAATGGAGGTATCAAGACCATGATATTTGGCCACCATTTTCAGGCAGGTTGGACCACAATCCATCGTGTCCAATTGCTTGTAAAAGGGAAATTTCTTCAAGGCAACAGTTGGATCTGATCGGCACTATAGTAAGGTTACGATGCCGAGGTGACTTGAGTGGTCAGTATCTGGATCTGTATGCCGGCGACTATTGTAACGTGTAAAGAGTAAAAATATGCGAGATATAATGCATTTTGTTCGAGTACGGCAGTTACAACGAGGGAGCTTAAACAGTCGATGAAAGTGCTCGGTATGTCGACAGTCTAGAAAATGGAGCAAGATCTAATCCATGCTTTTAGCCATCCGATGACGTGCTCCTTGGAGCAAGCCCTAATTGCATGCTGCAGAATCTGGCAAAAATTGCTTTTCGCAATCTCTGGAAAAACAAGGGGTTTTCCCTGATTAATATTGTTGGCCTGTCTCTGGGCATGGCCTGCTGTTTTTTGATAATCCTCTATTGCTGCCTACTTTTCCGTACGGCTAGAAAATAGCAACATCCCGGAGACACTCTCTCTTTTGGAGGACCAATGGAAGACCTCCTTTCCGGAAAAGGGCTTTGAGTATACCTTTCTCGACGAATCACTCCAGGTGGCCTATCACCCGGAGGCTCGGCTGTCGAGGATGATCGGCAATTTTGCCTTTGTGGCCATTTTGATTTCGTGCTTCGGATTTGCTGGGGCTGGCCGCTCTACTGACGAAACAACGATTTAAGGAGATCGGCATTCGCAAGGTGCTCGGAGCTCGGTGCAGCAAATCTTACGGTTGATCTCCGGCGATTTTCTGCGCTTGATCGGACTGGCCAAGTTGCTGGCCGCGCCCATCACCTGGTATCTGTCTACAGATTGGTTGGCGCAGTTTGCCTATCGCATTGACTTTCCCTGGTGGGGCATCTTCCTGAGCGGGTCGATGGTCATGGTCGTCGCATTCCTAACGATCAGCACCCAATCGCTCCGTGCGGCATGGTCCAATCCCGTCGACGCCATTCGAGACGATTAGGAAGGGTGGTTAAGGAGAGGGTGATCACTGCGTAAGGATCTCCAACACAGAAAGTAGCAGATCCCCTCGTATGCGCTGGCGGTAGTTGGGACTGATGCACTCGAACAGGATCGTGCCCTCTGTATCCACCACGAAGACGGAAGGTACGGGCAAGAGACCGGGATTGGCCCCATCCGAATATTTGACCAACCGCTTGTCGTAGCGCTCCGGTGCCTCAAAGGCGATGCCTAGAGCCCTCGTAAAGGCGCCATCTGCATCCGAAAAAAGCGAATAGGGCAGGTACTAGTAATCGATGAAGTCGCTGTTGCTTACAAAGGCAATACGCGTACCGTCCGGCGACCAATTGGGGACATTCATGCTACCCTGGCCCCCGTAGAGGTAAGCAACAATCGTGGGTTCACCCCCTTCGACCGGCATGAGGCGGATATACACGTGCTTGTAAAAGGGGTGATCGTTGGACGGTACCGAGCGAGGAAACGAAATAAACAGGATCTGCCGCCCATCAGGCGAAATATGGGGAAACCAATCGTGGAGCTCATCAAAGGTCACTTGCTCTTGATTGCTTCCGTCGGGTCGCATCCGCCAGATCTGCATGGTCCCGGTGCGATCCGAATTGAAGTAGATGTACTTACCATCCGGGGTATACTCGGGTCCGTCGTCTAGGGCAGCGCTGGTCGTCAATCGCACCTCCGGACCGCCGGTCGCCGGGATCTTGTAGATATCCCACTCGCCGTCCCGACCGGCCGTGTAGACCAGGTCCTGGCCATCGGGTGACCATCCGTGCAAGTAGGACGGGCCCTTGGCTGTCACCCGCATCGGTGTGCCTCCCGTCCGGGGCATCGTAAAAATGATCGAATGGCCATCTTCCGGCGTGGAGCTGCTGATACCCATCAGGCGCCCGTCAAAGGAGTGCACATGATCATTGTTGTTGTGGTTGACTGCGCCGGTGTTGATTGGGGTGACTTGCTGGGTGCGCAGATCAAAATCGTAGAGCAGACCTTCACTGTTGTAGGTGAATACATGCTCGTCCACATTCCAGTTGGGTGCTTGGAGCGAGTTGGGAGCGGTATGCACGATCTTGCGATGGCCGCTAGACAGGTCCATGACCTCCACCAGGCTGCCGATGTAGTCCTGATAAGGGATGTATCCGGGCTTTGGCGGCACGATGACACGTACATTGTGAAAGGTGGCCGCTTCTTTGACGTCCGGATTATGCGAGCATACGAAGAGTCCCACATAGACCTCATCTCCCAGCACCAACCCTGTGACCTGCTCAGAAAAATACCGTTCGCCCATACGCGCGACGGACATGATGTATGTGTTGCCTTGGCGTTCGAGCTGAATGATATCGGCGCCGCCGACCGGGAGACTGCGTTCAGCCATAGGTTGTTGCGGGCCACTGCGATATTGCAAGGACACCAAGCCATCGCCATGCACCGTGGCCAAAGCACAAGGCGAATGGGCCTCCAAACTGTGCCGGATCATCCAGCCGATTTTGCGGTGCGGATCCACGCCCTCGCCTTCGAACGATGCATGCGTGCGCAGGATAAAGTCGCCACGCATCTTTCGATATACGTACTGAAACTCATCTCGCTCTCCCCATATGTTGGCCCCTCCGCCTTCGATGTGAAAGGACTGATGGGCCGCATCGTACGCTGCGGAGCCAGTAATCGTGGGATCGCCCACATCCGTTTGGTCGGTGAATGGTCCTAATGGCGACTGGGCAAACAGCGGTGTCAAAAGCAGCGGAAGCGCCAGCATGCCGAGCATGCCGCGTAGTGATGATCTTACCCTTATGGTGGTCATATGTCGATGGTTTGGTGTGTGACCTAGAAGTCGGTATCAGGGGAGGTCAAATCCAGCTCCTGGATCCAAATGTTGCGGTACAGCACGTCATAACCCTCCGCCTGCAGCTTGAGCCCTTGAGGAGTGTCGGTGATGCCTCTGCCTTTGTCGTTGCCGCCGTCCACACCTGAGTTGGGTCCTCCCCACACTTTTTCAATGTGATGATTGGTGTGGGCCTTCTGGCCGTTAAAGTAGAGGGTGACGATCGCCTTTTCCGTCCGCTCACCGTCCTTAAACCGTGCGGCGCGAAAGACGACATCATAGGCATTCCAGCGGTTGGCGCCATTATAAAATCGATAGGGGGAGGCACTCTCATTGATGATCGCCGCCATGCCGTGCTTAGTCGAATCGCCGTCTAGTACTTGGATCTCATAGCGATTTTGCAAGTAGACGCCGCTGTTGCCCTTGGGCGGGGCGAGAAACTCGACGTGTAGCCGGAAATCGCGATAGGGCTTCTTGGTCACAATGTCTGCCGCGCCGTATTTACCCCCAAGGGCGGCCGGATCATTGCTCGTCATCACGGAGCCTCCATCCACCGGATCGGGCACGATCTGCCACTTGATAGGCAGCTCGGCAGCAAGGCGCGGCCCCTCCCAATAGGTCCATTTGTCATCCAGCATGGCCCGGGTACCGTCAAATAGCACATCGGCATCGGCCGGGGCCTGAGCCCCCACGCCTACCTGAGCGGGCAGGGAAGCTGCGTTAACCAGTAAGGCAAGGCATACCAAGATGGGTCCCAGATGCTTTGGGTCTTTGGAGGAAGTGTTTTGTCTCAAGGCAGTGATCATAGCTTACTTGGCCGCAAGGCATTTATAATGTCTAAAGCTAAGAAGAATCCATTATTCGTAAATGCACCGATGTGCCTGCCTTGATAGGCTGCCCAGGCTAGGTCGACAGCCGGATCATAGCTACGAAAGACGGGTCAAGTTTTCTATATTCTGGCTAAAGCTCACTGTGCTATGACTACCAATCTCTTTGCCCTCCGGACCCTGCTGTTATGCCTGTTGCTCACGCCGCTCATCGCCCATGCGCAACAGCGATCACTCAATCCCGCTCCCGATCGGCGGGCGGACGAAGGGGATGGTCCCTTTGAGCGCCTGATCATCCGCGGCGCCACCGTGATTGACGGCACCGGAGCTCCGCCACGGGGGCCGATGGACATTGTCATCGAGGGCAATCGGATCGTCAGCATTCGCAATGTAGGTACCCCCGGCGTACCGATGAATGACGAACGCCGGCCAAAAGGGGCCACCCGAGAGCTGGATGCCCACGGGGCTTATGTCTTGCCAGGATTTATCAATCTGCATGCGCATGTGGGAGGAGCCAAAAAATCACCCAATGCGGAGTATCCCTACAAACTATGGATGGCCCACGGCATCACCACCATCCGGGGGGTGCCCGCCGCCAACGTCAGCTGGACGCAGTCTGAAAAGAAGCGCAGTGACCAGAATGAGATCGTGGCTCCACGGATCGTAGCCTTTCACACCCTGGGCTCCGGCGAGGAGTGGCAAGAAGGTCCGGTATTTACCCCGGAGGAAGCGGTGAAGTGGGTGCAGTGGGCTGCCGGGCAGGGCGTCGAGGGCATCAAGATCTTTAGCCTCGATCCTGAGATCATGCAAGCGGCCCTGGATGAGGCCCACAAACATGGCATGGGTTCGGTCGCGCACATCGCCCAGACGATGGTCGGCAGGGTCAACGCCCTGGACGCTGCGCGCATGGGTCTCGACAATATGACGCATTTCTATGGCCTGTTCGAAGCCCTGTACAAGGGCAACGACATCCAGCCCTGGCCCTCAGATCTCAACTACAACAACGAGCAGCACCGGTTTAGCCAGGTGGCGCGCCAGTGGGACAAGATCCACCCGCGCGGCAGTAAGGAGTGGCAGGCCCTCATCGATGAATTCTTGGAATTGGACTTTATCATCGATCCTACCATGACGGCGTACCTGGCCAGCCGAGATGTGATGCGAGAGCGTACAGCCGAGTGGCACGAAAAATACACCCTGCCCTCTCTCTGGGAGTTTTATGTGCCTAATCGTCTCGACCACGGGTCCTACTTCTACAATTGGACTACCTGGGACGAAATCGAGTGGAAGAATTTCTATCGCGTGTGGATGTCCTTTCTCAACGACTATAAGAATGCCGGTGGCCGAGTGACGGTCAGTGACGATGCTTCGTTTATTTATAATCTCTGGGGCTTTGGCTATATCCAGGAAATGGAGCTGCTGCACGAGGCCGGATTTCATCCGCTGGAAGTAATCCGGGGGGCGACGATGCATGCCGCCCAAGCCATCTTCGAACCCAAGGGGCAGCCCATCGATCGGGGAATCATCCGGCCGGGCCTGCTGGCAGACCTCGTGATCGTCGAGGAGAACCCCATCGAGAATCTTAAGGTGCTGTACGGTACCGGGTTTCCCCGATTGAATGACGACACAGGCGAGATGGAACGTGTAGGTGGGGTAAAATATACGATCAAGGATGGCATTATTTACGATGCCAAACAACTTTTGCAAGACGTGGCAAAACTGGTAGAGGAGCAAAAAGCGTCGGAGAGAAAACCCTAAGAGGCTGTTGAATGACTGACTCCATCTTGGATCCCGACGTTATTTTGTCCGCAGGCAAGGCCCAAACACAGGTATAGCTGGAGCTACGGCGAGGCTTTGCAACGAAGCATGCGGGCAAACGAACTAGCGAACAAATCAGAATTAGTATTTCAACAGGCTCCAAAGAGACATTGGCCCGAGCCCTTGGAGACCCGCATACCTCGAACGGCGTCTCGGGGTGTGAGCATGAACGGAGGCTAAGGGCAGTTTGTCCGAGTCACTAAGGGAATCATGTGCGCAACGAGGTACCATTTTGTCGGGACAGCTTGAGCCGTTTGTCAACTTTCCGACGTTATGCCGATGGTAATCCCTAGTTTTGCCTCCTCCGTTAGGATAACATCGTGCATGCCTAATCCCAATAGGTCAGAAGCTGAATTCCAACGTCTTTTCGAGAGACTGTACCCTCCCCTGTGCAACTACGCTCTTGCCATTTTGGGAGACCTGCCCCAGTGTGAGGATATCGTGCAGGGGGTTTTCGTCGCCTTTTGGGAGAAAAGTAAGCAGCAGAAGATCGACAAGCCGGATCAATATCTTACCCGCTCGGTCAAGCACCGCTGCATTGATGATTTGCGGAAGCGAGAGCGCCGGACGGTAGTGCCTATCACCCAGGAGTTGCATGAGCCGTCTGTGCATTCATCGGACGAGCATGCGGAAGAGCAACTCGCCAAGCTGTCCTTCCTCATCGCCAAACTACCACCCAAGACGCGTCAAGTCTTCCTGCTCAGCCGTAAAGAAGGTCTGACCTACCGCGAAATTGCGCAGGAAATGGGGATCTCGGTCAAGACTGTCGAAAATCAGATGGGGCGAGCCCTGCGCATGCTCCGGGCGGGCATCTGGTAGAGTTTCGCATTAGATATGTTGAATAATTCTAATAGGATTTTGTTCGCAGACGAGGCATGACCGAGCGATCTCGAAGAGTCGAGCATGACAATGCGAGAAGTGAGGGAACCGCGAAAGCGGGTGGGTGGCTAGCCGTAGCTATGTCGAGGCTTTGCAACGAAGTATGCGGACCAAAGACATTAGAATTGGCAACAAGATTTAATGCTCTACTAGGTAGGGTCCAGCGCAATCGTCGTTCCAGGGCAGCGAGCTTCTTGCCCACAGAAAAAATCTGAAACTGAGTAGGGGTATGGGTAGGGGAACATCGTCGATGAGGTAAAAGGGCAAAGCTATGCGACCAAGCGACGATCTTCTGGCGGCTTATTTGGCGGGGGAATTGGAAGGGGACAAACGGGATCAGGTAGCGGCCTGGCTGGCGGCCCATCCGCATGTACAAGCTGAACTGGATCAGATCCGGGTGCTGACTCCGCGAGTGGAGATCCGCGAGGTGGATACAGCACTTGCCTGGCAGAAGGTACGTTCAGCCAAGGCGAGGGGGGCTCGGACTCTGTCACTTCGATGGCTGCGCTGGGCAGCGGCGGTGATCGTGCTGGCGATCGGTGCTTTGTACGTCTATCCGACGCTCTGGCAGACCCCGGAAACTGTGCTTGCTGCGGTTGAGGATGGGCAGACCTGGGATTTGCCTGATGGCTCGACCGTGCAGTTGCGAGCGGGTGCCGAGCTGCGTTTCCCCGAGACGTGGGAAGGCGAGCAGCGTCGTGTACACCTTCGAGGCACGGCCTATTTCGACGTCCTCCGCGACACTATTCAACCATTTATCATTAATGCTTCCGAGGGGCAGGTGCAAGTGCTCGGCACTTCGTTTCAGGTGGAATCGGCGGATGGGCGGACCTCGGTGTCCGTTTCCTCCGGTCGGGTCGCGCTGCTAGCACGCAGTGGTCAGAAGATTGAGTTGACGCCCGGCTTGACCGGTGAGATCAGAAATGGCCAATTGACCTCCCACAGAATTAAAAGTAGCAGCGACGTCTCTTGGTCGGGCTACTTCGAATTTTCTGATGCGCCTATCTACGAGGTGATCGAAAATCTAAATCAATACTATGACAAGAAGATTGTGATCGAAGGCGATCGTACGTCTGATTGCTTGCTATCTGCCAGATTTCGACAGTTGCCACTATCCGAGATTCTGGAGGTTATTCAGCTGACGTGTGATGTGACCATCGAGCAAGATGGGGAGCAGGTTGTCATCCGACACTAGTTTTCTTGATTTTCCAATTGTCTAATTAACTATGAAAGCAAGATTATTTTTAACCATGCTGGCGCTATCGTTGGGCCAGCCGCTCTGGTCACAAAGTACCATGCTGGATGGGAAAATTACCATCGCCTTTGAGTCGGTACCGTTGGCCGAGGCCCTGGATCAAGTCCGGGAAAAGGCGGGCATTGCGCTCGCCTACAACCGGAATATCATTCCCAAAACTGCCAAAGTGTCCGCGCGCTTCGAGCAAGAGAAAATCTCTGCCGTCCTGGACAAGATGCTGGAGGGTCAACCCCTGAAGTACAAGATGGTGGGCAGCCAAGTCGTGCTCTATCGCCAAGCGCAGCCGGCCCGTCAACAGAAGAGCTCCACGATCGACGGATACATTTTGGACGACGAAACAGGCGAGGCGCTGATTGGATGCAGCGTCTTTGATGAGCACTCTCAGCTCGGCACATCTTCTAACCAGTTTGGTTTCTTTAGCATTACCTTGCCACACGACTCGGTACGGCTGGTGTTTTCTTATGTGGGCTACGAGCCCGTCATACTGGCCCTCAATCACAATACGGACCGGTCGGAGCAAATTCGATTGTCCTCTAGCTTGAACCTGGAGGTCGTCGAGGTGACCGCCAAGGCTACCACACGGATTCAGGAGGAGACCCAGATGAGTCAAGTAGATGTGCCCGTGGAAGTGATCAAAAAAATGCCAGCGTTGCTCGGAGAGGTCGACGTACTAAAAAGCCTCCAACTGCTGCCGGGGGTACAGTCGGGAGGCGAGGGCCAGAGCGGCCTGTACGTGCGTGGGGGAAGCCCCGATCAAAATCTCGTTTTGCTCGATGGTGTGCCGGTCTACAACGTGTCCCATCTCCTGGGCGTCTTCTCCGTATTTAATGCAGACGCGATCAAAAATGTGACCTTGACGAAGGGGGGATTTCCGGCGCGCTTCGGTGGCCGCTTGTCCTCGGTCCTTGAGATCAACATGAAGGAAGGGAACATGCAAGAGTTTCATGGTGAGGGTTCGATCGGTCTGATCTCTTCTAAACTCACCCTGGAAGGTCCCATCAAGAAGGAAAAAGCCTCCTTTCTGATTTCTGGTCGCCGCACCTACGCTGACCTTATTTTTCGTCCTATCATCAAAAAGTCGCAACCCGAAGGTTTAAACGTTGACCCCAAATTGTTTTTCTATGATCTAAACGCCAAAATTAATTATCGGATCAACGATAGGCACCGTGTTTATTTGAGCGGTTATTCTGGATCCGATGTGTTTAATACGGTTTTTTCGGAGAGTGAAAATCAGTCCACGACCGGCATCAATTGGGGCAACCTGATCGGCGTGCTGCGGTGGAATTACAAGATCAACAACAAGCTGTTTAGCAATCTGACGATGACCCACAGTAATTATGATATTAATATCCTGGCTGAGCAGCGCACCAAACAATCCAAAGACAAAGAGGACATCTTTTTGGCCAAGTACATTTCTGGTATTACAGATTGGAGTGCTAAATGGGACCTGGATTATGTGCCGCATCCCAACCACTACGTTCGGGCTGGTATCAGTGCGACCCACCATTCTTACCGGCCGGGAGCGTTGGCGGTCAGAGTGGACGATGAGACCAATCCGGTTGATACGGTGGTGGGCTCACAGAAAAAATCTTCTCGCGAGTATGTGGCGTACATAGAAGATGATATGCGCTGGGGCCGGATCAAGGCCAATCTGGGACTGCACACGTCCCTCTTCAATGTCGATGGCGAAAATTACACCTCAATCCAACCCCGCTTCGGCCTGCGATATTTGCTGAGTCCCAAGACGTCAATCAAAGCCTCCTTTAGCACGATGGCTCAGTATATCAATCTGCTCACCAGCGAGTCCCTGAGCTTACCCACTGATCTCTGGGTGCCAAGTACGAGGCGGGTGAAGCCACAACAGAGTTGGCAAGTGGCGCTGGGTGTCGCCACTACGCTCAAAGATGGCTACGAATTTTCGGTGGAGGGCTATTACAAGGAAATGGATAATGTGCTCTCGTTTAGGGAGGGTGCGACCTTTCTGCTTGGGTTGGAAAATGATTGGCAATCAAAAATTACCCAAGGGGATGGCGATTCATACGGCCTCGAATTTTTCCTCCAAAAAAAGCTAGGCAAAACGACCGGGTGGATAGGTTATACCCTATCATGGAATAATCGACAATTTGACCTAATCAATGGCGGCGATCGTTTTCCATTTCGATATGATCGTAGGCATGACATATCTATTGTGGCGTCCCATAAACTGACGGACCGAATCAATCTTTCGGCTGCCTGGGTATTTGGCACGGGCAATGCTATCACGCTGCCGATCTATCGCTATCCCGTAGACTATTATCGCGGACTTGTCGGAGCGGAATTTTTTGGAGAAATCGAAACCCTGGGTGAAAAGAACGATTTCCGGATGACAGATTATCATCGCTTGGATTTTTCCATCGAATTTAGCAAGCAGAAGAGAAAATATGAACGTAAATGGACCATTGGCGCCTACAATGCCTACTGGCATCGAAACCCCTATTTTGCCAGTGCAGACACCAAGGTCGAGTTTGATCACAATGGAGATGTGATAAGGCGGAAGCGGCGTTTTAGAGAGATTAGCATACTACCCATTGTGCCCACCGTGTCGTACACCTTCAAATTTTAGAAAGATATGAAAATAACAAGCATAATTACGTTGTTGGGTCTCTCACTAATGGTAACCAGCTGTGGCGAAGAGCCTTTTAGCCAAGTTGTCGAAATAGACCTGCCGGACCACGAGCCTGCCTTGGCCGTGTCCAGCCATCTGTCTGATGGTGATACCCTCGTTCAAGTCCTTGTATCTCATAGCCTGGGCATTGTCGTGCCGGAAGATTATCAGCTGATTAGGGATGCAGAGGTCACCATTAAATACAATGGAGAGATATTATTTCAGCCCCGCTTTAATGCCGGCTCAGGCTACTATGAGCAGTCGCCGGCAATCCCTTTGGCACTAAAGGCCGGGACCTATCGCTTAGAAGTCTCTGCTCCCAATTATACTTCGGTGTGGTCGGAACAGGTGATTGGCGAGCCCGCCCAGATTGAATCCAGCTCCTTTGAGTGGGAGGGTACAGTGTCAGAACTAGGGAGGGCACATCTCATCAAAGTGCGGTTTCGGGATCTGCCCGGCGACCAATTCTACAGTTTTGACTTCAAGGTCTTGCTTGAGTTCGACGGCGAAACGTACGAGAATCACTACTACGTCAATACAAATGATATCTCCGCTGAGTCTGGGTACACCGAACACGTCATGATATCGGACGGTACCTTTGAGGGGCGCAGCTTTACCGCTCAGTTCTATGCGGATTATTTACCGTTTGAGGCGGAATTTGATCAGTACAATGGTCGAATGCAGGTGGAGTTGCGTACGATGACCCCCAGTAGGTATTACTTTGAGCGGTCTCGAGTATTGTATCTGGACACAAAAGAATTTCCGTTTACAGAGCCGGTGGTCGTCCACGATAATGTCGAAAATGGGCATGGTATTTTTACCGTTACCCGGACCGATCATATGGAGATGCAGGTTATTAGGTAGTTCAGAGTTCCGAGTTCCGAGTTCCGAGTTCAGAGTTCAGAGTTCAGAGTTAGCGAGTTCAGAGTTAGCGAGTTCCGAGTTCCGAGTTAGCGAGTTCCGAGTTCAGAGTTAGCGAGTTCAGAGTTCCGAGTTCCGAGTTCAGAGTTCAGAGTTCTGAGTTCCGAGTTCAGAGTTCTGAGTTCCGAGTTAGCGAGTTTGATCCGGGCGGTCGTGTGCTCGGCCGGATGCGCCTTGGCAGGATTCACATTCGTCGCGAGCTCGAATGAACTTTAGTTCTCTCTAGTCACTTCAGTCACTCTAGGCACTACCGTCACACGAAACTCCCTCGATTACTTCTTATCATTGCGGTATGGATATCGTGGGCATGCCGAAGGTGGAACTGCACCTACATCTGGACTGCTCCTTGAGCTACGAGGTGGTCAACAAGATCGATCCCTCGGTCACGAGGGAGTATTATCAGGAGAATTTTCAAGCGGGTCCAAAGTGTACCAACCTGGTAGACTACCTAAAATGTGCGGTGAGTGGGATTGCGCTGATGCAGACGAAGGACCAACTGACGTGGGTCACCTTGGATCTGTTCGAGCAGTTGCAGCGGGATCACGTGATCTATGCTGAAATACGGTATGCCCCCTTACAACATCTGGAGCAGGGACTGACTGCGGAGGAGGTCGTGGTGACCGTGGATCAAGCCGTGCAGGAGGGCATTGAGGCCACCGGCATTGAGGTGCGGATCATCTTGTGCACGCTGCGACACTTTACTGAGGAGCAAAGCATGCAAACGGTCAAGTTGGTGGAGGCCTTCAAAGGGAGCCGGGTAGTAGGTCTTGACATTGCTGCTGACGAAGCTGGCTATCCGATCGATGCCCATGTGGGCGCGTTCGCCTACGCCCGGGACCAGGGCATTGCCTGCACGGCACACGCGGGGGAGGCTCGGGGTGCCGATAGCGTGTGGGAGACGCTGGAACACTTACGTCCGTGCCGCATCGGCCATGGGATCCGCAGCATCGAGGACCCGGCCCTGATGGAGCATCTAAAGCAGCATCAAATTCACCTGGAGATTTGTCCCACAAGCAACATCCAGACGCACATCTACGACCAATTGTCAGACCATACGGTGGATCAGATCTTTCGCACC
The DNA here is from genome assembly GCA_965223165.1 of Saprospiraceae bacterium. Lineage (GTDB taxonomy): Bacteria > Bacteroidota > Bacteroidia > Chitinophagales > Saprospiraceae > JABDMH01. Next base: position 277,125 of record CBDCVQ010000003.1, on the reverse strand, counting down.
GGTGTGAGCATGAGCATCAATACCGATGGCCGCACCATCTCCGACATTAGCCTCCAGCGTGAGTACGCTAACCTGGTCGAGCACTTTGGCTGGAGCACGGCAGAGTTTCTCAAATGCAATCTCAATGCCATCGGAGCCGCCTTTATACCTCAGGAGCTAAAGCGCAGCCTTGCCCAGCGAATGATTGAAGGGGTGGCTGGTTTGCGTGTTGAGTAAACTTGAGTTGAGTGACTAAAGTTTAGGCAAGCTCGCGACCTGTGGGATACTCTGCTCAGTCGTTGGGTTGTTGGCGAGCTCGCGACTTTGAAGACCTCAGCCTTAGCCTCAGCCCCTGCCTTCTCCTCAATAGTTCTTAAAATCCTCTTGAAGCCCCTTGAAGTCGATTTCGCCGCGATTCCTTTTTAAGTGTTCAATGACCACTACGGCTTTTGTCACCCGGGTTTCGGAGCGCTTAGGCTTGCCCACGATGTAGAGCAGGTTGCGTTGCCTGCCGGGCGTCAATGCGTGAAACAGCCGGTTGCCCTCTTCGTCGATTTGTAGCAACTCTTGCAATTCTTCCGGCATGGGGAGGCCATACTTGCTCTGATCTGGTTGCAGGACCACTGCCACGCGATCGCCCTTTTCCAGTCGCATCTTGCGACGTCGCTCCTTGTTGACCAGAATGAAGTACCGTGCTTCCCCCATCGGCATCAGCGCACAGGGGAAGGTCTCCCGCTCGTTGATCGTGCACAAGAGACGCTTGATGTCGTGTTCTAAGTAGTACGCCGAGACGTCCATGGGCACCACCAAGTGATGTCCCCACAGCTCGGAGCTGAACTTGTCCATCACGGTCGTAAACGCATGTTGGTGGTCAGGCATGATGTTGAAAATAAGATTAATGCAGTGAGCTGGAGTTTAGGAGTTCCTAGCTTGACTAGCATTGAAGTGCCTGGCGTGACTAGAGCTGGAAGCTGGTCATGCCACAGTCGTAGTCAGTTTGTACTTGATCTCACAGGAAGCGCTTATCGGTCAGGACGAAGCGGATCACGTCCAAGGCCATGAGCGGTGCCATGATAATTACACACCATTGCAGCAGGAATAATCCATCGCCAGGCGATTTCGCAGACCCACTCATCTGATAGTATGCATAAGGTGCCGAGCCAAGCAGGATGGTGAGGACTAGCCAGGGCCTGGCATTTTTGTTGACCCGCACTGGCGCAGGAATGTTGCGTCGGCGGCTATGCCACATCGAAAGGGCGCAGACCAGAAAAAAGCAAAGCATGCTTATCTCGTAGAGAAGTTCGACGGTGGGCTGATGGAACATGGACGACGAATACCACGCAAATATACTGTAAGCTGCTAGCGAACGAATGGAGCGCTTTAGAGAGTGCATAAAAGGCGTAAGTTAAGAGGCTACTACCATTACTATGGGATCACCTTTAACGGCCGGGGTATAGTCAGGTACTTCGAAAAGAGTGAAGCGCCTACTATTCAGGTGGATCAAGCGGAGAGGCGGGAAACGATCCTGGAACTGGACGAGGTATAACCAACTCATCAAAGCGTGGCAGCCCTTACTCCGCCCCAAAGTGTATCACCGCTATCCTTTAGCGAAACCCTTGTAGGAGGAACCGCATGCGGGAAATCCGCTCGTACGGATCTGTGGGGGAGCGGGGAGGTAACGATCCGCTCTATCCGGAAGTGACTTGAATTCTTTTTCAGCCTCAGCCTCAAGAAATTCCAGTCCGTTGAGAGCTCGTGTCAAACTCCAACTCACTCCAACTCACTCAAGCTCACTCAAGCTCGCTCAAGTTACTCAAGCTCACTCCAGCTCTCTCAAGCTCACTCCAGCTCACTCAAGTCACTCAAGTCACTCAAGCTTACTCAAGCTCACTCAAGCTCACTCCAGCTCACTCAAAGTCACTCAAGTCACTCAAGCTCACTCAAGTCACTCAAGCTCACTCAAGCTCACTCAAGCGCACTCAAGCTCACTCAAGCTCACTCAAGCTCACTCCTACTGATATCCCGCTGCCTGCAGCTGAAACAACTCAGCGTACAGCCCGTCATTGATCATCAGCTCTTCGTGGGAGCCGATTTCGAGCACGCCACCGTCTTTGAGTACGAGGATGCGGTCAGCCATGCGGACGGTACTAAATCGATGGGAGATGATCACGGCCGTCTTATCTACGGTCAATTTGGCAAAGCGCTGGAAGGCTTCATACTCGGCGCGCGCATCGAGTGTGGCGGTGGGTTCGTCCAGGATGAGGAGCTGGGCTTCCTTCATGTAGGCTCTGGCCAGCGCCACTTTCTGCCACTCGCCGCCAGACAGCTCCTTGCCCTCGGCAAATCGTTTTCCCAGGACCTGGTCATAGCGATTGGGAAGACCCTCGATCACCTGGTCAGCGAGACTGTCCTCTGCGGCCTGCACAATCTGGGTCATATCGTGTTCGTCCTCGATATTGCCGACGGCGATGTTCTCGCGAGCGGTAAAGTAGTACCGCACATAGTCCTGAAAGATGACCCCAATAGCATAGCGATACTCTTCTAAGTCATATCGGCTGATGTCGACATCATCCAGGTAGATCTTACCCTCTGTAGGGTCATAGAGGCGGGCAAGGAGCTTGACGATCGTCGTTTTGCCAGCCCCATTCTCGCCGACCAAGGCTAGTTTTTCTCCGGCATGAAGGCTGAAGTTGATGTGGCGAATGGCCCATTGATCGGCCCCCGGGTAGCGAAAACCTACATTTTCAAATCGAAATCCTTTGCGGATCATCCGGGGGAAAGGAAGGCTGTCTTGCTCATTGACAATGAATGGCTCAATCTCCATGAAGGAGAAGTAATCCTGCAGATACAGTGCGTCGGTGGTGATGCGCGAGAACCTCGAAAAGATGGCTTGCAGTTGATTGCGCAATCGGCTGAAGGAGCCCGACAGAAACGTGAGATCACCCAGGGTGAGCAGGCCGCCGACGGTGCGCAAGATGATCAGCACATAGGCACCATAGTAGGCCAGGTCGCCGATGATGTGAAAGACGCTGCCCCAGACCGTTCGTTTGATGGCCAGCTGGCGATTGGCACGATAATATCTGTCTGCCAGCGTCGCAAAGCGCTTGCTGAGAAACTTTGCCAGTCCAAAGAGCTTGATCTCTTTGGAGGTGGTGTCACTGGCACCGATATATCGCACATAGTCCAACTCTCGCCGCTCGGGCGTCCAACTGCGTACAAGGGAATAGCCGGATCGACTGAAGTAAGCCTCGTTGAGGAAGCTGGGAATGATCGCCACCAGCAGCAAGACGACCAGCCAGGGCTCAAAGACAATTAACCCGGTCACCAGTGAAGCCACGGTGAGGATGTCTTGCATCTGGCTCAGCACCATCGTCATCAGCGTCACCCGACCGGTGGTCTGCCTCCGCGCGCGCTCCAGTTTGTCATAGAAATTGGGGTCTTCAAATTGGGCCTGATCCATCGTGGCTGCCTTCTGGATCAATTCCACCGAAGATTTGTTGGCATACAGGTCTCCAAGCAAGGCGTCAAAAAGGCTGATGCAGCGGTTGAGCAGATCGGAGAAGATGGCGAGTCCCAATTCAATCCCGAGGTACAGCCAGAGCTGATCATAGATCTTGTCGTCCGCCTGGATCTGTATCACCACTTCATCAATGATCAGCTTGCCCACCCATAGCATGACCACGGGTATGGCAGATTTGATCAGACGGGACAGTATGTTGAGCAGAAACAATGGTCGGTTGGTCTCCCAGATCATCCCGAAAAACCTTGGCAGATACTTTAAAGCCCGCGTGCTCTCCAGCAGGCCGGGTTGATCGGTCCTGGTCTTGCCTTTTCTTGCTGTCATTCCCTATCCCTAACCACCCCATGGGTAAAAAGGTTGCTGAGTGTACCGGCAGAAATAACAATATTTGTAAGGGGCGGATCATCTGTCCTGAAACCCATCCGGAGAAGACGATTTCATGAATCAGGTAAGAGCGTGGGCGAGACTTAGTCTCTTTGTCGGTAGCCTTTCGGGCGGCATCTTATTGTGCGTGATCAGTTCGTTGTTTGGGGGCAATCGGCTGCGGCGGAATATGAAGATACGGCGGGGTTGGGTCGTGCTGATCTCGCGTCTCATCGGGCTACGCATGACCGTGACCGGAGAAGCGCCCGGCGGTGCACCGTATCTGTATGTCTCCAATCATCGATCCTTTATGGACCCGGTGGTTGCGCTCCACTACCTGTGGGCCCTGCCACTGGCCAAGGCGGAAGTGTCTGGTTATCCACTCATTGGCTACGGTGCGCGCATCACGGGTGTGCTCTTTGTCAAACGTGAAAGTCTACGTAGTCGGCTTTCAGCTAGGCAGGCGATCCATCGCACACTGGATGAGGGCCACAATGTGTTGATCTATCCGGAAGGCACGACCAATGATCAATCCAATAGCATGGCATTCAAGCCGGGTTCGTTTGAGGTGGCAGCGTCCATGGGGGTGTCTGTCATCCCAATGGCTATGGAGTACCTGGATCCCAACGATCATTGGAAGGATCGCAGCTTGCTAGGGCAGTACCTGTATCAGTTTGGCAAGCGAAGATCCCACTGTCATATCAGTTTTGGCCCAGCCGTGCAGTCGGACGATGCGGTCTTACTCCGAACCCAGGCCCAGACGTGGATTGACAACCAATTGCAGAGGGCTCGTCAAGCCTACGATCGATCTCATCATTGAGGTGTGCATCCGCATTATTATGAATGTGCTAGAAACAAGAAGCGGGGGGCTAGGATCCGCTGGACCGACGATTGATCTCATCACGGATACGTGCTGCCTTTTCGTAGTTTTCTTCGGCCAGCACGTCTTCCAGGATTTTCTTGAGCACCTCGACAGGATAGCTGGAGAGGGGACCATCGGCCGAAGGCGGATCGTCGCTGCTGGCCACCGGGCGTTCTACCGGTTCGCCTTCCTCCGAGGAGTCGTCCAGAATCACGCCGGCCGTCTCCAGAATGAACTCGTATGTATATACCGGACAACCAAATCGCACCGCCATGGCGAGTGCATCAGAGGTACGAGAATCAATCTCTATAATCTCTCCCCTTCGCAAGCAGACCAGCTTGGCATAAAAGATCCCGTCAAGGAGGTCGTTTATGATGACTTCTTTAAGTTCGATGTCAAAAGTGTCCAGGGCATTTTTGAAGAGATCATGGGTAAGCGGTCGATTGGGCGTCATTCGTTCCATCGCCACTGCGATGGCTTGCGCCTCAAAGGCTCCGATTACGATGGGCAGCCTCCGCGAACCCTCCTGCTCACCCAGCACAACCGCATAATTATGCGATTGAGAAACACTGTGTGACAACGCCACAATATCAAGCTGTATCTTATTCATATCGGACATTCGAAGCTCTTCAAAAGGTTAGGGACGAATGTAATATAATAATCTAAAGACGCCAATAACAAGCTACTGGGTGCGGAAGCGCTTAACTGCTGCAGTCAGTCGAGGTACCACCTCAAACAGATCGCCCACGACGCCGTAGTCTGCCGCCTTGAAGAAGGGGGCTTCCGGGTCTTTGTTGATGACCACGATCGTACGAGAGTTATTGACACCACCCAGATGCTGGATAGCACCCGAGATACCGATGGCGATGTACAGATTGGGACGGATCGCCACGCCCGTCTGACCGACATGCTCGTGATGTGGCCGCCAACCATTATCCGCGACGGGTCGGCTGCATGCGGTAGCGGCTCCCAAGGCCTCGGCCAATTCCTCCAGAATACCCCAATTTTCCGGGCCCTTAAATCCTCGACCACCAGATACGACCAACTCGGCTTCTGGCAGCGGTACGGTCCCGTCCTGCTTGCTCACCTCCTTGATCTGGATCTGAGAGGTCAAGTCGAGGATCTCCATGGTGTGCATCGGTGCCGGCTGACCGGAGATCTCCGGAGCAATCGAGTTGCCCATGACCGAGATCACTTTGACTTCAGAGTCCATCCGGTAGGTAGCGATCGCCTTGCCGGAGTAGACAGACCGATCGACAGAGAAATGGTCCTCTACCTGGGGAAGTGCATTAACCCCGCTGACCAAACCCGCGTTCAGCCGGATAGCCAAGCGACCCGCCAAGGTACGACCGGTGGACGAATGGGTGAGAATCACCACCTTACATTGCTCTTGTCCCACCACGTCGGCAATGATCTGGGTGTAGAGTAGGCTATCAAAGTGCTCGAGTCCAGGTGTACGGATGTCGATGACCCTGCTGGCTCCATAGTTGCCCAATTCAGCCCCATTCGATGGGCTGCCAAAGGTCAGGGCGGTACAGCTTGTACCCAGCAAGGCGGCTGTCTTGGCCCCATAGGTGACCGCCTCAAAGGCTTGCTTCTTGCACAATCCGTTCTGATGCTCCGCAAATACAATAACTGACATGTCTTATGCTCTTTTATGAGAAGGGGTGATTAAATGACTTTGGCTTCGGAGTTGAGCAGTTCCACGAGTTGATCCATATCCTCGGGATCCACATAACGGCACGAAGACCGCGAAGAGGGTAGGGTATACTTGGTGATCTTGACCTGCCCGTCTGTTGGGACCGCCTCGACCACATTCAGGGGTTTCCGTTTGGCCATCATAATTCCTCGCATGTTGGGGATGCGTTGTTCAGCCAGCCCCTTGGCGGCACTAGCGACGAGTGGTAGGGGTACTTCGGCGGTCTCTTCACCTCCTTCAATGTCTCGCGTCACCAGCGCCGATCCATCGGTTACGTCCATAGCCACGGCGTAGGAGACAAACGGCCATTGCAACATTTCTGCAACCATCGCTCCCACCTCGGCCGAATTGTACTCGATCGTTTCCTTGCCCGTCAGCACCAGATCATAGCCACCGGATTTGACCGCCGCCGTCACTTGGGCGGCGACTTGAAGGGCATCCCTGGCTTCCGTGTCTACACGGATGGCATCATCGGCACCGATGGCAAGCGCCTTGCGTATGATGGTCTCGTTGTCGGCAGGTCCAACATGGATGACGGTCACTGATCCTCCTCCGCTTTCCTTTAGTTCGAGCGCCTTGACCAGGGCGTACCATTCATCGTAAGGATTCATGATGTACTGCACTCCATCGGTGTCAAAAACCGTGTCGTCTTCCTTAAATGCGATCTTGGAGACCGTGTCCGGGGTCTTGCTGATGCAGACTAAAATCTTCATAAATTCAAGGTGTTAAAACGTCGGCAAATATAGCTAAGAATTATCATGTATTTGGCCAGTGCAAATGGATCAGTGGCCTGCGCCCCTGTCTTTCTAAGTAACTGGCAATCAATCTCAATGGTTTGACTCTGAGTCAACAAATTTATGAATCGTCTGGAAAAATTACAGTCTTTTCTCAAAGAAAGCCCGGAGGACCCTTTCTTGCATTTTGCCCTAGCCAAGGAGTACGAGAAAGCGGGCGATGAGCAAGAGGCACTCGCAAGATATGAGCAGCTTGTACGTGAGCATGCTCAGTACGTCGGTACCTACTATCACCTAGGCAAATTGCGTGAACGGCAAGGGGATCTGGATGCTGCAAAAAGTGCTTACCAGCAGGGCATCATCGTGGCCGAGCGCGCCAAGGACAGCCACAGTGCCAGTGAGCTGCGAGGAGCCTTAGCGTTGATCGGATGACAACTTAGATCGAGATCTGTCCTTGGAAGACCAGGGTGGCTGCTCCGCAAAGCCAGAGATCCGAGAATCCATCTGCCGTCTTTCGATACTTGACCATGAGATCTCCGCCTTTGGTTTTGATAAGGGTCTCTCCTGACTCGGTGCCTTTTCGGTAGGCATCGGCGATGGCCGTTGCGGTGACTCCGGTTCCACAGCTCAATGTCTCGTCCTCCACACCCCGCTCGTAGGTCTGCACCCTAAGGTCCTCGCCTTGCACTTCCACAAAATTGACGTTGATCCCGCTAGCGGCGAAGCGACTGCTATATCTTATCGCCCTGCCCGATTCCACAATATCCAGGTCGCTGAGATCTTCTACAAAGGACACGTAGTGCGGTGAGCCCGTATCCAAGACATAGAATCCCTTGCCTTCTTCCAGCGCCGTGACGTCGTTCATCCTCAGTTCTACAAAGTCGGGCCGTACGATGCGAGCCTGATGGGCGCCGTCTGCCGCAACAAAGTGCGTGGCTGACTGGATTCGTTCCAGCTGATGCATACATGCAACCGCGCAGCGACCACCGTTGCCACAGAGAGAACCCGGGCGACCATCCGCATTAAAGTACACCATTTCAAAGTCGTAATCCTCTGCGGGCCGCAGGAGAATCAGTCCGTCAGCACCCACGCCAAACTTGCGATGACAGATGCGTGCGATCGATTCCTGATCGTCCATATCCACATAGGGCCTGTCAAACTCATCTACGATGACAAAATCGTTGCCGGTACCCTGATATTTGAAAAAAGGTATCTCCATACTCAGTGTGGTTGCTCGACCCGAGCCGGCAGATCAGCGCCTGTAGAGGTGAGATAGCAAGATCTCCCTGCCATCAGTCCCAGCATCAATACCAGCAGGGCCAGTCCTACATAAGACAATTTCCATCCCCACATGTTGCCGATATACTCCGGATCGTCTTCTTTTTTCCACTTTGACATGCGACAAAGGTACAATGACTCTCTCGCATCTCCGCTCCCCGGCAGGGAAGTGACTGGAGTGCACTTAAGTGAACCTGAGTGCCTTGAGTTCCAAACTCTAGCTCACTCCAAACTCTAGCTCACTCGGAACTAACAAACTCTAGGCACTCTAGCTCACTCCCAGACACTCCTCTCATATATATGTGAAAACGATCTATGTTAAAAGTGCGGTGAGTTGGGCCACTGTACCTTATCTTGATGGAGGAAAGCTATTTTGGCGTTATACATACGTTAAACCACTTGTTTTCATGGATCTACCGGACAGCTAATGACTAAATTTCTCCATTGGCCGTAGTAGGCACCACTCGATCGAATGACATGAAAAACATCGGACTACTCATCATCGTCGCGCTTTTGAGCTCCATCATCACTGTCGGGGTCTTCAAGCTATTGGAGAATCCGGAGAAGATCATCGTGAGGGAGCGGGTACCTTCGCATCGCACGGCCTTGGGAGACGGAGTCTTTGCCGGGACGCGGGATCGGCAGTATATCTCGTCATCTCCGACGGACTTTGTATCGGCCGCTTCGGCAGCCATTCCGGCGGTGGTCTACATCCGCACGATTCATGCGAATAAGAAGGGCTTTTGGAATTACAAGTACACGGCCTCGTCGGGCAGTGGCGTGATCGTCTCCTCCGATGGCTACATCGTCACTAATCATCACGTGGTGGAGGATGGCTCCGAGATTCATGTGACCCTCGACGACAAGCGGGAGTATCAGGCGGTGCTGGTGGGTAGCGACCCGACGACCGATATCGCACTGCTTAAGATCGAAGACACGAAATTGCCCTTTGTTAAATTTGGCAACTCAGATTCACTGATGGTGGGGGAGTGGGTGTTGGCTATCGGCAATCCGTTTCGATTGGAGTCAACGGTCACCACGGGCATCGTCAGTGCCAAAGCCCGCAATATCAGCATTCTGGATAACGATGCGAGCGTCGAGTCCTTCATTCAAACCGATGCGGTGGTGAATCAGGGCAACAGTGGTGGAGCCCTGGTCAATACAAATGGGGAGTTGGTGGGCATCAACGCTGCAATCATCACCCAATCGGGCAAGTACGAGGGGTACTCCTTTGCCATTCCCTCCACCCTGGCGCGAAAGGTGATAGCGGATCTCCGAGAATTTGGAGAGGTGCATCGAGGACTCCTGGGTGTGAGTATCAAGAATCTGACGGCCGACTTGGCCAAGCGAATGCAGTTGAGCGAGGTCAAGGGTGTCTATGTCGACGAAGTACATGCCAATAGCGCCGCTAAAAAAGCCGGCCTTCGGAGCCGTGATGTGATCATTAGTGTCGATGGGGTAGAGACCACGACCTTTCCATCCCTGCAGGAGCTGGTGGCGCGCAACCGGCCGGGTGACGCCATGGAGGTCAAGTATCTACGCAAGGGCAAGGTGTACAGCACGACCGTCGTCCTCCAGCAGAATACCAATATTACCTTGGATCCGCTGATGGTAGAGCTGGGTTTTGAGCTGAAGGATCTGACCGAGTCCGAGGTGAGCAGTTTTGGTCAGCGAGGGGCCAAGGTCAATAGCATCTATCGCGACAGCAAGATTATGGACACCAATATGGAGCTCGACTTCATCATCACCTCCGTCAATGGCCAGGCAGTGACCACTGTCGATGATGTGATGGCCCAGATCTCGTCCGGAGATTATGAAATGATCGAGCTCGGTGGATACTATCCACAGTTTGAAGGAGAGTACTTCTATAGCTTCGATCTAGAGTAGAGCCCTACCAATAGGCTAAATGGATCGCATCGTATCGATGCAGTGCGTAAGCATGGCGTCGTCAATGTCCAGATGGGTGACAAATCGGATGGAGGAGGGGGACATGGCAAATCCCCGTATCTGGCGCTCGGCCAATTGCTGGACGATAGAAGTAGCCATGCCTTCCTGTACATCAAAGAGCACCACATTGGTCATCACCGGGCGTACTCCGGTCACGTACGGCAGCTCGGCTAGTGCATCAGCCAGTGTTCTGGCCCTTCGATGATCGTCCGCCAGCCGCTTGATATTATTTCTCAGTCCATACAGGCCCGCTGCAGCCAACATTCCGACCTGGCGCATCCCTCCTCCGAGCACCTTGCGATATTTTCTGGCCTGCTTCATGGTCGTCTCATCGCCCACCAGCAGGGAACCCACGGGAGCGCCCAAGCCCTTAGAGAGGCTGATGGTTAGTGTGTCTACGCAGGTACCCCAGGCCTGCGCCGCTTCCCCGGTCTCCACGAGTGCATTAAAGAGTCGGGCGCCGTCCAGGTGGAGGTGTAGGTCTGCTTCTCGGCAAAGGGCTGCGATCGCTTGGACCTCCTCCAGTCGATAGTAATTGCCTCCGCTGTGATTAGAGGTGTTTTCCACCACCACCATCGTGGTCTGAGCTAACCAATCATAGTCTTTCTCGATGGCCTGCTTTATGGCACTGGCGCTCAGCTTGCCATCGGAGGCAGGAATGGTACCGATGGAGGAGCCTCCATTAAAGGCATAGCCACCGGCCTCATAGCGATGAATGTGAGATCCACGGGCGCAGAGTACTTGTGCGATGCCCCGGCGGGCTAGCAGAATGGCAATCTGATTTGCCATGGTGCCAGACGGCACAAAGAGGGCAGCCTCCCGGCCAAACATTGCGGCAGCAAATGCTTGCAATTCGTTTGCGGTTGGATCTTCTCCAAACACATCATCTCCGACCGGCGCCTGCATCATGCACTGCAGCATGCCTGGTGTCGGTCGTGTGACAGTATCGCTCAGTAAATCAACCAGTTTCAAGACAGTATTTTTGCTAATGTGAATGAAAGTGCAACTTCTTTTCGGGGCGCCTCGTCTATAAAGATATCGATTTGAGTAGCTGGTATACGAGAACCCAACCTTCGTCTAATGTATGAGCCGAACTCGACACGAATTCCTTACTTCCTTGCATCAATGAATGATCAACGAATGCATAAGCTTCCAACGATCTGGGCGGGGACGAATGCTGACTCTCTATCGCCGAGATCACTAGCTATCGGAAGCAAGTGCAAGCCAATCACCAATCAATACCCCTTCCTCCTGCAACGCATCCCACGGGAGCTTGCATCTCGGAAGTAGTAAATCATCAAAGTACCTATGATCCAAGTCAAAAATCTCCACAAAGCCTATCAGACAGGCGAAACGCATCTCCAGGTCCTGAAGGGGGTAGATATGGAGGTCTCGCAAGGAGAGCTGGTATCCATCATGGGATCTAGCGGATCGGGCAAGAGCACGCTATTAAACATTCTGGGTATCCTCGACGAATATGACCACGGCGAGTACTATCTCGATGGTAAAATTATCCAATCGCTTACCCAGACTCAGGCAGCCTACTATCGCAATCAGATGATTGGCTTTGTCTTTCAGTCGTTCAACTTGCTCGGCTTTAAGACGGCATGGGAAAATGTGGCGCTGCCCTTGTATTACAAGAAGGTCAACCGCAAGGAGCGTCGCGAAATTGCCATGGAGTACCTCGACAGGGTAGGGCTAAAACCCTGGGCGGAGCACTTGCCCAACCAGATGTCTGGCGGGCAGCAACAGCGGGTGGCGATCGCTAGAGCGCTGGTCAACCGACCCCGGGTCATACTGGCCGACGAGCCTACCGGAGCATTGGACTCCAAGACTTCCTACGAGGTGATGGACATCTTTAATAAGGTCAATGATGAGGGTATCACCGTGATCATCGTCACCCATGAGAAAGATATCGCTGAAATGACGGACCGCATCATACATATCAAAGACGGCAAAATCGAGTATCAATATGTTTGATGTCGACAAGTGGTCGGAGATCTTCGCTTCGATCCGGAGACATAAGCTGCGCACATTTCTCACCGCCCTCAGCGTCTTCTGGGGCATCTTCATGCTGATTATTCTCGTGGGTGCCGGCAGTGGTTTGGAAAACAGTGCCGAGTACAACTTTGCCGGAGATGCCAGGAACAGCCTTTGGATTTTTCGTGGCCGTACGTCTATGCCTTATCAGGGCTTGCCCCTAGGTAGGCGGATCCAGTTTAAGAACAATGACTACGAGCGATTGGATCGCGAGATTCCGGAGATCGACCACCTCACCGGTCGCTACTACCTCTCCGGAGATGTCGTCATCACATACAAGACCAAAAGTTTGTCCTACCGGGTGACCGGGGTGCACCCCGACCATCAGGTGCTAGAGCAAACCAAGATGACAGCCGGCCGCTACATCAACGAAAAGGACATGGTGGAGGCAAGGAAGGTATGTCTGATCGGAGATGTGGTCAGAAAGGCCCTGTTTGAAGGGGTCGAGGGCTCCATCGTTGGGGAGGCTGTCACGATCGGTGGCATCCGGTATACGGTGGTCGGAGAGTACACCGACCAACGTGAGAATGAAACAAGAATCGTGTATGTACCCATCAGTACATGTCAGAAGATCTTTGCCGGAACGGATCGGCTGCATCAATTGATGATGACCATTGGTGACGCCACATTCAGAGAGTCGCAGCAGATCGAGCAGCAGGTGCGGACATCCCTGGCCACCGCCCACAAATTTGATCCCAAGGACAGGCAGGCCATCTACGTCAACAACGACCTGGAAAACTACAATGAGTTCAAAACGGTGATGGCCTTCATCAAGGGTTTCATCTGGTTTGTCGGAATAGGTAGCATTATCGCCGGCGTGATTGGCGTAAGCAATATCATGCTCATCATCGTCAAGGATCGCACGAAGGAGATCGGGATTCGGAAGGCGATGGGGGCCCCACCGAGGTCCATCGTCAGCATGATCTTGCAAGAGTCCATCTTCATTACATCGGTGGCGGGCTACGTGGGCCTGCTGGCCGGCTTTTCGGTCATTTATGGCATCAATGCCCTGCTGGTGGCCAATGACGCTGACATCGAGTTCTTTCGCGATCCGGAAGTGAGTTTCACCGTGGTCCTACTAGCGCTCTTACTCCTGGTGGTGAGCGGTGCCTTGGCCGGCCTGCTACCCGCTCTCAAGGCGGCGAAAATCAACCCAGTACTGGCCATGAAAAGCTGAGCGGTATGTTTGACTACGACAAATGGCAGGAAATATTTGGCACCATCAAGAAGCATAAGACCCGCACGCTATTGACCGCACTGGGCGTGTTCTGGGGCATTTTCATGTTGGTTTTTCTGATGGGTAGTGGCAAGGGGCTGGAAAACGGGGTGATGACCAATTTTGGAGATCGAGCGGCAAATGCCCTCTATGTTTGGACGCAAAATACGACCATGCCCTATGCGGGACTGCAGCCCGGAAGGCGCGTGCGATTGACGGAAGACGACATCACCGCCATTCGCACAAACTTCAAAGATCAATTGCAGTACATCGCTCCCCGTATCTACGTCAGCACAGGTGAGATCGCACGCAATAACAAGTCCGGCAGCTTTACAGTCCGAGGGGAGGCACCGGATCTCTTGCATATCGAGGCGATCAAAATCAAGGAGGGACGATTTATCAATCCCTTGGACATGGAAGAGCGACGGAAGGTGATTGTGATCGGCGGTTACGTGCGCGATCTGCTATTTCAGGAAGAGGAAGAAGTCATCGGTCAATACCTGACCATCTCGGGCATCGACTACAAGATCGTCGGCATATTTAAGTCCAGTCGAGGGGGTGGTGATGGCTCTGACGATGAGCAGACCATCTTTATGCCGATGCGTACGGCACAGCAGGTCACCAATATGATCGGTCGCATCGGCTGGTTTGTCTGTACGATGCAGCCCCATGTCAGGGTGAGTTCGGTCGAGGATGACCTCAAGGGCCTGTTACGCGCGCGCCACAAGATTCATCCCGACGACGATCAGGGCATCCGAGCCTTCAATCTGGAAGAGGAGTTTGGCGAAGTGCAAGGCCTGTTTTTTGGCATCCGATTCATTGTCTGGATAGTGGGTATCGGTAGCCTGCTGGCCGGCATTATTGGCGTTGGAAATATTATGCTCATCATCGTCAAAGAGCGCACTAAGGAGATTGGCATTCGAAAGTCGATGGGTGCTACGCCGCGCTCCATCGTTAGCATGATCTTGCTCGAATCTGTGTTCATCACCACAGTGGCCGGGTATCTGGGTTTGCTCAGTAGTACAGGTATTATTTGGGCCTTAAATGAAGCTGTGGGCGAGGGCAGTGAATACTTTGCCAACCCCCAAATCGATCCCTTGGTCGGAGTGGCCGCGGTGGTCATCCTCATCGGAGCGGGCGCCCTCACCGGCCTCCTACCTGCGCTGCAGGCAGCCAGGGTCAATCCCGTAGTGGCACTGAAAGACGAATAACACGTATTGAACAAAAATGTAAAGGAAAAAACATGAAGAAGGGTTGCTTGATAGCCGCGGTGTCTGTGCTAGTACTACTGTCCATCGGCCTTGGCTATTACTTTTATCAGCAAAGTGTCAAGGACCCGGTGGTCCACGAGTTTGAGGCACCGGAGTATACCGACATCATCAAGAAGACGGTGGCCACTGGGTCGATCAAGCCGCGTAAGGAGGTGCAGATCAAGCCGCAAGTCTCCGGTATCGTCGATCAGCTGTTTGTGGAGGCGGGCGACCTGGTCACCAAAGGGCAACGGCTGGCTAAGATCAAACTCATACCCAGTCCGGTGAATATCAACAATGCCGAATCCGGCGTCGAGTTGGCGCGCATCCGATATCGGGAGGCCCAGCGCGAGTTGACCCGTCAGCAGGAGGTCTTCGACCAAAACCTCGATGTGCAGTCGGCGCAGGCCAACTATGATAATGCCCGAAAGGAAAAAGAGCGGTACGACGACCTCTTTGAGGAGGGGGTAGTCTCGGAGCAGGAATACAATCTAAAGGTGCTCGATCTCAATGTGCGTGAAACGGAACTGAACAATGCCCAGATCTTGGCTCGTAATAACCTCAAGCAGTTTGAGTCAGATGTGGAGATCAGAAAGCAGGAGCTCGATGCGTCGATCACCAACCTTCAACTGCTGCGTGAGGGTGCCTCTCGCAAGTACGGTCAGATATCCAACGAGATCGTCAGTACCGTGGATGGCATGGTGCTGGACATCCCCGTGGAGGAGGGTTCGTCGGTGGTCGAACGCAACAACTTCAACGAAGGGACCAGTATCGCCGTGGTCGCGGACATGAATTCGCTGATCTTCGAAGGCAAGGTGGACGAATCGGAGGTGGGCAAACTGCGCGAAGGCATGCGCCTGGAACTGGCCGTAGGAGCCTTGGAGAAGGACACCTTCGAAGCCATGCTGGAACACATAGCCCCGCAGGGCGTCGTAGAGGAAGGCACGGTGAAATTTGAGATCAAAGCCGCCATCACACCCAAGGAAGGCTCCTTCCTACGGGCAGGCTACAGTGCGAATGGAGATATCATCTTAGATCGTCAAAACAATGTCCTGGCCGTGCACGAGCGCGATGTCATTTTCCGTGGCGACAGTACGTTTGTGGAGGTTCAGACCGGCGATCAGGCCTATGAGACAATCGAAGTACAACTGGGCCTCTCAGACGGCATCAAGATCGAAGTGCAAGGGGGCCTCGATCCTGAGGCCAAAGTCAAAGTGCAAAAAGGCATTTGAAGTGACTTGAGTTACGAGTTCCGAGTGAGCTTGAGTTTGGTACGAGCTCTCGACTGCAGGTGGCTGGGCTAAGGGCACAGTCTTCATGGTCGCGAGCTCGTGAGCAACTCTAGTTCACTCAAGCTCACTCTCAACTCAAGCTCACTCTCAACTTTCCACCTTCGCTACGGAGTGGGCGAAGTAGAGGGGAACGAAGGTGATCCTCTGTTGGTCGAGGGTGCCATAGGGTGCGTCTGACAAGACGATGCCCCGCCTGATCGACGGATGCTCCTTTAGGAGAAGATGCAGGCTCCGTAGGCGACCAGTGGGCGCACCCTTTACCTCAATGGGTAGAATCTCGTTGGAAGGTTTGATTACATAGTCCACTTCTGCTGTGCTGCTTTTGGCTTGACGCGACCAGTAAAACAAGTTGTCATGTCCCGCGGCAAGGATTTCTTGGCCAACGAACTGTTCCGCCATGGCGCCAGTCAAGACATCAACCAGCTTCCCTTGATGAGCGGCTACCTCTGCCGACATGCCATTGAGTCGAAGAAATAGGCCAATGTCAGCAAAGATGATCTTAAAAATCTTCTGTTTGGCAAGGGCCTCCAGTGGCAGGCCAGATAGTGATGTGGATCTGACTCGGTGCAGGAGTCGAGCAGTTCTTAGCAATCGCACTGCTTTTTTGATGGTCGGCTGCGAGAAATGTTGTGACAAGCGGGCATATTTGATCTGTCGGCCGACACTCTGGCTCAAAGAAGACAATACGTCATTTAGACAATCGGGATCGACTCTGGGAGTGTATTTCATGAAATCTTGGCGAAAGGTGGCTATTAAGTCATTTTGAACCTTAGACACCTGTTGCAGGGAGCGCTCGGAGGCCCAGGTTGCAACGCATTCAGGGAGACCACCCACAAGGAAGTAGGTGCGAAGGTCATGGAGCAGACTCTGGTGTAAGGATTGGGGCAATGCTCGGGGTGGCTCAAGCAGGACATTAGCTCTGACTTCGTTGCCAGTACCGTTTAAGAACTCTGCGAAGGTCATGGGGTGCATCTGCAGAAGTTCCACTCTTCCAACGGGAAAGGCGATATCCTTCAGAGCAAACTCAAGCAGAGAGCCAGCTGCAATAATGTGGAGCAGGGGCATTTCTTCATAGAAGTACCTGAGCGCACTTATGGCGTTGGGGCAAGCTTGAATCTCGTCCAGGAAAAGCAGATCCTTGCCAGGGGTGATCCGAGTGCCCATCAGTAGCTCCAATTCCGAAAGTATTCGCATCGGATCGAGGTTGTAATCAAAGATCGAGTGCCACTCTGGATGTCGTTCGAGATTGACATGATGGCAGACCCCTGAAATGTGACGTCTGGCGAATTCCAGTACGGAGTAGGTTTTGCCCACTTGACGGGCACCCCTGATTATCAAAGGTTTACGATTGTTTGCGTCGCTCCATGCAGCTAGTTTCGCCGTGATTGCCCGCTCCATCACGACACAATATCTACAATTGGATTTGAAAATACAAGGTGAATATGGAATTCACATTTGAAAATACAAGGTAAATGTACCGTGGTGGTAAGCCCTTGTGGGTCATAGGCTGACCAGGCTGTGCATTCGCGAGCTCCCTCCAGCCGCTGCCGGTGATACAAACTCTAGCTCACTCGGTACTCTAGCTCACTCGGCACTCTAGCTCATTCGGTACTGTAGCTCACTCGGCACTCTAGCTCACTCGGTACTCTAGCTCACTCGGTACTCCAGCTCACTCGGTACTCTAGCTCACTCCAAACTCCAGCTCACTCCAAACTCCAGCTCACTCCAAACTCCAGTTCACTATATTTGCGGCCATGGAAAACATCCGCAATTTTTGCGTCATTGCCCATATCGATCACGGCAAGAGCACCCTGTCAGACCGGCTGCTGGAGTACACCCACGCCGTGTCTGAGCGGGCGCTCCAGGATCAGACGCTGGACGACATGGACCTGGAGCGCGAACGCGGAATCACCATCAAGAGTCATGCGATTCAGCTAGAATATCAGCACACGGACGGCCAGGAGTACATATTTAACTTGATCGATACCCCCGGCCATGTGGACTTCTCCTACGAGGTCTCCCGGTCGATCGCAGCCTGCGAAGGGGCCCTCCTGCTGGTGGATGCCACGCAGGGCATACAAGCGCAGACCATCTCCAATCTGTATCTGGCCATCGAGCATGACCTTGAGATCATTCCCATACTCAACAAGATCGATATGGAGAGTGCGATGGTGGACGATGTGGCGGAGCAAGTCATTGATCTCATCGGTTGCAGCCGAGAGGAGATCATCCTGGCTAGTGGTAAGACGGGCGAAGGAGTTTCTGAAATCCTGCAAGGGATCATCGATCGGATCCCGGCGCCCGAAGGCGACCCGGAAGCCCCCCTGCAAGCCCTCATTTTTGACTCCGTCTTCAATCCGTTTCGGGGGGTCATCGTCTACTATAAAATAGTCAATGGGACGATCAATAAGGGGGATCGAGTGCGGTTTGTCAACACAGGGAAGGAATATGTGGCAGACGAAATCGGCATACTCAAGCTCGAGCAAGTACCCGTAAAGAAACTTTCGGCGGGCAACGTGGGATACATCATCACTGGCATCAAGGTCTCTAAGGAGATCAAGGTGGGAGATACGATCACGCATGTAGACCGAGCCTGCGGGGAAGCGATCCGGGGATTCGAGGATGTGAAGCCCATGGTTTTTGCCGGTATATTTCCCATCGAAAATGAGCATTTTGAGGACCTGCGAGACAGCCTGGAAAAGCTACAACTAAACGATGCGTCGCTGGTCTATGAACCGGAATCTTCGGCGGCCTTGGGTTTCGGTTTTCGCTGCGGATTCTTGGGGATGCTCCATTTGGAGATCATACAGGAGCGACTCTCCCGAGAGTTTGACCAAGAGGTGATCACGACGATTCCCAATGTGTCCTATCGTGCCTTCATCAAGCGAAATCCGACCGAGGCACTGGAAATAAATACCCCCAACGAGCTGCCGGAGCCCACTCTCATAGACCGTATCGAGGAGCCATATATCGAAGCCCAGATTATCACCAAGCCCGAATACTTTGGACCCATCATGAAACTCTGTATGGATAAGCGGGGCATGATGACCAAGCAGACTTATCTGACCCAGGAGCGAGTAGAATTGACATTTGAGCTGCCCTTGGCAGAGATCGTATTTGATTTTTATGATCACCTGAAGTCGATCAGCCGGGGCTATGCCAGTTTTGATTATGCGCCCATCGACTATCGAGCGTCCGACTTGGTCAAACTAGATATCAAGCTGAATGGAGACGCCGTCGATGCATTATCGGCGCTGGTGCATCGAGATAAGGCAGCCGGCTTTGGCCGCAAGATTTGCAAAAAGCTCAAGGAGCTACTCCCTCGCCAGCAATTTGTCATAGCCATCCAAGCTGCCATCGGTGCAAAAATTATCGCCCGAGAAACGATTTCTGCCCTACGAAAAGATGTGACCGCCAAATGCTACGGAGGTGATATCACGCGGAAACGAAAACTGCTGGAGAAGCAGAAAAAAGGCAAGAAGAAAATGCGCCAGATCGGAAATGTAGAGGTACCCCAAAAGGCATTTTTGGAAGTGCTGAAATTAACGGATTGACATCCTTTAGTGAGGAGAAAAAGGTAATTGGTCGCCCACTCTTTTCTTTGCCATATCTCCGGTCCATCGGATAGAGCCCAGCGGAAAATATCCGTTGGATTCGATTAAGGTATACGGTAAGGTCTGCTCGATATAGGATACCTCCTCCGTCGGCGTGTAAACAACTTTCAGCGGCCGATTGATATACACCATTTTATAGTGGCCAAAATCCAGTACTTCTACAAGCTCCATGTAGGGTTGATTCGCTTCTGAGTGTACATCATCACCGGGCAGCAAGACAAAGCCAGACGGGGTCCAATTGTCATGCCATAGGCACTGTATAAAATGATAGATTGATCCCTCAAATGCACTGTGTCGGTCGTCGATGACGCGCTCCTTGGGGCTGTTTGATAAAGGTTGGAAATGTTGATATCCCTGATAGAAAATGTTGTTGGCTGAGTATCGGAATGACTCCAGCCAATAGGTGATCCTGTAGTCAAGCATTCGATTGCGGATTATCAAGGGACCCTGACAGAATGCCTCCAACGTATGCGTTTGCTCACTGAATGAAAAGTAAATAGCGTCTTCATTTTCGATGATGCACTTTTTGCCATAGCGCGAAGTGCCAAGAAATTGATCCTTGAAGATTCGCAGATACCTGCGTCGATTCGACTCATCGGCTACCACCTCAACGGTTGCCAGGTCGTAGGCTGTGGATGAGAGATATACGACAAATCTGCCTTGGCGAATGGAGTCTTTTGGGATGGGTTGAGATCGATACCCCAAGGCTGTGGAAATCAAGGGATACGCTCCCCAACCACTGATATCCAGCTTAAAAGATCCATCAATTTCTGCGATTGTGCCATGCGTGGTTCCTTCCAGAAATACATGAGCCAACGGCACAGGTTGATCAGTGGCCTTATCCAATACCACACCCTGGAGCACTTGACTGGAGGTGAGCGCTGGACATAAAACGTACAGCGCGAAGATGATCCATCGGTGGGCGGGTGTGTCCATCAAAGCCTTTAGGATATTATGTATCCAAATAGCGAATCATAGACCTCAATTTGACACCTTCCGACCAGGCCAGGTCCGTCGCTTCAGTCACCAAATTAAGTGCCGTCTCTTTGTCGTCTGCCAAGTAAGCAATGACCGCCAGAAGATCGATGTTGCGCCAATTGCGGTCTTTGGAGACGGAGTACAAGGCATAGCGTTTTGCCAGGGCGAGTAGCTTTTCATTCATGTGCTGGTGCACAGCCAGCCGGAGGCCCACATCATACAGCAAGTTCCAGTCTGATTGTTGGGTATAGGGTGCAAATCGGCTTGCTACCCTGACAAAGTCTTGCCCGGGAGGTTTAGATTCGGTGAGCATTTCGGAGATTAACTTGCGTAGATATAAATATTCTCCCTGTTGCTCTCCGAAGAGGTCCATACATGCCCGCTCGATCGCTTCGTGCGCATGGTCGGAGCCATGGACCCCGAAAATCGCATCGAGATAAATCGTGGAGATCGAATCTGCTTTCGCCGATCCAAGAAGGTCGTCTCGGTGTTTCTGAAGATACCTGTAGCCCCATGACCTGGTACTTTGACACAAATATTTCTGTATAAATCGCAGATTGCTTAGGCTATTTAGATCGGATTGGGTAGCTAAATATTCACGGGCGATTTTCTTGTAGAGGGGGTCATGAGTTTCCCAGAGCAACTGGGTATACGTGCGTAAGAATGCAGGTGAGATGTCCGTCTTATATCGATCTCGAAATTGTGTCAATTGTTCCTTATTCTCAAATGGGGCTGATAAGAATTGGTGAAGAAGGTTGGCATGGATCAGTCCGATATTGCGATCGACCTCTTTCTCGTCAGCGTCCAAAATGACTAAAGCCGGAATGCTCGTGACGCGATGCAGCTCAGCCATGGTTTGACCGGCAGACAATCCCAGATTAATTCTTACGACTTTATACTTTTCAGTCAGTACTCTTTTGGTGTTGGGATTGGCCTGCATCAGGACATCCAACTTACGGCATGGACCGCACCAGTCCGCGTAGAATTTCAATAGCGTCAGCTTGGGAGGGTTTGAACGTCTGGCGGTCCCGCTGCTTTGACCCCATGACGACACTGTGATGGAAGTGGAGACCATGATCGTCCCGACCACAGCCAAAATCATTTGCGTTTTGCCACTAGGTAGCATGTGTTTAAATATAGGAGATATCCTGTACGGATGCGGTGGTTCGTCCAGAAAGCTTGGCTCGGAAATCAAAATTTCGTGACCTACTTAATAGTGTTTCAGAATTTATGCAAGAAATGACTGATGTGGATTAATTGCCTGTGGCTTGACAAGTTATTCTAACCCTACAAATTCACTACACAATGCAGTAATCGTACGTTTAAGTTTTCAATTATTTGGATGGTGCAGTGATCGTTACTATGTGATGATTTTTAGGCAACTAGGGGTTAGGAAGTGACTTAATAGCTACAATTAAATCATTATCTCACGTGACATTTTTTTTTGCCCATAAGTTTGTTTCTATCCTACTGCGGTGTAAGTTGCTTGCTGAAACCATTGTTGTTCCTCCTATGCACCCAGCCAAGACCCTTCCCGGCTTCTTCCTATTTGTAGCGCTTATGTGCCCGTGTACGTTGATGCTTGCACAATCCAGATCACAGATCAACGAGTTTAACTATCAGCCCGGATCCAACAAACGGATTGAGTATAAATGGTTTGGCTTGTCATCCGGGCCACGGCAGATTCATCTGTACGATGCATCTGGCTCTCTTTATAGGAGCCTTGACTTTTCTGAAAGCGTTTCTTTTACTTCCACTTTGTTCACGACCTCATTGGTCAAAATAGCTGACACACCATGATGATCTCTAAGTTGTTTGGGGTGATGCTTGTAATGTCGTCACTAGCGATAAATGGTCATGCCCAGTTCTCAAACATTCAATTTGGCCTGGGCGGCAAGATCTTTATCGGTGACAAAGCCCAGACCAAAAATGAGTTTGACTATAGTACACGGAGATCAGGCCTGGTAATGGGTGAAGCGAAAACGGTTTTAGCCCAGATAAGATCGTTGAGTGAGGTAATATATCTGGGTTATGACCATCTCAGCTTCTCTGCGTTCCTTTTGTCGAATTATGATATCGGGAAGAGGTTTTCGATAAGATTTGGTCCGGCTATAGACTATGTCAACAAGAGGTCCATTAGGACAACTGTCAGCACGACCAGTGAACTTCTTTCGTATGAAGTGATCGATGGCTCTGACAATCCGGTCGGCAACTTCAATTATAGTTCGATTGAAGACTTGGTAGAGTTGATTGGTGGTGGGTATGACGCGGGATTCAGAGAGCAATTCTGGCTTGCCAGCATATCGATGACATGCTTTTTCAAGCTCGGCCAGAATTGGCGAGTTGGGCTAGGGGCCAAATATGCTAGGCCCATTGCCAGCAAGTTGGACAACAAGCAATTAAACAATTTGGCACACCTCCCACAGTACGCTGATGGGTCATACTTGGCTGATGATATTGTAGTGGCTGCTGTGGAGCTGAATTACGAGCTCAAGAATTTTGGCTCGGCCTATTTGAGTGTCGTCCAGTCAATCACAGATCAGCATTACAGCCGTCCTGAGTTCTTCTCGCCTTTTATAGGTAATCATTATCCGACCACGCTGGAATTGGGCCTTGCTGTGGATTTATTCCGCTTCAAGAACACAGAAGGCGACTTAGGTGATCGATAATTCTAGAAGTCTACATGTCCAGGTTTAGCGCACCACAAGCCTCCTCGTTGTGTATCGATCGGCCACACTGACCCTTACCAGGTAAAGCCCCTGCGTTAAGGCGCCTGGATCGACGGTCACTTCATCTCGGATACGAAAATCCTGCTGATAGAGACTTCGGCCCGTGAGTGACATCACCTCCACGCGACCTGGTTTGGTGGCGGTGGTCGGAAATTGAATCACAAACTCGCCGGCCGTGGGATTGGGCAAGATCTTGAGCCCATGTAGTACGTCCGTTTCGAGCGATGGGGTGATCTCATCCGCTTTGATGGCAACGGGTTCGATCGCGCAGCCGCGTGCGTCCGTCACGGCGACCTGGTACTCGCCAAAAGCTAGATTCTTCGGATCTTCCACGGTAGAGACGATGCCGCCCTCACCGGTCCAAATGAAGCGGTAGGGTGGAGTGCCTCCCAGCGCGGTGATGAAGACATCAGCTCGGCCATCGGGGGCTTTGATACTGTCCACGCGTACCTGGAGCTCCGCGGGTTCACCAATGAAGAAGGACTCGATAAAGGTACATTCTGCGGAATCGGTTATGGTCACGGTATAGTCTCCGACCGCCAAGTCGGTAGCTGTGTCAGACTGCTGACCATCGCTCCAGCTAAAGCCGTAAGGTCGGTCGCTATCGATGATGGTTACGGTAGCAGAGCCATCCGTGCCACCGGTGCAGCGCACGTCATTTGTGACCAGCTCTGCCTCGATCACGCGCTCCACCGTCACATCAAACGAACAGGTAATGGAGGATCCATCGCGGGTGATATACGTATAGGACTCCTCCGTGGTACCCTCGGGAAACCTGGCGCCCGGTCCACGGGCCGCCGTGATCATCCGGGAGCCGTTGGGACAATTGTCGACCACGGACGGAATCTCATAATTGACAATCCCGTCGCAAGCAGACACCGTGATATCGGGGGCACAGTTGAAAAAGGGCTCCAAGGTGTCCAGAACCACAATTTCCACATCGCGGGAAGCGAGATTGAGATTGTTGTCCACGACGGTAAACTCGATGAAGTTTCGCCCGACATCGCTGCAGTCGAACACGACTTGCTCGATTTGCATATCCAGAATACCGCAGTTGTCCGAACTGTTGGAATCCACTTCCTCGGCGCTGATCTCCACGACCCCCTGCGCATTGAGATACAGGGTGATTGGTTCATCTCGTATGCGTGGATTGGGGGGATTTTGATCGTTGATACCTACCATAGCACTGGCCACCGTCTCGCAGCCCTGTGCATCGCTCACGGTGACCTCGTAGCCACCGGACGTCAAGCCCGTCAGATTTTGGGTGGTGGCCCCATTGTTCCAAGCAAAAGAGATCGGGGGCACCCCTCCGTCGACTAGGATGGTCACCGATCCGTCGGGATTCTGGTCGCACGAGGTGGCCTGGGCATTGATCGAGACGATCACACTGCAGTCGGGTACCACCAGCGAGATCGAATCCTGGATCTGGCATCCATTGTCGTCGATGACCTGTACACTATAGGTGCCCTCTCCCAAGCCTTCGATGCTGGACTCCGTTCCTCCCGTGTTCCAGATATAGTTGTAGGGTGCGGTGCCGCCACTCACGTTGGCCAGCACTGTTCCGTTATTGGCGGTCTGCGATGTCGGCAGGTTGCGGAGAAACAAGAGACCTAGCGTATCCGGTTCGGTGATGTCGATGGGATCGATCACATGTATGTTCTGCAGATTGTCCGTGACGGTGCAGCGGTAAGTGCCTACCGCGAGCCCTGAAATGTCTTGCGTGGTCTGCCCGGTATTCCAGGCATACGAGAACTCCATGGCAGGTCCACCCACGGTGAGGAAGATAGCTCCGTCGCTGCGACCAGCACAACTCACATGCTGAATCTCGTCCACTTCGACATTGATGATCGTATCCGCCCCGCCGGTCGAACCCTCAAAGGCGTCGACAAAGTCAATCAACTCATTGGTCGTCAAGGTACCAATGTGAAAGCGGGTTTTGTCCGGATAGATACCATAGATGGTGGGCAGCGCATTGGGTTGGTAGTCGGCGTTGGCATCAGAATTATCGATGATAGGGTAGGGCGTACCAGCGATCCAGTTGCCAGCGGTGGCACTGGTGATGCCCTGCAGATCCTCCAGGCCCATGATCGGGTCTTTTTCAATGAAGAGGACCATCGCCTTGTCCGCCCCATTAGGTCCATACAAGGTATAAAAGTCCTTGAGTGCGTTTGAGTTATGGTAATTCCAGCACAGTGGGCACCAAGCGGCAGAGAAATCGAGAATCACCGTTTTGCCCTGGGATAAGTAGCTGTACAGATGGTGCTGATTGCCATTGATATCCACCATGTTGAAGTCTTCTGCAATCGTACCGTCAGGCTGCTGGCTGAAAAGACACAGTGATAAGAGACTTAGCATCACCGTGGGGTAGAATCGCTTCATGAGACATTAGTTTATTAAACCAATACAAATCAAAATATTACATAAAAGCTGCGGTAGCAAGGGGGGTGTGTACTTTAACATCACCTTGATTTTTAAAATCTTATATAGTATAAAAATAGATAATTTATTAATAATTGATAATCAGCGCTAGAATTTTGCTGCATAAGACGGACGGTGGACGGTAGACGGTGGACGGTGGACGGCAGTGCGAGCTCGCGACCATGAGACCTTTTTGCTACTTCGACCTGATTCCTCAGGTGGTTCACAATCCCCGTAGCTTGATTGGGATATGTGATTGTGATTTGTGATGGTGATTTGGTCACACGAAAACGCAGATGGGTAAGCAGATCACGGCAAAGGGCCCGTTCTCAACAATTACACCATTAAACGGCTCCACAATGCTGCTCTTGAATCGTCGAGCTGCGGGTGGGCCCGCGGGGAAGGAGAGATCGGCGAGCCGCCACCTAAGACGGTCTGACGGCCAACGGTAGACGGTGGACGGCCGTGCGAGCTCGCGACCATGAGACTTTTTTGCTACTTCGACCTGATTCCTCAGGTGGTTCATAATCCCCGTAGCTTGATTGGGGATATGTGATGGTGATTTGTGATGGTGATTTGGTCACAAGCCAACGCAGATGGTAAGCAGATCAAGGCAAGGCTCGTTCTCAACAACTTCACCATTAAACGGCTCCACAATGCTGCTTTGGATCGTCGAGCTGCGGGTGGGCCCGCGGGGAAGGAGAGATCGGCGAGCCGCTACCTAAGACGGTCTGACGGTAGATGGTAGACGGTAGACGGCAGTGCGAGCTCTCGACCGAGAGACTTCTCGTTACTTCTACCTGATTCCTCAGGTGGTTCACAATCCCCGTGGCTTGATTAGGGATATGTGATTGTGATTTGTGATGGTGATTTAGCCGCTCGACTTAGCGCCAACGCAGATGGTAAGCAGATTACGGCAAAGGGCCCGTTCTCAACAACTTCACCATTAAACGGCTCCACAATGCTGCTCTTGGATCGTCGAGCTGCGGGTGGGCCCGCGGGGAAGGAGAGATCGGCGAGCCGCCCCTAAGACGGTCTGACGGCCAACGGTAGACGGTGGACGGCCGTGCGAGCTCGTGACCATGAGACTTTTTTGCTACTTCGACCTGATTCCTCAGGTGGTTCATAATCCCCGTAGCTTGATTGGGATATGTGATGGTGATTGGTGATGGTGATTTGGTCACACGCCAACGCAGATGGTAAGCAGAACAAGGCAGGGGCCCCTTCTCAACAACTACACAATTAAACGGCTCCGCAATGCTGCTCCTGGATCGTCGAGCTGCGGGCGGGCCCGCGGGGAAGGTGAGATCGGCGAGCCGCCCCTAAGACGGTCTGACGGCCAACGGTAGACGGTGGACGGCAGTGCGAGCTCGCGACCGTGAGACTTCTCGCCGCTTCGACCTGATTCCTCAGGTGGTTCACAATCCCCGTGGCTTGATTGGGATATGTGATGGTGATTGGTGATGGTGATTTGGTCACACGCCAACGCAGATGGTAAGCAGATCAAGGCAAGGACCCCTTCTCAACAATTACACAATTAAACGGCTCCACAATGCTGCTTTGGATCGTCGAGCCGCCCCTAAGACGGTCTGACGGCCAACGGTAGACGGTGGACGGCAGTGCGAGCTCGCGACCATGAGACTTCTCGTTACTTTGCCCTAATTCCTCAGGTGGTGCACAATCCCCGTAGCTTGATTAGGGATATCAGATGGTGATTGGTGATGGTGATTTGGTCACACGCCAACGCAGATGGTAAGCAGATCAAGGCAAGGACCCCTTCTCAACAACTACACAATTAAACGGCTCCGCAATGCTGCTCCTGGATCGTCGAGCTGCGGGTAGGCCCGCGGGAAAGGGGAGATCGGCGAGCCGCCCATTTGGTCTGACGGCCGACGGTAGACGGTGGACGGCAGTGCGAGCTCGCGACCATGAGACTTCTCGCTACTTTGCCCTAATTCCTCAGGTGGTTCACAATCCCCGTAGCTTGATTGGGATATGTGATTGTGATTTGTGATGGTGATTTGGTCACACGCCAACGCAGATGGTAAGCAGATCAAGGCAAGGTCACACGCCACCGCCGATGGTAAGCAGATCACGGCAAAGGGCTCGTTCTCAACAACTACACAATTAAACGGCTCCACAATTCTGTGCAAATGGAAAGGGAGCGCGATGGCTATCCCACTGATACCTTGGACTCTTCCACGGGCTTGAAGAGCGAGTCGACAAAGGCTTTCTTGTTGAAAATCTGTAGCATCTCAATGCCTTCACCCACACCGATGTACTTGATCGGTATCTTAAACTGATCGGAGATGCCGATGGCTACGCCTCCCTTGGCCGTGCCGTCTAGCTTGGTGAGCGCTAGAGCACTGACTTGGGTGGCTTCAGAGAAATGGCGACACTGTTCCACCGCATTTTGCCCGGTGGTTGCGTCGAGCACCAGGAGAATTTCGTGGGGGGCCCCTTCGAGGCGCTTGCCGATAGACTTGTGGATCTTGGTCAGCTCACGCATCAAGTTGTTCTTGGTGTGCAGTCGTCCGGCGGTGTCTATCAGGACCACGTCTCGGTCGTTCTTGATGGCATGATCGACAGTCTCGTATGCGACGGCCGCCGGATCGGAGCCCATGCCCTTGCTGTAGAAGTCACATCCCACCCGTTCGGACCAGATCTTGAGCTGATCGACGGCGGCGGCTCGAAATGTGTCGCCGGCGCCCAGCACCACCTTCCAGCCCCGCTCCTTGTATTGGTGTGCAATCTTGCCAATGGTGGTTGTCTTGCCCACCCCATTGACGCCCACCACCAGTATGATATGTGGTAGCTTATCGGTGGGAAAGTCAAAGTCCTCAATGTCGGTGGTATTGTTTTCGGCCAGCAGTTGGACGATCTCGTCCCGGAGGATATTGTTGAGCTCGGTCGTGGAGACGTACTTGTCCCTGGCTACACGCTCCTCGATGCGTTCGATGATCTTGATTGTCGTGTCCAGTCCGACGTCCGCAGAGATGAGGATCTGTTCGAGTTCGTCGAGCACCTCGACGTCGATCTTGGACTTGCCCGCGACTGCGCGGGTGATCTTCGAAAAGATATTGGACTTGGTCTTCTCCAGACCCTTGTCCAGGTCTTCTTCTCTCTTTTTGTTAAAGAATTTGTCAAAGAAGCCCATGGCATGTAGCAATTAAAAGGTATACAGCCCTCCCGGAGCGGGTGGCTGATCAGGAGATGACGGTGGCGGGGGGGTTATTTCTTGTCAAAGAAAGTGGCAGCCTCATCCTTGTGGATCATCAGCTCCTTGTAGCTGTACTTGCCGGTGATAGGGTCCTTGACGGGCTTCACTACTTTGACGAAGTCTTTCCCTGTCCCTGCATTTGCCGCTCTTTGGCCTACCCTCGCGTTTTTACTGATTTTTGCCATCGCTATTTGATTTCCTTGTGGATAGTATATTTTTTCAGAATGGGATTGTACTTCTTGAGTTCAATCCGGTCGGGTGTATTCTTCCGATTCTTTTGAGTGACATAACGAGAGGTACCCGGCATGCCTGAACTCTTGTGCTCCGTACACTCAAGTATGATTTGAATCCTGTTGCCTTTGGACTTCTTTGCCATGATTCTTGGTTTATGCGCTTTACAGTTTAACGCCCGTGTCGATACCCTTACGTTCCAATTTCTTCAGGTAAGCATATAGACCCAGCCTGTTGATGTTACGGATAGCTTTGGCCGACACTTTGAGCGTGACCCACTTTCCTACTTCGGGAATGTAGAAGCGCTTCTTCTGAATGTTAGGTGCAAACACCCGCTTCGTTTTCCGATTGGAGTGAGACACATTGTTTCCCGAGATGGGTCTCTTCCCTGTTAGTTGACAAACTCTAGACATCTTGTTCGTTTTATAATCTCCTCGTGACCTCGGCAGGACTCGAACCTGCAACCTCTTGATTCGTAGTCAAGTGCTCTATCCAGTTAAGCTACGAAGCCATTTTTTGGGCACGTGGTCTACCGTCTCATACGCTCCCTGCCTCGTACTCCCTCGTCAACGGCTGTCCGTGCCACAGTGTCTTGTAAATCAAACGATTGGCCACGTGCACATACGGCGCAGAAAGGCCAAGTAGCGTCCTTGATCCCAAAACCGGATGCAAATGTACACTTATTTTGCCTTTAATGAGCTTACGACATTCAAAAAATGAGCATAGTGAAGAAGGGTCTCACCGAGAGGTTTGGCGTGTAGTGGTGCAAAAGTCCGTTGCCTGGGTTGACGCCCTTACTTGCCTTTTATTGCATTCCTTCTCAGCTCCAGGACTGGTCTGCACCAGGCGATCTCCAGAGCCACCCTGGCACTGGCAGATGAAAAGGCCGGCGTGATCATTCGGAATGAGATTGCGCACTACATTTGACCGATATGCCGTCCGTCAGGCGTATGTAGGTCTAATCTTCGTTTGACAGCGACGTGCTCTATGTTGTTGATGCTTAGGCAATTATGCTGCTTTCATGCACAGAAAATGGCGTCGCGATTCAAACGCAGGCAGTGATTCAGCCAGCTTCCCAGGCTACGTTTTGCGGTAGTCCCGTATCTAGCTTGATTGAGTAGCAAGATGCAAATCATGAAAAATCTCCTTGTCATCGCAGGTATTTGGTCTCTCTTCACCCTGCCGGTGGCGGCACAGGATACGTGTGTGGTGGATTCCCTGGTGGTGGATCTTACCCAATGCACAGCGGGAAAATTTTATACCTACATAGACTTTCAGGCCCAACACGGAAGTGCGTCGGGTTTTCGGGTTTTGGGTAATGGGGCCGACTATGGCGATTTCCATTATGAGGATCTCCCTGTAAAGATTGGACCCTTTGTTGGGAACGGCAGTATGTATGAATTGATGATTGTGGACGCGGCCGATTCCAACTGTCAGGTGGCGGTGGAGTTTGAGGCACCAGCTTGCGAAGGTTGTACCATAGAAGGACTCTATGCCGAGGTGCTGGAGTGTAGCATGGATGGAATGCCAGTGGTGGAAGTGGGATTTGAAGCGCAAGGCTTTGACCATTTCGATCTATATATCAATGGTGATTTAATCGGATTTTTTGCCACGCAGGAATTGCCGGTAGTGGTGTCCTATGCGTCCTCAGGAGCGGAGCATGATCATATTAAGGTCTGCGCCAACGATCAGGATGCATGCTGTCACGAGATCGAAGTGCAGGCACCCTACTGTGCCGGATCTTGTGGATTAGGCGCACTCTATACCAGAGCGGTGGAATGTGGCGACTCGATGTTCTACGTCAAGCTTGATTTTGAATATGCGGGCGAGTCCACGGATTCATTCAGCATCCGTGGGGACGGTACATTTTACGGGGACTATGCCATGCATGACCGGCCCGTGGTGCTGGGGCCATTTGCGCATGCTGCCGAATCCCTGCGCGAATTTGCGGTGACGCTTCTGGGCCGTGACTCCTGCCTCACCTCATCGACAATCTCGGGAGATGATTGCTTCCCGGATTGCGCCATCTTTGATCTATGTGCGACGCCGATCAACTGTGACCTGGAAGACCTTTACGCGGAGATCCACTTCGATTATGAAGGCGGGTTGGATAGCGTCAAGGTCAAGGCCAACGGTCAGCGGCTGGGTCTCTTTTCTGTCTTGGCGCAGCCAATCATTGTGGGACCGCTGGATGTGGGGCAGAAAGGGATAGAGTTCCTCGTGTATGATCCCTCATCGCCTGACTGTGCCTCAGCCTTCTATTTGGAGGATACCGATTGTCCCTGTGCAATAGATAACCTGGAGATGGGTGTGGGTGACTGCACTTCTGACAGCACCTATGTCCTGGAGTTGGACTTTAGCACGGATGCGTTTACCACGTTTGAGCTGGTGGTCAACGGCACCTCATTTGGCGCGTACCATACGGATCAGCTGCCACTCCGGCTGCCGGACTTTCCCGCCAGCGGCAGGGTATGGGACGATCTTGAGATTTGTGCGACGGACGGGTCGCTGTGCTGTACCGAGATGCCCGTGGAGTCTCCCGCTTGTGCGCGAAAGACCTGCACATTTGACGAGATCACGGCGGAATTTGTCGGGTGCGAGGAGGGCGATCTCTACATTGCCATAGATCTTGAGACCTCGGGTACTCGATCCGACTACTTTGTCCTGCATAGCAATCGAGGATTTGAGGCCAAGTACGCCTATGCGGAACTTCCCGTGGTAGTGGGACCACTGCGTCCCAAGGATCACGACCTGATCATCGAGCTGTCAGACTATGCGCAGCCTGACTGCACGGCCCGGCTGGAGCTGGATGATATGGACTGTGACGACGAGTCTGAGATCGAGATCGATGTGGGAGCATGCACGTCAGATACCACCTATGCAATCAAGCTAGATCTAGAACTAGAAGCGCTTGACTCCTTTGATCTATATGCCAATGGCCGTCTGCTGGGCACCTTTAAGACGGATGCTTTGCCACTCAAGATGGAGGGCTTCCCTGCTAGCGGCATGGACTATGATGTGATTAAAATCTGTCCACACGGGCCGAATGATGAATGTCATTACCTGGAGTTGGAGGCACCGGATTGTG
This sequence comes from Saprospiraceae bacterium, assembly GCA_965223165.1. Taxonomy (GTDB): domain Bacteria; phylum Bacteroidota; class Bacteroidia; order Chitinophagales; family Saprospiraceae; genus JABDMH01. The sequence goes on along the minus strand of CBDCVQ010000003.1, from coordinate 244,667 downwards.
GGGAGGAAGACGACTGCAACTTCACCGAGGTGGAGACCCACATATTGCCCTGCGATTCGACAGGACAGTTTTACTTCGTCGTAGACTTTGACCATGTTGGTCCGCACTCTCGATATTTCTATATCAAAGGACATGACCATGAGCTCAAGTACCGCTACCGTGATCTCCCGGTGCGTGTCGGGCCATTGGCCGGAGGGGAGCAGTTCTATCAGTTTGAATTGTGCGACGCAGAGTTTCATGAGTGCCACCGGATATTGGACATCGGACGAGTGGTATGCGAAGCTCAGTGCGAATATGAGTCTGTGCGGGCCCACCTGTCGCGGTGCGGAGCGGATTCTGCCGTGCATGTCGTCATCGAATCCATCGTCGGGCCTTTTGACAACTACGACATCTACCTGGGTGATCATTACGCAGGATACTTTCCAGCCAGCCAGCTGCCCGCATCCATACCGTGGCATGGTGACACGGTACCCCGTGCCATCACCGTCTGCGTGTCTGACAACCGGACATGCTGCATGACGGTGGAGCTCGAGCAAGGGCCTTGCCTCGAAGACTGTGCCCTGGGTGACCTGCAGCTGGACACTCTACAGTGTGAAAATGACTCCTTTCTGGTTCGATTGATGTTGGAGCCCCTGGGATCTCATGGGGAGACGTTTGATATCCGAGGCAATGGCGTGCACTATGGTACCTACGCCTATGACCAGCTGCCCGTGACATTGGGGCCGCTGCTAGCAGATGGTATTCAGTCGTATGAATTTGTCGCGATGGACCAGCGCAATCCCGACTGCAGCACTGCGGTAGCATTGGGACAGGTGACTTGTCCGCGTCGCAACCTGACCCCGGGACAGCGACTACTCATACTGCAGACGGCACGGGAGGAGCTGTACTTCAAGATCCCGGACATCATCAGCGAAAAGACCAGCATGCACCTGTTCAATATACAGGGACAGCACGTCCACGCCGTGCAGTTTGCCAGTGATTCCGACCCGGTGATTTTGCAGGTTCCGATCGAGCATGGGGGAATGTACTTCATGACCTTGCGATCACAATCCGGGGGTGAGCACACGGACAAGTTTGTCGTCAGGTGAGCACATCTGCTGAAGGAACAATTTAGAGAAAGCCTCAATTTTATATACGTGGGGGGATCTGGCCGGCTGGCTGGATCCCTTTTTTAGTCTTGGCCTGCCGTCAGGACATCGTCAGACCTATTGCTTGAGGAGCTTGAGCGAGCCTTGGCTGCCCGCACTGCGAAAGTTAAGCACATAGTAGCCGGCCGGCCACTGGCTTGCGTCGATTTTTAGCCAGGGGTCCGAGCTGTCCAGGTCCCGCTGGGCATAGATCAATCTGCCGAGCACGTCATAGATATTGACCTCAAGGCTAGTGGAGTGCTTTGTCGACAGATCCACGTAAAGGGTTTCTCCAACGGGATTCGGCCTCACCTGCAGGGCCACTGCCCCCAGATCCAAGGTATGGGTCACCCTATCGATCGTATTGACCAGGTCCAACCGCCCACCACTCACGGTCTTGCCCTGTAGGCTGGGTAGAGGTTTGGCTCCGTCCAGGATAAATCGCTTGATATCGCGCAGCGCATCGGTCGGGCTGATCCGGGCATGATCGCAGAAAGGGGCCGTGGGCAAACTGTACAAGAGACCGATTGCACCGGAGACGTGCGGCGTTGCATAGGAGGTCCCTCCTTCAGTCGTATATTGGCCATCGGGTGCCAAAGTGTAAATACCTTCGCCCGGGGCACTGAGGTCCACGTTCTCCTTTCCAAATCCCGCTACCGCCAGCTCATCCGATTGGTCTGTGTTGGTCACCACGATGAGAAAATCGCTGGAGCAGTCGCTGGGGATGTCTCCAAAGACGTCGGTATTCACCTGATCATTTTCAGTAGACCCTACGCCCAGGACACCTACGGCACCCAGATCGTTAAACATGCCACAGAAGATGGGAAACTGCTCCTCAAAGAGTCCCTCGCGGCCCCATGAGTTGTTCATGGCTACGATGTAGGCTCCTTCGGCTCCGTTGGTATCGTTGTACTTCTGGCGCAGTTGGATCACGTACTCCATGGCTTGGATGGCCAGGGCTTCATCTTTTTCTTCCGAGCTGATGATCAGGAGTTGGTTTTGCCAACTGATACCGGACACGCCCAAACCGTTGTCGCCCTTGGAGCCCATCACGCCTGCCACTGAAGTGCCATGGTATTGTGGGTCGATCGCGTGCTTGTCATCTTTGGTATCGAGGTTGACCCCGAGATAGTCGTCAACGTACCCATTCTGATCATCATCAAAACCATTGTCGGGTATCTCTCCCGGATTGGTCCAAAGCTGGTCGGCGATGTCGGGGTGATCGGCATCAATGCCAAAGTCAAAGACGGCCAGTACGATTGGGTCACCACAAGGGGTCGTGCCACCGGTGCCTTGCATCCAGACGTCCGGCAGCCCGATCCGTTCGAGGTTCCATTGTTGGGCATATAGTGGATCGTTGGGCGTCCGGCCACCCCCTCTTCGCTTGAGCTCCCGATTGTACTGGACGTGCAGCACGGCCGGATGTTGCTCCAGGGCAGCTTTCATCTCACCAAGATCTGCGTCCGTGTCAAAGTGGAGGTGATGGATGTTCTTTCGCGCGGACAGTGCTTTAGTGCTATACGGCATCGCCTTGCGGGACTTGTCATAGTGTAGCTGCTGATGATCAAAGCCGTTGGCAAACTGCACGATCAGCTGGCCTGCCTTGCCTGCCTGCGCATGGATGGCAGGTGCGCCAAGTACCCAAACCAATAAAAAAATGGTCAATCGATCGTGGGACATATTCGATGTATTTTACTTGTAACGCAACCCATGCATTGGAAATTTGCCATGAGAAGCCATGGAAGCCCTGAAATTGGCTGAGCCGCAGATTTTAGCAGTGGCATCGTGGCATTCGTACGATGCAGCACGGAGCACCGAGGGCTGCCAAAGAGGGCGGGCAAATGTGGCTTCGCAACAGATCGTCTTATGCATGACTTAGGAGTAAATATACGCGCTTTCCGGGCTCTGAAAGGGTCCGCTAATCATGAAGTGTGCCTAACAGACGATACCGATGGCTTCAAACCGGTGCGCAAGCTCGGCCAAGATGCGGCACTGAGCGGTTTGCATGGATATGTAGGGTCATGTTTGGCCATCCCTCAGCGGCACCATCAGCGCTAGTTAAAATGATAGACCACTGAGTCCAGAAAGATGTCTCCCCTGGTCCACACAATCAAGGCTGGGAAACTGGACTGGTGACGATCGCGAGCTTATTGACACCATTATGTGCCAGTCGGGTAATCTGCTGGATACCCATGGGGCCTAGATCGGCCAATTCACGCCAGGTATTATCGCCCGCCAGATCCAGACAGTACAATTTACTCTGCCTACCCATCAGTAGATAGCTGTCCTCCACAATGACGAAATCCTCTCCATTGGGTATCGTCTTCTTGACCACCATCGGGCGCAAGCTATCCACGGACACCTTTTTCAAAAACGAATAGTCTTCAGAGAACTTGTGCACATAGATGAGTGAGCCATCTCCTGTGCGCTGGAGACAACGTCCGACATTCTCGCTGATAAAGTGCTTGGACCCGGCCTTGGCGTCATAGAGGAAGAGTCTATTGGGCTCGCCCACTTCAAAGACGGCCATCCAGCCATCTCGCAGGGCACAATAGTAACCCACATCGTTGGCCTGAGGCAGCAGGGCTTTTCCTCCGCCAGACAGGTCGCCAGGGTATTGCCAGAGACACTGATTGTCATCCGCTTCTACCTCCACCACCACGCAGGAGATCATACCGTCGGGCGCTGGACGGGGCGAGTACTCTCGGTCCTCCGTCTTTGTGATCCGCCGGATCTTTTGGCTTCGCAGGTCAAGCTCGTAGATGTCCGTGGCCTGCATTTCCTCTCGCGGACCGGCACTCACCAACAGCCGATGATGGTCGACAAATGCGGGCTGGTTAGTGTAGCCACCCGGATTAAATCCGGACAGCAGTTGGGGCCTGGATATTTCAAAAGAACTTCCCACCCGATCCAACTGGACCAAATAGAGGTCACTCTGTTGTGCTGATGAAAAACAAAGAGAAAACGTGAGAAAGGCAATGGTATGAAGTACCCGCATGGGAGCCCAAGATAGTGATTGCCCCTGGCTTTGACCACTTGTCCTAGTAGAGTTTCGCATTAGATATGTTGAATAATTTTAATAGGATTTTGTTCGCAGACGAGGCATGACCGAGCGATCTCGAAGAGTCGAGCATGACAATGCGAGAAGTGAGGGAACCGCGAAAGCGGGCGGGTGGCTAGCCGCTGCTATGGCGAGGCTTTGCAACGAAGTATGCGGACCAAAGACATTAGAATTAACCACAAGATTTAATGCGCAACTCTACTAGTCCAGCGTTCACTGATATTTGGCGCCTGTGTGGGCCCATATCTAGAGCGAGTGAAGCACACCTGAGAAAAAACTTGCCAGACAAGGAAGGTGGAACGGCTGTGCGGTAGATGGACGTCTATCGGGCTAGCAAAGCAGAGACCTACGCAGCCAAAGCTAGGGTTTCTTGGCCGATGTAAAGAGTCGGCTCCAGCGGATGCCGTTTCTCATGCTGCCATCTTGTGTCGAAAACCAGATAAAGAGCGGCTTGCCCACGACGTGATCCTCGGGTACAAAGCCCCATACCCGGGAGTCTTCTGAGTTGTGCCGATTGTCCCCCATCATCCAGTAGTAGTCCATCTGAAAAGTATAGGACGTGGCGGGTTGTCCGTTGATCATCACTTGATCGCCTGCGATGTGGAGTGTGTTGCCTTCGTACTTTTCGATAATGCGCTCGAAAGGGGCGATCTTGTCTGGGCTGATGGCCACTGTGGCACCTTTCTTAGGGATGTAGATCGGGCCGTAGTTGTCTACGGTCCAGCCAGCGTTGATATTGGCATCATAGGGAAACAGGGGACGCTCGGTCTGGGGCATGGGTTCTACGGTGACGTTTCCCATTCCTCGGATTTTCTCCACTTGCTGCTCATTGAGCATGTAGATGGGATCTCGACCATCGCTGAGATTGACGCCCCACTCCTTGAGCTTCTTCGTGTTTAACGGTGTACCCTGCGATCGTACAATGTATGAAAACTGGATATTGGTGGGATTGGTGGCTGGCTGGCCATTGATATGTACTTGCTTGTCGATGATCTGCAAGCTATCACCCGGCAATCCGATGCATCGCTTGATGTAGTGATCCATCTTGTCCATCGGGCGAGTCACGATGTCATCTCGAATCTCGGCAGTCGTAGGGACACCTCCCCGTTTGATGTCGTAGACACTGTATGTGCGACCAGGTGTGATCACCACACTATCTCCTTCGGGATAGTTGAAGACGACCGGATCGTTGTGGTCAATGGTTTCGAAGGCGGGGAGACGAAAATAGGGGAGAGTAGGCTTTTCCCAGTATGATTCTTTGTTGAAGAAAGGAAGTCGATTGTGCAGGAGGGGTATCATGGCGATCGTCTGCGGCATGCGCATGCCATAATGTGCCTTGCTCACACAGAGAAAGTCTCCCACCAGCAACGACCCTTCCATAGACGAGGTCGGAATCTTGTACATCTCTATGAGAAACATCCGGATGAAAGCTGCCGCAAAAACGGCAAAGATGATGGATTCGACCCACTCGCGACCACCACTCTTTTTGTACGGATTTTGGCGTTGTAGCTTTTGGTACTGTCCAATTTTGTTGCTGTTTTTTGCCGCCTCCAGTCGGGTCTTGTAGTCTCGCTCAGATTGCAGTACCGGTCCCTCGTATTTCTCGTCCTTCTTCCCGCCAAGAAAGAAGAAGGCCAGAGGAGCGAGCACCACGGCCACGAATGAATGCCAGAATTTGTGCTTGCCAAAGGAGCGCACGACATCGATGCAAAGCCCGGCGTAGATGAAGAAGTTGACAATCGGAAACAGCAACCATGCGGCATGGACCTTCTTGCGTCCGACCATCTCGGCCATCGTGACAAAATTCAGTCCAGGTACCAGGCCATGCCACCCCGGGTAATTGGCCTTTTCAAACACCTTGTATAGGCTGATACTCAGCAGTATGTATCCAATGAACAAGAAAGCAATGACAACCACGGCGACTGGTATTTTTAAAACCTCGCAAATATAACCGAATTTGCAGGAGTCGATCCGTTAGCGTCCTGTTAAAGAAGTCTGGCTGACCATACCCCTCGACCAAGGCCGAGCAGGTGTCTACGAGCGAGTGGGTGATGGCCAGTGAGGGCCATAAAAAAGGCCCGCCTAACGGACGGGCCAATCTATTTCTTTGCTGCGAAGAGCTACTAAACTAGTTGAGCTTGAATGTCGACTCGCCTGCCTTGTATCCTTTGTTGTAGACCAGCACGGAGTAGAGTCCTTTGACCATCGGGGTCTCGGACTGCCAGCTCAGACAACTCATGGCATCGGTACCGGTATACATCAGCTCTTTGGACTTGGTGAATCTTACTTCTTCATTGCTCTCCCAATCTGTGATCACCCCACTGCCCATATCTTCTACAGCAATGGTCTCGCCTTCGGGAGAAATGATGCGCACGAAGAACTCTTCGTTGCCCGGATCGGCGACTGCATTCTCATTGGCCTTGAAGCAGATCTTGAGCAGGTCTACATTTTTGGCGCTGCCTCGTTTGACCTCTTTGCCACTACCCTTCAGCTTGTACCCTTGCACGTCGATATCGGTGACATTGATCACGCTGGCTCGGGTGACCTTCTTCGACAGCATATTTCGCTCTTTGGTCAGGTCTTCTTTCTCTTCGACGAGGGCCGCCTTTACGGTGAGCAGCTCATCGTTGACTTGCCGCTCTTTGGTCACCTCGTCCGTCAAAATCTCCTTCTCCTGTAGTAGCCGCTCATTGTTGGCCGCCAGGACCTCGTTCTCCTTCTGAAGCTCCTCCAGCTGCGCTACAGCGGCCTCCGCTTGTTCTCTCAACTTCTTGATCTCTTCGCGTGCGACAGCCAAATCCTTCTTGTTGGTGATCAAGCTGGCGATCTGTTTCTTCTGTTTTTTCAGGTCTTCCTTTTGTGACTCGATCATACCGTTGAGCTCGGTATTGTCACTTCGCAGTTCTTCCAGGTCGGATAGGGCTTCATAGTATTCTTTCTCAAGCTCGACCCGCACTTGTTCGGCTTCAGCGCTTTCGGACTCGTGTTTGGCGATCAGCTTGTCCTTCTGCGAGCTGTTGTAGAATTGCCATCCGATGATGCCGAGCAGAACCAAAATCGTAATAGAGGCAACTGCAATCAGTTGGCTTTGCGAATTCTTCTGACTCATTTTAAATCAATTTTGAAATTAGTTATAAATAAGGCTTACGGTTGTAACGCCACCCCATTGAATTGGATTGCGCCTTTCTCAAAATAATTATCTTCCCCCTCAATTGCAATTCAGATGTTAGAAGGCATACAGCTGCACCAGATACTATTCCTTGATATTGAGACGGTAAGCGGAAGCAAGACCTATGAGGAATTGCCCGAACGGCAGAAGGAGCATTGGAAGAAGAAGGCCCAGTTTCTGCTACGGCTCCCGCCAGGTGAAACAGCCTCCGAGGAGCAGGCGGCCGCGTCATATCGAGGTCGAGCCGCCATCTTTGCCGAATTTGGCAAAGTCGTGTGCATCTCCATCGGTTATCTGCATAATGGCAACAAAGGGATGCGACTCAAATCATTTTGCTCTGCAGACGAGGCGCAACTGCTGCAAGACTTTGTAGACCTGCTTGCTCGTCACTACTCGGACCCCGCGCAGCATGGCATATGTGGGCACAACATCAAGGAGTTTGATATCCCTTTCTTGTGCCGTCGTCTGCTGATCCATGGGATCGCCTTGCCAGAGACCCTACAACTGTCCGGCAAGAAACCCTGGGAAACAAAGCATCTGCTCGATACCATGCAACTGTGGAAGTTTGGGGACGTGAAGAATTTCACCTCTCTGGACCTGCTGGCGTCTGTGCTTCACGTGGATACGCCCAAAGACGATATCGATGGGAGCATGGTCGGCCAGGTCTACTGGGAAGAGCAGGATCTGGATCGCATAGCAACCTACTGCGAAAAGGATGTGGTCACGGTGGCTCAAGTGCTCCTCAAGATGATGGGTAAATCCCCCATCGATGCAGCACATATTATATCTGTCTGAATACGTTTACCGTTGCTTATATTTGCCGCATGGTAACGCATCTTATTGCACCTTCCTTGCTGGCAGCCGATTTTTCGCGCCTGGGCGAGGAAGTGACGATGATCAACCAGAGTGAGGCCGACTGGCTCCATATTGATGTCATGGACGGCAGATTTGTGCCAAATATTTCTTACGGTTTTCCCATTCTCAATGCCATCAAGGAGCTGATCCAAAAGCCCTTGGACGTGCATCTGATGATCGAAGAACCCGAGCGATACATCGAGCGGTTTCGGCAGGCAGGGGCGGCAGTGATCACGGTGCACGCCGAAGCTTGTCCACACCTCCACAGTACCATTCAGCAGATCAAGCAGACAGGGGCCCTGGCAGGCGTTGCGATCAATCCACACACCCCGGTCAGCCAGCTGGAGAATGTACTGGAGGATCTGGATCTGGTACTGGTGATGTCAGTGAATCCGGGTTTTGGTGGGCAACGATTCATCTACCAGACACTAGCCAAAGTGCGGCAGGTAAAGGAAATGTGTATCACACATAATGTCTCGCCCCATATCGAAGTGGACGGGGGCATCGGTCTGCAAAATGCCGAGCAAGTGCTGCAAGCAGGTGCCAATGTGCTGGTGGCCGGAAGTGCTGTCTTTAAGGCCAAGAGCCCGGTGGATACCATTCACCAACTGAAATCGATCGGCATCGATACCATAATGGTGTGAGTGTCGTTCCCCTTTAGATACCAGCTACCTTTATGAGACCATACGCTTACCTGACTTCCCTCATGTTATGTTTGAGCCTGGCAGGCCACGCACAAAATGCCACGGTATTTGGTTTTGTCACCGATGCCGTCACTGACGAGACCGTGGAGCTGGCCACCATATATATAGAGGGGACCAATCGGGCAGTGGAGAGCGACGCGCAAGGATATTTCCAGATTCGTGTTCCGGCCAACGAGGCCACCAATCTGGTCTTCACGAGGATCGGGTACAAGGAGTCTCGGGTGGCGGTACCCAGTCTGAATGCGGGAGAATCAATCCGGTTTCAAGTGCAGTTGGCTCCGATCGCGTCCGACCTGGAGGTGGTGGTGACCGAGAGTAGGGTAGAGGATGCCAGCATGATCAAGGAGGATGTGGAGGAGTTGAAGCTCTTGCCGAGCACCACTGGCAATCTCGAATCGGTGCTTCCGCACATAGCCCTTGGTACCAGCGGGGGCACCGGCGGTGAGTTGAGTTCGCAGTATAATGTGCGCGGGGGAAACTATGACGAGAACCTGGTCTATGTCAACGACTTTGAGATCTACCGGCCACAGTTGATTCGGGCGGGTCAGCAGGAGGGACTTTCCTTTCCCAATATTGACTTGATCCGAGACCTCTCCTTCTCCTCCGGCGGCTTCCAGTCCAAGTATGGGGACAAGATGTCGTCGGTGCTGGATGTCAAGTACAAGCGACCCGATTCTACCGCCGCCTCGCTGGGACTGAGTCTACTGGGGGGATCCGCACATGTGGAGGGCAGCAAGGACCTGGGCCAGGACGGCTACCGCAAGTTTAGGTACCTGATGGGGGCTCGATACAAGACCAATGCATACCTGTTGGGATCGCTGGACACGAAGGGCGAATACATCCCCAACTTTCTGGATGTGCAAGGCTACTTCACGTACGACCTGACCCGCAATCTACAGCTGGGCGTACTGGGCAACTTTAATCAGAGTATCTACAAGTTTACCCCTACCACCCGATCCACGGCGCTGGGACTGATCGACTTCACCCTTCAGCTGACGTCTGCCTTCGAAGGTGGCGAGGTAGATGACTTCACGACGGGCATGGGAGGCGTATCGCTGACCTACCTGCCCGATCGCAAGAAGAATCCCTTCTTTCTAAAATTATTGGCTTCCCGCTATCAGTCGGAGGAGCACGAGACTTTTGACATACAGGGCTTCTATCGTCTTAGTCAAATTGAGACCAGCCTGGGCAGTGAAAATGCTGGGGAGGAGATCTTCGTATTGGGTACGGGCACCCAGCATCTCTTCACCCGAAACTTCCTCCAGGCCAATGTGACCAATATCCAGCATCGGGGTGGCTATGAGTGGCAGCTCCGCAATGACCTAAGCCTCTCCACCAGTCACTTTTTTGAGTGGCAGTTGCAGTATCAGCGAGAGGATATATTTGACCGCATCAACGAGTGGGAGCGCCTGGACTCTGCCGGTTATTCGCTGAATTTCAACGAGCAACGGGTGGAGCTGCGCTCGGTGCTTAAGACGCGAAATGATCTGGTCTCCAATCGATTCAGTGGATTCCTGCAAAATACTTACACGTACCTGCAACCGGGCCGAAAGGAGCTGCAGATTACCTCCGGGGTGAGGTTTAACTACTGGGATTTGAATGGCGAGCTTTTGATTTCGCCGCGTGGACAACTGCTGTATAAGCCCCTGGAGTGGAAGCGAGATGTCTCGTTTCGTCTGGCACTGGGCTACTACACCCAGCCTCCCTTTTACCGGGAGATGCGGCGACTCGACGGCACGGTCAATACCGATCTGAAGTCGCAGAAATCACTTCATGCCGTGGCCGGAATGACGCTTGATTTTGCCTCCAAAAGCAGACGGTCAACCAAATTTCGGTTCATCACGGAGGCGTACTACAAGCGCCTTTGGGACCTGGTGTCCTATGATATCGACAATGTACGGATCCGGTACAGCGGCGAAAATGACGCAAAGGGCTACGTGATGGGTCTGGACATGCGCCTCAATGGAGAATTTGTCAAGGGCGCAGAATCATGGATCAACCTGTCGTTTTTGCGGGCCAGGGAGTCGCTCGACGGCGTGCAACATGTGAGCATCAAGGAAGGAGGCGAAGAGCGAAAGGAGGTGTCAGACGTACCGCGGCCTACCGACCAACTGATGACCTTGTCGGTCTTCTTTCAAGATCACCTGCGGCGAAACGAAAATCTGAAGATGCATTTCAATTTCACCTTTGGCTCCGGACTGCCTTTTGGCGTGCCGGGCAACAACACCATCATAAGAAACCCCTTTCGCATCAAAGAGTACCACCGGGTGGACATCGGCTTTTCCGCGTTGCTATACAACCGCTCGTGGGCATCAAGGCGTCCCAACCATTTTCTACGCTTCACCAAGAACACGTGGCTGAGTCTGGAGGTCTTTAATCTGCTTCAGGTAGCAAACGTCGCCTCCAACACATGGATCAAATCGATTTACAACGTGCAATACGCCGTCAAGAACTTTCTGACCTCTCGAAGGGTCAATGTCCGACTTAAGGTAGATTTCTAGCTTATTCAAAAAGTATCGCTACTTTTGCGTGCTGTTAGAATCCTGAGATTCGCTTGTCCGAATGCATCAGGTATGGTTTAACCAAATAAATTTTAAACAAAGATGGCTGTAAAAATCAGACTGGCTCGTCGTGGCCGCAAGAAAAGACCCTTCTATCACATCGTCGTAGCGGATGCCCGCGCTCCCAGAGATGGCCGATTTATCGAGAAACTCGGCACCTATGATCCCATGTCAAAGCCGGCCAGCATCGAATTGGACCGGGACAAGGCCTATGATTGGCTCATGAAAGGGGCCCAGCCTACCGATACGGCACGGGCAATCCTGCGCTTTAAGGGTGTATTGTATAGAAAACACCTGATGAGGGGAGTGCAGAAAGGTGCCATGACAGAAGAGGAAGCCATGGCCAAGTATGAGGCATGGATCCAAGACAAAGAAGCTAAGATCAAGAAGCGCCAGGAGCAGACCAAGGCCGAAAAGCAAAAGTTTTATGAGGAGGTTAGCGGCGTGATCCCCAAGGTCGTGATCAAAGAAGAAGAACCGGAGGCAGCGGAAGAAGCTCCTACGGCAGAAGAAGCATCTGCCACAGAGGAAGCACCCGCGGCTGAAGAGGCACCCGCTGCTGAGGAGGCACCTGCGGCTGAGGAGGCACCTGCTGCTGAAGAGGCACCTGCGGCTGAAGAGGTACCAGTTGAAGCAGCTCAGGAGGCCGCGGAAGAAGAGAAGGCAGAAGCAGCAGAGGAGGCCCCTGCACCGGAGGCAGCTGGGAAAGTAGCGAAGGCGGAGAAGGCCTCCGCGGAAGAAGCGGAAGAGGCTGAGAAGGAGCCCGCGGCGGAGGAAGCAACCCCGCAAGAAGATGCTGCTGCAAGCGAGGAAGAGTAGGCATTAGGGAGCTACTCATCTATGCCTAGGTTACTACCGGTGCCGTACATTGACAATCTAAGCCCAGTGTCTCGATTGACAAATAAATGCACGATCTGGCTGACTATTTTGGCCCTGATCAAAGAAGTCAAACCGCACATAGCCGTCGCTATGCATCCCGAGGCCTTGGGATGGATGATGAAGAGCAGGTGCAAAAGAGACAGCCAGGGTGTGTAGTAATTTGTCAGACGAAACACTAGCAGCCTGGTGCTGCTAGGTTTATCTTTATAAGCACTATAATATTTTGTCATGAAACCATTGAGGAAGTCATATGTGACAAAGTTGGAGTCCATCAAGGGAGCCATCCAATCATCTCCTGAACTTGAAAAGTACTTGGCCGACGAGGAGGACGAGGACTATGCCAAGATCCAGGAGAAGTTTGAAAAGCAGATCACCGAGCTGTACGAAGAAGTAGCTGCCAAAGATCCGCTACAGCTTTTTGATCTGGAGGAGCGCCTGATTGACCCCGGCTTTGAAGGTCTCTTCTTTCCTCGCCTGATGGGTTATGCGGTGCTTAGAGGCGACTTCAACGAGCAATACAAATACGTACGCCCTCAAGAACACTTCAAAAAGATACTACTGGCCATCTGCCACTCCTTCTATTTTGATATCATTAAGCGCAAGGTGGGACAGGCCATCCAGGTGGGTTTTGCGTTGAGCAGTGACATCTGGATTACCAATCTGCTGGATGAAATTGAAAATAAGAACATCCGTCAGTTTCTGATGTCCCAAAAGATTGATCACTATCGCGAGCTAAGGCATCGAGCCGCGGGATACCACCGATTCAAACGGCAGTTTCAGACCACGAACTTTCAGAGCACCGAGTTTCCGAAGACGGCTGCCGAAATGGCCACCGGCTTTGGCTCGCTCCGGAAGTTTTTGGAATATCGGATCACCTCTGACGCTGACCACAGCAGCTATCTCGCATCGATACTGGAGGTCCTGGAAAATGAGGAGATGGTCTCGACAGCGAGATACGGAGACTTACTCGGACTGGTCGTCAATTTCATCTCATTTGGCGAGGCGGACAAAGAGAGGCTGGCGACAGTGCTCAATAGGCAGCGCAAAGGTGATGCACAATTCAACGAAGAGTACTTTGAGTATTTGCTGCAGCTGATCACCTCGCCCCTGCCGTATCGCGCTGCCTGCGACCGCCTCGTGCACGACATGCTCGATCCGGCTATCTCGGACGATATGAAGGTGTATTATGATGCGATGTCTGTCGTCGAGAAAGATGGCTTTGTGCATGAGAATGCATTAGAAGCCGTCCGGGAGCTGTACAACAAGTATGATGGCCTCAGTACGATCAATCACTGTCTGCGCCAGTCCATCCTTAGCCAACTGCTACAGGTACTCAACAACCTTCGGGAGCAAGATTACAGCGACTATTTTGAGTTGAATAAGACCTTTGTCTCCTACATGGACGTGTTCGACTACCAACAATTCAACCAATCTTTGAAAGAGGCTTCCATCTCGTACGTTCGCAAACTGCTGAAGAAGTTTACGGATAAGCGCGGCCGGGACTATCAGGACATCAAGAAGTTTGTCATACCCACCTTTCAAGATCTGGGCTTTATGAATGAAAAGGCGGTTATGGAGCTGTTTAAGACCCGGAGAAAGCGGAAGACGACCGCTTCTTAGCAAATCGTCTTAAATCTTGTCGTAGTCTGCTCACGTCTTGGTGCGCATACGGCGGTGGCCAAACCACATCGTTGTAGCCACTCTCCGGCTGTCTCGGTTACCTGATAGTGCGAAATTCCGCTAATCCTCCTCAATCTCAAATCGATATCCGACTCCCCGAATGGATTTGAAGTACTTCGGTGCCTTCGGATTCGCTTCAAAGTACTTGCGAAAGGACAAAATGAAGTTGTCGATCGTGCGCGTCGAAGGAAAGACGTCGTACCCCCACACTGCCTGCAAGATCTCCTGACGAGAGACGACGGTATTCCTCTTCTCGATCAAGAGCTTAAGCAACATCGTCTCCTTCTTGGTCAGGTCGATGTCTCCGCGTATGCCGCCCGCCGTGTAGTTGGCAAAGTCGATCCAGCAATCACCAAAGGCAAACTTGGCCAAGGATTTTTCGACGGCAGGTTCTGCCCGCTTCAGTACATTGCGAATGCGGAGTAGCAGTTCCTCCAGGTTGAAGGGTTTGCTGATGTAGTCGTCTGCTCCAATGCGCAGTCCCTGCACCCGGTCGTCGGAAGAATCCTTGGCAGTCAGGAATATGATCGGCGTCTTCATGTCCTGCAGCCGTATTTGCTCACAGACCCTGAATCCATCCATCTCCGGGAGCATGACATCCAGCAGCACCAGGTTGAAGTACTGGCTACCAAAGGTGGACAAGGCCTCCGTGCCCGTCGAGACCGGTACTACCTCGTAGCCTTCCAATTCCAGATTGAGCTTGATGGCTTCGCGCAGACTCTTCTCGTCCTCAACCAGCAGAATTCGCATCGGATAAGTTCTTAGGCAATGTGACGGCGAATATAGAACCTTTGGGCTGATTGTCTTTTACGGTGATATCGCCCTCGTGGAGCTCCACGATTTTGCTTGCGATAAAGAGTCCCAGGCCGGTGCCCTGCGTGCTGCGGGTCTCTTCATTACCCACGCGGTAAAACTGGTCAAACACTCTTCCTTTTTCCTTGTCTGAGATGCCCATGCCCTGATCTGACACGCGGATCTGCACCCGTTTGCGTTTGTCCTCGACGTAGATCTCGATTTCCGCCGGCTCATCACTGTATTTCACCGCATTTTCGACCAGGTTGTGCAATACCATCGATAGCCCTGCCTGATCAAACGAGCACTCAACCGAGGGATGCTCCGAATCCACTCGTATCCGAGCCGAGGGATGCGCTGCTTGCAGCTGTTTGACCACCTCCTCCGTCAGCGCCACGACATCCAACCTGCGGAAGTGTGGCTTGTAGGAGGATTCGAGTCTGGCCGAAAGGAGCAGGTTGTTGATGAGTAAAGACAATCTCTCTGTCTCGGCCAGCCCATGTGGGATGAGTTTTCTCTTTTCTTCCTCCGGCAATTTGGGACGCTCCAGGGTCTCGAGAATGACCTTGATCGACGTCAGGGGGGACCTCAGCTCGTGGGTGATCGCCAGGAGAAAATTCCTGCGTTGCTTAGCGGCATTCAATTCTTGGGTGTACCCTCGATTGATCAGCCAGATGCCGATCAACAGGGCGATGACGAAGAATAGTCCCTCTCCCAAAATCATGTTGCGCTGGCGACGATGATCTTGCTCGAGGAGAGCCAAACTCTCCAGATAGTCAGCAGAGGCAGGACCGACTTGACCGGGGCCAGGTGTTTGCGACAGAGTGATTAATTGCTTTTGTGCCTCGAAGGCATCCCGGTTTTTGTTTAGCAACAGGATGGTCCACCAGGCAAAGGCCAGAAACATATAGACCACTACTATATGGGAGAGAATCCTTAACCTCTTTTCCTTGGGATTGAGCAGGGAGTCGGCCATCATGCGAAGATCTCGTCCATACTCTGGCAGATCTTATCCGAGGCCTCCTGCAAATCGGCTTGCGTGTGAGCGGCACTGACAAATCCGACCTCATAGCCGGAAGGCCCGAGATACACGCCCTTATCCAGCAGAGCCGCATGCAGGTGTTTGAAATGATCCATGCTGGCGGGGTCAATATCGCTGGCCTTACGGATCGTGTGACGGGCAAATGCGATCCAGAAAATGGATCCAACGCTATGAATGGCGACCGGGTAGTCGTGCCCTTCACAATGCTTACTCAGCTGGTCGACGAACCCCTCTGTCTTGGCTTGCAGCTCCTGGTAGAATCCCTCCCTGCTTAGCTCCCGCAGTGTGGCGATTCCTGCCGCCATCGCCACCGGATTGGCGGACAACGTGCCGGCCTGATACACCGGTCCGTCGGGACTGACATGCGACATAATCTCACGACTGGCAGCAAAAGCTCCGACGGGCAAGCCACCCCCGATGATCTTGCCAAAGGTGATGATGTCGGGCGGTACGCCGTAGTGGGCAGCCGCACCCTCAAAACCAACGCGAAAACCGGAAATCACCTCATCAAAAATCAAGACCACTTGGTGTTTGGTGCAAAGCTCCCGTAGTTTTTGCAGATAGCCACGTGTCTGAAGTAGCAGGCCATTGTTGGCGGGAATCGGTTCAATAATGACGGCGGCAATGTCGCTGCCTTGCACCTCCAGCACTTGCTCGAGCGCGTGGACATCATCCAGCGGGAGCACAATGGTTTCCCGAATGAATGACTCGGGGACGCCGGCCGAGGTGCTGACACCAAAGGTAGCGAGGCCAGACCCTGCCTTGACAAGCATCGAGTCGACGTGGCCGTGGTAGCAACCTTCAAATTTGACCACCTTGGGTCGGCCGGTATAGCCTCGGGCCAAGCGGATGGCCGACATCACCGCCTCCGTGCCCGAGCTGACAAACCGGATTTGCTCGATGTAGCGATGCTGCTCGACGATGAGTGCTCCCAGCTCATTGCCCAGGGCAGTGGGTGCCCCAAAGGAGGTGCCTCGACGAGCGACCTCTACGACCTTCTCGATGACTGCGGGGTGACTATGCCCCAGGATCAGCGGTCCCCAGGAGCCACAAAAATCCAGGTATTGATGGCCGTCCACGCTGGTGATCCGACAACCCTCCCCTTGCTCGATGAATAGGGGAGGCCCCGTCACCGACTTGAAAGCTCGGACGGGTGAGTTGACACCACCGGGGAAATATTTTTTTGCCGTTTCAAATAGCTGCGCAGATCGTGCTCTGTCCATGTGTAGATTGCTCTAAATCAAGTAGAAACCAGTCCTGGATGGACCAATATCTGATAAGTTTTTTTAATGTAAGCATGCTCCGATCGAAAGAGTTTTGGCTATCTTGGGCCAGGATAAACTGCACCGATTGATTACTGCCAATGAGCCAGACCCTTAAGTTATATATCCCTAAAGTATTAAGCGAAAATAAGGTCGTCTTATTGAGGGGTATTGGCACGTTGCGCATCAACTATCGGCCGGCAGAGATCGACGAGACGACACAGACCCTCATCGCTCCCAAGGAGGAGATCTACTTTGTCCCGGCCAACGAAAGCCGACTAGATCCGGTGCTTACGAAGATCGTCGAGGTGATCGCACGCGTCGACGAGGAGGAGGCCCAGACACTGGTACGCAACTTCATGGATGAGCTCCGGGATGAATTGCGTGGTAATGGATTTCTTACTTTCCCCAACATAGGTTGGATCAAGCAGGACAACTGGGGCAGCCTCTTCTTTGAACCTGCAGCAGAGTACATCGCCATCAATCGCTTTTTCGGGCTCCGACAAGTGACTTTACCGGAAGCCCTAACCACCTCCGAGCAAGAAGTTTTTGACGATCTCCGCAAGACTGCCGGGGAGCGGGTGGAGGGTGCAGAGCTGCAACCGCGGGAGGCCAGATCTCGCTCTTGGGGTTTTATCATCGGAGCGTTGCTGCTGCTCATCACCTTTTTGGCGTTTCAGTTTTTTACGCGTAGCAACGCCCCGGAGGATGAGGCTCCCGTCGATGTGGAGGAGGTCATCACCAACATCAAGGAGGATCGGGCAGAGCGAACGCTAAACATGGGTGCGATTGAAGGGGACTCCGCCACTCCCCCCATCAAAAAGAAGGTAGTCGGGCCCAACTTCTTGCCAGGGGAGCCAGAGAATGCGTCGGTGCAGACCGTACAGCCCGTCATCACAGAATGCATCATAATCGTGGGCGCTTTCGCCCAGTCGAGTAATGTGGAGCGCATGATTGACCGGATCGAGGCCACCACATACGATCCTGTCACGATCAAGGGTGTACGTCTCACCAAGGTGGGGCTCAAGTTTGATTGTAGCGACAGTGAACAAGAGGCCGCCGTGCTGCGCTGGGCCAAGCGCGAATTTGATAAGCACGCCTGGGTACTTCCCTAATCCCACTGTGCTAAGGGTATGAAGCATCTAAGAGAAATTCCGGGCCTGGCCAAAGGGAGTGACAGCGCCTTTGTCCTCATCGCAGGCCCCTGTGTGATAGAAGATGCCCAATCGCCGCTTGAGATTGCCCGCTCCATCGCCGACATCTGTCAAACCCTAGCCGTCCCGTTTGTCTTCAAGGCGTCTTACCGCAAGGCAAATCGGAGTAGTATCGACTCCTTTACCGGTATCGGCGATCGGGCAGCGCTACAAATCTTGGAGCGAGTGCGGTCCGAGCTAGGGGTGCCTATACTGTCGGATGTTCACTGTGAAAAAGACATCGAATTGGCCGCTGATTTTTTGGATGTGATTCAGATTCCGGCGTTTCTCTGTCGTCAGACTTCCCTGCTGCTGGCGGCGGGCCATTCGGGCAAGTGGGTCAATATCAAGAAGGGGCAGTTTCTTAGTCCGGAGGCCATGCGATTTGCGGCGGAGAAGGTGCGTAGCACGGGCAATGATCAGGTGATGATCACGGAGCGGGGCACAACCTTCGGCTATCAAGACCTGGTGGTCGATTTTCGGGGCTTTCCGATTATGCGTGCCATGGCGCCGCTGATCTTTGACTGTACCCATTCGTTGCAGCGGCCCAACCAGACCAGTGGTGTCACAGGCGGCCAACCTGCCCTCATTGCGACGATGGCCCGAGCGGGCGTCGCGGCTGGCGTGGACGGCATTTTCATCGAGACACATCCGCAGCCAGATCAAGCCCTGTCGGACGGAGCCAACATGCTGCCGCTGGACCAATTGGAGCCCCTCCTGGCCTCCCTGCTCGCGATCCGCGCTGCCGTGGTTTGAATCGTTGCCAGATGCCTAAGCTTGTAGATATCTCCATTCCTCCCACTGAGATGGACCAGCCTGCGGTCGTACGAGCAAAAGCTTGCCGCAAGGCCGGCGTGACGGATACGGATGTCGTGTCCCTCCGGATTTTGCGGCGATCCATTGATGCCAGACGGGAGCCCACATTCCGGCTACGGGTCGAACTTCGGCTGCAGGGTGATCCCCCGGTGGCCCAAGGAAAATTGCACAGCGAGGAATATCTGGATGTGTCGGACTCTCCGCCGGTCGTCATCGTTGGCGCGGGACCTGCAGGCCTCTTTGCCGCCTTGGAGTGCTTGCGGCTGGGGCTGAAACCCATCATCCTCGAGCGGGGCAAAGACGTACAGCAGCGTCGGCGAGACCTGCGCAATATTCAGCAGGAGGGGGTGGTCAATCCCGATTCAAACTATTGCTTTGGAGAAGGTGGAGCAGGCACCTACTCGGACGGCAAGCTCTACACCCGGGCCAAGAAGCGGGGTGATGTCCGAACCGTGCTAGAAGTTTTGGTGGAGCACGGGGCCAAATCCGCCATCACCATGGATGCGCACCCACACATTGGTTCCAACAAATTGCCCAAGATCATTGCCAATATTAGGCAGCGTATCCTCGACCATGGAGGAGAGGTGCATTTCGGGCAGCGGGTCACAGACCTTATGATCCGGGGAGGGAGCGTGATGGGCGCTTTGACGCAAGACGGATCAGCGCATGAGGCCGGAGCTCTTATCCTTGCGACGGGACATTCCGCCAGGGACATCTATCAACTGCTGCAGGATCGAGGCGTATCCTTTGAGGCGAAGCCCTATGCTATGGGGTTGCGCACCGAGCACCCACAATCCCTGATAGATCGGATTCAGTACGGACAAGATCCGAGACATCCCAATTTGCCGGCCGCAGATTATCGACTGAGTTGTCAGATAGGTGGTCGGGGTGTTTTCTCCTTTTGCATGTGCCCGGGCGGATTGATCGTACCGGCGGCAACCGCTCCCGGTGAAATAGTAGTCAACGGTATGTCCTTGTCGCGACGGGATTCTCCTTACGCCAATTCGGGTATGGTCGTATCCCTAGGACCCAAAGAATGGACATCCCTGGGGTACCAGGGATCCATGGGTGGATTGGGGATGCAGCAAGATGTGGAGAGAAATCTTTTTGAGGCAGGCGACCAAAGTATGCGTGCTCCGGCTCAACGTCTGCTGGATTTTCTGGACGGTGTCAGCAGCAGTGACCTACCGGGAACTTCGTATATTCCAGGACTGCAATCCAGTCCGCTACACGAGTTGCTACCCAGCGTGCTTGCGCACCCCCTGGCAGCCGGGCTAAGGGTATTTGGAAAGCAGATGCGAGGGTATCTTGACGAAAACGCCGTTTTGGTTGGAGTGGAAAGCCGAACAAGCTCGCCCATACGCATTCATCGAGATCCGTTGACATTGGAACATCCGTCCGTGTCTGGTTTGTTTCCTTCCGGTGAGGGGGCAGGCTATGCTGGCGGTATTGTATCTGCAGCACTCGACGGACAAAGAGTGGCAAGGGCTGTCCAGACCAAGCTAAATGTGAATACATGAAGGACATTCTTGATCTCGTGGGCAGGATTTTCCTGTCCTTCATCTTCATCTACGAAGCGGTGGATTCCATCTGGTATTTCAAGAACACCAAGGAAACCATGAGTGAGTATGGCATCCATTTTCAACAGGACCTACTACTCATTGGCGCCATCTTTTTGTTGATCTTGGGAGGGGTACTCTTGTTGATCGGATATCGGTCAGCATTCGGTGTGGCACTTCTGTTGGTGTATTGGATACCGGTGACTTTTATTGTCTATTCGTTTTGGAATGACGATGAGCCGGTTCGCCGGATCAATGCCATCATGTTTATGAAGAACATTGCCATCATTGGCGGACTCCTGCTGGTATATGTCAACGGCAGTGGCAAGTACAGCATCCGGACACTCCTGGCCAATACCAAGGTGCCCAAGCGGTTTCGATAAAGCAGGAAGGTGACGCTATTCGTTGCCTAGGTGTTCGCCGCAATATTTGCAGTAGGTGGCGTCATCATCATGTCCCTCCTTACTACAGTGTGGGCAGGCTTGGCAGTTGACTTTTTTATCTGCATTGATCACCTCCGCAGATACGATACCCGTCGGCACGGCGATCACGGCATATCCCATGATCATCACCATCGCAGACAAGAACTGGCCTACGTTCGTGGCCGGAGTGATATCTCCATAGCCTACAGTAGTGAGGGTGACAATGGCCCAGTAGATACTCCGCGGAATGCTGTCAAAGCCGGATCCTGCCCTGCCCTCTACAAAGTACATCACTGATCCGATAATGATGACCATGACAAGAATGAAGTAGAGAAAGACAATGATCTTGCCTCTACTCCTTCGCATAGCCAGCATGATCATGTTGCCCTGCCGCATGAGTGACCCCAACTTGAAGATCCGAAACACCCGAAGGAGGCGCAAAGCCCGAATGGCTATCAGCGACTGGGAGCCGACGACAAAGATGCTGAGATAGGTGGGTAAGATAGCCAGCAGGTCAATGATACCAAAGAAGCTGGTGGCGTATTTGATGGGTCGATAGACACTATACAGACGCAAGACATACTCGATCGTGAAGAAGATCGTAAAGAGCCATTCCAAGGTGAGGAAGAGGGTGAGATAATTGTCATGCAAGATGGGTACACTCTCCAAAATGACCGTGATGACACTCGCCAGAATGAAGAGTAATAGCGCTACGTCAAAGAACTTCCCAGCCGGCGTATCCGCCTCAAAGATGATTTCGTAAATCCGTTCCCTAGCGGGGCCAAATTTCTTTTGTTCCTCGTCCATTAGCTATCCTCTAGATGTAGCGTACGGTTGGGTCCAGCCTCGAAACAGTGAATGTAGAATAAGCCTGCGGGAAGAGCCTCATGACCAGCCAATCTTGCCGTGAGACCCGTCTTACTACTTGAGATTTATCAAAGCAAAGAAGGAGAAATTGCTAGCTCTTTTCGGGATGGCCTCATTTACTTCAAAAGTCCGTTGAAATGCAATTTCCCCTTCTAGTGTTACTGAAATTAAATATAGATAAAATACTGAAAGTAGAGCAACAAATGCAAAGATTATATGTCGTCGGAAGCCCTGCAGACGACCGCTCCAAGCAGGGCTATTCGCGAGCTACTAAGGGCCCTTGCAAACACCTAGACAAAATCGGATTCGTTCCAGTTCCGACGCACCTTCTGCGGGGGCTTGAGCTCTAGCTCATCGTCTTCACTGTGATCAAAAATGTTGTCATCGTAGTCGTCGCGCTCGTGATCCCGATCGGGGTTCATACGCTCCATCTCTTCCCGGATCTTGCGCTCTTCCCAGTCGCGATCGACACCCGGAAAACCAAAGACCTCGATGGCCTCGCTGGCAATGCCAATGCCCCAGCCGGCCACGACCACAAAAGTGATCCAGATCGGCATACGAAGGAAGAAGAAGAGGACGAATAGGAAGATGCTGGTGAATATCCAAGAAGTGAGGTGCTGATAAAATTTCTTCATCTTCGCCACCTTCTTTTGCGCTCGCAGATAGTTTTCTTCTTCGTTTCTCATTTGAACCATCTAGTGTGATCGAAATGGTGCTTTGTTACGGGTCGATAGATTCATGTCCAGACTACCTATCATAAACGATCGAATACTAATTGTTTGTTCACCGGATGCAGAGTTTTCTAGACCAAGGCCTCATCTTTTTGGTTGTAAGAAGGCCCCGAGCGTGCCACACACCAGCGCACCTCCGATTCCTCCGATTAAGGCAGATACTACAATCATGAGGGCAGGAGACAGCCCTCCAAAGAGGTTGCCTATTTGACGGGACAATAGACTGCCGTTTCTGGCATCGATCCAGCCGGCTGTGCCGCCCCACACAACGGCAAATACGACCAAGCCCACGAGTGCCGCACGCCAGGGACGAGGGGATTCCCAAAGTAGCAGCAGCAGGCACGCCGCATAGCCCAGCATCCAATGTCCAAACCAGGATAGTACAAAGGCAAGAAGAGTCATGCCAGCAGCTAGGAGAAGATCTTTCATCGTCCAAAAGTCTTTGTTTGTAGGGTCTGATCGGCCAACTGCTCGGGCGTGTCGACCAAGGCCAGCTTGTAATACTCACCAGCCATCCACGGCTTGATGCCGGTCTTGTAATACGGACTGCCCGGATTGCCCGACTGGCCTCCGGGGTAGACCCCCCAGGCCTTGGGCCGCTCCCCTAGTGCCACTACCATCCGCCAGGAAGGTGCATTGTTGCGAGAGATGGCGTTTAGCGCGGAGGAGTTTCCACCGATCGTTAGGTTGTTTTCGGAAAAAGCCGGGATGCGACTCAGATGTGGGATGCCGATCGATCGGTGCTGAGCCAAGGTCAGGTCGGGGTCGTCGGCGATCAGAGAGTCCATTTTGGTGACCGCCCGTTGGAAGCTCAGCAGGGCAATGTCATAAGCGGTCTCCACGGGCTCGGTCTCCACCTGGTCAAAGTAGGTGTACTGAGGTTCCTCCTCGGCCAAGGCCACCGTGCGCCAAGTCTCAGGTTGCAGGAGTTCGTCTGATAGTTCATCCCAGGTCAACTCCTCAAAGTACCGGCGCCAAAGATCAAAAACGATGGGCGCCTGCAGGTCGGCTTCATATCGATAATCCCAAGTTTGGAGCACGTCAAACCATCTTTGCTCCGTCGCCTTGAGTGGCTCCGAAACATAGCTGCTGAGTACGGGCAACAGCTCTGCGGCCAGGAGGCTGTAGGTGCTCTGTTGGAGCTCCATCATGTCTTCGGGGGTCACGTCCGTGAGACGGTCCAACGCCTGGTTGAGGGTGCGACCACGGTAGTCCTCAAAGTAGCCGGTGTATGCATACGGGTAGCTCTGGTCGGTGGAGTGCTGATTGGCGCTTGACACGTAGCCTCGCTCGGGATTCTTCACGAGGGGTGTCTCTCGAAATGGGATATAGCCCTTCCAAGCGGCATCCGAGTTTGAGCCGTCTTGCACAAATCTTCCCTGACCAGGGCCCTTGATCGGAAATCTCCCCTGGACCTTGAGCGCGATGTCTCCAGCCTCACTGGCAAAGACAAAATTTTGAGGTGGACTTTCAAAGCTTTCGATGGCCTGCAAATAGTCCTCGTAGTCCTCTCCGCGATTGAGGCCGACAAAGGCATTGAGCACGCAGTGATCAGACGGATCATGTGGTAACCACCGTAGCGCCAGGTTTTCGGCACTGTCCTTATACACCGGGCCCCAGCTCGTGTATTTGACCGTGTCTTTTACTTGCCCGGCTCCTTTTACGATGTACGTTTCTTCCCGGAGCTCTACCGACATCTCCTCGCCGTCCAAGCGATACTTGGTCTTGGCTTCATCGGTCCATTCCACCCGATAGAAATCACTGACATCAATGCCCACATTCGTCTGGCCCCAGGCGATGGTATGATTGAAACCGATGATGACCTGGGGCACGCCGGGCAGGGAGACACCATAGACATTTTCATAGGGTCCGACGAGGTGCATTTCGTACCAGATGGAGGGCAGCGTGAGCTGCAGGTGTGGGTCATTGCAAAGGATGGGGAGACCCGACCGGGTCCGCTTGCCTGAGACCGCCCAATTGTTGCTCCCCACGTGTTCCGTCTGGGTATTCTCGTAGCTAGACTCCTGTCGGCTGATCGTGGGCACCATGGGCTCGAAAGAGGCCCCTTCAAAATCCCACTCGACCGACTCCGGAATGATGGGAGATTGCTTCGGATTCCAGTGCGGAAACAAGTAATCAAAATCTTCGGCCCCGATGGCCTCTCGGGTATTGGAGGCCTGAATATCCTCGTTGCGGGAGCAAAGCACCTGATTCATAGACATCATGACCAGTGCCGTCTTGTAGGCGGACCAGGGCTCAGGATCGTAGTTGAAAAGCTTGTACTCGAGCGGCTTGGTTCGGTCGGTCAGGGTCTCGATGTAGGCATTGGCACCGGCCACATAGGCCTCGAGCAGTGGATAGCCATCACACGATTTCCAGGATGCCGCGTGCCGCTCTGCAGACCAGGCCATACCAACGTTGCGATTCCTTTGATCCAAGGGAAGCAGGCGTTCTCCAAAGACTTCCGTGAGTCGACCGCTTGCCTGTCTGGCCGTCATGTCCATTTGCCACAGGCGGTTTTCCGCATGGAGATATCCCTGGACGTAGGCGAGATCCAATTCTTTTTCGGCAAAAATGTGGGGCACCAGTCGATGATCGTAGACGACCGATGTGGCACCCTGCATATCGGCAGCCACCTTTGTTTTAGCCGGTAGTGCTTGGGGCTCGGCATTTTGCCAGAAGCCCGAAAACGGATTGAAGAAGGCACCGATGGGCGGCAGAGATGCCTCTGCGGTTTTTATCGAGGTGTTGAGGACGTAAAAATATGCGATGGTGATGATCGCCAGAACGATCCCGGGAGGTCTCATGCCGAGTTTTGCATAAATCTAACCAATCTCTCGAAAGTGGCTGGCGCTTGTGTCGATGATGAGAACTGCTCCGAGTTCATTGTACAAGATGGAGCAATGCCTACTCGATCAGAATGGATGGATTGGCCAAAACCAGATATTGCCAGGGTTGTAGCGTCACCTGGTCCCCCGAAGCAAAGCTATACTCCTTGCCGGTAAACAGGTCGTTCATCCGGCGCACATCTGCCGTCAGCGTGCCCGTGGCTTCCTGATCCGAACAGTTGACCAAGGTGATCACCGAGTTACCATCCTTTTCCCGAGCAAAGGCATAGATATGCTCCGAGTCGATGATTTTGACTACCGGCCCGCCCGCGGCTCCGTTCCAGAGGGCCTTGTTGTGCGACTTCAGTTGGAGTAAGCGGGTGAAGAACCCCTCTAGTTCATAGTCCCCCCATTCGATCTCATCTTTATCAAAGAAGGCGAGGCGCTTGTCCAGGCCTGCCTCCTGGCCGTTGTACATGATGGGGATGCCCTCAAAGGTGAAAGCCAGTGTCGTCAGTGCCTCGTTGGCCGGGCCCAGGCGCTCGACCGCACTTCCTGCCCAGGAGTTCTCATCGTGGTTGGAGGTGAAAATGGCCCGGTAGTATCCCGCCGGATGCGTGGCGCGATCCGCTTGAAGCAGTTCGTCAATACCTGGCGCTGCAGCCTCGCCCTTGGCGATCGCATTGAGCAGATGATGCATCTTCCAATGGTAGTTGGCCTGAAAGCAGGTCTCAAAGTGATTGACCACGCCCTCTGACTCTGCCAACATGAAGACGGGTTTCACCTTTTCCAGCTCGTCCCTCGCCTGATCCCAAAAGTCATCGGGTACCATGCCTGCCATATCACATCGAAAGCCATCCACATCCGCAGCTCGCAGCCAAAACTTCATGGACTCAATCATCGTATGTCGCATGGGCTCGGAGGCATAATTGAGATCAGCCACATCCGACCATCCGGTGGGTGTACCATCGTCATTGAGCGGCTGGGTGATCGTGTCCCCCGCTCGGGTGTACCAATCGGGATTTGATTGTGTCCAGGAGTGATCCCAGGCGGTATGATTGGCCACCCAATCCAGGATGACATTCATGCGCATCTGGTGAATCTTGGAGACCAGCGATCGAAAATCTTCAAAGGTGCCAAATTCGGGATTGACCTTCGTGAAGTCTGCAATAGAATAATAGCTCCCCAATGACCCTTTGCGCTTGGTGATCCCAATCGGATAGATGGGCATCAGCCAGATCACATTGACGCCCATCTTCTTTAGACGAGGGAGGTGCTCCTCAAAGGCCTTAAAGGTACCTTCCTTGGTAAACTGCCGGATGTTTACCTCGTATAGAATGGCATTGCGCGTCCATGCCGGATATCGCATCTTCTTGACCTGAAACACCTTCGTCTCCGGCGGTGCCTCGGATGTCGAAGGGACATCGGGTCCGCAGCTGAAGAGGAAGACACAAACCAGTAGGAGGGAAGGGACAAATTTCATGTGGTCAAAGGTAGGCATTAGCGCACGATTGGCAGGGTCAGCGGCTCCCCCGATCTCAATGGATGCGGCTCGTCATACAGGAGGCAGGACATTGGTTCACCCGATATCCGAATCGTCAATTTGTCTCGCTGCACGTCGATCTCTAAATCCCGCCCACGATACTTGATTCGGAAGCGGTAGGCATCCCACTGCTCCGGACAGTGGGGTCGGAGGGATAGGACACCGTCTCTGACGCGAAGGCCCGCAAAGCCTTTGACGACGGCCATCCAAGTGCCGGCCATACTCGTGATATGGCAGCCGTCCTCCGTATCGTTGTTGTAGTCATCCAGGTCGAGACGTGCCGTGCGCAGGTACATCTCATAGGCCTTTTCGTGGTCCCCGATCACAGTGGCCAGGATGGCATGCACACAGGGTGAGAGAGACGACTCATGGACGGTGAGTGGCTCATAAAAAGAGAAGTTCCGGCGGATGGTTTCGATGTCAAAGTCCTCCTCAAACAGATAGATGCCCTGGAGCACGTCGGCCTGCTTGATATAGCAAGAGCGGAGGATGCGATCCCAGCTCCAGTGTTGATTGAGAGGCCGGACCGCAACCGGCAGAGAATCAGCAGGTTTAATCTCCTTTTCCAGGAAACCCTCCTGTTGCAGGAAGATCCCACGCTCCGGGTCTGCAGGCAGATATAGTTGGTCTGCAATCTGCCACCAGTTGTCCAGCTCACCATCGGAGAGTTGGGTCGCAGAGACGACCTTGTTGTGTCTATCCGGTTTGGTTGCCTTGAGCACACCCATCTGCTCATAGGCAAACTGCAGGCACCATCTTGCGATGTAGTTGGTGTACCAATTGTTATTGATGTTGTTCTCGTATTCGTTGGGGCCCGTTACGCCATGCATCACATATTGCCCTTTGGGTCGGCTCCAGTGGACCCGCTGCGCCCAGAACCGGGCGATGCCGATCAACACCTCCACCCCATACTCGCCTAGGTAGTCATGATCACCCGAGTGCTGCACATAGTCATAGATGGCATAGGCGATGGCCCCGTTGCGATGGATCTCCTCAAAGGTGATCTCCCACTCGTTGTGGCACTCCTCGCCGGTCATGGTCACCATCGGGTAGAGGGCCGCGCCATCGCCAAATCCGAGGAGTTGCGCATTTTCGATAGCCTTGGGCAAATGCTTATAGCGATACAGTACGAGATTTCGGGCTACCTCCAGGGGAGCGGTCGACAGATAGAATGGCAGGCAATAGGCCTCGGTGTCCCAGTAGGTGCTGCCCCCATATTTTTCACCTGTGAATCCCTTTGGTCCGATATTCAATCGTGGGTCGTCGCCCGTGTACGTCTGATTCAGTTGAAAGATGTTGAATCGGATACCTTGCTGCGCCGCCAGGTCTCCTTCGATGACGATGTCACTTTCTGCCCACTTGTCCTGCCAGGCTTTCTGATGTTGACTTAGCAGTTGATCAAAGCCCATGTCGGCAAAAGCAGCAACCGCTGTCTCGCCCAGCTCCCAAAGCTGCTCGGGCGGATGATAGAAAGAGCTGTGGATCGTGACATATTTGTCGAGCCGAAGCACATCTCCCGGATTCATCTCCACCTCCCAGCATTCTGCTACGGCCTTTTGGCCTAATGCTTTCGTTCCGGTAGGTTGTTCCTTGTCGCTGATAAACAGCTTATTGTGTTGGCTACATACCACCTCAAAAGCCGTCTTTTTGGTGACAGATCTTAACTGCTGCACCCGCGGCTTCTCTTGGGTGAGGTACTGATGCCAGAATTGTTCATCGTAGTTAGCATCTTCGTTGCAGATATCGCCGTCGAGGAGCGAGTGCAGGTCCACCTGGCCTGGGCCCTCCAGGAGGGTGATCTCATAGCGTAAGAGACCCAAATCTCGATGTTGATAGTGGCACAGCCGCTGCGCATGAATCTCCCAGCGCGATCCATCTGGCATCTCGACTTGGGCAGAGCGTTGGAGGAGGCCTTGCTGCATGTCCAGCACCCGTCGGAACGCCATGACTTGACAGGTATGGAGATCCAACAGTTGCCCGTTTAGTCGTATGCGGAGCCGGATCCAACTCGGCGCGTTCAGCACCTTTGCAAAGTACTCGGGGTAGCCGTTTTTCCACCATCCCACACGCGTCTTATCTGGGTAGTAGATCCCCGCGATGTAAGATCCTTGCAGACTAGGACCACTGTAGTCTTCTTCAAAGTTGGCTCGTTGTCCAATGCGGCCATTGCCGAGGCTGCAGAGACTTTCGCTGATCTTTTGGTACTTGTCAATCAGCTCCTCTTCGATGATCTTCCATGGGTCGTGCTTGATGTAGGACTTCATGGCCGCACCGGTTTGTGTGCGAGCATTTGGAGCAGTTTGTCCACAGTCAAGCCGTCAAACCCCGGCAACACCAGATCTGCCTCGGCCAGGACCTCAGCCCGACCGATGCCGACTGCTACACACCCAGCTCGGAGGGCTGCCGTGATGCCTTTGGGGGCGTCCTCAAAAACGAGGCACTTCTCGGGCGGAGTAGACAGTGCCGTTGCGCCTCGCAAAAACACCTCGGGATGCGGCTTGCCCTGGATGACGGCATTGCCATCCACGATGGCATCAAAATAGTCTGACAATCCCAATTGGCGCAAGATTCGGCCGGCGTTTTTGCTTGCCGAGCCCAGGCCGATCTTGATGCCGCGATCTCGCAGTGCGTGGAGAAAATCGATGACCCCGGGCAGTACTTCATCGTCCTCCATCTCATCGATGTAGGAGAGATACCAGCCATTCTTCAAGGCACAGAGTTTTTCTTTCTCTTCTGCTGATCTTGAGACGCCGGCCAGGTCCAGTATGGTATTCAGGGAGTCCAAACGACTGACACCCTTCAGGGATTCGTTGACACGTTCGTCCAGATCGTAGTTGAATCCTTGGGCCAGTCTCCGCCAAGCCTGGTAGTGGTATTTGGCCGTGTCGACGATCACGCCATCAAGGTCAAAAATGCAGGCAGTGAACTTCATACTTAATCGAGCAAGGTGTCAACGCGTGAAGAACCAGGTGCGGTCTTCGCTGAGCGCCGGATCGAAGGCATAGCCTTCCATGTCAAAGCCCTTGATCTTGTCGACTTGCTTGATCCGCTTCTTCACGATGTATTGGGCCAGGTAGCCACGTGCCTTCTTGGCGCTGAATGAGATGAACTTCAACTGATCGCCTCTCCACTCGCGAAAGTGAATGTCGTAGAGCTCACCCTCCAGCAGACGCGTGTTTACCGATTGGAAGTATTCCTTGGAGGCCAGATTGACGATCGCAGTCCCACCCGAAGCTCGCAGATCTTTGTTGATCGATTTGGTGATGGTGTCGCCCCAAAAATCGTACAGGTTCTTGCCTCTGTCGGTCCGCAGCTTGGTACCCATCTCCAGGCGGTAAGGTTGAATCACGTCGAGCGGTCGCACTAGACCATAGAGGCCGGAAAGGATGCGAATGTGCACTTGGGCAAATTCGACTTGCTTGGGCGTAAAGGATTGGGCATCCAGCCCGACATAGACATCTCCGGTGAAGGCATACATCGCCTGCTTGGAATTTTTGGCCGTATAAGACGAGGAGAAAGCCTCGTAGCGGGCGGCATTCAGATCGGCCAGCTTATCGCTGATGGACATGAGCGCCTTCAGGTCCTTGGGTGATTTGGACTTCATCACCTGGCTCAGCTCAAGGGTATCCTTTTTCAGGCGTAGTTGGGTCCTCGGAGCGGCGACGGGCGTCTCGTAGTCCAGTGATTTAGCGGGAGATAGCAATACGATCATGGCTAGTGATTTAAGCAGCAAAAGTAAATTATTGTCTGCAATTGGCACCCATGAGAAAGCCCCGAACGAAATGCATTCGTCCGGGGCCTAATAATCTTTTAACCTATGATCTCCTCACTTAGAAAATGCTGCCCTCCTTTTCGGGCACGCTCTCTTCTACCTGGACAGGATTCACTTTTCCTTTGATTGTCAGGAGAATCTTCTCATCATTGATGTTGGTCGTGAGGGACACGCTCTTTGAAAATTGGCCCACTCGGTTGGTGTCATATCGCACATCGATCACACCTTCTTCGCCAGGCAAGATCGGCTCCTTGGGATAGTCAGGTACGGTACAGCCGCAACTTCCTTTAGCCGTTTTGATCACCAATGGCTCGGTACCATTATTGACGAAGACAAACTTTCGCAGGGGATCGGATCCCTTTTCTACCTCACCATAGTCGATCACTTTGGTCTCGAAAGTCATTTGAGGCCCGCTGATCTGCTCGACTTGCTCCATTTCCTTCTTCATCTCTTTCTTACTTGCCTTCTTGGCCTCGGTCTGAGCAAACGCAACACAACTAGCTAAGGCAACTAGCAGCAGGGTGTGGACTAACTTTTTCATGTTGATTTAGTTTATATCTACTTACAAATGTATCACATATGTGACGAAAGAAAAAACGCACTGACACATGTCAGCCCATCACCGACTGATGGTTTATGATAGCATTAACGAAAACTGAGCCAATTTATGTTTCCTCCAGGCATCAAATTTGCATGGATAAAGGACGTACAGTGACTAAGGGTAGATTTTTCCCAGTCCGGTGAAGATGCTATCTTAGCTGACCCTTTCACACTACTCGGTCTCCGCAGTTTGTAAAACAAAATCAACGCATGGAGGTAACTACATTCAGGCCACTATTTGAGATTGGTGATTCCGCTGCAAGGGGGGAAGAGTCTTTCAAGAAGGAGGTGCTGAATGACTATTATGTGTGCTGTGTCAGCCGAGAGGCATCCATCCTAGCTCGTAAAGAAGTGCTGACCGGAAAGGCCAAATTTGGCATCACTGGAGATGGGAAGGAAGTCGCCCAGGTGGCACTAGCCAAAGCGATTGCCAAGGGGGATCATCGCTCCGGTTATTACCGCGATCAAACGTTGATGTTTGCCCTTGGAGCGGCCAGCGTAGAAGACTACTTCTCCCAGCTGTATGCCGATGCTCTCAACGATCCTTTTTCGCATGGGCGGCAGATGATGTCACATTTTGCCAGCGAGATGGTGGATACGGATGGCCGCTGGACTCGCCATACGGATCAGTTTAACAATTCTTCGGATGTCTCTTGCACGGCGGGGCAGATGGGTAGAGCGATGGGGCTGGCTTTGGCGTCGCGCAAATATCGACACTGCACTGAGCTGCGCAACACGGACCTGTCGAGAGCCGGGGACGAAGTGGTGATCTGTAGTATTGGAGATGGCAGCACGAGTGAGGGGTCCTTCTGGGAGAGTGTCAACGCGGCGACCGTCATGCAGGTGCCCATTGCCTTCTGTGTATGGGACGACGGGTATGCCATCTCTGTGCCCACGAAATATCAGACGGTCAAGGGAAGTATTTCCGAGGCCTTGTCCGGCTTTCTCCGAGATGAGAACGGGCAGGGGATGCGGATCTATACGGCAAAGGCCTGGGATTATCCCAGCCTATGTGACATGTTTATCCGGGGCATCAACAAGATGCGAAAGAGCCATGTGCCCGCCCTTTTTCATGTAAAGGAGGCCACGCAACCGCTAGGGCATTCTACCTCGGGATCGCATGAGCGATATAAGCCCAAGGAGCGGATTCAGTGGGAGAAGGACATGGACTGCATAGAGGCTTTTACGCGGTGGATCATTTTCGCCGGCATTGAGCAAGCGGAAGTCCTTGCAGATATACGAAACCAAGCCCGAGAATACGCCCGATCTTGCAAGAACAACGCCTGGCAGCGCTATGCCCACCAAGGCAGATCTTATCAGACGGAGCTGGTCCAGATCCTGCAGGGGTACCAGGGCGATGCCGTCTGCCAGGAGATCACCGAGAAAGTCAAGAAACTCATACATCCGATCCGTGCCGATCTGCTGGCCTTTGCCCGGCAGGCTAAATTCCACATTGGAGTGGAGCAACTCATCCATAATCAGTCGTTGCGAAACTGGATCATCGAGCTGGAGCAGTCCATGGACGAGCTCTATGGTACCCATCTGTATACGGAGGGGCCTGGCTCGGCGCTGGAGGTGCCAGTGATTGCTCCCACCTATGAGGATGATGCACCTACCCTCAATGGATATGAGGTGCTCAACCGATACTTCAAACAGGCCTTTAAGGACAATGAGCGCTTATTTGCCTTTGGTGAGGACGTGGGACACCTGGGAGACGTCAATCAGGGCATGATGGGTATGCAGGCCGAATTTGGCAAGGAGCGAGTGTTTGACGCAGGCATACGAGAGTGGACCATTGTAGGTCAGGCCATTGGCATGGCGATGCGGGGCCTTCGTCCCATTGCCGAGATCCAATACCTGGACTATCTGATCTATGCCATGGCCCCCTTGGTGGACGACTTGGCCAGCCTCAGCTACCGTACGCGTGGCATGCAAAAGGCGCCGGCCATCATCCGCACCAGGGGACATAGACTGGAGGGCATCTGGCATACGGGCTCGCCGATGGGCATGCTCTTGAGCAGTCTGCGCGGCATGCATGTCTTGGTGCCTCGCAATATGGTGCAGGCGGCGGGCATGTATCAGACGCTGCTGACGGCATCCGATCCGGCCTTGATGATCGAGTGCCTCAATGGGTACCGACAAAAAGAAACCCTGCCAGCCAACATAGGTACTTACACGGTGCCACTGGGCGTCCCTGAGGTGCTGCGGGAGGGCTCGGACCTCACCGTGGTGACCTATGGTGCTTGCGTGCGATTGTCGATCATTGCTGCCGACCGCTTGGCCGAGCAAGGCATTGACATCGAGCTGATTGACGTGCAGACCCTGATCCCCTTTGACCGACACAAAGTTATTCTGAGGTCACTACAGAAGACCAACCGCATCTTGTTTGTGGATGAAGACGTACCCGGCGGTGCCACGGCATACATGATGCAGCAGGTGATCGAGGAGCACGGGGGATTTGACTATTGCGAAATCGTGCCGCGCACACTCACGGCCAAGAGCCACCGCACCCCGTACGGATCGGATGGTGACTACTACGCCAAGCCCAATGCGGAGGACATCTTCGAATCATGCTACCAGATAATGCATGAGCTGGAGCCAATAAATTATGGGTTTTCTTAATATTGGTGCAGTAATTGCATAGATAGCCCAAACGATTCGACAGAGATAATCCCGGTGAGCAGCAGTCTAGTCATCATACCCACCTACAACGAAAAGGAGAACATTTCGAAGATCATTGAGGCGGTGTTGCATCTGCCTGCAGGCTTTGACATCTTGGTGGTCGACGACGGATCTCCCGATGGCACGGCAGCGATTGTCTCCACCTTGGCGGAAAGCAAAGCAGGACGACTGCACCTTCTACAGCGGTCTGGAAAACTGGGACTGGGTACGGCCTACATTACCGGTTTCAAATGGGGCCTGGAAAGAGGCTACGACTATCTATTTGAAATGGACGCAGACTTTTCGCATCGTCCCCAAGATCTCAGTAAGATCCATGCTGCGCTGGAATCGGGGAAGGGAGATCTGGTCGTGGGTTCGCGGTATGTGAAAGGGGGCAAGGTGAAAAATTGGCCTTGGGATCGGCTCGTATTATCCTTTGGTGCTTCGCTCTACACCCGCCTGGTCACCTGGATGCCCGTCAAAGATCCCACGGCAGGATTCATTGGCTATCGGCGGCAGGTGTTAGAAGCCATTCCCCTGGACAAGATTAAGTTCATCGGATATGCCTTTCAAATCGAGATGAAGTTTTCTGCTTACGTCCGTGGGTTTAAAATAGTGGAGGTGCCTATCACCTTCGTCGATCGGGTAGAAGGAGTGTCAAAGTTGTCCTCCGGCATTATTCATGAGGCAGTGTTTGGGGTGCTAAAAATGCGACTTCGAAGCCTGCTCAAGCAGTATTGATACCACCTCTCGACATCTTGTGCAGGAGATCTGAACGATCTCGACGGCACGTAGTGATCATTCATTTCGCTCCCTTACGCATCTCTCCGTTTAAACTTCGCTAGCGAACGGCCACCGCAGATTTGGCTCATCCGCGGTGAGCTTTCTTCCCTTACCACAGTCTCTGGACAAAACGATTATTCTCGGCAGTGGCCGTAAAATACCCTCGAGTGCAAGTTTATTCCCACATATTACCACCAATGCACGCCTGATCTAGCTTAGTGTATGATATATTATATATGGAAAATATGACTATATAATATACTTATAAATAGATATCTATATATCTAAATATTTGATTACTTGATAAAATATTCGTTTATTGATGTCAATGTATTCATCGTATGATGACAAAATCATGGACTCTGATTGAATCTACCAATAGCTATAAGGCTCTTTGTGCAAAAAGGTGGGTATTTGTGGGATGATGTGGTAAAAAGTCTATTTTTGATTGAGAGATTGATTAGCTAGTCAACATGGCAATGCCACAACTGCACGGCGAGTACAAGTGTAAGCTGGATGCTAAAGGGCGTCTGCGTATGCCATCTACACTACTGAGGCAGTTGGGAGGTTCTGGTCCCCACACCTTTTTTGTGAACCGGGGCTTTGAAAGTTGCCTGATGATCTATCCCAAAGATGTTTGGGATCGAAATCTTGAAAAGATCAATGAGCTGAACGTCTATCGGACCCAGGAGCGAAACTTCATCCGCTACTTCTTTAGGGGAGTGAGTGATGTGACCACCGATGCCGCTGACCGGATTTTGATCAACAAGGGATTGTTGAGTTACGCCGGTATTGAGCGAGCGGGTGTCTTGTTTGCCTATCTCGATCGCATCGAATTGTGGAATGAGCAGGTGTATTTCGATTGGCTGAATCGGGAGCCCCAGGATTTTGCCCAGCTGGCGGAGCAGGTGTTGGGCAATCGCCGAGAACTGCCGTAGCAGCATGAGCGATTATCATCAGCCGGTCCTATTGCAGGAGAGTGTCGATGCCTTGATTACGGATTCTTCCGGCATCTATGTCGATGTCACCTATGGTGGGGGAGGCCATACACGCGAAGTCCTCCGGCGCCTGACCCAAGCGGGGCGCGTCATCGCCCTGGACCAAGATGAAGATGCCTTGGCGCAGGCTGAAGACGACGCTCGGCTGGAGCTGATCCATGCCAACTTTCGCTACCTGAAGAATTTCCTTCAGTATCATGGCGTGGAGCAGGTGCAGGGGATTTTGGCGGACCTTGGGGTCTCGTCATTCCAGTTGGATGAAAAGGCGAAGGGCTTCTCTTTTGCCTCCGACAGCGCCCTGGATATGCGGATGAACCGGTCCAGCTCACGATCTGCAAGTGACATTTTGAATTTAGAAAAGGAAGAAGACTTGGTTTTGCTCTTTAGCCAATATGGTGAGGTGAGAAATTCCAAGTCCTTAAGCCGAGCTATTGTAGGAGCCAGAAGGCAAAGGCCATTTCGTAGCATTGGAGAATTCGTACAGTGCATCGAGCCGCTGATCATGGGCAACCGTGCGCGGTATCTAGCACAAGTGTTTCAGGCTATTCGTATTAAGGTCAACGACGAAATGGGCGCTTTGAAGGATCTTCTGACTACTAGCGGTCGGGTATTGAGCCCGGGAGGCAGGTTGGTTGTAATCACCTACCACTCAATCGAAGATCGGATAGTGAAGCACTATATGAGACGAGGCACTTTTGATTCGACTACTGAAGTGCCACCCGACTCATTCGGACGACGGATACCGTGGAGATTGCGGATGATCACCAAGAAACCCATCCTGGCAACTCCGGCTGAGGTCAGTCGCAACCGACGGGCACGTAGTGCCAAATTGAGAGTAGCAGAAAGAGTTTAGCAAAATGAAGAAGGACCACTTAGAAATTAATCAGGACACCCGCCGAAAGGACCAAGCCCTTTTTGACTCCAAGTGGATTGCTAAGAATCTGCCCTATGTCTTCTTCCTTATTTTTTTGGCCATGCTCTACATCGCCAATGCCCACTACACCAAAAAAAAGATCAGACAGATTGCTTTGCTAAAGGATGAGATCAAGGAGTTGAACTGGAACTATATGTCAGTGAAGTCTGATGTAATCTACCAGAGTACGTATACAAAACTGCGCAGTCAGGTGGAGCAATGGCACCTGTCCAACGACGGGCAGTTTCCTAAGAAAATTGTCAAATGACCGGTAGCTGCATCGTTCCATCATGAGTCACAAGAAGGAGCTGCTGCTGCGTGCCTATCTGGTATTGGCAGGGTTGACCATCATGGCCCTGGTGCTGATCGGTAGCACCGTCCGCATTAGTGTCATCCAAGGCGCACAATGGAGAGAAAAAGGAGACAGCACCAAGCTTAAGTTCTTCGAGATCACCCCAGATCGGGGCAATATTTACTCTGCCGATGGCTACTTGCTCGCTACCTCGGTACCCTACTTCAATATTCGCTTGGATCTGGGGTCTGAGGCCATGACCGATGCCATCTTCCACAGGCATGTCGACTCGCTCTCTTTCTACCTCGCAAAACATGTGTTCACGGGGCAGGCGCCACATCAGGTGAAGCGTACCCTGATACGACGTCGCAATGCCGGTGACCGGTACTTCTTACTCAAGAAGAATGCTACCTATCAGCAGCTCACGCATATCAAGACATTTCCCCTTCTGCGTCTGGGAGGATATCGCAGCGGCCTGATTGTGGAGCGCGAGTCCAGGCGCCTCAAACCCTTCAAGGACTTGGCCTTTCGTACCATCGGACTGGATCGCGACAATGCACCATCCGTAGGTCTGGAAGGTAGCTTTGAGTCGTACTTGAAAGGAGATGCGGGGCGCAAACTGATGCAGAAGGTGGCCAACAAGGTCTGGGTCCCTGTCAATAACTTCTCAGAAGTAAAGCCTAAGCGGGGCCAGGACATCGTGACAACCCTTGATATGCGCATGCAAGATTTTGCCCATACCGCCCTAAAGGGTGCGCTGATCAAGCACGACGCTGATTTTGGCTTGGCGATCATCATGGATGTGTCGACAGGTGCCATGAAAGCCATGGCCAACCTAAAAAAACAGTCCGAGGGCAGGTATGCGGAGCGATTCAATCATGCCGTCGGTGATGCCACTGAGCCGGGCTCTACCTTTAAGTTGGCATCCATGATGGCATTGCTGGAGGACGACATGATCACACTGGACGATTCGGTCGACATCAATCACGGCCGGGCCAAGTTTGGCAAGTTCATCATGAAGGATGCCGAGTGGCGCAAGGAGACCATGACCACCATCCGGCATGCCTTTGAGATCTCCTCCAATGTGGGGATCGCCAAGGTGGTCCGAGAGAAATATGGCAAAGGCAAGGATGCAGAGCTGTTCATTGCTAAGCTACGTCAGTTTGGCCTCGATCAAAAGACAGGCATCGAGATCGTGGGTGAAGGCGAGCCAGACATTAAGGAGGCCTTCAGTGACAGCTGGTCGCGGAGCATGTCGCTGCCTTGGATGGCCCATGGCTATGAGCTGGAGGTCACGCCGTTGCAGACATTGACATTTTATAACGCGGTGGCCAATGGGGGGCGCAAGATGAAGCCTTACCTGGTAGATCGTGTGATGGAGGGTACGCGGGTAGTCAAGAAGTTCAAGCCGCAAGTGCTGATACCGCGCGTGGCCAGTCCGGCGACCATCGATGCGGCCAGGTCACTGCTTGAGGGGGTGGTCACAAATGGTACCGCCAAGCGGTACCAATCTGACCGGTACACCTTTGCCGGCAAGTCAGGTACGACCAAGCTCGAATATTGGATCCAAGAAAACCATAAGTACCAGGCATCCTTTGTCGGATATTTTCCGGCTGAGGCGCCCAAATACTCTTGCATCGTGATGGTCAACAATCCCAAGAAAGAAGGTTACTACGGAGGTACCGTAGCCGGCGCAGTATTTAAGGAGATTGCGGACCGATGCATGGCTACGGATCGGCAGTTGGTGCAAGCACTGGCAGACGAACCTGATCTGGGCCCCTCCGCCTTGCCGCTCTTTGAGGCGGGATACTCACCAGATGTCAAAGAGGTGCTCCATCACCTTCAGATGGAGCACGACGACAATACTACCTCCGAGTGGTCTGTGCTCATGCCCAGCGAAGGGCAAGGGATGGCCGCTGAAAATCGCTTGATCAAGGAGGAGCAGGTGCCCAATGTCCAGGGCATGGGCCTGCGCGACGCCCTCTTTATCCTTGAGAACAAGGGTATGACCGTCAAGGTCAGCGGATACGGCAAAGTGCGCAAGCAGTCCGTCGAACCGGGTACGGCGTTGACCGGCCAAAAAATCCTCCTGTTTCTAGGCTAGTCAGCATAGGTATGGTCCCCGAAAAAAAGCTCGCCGCCTTACTTGATCATGTGGAGCATGAGTTGGTGCAGGGCGACACTGATATCGACATCGCTTCGATCTGTCTGGATTCCAGGAAGGTGCGGCAGGGCAGTCTGTTTGTGGCTATTGTAGGACACGCAGTCGATGGCCATGACTTCATAAAAGCTGCCATTGAGGCCGGAGCCGCAGCCGTACTGCTCCAGGACGATCGTGACATCCAAGCCGAGGTGACGATCATTCGATGTGCGGATAGCCGTCGGGCGGTGGCGTGGTGTGCGGCAAACTTCTATGGGCACCCCAGCACGAGATTGACGCTGACGGGGATCACCGGCACCAATGGCAAGACCAGTGTAGCGTATCTGTCTCACCAACTACTCACCAGGCTAGGCTATACCGTAGGGCTGATCAGCACCGTCGAGATCAAGGTTGGGCAAGAGGCGCAGGCCGCTCATCTGACTACCCCTGATCCGATCAAGCTCCAGGCTACGCTGCGGACTATGGTCGATGCGGGCTGCTCCCACGTGTTTATGGAGGTGAGCTCGCACGCACTGGTGCAGCATCGAGTGGATGCGCTGCACTTTGACCTAGCCGTGTTTACCAATATCTCACACGATCACCTTGACTACCACGGTACCTTTGCCGCATATCTCGACGCAAAGAAGGTCCTCTTTGACCGGCTGGACAAGGGGGCTCGAGCCTTGATAAATCTAGATGATCGAAGAGCCGACTATCTCGTACAAAATACGCAGGCCGAGATCCACCATTTTGCCCTGCAGAAGGCAGCTACCTACAAGGGTAAGATATTGGACAATCTGCCATCAGGCCTGCACATGATCATCGATGGTGTGGACCTGTACGCCAAGTTGATCGGGGCTTTCAATGCTAGCAATCTCCTGGCCGTCTATGGGATCACCAGGCTGCTTGGCTTGGAGAAGTTGGTCGTGCTGCAGCAGCTCAGTGGACTGCAGCCGCCGCCCGGCCGCTTCGAACTAGTGCACGATCCCCGCAAGAACGTGGTCGGGCTGGTGGACTACGCGCACACGCCCGATGCACTGAAGAAGGTGCTGCAAACCATCCAGCAGATAAAGACCAAAGCAACTCAAGTGATCACGGTGGTTGGCGCAGGGGGAGACCGCGATACACTCAAACGACCCAAGATGGCCCAGGTTGCATGTCAGCTGAGTGATTTGGTCTTGCTCACATCAGACAATCCTAGAAGTGAGGATCCCGACGGGATCATTGCCGACATGGAAGAGGGTATACCTTCCGGTAGTGAGCGCAAGGTGCTCTCGATATCCGACCGGCGACAGGCCATCCGAGCGGCTTACAAGATGGCACAGCCCGGTGCGATCTTGCTGATCGCCGGCAAAGGGCATGAGTCTTATCAAGAAATAAAAGGGGTCCGACACCCATTTGA
Source organism: Saprospiraceae bacterium (assembly GCA_965223165.1). Lineage (GTDB taxonomy): Bacteria > Bacteroidota > Bacteroidia > Chitinophagales > Saprospiraceae > JABDMH01. The sequence continues at coordinate 204,015 of CBDCVQ010000003.1, read as the reverse complement.
CGATCGAGTGGTGTTGGCCGAATGCTTTGAATGATCATGGCACCAACCAGCACGATATATCGCTTACTCTCAGGCGGGTTCATAGGTTGCGACGGGATCCATCCGTCGCGACCTTTCTTTATGATTCAAAGGTTAGATCAGATCTATGTTGTACCATCTCTTTGATTATCTCCAGCAACAGCATGATATACCCGGTGCGGGCTTATTTAAGTACATTTCCTTTCGTGCGGGGTCGGCCATCATTTTGTCCCTGTTCATCTCGATGGTCTGGGGTGGACGGATCATTAAATTTCTGCGGCGGCAGCAGGTAGGGGAGATCATACGAGACCTGGGGTTGGAAGGGCAGCTGGAGAAGCAGGGTACCCCGACGATGGGGGGGGTGATCATTATCATGGCTACACTCATCCCCTGTGCATTGCTGGCCAGGTGGGACAATATCTACATCCAACTCATGTTTGTGGTGACGGTCTGGATGGCGATGATTGGCTTTGTCGACGACTACATCAAGGTCTACAAGAAGGACAAGAAGGGGCTAAGCGGTAAGTTCAAGATATTTGGCCAGGCAGGACTGGGCCTGATCATTGGCCTGGTCATGCTCAATCACGAGGACATTGTCGTCCGCATGGATGCAGACTTTGCTCAGCAGCACAACTATGAAGTCGTGCAGGAGGTGGAGTCGATCAATAGCTTGGGCGAAACCAAGGAAATGGTATTGGTCAAAACCACCTTGACCAATATTCCCTTTTTAAAAGGCAACAATCTCGACTATGCTTCCTGGTTGTGGTTTTTGGGAGACAATGCCAGCAAGTGGGTATGGATCCTATTTATTCCACTGATGATCTTCATCGTGACGGCCGTCTCAAACGCCGCCAACCTCACGGACGGCCTGGATGGGCTGGCGACGGGCGTGTCAGCCATCATCGGAGGGACCCTGGGTGTGCTTGCCTATGTGTCCGGGCACGTGGTCCTGGCGGATTACCTCAGCATCTTGTTTTTGCCCTATTCCAGTGAATTGGTCGTGTTCTCCGCTTGTTTTGTCGGAGGGTGTGTGGGCTTTCTCTGGTACAATGCCTATCCGGCCAAAGTCTTCATGGGAGATACAGGCAGTCTGGCCATTGGCGGAATCATAGCGACATTGGCGATCGTCATTCGCAAAGAACTACTCATACCCATCCTCTGCGGCATCTTTGTCGTCGAAAACTTGTCCGTGGTCCTACAGGTCTACTATTTCAAGTACACCCGCAAAAAATATGGAGAGGGTCGACGACTCTTTCGTATGGCACCGCTCCATCATCACTACCAAAAGCTGGGCATGCACGAGGCCAAAATCGTGACCAGATTCTGGATCGTCGGTGTTCTCCTCGCCGTATTAACCATGATCACCTTAAAAATAAGGTGATACATATACAAATTTTGTTATATTAATACAATAATCTATCTGTAATTTATTATTATTGAAGATTATACATATATTTGTATTGGTTAATAAATAGGCTATTTTCGAGAAAACTACATTTTGGTCCGTCTAGGGCTCTTCGACAGAAGGTCAGACGATGAGGGTAAAGAAAACGAGGAAAACAAGCGGTTAAGACACTGGTGGATCACATATCCATCAGTGTCTGAGCCCTTAGCTCGATATAGCGACTAAGGCAGGACAATAGGCACTGACTCAGAATAAGATGAACCACCTGATTTCATTAAAGGGCAAGCTGTATAGAGAACTCAAGGGTGATCTTGCGATTTGGCTAATCATCGCCTTTCTGGCGGCCTTCTCTTTGATGGCCATCTACAGTTCGACGGAGACGCTGGCCTACAATGAAAGGGGCGGAAACACGGAGTATTACCTGATCAAGCACTTCATCATACTGGCGGCCGGACTCTGCTGCACCTATGTGTGTCATGTGATGCACTATATGCGGTATTCCACCGTTGCGCCTCTCCTGATGGCGGTAGCTATTCCGCTGCTGATCATGACGCTTTTTGTGGGACCGGAGCTCAATGAGGCACGCAGATGGCTGGAGGTGCCAGGGTTAGGCATCACCATTCAATCTTCGGACTTTGCCAAGATCGCTTTGATCATTTTTCTGGCGCGATCGATTGCCTTTAAGCAGGATGTGATCAAGGATTTTAACACGGCATTTCTACCCATCATCGTGCCGGTGCTGATCGTGTGCGGATTGATCGCGCTGGCGGATCTGTCGGGAGCCGTGATTTTGTTTGTGACGGCACTGACGATGATGTTTATCGGGCGCATACATATGAAGTACATCACCGTGCTGTGTGTACTGGGCATTTTTGTACTAAGTGGGCTGATTGCGCTGGGTTATCTGTTTCCAGACTTCATTCGGGTGGAGACCTGGATGTCGCGGGTCAACGAGTTTTTCAATGACCCCCAGGGTGGATACCAGATTCAGCAGGCGAAGATTGCCATCGCTGAAGGGGGTTGGTTTGGTGTAGGGCCTGGTCAAAGTACACAAGACAATTATTTGCCATTGCCCTACGCGGATTTTATATACGCCATCATCTGTGAGGAGTATGGTCTGCTCGGAGGTGTCATGATCATCCTCCTTTATCTGACGCTGACGGTGCGCTGTATGCGGCTGGTCACCAACAGCCCAAAGACATTTGGAGCGATGCTAGCCATCGGCTTGTGTCTCAGTCTGGTGTTGCAGGCCTTTGCCAACATTGCGGTGTCGGTCCATCTGGTACCGGTGACCGGACTTACCCTGCCGATGGTGAGTATGGGGGGGACTTCGCTGATCTTCACTTGTATCTCGTTTGGGATCATCTTGAGTGTCAGCAAGTACATAGAGTCGGCGCATGAGAAAGTGAATCTGGCACCTGTCAACGCATGAGTGATGGGATCAACAGGGCCATCATATGCGGCGGAGGCTCGGGAGGACATGTCTTTCCAGCGATCGCGATCGCAAATGAACTGAGGCGGAGGAATGAAGGGGCAGATGTGCTCTTCATCGGGGCGAAAGGAAAAATTGAAATGGAGAAAGTACCCAAAGCAGGGTACCACATAAAAGGCCTGTGGATAAGCGGGCTGAAAAGATCTTTGACATGGAGTAATGTAATATTTCCCTTCAAGGTGCTGAGCAGTATCTGGAGGTCGCGCAAGATCATCCGTGATTTTGGTCCGGAGGTCGTGATTGGAGTGGGAGGCTTCGCCAGCGGACCGGCGGTGTATGCCGCGGCCCAAATGGGCAAACCCACCCTGATCCAGGAACAAAATTCCTACGCCGGCTTGACTAATAAGTGGCTGGGTGGACGGGTCGATCGCATTTGCGTGGCCTATCCGGAGATGGAACGCTTCTTTCCTGCAGCCAAGATTGTCTTGACGGGAAATCCGGTACGATCAGATTTGGCACGTGATACCGAGCGGTCAGCAGCATACGCCCACTTTGGCCTGGATCCCGCCAGACGGACGATCCTGCTTTTTGGCGGCAGCTTGGGGGCAGCCACCTTAAACAGGGCCATGCGCCAAGCGACCACGCAGCTGGCGTCCGATCCGGAGGTACAGTGGATTTGGCAGATGGGCAGTCTCTACGAATCTGACTTTAAAGATTGCCGGTCAGCCCAGCTGGAAAATGTGCAGGGGGTCACCTTCATCGATCGGATGGATCTGGCCTATCAAGTGGCGGACCTGGTGATCTGTCGGGCTGGAGCCCTCACCATCGCCGAGTTGTGTATGCTTGGCAAGCCTTCGATCCTGGTGCCTTCTCCCAATGTGGCAGAAGATCATCAGAGTGCGAATGCTCGATCACTCACTCAGCGAGAGGCCGCACATCTGATCGCTGATCGGGAGGCAGGAGAGCGACTGGTGGCACATGCACTGGACATTATTCATGACAAAGAACTATTGGAAGAGCTAAGTAGAAAGATTAGGCTTTTGGCCCAGCCGGAAGCGACAAGAAAAATTGTAGACGAGATAGAAAGATTAGTTCATGGGTAAGGTGAATGCCAGAATCGGGTTTTTGCAGCGGCTGATGGTCGGACTGGCCTGGCTCGTGCTGGGTTCGACTTTTGCGCTGGTCACCACCGCATCGGTAGCTGAGCAGGAGCACAAGACCGTCAAGGAGGTGGTCTATCGGCTGAATCACCTGACCGATGGCAATGACCTGATCACCATTGACGAGCTGAAAGAAATACTGCTGTCCCGATACCAGATGGACTTCGTTGGGGTGGAGGTCGAGCGGGTAGACCTGCAAGACGTCGAGCGCGTCCTGCGCGGTGAGGCATTCATCGTGGACGCGCATGCCTATCTCGATGCGCATGAAGTGCTGCATGTCGATGTATCACAACGCACACCCATCCTGCGGGTCATGGACAAGAAAGGCCATAACTACTACCTGGACTGCGAGGGAGTACGCCTGCCCCTGTCCCAACATTTTACCGCTCGAGTGCCGGTAATCTTAGGAGCGGTGAGTGATTATGAGAAAGGATTTAGCATGGAGGATAATACCCTGTCAGCCGCCTTTAATGTCATACTCCAATCGCGCAAAGACCCGTTTGTCGGGGCTTGGCTGGAAAGTATATACGTGCAGAATTCGACCGATATGCTGCTATCTGGCAATGTGGGAAAATTCAAGGTTGTCTTTGGAGATGACCAACACATCGAAGAGAAATTTAGAAAGCTGAAAGTGTTTCTGACCAAGGGTGTAAAGCATACTGGCTGGAACCAAATCGAAAGTATCAATCTGAAATTTGAAAATCAGATAGTGACCAAACCCTTGACGAAAACATAATTATTCCTGAACAATAAACTATTCGCAATGAGACCTTATCAATTCAATCCGGAGGAAGTGATCGTGGCCGTCGACATTGGTACCACCAAGGTATGTGCTGTGGCGGGCAGGTTGAACGAGTACGGGAAGATCGAAATCCTGGGGATGGGGAAAGTGCGATCGGAGGGTGTACTCCGGGGAGTCATCTCAAATATTGAGAAGACGGTCACAGCGATCAAAGATGCCATCAAGGCAGTAGAAAGGCAACTGGACGCATCCGTCAAGATTGTACATGTGGGCATTGCAGGCCAGCATATCAAGAGCTTGCAACATAGAGGTATCCTCACCCGAGACAATGCCCATGATGAGATCGCCCAAGAAGATATTGAGATGCTCATCCGGGATATGTACAAGTTGGTATTGCCCCCGGGCGACAAGATTCTGCACGTGATTCCCCAGGAGTTTACCGTAGACAACGAGCAGGGAATTCTCGACCCCATTGGTATGTCGGGCATCCGGTTGGAGGCCAACTTTCACATTATCACAGGACAGATCACTGCGTCAAATAACATTCTCCGCTGTATCGAGAAGGTGGGGCTTGAGGTGGCAGACTTGACTTTGGAACCCATTGCCAGCTCGGAGTCCATCCTCAGCGAAGAAGAAAAGGAAGCAGGCATTGCCTTGGTTGATATCGGCGGAGGCACTACCGATCTTACCATCTTTCATGATGGCATCATACGACATACGGCCGTCATCCCCTTTGGGGGTAATGTAGTGACCAGGGATATCAAGGAGGGGTGCACCATCATGCCGCACCAGGCAGAGAAGCTTAAGATCAAGTTTGGGTCCGCCTTAGCTGACGAGGTGTACGACAACCGGATCATCACGATACCTGGCCTCAAGGGTCGGGAGCCCAAGGAGATCTCCGAAAAGAATCTGGCCCTAATCATCCAGGCAAGGATGGAGGAGATCTTCGACTATGTGCTGTGGGAGGTGAAACGATCCGGATTTGAGAAGAAGCTTATCGGAGGCATTGTTCTGACAGGAGGTGGGTCCCTGCTGAAGCACATTGACATGCTGGCAGAATTTCATACGGGCATCCCCACTCGCGTCGGGTATCCGGTAGATCTGCTGGCACATGGCTACCCCGAGGAGATCGCCACTCCGATCTGCGCGACTTCCATAGGACTCTTGAAGCACGCCTTTGAGACCCGCGACTACACGGCTGCGATCCAACTGACCACCCAAGAGGAGATGGAAGAGATGACGCCGGTAGCCGAAATGCATGACAGCGACACCTCGCCGGATAGTACAAATAAAGGATGGTGGGAGAAGGCCTTCCAAAAGACGAAAGAGTGGTTTGAAGCGGAGCCGGATCCAGACCTCAATTGAACAAAAAGAAAACCTAATTCTGAATTATAAAAATCCATGATTATGCAATTTGACATACCAAAGGAAGAAAGATCCATCATCAAGGTGATCGGTGTAGGCGGGGGAGGTAGCAACGCGGTGTCACACATGTTCAAGCAGGGCATTATTGGGGTAGATTTTGCCATCTGCAATACAGATAACCAAAGTATGGACCTCAGTCCGGTCCCTACCAAGATCCAATTGGGCCCCCATTTGACCGAGGGACGAGGGGCGGGATCTTTGCCTCAGGTAGGCAAGCAAGCTTGTATCGAGTCCATCGATGATGTACGCCGCTTTGTCGAAGAAGGCACCAAGATGCTGTTTATCACCGCCGGTATGGGCGGCGGTACGGGTACGGGTGCTGCCCCGATCATAGCCAAGGCCTCTAAAGAGATGGACATTCTCACCGTGGCCATCGTGACCGTGCCCTTCCGATTTGAAGGTAAGCGGAGGAGAGAGCAGGCCAGCGAGGGGCTGGAAGAGCTTAAGAAAAATGTGGATTCGCTGATCATTGTGTCCAATGACAAGCTGCGCGAAATCCATGGCAATCTCCCGATCTCAGAAGCCTTCTCCAAGGCGGACGATATATTGACCACCGCGGCCAAAGGCATCGCCGAGATCATCACTGTAGCTGGCTATATCAATGTAGATTTTGAAGACGTCAACACGGTCATGCGCGACAGTGGTGTATCGATCATGGGTACTGCAATGGCCGAAGGCGAAGGCCGCGCCCGAAAAGCCGTGGACGAAGCGCTCAATTCACCCTTGCTAGAAGACAACGACATCAGAGGAGCTAAGCACATCCTGGTCAACATCAGCTCTGGCACCGGAGAGGTAACGATGGACGAGATCTATGAAATCACCGAATACGTGCAAGATGAGGCAGGGCAGGACACGGACCTGATCTGGGGCAACTGCTTTGACGAGTCGCTCGGCGATAAGATTTGCGTCACCGTGATTGCTACGGGCTTTGACAACAAGCGGCCGATGGAAGATCGACAGCAGGAGCCAAGACGGGACCATATCGTAGTCTCACTGGAGGACGACGGCACCAGTGCCAAGGACAGAGGGGTGTATGATACGGGACTGAGTGAGGGAGAATATGCACGGAGTTATGACTTCGAGGTGCAGCGCAAGCAGGTCCAACATGCGGCCGGGTCCGCTCACGGGGAGCCCTATGTCAAGGCCAGTGATGATACGCACGAAGACAAGCGATCCACCCTGTCGGAGCAGAAGAGGCGCGAGCTGTTGCGGGTCAAGAATAAGCGTCTCAACAATCCACAGGCAGTCATCGACCTGGAGAATGAGCCGGCTTATCTGCGCAGGCAGGTAGAATTGGATGACGTACCGCACTCCTCGGAGATTACGGTGTCGCGATGGAGTATCACGGGAGACGAGGAACCCGAGATCAAGCGCGACAACCCTTACCTGCACGACAATGTTGACTGAGGCCAGGTGAAAAAAGCTAGCCACCATCACAACGGAGATGGAACGCTTTCAAAGAGTCTTGAGTTAGGTTTATTGTTCTTTTGAGGCCGCTTCCGCCCGGAAGCGGCCCTTTAAGAGACGATGCACCGCCAAAATATTGGGGCGCTGTCACGCCAAAGCGACAGGGTGCCCGAAAGAGTCTTGAGTTAGGTTTATTGTTCTTTTGAGGCCGCTTCCGCCCGGAAGCGGCCCTTTAAGAGACGATGCACCGCCAAAATATTGGGGGCGCTGTCATGCCAAGGCGGACAGGGTGCCCGAAAGAGTCTTGAGTTAGGTTTATTGTTCTTTTGAGGCCGCTTCCGCCCGGAAGCGGCCTTTTAAAAGACGCTGCAACCGCCAAAATATTGGGGCGCCGTCACGCCAAAGTAGACAGGGTGCCCGAAAGAGTCTTGAGTTAGGTTTATTGTTCTTTTGAGGCTGCTTCCGCCCGGAGGCGGCCTTTTTTGGATGGCAGGAAAGAAGGGGAATCTCAGGAAAGAAGTGTCTCAATTTTCTCTGCATATCCAAAGTCAAATGCCGCAAGGACCGTATCCTTCTTGGCTTTGATCTCCTCGTTGCAAAGATGCCCCAGGCTACCTTCGTGACTATGTGAGAGCGGGGGCGGAGCAGAGTCAGCACCCACTTGGTTTTCCTTAGCTACCATCTGATAAGCTTCGCGAAAGGGCACACCCGAGTTGACCAGGGCATTCACCCGCTCCACCGAATAGATGGGTTGGTACCTAGCATCCTTAAGAATACCTTTTCTCACTTCGATCTGAGAAAGCGCCAGCGTAGCCATGTCAAGGCAAGCGCGCAGATCCTGCATGCTGGGGATCAGTTGTTCCTTAGTCTGCTGAAAGTCGCGATGGTACCCGCTTGGCAGATGGCCTATCGTGCCCGCTATGACACCTGGTAGCTGCATCAGGGCATTACTTTTGGCTCGAATGAGCTCAAACACGTCCGGATTTTTCTTGTGCGGCATGATGCTGGAGCCCGTCGTAAAGGCATCGGGCAGCCTGACAAAAGCCAGATCCTGACTGTTGTAGAGGCACACGTCCATCGCTAGCTTGGAGAGGGTATTGGCGGTGCCGGAGAGCGCAAAGGCCACAAAGAGTTCGGAGCGGCCTCGGCCCATCTGAGCGTGTACCACGTTGTAGTCGAGGTGCTTGAATCCGAGTAGTTGGGTCGTCAGAAGCCGATCGATCGGTAGTGAGGAGCCGTACCCAGCGCCCGATCCCAGCGGATTCTGGTTGATGACATCAAAGACGGCCTGCCAGAGTCGAAGGTCATCGATCAGATTTTCCGCATAAGCTCCAAACCATAGCCCAAAAGAGGACGGCATAGCTGCTTGGAGATGTGTATATCCGGGCAACAGATCTTCCTTGTGTTTTTCGCTGAGAAGCTGGAGCGTGTCAAACAGCTCGGTGATGGATCGGACGATGGATCGGATATCGTCTCGGAGCATCAGTCGCAGATCCACCAGCACTTGATCATTCCTTGATCGAGCCGTATGAATCTTCTTGCCGACGTCCCCCAGCGCAGCGGTAAGGATTTTTTCGACTTGACTGTGGACGTCTTCGACGCCATCTTCAATGACAAAGGACCCGGCCTGGGTCTCGGCGTAGATCTCATGGAGAGCGCCTCGCAGTGCATGCTCTTCGGGCGCCGTCAGGACGCCGATCTCAGCCAGCATGCGAGCATGGGCCAGGGAGCCGATCACGTCGTATGGTGCTAGCAGGAGATCAAACTCGGGATCTCTGCCGATCGTAAATCGTTCGACCGCAGCATTTAGCGGAATATTCTTCTCCCAAAGTTTCATGCGTCCGGGCGGTATTTTTCTAAGAATTCGATGTAGCCGTTGATGCCTGCTTGCAGCTCATCAAGATAGACAAATTCGTCTGCCGTATGGGATCTTGTGGAGTCGCCCGGTCCCATCTTCACGGAAGGATAGGGGATCAGGGCCTGATCCGATAACGTGGCCGATCCGTAGGTCTCGACGCCTAGTACGGTGGCCAACTTGACAGCGGGATGGTCCGAGCCAATGCCTGAAGAGCTTAATCTAAAGGACCGGGCCTTCAAGCTTGTCGAGCATATTTCCTGCAAGAGTGTGAAGACTTCCTCATTCGTATACATTTCGTTCACCCGGACATCGATGACAAAGGCGCACTGAGCCGGCACCTGATTGTGCTGGGTACCCGCCTGGATCTGTGTGACACTGGCCTTCGTTTTTCCCAGGAGAGGTGAGATACGATCAAACTCATATCGTCGAATGCGATCAATGTCTACGCAAGCTTCATAGATGGGGTTGCGAGTATTGCCATGGGCGGCATGTCCCGGTATGCCTTCGGCCACACCGTCGACGACCATCAGTCCTTTTTCTGCAATAGCCATGCGCATCCCGGTGGGTTCGCCCACGATGGCCAAGTGTATCGCAGGCATATCGTCCAGCAAGGAGGCTACGCCGTGGGGTCCGGAGATCTCCTCCTCGGCCACCGCTGCCAGCAGAAGATTGTAGGGCAGCGTTCGGGTCTGGAGATGTGCGAATGCAGCCATCAGGGATACCAGCGCGGCTCCGGCATCATTGGAGCCCAGACCGTACAGTCGACCATCGATCTCCTCCGCCCGAAAGGGATCACGCGTGTATCCAGCGTTTGGCTTTACCGTATCATGATGAGAGCAGAGTAATAAGGTAGGCTTCGTATCATCCCAGGCGCTGCCCCGGGCCACCACGTTGTTGTTGACACGCTGGGCGCTCAGACCCTCCTCATGCAATATCGATAAGATGATGGCGGCCGTGCCGTCCTCCTCTCTAGAGAGGGAGGGCGTCTGGATAAGCTGTTGGAGCCACCTGGTGGCCTTCTGCATTGCTTGGCTCATAGGTGCAATGTGGTTCCTGTAGGATGAGGTAGGTGGGCCAAGGCAGAGGCGGCGCAGATGTGCACATGTTGTACGCCGCTACGCAAGGCATCAAAGCAATTGTCTAGTTTGGGGCGCATCCCCGCATCGATAGCCCCAGCTTCAATCATGGCCAAGGCTTGCGCCTGATTGAGAGAGGCCAACAGGGAGTCTGGTCGACCCTTGTCTCGCAGTACGCCCGCATGCTCAAAGGTGTACCACAGTGAGACCGAATAGTGCCGGCTGAGAGCCGTAGCGATAGCACTGGCGATGGTATCCGCATTGGTGTTGAGCAATTGACCGGCGTGATCGTCCGTGATTGCACAGCAGACGGGCAGGACGCCAGCCTCAATGAGGTTGCGATAGGCATCTGCATTGACATGCACGATATCCCCCACCCAGCCGTAGTCGACCGTAGGGTGCTGTCGTTTGACCGCTCGAATACTTGCCAGATCTGCCCCCGTGAGACCCAGGCAATTGACACCCAGGCGCTGCAGCTCGGACACGATCCGTTTGTTGACCAGGCCTGCATATGACATCACGGCCAGTTCCAGAGTGACGTCGTCGGTGATGCGTCGACCATCCTTGATCACGATTTGATGCCCGATCCTTGTGAGCCATTCATTGACGGTGCGACCACCACCATGGACTAGCAGGGCAGGCTCAGGCAGACCGGCAAGTGCGGATAGAAAATCGGTCAGCGCGCTCGGATTGTTGATGACCGCGCCACCTACCTTTATGACGTGTAGTGGCCCCATAATTAGCGCCGAAGATACTTAAGGTCTTGGTAAAATCGCGTTTTGCAAGTCGTACGCCATGGCTTTGCCCTTGTCCGAATCTCAGTGGCATTTGACAGGATCTCCTATGCCTATCGACCAGCCAGTCATTGTCCTCCGAGCCTTATTGGTTGATAGCGTTGCGGCCGGCTGCGTGAGCTTCTACTTCTTATTGCGCACAAAGTAATTGGGATGTAGCCCGCATTCGGTCTGATTGGAATCCCGCCAGCGACCGGTGCGACCTTCACCTCTCCTGGTACAGTGGGTACATCCGACAGACCCATAGCCCTGGTCCACCAGAGGATGCCGAGGAAGTTTGTTGGAGGAGAGATGGTACAGAAACTCGCCTTCGTCAATATCCAGGAAGGGATGAAACTTTACGATGTCTCCCTGCTGGGTGAAGATGTCCAGGCGTGAGCGAAACTTCGTCTGCCAGGCCATCAGCCCGGCCACCCAGACTTTGTGTTTGGCAATCACGGCGTCCATGGGCTGCACCTTGTTGATTGTGCAGCACATCTTGGGATGATCATTCCACCACGACTCTTCCCGAGTCATCACATTTTGTGCCTGGTCGGGCAAGACATCGAGCACATTCAGCCCAAACTGCTCGATCAGTTGGTCTTTGTAGGCCAAGGTCTCCGGAAAGTGATAAGTGGTGTCAATGAAGTGAATTTTCTGGTCCGGACGAATCTCGCTCAGCAGGTGAAGGAGAAAGACCGATCGTGTACCAAACGAAGAGGTGACCAAAATGTCCTCGGGATCAAAGTATTCATAGAGCAGTCCCAGCCGTTCTCGAAAGGTGTGGGGCTCAAAGATGGTGTTTAGGACTTCAGTGTTCAGTTCCGTAGCGATCGAAGGTTGCATGCTTGTTAGTCTTGGTCTTGTGAAATCAGTGTTCGGGTGACTTTATTTAGATATTTAACTTTCTCAGAAAATCCGAACGGCAGCTTATTCCTAAGCTTGTGCAGATTGTCAAGCAGTTCGGTGACATCGTCGGGCAGTTCTCGTTCAAGCCATTGTCTGAATCGCTTGGCAAAGGTGGGGGAGAGGCCATTGGTCGAGATTGCGACCTTCAGCGGTCCCCGGGTGACAATCGACCCCATGTAGAAATCACACAGGTCAGGTGTGTCGGCCACATTGATGATTTTGCCGTAGGTTTTTGCGGCGGCGTGCACCTCGTGATTGAGCGCCCGAATATTGGTTGCTGCCACCACCAGATCAAAATGCTGCACCAACTCCGGATCAAAAGGCTTCTTGATGAGACTGATCTGATACTGATGCTGCGTGAACAGATCGACGATCTCCGCTCTTATTTCGGGAGCGACTAGGGTGACCCGCGCGTTTGGGCTACTCTTCAGCAGAAAATGGAGTTTCTCCAGGGCTACCTCTCCTCCGCCGACAATGAGCAGCCGGAGTTGGTCCATTTTGAGAAATACCGGATACAGATGATTGACCGATGGTTCCTGCTTCATGATCCTAGCATTGCGTAATGCTTCACGTACTCGGCGTGTAGCTTTACCGTCTCTCCTACGATGATCAGGGCGGGTGTGCCCAATTTCGCCTGAGCGACTTGTTCTTCAATCGTATCTATCGTACCTAGCACCTTTCGCTCGTTGGGTAGGGTCCCATTTTGCACGACGAGCGCCGGTACCTGTGCCTTTCCTGCAGCCCGAAAGAGGCGGGTGATCTGAGGCAATTTCCGGAGTCCCATAAGAATCACAATGGTCGCCGAGGACTGGACGGCCAAGGCCAAATCCTCCGACAACTTGCCTTCCTTGGTGGTGGCGGTGACCACCCAAAAGCTTTCTGCTACGGACCGACGGGTCACCGGCACGCCCTGCGCTGCCGGCACGGCAATAGCGCTGCTGATGCCCGGTACCACCTCGGCAGGTATCCCAAAGGCCTTGGCATACTCCAGCTCTTCATGTCCCCGGCCGAAGACAAAGGGATCCCCGCCCTTCAGCCGCACGACATGACCATGGCGATAGGCATATTGTACCATCAAAAACTGGATGTCCTCCTGCTTCCGCGAATGCTTTCCGGCCCGTTTGCCCACATGGATCTTGCGGGCGTGGGGCGCAAGCTCGAGGATGGCCCGGTTGGCTAGCGCATCGTACAAGACGACATCAGCCTCTGCCAGCGCACGGGCTCCCTTCAGGGTCAACAGGTCCGGATCGCCGGGCCCTGCACCCACGAGCGTGATCCTTGGTGATTTATTCATGTCGTTGGTCTATGCTAAGCTTTGTAGTAGCTTCCGACGACGAGCTTTTCGGCTCCTTCCTCCTCGATGTGGCCCGCTCGCTCGCGGATGACTTCGTCTACAAAGCGGCTAGCGAGTGCCAAATAGTCGGTGGCAAAAGTCTGGGTCGGTTCGCCCTTTTTCATCTGGAAAACCATCTCGGAAAAGGTACCCGGATAGCCATCGGTAAAATGATCAGGAGCGGTGGCCTCGAAATCGCTGACGATGCCAATGTGCGTGTTGCACTTGACGTCATTGGATAGGAGCCAGGCTTTGGCACCGATCACCATGCCGGTATACGCATGATAGATAGCACCTGACCAGTACTGATCAGCATAGGCTTTCTTCGCCTCGGCGATCTTGTTGGAGGCATCGCCCAGGATAGCACCGACCATGTCGTACGATACGCCGGCACACTCACCCACGCCGATCGACTGAATGTACTGTCGATCTTGGTTCCAGTCAAAGAAGAGATCCGGCGCAACATCCTCCGTGTCGCCTAGTACTTTGAGCAGGTCATAGAAGTAGCGCTTACCCTGGCTACGGAAGTAACTGGTGAAATTGGGATGATCTTCGCGATTGGTATCATAATCTGCCAAAAGCACTCGCAGCGCTTCCGGGATTCGCTTAGTGGGCAACTTGATCACTTTGTCGGCCACATATCCCTGACCGGTGAGTGGATCTACTCCGCCTCCCAGCACGATCTGCATAGCCGGAATGACTCGAAATCCGCTCTTGATGGAACTGCCATGAAATCCGATGGCGGCACCCATATGTTGGCCGCAGCTATTCATGCAGCCGCTGATCTTGATAGCGATATCTCTAACTGTGAGTAACTCGGGATACTCTTTTTCCACCAGGTCCTTCAGGGTAGTGGCCAGTCCCGTGCTATTGGTTACACCCAGTGCGCAAGTATCCGTGCCCGGACAAGCGGTGACGTCGGAGATGGAGCCAAATCCGCCATCCGCCAACCCCAGCTGGTCCAGTCGATTGAATAGGTAAGGGAGATATGCGGGCCGCACAAAACGGAGCAATAGATTCTGATCGACGGTAAATCGAATGTCGTCCGCAGCTACTTCGGCTGTCAAATCGGCCAAGGCACGAGCGGTCTCGGGCGATAGATCACCCAGGTGTACTTTCACATAGACACCGACAAACCCTTCCTGCTTTTGTGCAAAGACATTACTCTTTGACCAGATATCGTATCGAGCAGTATTCACAGGACTGGGAATCTCCTCCGGACCGACAGGCAACTCGGGCGTGGTCTCCTCGTGATCGATGTCAATGACGATCTTAGGGATGCCCTGCTTTTCTTCCTCCACCAGTGCCAGAAACTTCTCAACACCCAGGGACCGAACCAAGAATTTCATCCGCGCCTTTTGGCGCTTCTGCCGCTCACCATACCGGTCAAAGACACGGATGGCTGCTTCCATAAAGGGGAGGATCTCTCTGGCAGGAACAAATTCGGATACGGTTGGAGCGACGATCGAAATCGCTCCCAGTCCCCCGCCAACCACTACTTTAAAGCCGCGTACACCATCTTTGACGCGGGCGATAAACCCAAAATCATGGAAGTAGGTAAAGCCGGAGTCGTCCTCAGCGGCGGAAAAGGCAATCTTGATTTTGCGCCCCATATCCTCCTGGATCGGATTGCGGAGGAAGTACTCGTACGTAGCATGCACATAAGGAGTGATATCAAAGGGCTCGTTGGGGTCGATGCCCGCCGTAGCTGAGGCGGTCACGTTTCTCACCGTATTGCCACAGGCACCCCGGGCGGTTAAGCCGGATGCCGCCAGTCCTCGCCAGACCAGCGGAGCATTCTCCAGCTTAACGTAATGCAACTGCACATTTTGACGTGTGGTGATATGGAGATTCTGATGCCCATAGGACTCAGCCAGATCGGCCAGTACTTTTAATTGGGCCGTAGTGACCTTGCCATAGGGTAACTTCGTGCGAAACATCTGTACGCCTTCCTGTCGCTGGCCATATACGCCCCGAGTGAGACGATAGTGACGAAAACGTTCCTCCGGCTCCTCCCCAGATTTAAACTGAGCGATCTTCGTTTCCAACTCTTCGATGTCAACAAGATCCTCTCGCTTGATCGTCGATGTGGTTGTGTCTGTTTGCATTGTTTATCAATTGCGATGAATAAAAAAAGCCTTTCCAGATGCGCTCTGAAAAGGCTGTCGATCATATCTTTTTTTAAATGAGACCCTTCATCCAGAGCATGAGGTGATATCCATACAACAACAGCAAGCCATCATGCTGTCTATTGCGATCACTTTGTCTGTCTGGTGCAAGCTCATTATGCTACTTACTTCAAAATTTAGACCAAATGTAAAGAATTATCAATTTATCTGCCTGAGATTAAGAAAATATTAATGCAACATATGATTCATTGCTAAATCATTAAAACATATGTTCATACTTTCATGTATGGCAGGCATGTTTAACGCGCATGTAGAATGTTCTGAAGAACGGCGGCCATGGCAAATGTTCTGTTGTTTGCCTGCTGGATGACCAAAGAGTGTGCGCTATCCAGCACGGCATCGGACACCACGACATTTCTTCTCACCGGTAAACAATGCATGAAATAGCCTCCATTGGTTTTGGACATTTTATCCGTGTCCACGGTCCATTGTCGGTCTTGAGACACAATCTGACCGTATTCCTTGTAGGACGACCAGTTCTTGGCGTAGACAAAGTCGGCCCCTTCATAGGCCTTAGCTGGGTCATATTCGATGCGGGCATCTCCGGTGATCGCAGGGTCCAGCTCGTATCCCCTGGGATGGGTGATCGTGAGCTCATGTCCCATGGCCCGTGTCCAGGCAGCGAAAGAATTGGCCACGGATTGTGGCAGCGCCTTTGGATGAGGTGCCCAGCTTAGCACTACGCGAGCTTTCTGACCCGGACGATGCTCTGCGATGGTAGCCATGTCGGCCAAACCCTGCAACGGATGTCGAGTGGCCGACTCCAGATTGATCACGGGGACACGTCCGTATTGGGTAAAGGCACCGAGCACGGGCTCCGCGTAGTCTTCTGCTCTGTCCTTTAGCTTGGGAAAGCTTCTAATACCGAGCAGATCACAGTACTGGCTGATCACGGGTGCGGCCTCCTTAATGTGCTCACTCTTGTCCGCATCCATTACTTGGCCCTCCATCATTTCGATCGGCCAGCTGGAGGCCAGGTCCAATGTCATCGATTCAAGGCCGAGTATCTGAGCTGCCCGTTGGCTGCTGAGCCGGGTGCGCAGACTTGGATTAAAGAAGAGCAAGGCGAGGACCCGGCTTGCACTAATTTCTTTGAGCTCCGGGCCCAGTTGTTGCTTGAGGCGTAGCACTTGCTCGACCAGTTGGGTAGGAGAGGATACGTCGTCTACACTGCGAAAATGCTGCATGGCTAAGATTTCAGATTAGAGAGATCGGAGGACGGAGTCAAGGGTGTCCAGACATTGCGCTACCTCCGAGGGGGTAACGTTGAGGGGTGGAAGCAGTCGCAGGGTATTGGGCTGTGCCGCGCTGCCCACAAATAGTCCATGGTCAAACAGGAGCTGTTTTCTCAGATTTTTCACCGGTTGATCCAACTCAAGGCCGATCATCAGACCTCGCCCCCTAATCTCCCGCACATGGGGCAGGTCTGCGAGGCCGGATTGGAGTGTCTTTCCCTGCTGGCGAGCATTGGTTAGTAGGTCTTCTTCTTCCATCACCGTAAGTACGGCCAGTCCAGCGGCACAGGCCAGGTGATTGCCCCCAAACGTGGTCCCCAGCATCCCATAGCTCGGTTGGATCGAGGGATGGATCAAAACACCACCGATGGGAAAACCATTGCCCATGCCCTTTGCCATCGTGATAAGATCGGGTGCCAGTGCCCCCGCTGCCTGGAAGGCATGGAAATCACCGGATCGACCATACCCGGATTGGATCTCGTCCAAGATGAGTAAGACTCCGTGCTCGCGTGTCTTGTCCCGGAGGTGTTGCAGGAACGCCGGGTCGGCTGGGTAGACGCCCGCGACTCCTTGTATCCCCTCTACGATGACAGCGGCGACTCCCTCCTCCCGGACCGCTTCGTCAAAGGCGTGGCGATCGTTGAGCGGTAGCTTGATATTTTCAAACCCCCGGTTGATGGGAGCGATGATGCGCTCGTTGTCCGTGACGTTGACCGCGGCGGAGGTCCGGCCATGAAAGCCCTTGGCAAAAGAGATCACCTTAGATTTTCCCGTCGCAAAGGAGGCCAATTTAAGTGCGTTCTCGTTGGCCTCTGCACCCGAGTTGACCAGGAAGAGCTGGTAGTCATCCAAACCCGAAAGTCGGCCCAACTGCGTGGCCAACTGGTCTTGCAGTGGATTGAGGACCGAGTTGGAATAGAAGCCCAATCTGCCCAGCTGTTCACGCACCATCTGCTGATAAGTGGGATGCGAGTGCCCAATCGAAATCACCGCGTGGCCTCCGTAGAAATCCAGGTATCGGCGACCCTTGGCGTCCGTGACCCAAGCTCCGGCGCCGGAAGCAATCTCAATGTCGTAGAGTGGATAGACGTCGAATGTTCTCATTTACTTTTGGTGTTAGGCGGGTTACAGAGCAAGGCCTTTCAGGCGGAGGCCGGCAGTCTCCGGCAGGCCAAACATCAGGTTCATATTTTGCACCGCCTGACCCGAAGCGCCTTTGACAAGATTGTCAATGCAGGCGATCACATGTAGCATATCTCCATGCTTGGACACTTGCAGCAGGCAATGGTTGGTGTTGACCACCTGCTTGAGGTCCAATGGTCCTTCGACTACATGCGCAAAGGGGTGGTCTTCATAAAAAGATCGATAGTGTCCGGCCAGGGTGTGCTCTGCGGTGGGGCATGCCATGTATATAGAGGCAAAGATCCCCCTGGGAAAATTACCTCGGACAGGCACGAAATGTATAGGTTGCAATTGAGGCTGGAGCTGGCCCAGGCTCTGGCGAATCTCGGCCAGGTGCTGATGGGCAAAGGCCTTGTAGACAGACACGTTATTGTTGCGCCAAGCAAAGTGCGAGGTAGCACTGGGTCGCTGGCCCGCGCCGGTCGAGCCCGTGATTGCATGGATGTGCACGTCCTGCTGGATCAGCTGCTGAGCCGCCAGCGGCAGTAGAGCCAGTTGAATCGCGGTGGCAAAGCAACCGGGGTTGGCTACCAGATGTGCCCTTGCGATCGACGCCCCGCTGCAACTCCGGCAATCCATAGACAAATCCTTGTGCTCCGTTGAGCCGAAAGTCATGGCTCAAATCCACCACTTTGGTTCGGGCGGGCAGTGTGTGATCCTCCATGAACGTAGCCGATCGACCATGACCCATGCAGAGGAAGATGACATCCACATCGGTTTCCAACTGATCGGTAAATGTCATGTCAAGATGAAATAGATCTCGGTGCACCGTGGACAGCTTTTCTCCCGTCTGACTCTGACTATGCAAAAATGACAGTGATACCTCCGGATGTGCATCCAGAATTCTAATGAGCTCCCCACCGGTGTAGCCGGCCGCGCCAATGATCCCAGCCTCAATCATGATTCTGCTTCTTTTTGAACCGCGTAGTAGTTCTTGAGCGGGGTGGATAGCAACTTGATAAAGCCCTTGGCATCTTCAGAAGTCCAGGTCTTATTTTCCTCCCCATAGGATCCAAACTTGGTCTGCATCAGATCAAACGGCGAGGTGATACCGAGCAATTCGAAGCGATAGGGGTGGAGGCGCACCTTGACCTCTCCCGAAACGTGCTTTTGAGAGTCCGTCAAAAATGCCTCGATATTTCTCATGACCGGCTCCAGGTATTGACCTTCGTGCAGCAGCATACCATACCAATTGCCCAGCTGCTCCTTCCAATATTGCTGCCACTTGGTCAGCACATGCTTCTCCAAGAGATGATGACCTTTTAAAATGATTAGTGGAGCGGCGGCCTCAAAACCGACTCTACCCTTGATACCTATGATCGTGTCACCTACATGCACATCTCGACCGATGGCATAGTCGTTGGCCAGATCCGTCAAGGCCCGGATGACCTCCACCGGTGAGGCAAATTGGGTGTCATCGAGTCCGGTGCATTGGCCTTCTACAAAGTGAAGGGTGATATCTCGCGGCTCAATCCCCACCTGCAGTTGGCTCGGATAGGCCCCCTCTGGCAGGGCCTGGTCTGACGTCAGGGTCTCCTTGCCGCCGACACTGGTGCCCCACAGCCCTTGGTTGACTGAGTACTGTGCTTTCTCCCAAGAAAGCTCGACCCCACGCTGCTGAAGATATGCTACTTCATCCTTGCGGCTCAATTGCATATCTCGGATCGGTGTGATGATCTCCAGGTCTCGACCCAACACCTGGAAAAGCAAGGTCAAAGCGCACCTGATCATTACCGGCTCCCGTGCTGCCATGGGCCACGCTACCCGCGTCTATGCGATTGGCATATTCGACGATCTCGAGGGCCTGAAATACCCGCTCGGCACTGACACTCAGCGGGTAGGTACCATTGCGCAATACATTTCCATAGATGAGATACTTGATGGCCCGCTCGTAATAGCGATCGACGGCGTCCAGATGGATAAAGTCCTTAGCCCCCAACATGAGTGCGCGTTCCTTGACAGCGTCAATCTCTGCTGCAGAAAATCCGCCGGTGTCGACTAGAGCTGCATGTACTTCCAGCCCTTTTTCCTGAGTGAGATATTTGATGCAAAAGGATGTATCCAGCCCACCGCTGTAGGCCAGTACTACTTTATTGTTTTTCATCTTCCTCATTGTTTATGATCATCGCGCTTAAGTCATGCTTCATGCTCTCGATCTTGGATGGAGCCAGCATGCCGGTACATAAGCACATTTGATATTCTTTCGATTTTAGGATCTCATAGTTGCTGCAACTGGCACAGCCTCGCCAAAAGGTCTCGTCGCTGGTCAACTCAGAAAACGTGACTGGCTGGTAGCCCAACGCGCTGTTGATTCGCATGACTGCCAGACTGGTGGTGATCCCAAAGACCTGCGCATCGGGATACTTGTTTCGGGCCAGATCAAACACTTGTTTCTTGATCATTCGGGCAATGCCCTGGCCGCGAAATTTGGGTAATACGATCAAACCACTGTTTGACACATATTTCTTGTTTTCAAAACTCTCGATGTAGCAAAAGCCCACCAGTTCACCAGCTTGCTGAGCTATGACGGCATCACCGGCGGTCATCTTTGCGACCACATACTCCTCACTGCGTTGGGCAATGCCTGTACCCCGTACGTGGGCGCTCACTGCGTACGCTTGGCAGATGGTCTCTGCGTGATGTAGATGCGTAACGTCGGCTATTGAAATGATAAGGTCCATGTGAAAAGAAGAAGTTAGAAAACAAGGGGAGCCTTTCCGCGACTCACGGGGGTTGACATGCTACTAGATACGGCCAAGCCGCCGGACGCGGGTAGCTGAAAGGAGCCGAAAGCGGTATGATCTGCTCTGTGCCATTAGAATTGGTGCAAATGTAAAGAGTTCGGGCGAAACAAGGGTTCCTTGATCAGGATTTTTGCGAAATATTAAGGAATCTGCAAGAATCGTGTGACGCTAAAGCATGCTAGTAGATCTTCGCATTAGAGATCTTGACTAATTGTAATCGGATTTTGCTTGGCAGAAGAGGCGCAAAACATGACCAAACGATCTTGTAGCGCCGAGCATGACAATGCGAGAAGTGAGGGAACCGCGAGAGCGGGCGGGTGGCTAACTCCGGCCACTGGGAGGCTTTGCAAAGAAGTATGCGGACCAAAGTACATCAGCATCAACCACAAGATTTGGGGCGAAAGCTCTACTACTGGTCTCAAAACATCACGCAGTCCGGAACAGGCCGCTTTTGGCGGGGACGCCCAAAGCCATTGCTATGTCGCTGTCACCCTGCAGCCTTGATAATGCGATTGCCCTGTTGCCTGCGTGCGGATCGGTTTCGGAGGGTGCGATGCCCTGGTAGAGGGTAGTGCTTGGGCGGCGAGCGAGCCAGTCGATGACGGGATTCGGCAAGTCATCTTCATAGGGGGTATCGTGGCTATGACTGGGATATCGAAAGGGGCGGGCAAAAAAAAAGGTTCTAGCCGAAGCTAGAACCACCTGATCAGATCGAAATTCGTTTAATGTCGTAGAGTGGTCTTGGAGATGTAGTGTACGGCAAAATCTATTTCGATCTTCACTTCAGTTTATTCGAACCCAGATTACAAATCAGAAATTCGACCAAGTCAAAATTATCATATGTAACAAAGCTCTGGCACTAAGCTAAGGCATAAAATCGACATTCAAACCCTACAATTACACCTCAACTGGCCAAAATCTATCCACTATATGGGGTTTTTCGCCCCAAAAGGACCCTACCCAGACCCTACAATGGCTTAAATAGTTCAAAACCTGAAGTATTTAGCTGAATTGACTGAGGAAGTCAGAGAGCTTATCCTCCCGGCTTTCGAGGGCCATTTTCTTCTTGATCCGATAGCGGGCCACCTCGACGGCCTTGGGTGACACGTGTAGTAGATTGGCCACGTCCTTGACGGAGAGGTGCATGGAGACGTAGGCACAATGCTTGAGTTCGTTTTGGGTCAACTCGGGATACTTTTCCCGGAGGATCTTGAAGAAGTTGGGATTGACTTCTTGGAAGTGCATTTGAAACTGTTTCCAGTCGGATTCACGATCGTTGTTCTGGTCAATGTAGCTCTGCAGTTTTCGGATCCGGTCGCGGAGAGAGGTGCCAGCGATCCTACTAAGCTTGGACAGCGAATCTGAGATCTGAGTGAGCAGCTCGTTCTTCTGAGTGATAAACAGCGTGTAGGAGGCCAGCTCTCTGTTCTTGTGATCGATCTCAGCCTGCTTCAGGGAGAGTTCTTTCTCCTGGCTCTCCACGCGCTTCTCGTCGGTGATATCCTGGATGACTACCAGGGCCAGATCATCGGGGGTTCCGTCGTCAATCACCTTAATAAAGGAGCGGGCAGAGATCTTCTTGCCCCCCTTGGTCATGTACTTCTTCTCCATTACAATCTGCCGATTCTTGCGGAGTCGCATCTGCTGGCTGGCTTGTCTGGAGCGGGCCTTGTCCTCCGGAGCCGTGATATCTATGAAGTTTAGGGCGAGTAGTTCCTTGTGCGGATATCCCAGCATCTGGCAAAAGGCGGGATTGACCATTTCGAAGGTACCATCAGACCGGGTAATGGCGATCCCGAAGAGGTTGTTGTCAACGATCGAGCGATAGCGCTCCTCGCTCTTGCGCAGGACCATCTCCGCTTCCTTCTGCTTCGTGATGTTTTCGCAGCTCACCAGGATGGCTTCGTCGTACCCGGGCCAATCAATGGTACGCACAATCTCTTTGACCCAAATCGTTTCCCCGGTTTTCCTGATTTTGCGCAGCTCCCAGGTGGCATCGCGCTCGTCATCGGAAATGAAGGCTTCCAAATGGCTGCTGACCAGGTTTCTATCGTCGGGATGAAAGACCTCCAGGACGGATGACCCCACCAGTTCTTGATGGGTGTAGCCCAACTGTTCGATGGCCGATTTGTTGACAGCGAGGACCTGCCCGTCTTTTTGCAGCGCAAAAATCATTAGGGGATTGTCCTGAAAGAGATTGCGAAAGCGGCGCTCGCTGTCGCTGAGCAGTACATCATGCCGCTTCTTAGAAGTGATGTCCGAGGCCATCAAGATCAGGTGATCATTGTCGGCACCCCGTATGTGCTCCAATCGTACTTCCAGGTGTTTTACCCGGTCACTCTTGTCAAAGCACTGCCACTCGAAGATCGGTTGCTTGCCAGCGATCAGTGCCGTCCGTATTCGGCTGATCTTGTCCATAGCCTTCACCCCATCGTATTGAATCTCCGGTGATAGGTCTAGGGGCCTCCTGCCGACAAGTTGTTCTTTGGCCAGGCGAAAGATGTGTGTCATGGACTTGTTGACATCCATGATTTCGCAGGTCTTCGGATGCAAGATGGCAATGCCGATAGGGGCATTTTCAAAGAGCATTTCCTTTCGTGCCTCGACCTCGGGCTCCGGGGTGTGTGTACCTGGATGAGCGGGGTCCAGCAGTGTGACCAGACACTGCTCCAAGGGGCCATGAGCTGCGTAGGTGGCATTGAGCATCACCTGTGTCGAATACACTTTTCCCGACGCCCTCAGAAAGGAAAGGGGCATTGTCTGGACGAAGGAAGCCTCTTGCTCAGGCTGACGGGGCAAGATGGCGGTCTCCAGTTCTTTTCCAAAGGTGATCTCTGCGATACTGCGACCTACGAGATCCTTGATCTGATAGTCAAGCAGGGCAGCCAGAGACCTGTTAGCATAATGAATAGTCAGATCGGGGGCCAATACAAGTAAACCCAATGGGTGATCGTCAAATACCCATTGATACACCCCCTGCGTGGTGTCAGCTTTGGCTTGCTGGGGCACCAGGTTTCCTAGCTTCTTCATGCAATCAATCTTATGCTACCCTGGTGCGGGAGATGGTGATCTTAAGTAATGTGTCTGGCTCTCAATATAGGGATAATTCGACTTTGGGACGGTGCTACCACCTAGGCCATTTGCATGACGATTGGAGAGCATCAATCATCGAAGGTAGACATCTGGGGCGGACCCTCCGCAGGTCGCAACTTGGACGTTCTATGACATATCATAAAATACGCATATGTAAAAAGCTTAATTTCAGTAATGATATATATGTTAAATATATGTAATATAAATGAATGAGTAGCATTTTTATATATATGAATTTTTACATATATAAATCAGATATATCTATAGTAAATTAATAACCATTTTATTGAGCATATAACATATTTATATATATATTTGTCACAAAGTGTTATAGAAACACAACAGAATAAGACAAACTACAACTACGACATTATGAGACTGAGGTCTGCGTCTTTCCTCTCGGTCCGTGTGCCCTCCATGGATATTCTAAAGAGCAGGGCTTTCAATTCATCGCTTGGTACGCTCTTATTGCTCGCGTCGACGCTGATAGCGACGGCCGCAGTGGGCCTTTGGTCCTTTAACCGGCTGGGCGGAGGTGAGATCCGGGAGAAGTCCACCGTAGCAGTGGCTCATAGCTCCGTCGATCTCGCGGTGGGACAAGAAAACTTGACTCAGGCGTCTATGGCTGCCGGCCCGGGCGACTTTGACCTGGCGTTGAAGACTTTCGTCGATTCCAGCTTTCCTACCACACCGGTGGCCTATGGTGATACAGTCAAATACCTCATCCGAGTGTACAATCAAGGCACCACGACGGCAGACAGCATCTATGTTTACGACACGATCCCAGACGGACTGGAGTTGATACCCGGATTGAACGGTATTTGGGATGCCACCAATCCAAGCAAACCTACTACCCTTATTGATCAGCTTATCACGACCGATGACTCGGTGGAGCTATGCATCTACCTACGTACTCGACCCAGTGAGGGTATCGGTGCCTGGACACACCAGGCGGAGATATATCAAGCACAAAGCGATCTAGGGGTGCTATGCGCTGACAGCGATAGTCCATTAGATACCGATCCTACAAACAATGCAGGTGGAGCACCTGGTTCTCCAGCTGACGACTATCTGGACGGAGATGGAACTGGCTTACCCGGCGATGGCGTAGCAAGCACGGATCAAGACAATGCCGATGTTGCCCGGGTGGAGGTGATCGATATGGCGCTGATAAAATTTATCGATTCTTCGATGACGTCTTTGCCCCTGGTGTTTGATAGTCTGGTCAAATTCAACTTTGTCATTGTCAATCAAGGCAATGTGGTCATCGACAGCACCAGAATTGTGGACTATGCACCGGTGGGCTTTGAATTCGATCCCCTACTTCCTCAGAACATGGCGGAGGGATGGCAGCCCGACGCCTCGCTCATGCTGACAGATCGTCTGCACCCTACGGAGACAGATACGGCTTGCATCTACCACATCCTGAGACCCGTGGTGAGTCCTGATTCGCTCAGCTGGACCAACTACGGTGAAATCTTAGAGGTCTACGATACGTTGGGCGTTGAGCGGGGAGCGGAGGACTATGATTCTGAGCCCGGGTCTCATTCCGGGCCTGAGCAAGCGGTCCTGGCGGGCCAGGCAGGCGACAACGATCTGCTTAGTATATCCAGAGACTCCATTGGGAGTGAAGATGATCACGATCCCGCCGGCGTCACGTTTGTGGACTTTGCCCTCTACAAGCAGGTTGACTCGACAGAGACCAACTTTCCCTTGCGGTACGGGGACTTGGTCAAGTTCAACATTTATGTGGTGAGCCAGGAGGGTGTGGCGGCCGACAGCGTCCAGGTCAAAGATTATGTACCCGCTGGGTTAGCCTTTGACCCGACCATTGCCGAAAACGTGGCTAATGGCTGGCAGCCGGATACGACGGCCTGGGTCGGCGGACCTTTCATGGTGGGAGATACGCTCACCACCTGTATCTACTTGCAAGTAGCTATGGTGGACCAGGCCTCCGATCGATCCTGGACCAACTACGCAGAAATCGTGGGTGTGGCCATGGGCAACTCTTCGATCGGTACCTTTGATATTGATAGCGAGCCCGGATCCAATTCTCCGAGCGAAAACGCGGTGCAGGCTGGTCAACTGGGCGATGACGATATCCTGAGTACTTCCGCCGATTCGGTCGGTAGCGAGGATGACCACGACCCGGCCTGGATAGAGGTTTTTGACCTGGCGCTCCGTAAGACGGGCTCGGATACCGTCGCCTGGCAGGGCTTGGTCACCAAGTTTACGATCGAAATCTTGAACCAAGGCAATCAACCGGCTACAAATATTAAGGTGGTTGATCATGTGAATGCCGGGTACAACTATCTCGTTGCCCAGAACATACCCGAAGGATGGACGCTGGACAATGATACGGCGATTCAGGTCATTACCGACACCTTATATCCGGGTGAGATCGATACCCTCTGCCTGTATCTGCAAGTCAATGCGATCCTGGATGCCGACAGCCTGCTCAATGTCGCCGAGATAGCGTCAGCAGAGGATACGACGGGCGTGGCTAGATCTGACTTTGATGGTGTCTTTGACGGTGATCCCAGCAATGACGCGGGGGGCCTTCCATTTTCACCCAGCGACAATAGTGGGGTAGGCGATGCTTCCGGGGCACCGGGCGACAGTGATGCCGACACGGATGAAGACAACATGGATGTTGCCCTACTGCTGCCATGTAGTCAGGTGGCCTGCCTTCTGGACCTCAATTTTTCATTGGATCCCAATTGTATGCGTGTCCTGACACCAGACATCTTCTTGGTGGACAATGCCATCGCACTTGTCGCTCCGCACTACTACGAGCTGGTCGCGACCGTGGGCAATGGAATGCCCATACCCGGAAACGTGCTCAAACATCAGCACGTGGGCCAGGATATTATGGTTACGATCACTTGGGTCGGACCGAGCGGATGTACCCCGGGTACCTGTATGACCATGCTGCAGCTAAAGGGGCAGAAACAACCCTTTATCTCTGGTGGCCTGGACACGACGGTCTATTGTCATGATCCCTTCCTCCGGCTAGATCCGGAAGCTGCAGACTATCCCTATGCTCCGGAGGCATCGCAGAGTTGCGGTGGTTTGATTGATGGACCTCATTTTGGGGGAGACTGGATAGATGCTTTCGACTGCTCGGTGGGAGATAATGACACGGCCAAAATCATCTATCGACAGTGGTATGCGATCTCCTCTCTGGGTGAGCGCGTAATGCTGAAGGATACGATCAGGGTCCTGCGTCTACCACCCTTGACGATCCTCAACCTGCATTGTCGTGAGACGGATACCCTCTACTGCGGCAGTGACCGGGTATTTGGTCCCTTTATCGTCTTGCCCAACCCCGGGGGCAATACATGCGACACCATGCCCTTACTGGACGAGTCGGGGGAGCTCATCCCGATTCCGTCCAAGTGTGGCCTGTCGATCAGTGTGGAGACCATGGAGTTTGGGGGCAACGGTTGCAGTGATATGGTCCGGTACGAGGTCGAGATCTTCCAGAGTTGTTACGGTTCCGCGGGACGACAGGTATGTCCCGTTCCGTCCGGCCCGGGTCAACCTGAGATCGAGGGTGGGGAAGGACTCCCCATCGTCGCTCGCTGCGAGTTCTGGCTGGTCACCCTTGATACGACACCGCCTACGGTTTCCTGTGATCTCTCGTCATTGGGAGAGGTGGATCTGAGTGGCGCCATGCCTATTGCCATCGTCACGGCAGAGGAGGACTGCGCGAGAAGGCATGCTCCTTTGCCCGCCGTCCAGGCCTATGACGCATGCAACGATATCAAGTTGGTCAAAGCAATGATCACGGGCGTGGGAGCCTTCGTCTACACGCATAATCCCCTTACTGATCGATACGAGGCTACGGCCGGTCCCCGCTTTGAGCGTCGCGAAGAACCCTATCAGATCATCGTTGAAGCCTACGACGAATGTCACAATATCGCACGCGATACTTGCTACTTGCTGATTACCGATGAGATTCGGCCGGTGGCGGTGGCACACGATGGGCTGACCCTTGACCTAGGATCCAAGAAGGTTTGGCTCCGGGCCAATGAGGTAGACAACTACAGCTACGACAACTGCGAGTTGAATCAGGTGCTGATTCGGCGCTCTGATTGGGCCGTTGCCTGTGTCCGTCTCTGCGACAGTATCCGAGCCGAAGGAGTGACTTCGACGGATGACACCCTCTGGTGCGCCGTCCTTGAGACGGATCATGCATTGGATGAGGTAGAAGCCACCTATGCCCAGGAGATAAACTGGCTGGGGGCGGATGGTCAAGCCTGCTCCGACATGCTACAAGGAGCTTGGCACTACGCACTTTGCCACTATGCCACGGTAACCTGCCTGGGCGTGATGGATGAGGACGAATTTCACCATGCCTATCAAGAGGTGTTTGGCCCCGAGGGTGTAGATCAATATGCCCAACTCGGGGGCGGCTGGGCCACTGCGACACCCTTTGACTGTTCAGATGCCTGCACCGAGGTGACTGTCGAACTGCTGGTGACAGACTTCTTCTGCAATTGGTCACGGAGCTGGTCGGAGATCCTCGTGGAGGACAAGACCAGTGCGTCGATCGTGGCTGACGTGACGCCTGATCTGCAGATCAGTTGCCATACCTATCGGGAAGACAGTGCCTACACCCTGGATGGGCAAGCGGTACCGCTCGCCGATCTGGTAGAGGGAGCCGAGCAAGGGGATAGTGCGGCCCTGGCCGCGCTTGATGCCGCACTTGGCACTTATCTCAAGGCCTGGGTGGATCCGACCGGTCAGTATGTGGATGAGGCCGGCGTGCCGTTGGAGCCGATTATTAATTTCCGCGATCTGGGTGTGTGCACCTGTTCGACCCGGATGGAGCGGATCAGCTATTTTGACCCCCTGATTCCTGACTTTGCAGAACGGGAAGAAACCATCAGAGAATGCGGACTGACCGAAGACAATCGGGATCTTGCCAACGGCATTATCCTCGTCAACTGCAACGAGAACACCTTCTGCTCACAGACCGTGGTCAGTGACCTGGACGACTGTGGAGAAGGCACAATCACCCGCCGGTTTTTCATCTGGAAAACCTGTGGAACCAAAGAGCCCGATATCGTGGAGGTAGAGCAGGTCATCCAGGTACAGAATTTCTGTGAGTTTTCGAGTGACCTCTTTTCTCTGCCGTCGGACACACTGCTATATGCGTGTGCCCCCATCTACGATCCTGCCGGCAGCGGCAATGTGGTGGGTCCTGCCCATCCGGACAGTATCGGGCGACCCCAGTACTTGCTCGATGATTGTCGCGTGGTTGGCATCGGACACTCAGACAAGGAGCTGGAGGTGAGGGGAGGTAGCGGAGCCTGGTATGTCATCCAGCGCACCTGGTTGTTTGCCGAATGGTGCGATGACAACGATGGCGATTTTAGCAACCCGGCAGACTCCTTTATCCAATACATTGTGTACGATGACACCTTACCACCGACCTGCGAGGCCACCGTGGCCGGGCAAACCGATGACACGATCACGATTGACCAGTGTCAGTTTGGCCTGGACGCCCTGGCCACGATGTTTGATACCTGCGGATTAGTAGACTATACCTATGCCCTCGACACGTTGGAACGAGGGGGATTCCGGACGGTGGTCAGCGCCACAATTGATCTACCGGGCAATGCCAGGGATACGGCTATGGTACAGATTCCAGACGTGCCGCCGGGTGTCTACCGGCTGCGGGTGCGGACACGCGACCTTTGTGGAAACGATGTCTACTGCATCGACAGCTTTGTGGTGGTCAGCACTCAGGTATGTCCCACTGTCAACTCGTCTCGTCCGCCTAATGTGGGGGCACCCTTTGGTACCGCTCCTCAAATTGAAGTGGGTCAGTTTGCGTTGTTCCAAAACCGGCCAAATCCATACCGGGATGATACGTCCATTGGGTTCTATCTTCCGGAGGATACGAAGGCTGATCTGACCGTTTACGACATACAAGGGCGCATACTCAAGGTAGTCAAGGGCTTCTATCGATCGGGATATCATGAGATTCGGCTGGCACGGATCGATGTGGGAGCCACGGGCACCCTCTTCTACCAGTTGGATACGGAGCGATATACCGCTACCCGAAAAATGATCAAATTAGAATGATGAACACTGCTGCCCAGGGCCCAGCAAACTAATGTAGTAGTGTAAGTTTTGGAAAGCCCCTGCAGTTCCTCAGACTGCAGGGGTATCTTTTTTAGGGTGATCCGGCACTGGGGAGCCTTGAGCATCGGTGGCACAACGCTGGTCTGGAGTAGTGTGATCTGCTTACTTTACCTCGCCAACGATCGGCAGATGGGCCTGTAGATGTGATACTTTTCGCAAGCACTAGCCGGGGCTTTTTCTGATCCTATTTCGCCCCGATTTCAAGGTCTGTAGTACTATTATTACTTGCTGATTTCTTTTTTGGAAAATGATTAATCGCTCGTAAATAAAAGATTGTCAGCCTCTTATAGGCCTGATATGTCTAGGGGTATCTAGTAATCAACGAGTAGCCGCTGCTACTGGTCTGTTTTTTGATTAACCCAAAGTGCGTAAAATCGATAAAACCAAATGTCCAAGTTACTGTGGCTTGTCCCACTGTGCGTGGGGGTCTCCGCGCCTATACTGTGCGGTCAGGATCTCTTGATGCAATCCGTCTCGATCGAGCTGGAGCAAATGGTCGAGGACTATGTACGCGAAACCCTAATCTCCCATCGCTTTTCCAATAGCACCGACGATCTCGAATTTCTCTTCACACCAAAAGCGGTGGATTCCACCCACTTGAAACATCTGGATGCGGAGCATCGGGCAGAAAGCGTAGTGATGCAGAAAGACAAGGGGCTGTCGTTGCAAGGTGGATATGCCCACAATTTTGCCGGTGCCCTGCTTGAGGAAGATGGCATATTTTACAACTGGCGTACCAACGCTGGGGTAGACTGGCGGGTTTTCAAAAACGGAGTGGTCGCCCGGCGACAGACGGAGCACCAAAAGCAACTGCTGTGGCAGTCGGAAAAAATCAAGCGGGAGAATCGACTGCGGCACCTGTCGTTCCAGCAATCGTCTGATCTCGTGATTTACACCTTCAACAAGAAAAAGATTGACGTCATCCGCAACCGTCTGGACATCCTGAGTCGCTTGGAGGAGGTGGCCACCAAGATGTTTTACATGAAGTTTCTCCAGTGGGAAGAAGTCTTGGTGGTACGTTCTAAGAAGATGGAGACCCAGTTGTTTCTGGACAACTATGAGACCTACCAGAAGTCCGTTCAGTTGAGTCCGGAGTGTTTGGCCCGAGACGTGCAGGAGCTACCGGTCTTCGATCTGCCCTTTGACCAGATAGAGCAGGCGGGATTTGACACCGCTAGTCAAGCTGCCATACTTGCACATGAGCTGGCGGCACTGGATCACGAGTTTCACTGGAGCAAGGAGGTGACCCTCAATGCCCAGCTCAGATACAACTACTACCAGGGCGGCCCGGGCGCTACTTACGCCGGTAGGGACTTCTTGTCCGGTGGCCTGACGGTGGGTATGCCCCTACCGTTTGATCGTTCGGCCCGGAGGCAACTCAAGGAGGCAAAAAAGAGGACACTGATCAGTGAGTTTGACACCCAGCACCGCAATCTGAAGAACGAGTTGCTCAAGCTGTATCATGACTATGAGCACGCACTCAAGCAGTATGTCCACTTCTACTATCGAAAGGAGCGTCTAGCCGTGTCGATCGAGCGCGGCATGCGCCAAAAGCATCTGGAAGATCCAAACTATAGTCCCATGCACGTGGTCGACAAGTTGGACGAACTATTTGGGGTCGATCTGGAACTGTGGGATGTGCAGCAGCAGATGTACCTCAAGGCATTGGAGATCTTTGACCTGATCGGCTCCGGAGATATTGTCCCGATGATTGAGCTGAAGAACTATCATCTTTTTTCCACTCGATACAATGGGACGCGAGCCGTCTATTGTGCAGCAGATGAGTTAGAACGCATGGAGACCAAGTACCTGGTCGAGTTTCTCAAGTTCAACAAGTTTGGAGAGGTCTTGGTCGATATCGGGGGTGATTTAAATCTCTATCTCCATTATGCAGCCCTACTGGATGCGGCGAGTCAGGAAGACTTTGAGGTCAGACTCTCCTTTGTACCCTCAAGTTTTGCTCAGCCGGTGTTGCAGGAGCTTGCAGCCTCTGTCGATCTGGCCCTAACGCCCCGCATTCACCTGGAGCTGCGGCACCTTGACCCAACCGATCAGGCAGCCGTGGATCGGATCACGTCCCTGCTCCAGGATCGAGCAGGTAGCTACGATATCGCTTTGACCGTAGGGCTCACGAGCTATGGCACCCTCAAACACTTGGAGGCCTATGCGACCTCCATTGATGTGATTGCCGAGGACAGCGATGACCTTGTCACGCTGTACTACCCCCTGGTACATGGTGGTCATCCGGCCGCTGGCAAGACCCGGTTGCTGGTGAGTACGGAGGACTTTAACAACCGACTCGAACTGGACACGTTTCTGGATCGTCTGCAGGATCACTTGCAGATGGATCGGGTCAGCATAGACGACATGGGTGGACTCATGCAATTGGAGCGGCAAACGATAGGATGGAATGAGGAGCGCGGACTTTAAGAGAACGGAAAGCAAGATCCGCGTACTGCAGGAAGTACGCCCCAAAAAGGGTAGGATCAACTGGGACCGAGCCATCTACTTTGTCCTACTCATCTCCGCCATGGTCTCCATATTGTTCTTTCTGGCTCGCAATAATCTGTTTGTCCGGGCAGAGGGGCAGGTCCTGTTCCGCAAGCTGGATATCCAGTTTACCCAGGATGTGCAGATCGTGGAGTTTACCAAGGCGGCTGGGGATAAAGTGAGGATTGGCGATACGCTCTTCATGTATCACGACGAGGCAGTATTTAAGCGACCCGTGGTCGATAAAGTCACTCCGGTCATCCACACCACTGAAAACTTGGAGTGGATTGAACGGGAGCGCATTGATACGCGGAAGAAGATTGAGCTGGCTAAGCTGCGCGTAAAGGACTTTCAACGCTTGAGTCAGGTCACAATATCGGAGAAGAACCGGGTAGAACAAGAGATCTTTCTAGATGTATACCCCGCATCCAAGCTTGATCCTTATGTACATCGGCTGATCCAATACGATGGGGGAGAAGCGGCGGCCTATGAGGACATCAGGTTTCAAGAGCAATATCTCCACTGGTTGCGTGTGCAGGAGGGGATCGAACGAAGGCAGTTGGCCCTTAGAAACAAGGCCACACCGGCCGAACTGCCCGTACTGCTGCAGGCATACATCTCGCCGGTGAATGGCTTCATTACTCAAATCTTCAAGGAAGACTTTGAGGTGGCCCTGGAGTCAGATATCGTGATGTCCGTTCATAAGCCGACCAATCTGTTTATCCAGGCATTCTATGATCAGAAGTTTCTCAAACACCTCCGCGAAGGTGATCTGGTGGATGTCAAGTTTCCTGATGGTACGCATAGCAAGGGCATCATCGAACGATTTTACGGAGCCACGTATCAGTTGCCCTCCGAGTTTCAAAAGACGTATGAACCCGTGACGCGGAGCATAGCGGCCGACATCACCCCCATTAATGAGATTGAGCTGGAGAAATGGAAAGCCTTTTACAAGCTCAACGTGCATATCTCCAAGCCCTTAATTCCCTTTTTGGAGTATGGACCGTAGATGACCGGACCCAGACCATTTAGATAACCGTGTGTACAATGAAAGCATGAAGGACGAACAGATTTTCAGATTTGACTTTACCGCCTCCGGAGGCAACCAAGAGGCTGATCGTCACGAATCCGTAGAAACCATCGAGCGGTCCGGCCTCAGCTATGCCCTGATCCTGGACTACTACTCTGGCTCTATGGAAACCCTGGCCGACCACAATGCTCTGATCGTCCGGTGTACGGATCTCTATCTGAGTCACCAGCAGGTGCTGAAGATCAGATCTCACCAGGAGGGCTTTCTCTTTTTGAAACCCATCTTTCTCCTCCATCCGGAGGATCCGCCGCCTGAACTCAATGATCTCTATGACGGTCACCTGGTGCACTTGGATCGACTGGACCAGATGGCTGATCGTGCCCATCGCATTTTACAAAACTGCCTACGGCTCAAATTGCGGCGGCAAGATCGATACGAGGATACGGTACTCTTTAATACCCTGGCTTTTGCGTGTTCCCGTGATCGTAAGGTCCTGGCGCCGGTACCGAGTCGACGTAGCCCCACCGGCTATTACTATCCTGTACTATCGAGCGTGGGTACCCAATCCGATCATCCAGCTGCCGAAGAACGGATTTTGCGTATTGGAGAGCGGGGGGGCTACCTGGCCGGCCACTTCCTCGAATCATCGCATTTGTGCAATCAATGCGCCAACGGTTTTCTGCTGTACCGGGAGGTATGCCCCTCTTGCCATTCGGCCGATTTGAAATCCGAGCACATCATACATCATTTTCGATGCGCGCATATGGCTCCAGTCTCCGCCTATCAGCAGGAGCCCCATCAAACGACCTTGACTTGCCCCAAGTGCGAGCATGAACTGCGACACATAGGCGTGGACTATGATAAGCCCACCATGATGCACTACTGCCGGCGGTGTGAGGCCGAGTTTCAGGACTACGTCGTGCGGGCGAAGTGCGTGGCATGCGGACATGACCAGGACGTAGAGCACCTAGTAAAGTTTGAACTGAAGGCCTATGACATCCTGCCCAAAGCTATAGAGAGCTTGGTGTCGGGACGTCTGGGAGTAGGGACACAGCATCGCGGAGGTTTGCTGGAGGATGTGGTAGCAATCGATGTCTTTATCAAGGCGGTGCAGTATCTCAGCACCCGCTATCCGGAGAAGGAAAGCTATCTGGTCACCTTGAGCTTCAGCGACATGGCTTCCCTCAATCGGCAGCTCGGTGACCATCATAAATGGAAGTTGATCAACGAGCTTTGCCAGATCGTCAAGGGCTCGCAAAAAGGCGGTGATATACGCGCGGTCGATCTGCCCCAGATTCACTTCACTCTTCTGCAGACCAACGAGAAAGAAGCCGTTCGGGTGGCAGACCGGACCATCTTCCTGATCAACCATCTCCTCCGTGACAACCTGGGTCTCAAGCACTCCATTATCACCCATGAACTAATGCCTTTGGTCGCGTTTGAGAATGCACGGGTGCAGAGCAACAAACCGTAGTAAGGTGGATTTTGGAGAGGTTTTCAACTATTGGTATCAGGGGGGGTGGCCCAAGATCGTCCGGGTCTTCTGGTACTTCATCTTTTTTGAGCTATTTCGTTATGTAATAGTCGATTATGTGGTCGTCATTCAACATTATCTTTATCGTCATCTTCATCGATCTCGTTGGGACAAGGCTCAGCAGCAACTCTGGCTGGAGCGGCCTTTGATCTCGGTTCTTGTCCCTGGCAAAAACGAAGGCAAACATCTCTACAAGCTGACTCGATCGCTGGCCGAGCAGACATATCGGCACTTCGAGCTGATCGTGGTGGACGATGGATCAGACGATGATACCCGCACCATCGGACGGGACCTGGAGCGAAGGGGCTTGATCGATCTCTTCATCAGCAATGATGTGCGGGGCGGCAAGGCCTCTGGGGCCAACGTGGCCCTCCACTATGCCAAGGGCAAGTACATTGTACATTTTGATGCCGACTGCTCGTTTGATCGCGACGCCATTGAAAAATCACTCATTCCATTCTATTACGACCCCAAGATTGCTGCTGTGGGAGGTAACCTGGAAGTCCGTAACTATCGGCAAAGTCTGGCCACGACCTTGCAGGCTATCGAGTACCTGAAGGTGATTCTGATCGGTCGCATGGTGACCTCTTCGCTGGGTATCTATCGCGTTATCAGTGGTGCATTTGGCACCTTTCGGACCGATGTTGTCAAGCGCATTGGGGGCTGGGATATTGGTCCGGGCTTGGATGGAGATATCACCGTCAAGATTAGAAAACTGGGCTACCGTGTCCACTTCGAACCCACCGCGACCGGGCTGACCAGTGTGCCGGATACCTTTCGTAAACTCACTCGCCAGCGACTGCGCTGGGACAAGTCGATCATTCGCTTTCGGATGCGCAAGCACCGCGATGTATTTGTGCCCAATGCGCACTTCAACTTTAGCAATATGGTCTCTTCGCTGGAAAACATCTTCTACAACGTGATTCTCAATCTGAAATGGCTGGTGTACGTGGTAGACATCTTGCTGAATTATTCCCACATTCTCATTTATATTCTGTTGGCCAATCTGGTCCTCTTCTCCCTGGCCAATTACGCTCAGTTCTTCTGTATCATGTTGCTCGTGAGAGAGCCGAGGGAGAAGCACCGCTTCTTCTGGTACATGCCGGCCATGGTGGTCTACACGGGCTACTATTTGCGGATCGTTCGCACGATTGCCCACTACAAGGAGATCTTCTTCATGGCTTCCTACAAGGATCCCTGGAATCCGCTGAAGTCCTCCCTCAAGGCCAAGGCCATGCGTATTTGATGGACAACCCGGAGGTGGCAGTCGTGCACATCGAAAGACGAGCGAGCTGGATGGGGCTCCAGGACGGCGATTTACTCCAATACAATCTTCCACCGGGTCTCACCAGCTTCGATCGAGACAGGCAGACCCTCGATCAATGTAGTGCCCGAATGCTGCGCTGACGAGGTGGCCGCGCTCCAGACCGAGTAGGTTTGGTCCGGCTCCACCGTATACCATTCAGGAAACTGGTTGATCCTGGGCCAATCATGCGGAAGGTGCAGGTTTTCGCGATGTCTGGGAAGATCAAAATGTAGAGTGCCTTCCCAAGGTGTGTCTACCCGGAGCGATATCCAGAGCGTGTCCCCTACGCTGGTGGCTCCCACCTGGAGATCGGGTCTCCATGGGGTCGCCGTCACCCCCTGACTCTTCCACAGGCAATACATGATCGTGGTTCGAGCAAAGTTGCCATCCCCATGCCATCCCTCAATGACACCATCATCCTGTTGTTTGGCCCACATCACCTGCATCTCCGAATCCAGCCATGATTTTGTGCTCTTCACCGGTTCGCGATTGTATAGATTTAGGGCGCCCTCGATGGCGTCTGCATACCCGTCTGCGGAGCCATTTTCCCAATCGTGATTGCGATAATGTCTGGGCAGCGCTTCCAATGCCTGGAGAGTCGCATCTCGGTAGGATGCGATGGAATCCAACTGATAGACGGTGTAAAAGCCGTCGAGATTGTAGCCAAAGTTATCCGCGATCCGCTCTCGCAAGATCTCACCTGTCCGTGGGTTTACCACGTCATAGAAGAGTCCATGCTCGTTTCTACCCACTTCGAGGACGCGGTCCAACAATTCATGCAAAGGCTGACGATAGGCAGCCTGCTTGTCCGGATGGCGATAATGTGCGGAGGAGTAGAGCTCACATAGCCCGGAGAGGATCTCACAGCCGTGATCACGCAACCTGATCGAGGGCAAATCGCGGGTCGGATGCCGGTCCCCCAGCAGATAGTAGTCCCCCAGTCGATAGGCCCAATCCAGGTATTTCGGCTCCTGGGTCATCCAGTGTACCCGAGACAATACCTGCAGCATTTCACCATTTACTTCCTCATTTTCAGACGGGATCTTGCCATAGTCCGTGGAGATTTCAGCATTGGCCCAGATATCATCGATAATGTCCAGCATGCGTTGAGACCATGGGCTGGATCCCAAATACTCCGTCAGGGGCAGCAGACCATCTTTGACGTACTCGGAAGCACCAAAGATGATGTCATCCAGGTTGGGTGAGGCTTCTTTAAAGTTCGCTGTGCTAAACTGGTAGGTATCTGGCAGATGGCCGATACGCGAGGTGATACGCTGCTCCGTGTCAAGCATGGATCGCATGCGACCCTCAAAGAGATCTCGATCCGTCAGCGCTGCCGTGAGCACCATAAAAGGATAATTGTCTGCCGCGGCATCCTTGGCGTTCCAAATGTCGCGGTCGCCTTCAAGATTACGGGGAATCAGACCGGTTTTGGGATCGGCATGGGCTAGCCACCCCTCCACAAATCGTTGGCAGCGCTCCAGTCCTTCGCTGTTCAGTACGGCATTGGCTGCCGCCTCCTCCCAGCGCTCCTCGTCTTGCTTGCTCGACCGGGGCTCAATGTCTTGACATGCTCCCCAGAGCACGAGCAGGGGCAGGGTCCAAATCCACCGCCCCTTGAGGTGCCTCCGGTCGGCAGCGCTATACACTTTCTGGGACGATGTAAGGATCCCGATACTCTCGACTTAGCATATCATCGGCCGCAGCGTTATTCACAAACTTCTCCCTGGAGCTATTAAACTCCAGTCCTATGCCTCCAAGGCGGTAGGAAATATTTGCCAGGAGTGGCAATGCGGAGGACAGGTGTCCGTCATAGATGTCACAGGTGAGGTCTCCCGTGTTGCGCGACCGTAGTGCCGTAATGAAATTCTTGTAGTGCCCGCCACCGCCAGGGGCTGCCAGATATCCGACGACCTGATCGGTGCCGCCATCGGCTTCGGAGCTGGGGCCGGGCTCATTGTTGCGGCCCATGAAGGTCCTCCATTTACTACCGCGGATCTCCATCCATCCTTCGGTCCCGTAAAACAAGTTGCCGATCTTCACGTCCAGGCTCGCCTCACCGCCGGTGCTCAAGCCTCGGACTTCAAACTGCAGGATCTTTCCATCCGCATATTCCAGCGTGGCCATCTGGGTATTTGGAGTTTCCTGACTGCAATCATCAAACTTGTAGTAGCCGCCGCAAGAGTGCACTTTGACCGGATGTTCATCTTTTTGCAAGCCCCAGCGTGCGATATCAAACTGGTGGGGTCCCTGATTACCGATATCTCCATTGCCCGTGTCCCAGTGCCAATGCCAGTTGTAGTGGAAACGCGTCTCGCGGTAAGGCCTCCACTGAGCCGGCCCCAGCCACAGGTCGTAGTTGACTTCACTGGGAGGACTGGTCTTGGCCGCATTGCCAAACGACCCCCGAGGCTTGAAGCACATGCCTCTCGCCATGTATACATCACCTATGCCGCCGTTATGCAAAAACTGCATCGCTTGCCGGACAGCCGGTATGCTCCTATTTTGAAAGCCCACTTGGACGATCTTATCATATTTTCGGGCGGCCTCGATCATCTTACGGCCTTCCCATATATTATGGCTACTCGGTTTCTCCACGTACACGTCTTTGCCTGCTTGCACCGCCCAGATGGTGGCCAGTGCATGCCAGTGATTGGGCGCAGCGATGGATACGGCATCGATGGAGGTATCCTCAAACACTCGGCGCATATCTACTTCGGTGCCAGGCGTTTCTCCCTGTCGCTCCTCCACGGACTTGATACGTTCCGCAAAGAGGCGTTGATCAACATCGCAGATGGTCTTGACATACACATTGTCAGACTCAGCCAGGCTTGCCCAGCGCTTGAGGTGCCCATGTCCTTGACCACGCACACCAATCACACTCATGTTGATGCGGTCGTTGGCTCCCAAGATCTTTCGATAGCTTTTGGCCGAAATGGCCATGGCTGATCCGGTCAGCGTCATCCCGGTCGTGCCCAAGGCAGTTTTGCGAAGGAAGTCGCGTCTAGATTTTTTCATAGTGATATTCTCTTAAAATGAAAGTGGTGGTAATCGCGTATAAAATGCGGCTTTTTCGGTAGAAGGTCAAAATGCTAAGCTGACACATTTTGATGGAATTTTGCTGAGAGACAACCAGGGTGTGTAGTTATTTGTCAGACGAAACACTAGGTTATGCCTGATTCGTTCGAGAACCGCACTAACCTACCCGTTGGATCCCCTCCCGGTAGGTCTCCAGCGCCCGTTCCCTTGCCTGCTTGTGGTCTACCATCGGAGGAGGATACGATGGGGTACCCCATTCATCCACCCACCGACGGATGTAGGTGAAATCAGGATCAAATCTCCGCTGCTGAGCAATGGGGTTAAATATCCGGAAGTAAGGGGCTGCATCACAACCGGTGCCAGCCGCCCACTGCCAGTTGCCATTGTTTGAGGAGAGCTCGAAGTCCAACAGCTTCTTGGCGAAGTACGCCTCTCCCCACCGCCAATCGATCAGCAGATGCTTACATAAGAAACTGGCCGTAACCATGCGTACGCGATTGTGCATGTATCCCGTCGCATTCAGCTCACGCATGCCGGCATCTACCAGGGGAAAGCCCGTCTGGCCACGGCACCATCGCTCAAATTCCGTCGCATCGTTACGCCATTGGATGCCATCGTATTTGCTTCGGAAGTTATCTTGCGTCACACGGGGAAAGTGGAACAGGATCTGCATAAAAAACTCCCTCCAAATCAATTCGCTGAGAAAGACGCGATCCTTTTCTGTCAGTCGACGGATGATATCCCGTATGCTAAGGGTACCAAATCTCAAATGCGGCCCTAGGTGCGACGTAGCTTCCGACCCTGGCAGATCGCGTTGGTCGGCATACGCAGCCAAGACCGAGAAATCCGGATCGCGTACCATGACCTGGGATCGCTGAAAGCCCAATGCCTCTAAGGTGGGGAGGACCGAGTCGACGGGCAGATAATTATCCCCCGCCTGTCGAGAGGCAAACGTCGCTTGGGAGAATTTTTCTTCCCATTTCTTGCGGTAGGGGGTGTAGACAGTGTAGGGGTGGCCATCGCCTTTTAGTACTTCGTGGGGCTCAAAGACCACTTGATCCTTTGCGCTGTGGAGTGCGATGTCGTTGGCTTGCAAGAACGATCGGACGGCCTCGTCTCTGGATCTTGCATATGGCTCGTAGTCCCGATTGATGTACACCGATCGGATCGAATACGTTTGGACGAGCTGGCGCCAGCAATCCAGCACGGTACCCATGCGTACGATCAGACCCGAGCCCCTGGCCTTCAGTGCTTGATCCAGTTGGGCCAAGCGGCTGTGTATAAAAGTCACACGGGCATCATCCCTCGGGAGTTCGTCCAGGATATCGCGGTCAAAGATGAAGATAGGTAGGACGGGTAGGGAGCCGGAAAGTGCTTGCTCTAGGGCGGTGTTGTCCTCTAGTCGTAGGTCCCGGCGGAACCAGTGTATGGTGATCTGGCTAGCGGTCATGCTGTGCTACCCCTCGGCAAATGGTAATCATTGCAGGGTACAACAATGTGGTAGTATTGAAGGTTGCCGTGAGACAGCGACGCCCTTCCTCCTAGATGCGATCCCACACGATCGTAGCCCCTCCTTCCAGCGCGTCCACACCGACTGCTTCGAATACGGTCCGGGCACAAACCTCCAGCACCGACAAAAATTTTGCCTCGGTAAAGTCGGCAATGACCAGCTCATAGGACTCATGCGCTAGGGATATCCCAGTTGGCGCATGACCGGCATCCGGTGTCTGATCACATGATGGCTGATGGAACCCTGAGCAAAGAATCGGATCAACAGACTGGTAGGCAGTCGAGAGAAGGACAACTGCAGTCTGCTTTTTTTACTGAGCAAGAGGCGAAAGCTATTTGTCTCCTTCCGCTGGAGCGCATAGAGGCTATCCAATAAGTGCTGATTATCGATAGTCGACGGCTTTCTACCGGAGGTCAGACGTTGGCCCTCGAGTTGTCAGTCTGAAAATCTCATGGGTAAGATCGAGATCGCTGTCCCGGTCCTGGAGCTCAATTTGTTTAGTCTTGAGTCTATCAATTCGTTTCTTGATATCTCGAACTTCGATGCTGCCTGGACTCCTCAACTCTCGAAGTGCCATTAATTGTTGCATCAGGTACTCTAGCCCCCGGTTGCGTTGGTGAGCGGTGAGGTAGTCTTTGTCAGTGATGGAGCGGGCAATCGCAATCCGCAGCCATCGGCGTTCTTGCTCCAGGTGCTCTATTACCAGATCTAAGTCACTTGTAGGCATGTCTTGGTCTGTCTAGGTTGGCAGAGGGAGCTTCATTTCCATCGACTGAGTCCGATGCTCTGGAGGGACTCTTCGAGCGGTCCCAGGCCATTCCACAGTCGTATGGAATCAATCTTTGTGGTATCTCTCATGGGCCAGTGGTATATGGAGTCCATGCGCTGTCCCGTCACCGTGTCTAGGCGAAAGACGGATTTATACTGCGTCCCGTAGATTTGCGGCTTGCCCTGATTCATCAAGGCGCGATCGTGATACATAGCGGCCAGGCGCTTGTTCAACTCGCTCGCCGCCGCCGCCGTGAGGATTAGGTCCAAGTACTTGATTTGAATGCTGTCCGGCGCGTGCTGCAGGACGTAAAAAACCGCTTCTGACGCCTCGCTCCCCACCAGGGACCGTCCCGGATATTGATCGAGCTCATCCAGTATCCGTATGACGGCTTCCAAGTTCTCCTCGTCTAGCGCGGTCTGCAGCACCCAAAGACTATCTATGGTGGCCGCATCACTGGTGGGCTGATCATGCAGTTGACTGATAGCCTGTCTATGACGCTGGTCCCGTTCTTTGACTTGTTCGAGTTGGGCTTTGACCGCCTCGATATCCACGGTTTTGGCCGGCGGACCCGAAGTACGGCAGCCAAAGCATAAGCAGATCAACAATAATAGCAGTGGGTAGGAGTGCATCATGCTGGTTGGTGTTGGCAGCCAAAAGATTGGGCTGCGCGGCTAATATAAGCACAAGGTTCAGTACATGCTAGCTGGCAGATGCGCACTGCGTGGACAAAGGAAGTGACCAAGGCCTACTGGATCCACCCTCAAGCGTTCATTTGAGGGTGGTCCCTCGTACGCTGCTAGGAGGCGGTTTGGGTACTGGTTGCGTTTGAATCTCGACGCTATCTTGTCGGCAGACAAGGCGAAAAATACGACCGAACGAGCTTGGGAGAGTCGAGCGCGACCATGCGAGCGTGAAGGAACCGCGAAGGCAGGTGGGCAGCTGGCCGCTAGCTTTTCCTAGGCTTTGCAACGCAGGATGCGGGCAAAAGCACAAGCATAGCAAATGCAAGTATTGTATCAGTCCCCTAAGGTGCCGAGCGACCGGCCCGGAAGCCGTATGCGATGGACCGAGGTCCCCCAGACCAAGAGCCGTAATATCGGTAGCCTGTGGGAGAGTGCGGATTGAAATCTGAATAGAGCGTACCAACCTCGTAGTAGCCACCCCCTCGATAGCCAAATCCGCCGACCTCGTTATCACTTTTGGGCCAGTCATCGTTGGTGGCATGACCAAATCGAAGTCGACCGTCTCCATGCGTGCCAGTGAAGGCTCGACCCACCGGATTGCCGATGGTAATGACCTTTTCCCACAAGCTGCCACTGAGGTCCATGACCCAATAGTACGAGGCACCAAGAACGGGCCGGTTTTCGTCATGCAGTTGGTCCTCATAGATGTCGTTGTGCCACCTGACCTCTCCGTCTGCGTCGACGTATCGCTCAAGTTGGTCATAGTTGTCGGTGCCCCAAACAAATTCGGCGCCCTCGGGTATTTCCGGGCCCCGAGCCGCCTTGGTATATTCCAATTCTGTCAGTGGTCTCAGACATGCCCAATCGGTGTAAGCCAGGCCATCGGTAAAGCTGATGAAATTCATCGGTCGTGCCCGCGACTGCGCTACATACTTGCCTCCTTCATAGTAGATGCCACCCCGGTCGGCGTGATAATCCCTTCCGCCGATGGGCGATCGATCAAAGGTCCACTGTTTAGATAGCGTGTTGAGAAAATCCGCATACTGCCCTTGAGTGAGTTCGTATTTCATGGTATAGAAGGCCGCAAATCCCTTGGGAAATCCTGCGGGCACGGGTCCCAGCCGATCCCCATTATACAGGTCACGTTCACTCCAATAGTATAGGTTGCCTTCCCTAGGCCCAACCTCGATTTGGCCTTCCGAGGTCACGCGATAGAGTCCGGACCTACCGCCCGCATCATCGCTGCGATAGAAGCTCGCCCGCGTAATAGCGGCGGTGTCTGGACTGCCCAAGGTGAAGGCGCCCTCGGGTATGTAGACCATCTCAATGGCGTGGACACTAAGATCCGTCAGGCGTGCCCTTCCTACCTGTTGTCCCGTGGTATCAAGTAGGATCTGCAGCTTAATATCGACATCACCTCGGTAGGGGAGCGTGGGCTTCACAAACAAGCCCAGGCCATCCACGACTTCAAGTGCTGGATTGGCACCTGAGCGATCCTGGAGAATACGGTGTCCAGAGGTCCGGATGCGGACGTGATTGTTCCAGTAGCCGCCATATTTCATGATGATCCATGCCGCATCGTGGTTCTTGGAGTTGTGCCAGGCATTGCTCCATTTCAGATCAAAGATGACACTGAGGGGAGACTTTGGTACATCTCCCCGGTTGATGACACGGACGGCCGAGACGGTAATGTCCGATGCGTGTAATGTGTGGAG
Organism: Saprospiraceae bacterium; assembly: GCA_965223165.1. Classification (GTDB taxonomy): domain Bacteria; phylum Bacteroidota; class Bacteroidia; order Chitinophagales; family Saprospiraceae; genus JABDMH01. The sequence goes on along the minus strand of CBDCVQ010000003.1, from coordinate 159,799 downwards.
GCCTACATAGCAGGCGAGCATCATGAGTACGTATTTCATAGTCTTGATTTTTTGATTGGTTGCATCCTGCCTTTATCCAAAACCATGGGTCTGTTTCCTGAGTTTTAGTCAAATCGTTTGAGGATTTCATTGGTCTTAATCGTGGGCAGAACCGGGAGCGAGCTTCGAAGAGTAAAAATGCCAAAATAAACGGTGTAGCTCATGAAATAGCCTCTACTAGCGATGGGGGCCGGCAGTATCGGACTGTACCCTGTCCAGTGCTCGTGCAAACGATTTTACACTGATGATCACATCTTCGCTATCTGTCATCCACGATGATAGGCTGACTCTGATCACATCTCTTTCAAACCACTTCGCGCCACCCACCCAGCAGTCTCGTTGTTCCTGTACTAGCCGCAGCACTGACCGGGTCAACTGATCTGAATCGCATTGGACCAGTACCTGATTGAACACCACTTCGTTGACGACCTGAAAGCCTTCCAATGCACAGATCTGCTCGGCAAACTCCCGGGCGCGTTCGTGCAAGGACGAGACAAGGCTGTCGATACCCGTGGCACCCAGGTATTTCATAGTCGCCCAGAGTTCGAAGATCCGAGCCCGACGAGACATTTCAGGCGTGTAAAACATGCCGTCACGTTCTTCGCTGACGACAATGTAGCTGCCGCTCATGTGCAGGGCCGCCCGTAGCGCCTCTCCGTCACTACAGAGCACGATGCCGTTGTCGTACGGTGCATTTAGGGTCTTGTGCGCATCGAGGGCCCATGAATGCGCAATTTCGCAACCTGCGGTGAGATGCTTCAGCGATGGGCAAGCGGCTGCCCAAAGACCAAAAGCGCCATCGATATGGATCCAGGCACCGGCCTGCCTTGCTCGATCGCAGATCCGCTCGAAGTCATCAAAGGCGCCACTATTGACATTGCCAGCTTGTAAGATCACCAGGGTCTGCTCGTCTAGGGGCGGCATCCGATCGGCCTGGATCCGACCTTGCTCATCTACGTCCACCCACATGATCTGCTGTCTACCCAATCCCAGCAGGGCCACTGCCTTCAGAATGGTGCTATGGGCATGTCTTCCCGCTACCACCCGGAGGGCTGGCGCGCCCATCAATCCCTGCTCGTTGACATTCCAGCCAAGTCTCTCCAACAGCCGATACCGCGCTGCCGCCAGGCCACAGTAGTTGGCCAGGGAGCTACCGCTGACAAAACCGGCCACGACCTGTGAGGGGAGTCCCAGTACTTGTCTAAGCCAGCCTTCGACCACGGTTTCCAGCTTGGAAGCCACCGGAGACAGGACATGCAGGGCCGCATTTTGATCCCAAAAGGTGGTCAGGCTCTTGGCGGCAAGGCCCGCTGGCACCGCACTACCGGTCACAAAGCCATAGTACCGCCCTCCGATCTGCGGTATAGTGGCTGGGGCGCCCAACGAATGTAGCATCGACAGAATAGCTTCCGTATCTGACCCCGTTGGAGGCATGTCTTCGTCAAAATGCCGTAGAGCATCCAACGCTTCTTGCTGGGGATAGGTGGGACGTTTGGTCGACTGTTGTACATAGTCCATAGCCATCGAAATGGCCCGCTGATAAAGGCGGCGATCATGAAGTTCTGCCCGCATGCGTGCTTGTAGATGACGATCATTCATTGGTACAAATCATGATGAAGTGGAAAGGATTAGCGGAGTTAAGGACGAAGGACGGGAGCCTTCGTTTAGGTCAATAGCGGATGGCATAGGTGAGTATGTAGAGACCTTCTGTATAGGATTCGCCCAAGATCAAGTCCAACTGATGTGATTTTTTGCTTTGCCCAAAAAGTGTGACGCCATCACCCAGCACGAGCGGGTTTAGTTTGATTTTGAGCACATCTATCATTTCGTGATCCAGGAGCCAACCGGCAAAGTCACCGCCTCCGCAGAGATATATGTCGGTTCCGTCGGTTTCCTTCAACTGTCGGATCTGGTCCAGATTCCCCCGCTTGACCACGTGTACTTTTTCGTGAGGCTGATCAAAAGTAAGCGTGTCAGAAAAAATGAAATGCTCCATGTGGGCATAGGCTGGCTGTCCCGGTTTGAGACCAAATTGGTACCCAAATTCATAGGTCTTGCGGCCCATAATGACGGTGTCAAATTCTTTTAGGTCGTCCAGGTACTTGGCCACACCATCACTATGCTCGGCAAAGCCGGAGATGTCATTGTTGGGTCCGCATATGTAGCCATCCAAGGACGTCGCTACGTAGTAAACTATCTTTCGCATGGCATTTTGTGTTTTGTCGTTCTACTAGTAGGCTTTCGCATTAATTTTTGTTGACGACTTTGGCATATTGACTCCCCATCTTATCACGTGCAGATGCTACGGTAAAACTCCAGGATATCTTTGTTTTGTCTTGATTACGCTGCTTCATCCATGCTTTGATCTGCTTGGATAGTTCCGGTTGCGAGCCAATCCTTCGATCCAAGCACTGTTTGGACAAGGCAGCAAATTCTATTTCAACCATATTGAGCCAACTACCATGCTTAGGTGTGTAGTGAAACTCGATTTTGTTCCTTAGTTCGCTGGCTCGGTCAACAGGAAGGTTCTCGTAGAAAGAGCCGTAATTATGTGTGTTTAGATTATCCAGGATCATGATGATCCTGTCATATTCTGGGTACTGCTGTTCAATCCAATCCTGAACTTCGGCAAAGTCTTTTTTTGTTCTTCGATTTCGCACTTGACCTATCCTGATGCCACGATCGATGTCGTAAGCCATCAGCAAACTGCAGGTACCATTTCGATTATATTCGTAGTCTTCTCGCATTGGCTTTCCAGCCTCCATTTTCATGGGAGTATAGACTTGCTCAATCAACTGACATGGGCGCTCGTCAAAGCACAACCTTACCGTCTTTTCGGGACACTTACTGCCATAGATCTCCAAAATGTCCTCCATTCTAGCTAGATACTCCCCATTGAGCTTTCCGATACACCACTGCTGGCTCTGCCACGGTTTGAGTTTACTTTTTTTAAAACACGACGAATGGTCTCATGATGCAATTCCGTCAAATCGGTCAGTTGAACTACATGATTAGTCAATAGCTCTAAGGTCCACCGACTGCGACCTTCGGGTGGTTCACTGCATGCCAAGGAGGTAATTACGGCTTCTTCTCTTTCATGTATCTTCCTGGGGGCTCCTGGCCTTGGTCTTTCCTTCAACGCCGATTCCAGCCCCTCTTTCAAATATCGTTTCACCACATTGCGAACCGTGTTGTAATGTCTATCAACCATCACTGCAATTTCCGAACTGCTGTAGCCCTGACTGCTCTTCAGAAGGATCTCAGCTCTCTTGAGCTCTCTGGCAGACAATTTCCCTTTCCACAAGATCTCCTCTAGATGAGTCCTGTCAGCCGTGCTCAGCTTTAATACTTTACGTGATCGTGCCATGTTTTCATTATTTTGATTACTAGACACGAATATATTACATATTATCACAATATTTAATGCGAAAGCCTACTAGTAGAGTTTCGCATTAAATATTGTAGCTTATTCTAATGTCTTTTGTCCGCATACTTCGTTGCAAAGCCTAGCCATAGCTACGGCTATGTCTAGCCACCCACCCGCTTTCGCGGTTCCCTCACTTCTCGCATTGTCATGCTCGACTCTTCGAGATCGCTCGGTCATGCCTCGTCTGCGAACAAAATCCTATTAGAATTATTCAACATATCTAATGCGAAACTCTACTAGGTCTCGGGCAGTGTGCTCTTTAGAGATTCGAGGTATTGCACCAGATCTACCAAATCCTGCTGCTTCATCACCCGCTGCAAATCCGGGGTCATCAAAGAAGTCGGTATTTCGACCATGGACTGAATCTCCGAGCGGGCGAAGGTCCGCGAAACACCACCGATCAGTCGCAGCACAATCTCCTGGGCGTTCTCGCTACTGATATAGCCGGTGTATTCGCTGCCATCGGTCGTCGTCAGCTCGTATCCTTCATATCCAAAGCTTATGCCTCCGCTGGGATAGAGGATAGCCGAGTAGAGAGCCTTTCTGCCCAGCTTACTGCCAATCTCCGAGAGATCCGGGCCAAACTCGATACCTGTTGCCTGGACTTGATGACAGGTAGCACAGTAGGTATCAAAAACGTTCCTACCGGCTGTGATATCACCATCAAGCAGTACCAGCTCTGCGATCGCTGGCAAGGGATCACCGCTCTCGCTGGCCGCAGGACCCAGCAGCTCGGCGCCGTATGACCGGAGATCTGTGTTCCAGGCGGTCAACATCCGGAGTCCCACCGTGGTGTGCAGGGCACTATCCAGATCACCTCGCTGGGCCACCTCGTGCAGGAAGCGAAGCCCCTGCCCGGAGTTAGCCAAGGCATCGGCCACTCGCTTACGTGTGCCTAACTCCAGGTCGCTCCTCTGTAGCTGTTGCCACAGCAACTGTGTGGCGTCGGGATGATTGACCCTTCCTACGGTAGCGATGATCTCGTTGTAGGCGGATGAGACGGACGTTTGCAGCGCTTGTTCCGCTATCGGTGCGCCCTTCAGACGGAAGAAAGTGGTCAGCATCTCCGCCTTTATCTCCTCGTCTTTGGCGTCCTGAATTTCTTCCCACAATTCGTCGACTTGATCGTGCAATCGGTAGCTGGCAATGACAGATAGCCATTGCGGGGTTCCTCGCATCGACGGCAGCAGGTCGATTACCTTTTGCCTCACTGCGGGATGCGCATTGGCGTAGTCTGCACTGATGGCCCCTACCGCCATTGCATTGATAGTGTCCCTCCATGGATGGGCTAGATCAATCAGACCTGCCAGCACTGCGTCCCTGTCTTCGGGCGAATGAAAATGAAAGGCACGAAAATATCGAGGCAGTTCCGATTTCGGCACGTCCTGATCTTCGATCAGTCCCTTTAGCAAGGGCAGGGTAGAGGGAACGGCCATACGCCAGACAATGTCTCGATATCCGAGCGTAGAAGGATCGGTTTGGTTATCGCGGAGATAGGTCTCCACATAGGACGGGTGCTTATCTGCGCCGATGCCGAGAGCCTCCAGATACCAGCGATCGCTGCCATCATGCTGTTGGGCCAATTTTGTCCAGAGCTTGGCGGCCTGCTCCGTGCCCTGATAGCGGAGGCTGACGGCGGCCTCTCTTCTCACGTCCGCCTCCGCCTCGAGGACCGATGCGACATACATGGGTATCTTGTCGGTCGACCAGTACCTCGCTGCCCGTAGGCCAGCGATCTGTAGATTGGTGTTTTCGTGGGTCAAGGCCTGCCTGATGTAGTGATCGGTCTTGCCGGAGATGCGAACCAGTAGCCAGAAGGCGCGTGCTTGTTCGTGTGGGTCTCCATGCTCATATAGATCCAGCAAGGCTGATTCAGCCTCCTGGCCAGCTTGATGCAGTCGGTTCCAAGCCAGGTATCGGGTAGACATGTTGGGACTCAGCAGTGCTTCCATCGCGCCATCGATGGTCTCCACATCGGGCGGCGTGATCCGATAATCCATCGCTTTGGGGGCGATGCGATAAATACGTCCGCGGTCGGGATCATTCATGACATTGCCACCTACGTATGAATCGTACCAGTCCGAGACAAAGATCGAGCCATCTGGGGCGGTGCACACATCGGATGGCCGAAACCAAAGGTCTTCACTCTTCAAGAGGTTGACCACCTCGGCCTGGTAGCCGGCCCCTACTCGCCGTACGGGATAAGCCCGTACCACCTGATGCCCGGCTTCACAATGGATCATCTCCCCCTGGAAGACAGCGGGCAGCAGGGATCCCTCGTAGACGACCATGCCGCAGGGAGATCCCGATCCCGTCTGCAGCAGGTTTGGAACGACGCCCGGGTCGTTGAGGTGCCAATGCCTCTTGGGTATTTCTTCGTGCATCCCCACCCGGCGTACCCTCCACGAGTCCCCCGTTAGCGCATCGCGGTAACCGTAGTTGCCATAATCCATCACGTAGTTGATGCGTACACCTCGGTTTCCGTCGTCGTCGTTGTCCGATTGCCAAGGCGCACCGTACGAGTCCACCGCCACCTCGTAGATATTGCGAAAGTTATGTCCAATCACTTCCAGGTTGGAGCCGTCCGGGTCGCACCGAAAGGTGACCCCGTGCCAGTATGGCTCCCCACCCGTGCGCATGGGTCGACCCTCCTGATCTAAAACCGGCGAACCATCCTTGTGCAGCAGTTGCTTGCCGGCATTACCAAAGTTGAAATAGAGCTTACCATCCGGGCCGAAGGTGATGGCATGCACGCCATGATCATCTTGCGGCCCTCCAATGCCGGTAAACAAGGTATCCTTGGTATCGGCCACATCATCGCCGTCCAGGTCCTGCAGGATGAGGATGCTAGGACTATGGGAGACATAGACGCGATCACCTAGGACCGCGATGCCTAGGGCGGCGTTAATATCCTCACCCTGGTAAAAGACCTTTTGGATATCCGCCCGTCCGTCGCCGGTGGTGTCTTCCAAGATGAGCACGCGATCACCTGCATCTCGATAAGGGTTTTGCGGATTGAATCGCATGCGGTAGTTCGTGGCTTCACACATCCAGATCCGACCGCGTTCGTCGATGTCCAGGTTGGTGGGATTGACGATCATGGGTTCTGCCGCGAAGGTCCCGATCTGTAGCCCGGGATACAGCTCCATGGCGTACTTGGCATTTTCGGGCAGGCGCTTCTCCTGTTCACTAAGGGAGGCGAAGCCCAGGGAGTGATCAGAGGCAGCGTTGTCGCAGCCCAAGGCGGTCAACAGCAGGCACAGAAAGAGGATGGTGGAAAGTTTCATAATGATATGGTAGCTATCGAGTGTAGTGGAAAAATAGTGCAATGTGCGGAGAATATGGAGTGCAGCCGATCGATGCTTTTCGCTGGTGGTGCCATTTCAGGTAGTAGCTGAGTTTTCGCACCTTCTAGTCCTCACCATCCGTCGGGTCGGTCACTGCATCTGAGTCAAAGGCAGTAAATCCGCTTTCTAAGAAATCCTCGAAAGACTTGTGGATTCTCAGAAAAGCCAGCATGTCGTGATTAAGTATGATTTCCGTGTCCTGCAGACCCAGAGAGACAGCCTTCTGCAGACTCTCAAATCCGGATCGGGTCTTCTCCATGACCGAGTAGGCACAGGCCATGTGAAAGTAGATTTCCGGATCGTCTGGATTGAACTTCTTTGCCTGCTCGAGATCCGCTAATGCTCCAGCCAGATCATATTCCTGCAGTTTGAGCAATCCTGCTCGCTTGGCGTGGTTCTTTGGCTGTCTAGGTTTGCTGCCAAATCTTACCGGAATATCCCCTTGGACCAGGATGCCATTTTTACTCAGATCCAAGGCGACCTGCATGCTCTCGCTGACTTTAGAAGTGAGAATATAACGTATGGTGTGTCCATTTTCCATCACGGTGAAGTAGTGGCTGGTGCCCCAAATGGAGGATTTTTTGGAGACGATTTGTCCATTGACAATCACTGTTTCTTCACCGAGCCAATTGTTGTGAAACTCGATGATCGTGCCTCCGGAGGTGATCTTCTGATATTGCATTTGCGGTGCTCAGGTCGATTTTGCAGGTGGGTGTGATGAAGGTTTCGGGAGCAATTTACAAATCCATCCCAGTGCAGAGACTGAAATGAAGAATTTTGCCTACAAACTCTAGTGTCCATGGACGATGAGATTCACCAGCGCCAAGAGTCCGATGACCCAAAGGATGACGGGTTGTTGTTTGCCCCTTCCTCCCAGTGCAGCTAGCAGCAAGTAGCTGACAAACCCGAAGGAAAAGCCAATGCTGATGCTGTGCGTCAAAGGCATCAGCACCAGTGTCAGAAAGGCCGGAGCGAAGTCGCCAACACGATCGAAGGGGATCTCCCGTATGTGCTTTAGCATGTAGATGCCCACCACGATGAGGGCCGGCGCGGTGGCATAAGCGGGCACCATCGAAATGATCGGGGTAAAGAAAAGTGCCACCAGAAATAGCACTGCCGTGGCGATACTGGCCAGGCCGGTCCGGGCGCCGGCGGCAATCCCCGCACCTGACTCAATGTAGGTGGTTGTCGTGCTGGTACCGAGCAGCGCACCGAGGGTCGTGGCTAATGCGTCGGCGGACAATACCCTTCCCATGGGTTTGATTTTGCCATCCTCTTCCATCATGCGTGCCTCCTGCGCACAGGCCACGATGGTACCAATGGAATCCAGTAGGTCGACAAACATGAAAGAGAAGATCGAGGCCACCATAGACCATCGCAGCGCCGCACCAATGTCCAACTGAAACGCGATCGGAGCAAGGGATGGTGGGGCTGATAAGAGTTCCCGGGGCCAAGGCACCAAACCCAGACCAATCGCCAGGAGGGTCGAAAAGAGGATTCCGATCAAGATCGCCCCTTTAAACCGGTACTGATCCAACACCAGGATTAGGAGCAGTCCGACCAGACCGATCATCAATTCCGGCGTAAGGGGTCCCATCGAGACCAACGTAGCCGCATGAGCGGTCACCAACCCCAGATTCTTCAAGCCGATGAAGGCGATAAATAGACCGATACCTCCACCACAGGCCAGTTTCAAGGACAGCGGTATGGCTTCGGCCATCTTTTATCGCAGCCCGACAGTGGTCAGTATGAGGAAAAAGACCCCGGAAAGAAAAACAACCCCCAAGGCGGTCTGCCAGGGTAAGCCTTCGCCCAGCACCAGGGTATAGGTGAAGAAGGCGTTGAGTCCCATGCCAGGTGCCATGGCAAATGGTACCCGGGCCCATACCCCAGCGAGCAAGGTTCCGGCAAAGGACGCGAGCGCCGTCGTCGTGATCAGGGCTCCTTTGTCCATGCCCGTCTCCGAGAGTACACTCGGATTGACAAACAAGATGTAGGACATGGCCAGAAATGTTGTCAGGCCCCCAATGAGCTCGGTGCGAAGGGAAGAACCGGCTTGCTGGATGGCAAAGAATCTTACTATACGCATGGGTACACAAGAGTTCGGTCAAGGCCGTACCAATGTAAGGATAAGCGGTGCCAGCTCCAAAAGAACCCAGACTCCACAAAGCCCGGTCAGGCCGATGGGATGAATCGCTCAATGAGATCCCGAGCATCGGGAAACTCGGCGGCCAATCGATCCCGATCGCCCAACTCGAAGTGACTAGGGTCGAAGGCGGGGGCCATCGTTGTACCCAGGAGTGCGAAGCCTCCCTGGCCGCGGATACGAGCTCCTTGCCAGGTGCCTCCCGGCACCACCACTTGCGGTCGCTCTCCCCGCACTAAGTCGGGACCAAGTGTCACGGTTTTCTGGTGGGCCGTATCGGGACCCAGCAGGCACAGATCGACCGAGGCACCGAGGTAGAAGTGGTATATCTCGTCGGTGGTCAAACGATGCAACTGGGAGAAGGAGTCCTGCGTGATCAGATAGAAGATGGCTGAGCTGATGGGCTCCGCCGTGCCCGGGCCGACCCGTGATTCGTGTACCAGGGCGTGCCCCGTGTAGGTCCGGCGATAGTACCCGCCCTCTCCTTCGAGCGGCTGCAATTGGAGAAGGTCAATGACGTCTTGTGCTGTCAGATTTGTCATACTATCGAGACTTCATACTATCCACAAGATGTACCCTAAATCGGTCATAGATATCCTTCCATCCCTCGTCCTTGAGATAGGCCAAATGCCAGGACCGGTACAACCCGTTGCGGGTGATCGGGATGGCTTTAAGTGTCGGGTCCTGCAGGTAAGGTTGGGTGGCCCAGGAGGCCATGACCTTAATGCCAAATCCACTCTTGATCAATTCGATGGCAGCCTCCGTCAGTTGCATTTCGATGACGCTGCGGGGCTTGATTTGATTGGGTCTCAAAATCTTTTCATAGAGCGTCATTCCTTCCAGTGGACCATAGTAGATGATGAGATCCGCCTCGCTAAAGTCTTCTGCTTCTATATGATCCTTGACTGCCCAGGGATGTTCGGTATTGACGACGGCTAGTTGTTCGTCCCAGAATAGCTCCTCATACCCAAATCGTTGATCGTCGTGTTTGGCGTGGGTGATCACCAGATCCAGATCTCGGTCTAATAGACCCTGCCAGGGTTCACGGGTGTGGTCGGGCTGAATCTGGATCCTGATATTGGGATGATCTTTGGAAAACGTCGTCAGCAATTTTGGCAACCAATGATAACAGGTATAGCAGTGGGTACTCAAATTGATCGTGCGAGATTCCCCACATATCTCCTGTGAAATCTCGGCGGTGGCCTGCTCCAACTCGTGCATGATGTTGGTGGCTGCTCGCAGCATGATCTTGCCAGCATTGGAGATGACCAGCCGTTTTCGCATGCGATGAAACAGGGGCGTGCCCAGCTCCAATTCCGCTTCCTTGAGTTGGTGGCTCAGGGCTGACTGGGTCAGGTTTAGCTCCTTGCTGGCACTGGAGAGGGTGCCCAGCCGAGCCACCGCCTGTACAAGCCTCAGATGTCGAATCTCCATGTATTAATTTATTTCATGTATAGAGCAAAATTAATTCATTGTATTAATACAAACAAATGGCGCAGTACCTGTTTATTCGATGTATGTTTTGATTTGATCATTGGATGTATCGGCCGTACTCCTCAAAAATTTAACTAGACATGAAAACGACAGTTGTATTAACCGCCTTAGCATTTGTGACCATCCAGTGTACCGTCTCACGGCAGGCGTCAAGCTCAGATGATACCCCCTTTGGTCACTATTGGGACCTGGCGCAGGTATTGCGCTTTGAGCCCGGTCTGTCTGTGTCCGGTCTAGACTGGAATGTCAACATTCGCCTCTCACGCTCGAGCGAGCAAGGAGTGCATTACATCGTCAACGGACAGGACTTGGGTGATAGCTACCTCGCGGCCACGCAGTCCTTTACCATGGATCGGGTCCAGGCCATTCGGGTAATCCGAAGCCTGTCCGATCGAGGTAGTAATGGATTGGCTTATCCGCAGGGGGCGATCGAGATCTGGACCCGCTGAGATCGGTCCGATCGCGAAATAATGTAGGTGTGTGAAAGCAGTGCTTTCCACGGTGTTTTGACTTGGACGTATGAGATGGTCTCCCCTGGGAGGCCATCTCCTTATTTTTGGACAAACACAGATGATGCAGAAGGTGGCAAAGAAAAGGCCTTTTTTCACTTTGAGGTAGGGACCTGTTATCTTAGAGAAAAAATAGTGGTCATGTTGTTAAGAAAAACCATCGCCTGCCTGGCGGGCATCCTCCTCCCTCTAGTTTTATCAGTTGCGCAAGAAGACAAGGACGACTCTCCCTGGTCCAGTGCGGCTTTGGCGGGTCTTGAGCTTCGCAATGTAGGACCGGCGTTTACCTCTGGTCGAATTGCGGACATAGCTGTCCATCCTGATGATGACAACCTATGGTATGTAGCTGTCGGATCGGGCGGCGTCTGGAAGACCGTCAATGCCGGCGTCACCTGGACACCGATATTCGATGATCAATCGGTCTATTCCATCGGTTGCATCACGATCGACCCCAACAATCCCCACACTATCTGGGTAGGCACAGGCGAGAATGTCGGCGGCCGACACGTGGGCTTTGGCGACGGTATCTACAAAAGCGAGGACGATGGCGCCACCTGGAAGAATATGGGGCTACATGCCTCAGAGCATATCTCCAAGATCATCGTGCATCCCACGAACGCCGATATCGTATGGGTGGCCGTGCAAGGGCCCCTTTGGAATCCCGGGGGTGACCGCGGACTCTACAAGACGATGGACGGTGGAGAAAACTGGAAGAAAGTGCTCGGCGATGATGAATGGGTAGGGGTGACGGATCTTTTGATCGATCCGACGGACCCCGAGTGGCTGTATGCCGCTACCTGGCAGCGACATCGTACCGTGGCTGCCTATATGGGTGGAGGCCCTGGATCGGGCATTCATCGTAGCTCCGATGGGGGCGAGACCTGGCAGGAGCTGACCAAGGGGATACCTACCTCCAATCTGGGCAAGATCGGATTGGCTATGTCCTACAGCAATCCCGATGTGCTCTATGCAGCCATCGAGTTAGACCGAGTGAAAGGTGGTGTCTACATGTCCACGAATAAAGGAATGTCATGGGTCAAGCAGTCCGACGCCGTGTCAGGCGCTACTGGCCCCCACTACTATCAGGAGCTCTACACATCGCCTCATGCCGACGGCCGGCTTTACCTGATGGACAATCGTATCCAAGTCTCCGATGACCATGGCAAGACCTTCCGGCGTCTCCATGAGGAGGGCAAGCATTCGGACAATCACAGCATCAACTTCCGTATGGATGACCCCGACTACTTACTCATAGGCACGGATGGGGGTATCTACGAGAGCTTTGATCTGGCGGCCAACTGGCGATTCATTGAAAACCTGCCGATTACACAATACTACAAAGTGGCCGTCGATGACAGCGAACCCTTTTACCATATCTACGGTGGAACGCAGGACAACGGCTCGCACGGAGGACCCTCACGGACAGACACAGAGCATGGCATAAGAAACGCGGATTGGTGGAAGACTCTATTTGCCGATGGACATCAGTCTGCAGTCGAGCCGGGCAACCCCAATATTACCTACGCCGAGACACAACAGGGAGGGCTGCATCGCATCGACCAGATCACTGGTGAGCAGGTATATATCCAGCCCCAGACCGCCGAAGATGGCGCATATGAGCGATACAATTGGGATGCACCGATTCTCGTCAGCCAGCACGACCCCACCCGTCTGTACTTTGCTTCTCAGCGAGTCTGGCGGTCCGATGACCGGGGCGATAGCTGGTCAGCCATTTCAGGCGACCTGACCAGAAACCAGAACCGTATGGAGCTTCCCATTATGGGGCGGGTCCAAAGTTGGGACAATGCCTGGGACAATCGAGCCATGTCCAACTACAATACTATTACCTCGTTGGCGGAGTCACCGCTAGACGATAATTTGATCTATGCCGGTACCGATGATGGCCTCGTGCAGGTGACCGAGAATGGAGGGGCGTCATGGCGCAAGATCGAGGCGGGAGACATCCCCGGTCTTCCATCCACGGCGTTTGTCAATGATATCAGGGCAGATCTGCATGACGCCGGTGCGGTTTACCTATGCGCGGACAACCACAAGTATGGAGACTATGCACCCTATATCTACAAGAGTACGGATCGAGGGCGGAGTTGGACTGCCATCGCAGGTGATCTACCTGACAAGCACCTCGTATGGCGCATCGTTCAGGATCATGTGTCGCCCGGCCTCTTATTTGCGGCCACCGAGTTTGGTCTATTTTGGACCGTGGATGGGGGTGCACGCTGGATCAAGCTGAAGGGTTCCCCCACAATCTCATTTCGTGACGTGACCATTCAGCGACGGGAGAACGATCTGGTAGGGGCTTCCTTCGGCCGAGGATTCTTTGTCCTTGATGACTACTCTCCGCTGCGGGACTTGAGCGACGAGACGTTTGCCAAGGAGGCGGAGCTATTTGCCGTGAAGGATGCCTTGTGGTATGTGCCACGATCGATCGTCAGCTCACAGGGGTCCGCCCAATATGCCGCAGACAATCCACCCTTTGGCGCCACCTTTACCTACTGGCTCAAGGAGGATCTGGAGACGATGGAAGAGCAGCGGAGGACAAGCGAAAAGGCGCTGGCAACTACCGATGCGGACATTCCGTTTCCGGGATGGGATGCGCTGGAGCAAGAGCGGTTGCAAGAGGATCCCAAGATCATGCTGACCATTCGAGACGAGCAGGGTCAGGTGGTCAATCGGGTGAAGGCAAAGGGCAAGCGAGGTCTGCATCGAGTGAGTTGGGACCTGGGAAGAGCCTCTCAAAATGCCATTCGACTGCCTCAATCGGCTCGCGAGGAAGGGGGATTCTTTGGCCGGGGTGGTGGTTTCAAAGCCACACCGGGTACCTATTCAGTCACGTTGAGTAAGGTCGTCGATGGCGTGGTCACAGACTTGGCGGGCCCTGAAGATTTTCAAGTAGTGCCGCTTCGCAAAGGCGCACTGCCGGGAGCTTCATATGAGGAAATTGCCGCCTTCCGAAGCCGACTGGAGTCCCTGCAGGAAGATGTGACAGCCACGACCACCATCTTATCGAACTATCAGGACAAGGTCAAAGCTATGCAGACAGCAGCTTCCAGAGTAGAGGGTGAAAGTGCTGATCTGATCAAGCAAATCCATATGGCCCGAGGGACGTTGGCCGCATTGGCCCAGGCGCTAAGTGGCAATCAATCGAAAGAAACGGTGGGCGAACCGCAAGCGCCTACACCTAGATCATGGATGTTTGTGGGCGTCCGTGCCATGCGCACCACATACGGACCAACCAAGATGCACGAGCAAAGCGTGGATCGAGGCATCAGCGAACTGGCTGTAATCAAAGAACGCTTGGCCACGTTTGGCGAGACTGTCCTGCCGGCGCTGGAGAAGGCCTTGATGAACGCCGGTGCCCCTTGGATCGAGGGACAGGGATTGATTGGACTCCAACGATGATGGAATACTGTATACTTGTGACATTGTCAATCATAGCGTGGCCAAAATAGAAATGCAAGACTTATTAGTTAGCCGCCTACTCTATGTGGGCTTCATGATCGTTAGCAGTGTGTGGTGCTCGGGGCAGACAACATTTTCTTGGCCCGAAGGAAAATCCATGGCGTTGAGTTTGACCTGGGATGATGGTCGAGCCAGCCAAGTACAGGTGGGCATTCCGATCCTGGACCAATACGGTATCAAAGGCACCTTCTACGTGATACCGGCTGCCGTGGAAAAGGAGCTGGAGCCCTGGAAAGCAGCGGTGCAGATGGGACATGAGATAGCCAACCACTCCGTGCGGCATCCTTGTTCTGGGAATTTCGTCTGGGCACGTGAGAAGGCACTGGAGGAGTACACTATACCGGTAATGCAAGGAGAACTTATGGCCGCCACCAAGCAACTCAAGCAGTTGCTCGATGTCGATGTCACCGAGTTTGCCTACCCCTGCGGCCAAACCTTCATCGGGCGTGGCCGGGAGACGAAGAGCTATGTGCCACTGGTAGCGAGCCAGTTTAAGAGTGGGCGAACCTGGCTGGACGAAGCACCGAATGATCCCGCCTACTGTGACCTGGCTCAGCTCACCGGCATGGAAATGGACGGCAAGTCATTCAAGCACATTCGGCAGCTCATCGAGCAGACCCGCACCAACGGCCACTGGTTGGTGTTGGCTGGTCATGATATCAATGACAAGGGGCGGCAGACCACTCAGGTCAAGATGCTCAAGAAGCTACTGAAGTACTTGACCTCTGTCGATGGGAGCGATATCTGGGTGGCTCCGGTGGGTGATATCTCATCATACGTCCTGGAGCATCGGCAGCAGTCGGGCATTTAGATCGCGAGCCTGCCCTCTACTGCGAACGCTCGTAGCGCCACAGGGCCAGCAGATAATCACGGTGCAATGGGTGCAAACGTCCTTCCCATCAAGCAATTGGGACAGTAGCGGCGTCTAGTCACCCGAGCTGATCACCCAGGTGCATGACACAAGAAGAGAAAGGCCTAGCTGCGTAGTGGTCGACTCGCTTTTGGCGAATGGGTTCATGATGCAGGACCGCCAATTCATAGGCGAGTTGATCGGCGGATACCAGCTGCTTCAATTCCTTCAACAAATCTTGCTTTGCATCGCTTGGGCCCTCGATTTGCCGAGCCAGTTGGTGCATCACATCGCTGGGATGATGCGCTGGGTCGTCCGCTCCGACCGCTATCAGGTATTTCAACACTGTTGGGGTCAGGCAAAAGGCCAATAATTGGCAGCCGGGCGGCCGTGTGTCCGTCAATTTATTCATAAGCCCGGCAAGGTCGTCCTCTGCTAATAAGGGTTGACCTTCCGACCGAGCTTGATAGGAGAGCAGAAATACAGGGAAGGGGAGGGGAGAATGGTCGTCAAATGGCATGCGTAGAAGGGTTGTGGGGTCATTTATATGGCAGGAAGCAGGCAACCTGATGAAGATCTGCCACGCTTCTGTCCGTGCGTTGCAACAAGGTACGTACATTCGACGAGCTTGGAAAACACTTCTTTCATATTATCCTTGAAATATCCCATTGGGATGGCTTGTGTACACGAACATGTTCGTCACAGGAAGTGTCTGATCTAGTGCTGTGGCATGCATCGCTGACCGAGGATTCGCTAAGCATCGATCGGCAGGGCAAGCCCTTGGCAAGTTGGTACTTCTGCCAGTCGAGACGTCAGGCTTCCTAGGCCTCGCTGTTGAATTTAATCTTCACCCGACTGGGGGCTCAACCTTTTTCGGATCTCCAAGGCACGCACGGGATTCCTCCGTACGAGAAGATCTAGATCCTGCTGGGTGAGCCCCCCTGCCAGCAACTGCGGAAAAAGAGCGGTAAAGATTTGGTCAAATGATTTAATATTCTGCGCATCCTTTTGCGGGTCAAACCAACCAGCATCGTGCGATATCAGGACATGATCAAGGAGATTGTTTTGATGACAAAAGAGGATCTTCTCCTTGGCCGGTTTGATCGACCAGCCCAGATTGTCAATACTTATCCAACATCCCTCCTGGGCTGCCCGTAGGTACTGTTGCTTGTCAGACTCTTGCTGGGCATGCACCCAAATGAAGGCGCCAGGTGATACCCCGGCCTCCTTAAGGAGTTTGAGCTGGGGCCAGAGCCCCACGGCAGGACCGGTATGCGATGCGATGGTGAGTCCCGTCTCCAGATGAGTGAGCGCTGCCGCCTGAACGAGCCGCCGATGGACGCTGTCCAGTTCTGCTGCTGCGTCGACACCGATCTTGATAAAACCCGGACGAATGCCCGAGTCCTCGATGCCGTCTTTAAATTCAGCAATCCAGCGATCGGCAAGCTCTTGGGCAGGAGCCCGAAGCGCATCTGACGGCACGTACTTGTTTTGTCGCGCTCCGTACAGTCCTGTGTTGGTGATGATGGTTATCCCGGCCCGGTCGGACAGCTTCTTCAGCAATCCGACATCGCGTCCCAGAAAATTGGGTGTGGCATCCACAAAGAAATCGACACCGAGCTGCTGGATGGTCTCCAGGTACGGCAACATCTCGATGATGACAGCGTCGTGATGCCAATCTCCGGGATCGATGCGATCGGCTCCGATAAAGTCCACTAAAATATGTTCGTGCGACAACCAAAGCTGTTTCTCGTCCACCTGCATGGGACCCTGCACGGTTTCGACGTAGCGAGGCTCTGCTTGCCCCAGACATTGGATGGCTAGCAAGCTAGAGAACATCAACAGGCAGTACGATAGCTGTCTGGATGCTTTAGCGCGGACTTGCATAGCTCCTGGTGACATGGTCATACATTGGATCATGAAGATTTTGCACAAGATACGTCAAAGGTACGTTGGCGGCTGATGAAGGTCCTTCATGGCCCAACGGTGCCAAGTCTCGAGAGAGCGTCGTTTCTTTTGCCGCCATCCCAGGTGCTCGATTCGCTCATTTCGGTCTGACAGTGTCCTGGGGCCAGGTGGGTAGATTGTTATGGGACACGATTTTTGTGTATCTTCCAACCAGGCAAAAAAACCAATGGTTATGAAGAAGTTATTATGGAGTCTTGCACTATGTCTTACTGCCCTTCTTTGGTCGACATCCCTTGATGCCCAGACCGATGGCTCGTGGGAAGGGGAGGTTGTGGATATGTCCTGCTACATTGCCAGTGGAGCAAAGGGAGCAGGCCATGCGGAATGTGCCAAGTCTTGTGTCAAGAGTGGGCAGCCTATGGGGCTACTGACCGATGACGGGACCCTGATCTTATTGGCAAAGGACGGCGGCGATGACAAGCCGTTTGAAGCGCTCAAAGACCTGGCCGGTGAAAAGGCAGAGGTGAAGGGCACTCTCTCTGAACGCAACGGCATGAAAATGCTGGTCGTCAAAGAGTCTTCGAAGGCAGGACCTTAGTCTAGCTGTTTTCAAAGCTGCTGTCAGAGGCAGCGGGCGCAGACATGGTGCGGTTACTGTCACCGTGTTTTGGCCCAGCGCAATCCACTCAGCTGCTTTGCGCTTCGACAACGTGCTGATCGAAGTTGATGACCGCACCGGTCATTACCCCACTTAGATCGCTAAGCAAGTACGCGACGAGCTCAGCAACGGAGTCGGGCTGTATCAGTCGTCCAAAGGGTTGAGCAGCCTCAGCCTTACGCAGCCAGTCTGGGGAGCTATCGTGAAAACGCCGTTGGATATCGTGCTCGGCCGGTGTATCCATCCAGCCCGGTAGTACGGCATTGCATCGGATGTGATGTTGTCGCTGCGAGTGGGCGACATTCTTGGTAAGAGTCATCAGCCCACCTTTGCTGCTGGCATAGGGGGTGAGGAAAGGGTGTCCGACATATCCGGACACGGAGCCAATGTTGACAATGGACCCGCCGATGCCTTGCTTCTGCATACGACGCACAGCTTCCTGGATCAAAAGAAAAGGCGCCCGGACGTTGATGGCCTGGTGCTTGTCCCATTCTTCCAGAGGGGTTTCTTCGATGGTGCCGCGATCCGTGTAGGCCGCTGAATTGACCAAACCATGGATCCTGCCACCGAAGATCTCGTCGACCACGTCAAATATTTGACGACAGGCGGTCGGGTCTTGCAGGTCTGCTCGCACAAACTGTGCTTGGCATCCTTGTTGACGAAGTTGTTCCACGACCGTGTGACCCCGGTCTTGATTGCGACCGGTGACCAGCAGACCGGCAGCACCTTCCTTGGCCAGTTTGTGGACAATGGCTGCACCTAGTCCGCTTGTACTTCCCGTGACGACGGCATTTTTTCCCTGGTAGATCATACATCTTGAATTGGTTCTCAAGATCATCATTTTCCCGGAAAATTGGCAGTTGAGCATGGGAGGACCCATGGGGCTGTTGGAGTACGATCTGACATGGGCTCGCTCGCCCGGCCGCAAATAGAGTTGTGATTCAAACGCGGTGAGTGATTCAGCAACCTCCGTGTGGCGGTCCGCCTGAACTTCCGCTCCGG
Source organism: Saprospiraceae bacterium (assembly GCA_965223165.1). Taxonomy (GTDB): domain Bacteria; phylum Bacteroidota; class Bacteroidia; order Chitinophagales; family Saprospiraceae; genus JABDMH01. The sequence goes on along the minus strand of CBDCVQ010000003.1, from coordinate 140,939 downwards.
AGTAGGATAGGTCGGGATATTGTTGGTGGCCTATTTTAGACCAAAACGGCAATTGGTTTGCCAGCCGTCCCCGAAAGCCTATCCATTTCGCTAAATTCAGCACAAATCATAATTATGCGTACTTCCCCGATCCTGTGGAGCCTACTCGTCAGCGTGGTGTTGGCCTGTGGTCAGGCACCCCAGCCGTCGAATGCTGTGCCTAAGATCAAAGCCCTGATCATCGATGGCGAAAACAATCATGGAGCTTGGCCCAAGACCACGATGATGATGCGCGATTTTCTGCTCGAAACTGGGCTTTTCACCGTCGATATCGAGCGCACGGCCTACACTTGGCAGGGTCCGCACAACGATGCCAGCCAAACGAAGGAGGTACGGATGCAACTGTTGGCGCAGTACCCGTTGGTCGGAAAGGAGACAACTATAGTAGAAGAGCCTAAGCCAGACCCGGATTTTGATCCAGACTTTGGTGCGTATGATGTCGTCATTTCCAACCTTGGCTGGAAAGCCTCCACCTGGTCAGCCCAGACCAGGCAGGCCCTGGTGGATTATGTCAGTGGGGGAGGTGGACTGGTTATCGTGCATGCTGCCAATAACTCATTTGGAGATTGGGAAGAGTACAACCGGATGATCGGAGTGGGCGGTTGGGGTGGACGGAGTCAAGCGACGGGTCCCTACCTCTACTACACAGACGAAGGCCGCTTGGTCAAGGACACGAGTGCCGGCGAGTGTGGTTCGCATGGGCCACAGATGGAGTACCTGGTCACGATCCGAGAACCCGCTCATCCGATCACGCAAGGACTACCGACCACTTGGTTGCACACCAAGGACGAACTTTACGATCGTCTGCGTGGACCAGCGGAAGAGGTGACCGTACTGGCTACGGCCTACTCGGATGTGGAGGGCAACGCGCCCCCCTGGGATCCAGCGGTAAAGGGTACGGGACGTCATGAGCCTATGCTATTGACGGTCAACTACGGAGAGGGCCGCGTCTTTCATACGATTATGGGGCACACCGATTATTCGATGGAGTGCGTGGGCTTTATCACCACCTTTGTAAGGGGAGCAGAGTGGTCGGCCACCGGTCAAGTCACCCAGGTCGAGGTGCCGTTAGATTTTCCGACCAAGGATGCCACCCGGGCACGGCCATGGCGGAAATAGGGCCAGGGTGGCCGTGTGTCATGCACCTGTTGTAGCCACGGCAGTTGGCGTCCACCTGGATAATCCGGCGGTCGGGGGCACCCCATGCACGGTCCCCAGCCTGAAACCCAACCCAGGCGCATAAGCCATTCTGCGTGACTTCGCTGCCCAGGATTTTTCGATATTTTTGCTTTGCATGAAAGCGAAGCAGGTCCTACATTGCTTGATACTCCTCCTTTTTGTGTGGAGCTGCCATACTCTCCATCGATCAGATGACGGAGATGTCGCTGTGCCGGAAGTGGTCGATTTCAATTTTCATGTCAAGCCGATCCTATCTGATCGTTGCTTCAAGTGTCATGGCCCCGATGCCAATCAGCGTAAAGGAGACCTGAGACTGGATGTCGCGGCGGATGCCATGGCTCAAACCACCAACGAGACCAGCCGGGCCAAGTGGGTGATCGATCCCGGCAGCCCGGCCCGCAGCGAGATGATCAAGCGAATCCAATCCGAGGAACCAGACTATATGATGCCGCCTCCCGAGTCCCACCTGGAACTCACCTCAACGGAGCGCGCGATCTTGACCCGGTGGATTGATCAGGGCGCCGAGTATAAGCAACATTGGTCCTTTCTACCGCCCGATCCCAAGTCGCTGCCCTCGGTCGAGGATGCAGCATGGGCCAAAAATGGTATCGATCATTTCGTACTACAAAAGCTCGAGCAAAATGGGTTGACCCCGGCTGAGCAAGCGGACAAGTCCATGCTACTGCGGAGGTTGTGCCTGGACCTGACGGGTCTGCCGCCCACGGAAGCTCAGATCACCGCATTTCTCGCGGATGAGGCACCGGATGCTTTCGAGCGAGCGGTAGATACCCTGCTTGCGTCGGTACACTATGGAGAAAGGCTGGCATTGGATTGGCTAGATGCCGCCCGCTACGCAGATTCGCATGGCTATCAAGACGATGGCATGCGCAACACATGGCCCTGGCGTGACTGGGTCATCGATGCCTTCAATCGCGACTTGCCCTTTGACACTTTCTTGCTCTGGCAGATGGCGGGAGATATGCTTCCGGATCCTACCGACGAACAATTGCTGGCTACCTGCTTCAATCGTAACCACCCCCAATCGCAGGAAGGTGGCGTCGTCGATGAAGAGTACCGGGTGGAGTATGTGGCTGACCGCACAAACACCCTGGGCAAGGCCCTACTGGGCTTGACCCTGGAGTGTGCAAGATGTCACGATCACAAGTACGACCCCATCAGCCAGGAGGACTATTATGCCCTCTACGCCTTCTTCAATAATAACAATGACGCTGGCATTGTACCGTATAATGGCGAGGCGGCTCCCACTTTAATCCTCTGCACCGAGGAGGCCGAGAAAGAGCTTGAGCAGATCCGCCAGAAAGCCTCCATACTCGAAGAAAAACTAACCACGTCGCACTATAAGGAGGCATTTACGTCATGGGCGTCCTCGCTGACTACGGATCGCGTAGAGCGGACCTTAAACGAAGGGCTGGTAGCCGATTTCTCCTTCGAAGAAGCCGTCCATGTGATGGACAATCGTCTCGATCTGGATGGAGCCAAGCGCAAACGTGGACGGGAGGCCAAAATGACTTATGCCCACAAAAACCACGCAAAGGGCAAATTGGATGCCCAGATCTGGGGCCACTTGGATGATCGTCCAATCGCTGCCGAAGGAAAGCAGGGCCAGGGTGTCCAGTTTGTCGGTGACGCCGGCATCAGATTCAATCGCGATCTGGATTTTGATCGCCATCAGCCCTTTTCCGTGAGTCTCTGGGTGCGCGTGCTGAAGGACGATGTCGAAGGTCCGGTCTTCGGAAACACCAATGGCGACTTTGAGGGCTATCGGGGATGGCTCTGCAAAATCAATGAGGACGGCACATTGTCCTTTCAGCTCAACCATGTCTGGCCGGATAATGCCATAGATTTTAAGACGCAAGACCCGATCCCCGTGGGGGAGTGGGTGCATTTGGCCATGACGTACGACGGCAGCAGTTTGGCCAAGGGCGTAGGATTTTATGTGAATGGCGAAAGGCCGGAAGCCCAATTATTTGCAGACAATCTCCAAAAGAGCCTGATGCATGGCGTCAAGGGGAGCAATTGGTCGGATCAGCCCTTCTTGCTGGGTATGGAGCTACGCAAATCGGTGCAAGACCTGGTGATGGACGAGTTGAAGGTCTACGATCGTGCTTTGTCGCGCATTGAAGTGATACACCTGGCCGAACGACCGACGACCACGGCAGCAGACGATCAGCCGGATGACCAGCTTGAATGGTACTTGCTCTCCGGGCAAAACGAAGCATACAATCAGGTGCTGCGCGACCTGACTGCCTTGCGCAAGGAAGAAAATCTATTGCTCACCGATCAGCCGGAGGTGATGATCATGCAGGAACGCAAGCATCTCCGTCCCACTTATGTGCTGGACCGGGGAGCTTACGATGCTCCCACCACACCGGTGGAGCCTGCCGTGCCGCAGCTCTTGCAGATTGAAGATTTTGAGGTGACGTCTGATCGCCTCGGCCTGGCCAGATGGCTGATCCATCCCGAAAATCCCTTGACGGCCCGGGTGATGGTCAATCGCCTTTGGCATCTCTGTTTTGGCAAGGGGCTGGTGGCCACCCAGGAGGATTTTGGAAGTCAGGGCAATCTTCCTTCGCATCCGGAATTGCTGGACTACCTGGCCCTGCGTTTTATCGAGCTGGATTGGAGTGTGAAGGCCCTGCTGAAGGAGATCGTTTTATCAGCCACCTATCAACAGTCATCCTCAGTGTCGCCGGCTGCGCAGGAGGTCGACCCGCAAAATCTACTGTATGCACACTATCCGGCCCACCGGTTGGGTGCGGAGGTGATTAGGGATCAGGCCTTGGCATCCAGCGGCCTGCTGGTGCGTACCATTGGAGGCCCCAGCGTTTTTCCTTACCAACCACCGGGGATTTGGAAGGCCTTAGCCACTCGCAATGCCACCGAGTACGTCCAACAGCACGGGGACAGCCTCTACCGCCGGAGCATGTACACGGTGTGGAAGCGCAGTTCTCCTCCGCCTGCCATGCTCAATTTTGATGCACCCGACAGATACTACTGTGTCGTCCGCAGGCAGCAGACGACCACACCCTTGCAATCGCTCGTATTGATGAATGACCCGCAGTTTTTAGAAGCGGCTCGGGTGCTAGCTGAGCGGGTACTCCTGCAGACGGATGATCCTGCATCGGTGGTCTCTTCCGTCATGCGACGTCTTCTGGGCCGTGCTCCCCGAGCTGACGAAACAAGCACGCTGATCGAACAATACGAGGAGGCTCTTGACCAGTTTGAACGTAGACCCGCGGACGCCCGAAAACTGACGGCCGTAGGGGAGTACCCCATTAATCAATCGCTTGAGAGTAGTGCGCTTGCCGCCGGCACGGTGGTGGCTTCGACCGTCATGAACTTTGATGAATTTGTCATGAAAAGATAAATGAGATGAGCATCTGGCCACATGCAGACCGACTGAATCGGCGGACATTCTTGCACAATAGTCTCTTTGGACTGGGGGGAATTGCACTCGGCCGCATGCTCACCGGGGGCACCAGCGCTCTGGCGTCTCCTGACTTGCCCCACTACGCCGCCAAGGCCAAGCGCATCATCTACTTATTCCAAAGTGGTGCCCCGTCTCAGATGGAGTTGTTTGACTACAAACCCGAACTCAAGAAGAGATTTGGCGAAGAGCTGCCAGCCAGTGTTCGGGGCAATCAGCGGGTCACCGGCATGACCGCAAATCAACGCTCCTTTCCGCTCGCCATGGGTGATTACACCTTTGACCAATACGGCCAAAGCGGAGCCTGGCTGAGTAATCTTTTGCCTTATCATCAAAAGATCGCTGACGATATCTGTATCATCAAATCTATGCATACAGAAGCGATCAATCACGATCCAGCCGTCACCTTCGTGCAGACAGGCTCGCAGCAGGCCGGGCGGCCCAGTATGGGTGCATGGGTCAGCTATGGGCTAGGTAGCGAGAATGAGAACCTACCCACTTTTTCGGTTCTACTCTCCCGTAGCGAATGGAACGGAGGACAACCGCTCTACGCCAAGCTCTGGGGGAGCGGTTTTTTGCCCAGCGAACACCAAGGGGTGATGTTTAGGGCCGGCCACGATCCCGTGCTTTATCTGCAAGATCCGGAAGGCATGAACCGGTCTGACCGCCGCAAGATGTTGGATTATCTTGCCGCCCTCCACCAATCACAATATGAGCACACGCAGGATCAAGAGATTCTTGCCCGCATGGCCCAGTATGAGATGGCGTACCGCATGCAAATGTCCGTACCGGAGACGCTAGACATCAGCAACGAGCCGGCATCGACCTTCGAGCTCTATGGCGAGTCCGCCCGAAAACCCGGGACCTATGCCCACAATTGCTTGCTCGCTCGCAAGTTGGTAGAAAGTGGCGTCCGCTTTGTGCAGTTGTACCATCAGGGTTGGGATATGCACGGTGGTCTGCCGCGCCTTATCCAGATGCTCACCAAGGAGACGGATCAACCGTCTGCCGGCCTCGTGCTGGATCTCAAGCAGCGTGGGCTTCTGGACGACACCTTGGTGATTTGGGGTGGAGAATTTGGCAGGGGCTGCTATTCACAAGGCAAACTGACCCCGGACAACTATGGACGAGATCACCATCCTCGTTGCTTCACCATCTGGATGGCTGGGGCGGGCGTCAAAAAGGGAATATCCTATGGTGCCACCGATGATTTTAGCTACAACATCACGCAAGATCCGGTGCATGTACATGACTTTCAGGCGACCGTGCTTCACCTGATGGGCATTGATCACGAGCGATTTACGCATCGGTACCAGGGCCGCAGGTTTCGCCTCACGGATGTGCATGGCCATATCGTCAAGGATATTTTAGCTTGAGACCTCCAGCCTCTGTGAGACGGACCCACCATTAGGTGGCCAGTGGCACCATTATAAGGGCTCCTGGGGTACCTGATGGATGGTATTTTGGATGGCACCTTCAAAAGACACACCTGACGCACTCTCAAGGTTATACAAGATCTCCATCACCCAGGTGGGCTGGATGTCCGGTATGTTGAGGGTTAACTGCTTGCCATCTGGGGATAGCAGGCATTCGCTCACGGCTAGGTTTTGCTCGTTGTATCGGTCCGATCCATATCTACTTGTGCGTTTCAGGTCCCAGGTGTTGATGACAAAGTTTTGCACATCCGTGGCGCTCTTGCGATCCAGCTCGTCACTAAATACGAGCTGAAGCCCACCAGGAACAACCTCCATGGAGACGGGTAGGTGCAGCGGCTGACCCGTATAGCGCACTCGGTACAGACCACCGACTTGGATCATCCGGCTGGTGGCCCAGGCTGACATGCCGCAGCCATAAAATTGCCCATCCAGCGGATTGAAGCGGGCTCGCATGATACCGGTTGGAAACATGGGCACCGGGAGTTCGATCATACCTCCCTGCTCTATTTGGCCCACTTTCTGGGTCAAGACCACAAAGATCTTCCCGTAGCCATAGGACAGGTTGAGCAAACTGCCATTGAGTGGGCCCCAACGCTCACTGTCTGCCCATAGCAACTCAGATGGTGATCGGTCGTACTTCATATCTATCCAGCACATAGGTTGGATCATGGCAGCGTCCGAGGTGTCCTCTGGGGCACCGTATCCCCACATGTTGCCATAAAATCCACCCTTTGTCACCCGGTTGATGCGATTCATAGGATTCCAATATCCTTGTTGGTCTGTGACATAAAAGGAGCCATCCGGATTGAGGCAGACTCCGTTGGCGGCACGGAAGCCGTGTGCGATGATCTCCGACGCCCGGCCGTCGGGACTGACCTTGATGAGGGTGCCGTGCTGCGGGACCAACGAGGTGCGTGCATGGCGTCCGCTCTTGGCATAGTAAAAATTGCCCTCGGAGTCGGTCTGCAGACCCATGGCAAACTCGTGGAAGTGCTCCGTCACCTGATGGTCATTGTTGAAGCTCTCGTAGTAGTCGGTCTCGCCATCATCGTTGAGGTCGTGCAAGCGCACCAGCTGATCCCGGCAGGTGACATAGATCTCACCCTGCTGCACTTTGATGCCTAGCGGCTGGAATAGTCCGGTGGCGATCCGCTTCCATTGGGTGGACCCACTGTGTTGCGTGATCCCTTGGACCTGCCAGACTTCGCCATCGATGGTGCATACGACGGCCGTCTTACCGTCGTCGAGAAAATCCAGGCCGGTCGGCCGCATGCGACTCTTCCAGGGATTCACCTGCGGGAGGACCAACACATCGACTGCATAGGGATCATCGTCGTTGCCGGCTAAAATCGGACTGCTCAGGACCTCGGGATAGAGCGCCTCGCTCCCGCCCGTGTAGGTGGACAGATCGACCGGTGGCGATGCACGCCGGGCGTAACTCTGCAGCGAGTCTTGCGCCTGCTGAGACATGTATATTTTGAAGTGCTGCTGGTCCGCCAAGGGGATATCAGCCACATGAAATCCGTCCTCTTGCGTGACTCGTATGTTCGCCCCGGCGATGGTCACGGACGCTGAGACGGGAGCTACCCGAAGCCTTAGCGAAGTGCCCATATTGCTCAGGTTGATGGTACGGCTGATGATGGGCTGCGTGCCACTCTGCTCCAGGTCGTAGGTCTCCAGTGCCTCCGAGGTACCGACCGTGTACTTGATCACTGTACGGTCGCCAAAGCGGTAGAGTCCTTTGTAATGTGCCCATGATCGGGGTAGCGGTCCGAAGGGTCGACCATCCGCGCCCAGCATGCGCGGGTCTTCGAAGGTGCCCGATCGGGGATTAGCCCAGCCCGGGGTAATGGGATTGGCAAACTGTCTCCGGCCCACTGTTCGTGGGTATACATTGTGTTGATCGTCCAGCAAGATATCCTCCCAATCGATGAAACCTTCCCCAGTCCAAGCCCCGACAAAACGCAGCAAATCATGATCAAACATGGCAAAGGTATTACCAGCAGCAATACCACCAGCGCCCGGATCGAGCCGCATCGCTATGCCTTTGTAGGCAAAGTTGACCTCACTGTAGTCCTCGTTGGCCAGGGGTGATCGTCCGCCCGAGATGACTTTGGGAGGATCGTCATCGTCAGACATTTCGTAGCAGCGCATGAGCCAATTGCCATAATCCATATCCGACCAGGGATGGTAGGGCTGCGGAGGTGGCCCGATGGTGTCGCCTTTGGGCAATTGGTCCAGATAAGCAGCATCAATCTCATGATACTGCGATGGATTGTGCGGTTTGATCAAGACTTCTCGGATAAAGGCAATGACCTCATATTTCTGCCGGGGCACTAGATGATGCTGAGGTGGCATCATGCCAAAGCCTCGGGTGATGCTCTGGTACATGGCATACGGATCGTTGCCCTGCTTGAATGTGTCACGCCAAAACTTCTTGGAGTCGGGCAGGGATCCTGGCTGCTCATTGTTGCCATGACAGCTGTAGCAGGTGGATCGGTAGATGGCGGTACCTCGATTGCGCAGGGCCCAGTCTTCCTCCCAATCGGCCGTCATCTCTATGAGCCGTGCGTGATCGACGTGCCGCTCGTACTCGGGGAGTTGTGCACTGGTCAAAATGAAATCCGCGGAGGTGGTGTGGTCGCCGGCCGTTTGCTCCTGATCGCAGCTCGCAAAGATCAGTTGCATGCAGACGATTATCGCTGCGCCAAGTGCATTGTACCCTTCTCGTTTATCTGCTGCCATGGCAGATTAAGATAGGCATTTCCTTTTGTGCAGCGCGATGATTCCAGGGTAGCGCATGGAATAGCTCAGCTACCTTTTGACATAGCTTTCCTCGAAATTCATGATGGTGGAAACGACCGTGGTCATTGCCGCCAATTCGATGTGTGCGTGCCGAGGCGATGGATGCTCACCGACGGCCAGCAGATCCCGGGCGGCAGCTTCATCTCCCTGAAATCGCGCGAATGCTTGCTCGTATTGCGCCACGAGCAATTGCATCTCTCTGGCAGAGGGTCGTCTACCGCAGAGAAGGCGGAAGGCGTGTTCGCACATGGATGACAACTCACCCTTTGTCTCCCGCCGGACCTTATCGGCCAATGCGCGAGCAGCCTCCACAAACTGGGGGTCGTTCATGAGGATGAGGGCCTGAAGAGGAGTGTTCGTCTTTTCCCTTTGTACGGCGCAGACATTTCTGGAAGGCACATTGAAGGTCGTCATCGCGGGCGGTGGCGAAGTACGTCGGATGAAGGTGTAAAGGCTGCGCCGGTAGAGATCACTGCCTGAGCCCTGATTATAGGTCAGCAAAAATCCGGAGAATTCATTTTTTTCTTTCCAGAGGCCCGGAGGTTGATAGGGCCTGACACTCTTGCCCCCAACTTGGCTGTTCAGCAATCCACTTGCCGCCAGGGCATTGTCTCTGATCATCTCAAAGGTAAATCTGTGACTGGGCCCCCGTGCCAGATAGATATTATCCGGATCCCGGTCGCCATGGTCCTCCGAGTGATGGCTGGCCCGCATGTAGGCGGCCGAGCACACCATCATTTTCAATAATCTGCGGAGGTCCCAGCCCGATGCCTGAAAATCGATGGCCAGCCAGTCTAGCAGATCGGGGTGGCTAGGCAGCGAGCCCTGCGTCCCAAAGTCGTGGGGCGTGTCGACCAAGCCTCGACCAAAGAGCATTTGCCAGTATCTATTGACAGTCACTCGGGCCGTCAGTGGATTTTGGGGATGTAGCAACCAGTCAGCCAGTCCCAGCCGATCCCGCGGAAAATCTGGGGGGAAGTCCATGATGGCCTTGGGGGTGCCCGCGTAGACGCGCTCGGCCGGTGCATCGTATTGGCCGCGATCTAGCACGAATGTGGGACGGGTGGTAGGCATTTCGCGCATGACCATCACATCCTGCACCGGATCCAGTAAGGCAAATCTGGTGGAACGCAATTTCTGCAATTCGTCCTGCAGACGAGTTATTTCAGGAGCGGCACGGGCCAAGTGGTGGTGTAGGAGCAGCTCTCGGTTTATGTCTTCCGTGACCAAACCCGCTTTTCCTTCGTAGAGCTGTCTGACCTCCAGCGCAGTGAGAGCCTGCTTAAATATCTGGACGTCGTCAAAACTGCCGCGGAAGGCCGCATCATCGGTCTCGCTAAATAGATATTTCGGTGCGATCCCCATGCGGATCCTCCGATCAGGATCTGGTGTGTAGCTCCGTCCCCTCACCGGCAAAATATTCTTATACAAATGGTCGAATTCTACCTGGAGATCTAGCTGTTCTCCGTTCAGGTATATGGACACTCCCTCACCGCGGGCCGATCCGTCATAGGTGAAAAATACGTGTGCCCACGAACCTTGCGAGACGCTGTTCTTGCCCACCACATGCAAATAATTGTGCGATATGGAATGCACCATCTGGAATCCGGGCCGATTTATCGTGTCGAGAAAAAACAGCCAACCTCGCCATCCCGTATTTTTATCTCCGATATTGCCCAGGACCGCTTGAAACGTTCCGGTTTTTTCGATGTTGATCCATGCGCCGGCTGAAAAAGGTTCGTCTAAATTGAAGTTTCCAATATTTCCGATCGAAATAATTTCGTAGTCAGTGTCGACATGTATGGCCTGGCCAATTTTTCCGGGGACTACTTGGGGATCGCCGCCGACCGATACCTCGCGATTATTATCGACCCGATTTATTTTTCTTCCATTTGATTCCGTCCTTGCCTGAATTAGATCTAACGGATAGTGGCCGTCAGCCCTTGGGGGTTTTATTTTCTCGTTTTTCCATCGATCGACAAAGGCACCAATGGAATCAATTTTGTCCGTTGCCAGGGCGATGGATTGCTCGAGACGGCCAATATCGGCTTCAATCTTTTGCAACCTGTTTTCGGTAGCGGAATCCGGCAATAACAGGACAGGACCAAAATTCTTGTCATTGCCGATCATGCCGAGTTCCTTCACATTATTGAAAAAGGCAGATAATTCATAAAACTCCTTCTGGCTGATCGGATCAAATTTATGATCGTGGCAACTGGCACACTCTAGGGTCAGGCCGAGAAAAGCGGTGGCCGTTGTGGTGGTGCGGTCAGCTACGTATTGCAGTCGAAATTCTTCCGAGACGATGCCCAGCTCCGAGTTGAGGGGTTGATTGCGGTAGAATCCGGTGGCTAGATGTTGTTCACGGGTCGCATTGGGTAGTAGGTCGCCGGCGACTTGCCATCGCACAAAATCGTCGTAGGGCAGATTTTTTTTAAAGGCGCGGATGACCCAATCTCGCCAAGGCCACATCTCCCGGAGGCCGTCCGCATGCATACCATGTGAATCGGCGTACCTGGCCACGTCGAGCCATTCCATGGTCATTCGCTCGGCATGCGCATCGGTTTCGAGGAGCCGGTCCACCAGGCGTACATAGGCCTCCTCCGAAGTATCCGCCAGGAAGGCATCAATATCCGACAGATCGGGTGGGAGGCCGGTCAAATCAAAATATAATCGACGGATGAGGTGCTCCGGATCTGCCTTGCCGTTGGGTGTCATGCCAGTGGCATGCAATGCCGCATTTAGAAAATGGTCGATGGGCGTGTGCGTATCCCATGTGGTGGGGAAGTCGTCGGGAAGTGCAGTCTGAGAAGGAGGGATGAACGACCAGTGTTTTTTCCATTCGGCTCCCTGCTCCACCCACCGGGCGAGCAGCGCCTTTTCCTCGGCGGTAAGATGGAGATTGGATTCCGGTGGCGGCATCTGATATTCCGGGTCCTGAGCGATTATTCGTTTCCAGGCGACACTCCGCGAAAGACTTCCCCTGGCAAATGCATACCCACCCGACCCTGCCAGTTTTTTGAATGCCTCCTCCTCCAGGTCTAACCGCAGATCAGCCTCGCGGGTCTGCTCATCCGGCCCGTGGCATTTAAAACACCGATCTGCTAAAATTGGCTGTATATGAAAATTAAAATCCACCTCCGCCGGTATTTTTTCCATGGCCACCTGCACCTCGTCGGGTAGGGAAGAACCGCAGGCCAGGAAGAGCGGCAGCAGGATGAATAGGTAGATGGTGGACGGATTACGGATTACGGTGGACGGTTGACGGTTGACGGTTGACGGTTGACGGTGGACGGCGGACGGTGGACGGGAGGCCGTGGACGGACTTTGGGCTGGGGGGTGCTGAAGAATGGAGGTCCTTGGTTGTCGTTTGTCAAGGTGGGCTCCGACTAAACCTGTGGGGCAGATTGTGATTAATTGATTGTGATTGATGATTTGGGATTTATTCTTGCCAAGTGATGGTTGCGAGGAGATCGCGGATGAGGGGAGGTGGACGGTGGACGGTGGACGGGAGACGGTGGACGGAGTTTGGGCTCGGGGGTGATGAAGAATTGAGGTCCTTGGTTGTCGTTTGTCAAGGTGGGCTCCGACTAAACCGGTGGGGCGGATTGTGATTAAGTGATTGTGATTGATGATTTGCGATTTATTCTTGCCAAGTGATGGTTGCGAGGAGATCGCGGATGAGGTGGGGTGGACGGTGGACGGTGGACGGGAGACCGTGGACGGACTTTGGGCTGGGGGGTGATGAAGAATGGAGGTCCTTGGTTGTCGTTTGTCAAGGTGGGCTCCGACTAAACCTGTGGGGCAGATTGTGATTAAGTGATTGTGATTGATGATTTGCGATTTATTCTTGCCAAGTGATGGTTGCGAGGAGATCGCGGATGAGGGGGGGTGGACGGTGGACGGATTACGATGGACGGTTGACGGAGTTTGGGCTCGGAGGTGATGAAGAATGGAGGTCCTTGGTTGTCGTTTGTCAAGGTGGGCTCCGACTAAACCTGTGGGGAAGATTGTGATTAAGTGATTGTGATTGATGATTTGCGATTTATTCTTGCCAAGGGATGGTTGCGAGGAGATCGCGGATGAGGGGAGGTGGACGGTTGACGGATTACGGTGGACGGTGGACGGTGGACGGGAGACGGTGGACGGACTTTGGGCTGGGAGGTGATGAAGAATGGAGGTCCTTGGTTGTCGTTTGTCAAGGTGGGCTCCGACTAAACCTGTGGGGCAGATTGTGATTAAGTGATTGTGATTTATGCTTTGCGATTTATTCTTGCCAAGTGATGGTTGCGAGGAGATCGCGGATGAGGGGAGGTGGACGGTGGACGGATTACGGTGGACGGTTGACGGACTTTGGGCTGGGAGCTGATGAAGAATGGAGGTCCTTGGTTGTCGTTTGTCAAGGTGGGCTCCGACTAAACCTGTGGGGCAGATTGTGATTAAGTGATTGTGATTTATGCTTTGCGATTTATTCTTGCCAAGTGATGGTTGCGAGGAGATCGCGGATGAGGGGGGGTGGACGGTGGACGGATTACGGTGGACGGTTGACGGTGGACGGGAGACGGTGGACGGTGGACGGATTACGGTGGACGGTGGGCCCGCTGATTTTAATTCGTTGAAAATCATGGTTTTTTGATTGATCCAATTCTAGCTCGAATCAGGTTCTTCAACGAGGCCCTCAGCTTTTCTGCGGCGTTTTCCATCTTTTCCAGATTATCGTCATCGATGTATTTTATTCTGTGGGCGATTATCAATTGTGTAATTACCTCTGCCGTTGAACCCTTGGCAATACTGAAAAAATGAATCGCTTCCTTGTTCGTTCTTCTTTCATCGCCCTCTGCAATGTTGCTGGCAATCGAAACGGCTGCTCTCCTCATTTGATCACACAAACTAAAGTCCCTTGAAAATGGTGGAAGACTCGTAATTCTGTAAATGTCCTCCGCCAAGTCGATGGCTTCACGCCATACCCTCAAGTCCTTAAATTTTCCCATTGCGATAGTTTTGGTGTCAAGCGCCGACCGTCAACCGTCCACCGTTGACCGTCAACCGTCTTCGACTCAAGCCAACACATCCTTCACCACCTTTCCATGCACATCGGTCAACCGGTAGCGCCTTCCCTGAAACTTATAGGTGAAGCGCTCATGGTCGATGCCGAGCAGGTGTAGGAGGGTGGCCTGGAAATCATGGATATGGACGGGGTTTTCAATGACGTTGTAGCTGAAATCATCAGTCTTGCCGTAGCTGATACCTTTCTTGACGCCTGCGCCTGCCATCCAGATCGAGAAGCACTTGGGGTGATGGTCGCGACCGTAGTTGGTAGCGCTGAGCTTGCCCTGGGAGTAGTTGGTACGACCAAACTCACCGCCCCATATCACCAGCGTGTCGTCGAGCAGGCCTCGCTGCTTGAGATCGTAAATGAGGGCCGCGGATGCCTGGTCCGTCTCCTGGGTCTGACGTCTGATCTGGCGCGGCAGATGATCGTGATGATCCCAGCCGCGGTGATAGAGTTGAATGAATTTGACCCCTTTTTCGGCGAGTCGTCGGGCGAGCAGGCAGTTGGCTGCATACGTGCCGGGGTCACGAGAGTCGGGGCCATAGAGGTCATAGATGTAATCCGGTTCACCAGTGGTATCCGTAATTTCCGGCACAGATCGCTGCATGCGAAAGGCCATCTCATACTGCGCGATGCGGGCTTCGATCTCCGGGTCGTGAAAACGATCGTACTGTTCTTTGTGCATTTCCCGGAGTAGGTCCAATTGGGTACGCCGATCTTCTCGAGTGATGCCCGGCGGGTTGTTGAGGTAGAGCACCGGGTCCTTGCCGGATCTGAACTGTACGCCCTGGTGCTGTGAAGGCAGGAAGCCATTGCCCCAGAGGCGCGAATATAGTGGTTGTCCGCCCTTATTTTTTGTGATCAACACGATGAAGGCCGGCAGGTTCTCATTGTCGCTACCCAGCCCGTAGTCGATCCACGAACCGATCGCGGGTCTGCCGGGAAACTGTGATCCGGTCTGAATGAAGGTAGCTGCCGGATCGTGATTGATGGCCTCGGTATACATCGAATGGATGAAACACAACTCATCTACGATCTTGGCCTGATGGGGGACCAGTTCGCTCATCCAGGCGCCAGCCTCGCCATGCCGCTTGAAATCGAAAAGCGTTCCCGCCAAGGGAAAGGAAGTCTGACCTGCCGTCATACCCGTGAGTCGCTGGCCCTGCCGGATGGAAGCGGGCAGTTCTTCCCCGTACATCTCATTGAGCAGGGGTTTGTAGTCAAAGAGGTCCATTTGTGAGGGTGCCCCACTCTGGAAGAGATAGATGACTCGCTTGGCCTTAGCGGCAAAGTGCTGCACAGGGTTGGTGACGGACGCAGCCCCAGGAGCAGCATAAGATTTATTCATGCCCAATAGAGAGGCCAGTCCTAACGATCCAAAGCCCAGAGCGGACTTGAATAGGAAATCCCTTCGATTATGAACCCGTATATAGTTGTTGCATTGTGACATTACATATGAATAGATAGTCTAAGATGAAGCGAATGACTGGTCGGCCGTTCAGCCCACTAAAAATACTAAAATATGTAGATCAGCGGTGTGTGGCTGACCGTGCTAGAAGGCTGATCGTCAAGTGGCTATCCCGACATCGGCACAAGCTAATAAGACTCGATGGAAGAGCCGTCGGCCACGCGCTACCGGGCTCAAACGTCGAAAGCCCTGTGCGAGAGATGAAGGTCTTCGGCGGTCTCCAGTCGGGGCAGCATGACGGCAGCCTTATTTTGAAAACGTTGCATCCGCCGCAGAATCTTATCCAGCATCTTGACAGCTTTGTGGATATAGAAGCCCTTGTTGAGCATCACGCATTCCGCCTGCTGCGACATGGCGGCGTCGGTAATCTCCGCTCGAGACGGGGTGCCCTTTTTGGCAAGGGACTCGAGCACCTGCGTAGCCCACACATCCGGCAGATGGGCAGCTCCACAGATACGCATGATCTCCTGTTGGATCGTGGCAAAGTTCTTCCATCCGGTCTCGATCGCCAGATCTCCCCGGGCAATCATGACGCCCACCGGATAGCGCCGCATGGCCGCCAACAATATGGCGGGCAACTGCGCAAATGCCTCCTGGGTCTCAATCTTTAAGATGATCCCAACCTGTGCCTCCTTTTCATCCAGTATCTGGTAGAGGTGCTGCACATCCTGCGGGCGATTGACAAAAGAGAAGTTGATCACATCGGCATGCTCCACCACAAAATCAAGGTCAACGATGTCCTTGGGGGTAAGCCCGCCCACCGACAACTGACTTTCCGGAAGATTAATCCCTTTGTCAGCCTTGAGCTTGCCTCCACGATCTCTGGCCTGGGTGATTTTGATGTCGATTTCGTCGGCACGTACCTCTTTGATCACGCCCTCGATTTTGCCATCATCAAAATAGATCGGCTCTCCCTTTTTGACGTCGGCAAAGATCTCGGGGAGGGTGCATGATATATGTGCTGGAGCTACTAGTTTGCCCGCGTCGTCATACTTGGCATTTTCGCCCGGCCGTGGGTCACGGTGCAGGGTGAGCAGGTCACCGGAAAACAACGTGATAAATTGCTCCTTGGGGAGCAGCTCGCCGACACGGCTGACTTCTTCTCCCGTTTGCTTGTACTTATGAAGGGTCAGGTGCAGGCCCGTTTCCAAATAGGCGGAGTCACTGCAGACACCCCACTTGCCGGGCCCTTCCTTTCGCTCGATGGTGATTTTGCACTTCTTGCCCCGGGCATCGGTGAAGCGAATGGTATTGCCCCGTTTCATTTTGCTCAAAAGGACGTCGTCGACGGGTAGAATGGCATCGACATCGGCATTGCTCGGTGGCAGCACGTCGGGCGGTGCGATCCAGATACGGGCAGGCTGCACCACCTGGCCTCGATCGTCACGTTGCGGTCGGATGCGTACCACCTTGGGACCGTCGATCATGGGGCCCGTACGCAGCTTTGGTCCGCCCAGGTCCATCGCAATCTTGCAATTGCGCTTCAGCGCTTTGCTGGCGGCTTTCACATTGGCCACCATGCGAGCCCAGGTCTCCGGATCGTCATGCGCACAGTTGATACGCGCGCAGTTCATACCCAGCGAGACCAATTTGCGTACATAGGCGGGATCGTCTGCGGCCGTATTGGGCAGGGTCACCATGATCCGAGTTCGACGTTTTTTGGACTTGTAGCCGAACAGAAGCTTCGTATTTTTTCGAAGCATCTTCTGGGCTTTTTTTGGCGATATCACTCGCGTCACAGGATCTACTTCTTTCTTGCCCATCAGGATTTCCAAGATGTACTGAAGGTTGTAGAGACTTTTGAGGACGTGCCCTTCTATATGTGTCAGCGAAGGAAGGCCAATGTCTCGCAACCCCGCTTGTAGGTGATCGATGTCAAACGATCGAAACGCCAGATAATGCACGAGATTGGTGGCACTCAACCGGTAGATCGGATGCACTTGCGAGCAGATGTCACGGTATTTTTGCTCCATATCGAGTGCTCTCTCGATGATCTCATGGACTTCCACATAAAGTTGCTCGTAGGTCTCATGCTTTCGGCTCTTTATGGTGAGCAGGGTAGGTTCAGTCTTTGCCACTTCCTCGTCGTTTTAGAATTATCAAAGGTAGAACGCCTTTCTCAACCAAATGTTAACTAGAATTTGGAGGAAATGAGGGTAAGTTTGCTCACTCAGTCAGAGCCGGCGTTGACGGTCGTTTCACCATGGCCTTCCGGCCCCATCGCGAGGTATCCTCCGTCCACCATCAGATGTGTCCCCGTGATAAAGGATGCGTCATCGCTCAGGAGGAATAGTACAGGTCGTGCTACTTCGATGGCACGCCCCAGGCGGCCCAGCATGTGATATTGACCCCAGATGGGCTCCCATTTTTCTCGACCTCCTCCGTCCAGGGCGGCGGCTTTATCCGTCTCATTGGTCCAGATCCAACCGGGATCGATGCTGTTGACCCGGATATTGAAGGGGGCCAGATCCAGGGCTTGACACTTGGTGAGTTGATCCACCGCTCCTTTGGCGGCGTTGTAGGTCCAGCGATCTTTTTGTGCGATATGGGCCGATATACTGCTAATATTGACGACTGCCCCACCACCCGAAGCCCGCATGTGCGGATAGGCAAATTGCACCGTGCGAGCAAATGCCAATGGGCCCGCCGAAAAACTGCGCATCCAGTCGGCCGTGCTGGCTTCCAAGGATTTGCCCGTAAAGGGGAAGGCGTTATTGACAAGATATTGAATGGCGCCGTACTGCTGGATGGTCGCCTGCACCAGCTCCTGGCAAAATCCTTCGTCGGCCATGTCTCCCTGCAGAAAGGTCGTGTCAAATCCGGCGGCTGTGTAGGCCTTTTGTGCTACATCTCCCTGGTCACTAATATCCGAGAACATGACCTTGCCGCCTTCCTTACAGAACTCTTGCACGATGGCCTGACCAATCCCAGCGCCACCTCCGGTCACGATAGCTACTTTACCGTGAAAACGATCCTTCACCGGTAGATGATCGGGAATAGGTGTGGGTAGACTCATTGTCAGACGTTTTATTACTGGATCAGTCCCTGAATGTAGTCTTATTCCCAGGGATTGGAGCACACCCTCCTCAAACCGGACTTTCTCCCATGCCATAAGCAGCGCTGCCAAAATCAGATGGCCGCTGATTTCGTGCCTTGTTATCGGTACATCCGTATGATACACGTATGCCACGTATGATGAACAAATGTCATCTTGGGCTTAGATCCGTACCTTTGGGCAGCAACCTCTACTCAGCGGACCCATGTATCGCAGTATTATGCCCTTCCTCATCTGGCTTTGGCCCTTGTCGCTGTTGTCACAAAGTGGTGGCACCCCTAAGCAGCAAGAACGGTATCGCCTTCAGCTCCGACAGACGACGGATCGAATTCAACTCGACGGGAGACTCACCGAGTCCATCTGGCAGGAGGCGGATGTAGCCCAGGACTTTTGGATGTCTTTTCCGGTGGATGATCGTCGGGCGGACCCGGAGATGCAGACCGAGGTGCGCGTCCTCTGCGATAAAAACACGTTGTATCTGGGGGTGACTTGCCTGGGCCCGAGCGACTACATTATTCCAACACTCAAGCGAGATACCCGGGAGTTTTGGGGCGGCGATGTTTTTGCTGTATTGATCGATCCGGTCAACGAAGCCAGCAACGGTTTTTCTTTTGCCGTCAATCCGGCCGGAGTGCAGTATGAATCGCTCATATCGGGTCGCACAGGTACGCGGGCAGAGATGAATTCCAGATCATCGGGCAACTCAGCCTTTAACACCGCTTGGGACAATCGGTGGGTCTCCATCGTGGCACAGGAGGCCGATCGGTGGACGATCGAGATTGCCATCCCCTTCAAGACCCTGCGATTTGATCCGGAGAAAACGACTTGGGGTATCAACTTCACTCGAGGAGAGCCCCGGTCCAATAGCTGGCATACCTGGGCGCCGGTGCCGGTTCAATTTCTCACGATGGACCTTGGATATACGGGCGCGTTGGACTGGGATCAACCTCCGGGCAAGGTGAAAAGCAACATTTCGGTCATCCCTTATGTCTTGGGCTCCACCAACAAGGACTTTGAGGAGGGAACCGAAGGGGAGGTCGATTTTCGCACGGGATTGGATGCCAAAGTGGCTGTCACTTCCAGTCTAAATCTTGATGTGACCATCAATCCGGACTTCTCCCAGGTGGAGGTCGATGAGCAGGTGACTAATCTCACCACCTTCAATGTGCGCTTTCCCGAACGCAGGTTGTTTTTTCTGGAAAACAGCGACCTGTTTTCAGATTTTGGTATTCCCCCTATGCGTCCCTTCTTTTCCCGCCGGATCGGGCTGGACGATGACGGAAATTCCATTCCCATTTTATACGGACTGCGCCTGAGCGGCAATCTGAATGAAGATCTCCGGCTGGGGCTAATGAACATGCACACGCGGGCAGCCGATGAACATCCAGCGCAGAATTATACCTCGCTGGCGCTACAGCAGCAGGTGATGGAGCGATCAGTGGTCAAAGGATATTTTCACAATCGCCAAGGCATGGACGGTAGCGAAATCATGGGCGACGACTACAATCGCACCGCCGGCCTGGAATTTAAGTATCTCTCACAGGACGCCAAGTGGCAGGCTTTCAGCGGCTATGGGCAGTCCTTCAGCGATGGGCTCAAGGGGGACAACTACTTTTACAATATCGGTGGGGGATACGATGGACGGCACATAAGCGCTTATACTAACCTGGCGGGCATCGGCGATAATTATTACGCGGACATGGGTTGGATTCCCTTTTCCGAGCACTATGATGCTGTCCGAGACACCAGTATTCACGTGGGGTTTCAACATCTGTATTCCCGATTCAGCTATACCTTTTATCCGATAGATCCCAGCAAAGTGCAATCGCGTCAATTGGGGGCACGCAATGTCCTTGATTTGGACAATGATCTGTCACTCCTACAGAATCGATTTGAACTAAACTATCTGACAAATTTTGCCAATACATCCCGACTTGCCTTCGAATATGGCCATGAGGATCAGCGACTGCTTTTTCCGTTTGATTTTACCGATGCCGAGCCACTTCCGGCCGGTCGATACGCCTTTGATTATGCCTCGCTGATGTACAGTTCTGACTATCGTAAGTTTTTCAGTTGGCGGGCCGGGTTGCAGTACGGCAGCTTTTACAATGGCACCCGGCTGGAGACCTCCCTCTGGCTACGCTACCGGGTACAGCCGTGGGGCAATTTTGCCGTTAATCTGGTCTATAACAAGTTGGAATTTCCCGATCCCTATGGTGCAGAAAACCTTGTGCTGATTGGGCCGCGGATCGAATTTAATTTTACGAAAAATCTATTCTGGACCACGTTCCTGCAATACAATACACAGAAGGACAACTTTAATATCAACAGCCGCTTTCAGTGGCGCTTCAAGCCGCTTTCGGATATCTTCCTGGTCTATTCGGATAATTATGCCGTGGAGGTCTGGGGACCAAAGAGTCGTACGCTCGTGTTGAAGATGAATTACTGGCTCAATCTGTAGCCCCTGCACAGCATGTCCTCCCGATCAGACTTGCAAGAGGCGCTAAGATGGCCTGCGCAAAATCATTTATGAGCGTGGTATTTGACATTGTCCTCTGATTAATCTATCATTGCAGCATAGGCATTGAAAATGATTAAAAGAAATACAGATATGCATTTTTGTCAACAGAGCATCCATATGGTCCGTTGATTGGATAATTGTCTAAGATAATTAGCCCAGTCAATGACGGTATTGACTGGGTTTTTTTTATTTGGCCCGGTGGGATGCTGTCGGGTCGTCTAAGGGCAGGACGCCAGAATTTGGCTCTGGAGATGGAGGTTCGAATCCTCTCCCGACAACCACCCTGTTATGTAATGCGTTAATATTTAATACGTTATGAAAATTTGTGGCCTTCGGGGGCCATCTGGGGGACAAATTTTGCCCCTAAATTGCCCTTAAATAGCTCTTCTTCTGACCCCAAAATCGGGAAATGACTCCCACGTGATCGCCCTGCGAAAGTCCACCTAAATAGGTCTTAAATGCACTGTGTGTTTTAAATCCTCCCATTTCCATGATTGTATGCTCAGGCACTCCTGCTAGGTACAAATTGCAGACCATGGATCGGCGGCCCGTGTGCGTGGTGATTTGCGCATCTCAGGAATGTTTGTCAATTGCTGTTAGTGAACTATTGGCCGTGGGCCATGTTGAGAAAGCATGAACAATAAGGTTGAATTTGTTACAGGGGTGTTGAACGAAAAGTTGCGAGGGGCAGTCGGTTTGCCTATTGAAGGTGATCTTGAGTACCAAGGGGACAGGCGGGACACTCGACAAGCACAATTGGCTCGCTTGGCCGAAATAAAGCCATCACGTCCTCCGGAGAACAGGGATAGGTGACCCATCCTGGTGTGCCCTTCAGGGTGTAGTTCGTTTATCATCGACATTTTATACCTGTAATTTGTTGATAGACATAGGTGGAGGGGTAAATGGTCGGTCCCGTCCGGACATGAACCTTATCGCCTGTTTTTTGACCTTTTTTTTTGGCAATTTTTGACCCTGTTTTTGCCGCAATTTTTGCGGGGGCCATCTGCGGGACAAGTTTGCCCCTTTTACCATCATCTTGGGTAGACAGGGATTCAATGTTTGAGGGGATTGTATACGACCAGGATACCCCTAATTAGTCCTCTCCCGACAATATTTTTCTGAGGCAAAATTTAAGCTTTGGTGGTGCTCCCACAAGGTAGAGGCAATTTATTTTCTACGGTAGTGTGCCCTGCTGTATTTTTCCTCTGATACGGTGCCGGATCGGATGGCCGACATGGGGATATTATGTTGGGAACAACCCTCTGAAATATGATGAGCCTATTTGGGGTACTAAATCAGGTAAGTCCCGTAGAGAAAATGGCACCGGAGACTTAGCCAGTGGTCATCAGACACGTTCGGAGGGAGAGGTTTTTATTGGACGACTATAAAAGAATTGCAGATAGATACCTGGTATGAGCGTCAGCGCGGCGGCGATATAATACGTCCGCATGAAGAAGTCGGGATTGTTGTCATATACCCAGGCAGAAAATAAGGCACCAAATCCGATACCCACCTCCAGTGCAATGTACACGGTGGCCATATATCGAGCCCGACGGTCATCCGGACTAATGTCGATTACCCAGGCAAAAACCGCGGGTGCAGCGATGCCGGTAGAGAAACCCAGTGCTCCGGCAGCCACCATCAGCGAGGTGGTTGTTTGGGCATGCCCCGTCAGTACCAGGGACAGTGCGATCATCACTACCCCGATTTTGATGACGGACTTTCGGCCATATCGGTCTGACACGGTGCCAGCCACGGCACGCGATATGAGTGCCATGACCGTAAATCCGGTGAAGAGCATACCCTTGTTCGTCATACCCACGTGCTGGGCATGATCGGGTGAAATCGTCAATAGAATGCCGAACGTCATGTAGGTGAAGACCGTGACCAAGGCCACCGGCAGCGCACTAACTTCTATAATCTCATTCCGCCTGAGCTTAAGCAGTCGCGGATGAAAAGGCTTTGGTTGCGGGAGGGTCTCGCGTAGACTCATAAGCATGGCAATGGAGATTAATGCAATGGCGGAGGAGACATAAAACATGATGTCCATGGAGTAGTGTATCACCAAGTGACTGCCCAAGGGCGGGAACAGGGATGCACCCAGGTTCATACTCACTCCCATAATGCCCATGGCTTCTCCTCGCCGATGAACGGGTATGATATCCGCCGCAAAGGCCGTGGCAGCGGTGGGCTTAAACCCAGTCGAGAATCCGTGCAGAAATCGGAGCATGAGAAATCCGGCCACGGTGGTCAAGAGGGGGTACAGCAGGCTGCAAACCACACACACCAGTGTGCCGAAAATCATCAGCGGCACACGGCCGATCGTATCCGCCAGCTTACCACTAAAAGGCCTTGAAAATCCTGCAGACAGGGTGAAAAGCGAAATGATTAGCCCCTTATAGTCGGCACCACCCAGTTCGCTCAAAAAATTGGGTAGTTCGGGGATAATCATGTTAAAGCTACCGGAAAAGAGGACATTACTCAGGCACAGCAAGAGGAAGGGTGTCGTATAAAGCCGGGTGGAGGCCTGGTCCATGACAGAGTCCGATCGATTTCGGAAAAGGCTGCAAGATATGCTTACATCGGGAACAATCCGGTTTTATCTGACTGCTCGTCATGTGGAGCTATTGCGGAGCCACCCCGAGTATTCGTACCCCGCTATGTGTGTCCGTCCTCTCACCAAGGAGGTTGCCCCCAAGTTGTCCCGCACGCCGATGCAAACGAGCACTCAAATGTTGGCCTAATGGTAGTGGGCGAATTCGCCATACCAAAATGCCTATAGCCCCCTCTTCTGAAAGACCTGGTGAAGCGACCAGCCCGCATAGAGATCATATCCCTTCCATTGACCTTTCGTCCGCTCTGTGAGTTCTTGCCAGATGGATCGAGCTTCCCGCAAGTAGGGATCTTCCGATACCTGGGCCAACTCAAAGGCACGGGTAGCCATCAGTAGGCAGTACGGATTGTCGGAGCGCATGGCTTGCAGCAAAATGGGAATCGCTGTCTCAGCATCGCCAAATCTGCTGAGTGTCTCCGCCGCCGTGATGGAGGTCAAGGAGATGGGCTGCTGGGCCAGTCGGGTCAACTCCCTGCGGACAACACTGCCCACTTGGTCACGATATTGCAAGGCTACCAGCGTCCAATATTGGATCAAGGGATGCGGGTCCTGGAGGTAGGCTACGATCTTCGTCTCGGTCGCATCCCCGTAGACGTCGTCCAGCAGATCCAAAAGGCGCCGCATGGGGTACAGCGTCGTGTCCTGCAGACTGGCATGGGGAGTGGTCTGCGCAGCTACTTGGTACATATACGCTTCGGGCATCAGACCGCTGTCGCGCGTCTTGAGCATTTCTTCCCGGCATAGGGCCCGTAGTCTGGTGAGCTCGTGAGCATGTAAAGGGTCTGTGGCAAGATTGTGGGTTTCTTCGGGATCGGATGGCAGGTGGTAAAGCTCTTCCACGGGACGACGGGGTAGCCACATCGATGCCTGTGCGGGGGTTAGATCCTTGCTGGCAGCGCGGATGCGGTAGACCTCCTGCAGGATCTCGGATTGATCTGAGTAATAATTGGGCTGAATCAGCGGAAGGTGCGGATAGAAGTTTCGGATATAGCGGTATTCACTGGTGCGGATGGATCGTACATTCTCATAGGCCTCGTCTACCCGGTCAGAGGTGGCAAATACATACGCATTTTCGGCGCTCGCATCTGGGCCGATGAATGGCCTCCCTGGCATGATGGGAGGGACAGGAAGGTTGAGTAGCGTAAGCATCGTGGGGGCCAAGTCGACAAAGCTGATGAGACGGTCATCGCTGGTGCCGGGCATCAACTGGAGGTGCCGCTGATATTTCTCCGGAGCCGCCACGATAAACGGGATCCTTAGTCCGGAGTCATATAAGGCCCGCTTGCCCCTGGGCATGCCGGTACCATGGTCCGAATAAAAGAAGATGATGGTGTTGTCGCGCAGACCATCTGCGTCCAACTGGTCCAAAATCTCCCGTACCTGCAGATCTACGATTTGCACATTGTCATAGTACCGGGCCCAGAGCTTTCTGATCTCCGGCGAATCGAAGAAGTAGCTGGGCAAATTGATCTGGGCAGGATCTGTCGGAGAGATGTGAGGTAGATATTTGGCAAAGCGCTCTTCGTATGCATCTTGTGACCCAAAGATCTGTGATTGGTGCGTGGTCTCCAGATTGAAAACGGCAAAGAAAGGTTGACCGGGATCACGGTTGCGCCAATGCGCCTCTTCGCTGGACTCGTCCCAGGCACCCGTCACTTCAAAATTGTAGTCCTCCTTGTAGTTGTTCGTGCAGTAGTAGCCCGCCTCACGCAACAGTCGTGGAAATGGTGCGATACTGTCAGGCACGACGGTCTCCGATCGCAAATGTTGTGTGCCGAGCGAGGGAGCATAGAGTCCGGTAATAATGCAGGATCGGGCCGGGGAGCAGACGGCAGCCGTCGAGAAGGCTTGCGTATACTTCACGCCCTCTGCCGCGAGCCGGTCGATATTAGGCGTATGGGCAAGGGGGTCGCCATAGCAACGCAGCATCGGTGTCAGGTCCTCGATGGTGATCCACAAGATGTTTGGCCGGTCCAATTTGTTCCCACCCTCGGTACAACTGCCCAAGAGTACCAGCATCAGTAGTCCGAATGAGATGCGCATGTTATTGCCCTGTTGCTTCCACTAGTGCCAAGCTACGACCTTATTGCGGCTTCTGCTATCCGCTGGCCGCACGTTTGCATTCCAAGACCGGCATCTGATAGGTTATTCCGGATAGGAGTAGACACCAAGTCAGTGAGGGCGTTGACGAAGATCAGAGCTCCAAACAGCATTAATTCCATACTTTGCGACCGAATAACCATGCGCTCAAGTCAATGCAACCAGAGGCCGCTTCATTGATAAAGGAGATACTCGATCGGCAAGTGTCCGCTACGGCGCGAGACTGGGTCCAAAGCCAGATCTCGAAGCTACAAGAAAATCCCTCGCTCAATCGCCTGCATCTAGCCTTTGGAGCTGCTCCTCGTTGGGTAGGAAAGGAAGGCTGGACCACGGAGGAGCTGGACCGCCGCAGGGCCGCACAGCTGAGAAGCGGACTAGATATATCCCGGTGGACGCTAGACGAAGCCTGCCGCATTTTCTTCCTGATGCAGTTGCCGATTACGGATGCCGAGTCTCACAAAGCTTTCATCTTTAGCCTTTTTGACACCGCAGATCTCAAAGAACTGGCGGCCATTTTCAAGTCCCTCCCTCTCTTGCCATTTCCTGAGCAATACACTAAGCTCGCCGCGGAAGGTGTGCGAACCAATATGCTGAGTGTGCTCGAGGCAGTCGCCCTCGACAATCCCTATCCCAGTGAAGTACTGGATGAGGGGGCTTGGAATCAATTGTACCTGAAAGTGACCTTCACACAGCTACCGATCTATCGGATTGTAGGGGTAGATGACCGGCGAAACGCGGAGCTGGCGCGGATCGTGTCGGACTTTGCGCATGAGAGGTGGTCGGCCGGTCGGGACGTGATGCCGGAAATCTGGCGCGTGGTCTCCCCGTTTGTAAATGAAGCGATTATCAACGATCTTAAGCGCCTGTTTACTGAGGGAGATAACCTGGAGCAAATGGCCGCTGTGCTGGTGTGCCGTGAAGCAGAGACACCAAGTGCCGAAACACTGTTGGCCCAGCACTCGCAGCTGGTATCCAAGGCTGGTGACGCATGGACATGGGAACGCATTGGACGTGCCTGGCATGAAGCTAAAGCCCAGGCGCAGTAACATTAAGATTTAGAAGACATGGAGCAGAAGAAGCAAATCTGGATTGATCCGCATATACACATGACCTCCCGCACGACGGATGACTATGAGGCCATGGCCAAAGCGGGCATTGTCGCCATCATCGAACCCAGCTTTTGGCTGGGCCAGCCGAGAACGGAGGTCGGTACTTTCAAGGACTATTTCAGCAGCTTGGTGGGGTGGGAGCGCTTTCGTGCCAGCCAATTTGGTATCAAGCACTACTGCACCATTGGCCTCAACAGCAAGGAGGCAAACAATGAGCCCCTTGCCGAGCAGGTGATGGATCTACTCCCAAAGTTTCTCATGAAAGAGGGCGTCGTGGGTGTGGGTGAGATCGGTTTTGATGACCAGACCGCGGTCGAGGAGAAGTTCTTCCATCTGCAGGTCGAACTTGGCCACGAACTCAATATCCCCATTCAGGTACACACCCCTCATCGGGACAAGAAGAAGGGGACCTCCCGCAGCATGGATCTCTGCCTGGAGCATGGAGTGGCACCGAGCATGGTGATCATTGATCACAATAACGAGGAGACGGTCAAAGAAGTGTTGGATCGTGGGTTCTACGCGGCATTCACCATTTACCCCTTCACCAAGATGGGTAACGAACGTATGGTAGAGGTCGTGCGCCAGTACGGTTCCGAGCGGATTATCGTCGACAGCTCCGCGGATTGGGGAGTGAGTGATCCCCTGGCTGTACCCAAGACAGCCGAGCTGATGCTGGAGCGGGGCATACCCGCAGATGATGTGCATAAGGTCTGCTATCAGAATGCCCTCGAAGCTTACGGCCAGAGTGGCCAGTTTAATGAAGCAGATTGGATGGCGTCTGCGGGGCTGGATCAGAGCGAGCTCTACCAGGGCAATTCCGTCCTCCGTGGACAGACCCCCAGGATCGATACGGCGGACTCCAATGTGATCACCAACTAGGTACGTCTGGCGCCTATGGGAACGAGGATATGGGGCTTGATCCGATTATTGCGTCCTCCCAATCTCCCCACTGCTGTTGCTGATATTCTAGCTGGTTCGGCCATCGTAGGTTTGTGGTCTGATTGGCAAGGGCTGCATCAAATCCTCGCACACATACCGGCAGGCCTGCCTTGGCTCGTGCTCTCTACCATCTGCCTCTACGGTGGAGGCGTGGCACTCAACGATTATTTTGATGCTGAGCTCGATGCACACGAGCGTCCGGAGCGCCCGATTCCGAGTGGTGTGGTCAGCCGGCGGCTAGCCGGAGTCTGGTCGGCGATTTGGCTACTCATGGGAGTGCTCGCTGCCATCCAAGTATCGCTGTTGAGCGGGTTGGTGGCCTTGGTCGTCGTGATACTGGTGATCAGCTACGATGCTTGGACAAAGCACAAGGATTGGCTGGGACCCATCAATATGGGACTTTGTCGAGGTGCTAACCTTTGCCTGGGTATGAGTCTGGTCCCCCTTGCTCTCTGGCACTGGGCTCCGTTGGCCCTGCTTCCCATCCTGTACATCACGGCTATCACATTGATTAGTCGGGGAGAGGTAGCGGGCGGTGATCGGAGCAATATCACAGCTGCGCTGTCGATATACGTGGTGGTCGCCATCGTGCTAATCGCGCTGATCTCATCCTACTCGGATCGCGTGGTCGCGGGTATCCTATTCGTAGTTTTCTTTGTCCTGTTGATCCTTCCGCCGTTGATGAAGGCTAGACGTACGCTGGCGGCGCTGGATGTGAGAAGTGCGGTCAAGGCAGGTGTGTTGGCGCTTATTCCCCTCAATGCGTGCCTGGCGGCGGCCTTTGCGCATTGGACACTGGCACTGGGTGTCCTACTACTTTTGCCTATTTCATTTGCATTGGGAAAGTGGTTTGCAGTAACTTAGGCGGCTTATGCGCCGAAGGATAGAGCAGCAGTTTGAAATCATATTCAAGTATCCGGTCTTCTTTGACCAAGGCATATTCAAGCCAGACAATGATCTGGTAGCCTCCGTACTGGCAGATGTGGCCAAGTGCTATGTTGTGCTTGATGATGGACTGGTAAGGCATCATCCGGAGCTGGCTGCACAGATCCTCCACTACGGCCAGGGTCAAATGGCCTGTGTAGACATCGTGTGTGATCCAGTCGTCGTGCCGGGAGGAGAACAAGTGAAGAATGAATCGCGCTGGGTGGATCAGATCCTCTCGGATACAGAGGTCTACGGCATTGACCGCCACTCGGCTATTGTTGCGGTCGGAGGGGGAGCCGTCTTGGATATGGTTGGTTATGCCGCGTCCATCGCACATCGAGGGGTCAAGCATGTACGGATTCCCACTACCGTCCTCTCGCAGAATGACTCTGGCGTGGGGGTCAAGAACGGTATCAATGCCTTTGGAAAGAAAAACTTCATCGGAAACTTTGCCCCGCCTTACGCCGTGATCAACGACAGCTTGTTTTTGGAAACCTTGGACGATCGCGACTGGGTAGCGGGGATCTCGGAAGCCATCAAGGTGGCATTGATCAAGGACCTCACCTTTTTCGAGGACATCGAGGCCATGGTGCCAGACTTGGTCGAGCGCAAGCTCAAGGCCATGGAAGATCTCATCTTTCGATGCGCGCAGCATCATCTGCAGCACATCGCCAGCGGAGATCCCTTTGAAATGGGCTCCTCGCGACCACTGGACTTTGGTCATTGGTCGGCGCACAAGCTGGAGCAACTGACCGACTACGAACTCCGGCATGGAGAGGCGGTGGCCGTGGGTATGGCCATTGACGTCGCCTATTCTCACCTCAATGGCCATTTGAAGAGGGGCGAAATGGAGCGGGTGTTAGCCTTATTACAGCGGTTAAGTTTGCCCATCTATCATTCGGCTCTGGAACATGGGGGACCCGAGGGGCAGTGGACGATACTTGACGGATTGGAGGAATTTAGACAGCATCTGGGCGGTCAGTTGACCATAATGCTTTTGTCCGAATTGGGTAGGGGTGTCGAGGTCCATGAGATGAGGCCGGCCTTAATTGGCCAATCCATTGATTTGGTCAAGTCTCTTTCGATGGAGCCAACTGCGCGGTAGTTATGAGATTAGGCACTGAACATCACTTGACCTATTGTACCAACATTCATCCCGGTGAGCATTGGAATGAGGTGTTTGCCAGTCTGCAGCAGCACACCTTGCCTGTCAAGCGTCATGTTTCACCGGAAGCCCCCTTTGGGCTTGGGCTTCGGCTGTCGGATGTGGCTAGCCGCGAATTGTTGGAGGGTGCCCTCCTGACTCACTTAAAGGGGTGGCTTGCGGAGCACGGGATCTACGTTTTTACCATGAACGGATTCCCCTACGGGGGATTTCACCGTCAGGTTGTCAAGGATACGGTGCATCGTCCGGACTGGACCACGACCGATCGGCGAGACTACACCCAGCGATTGTTTGACATCCTTGCCCAACTTTTGCCGGAGGATATGGAGGGCGGTATTTCCACCTCTCCGATCTCCTACAAGTACTGGTATTCCGGGGCAGACGAGCATGCCCGGGCCGTCTTGGCCGGCACTAGACACCTGGCGGAGGTGGCGCTGCACCTCCACGAGATCGAGCAACGTACGGGCAAATGGTTGCACCTGGACATCGAGCCAGAACCCGATGGATCACTAGAGAATACGCAGGATGTACTGGCTTTCTATCGGGATCAAATGCTGCCGATCGGCATCGATATGTTTCGGGAGCGATTTGCTTACGACGACCACAAGGCGAGGGAATGTGTACTGCGATACATCCAAATTTGCTATGACGTGTGTCACTTTGCTGTCGCTTACGAGTCGCCACAGGAAGTATTTACCGCCCTAAAGCATGCCGGCATAGGGATTGGTAAGATCCAGATCAGTGCTGCACTGAAGGCCGACTTACCCACGGACAAGAGCGAGCGGGCCCGGGTCCGAACGGCCTTTGAGGCGTTCAATGAGTCGACATACCTGCACCAGGTTATCGCGCGTACATCATCCGGCCGCCTGGAACAATATCGTGACCTCCACCATGCTCTCAAGGAGATTGACCGTGCTGACGTAGAGGAATGGCGGACCCATTTCCACGTACCCATTTTTGAAAAGCAATATCAGCATCTGCATTCGACCCAAGGTGCCATTCTCGCAGTGCTGTCTCAGGTACGGCAGGAGGGAATCACCCGCCACTTAGAAGTGGAAACGTATACCTGGGAAGTCTTGCCTGAGGATCTGCGTTCGGATCTCAACCAGTCGATCTGTCGCGAGTTGGACTGGGTGCTGCAAAACTACGGCTGAGGACATGCATAAGACGGCCGTCATCAATGTAGTTGGTCTGACCCCCAGCTTGATCGGTGAACATACTCCTTTCTTGACGTCTTGGTCTGCAAGGAAGCGTAGGATATCCATCAAGCCTGTGCTGCCGGCGGTCACCTGCACGGCTCAGGCAACCTATCTGACGGGCAAGATGCCCGCCGAGCACGGTATCGTGGCCAATGGCTGGTATTTTCGAGCCGAGGCCGAAGTCAAGCTTTGGCGGCAGAGCAATCGACTGGTGGAGGCCAACAAAATATGGGAGGAAGCCAGGCGACTGGATCCATCCTTTACCTGTGCCAACATGTTTTGGTGGTACAATATGTATTCGACGGTGGATTACTCGGCCACGCCAAGGCCGCAATACAGGGCCGATGGCCTGAAGCTGCCAGACATCTACACCGAGCCCGCTGACCTCCGCGAGGAGCTACAGCAGGCCCTCGGTGGCTTCCCGCTGTTTCAGTTCTGGGGGCCTGCTACCTCCATTGCCTCGTCTCGCTGGATCGCCGATGCTTCATTGCACGTCGATGACAAATATGATCCCACCCTTACGCTGATCTATCTGCCCCATCTGGACTACAATCTGCAGCGGTTTGGACCGGATCTCACAAAAGTCGCATCTGATCTGAGGGAAGTTGACGCGGTTGTCAAGGACCTGGTCATGCACTATGAACAGCAGGGGGCGCGAGTAGTCGTGCTGTCCGAATACGGCATTGCGAAGGTCGACCAGCCCGTGCACATCAATCGTATGTTGCGGAGCAAGGGCTGGCTTCGGATTCGAAAGGAAGGGGATGGCGAGCTACTCGATGCGGGTGCAAGCCAAGCTTTTGCGGTGGCCGATCATCAGGTGGCTCATGTCTACGTTCATGATCAGCATATTTTGCCGGCCGTAAAATCGGCACTGTCAGCCTTACCTGGCGTCGACCGGGTGATCGACAAAGCGGAACAGGCATCGTTGGGTCTAGCGCACCGTCGCTCCGGCGATCTTCTGGCTGTGGCCACTCCTGATGCGTGGTTCACCTATTATTATTGGGAGGTGGATGAGTTGGCCCCTGACTTTGCCCGCACCGTCGATATTCATCGAAAGCCAGGCTACGATCCGGTGGAGATGTTTGTTGATCCTTCCCTGTCATTTCCCAAGCTCAAGATCCTGTCACGGCTAGTGCGCAAGAAAATGGGCATGCGGTACTTGATGGATGTGATCCCACTCGATGCTGCGCTGATCAGGGGTTCACACGGTAGGGTGGACGGATCTGCTGAGGAGCGACCGCTGTTGATCAGCAATTGGGGGGGTAACCAGCCGCCTGCTGACGTGCATGCCCCAGACGTGTACCATCTACTCTGGGATCATCTCACCAAGTAGCCTATTGCCGGATAATGGAGGCGTAGTAGGCACCACAGTCCTGGCCCGATCGATCTTTAAAACCCGCTGTCAGGGTGGTTTTGCCCTGGGGCAATGTGACAGTAAGGTCAAGACTTCCAGCACCCGAAGCCACCTCACCTTCAATTTTTTCAGCCTCACCAAATTGCACCCACCCACTGGCCAGTTGCAAACCCTTACCGGGCGGTGTGGCCACCTCCAGTCCCGGCTCCTCGTCGATGGAGACACCGGGTGTATCGGCGTTGATCGGCAGCCCGGATTCCACGGGATACCGGCGTAGGGACACTCGGTAGTCACCCGCTTCCACGACGTCCAGGGTCCAGTAGCCGATGTCGTCCCTGCCCTTGACGCCGTCGCGCACATGCCATTGATGCCAGGGCTGGACCCCATTTTCGGCATGCCAATCGTGGCAGGTGAGGTGCACGGGACCCACGGTCTCGACCCCAATCTTAAAGGCGGGTTCATCTGCAAAGTCCGGCGAGATGCTGGCCCACCATTGGTCGTAGTCTGATCGCATGGTTTTGACCTGGTCCGGGTACTGGGCAGCCAAATCCGTGCGCTGTCCGGGATCTGCTTGCATATCGTATAGTTCCTCGCCGTCGACCAAGCGCCATCGCTGGGTCATGACCGCCGATCGTCTCCACTTCTCTGGCACCTGTATCCGTTGTGAATCCGTGATAAGTGTACGGCTTGGCCAGGAATCAGAAGAGCCGTGTAGCAACGGCGAAAGGTCCATTCCGTCCAGAGGCTGGTGCTCCCCGGGCAGCGCAATTCCGCACAGGCTGGCCAAGGTGGGCATCACGTCGATGTGTGCCGCCAAGGTTTCAATATCACGCCCTCCGGTCAGGCCACCGTCTTTCCAATAGAGGAAAAATGGCACACGATGGCCTCCATCGTATTGGCTGCCCTTGGCGCCTCGCATACCCACGTTGTAGCCATAGACTTTTCCATCTCGTTCTCGCTGCCCAGCTGCGGTACCATTGTCAGTCATAAAGATGAGTAGTGTGTTGTCCGAGATTTCGAGGTCGACCAGCTTCCGTCGCAGGCGTCCGATGTTCTCGTCGATGTTGGTGATCATGCCCCAGAATCGACGTTGCACCGCCAATATGTCGTCATCGGCAATGTCTGCATAGAGATCGCGATATGCGAGCGGCACATGGTACGGCCCATGGGGTGCATTGGTGGTCAGGTAGCAGAAGAAGGGCTGATCTCGCGAGTCCTCCATAAATCTCAAAGCCTCATCAAAGAAGATGTCCGTGCAATAGCCCTCATACGGTACGGGCTCGCCATTCTTTAGGTATGTGTCATCAAAGTAGTCGTTGCCCCAATAGTCCGGAGTTTGCTGTACCCCACCGCCACCATGCACCACCGTATGCGAAAACCCCCGATCTCCAGCTCGAAAAGGATAGTTGTCACCCAAGTGCCACTTGCCAAAGGCCCCCGTCGTATATCCAGCTTCGTGAAACATATCGGCCAGGGTCTTTTCATTCTCGCGCAGCAGGGACCATCCGGCGATGGTATGCCATACACCCGTCCGATTGTTGTATCGACCGGTCATCAGTGCCGCCCGGGTCGGTGAACAGGTGGGACTGACGTGAAAGTTGGTCAGGCGCACGCACTCCCGGTGCAGCGCATCCAGCGCAGGCGTCTGGATGTATGGATTGCCGTGACAAGCGAGATCCCCATACCCTTGGTCATCGGTGATGATCAGTACCACATTGGGTGGGTCAGCGGACATGTCGGGCGCTTTACAGCCCAGGAAAATAGATAGAAGGAGGAGAAGGGGAGTCAGCCGGATCAATGACAAATTGCACATACCATAAAGTAAGAAGCTTCTGCGAAAGACGGGCGATTGCACGGATATTTGACCGGGATGGCAAGAGAATAGGAAGGGAAAGGATTCCCTCTACCAGATGAAATAGGCCAATAAATAGTGAGGCATAATCCTTAATTTATTGCTTTCAGCAAAAGGTACATGAGAGACGTTTCGAGGAGAAGGTTCCTGCGTGGAACTAGCGGGCAGGGTGAGATTCGCCAGGTGATCGCTGCCTGGCCCTTTATGTCTATGGGACCGAAGTGGTCGGCGGAGACCTTGGTTGGCCATGCGGTAGATCTGGGGGTGGCAGGCGTCGAGCTTTTTCCCGTAGACAAATGGCACCTGCTCAAGAAAAATGGGTTGGTCTGTGCCGCGACCCGATCACATAGCTTCATTCGGGGGATGAACAATACCAATCATCATGCGGAGTGCATCTCTGCCCTGGAGAAGGCCATCGAGGCGACCGCAGCGGCCGGCTTTCCAAATGTCATGACCTTTACCGGGGCGGCCGACACCTCAGATGAGCCCGGCGGCAGTCGCGTGTCAAGGGAGGAGGGCATGAAAAATTGTATTGAGGGTTACAAGAAAGTGGCCGGGTTGGCGGAAAAGAACCAGGTGACGATGGTACTGGAGCCACTCAACAGCCGAGTGGCGGAGCCACGCAAGGGCCATCCCGGATACCAGGGCGACCATATCGATTACTGTGTCGAGATCATCAAGGCGGTGGGCTCACCCGGCCTACGCTTGTTATTTGACGTGTATCATATCCAGATCATGGATGGGGATCTCATCAGCCATATCGAGAAGTACAAGGACTATATCGCCCATGTGCAGATCGCCGGCGTGCCAGGCCGGGGCGAAGTCAACTGGGAGCAAGAGATCAATTATCCAGCGGTCATGAAGGCGCTCCTGACCCATGGCTATGCCGGTTATGTCGGGCATGAATGGATACCCACCGGCGATGCCTTGACTGGGCTGCGAGAAGCAGTGAAGATTTGTGATGTGTAGGACAAAGCAACGATATCGCAGGAGATCTATGCATGGCCTGGCCGTGCTGCTAGGTCTTGCGTTACTAGGTTGCGAATCTGCCCCTGATACCGATGGGAGCTCCCCGGTACAGCCCAATATTGTCTTCATCCTTGCCGATGATATGGGTTGGAACGAGGTGGGCTTTAACGGCGCAGATTCGATGCTGACCCCCCACATTGATGCCCTGAAGGCACAGAGCCTCAGTCTCACCCAGTTTTATGTGCATGCCGTCTGCGCACCCAGCCGGTCCGCCTTTCTCACGGGCCGATATCCATTTCGGACCTGGACGGACTGGCGATCCGAGGACTTTGGCAAGCCGTCTTACCTGGCGAAACTAGGATTGAGCTTGGCCGTCAATTCGGAGGGTGAAGAAACTCGTCGCATCCACGCGTTAAGCACGGATGAAGTGACCATCGCCGAAAAACTGGGAGCCCTGGGATATCATACGGCTATTGCCGGCAAATGGCATTGCGGCGAGTGGTTGGCGGAGCATTTGCCGATGGGGCAGGGTTTCATGCACCAATACGGGCACTATGCTTGGGGCATCGACTACACGAACTATACGATCCCGCACAATGCCCCGGCCAGGTTTGCCGTCTACGATTGGCATCGCAATCAAGAACCGGTCTACGAGCAGGGCTACACCACCGATCTCATTGCCAATGAAGTGGCCAGACTCATTGCCGATCACCGCAGGCGCTCCGACAGCAGGCCGTTTTTCTATTATGTCCCATTTAATGCCATTCATGGCCCCTTGGAGTCCATCCCGAGATATACCGATCAACTCTCCAACAGATATGCGGCCCTAAAGTGCTTGGATGATGCCGTCGGCAGAATCACCGGCGCTTTGGATCAGGCCGGATACGCCAAAAACACCTTGCTGGTATTTTGCAATGACAATGGCGGCCTTCGCGAAAACATGAATGCCCCGTACAGGGGGACCAAAAACACCAATTACGAAGGTGGCGTGCGGGTCATCTGCCTGGTCCGTTGGCCCGGTAAAGTGTCCCCGGGGGAAAGCAACCAGCTGATGCACATCACCGACTTCTTTCCCACATTTGCTCATATCGCCGGTGGATCCACGGTCGGTGTGGATGGCATAGATATGACAGAGGTCTTGCTGGGAGAGTCGGAAAGCGCACGCCAAGAGATCGTTTTCGAAGTCTCCGGGAGCGTGCGTCGTCCGACCATCCGCCGCGGGGAGTACAAACTGATTGGCAGCGAGCTATACAATATCGTGCAAGATCCCAGTGAAACGACGGACTTAGCCGACGATCGACCTGAGGTGGTACAAGCACTGCGCTTGCGTTTGGATTCGATAGGAGCGGAGCGTCCACCCTTGCCAGACATGAGCCTGCTGATGTCCCCCGCACTTCCTTGGGTGTATGGTCAGTCCGAGGATAGAGATGCCCCGGACTGGCTGAAGAATCACATCCGACGTATCCGTGACGCGCAGCCCCAGTCGTGGGCACCCGGTGAAACTCCCTGGCCACAGGCTCCCAAAGACGGCAAAATCCTCTACACCGGAGATGGTCGGTAGCAGGGACCCGTTCTTTTTGCCCTTGCCCAACGCTGGATCGCTGAGCGCCGGTGGTCATTTCTACATTTGCTGCAAAGTGTACAGAGTTTCTCTCCGTCTGATAGCCGTAGGTGCATCAGACCAAAATCGACGCGGTCTTCACTTCCCCATTACTTGCTATATTTGATTGGCCTGGTGCTTCGACAGACGGAAGCTAAGAGGGAATCCGGTGTAAATCCGGAGCAGTCCCCGCTGCTGTAAGTTTCACACAAGGTCTCGGCAATCTTTGCCACTGTCTATAGGTAGATGGGAAGGCGCCGAGTACCGAAACGAGCCAGAAGACCTGCCAGGTGAGACAAGTACATCGGCTTTCGGCGGAAAAGCTAACGATGGGCATAGGTGCGTACACTTGAGCCGTATGCTCTGGTTTCTCTCCCTGTTTTCAGCCTAGCGTTTGCGGTAGCTTCAGGCCGGTGTCCAAGTACGGCGTATGCGGACAACAAAGTGCATCACACTATCGCTGCTGGCCTGGGCATGTTGCCTGGAGCTACCGGGTCAAGTTGACACGGTGGTCACGTTGCCTGTGCTTGAGGTGGCGACGGACCGACTACGGCACAGATCGGTCGGCAGCGTATCTCAACAATGGGATGCATTGGTGCTGGCAAGGCTACCCACGGCCACGGTGGCAGATCTACTGCAGTGGCAGACAGGAAGCTTCATTAAGAGCTACGGACTTGGGAGCCTGGCCACCTCTGCGATCCGGGGCGGGAGTGCCAGTCACACCCTCGTCCTTTGGAACGGTGTGCCGATCCAGAGCCCCATGTTGGGTCAGGTGGACCTGTCTCTGCTCCCTGGGCAGGATGTTGGTACAGTAACGCTGCAGAAGGGAGGACAATCAGCTCTGTGGGGCAGTGCGGCACTGGGGGGCGTATTGGCCATGGCTCATCAACCGGACTTTGACAAGTTCTGGTCGGTAGGTGCGTCCGGTGATCTGGGCAGCTACGGTCTGCGGCGGCAACGAGCGCGATGGGCACTGGGAAGTCAGCGGTGGTCGCTGTCCACGAGGCTCAGTCATCAGCAGGCTGACAACGATTTCCGTTACACGCCCGGTCCTGGTCGGGCGGCGGAGCGGCAATCGAATGCGGCCCTGCAGCAGCTAAATATTATGCAGGATGTGTACTGGCGGCCGTCACCTACTACGACATTGGGCCTCCACTTTTGGCAGCAATATTCAGACCGGGAGATTCCTCCCACATTGGTACAGACGCGGAGTGCGGCAAGGCAAGAGGATCAGGCCACACGAGGAGTGCTTGACTTTACACTGGTGGGGGACAAGTGGCGGTGGCTGGCCAAGGCTGCCTACTTCGACGAGCGATTGGATTATTTTGATGAAGGCATCCGCCTGTCTTCGCTTAGCCATTTTCGCACGATATTTTCGGAGGTCAGTGGTCAGTGGATCGACGGTCCTCATCGGCTTTTGATTGGGGCTACCCACAATTATTCCTGGGCTTCGTCCGATGGATACGAAACGCCCCCAAGGGAGCACCGCTCGGGTCTGTTTGCCAGTTGGCAGTGGGCGCACCGGAAGTTCCAGGTGCAGGCCAGCCTACGTGAGACACTGGTGAAGGGCAGTACCGGTCCGTTGACGCCGGCACTGGGGATCGACTGGCAGTGGAGCAACGCACTCACCTGGAAAGCGCGGATAAGCCGAAACTACCGGCTCCCCACCCTGAATGATCGCTATTGGCGCCCGGGGGGCAACCCGGATCTGCGGCCCGAATCCGGGTGGAGCATGGAGTCTACTTTGGAGTACCGCCAGCATACCGATCACCTTGCGACACGAGTGGCAGTGACAGCCTACAGCCGCCGCATTGAGAATTGGATATTGTGGTATACCGAGCCAGGCCGGCCATTTTGGTCAGTGGGTAATGTAGCACGGGTATGGAGTCGGGGGCTGGAGCCCCGCTGGTCTCTGGACTATCAAAACGGGGACTTTTCGCTGCGTTATGACGGAGCATATGATTTGGTGCATTCGACCAATGAAATTGCCCTGACCAGCCCCTCTATCCGAAAAGGAAGCCAGCTCTTATATACGCCTGTGCATCAGTTTAAAAGTGGAATTACGGCCACTTGGCATTCGTGGGAGGTATCCTATCGGCATCAATGGGTGGGTGGCACTAAGGGCATTAACGAGGATCTGGATCCCTTTCAAGTGGGCCAGGTACACATTCGATATGCCCGACCTTTTCGCAAATGGCGCAGCTCCTTTTTCTTGAATCTGGATAATATATGGAATCAGACTTATCAAATCATAGAAAGGCGACCGATGCCCGGTCGAAATGTTCGGCTGGGAATCGAATTAAACTTCAAAAAAATAAAAGAATGAAAATTATTCACGGATTTGTTTTTACCCTCCTGGCGCTGGCGGCTCAGTCACAAGAGCTGGCGGACTTTGAGAATTTTGCGATCGACACGGGCGTGTTTCTCAATGGGAGCGATGGGGGAGGAGGTTTCACCAGTGGTCCTATTTTTTTACCAAATGACTATAGTGCCGACTTTGATAGCTGGACGGGTTGGGCCATATCGAGCATGCGTGATACGGTGACCCCGGGTTTTTTTAATCAGTATAGTGCGATCACGGGTGGAGGGGCAGATGGTTCAGACACCTATGCGGTCTCTTTTGCGACGGGTGCCAATATCATTTCGTTGGTCGACGATCTTCAAGGTGAGGTAGTCGACGGCCTATACATCACGAATGGAACGTACGGCTTTTTAAGTATGCGCGATGGCGATTCATTTGCGAAGAAATTTGGTGGTGCCTCCGGGATGGATCCGGACTTTTTCCGTCTTACCATCAAGGCATATCACGACGGAGAGCTGTCGGAAGATAGTGTTGATTTTTATCTGGCGGATTTTCGATTTTCGGAAAGCGATATGGATTATATCGTGGACGGGTGGCAATACGTGGATCTCTCAGACCTAGGGCCGGTGGACAGTCTGCAGTTTGCGCTTGCGTCGAGTGATGTCGGTCAATTTGGAATAAATACACCGACCTATTTTTGCGTGGACAATATTGAGACAGGGGGTGTCGCTACTAGCGTGGCCAAAGCGGCTTTGGTCACGCAAGAACTTCATGTATTCCCCAATCCTGCATCGGATTATGTCGAGCTGCAGCTACCTGCTGGTCGATCCGTCCGAAGGGTCGATATCCATACCATTGATGGTGCTTTGATCCAGCGCGGTGCCCTAGGGGCAGATACTCAGAGATTGGAGGTGCACTCGCTCACCCCCGGCACATACATCCTTGCAACTGTGGACGGCAGGGAGATAATCACCGGCCGCTTTATCAAACAATAGGCTCAAAGTGGGTGATAAGACCGACAGGCAACGGTCAGCGATTCAGTTGTTTAAGTGCTTTCCTAGCAGCGTTTTTCACCGATACGGCAAACAAATTGATCTTGTCCAGGTCATCCTCATCAGTGACGTCGATTCTCACAGGTTCATTATGCACATAGCATTGGAAGGTCAACGGCTGATGCACGGGCAGCTTGCCAATTTCTGCAACTGGTATCTCAAATCTTCCCTTGAGGAGATTGTATTCTGTACGTACAATGCTGGTATTGCCGTTGACATCCATGACCTCTGTGTGATTTTCGTGGTAACCGGTAGGTGCTACCACGATTTCAATAGGCAGTACCTGATCACCCATCTTGAGGAATCCTGCATTGCCCAACTCAGTGAACATGGGATGGCTGCGCACAACGATATTACCTCGGCAAAGCATGTGGGTTGAATCCGGGGATTCAAGAGACAACGTGACCTTAAAGTAGTAGCCGGCGACAGGTGATGAGTATCTGGAGTAGTATTTCATGACCAAAACTTTCCGTTCCCGTCCCCTGAATTCATCGTATCGCCTTGACAACAATGTGTATTCCGGGTTAAAGCAGCCAGCGCTGAGAAGACCTAACAATAAATAAAGTTGATAGTGGTGCATGTTGCGGCATGTTTAATGCATAAATCGGTACGGATGCCCATAGCTAGTTTGCCCTGCAGTTTGCCTTCGAAAGAGAGGCTCTCCAAATTTGGCACAAGTGCCAGAGGGGTTCGACCCCATGAGATTTCGACACAAAAGCAATGCAGGGTTTGGTTGGCGCAGATGCTACATATGTTGCTGGGCAGATTGTTCATGAATGAAGGTACGAACTGAATATGTTAACCTATGCTATGGCGGTGTTAATGAATTGATAATAAGACACGAGTCATAGTCCTCCCAAGAAGGCGCAATATGGTAAGTAGGACTTCAGAGACAAGGTACTACCAAAGTCATGCATTGGAGATTCGACGGGAGAAGTGCCTTGAGTCCTAGGGGTGGCTTCTCAATAGATTGTCTAATGCATGATTTGGGTATTATTATTCCCTCGTGCCATCGATCTCATGATGAACCCTGCTCCAATCATATCGGTCTACGACAAACGCCAAATTATTGGAAGATTTCAGGTCTAAGCCTGCGGCCTCTTGATCTGACATTATTCTTCCGCCAATTTTTTGCACGGCTTTTTGCGATCGAATATTATCCTGGTCAATAATAAATATTATTTGATCGAAATATCGGAACGCATGATTGATCATCAGCTTCTTGGCAGCCTGGTTATATTTTCCGCCCCAATGGGACCGAGCCAAAAAAGTCCATCCGATCTCCAGTTGGTCCAGGTTGCGTCCCACTCGTTGATATCGAGAACTGCCGATGATCTTACCCGAAGGATTTTCCGAGATAATCAGTGCTCCGCCGGAGGCCAGGGCTTCTTCAAAAAATCGATCGAAAGGTAGTGGCTGCCAGCGATCCTTCATCTGATGCTGCTCCCAGATAAGCGGATCGGAGGCCACTCGATAAAGGGCCGACTTATCGTCCGGGCGCAGTGGCCGAAGGGAGACCAGATCATCCGCTAAAGTGGGCTGTAGATCTATCATGGCTGT
Organism: Saprospiraceae bacterium; assembly: GCA_965223165.1. GTDB lineage: Bacteria > Bacteroidota > Bacteroidia > Chitinophagales > Saprospiraceae > JABDMH01. The sequence continues at coordinate 99,193 of CBDCVQ010000003.1, read as the reverse complement.
CAGGCGGCTGGAGATATGCAAGTAGGTTACTTGCCGAGTATCCGCTGCTTCTCCGATTCAAACTCGCCGGGCGACAATTCTCCTCGTTCCAGCCGGTCGCCTAGCGCCTCGATCTGCTCTAGAGCAGAAAGCTGCAGACTGTCCGTCTGACTGAGCAGGTCGGGTTGGGGAGGGGGTAGGGCATGAGACAGGGCATACCCACGATCGCGCAGCTCGCTAAAGGCAGCGGTATTTCGTACATGCCGGAGCGTACGCTCCCGCTCAATGCGATCAAAGTCATCAAATCCATACTCGACCGCTTTCGTCAGATGGAACATCGCATCTTCGGTGTCCCTGAGCATCGAGAAGCAGCAGGCCAGGTAATAGTGCGCTACCGTGTTCTCCGGTTCCTGCTCAAGCACCTTATCAAACTTGGGTACCGCCTTTGCGTAATGGCCTGCTTCGTACTTGCGCAGCGCAGTCTTGAGCATGCCAAAAACCGGATTTTTGGATGCCTTTTTTCGTACGCCCAATTTCTTCCGTTTTCCGCGTTTCGAGCCCTTGACTCTTTTGGAGGTTTTGCCCCCATTAAATTTTGCGTCAAACTCTACCCGCGGCATGGCGGCAAAGAGGATGGCATCGATGATAGGCAGGATCCAACCAAGGAGGATAAAAGGAGCCTCTTCAACGATCGACGCGATGAGCATGATGCCGGTGAAGACGAAGTATAGCACACCCTTGAACCGCTGTCCCAAATAGAACCGATGTACACCGAAGCCACCAAAGAGCAGGGCTAGGAAGGAGGCCACACGTCTTTTCTTGCCGCCTATCGGCGTTGTGGCAATGGGTTCCTCTTCCTCCGAGTCTTGTTCCGATTGGGTCTGGCGCAGGGCACCCGCAGTTGGGACCACCAACCCTCGATTAGTCACCACGTAGATTTCTAGGGTCTGCTTGAGATCTTCGAGGTCAAAGTGGCCTACCGACCGAGCAGTCAACCAGGGATGGTTCTTGATGTCATCATAGACTTTGGCAGTAATGAAGACCGCCCCGGGCGGACATAGGCGTTCGACGCGGCTGGCCACACTCAGTCCATCTCCATAGGCTCCTGCCTGGTCGTGCAGTACTTCACCCGTATGGATGCCAATGCGCAGAGGTATCTCCGGTGCCTGCCGCAACTCTAGTTGCAACGCCACGGCACACTCGACGGCAGCGACGGCACTATCGTAGATGTTTAGGGTGCTATCGCCAAAGTGCTGCATCAATCCACCCCGATATCGCTCGTGCAGCCGCTGCAAGGTGGACCGATGTCGCTCGCGGACCGTCTCGGCCAATTGTCTGTCGGTGTAGAGCATACTGGAAAAGCCGGCCATGTCAGAGAACATAATGGCGGCCAGCTGTCGCTTAGTGGTCATCAGGTAGGAATAGTGTTGACATAAAAGTACGTTGTCGCCAGCACGTAGGCAAGGCGTTTGGCAGTTGCACGGGTTGCCATCAAACCGATGCTTTTCCAGGGTGCAATTGGCAGCTAGCTAGACAATAACCGATACATATTGTTAAAATCTGACATTCATAAAGCATTGGCAAGCAATTTGCAGAGGTTTATATTATAGAAAAGTGTAATATGAATACAACCAAGTACAGTGTTTTAGACGGTACGATGGCCAGGCTGGTTACTTTGGTCATCATGATGTTTTTTGTCTTGATCGGGGTCGGCCGGGCCCAAGACTGTTCTGGGCCCCTGAGCAGCCTCTCCTGGCAAGATAAGCTGTGGCCGCTCGGCGATCAGCATCGCACGTTTCGCGTACCGATGGTAGGGTTTCTTGACAGCGTGGATGTCGACATGGAGGTGTCGACCACGGCGCAGGGGTCGTTTGCTGCATTTGACCTGCAGTCCCCCTACATTGATGGGGATACGATATGGCGTTTTGGACAGAACTTGGACTTGGGCTTGATCTTCGATCCTGATCCTGGCCAGGGTACCTCGCCAGTGGTGGCCAAACTTCGGTTCAGCAAGCCGGTGGCTTGCCTGCAATTTGAGATTTCTGACATCGATCAGGCCACCGGAAGAAAGGACAGCCTGGTGATCTACGCCAACGACTCGACGGCCTTGCCGGTCTTGTCTGTCTTGTCGACCATGCCTACTGTGGGTGTGTCGTCTAACACAGCACAGGCTCTGGGTGGTAGTAGTGGGCCTAATGGAGATGGTACGTCCCAACAAAATCAGGACGCGGGATCCATACTAGTGGACTTCGGTCAATTGATCATCGACTCGGTGACCATCGTGTATCACGAGGCTGCTATTGGAGGTAATCCGGGAGGCCGGGGTATCGGCCTCTGGGGCGAGATGCTATTTGGTCCTGCCGGCTTGCTGCCGGTGGAGTTGCTCAGCTTTGGGGTGGATCGCGATGAAAATTGCCAGCCAATCATCAAGTGGGAGAGTACCGGCGAGTTTGCCTTGGAGTCGTATCTCGTGGAATACAGCTATGATGGGTACAATTATAGTAAGGCCCTGCAAGTCGAGCCACAGAATATCTATGACCAGGTCTCCTCGTATGAAGAGTTGCTCCCGCGAAAGCTCAATGAGCACAATTATTTTAGACTGTCAAAGGTAGAGGCAGACGGCCTGAAGGAGATGATCGCCCAGGATGTGGTCAGCGGCAGGGATTGTTATGACGTCACGACCGTCAATGTATATCCGAACCCCTCCTACAAGAACTACTTTTACATCGAGGTGATCGCCACCAAAGCACATCAGAGCCACGTCCGGATCATCGATCAAGGAGGCCAACTGATCGTCACCCAGCCCTATGAGCTGGAGGCAGGCAAAAACTGGATGCGGGTCAGTACGAAGTCCTTTGCCCCGGGTGTCTACCAGGTCCAATTTAGTACGGGAGATGAGATCATCAGCCGCAAGGTGAGTGTGATTCGATAAGCAGGTATCACGGGTCCCCTTGGAGGGACAGGCGCACCTTGCGGGGTAGCTTATCAAATACAGCTTGGTAGGAAGCTTTCAGCAAGGCTTCCCACTCTGCGATCGTTAGGGATTGTCCATCGGATACCGATACCCAGTGATAGCGCCCCAAATACGGAGCAGGTATGATGCCAGGGCGCTCGACCAACTCGGCAAACTTCTCCGGCGTGACCTTAAATGATACATTGAAATCTCGGTGTAGTCCGGTAGCGGCAAACATCTTCTTGCCTACGAGAAAGCACAGGTCATGTTCCCACTTGATGTCCTGCTCGACACCTGGAAAACTAGTGCATATGACGGTCAAACGTTCGAGATCCATCCCTTGGCGAAAGAAGCCAAAAGGTACGAAGGAACTGGTAAATGGCTGATAGGCCGTGGAAAGGGCTGATCCACGGCATTCCCGGATGGTTTGGACCCGGCGCCTGGCCGAATGCCAAAAAAAGAAGCCGTCGAAACGATTCGACGGCTACTCATTTTAAGACCTTTTCGCTTAGTCCATAGCAGCTACAAAGATCAAACCAACTTGTGTTAAATCGAGTCGGAAGGAGGATCTTAGGCAAACAATTTTTTAACGCTCCCTGGGCTAACGTGACCCAATCCACGGGCCATTCACATTACATAATTTACTTATATAATGATTGTCAACAAATTAGATATTTTATTAACATATTGTTAATAACTAATCAGACCCTCATTTTCTCTTTTCTCTAAATTAGCTCTCGCCATCTGATATAAGGTAATCCCCTAATATGTTGGAGCATAAGGTAATCGTGAATACGTAAGCCCCTACCTACTAGCGCAGTAAGTATTAGGAAATTTTATATATTATTAGTTATCGTCATATGTATGCAGAAACGATGGGTCCAACTTCACGCTTGACCCTTCGGGTGATGCATGAGCTTAGAGACACTCAACAAACTTGAAAAAAACGCGGCCTATGGACATGAGCACGGAACCCATTTTGAAAGAAAACCCTGGACGCTTTGTCCTATTCCCGATCGAGCACAATGACATTTGGGCCTTCTATAAGAAGATGGAGGCCTGCTTCTGGACAGCCGAGGAGATCGATCTCAGTCAGGACCTTATGGACTGGCACGAGAAGCTCAATGACAATGAGCGGCACTTCATCAAGCACGTGCTCGCTTTCTTTGCCGCCAGCGATGGCATCGTCAATGAGAACTTGGCGGAGAACTTTGTCGCCGAGGTGCAGTATACCGAGGCCAAATTCTTCTATGGCTTTCAGATCATGATGGAAAACATCCATTCCGAGACGTATTCTCTCCTGATCGACACCTATATAAAGGACCCCAAAGAAAAAGACTTCTGCCTCAACGCCATCGACACCATGCCGTGTGTCAAAAAGAAAGCAGATTGGGCGTTGCGCTGGATTGAAAATGGCTCATTCGCCGAGCGGATCATTGCTTTCGCGGCGGTGGAAGGTATATTCTTCTCCGGCTCCTTCTGTTCGATCTTTTGGCTCAAGAAGAGAGGGCTGATGCCTGGGCTCTCCTTCTCCAATGAATTGATCTCCCGAGATGAAGGCATGCATTGTGACTTTGCCTGCCTCCTTTACAACAAACATATTGTGCATCGTCTACCACAAGAAACCGTGGTTGAGATTATCAAAGATGCGGTGACTATTGAGAAAGAATTCGTATCCGACGCGTTGCCCGTCAGCTTGATCGGTATGAATGCTGAAATGATGTGTCAGTACATTGAATTTGTGGCCGATCGGCTGCTCGGAGCCCTTTCGTGCCCCAAGCAGTATCACGTCGAGAATCCATTCCCCTGGATGGACTTGATCTCGCTGCAAGGCAAGACCAATTTCTTTGAAAAACGCGTGGGTGACTACCAGAAGGCTGGGGTCATGGCCGACAAAGAAAAGCAGGTTTTCAAACTGGACGAAGATTTCTAATTCTCATCATCAAACGCTCACTCTCAGACTATGCAAGTTATCAAGCGCAGTGGCAAATCCGAGCACGTCAGCTTTGACAAAATTACCGCTCGTGTCAAGAAACTTTGTTACGGACTAAACGCCGACTTTGTCGACGCCATTGAGATCGCCAAAAGGGTGATCCAGGGGCTCTACGATGGGGTCACGACCGTGGAGCTAGACAATCTGGCGGCCGAGACCGCAGCGACCATGGCGACCGTCCATCCAGACTACGCGTTGCTGGCCGCACGCATCGCCGTGTCCAACCTCCATAAGGAAACCAGGAAGTCCTTTTCGCGGACAATGGAGGACCTATACAACTACGTGGACCCCAAGACCGATCAAAAGGCAGGTCTGATCGGCGACAAGACCATTGCAACGATTCGTGCGAATGCCGATCGACTCGATTCCGCGATCATTTACGACCGGGATTATGCCTTCGACTACTTTGGCTTTAAGACCTTGGAGAGATCCTATCTGCTGAGGATGCACGGGCGGGTCGTCGAGCGGCCCCAGCACCTACTGATGCGGACAGCTGTTGGCATTCACGACGACGACATCGATGCGGCGATCGAGACCTATAATCTCATGTCCGAGAAGTGGTTTATCCATGCGACCCCCACGCTCTTCAACGCGGGCACGCCCAAACCCCAGTTGTCATCGTGCTTTTTGCTCAGTATGACGGACGACAGCATACCAGGTATTTTTGAGACGCTCAGCCGGTGTGCCAAAATATCGCAGTCGGCGGGAGGCATTGGTTTGAGCATCCACAATATTCGAGCCCAGGGCAGTTACATCAAGGGCACCGGTGGCACCTCCAATGGCATAATCCCCATGCTCAAAGTATTCAATGACACGGCGCGCTACGTCGATCAGGGTGGTGGCAAGCGCAAAGGTGCCTTTGCCATCTATCTCGAGCCATGGCACGCCGATGTGGCCGAATTTCTTGATCTGAAAAAGAATCACGGCAAGGAGGAGATGCGCGCCCGAGACCTATTCTACGCTTTGTGGGTACCTGATCTCTTTATGCGGCGCGTGAAGGATGATGCCGAGTGGTCTCTCTTCTGCCCCAATGAATGTCCCGGGCTCTACGACAGCTACGGCGAAGACTTTGATAAACTCTACGAACAATACGAAAAAGAAGGACGGGCAAGAAAAACCATAAAGGCTCAGGATCTATGGTTTGCCGTCCTTGAATCTCAAATTGAGACGGGCACACCTTATATACTGTATAAGGACGCAGCCAACCAGAAATCAAACCAGAAGAATCTGGGTACGATCCGATCCAGCAATCTCTGCACAGAGATTATCGAATACACCTCACCAGATGAGGTAGCCGTCTGCAATCTCGCCTCACTGTCCCTGGTCAAATTTGTCAAGGACCGAAAGTTTGACTTCAAAAAACTATTTGAAATCACTCGCGTGGTTGCACGCAATCTCAATAAGGTCATAGACATCAATTATTATCCTATCAAGCAGGCCCGGACCTCCAACATGAGACATCGACCCATTGGAATCGGTGTGCAGGGATTGGCCGACGCATTCATTCAGATGGGGCATCCCTTTGATAGTGCAGAAGCCAGACAGCTTAATAAGGACATTTTTGAGACGATTTACTTTGCCGCGCTGACCGAGAGCTGTGCCCTGGCAAAGAGAGACGGCGCTTACGAAAGTTTTGAAGGATCACCAGCGAGTGAGGGCATCCTGCAATTTGATATGTGGGGTGTTCAACCTTCGGATCGCTGGGACTGGACGGCACTCAAAAAGGACATCATGGAGCACGGCATACGCAATAGTCTCTTGCTGGCACCGATGCCCACGGCGTCCACCTCCCAGATCCTGGGCAACAACGAATGCTTTGAGCCCTATACATCAAATATATACACCCGGCGAACACTAAGTGGCGAATACATCGTCGTCAACAAGCATCTACTCAAGGATCTGGTCAAGCGAGGTCTTTGGAATAATGATATGAAAGAGCAACTCATGGCTCACAACGGTTCGGTACAACACATTGAGGCCATCCCAAGTGATTTAAGGGCGTTGTACAAAACCGCATATGAGCTGAGCCAGAAAGTGCTCATTGACATGTCGGCCGATCGAGGGGCATTTATTTGTCAGAGCCAGAGCTTGAATGTCTTCATCGAAGATCCAAACTTTGGCAAGCTGACCTCGATGCACTTCTACGCCTGGAAGGCGGGTCTCAAGACGGGCATGTACTATCTGCGATCCAAAGCTGCTGTCGATCCCATCAAGTTTACGCTGAGCCAAAAGCATCAGCGAAAGCTGGGGCAGGACAGTGGAACGATTGTATCCACGCACATTGCACAGGAGCCGGTGGCCACCGTGGGTCACAACGGCATGGAACCGATGCAGGTGGGTGAGGTAATGGCCTGTAGCCTGGACGATCCGACATGTGAGGCCTGCAGCGCCTAAAGACTTACAGTCTTTTTACCATTCTTTTAAAAGGGAGAACAGAATGCTGTTCCCCTTTTTTGTTGGATGATACGGAGCCGCTACTGTCTCGTGACCAGTACTACCCAATCCCGACCGGCGTCACTCGGCGGATCTCCCAACGTACGTCGGGCACCGGCATCGACCTGGAGCACACTGCCCGTCTGCAAGTCTCCGCCTGCACGAGGATCATACCACTGTATCGCATAGCGGCCCGTCGTCTCGCGAAGGTCCAGATCCACGGGACCTCGCTCGATGGGCCGATAGATGGCATAGACGCGACCGGGTGCGGCAAAGCAATAGGTGCCTCCACCCCCCACCAGTGCGTTGGCAGGAGTCATCTCATCAAAGGGCACGTGTCTTCGAAAGAAATCCAACGCGATCTTGGTCTGATCCCACCAGGCATCGCGGCTGCGAAAATCCTCGCAATTGAGATCGTTGTGCGGGTGGCGGTAGCCAAAGTACCATTCGACGCCCGCTGCGCCGGCAAGCAAGCTTCCCCAGAGGGCCTGGTGCCTCACCGTGTCGTGAGTGGGATCGGTAGCGTCCGGCATAATGCCTTGCCAGTGAGGACCTAGCTCGTCCAGGCAGACCACCCAGGGATGCCCTGCATTGGCAGAGGCCGCCCTGAAGTGGCTGATACGATCATTGATATTGACCGGCCGACTCACCTGCATGGAGGGGCCATCCAAGTGCGCAAATCCCAACAGGGGTACCAGTGTCTCTTCTTGTCCGTGATTGGTGCTGTGGGTGTGCAGCACGACGAAGCTCGGGTAGGGGTTCACCTCCTTCAAAAAGGTGGCCATGTCCTTGCGCATCTGGTCGGTCTGGCCGACCGGGCTGAAGTTAGCCGGTCCATTTTCCTCGCCTAGATTCCAGGTCACGGCCAGGTGATGACCAAATCTCGCCACGAGCTCACGCAGGTAGAGACGGCGCTGGACCTGGGTGTGCCCACCGTCCAGCAGATTTTCATTCTCCGTTTCTTGTAGCACAAAATGCAGCATCATGCCGATGGACTCCATGTGATCAAAGACGATCTCCCACTGATCCAGTTTGGAACAATCAAATCGATAGCGCTCATTGTGGTCAGTGTATGGCCACACGTCTTGACCGTCACCCTGGATATTCAGCGTCAGCATATATTGTGCATTGACCCCTTTAGAAGCCAAGTAGTTTAGGGCACCGATCATAGCCTTTCCTTTGCCTCCCTGCCAGGTAGGATCCCCCTCTTTCCAGTCCTGCAGATGAGGTGCATAACGATGGATACTTTCCTTTGGATTAGCCTCCCCCTCACGCTCGATGGCTTTGTCGCCGTATCGGTAGGTTTGGTCAAAATCGACGAAGGCCAGGAAATTTTCCGGGCTGTCGGCACCGCCCTTGAGAAAGTACTCGTCACTGCCCGAGAATTTCAAATAGTGACCTGCTGGCTGTACTCTGCCCTTGGCTCTAAAGTCGGGCGCGGCCTTGTCGGAGGGCAAAACATCCAGCTCACCCGTAAGTTCATCTCCTTCCGCAGGCTCACCGGCATCCGGATCGGAGCTCAGCGCAATGTTTTTCCCCTTTCGCAGGGAGACCGTGTACTGCCATGTGCCCGTGGTCGCCGGCCGGAATCGGACTATCCATTTGTTGCCGCCCTCCGCGCTGGACTCGGCGGCTCGACCATCGGCGGCGAAAAATCCAGGTACTACGATCGAGCTATTGCCCTGTGTGAAAGTCGTCTGGAGTCGATAGTCCAAGAAGGGATTGATCCGATCGCTTTCGAGAGCGCTGGGTCCATCGATGATCAGCTCCACCTTGTGCCATTGTCTCAGCTCGCCTTCGATCCGGAGAGACGGTTGACAGGATAGGCATATCAGTGGACACAGGATGACGAGGAAGTGTAGTCGCATGTGATTATTCTTTTTGAGATTGATTAAGGATCCAGTCGATATTCCAGTATCTGACCGTCCCGGACCAGTTGCTCCTTGATGGCCACGTATGGCACCTCTTGTACCCCGATCTCGCGGGAAGCGGCCAACGCGGCCAGGGTCGCGGCGCTCTGCCCTAGAATCATGAACACGGGTTCCATACGGATCGAACCAAAAGCGATATGCGAACTGGACAAGCACACGGGGACCACCAGGTTGTTGCACTCATCTACCTGGGGTAGCAGCGCGCCGAGCTCGATCTGATAGGGCTGGTCAGGACGCACGCCGATATCCCCTTCATTTTGCACATAGCCGTCGGGCTTGATGTACCGCTGTGTGTTGTGCGAGTCCATGGTATATGCGCCCATCCCGATTGGCTGAGCTACGGGGTTCTTTCCCAGGACTTCGTGCTCAGTCATCACCTTTTGGCCGATCAGTCGTCGGGCCTCCCGCACGTAGATCTGATGAGGCCAGTGACCATTGTCTACAAACTCATCCTTGGCGTAGCCCCATTGGCTCATTTCTTCCCGTACGTCCTGTGGTACTTGCGGGTCATTGGCGAGGAAGTAGAGCAGTCCCTGCTGATAGTTGGTATGCTCTTCAATGATCTCCCGCCGGCGGTCATACGTGGCTTCGGGATATTCGTAGTTCATCCCAATGTTGTCAAAGCTGAAGGGACCGTGATTATTGACATCGGTTTTCCAGTTTGGGATGGGATCAAACTTGTGAAAGGTCTCCCGCCAGCCGCTCTCAAGAATCCTGGCCAGCAAGGCATACTGATCGGGTTGATAGTCCTCGGGTGCTTGAAAGGGTACGCGGTTAGCGGAGACTTGGGTGAGACAGGTACGAAAGCAATACGCTTGCACCTTGTCGTCACCTTGGCACTTTTGTCCGGGATCGGCGGTGGAGATGCGTGGCAGGACCCCACTGGACGGATCCCCCGGGACCCTATAGGGACTGATGTCTGTCATAAAGTGATGCCTGTGGTGCAAGACCCCAACCTGGATACCATTCCAAGATTCGCCATACACGTCACACGCTTCCCGTCCCACGTGATATCGGCAGCCGGCTGCCGCCAGCAGATCTCCCTCATATGTAGCATCAATGAATGTATGGGCCCGATAAGTCTTACCGGAGAGGGTCGTAATCGATTCGATCGTGGTGCCGTTCTTCTTGACCCCTTGCACTCTGTCCAGCCATTCTCCGCGATGCACTGTGATGTCGAGTTCATCGATGTATTGCTCAAAGATTTCCTCGGCAAGGTGTGGCTCGAAAATCCACATCGTGCGGTTTTCTCCGTCGATCGCCGCATTTCCCTGGCCCCGATTGCCGTATTCCGACTTGTCCTGCCAAGGCCAAGCCTCCGGCTTGAGATATGCCTGGTAGATGCGATGATAAAAATCCCGTGCTAGTCCGCCGATCACGGCCTTGTTGCCGGTATCTGTCCAACCCAGTCCCGAAGCTGTCATACCCCCCAGATGCTTTTCAGGGCAGACGATCATGGGTTCCAGCCCCATATGTTTGACCTGTACGGCGGCAATGACCGCCGCTGAAGTACCGCCATAGATGAGTATATCGCTCGACGCTGCCTCTGAGCCGTCGGGAGGTGAAGTGCAGTGGGCCAAAGCTAGGCCGACGAGTAGTACAAGGGTGCGAATAGACGTGTTTGATGTCATCCAAGAGAGAGTTGCAGTCACTTCGCCAATATGGTTAAAATTGGAAAGGGGAAATTCAACTTAGAAGGTACGCAATTCTGCCGCTTTCCCTGAAGCGCTGATGACTGGTATGTGATCTATGATGCTCCTGGCAGGCTACCTGCTCACGAATGTGGCTCACCATGGAAGGACATTTGATCGGTAGCTGTTAAAGCCTCAAGGAGGCTGCACATCCGTCGACAGTCGAACAGGGATGATTGCTATCTTTGGCTCCCATGGAAAGAGCTAAAAATGGGCTGCTGGAACAGACCTGGCGATGGTACGGTCCCGATGACCCGGTCACGCTAGCCGATATCCGGCAGGCAGGAGCTACAGGTATAGTCACGGCCCTACATCATGTCCCGATTGGAGGGGTCTGGACCGTGGATGAGATACGCAAACGGCAGGCCGAGGTCGAGGAAGCCGGTCTGCGATGGTCCGTGATCGAAAGCCTCCCGATACATGAAGATATTAAGACGCAGACGGGTGATTTTCAGCAATATATTGAGCGCTACAAGGAGTCCCTCAGGCACATCGGACAGTGCGGATTGGACACGCTCTGCTACAATTTTATGCCCGCCCTCGATTGGACGCGCACCCATCTCAATGCACCCATGGTGGATGGTTCGACGGCCCTCCTGTTTGACTATACCACTTTGGCCGCCTTTGATCTCTTTATTTTGAAGCGACCGGAGGCTCGTGACACCTACAGTGCCGATGTGATGTCCGCCGCAGAGCGACTTTATGAGGAGATGAGCGAGGGGGAAAAGTCCGAATTGGTAAGCACCGTACTTGCTGGTCTTCCGGGCTCCGATCAGGGCTTTGGTCTGTCCGAATTTCGCTCGGCCATTGCCAAGTATGATGGGCTGGACAGTGAGACGTATCGCTCTCATCTCAGATATTTCCTTTCGGAGGTCATCCCCGTGGCGGCGGAGCAGGGTATCCGCATGGCGATCCATCCCGATGACCCGCCCTTTGACATACTGGGACTGCCACGGATCATCAGCACCTATGAGGATCTGGAGCAGTTTCTTCAACTGGTGGATCATCCCAACAATGGATTGACCCTATGCACAGGCTCTCTGGGTTCGCGTCCGGACAATGACGTGGCCCGGATGGTGCGTGACTTCGGGCCGCGCATTCACTTTGTGCATATGCGCAATGTCACCAATCATAAGCTGCGATCATTTTATGAGGATGACCACCTGTCGGGAGGGGTGGATATGTATGCCGTGATGCGAGCACTGATCGAGGTGTCGCGCCAGCGTGACACGGACCGGCCGTTACCTTTTCGGCCGGACCACGGGCATCGCATGCTGGACGATCTGGGCAAGGAGGTCAACCCCGGGTACTCGGCGATCGGAAGGCTCAGAGGTCTGGCTGAGCTACGGGGACTAGAGGCAGGCATTCTCGGTTCGATCTGATAAATCTTGCTGGTGTACGGGCCAGTGACAAGGCTTTTGGGATTATGGACACAAGTGCGACGGAACAGCATTGGATCAGTGGGGCGGTTGCCGTGGTGACGGGAGGCGCATCTGGTATCGGCAGATCCATCTCTCTGGAGGCAGCGCGACGGGGTGCGCTAGTCGTGATCGCAGATATCGATGAAGTGGGTGCACAGGAGACCCTGGCCCAAATCAGCGAATGGGGTGGGGAAGCTACTTTCTATGAGACGGATGTGACACGGGAGGCGGAGGTCAGGGCTCTTGCCGCACGTGCGACGGCATTGGGCCCCGTGCGATATTTGGCCAATTCTGCTGGCCTGCAAACGTATGGCACCGCGGAGACCACCAGCGAGGAGTTGTGGGATCGCACCCTGGACGTCAACCTTAAAGGCATCTATCTCACCTGTAGACACTTTATCCCATCCATCCGCGCGTCTGGCGGAGGTGGCATTGTCAATATTAGCTCGATCCAAGGGCTGCGCTGCCAGCGAAATGTGTTGGCCTATGCAACCTCCAAGGGAGCGGTCGTGGCGATGACTCGCTCGCTCGGTCTAGACCACGCAGCGGAAGGCATATTTGTAAATTGCATCTGCCCGGGCTCCATTGATACCCCGCTCCTGCGCTACTGCGCCGCGCAGCATGGGGAGCTAGGGCAGGTGCTGAAGGATTGGGGCAATCAGCATCCCATTGGTCGTATCGGCACCGCCGAGGAAATTGCCAAATGCACCATGTTTCTTTGGAGCCCCGACTCCAACTTTATTGTGGGACAGGCCATTGTGGCCGATGGCGGCCTGGGCAGCATCATTCTCTAGTTTTATAGGGGCCTTGCAACTATTTACCCGACACCGGAGTCCTTTTGATGACGACCTCCAATCACGGGAGGCACCTGTATGCAAGCATAAGATCGAGATCCAACTATGATTAGGAACTATCTGACGGTTGCCCTCCGCAACTTCAAGCGACATCCCCTGTATTCGGCCATCAACGTGCTGGGCTTGGCCATTGGCATGGCTGCCGGATTTATCATTCTACAGTATGTGTACTACGAGCTTTCGTATGATTCCTTCTTTGAAAACAAGGAAAACATCTATCGGGTACAGACCAATCGCTACAACAAGGGAGAGCTGACCACCCAATGGGCGGCAGGCTGCGCAGGGGTCGGATTACATATGCAGGAAGACTTTCCGGAGGTGCTTGAGTTTGTCAATCTACATTCCAGTGGAGCATCGATCTCTTATAACAAGGTCTACTATGAGTTGGAGAGCTCCTATTACGCAGGTGCCTCTTTCTTTGAGGTCTTCTCCATACCCTTGCTAAAGGGGGTCGATAGCTTGGTCTTGAAGGAGCCGTTTACGGTTGTCCTTAGCCAATCCCTGGCGCAGAAGATGTTTGGTGCCGAAGACCCGCTGGGCAAAGTCATCATCCAGGGGGATGATCGTGAGTTTAAGGTGACCGGCGTGTACGCTGATTTTCCGGAGCAGTCGCACATGGATTTTGATTTGCTCTATTCCTTTGAATCCTATGTGGCGCTGACGAGTGAAAACGCAAGGACCGCTTGGCAGTGGGATGGTTTTCTCAACTATGTAGTGCTCGATCCCCGGGCCGATGTGGAGCAGCTGGCAGCCAAGTTTCCGGCCTTTGTAGAACGCAGAGCGGGAGAGGAATTGGCACGTTGGGACGCAGGTATGGAGTTTGTATTGCAGCCCCTCCCAAAGATCCACCTGACGTCTAATTATCGTAGTGAAATCAAAGCCACCGGCAATGAAAAGACGACACATTTCCTATTGATCATCGGGATGTTTGTGATGTTTATTGCTTGGATTAATTACATCAATTTGACCACGGCCCGCTCGATGAGCCGTGCTCGGGAGGTGGGCGTGCGAAAGGTCTTAGGGAGCCTAAGGTCGCAGTTGGTGAGACAGTTTATGACAGAATCCTTCCTGATTAATTTGCTGTCTTTCGTCCTAGCTGGACTGATGGTATTGGTGGCCTTTCCCCACTTCAACAACTTTGTAGGACGAGCGTCGGCGTACAGCTGGCCACAAGACCCCCTTTTCTGGATGGGCCTGACGGGGATGTTTTTGCTTGGCGTCTTCCTCTCGGGTTTTTATCCGGCCATGGTGTTGGCCAGGTTTAAGCCGGTGACGGTCCTCCGCGGAAAGTTTACCGACAGCCAGGGTGGCAATTATCTGCGTAAGGGACTGGTAACCTTCCAATTCCTTGCTTCGATCGTGTTGATCACGGGTACCTATGTGGTATCGCGCCAGATGAACCACCTGCAATCACAGGATCTGGGCGTCAAGATCGATCAGACGCTGGTGGTGGAAACGCCTAACTATCGGAGTGATTCGGTCCTGGCCCAGCGCGATGACGTGTTTAGAGATTTATTGGGACGAGAGTCCTTTGTGGGCAAGGTGGCCACGTCATCTGCCGTACCGGGCAGGACACCAAACTGGAATGCCGGGGGTATCCGGCTGTTGACCCAGACCGACCAGGAGAGCAACCAGTACCGGGTGGTTGGCAGCGATGATGGGTTCATCGATTTCTATGGGCTTGAGGTGATCGCCGGTCGGGCGTTTGACCGGAATTTTGGTACGGAAGAGTCGAATGTACTGCTTAATGAGTCGGCGATGCGACGCATGGGATTTAGTGATCCGGAAGAAATCTTAAACCGGAAAATTCTGTTCTGGGGAGATACCTTTGCCATTGTGGGCATCGTCAAGGACTACCGACAGGAGTCGCCCAAGCAGGCCTACGATGCGCTCGTTTTTCGCTATTTCCCCGCTCCGTCGGGCTACTACTCGATCGACATCCAAAGCGCCAATATGCGTGAATCCGTGGCTAGTATTGAAAGGCATTGGGATCGCACCTTTGACAACAAGCTCTTTAATTACTTCTTCTTGGACGATCACTACAATGAACAGTACAAGGCAGAGGTCCAGTTTGGGTCAATTTTTGGTTTGTTTTCCGGCCTGGCCATATTCGTAGCCTGCCTGGGTCTGTTTGGACTCGCCTCCTACATGACCGGCCTTCGCACCAAGGAGGTGGGGGTGCGAAAGATCTTAGGCGCTTCGGTCCAAAACCTCTGGATGTTGTTGACCACCGATTTTATGAAACTGGTGGGACTGGCTATACTGCTGTCGCTGCCGATCTCGTGGTTTATCATGCAGCGATGGCTGGAGGGCTTTGCTGTCCGCATCGAAATGAGCCTGCTGCTATTCGTCTGGCCGGTCGTTCTCCTGATCTTGATATCGGTGTTGACCGTCTCCTATCACACCTTGCGCACGGCCATGGTGGATCTGGCGATCACCCTGCGGGACGAGTAGGGACGCGTGGATCAGGTGGCTTCAAGCACTTGCTTGCCCTTCTTGTTCTTCATGCTCATAGGCTGTCCGGTCGTCTCAAGTACATTCAGCCAGAGGTCGCCCGTGACATCGATCTTCTTACGCTGAGCAATGACCAGCTCGATGGGCAGGTGCACGAACTTATTATTTCGGCGACCGACCACGAAGTTGGTCTTACCCGCCATAGCGCCATGTACACCATTGAGACCGAGTTTATTGCAAAAAATACTGTCACTGGGATTGGCTGGTGCGCTGCGAATGATGTAGCTGGGGTCAATGTATTTGATGGAGGCGGGCATGCCCAGACCCCTTAGGTATTCAGCAATTTGTGCCTTGAGATAGACGCCGATGTCCTCATGCAGTTTGTTGCCCGAGGCATCCGTCATTTGTTCTTTGTTTTCAAACAGCGCCTGACCTGCCCCTTCTGCGACGACGATGACGCAATGATGCTTACGCTCAAGGCGCCTGCGAATGGTCTCTAGCAGGCCCTTGGGGCCGTGCAGATCGAACTCCACTTCTGGTACCAGGACCAGGTTAACTTCTGGCATGGAGAGGGCAGCATTGGCGGCGATGAAACCGGAATCTCGTCCCATGAGCTTGACCATTGCAATGCCATTGTAGGCCCCTTTGGCTTCATTGTGAGCGTCCCGGATGATGGGACTGGCGATAGTAAAGGAAGTCTCAAACCCAAAAGTCTTCTCGATCAGGTTGATGTCATTGTCAATCGTCTTGGGGATACCCGCGACGGATATCTTCAGTCCCCTTCGCTCGATTTCTTGGTGGACGGCGAGTGCGCCATGCAAGGTGCCGTCTCCCCCAATGGTAAAGAGGATATTGATGCCATGCCGTTCTAGACAGTCGACGATGGCGGTGACATCTTGGGCACCACGGGAGGAGCCAAGGATCGATCCTCCCGAGTGATGGATGTCGGTGACCACCTCGGGATTGAGTTCTACGAAGGGATGTTTATACTTCGGAATGAATCCTTCGTAGCCGTATTGCACTCCTAAGACTTTTCGCACATCGTACCGATAGTATAGTGTCATGACCAAGCTTCGGATCACATCGTTGATGCCCGGGCAGAGCCCCCCGCAAGTCACGATCGCCACCGTCGTCTTGGAGGGATCGAAATAGATCTGCTCCCGCGGACCGGCGGACTCCATGCTTAGGGTGGACCGCTCCTGGCCGTTTGTCTCAACGGTGTTGTGCTTGACGTCAAAAAAGATGCGGATGTCTTCATTGATAAAGTGGAACTCGGTTTCTCCGTCCATGATGGTATGGGCAAAGGGAGAGGGGATCTTGCATTCGCCGAGTGTCTTGATTTGTAAGTCAGCAGGTTTCATTGCTTTCCTATTTTGACATATTCCAATTTACGAAAAGGTCCTGAGGCGTGTCTTTTGGCTCTAATCCCCCTGCCTTCCCGGGTAAGAAGCAGCAAATATTGGGCCTAGAACCGCTCACCTCACCTCACGGCGGCAAATCCTCAGGACCCGTAACAAAGGTGACCCGCAGGGATGAAAGATCTAGTGGACGGTAACATTGAAAAGGGATGCATGGATCGCAATTATTTGGTGCCAAATCGAAGAGACAGAACCGCACATAGCCTAAGCTACCCCGATAGTTGTCGGGGGCTTCTGGCGATGAAGAGTTGGTGCGAAAGAATGCGATCGGGCATTCCGCTTCCAGTGTTACAGTCCACTAGTGCCGACCTGTGTCATCGAGATCATGTCTTGCCTGCCCGAGCTATTTTGCCGTACTTCAGCTTAGCAATTTTTCCGCTTATGTCATGCCAACTACTTATTCGAACCATCATCATCGGCCTGGTGATTGTCCATAGCACGACTGGCTATGGCCAGATACCCCAAGCAAAAGAACAGGCTGTTCGCGACCTGGTATCCGACTATGCGCAAGCGAGGGAAGATCGGGATACGGCGGCTATCCTTCGGCTATTTACCCCGGATGCCGATCAGTTGGTATCTAGTGGCGTGTGGCGGCAGGGTCGCAAGAGCCTGGTCAAGGGCATGATTGGCAGTTCGCGCCGCAATCCGGGCGAGCGTTCCATCGTGGTGGAGCGGGTGCGTTTTCTCAACGATCGCACGGCTTTGGCGGATGCCCGCTACACGATCAAGGGAGCGGCTGCTGGCAAGGACCGTCAGATGTGGAGTACTTTTGTGGCGGTCAAACGAAGGGATCAGTGGAAGCTGACCGCCATCCGCAACATGTTGCCGGCCAGGCCTTCCTCCAACTAGGAATAACGCGTAGTGCCAGCACCATCCAGGCCCCGCTTCCGGACAAGTGGGACCTGGACAGGTTTAAGCGCTTTGATGGAGCTATCTGGTACTTATTGCTTGTGGTATCGACGATACATCCTGTTGGCTAGGATTTCGTCCCACATCTCCTTGTCCTTGGAGGTGGCTTCCTGCCATTCTTTGGATTGGTGAATGATGTCATAGACCTCTTGGCTTAGCCAGGTACCCTCGACGAGACACTGCTCCGTTTCGACCGCGTCATCGTTGACCTTGTAGAAGCTGTAGCCATTACCCATGTAACCGAGCTTGGCGATGGCCTGATTGGCCCCGTCGAGAGAGGCCTTCACCTGTGCTTCGGTATAGCCTTCTGGCATGTTAAACATGGTCATGCTCTTGACCAATGGGCCCGGACCCGTGGACGTGTAGCCTACCGTTTCATTGTAGATGGCATCCTTATGCTCGAAACAGGTGTTCCAAAAGTCCTCCATGAAAGTCGGATCGGCTTCCGTCGTCTTGCTTGCGAATGTCGAGAAAGCCGAAAGGAAGGTGGGGACATCCCGTGCGACGTAATAGATGTTCCAATTCCACTCGTCGCCCCACGAGTGTTCGAGCACTCCCCAGCTGAGCAACTCACCTTTCTGAACGAGGTCGTTGAGTACGGGCGCGACGACCTCCTTGCTCTTGATCCTCAGGTCGCCGAGATCACCATATTTGCATTTGTTTTGTGAGAAAACCACAACGGGAGATTGTGCGTAGCTGAGGCCGGTGGCTAGCACAAGGCCAGCCAGTAGTAGTAATTTCTTCATCGTCATTGGACATTAATGTGTTTAAATAATCGTATTGCCAGCAGATGAAGGGGTGACAGAGGTTCAGGGAAAATGCGATATGACGCCAGCAGTCGGGCCACTTCGAAGCATACCTTCTGCCGGGTACGGGTTGGATGGCGAAGGGTAGTGTATTTTCAAGATACGCTTTCTGGATCAAAGCATGGCTCTGCGGAGGTGTAGGAATGATGTGTCGCACCGCTCTGGCCCACGGTGAGCGCACGACATGGCTCATGATCTCAAAGAATAGCACCTGATCTTGAGGTGCTTCCGGAGCACTAGGCGATCAGGTCATGGATGACTTCTCCGCCAAACTGAGAGAGCTGTTTGTATCGGCCCCCATGAAAGTAAGTCAGTCGATTGTCGTCCAACCCCATGAGCCGGAGTAGTGTCACATGGAGGTCCCGAATGGGATGGACCACGTCGACAGCGGTGGCTCCCAGTGCATCGGTGGCTCCTATCACGTGACCGGCTTTGACCCCACCGCCGGCCAGCCATAGGGCCATGGCGTCCGGGTTGTGATCCCTACCGTAGGCAATGCCGCCTTCACGCATGCCGTTGTCTGGTGTCCGGCCAAACTCGCCGCACCAGACGATCAATGTTTCTTCGAGCATACCCCTTCGCTTGAGATCCTTGATCAGGGCGGCGATGGGTTTGTCGATGCTCCGGATCAAGCTGCCATGTGCCCTGGCCAAGAAGTCGTGTGAATCCCAACCGCCTGAGTATACCTGCACAAATCGCACGCCCTTTTCCACCAGTTTGCGGGCCAGTAGACACTTGCGGCCAAAGGCGCGGGTCTCCGCTTGATCCAGGCCATAAAGCGTCTTGGTCTTTTCGTTTTCACCTTCAATGTCAAGCACCTGCGGTACCTGCACTTGCATACGAAAAGCCAGCTCGTAATTCTTCATACGGGCCTCCAGATCCTCATGCTGGGGCTGCTGATGCGCATGATGCTGATTAAACTGCTGCAGCAGGTCGAGGGTGGCGCGTTGGTGGGCCCGATCCACTCCTTGGGGCGGAAGGATGTCAAGGATGGGTGAACCGGCCGGCCTCAAGGGGGTTCCTTGGTGATCAGCAGGTAGAAACCCATTGGACCAATTGGCGGCCCCGCCTTGGGGAAATGCCACCTCAGGCAATACGACAAAAGAGGGAAGCTGATCATTCATGCTGCCCAGGCCGTAGGTCATCCATGCGCCCAACGCCGGATCCCCGCCAAAACGATTGCCGGTGTTTATGTGGTACATGGCCGTCGGATGGTTGACCGATTCAGCCTGACAGCCTCGGTACATGCACAACTCGTCAGCGACGTCAGCCAGATGGACAAACCGGTCGCACATATCCAGGCCGGACTGTCCTACCTTTCTACTGCCAAATGGACTCTGCACCAAGTAGCGATTGCCCGACGACATGGCAGAGAATTTTTCGCCTTGCCGTACAAACTGCTTCAGGTGCATTTGGGCAAGCTCCGGTTTGGGGTCAAAGGTGTCAATATGGCTAGGCCCCCCCTCCATCATCAAGAAAATGCAGGCTTTGGCTTTTGGTGTGAAGTGGGCGACTTTGTCCCGATCTGCACTGGCTACGACTGAAGTGGTTTTGCGGTCGCATGCGAGCAGACTGCTTAATGCCAGCGCACCGACACTGGAGCCCAATCCGTAAAGGAAATCTCTCCTGGAGTGCAATCGAGTGGTCTGCTTCATACTCTATTGCCGTTTTAATTTGTTCATGGCAACCCTTACGCCGGGCTGCAGAGGGTCGACGTAGGACCGGCTACGGCACAGTGCTGCGCCGAGGTTAAGGTCAAAAATGGTCTCCAAAACAAGTCGGCAAAACGCAAGAACCCAATGACTAGTAGAGTTTCGCATTAAATCTTGTGGTTAATGTTACTGTCTTTGGTCCGCATACTTCGTTGCAAAGCCTCGCCATAGCTACGGCTATGTCTAGCCACCCACCCGCTTTCGCGGTTCCCTCACTTCTCGCATTGTCATGCTCGACTCTTCGAGATCGTTCGGTCATGCCTCGTCTGCGAACAAAATCCTATTAGAATTATTCAACATATCTAATGCGAAACTTTACTAGTAGACATAGATAAATTCATTGCTATTGAACAACACCAGCGCCAGATCAGCCAGGGCTCGGGTCAAACTATCCACCTCCCAGGGTTTGAGATCTGGGGTATAGTCCGAATAAACGTCTAGTTGCTCGGTGTAGGCAAAGGTTTCACCGGTCATCTCCTCAAACATCTCTCGCTTGATTTCTGTGGGATAGGCTTCTTCCGAAAGGCTTGACGTCTCATGCTCCTTTTCCATCCGTCGTACAAATTCCGCTGCCCATCGCACTTCATCACCCGAGGGTGTTCTGGACCAGGCCCGCTCCATGCCCCATCGTATTTGATCTTCTAGGTCAGTGGCCTCCGAGCGCATTCTTGCCGCCATGGCCACCGAGCGATCCCGGCTGTTCTTACTGTTCAACAGATTGAACACTTGTGGAGTCACTGAAGACGTCGTGCGGCGCTCACAGGAGAGTTCCGCTGTCGGCTGGTTAAAGACTTCCAGCATCGGATCGGGCATGTTTCTGTATTTCTCGGCATAGATGGTTCTTCGATTTCGGTCACGGGGTCTGGCGGACGGCTGATAAGCGGGGGCTATGGATCCCATAATGTGGCGGGGTTGCAGCGCCACTTCTTGGTTGACTTCCGGTCGCACGGGCAGGCCACCCAGCTCCAGATTAAGCTCGCCCGAGACGAGCAGCATCGCATCGCGCAGTTCTTCGGCCTCCAGTCGTCGAGGCGTGAAGACAGCCAGTAGGGTATTGTCCGGGTCAACCTGCTGGAGCTTGTCACGCTGGGAGTGATGGGAAGCTCGCTGGTAGGCCTCCGACGTCATGATCAGTCGGTGCAGCTTCTTGATCGACCAGCCGTCCTCGACAAATTTGGCGGCCAGCCAATCGAGCAGCGCCGGATGGGTCGGCTTTTTGCCGGTGGCGCCAAAATTGTTGGCATTCTCGGCGAGTCCTTTTCCAAAGTGGTATTGCCACACCCGATTGACGATCGTTCGCAGTGTCAGTGCGTTGTTTTCGCTGCTCAGCCATGCGGCCAGGCCCAAGCGGCGACCCTGCATCTCGTTGGGAAATTCGTCCTGGAGCGGCTGGGCGCCCGCCCTAAGCGTGCTCAGTGCACTTAAGCCTCCGGGGCGGACATATTCTTCCGGAGCATACACCGAGCCTCCGGTCAAAACAAAGGTGGAATCAGCTGGTCCTTCCATGCTGGCGGGCATCAGGATGGGTCGGGCGGAGTGGACAGGGCGGCTGGGACCACTATAGACGGAGAAGGCCATGGGCTCAAAGCGAGATTTTGCCCGATTCAATCGCTGGACACGCTTTTGCAGGAGTTTGCGATAGCCGAGATCCTGATGGGTCAGGCCGTAGTATCGGGGCGGCTTTTGTCCCTCCGGTAGTTTGGCTCGTGCCCTTTTGGTCAGGTACTTCCTACCACGTGCACTAAACCAATTCCTGGCTGCAGATTCCTCCTTAGCGGTAATCTCCCGTTGTTGTTCCAGTGTCTTGGCGAGCCACGCTTCCAGGCGGTTCTTTTCTTCCTCCATCCCATCGAGGTTTTCCTCGGCGAGAAAAGGGGCCTCGCGAAGGGCAAACTGGGTAGTGGCAAAGACAGATTGCATGCGATAATAATCCTTGGTGGGGATCGGATCAAACTTGTGGTCATGGCAGCTGGCACATCGCAACGGGACGGCCAGAAAGCTCTCACCAATACTATTGGTCACGTCATCCAAGAACCGTTGCCGGGTCTCGGCGGCCACACTCATCCCCGTGTGCTCCCAAGGGCCCATGCGGAGAAATCCGGTAGCAATCAACATCTCCGGGTCATCGGGATCGATCTCGTCCCCTGCCACCTGTTCGCGAATGAACGCATCATAGGGTTTGTCCGCATTGAAAGACCGGATCACATAATCTCGATAGCGCCACGCGTTGGGCCGCATGTAGTCATTGGACAGCCCATCGGTGTCGGCATACCTGACCACATCCAGCCAGTGCCGAGCCCATTGCTCACCATAGTGTGGGCTGGCCAATAGCCGGTCGATCAAGTGCGCAAATGCGTCCGGGCGATCGTCCTGGAGAAATGCTTCGATTTGTTCGGGGGTGGGCGGGAGGCCGATCAGATCGAAGCTCGCTCTGCGAATAAGTGTTCGTTTGTCTGCTCGTGGTGCAGATTTGATCTTATGTTTCTGCAACTGCGCATCGATAAAGGCATCGACAGGATGGTGGTCAGCCCCTAGGTTGGGCACTTCCTGCGGTTGGAGGGGTAGAAATGCCCACAGATCATGTTCCTGATAGCGTCGGCTCGCCCAGGATCGACTCCTGGCCTGAGAGGTCTGGACGGTGCGGGCTCCGTCAATATTCCAGTCCTGTGCCGCCAGTAGCGTGTCTCGCCTCGCCACATCTGGCCAAGGGGCTCCCCCCTGGATCCATCGGTAGAGCCATTTCAGCTGGTCTTGACTTAGGCTGTCATTGGCCTTGGGCGGCATGGCAAAGTCCTCATCTAAACGGCTGGCGGCCAGTAAGATGGGGCTGCGCTCAGGATCACCCGGATGCAATGCCGGTTTGCCTGACTCGCCGCCTTTCAGCATGTCTTCGCGGGAGCGTATGTCCAGTTGCCCCTTTATATCGTCCGGATCATCGCCATGACAGGCAAAACACTTTGACTCCAGGAGGGGAAATACTTCGTACGCAAAGATCTTCTCGGCATCGTCCAACGTGGTCACGGAGGTGGACCGGCAGCAGGTTATCACCAGAGCCACAACAAATCCAGCCATCACCGATAGAGTCTGCCACGTCATCACCCATTAAGATAAGGCAATAATTTTTTGACGCTGAGTAGTGGTCTTGATGTATTTGGCAGCGTTGTCTGGTTCGCGCTGCTTGGGCCGCAATTGGCCGCATGGTCCTGTAGGCTGTGTAATGTCTTACTGTTGATGTTTGTGGAGTCTGCCCTGGCTGCTTCCTGATATTGATTGCCCTTGCCATAGCAGTCTGTCCGGAGGGAAGGGACCGCAGGGGCTGCGGTTGCCTACCTGGATCGTGGCAAGTAATCGTATCGGCTGCTAGTAGAGTTTCGCATTAAATCTTGTAGCTAATTCTAATGTCTTTTGTCCGCATACTTCGTTGCAAAGCCTCGCCATAGCTACGGCTATGTCTGTGTTTCGCGCCTCGTCTGCGAACAAAATCCTATTAGAATTATTCAACATATCTAATGCGAAACTCTACTAGTGGAGCTTCGCATTAAATCTTGTCGTTAATGTTACTGTCTTTGGTCCGCATACTTCGTTGCAAAGCCTAGTCAACATATCTAATGCGAAACTCTACTAGTTTAATTGGTTATACAGTACCGTAAGAGCAATGGGGTCTGCCTCCCATTTTTTCTTGATGCTCGGTGGAACTTCGGGCGTTAGAAACATGGCGGACCCCAGGACAATATCTACATCTCCGTCCAGATCAACGTCGCCGGTGTCCATCACCAGCCACTTGCCTCGTGCACTATTTTCAAACGTCATGGGTATAAAATCATAATCCCCTTGATTTTCAAAATATATGAAGCTTTCTTCGGGGTAGGTGTAATCTGGGAAGTACGAGATGGAGGCAATATCTAAATCGCCATCCTGGTCGAAATCCACCGCATGAGCTCGAAAAGCGCCATGATGCTGAAGGAAAAATACCTCTTCAAAAACTTGATTGCCCTGGTTGACAAATAGCCGTATGCCATGGTATGGCTTCAACAGAGGCAAATAATCTCCGTTGTCACCATTGACATATAAGATGTCCGGATCACCGTCGGAATCAAAATCGACTAGTTCAAAGTAAGTGGATCCATATGCCGGTTGAAAACGCAAGATTTGCTGTTCCTGGTAGGTTCCGTCGCCTTGATCCAGATAGAGAAAGAACCCTTCCTCCCCTTGGGCCATGAGGGTTAGAAAATCGGGATGTCCATCTTGGTTGAAGTCAAACGATTCGGTCCTAATTGCTCCGGGCAAGGGTCTGAGCGTTTCTTTGAGAAAATCTCCGTGTCTCGATGGACGATAAAGAGCCAGCTCGCCCATTTCATTGCCAAAGTTGGCGATTAGAAAATCGGTGTCAGTTTGATCAGCCTGGTTGCTAGCCATAAAATGAACCGGCCGCTGCAATTGCCGGATGATGGCTTCGGGCTCCCCAAATTTTCCCGGATTTAGCAGGGGTACTTGGTGGAGGCTGCCAGCTTCTTGATTGTGGGGAAGCACTTTTCCCATCGTAAGGACATATAGGATGTTGCCTTTTGGGACCAAGTGGGAAGGTGCGCCAGGCAGCCTGACGTTGTCAAATACAACACCGGTATGATGTAGGAGGTACAGACGCTGATCGTGATCACTGCCGGCATAGATATTTCCCGTTTGAGGATCTACGACAATCATGGTGATAAAAGGCAGGAGATCGGCGACACGTAGATCTTTTGCTGAGAATAATTGCAGATCATACTCAAGACCCCGGGTGATTGTATGGGGTAGGAGTAGAGGGGCAGACTCCAGGTAAAATTGCGCCAATAGGTTCCATTCCTTCCAACTGATGGTAGCTGTGTCGGGCACCAGGCCGAGCCGTTGCAATTCGTCGAAGTCGACATGCCCTCCCGGGTCCAATCCAAATCTTGGTGCCATCCGTGGCAGTACCTCACTGCGCCAAGTCGATTGGTTGAGGAGGGCGGGGTCTGGGAATGCATGACATGACTGGCAATGTTTTTGGGCCAGTGCTCTTCCCTTACCCTCCACCTGCCTAACGGGTGGTCCATCAGAGCGGCAGCCAGGCACCAGGATGCTGAGCAGCATCAGTGCGGCAAGAACCTTGGTTGGCCGTTCAGTCACAAGGCTCCTTCCGGTGCAAGCATTCGTGAGATTGAACCATCTGCGTGGTATGCGGTAAATCCAAGGTGAGAGGCCGGTAATATCCATATGTCCGATGATTGAGACAGTGCAGAATTTCCGTGATATCGTTCGATTTTTCTCGTGTCGCCTGATGGCAACTGCACCTCAGCCCAGGTTTCTCCAGGCAGGGTGGGAATCGATAAGATGGCAGTTCCAGCGAGCTTAAATTGCCGCAAGCGATCGCGGTTCTGTCCCACTATTATTTGGAGACCGGCTTGCTGATCTGGTATACATATCATCGATCTTGCATCTCCGTCGACCAGAAATCCATTGTCAGCATAATTTTCAGACCTGAACGATTGTCCATCGACACCATACAAAACCAGACCATTAAATGCATCATTTCGTCCCCCAAACAATTCACCCCCATAGTAATTGCCCACTAGTAGGACGTCGAGCATTTCATCATCATTAAGATCAATGGTCATCATGGATTGTACCGGAGCAAATTGTGCCTCGGAAGGGAGGGGCAGAATTTCAAATGAGCCACCGCCCAAGTTAATGATCAACGAAGTGTGAAACCAATTGGCATCATAGTGCAGCACATTTTCTAGCTCTTCCTCTCTAAAAAGATCCCTGACCGAACTATGGGCATACTCGACATACTTGGTTTTTCGCTTGCGGAGAAAGACCATTTGTTTCTTCATGTCATCCCAGGAATGATATGGGTACAGTGCACCATCTGCATAGCCCGCCGATGATGCGAGGAATGCATCATATCCACCATTGCCGTCAAAGTCCTTGGCAAAGATGTGGAGCGGGGTCTCTTGCGAGGCTTGATAAAGTGAATTTAAGCCCTGATTGCCGGCCATGTAGTCCGTGTCACCGTCGTTGTCAAAGTCTCCCCCAACCAAGCAATTCCACCAACCAACTTTGTCGTGGACGCCAGAGGCCTCACGGAGTTCGACCCAATTTACCCCGGTATTTCGAAAGAAGCGAGGAGACATCCATTCTCCCACAATAACCAGATCGGGGAGATTATCGTTGTCGAAGTCGGTCCACAGTGCATCTGACACCATGCCCGCCTCGGTCAGGGCCGGACAAACATTGTCCGTGATATCGGTAAATCGGGGTTTGCCACCGGGCTCAGTATCATTTCTCAATATGAAGCTGGCCACTGGCTGAGGATACCTGGTGGGGTGGATGCGACCCCCAACGAAGAGATCCACATCACCGTCCTGATCGATATCGGCACCTTTGACACAGGAGCCACTGATCTGCATTTCCGGGATCGCACCATAGGTCAGCGAAAAATTTCCGTGACCATCATTGATATACAGGCGATCGGCATAGACGGCCGGCTGCTCAAAACCCTCTGTGCCACCACTGACGATGTATAGATCGAGATCCTGGTCAGCATCGACATCAAATAGCAGCAGGCCGACGTCCTCATGCAGCAGCATCTTGTCCAAGGGCTCCAATGGGTACAAATTAAACTGCCCCTCCTCCTGCAGCGCCTTTGTGCCGACGGTCGCATAAGTGCCACCCAGGATCAAATCCTCCTCACCATTGTTGTCGATGTCACCGGCGGCCATGGCGGGTCCCAGCTGGCTATATTGCTTTGGCAGCAGGGTCTGGTGGTTAAAGTCATTGAACCTGGTCTCCACATGACGGTAGGCGATTTCACCGGTGCTTTCTTCAAACAATGTTCCTGCAAGTCTTCGTGGGCGACTCTGTGCAGCATTTGTGTGGTGCACGGTGAGCAGAGCATTGGGCATCGGAGTAGGGGCGCTCTGACGAGTACCATCCGACCAGCGCACCACAACCGAATCAATCGAGTGGTTGGTGCCCAATCCAAAGAAGAGATATGGCTCCATACACGATAGATATCCGCGAACCGGCATGTAGTGTTGCGTATAGGTATCTTGTCCGCAAAACACGTCGACCTGCGCTCCCAGCGATCGGGCCATCCCGTAATCATCACTAAGCGCAACACGGAGAAAGTGGATATCACGCGAATTATTGACCAGAAGGGTGGCTTGGTCATTGATATTATTTACCAGTAGATCGAGGTCTCCATCATTATCCAGGTCTCCGTAAGCTGCACCATTGGAGAAGGTCTCTTTGCCGATACCCCAGGCTTGAGATACATCCTCAAACGTGAGATCCTGTCTGTTTCGGAAAAGTACATTGCTCACCTTCGATTCCGGGAGCGCGTCCAGCAAGGCTTGCCGGTCAAAGGCTAATGTTCGATTTTCTCTAAAGGCCAGGAAATCCATATCCGTGAGATCCTTGGGGAAGCCATTGGCTATGAAGATGTCCTTGTGTCCATCGGCGTCAAAATCGTTAAGGAGCACTGCCCAGCTCCATTCCGAGGCATGTACACCCGCGTAGAAGGATAAGTCGCCGAATTTAACCTGACCATCCGGCCCCAGACCTTGGTTGATTTGCAGCATATTTCGCATATACTGAAATCCGTACCCAAGTTTTTCATTGTTCTCGGATTTGCCGTACCAATTTGGCGGCCACATTCTCTTCATTCTGGGAAGGTCGTTTGGCAGCATCTCAACCGTCATAATGTCCGGTCGGCCGTCATTATTAAGGTCGGCAACGTCACATCCCATGGAGGAGTGTGATTGGTGTTTAATATAGTGCCCAATACGATTGCTGAAACTTCCGTCTTGGTTATTGAGGTAGAGAACGTCGTTTGATAAATAGTCGTTTGACACGTATATGTCGAGCCATCCGTCCTCATTGACATCAAACACGTTGATTCCCAGGCCATAGCCTTCGATCCCTACACCTGCTTCCTGCGTGACATCTGAAAAGGTGCCATTACCCTCATTTCGATAAAGGCGATCGTTGTTGGGCGCAGTACCATTCAGACGCTTGATGTAGAATTTATTGGGCGATCGTATGCCCAACTGGTTGGTGAGCACATAAAGGTCCAGATCATCGTCGCGGTCGAAATCGAAGAAGACCCCTTGTGTAGAATATCCCTCATCATCCAAGCCATACTCCGATGCCTTGTTGACGAACGTTGGAATTCCCTGCTCATCGACACCCTGATTGATAAAGAGCAAGTTTCGCCGTTGTTCCTCCCCGCCCAGGACGGTGGCGCAAACATAAATATCATTCCAGCCATCCCTGTTTAGATCGACGACCGTGATCCCGGAGCACCATTGACCGGGGGCAGCGATGCCCGCAGCCTCGGAAATATCCTCGAATTGTAGGCTGCCCCGATTGAGAAAAAGCTTATTATCAACAATATTACCGGAGAAGAATGCATCCTGTAGCCCGTCATTGTTGAAGTCGGAAATAGCCACGCCTCCGCCATTAAATAAATGTTCAAAGGTTAGGATGTTGTAAAATTCATTTTGCACGACATCATTGGAAAAGGACAGTCCTGCCTTGGCGCCCGGAATTTCCGTAAACAGCGTTGTCTCTTGCGAGCAGCTCAGCATGCACACTGCCAAGAGCGCGAGGCAAAATTCGAATTCTTTTCCCGCTGTGGATCCAACCATTTCTCTGGTGTGGCTACGACATAGGTAATAAAAGAAAAAAAGGCAAGTCACATAACTTGCCTTTTTCCTAAGAATTGTTTGTTGTTGACTAATAGCCAGGATTCTGTGTTAGTGTTCCATTGCTTCTATCGATTGCCTGCTGTGGAATCGGATTGAGGACTCGATGTGGAGCAAAGTTGGCACCGATCAAATATGCTCGTTTGCCGGGCTCACTCTCTTTTGCGTAGTAATCGTTCATTGTTTTCTCGATGATGCCCCATCGAGCGAGATCAAACCAGCGATGGCCTTCCATTGCCAGTTCCAGTCTTCTTTCGTCCCGCAGCGCTTGACGCGCTTCGCTCTGGCTGAGACCACTGTAGAGCTCGATTTCATAATTGGCGGCGTTTGTGCCGTCGTCAAACTTCACCCAGGTATCCGGATTGTCTTTTATGCGGCTTCGAACCTCATTGATGAGGTCTATGCCGCGATTTACATCTCCGCCTTCGATCTCCGCTTCTGCAGCCATCAGTAGGACATCGGCGTAGCGTATGATGTTGTAGTTGATGGCCGTCGCACCATTGGCACCCCAGCCATGGCCGGAGATGGAGTTTGCGCCAAACTCGGCATTCAAGAACACACGCTTCTTCGGACTGAACGGACCACCATAGTTTTGATCCCTGATGTATCCGATGCCAGTGTGTACACCCCAGTCCAGATAGGGGATACCCTTTCGTCCCACGGTGTGGTCCAGCCTGGGATCTACCGGATGCTGATCAATAGAATAGGCCTCTGTGCAGTCCTCGTCGGTGCCGATACAGCAAGTGCCAGAAATGGAGGTGCATCCCTGATCATGGCCCAGATCCTCATCATTGAATGTATTGGACAGTGGCAGGCCATTTTCTGTTTTGAAAAAGTTGACCAGGTTGTGACTGGGTTGGAAGAAACCGCAGCAACCGCCTGCAGCTGCACCGTTATGAGGATTGTTGAGCACCTCACCATAGTTGCCATTTTCTCCGTCGGGCACACCATCGTTGACGGACATTTGTACTTGGAAGATGGAGTGCGGTCCGTTATTTCCTGCGGTACCATGCACGTCACCAAAATTGGGCATCAAACTAAATTCACCGCTGTTGATCACTTCATTCAAGTGGCCCAGGGCGCCTGAATAATTGCCCTGATATAATTTCACTCGACCCAGATAGGCTTTTGCCGCCCAGCTTGTGGCCCGGCCCACTTCCTTTTGGGTGGCGGGCAAGGCGTCGGCTGCCGCTTGGAAGTCTCCTTCTATACTGGCCCAAATTTCACGGTCGTTGGGTACCAGGCCGTCCAATGGAGCATTTTCGTCGACATAGGGAATTTTGGGACCAAAAATGCGTACCAAGTAGAAATGATAGTGCGCTCTAAGAAATCTAGCCTCTGCGATATACTGCGTGATCAGGGAGGCTTCGATGCCTTCGGACGCGTTTGCAATTTTGATCACGTCGTTAGACCTGGCAATTCCATCGTACCAAGCCTGCCAGTTTGTGTAGACGACGCGACTGCCGGGATCGTGCTCGTTGCGTTCCACGGGGTTCATGGGAGGCTGATCTCCCGCATCTGTGCCCTTGTAGGCATCATCGGATGCAATATCGCTCATGACCCAGTTGGAAGCTACCGCGTCCCATACGGGACCGGTTGCCCATCCGGCCCATCCGTCCAATTCGGCATAGGCCGCGATTAGCAAACCATCCAAACCTGCCTGATTGCCGAGCACACCTTCATTTAGTACTCCTGCCGGAGCCTTATCCAAAAACTCGTCCTTGCACGAGATGAGCAGTGTGGCTATAGAAACAACCAGAATCAAAACATATTTAAACATATTTCTCATCAGTCAGAATTGTTTGTCAATTTAAAATTTAGCGGTCACACCAATTTGTACCGACCTTGGGATGGGATAGTTACCCCCATCCAATCCAAGTGAAAGGTCATTGTCATTATCGCCGTTAAATACATTTTCGGGATCGACCCCCTCGTAAGGAGTAAAGGTCACAATGTTGTTTGCCTGGAGATAGAGCCGAAGTGAGGACATGCCTGTCTTGCCTACCGCCCGATCGCCGAAGGTATAACCTAGCGAGATGTTTTTAAGTCTAAAATAACTGCCGTCCTGCACGTAGTAGGAATTTGGTGCGTTTTCTTCGGCTGTGATCGTGCCGTAGGTGGGCAGTGTGGCCTGACTATTCGGTACCAAGCCAAAAGAATTTCTGACCCGGACACTCCGGGAGCCCTGAAACTGCTGCAGATCGGTAAACAAGCGACTTAACTCAGCGATCTCCTGGCCAAAATTTCCCTGCCAAAACATATTGAAGTCAAATCCCTTGTAGTTAAGGTTGGTGTTCCAACCAAGAGCTAAGCTCGGATGGCCGCTTCCCAGAAAAGTTCTGTCCTCTGAATTAATCGCCCCATCATTGTTCACATCCTCAAACTTAAAGCGTCCTACGCCCTTATTTGCACCATCCGGATGAGCATCCACCTCGCCTTGTGTCTCAAATATGCCTAGCACGTTGAGGCCGTAAAAGGAGGAGATGGGGTCGCCCACCGTGGTGCGCGTATAATTGTTAGACCTGAATCCGCCCGCTTGAATAAACCCTATCTGAGGGTCTAGCGCCACGATTTCATTCTTGTATTGCGAAGCAACCACCGACATATCGAGGGACAGATCACCAAAATTCTGGGTGTAGCCGAGCGAAATGTCTACCCCGCGGTTTTCCATTTCGCCTACATTTCTAAATTGATTGCCCACTACGCCCAGGAGGGTGGAAGGAGGAACGGGAAGCAGGAGATCTGTAGTATTTCTCTTGTACACGTCTATGGAGAAGTTCACCCTATTGTTCCACATTCGCGCATCCAGTCCCACATTAATATCCGTAGTTTCTTCCCACTTTAGATCAGGATTTCCGATGTTGGTACCCTGGATACCGGTGCGGATCGAATTGTTGGTCCCCGCGATATCGTAGGTAGCAGTGGTGATTTCAGCTGTAGAGTATAGGGTATATTGGGCCAGGTTATCAATCTCCTGGTTTCCGGTTTTACCCCAGCCTCCCCGAAGTTTTAGCTCGTCAAAGAAGCCGGACTTAAAGAAGTTCTCGTCGGAGATTCTCCAACCGACACTGAAAGCGGGAAATACGGCAAACCGGTTGTTAGCTCCAAATCTCGACGAACCGTCTCGTCTGACCGTGGCAGTCAGTAAATATTTACCACTGAAGACATAGTCGACCTTGCCAAAGACGGAAAACAATGAATTTTCAAACCGTACTCCTGAAGTAGTCTGGCCATCCGTGGGGCCGGCGTTTAACACCATAAAGTCCAGATCCTCCAAAAGAAATTGGATCCGGCCGGCGCCAAATTCATTAAAACTATTATCTATGGCCTCGGTCCCCACCAGCGCATTTACCTCGTGATCGCCAAAGGTATTATTGTAGCTCAAGGTATTGTACCAGGTCCAGTTTAGCACTTGGTTGGTGACTCGAGAATTACCATTGCCTAAAAGGGGTTCTGCTCGATTGGGAGCAACTCGAAGGAGATCTCTTCGGTCCGAGTTAGCGAAGTCTACACTAAAAGAAGTCTTGGCAGTCAAATTATCCAAGACGTCCCATTCGAGAAACACAGACCCCAGCGCGCGGATCTTGCTGTTGAGATCATCACGGTCGTTAAAGGCATCCTGTACAGGATTGTTCGATGCGGATGATATGGCTTTACTGGCCGAGTAATTCACGCCCGATATGTCATAAACCGGGAAGAGTGAAAGGTGTCGATAAGACCAATCCAGGTTGGTGCCTGTACCGGCGACTCGACGGGATCCCTTCTCCTTGGTGTAAGATATGGTGAGGTTTTCGCCGACTCGTAGCCGATCATTGATTCTGAAAAGGGAGTTGGCTCTGAGGTTTGATCGCTCATATCCCGTGTAGATCACGGTTCCTTCTTGATTGAGATGGCCTACCCCCAGAGCAAATTGGGCGGTCTCATTACCACCGGTGATGGAGAGGTTATAGTTTTGGACGAGGGCGTTTTGTGTGACTTCATCCCACCAATCAGTCCCTCCGATGGCCGGTCTGGTAATGCCATTGTACTCGGCCTGATCGACAGCATAGGCATAGGTGCTCTCATCCACGCTGCCTCCGGCCGGCGTAATCGGCCAGATATAGGCAGGCATCGCCGGGGCGCTGCCATTGCCAAATAATGGGCTCCCGGTCGGCTGTCCCAAATTTTGTGGCTTGATCCAATATTCAAAATTGGCCCACTCAAGGGGATCCTGGATCAACTCCGGCCCACTGCCAGCCCACTGTGTACCCACATAGGTGTCAAAGGTCAAGGTAGGCTTGCCTGCGATAGAGCCATTTTTTGTTGTGATAATAATGACACCGTTGCTGGCTCGAGCGCCATAGACCGATGCAGCCGATGCATCTTTCAGCACCGTCATTTCCTTAATGTCGTTGGGATTCAACTCAACGATTCCACCCCTGACCGGAAGGCCGTCGATCACGTAGAGTGGCTCGTTGTTGTTGATCGTGCCAAACCCGCGGATTCTCACCCGTGAGGCGGCACCGGGCTGCCCCGACGTGGCCACCTGCACGCCAGCGACTCGTCCCTGCAGGGCAGACTCGACGCTACCGGCAGGTAGTGTGGTCAATTGTTCCATTTCGACGGAGGACACTGCTCCGGAGACATTGCGCCTTGATTGGCTAGTATACCCCGTGATGACGATCTCGTCGACCGTAACACCGGCCGATAACATCACGTGTACTACGTTATCTGCCCCGACCGTCATCTGTTGATCCGAGTACCCTGTATAGGAGAACTCCAATACGTCGCCGGTACTAGCGTTGATCGAGTAGTTGCCGTCCAGATCTGTGACCGTTCCGACCGTCGTACCTTGAATGACGACAGATGCCCCGATCAAAGCGTCGCCCGTTTGAGCGTCCGTGACGGTGCCGGTCACTTGTGCAAACATCGACGGACCTGTGAGGAGCAAGCCAAACCACAGGCATAATGTAATGATGCAGTGTAAAGATTGTTTAAACGTAAAATTCTTACAAACCATAATCTTCCTAAGTTTAGCAGTAAGGTGACAAGAGCTTTCCCAAATAAAGGGAAGACAATAGTCCGGATGTGTTAGAGTATTTAGGATATTTGGCCATTCTAGCCAAATGTTATGTGGCTAAAGTAAAAGAAATCCGGATGAAATTTGAGCACTTCTGGAAAAAAAGTCTCTCGTTCCTGTAACTATGGAGGGTAGTAAAAATGTTACAGGTGATGGGGCCATTCTTTGTGAAGGATGGATAAAAAACCATTAGGTTGAGTTGATCCAAAGTATCCCCAGTAGCCCTTGATAGAGCTGGTTTGGCGTTTCGTCTGCCAAGTAGTGAGCAGACCTCGACCGCCCCTGTCCGCCTGCCTCAGCATAGCATCCAGTGGGCTCGAGCACGGAGCACTTGGCTGCCTGCGATATGGTTTCTACAAACTGCTGCAAAAAGGCTGTCGGATCGTACCCTGATTTTTTGACAGCTACTGGTGGGCGAGCGTACTCCGAAAAAAGGACTTTAGTCAAATTGGCTAAAAGCCAACAGCGAGTTTGTACGTTGCTACGGAGCGGCCAAGAAAGTTGCATGCCCAATGGAATTGAATGTTCAAGCCGCAGCGTTTGATGAAGGCCGACAGGGTCTTTCTGTGACGCTTGGGTGCCGTAGTAATGAGCCCTTCGGGCTCTTGTCCGTGACCGATACCACCCGCTCGTCAAGCCCCAGTCTGTCCTGTAGCCCTCGAGGCGACACCACATCCATGCACTTCTTGAATGGAGGGCCACCCAGCCGGAATAAGGGAGGCTGTGAGGAGGGTGGCTCAGCTTTGAGGGCGGACCTTCTGGCCAAGGGGCGGGCAAGCCAGGATTGTCGTAAAAATGTTACATCGCCTTTGAAGCTAAAATCACACCTGTGGACCAGACCAAGTGGCAGCAACGGAAATCCGAACGACCCTCTAGATGGCGAATCAGCGCGTTGACTTTTGGGGCATGACCTTCCGGCCAATCGGGGTGCGGCAGCAGATCGTCGATGACATAAAAGCCTCCTGGCAAGATCAGATCCAGCACTTCATCGAGCTGGCTGTATTTGCCAGGCCAGGCGTCTGCAAAGACCAGATCAAAGCGAGGACCCGCATAGTGCCTGATCCAGTCTTCCCCATCTGCGCAAACGATTTGAATACGGGGATCACGACCAAAGAACTGTTCGGCGATTTCCGACAGCTGGGGGTCATTGTCCACGGTGATCAAGGTGGATGAATCAGACATGCCGTCCTGCATCCAACAGAGCGATAGACCAATGCCCGTGCCAAGCTCCAGCAGTCGGGCGCCAGGCTTGGAGGATACCAGCGTGCGGAGCAGTGATCCGACCTTGCCGTCAGAAGCCATCGTAAATCCTATTTCCTCGCACTTGGCGGAAAGGGTTGCAAGGAGGGAAGGTGGGTTGAATCTCATCGTTTGTTCAAACATGCTTTTGGCCCAAAGAAAAACAACTGAAGGCAACTAAGAGCTTCATGGGACATAATTGTCATAGTGCGCTTTGGTGCCCTTTCCGCCCATTTATTTACATTAGGGCTCTTTTAATTTCTCAAACCATCACACCTAATGCCATCTAAATACCCACTGTTGACCCTTATCTTAGTTTTTGCCCATACCTGTCACCTTCAAGCACAAGCGCCAGCAGATGCTCCTTTGTTGGATTCCACACTGTATTGGACAGTGTTGGGTGATTCCGTTGGAAATGGGATTGATTCGACCCTAGATAGGATCTCGCATTATTTCTATGATACGCAAAGTCGCCTCTCCCAAAGATTGACTATAGGCGGCGATCGGAGTCTTCTAAATCGGCAGAACATAGAACAATTACCAAACGGAGGATCGATCAGTACTCGGGAGGAGTGGGACGTACTGAGTCAGGCTTGGCAATATACTGACCGCCGAATTTTTCGGTACTCCGATAGCGGCAAGCTAATCGAGTTGACCTTGGTTGGGTTTAGGAATGGTGTATGGGACACGACTTTACAAATCCTAAACGAGTACGATGAGTTGGATCGACTTTCCAAGAATATCGGCTATCAGACCTCTGGAATCAGGGAGATAATCCCCAGCTACGAAGGCGATGGTTTGCTGCTCTTAGCTGACACAACATATACGATTGACCCAAGCGGGCTTCGAGAAATTCAAGGTTTCAACCAATACATGTATGATGCTCCTGGATTGATCACTTTCACAGCTCATGATTATGATGCAGAGCTAATGGTCTACAGACCAAGTCGTCAAGTAAGATATGACTATGATGCCTCTGGCCAACAAATCGAATCTCGTTCATATAATTATGACGCTGGCGGAGGCGATTGGAGTCTAAGTAGTAGGACCGTATCTGTTTATGATGACTTTGGACATTTAATTTTGAGATTGGGCTATTCCGATAATGGAACCAGTGATACGCTGGCACTTATTACACGCAACGAGTACGTTGTTGATTCAGATGGGAATCGTCTTAGTGAAAAACGGGCGTGCTGCGATCCGTTTCGAGATCAGAGTCTGCGCCTTAACAAGTATAATCGCTATGGGCAAGTGGTACGGGAGCACAACTTATCTTATCTGGAAGGGGGGACATTCGACTCAATGTCCACCGTTACGGTACACTACTACGGTGCTCCCCCAGACAGCACAACATCGGCCTATACTGATCCTACACTTCTAAGTGACGTTCTCGTCTACCCCAATCCAGCACAAGAATCGGTAAATTTTCGATCGCCGAGGGTTAGCTTATCTGAATACAGATGGTTCACTCCTGAGGGTCGAGTGATAGCGCAAGGAAGCACAGAATCCGGCCAAATAGACCTTCCGACATCATCAGGACTGTCATCCATGCTGATACTCGTATTGTATGACAAACGTCATAACATGCGGAGTATTCATCCCATTTTTCGATACTGAGTAGGCGGCTTAGCGACTGGGACATCCTGGGGGATCGCGCTTGCCTGCAGCCGGATGTGGATAGGCACGAGGCAGCTGAGCCGTCCTGCATCCAGCAGAGCGATAGACCAATGCCCGTGCCAAGCTCCAGCAGTCGGGCGCCCGGCTTGGAGGATACCAGCCTACAGAGCGGTGATCCAACCTCGCTGTCGGAAGCCATCGCAATCCTGTTTCCGCGCACTTGGCCAGAATCTCGGCCAATACCTGGGGATGGCGGGTTGATTTCCTTGCGATCTCTTGAAGTGACATACTGTTTTGGATTGGACGATGTGGCCCGAACGTAATCGACAATTTGTGGTGCCACATTGGCAAATGTTAAGGGAATGGGAGTCGATCTTTAAAGGAAACCGTTGTGTCTATTTCCCATATAGACTCCCCAGATCGGCAGGGTGGGCAACCGCAAACCTGGTAGCATATCTTTCCATCCGATCAGGGAGAGATTTTTCCCGCCATATACAAAATGTTAATCAACGCTCGATTTACTAGTCGCTCACCCGCCCCCACTTCGACTTGGGTTGTGGTGGCCGCGCCATAGCCCCCTTCGGTGGTGGCCTGGATCGTCGGAAAATAGGCCAGTGCATCATTGGTGTAGCCGACAAAAAATGTGTTTTTGACCGGACTCCGGGCCTTGAGCGCAAGTCCGTGCTCCACGAAGAATTCGCCTGGGAAGGTCGCGATCGCAATATCGTTGCCAAGGAGCACGGCATTGATCTCGGCGTGGAAGGCGACCGTTGTGCGATTGACGTCTTTCCGGCTGGACAACGGAATTAACTCCTTTCGGGCAAATATTTCCAGACCATCTTCAAAATCCATGATCCGGTTTGACACACGCACCACCTCCTCACCGATGACGTGACCGAGTCGCTGCACCTGCCCAAAAGCACCCTCATCGATGGGCTGCTTGTCCTCAAAAGGATTGATGTCTCCCTGGGCGCCTGGCAAAAACATAACTTGGCCGCCGATTTCTTGACGGACATAACTTGCGATGGCTCCCGGATAGTCGGCCGAATACTGGAAATTATCCGGTCCGAGCACCACTGGGTGGCAGGCAAAGTTGACCAAGGTGGCGATGATACCGTCTTGGCCGCGCACGCTGATCACACCCAGGGCATAGTCCAATGGACTGGTGGGCAGACGTTCTGCATTGCGCCACATCATATATACTTCGCCGTTAGCTTTGACCACGCGGCGGTTGAATCCCTCTCTTACCTCGCCCTGTCCTGCTCCGATGCTGGCAGGTTGCATTGCGTGGTATGCCTGGGCCAACACACCCGCGATGCGACGTTCGGCTTCTTTGATCCAGGGATCTTGCTCCGTGGGAAAGTCATCGCGATTAGTCGGGGTGGAGTGGGAGTGTGAAGCGATCAGCAAGATATGGTCCAGCTTCACTGCCTCCGGTAAGGCGTCCTGCACGCGCTTTACATTCTTGGCGTAGATGGCCCCCAAGTCTAGGGTCACGATCCCGACGCTGACTCGGCCGTCGTCTAGCACCAGTGCCCTGGCGTACAAGGAATCATGGATGCCGGTCGACACATTCGTTCCGCGGGCGGCATATCCGTACATCGTGCTGCCGATGGGCCCGGTGATGTCCATATTAGCTGTGCCGGCCCTCAGCTGGGCAAATCCTTGCGCGCTGAGCCATGGTGCCACCGCCAGCATTACCATCAGGATAGATCGAGATTTCATGCTTATTAAATTAGGACTTTCGGAGGACTGACGGATGTAGAGCCGCCTTTGTCTTACTTTTTTCAAGCAATCACATCCTTGATCACATGCCCCTCGACATCGGTCAGGCGAAAATCACGGCCCTGAAAGTGGTAGGTGAATTTCTCGTGATCAAATCCCAACTGATGCAGTATGGTTGCCTGCAGATCAAAAACGGAGACCTTGTTTTCGATGGGAAAGAACCCGATCTCATCGGTCTCACCAAAACTCAGGCCTTTTTTTACACCACCACCGGCCATCCACATGGTGAAGGCATAGGGATGATGATCTCGCCCCTTGTAGGGTAGATCGACGCCATTGCGATTCTCCTGCATGGGCGTACGGCCAAATTCGCCACCCCAGATCACTAGGGTTTCATCCAGCAGTCCTCGCTGCTTCAGATCTTTGATCAGCGCTGCAATTGGACGATCTATGCTCCGGCATTTGTCGGCAAATCCCTCATCAAGGGCAAACTCGGCGTTCGTGCCGTGCGCATCCCACCCCCAGTCGTATAGTTGGACAAAGCGGACGCCGTTTTCCACCATTTTGCGTGCCAGCAGGACGTTGTTGGCGAAGGATGTGCGGCCCGGCTGAGTGCCATACATCTCATGGATATAGGGAGGCTCGTCGTCGATCGATAGGACGCCGGGTACCTCTATCTGCATCCGGTAGGCCATCTCATACTGCTTGATCCGGGTCAGTATTTCGGGATCTTGAAACGACTCGTGGCTGAGCGCATTGACCTTATTGATGGCGTCGATGGAGGCCTTGCGAAGGGATTGGCTCATGCCCGCCGGATTACTGAGAAATAGAACCGGGTCTCCCTGCGATCGGCAATGCACGCCTTGAAAGACTGAGGGCAGGAATCCACTGCCCCATAGCGCTTTGCCGCCATCCGGATTGCTCTTGCCGGAGGTCAGTACCATGAATCCCGGCAGGTTATCATTTTCTGATCCCAAACCATACGTCACCCAGCTGCCCATGCTCGGTCGGCCGAGTTGCGCACTGCCTGTCTGCATGAAAAGTTGCGCCGGGGCATGATTAAACTGCTCGGTAAAGAGCGACTTGATGATGGTTACTTCATCCGCAATAGTGGCAAAATGGGGCAAAAAGTGTGAGACCCAAGCGCCTGAATCTCCCTGCTGCTTAAATCGTCCCAGTGGCCCCAACAACTTGGGTACGCCTCGTATGAAAGCAAACCGCTTTCCGGCCAACAGCGACGGAGGACAGGCTGCCCCATCCAACTTGGCCAGTTCCGGTTTGTAATCAAATAGCTCCAATTGAGAAGGAGCGCCTGCCATGTGCAGGTAGATGACTCGCTTTGCTCGACCCGGGAACATGGCCACGTCGGCGGCTTGCTTGGCAGCGGCGGCAGCGGCCGGCGGCGAAGTCACCCTATGGCATCCCAGCAATCCCCCCAGCGCCAACGAGCCCAGGCCGAGCGCGCAATCCTGCAAGAACAGTCGACGACTATTCAATTTAGCTTGGCTCAACCTGGCCTCTTGCAGGAGATTCATGTGGTTTGTTCTAATTCTTTGTGATAAACTCGTCCATATTCATCAGGGCGTTGGCGACGACCACCAACCCTGCCAACTGCGGGTCTTTCTCATCGCAGTATGCCAGTAGCTCCTGCGGGTCCGATGTACCAGCAGCAAAGGCGTCCATCGCCTGAGCATAGAGTTGCTCAAATACTTGAGCCTTTTGGCTCGGTGTCGGTACACCAAGTGCCAGTTTGTACCCCTCATCGATCTGTCCCGCAAGCTCCGGCGAAGCCTGTTTCATTCGCATGGCTAGATGTGAAGCCGCCTCGACGTAGACCGGATCGTTGAGTGTGACCAGCGCATGCAGTGGTGTATTGGTCCGGATGCGTCGAGACTCGCAGACATTGCGCTCGGCAGCATCCAAGATCATCATGGCCGGATACGGGTTGGACCGCTTCCAGTGGGTGTATACCGCCCTACGATGTTGCTGCCCTCCGCTGCTCATCTGCCACTGCTCGCGCGAGTACGGGATGGTCCACTGAATGGGCTGGTAAGGCATGACGCTGCGCCCGTACATTTGCCGATGGAGCAATCCGGACACTGCCAGCGCTTGGTCGCGAAGTTGCTCGGCGGATAACCGTACGCGCGGTCCTCGGGCCAGAAACCGATTGTCGGGATCTACGGCCAACATTTGCTCGGATGCCTGCGACCGCTGACGGTACGTATTGGTCTGCACCAGCATCGACAGAAATGACTTCATGTCCCATTCATGCGTATGTATGAACTCCCAAGCCAGCCAGTCCAACAACTCGGGGTGGGATGGGGGCGGACTCTGAGATCCCAGGTCCTCCAACGTTTCGACTAATCCTCGGCCAAACAACTGCGCCCACAACCGATTGACGATCGTACGGGCAGTGAGCGGATGCTGGGGACTCATCATCCACTGGGCCAAGCTAAGTCTATTGGGGACATCCTCCGTGGCCAGAGCAGGCAATATGGAGGGGACATTTGGTCTGACGGTGTCGGTTTGTACCATCCAGTTGCCTCGATCAAAGATGCGAGTGGTGCGACGCATATCGTCCGGATTTTCAATCATGATGGGAGTTGTCTCCACCTGCTTTGTCAGGAGGTCCCAGTAGGTGTCCATCTGCGCGGCTGACTCATACCTCGACCAAAAATGGCCATCATCGTTGACCTTTAGCCA
The DNA here is from genome assembly GCA_965223165.1 of Saprospiraceae bacterium. Classification (GTDB taxonomy): domain Bacteria; phylum Bacteroidota; class Bacteroidia; order Chitinophagales; family Saprospiraceae; genus JABDMH01. The sequence goes on along the minus strand of CBDCVQ010000003.1, from coordinate 57,570 downwards.
GTCGAAAAATATGCCCGCATCCTGATCGTCCGGGAGGTGAGGGTTGTGGTAAGACAGATAGAGATCTTGCCGGCCCTCGACTCTCTTGGTCAACGGGAGCACCATGATCTTCCAGCGGCCCTTGGTCGACGGCATCGTCGTACTCAGTAAGGTGGCATCCTTTGTCCGGATATCAAGCTTGCCTCCTTCGAGGTTGGTGCGGTAGCGCAGGTAGATCTCATCCTTACCATCAAGATCCACTTGGGGCCATCGAGCCTTGCCGTGTTGCCGAAAGGCCAGGTATTTTGTGTCATACAGCGCGGCGTTTTCAAAGGAATCAAATTCAATAGAGTACGCCACCGGCTGCCAGGTCTTGAGGAAGCGAGCCAGCTCTTGTACTTGATCCTTGGGCATTCGTTCGCCGCTCCAGGTCAGCAGATCTTGTAGTTGCAAACTATCGGACCGGCTGAAGTGGCGAAAGAGGGGATAATCGGGGGAGGTGTCCGCATCTCTGGTGTTGTTGAAAAAGGCCAGGAATTGATAGTACTCCTCCTGCAAGAAGGGGTCGTAGGGATGACTGTGACATTGGACACAAGCGAAGGCCGTACCCATCAAACCTTCCCAAGTGGTATTGACCCGATCAATCACGGCGTAATTGCGGTATTCTTCATTGTCGGTGCCTCCTTCATCGTTGGTTGATGTATTGCGGTGAAAGGCGGTGGCTATCAGTTGGTCATCGCTGGCGTCGGGTAGCAGGTCTCCCGCCAATTGCTCCGTCACAAACTGATCGTAGGGCATGTTTGTGTTGAAAGCCTTGATCACCCAATCTCGATATCGCCAAATGTCTCGATAAGGGTCTCGCTCGTAACCCTTCGAGTCGGCATACCGGGCAATGTCTAGCCACATGGCGGCCCAGTGCTCGCCGTACTCCGGTCGAGCAAGCAGCGAATCTACCAGCTTACCGTAGGCCTCAGGGCCTTCATCTGCCAGAAACCCCTTTGCCAAGGATTTGGGGGCGGGCATTCCGACCAGGTCGAGGCTTACCCGCCGTAGGAGGGTTGCCTTGTCTGCGGCAGGGGACAGTTGGTCCAAGCCCTCCGATATCATCAACCTTTGGAGGATAAAACGATCCACCGGATGTGTCTCCGTCCCACCCGGTGCACCTGCCAGCGAGCCCAGGGCTAGACCATCCGAGATTTCGGGCACCTCCTTCTGCTCTAGTGGCTGGTAGGCCCAATGCACCTCCCACTCGGCCCCTTGCTCGATCCACTTGCGCAGGACATCCACTTCGTGCTCGGTCAGCGGATCATGCTCCTGGGGCATGCGCAGTTCCGGATCGTCACTGATGATGCGCCGATACAGCTCGCTCTGTTGGGCTCGACCCGGCACGATTGCTGGTTTGCCTGCATCCGTATCGGCCAGCGCCAGCTCTCGGGTCAGCAAGCTGAAGCCACCATTTTGTCGCACCCCTCCGTGGCAGGAAAGGCACTTTTCGTTGAGGATGGGTTTGACCTGACGGCTATAGTCAATCTTCTCTCCGGTGCAAGCAAATAGCAGGACTAGGGGAATGCAGGAGCTCCAAAGTATGCGCCTCTTGGATGGCATCTGCTAAAGATAGACTACGGAGGAGGATTGCACAATAGTGGCTGATGGTGAACTACGCTCACAAACCAAAATGCTGCTTGATGTCCGCTGCAGTGGCCTCGGCAGACAGGTGGGTATTGTCGATGTACAGAAAATTTCGATCGGGATGCTCAGCGGGTTTCGACTGCGTTCGAAATTTTTCATCGACACTGAGCAGGGATTTCTCCGCTCGAGCCAGGTCTCGCTTTGTCGGTTTGTGCTCCAACCTATGGGGGTGCTTATTTCGCTGCAGGCGGACGGTTTGCTCTGCCCTAAGCTCCACAAAGAAGATGTCAGCCTGGACCGCTTCAAATATCTCTTCTATCTCAGCGATGTACTGCTCATCCTCCGCTTCATTGTACGCCCAAACAAAAGTGAAGATGAGACCGGGTAGATCGCTCTGCGCTACCTCTTGGAAGATGCCAAACCGAATGGTCTTGTCCAATCGCCGAAATTCGGGGGTGCCAAAATCAAAGAATGGATGCACCAATTCGATGGACATATGATTGTGCAGGAGCCGAAGGCCGGTTAGCCTGGCCAGCGCTTGGCCGACGGTCATTTTTCCGACCGCAGGAGGACCGGTGATGATGATGAGTTTCAAAACGGAGGCATTAACTCAACGCCAGACCCTTATCGTTCTTTGCCTTGCACGGGCGGAGGTATAAAGCCATAACGCACCAGAAAATCATCAAGATGTTGCATGGTAGACACAAAGGCTCCGTTGCTCTTGCGCAAATAATTGAAGAATCCATGACTCTCGCCTTCGTACTCAATGAGATGGCTTATATTACCCCTTTCAATCATCTCTTCGTGAAAGATCTCGACGGTGCGGTATGGGACGACTCGGTCGGCAGTGCCATGGAAAATGATACATGGACCCATACCTCCCCTGACGTGGTGGACGGGTGACATAGAGATCAGCGGAGCACCCATACGGCCTTCCAGACGTAGAGGAGCTTCCTTTGGCATCTCAAACCGTCCCTCTAAGTCTGTCAATAGCACTGCGGGATTAAACAAGGCCAATCCATTTGGTACCGCACTGACGGTGTGATCGTCATTGGGGTCATCGTGGTCCGGCAGTAGCGCGGTAGATGCTGCCAGGTGACCCCCAGCAGATCCACCTGCAGCAAGGATTTGATTTGGGCGCACACCTAGTCGCTCCGCATGTGTCCTCAGCCATCGCACCGCGGATTTGGCGTCTTGGACGCAGCTTACTGCCTTGACGCCGTGGCGACTGGCGACTCGATATTCCGCAGTGATCGCGACCATGCCCCTGGCCGCCAAGTACTCGCATTGCTTGGTAAACTGATTGGGAGTCCCGCCACGCCAGCCTCCGCCAAAGAAGAAAATTATCGCGGAGGTGGGCTCTTCCATGGTATGGTCGGGTGGAAAGAAGATGAAGGCCTCCAGCTCCACATCGCCTATCTTCTTGTACACCTCGACGGTGTCGGCGGTAGGGATGTCAAAGTTCTGTTGTCCGACCATAGGCGATCCGGTAAGGAGAATGGCAAGGCAAAGGAGGCCGATTTGTCGTTTCATAGTAGTGATCTGTTTTTTGTCCGTCAGAAGTCCATTGTTACTTGGTTGTGATCTCGAAGGCCTCCACGAAGTATCTTCTCTCTTGGTGATGGCCGCGAGCGACGTATAGCCGATCCGACCGTGCATCGTAATCAAAGTCAGAAAAATACGAACCATCATCCAATAGTTTGTTCGCCTGACCTTGTTGATCAACCTGCCAGAGCGCTGAATTTTCCACGGTCGACAGGATCAAACCTCGACTGCCCAGCGAGACAAGACCGTCAAAATCTTTGACCAGGGGCTTGGTCACTTGCATTTGGACTTCCCCTTCAGGGGCCACAATAGCGAGATGCAAACCGGCCACGATAAGGTCACCACCGTGCTGAATGAGACCATTGGCCCAGGCAAAGTGGTCTTCTCCCGAAACGAAGTGCGTTAGATGGTCCCTTTCAAGCTGAAAGACCGAATGCACAGGAGAAGCGCTGACCATAACAATGGAATCCTGAAAGATGACCACGTCGTTCAGTCCGGCGTTTGCTACCGGCTCCCCAATGGCCGCTGTCACTTCTCCCGTTTCGGGATTGATTACGCGCAACTTGTCCACGTCCGCGACGAATAGCTGATCGCCTCGTAGGGCCATCCCGGTGGGCCGGCTGAGGCTGTCCACCCAGCGGAGCTCTATCAATTGGCCATCCAATGAGAGTCGCGATATGAATCCATCCGTGCCAGGGGCATATTGACGGCCATTGGTGACATACAACACTTGCCGTTTTCGGTCGACGAGTACACTTTCAGGTTGCTCCAGCCCGTCGCAGCATTGCCATTGGGAGGTTAGGGTCATCCCTTTCGCTTCGGCAAATGTGCTCCTGTCACCACGACAACCCAGAGCCAGCGCACCGATGACTGCTAGTACCGGGAACACATCCTTCCAGTTTATTCGTTCCATACTACATCAACCCAGAATGCAGCTTCAGATAATGATCTGCGAGCTAACCTGATCTATCGCACTCCAACATCACTATTGGCTAATATCGGAAATAGAACTAGCGGCGTAGGCGATGGCATGGTCACAAATCTAGTTTCCAATAATCGACAAGGAGTTCAGACTTTCGGCCCGCTGTGAATTACTCACTTAATTGACGCCAGCTGCAAAAAGGGCTGCCAGGTCAGCAACTTCAACTAGAATAAGTCCGACTTGCTCAGACCAGTTGCCCTTTAAAGGGATCGCCGAGCCTAGCGCAGCTTTTATGGCCTCGATTTGCTCATCACCACCCTCAATGGCAATACTCCCAATCAACTTCTCGCCGTCCTGACTATAACCATACAACTCTACCGGTACTCCCCCTAACTCAAGCTGTTTGGCTGCCATTCCTGTTCCTTGTGAAAGGTCGTGGAAGTAGTGAATTACGTCCCGGCCCGACCTGAATGCGAAATAGATGTAGTTGTCAAATGCATGGAAATTTGTTGCATTGGCAGCCTTATTTTCTCTTTGTATTGCTGCTTCAAGCTGATACCGATCCAAGGATCGCTGTGCGGCTGTCAGTCCACTCGCCCCGAAGTCAATCCTGTACGCTGGTTCAACGTGTCCCCTTGAAAGTTTGAAGATGGTGTCAGCGAAAGGCATCGAAAAATAGACCAAGTCAGCTCTCCTTGTGAACATGTGAGGATGACTATAGGACCTATGAATGTCCATCTCAGGCACGAAATGTGATGATATTACCTCATGAAAGTCTTTACCAGTCTCAACCAGGTATTTTGTCTCCTCTGAGAATTGATAATTGGTTGCAAAAAATGTATTAGAGTCAACTGAAACTATGGCATTGCAATAGAAAGTGCCAAGGGATTTGGTCTCCAGATATCTCCCGCTCGTCGTATAGGCAAGGACTTCTCCCTTTCGAACATCGATAACGTTCAATTCATTCCGCTGATCATCAATGCAGAAATCAATCGCGAACAACAGTTCACCTGGGCCCCTGCCCTGATCGGCAAGGCTAGATAGGAAATGACCATTGACATCAAATATGTAGATCTGTTTTGTCTTCCAATCCAAAATGTAATACCGCTCACGGTGACTCAAGATTTTGAAGGCAATACCTACTGGCCTGTTGTCAATTGCAGAAAGGGCTGTTGCACTTCGCGTCACGGGAGATATGTCTAGGACGGATAGGGCATCATTTTCGGGATTTACTACAATGGTTGCCAATGGCAAATCCGGGTCCTCACGGCGAGAATCTTCGCCTGCACATGATAAGGCCAGGAAGATAACCATAGGCAACAGATAGTGCATTTTTCTAGAGGCTCAGTGCTACTTAGGCATTTCAAAATCCGCGACTGTAATAAAAATAGTTAGGAATTCACCTAAATGTCGGCATCCGATTTTGTCAGTGGTCGATCTCTCTAGGAGACTGGTTCACCTGCACAGATTGTGTACCCTCCCAATGGGTAGGAGCAATGCACGTATTCTCTAGTCAGTCCAATGGCGAGGAGGTCGTGGACAAGAGATCAACGTGTCTTCTGTGTCACGGCATTCATTTCTTGCTCCCATGCCGCCAGTTCGTTTAACAGCTGCGTTCGCTCCCCGGGATGCGACGACGAGATGTCGGACTGCTCGGCAAGATCCGTGGTTAGATCGAACAGCATCGTATCATTCGCGATCGTCATTAACTTGAAGGGGCCGGATCGTACCGCTTTCGACTCTCTGTACCTCCAGAATAGGGTTCGCGGAGAGAGTGGTGCTCCTTGTAGTATGTGACTACTCAAGTCAATGCCATCCAGAGGGTGTCCCTCAGGCCACCCTACGTCTGCCAGTGCTAAAAAAGTGGGCATCAGGTCGAAGCTCATGACGGTCGCGTCGCTTATCCCTGGTTCTACCTGACCTTTCCACCATGCAATGGCCGGCACGCGGTGTCCGCCTTCAAACAGGCTGCCCTTGTCATCTCTCAATGGTCCATTATGTCCGAATGGTTCACCTCCATTATCGGAAACGAAGAAAACCAGCGTATTTTCTGCCAGCCCTTCACTTTCCAGCGTCTCCATGATCTTGCCGATCCCCTCATCCATCACCTCCACCATTTCGATGTAGGCTCGATCTTGATCTTGCACAGGTCCGTGATAGGTGAATTCATTGTCTGCAAAGCGGTACCCCGGATCATTCCTACCCTGAAATGGGACGTGCGGGGCCTCGTGCGGGACATATAGGAAGAAGGGCTGGTTCTTATGGCGCTGAATAAATTCGACGGAGTGTTGGGTGATGAGGTCCGTGACATATCCCTCTTCGATGACTGTATCCGTGTCGTGCCACCAGTCGTAGACGCCAGCATTGTCATAGTGCGTATGAAAATCCACATTGCCGCTGACATAGCCCCGAAACTCATCAAACCCGCAATGGGTCGGATTAAACCGCTTTTGATATCCGAGATGCCATTTGCCTATGATCGCGGTGGCGTAACCCTCCGCCTTCAGCAGGCTTGCCACCGTGTGCTCGTTTGTATCCAGACCCGTCGCTCGGGTGGGACCGCGGGCATAGATCACGCCTTCCAGGCCTGACCGCTGTTGATACCTGCCGGTGAGCATAGCTGCCCGCGTCGGTGAACAAACACTGCCATTGGAGTGGTAGTCTGTAAACCGCAGGCCCTCGGTCGCCATGCGATCCAGATGCGCGGTATGTATGACCTCATTGCCATAGCAGCCGATACCGGCATATCCCAGATCGTCGGCCATAATCAGCACAAAGTTGGGTGGTCGATCCTCTGGTTTCGGCTGAACACATGACAGCCAAGTCCCCCATAAGAACAATCCACCGAGAAGATACCTTGCCATCTGGAGGCGCAGTTAGATGGGCGTAAGAAATATCCTTCGAATATTCGATACGGTGTTGGCGTAGATGGGCTTATTTTTCATGGCATCCCACTCGGGATGTTGGATAAAGGTCTTCCAGTTGGCATCGCGCTGCGCCATATCGGTGAAGTTGAGCATATACACCAGGCTGGGTCGGTAGGGTCCGGCGATCATATCGCCAAAGAATAGCGGATGTAGACCAACCTTGTGAAAGAGGGCTATCTCTTCGTCGTCAAACATCTTGATCTTGCGCCGCACCGCATCCTCGTCGTACCCTTCATAGATCCGCAACTCGTAGAGATTGGCACCATCGATCGGGTCCAGCATTTGCGCCATGCCGTCAAAGGCAAGTAACAGCATCGAGGTAAATCTGGCATAAATCGGCTTATCATTTTCATTGTACGCAGCGGCACGCTCCAGAAAACCCGGCTGGGAGGTCAGCTGTTGCGCTTGCACGTAGATGTCGGCCGAGGGGTAGCTGATAAGGGCGTGGATCTTTTTCGGGTCGGATTTACCGAGTTCTTCAAACAACATAAAGTGATTGACCCCAAGGTCTGTTAGACCAGGTGCTAGGGTGTCACGCAAATAGCTCATTAACAGGGTGGTATTCGAGGCAAACTTGAGCTCATAGGTGCGAAATTCATAAAGTTCATTGCCATCGGCCCAGCGACCATGTCCCGCTTTTGCCGAGGCATAGAGGGGAAGGGCAGAAGCTGCTACTGCCGTGTTCATAAATTTTCTTCTTTTCATCTGTGATTAATGTTTACGGTCCTTGTGAATGGATGGGTGGTATTACGTCGAGGCTTTTCACGCACCCACCTGATAGCGGTCAAGATAAGGGATTTTAGCGGCGTCAATGGCAATATCAATGTCAATGTCAATGGCAATATCAATGTCAATGGCAATATCAATGTCAATGGCAATATCAATGTCAATGGCAATATCAATGTCAATGGCAATATCAATGTCAATGGCAATATCAATGTCAATGGCAATATCAATGGCAATATCAATGGCAATATCAATGTCAATGTCAATATCAATGTCAATGTCAATGGCAATGTCAATGGCAATGTCAATGGCAATGTCAATGGCAATGTCAATATCAATGTCAATGTCAATGTCAATGGCAAGGGCAATTTGCACTGCGCATTAGTGATGTGGGTGATTGGGTGATGGAAAAAGCCGCCAGGTGTGTCCAAAAATCCTTGGGGTGTTCGTCCTTGAAAGGATTGATAACCTTAAATGTTTTTTGAGATGAGCAATACTGAGCTTGTAAAGAAATGGTACGGTTGCATTGATAACCAAGACTTTGACATGCTGGCTACCTTGATGTCGCCAGAGCACAAATTTCACAATCCGCTGAGTCCAGTGCCTTCTAATGTCCAGGAGCACTTGGGGATGGCGCAAATGATGACTGCTGCGTTAAAGGGCGAGCACATCATGGAGCAGGTGGTTGAAGGGCAGGACACGGTGGTGGTCCGTGGTCGATGGACAGGCACCCACGTTGGTGAGTTTAACGGTGTGCCAGCCTCCGGCAATGATGTCAGTTTTAGCTTCATGGATCTCTTCGAAATCGAAAACGGGCAGGTCACCAATGAATATCTCGAAATGAACCCGGCCACCCTTATGCAGCAGATTGGCGCGATGTAGATGTTGCCGCGACAATGATATTGATGCCCGGCCTGCGACTGGCAGTGTCGGGCATTTCTCTTGCGCTTGTGCAGATACCATCGATCTTCGCATCCTGCGATGACAGGATTGTTCACTGCTCCCGGTTTTAGCCTTACCTTTAAAAGGAACAAAATCTGAGTCCTATGTACCGAACAGTGCCCATCGTATCCTACCTCTTTATCGTGCTGCTGGGATCGCACACTTTATCCGCCCAATCCAGCGGTCCAATAGCTGATCGGCCGGCGTGCCTGCCATGCGACAGTCTTCTTTCCCTGCGGCTGGCTGATGTGACCATCCGGGAGGTAGCATCCCTCAGTGAGCCCGTACCGCATTGTCAGGTACTTGGAACCATCAGCAAGGAGATCAATTTTGAACTGTTGCTGCCCTCCGCCTGGAATGGCCGGTTTGCGATGGGTGGTGGTGGAGGCTTTGTCGGCTCGATCCAGAATATGGCCAAGTCCAGCCTCGCGGCAGGTTATGCCACCTCTGGCACTGACACCGGGCACAAGGGGCCGGGGCTGAAGGCCGATTGGGCCTATCACCATATGGAGCGTCAAATCAACTTTGGTCGGCTGGCCATACATCGTACCGCCGTGGTCTCAAAGGCCATCATCAGCAAGCACTATTGCGCTTATCCCGACTATAGCTACTTCATGGGGTGCTCTCGAGGTGGAGGGCAAGCAATGATCGAGGCCCAATATTATCCACAGGATTTCGACGGTATTGTAGCTGCTGCTCCCATTTTGGACTGGCCGGCCACCGCTGCCGAGTTCATTCAAAATGTGCAGGCACTCTACCCAGATCCTGATCAACTCGACGAGACCTTGTTGTCACCGGAGGAAATCGCTCTATTTCAGGCAGCGGTATTTGAGCAGTGTGATGCATTGGATGGAGTGGCAGATCAGATGCTTGCGGATCCCAGAGACTGCAAAATGGACTTTGATCTGCTGCCCCGATGCGACGTCACCGATGACACGGAGCAGTGCTTTACCGATGAGGAGTTGGCGGTGATCCGGACGATTCTTTCAGGGCCTTCCGATGCCACAGGGCCAATCTACCCGGGGTTTCCGCTGGGATGCGAAGATGAACCCGGCGGTTGGAAGGCCTGGATTACCGGGCCCAATCCCGGCACAATGAGTCTGGGTTTTCCCTCGCTGCACTTTGGTTTTGGCACGGAGGTCTTCAAGTATTTGGTCTATCAGGACCCGGACTGGGATTATACTACCTACGACTTTGCCGACTGGAGGCAGGAGACCGCCTACGCCTCTTCATACCTCAATGCTACATCGACGGACTACAGCGCATTCAAGGAGCGGGAGGGCAAGCTGCTCATTTTTCATGGGTGGAATGACCACGCCCTGTCTGCCCTGACGATGATTGAGCACTATGAAGCAGCACAGGCCGTCGACCCCGATCTGGCTGATTACGCCCGACTATTCCTCCTTCCCGGAGTACTGCACTGTGGGGGTGGCACCGGACCTAGTGAGGCCAATTGGATTGAGATCGTGCGCCAATGGGTGGAAGAGGGAGTGGTACCCGACCGTATTGTGGTCTCAAAGACCGTGGATGATGTGGTAGAGCTGACGAGACCGGTGTTTCCTTATCCCGCAAGGGCGAAGTATGATGGCAAGGGTGATCCCAATGAGGAGACCAGTTTTCTAAGGGACCCAGCCAAGAACTAGGTCGTGGCCTGTGGCGGATTGAGAGCGCTGTGCGCATTCACTTGATCTGATGTGCACAAGGCTGCTGTCGGGTGAATTCCTACCCAACTTGACCATCTTGCACACGCCTACTCCCAGGCAAAATCCCAGCGCGGCTCCAAGCCCAATAGATGACGCACAAAGTAGTTCCAGCGGGTCTTGGTGAAATACCTGCCGTGCGGGCCCCGATACCCATGACGCTGACTGGGCAGGATAAGCATATCAAAGGGCTTGTCCGCGCGGATGAGTGCCTCCGCCAACTTAAAGGTGGCCGAGGGGTTCACGTTCTCGTCGATCCCACCATGGGTGATCAAGAGTTTGCCCTTTAGATTGCCCGCGTTGGTCACATTGGACTGCAGGTGATAGGCAGAATCCACCGGCCAGCCCATATACATCTCCGGCCACCAGGCTTTCTCCATCCGGTGGTCATGGTCTGCCGAGCTCGCCACGGCCACTTTGTAAAAATCCGGATAGGCCAATACCGCCCGCCCGGCATCATAGCCTCCGGCAGAATGTCCAAAAATGCCTACCCGGTTGGTGTCAATCCAAGCGTACTGTTCGGACAACTGGCGGATGGCCGCGATATGGTCTTCCAAATTGCCACCAAGGTTCTTGTATGAATGGTCCTGAAATGCTTTGGATCGACCGGACGACCCTAACCCATCCACCATCATCACCACGAAGCCCAACTCCGCCAACGCCTGATTGCCGATGGCCAATGTCCTTCTAAAATCCCGGGGAAACATCTGGGTGTGCGGTCCCGTGTAACTGTGGTCGATGATGGGATACTTCTTCTGCGGGTCAAAGTCGGTGGGCTTCCAAAGAGCGGCATAGATTGTGCTTTGGCCGTCTCTGGCCTTGACAGCGCATACTTGAGGCGGTGTCCAATCGGGCAGGGCCGAGACATCGGCCTGGCCCAAGTGCTCAAGGACGATTCCATCCTCCAAGTCGCAGAGCACCGTCTCAGTGGGACGATTGGCCGTAGAGCGATTGTCCACGAAGTAGCGGCCCTCTGGCATCAGCGAGATATCGTGGTGGCAATCGTCCGGGGTGAGTAGTTTGAGATCGCCCCCATGGTATCCCACGCAGTAGAAATAGCGATGATACGGGTTGCTTCCTGCTTCCCGCCCAGACGCTGTGAAATAGAGTCGCTTCTGCTCGCTGTCCATCTTGATTATGTCGTTGACGTAGAAGGCTCCCTGAGTCACCGCCTGCGTTTCACTCGTCTCCAAATTGATTCGATGGATCTGCCGCCAGCCGCTCTTTTCAGAAAGTATGAATGCATAGCCAGCCTCCTCATCCACACGATATCGGAAATTGTCAATGTTGGTCTCGCTAAACTCTTGATAGAGCGTGTCCAACTGCTCGCCGTCCAGGTGAAATCGATAGAGTGCAATGGATTGGTAGCCTCGACTCTGCTGCAGTAGGTACACCACACCGGGGGTCTCTGACCAGCGCACCGATGTGCCATTGATATAGGCTTGCGGACCTAGCGGTGATCGGACCTCACGGCCTGTGGCCGCGTGATAGAAGACGGGCTCTTCATAGATCAAAGTGGTATCGCCCGGTGATGCGCGATAGTAGGAGAGGAGTCGCGGCCGATATAGGGTATCAACACTCCAGTCGAGCAGGTACATTTTCTCCGCGCGGGTCAGGTCGCATCGATTGGCGCGTAGCCATTGGCTGTCTTCCGACCAGGACACGTAGAAGTGCTCCGGTCGCTCTCCACCCTCCCCATACATGATGTCTGCCCATCCATACCAGGTGGCATATTCCACTTGCTTGCGACCGTCCTTACTCAGTTGCTTCACCTGGCCGTCAGAGGACTTTATATACAGATTGTAGTCCTCCACGTAGGCGGTCCACTGGCTATCGGGCGATATTTCTTGAAAGGGGTCTTTTTCAACGTTTTGGGCAGCCCTACGTAGGGAGTAGTCATGAAGGTCAAGAACAAATCGAGTACCCTGACAGGCAAAGCTGATTTCCTCGTCGCTCTTATATTCCGTATAGCTGATGGGCAGATCATGGGGGTCGAATGCCTCGTCTAAGGTATCCGACAGCACAGCCGCTAGCCGGGTATGATCGAAGAGGGGAGTGGTGGCCATGGTGGCCAGATCGATTTGCCGGTATTCCTTTTGTTCCGGCTGACGATTGACAAACCAGAGGCCCTTCTTATCATCAAACCAATGGGGTCGGATATGTAGATTATGGACGCGCTTATTGTCTAGGTTGCTCCAGAGAAATTGCACCGCTCGCTTGTACCGATCCAGGGGGATGGTGTCTTGTCCTTGGAGTAGGGGCAGGGCCAGCAGGAGGGTCAGGGAGCATGTGACGATTGTTTTCATTTCGTTTGGTCATTCGCGTTACCTAGGTGAGATGGCGTGGGAGTGTTTTTGGTTGTACGGTGACTAGGGCAGCACCTCACTGGGCGGCCGGACCGACACATATTTCACCTTCACCAGCTGTTTAAGGAGTGTATCTAAATAGGTAGTGCTGATAGGTCCCCATCCTTCCTCATCGAGTCCGTGGGCATTTAGGATCAGCCATCCCCCATCCGACGCCAAGAAGGTATCTACCTGGGCCTGGATCCAGTGATCGATATTATCGGGACCTTGCGAACGGCATTGCAGTCGAAGGGGCTCTTTGCCGGTCGGAATCGGATTGAGGGCACTACGTCCGCCCGATCTCAGCGCTCTCACTCGTGTCAGGGTAAACTGTTCCAAGTCAGGGGTGGAAGCATTAAAGGGGAAGTTGAAGATCGACCGCGTCGCATCGAATCCCTGCAGGTGCTCGGCAAAATAGTCCAGACATTGGTCGATCAGCGCCTTGGCCTCGTCCAATGGTTGGCGGGCCAGATTGAGGTGTTGCCAACTGTGCGGCATGATCTCATGGCCTCTTTCCTGAAGCGCATTCCAATCATCAAAATTGCCCATCAACTCCGGTAGTATCCATTGGTCTACCGCCTTGAAGGAAGGTAGGTGCCCCGACGCGATGACGTTAAAGCAGGCGCTCAAACCATGGGCTTCGTACAGCTCGGCTATCTTATAGAAGGACTTGCGAAATCCATCGTCGAAGCTCAGAGTCAGTATGTGCGTGGCTGCATCCTCATGGGCCCGAAGTGCGGGTTCGGCGATAGCGCCGATGAGCCCGGCCTTCACAAAGGTTCTCCTTTTCATCTACCGGTAAAATTGCAAAAAAACAATCCAACTGGACGATCGCTGCCCATCCGAGCCCTGTAAAATACCCGCGCAACCTGGAACTCCGTTACCTCCATAGTCCTCTCCGCAGCGCGGCAAGTGCATGCCGGTCAGACCGCTGGCCATTGGATCTCAGGTACGTCTGGATGTATCCCGTCGGCCAGATACTCGTCGGTAAAATAGCGGGACATAAATCGGTCGGCATTTCCCCAAAGCAGTTTTTGTATAATTACTTGAGGAGTCAACCCACGCCGATGTTTCTCATAGCGTTCGACGCCTTTGAGCCGCATTTCAGTCCAGTGAGAGAGTAAGTCTTGGGAGAGGGTGCCTAGGTATGATGCATCGGGGTAAGTGTCTAGCGGATTGATCACGCCATCAAAATCCGAGCCGATGCAGAGGTGGTCCAAGGCCGCCGATCCACCCACTTCAGACAGATAGAGCACTTGGTGTAAGATCAGCGAGGCGCTAATGGGTTTTAATCTTGACCGGATGTGATCTATCACCTCCTGGATTTGTTGCTGGTCTTCTACCAAAACTGCCTGCGTTTGGTCGTCCAGTCCTCCGGCGTCCAATTGTTGTGCACAATATTTCTGCACAAAAAGAAAAATTCCCAGGAGTTTTTTGGCATGTTTGAACTTGCTGCATCGGTTGACGACATATTTTCGATGGAAATAGTCTTTTTTGAGAAACTTGCGCTTCACACCGGGTTTTCCCACATATTTTTCCAGGAGTTTTTTTGCGCCAACGACATCGAGTGTCAATCTTGCTGCTTCTATTTGGCTGATATCCTCCGGCAATTTTTTTCCGAGAATTCTTTTTTCGTCGAGCATGATGCCGATCAATCCGTCGCTGTCAATAATTTCTCGAATTTCGTCGTCAAATAAATTGAGTCCCAAATCCACCAGCTGGCCCGGATATTTTACGTCCTCTTCGGGGTATGGACCCTTGCGCCAATTTTTACCACCGTCTTGCAGTTGGACCACTTGCCGCATGGACGCCCTGCCGCTGGCAGCCGTATGACTTTGGATGATTGGAATCCAATCACGCACCTGCCGGGCGTTGAAAACAAAATCGTGATATTCTTGTCGGCTGCGGACACTCATGTGTTTGGTGTCGATCAGCAGGCGCCGCAGTTTTTGGCCATTGACTGTTTTTCTTTCGAGCAGCCGCTCCAGCATCTGCCAGCCATAGCGATTGATACCCTTAAGGCCGTATCTAGCCGGTCGTTGATTAAACATGATGCGACTGAACGTGTAGGCATGACCACACATCAGATTGAAGAAGTGGTGGGCGTAGGTCACAAAAAAGGTTTCCGGATAGCGGGACTTATAGTCGTCGATCTGGGCACAGGTTTTATCCGCCCAGGCACGTGCCTCCCGCCGCACTCGCTTCTGGTAGACTTGCCGCTCGAGGCGGGTGCGTAAGGGGTCGATTACATCATCGATGAAGCTGTGGGCCCCCTCTACGCTGAGAACCAGGGCAATAGAATGAGGATCGTCTTGTACAGTGGCTTGCAGCTCATGATAGTTGGAGACAATGCGATAGGAGAGATCATGACCATCCGCACTTCGATAGTTTCTGATACCAAAGGACAGGTTTTGCGCCTCACGCAGGAGAAAGGAATAGTAACTGTATGACCGTTGACGGATGAAAACTACTGCCTCGGAGTCGATGCCGATGACAGACCCAATGGCCTTGTCCAGATCGACCCCTAGAAGATCGGTGATGTTCTGCAGAAAATCGGTAGGAAGGGCAAATCCTGATTCGAGTGGATAAAGGGAGGCAGACAGGGCTCGAAATCCGCCTTGATACGCTGCGGATAGATGCACCTGCGATCGGACGATGAGTGACTTGTCCAGTCGATCAATCAGGTGATTGTAATATTGTTCATCGGCGGTGAATGCCTCTCGGGCTTCCCAGTGGTCCGGATCGGGGAACCGGGGCGGATCCAGTCGATGATTTTTATTGTGAAATGGTTTAATGGTTACATGTGCGTGCAGATCAAATAACTCAAGTTTCGGCAGTAAAGGAATAAGAAAAAAAGGAGTTAAGTTACTTCTCTAAAATACAGTAAATCAGTATTTTAGAGTTGACAAAAGAAACAAAACTCCTTAATGAAAGATACAGATTTTTTCGAGGAAATACAATCAATTTGGATGTATTCTGGACAGATTTCGTGCGCACTATTTAACGATGTAGTGAATAGTTCTCTATCAGGGATCAAGGCACATCATCATGCTTTAGCCAGTCGAGATTCGGTGGTCAAGATGATGGTCTTGCTAAAGCTGTTGAAGATTGAGTCAATTGGGCAGTATTTTAGATCCGATTTAGGCAGGTTGATCCAATATGGCAAAGACGTATTCTATGGGATCAAGAATAGTCCGAGGATTAATTGGCGACAATGCTTGCTGAGACAAGCAAAGAGTTGTGATATCGAAGGCGAAGAAATATCACAAGACCATTCAAGGGCCGATCAGACGCGATGCTTTATTATAGATGATACCGACATGCCAAAGACGGGCAAGCGCATGGAACTATTAGGGCGGATCTATTCCCATGTGAAGGGCGGGTCCATACTGGGATATAAGGGGCTGAATCTGGCGTTGTGGACAGGTGCGACCCTGTTGCATCTTGACTTCTCCCTACATGGGGAGGCTGGGAAAAAGAAGGACCAGGGAATCAGGAAAAAAGATCGAAAGAAAAGATATGCTAAGAGGCGGGATAAGAATAGTCCAGGATGTAAAAGGACATCAGAATACTTTGAGAAGAAGACACTGGTAGCCGTACAAATGCTGAGACGAGCTATCAACAAAGGGTTCAGAGCCTCCTATATACTGGTAGATTCCTGGTTTTTTAACAGGTCATTGGTGGAAGCGGCGGTAAGCCATGGGATCCATTTGATTAGCCGGCCGAAGAACAATAATTGGAAGTATATATTGAAGGGGAATCCCCGTACTATTTCCAGCCTATCCAACAAGTTTCGATCGTTGAACTCCAGAAAATATTGGACAGAGATGGGCCTATATTACGGAGGATTGACTGTAGAGTTCCAGGGTCACCTCCTCCAATTATTCTTTTACAAAGAGAACAAACGAGGTAGCAAATGGGAGGTTATTGCCACGACCAATCTAAAAATTGGAGCCAAAAAGGCTTATCAGATTTACCAGAATCGGTGGAGCATCGAAGTGTCTTACAAGGAACTCAAGCAACATTTGAAATTTGGCGCTTGTCAAAGCAGAGACTTTGACGCCCAAATCGCTGATGCTACCCAATGCCTGCTGGCCTATAATTTCTTGTCAAAATATAAGATGATTCACCATTATCAAACCATCGGCGGTTTATTCAAAGAGATCTCACGCAACTGGCTCAGTCCCACTCTCATGAATAGATTTTGGAACAAAGTAATGGGCCTAATCCGAAAACTTGCCCGATTCGTAGACCTGCCCATCAACATCCTGCGCGATAATCTACTGCGGAAGGATGAATTCTACTCCAAATTTGAGAAACTGTCCCTAGCATTTACTACCGAAACTTGAGTCAAATAACATTGCAACAATAAATGTGTCTTATACTTATCTCGAGAGATCATTCGTCCAGGTACTGGCACCCTCGGTGTAATTTCCTACGGCTTGCGAGAGATCCTGTCGAAAAAATTAAATATTGTTTTTTAGCTTTTTAATCTTTCCAGGGCCTTGAGGCAATGGTGCACTTCTGCCTCGGTATTCGTAATGGCTGGGGTCAGCCGTGCGTAACTTTCGGCGTAAGGCGAATAGCTGCCGATGATTCGATGTTCTCTGAGTTTCTCCACCACCTGGACTTCCGTCAGCCCGGCTACTTCAAATGCGTTAATGCCGGATGACAGCTGGGAGGACATGGGTGTATGCAATGTGACGTGATTCATCTCTTTCAGGCCATCACGCAATAGCCTTCCCAAGGCATGTGTTCGTTTCTGAATTTTCTCCTTGCCGATTTTTAGTTGAAAATCAAAGGCCTCGCGCAGGGCCCACCGATACTCAAATGAATGAAATCCTCCGGGACTGCAGCGCTGCGAGAAACTGATTTGCTTGTCCTTGGGCACGAAGCCGAGCCACTGACCGTAGGGGTCCATGCGAAATGCGGGAATCGTAGGAACGACCATGTCCCAAGCATCTTTTTTGGCCCAGATCAGTCCAGTGCCCCGAGGTCCAAAAAGCCATTTGTGTGTACCTGCCACGAAGAAGTCGCAGCCGAGGTCCTTCATGGTCACATCTTCGATCCCAAAACCATGTACGCCGTCCACACAGAAGTAGATGCGATCGGCCGCCGACCTGCGCTGGTTGGCTTCTGCGATCAAGGTGGAAATAGCCGATATCGGAAGCTTGACCCCGGTGGAAGAGTGGACCCAAGTCAGCGCCACCACGCGGGTGCGGTCTGAGATGCCGGCTCGGAGCTTATCCAGGACCTCTCCTTCGGTGACGAGGTGAGGATTCTCATAAAGTTGAATCTTTCGCAGGGCCGCCCCATTTTTCTCGACGGCATAATCCAACGACTTGTAGGTGGAATAGTGTTCGTGCATCGAACACAGCACCTCATCGTCTCCTTGAAGGCGCAGGCCGGTATAGAGTGTGCCAAGCCCCATCGTCGTACTGTCGGTGAGTGCAATCTCATCCACATCCGCTTGCAAGTATTTAGCCGCCGCGGCAAGCACCTTGTCTACGGCTTCGACCCAGTGTTCTTCCCAGTACTCCGTGGGGTTTTGATCAAATCCCTTGCGGTGTTTGGCAATGGCTTCGCGCACACTGGCCGGATGGGAGGCCAGGAGCATCTGCGCCATGTGGATAAGATTGGGATCGAGGTTGAATTGCGATCGAATGTCGATCCAACTACGGTAGCTGGTCGGGGCTGGGCCTGATGCTGACAAGGTGGGCCATAGGCCACTGGCTCCAAGAGCCAGGCCGGATTTTTGGAGAAAGCTTCTTCGTTTCATTGGTTGTTTATTCCTACGTGGGTTACTTCAGAGAAGATAGGCAAATTTATTCTGGCACCGATTGCGTCATCAAGGTAGATGCGTAGTCGATATACGATTGGGGCCGCGGCAAACAAAATCATCCATCGCCAGCTCGCAAGGGCCGTCTACCGTGGCCAGTGGGCGGCTCGCCGATCTTTGCCTTCGCGCCGGGCCTGCCCGCAGCTCGACGATCCAACAGACGCGAGCTCGCAACGACCGTCTACCGTCCACCGTCCTGTGGGCGGCTCGCCGATCTCTGCCACCGCGCCAGGCCTGCCCGCAGCTCGACGATCCAACAGACGCGAGCTCGCCAGGACCGTCTACCGTCCGCCGTCTACCGTCGGACCGTCCTACGACAATTCCAGGTGTTTGGTCAGTAGTTGCTTGCCTTTTTTGATGGCCTCACGGCCCGAGGATTCGATGCCGTACCAGCCTTTGTATCCGGCTTGGCGGCACATAGCGATCATTTCGGCGGTCAGTGCGTCGTCAGGCTGATTGCGGTAGGACATACCGCCGGCCCAGGGCAACATTTTCTTCAGATAATCGACGTTGTCATAGCTGCCTCCGGGTTGCCTCCAGTCGGGCAAGGCGCCAAAGTAGAGATCGTCTACCTCCTCATAGAGTGCTACCATCCAGTCGGCATCGTCCGAGACGCCGCCGTGATTTTCGATGTATACCCTGATTTTGGCTTTACGGGCATATTCCAGCAAATACCGATAGGACTCCGCTGCCCATTTTAGTGCCTCGGCCTTGTCTACGTCTTTCGGGCCGCGACAATTGGTGCGGATGGCATGGCAGCCCAGGTATTTGGCAATGTCGATCCATTTGCGGTGATTGACGACAAATTGTTTGCGCAGCTGCTTGGTGGGCTCACAGCCGTCACCTTCTGCATCCGCCATGATAAGTACAGGCGTCACGCCATGCTCATCGGCACTTTTCTTGATGGCCTTTAAATAATTTACCGTCGGCACCTCAAAAAGTGTGTTGACGAATTCAACGCCGTTAATGTCAAAAACTTCTCTGGCGATCCTGGGAAATTCCACGGTTTTCCAGACACCCTCTCGCACTTCCTGGACCAAGGCCCACTGAGCTAGAGAGATATCGTCGGTTGTCATTCTGGGAGGCATACTCAATTCGTTTTTTGTGATGGGTTTTGGTGCAATAAATGTGGCCGCCCCTGCGAGGCTTGCCTTTTCCAAAAAAGATCTACGTGTCTGTTTATTTTGCATTTGACTGATGATTTCATTTTCGAAAGGATCCAGTGTCGGCAGCTAATGTCAGAGCTCCCAGCCCGGCCGATATTTTCGGGTTAAGAATGCATTGGCTTCTTCGTCGTTGGTGATCTTCATCGCCTGGGTATCGTATTCGAGTCGCTTGCCAGATCGCAGCGCCACGGCGGCCAAGTTGATGGCCTCGGTCACGGGACCAGCGTAGACAAAACTGCCGGGGGATTCACGATCCTCCTTGATCGCTTGCGCCCAGGTCTCGGATCGGGGCCGACGCTCTGCAGGCTCTACCTCCTTAGGCCCGGCATACGCATCCATTCTTGACAGGGGCAGGATACGCGGCTTGGCACCTTGAAAGCCAGCTAAGATCTTACCCTCGTCGCCTACAAAGAGGAGACCTTCGTTGCTGATGTCCTCTCCCTGTGCCTCGAGCTCCTTCGGAGCAAAGGGTTTCATGCCACCGTCATACCAGATCAGGTCGAAGGGTGGCAACGTCTCCTGCGCGGGGAAGGACAGCTTGATCATGCAGGAAGCAGGAAAGGCTTCCGTATTGTCTACCCAGCGGCAGACGCTGTCTACCACATGTCGGCTGGTCGTACCGTAGGCTTTGGCAGCGATCGGAGGGGTCTCAATCCCCAATACCCGAAACAGGGGGAACAAACTATAATGTCCCATATCGGCCACGCTGCCTCCGCCGAAATCATACCATCCCCGAAAGACATTGTGCGTATAGTTGGGATGGTACGGGCGATGTGGTACCGGACCCAACCAGAGATCCCAGTTGAAACCTTCCGGGATGGGAACACCTTCCTTAGGCAGCGAAGTCCACTGGGGCCAGACCGGCCGGTAAGACCAGTTGTGAATTTCGCGTAGTTGACCTATCACACCATCACTGATCCATCGTTTGATGAGTTCGTACTCGGGTTTTTCGCTCCAGGCCAGCAGGTGCGTTTTAAGTCCGGAGGACTTGGCTTTGTCAATGGTCTTTTTTGCCTCGGACATCCGATTGGCAATGGGCTTATGCGTGATCACATGCTTGCCGGCATTCATGGCAGCGATCCCGATGGCCGCATGCAGGTGATCAGGGGTCATGATCTTCACCACATCCACATCGGACTCCCTGGCCAGCAAATCTCGAAAGTCCTCATAGGACTGGCAGCCGCTATAGGTCTGGCCCATTGTCTTCGAATAATAGCGATTGATATACGCCTGCGCTACGTCGCGCCCACCGGCAATGCCCCGGTGCGTTTTGCCCCAGGACTCGTCTTCTAAGGTCCTGCGTATACTATTTCGGATCCCGTGGGGCGACCAATCAATATAATCCGTGCTAAACTTATTGGGGTCGCAGACGGCCGCGACCTGCAGGTACTCGCTTTGGAGCATGCTGCCCATCTCACGGAGCCCTTGGGTACCACAGCCAATGTTTGCCACGACAATTTTGTCAGAGGGTGGCACCTTGCCCGAACGAGCCAACACATGACTGGGAACAATCGAGATGGTAGCAGCAGTGGCGGCCGTATCGGCAATAAATCGGCGGCGCCTGATCTTGTTTCGAGGAGTTTTCATGGCTCGACAACAGTGGTGGATGTGGATTAACAGCACCTTAAGATACTAATTTGTTGTGCGTGCCACTTTCTCTGATATACCGCCGCTTGCGGAGGCCCAGAGGGCGGGATTCCCCTTCGCTACCGAGTACGATATCGAGCAATTTTCGTCACGGGGGAAATAGATAACTTTGTCCGCATGAAGATCTGCTGGATATGCATTCCCCTGATGTTGATGAGCTCCTGTCTTTGGTCCCAGACCAAGGAAGACTTTGTGCAAATTCTGGAGGCCCTAGCCGAGGAGCCGGAGGCAGATCCACTCTTTCAAGTCGAATTGCCCGATGGCAGAGCGATGGTGCTTATACGGGATCTCGATCGGGGCATTGACCAAAACCGCCGTGCCGCCGAGCAACTGTTTTATGACGTGCTCAATGAAGACTTGACCTTTGCTTCGAAACCTATTGTCATTCTTTCTCAGGAAGAGGCACAGCAGTACGGGGCCGATTTAAAATTTTGCACCACGATCGGTTATCGCATTTCAGAGGAGCAGGCTGACATCATGCTCACCGCTACCCTCGAGGGTGAACAGCAATACTTTCAGGGGGCCTTTACCTTGCGCAAGAACTTCAGTGGATGGGAAGTGCAGGGACGGAATATCAGGAGGCGTTGACCTGGATCCCGACGAGCGTTGTACTCAGTAGAGATTAGTTATCTCCCGCTTGTGTCGTTCGAGTAATTTTTCCAGTACACGGCTGGAAATAGCCAAGGCGAGCTGATCGGCGTTGAGTCAGGATACCACACTGTATTCGAAGCTCTGCTGTCCGTATTCTTGCCACTCACGTGGTAATTCGGCATGGCGGTGTTTGTCCATGTTAAGCTCAAATTTTGTCCGGTTCCAGATCGCGACCAGATCCGTACTGCTGCCTGGGAAAGACTGGCCATTCCTTGTATTTCTAATCTGACAAATGCCCACGGGTCTCTCGGCGAGCTGGTAGGCGTTCTTGCGGTCTTTTCGAGAAGTCATCCGATCAAGTATTGCTCGGCCAGATCGACAAATCGGTGCATCTGTTGGGGGGTGCCGATGCTGATGCGAATATGATCGTGCATATCCGGCCACTTGGTAATCAAAACTTTGTGCGTCTTAAGTTGGTCGACCAGGGAGGAAACGAAGCGATCCGATCGAGCATACACAAAGTTGGTCGAGGAGGCCGCATGAGCCACTTCCCATCGTTTAAATGCGTCATACAGGATTTGGCGGCCTTCTTCATTTCTGGCCACGACCATGTTTACAAAGTCGTCATCGACCAAGGCTGCTTCGGCCGCGACCAGGGGTGCCAGCCCGGTCGATAGCTCCCAACCCAAGTGTCTGCGGCGGATGGCCTCAATGTTTTTTCGCTGAGAGATGGCATAACCGATGCGCAGGCCCGCTAGGCCGTACGCCTTGGAAAAGGTGCGACAGACAATGAGATTGGGCATGGAGCCCACTAGCGTAGCTACACTTCCCTGAGACCCTTGGGAGGAGAATTCGATGTAGGCCTCGTCCACGCAGACCAGGACATGAGAAGGCACGTCTCGACAGAAGGACAGCAGGTCTGCTCGAGCGACTTCGGTAGAGGTGGGATTATTGGGATTGCAGATGAAGGCCAGGGTGGTCTGATCAGTGATCTGCTCCAATACCCTCGGCAGGTCAAGGCGATTATTGCGAAGAGGTACTTTTTTTACCTGCGCTCCACATGCTTGACCAAAGTAGATCATGGTGGGAAACGAAGGCCACGGAGTGATTATCTGCCCCTCCGCCAAGCCCACGTGCTGTCCCAGCAGACTTAGAATCTCGGTAGAGCCGGCGGTGATCAGGATCTCGCTGGCAGTGAGACCATGTCGGGCACCGAGTTTTGCCTTTAGCTCGTCTACCCGTTGGTCAGGATACCGGTTGGCTTGGGGCAGTGCTTGGGTGAGCGCCGCCATGGCGCCTTGCGGCGGTCCGTACGGATTTTCATTCCAGTTGAGCTTGAGGAGATCGCTCCATGCCAGCCACTCCTCGTCTGCCCGTACCTTGGCCATGGCAGGTGCACCGAGTAGCATACCTCCTCCTGCCAGCAGGCTGCTTCGAAACCATTTCCTTCGAGAGATTTGCGCCATGAGATGGAGTTTAGTTGGGCACAGATTTGGACAGGTTCGGAGTGATGCCCATATTTTCCCAGACAAAGGCGTAGATGTCTGCGGCGAGCTCAATCTGCTGGGTCGTAGATACGGATCCATGGCCCGCTTTGGTCTGGATCCTGATCAATACAGGATTGGGTCCGTTGTGGGTCTCCTGCAGCGTGGCCGCAAATTTAAACGAATGTGCGGGCACCACCCGGTCGTCGTGGTCGGCCGTTGTGACCAGTGTGGCGGGATAGGCTGTCCCTGCCTTCAGGGCATGCACAGGCGAGTACTTGCGCAGGTACTCAAACATTTCGGGGCTATCGTCGGCAGTGCCGTAGTCGGCCGCCCAACCCGCTCCCGCGGTAAAGGTGTGATACCGCAGCATGTCCATCACACCGACCGCAGGTAGTGCTACCTTGGCCAGGTCCGGGCGTTGGGTCATCGTGGCGCCCACCAGCAGTCCTCCGTTGGATCCTCCGGCGATGGCTAGGTGATCGCTATCCGTATATCCCTCAGCAAAGAGGTACTCGGCCGCCGCGATGAAATCGTCAAACACATTTTGCTTGTTCATCTGGGTGCCCGCCAAATGCCACTCCTCTCCGTATTCGCCGCCGCCGCGCAGATTGGGTTGTGCGTAGATCCCGTCATTTTCCAGCCAGACCACGCGCGAAGCATTAAAGCTGGGTGTCAGGCTGATATTAAATCCCCCGTAGGCGTACAAATAGGTCGGATTCTTGCCATTCATTTTCATGCCCTTTTTGTGGGTGATAAACATGGGCACCCGGGTACCGTCCTTGCTGCGGTAAAACACCTGCTTCGTTTCGTACTCGTTCGGATCAAAATCTATCCCTGACTTGCGATAGAGTGTGGACTCCCCTGAGGCAATATCATACTTAAATATGGTGCTGGGATAAATAAAGGAGGTGAAACTGTAGTACAGATCTTTATCGTCTCGCTTAGCACTAAATCCGCCGGCGGAGCCAATGTCCGGGAGGGCAATTTCGTGTTCGAAATTTCCGTCTACGTCAAATTGCTTGATTTGCGTCTTGGCATCGACAATGTAATTGGCAAAGATCTTTCCACCGCCGGTGCCCGCACGCAGTACGTTTTCACTCTCGGGGATGACATCCTGCCACGCCGCATTTGGCCTTCGCATATCGAAAGATACCAGGCGATAGTTTGGGGCATCGCGATTGGTGAGTAGAAGTATTTTTGACCCGACATTGTCAACGAGGGAGGTGCGGGTCTCATAGTTATCATCAATCATGACAAACGCAGCGCTCGGATCCTGCAGATCCTTGATATAGAGCGTGTTGCCACTGGTGGTTTGGGCGGCCGACACATATAGATAGCGTTGGTCTTCGGTGACGCCACCAAAAATGTAGCGGTTGGGTTGCTCCTCGTCTCCAAAGATCAATTGATCCGAAGATTGTGGCTGGCCCAGGCGATGGTAGTAGAGCTTGTGGTGTTGGGTCTTGGCCGACAGCTCGCTCTTACCGGTTGGTTTGTCATAGCTGCTATAGTAAAACCCTTCGTTGCCATACCAGGAAATGCCGCTAAATTTCACATCGCGAATTGTGTCTTCAATCATTTCTCCCGACTCGGCATCGATGACGATGACTTTACGCCAGTCCGAACCCCCTTCCGTGATCATATAAGCGGCCAGGCTACCGTCATTGGTGAAGCTTAGGCCGCGCAGGGCCACCGTACCGTCGTCCGAAAACGTGTTTGGGTCTAAAAACACCTCTGGGTCTGAATCTTCATCGCCGATAGTTGTACGATAGACCACGCTGTGATCTTGGAGGCCGTCATTCTTATAGAAGTACTCGTACTTACCTTCCTTAAAGGGCGAGGAAACACGCTCATAGTCGCGGACTTGCTCAATCCGGTCTTTCAGCGCATCTCGAAAGGAGATGTTGTCCAAAAATCCGAAGGTGACCTCGTTTTGGGCCTTCACCCATTCGGCGGTCTCCTCCGAGCGGTCGTCTTCCAACCACCGATAGGGATCGGGCACGGATACTCCGTGATACTGGTCGACGGTATCTACCTTGGCCGTAATGGGATATTGCAGCTGGGGTGGACGGTCATCGGTCTTGCAGCTGACTAAAGCAAGAGTGCTAAAACTAACGATCATGGCAATCGCTCTCATCTTTTAAGTATTTAGAAATAATGGTTTCTGGACTGCAATACTGAAAGTGGAAACGCCCGGTTGCCCTCTTTTCGCACCAAACTCTTCATCGCCAGATGCCTTAATTAGCCCTAGGCTATGTGCGGGTCTGTCTCTGCGATTTGGCACGAAATAATGGGGATCTCTGCATCCTTTTCAATGTCATAGTCCACTGGGGATCTCTTGCGGACCTCTCTTCATCGGGCCGCAAGATAAGATAATCGGCTATCTAAGAAGTGGTTAGGGGCTTGCCGGGCATTCTGCTCGCCCCCGTGACAACCAGGATCATCGTGGCCGCCGAAAGCAGAAAGACCTTGGCCCCCAGGAGACCAAATAAGACCCCGCCTGCCAGCAGGCCGATGATGCTGGCCATACTCCCCGTGCTGCTGGCCAACCCTTGGATGGAGCCCTGTTGCTGCTTGGCACCCAACTGGCTCAGTAGAGACAGGAAGGAAGGCCAAAGGATCCCATTTCCCGACGAAAAGAGCAAGGTACTGACAAAGATGACGGGCTCCCGTCCACTGGAGAAGCCAAGAAATCCGGCGGTCAAAAGGATGCCGCCCACCACGATCAAGGTGCTCTCGGCATACCGGCCGGACAGCCAAGTAAGCACGGGTCCCTGAAATAAAACCATGATTCCTCCCAGCACCGAGTAGAATATACCGAGGGAAAAAATCGTCCATTCCAGCACCTGAATGGCATAGATAGGAAAGGCCACATAAAAGAAGTTGAAGCCCAGGAAAATGAGGAAATAGTTCATCAGGAAGAAGGGGACCCCGGGCAGTCGAAATACCTGGGCAAATGTCAGCTTGTCACCGGCCAAGTCGTAGCATTCCTTGTGCTCGGCTCCCAGCACCTTGCCAGCAGTGCGATGCTCCTCTTGGTTGCTATCGATCACACAGCGCTGTGATTCTTCCAGCCGGTAGTAGATCACCGCAATGGCCAAAAGTGAGACGGCCATGGCCACACCCACCGGCAAGATGTCGCCCAGCACGGTAGCGCCCAGCACCCCGGCCAGGGCCGGACCGATGATAAATCCCATGTTTCCGGCAGCCGACATCTTACCAAAGTTGGCCTTGCGATCATCATCGGTGGTGATGTCTGCCAGGTAGGCATTGGCCACCGAGATGTTGCCACCGGTCAAGCCATCAAGTACGCGCGCCACAAAAAGCATAAGCAGGGGGAGGGTGAGCACAAAAACACCGAGCACCCTGGAGTTGACATCGAGCAGCGTCGTCTGGGGTAGGAGCAGTGCCACGAGAAATACGAGCCAGGCCAGAAAGGTGCCCGCCTGACTGATCAATAGTACCTTTCTGCGACCGATGCGATCGGACCACCTGCCCAAAATCGGTGCTCCCAGGAGCTGAAAGAAAGAGTAGGTGGCTCCCAATACGCCATATACCAGCTCGTTGCCGCCAAACTTGATCACCAGCACGGCCATAAAAGGCAAGATGATGCTGTATCCCAGACTACCAATGAAGTTGACCAGCAGGATGGGAAAGATGGAAGTCTTGGGAGCCGGGCCAGTGGCGATCGAATCAAGAGCCATACAATGAATTTTCAAAAAAATGTCTAAAACCCAAAACAAAAACCTACATTCGTAGTTTACTAGACGACTGGTCAACTTTTACGAAAATGCCTGTCCGAGAGATAACAGATAAGCACGAAGCCAAAAAGCAATTTCTGCTAGCCAAGGGAATCGACTTGATGTACGACCGCGGCTATAATGGTACGAGCGTGAAAGATGTGGTGCAGGCAGCCGGGGTGCCCAAGGGGTCATTCTACTTCTATTTTGATTCGAAGGAAGATTTTGCCTTGCAGGCGCTGAGCAAATATCTGCAGGAGGTAAATGAGGTTCTGGTGGGCCTCTTGACGAAGGGCCGAAAGAACGCCAAGAATCGACTACTTGATTTCTACAAGGAGCGGATCAGGCAAAACATTGAGCTGATGGAGTGCAGGCGAGGTTGTCTGGTGAACAACATTGCCTCCGAGATGGCCACCACCAATGAGACGCTACGCAAACGAGTGTTGGCCATGTTTAATGAGTCTACCGACGTGGTAGCGAGCGTGATCGAAGAGGGGCAACGATCAGGGGTGCTGGAAAGCAAGCAGAATCCACATAAATTGGCCGCCGCCCTGGAGGATGCCTGGAAGGGTGCATTGGTGACCATGAAGTCGTGTCGTTGCAAGACGCCCCTGGATAATTTTCGGAATATTACACTAAAACATCTTTTACAATAGTCTTTTTTTTGACCGATAGATAGACGACCGGTCAATTATTATTAATCAAATGAAATTTTTGAGCTATGAGCAAATTAAAAGGTAAAGTGGCCATTGTCACGGGCGCCACTTCAGGCATGGGATTGGAAACGGCAAAACTGTATCTCGCAGAGGGGGCCAAAGTAGTCATCACCGGCAGATCGCAGGAAAAGCTGGATGCTGCGGCCCGCGAACTTTCAGGAGACTTTCTGGCTATACAGGCCAACGCTGCCTCCCTGGCCGACAGCAAGGCACTGATCGATGAGACCGTGGCTAAATTTGGCCTGATTGACATTTTATTCTTGAACGCGGGAATCTTCGGTGCCTATCCGGTGTCAGAATTTAGCGAGGAATATTATGACTCGATCTTCAACATCAACACGAAAGGTCCCCTTTTTACCGTCAAGATGGCGATTCCTCACTTGAACGAGGGAGCCAGCATTCTCTTCAACACTTCGGTGTCCAATGTCTTAGGACTGCCAGGTACTTCTGCCTACGCTGCCAGCAAGGCTGCCCTTCGGTCCATCGTGCGGACCTTGGCTGCAGAGCTTGGACCCCAAGGCATTCGAGTGAATGCCATTTCGCCAGGACCGATTGAGACTCCTATTTGGACCAAAACCAATTTGACTGAGCAGGAGATTGATGGCTTCGCCAATGGTGTGTCGCAACAGGTGCCGTTGGGAAGATTTGGTAAGTCGGTAGAGGTGGCGCAGACGGCACTATTCTTGGCCTCTGAGTCATCCAGCTATATCAACGGGGCGGAGATCCCCGTGGATGGCGGCATGGCACAAGTATAGAGCTTATTTCATGACCTAAACCTGCTGTCGTACGACGCAAAAGTTAGTTCAAATAGCAATGTTGTGGTTAGGCCCGGGAGTGGGTAAATGCGCTCGGGCCTTTCTTTAGCTAGTAGACCTTTGCATTGGCATTAACAGTAAAAAAGAGACTTAGTGCGAAACTCTACTAGGTGTCAGGACTATAGTCAAAGGGTAGTAAAGCGCCCGCACGGATCGTGGCCCAGTAGCCAAATTCCTGTATTTCTTTCGGGTTGAGAATGCGACCATATTTATTAACGACAATTCTGGAAGCACGTGGATAGATATGTGAAGTGGCATTTTCCAGGTGATGAGAGCGAGCTGCATGGTCATTTTTGTTCAGTTGCTCGCGCAGATGCAGGCGATGCCGGGAGACCGTCTGATGGTCTATGATCGTGAGACATCCCGCCACTACTAGTTCATAGTGATCGTCATTCAGTTGGTTGGTCACTAACGTATCCACTTTTTCAAATCCCCCCAAGATCTGCTGGTGAGGATGGATACGGGAGAAGCCGACCTCATAACCGATTTGATCAAGTCCGCGCGACACCAAATCGGCGAAGAACTTGCGGCTGGACCGGTCGTAGATTTGCTCCCGATTTCTGGCAAAACTCTTTTTCTTGCGAGCGGAGCCCGGCAGCTCTTGAAAGAAGGCATTACCATCGTATTCGACTGTGCCATCTTTCGCCTGCTTAAAGCGGTTCAGGTAAAAAGACATGCGATATCCGAGTACGCGATTTACGATCAGCACGGCATCTGAGGCCTCCACCTGCCAGCCCGAGGGGCCATCGCTAAATATCAGCACATTGGGGTTTTCGATGTAAATCTGACGTGTCGGCACATCCCCTAGAAATGCCTTGCTAAATCGTCGGGTGAGCCTTCTTCGATGCAAGGTGGCGACAGTTTTTGCCTCGGGGTTGCTAGCCAGTCGTTTGGGTACCAGGTAGACCGTATCCAGTTCGCCGGTAGAGCCGCTGCCAAGATCGTAGCTGTAGAGTTCATAGCCCCGTTGGGAAAATATCACCAAGACACCGGTCAGATCAGGCATGGAAAGATGGAATCGGCCGTGGCGATCGGTGGTGGTCCCCACCGTGCTATTGGCCACGAATACAAAGGCTTTGTCAATGGCCTCGCCTGACTCGTCACTGACCACCGTACCCGATAGCTGCTGTGCTGGGAGTAAGCTGACCCAGGCAGAGGCTGCGACGGTAAGCAACACAGTGGCAAACCGGCATGATCTAGACGGGTGCGTCGTCGGTGGGGCAGGACGGGATGTGGGATAGATATACATGGAATGCGATGGAGGATCCTCACATTTATTGAAGACCCGCTCCTCGAAAGTAGTCATTTTGTAAGCTTCGTGGGAGCTACTCGCCGGCCCTTAGCTGGGACGCGCATAGCGGCATGCTCAACCATGCAGGGGTCTGGGGTCGGATGCCTGCTCAATGGCAAATCCAGTAGGATGGCTCGGGGCTCGCAACTGGGCGGCAGCACATTGCAGATGGTGGCACTGCGTTTATCTTGCTATTTTAGGTCTATGCGAAACTCGATTCTTCTTTGCTTAGCCTGCTATTGGTCAATGGGCCTTTTGCCCGCAGTGGGTCAAACTGGCTCGATCACCGACGATGGGGCTTGGTGCTGGTTTTCTGATCCTCGTGCCATCCACCTGGATGACGGGCAGATCATGACGGGCTGGGTGAAAAAAGATGGGTCCGTGGAAATTGCCCGACTTGATCTCGCTAGTGAGCGGGTGGAGACGCGTATCCTCTTCCCGGAGATGGAGATCGATGATCACAACAACCCGGCCTTCGTACGATTGGGTGATGGTCGATTTGCTGCGTTCTATACTTGGCACAGTTCGAAGAAGGGGCTGGTATATAGTGTCAGCGATGTGGGTGGCGAGCTTTCTTCGTTTTCCGACAATGTGGTGATCAAACCCAATTTTGGCAATCTCCTGGCAGCGTTTCCGCGCGAGACCTATACGTACGCCAATCCCTACGTGCTCAAATCTGAGGCAGACAGGCTTTATTGTTTTGGACGTTGGATCGGCTTTAAGCCTAACATGATTTGGTCAGACGATGGCGGCCAGACCTGGTCCGGTCAAAAGGTGATCATCAGCCCGCAAGTCTTTGATCCCGGCAATCGTCCATACGTGAAGTATCACTCCGACGGTGGATCTCGCATCCACCTCAGTTATACCGATGGACACCCGCGCAACGAACCCTTCAACGGGGTGTACTATTGCTACTATGAGGAGGGTGCCTTCTGGAGGGCGGATGGATCAAAGATCTCCGACGTGCAGGATCTACCGTTTGCACCCGAGGAGGGGTCGCTGGTCTACCGGCCAAACGAGCGCAGCGGTCGGGCCTGGCTGGCGGACATGACGGCAGACGAGGACGGACGACCTGTGATACTCTATACCCGGCACCCGGAGGAAATGGATCATCGATACCGCTATGCCGCTTACGATCCGGAAAATGGTCGCTGGGAGGATCACGAGATTTGCCAGGCGGGACGGTGGTTTCCACAGACTCCACCCACGGTGGTGGAGCGAGAGCCTCACTATCATGGCAATATGAGCATTCACCCCGATGATCCCCGGGTGATATTTCTCTCTCGGCAGATCAATGGCACATTTGAGATCGAAAAGCGTACGACGTCCGATGGAGGCAAAAGCTGGTCCATCGAACCCCTCACACAGCATTCTGCAGCAGATCAGGTCCGACCATATGTGGCCAAAGGAATGACGGACGGAGCACCCACGGTGGTGCTCTGGATGGAAAACCATCGCTACGTGCACTACACGGACTACGATACCCGCATCAAATATTGGATCGACCGACCGTAGTTTGGCTTAACCAGCCTCATCACGCATTGTGATCCACGCCCGGATCACTGCCTCCAGCGCTGGCTTTTTGGCTTCGATGTCAGCTAGGTCCGCAAATCGGGCTACCCGGGCCTCTTTGCCATCGCCTTCCAAGAGCTCCCCTGGGTCTTCGATCATGGCCCCTTTGTGAAACATCAGGCTGACAAATTTCTTGGCATTCATGAAATACGAGGCGATGTTCCCTTTGTACATGAAGGTGGGCGCACTCCACTTAACCCGACTTGGCTGGCGCAGGGGTAGAAATCGACAAAATTGATCTTTTTTCAGCCTTTCGGACAATTTAACGGGTTGATTATCAGTGTTTGGTTTGTTGGGATCTCATTTGTAGTGAGGTACGGTACTTGTATATGTGCGCATGGCTCCGTACCTTTACTCACATGTTTATTAGGGAGGTCAAAAAGCAACGTAGCAAAGACAGTAAGATCTTTTTCCAGTATACTCTAGCCCAGGCGGCCAGGGTAGATGGCAAAGTAAAGCAAAGGGCTATTCTATATCTGGGATCTGATCCCTTGCTTAGAGATAAACAGAACAGAAATGTTGTCCTCAACATTTTGAAGTCCAAGATATTTGGCCATCCGGAATTATTTCCTGAGAGTCCGGCAAAGCCTTTGCTTGACCTGGCACTTTTTTACTATGAGAAGTATTGTATTAAATATCAGCAGGCTGAGCATCCCCCTACATCGATCCCCCCTGCCCCTGCCAAAGCAGAGTTTCACAACGTTGACCTCAAAGGGTTGGAAGTTGGTGATGTGAAGACCTTTGGAGTGGAGCACCTTTGCAAGCAAGTACTTGACAAGCTACAATTAGAACAATGCATGCGGTCGGTTGGCATGACCCAAAGTGAAATTCGCAAAGCTTTGATCAGCATTGCGGCCCGAGCGATTTTCTGTTCTTCGGAGCATAAGACCGCACAAATCCTCCAGATGAATAGTGAGCTGGCTGCTTGCTTCGGTCACCATCAAATAATTACACATAAACAACTGTATGCCATATCTGACCTGCTTTACAAGCATAGGGAATCCATAGACCAGTTTTTATACCATCGCATTACTGATATGTTTGACCTAAATGATAAGCTGGTTATTTTTGATATCAGCAATACTTACTTTGAATCACGTAAAGATCATAGTAAGATTGCCAAGTATGGCAAGAGTAAGGAGAAAAGAAATGACTGTCCATTGGTTGTTTTTACCGGCGTTATTAATGCGCAGGGCTTTATCAGACACTCCAGAATATACGAAGGCAACACACCAGACACTGGTACTTTGTCTGATATGATTGAAGATCTAAAGAAATATTCTCCTTCCAGGCCGGATCAAACAATTGTGATAGATGCCGGTATTGCTACTGAAGACAACCTAACTATGGTGAGGGAAAAAGGGTATAAATACGTTTGCGTCTCTCGAAAGCGACCAAAAGATCACCCTGTGGAGGAGTCTAGCTCGAAAATAATTCGACTTACCGATAGACAAAAGAATCAAGTGGAACTAGCCATCTTTCAGCCCCAGGGTTATCCGGATACCTGGATGTACGTGCAAAGTGAGGCCAAAAGGAAAAAGGAGCAATCCATGCACACCAAACTCAAGCAACGGTATGAACAAGATCTGAGTGTTATCCAGAAAGCTATTTTTACCAAAGGGGGCACTAAATCCATCAACAAGGTATGGGAGCGTATTGGAAGGGCGAAACAGAAACACAACCGTATTTCCTCTAGATATGTCATCAAAGTTGCCCAAGAAAATGGAGTCGCTACCCAAATCACCTGGTCTGAAAAATCAGATCAAACTAAGGACGATAAAACCAATGGCGTCTACTTTATCAGAACGAATTATGACAATCCTTCTGAATCTAAATTGTGGGATATATATAATACCATCAGAGAAGTGGAAGCTACCTTTCGCTGCCTAAAGTCAGATCTAAACATCAGGCCGGTGTACCATCAAAAAGACCAAAGAATTGAAGCTCATATTTATCTTACCATTCTTGCCTACCAGTTAGTCAATACCATCAGGTATATGCTCAAAAATGCTAATCTCAACTACGACTGGAACAATATCGTTAGGATAATGAATACCCAAACCATTCAAACTGTTGAACTGCCTACTGACAAAAAAGTCATTCACCTACGTAAACCCTCTACCCCCATCAACGAAGTCCGCCAAATCTATAATGCCACCGGCACCAACAACACTCAGACTGCTCTGAAAAAATATGTAGTGTACCACTGATTTCCTATCTCATTGGTTTTCTGAAACTTACGTGTGAGCTTAGCCAAGTCGGGTTAATGGTCTCGGTGATGCGGTCATCCGTGGCAAGTACAATCTCTCGGACGCGCTGTATTTCAGGCGTCATCGGATGATCTTTCTTGGCTAGATATGCATCGACTGCCGGATTGATATTCATAGCATCGAAAGATAGTCAATGTAGGTGGTCGATACCTGACCCTGCTTCCGGCGTGCGGCAGGCCCGAAATGATGTGTGTGTTTCCCTCCACCTGGGCTTACGCCTCCCGGCGGCAAAGCATCGAAAACGTCGATAGGTCTCTACCTAAACGGGTTCGAGAACCTTTCGTCCTCTACCAGGTGATGGTCTGTCAAGGTATGCAGGAATGCTATCAAGTCCGTTTTTTCAGATGGAGACAAGTGCAGTCTTTGTGGCAGGCCAGAGGGCCCCTTTAGCTTTTCATCCAAGGCTTGGTGGGACTTCACACCATGGTCATAGTGGTCAATCACCTGCATGAGCGTTTCAAATCTGCCGTCATGCATATAGGGAGCCGTCAGCTCCACATTGCGAAGGGAGGGAATTCTAAATTTTCCCTGACCCTTGCCGGGATCCTGGTAGCGTATGTCCAGGCCAATATTGGCGGTACCGGCCACGGAGGGGCCACCATACTCCCCACCGGGAAAGTCCGGTGCGGCAAGATTAGGTCCTGTGTGGCAGGAACCACATTTCGCCCGCGCGGAGAAGAAAATTGCTTCGCCCCTTATTTCGGCTGGGGTGAAGTCTTCCCGGTCCAGATCAAATTTGGATCGAAAAGTCGTCATCGAGGCGAGAAATTGGGTAAGGGCATCTGCGATCTTGTCGCTGGTGACCTCCGGTGTGTCATAAGCCTGCGAAAATAGCGCTGGATAATAATTGGTTTTAGCCAATTTCTTTTCGAGGTACGGCAGGGACTCCATGCCCATCTCGATATGATCTTGCACCGGCCGCAGCACTAGGTCACGTACGGTGGGAGATCGAGAATCCCAGAACATATTCTGATTCATACCCACATTCAAGATCGCCATCGAATTGCGCTTTGTCTTTCTGCCTTCAAAGCCTTCGGACTGCTTCCGAGCGTCGGCAAAAGCGGCAGACTGGTCATGGCAACTGGCACAGGACACCAGGTTATTCAGGCTCAATCTGGGGTCGTAAAAAAGCACCCGACCGAGTTGGGCGCCGGCGTTGGAAATGTGGGATAGCCCTCTACCTCTTAGAAGGTTGCCGACAAACAAGTCCCTATCAGCTTCGCCAAAACCCTGAAATAGCTCCATGGTGCTGGCCTCCATGCCAAAAGCCAAGGCGAGGGCACTTGTGGCCTGGTGCTGGAGGAACTGATCAGGAATGTGGTGCTCTGTATAAGTATAATGTTCGGGAAGATCTAGGACAATCTCTTTGCCGGAAGTGATTTCTGGATTTTTCTGGCAAGATGCACTGAGTGCTATCAATCCTAAGAATAGGAAATTTCGGAGGGCTTGCATGATAGTTTTGTGATGTAGTTTCATGGTGGTAACGTATAAGAACTTTATTTGTGATGGCTATGTCAAAATTTAACATTTAGATTGACGCCGAGGGGCGGCAATAGCACAATCTGGCCGGCTTCTGAAACTATGCCGATGTACAACAGCGCTTCTGCGGATATGCTGACGTGTTCAAAGGGGTGGTATGCAATACCCCGTCCAATGGCCAAACCTGCCGTGTCATTATTAATGTCGCTCGAGAGAATTGGCGAATTAAAATCCCCACCGGTATAATAAAGGAATGTGCCCTTTCTCAACGTGAATTTCTCACTCATCGGCTTTCGCTTTTCCTTGCCAATAAGTAGGTTGATGCGAGTGTTATTGCGTGAATCATTGCCATCGGCCAAAGCAGCGCCGATACTGAATCGAATGCCACGCCCCTTGGGGCTGATCGCGTGAAGGCTGAGCCCGTAGGGCCCAATTTTGCCTCCCCCTCGATTAAATGGCACGATCTGTCCGATTAATCCAGTCACATTCAAGCCCACCTCGCGAAATCCCTTCTCGGGCAGCACCACTGATTGTGCATGCGCAGGATTGGCCAACATTAGGAGCAAGAGGCTTAGCACCCATGGAGTATTACGCACTAGCATACGCATCACAGTTTGAAGTAGAGATAGAGAGACACGGGCAAGGTGTGGCTGATGGATAGGGTCCTTGCATCAATGATCTGCCTGTCCTGTCCATTTTCAGTGACAAAGCGATCGCGTTTTGTCCATATGGTGCTGAGAGCACTTTCAGTCGTGATAGAGAACCGCTTTCCAAGCTCGTACCTGAATCCCAAGAAAAGTGCAGCACCCAGGTCAATTTGCATTTGCTCGGTCAACACATCTCCGGTCACACTTGAGGTGGATCCCTGGTTGATGGACCAGGCAGCAAGCGCGTCCACACCATAGATCATCAGGAATCGAGGGATTATAGGACGGTGCCATTCCCAGCCGAGCTTTGCCCTAATGGATCGGTTTTGATTGGAGCGGGTAAAGGTGCCAAACAGGTCGGAGTCTAGCCCATCTGCATAACTGCCACCGAGATGGGCACGAAAGGCCGATTTACCATCTTGCTTGAAGAGTTTTAGACCGATTGAATATTGGTCGAAGTCACTTCGGGGGAAATCCGAATTAAAAAAATTGGCCATTACATTTGTGATATTGAGACCAATCTCAAAACGTGACGGTTCACTTTCGCCAGAATCCTGGGCAATTGCGGGGCCTGCGACCAATAGCATGCCGCAGATGATTTGGGAGCGTAGTTGGGTTAACATATGATTTCAGAAACTCTTACGAGTTGTAGCTACACTTTGCTGCCAGGGCGATGGCGCTGACCGTTGGTATTAACGGCCTTTTAACATTATCTTCGAGAGGAAGACGAATTTTCAGTGGAAGTATTTTACAATTATCTCAGTCGTCATCTGTTGAGTCCATGGAAAAAGCAACACCGTCACGTCGCGATTTTATCAAACGAGCTACGATGGCTGGCTTAGTCGCGAGCCAGGGAGCTAGCTGGAAGGCAGCCGAGAAAACCGAAGCCGGTAAGCGCGTCGGCGTCATCGGATTAGATACCTCGCACAGCGTGGCCTTTAGTAAGGTCATCAACAGCGGTGAGCCGGACATGCTCGGCTACCAGGTAGTGGCGGCGTATCCCCATGGTAGTCGCGACATCGAATCTAGCGTGTCGCGGATCCCGCGCTATACGGAAGAGATGAAAGGTCTTGGGGTGGAAATCGTAGCATCCATTGCCGATCTTCTGGACCAGGTAGATGTGGTGCTGCTCGAGACCAACGATGGCCGATTGCACTTGGAGCAGGCCTCGGAGGTCCTGGCGGCTGGCAAGCGGGTATTTATCGACAAGCCGATTGCCGCCTCCTTGTCCGATGCGATCAAGATTTTTGCTTTGGCCCAAGAAGCGGGTGTCGAGGTGTGGTCCGCCTCCTCCCTTCGATATATCAAAGGGCTGGAAGCCCTGGATGAGGCCACCGTGGTGGGCGCAGAGGCCTTCAGTCCGGCCAGCATCGAACAGACGCATCCGGACTTGTTCTGGTATGGCGTGCATGGCGTGGAGACCCTGTACACGGTGATGGGTACCGGCTGCGAGCAGGTCAGTCGCGTACATACCAAGGACACGGATATGGTCGTGGGTGTTTGGGAGGACGGCCGCATGGGCACGTTCAGAGGCACGCGCTCCGGCAAGCATGCGTACGGCGGCAGGGCCTTTACCACCGAGGGAAATGTGTTGCTGGGCCCGTACAACGGGTACCGACCCCTGGTCGAGGAGATTGTCAAATATTTTGACACGGGCGTGGCCCCGATACCACCCGCAGAGACCATCGAGATCTTTGCCTTCATGGCCGCGGCCGATGTCAGCAAGGAGCGCAACGGTGCAGCAGTAACCTTGGACGAGGTGATGGCGGAGGCTGACGCAGAATCCGGCAGATAAGTGGGGCAACCCAGTTGTCAGTGTGGTGGCTGCACCTCATCCGATCTTGAGACCTGTCGACACATAGCAAAGGTTATGCGCGATTTGCCCTCTTTGATGGGGGACAAAAAACTCAAGCCCCATCGTATACTTGATTGATCAGACAAAACACTGGATTTTAGCATTCTTCATTTTCAACCTAAAGGAACATCATGCCAACAAGACGCAAATTCATCAAGCAAGCAGTGGGCGGCACCGCGGTCATTAGTGTAGGTGGGTCGCTGACTACCGCCTCGGCAAAAAGCTATGCAAAAATCCTAGGCGCCAATGACCGGGTGACACTCTCGGTGATGGGGGTCAATAGCCGCGGACGGGCCCTGGCGACCAATTTTGCCCTGCAGCCAAATTTTGAGGTGGCCTACATTTCGGATGTCGATCGTCGTGCCACAGAAAGATGTATCGCCGCCGTCGCTGAAATCCAGTCCACGAAGCCCAAGTCGGCCCCGGACTTTCGCACCTCGCTTGGGGATGATGCCGTAGATGCGCTCGTGATCGCGGCACCGGACCACTGGCATGCGCCTGCTGCGCTACTGGCTTCACAAGCCGGCAAGCACGTCTACCTGGAGAAGCCATGCAGCCACAATCCTCACGAAGGTGAGATGCTGGTGCAGGCACAAAAAAAATATGGCAATGCCATTCAAATGGGCAATCAGCGACGATCCTGGCCCAATGTGATGCAGGCCATCGACGAAGTACATCAGGGCACGATCGGCCGCCCCTACTTTGCCAAGGGCTGGTATAGCAACAATCGGGGTAGTATCGGCACCGGCAAGGACACCACCGTACCGGAGTGGCTGGACTATGACCTCTGGCAAGGCCCAGCCCCCCGTCGACCATACAAGGACAATCTGATCCACTACAACTGGCACTGGCTATGGAACTGGGGCACCGGCGAAGCTCTAAACAACGGTACCCACATGGTAGACTTGATGCGGTGGGGCCTCCAGGTGGACTTTCCTACGAAAGCTACCTCGGCCGGTGGTCGCTATCGATATCAGGATGACTGGGAAACTCCGGATACGCAGGTGATGACGTTCGAGTTTGACAACGGCACCTGCATGACCTGGGAGGGACGGAGCTGCAATGGTCGCAGTGTCGAAGGAACCGGCGTAGGGGTCATGTTTTATGGCGAAGAGGGTTCGTTGCTGATCGAATCGGGCAACTCGTACAAGATCTACGATCTGAAGAATGAGCTGGTCAAGGAGGTCCCGAACGACATCGTAGTCGACCCGCGCAACAAGATGAACCCCTCACAGAAGTTGGATGCTTTTCACTTCCAGAACTTTCATGACGCTATCACGCAGGGCCGTACCCTGGCCTCCGACATTGATGGCGGTCACAAGAGCACGCTCCTCTGTCAGCTAGGTAACATCGCGCAACGGTCTGGCACCACCTTGCACATCGATCCGAGCAATGGCCATATTTTGGACAATCCCGCGGCCCAAGCCTTCTGGTCCAGAGCATATGCACCCGGTTGGGAGCCGGTGGTTTGAGGGCGGAAGACGGTGGACGGTTGATGGTGGACGGTATGACGGTGGACGGTTGACGGCCATACGAGCTCTCGGTGGGTGGAATTTTTGCACTGCATTGTACCGCTTACTTGGGTGGATGATCGGTGCCCGTAGCTTGATTGGAGATATCAGATAGTGATTGTGATTTGGATCGTCGAGCTGCGGGAGCGCCTGCGCAGGGCAAAGATCGGCGAGCCGCCCACTGAGACGATAGACGGCACACGGCCATACGAGCTCTCGATGAAGGGAATTTTTGCACTAATTTGTACTTCGTACTTGGGTGGTGAGCAAGACCCCGCAGATTGATTGGGGATATCAGATAGTGATTGTGATTGTGATTTGGATCGTCGAGCTGCGGGAGCGCCTGTGCTTGGCAGAGATCGGCGAGCCGCCCACTGGGACGGTGGACGGCACACAGCCATAGCGAGCTATCGCTGAAGGGAATTTTTGCACCAATTTGTATTTCGTACTTGGGTGGTGAGCAAGACCCCGCAGATTGATTGGAGATATCAGATAGTGATTAGTGATGGTGATTTTCGATAGCCGAGCTGATCAAGACAAAGTGACGCTTCTCAACAATTACACAATTGTAACGACTCCACATTTCTGATGTTTGATCGTCGAGCTGCGGGCAGGCCCTGCGCAGGGCAAAGATCGGCGAGCCGCCCACTGGGACGGTGGACGGAAGACGGCCATACGAGCTCTCGATGAAGGGAATTTTTGCACTAATTTGTACTTCGTACTTGGGTGGTGACC
Source organism: Saprospiraceae bacterium (assembly GCA_965223165.1). Taxonomy (GTDB): domain Bacteria; phylum Bacteroidota; class Bacteroidia; order Chitinophagales; family Saprospiraceae; genus JABDMH01. Next base: position 17,497 of record CBDCVQ010000003.1, on the reverse strand, counting down.
AAGACCCCGTAGCTAGATTGGAGATATCAGATAGTGATTGTTGATTTGGATCGTCGAGCTGCGGGCAGGCCCTGCGCAGGGCAAAGATCGGCGAGCCGCCCACTGGGACGGTGGACGGCACACAGCCATAGCGAGCTCTCGATGAAGAGAATTTTTGCACGAATTTGTATTTCTTTCTTGGGTGGTGACCAAGACCCGCAGCTTGATTGGAGATATCAGATTGTGATTGTGATTTGGATCGTCGAGCTGCGGGCAGGCCCTGCGCAGGGCAAAGATCGGCGAGCCGCCCACTGGGACGATAGACGGCACACAGCCATACGAGCTCTCGATGAAGAGAATTTTTGCACCAATTTGTATTTCGTACTTGGGTGGTGACCAAGACCCCGAAGCTTGATTGGAGATATCAGATAGTGATTGTTGATTTGGATCGTCGAGCTGCGGGCAGGCCCTGCGCAGGCCAAAGATCGGCGAGCCGCCCACTGAGACGGTAGACGGCGGACGGCCATACGAGCTCTCGATGAAGGGAATTTTTGCACCAATTTGTATTTCTTTCTTGGGTGGTGACCAAGACCCCGCAGATTGATTGGGGATATCAGATAGTGATTGTGATTTGGATCGTCGAGCTGCGGGAGCGCCTGCGCAGGGCAAAGATCGGCGAGCCGCCCACTGGAAGGGTGGACGGCACACAGCCATAGCGAGCTCTCGATGAAGAGAATTTTTGCACCAATTTGTACTTCTTTCTTGGGTGTGACCAAGACCCCGCAGCTTGATGGGAGATATCAGATAGTGATTGTGATGTTTGATCGTCGAGCTGCGGGCAGGCCCTGCGCAGGGCAAAGATCGGCGAGCCGCCCACTGGGACGGTGGACGGAAGACGGCCATACGAGCTCTCGATGAAGGGAATTTTTGCACTAATTTGTACTTCGTACTTGGGTGGTGACCAAGACCCCGTAGCTAGATTGGAGATATCAGATAGTGATTGTTGATTTGGATCGCCGAGCTGCGGGCAGGCCCTGCGCAGGGCAAAGATCGGCGAGCCGCCCACTGGGACGGTGGACGGCACACAGCCATAGCGAGCTCTCGATGAAGGGAATTTTTGCACGAATTTGTATTTCTTTCTTGGGTGGTGACCAAGACCCGCAGCTAGATTGGAGATATCAGATAAAACCATAAAACCATAAAACCACAAAACCATAAAACCATAAAACCACAAAACCACAAAAACCCCTCACCGAAGTCGATGGTACTTTCTCAGGACGTCCCGGAGCAAATCGTGGGGGATGGCAAAAGCCTTGTTGCCATTGATGCCTTCCATATCCTCGGCGGCGATCATGGCGTTGATGATGGACTCCTCGACCGCTTGGGCGGTGGCCTCGAAGAGGGGCGAGATCAGATCATTGGCCAGTACTTGTGCCGCTGTCACGGTATCCCGGCTAAAGGTCTCTTCATTAGCCGTGGAAAAGGCAATGAATATATCCCCGGAACCATTACTACCATAGCCGCCGACGGCCCCGATGCCGAGCGGAACCCGGTGCACGAGACGCTTGAGCTGGAAGGGTAGGAGTGGTGCGTCCGTGGCCACGACGACGATGATGGAGCCATCACCCTCCCGATACGAGGCAGGTGGATCCCGGAGCTCCGATCGCAAGGTGTCACCCAACACCTGCCCTACGGGTACACCGGCGACCGTCAGGTTGCGCCGGTAACCAAAATTGGATTGCACCAAGACACCCACGGTGTAGCTGTAACCATTGACTTCGATCACCCTAGACGCGGTGCCGATGCCTCCCTTAAACCCCAGAGTCATCATGCCGGTGCCGCCACCCACATTTCCCTCCTGCACCGGGCCACCGGCAGCCAGATCCATGGCCTCAAACACGTGCTTTTCCTGCACGTGAAATCCATAGATGTCATTCAGGAAACCATCGTAGGTTTCTGCTACCACGGGGTAGATATACCACCAGTCATTTTTGTACCACCGATGTTTGACAAACCACTTGAGCACGGCATCCCTGACTACCCCTACACTGTTCGTGTTTGTGATCAGAATCGGGGTCTCGAGATATCCCGATTCGGTGATCCAGGTCGTGCCCGTCATCTCACCGTTGCCATTGAGGCTGTACCAATTGGCAAATACCGGCCGATTCACTTTTCCGCGGGGAAAGATGGCCGTCACGCCCGTACGCACGGGTCCCTGACCAATCACATTGCGCCCCTCACCCTCGATGATGGTGCTGTGACCTACCTCCACGCCAGATACATCGGTGATGGCATTCCAAGGTCCGGGGATACCCTTGAAGGGTACACCCAGGTCCCTAGCCCGGGGCTTCTGAGCCAGCAGATCGAGGGCCAGCAGGAGGAGCAGTAGAACAAATGAGAATCGCATAGGATGTCGTTTTGTGACAATGTCAAATACTCGCAGGAATAGCTCGGTAGCTTCCAGCAAAAGGCTGGCATGTAGGCTTGAATATACTTAAACTAAGCTGAGTATTCGTCGCCGGACCGATGGCAAAATGTCGTTCGGAAATCTTGGCCCTAAGGCAAAAGCGAGTGCGTTTTGGCAAAGCTGGCGGCACCCATCGCTCCTCCAAATTCATGGAAATGTGCCTGGACGACGGGGATGCGTAAGTCACCTGGCCGCCATTCGTAGATTTTTAGAAAGTCTGAGAGCGGATCAAACAGATCCTTGCCCGCATTGGTAATGCCACCACCCAGGATGATGACCTCGGGCGAGACGGCGTTGCAGATGGCACTTAGTCCGACCGCAAGATGGCGCACAGACTGGAGCCAGACGTAGGAAGCCCAGGGTTCATGCCTTCGGTAGGCGGCGACCAGGTCGCTCGTATCCTCATATCGTCCATGCGAGCGACGGTGCACGGTGGCGTTGCCGATCGCGTTCTCCAGGCTGCCTGGCTGACCGGTGATGCTGAAGTGACTGGCTCCATCCACCGTGATGTGTCCGAGGTGACCGGCACGCTGACCCTTGCCCTGGTACAGCTGACCGTCAATCATGATGCCCCCTCCTACACCTGTGCCCAGCGTGAGCATGACGATGTGCCGGTATCCCTTGCCCGCGCCCAGATGCGCTTCGGCCATGAGCGCGGCTTGGGCGTCATTAAGCACAAAGACTCGGTCCAGTTTGAGAAATGCTGCCCAATCGAGATGCTCGAGGCCTTGGAGTCGTCCGGGCATGTACGAGATGTGTTCGTTGCGCTCGTTGGGGAGGCCGGGTGCTGACAGTCCATACCCCTGGATCGAAAGCCCGTCGCTCAAGGCGCCTACCATACGTGCCACGACTTTCTGCCAGTGGTCGTCTGCACCGGGGTCATCCACCTTGGGCCATTGCAGCGAGCGAATCGCCTCGTCCTGGTCATTGAGAACGACCCCTTTGACATTGGTGGCCCCGAGATCGATACCAATGGTCAAATGCCCCTGGGCAGAATCACTACTCTGGATGTGGGAAGATGGCATAGGATTTAGTATTGACCTTCGGAAATGGACCAGCCCCCGTCGACCGAGAACACCTGTCCGGTACTAAATGTAAATTGATCTGACATGAGTAGGGTCACGAGTCCATCCAGGTCGCTCACTCTGCCAACCCGGCCACCGTCGAGGGGTTGCTTGGTCTGCACAAATCGTACGATCGCCGGATCCTGCACCGCCCGCTGAGCCATGGGCGTCTCCACCAGGGCGGGGGCTACCACGTGTACGCGAATGTTGTGCGTAGCATAGTGGGCGGCCACTGCTTTGGAGTAGCCGATGATCGCGGCCTTGGCGGCAGCATATGCATGGGTAGTAAAATACTTGGGGGAAGGGGAATAGCCAAGGACGGAACTCATGTTGATCAAGGTCCCTGCCCGGTCTTGCCCGAGCCAGTGTTGCACCGCCGCCCGATTGGACAACATGATGGAGGTGAGATTGTGTTGGAGCGTTTTGTTCCACCCCTCCAAGGTCATCTCGTGCAAAGGACCGTCGCCAAATCGCCGGCCGCTCCCTCCGGCCACGTGGTAGAGACCATCAAATCCGCCAAACGTTTGTTCGCAAAGTTCGATGGCTTGGGTGGCGGTCGATTCTTCCCTCGCGTCGGCTGCCATAGCCCGGCAGGCGTCTCCCAGCTCTTGTTGGACGAGCGTACAGCTTTCCGTTTTTCGTCCGATGACCACAATCTGGGCGCCATGTCGGGTAAAGGCCTTTGCCGCGGAGAGGCCCAGCCCGGTGGTGCCACCAATGATGACAATCTTCTTACCTTCTAACATCTCTTGTTTCTATCTACGACACCGTCGTTATTGTACCAGCTTCTCCGATACGACCCCTGTAGTCTTGTGCTTGATGATATGCTTGACCCGGCCGTCGGGCAATTTTTCCTTCTTGACCAAGTAGTGATTGCTGTCGTACTCGACTAGCTGAATGCCCTCATCTATGTCATCACTACCTCGCCAGTCCCCGATCTCCACCGGTTCCCAGCGCTTCGTCTTAGCCGAGCGATAGCAAGCATCCATGATACAATTGACGATGTATCCATCGTAGAAGGACTCCATCGGTGCCTGTCCCTGGTCCATAGATTCGAACATATCCGCAAACATATGCTTGTAGCCCAACGCATGGGCCTCGTCGCCGACCGGAAACAACCATCCCGTCTCGCTTTCGGCTTTTTCCGCCACATACCCTTTTTCACCCACGGCCGTAAAGACCTCAAATCCGGTGCGCAGGAAGTGATCCAACCGTATGACCCCCTCGGTGCCAGCTACCTCGTCGCGTAGATCCATCCCTCCTCGATAAGACCAACTCACTTCAAATTGACTGATGGCACCACTGGCATACCGGATCAGACCGATGGCGTTGTCTTCCGCCTCGATCGGCTTGACCTGGGTGGCCGCCCAGCACATCGCCTCCACCGGTCGTACTTCCTTGCCGATGAAGTTGCGCCCGATGGCAATGCAGTGACAGCCCATATCGACGATGGCACCCCCGCCGGACTGGGCCGAGTCCCAAAACCAGTCGCTGTGTGGCCCCGGATGCGCCTCGCGAGACCGGGTCCAGGTGACCTTGCCAATGGCCCCGTTGCGTACTGACCGGATGGCCTTCAGCGTCTTGGGGGTGTACACTAGGTCTTCCAGATAACCATGAAAAACGCCCGCGGCCTCCACCGCATCGAGTATCTCCTTGGCCTCCTGCGCCGTTCGGGCCAGCGGCTTGGTGCAAAGGATAGACTTGCCAGCCTCGGCGGCCATCAAGATGGATTCCTTATGCAGGTTATTGGGTAGACCAATCACCACGACATCCGTTTCAGGGTGATGAATGGCGGCTTTCATATCCGTTTCATAATGGGGCACGCCCCACTCTTTGGCAAATTGCTGAGCCCGTTCTTCCCGTCGAGAATAGATCATGTGGACCCGATCTCTACCCCGCATTTCATGCAGGCTGGAGGTATAAAATGATCCGATCAGTCCGGTTCCGAGCATCGTGATTCTGTGACCTTCCATCTATTGCTATTGTTTACTATGTGCTTTATTTCTTAGTCAGTCCTGAGCGTGTGGTGCTGGGCAAATAGCCGCCTTAGTGCTCCAGCCACCACGACCGCTCCTGAAATTGGAATATCCCATTATTTTCCCACAATAAGCGCCTCCGTTCCATTGACAATTATGGTTGGTTAGGATTTATCATGATCATCTCGGTCCAGGTAATGCCTGATGATCTTGGCGAACACACGCATTCCTGTACCGATCAGTGCATCGGGAAAATCGTAGGCCGGATGATGTAATGGAGGTGTGGTCACTCCCGCTCCGATCCCAAACATGGCCGTAGTTCCGTACTTGGAAAACCAACCAAAGTCTTCTCCGAATCTAAAAGGTTGATCGCGCTGGACCACGGTCAAATCTAGCGCCCTGGCAGCTCCTACTATGGCAGTGTTGCAGGCAGCGTCATTCTCTACGCAGGGAAAGTAGTCGTGCCATGATACCTGGTGGGTGAGCTGGTGCCTCGTGGTCACTTGCCGGAGCGATTGTGTGATTTTCTGCTTCAGTTGGTCCATCGCCATTTCGGATCTTGTTCGAAGGGTGAAATGCATCGCTCCCTCACCGGCAGAGATGCCATATGCCGGTTGGCCCATTTGGATGTGTACCGGAGTTAAGAGCGCAAAAGAAGTATCGGCAAGATCCGGCACGTTAAAGGAGTCAAAGCGCTGGATTAACTCGGCGATGGCCGAGGCTGGATTGATGCCTTTCTCGGGCGAGGAGGCATGCGACTGGAGTCCCTGGAGGTGCACCACGAAGCTGTGCACCGTACAGGAGAATTGGTTCTTGACAATGATGATGTCATGCAGGGTGTGACCGGGGAGATTGTGCAGGGCAAATGCCACATCTGGCTTGATCCGGTCAAATGCCGGATCGGCTGTGACGGCCTGGGCTCCTGCACCCGTTTCTTCCGCCGGCTGAAACAATAGCACCACACGTCCACCGCCAAAAGGCTGCTGCTTAAGCCACGGCACGAGCCCGATGACAATGGCCATGTGGCCGTCGTGGCCGCATTTGTGGGCCACACCAGGATAGCGTGAATGATAGGGCAGGTCTGGCGACTCGTCGATAGGCAAGGCATCCAATTCGCAACGGATCAGCACGGTGGGACCGGCCGGTCCAAATCTCTTGCACAAGGCCAGTCCTGTTCTGGCCAGCTTGATGACCTCCAGCTCGGGATCTTTCGCTAGAGCAAAGTCTCGAAGGCGATCGGAGGTCTGTTGCTCTCTGCCTGATAGCTCTGGATGGCGGTGCAGTTCTTTTCGAAGGGCATAAATCTGTGCTAGGGGTAGCTCCGTCCGCTGCATCTCCCAAGATAACTTCTCGGCAGCAAATGCCAAACCTGCATCCGAACCCCTTCAGTAACGTAGGACCACCATCGGTCTTGCGCTAGAAGAGCTCCAGGTAGGGCAAAAGCAACAGCGCGTTTAAGCGGAGCGGCAAATAATTGAGCACCGATCGTTTTCCGTTGGCCAGGTGCACTTTGACCGTGTTCTTGGAGATCTGCAATTCATTGGCGATTTGGGTGAGATCTCTTCCCTTTAGGTAGCGTAGAGTGAAAACCTTACGTTGCTGCGGTGTCAGGTGAGTCATCGCCTTGTCCAATCTGGTAAGGTACTCCTGAAATATGACTTCTCCTTCGCCATCGGTGGTGTGCTGTCGTGCATAGTGCCTGAGATATGCATCTCTGCGATCCCGACGGCTCGACACCTTACGTAAGAATTTCCAGGTGACATCCCGGCTGATCTTAAATAGCAAAGGTTTTAGCGGGACATTGGGATCGATGATGGCTCGCCGTTTCCAAATCTGCACAAACACGTCCGATGCCAGTTCCTCGGCATCCAGCCGGGACTTGGTGAAGGAGAGGCAGAAGTAAAATACCTGATGATAGTACCGCTGATAGACATAGCGAAAACTCAGGAGATTGCCCTCCTTGAAGGCGATAAGATGGTCTTGCAATTCCCTGGTAGTCACCTCAGCAGTTTTTTGAGAGCATGGGCACCCAGCAAGTGCACCCTGTAAATTCGTCCCTTTTCGGGTCTATAGTGCGCCGAACGTTCTTATCAAATTTAATTTTTTTTCAGAAACATGGCATATCGCCTAATCCTTTTTGGGGGAAGCCGGGGGATTATATGATAGATACTGATGTTTTTTTGCAGCAGTCGAATGAAACGTCTGCCTGCCAAGGGAATTTTTTTCTGTGCCCTAAATAATTTGACTCAGGGTTAGATATTGTCATCATTAATTAAAATTTGGAAGCGATTGCGAAGGAACAGATCGAAAACCAGAAGTATTCTACTGAGAAAGCTTTACGAAGGCACCGCCACCGCGACAGAGTTGGACCTGCTGATGGACATGATTAAGGACGATCCGTCGCCACCCGATGGAAGATTGCTGGAAAAGATTTGGGAGGAGGTGGGCAAGCACCCATCCTTGCCAACGGCGGAACGGGATCGCAGGTTTGAAGAAATATTGTTGAAGACTCAGGCAGGTCAGGTGACCCATGCTAGGTCACAGGCGGTTGGATCGGGCTCTCGAAATTATCGACCTAGGGTCAGAATATTACAAAGGTGGCCGCTGGCTGCCGGCATAGCATTGACGCTTGGTTTGGCTCTGTGGCTACTCCTGTGGTCACCGCGGCCGGATATTGTACAGACGGCATTTGGTGAGCAGCAGGAGTTGGAGCTCTCTGATGGCTCCAAAGTACGATTGAATTCCAACTCGCGCATGACCTATAAGCCCATGTGGGACCGTGATGAACATCGGGAGATTTGGCTGGAGGGCGAGGCCTTCTTTGAGGTGCAGAGAGTGCCCGAATACGACCAGAAATTTGTCGTGGTCACCGACGATTTGACCATCGAGGTGCTCGGCACCGCATTCAACGTGAATAGTTATGGAGGCCGGTCAACGGTCTATCTGGAGGAGGGATCGATCATCTTGCACATTGAGGGGAGGGAATCTCCGATAGTGATGGAGCCCGGCGACCTGGTCGCGTACTCCAAGCAAAGTCAAAAGATGGTCAAGAAACGAGCGGAGGAATCGGCACTGCACACCTCTTGGAAGACAGGTGTGCTCACCTTTAAGGACTCTCCGCTGAGCGAGGTTTTGAAGAAGATAGAAGATACGTACGGTGTGAAATTTCGGGTGGAAAATCCAGCCGATTATCAACGGAAACTGAACTTTCCACTACCTATAGATGAAATTGAAACCGCTATCACCATACTGGATAAGACGATTGCCGATTTAACCATCTACAGAGAGGCTGAATTTTATGTGATCGAGTAGGCAGAAAATAACCGGAGCGCCTATGGCACAGGCGCCCCAGTCAAATATTAGAGTACAAAAATCCAAATTATGAAAATATCAAAACTTCACCTGTCAATGGCCCTGCTTTGGCTGGGACTCGTGGCCCATCCGTGGGAGGTCAAGGCAGCCGGCCCGGAAGATGGTGATGCCTCCGCGGAGATGCTTCTGACGGATGTATTAGAAGAGCTGAGTAGAACATTTGATGTGTTCTTTTCCTACGAAACCAAGTTGCTGAGAGATATGAAGGTGGATTTTGATTTTAGGGCTGGGGAGAGCCTGGATCAAGCCATCGATCGACTCCTCTCCAGCACCAGCCTGCGGTACGAGGCATTAAACGACAAGTATGTCATCATTTATCAAAATAATCGGAGTGGCAATCGCACAGCAAAAAAGCTGATCAAAAAGATCGGCCAGATCAGCAAGCTGCAGGAGCGGAGCCATATCAGCATTAAGCCTAAGGCCACAAATTTGGGCGAGAAGTTTAAGACTATTGCCCACGAGATAGCGGCCGTTCGGCGTGTGACTCCGGTCTCGGGTAAGGTCACGGACGGGGACGGCGAGCCGCTGATCGGTGTCAATGTGCTGGTCAAAGGTACGGCCATCGGTACGGCTACCGACCTGGATGGCAACTATCAGCTGGAGGTACCCGATGATGCCACTACCCTCATCTTCTCGTATACCGGCTTCCGCACCGTGGAAGTTTTGATCGACGGTCGGTCTGAGGTAAACTTGACCCTAGATGACGATGCGTTGCAATTGGACGAGGTGATCGTGACGGCCTTGGGCATCGAAAAGGATCAGCGCACGCTGGGCTACGCGACCTCCAAAGTCAAACCTGAAGAGCTGACTACGAACCGATCGGCCAAATTCATGGATGTGCTGCAGGGTAAAGTGTCCGGGGTGAATGTGACCAGTCTGGGCTCCGGGCCGCAAGGCAGTAGTAAAATCCGCATTAGGGGCGTCTCATCGTTTGGCGGCAACAATTCGCCGCTGATCGTGGTCAATGGTGTGCCGATCGACAACACCACTTTTGGTGTCCAGCGAGGTGGCAACAGCGTGGGCCGAAATAGGCGATCCGACAGTGGTGACGGCCTCAGTAGCATTAATCCGGATGATATCGTCTCTATGAGTATACTGAAGGGAGCAGCCGCTTCGGCCCTGTATGGTTCCAGAGCAAAAGACGGGGTGATTATGGTCACGACCAAGAACCGGGCGGAAGGTAAGGGACTCCAAGTGACCTTTAATACGAATTTCACCCATGATACGCCGCTAGACTTTACGGACTACCAGTACGAGTATGGCCAGGGCGAACGCGGGGCACGGCCAAATGCACCGGGCCCGACTTCGGGCGTCTGGAGCTTTGGCGAGAAGATTGAACCCGGCATGACCCAAATCCTTTTTGACGGATTGGAGGTGCCCTACACAGCTCAACCTAATAAGGTGCGCGACTACTATCGCAATGGTCATCAGTGGTCCAACACCCTGACCATTGCCTCCGGTGGGGACAACGGCGGGCTAAGCCTGTCCTTGGCCAACCTTAGTAGCAACGTCATCCTACCCGGATCTGAATTTGAGCGACAGACCATTAATCTGGGCTTTACACAAAATGTGGGCAAGTTGGTGGTCTCCGGCAACATCAACTATGCGCATGAGGATCGCACGAATCCGCCCAATATCGCCGAGCAGGACTACAGTCCCGTGGTCATATACACCCTTGCCACCACCATGCCGCTGGATCTGCTCCGCGACAATGCCTTTGACGAAAATGGTGATGAGGTGAAATATTCTCGCTTTACCAATCGCACGAATCCCTATTTCGCCCTGTCTCGCTTTGAGAACAACCTCCGGGATCGGGTGTATGGCAATATCACGGCTCGATACAATCTGACCGATTGGCTATATGTGCAGGGTCGGATCGGACAGGATTATTACACGAGGGATGTCGAATATAATTTGCCCACAGGGTCCCAACGTCAGTCGTCGCCACCGCCCGGATTTGTCAATGGTCAGTACGTGCGGGATATCCGAAGGTTTCGCGAGGTCAATGCAGATATTTTGATCGGTGCCAACCGTCAATTTGGAGAAATTGGTGTCGTGCTCAATGCGGGAGGCAACCAGATGTACCGACGCAATGACATTAATACGGAACTCGGCGAAAATTTCTTTACCCGAGGCCTATACACGATCGGCAATGCCAGTAAGGTGACGCCCAACTACACGATCTCTGAGCGCCAGGTAAATTCGATCTACGCCTCCGCTGAGGTTAATTACGGTGGATTTGTTTATCTCAACGGAACGGCGCGAAATGATTGGTTTTCACCACTCTGGCCTGGGGAGGTTGGTATTTTGTACCCTTCTGTAACTGGCAGTTTTATTTTTACCGAGGCCTTCGATCTGCCCAATTGGATCTCCTTCGCCAAATTCAGAGTGGCTTATGCACAGGTGGGTAGCGACACGGATGTGGCACCGTACTCCAATAACCTTTTTTACAATATCAGCGCACAACAATTTCCCAATCCGTCGGGCACTGCGCAACCACTTGGAAATATCAGCGGCTCTACCGTGCCCAATGCCAATCTGAAACCCATGCGGGTGACGGAAAAAGAGGTGGGCATCGAGCTTATTATGTTTGAAAACGTACGATTTGAGGCGTCCTACTACGATAAGCTTTCCTCCGACCAGATTCTTCGAGCCCAAATATCCGATGCCTCCGGATTTCAGACACAGCTGATCAACGTGGGTGAAAGTCGCAACCGGGGGATAGAGATGTTTTTATCGCTCTCACCAATTGATGGTCGAAGGTTTGAATGGAGTACTAGCCTCAATGCCACGTACAATACTTCCAAAGTGCTGAGCCTTGGAGATGATGTCGATGGTACCTTTATCACAGTGGGCAACGCGGACTTTCATGGCGAGCTTCGTCAAGTGGTGGGCAAGCCCATGGCGCAACTGTATGGCTGGGGCTACCTTCGGGATGATCAGGGCAGGCAAGTGTTTGATGCTAATACCGGCCGACCCGTACGCTCGAAAGAACAGTTGAGTTTTGGCAGCGCCCTTCCCAAATGGTGGGGTGGATTTATGAATAATTTCTCTTACGGAGACCTGACCTTTTCTTTTCTGATAGATTTTAAGCTCGGTCACAAGATGATTTCCGGGACGCACACCAATGCCTACCGGCATGGTTTGGACAAGGCCACTCTGGTAGGGCGGGAGCAGGGATTTGTGACGGGAGAAGGCGTCAATACCAACGGAGAGACCAATACGGCTGAAACGCCGGTGCAAACCTTTTATGAGACCATTCGGAGCTTCCGTATGTCGGAGCAATCTGTCTTCAATGCGGGTTCGTGGCAGTTGAGGCAGATCACATTGGGATATAATTTGACAAATTTGATTCCTAATAACCGGTACATCAGCGGTGCTCATCTGAGTCTAGTGGCAAATAATGTGGCCGTACTTAAGAAATGGGTACCTCATATCCATCCCAATCAAAATGGAATTATTGCCGACAGCAGTGAAGGTTTGGAGGCAACCGGTCTCCCGGTGACCCGAAGCCTCGGATTTAATCTCAAACTGAATTTTTGATGCTGGACCCTTCCTTGGTACGAATATTTTAAAATCAAAAGCAATGACAAAAATCCAAATATATTTGACCATTCTTGCGCTGACGGCATGGTCCGTAGGATGTGACGATGGCTTTGACGAATTAAATACCAACCCCGTACGTCTCACCTCCATCGATCCGACCTTTCAACTGAATTATGCCATCATAGAGAGCGCTCCGGTGTATAACAATTTGACCTACGAAACGACGATCGTGCGTCAAATGATCACACCATTTACCGGCGTGGGGACCGGAGCCAATCTGAATCAGGACAATCGATCAGCCACCGAGGATAATTGGCAAGACGGTTATCGCCGCATACTGAAAAACCTAGTGGACGGTATTGAGGCACTCAAGGAAGCTCCCGATCGTACCAATCTTTCTAGCATGCTGCGTATTTGGCGAGCCCATGCCTTTATGGTACTGACAGATACGTATGGAGATGTGCCCTACCAGGAGGCCAGCCGAGCCTTTCTCGATGGCAACTCATTTCCATCCTATGACGCCCAGGAATTGATCTACGATCAGATTTTATCCGAGCTGGAATCTGCCTCCGCAGCCCTCAACGAGGGAAATGATGCGGTGGAGCAAGACATCCTCTATGGAGGCGATGTTGGGCAATGGAAGCGACTGGGATACTCCCTGCTGCTGCGGGCGGCGATGCGGCTCACCAAGGTGAATCCCTCCAAGGCACAGGAGTTTGCCGGCAAGGCCGTAGCCGGTGGGCTTATGGAGTCAAATGATGACAATGCGGTGGTCAGACACAATGCTGATTTTCGCAATCCGGTGGGGACTAATCTGAATGGAGGGCAGGCTCCCTTCTATTACTTGGATGAGGAATTTGTGAATTTCCTCACCGAGCGAGGGGATCCCCGTCTGGCTGCCATCGCGGTGCGGTTTGTGGGGGCCCAAAGTGAGGGAGAGCAGGTAGAGGCCAACGCCAGTCGGGATCCATCGATCCAGATTGGCATGCCCCAGGGATTTGACAATTCGTCCATTCCGCCGGTGGTGGAGGCTGCAGGCCTGGCCAGCTTGTACGACTACAGCCAACTAGATCGCACCCGGCTGGGCAATCCGGAGGCACCGAGCTTTCTCGTGACCTACTCGCAGACGCAGCTGCTGCTGGCCGAAGTGATCGTAAGGGGATGGGCGAGTGGAGACGCGGCCGCCACGTATGAGGCAGGTATCGAGGCCAATATGGAGCAGTTTTCTATGTGGCCAGGCGAAACGGATATTGCCAGTCAAGACATTGTGGCCTACCTGGAAGCCAATCCACTCGTGCCCGGTGAGGAGCTCGAGCAGATTAATGCACAGTATTGGGTCTCGTCTCTGCTTAATGGGCCGGAGGCCTGGGCCAACTTTCGTCGCAGTGGGTATCCACAGGTGGCCCCCAATCCCTACCCCGGTAGTGATCTTAAGACCGAGGATTTTATTCGGAGGCTTACCTATCCGGATTCGGAGCTGACCGTGAATAAGGCTAACATCGATCAGGCTATTGCTCGTCAGGGACCTGACCTATTGGATACCAGAATTTGGTGGGACGTGCCTTAGTGAGGCTTCATACTAAATCTTGCTGTTAATTGAAATAGGCGCGTACCCCATACTTGACATCATCTTATCTCACCTTTCTCGGGACGATGGTCTATGATCGTTCACTCTATCACGACCACCAGCTAAGATCGTCGATCATTGTCCCTCTTTTTTCTTAATATAATCATGCGATGGAAGCCCGGTGTCACTGGAAACGGCCGATTTTAGATGGTGGCTTTCGTCTCCATAAAACCACATAAAAATATCTTGACCATGAAGAGAAGAAATCTGCTCCAAGTTTTGGTGGGCGGCAGTCTCGGGACAAGTACCTTGTCGTCCTGGTGGCCATCGTCTGATGCCAGCGGCCAAAAGAGATCCAAGCCAGTGCTCATGAAGGTGGGCTGTCAACACGGTGGTACCGGAAAGGAGAACCTTGAATTCTTAGCGAGACATGGTGTATTTAACATGGACGGGGGTGCGCCCAAATTCATCGACGGAGTCGGGTGGGACCTGGAAGATTCACTGAAGAAAAAGGAGGATTGCGCCAAGTATGGCATCAGTCTCGACGCTTATCATTTGCCGCTGAGCTCTGCCGGTATCGATCGGGTGACCACACCACACATTATGCTGGGTAAAAGTCCTGAGCGTGATCGAGAGATTGAGATGATCCAGCAGATGATCCAAGTGGCGGCCAAGTCTGAGGTGCGGCTCCTTCTCTACAATACGACGATCCAACCGGTGCTGCGTACCGGCCGAACCGTCGATCCGAAGCGAGGCAATGCGTCCTACAGCACATGGATCTATGAGGATGCCAAGGGGACCGATCGCCATCGACCTGTGCCAGGAGGGGTGACCATCGACCAAATCTACGAGCGGATCACCTACCTGCTCGATCGTATACTGCCGGTCGCGGATGAATACAATGTCCGTCTGGGCAACCACATTGCCGACCCACCCACGCCCGTCGGCTACGGCGGCATCACCCGATGGAACAGTCCCGACGTATTTGCCGGCATAAAGCGGTTTGCCAAACTTTACGACAGCCCCAATCATGGATTTAACCTCTGCCTGGGATCGACCGCAGAGGGGCTGAAGGACCCCAAGAGGGAAATTATTCCCATCATCAAGTGGGTGGGCGAGCGAAACCAGATATTTAATATCCATATGCGCAATATCAAAGGTGGATGGAACCATTTTCAGGAAGTCTATCCCGACAATGGCGACATGGATTTTGTAGAGGTGATCCGGGCTCTCCGCGATGTGGGCTACGACGGTATGGTTATGCCCGACCATATTCCCCGCCATGAGGCCGCGGGAGCCGGGCTGCAGGGCCACGCCTTTGCTTTCGGATACAACATTGCGCTGATTCAAGCGGTTGCCAGTGAGGCCTGAGGACCGACCAACAACCAAACTGACTGACCTTACATGAAGATTAAAGATTACCGTGTACATCCGGTAGCCATCGCTGATCCTCCCTTGCGTAGTTCCTACGGCCGCCATCAACCCTACGCCCTACGCACCATCATTGAGCTGGAAAGCGAAGATGGGATCGTGGGGATCAATGAGACCTATGGCGGAGAGCAGCCGGTAGCCGCCCTGGAGGGACTACGCAGCAAAATCCTGGGGGCCGATGCCTTTCGATTGATTGGCGACTTGCGTCCGGGTCGACAGCAGGATCAGACCGGCTTGGCATCCAGCCAGACCTTCTTGGTACCCGGGGAAAACCCATTGGATCAAGCGGCTCGAACCTATGCCGCGATCGAAGTGGCCTGCCTGGATCTGATCGGTAAGAGCTTGGGAAGGCCGGTCTCCGACTTGCTGGGAGGTAGGGTGCGAGACCAGGTGCCCTTCTCGGCCTATCCTTTTTTTAAAGATGCCGGCGGGGGAGGAGGGGGGGAAGATACGCGCGAAGATGAGTATGGAGAGGCCCTTTCTGCCCAGTCGCTCCTGCGACAAGTCAAGACGATGATCGAGCGCTATGGCTTTGGCTCCGTAAAATTCAAGGCTGGTGTGCTTGATCCGGCCGTGGAAATTGAGGCAGTGAAGCTGATGCGCCAGGAGTTTGGTCCGTCGGTGCCCCTGCGAATCGACCCCAACTCCGCATGGTCGGTCGCGACCTCCATTGAGGTGGGGGTGGCCCTGCAGGACGAGCTGGCGGGCGGTGGATACCTGGAAGATCCGGCGGCTGGCCTAGATGGCATGGCAGCTGTACGTCGGGGATTGCTGGACCGCGGTGTCGAGACCCCCTTGGCCAGCAATGTGGCCGTCAACTCCTTTGCAGATCTCCCGGAGACGATCAGAGAAGATGCCGTTCAGATTATTTTGTGCGACCATCATTATTGGGGCGGTATGCGCAATGTGCAACAGCTGGCCAAGATGGCGGAAGTATTTGGCATCGGTCTCTCGATGCATTCCAATAGTCACCTAGGCGTGTCCTTGATGGCGATGGCCCATGTGGCGGCCGCCACTCCCCACCTCACCTATGCCTGCGATACGCATTATCCGTGGCAGTCTGCGCAGGACGAGGTGGTGGCCGGGGGGCGGGTGCCGATCGTAAATGGCTGTGTACAAGTGACCTCCGCGCCCGGTCTGGGCGTGACCCTGGACTATGATCAATTGGAGCGCTTGAAGGAGAGGTATCAAAAAGATCCCCTACCGCCGCCGCGATGACGCTGCCGAAATGCGGAAATACGTGGATCCTACCTGGGAGCGAAAGTTGCCCAGGTGGTGAGTTTAGACCAAGAAAAAAACTGGGAATTATGGACCCGTTTGTGATACTACTTATTGGCATTGCTGTCGTACTGGCAGGCATTATTGTCTTGCGGGTGCACGCATTTTTGGCACTCATGCTAGCCGCCTTGGTGGTTGGCTTATTGACAGCCCCGGAGGCAATCGTGCAGTTTGGGCTGAGCAAGGGCATGGGTGCAGCAGAAGCGGAGGCTTTAGCTCAGCAGTCGATTGGACGCAGACTGGCGCTGGCTTTTGGAAATACCACCACCAAGATTGGCATTCTCATAGCCATGGCCTCGATCATTGGCACTTGTTTGCTGCGGAGCGGAGCCGCCGATCGCATTATTCGAGCGACGCTGGGCACGTTTGGAGAGAAGCGGGCCCCATTGGCTTTTCTAAGTAGCAGTTTTACCCTGGCTATTCCCGTCTTTTTTGACACCGTATTTTACTTGATGATACCCTTGGGCAAGTCGCTGGGCATTCGGTTTCCCAAGTCCTACAGTCTATACGTTATGACCATCGTGGCGGGTGGCGTCATGGCCCACTCGCTGGTGCCACCCACGCCCGGCCCGCTCTTTGTCGCCGAAGAGATCGGCGTAGACCTGGGCCTCATGATCCTCGTGGGTTTGGCTGTGGGTATTGTCACCATTATTGCCGGGTACTTCTATGCCCTCTGGGCCAACCGGCGATGGACTATTCCCATCCGAGATACGCAGGATGCCAGCGTGGAGGACCTGAAGGCGCTGACCGCCAAGGAGGATGCCGAGCTACCGGGATTGATGGCTTCCTTGTTTCCTATCCTGCTACCGTTGGTGTT
>CBDCVQ010000002.1:0-13523 GCA_965223165.1 Saprospiraceae bacterium | reverse complement strand
GATGACGAAGCATCTGGGCAAGTACCTCATGTTCTTTCATGGCTCTGGCCCCAAATCCGAACGCGAGGGAGATTTTGACAGGAATGCGTCCATTGGCATCGCCTGGAGCGACGACCTTCGCCACTGGGACTGGCCGGGAAAGAACTAAGTGCGGATGCCCGAATGTGTTTAAGATATTGGCCTCCCAGGTGCCCCTACCGCAACTCCATCAGATTTGGGCCAAAAACAATGCCCGAACACACACCAAGTACTAAAGAGCAGATCCTCCACAAGGTCGATGAGTTGCCAAGGCAGTTGCGTTTCGCCTTCTACCCTATTAGCTCTTAGCAAGAAATCGTATCCGCATCGTGCAACCCTGCTGGTCTGCACAGGTCCTTACTTTCGTACCGGCTCGTGTCTTGGACACGCCGACCGAATGAAATAGCCTATGCGTAGACTAACCCTACCGAAGATAATCCCCGCCATCCTGACATTTGCCTTCGCCTATAACCTTCCGGCTTTCTCCACCATCACGGAAGAAGTAATCTTCAAGAATGGCGATGTAAGGCTACATGGCACTTTGTTTATCCCTGACACGATGGGCAATTTTCCGGCGTTGATCGTCTGTCACGGGTCCGGCAGAGAACATAGAAAGCTCCCTGGGATGAGATCCATTGCTCAAATGTACGCCAACACCGGCTACACGACCCTGCTATTTGACAAACGAGGTGTGGGCGACTCTGACGGTAGGTATATCGAGACCCCGGATTTTGTCGTTGCCGCAGGTGATATTATCGCTGCCGTTAACTTTATGAAGACCCGAAGGGATGTCGACCGCCGTAAGATTGGTCTATACGGTCATAGCCAAGCTGGCTGGACCATGCCGCTGGCTTCGATCGCGTGCGAAGATATCTCATTCATGATCGTTTCTTGTGGAGGTGGTGTATCCCCCCTTCAGCAGGGAATATATCACCACTACACCGCGCAACAACTGGGAAAACAATGCCCCCAGGGAGCAAATAGAAGGCTTACGGAATTATCTGACGAAACTACAAACCTATCTCGCGACAAGGCAAGGCTATGAGGAGGTCGTACAACTCTATGAAGTGTCAAAGGATAAAAGTTGGTTTAAACTATTAAGACATTCCTTCGAAAACCAGAAGCCGCCGGCGCCAGAGGGTTTAAATCATTCTGGGTGGTTATTCTTTAAAAAGATCTTCTACGATCCCGAATTAACACTAGTCTCCTTAAAAATACCGATACTTGTGCTGCTCGCGGAGAAAGATCAAAACGTACCCTCCATGGCGGCCAGGCAAATCTGGGAGACTTCCTTTGCTAAATCAGAGCAATCGCATCATCTAAAGGTTGTTTGGCTACCCAATGAAACACATGCCCTCTTTGAATTTAGAGATGGCGAACCTCAAATGCGGCCAGCCTTTTCTGAGCCCATACTCGAATGGCTGGCTATGATGAAATAATCTACAGAGGCTTGGAGATCAAATGATCTGTCCCAATTTGGGTGACCTCACCTTCAGTGGTGATCACGTCACTTCCCTCGCCACCGGTGGTGTGGCGCAATGGTCGCGATTTATTGAAACATTCCTAACTTTATTTGGTGACCACCTCAAGCAAGCGCAGGAGTGGTGTCCTAAATGGACGTTCTGATTGATCGTCAAACAAGGTCAATTGGAAGTCGATACCCACCGGCAAACTGGTGTGCTACCGTAAGAGGCAAAACGGAAGAGTGGAGTCGCTAAACAACAACTCACGAACAAAGTTGAACTCAGGGAAACCGACATATGCCCCATCGAAAGCAGTCCAAGGGTGTCCAGTCTCTCCACCGAGCTTGGCTTTGGGCAGACAATGGGACCTCTCCACCAAATTGGGCCTGGCCAGCAGAATCATTTTGATTTGAATCGATAGGCACGCACCATGCACGGGCAGCATTGAAAAATACCAATCTGACAAATACACAGGCCATGAAAATCTTCAGCGCGTATCTAAAAAAGCTAGCGATACCATTTCTCTGCCTGCTCGTCCTTCAAGCATGCAAAAAAACGCCAGCGCCGACTACAGCTAGTGAGCATCCGAATATTAGTCAACTGAAGCAACACTCCTCTGAGTTCAAGCCCGAAATCATTCGACTATCCGAAAATGTCTATACCGCTGTGGGCTACGATGGATCTAATACTTCCATGGTTATTGGCCGGCAGGGGGTGGTCATCATCGATGCATTGCGAGCCCTTGGAGCCGCGGAGACAGTTGCCGAAGAGTTTAAGAAGATCACAGATAAACCCGTCCAGGCTTTAATCTACACGCATGGCCACCAAGACCACACCGGAGGGACCTCAGCCTTTACTGGGAGCAATAACGTCCAGATTATCGCGCGACAGGGTTTCAAAGAAGATTTACAAGAAAGGTCTCCGGTGGAAGCCATACTGAAAAAGCGAAATGCCCGTCAGTTTGGGCGCGATCTACCTGAAAAAGACATCATAAACAGAGGTGTGGCACCAGGTACCACGTCGACGGACCGAGTGGGCAAAGGCTATATCGAACCCAATCTCACATTTGAGGACAGCCTTTATATAACCCTGGCCGGCATCGACTTTGAGCTCTATGCTGCTGATGGCGAGACAAATGACCAGCTCTTCGTATGGTGCCCCGAATTTAAAGCTCTGTTTACCGGAGATAATTATTACAAGGCGTTTCCCAATCTCTATGCGATTCGCGGCTCTCAATATCGAAATGTGAAAGCATGGGGTGAGTCTGTACAGAAAATGAGCACCTTTCCGGTGGAACATCTCCTTCCCGGGCACACCCGGCCCATCTCAGGGCAAGATCAAATTCACCAGCGATTGCGAAATTACTCCTCCGCCATTTTGAGCGTCTATGAGCAAACCATAGCCGCCATGAATCAAGGTCTTACGTTACAAGAAACCGTTGAGCGTGTTCGGTTGCCGGAGTCGCTGCAAAATGAACCAAACTTGCAGGAATTCTATGGCTCCGTGTCTTGGGGTGTGCGCTCCATATACTCGCACTACGTAGGCTGGTTTGATGGGAATCCAACAAAACTCTATCCATTGTCATTATCGCAAGAGGCAAAGCACCTGATAGAAATGGCAGGCGGCGAAAAGAAAGTGTTTGCAAATCTTGAGCGTGCCCTGCAGCGTGGTGAATATCAATGGGGCTTGCAGTTGGCCGACTATCTCCTCCAGCTCGATTTCGAAAAAATGGAGGTAACAAAAGTTAAAATCGAATTGCTAAGGGCGCTTTCCGCACAACAAATAAATGCCCCAGCCCGAAACTACTATCTGTCTTACGCCTATGAGCTCGAAGAAGCAATGGGGACATGATGAGCTATCGACCATTAGATGAACCACGGAGTTAGCCATGGGGTTGCTGAATTAATACCAATGATCATCAACTGCATAGGCGCATTGAAGAAACTGATCGGGTAGTCCTCAGATAACAAAAGCTGACCGCATGGGCAAGACTGGCCCATGCCTTGGCATGGTTACGCACTTGTCATGTCATAAGTGCCACTTCATTGCGACCATCAGAAATCCTACCGGCAATGCACCAAGCCCGACTAGCTATCATCCTCCCCAATTAGCCCTATGCGGTTTGACCTCCATACGTTCCTCCTCTCCCTGATCGAATCGGAGGAACAGGCAGGGACTTGCGAAGTGAATGGCACATGCATATCCTTGGCCACCAGGACCATTTTCGTGGATCCGGACCATGATTAGAAGAAAGGCACAAGATGAGGCATTAACACTGACGACGACAAAAATCGGTTATCTTGAACCATGTAAAGATGAACTGACCATCGAGTCAACAAAAAAAACTCATGGAGATACTGCATACCAACGTGACGATTAACGTAAAGAACCTGGATGAATCCGTTAAATTCTATCTGAAAATAGGATTTAGCCTCAAGCAGCGATGGGACAATCACTATGCCCAATTGACCGCACCTGGAATCGAGCTAGGCCTGCACCCTAGCGGAATGCCAGCTGCCCCAAGCGATCGTCCCCGCGTTTCAATCGGATTCACCACAACAGACTTCGATCAGACCAAGGACGAATTATCTAGTCTCGGTATTTCCGTCTCAGAACGAAGCGAGCAGGGCGGCGACTTTCTCCACTTCAATGACCCTGACGGCACATCCTTGTATTTCATTCGACCAAGATGGTAGGATAAGAAGACTGCTTCCAAATCAAGGCTTAGCAAAAGATTCATTCAACCGCATACATTTTCCGACCCAGATTAATGAGCTTCTAAATGAACTTCAATAAAGGAACAAGAACACCCCTTGATTCTGGCTTGATCGCCATGCGCCTGAATGCGCTTCACTACCTGGACAGATCTCCTGCCCACAAGATCGGCTGGCTCACCTCCACCCTTCCCTGTCCGTCGCAAATCTTCAAAGGCTAAATGAGAATCATAAGTCAGCTCTTCCTCGTCCTGGCATTGATGGCTGAAATACTAGGTACCATCGGAGGCTTTGGTTCCTCTGTATTCTTCGTGCCCATCGCAAATCTATATTTCGACTTCGAATCCGTGCTCGGTCTAACAGCTGTTTATCACCTTTCTAGCAACCTCAGCAAAATTGTTCTGTTCAAGAAAGGACTTGACAAGAAGCTCCTTGTAAATATTGGCATTCCCTCGATCGTTTTTGTCGTGGTCGGGGGGTTGCTCGCAAATGTATTCAATAGCCACTATCTCGAATCACTGCTTGGTCTATTTCTCGTCACCTTGGCCCTTGCCTTCCTCATCAAGCGGGACTTGGTAATAAGTCCAAGTAGGAGAAACGCGATCATTGGCGGAAGCCTCTCAGGTTTCTCGGCCGGCCTCTTAGGGACGGGGGGCGCCATACGAGGATTAACCATGGCAGCCTTTAATCTAGAAAAGAACGTATTTATTGCTACATCTGCGTTCATAGATTTCCTCATAGACTTTTCAAGAACCCTGGTATACTACTACAACGGTTTTATCCACGAACATGATTTCATCTATGTGCCTTTCTTGATTATTATCGGAATCGTCGGAACAGCAATTGGGAAACGACTTCTCAACTACATCCCTCAGGATAAGTTTAAACAAATTTCACTTAGTCTTATCCTGCTCATTGGAATAATAACTTTACTTAATGCTCTGTTGATCAGATAGCTAGAATACCCCGATGGTGGGAAAATACATGATAAGAGCACATCGATGTCATCGTACCATAATGCTTGCTGTTGAATAGTGCTTACGAGGCTTCATTTTCGGGCAGGCGGAGGAGGCTCAGGATACCTGCGGGGATGCATCCGCATCGCATTGTTCCTGCCGATAGCCACCGGCACGGAGCTCTCAAATGCAGGCAGAAACCAGGACCAATCGCAGAAATCCCTTATATATGCCGCCTAATGGCTACTCAAAGAAACAGGGGATCACGATCAGATTAAGTGATAAGCTCCCAAACTTGGCTCATTAAAACGAATGTACTTCGAGATTTCACCTATTCAGCTGATTATTCTATGCTCCGTGCTAAATGGTTTTGTGTTTGCTCTGCTGCTCCTGGAAAAGCATGAAAATCAGAAGGCGAATCGCTTTCTCTCCCTGACCATTCTGTCGATGTGCCTCACCTTTACGCCATTTATCCTGGACATTTCGATTTGGAATGCCTACCAGTGGCTGTCTTGGCTGCCCTTCTCCCTGTCCTACTGGATTGGCCCGGCGTTCTATTTCTATATAAAGACCCTTACGGAAGGCCCGGACGCATTTCGAAAGGTGGATTTCTGGCATTTTTCGCCCATCATCCTTAACTACCTCCATAGCATCTATCATCTGTTTGTGGGGGATCACAATCCCTGGCCATGGTTACATTATGGCGCCGAACTGTTGGAATCAGCGGCGATCATCTCCGTCATGATCTACTTGTTCCTTTCTTTCCGCCTGGTCAAATCTTATCAGGGCTCCCTGTTTAACAACGTCTCCTATACGGAGATGATCGATCTGCGCTGGGTCAATCAGTTCATTTTCGTCACCGCAGGATCGTGTATACTGATCTTGGTATTTGTCATTGCAAGCATGCTCGTTGGAGGAAAATATTCACTTCGAGAATGGGACGATCCGAGAGCTTTTGCCTTGCTCATTTACGCGGGAGTACTGTACTGGCTCAGCATCAGTGGCTTCAAACAAGCACGAACCCTTCGGATGATCCACGTGCCACCACCGAAGGGACCGGACCAGGGCGAATACGAGGCAGTGATCCATAGGCTCAGATCTGCCATTGAATCTGACAAATTGTATCGAAATCCCACCTTATCCCTATCAGATCTCAGCAAGTCGGTCGATATCTCCGAACGAGTCATCTCGAACGCCATCAACCAGGAGCTGGGGAAGAATTTCTACCAGTTCATCAATGAATACCGGGTCGAGGAGGTAAAAGAGCGATTGCGAGACCGCAACTGCGACCACCTGAAGATACTCAGCCTGGCTTTTGACGCGGGTTTCAATTCGAAAGCCAGCTTCCATCGGGTGTTCAAATCCTATGCCGGCCAAACGCCAAAGGACTATAAATCGGCAAACAGGTAATCCAATGCGGGTCTTGAGACCTCCAAACAGGTCTTGAGACCTCTTCGACGCAGGCTTTGTCTACATTGATCCGGCCTCGGACCAGACTATGGAACCATGGTGCACGGAATTGATATCGAAATGAAAAGCAACGTAATTCTCATTCTTCTCCTCGTCGTAGGCTGCCAGCCGCAAGGTGCCATTCAAGAGGTACCCATCATGGGAGATCTCCCCATGGGCGAATATGCGGTTGGGTTTCAGACCCTCTTCACCTATGACCTCACCAGAAAAGGAGTGCCCTTTTCGGACTGGGACGGAAATCTATACCCCGGTCATAGACCGGAGAACGGGCGCCAATTTCAAATCAACGTCTGGTATCCTGCGCACGCCGGATCGGGTGATCCACTGAAATATGGGGATTATGTGGATTTGATGGGCCGGCAGACCAATTTTGACGCATCGGAAGCACAAAATTCCTTCGCGAGGCAACTATTTATGGATCAAACCGAAGATCTAGCACAGATTCGAGACCCGGAGTACCACATAGATCTCAACGCACAATTGAATCAGCTCTTGGAGCTGGACATCTATGCCCGAATGAATGCCAGCGCCGTGGACAGCCAGTTTCCGGTTGTCATTTACCCCAATGGAAGTAGTCCGGCCTATCAAAGCATCACCTGCGAATTCTTAGCGAGTCATGGCTATGTGACCGTGGCTTTTGCCCCAAAAGGTAGGTTCTCTTCCGGCCTGGAAGTATCTGCCATCGGCCTGGAAGTAGCGGTCGATGACCTGGAGTTTGTACTTGGCAAGATCAGTGAACGGCCAAACGTGGATATGAATCAGGTGGCGATAATGGCCAATGCCATTTCTTCCTCGGTGGGTGCGGCGGCAGTCGCAAGGAATGACAAGATCAAGGCACTCATCAGCTTGGAAGGAGGGCTGCCTAGCGCATTTGAGCAACGGCTACTGAACGAATCGTTGTTCTATCAGCCCGAGCATATCCAGGCACCCATCTTATTTATCTATTCTCCCCATCCATCGATCGATCCCCAATATACCTTCCACTTGAAATATGCGGATCGATACTACGCGCACTTCCACCAGATGTCTGAATTTGCCATGCTCAACTATGGGATGTTTGATGACTTTATTCCGGGCATCGTTGGACAGCATTCGGGCAGCACTAAAGAAGGATTTGAGACAGCAAACGAGCTGATCTTAAGATTCTTAAATCAAAAACTAAAGGGAGCCCCAGGCGAAATGTTTGCTGACGATTTCGTTAGCTCCAGGGACCACATCGATACCACCTTTGTCCTGCCCGGCCTGCCAACAGCGCCTAATATGGCCGTACTCAAAGACACGTTTGTCAAGGAGGGCTTTGAGGCAGTTGAAAGGATCTACCAGCAGCTGGCGTCGGCAGGGAATCCACAACCCTTCTCCAAGGAGTTCTATGCGGCCTACCGGGATTGGTTAGCCTGGAAGAAAGACCCGGAATATGCCAATCGCCTAAGACTGTATGAGCTGGCTTATGACAGTTATCCCGCCTCTGCCCGGATCAATTATTATGTGGCCTACTACTCATTGCAGCGGGAGTTGAACGAACAGGCGAAGCGTTTCTACCGGCAAACTTTATCCTTGCTTGCGTCGGACGGCGATCTAGATGCCGATCAAAAATCCAGGATAAGGGCTTATGCCGTTGAAGAACTCAATAGCTTGACCCACTAGGCCTTCCCGACAGCAGATTACTTTGCACTCCTAGATCTCCTCAACCCTTCTAAAACTAAAGGTGAGTGAGCGTGCCACTCCGGCTGGCTAAACGCCGTGCGCCCATTTAGGGCAGGCGGCTCTTTTAGCCATTGCTAGTGGTTCGTCATTTATTGTTTACCCAATTCACTTTCAATCAATCTAATTATATTCTCATTTTCCACAATAGCACTTTCCCTTAATTCAATGCCAACTACCCGCATCAAACGCCAAAAACTTAACATTCCCTTCAATTTTTTTGAATCCAATACTTCATTATAATCAAAAGGCTTAGCTTCATATTCATCATATGATTGACCAGGTTTCGTTTTATCAAACATGAACAATTCCGAAAGAATGGGAATCAATGTGGAATATGAATACCCCTCCGAATTGCGCACAATTTCTGAGATCTCTGGATATTTAATTTCATATAATTCATTTATTTTTTTTCTCAAAGTTTTTGATTTAACTGATTCGACACCATGAGATTTAATTGCCTCATATCCAGAAGTTTCCCATGTTGAAGTAGGCCAAAACCCACAGAGGTGAAAATGTTTATCTAATGTATCATGATATATTTTTATTTCGTTGACGTTGGATAAAACAATATCTATCGAAGAAATCACTCTATTTTCTAATTCTATTTCTTGCTGAAATTGTTTCGAATTTGACTCAAGATTTTCCCTTATTTCACCGATAATTTCAAATCCCTTTGAAACTTCTTTTCTACTTTCATTTTTGTTGTTGACATATAGAGCCAGTAATATTCCAATCATCACCAGCAGAATTTCACCAATTGCATATATGAAGTACCTTTTCAGATTTCCATCATCAATTAACTTCCGTCTAATTCTACTAAAGAATTTTATCATGGGATATGCGTCTTTTAATGACCACTAACTAATCCACATGCGAAAACTAACGGGGATTAGCGACATTGCCCCAACGCAAACCTTGCCCCAATATTGACTGTAGTGCCATTAAACCCAAATTGATTCACTTCCCACGGCCAACGAAACCGTCCTCCCAGATCCGTCACAAAGTCGCTTTTAGGATCAATGGGATCCGGATAGACATCCAAAAGATTGTTGACCACCAGATCCAGTTGGATTCGATTATTAATGCTGTAGCCGAGGATCAAATCGGTCACGATCTTGGCACCAAAAGTTTGATCATTGTTGGGATCCGTAGCATGCAACCAAGTTACCTTGCCAAAGTAGGTGTTGTTTAGACTTGCTCTGAAGCCTGAGCCCGTCCGCCAGGTCAGACCCAGAAGGGTCTTGACATTGGGACGCGCACTCGTGACCCGCGATTGCTCCTTGCGATTGAATATTTCGTATCCGACGTCGCCAACGACTCCGGGCGACGTAATTTCGTCGTTATCGATCTTTGTCTCATTGAGATTTAGTGAGAGGACCACATCAAGTGCACTGCCTCCGCCCAGGCGGGATCCCTTATAGTCCAGGACCAGATCAAATCCCTGCGTACGAGTATCAAGGGCGTTTACAAAGTATTTGATGCTGGTCACGTCGTTGGCGACCAGTATCTCCTCGACAGGATTGGTATTGTCTTGATCTCCGTCGAAGCCGATCTCGCCAGTAAAGAGGACCCGATCGTCTACAGCGATATTGTAGTAATCTGCTGTGAGTGACAAATTGCTGGACAGCCGGTAGGTGAAGCCCGCCGTCACATTGAAAGACGTTTCTGCATCCAGCGCCGACACTCCCAGTCCCTTGATCACAGGGCTTACGTTATTAAAGGTACCTTGATTGGATACCGTGCCGCCTGAGACCAGCGTCTGGACATTGCTGAGATATATTTGATGCAGAGAAGGGGCCCGAAATCCGGTGCTTATCGAAGCTCTGATCGCTCCATTTCTGCCACCGACAAACTGCCGAGCATTGATCTTCCACGAGAGATTGCTACCAAAATCAGAGTAATTCTCAAGCCGCAACGCTCCACCTACAAAGAATGTCTCCGAAACATCATAGTCCAATCCTGCGTATACCCCAATGTTGGTGCGGTTTTCATCAAGTGCATTGCCAGGCTGCAGCCCCGGAAAGGATTGTGCTCCTCCTTCGACGTACGATTCTTCCTGCCCTGCCTCCACCTTGAAGCTTTCTCGCCGAGCCTCCACACCTGCCGTGAAGGTAAGATCATTGAACGAGCGGGAGACGTCCAGATTTCCGATGATATTGCCAAAAGTATAGGAACCAGCATCAAATTCTGTGGGACTATTGGGCAACAGCGCCGGATTGATCGTATTGCCGATCAGGTAATCGACACTATTTGATCCTGCCGTGAAGCTCAGGTCAGTATTCCAGTCACCGAAGGTGTTGCGAGTGCCTAGCATAAAGGTGACGTCATTGATTGAGGTCTCGAAGGTCGGCTGAAAGCCTTGATACGTCTGTCCGGAAGGGGTGAGCAGTCCGGCATCATCGGTGATCCAATAGGGAGCCCGATACAGCGCAAATGACTTGCCATCTCGATAGGTAAAGCCCCGCGGTGGAGTAAAGCTCTCCCCCATTGCCGTAAGGCAACCCAAAATTAAGGAGTCCCGATGCTTTATGATACTCGGGCTGGCCAATGGTCATCCCAAGATCCGGATTCTGCTGAATCCAAGGATGCGTGCCATTGAGTATGGCATCGTCCTCAAAGATTCGTCCAAAAAGCCCATCACCTCCAGGTTCACCGGCTCGATTGGTTTCTTCCTGGTAGTAGTAGGTTCCCGTCAAGTTTAGAAATCCTTCGCCGACTTTAAATCCCTGGTTGACGCCGGCATGGTAAGTCAGTCCATCTCCCTCCGTAGTAATTCCTGATCCCACCGACACTTCACCTTCGCAATCGCGCTCTTTGAGAATGATGTTGATGACGCCGGCCACTGCATCTGATCCATACTGAGCGGCTGCACCGTCTCGGAGCACTTCAATGCGTTCGATGGCCTCCGAAGGAATACTCTTCATGTCCGTGCCGACCTCACCCTTACCTGGCGTATCATTTACGTAAACCAGGGCGCTTTGATTCTTTCTTTTGCCGTTGACCAAAACCAGCGTACGAGAAGGACCTAGATTGCGAAGCTCACTAGGATCAAAGTGAGCTGTGGCATCTGATATTGTCTGATTGGACGAGTTATAGGAAGGCACTTTGAAATTGATCATTTGATCAATCGACTTCTGACCACTGAGGAGCAGATCCGAAGCATTAATATTGTCAATAGGGACCGCACTGCCCAAGATACTGCGCGGCTTGCCCCGGGATCCAGTGACCACAATTTCATCTAATGACAGTCCAGCTTCGAGTGCAATCGCCCCCAGCGAGGCTTGCGTTGCCTCCACGGTTTGCTGGACATATCCGGTGTAGCTGATGTTTAACTTGGCTGGCAACTGGTTCACCTCCAGTGCAAAAGAACCATCGAGGTCTGTCACAGTGCCATTTCCAGAGGACAAATCCAACACCGTGGCGCCAATTAAGGGATCGCCTTCAGCATCGGTGACCACTCCGGTAATCGTCTGAGAGTGAGCAAATTGCAAGAATAGAATGAGGGCTGCAAGTGTAAAGTATCCTTTTGGCATGCGAATTCATTTTCAAGGTGAAGAAAGGTTGACCAGGCATAAGATAAGCACTATTGTGGAACGACGGAAGTATACTGTCAATGGAACGAAAGAGACCTGCGCTCCTACTCCTATCCCACTCCTTCCTTCACCTCGGCGGATTTGGTCATGCACCCTTCCATATTGCGGCTGGGGTAATCGCATGATAGGATCCCACAGGCACCTCTCAACGGCCGAAGAGTTATAGGCAAGATGACCTTGTTAAGTCGCAACTCGGCGTATCAAAGATTCTTGCGGACGTCATAATCGAAGAATCCTAACTTGAGTCGGGATCATGCCATCTCCACGAAGACTCCTAGCAGACTTTGCTGAGGATAGCTAAGGTGCATCAAGGGCCAAAATCATGTAGAGCGTGCTCGAAAAAATAACTAAACTGGATCCGAAGAAACTCTTTTTGCTCGATGGAATGGGAGCTCTCCTATCTGCTTTCCTTCTGGGAGTGGTCCTGGTGCGACTGGAAATATTCTTTGGAATACCTCCAGCCACGTTATACTTCCTAGCTGCGCTACCTGCCATCTTCGCCCTCTACGATTTCTATTGCTACCGAAAAGAAGCGGCTAAGTTAGGCCCCTTCCTGAAGGGCATTGCAATCGTGAATGTGACCTATTGTTTTCTGTCCCTTGGGGCTGCATTTCATCATGCTGATACGATCACAGCGCTCGGCTGGGCCTATGTCCTTGGAGAGATTCTAGTGGTCACCGCACTGGCCATGGTGGAATATCACGTTGCCAATCTATGGATTTCTAACGGAGGGTAAAGGCAACCATTACATTGCCCCTGCCAGTGCCCTCTCCGGTAATTGAGAGACGATAGCACACATCCTACCGGGCATCTCGACCCACGTAAGTACGTAAACAACAGAGAACCAAGCACCTACCGTCTCTGCACCATCAATCTCTGGCCACTCATGTACGACAGACCCGAGCCAGCATCACAGACTTCCACTAAAACGGGGTGATTTGTGTAAATTACCCTCGTCCCTCTTGATGCGACGCACCAGACGGGACATCATTTCAATCAAATGACATGAATCTATGAGAGCCCTATTGTTGCTACCCTTTTGCTTCGTTATCTTCTTGACCTCCTGCGGCGATCCCGCACCAGACAATGAGGCGACCACCATGCAAGCGAACGACGAAGACCAAACCAAGGAACCCACGAGGCTGTTGAGACACGTGGTACTCTTCAACTTCAATGAAGAAGCCACCCAGGATACGGTCAAGAAAATAGAACAGGCATTTGCTGGCCTGGCAGACAAAATCTCCGAGATACATGACTTTGAATGGGGAACCAACAATAGTCCCGAAGGACTGGACAAGGGACTCACCCATTGCTTTTTCGTCACCTTCCTGTCCGAGGAAGATCGCGCCACATACCTACCGCATCCGGCGCATAAGGAATTTGTCGAGCTTATTGGCCCGTATGTGGAAGACGTCACCGTCGTAGACTACTGGACCCAGTAGTTGCCTCCAATCCAAACCGCTCGCAGATGAGTGCTTGATGCCGGATTGAGCTTCGCGAGATGCGCACGTCAGACAAACCATACCGAAACACGTCCGATAATAAAAACGGTCCCGGCACACTTGCATTTGGGAACTAGTGACCAGCAAAGACAAAGAAATGAAT
>CBDCVQ010000001.1:0-223088 GCA_965223165.1 Saprospiraceae bacterium | reverse complement strand
TGTTGGTGGCAAGGAGAGAGGCGAATCCTTTTTCGCCGGCTCTGTTCCCTGACCGCGGATAGAGGAATCCGCGCTGTCGGTGACTGTTGGGCAAGGAGAGAGGCGAATCCTTTTCGCCGGTTTTGTGGCCTATCGCCGGCTCTGTGGCGCCTATCGCCGGTTTGGTTTTTGCATCAGATCGCGGATAGAGGAATCCGCAGTATCGTCGCGTGGATGGCAAGGCGAGAGGCGAATCCTTTTTCGCCGGCCTTGGGGTTGATTCATCAATTATGGTAGATCACATGCTACTGACTCTTTTCTCCCACGAACACCATCTCAACTGGTGGAACATCGCAGACATATAGCCACTTGTTGTGATTGAGCTTATGTTTAATGTGCTGAATCCGTAGATATTCGATCGTCCGGTTTAGGTCATCTTTTGTCCGGATCAAGCGATCATGGAAACTGGGCTGCCAGCGGAAAAGAGGGTACTCGTGAAGGTTCCGAGGGCCGTATCGTTCAAGGAAACGCTTCAACGATACGAGGAGTTCACCATGCCATCGCCGCGTCAGATAATGACTTCCTTCTCTGCCATAATCCAATACTTGGTTGATGTTGATCGAGCTCATCCGTTTAATCGACTGCATTACGTTTGAAATATTGCATTTCTCGCCCACCTGCACGATCAGATGCAGATGATCTGGATTGATTTTGAAGGCAATAGCAACGGCACCCTTTATTGCACAAGATTGAAAGATGGTTTCTTGCAGGATCATCGCGAGGGCATCTTCCTCGAAGTAAGAAATCCGGTTAATCGGATTTGTGGTCACCAAATAGGCGGCCCGGGGGATATGTATTCTCCGCATGTGTTCGATGGTGTTGGATACTACAATATACTGATCAACCGAAAAAGAGGCCAGATCGCGGATAAAGGCATCCGCACTGTCGGTGTTTGTTGGGCAATGTGAGAGGCGAATGCTCTTTCGCCGGTTTTTGTTCCCTGACCCGCGGATAGAGGCATCCGCGCTGTCGCTGTTTGTTAGCAAGGCGAGAGGCGAATCCTCTTTCGCCGGGTTTTGGTGCCCTTCGCCGGCTCTGGCACATATCGCCGACCTCTGGCGCCTATCTCCGGCTTGTCTTTGCATCAGATCGCGGATAAAGGAATCCGCGGTATCGTCGCGTGGATGGTAAGGCGGGAGGCGAATCCTCTTTCGCCGGCTTTGTTTTTCGCCGGCTCTGTGGTGCCTATCGCCGGCTCTGGCACATATCGCCGGTTTGTTTTTTTGCATCAGATCGCGGATAAAGGCATCCGCACTGTCGGTGTTTGTTGGGCAATGTGAGAGGCGAATCCTCTTTCGCCGGCTTTGTTTTTCGCCGGCTCTGTGGTGCCTATCGCCGGCTCTGGCACATATCGCCGGTTTGTTTTTTTGCATCAGATCGCGGATAGAGGAATCCGCGCTGTCGGTGTTTGCTAGCAAGGCGAGAGGCGAATCCTCTTTCGCCGGGTTTTGGTGCCCTTCGCCGGCTTTGTGGCCTATCGCCGGCTCTGGCTCTGGTGCACCTCGCCGGGTTTGTTTTTCGCCGGCTCTGGCACATATCGCCGGCTCTGTACTATTCGCCGGTGTCGCCATTTGCCCAAATATCGTTTGGCGATCAGGCCAAATTTGGTTACATTTATGATGTAAACGTTTACATGATAATGTCAATACTTGTATATAGCAGCCTACACTTCATTACAGTATTAAATGTAAACGTTTACATTTTTTCGAAGACTGACCAACTCCGTCTTTATGTCCAGCCTGCGTGAGGTCGCCAGACAGGCCGGTGTCTCCACCGCCACCGTTTCGCGGGTCATCAACCACGATGCCAAGGTGACCGATGAGACGAGATTGCGAGTGCAAAAGGTGATCGATACCCTCAACTATCGACCTAGCAGGGTGGCACAGCGACTGCGATCCAGCAGTCGAGAAAGCAAATTGATCGGCCTGGTCCTTCCCGATATTCAGAACCCCTTTTACGTAGAGATGATCAAAGGCATAGAGGCATCTGCCTATCGGCGCAGCTACTCGGTGATCATCGGCAATTTCTCGCAAAATGAGGAGCGTGCCAAGATGTACATTGATATCCTCAAGTCGGAGGCGGTCAACGGATTTATCGTGGCACCCGTACATGACGAAGATGAGAAAGTAGTGGAGCTAATCCGATCGGGCTATCAGATCGTCTGCGTAGATCGAGGACTGTCCACCGAGGAGGTTGATGTCGTACAGGTGAACAACGAAGAAGGAGCCTACGAGGCGGTCAAGCACCTCATCTTGCTCGGACACCGTCGAATTGCGCACATCGGTGGCAAGAGGCAGATCCCGACCACCCAGGCCCGGATCCGAGGCTACAAGCGGGCGCTGGCCGAGCATCAGTTGCCCATCGACCCGGACCTCATCCTCAATCGCGAATCCAACTACGAAAGTGGGCTACAACTCTCTGCCCAATTGCTGGCATCGCCGCAACCCCCCTCCGCGATATTTACGGGTAATAATCTCCTCACCTTGGGAGCCCTGCAGACGATTCACAGCATGCATCTGAACATCCCCAAAGATATTGCCATCGTCGGATTTGACGACATGTATTGGTCGGCATCACTCAATCCCCCGCTGACGGCCGTCCGTCAGGATGGTTATGAGATCGGTAGACGTGCGACCGACCTGCTCATTGAGCGAATATTAGAACCCAATCGCCCCAAGGTCAAAGTTACATTAGACACCAAATTAATCGTGCGCAAATCCTGCGGATCGACTTCCTGATACCTCAATCATCTAATTCCAATTAAGCAGACATTCAAACAATTTATCATGAAACTATTTACCAAGAGCCCCTCCGGCCTGTTGCTGCTCCTCAGCATATTCTTTATGGCGGTGGGGGCATCCGCTCAAAACACTGTACTGACAGGAAAGGTGACCGATGGCACGCCCAATGGCTACCTGCCCGGTGCCCACATATCGCTGGAGGGTACTGCCTACAATGATGTCACGGATAACGATGGTTCTTACACACTGGTAGATGTGAAGCCCGGTACCTACACGGTGACCGTGACGTACCTGGGATACGACGCCTATCGCGAAGAGATCGAGATTGCATCCGGACAAAGCCAGGTCAGTCATGATGTGACTATGTCCGCCAGCTTTGAGATCCTGCGTGAGGTCGTCGTCAAGGGGCAACGATTTGGCCAATCCAAAGCGCTGAATACCCAAAAAGAAGCCGTTAACATCAAGAATGTTGTATCGGAAGAGCAAATAGAGCGATTTCCCGACCTGAACACCGCCGAGGTTTTGCAGCGAGTTCCTGGTGTGACCATCCAACGTGACATGGGCGAAGGACGTTTCATAGCCCTGCGTGGCACTGCGCCTAATTTGACCAATGTCACGGTGAATGGCGAGCAAATTGCTGTCTCCAACGGGGAAGCGCGCGTCGTTGAACTGGACGTCATCTCCGCCGGACAATTGGCGGGCATCGAGGTGACCAAGGTCGTCACGCCAGATATGGATGGCAATGCCATCGGTGGCTCGGTCAACCTGAAGACGCGAAATGCATTTGACGTGGGTGGCCGGCAATTTAAGGTGATGGTGGGTGGAAGCACTAACACAACGTCTTCGAGTCCGGGATTTCGATCCTTGATCAACTACGCCGACCGCCTCGGCAAAAAGCAGAACTTGGGCATCAGTGTCAACGCCAACTTTCGTCGCACCAATCGGGAGCGTCACAACAATGAAGCACGCTGGGGTAGCCGAGACCTGCAATCCGGCGAGGAGATTCCTTTTGCGCTACGCGAAGTGGAGATCCAGCGCTCCGCCAATATCAGAGATCGTCTTGGGGTGTCCAGCCAATTGGAGTACCGATTTAACGACAATAGCAGTATCGGATTCAGTGCGATGTACAACAAGCGCTGGGACGACCAAGACCGAGAACTGATGCGTATGCGCGTGGACAGGGGCGATTACATTTCCAGAACAGAAATCGAAGAAATGCGAATTATCAAGCACCTCCATGATCGTCTGGAGGAGCAGGATGTCACCGCCTTCAGCCTGCGCGGTGATCACCTACTGGGCAAATTGCGCATGGATTACAATTTTGCTATCAGCAGCGCTTCGACAAAGAAAGACGACGGTCAGTTAAAACCCGAGTTTCAATTGAAGAAAGTCAATTTGAGCTTGAGCGAACTGGATTCGAAGTCGCCACAGTGGGCGGTCACCAACGGTATTAATATCAACGATGGGTCGGAGTATGAATTTGACCAGACAGATTTCAAAATCGAAAATACCACCAATCAGCTATTCACCGCGGCGCTGAATTTCGAGCTCCCTTTTAATCTGAGCGATGACGGCGGGATATTTAAGTTTGGCGGAAAGCTACGTACCAACGATAAGGATCGGGCAGACATCCGAAGCCGTTGGAAGTGGAAGGGAGACAACGATCTCACCTTAAGCCAGTTTGAGGTCTCCAATGAATTAAATACGATACACGATAGCTACGTGTTGGGTCGCGAGTTGGATCGGGACGCATTCAGAAACTTCTTCAATGCCAATCAGGGCAGCAATGGGTTCGTTGCCGAAGAGCGCATAGATGTCAATCTGGGGGAGTCCTATGACGGGCAGGAAACGATTTCGGGCGTCTATCTGATGGCTACCCAAAACTTTGGAGATCTCTTGATTTTGGGAGGCCTCCGAGCGGAATTTACCAATACGGAGTATCGCGGAAATCAATTGGTTTTAGATGACGGAGAGTTTGTCAGTTCGACGCCGATGCTTGCCGAGCAAACGTACGAGAAGTTGTTTCCTAATTTGCAGTTTCGCTATCGAGCGAGTCCCAATACCAACCTCCGAGTGGCTTTGAGCAAAGGCCTCGCCCAGCCAAACTTCTTTGATCAGGTGCCTTACTCGATCACGGATTTGGATGGTGAGGAGATTGTACGCGGTAATGGTGATCTCATTCCGGCGACGTCCTTGAATTACGACCTGCTCGCCGAGCATTTCTTCCAAGGCATTGGGATTATTTCCGGCGGGATATTTTTCAAGAAAATGGACGACTTCGTCTTTTCCTCGAAATACGAGCAGAGCGGAGGAGAATTTGATGGTTTCGAAATCGAGGAGCCGCTCAATGGAGATGGGGCAGATTTGCTCGGATTCGAAATTAGCTGGCAGCAGCAGTTTACCTTTTTGCCTGGATTTCTTTCCGGCTTTGGTATCTATGCCAACTACACCTATACCAATGCCAGTAATATTGACTTGGGACCAGACATCGATCGTGATGATATTGATGTACTACCCAATCAGATGGCAAACGTCAGCAACCTGGCGATCAATTATGAGAAAGCCGGCCTGAACCTTCGCCTAGCAGCCAATTTCAGTGGTAAATTTATTGAGGAGGTCGGCGGATCAGCCGATGAGGACGAGTGGCGGGATAGCTATCAGCAATGGGACTTTTCCGGTAGCTACCGTGTGGGCAAGGGCATCGACCTATTTGGAGAAATCAATAATATCTTTAATGAGGATCGGTATAATTACCTGGGCGTGACGACACGTGCCATTGAACATGGACTGAGTGGCACTACCTACAGCCTGGGCTTGAAATGGTCTCTCTGAAACGAACAGCCGTAGTAATGGCGTAAGGACGGGCTGCCGGCGCCTCGGCTCGGCAGCCAAGCGCGTCACTGGTCTGGGAATAGCGCTGATAATTCGAGCTTGATATGTTAAATAATGTACGCTGGTTCTTTTGGGTAGGAATTGCCTCGTGCTGGTTGTCGTGTGCAAACCGACCGACGGATGGTGGCACTCAGTCCGTAGATACTCCACCCAATGTCGTATTTATTCTGGCCGACGATCTGGGTTGGAACCAGGTAGGTTACCACGGGACCACCTATTACGAGACACCTAATATTGATCGGATCGCTCGCGAAGGCATGCATTTTACCCAGGCCTTTTCGGCCAATCCCGTGTGCTCCCCCACCCGGGCCAGCATCATGACCGGGAAGAATCCGGCCAGGTTGGGCATCACCGACTACATTCCAGGCAGTCCTTATCCACATGCTCGGCTAAATCGCGCTGGCGAAATACCAGGTCTGGCCCTGAAGGAAGTGACCTTGGCCGAGATGCTCAAGGAAAAGGGGTATCGCACGGGACATTTTGGCAAGTGGCATCTCAACGTGGACAAAAACTACGAGCCCGGCCGGCCGGGGGATCCCGAGTCACAGGGATTTGAGGAGATCCTGACCACGGTCAAGCCACCCCCAGAAGCCGATCCGGAGGACGACGCACATCACACCATCGAGATCACGAAGCGATCCTTGGATTTTCTGGACCGCCATCACGCGAAGCCATTTTTTCTCTACACCTCCTACCATGCCGTACATCGGCCGCTGATGGAAAAGGCGGAGTTGATCGCCAAATACGAGGCCAAGCCTGGATCGGAGTTGCTGATCAACAATCCCATCATGGGCGCGATGATTGAACGTATGGACGATGGCATCGGACAGATCCTGGACAAATTGGCTGAGCACGACATTGATGATCGCACTTTGGTGATCTTCTATTCGGACAATGGCGGCTTTGAACAATTGCAAGATCAAGCCCCGCTGCGAGGTGGCAAAGCCATGATTTTTGACGGCGGAATCCGGGTGCCCTTGGCGATCAAATGGCCGGGAGTGACCACTGCAGGAAGTGTGTCCGCGGAGTATGTCCTTTCAGACGATTTCTTCCCCACGCTGGCCGAGATCGTCGGGTACCAGAGCAAGGAGCCGCTGGACGGCAAGAGCCTGGTCGGCGTACTCCGAGATCAGTCCGGCCTCGATCGCAGCTATATCGCATTTCACTATCCCCACTATCATCACTTGGGTTATAAGCCTGCCGCCGCTATTCACAAGGGTGGTTACAAACTTATTGAGTGGTTTGAGCCAACCATGACGGGCCAGGGAAAGGCGGTGGAGCTTTTCCACATCGCCGACGACATTGGCGAAAGTATAGATCTCTCGGATGAGATGCCAGCGCTGGCCAAGGAGCTGCGGGCCGATCTGCACCAGTGGCAGCGCGAGGTGGGCGCCGAGATGATGACCTTGAATGACCGATTCAACGCCACTAAACAAGACTGGCGATTTGAGGAATCGAAGGAATAAAGCATCATGAGAGAAGTAACCATCCAGAATCCACCACAGGTGGCTTTTGGTCCGCATTGTGTGCAGTCCCTCAGCCGGCATTTGACGTCGCAGGGCTATACTCGGATTTACTTGCTGACGATAGCCCCGTTGCTTGAACTGCTATCGCCTCAGATCCAGGAATGGGAATCGCAACAAAGGCAGATCGAGGTCGACCTCGAAATCGAAGGAGAACCCAGCCTGGCTGACTTCGAGCGGTCGTTGGCAAAAGCTCGATCCTTTGCCCCGGATTGTGTGGTGGGTATTGGTGGTGGGAGTGTGCTTGATGTCGCCAAATTGGTGGCGGCCCAATTGCATAACACGCAGGAGACCCATGAGGTCGTCGGCATTGGCCGCCTGCAGCAAAGAGACACTCCGTTGATCTGTATTCCCACTACATCGGGTACAGGCAGTGAGATGTCGCCCAATGCCATTTTTGTGGACGACGAGGATGAGTCCAAAAAGGCGGTGATCAGCCCCTTTTTACTGCCGGATGCGGTGTATATTGATCCGGTACTCACCTGCACCTTGCCCCCCGAGATCACGGCGGCTACAGGCATTGATGCACTGACCCATTGTCTGGAGGCGTATGCCAATCGATTTGCCCACCCCATGATTGACACGATTGCGCTGAAAGGCGTTGCACTGATAAGCCGGCACCTCCAGCGGGCCGTGGACGATGGCAGTGACCTGGAGGCCCGATGCCAGGTAGCCCTCGGGA
Organism: Saprospiraceae bacterium; assembly: GCA_965223165.1. Lineage (GTDB taxonomy): Bacteria > Bacteroidota > Bacteroidia > Chitinophagales > Saprospiraceae > JABDMH01. The sequence goes on along the minus strand of CBDCVQ010000001.1, from coordinate 215,211 downwards.
GCATGTATGGGGGCATGTGCTTGGGGCCGGTGAATACAGCCGCCATCCACGCATTGTCGTACCCGCTGGGTACTAGATTTCATATCCCGCACGGGCTTTCCAATGCCTTGCTCATGCCCTATGTATCCCAATTTAATGTCGAGGCAGCCCCTGAGCGATATGCGGATATTGCGGTGGCGCTGGGAGCCGACCGAAAGGATACGCCCGAGGCAACGGCGCAAGACGGTATTGATCGGATGCGGATACTCATAGCCGATTGCCAATTGCCAGCCAGATTGTCCGAGCTCAAGATTGCACAAGAAGAGATTCCCAATATGGCCAGAGAGGCGATCAAGATTCAACGCCTGCTGAAGAACAATGTGCGTGAGGTGTCGCTGGCCGACGCAGAATCCATCTATCGAAACGCTTACTAGATGGGCATGCCCAAAAGATGGTAGCTAAACAATATTTTAAGGTATCGTAGTACAGCCCGATTTGAACAAAGCAGATAAGAGATATAGTGGCGTAATTGTCCCAATGATCAGCCCGGTCACGGATCGGCACCAGATCGACGAAGGGGCCGTAGAAAAACTGATCACCTCATTTATTCGGACGGAGACCTATCCGTTTATCCTGGGTACTACCGGAGAGTCGCAGTCGCTGCCCATGCAGGAAAAGAAGCGGCTGATTGACTTGGTGACCAGGTATGGCCAGGGCCGTACCACCCTATATGCGGGGATCTCTTCCAACTGTTACGAGGAGACGGTCACTCTCGGTCAATACGCGGCTGATCAGGGAGTAGATGTGCTGGTGGCCCATCTGCCGAGCTACTATCCGATGGGAGAATCGCACATGACAAAGTACTTTGAGTCCTTGGTTGAGGCCGTTACACTGCCGCTTTTCATATACAACATTCCCCTGACCACACACCTCTCCATCCCGTTGCAGGTAGTGCGTCACCTGAGTGAGCACCCGCGGATCGTGGGCCTGAAGGATTCGGAGCGAGGAGAGCAGCGGCTGCAGGAGAACCTGGACCTTTGGGCTGACCGACCGGACTTTTCTTTTGTCATCGGCTGGGCCGCCAAAACGATGGATGCCGTGTCGAGAGGTGCCGATGGTACGGTGCCGAGTACAGGCAATCTACTGCCGGGGCAATACAAGAAAGTAATCGAGCTGATCGGGCATGGGGACCGGGCAAATGCCGCCCGGTATCAGCAGGTCTGCGATGAAGTCTCTGCTTTTTATCAGCAGGGAAGGCTACTGAGCGAAGCGATCCCGCTGCTAAAATACTTAGGCTCTTTGTACCATATCTGCACGGCGGAGGTCCTTCCACCGATGATGCCTGTGCCCGAGCCCATGCGAGCGAAAATCCAAGACGATTTTGCAAAATTAGTCGAGAAGCACGCACTGAAAATCGAAGTCTAAGCGCTTTCGCATGTACAAACCGATCATAGGCATATCCATGGGTGACCCGGCGGGCATAGGTCCGGAAATCTGCCTTAAAGCACTACGCACGGGTCGATTGCAAGCGCGTTGCCGCCCCGTGGTCCTGGGAGATCCCTGGGTGATGCGGAAGGTGAGCAAGGACCTGGATATGGACTTCCCGCTTAGGACTATCTATAACCCTATCGAGATCGGAGATCGACCGGACGAGATTCAAGTGCTGGCCGTCGCCAGTGTGGATCCGGCAAGGTTCTCGTATGGGGCGATCGCAGCGGAAAATGGCCGGGTGGCTTTTGCGGCGGTCCGAAGGAACATCGAGCTGGCGCTGGCCGAGGCGGTAGATGCCACGGTCACGGGCCCCATCCACAAGGAGTCCATCAATCTTGCCGGACATGCCTATGCGGGGCATACGGAGATCTACGCTGACTTGACCGACACTGAGAAATATGGCATGCTGCTCGTGGAAGACAACCTGCGTGTGATCCACGTGTCAACCCATGTCTCCCTGAGGCAGGCCTGTGACTTGGTCAAGCGAGCACGGGTCCTGGACGCGATAGAATTGCTCGCCCAGGCCTGTGTACGATTGGGCGTCGATAAACCGAGGATCGGGGTGGCCGGTCTCAATCCCCATGCGAGCGATGGAGGACTTTTTGGTGAGGAGGAAGCGCTTGAGATCATACCTGCCATTGCAGACGCTCGAGCCCGAGGCATTGATGCATCGGGACCCGTGCCGCCCGACACGCTATTTCCCAAGGTGATTGGAGGCTACTACGATGGTTGTGTAGCTATGTACCACGATCAGGGGCACATTCCCTTTAAGGTCGTTGGATTTCAGTGGGATCAGGCACAAGAAAAAATGCAGTCGGTGCGCGGGGTCAATATCACCTTGGGGCTGCCCATCATACGGACGTCGGTGGATCACGGGACAGCCATGGAGATTGCCGGGCAGGGCATAGCCAGCGCGGAAGCCATGGAGTTAGCCGTCGAATATGCCATAAAGTTATTTGAGCAACCGTCGACCAAAAACCCTTCTGCCTCATGATTGTAGTAATCGCTGACGACCTTACGGGAGCCACGGAGATTGGAGGAATTGGACTCAAGTTTGGCCTGTCATCTGTGATCATCTCTGATCTGCGAGAAGTCGAGGAGTCCGACCTGCTCATTGTCAATACCAACACCCGATCAAAATCGTCTCGCCAGGCCGTGCGAATCGTATCGGAGGTGGCCAGTCGACTGGTCGCCGGGCAACCCCGGCTGATCTACAAGAAGATCGACTCGGTGCTTCGGGGCCACGTGATGGAAGAGAATGAATCCTTCCGAGAGGCACTTGGGGCCAGGAGATCATTGATCGTCCCCGCGAATCCCAGTCTCCATCGGACCATTGTAAATGGGGAATATTTCGTCAACCAAATCCCCGTCTCGCAGACCCCCTTCAGCAGAAACGGTAGCGAGTCGGCCCACGTGTTACATCTTATTGCACCTTCCTATCGAGCCAACACCACCTCGTTGCGAGTGGGGCAAATGATGGATAGTGTCAACAACTTCATCGGAGATGTCCGGGGAGAAGCGGACTTAATGTACTGGGCCGGCCAGATGCGGCCAGACCTGGCATTGAGCGGTGGGGCCGAATTTTTCGCAGCGATTTTGCGACAGCTGTCCATGCAAGAATCGCCCAAAGAAATGGTCAAGGCCGTGCTGGGACGCCGGCAGCTTTTTGTGCATGGCAGCGAGTACCACGACGCGATGCAACGACATGGCCAGGCGCTGTTTCATGGCCTTTATGTGGCCAATATGCCCGTCCAAATCTTTCGCAATCCTCAGTATTCGGAAGCCGAGTTGCAGGATTGGGTGGATATGATAAAAACGGGATTCGAGCAGTGCGAAAAGGTCTTGGTCAGCATCAACCACCAAAGAAGATTCCCAGAACAGGACTTCTCCCACCTGCGTGGTGCTATGGCGCGGGCGGTACGCGGCGCAGTCGATGCCCAGCCCATGGAAGAAATATTTGTGGAGGGAGGCGCGACTTCCTTTGCCGTCTTGGAAGGTCTAGAGGTGAAAAAGCTCTACCCCTTGCAAGAATTATCTCGCGGCGTCACGCGGATGAGGGCCCAGAAATATCCGGGGATGCACCTTACAATGAAGCCAGGAAGTTATCACTGGCCCGAGCACATCTGGCCGACCACCATCAACAATGATTAACAAGCATCAGCCATGGAAGCAAACCATCTGCATCTAGTCGACTACCTCATCATTATTGCTACCCTGGTGGTGTCATTGTGGATCGGATTTAAATTTTCGAAAAAGCAAGTGGACACCTCTCAGTATTTCAAGGCGGGGGGATCCATTCCATCGTGGGCCATCGGGATGTCAATTTTGGCCACCCTCATCAGCAGCATTACTTTCCTGGCGTATCCCGGGGAGGGGTTTTCGACCAACTGGATCCGACTGGTGCAGGGGCTTATGGTCCCCATTGTCCTGCTTTTGATGATCGGATTTATCGTGCCGTTGTACCGCAAGGTCATCAACCTCAGCGCCTATGAATACTTTGAGCAGCGATTTGGATTTTTTGCCCGGTTGTACAGTTCCTTGGGATTTATCCTGGTCCACTTCTCAAAAATGGGCACCGTGTTTTACTTGTTGGCCTTGGCGCTCAGCAGTATGATGGGCATACCCACCACGACGGTCATCTGGTTTTTAGGCCTGGCGGTGATACTACTCACATTGCTCGGCGGCATTGAGGCCGTGATCTGGCTCGACGTTATACAGGGTTTTTTGCTCATCATCGGTGGACTGATTACCCTGGGCATACTACTGTTTTCTGTGCCGGGTGGGCCGGGAGCCGTCTGGAATGTGGCGGTAGAAAATGGACGTGTCGGCTTTGGCCCCTACGATATGGATTTTGTCAACCTGACGTTTATTGTCATGGCATTAAACGGTGTCTTTTATGCCATTCAAAAATATGGCACGGATCAGACAATCGTGCAGCGGTACTTGGCGGCAAAATCTGATAAGGAAGCAATTAAGGCATCCTTGATCGGAGTGTTACTCAGCGTCCCAGTGTGGGCTCTATTTATGTTTATTGGCACCGCGCTATTTGCCTACTACCAACTGAGTCCCGATGCACTACCCGAGGGCATGAAGTCCGACGCTGTATTTCCCCATTTTATTATGACCAAAATGCCGGTAGGGTTGGTCGGCCTCATACTCTCCGCCCTTATCGCGGCGGCTATTTCCAGCCTGGATTCCGATCTCAATTGCCTATCGGCTATCGGGGTGGAAGATTACTATAAGCGCTTTCGTCCCGACAGCACCGAAGCCCAGCAGCTACGCATGGGTAGGATTTTTGTGGTGATTTCCGGTCTGCTGGCCATTTTTGTAGCCAACCTCTACGTGTCGGCGGGTAATAAGGGCGTGCTTGGTATTATTTTCACTTTGTATGCCATCTTTTCTGGCGGTATTGTCGGTATCTTCTTGCTCGGACTCTTCAGCCGTCGCGCCAATAAGCAGGGGCTGTACATTGGCATCGCGGCCTGCGTACTTTATACGGCCTATGCGTTATTGACGTCCACACCGATTGGCATCGACAATAAAAGGCTGTTGCTCGACCTGGGCGATTGGAATTTTAAGCATCACAAATATATGCTCGGCGTCTATAGTCACATCGTGCTTTTTGTAGTGGGATATTTAGCCAGTCTATTATTTAAGGGCAAACCCATCGACGAAAACCTGACCTATTACGGATGGCGGAAAAACCGGGCAACTACCTAATCCAGCGAATGATGAAATATATGAGATGGCTAATAATATCGATGAGTCTGATGGCCTGCGTATTCCCGTCCGAGGCTCAGAAAATGCCGCCCTCCCTGGAGGAGACCAAGAAGGAGCCGATCATTTATACCGGAGGACTGGAGCCGGCTGCGACCCACTTTGACGGCCGACTGCCACACATCTTGGGCGTGCACAATATCCAGGCCATGCGCTCCAACCGCAACAATCCTCCCGAAGTGGGAGCCGCCAAGGGGTGGACCTACAATCACCAGCCCTATCTGGCGTATTGGAACAGTGCCTTTTATCTCCAGTATCTGGCCGGCGAGTTTCAGGAGCACACGCCCCCGACGCGCATCCTGCTGATGACGTCGCAGGATGGTCGTACTTGGACCAATCCACGCACCCTTTTTCCTATGTATGATCTGCCCGAGATCAAGCGGGACGGCAAAGTGGTGATCGAAGCCGGTACCAAAGCCGTGATGCATCAGCGCATGGGTTTTTACGTGGCACCGAATAACCGGCTGCTGGCCCTGGGATTTTACAGTTATTGCATTACGCCACGACACTCGCCGAATGCGGGGCAGGGCCTGGGCCGGGTGGTGCGTGAGATCAAGGCGGACGGCACCTTTGGTCCCGTCTACTTTATCCGGTACAATGGGCACGTGGGTTTTGATGAGCATAATACCAATTTCCCTTTCTACACGGACAGCCCGGATCAGGGATTTCTTTCTGCTTGCCGATCGTTACTCGCGGACAAACTCGTGACCCTGCAGTGGTGGGAAGAAGACCGGGGCAAAGATGGATTTTATACCGTCGACCCGGGAGATGCGGAGGGGGCCGCTTATTTTTCTGAAACGGTCACCACCTCTCGAGGAGCCGGCAAGGCATTGAGCTATTATCATCGACCGGATGGAGTAGTTGTGGGAATTTGGAAAAATCAATGGTCGGCCCTAAGTAGTGACGAAGGACAAACTTGGACACCCTTCACCCGCAATAAGACACTCAACACGACAGGTGCGAAGGTGTGGGGGCAGCGAGTGGATGACGGCACCTATGCGCTGGTGCATGATCACTCCGCAGGATTTAGAAATCGGTATCCGATGGTCGTCATGACCTCGCCAGACGGGCATAGCTACGATCAGATGTATTGTGTCAATGGAGAGGTACCCGTGCGTCGATACCAGGGGATTCACAAGCGTCAGGGCACCCAGTATTTTCGGGGGATCGTCGAGGGCAATGGCAATCCGCCAGGCGATGATCTCTGGGTCACCTACAGCGTCAACAAAGAGGATATATGGGTGTCAAAGATCACCGTGCCCATCCGGGGCAAGGAAGAGGAAGACGTCCACGAAGATTTTGAGCAGCTCCAATCGATCGACCAGATGAAGCGCTGGAATCTTTATCTCCCCCTATGGGCTCCCACAGCGATTCTACATGATCCGGTCTCGGGCAATAGGTACCTCGAATTACGTGACGAAGACCCTTACGACTATGCCAAGATCGAGCGAATCTTTGCCGGAGGAAAAAATATCGAAATCAGTTTTGACCTACACATGGTGTCCAACCAGCAGGGCCATGCCTTGGAGATCGAGGTGCAAGACCAACGCAGTAGCCGGCCCATTCGGCTGCGTATCGAGAATGAGTGGCTCATGTTTGACCGCCATCGACTGGACACGGATCCGATCCCCTTTCACGAAGGACGCTGGAATAATATCCGGTTGGTGATTGATGTGGATGCCGGGACTTACGACGCGTTTTACAATGGGGCCTTGGGTCGAGCGGGTATGGAGCTAGCCGAACCGGTAGAGAGCGTCGAAAGATTGGTTTTTCGCACGGGACCGTACCGGGGATTTACCGATCCGATTTTCTCCACTGTGGGTGGGCCGGCCAATGGAGGACTGACCATCGAAGACGTGCCGGCACCGGGCATCAAAAAACAGCCCAATATCTATTGGCTGGATAATATCCAAATAAAGAAGATCAACTAGCAAGATGATAAAGAGACATTACAAAGAAGGCGAGCAGCTGGATGTCGCCGGCCTGAATAAAATTACGGTCCTGCTAGACCGAAGCGAGTCCGAGTTTACGGAGATTGGGCACAATGTATGGACCTCCGATCTATTGGGGCCACCCCATCGTCATCCGGACAAAGACCAGATCTTTTATGTGACCGAGGGGCGAGGTCAGGTCTGGTTTGAAGATACCGCCCATGTGGCCCTGCCGGGGAGCCTGTTTTACGTGCCGGCCAATGCGCTGCACCAGACCACCACCGACGAGCACAGTACCCTTAGTTATTTATTGCTCAATATTTTCACGCAAAGACAGGGCAATGGATCGGCATCCTTTGCCGAGCATATCGAAAAAGTGAAATTGACGCGCAAGCAGCAGGCGGAATCGCAGGATTCAGGCATCGACGATGCGGAAAAGCCAAATTTTTCTCCACGGTATTTTCCCAACTTGGATTTTGGCAAGACGTATGAATTTGGATCCAATCGGGCTAGATTATTGCTGGACCGTATCGAGACCAACAAATGTGAGCTGCTGGAGATCGGCTGGCCTCCCCATAGCCGAGGTGCAGTGGTAAGTCATCCGGAGAAGGAGCAGTCCTTTTTTATTCTGGAGGGCCGGGGGGAGATCATGATAGGCGATGCGCGCACAGCGGTCAAGCCCGGAGATTTGATATATATACCAAGAAATACCCCACATACGACGATCACTGGCGACGAGCCGCTAACATATTTATGCCTAAACAGTTTGGTGGATGATCCGACCGATGCCAGTTTTGTCGGGCATTATGAGCGGATTTCTGAGGCTAGGTCTGCCAGGTGGAAGGCGGGAAGCGCCGAAGTCGGCGAATGATATAACCGATGAGGAGCCTGTGCAGCATATGTCTTCTGGCCATCGTCTCCCTTGGCTGTCCTCTCGGTTCTGTGCATGCACAGACAGTGGCACTGTGGCTCTTTGACGAATCGATGAGTCTGTATCCAAGCCACGTCCTGGCCGATCACGGACCCCTTGACTATCCACTGGTGCTTGGGCGGGGAGGCTCTTTGGCCCCGGGCAGATTTGGGCATGCCCTATCTACGCAGGGATATGGAGACTTGGATCTGCCAGAGGGCGACGAAAGATTTGGCATGGCGACGATGGCCATTCCTCCCGGACGCACCGCAGAGCCCATGAACTGGCGCAATGCCTTTTTCGCCGGATTGATGTGCAGTGGAGAAAATCATTTGCGTAAGCAAGTGGGATTTGCCAATGCGCTGGAGACAAAATTAAATTTGGGAGCCTTTGATTGGACGGTGGAGTTCTGGCTCCTGATCGATGAGCATTTGGGAGCACCGGGAGTGGTATTCGAACTGGGTCGTGGGCCATTACGAGCGGATGGAGCGGTCACGCGACTGTCACTCAGCAGAAGACAGACTCATTTTATCCTGGAAAATGCTGCGACAGCAAGCAAATTATTTTTTCCCCTGCAAGGGGGATCCCCAGTCAAACAAGGACAGTGGAGCCATCATGCGCTCGTACACGATGCGGGCAAAAACCGGATCACCTATTATCGGGACGGTCGGGTCATGCACCGATCCAGGGCCAAGCTAAAGTCGCTCGCACCCTCCGACGAAGCCTACCTGAGTCTAGCTCGTGCCGGCAATTGGTCTCAGCGACTGCCCGGAAAACTGGATGAGCTTCATTTTTATGCCGGCCAAAAATACCGGTCCGGGTTTGATCCGCCAGAGAGTTATGCGTCGAAAATGGAGGAAGTGCCTGCGCGGCCCGTGACGGAGCCCTTGCTATTTGACCGCGGGAGCGAGGGACCTATTTCGCTGGGTCGACGCAAGCACCTTTTCATCGACGGGGCTTTTCTCGAATCCCCCGAGCTCTTGAAATTTAATGTCAATCCTCCCAAAAAGGCCGAACAAGTCATCGGCGATATTCAAGGGCCTTTTCGCAAGCATCTGACTGTGTTGGAAGATGAGCAGGGGGTCATCCGGATCTACAATTCTGTAGAAAGGGATTATCTCGCCGTGCACACGTCGACGGATGGCGTACATTTTGTCGCACCCGACCTGGGCCGCACCGTGGAAGGCCGTCGCAATATTGTCATTGATGAGATCAATGGGGGCATGGGCACACCCTTTATCGATCCCGCAGCACCTGCCCAATCAAAATTCAAATTTCTGACCGATTTTAATCGGCGAGGTATATACCTCTACACGTCACCGGATGGATTTCAATGGACGCGCCAACGTACGGCAATCGTCCCTTTCCGCTCCGGGTCGCAGTCCTGCACCTTCTACGATGAGCAGCGCGGCAGGTACGTGGCTTACCATCGTACGGATATGCAGGCGACGCCGGCTGGGGCTACGCTGCGCGGCACCGTGCTTACCGAGATGGAGGATATCAGCCAGCCGGTCGCGTATGCCAAGCTTAATCAGGCCGATTACCAGGCCGCCTCGGATACCTTGATTTTGCGGGAACCACAGCCATGGTTTTTGGACAATGGCCCGCTCACCCCGGGAGGCCTCGGACTGGAGTTTCCGTTGAAATTCAGACCCACCGACGCAGATCCCATCGGTACGGATATTTACGTCTCCAAAGCCATGAAATATCCAGGGGCACCAGACACGTATCTGGCGTTTCCCATCGTCTATTTCCACTATGAAGAGGACGGACCTCCGACGCGCTTGACGCTTATGGACGAGGAGCGGGGATTGGGCTCAGGACCTCTGGAGACACAGGTGGCTGTCAGTCGGGACGGAATCCACTGGACTCGCAAGTACCGTCCGGCCTATGTGGGCATCGGAGCACATGCCGGCCATGACGTGGTCACAGCCTACCTGGCCCACGGTATGGTGATACGGGGCGACGAGATCTGGCAATATTATTTTGGCGAAGATTACTACCATTCTCCCTGGCAGAAATCGGCAGCCGGGCGCGGCGTGTATCGGGTCGTGCAGCGGCTGGATGGATTTGTCTCGATGGACAGTCCCTACGATCGAGAAGTGACGGTCCGATCACGGGTGTTCACCTTTGCCGGCCAAGGTCTTTTTCTCAATGTAGACACAGATGCGGCCGGGTATGTGCAAATCGGTTTTGAGGACCCACAAGGAAATCCCATTGCTGGATACGGGGTTGACGACTGCATCTATGTCAATGGGGATTTTATTGAGACGCCAGTGGAGTGGACGCATGGATTCGACATTGCTCACTTGGCGGGAAGGGAGTTGCGATTGGTCTTCCGCATGCGAGGCAGCAAGTTATACGCATTACAATTTAAATAGGGATAAGATTTACTTATGGTGATATTTTTCTTGAGGAATATGTTTTTGGGAAGCATGCTTTTTCTCGCGCTGCCTCCCTGTGTAGGGCAGGACATTAGTCTCTGGCTTTTCGACGAACCCGTGGGATTATATCCCAGTCATGTCTTGGATGATGCCACCGAGCATGACCACCCGTTGGTGATCGGTTTGGGGGGCAAGATCGTCCCTGGCCGATTTGGCAATGCGCTGGAGATATGCGATCCGCTACCCATCGACGTGCCTGACCTGGGCGAGATCCGATTTGGCATGGCACCCAGTCAGCCCCCGACGCCCGGCCGCACGAAGGCGGCGATGAATTGGCACAATGCTCACTTCTCCGCTCTGATGTGTAGCGGCGAAAAACATCTGCGCAAAGAGGTCGGATTCAAAAATGCCACGGACAGCCCCTTGAATTTGGGTGCCTTTGACTGGACGGTGGAATTTTGGTTTAGCCCAACCGAGACCAAAGGTAGCCCAGGTACGGTGTTCGAAATAGGCCAAGGACCCCTACGGGAAAATAGCAACGTGACCTCGCTCACCCTCAGCGCCAATAAAAAATACTTTACCCTCCGCAACGATGCCAGCGGCAAGAAAATCAAACTAAAAACATATGCAAGGGCGCTTAAATCCTACGCCGGTGCATGGCACCACCTAGCTTTCAGCTATGATGCCGAGCGTGGAGTGCTTCGACATTTTGTCGATGGAAAGTTGCGATCCACGGCCAAGGGGGTAGCCTGCCAAGCGCTGGCGGTCAGTGAGGAAGCTTACTTCTCGGTCGGTCGTGATGGTCAATGGCACAATCCCTTGCTGGGGAAAATAGATGAGTTGGCATTTTCGGCCTCAAATAAATACCGCGATCATTTTGCACCGCCTGGCACCCGTTCCCAGGCACTGCAAGCGGGACCAATGGCAGCCAAGGTGCAGGGGCCGCCCTTGCTTTTTGCCGACCAAAGGACAAAAGTATATGCCTTGGGAGGTAGAAAACACGTTTTTATTGATGATGCCTTCGTCGAGTCGATGGGTGATGCAAGAATCGTGGTCAATCCGCCGAGCAAGATGGAGCGAGTCATAGGCGACATAAAGGGATCCTTTCGCAAGCACCTGACGGTGGTAGAAGATGAGCAAGGATTGATACGTATTTATAACTCGGTGGAAGACGATTATCTCGCAGTGTACACGTCCAGCGACGGTGTCCATTTTGATTATCCCGACATAACGACACCCCACAAGGGTAAGTCGAATATTGTCATTAAGGAAATGGTGGGTGGCCTGGGCAATCCTTTTATCGATCCCAATGGACCACCCGAGGAGCGATGGAAATATTTTAGCGATTATCAGCGCCGCGGTATTTATTTATACACCTCACCTGACGGTTACGCCTGGACCCGGCATCGGACGGCGGTGCTCCCCTTTCGATCAGGTACGCAGTCCTGTAGCTTCTACGATGATCAGACCCAGAAATATGTCACGTTTCATCGATCGGGTATTTTTCATACCCCGGCCAAGGCCACCCAAAGAAGTAGCGTGGTCGCCGTACTAGATGATCTAAAGACCCCGCATCCCTTTACACCGCTGACCCAGGAAGATTACATACGATTGGGTGAGGTACAGCCGATCCGCGATCCCAAACCGTGGTATCTGGATAACGGGCCCTTGACACCCGGCGGATTTGGTATGGAATATCCGCACTGCTTTGATCCTGTGCCCGAGGATCCGGTCGGGACGGATATCTACGTCACCAAAGCGACCAAGTACCCGTGGGCGCCGGACACTTACGTGGCTTTTCCGATCGTCTATTTTCACTACGAGGCTGATGGGCCACCGACCCGGCAGGCCTTGATGGACGAAAAGCGGGGTCGCGGCTCCGGACCGATCGAATCACAACTGGCGGTGAGTAGAGATGGCATACAGTGGAAGCGCTATCACCGGCCGGTGTACGTGGGGCCGGGTATGCACGCAGGACGCAACGTGATCACCGCGTACATCGCGCATGGCATGGTGCGGCGGGGTGATGAGATCTGGCAGTATTATTTTGGCGAGACCCAATATCACTCCGCCATCAAGCGAGATGAGGCCGGCCGCGGCGTCTACCGATTGGTACAGCGCCTGGATGGGTTTACCTCCATAGATAGCCCTTATGAGCGGGAAGTCACGGTGCGCACGAAGCCGTTCACCTTTACCGGGGAGAAATTGCTCCTAAATATTGATACCGATGCCGCTGGCTATGCGCAGGTCGGTTTTTTGGATGGGCAGGGGCGTCCGATTAATGGGTTTTCGGTCGACGACTGCGTATATATCAACGGAGATTTTGTAGAGACACAGGTGGAGTGGCTGGGCGCCGGTACAGATGTGTCTGCGTTACAGGGCCAGGAGGTACAGCTGGAATTTCGCATGCGAGGAAGCAAGCTTTACGCCATGCAATTTGGATCAAATTAGACATGCGACTTTTAGGACCAAAAAATAATAGATCGTGGGCTGGGGTCGTGGCCCTGATCCCAGCCTTGTTGCTGCTGGTTTCGTGCGGGAGCGAGACGGCGACCATAAATCCAGCGTCACTGGCGGACCAACCCCGTAGCGCTAGCGTGGGGCCGAGCACTCATGCATTTGAGGCAGTAGATTATACGAAGGTCTATTATCTGGATAGTGACGGAGGGGATGATGCGGGCGGTGCGACACAGACCCGTCCCGGCAAAAGCTTGCCGAGGCTGATAGCGTCCTTGACCTCGGAGGCGGCCAAGCCCGTGGCTATTTGCCTGGCCGAGGGCACTTACCCGGTGCAGGATCTCCAACTCCCGGCTGGCATTGATCTCTTTGGCGGATTTGAAGCGGGTGACTGGCAAAGAGATGTACACCGGTATAGAAGCTGGTTGCAAGGCGACGGCCGACACCGCCTACTGCAAGTGCTAGGCGATGCGGTCCTCGATGGCATTTATTTTGGTCGAGGATCGGTGCGGGGACAGGGAGGGGCCATCCGGTGCGACGGTACGTCTCCGCAAATATCTAACTGCTTTTTTGTCGGAAATCAGTCCTTGGGTCCCCTCGAGTGGGCGCCCAAATACTTGCACGAGACGGCCCACGACGGAGGCGCCATCTACGGCAGCTCGGGTGCTTCGCCCACCCTCACAGGAAACGTTTTTGCCGGTAACCGGACCGAAAATGGCCGGGGAGCGGCCGTAGCATTTGCCGGTCGTTGTCAGCCGGTCATCAGGGGCAATGTATTTGTGGACAATGTCGCCGGCCTGGACGACCCGATGCGCAGTAGCGACGGGGGTGCTGTATCCATATTTAATTGGTGCAACGCAGAGATTTCCGCTAATTATTTTTTGAGTAATAAAGCACTGGCACGCAATGATGGCGGCGCCTTATTTATTGCCCTGTGGAGTTCGGCCGTGGTCAAGGATAATTTATTTGTCGATAGCGAGAGTGGTGATGATGCCGGAGCCCTATTTGTCGGTGGGCAGGAGCATCGATATGATGCACCCTTGGATTCCATTCCGCCCAAGGATCAATTCTATGTCACCATTGCTAACAATCAGTTTTACGGCAATCGAAATTCATCCATGAATTCGGGGGTGATGCGATTTACGATGGAGGCCCGGGGAGAGTTTGTGCGAAATGTGACAGCCCACAACGGCGGTGTGTATTTTCAGCGAAGTGAGGTGGATGTGCGAGAAAATTTGATCCTTGACGACATGCTATACATTGAGACGAAAGAGGGTTTGGAGATTGGCACGATTGAAGGAAATGTGATTTGGGGTGAGCTACAGACGGACATTCCGGTCGCCATGAAGGATAACGTGCTGGGTGCAAAATCGAGCGAAGCAATCTGTAACAGGTACCTCGGTTCCGAAGGCCGGGAATGGTCACTGCTAGCCACCGATTTTGATCGACAGATTCACCAGACCAGAGCTATCTTGCCGGAGGCGCAGCCAGATAATAAATGGGTCGGAAGGATTGTGCGGGCCGGAGACACTTGGGGTATCGTTCAGGCGAATAAGGGTAACGAAATATGGATATGGGGAGACTTTCACCAAAAAACACAGATGGAGTTGCTACGACAACTTGTACTATAGAAATGACAAAAAATCAGAAACGATGATTATAAGATTTTGGAGTATATGGCTACTGTTGGCTATCGGATTGCTACAGTGCACCGTGGCGGAATCGATGGCCCAAGAACCGGCTACCTTATCTGCTTCGGCGGGGTCCACGACCGATACACCAGAAAGGGTCAATAAGTGCATCGAACTATTTGAGGCAGGTCAGGCGGTGTACTATAAGGGCGCCTATGGAGGCTACCGGGCAGGCCAGCTATTGGCGCAGACCTGGGCGGATTATATCGTCTACAATATGGAGCACCAGCCGCTGGACTTTACCAAGCTGAAGGAATTTATGACCGCGCTGGTCGACCATGGTCCAACGCCCAGCGGCCATCGTACACCCACGGTGATCGTGGTGCTGCCGCTGGTCGGCTTGGACAGTACGACCGTCAAAAGTGGCGGATGGATGGTGGAACAGGCTTTGGCCCAGGGCGTGCACGGTGTGCATCTGGTGCGGGCAAGGGATCCCGGGGCTGTACGGGAGTTTGTCCAGGCGGCTCGCTACCCTGTGCACAAGCAGAAGATCGATGAGGTCGGCGAGGGATTGAGAGGTTGGGGTAGTCACAAGTTTGCCGCATGGGTCTGGGGCCTGGAGGAGGAAGAGTACTTGCAGCGAGCGGACGTGTGGCCGCTGAATCCGGAGGGCGAACTACTGCTGGGGATCAAGATCGAGGATCAGACCGCCCTGGCGCATGCAGCGCAGACGACGGCGGTGCCGGGCATTGCATTTGCCGAGCACGGTCCTCGTGACATGGGATTTAGCTACGGCCATCTGGAGGGACGAGCCGATCCGCCTATGCCGCCGGAGGTCGATGCTGCTGGGCAGAAGGTGTTGGATCTCTGTAAGGCACGCGGCCTGTTCTTCCTTGACAATGTGTTGCCGGACAATGTCGTGCGCAAACTCGAGTGGGGTGTCATGATCGGTGCCGGTTCCAATCAACAGGCGGCCGAGGTAGGCAGGAAATACTCGAAGAGAAAAATGAAATGGTAAACATATCACCCAAAGCATGTGCAAGAGCTTCGCAATGAAAAGTCAACTGCGCCGCAAAGGGACTTCCCAATAGAAGATCGAAAGCAAGATTTGGGTACAACACAAAATCAAAATCGTAAGGAATATGTAAAGCAACATTTAAAACTGAGAAAACGTAGAGGTAATGCAACCCAACGACTATTTATTGTCATTTGAATCCCTACTGACCAAAAGCCTGAACCGACGCACCCGCTTCGCCCATTTTGATCGAAACGACAAGAGCACAGCCCTCATCATCGGAGAACTACTCAAGGAGGAGCGAAAATTGGCCAACCTGACGCAGGAGGAATTGGGTAACCGTATCGGGGCCAAGAAGAGCTACATCTCCCGTATTGAAAATGGGAAGACGGACATTCAGCTTTCCACCCTTTTCAAATTATTTGAAGAGGGTCTGGGGAAACGTGTGGAGATCGGTCTGTCCAATAGAGAAACCCAGCCGGCGATAGATGACCAATTTTAGCGGTTAGTCCGATAATGGACTACACGCCCTGGCTCAAACGGAACACCTTAGTGCAGGGTATATATCCCCAGAGGACGACGGAGGACGACGGAGGTCGGCGAAGGAGTCGGCGAGTGTCAGCAAGAAGTCGGCGAATGTCAGCAAGAAGTCGGCGAATGTAGATTCGCCTTTATCTGTTTTGTGTCTTGGCGCCTTAGTGGCGGAAAACTACCGAGGTCGGCGCAGAAGTCGGCGAGTGTCAGCAAGAAGTCGGCGAATGTAGATTCGCCTTTATCTGTGGTGGTGTCTTGGCGCCTTAGTGGCAGAAGAACGACGGATGTCAGCAAGAAGTCGGCGAATGTAGATTCGCCTTTGTCTATTCTTGTGGCTTCGAGCCTTGGTGGCGGAAAACTAGTGGCGGATGTCGGCAAGAAGTCGGCGAATGTAGATTCGCCTTTGCCTATTCTTGTGGCTTCGAGCCTTGGTGGCGGAAAACTAGTGGCGGATGTCGGCAAGAGGTCGGCGAGTGTCAGCAAGAAGTCGGCGAATGTAGATTCGCCTTTAGCTGTTTTGTGTCTTGGCGCCTTAGTGGCGGAACCAACTAGAAACCCTTGTGCCTTGGCGCCTTAGTGGCAGAAAACTACCGAGGTCGGCGAAGGAGTCGGCGAGTGTCGGCGAATGTAGATTCGCCTTTAGCTGTTTTGTGTCTTGGTGCCTTAGTGGCGGAAAACTACCGAGGTCGGCGCAGAAGTCGGCGGATGTAGATTTGCCTTTGTCGATTGTGATGCCTTAGCGCCTGAGTGGCTGAACCAAAACTTAGAGCCTTGGCGCCTTAGTGGCGGAAAACTACCGAGGTCGGCGCAGAAGTCGGCGAGTGTCAGCAAGAAGTCGGCGAATGTAGATTCGCCTTTAGCTGTTTTGTGTCTTGGCGCCTTAGTGGCGGAACCAACTAGAAACCCTTGTGCCTTGGCGCCTTAGTGGCAGAAAACTACCGAGGTCGGCGAAGGAGTCGGCGAGTGTCGGCGAATGTAGATTCGCCTTTAGCTGTTTTGTGTCTTGGTGCCTTAGTGGCGGAAAACTACCGAGGTCGGCGCAGAAGTCGGCGGATGTAGATTTGCCTTTGTCGATTGTGATGCCTTAGCGCCTGAGTGGCTGAACCAAAACTTAGAGCCTTGGCGCCTTAGTGGCGGAAAACTACCGAGGTCGGCGCAGAAGTCGGCGAGTGTCAGCAAGAAGTCGGCGAATGTAGATTCGCCTTTATCTGTGGTGGTGTCTTGGCGCCTTAGTGGCAGAAGAACGACGGATGTCAGCAAGAAGTCGGCGAATGTAGATTCGCCTTTATCTATCCTAGTGGCTTCGAGCCTTGGTGGCGGAAAACTAGCGGCGGAGGTCGGCGGATGTAGATTCGCCTTTATCTGTTTTGTGCCTTGGCGCCTTAGTGGCGGAAAAGCTAGCGTGGTCGGCGAAGAAGTCGGCGGATGTATATTCGCCTTTGTCTACTCTTGTGGCTTCGAGCCTTAGTGGCGGAAAACTAGCGGCGGAGGTCGGCGGATGTATATTCGCCTTTATCTATGGCGCCTTAGTGGCAGAAAACTACCGACGTCGGCAAATATGGATTCGGCTCTATCTATTTTTATGCAGAAAATGACAGCAAACATAGTACCTACCCTCGTCCTATCCTTGAGTCTCCTAGCCTGGGCCTGCCAGCCCGGAAGCAAACCCCTGGACCAGGCTGACCTGAAGCGCATCGCCAATACCTACGGGCAGTTTGCGCCGGAGGACGCATATCTGGAGGGGGACAGCCTCGCCTACTACGGCAGCGAAAACGAATGGAGCCGGCGACAATTTTCCAAGGCAGGGGCGGATCGGTTGTACAAACGCCGAGGACAGCGGCAAATGTTGGAGTTGCTGGAGGGAGATGCGGAAAACGTGATCCGGTGGTGTGGAGAGCGACTGACGGAGGACCCGGAGGACGCGGAACAGCATTACATGATAACCTTAGCCTACACCCGGTTGGGTAGGATCAAGGACGCCGAGCGACACATGACCAGGGCGTTGGAGTTGGGGCTGCCCCCATCCCGATTTTTGGCCGGTCCGCGATCGTTGATAACGGCGTTGTCACCGTCAGAGACCATGCAGCAGTTGCTTGGGGAGCCCGATCATCGGTTGGTGCATGGACCCATGCTGGGGCAGGTCACCGCCACGACTGCTGCGCTTTGGGTACGTACCTGGGAGCGAGGCCTGGTGCAGGTCCTTTGCTATACTGATCCCGCACTACAAGCCATGGTCGGTCGTTATCAGGCACAGGCCGATGAGCAAAATGACTATGTGGCCAAAATCCCCATAAAAGATCTGGAGCCGGCGACGGACTATTATTATTCGCTGCAACTGGGCAGCACTACGTTGACGGAACAGGATTTTCATTTTCGGACGGCCACGGAGGGCGAGAAAGGTAGCTTTCGGGTGGCTTTTGGTGGGGGAGCGGGCTACACCCCCTGGTTCGAACGGATGTGGGATACCATTGCGCGACGGGAGCCGGATGCCCTGTTCCTCTTGGGTGACAATGTGTACATCGACATTCCCGAAATGCCGGGACCCTTTCACAACTATACCTACTACCGTCGCCAATCACAGCCCAGTTTTGCGCGACTGATCCGCCGCACTGCCGTATATACGATATGGGATGATCACGACGCCGCGACCGATGACGTGTGGCTGGGACCCTACGTAGGCCGACCGGAGTGGAAGGTGCCGCTGATGAAGATCTTTCAGCGCAACTGGAACAATCCGCCCAGCGGCCATCAGGAGTGGCCCGGCGGCTGGTACAAATTCTCCCGGGCAGGCGTCGAGTTCTTCATGTTGGACGGCCGCATGTATCGCACCAATCCCTTTGGCTCGGAGCGCACGATGCTGGGCCCGGTGCAAAAAGCCTGGCTACTGGAGGGACTGCAGGCATCCGAAGCCACCTTCAAGGTGCTGGTCTCCCCCGTGCCCTGGACCGACGGTGCCAAGCCCGGCAGCCATGACACCTGGAGCGGCTACGCCGAAGAGCGGGCGGAGATTCTTGATTTCCTGACCGAGCATCAGATCGAGGGGGCGCTATTAATGTCTGCCGACCGCCATCGAACCGACTATTGGAAGATCCCCCGATCCAGCGATTACCCTCTCTATGAATTCACCAGCAGCAAGCTCACCAACGTCCACACCCACGACCTCATGCCCGGGGCGGTCTTCGGCTACAACGACAAGTGTTCGTTCGGCCTTCTGGATTTTGATACGACGTTAGACGATCCCACGGCCACCTTCCGCATCGTCAGTATCGACAACGAGCTCATTCACACCGTCACGATTCCGTTGAGTGAGCTCGCGCATTAGTCATCCGATGAAGGATCGTCCTATACCAGGAATGCCAGCGATTTGCTAGGAGGCTGGCGAATGGGGATTCGCCTCTGCACACCACGGGGCGATGAGAGCTCGGATTCTTGTATCCGCGTTTTATTCGAAATTACATTTTGCCAAACGATCCAGCATTTCCTCGGCCACAAACCAAAATTCCCTTATCAACCAAATCCCATACAATCGTTCGTGCCTTGTGTCCTCGTGGCAAAAAACAAATAGGACTTAGTGCCTTGGCGTCTTAGTGGCCATAACAATAGCCTTAGTGTCCTGGTGCCTTAGTGGCCATAATAATAGCCTTAGTGCCTTGGCGTCTTAGTGGCCATAACAAAGCCTTAGTGCCTTGGCGCCTTGGTGGCCATAATAATAGCCTTAGTGCCTTGGCGTCTTAGTGGCCATAACAAAAGCCTTAGTGCCTTGTCGTCTTAGTGGCCATAACAAAAGCCTTAGTGCCTTGTCGTCTTAGTGGCCATAACAATAGCCTTAGTGTCTTGGCGTCTTAGTGGCAAAACCAAAAGAAACTTTGTGTCTTTGCGTCCTCGTGGAAAACCAAAAGAAACCTTGTGTCTTTGCATCTTAGTGGCAATAACGAAGCCTTAGTGCCTTGGCGTCTTAGTGGCAATAACAAAAGCCTTAGTGCCTTACCGTCTTAGTGGCAATAGCAAAGCCTTAGTGCCTTGGCGCCTTAGTGGCAAAAACCAAAAGAAACTTTGTGTCTTAGCGTCTTTGTGGCCATAACAATAGCCTTAGTGCCTTGTCGTCTTAGTGGCCATAACAATAGCCTTAGTGTCTTGGCGTCTTAGTGGCAAAACCAAAAGAAACTTTGTGTCCTTGCGTCCTCGTGGAAAACCAAAAGAAACCTTGTGTCTTTGCATCTTAGTGGCAATAACGAAGCCTTAGTGCCTTGGCGTCTTAGTGGCAATAACAAAAGCCTTAGTGCCTTACCGTCTTAGTGGCAATAGCAAAGCCTTAGTGCCTTGGCGCCTTAGTGGCAAAAACCAAAAGAAACTTTGTGTCTTAGCGTCTTTGTGGCCATAACAATAGCCTTAGTGGCTAGACCGATAAGATCCGGTACATGAGCTCCTGCATCAGCTCCTGATCGGTAAAATTCGCGTTTTCGACGCCTTTCGATTTCAGATCGTAGACCCGGAGCAGGTGCAGGATTTTCTCCGTTTGAGATTTGTTGAAGGAGCGCACGGCTTGGCGGTAGTCCTTGACGAAGAAGGTAGAGGAGAGGCCCAGGGTTTTTTGGATTTCGCGG
Source organism: Saprospiraceae bacterium (assembly GCA_965223165.1). Taxonomy (GTDB): domain Bacteria; phylum Bacteroidota; class Bacteroidia; order Chitinophagales; family Saprospiraceae; genus JABDMH01. Next base: position 194,498 of record CBDCVQ010000001.1, on the reverse strand, counting down.
TCGCCGGCGTTGCCGAGGGAGTGGACGAGATAGATCTTGGAGAAGAAGGAATAGAGGGTGGCGACCACCATCACGAGGGGATTGTTGCGAGGGTTGGCCTGGAAGTAGCGTAGGATGGTGTAGGTCTTGTCCCGGTTGCGGCTGCCGAGGGCTTTTTGCAGCTCAAAGACGTTGTAGTCCTTGCTGATGCCGATGTGTTCTTGGATGTCGTCTTTGGAGATGGTGTGGCCGGCGAGGAGGTTGATGGCCATCTTGTCCAGTTCGTTGACGACTTTGGAGAGGTCGTTGCCCAGGTATTCGGCGATGAGGGCCGCGTCGGAGGACTGGATCTTAAAGCCTTTCCCCTGGAGGTAGTGGGAGATCCATGCGGGCATCTGGTTGTCGTAGGGCCGTTTGGACTCGAAGACGACGGCCGACTTGGTGACGGCTTTGGCAAACTTGGTGCGTTTGTCCAGGCGGGCGTGCTTGTAGCTGATGACGAGCAGGGTGCTCTCGAGCGGCTGCACGATATACTTCTCCAGCTCAGCGATGCTTTTCATGGATTGCGCCTCCTTGAGGATGACCACTTGGCGCTCGGCCATCATGGGAAAGCGGCGGGCGTTGTCGATGACGGTCTTGTGGTCGACGTCTTTGCCGTAGAGGATGGTGAGGTTAAAGGACTTTTCGGCCTCGTCGAGCACTTCGGTCTCGAAGTGGTGTACGAGCTGGTCGATGTAGTAGGGCTCGTCGCCGTGTAGGAAATAGGTGGGCCGGTATTTCTTGGCCTTCAGGTCTTTGATCAGGGCGTCGTAGGTCATGGTAGGGGCAGGGGTGTGCGTTCGGAGATGATCTGCAGGATGGCTTTGGCCCACTGGGGGTCGTCGTTGAGGCTGGGCACCAGGTCGATCGTCTCGCCGCCCAGCTCCTTGAATTCTTCGCTGTATTCGTAGCCGACCTCGACGATGGTCTCGAGGCAGTCCGCGGTGAAGGCGGGGCTGAAGACCAGGAGGCGCTTGTCGCCTTTGGCGGCCCGTTCTTTGAGTATTTCGCTGGTGTAGGGTTGCATCCACGGGTCTTTGCCCAGGCGAGACTGGAAGCAGGTGGTGTAGCGATCTGGAGGCAGTTGGAGACGTTGGACGAGGGCGCTGGTGGTAGCGTAGCTCTGGGCGGAGTAGCAGCTGCGGTTGGTCAGGGAGATGGACTGGCAGCAGTCGGGGCTTTGCAGGCAGTGCGCGTGCGCATCTGCTTTGATGAGCTGGCTCTCGGGCAGTCCGTGGTAGCTGAAGAGGATGTGGTCGTAGGAGTCCAGGTCAAAGGCCTGGCTGTGGGCGATGATGACGTCGAGGAAGGCCGGGTGCGCATAGTAGTCTTGGATGAGGGTCAGCGAGGGGATGACCTGCCGCTCGTAGAGGCACTCCAGCAGCTCTTGATGTGCTGAGCCGGTCGAGGCGGAGGCATAGTGCGGAAAAAGCGGAAAGACGATCAGGTGGCTCACGTCTTGGGCCAATAGTTGGTCCAGTGCCGATAGGATGGAGGGCTTTTGATAGCGCATGCCCAGGGCCACCGGCACGTCGGGACCTACTAGTTTCTCTAGCTCAGCCACGAGTTGATCTCCATAAAATTTGAGGGGCGAGCCTTTCTCGGTCCAGAGGCGTTGATACAGCTCGGTGGAGTTGGCCGTACGAAACGGTACGATGATGCCTCGTACCAGGAGCTGCCGGGTGAGCCAGGGTTTGTCGATCACCCGCCAATCCGTCAGAAACTCAAGCAGATAGCGCCTTACATCCGGCTTGGTAGCCTCGTCGGGCGTGCCCAGATTGATCAGTAGGATCCCAGTTTTGTCTGTCATCGAATCGTCGCCACAGATTTGTGCTGCAATGATAAGGATGTTGGGGGAAATAAAAGGGGGCCTGGCTCGCACGAGTATACCTGTCCTTTGTGGTGAGAGGGAGCCATAGTGTGAAACGGAATCTGACTTGGAGTCGTTATATTGTCAACTTGAAGAAAATGATATGAGCGTTAAGCAAGAAATTACGAGGATACTCGAGGCACTACCTGAGTCCGTGCTACCTGATGTGCTGACGTTTATGAGAGATCTTGAAGCTGTATCAAAAGATGGGGAGAATACAGCCTTGCATCTCCGTAAGATCTTGAGAGAAGATCATTCACTCCTTCAAGAACTTGCAAAGTGATTTCCAAGGAGGAGGTCCTCAAGATTCATCGGATCTTGATACAGAGATACGGTGGTATACAAGGCGTCAGGGATATGGGCATGCTGGAATCTGCTATGGAGAGACAGAACGCCGGACTTGGAGACATCGAATTTTATCCCACACCAGAGGAAAAGGCTGCGGCCATTATCGAGAGCATCGTCCTTAACCATCCGTTCAATGACGGGAACAAGAGGACTGGTTATGTTTTAATGCGATTAACATTGCTTGAAAATGGCCTGGATCTAGCAGCAGACTCATCTGAGAAGTACAATTTTGTGATGGACATTGCATCTGGCCAATTGGGCTATGACTCCATCCTTGAGTGGATTCACACTAGAGCTAAGCCTATTTAGGCCGTTTTGCACGTGCTTGCGCCTTGCAGCCACAAGGCTTAACTTGGGTTAGGTACTCCCCCGATGTCCAAGATCTGATATCACAATACTACACCATGCGAAACCTCCGATTTCTATTCCTCCTCCTCTGCTTCCTCACCTATGCCTGCGGCAAGGACACGGAGGAAGATCTCGTTTGCTCCGATGCCTTTACTTGTCTCACGCCAGGTGACGAAAATGTGATCACGAACAGTTGCCTAGACAACTGGTCCTGCTCGTTCCGACGCACCGCGAACTCCGAGGTGAATGTGGATGCTCCCGAGGGACTGGTCCCCGGAGGTCAGTTGGTCTTTCAGATGATTAATTCAACGGAGGGTGACCCCCTCATCGCCGATGACGAGTTCACCCACATTTTGGTGTTTGAGGTAGACCCGTCCCGCGACTGCTTTTCGGCCGAAGGCAACCAGCTGGCCGACTTGCGTCTGCATTTCAGGCAAATCTGCTTCTGTACGGAGATTGCCTTTGTGCCGGTCACCCAGGGTTGTCTGCAGGGACAACGGCAGGGGGACGGCACCTGGCGGGTGCAGGGAGATTTGACGGTAGCTTACCGATTTGGTGAGGTGGAGGTGAAGCTGGATGCTGTTTTTTGAGGCCCGAGAGCTTGGCAATTAGTCAGGTTTGCTCGTGTCGATGAGTTTCGCAAGCATCCCTTTCTAGGGAGGACGAGTCTTTATTGAACGTCAAAGCCTTCGACAACTCGGGTAAAACCCAGCGACCTCAAATGACCAGAATCCATTCCGCGAAGGTTTGAAACAAGCTTGGAAACCAAGTGGTGAATTAATGGCGGAATTCCCTACCTTCGACCTACGTAGTGCTACAGTTATAGGCTGTCGCCACTATAGATGGCTCCAACTATAGACGGATGTTAGAGCTATTGACCCAAGACGATCGAATCTCCATAAAATCGGAAATCGATCAAGCAGAAATGTGCAAGGCAGAAGCACTTGGGCACATAGGATTTTGTCATTAGTGCCTGCTGCCCGCTCATTGCTGCAAGATATTTTGGCTCCCAACGCTCACTGTGTGAGGGCCAGTGCTTGATTAAAACATAGCCTAACGACCCTTAAGAATGAAATTCGATTTTCCGACCGGCATCGCTTTGCCATTGCTCCTGCTGCTCATAATCTCATGCAAGAAGAATCATCTTGATTGTGTCCCCGACGAAGCATACGGCAACAGTTTCTTCCACTTCCCAGACGTGGAGATCACGGGTCCGGACGACGGTATCCACGGCCATGACGGGGGATTTGTATTCTTGGCTAGGGGAGAGCGATTGGATGCGCTCAAGATATTACACATAGCTGATGACCTGTCAACGAACTGGATCCGAACCATCGATGGCCCCAAAGCGGAGGTTGGAGTTCAGATACTCGCGACCTCCGACGCTAACTACACGGTGGTTGGCGGCTTACGACCTATGCCGGTCGGCCCTCTTGAAGCGTTCATACTGAATGTCGATACGGAAGGAAGGGAGACGTGGTGGACGATTCTGCGGAGGGAGTCAGCGCAAAGAGCAGAGGCTGTCGTCGAAGCATCCGGAGGCGGGTTTATAATGGTTGGCAAGACTCCTTTCTCCAGCTTGGAGCGGGACATCTTCATAACTCGGGTAGATGACCAAGGCACTGAGCTCTGGAACAGGGAGATCGACGTAATGAGAAATGATGATGTCAGGTCTCTTGTGAATGTGGGTTCTGATCAGTACCTGATGCTGGGTTTGACGAATAATTTTCCTAATCGAGGGAATGTGCTGCTTATAAGAGTCGATGGAAATGGAAATGAACTATCAAGGACAATTCTTGAGGATTTGATTGCTAACGATCAAATGAAACTCTTACAGCTACCGTCCGGCGGATTTGTGGTAGGGGCCACTGAGCATATACCAGGCGTCGGCTATAGCATCCGAATATTGAGATTGAGCGAGGATATGGAGGTAGAATGGTCAAGTCGTCTCGGTGGTGATGGTGCTGATTTTTTTCGTTCGATGATCATTTCTACTGCGGGAGATCTTCTTGTGATTGGCAGCACATTTAGTTACGGCAAGAGAATGAAGGCCATCATAATCCGGCTTGCCATAGATGGCGAAAAGAAGTGGATGAAAATATATGGGGGTGACAGTGATGACGCTGGCTCGATCGTGTTAGAAGCTGAAAATGGCGATCTAATAGTGGGAGGGTCCAGTCGGGCAGGTGAATCAGGTTCTAATTTTGACCTCGCCCTTTGGAAACTAGATCAAAACGGCGATCCCATTGAATAGTAAGAGTCTGATTTCTTGATAGTTTCGGCAGGTCTGTAGCTCGATCCGCGCAGGATTGGAGATCGCAATGGATCGATCAACCCATCGCTCAAGTTGCCTTCATCGATATTCCCCCACCCATCGTCCAAAAATCCGAATACACAAAGCGCTAATCAGCACCAGATTCGTATGTTTATCCCGCACACTGCCATCCCGCTGAAAAAGCCCGCCGGCGAAGACCTAAACACCGATAGCAAGACACACAAGAGGAAAGAGGCTGGATCCTTTGGGGATCTGAAGTGGCTATAGATGACGCTGGGAGGCGAACTAACCACTAGATCTACCTACAGGAAGGACGCGGCAAGATGGCGCGCGATCAGAGATCGTCCCAACCCTCAACAAAAGACATACAACCACTAAAAATTGACAAACGATGAAAAATTACTTGCTAATAGCCAGTTTGATGCTAGCCGCGCTCACGATGGGGGCGCAGACCGATCACGCACCCCTGACGGCGGAGGAACGCCAGGAGGTCGTCGACTCGATTAGTACGATCCTACAGCGAGCCTATGTCTTTGAAGATATCGGTCAGCAGATCGCCGACCTGTTGCGGCAGAATGCAGCCGAGGGCAAGTATCAGTCCGTCACCGACCCACAGGCCTTTGCCCAAATGCTCACCGAGGACGTGCGCGCCATCAATGACGATCGCCACCTGCGGGTAGGATTTAATCCGGAGGCCATCGCCGACCGCCGGCAGCGAGTCACCCCGGAAGACAGTCTGGCCGGCCTGGCCCGCGACCGGCGCCGGGGCCAGCTGGACAACCACGGCTTTCAGGAGGTGAAGATCCTCGACGGCAATATCGGCTACCTCAACCTCACCGGCTTTTACGGCGTGGATGAATACTCCGGCGCCACCGCAGCCGCCGCCATGAATTTTCTCGCCAACACCGACGCGCTGATCATCGACCTCCGCAGCAACTGCGGGGGTAGCCCGGCCATGATCCAGCTGCTCACCAGTTATCTGTACGACTCTGAGCGAATTCACCTAAATAATTTTGAGAGCCGGATCCAGGGCGAGATCACCCAGACCTGGACCCTGCCCTATGTGCCGGGCAAGCGACGACCGGATGTCGACGTCTATGTGCTGACCAGCGCGCGGACCTTTTCCGCCGCGGAGGAGTTCAGCTACAATCTCCGCAATCTGGAGCGCGCCACCCTGGTCGGCGAAGTCACGGGCGGAGGAGCCCATCCAGGCTGCACGATGATCGCCACCGACCGCTACACCGTATGGGTGCCCACCGGCCGCGCCGTCAATCCCATCTCCAACACCAACTGGGAAGGCACCGGCGTCCAGCCCCACGTCGAAGTCCCTGCCCCCCAAGCCCTCACGAAAGCAAAGATGCTGGCCCTGGAAAAGCTGATGAAAGACAGCGATGGACCTTCCCGCTTCGCCTACGAATGGGCCCTGGACGGACTACGCGCGGAGCACGAGCCCCTCAAGCTCGACCCTGCCACGATGAAGTCCTGTGCAAGCTCGTACGGCCCACGTAGCATCGAATACCGGGACGGCCAGCTCTACTACTCCCGCGAAGGCCGCCCCGCCTATCGCATGATCCCGATGAAAGAAGATGTCTTCATGTTTGAGGAAATTTCCTACTTCCGCTTAAATAGGATCCGGGATGGCGATCAGGTCGTCGCGGTCCTAGGCATGTATGACAATGGCCGCACAGATCGCAATGAGCGGTCGGAGCGGCGGCCGTAGGGTGTTGAATGTAGGGTTAGCGGAGGCTGCCGGATCTCTCGTCTGATGGATAGCCGGTACCTGAGTTGATGATCTTCGATGGGCTTGGGTCTAGAGAATAAGCTTGTCTCTTTTGTTTGATGCCCTGCGGTGGATTTGCTTGTTGTTCTAACATTCGTTATATTGAGGTATTCCATTTCTGGAATATTCGGAGTCTAAGTACAGCAGATTACAAGTTGGGTGGGTGTGCTGCGGCCGTAAGGTGTGTATGGGCCAATTAGGGTGTTGTGGTTGGGCCAAAGACCTGTTGGTCTGGGAGCCCCTTCTGTTGGTACATGCCGGGCGCTGAGGCGTTGCGGGTATCCGTGGTAGCACACGAGCAGCAGCGGATTAGCACCGATTTTAGGGTGTATCACGTAATAGAATTGCGGTTATGAGGTAAGTTGCGCGGAATAAACCAAATATGAAATGGGACTTACATTAATACTGGGCGCCGGCTGTACCCTATCGGATGCCACTAGTTTATCTAGAAGCAAGCGACCTCCGCTAGACCATGGGTTCTTTGGCGATGCCAAAAGATCCTACCCCAGGGAAGTTCGCTCTATTGAGAAATACATAAAGGAAAACTATGGCTACAGTATTCTCTCTACCTCATTCGACAGTCTTGAAGGTGCTATGACGAAGATATACGCTGATATTCTTGATCCCATGTTGCAGGATGATGCCGTGAGCAATTTTAGAAACTTAATAAGAGTGTTTAACAACCGAATAGCTGAAACTACGAATGACATCAGAATAACAACACGTCAGAATCTATATACAATTCTTTCACGCGCCCTGAAGAACGGCTTCAAACCAGAGGAAATCACAATCATTACTTTCAATCAAGATATCCAAGCTGAGAAGACTCTTCATAAAATCCAAAGTGTCAGAACCTATGGGCCATATGGTAAAATATTCAATTTTCCGTATTGCTACGGAATAGATGTCAGCCCTTCGAACATCACATCTCCTAGAGGAGCCTCAACCAATCTTTTTGAAGTCGGCTCGTCTTCGGGCCCTAAGGGAATTACAATACTGAAGTTGCATGGATCCTTGAACTGGTATTCAACTCATCGCTCGTCCAAAGTGCGACCCAAGGTACTGTTCAACCCTAATAGAAGTGTAAGAATTACTAGGAGGAAGTCCATCAATCCGAATCTAAGTCTAAAAGGCAAGAAGACACAGTATACCTTCCCTATCGTTGTGCCCCCAGTGACAAACAAATCTTCGATTCTGCACAATAAAATCAGGCCTCTTTGGACTAAAGCAGAGGAGTCCCTTTCACAGGCCGAATACATCATCGTATTTGGATACTCCTGCCCACCAAGTGACTTTGAAAGTATGAATCTCCTACAGCGGTCTATTCGGGGAAGAACGAACATACGCGAATTGGTTGTGATTAATCCAGATACTGAGATAGTCAAGCGCTATGCGGACATCATTGATCCAAAGGAATTGTTATACTATAGATGGCCGAGGGATTACATCAGGCTATAGGGAACACGCAATACAATAATGCATGGCACACCGAGAATATGACTCACAATGCATTGAAAATATTTACTTAGATAAACCTTTGGAACATGATTGAAACATTACTGAAGAGCAGCGGGAAAATATATGATCGACGACGTGGAATTACATTTATGCTCTGTATTTATATGTGTTCTAGTTCAATACTAGCACAAGATAAGTACTACCAAAATATTGAAGAACTTGTTGATGCAGCTGGGCCATTAGCAAATACTCGTTTAGACTACTTTGCTCAAAAGGAGTTCTCCAATCTAATAAGCACCAATTCAGATGGAATGATTGGCAACTTCGTAGGATTAAGCACAGAAAACAAGGCACTATCCTTTGCTTATAATATTTCGAGGGACAACAGTAGCACTGAATTCAGCTTTTCTGGCGCTGTAAACAATGGTATTTCTGGAATTTTTTCTGAAAACAAATTTAAAACAGGCATAGAATTAGGAGTGAAACACTCTTTTCTTGTAGGTGGAAAAGGACTTCAAATTGTATTTGACGATGTGAAAGCAATTCGCACTGAACTTGAGAACTTAAAACAGCAAAATGAGCTATACAAGAAAAAAAATAAAATTGAAGAACTTAAATTAGAAAAATCAGTTGAAGAGAAAGATCAGCAAATAGAAGATCTCAAGAAAAAAATCGGAAAGTACTTGGCGGTTAGTAAAGAGGGGGCTCCGTTAGATATCAATAAAGACAGGCAACTTAAAGCTCAGAAACTAGTGCTTGAGAATAATCTTAAGATTTTGATCGAGCAGAAAAAGAACATGGAGTCCATTAAGAGGGCTAGGTTAAAGGAATTGAATAGTGGATTCACAGGCAGTAAAAATCCAACGGATTATGATAGATATGTATATGAATTGAAGAAGATTGATGTGGAAAATCTCGAATCCAAATTGAATGGTTCTATCGCTGGCATTCAAGCTCAAATAGCGGGGTTGATGAAGGATATGGTGCTAAACACTTACAGCAAAGATTCGTTGCATAGAAGCCAACAGCAGTTGGAGATCGCTGAACAAGAGAGGAGTATAGAGAGTGGGAAGTACGAGAGAGCGAAGATTGGATGGGATCTAGGTGTGGAGACGAGAAAATATGAAGATAATAGAAGAAAGATCTTGGACAAATTTCCAAAACTCAGGCCTCGGGGTAAAATTAGATTACATTGGCTGTCCGTTGGAGGGAAAGTATCTTCGAATAGGTATAAATTTTTTAACCCACTGAATCTAAGGGATGTTCAGTTTTCAGAGGTAGATGACTTGGTGGTTTGACCCCCTAAATATCAGACTTTCGTTACAGGGTTAAAGAATAGGGTTTCAAATATGCATAATTTTGCTGTTTAAGGGAAACGACCGACGGTGACCTTTGTACCGATGGTCTGGATGGCAGTTAAATTACTAGCTGCCATTTTTACTTTTTAAGAAGCTCTTTTAGCTTCTTTGGATAAGGGAAACTCCCTCAGGAATCCTTTACCCGATAGTTTCCAATAGGGTACTGATATTTTAAATATGGTTTTCCCCTTTTCGGTGTGATGCATCTTGACCATCCCTATACTCCATAGTTGCCAGAAGACCAAGGGTGGTAGACAGGCTATGGAGCCATGTAATCGGACGCTATTGTACTTCTCGTAGAATAACTCCAGCGTGTCTTGGAGCTGCTCCAAGGTGTCAAAGTAGAACCGGTTGAGATGCTCTGACAAGATGGCGTGAAAGCTTTCTACATGGCCATTTTGTTCGGGACAATACGGGTAGGTGAACACTTGGTTCAAGCCGTTCTCAGCTAGGAATTCTCGCACCATGGTGGCGGCAAACTGGGGGCCGTTGTCATTTCTAATTTCGACGGCCAAGCCTTTGTTTTTCAGATCTGCCGGTTGTAAGTAATGCTCGATGACATGCTCCCATGCTGCACGTACTTGGTATTGAGTCATATGGTATGCTGAGCTCTTGTACAGGATGGTGCGGGTGAAGGTATCTATGATATTAAGAATATACGCCGAACGTGCATGTTCCTCTACCCACACCTGCTTGATGTCCATCGACAATATTTCCAACGGCCTGGTCGGCTGCACTTTCCTACCTCGGACCCGATTCTTGCCTGTTGGCCGAATCCGTCTGCGTAGCAAGCCATTTTCCTTCATCAACCGATACACTTTCTTGCGGCCGATCATATAGCCTAGCAGCATCATAGCTGCAGTCATTCGCTTATAGCCATATTGTGTATCGGGGTCCTCCAGCACCTTTTCGATCTGCTCCACCACTTCTTTGTTCGGCACCACCTCCCGGGTGGTCTCATCTATGTACTTCATGGTGCACTCGCTGATAGGTCTGCCTGGCCTTCTGGTACCCCGGGCTCGCCGATGATAGTATTGATTCCTACTCAACCCTACCAACGCCAACCCCTTATCCACGCCCAGTCCCTCTGATGCATATCGTCGCACTATCGCTTTTTTCTCGCCCACTGTGGTCGGTTTTTTTTTATGATCTCCTGCTGCATTTTGATCTTCAAGTCCTTCTCCACCATCAATTCCTTGAGGGCCGCATTCTCTTTCTCTAAGCGACGTATCTCCTTCAGGCGTGCCTTGGTCATCCCGTAGTCCATACCCTTTTCGCCCATCTGCTCGTATTTCTTCCTCCACGAATAGTACGTCGCTGGATAAATCCCATACTTATCCAATGTCTTCTTCACCCCCTCTACTTTGGCCTCCTTCAGTATCTGAAGCTTTTTCTCTTTGCTAAATGTTCGTCTAGTCATCATGTAAATTTACAGTTAATTATCTGTAACTCTGTCTGATCAATTAGGGGGCTGTTACACTTGGTCCCAACTTTGAATCTCTCATTCTCAAGGTATATCAGTGAGAAGGCATCGGGTAAAAGTTTCTATAATTCCCCTAAAGTGAGCTTTTTTACAGTTGGAGCCAGGGTTGACTATGGTAATAATATTGGTTCGTTATCGGAACGAATGGTGGAGACCATTGATTCCATATCGACAAGTCGGATCATACGGGAATCGCAGAAAGCATATATTGGTGTCTTTGAAGATCGAATTGTTACTTCTCAGATATTTTGTGACTATTATCAACTTGGTTTCTCGCAAAATAATCTAGGGTTCCATATACGGGGACTGTTGGAGATCGGACCTCACATCCCTCGAACTTCCATTAGATTTGGTATACTCTTTTCTGCGATGAAGAAAGATGATGATGCATCAATTGTGAACTTTGAAATCTTTTATGGCCTAAATGACGTTTTTGAATCTGATGAAGAAGATGACCTTTTGAAGAGGAATTCATTTGGTTTACAGACGACATTCCCTATTAAATTAAATAGATAGCATTATGGCAAGGTACTTTGTTTATTGTGAAAATCACGGTCAAATTGGTGGATTTTATTCTGATCCTGATAGGGCGGCCGCAAAGAGGAGGAATTATATTTTGAGTACTCCAGGTCCGCACGGAAGTGTAGATGTGATAGAGGAATACTCCAGATTAAGATATGGTCATAATGTCATTAATCTGAGAAAATATAGAAGATCGAGGGGCGAATAGTATGATTGATGGCTGACGAGGCACCTTATAGGCAGCCATGTGTTGGCATATCTCCGGATTATCCCAATGAGAGTGACGCGAATGCCTGACTGGTTGAACCAGAGACCTCGAATTGCATAGCTGATATACTGACCATTACTAGAGAAATGGGACGTTCCTCATGTCATCGATCGCGGTAAAGTGAGGGAATCAGCTTTTATGAACGATGCCCTCTACTCAACAAAGGCAGGCAATACCCACGCTGCACCATCTGAAGGGCACTGATAGTGTCTTGCTCTTCAACAGAATTAGGACGCCCTGTAGCCACAAGTATCTGATGTAGCTCCTCGATGTGAGGGACAAACTGGCCGCCACCACCCTGAGCAGAGTAGCTGAAGTAGCTTTGATGGCCATGGGTCTGATCGGCGCTCCACCAGAAATAGCCATAGCCCTGATTGGACACGTCTGGGGGGCGCCGAAGATGTCATCATCGCTGACGTGGAGGACCCGGCTGGCTGCTTCGTGATGAACGGGCTGGAGTCGAGCTGCTCGCCCTTGCATTGGCCATCGTTTTATGCTAGGAGGCCAGATTTTGAGCATGGCACGCGATGTTTTGCTTGATTTCCACCCACCAGCAGGCAGGCCACTGATGCCGGGCTGCCTGGCATAGTTGGTGGAGCCTAGTTTATGCAGAAATTCTTTTTTGACGAAGTCTTCGGCGCTGCGAGGCACCACGGCATCAATGACTTGCATTGCCAAATAGAAGGTCCGTTTTCGCGAGCATGTAGCCAGCATCTCACACACGATCATGAAGTCATCCTGCCTACGTCGAGCTGCCTATGTCGCCAAAGCGTTCACATGAAATATGAAATGAAACGGAATGAAAGGACATTGCATCTGGTGTCTCACATTTAGAGACCTATTCATATACGCTCTGATGACACTGAGATCACTATGACCCAACAAAAGCCGGTATAACCCGCTCTGCAGCTAGCTGTAGGGTGGCGTTATCATTATCGTGGCCAGTGACCACAATCAGCAAATCAAGCTCCTTGATCAGAAGGATATACTGGCCACCGCCACCTTGGGCAGATGCGCCGTAATAGCTTTTAGCACCGTGTTTCAGATCGGCACTCCACCAGAAGTAGCCATACCCTTCATGGGAGACATCCTTGCCGCCGCCGTAAATATCATCATCACCGGTCTGCAGAATCCTACGGGTCGCCTTGGCGATAAAGGCTTCCGGAATTAACTGTTCGCCATTCCATTTACCATTGTTCATGACCAAGGTGCCCCATTTGACCATATCGCGCGATGTCATGCTTGTGCGCCAACCAGATTCTGGTAAACCGCTAGGGGCCGTCTTCCAAATGTAACTCTTGATGCCCAATTTGTCGAGCAGTTCTTTTTTGATAAAGTCTTTGGCCGATGCTGGTACGACGGCCTCTATGACTTGCATCACCAATGCTGGATCGCCTCCATAGTTGAAAACCTGGGATTCTTCTGTGATTGGTGTACTATGCGTGAGTAGCGATTGAACTTCCCCTTGACCCTTGAGCTGGTCCGGTTTTTTATTCATTGCTTCTCTCTGTTCTTCACTGATACGAATACCCGAGCGCATGGTCAAGGCGTGATGCAAGGTGATCTTTTCGGCACCTTCCACAAGTTTTGTTGGATCCAAGTCTTTGAGAAAACTGACCAGGGGTTTGTTTAGATCATCCATGGTGAGATAACCCAGCTGGATAGCCCGGCCCAGGGCTAAGCCGGTGTAGGCTTTCGTGGCTGATGCCTGACCATGTGGCAGATTGATGCGGCCACGCTGATAGTAAGATTCAAAAATAAGCGTGTCTTTATGGGTAATGAGAAAGCTGTCGAACCCACCGTGTTTGTGGTTAGCGATCTCCTTTGCCAGCTTAAGGATCATCTCTTTTTGGCCACCATCGATGCCCAATTCCCCCACCGAAAGTCCATCCTTTCGGTCCTCTGGAGCCGCGTTGATAAATGCTTTGTTGAGGAGCGGTTGCTCCCAGAATGACAGCTCAGGATTACTAGTCGAATCCCCTCTGATCAATGTCGACAACCAAGCAACACTGCTTACGGCGGTCAGCGGAAAGGCACTTTCATGATCGCCTTCAATCACTTTACTATGTAAGGATAAGCCGGGATCTCTTCTATCCTTCAGTAAACTACCAAACGCCTCGATAGGCTCAGCTGCCTCTTGCTCTAAGGTGCCGCGTGACAGAAATACATTGGCATGCAGGCTATTGTTTTTAGTCGAATCTCTATATGCAAGTTTAGCATTAAGCTCTGCTAGGTAGGGAATTTCGCTTTTGATCGATGGACTGCCCAGGATGTAATTGTCAAAGGTATGAGGTTGAGTCAGTAAGATATAGGCACCAAATTCACCTCCCAGTGAATAGCCGAAATAGGTACGGCTATCCGGATCGGTGCGATAGGTGTTGTCAACGTATTTGATCACCTCATGGCGGATGAAATCCAGATGTCCATTGGCTTGACCCAATTGATACTTTTCCTGAATTTCCTGCCTGGTTGATTTCATTAGACTGTAGTCTCGGAAACGACTGACATGCGCTCCAACTTCCTTTTTCAGGTCTTCATTGATATCCTTTTGCCAGGAAATTCCCACCAGAATAACATCATCCAGCATGTATTCTGTGGCGGCAGATAGTATTTCGAGATGCCACATGGCATCCGTATAGTAGATGACGGGGTATTTTATCTCCCTATGCTCAGCATATCCTTCCGGCAGTTTAACATAAAGCTCATATTGCCTGTCGGCCTTGGAGTCTTTTATCGGGATTACCTGTATATGTGGCAATGCTAAGGAGGGCCATGCTAGATTTTGTGTGTTTTCTTTGACACCCTCTTCTTGAGCAATAGCCAAATGAACGGACAAGGCTGTCAGCACTATTGCTAGTTTAGTAGCTTTCATGTTTCCAAATTTTTGTTATAGGGATCTAGGTACTTTGATGATCTTCACCGCTGGCCAACTGGATTTCGATAATTGGTTAATTTCCTTTTGCTTCAAGATCAAGCAACTTTTCTTTGTAGCCGTTACCTGTATCATCGGATAAATTTGATGTTAGGTGGATGGCATTCTTGAGTGCATGAATGGCTTTGCTGACTTGCTTATCCTTTTCATAGGCTTTTGACAATTCAGCATAGGCTTTGTGGGAGCCGGGGCGATAGCTGATCCAGCGCTTTATTACTTCAATAGCTTCTTCCGTTCTTCCTTGTCGTAGGAGGTAGGGACCTACCCAACTTAATCTATTGCCACTTCTCCATCTTTCGCCCCTTGGTCTTAGCTTAAAGCCGTACTTATTGGACAGTTTTTGATAGTGCTCGTCTATATTGTGGAGGGCGTTGCCAGGTTTTGCAATGAGATCTCTATACCTGGCATACATGTCTTCTATGGGGAAGATCATGTTTAGCGCCTCCATTAATCCGGGTAGTACGACATCATAGTGACCTTCATTGGGAAACGGCTTTGATATGAAATGAAAATCTTCTGATTGATAAGGTTTTAGTCTCTTGTCTAAGGCGATAAGATTCTCATTTATTTCGGGTGCCGTTTCGCCGCCATCACCTTCTGCAGAAGTGACATATAGGTATCCGGTCGTTCTCTTTTTGGTTCTTAAATCGTCGACAAATAGGTCGATGAAGGTTTTCCCATTTTCTTCATATCCCATACTCAGAATATCTCCCGAGGCCAGAGCAATATGAGCGTCAAACAAATTGGTTCCTTCGTGAAAGAATGTAACGGGTAAATGGACGAGTAGGAAGTGCCCATGACGATGCGAAAGTCATTGGCCCTGTAATTTTCTTTTAAGTAGGGAAAGAGCTCCTCTTTCAGATGTTGGGTAAACAAGTCTTCATTTCCTCTGCCCAATGTTTGGTTTCCTCGCCAGAAATTGCTGCCATTTGTAAACACTTTTGGAGTGCGGGGGCCATCCGGTAGACTGACCAGAATGAACTCCGGAATTCTTTCGACAGAACTTAAGTGTTTTATGACTCCTGCCGTCACCTGAAAGAACTGATCTACCAGGAGCAAAAAGATGGGATAGGTAATCTCTTCTGAGTGTAGGTAATAGTTTTCTGGTAAGGCTATGTGTAAGGTTCTGTCTTCATTTAGAATGTCAGAATGAATGGTGAGCGTTTTTGTATAGCTGAGAGAGTCTTTTCCTATGGCACCTGGATCTATTGCGTTAGAGTTGTTCGAACGTCCCGCTGCGAGGGAGAGAAGCACAATAAGTAATAGGATACAGTTAGCGATGCTGGGCTTCATTGTTTTGCTTTCAATTCGCCATTGGAATAGAAGTGCTCTATTGGGTTCTAAGGTGTTCGATGATCCGGGCATCTACCCAGAAGATATCCACATTTTCATATTGGTCTGAACCCATATTCCGATTGAAGAAGAGGTACTTGCCATCGAGGGTTACGGTTGCGCAGGCTTCCCAGGCCTCTGTGTTTATCTGGTCTCCCATGTTGATGGGATCTCCCCAGGAGCCATCTTGCTGTTTAAAGCTGATATAGATGTCTGAGTTACCAAATCCATCTTCTCTTTTGCCATCAAAAATGAGGTAAGACTCATCCGGTGCGATAAATGGATGAAAGCTCTTTCCTGCATTAATGGTTGAGTTGAGCAGTTTAGGATCTTCGTGCTTTCCGTTTACTAATCGAGAATATCGAATGGAGCCGGTGAAATCTCGTTTAAACTCGTCAAAGAAGTAGGTACCATTGGCCGAAGCTGTGAGGCGCATAATAGGTAAGCTGTCAAATGGAGCTCCAAGGTTTTTGACTTCTGACCAACCGCTGTCGCCACGGTTCTTATACCGCTTACCTAGATGCAGTGTCTGGCCATCAGGCGCGATAAAGGGTTGCCCTAGTCTGGGCGAGATAACTGAGTCTAACCAGGTATTATTTCTCTGGTAAACAACCACAAACTCTTGGTCTTCAGTTTCCTCGTTGTACCTAAGGAAATAAAACTCTTCCAGATCAGGTGTGAAGGCACCACCATACTCCCAACCATCAGTGGTAACCATGCCAGGAGCGAAAGCCTTGGGAGTGAGACCGGGAGTTTCTTGACCTATATATGGGCCTTGGAGAAGAGGAGATTTATTTGGGGCAAAGGCAGGTAGGACGATTTCTGAAACCTGCGTCATTATGGTGTCATCCATGTCTTGTCCAGTGACCACAATAATTAGGTCAAGTTCTTCAAGCACTATGATGTGTTGTCCGCCGCCACCCCACGCTAAATGGGCCTTGTAGCTCTTAGGGCCGAGATCTATGTTCGTCTGATACCAAAAATAACCGTAGCGATAGGTTTTAGGCTGCCAGGTTTCGGTAGGTTGAGTGATGGCACTGGTGGCCTTAGTAACATACGCCTCTGGTACGAGCTGTTCTCCGTTCCACTTGCCTTTGTTCAAAACGAGTGTACCCCACTTGACCATATCCCGTGGTGTCATGCTCACCCGCCAACCAGCTTCTGGTAGACCACTCACATGGGTTTGCCAGCGATAATTCGTGATGCCCAGTTTGTCGAGAAGCTCATGTTTGATAAAGTCCTTGGCCGTCCCGGGCACCACCGCCTCAATGACCGACATCACCAAGTTTGAATTGAAGTTGCCATAGGCATAGCCCTGAGACTCCGCGGTGATGGGTGAGCTATGCTCGAGAAGCGTCTGAACCAGACCTTGACCCTGTAACGCCGCGGGATCTTCCTGAAGTTCCTTCCATTTATCGCTACTGACGCGAAGCCCACCGCTCATAGTCAATGCCTTATGTAGCGTGATCTTTTCTGCGCCTTCAACAAATTTTGTTGGATCCAGCTCATTGAGAAAGCTGACCAGGGGTTTGTCTAAATCGGCCATGGACAGATAGCCTAACTGAATGGCACGGCCCAGTGCCAAACTTGTGTAGGATTTCGTCGCTGATGATTGAGGATGAGGCAGATTAATACGACTTTGCGTGAAATAGGATTCAAAGAGGAGTTTGCCCTTATAAGCTATGAGAAAGCTGTCGTAAATGCCATACGTACTATCGGCGATCTCCTTGGCCAGCTTTACAATCATCGCTTTATTGCCGCCATCGATGCCGAGTTCGCCCACGAGAATACCGTCTTTCCGTTTAGTTGGCGATGCGTCAATAAAGGCCTCTTCGAGAGGGGGAACATCCCAGAAAGAGCCCGCGACTTCGTCGGCGGTAGCTTCCGGTGCTAGGCTAGGGCTTTGTTGGGCAAAGCCGCGGTTTGTCAGTATTAGAAGAATAGTGAGCAGTAGTCCTGTGTTGGCTTTCACGATACTAGATTGTGGATGTTTGCTAATAAAATCTACCCAATGGATGAGGTAGGTTTCAATCATCTTTTTTGCAGTTCCTTAAGCTGATGCCTGGCATGGTTGTTTTGAGGATTTAGTTCAAGTGATTTGGCGTAGTTGGTGATTGCCAGATCTATTTTTCCTGATTTCACGCAGGCTTCTGCATAACTATCGTACACTTGATAACTGTGGGGATAGAGTATCGTATTCACCTTGAAGGTGTGTTGCGATAGCTCCATTCTGTCCTCGTGAAAGAAACGATAACCTAGGTCATTTAGGTAGTCTTCCGCAACTGCAGGGTGCGCAGCGTCACGTTCCTTTAAGGCCCTATATGCCTGCAGTGCTTTTTCAAAGTCACCTGCGAGAAGGAATTCCACCGGAGCTTTTTTGCCACTGTCTACCTTGGCATATGTGGAAGCTATGGTGCTATCATTTCTATTGATGGAGAGCATATGGACCGCTGCATTTTCATTGTCTGGCCTGAATTGAATGAATCGACTAGAGTTTCTTCTGACAAAAAGGCTGTCTGAAACTCTGACCAGTTCTTCGGCGCTTACATCAAGTATGTTTTTAGTGAACAGCTGATCGCCCTCTTGAAAAACCTCTACAATGGTATTATTGGCTTGATATCTTCCAGTAATCTTTTTGGCCAGAGATGGTCCAATGTCTATCTGCTTATGGGTAGGCACATAGTCATCCCAAGCATAAGCACGGGCCACAGAACGAATGAGTTCGTCATTAAAATCCGGAAAGGTGCTATTGGTTAGCACAACCACGCCGAAGCCTTTGTCCCTATGTGCTGCTATCTGCGCATAAAAACCCGTATTCCATCCCCAATGTCTCAGATAGGTCTCATCCTTGATAGGAATGACTTGAAATCCAAGTCCATACTTAAAGCGTGGCCCATAACCACTTATTCCATAGGGGGTAACCATCAATTCAGTCATATCTCTGGATAATCCCCTGTTGCTTTCGCCTTTTAGGGTTTGCTGTATGTTGATTACAAATTTTGCGATGTCGGACGCGGTTGCCCATAGACCGTTTGAAGCCATGCTTGGATAGCTATGTGCTCTACCTTCTACCATGGAGCCATCTTCTAGATAGCCCGTTGCCGCCATTGCCAAGTGCTCGGTAGTAAGCGGTTGATCAAACGTGCTGTGGTTCATTTCTAATGGTTGCAGCACTAATTCACGCATAATATCTGGAAATGGTTTGTCCTGAATGTCTGTCATCATTTGTTGAATGATTGCATAGCCGGCAGCTGAGATATAGATACTTTCGTCAGGTTCCTTATTTACGAGTACTTGACTGTTTTTGGCTGGAGGCGTGCCATTCAGTATCTCCACAAGGGTGGGTACGGGCGAATCCGGACTATATCCGGGAATGGCGTGAAGGTTTATTCCAGCCGAATGATTCAGGAGGTTCTTGATCGTGGCCTTCCTGTCTCTTGTGAATTCATTGTCTGGCAATTTCCAGGATTTTAAGTAGCTGTTAATGTTCTCATGTAAGGTTACCTTGTTTTGTTCGACGAGACTTAGTGCACCATACGCGGTGACGGGCATGCCAAGTAAAGATGCTTGGAAAAGTGTTTGCTCGGTCACCGGAGATTTGCTTTCCTTATCTACCACACCATAGCCTTTGGCCCATTCAATCTTACCCTTATTTATCACGGCAACGCTGACACCCGGAATTCCGTAGTGCTCCATGCGTTCTTCTATCGACCATGTGGAGTCGCCCTCTATGTATACGCGCTTTATGAGACCAGTTTCAACCTTTCTGATGGGATTGGCTGTGGTATCGGTATTGGATTCTTTTACACATGATTGAGAAAGAAGGGTGATTAAGAGAACAGAGATAATATGGTTCATGTATGTACTTGACTAGGTGACTATTGGAGGGAAAGAGCTATGGTTTGGGTGCAATGCTGGATGAAAGTATGGCTTGATTTGCGGTCAGTACCTTGCGCGTGACATACGCAGGAATTAGATGACAAGACCATTTCGTCATGGATGTATGCGTTTTGTCCCGAAATTGTAGGACCTTACGCTTCAGACACTATCTTTATCGGATTTTGACAGCTCGGTTGTGTTAGAAAAGTCTCTGAAGAATACCATACTCATTAATGCAGGCGCCTTTTTATTGGTCGCCATGCTTGAAATATCTGGCGGTTGGCTGTTCAGGGATCAGTTTGGTAGTATCACCGAGTTTTATCTATGGCAGCTTGGCTATGCCGTGGTTATAATGGCGGTGATTTGGGTCAACCATTTCATTCTTATTCCTTTGCTCTATGATAGGAGGCGGTATTTTTTGTACGGAGTGTTTCTTGTCGCGACCATATTTTTGGGTGCCTATTTGAAAGTATATGATGCGCCGAATTGGGTCGGTGTTTCTAAAATGTTCTTTTTTCTCATTTATACCACGGGAACAGGTATGGCGGCTTTCTTTTTGCGGAGAAACATGATCATCCGGAGAGACAACGAGGAAAAGGAGAGGTTGCAGAAGGACATGGAGCTCAACTATCTAAAGGAGCAGGTGAATCCTCATTTTTTGTTTAATTCACTAAATAGCATTTATTCACTTTCCAGAGAACAGTCGCCTGAAACTCCAGAGCTTGTCATGCAACTCTCAGAATTGATGCGATATCAGCTAGAGAGCTCAAAGAAGGATGCCGTTCTATTGAAAGAGGAGCTAGAATTTATTGAGAACTATTTGTTGCTTGAGGAGAAAAGGCTAAGTAAACGTTGTAAAGTGGAGTTTGCGATTGAAGGAAATCTGAGGGACTTGAGGATTGCTCCGATGTTGCTCATCCCATTTGTCGAGAATGCGATAAAGCATGGGGCCAAGAGTACCAATGAGCAAAGCAGAATTGATATCTCCGCGTCCGTAGAGAAATCCACACTTCATTTTTCCGTTGTCAATTCAAAGCCATCCTCGGCTGCTGCATCCATGAGGGAGGGGCTGGGGCTGGAGAATGTGCGAAGACGTTTAGGTCTATTGTATCCGGACTCGCATACATTGGAGATCAGCGATGGGGAGAAAGCCTATCAGGTGGAGTTGTCTGTTAATTTAGGAGGTGCCGGATCAAAAGGATAAGCGATGGTGAAAATTGGCATCATAGACGATGAGGAGCTGGCACGTAAGGTGCTGGAGGACTACTGCGCCAAGATTGACAACTTCGAATTGGTGCTTAGTACTGGGAACCCGCTGGAGTTTATCAATTTCATTCAGCGAGGTGAAGTAGACCTTATTTTTCTTGACATTGAGATGCCCGAACTTACGGGCATGGAGATTTTACGCTCCATGGTCGATCCGCCCAAGGTCATTTTGACCACCGCGTACTCCGAATATGCCTTGGAAAGTTACGATTATGGCGTAGTGGATTACCTATTGAAGCCGGTGAAGATGGAGCGCTTTCTGAAGGCGATCAACAAGGTGTCGGCTTCGAGCATAGCAAGACCTAAGGATAACGGGAGGCGTGAAGTCCTTCAAATAAAGCACGACGGCATGCCCGTCAATATTTCCTTCGACTCCATCTTGTACATCCAGAGTTTTGGGAACTATCTGAAGATCTTCACCGATGCAAGAATGTACCTGATCTCCGAGACCCTCACTAATATGACAGGCCTGCTGCCTGAGCATTTCCAACGCACGCATAAATCATACATCGCCAATTTGGACCGAGTGGCAAAGCGCACCAAAGCCCATCTGGTGATTGGAGATGGTAAGGTTCCCGTGAGTGCTATGTATAAGGTGCTGGTTTTTGAGAGGTTGGATGGGATGAGTGGGAGAAACGGTTGATTTCATAGCAAGGACTGTCTACAAGTGACTTTCGTGACAATACTCTGGATTGTCATAGCTCCCATAGGACCTACCCATCTAGTTTAGTGCTGGAGACGGAGAGGGCAAAAGAGCGTACCCTATTCGAGAGACGTCCATGGTCCATTCAGGTCGTATTCCCTGAGGCGCTGGCCCCTACTGTTCCCTCGATACCGCACGCCGCACCTATCATCACCTTGAGAAGGGATGTCTTCATGTTTGAGGAAATGTCCTCCTTCCGATAAGATTGACCTGGGAAGGCGATCGCTTCGCGGCGTGGATGTGCATGTCACTGGCCGTACGGATCGCAATAGAGCGTAGGTGGATACATAGCAACAAAATGGGAAGGCAGTCGCAGTCTGGCAAGTGGAGTGATGTGAAAGCGCGATCAAAAAAAAAGTGGCGGTCGATCGGTTACGTTTCTGGACAATGTGACACTTAGTAGTAAAGCGAAGTATGAAAGTCAGAAAGAACCTAAAGAAGATGACCGATGCGGAGCGGCGCAGATTTGCTGAAGCCATCGTCATACTCAAGGACCCCGTCCAATCACCAAGCCTACTCAATCCAGGCACATGGAGCCGATATGATGACTTTGTCGAGACTCATAGATTGGCTATGGCTAGTGCCTCGCGCAACCCAATCACGGGAGCACTGACCAATCCAGGCTGGGCACATTTTCATTCTGCCTTTTTCCCGTGGCACAGGGAGATGCTATATCAATTCGAAGAGCTGATTCGGAGCATTCCTGGTTATGACGATGTGACCATTCCCTATTGGGATTGGACGCGTGATCAGGATGCAGGCACTGCACCAATTCCAAATCACGGCTATCCCTTTCACCATGAGTTTATTGGTGTAGATGGGGATGATGCCGACAATGATCATGTCAAAAGGGAACCTGGGGCACCAACATCACCGTACCCGTATGCATTTGATCCCGAAGATTGGCCCATTCGAAGCGATGCCAATCCTGCCACATTCTCGAGAGCATTTGCAGAAAGGACAGATGCTCCCAACCTACCAGATAATGATTCGATCGTGACGGGCGTAGGTTCGTCCTTCAGAAATGCCATAGCGGCTGGCAACTATGAAACCCTAAAGGATGATTCTGAGGACATTCATAACTTGGTACATCGGTGGGTAGGTGGAAATATGATCACAGGCGGATCCCCAAATGATCCGGTGTTTTACCTGCACCACGCGGCCATAGATCGAATGTGGTCTATTTGGCTCGACAAAAACCCTACACTGCCCAAGTATGAATACACGGGTTCGTATCGTGGCACTGTCCAAGGGATATTCCCTGGCCATGGTCTCAACGATGCAATGATTTTCCACAATAGCGGTGCAACAGCCCCATGGACCGACCCTCCAGCTACTCCCAGCAGTGTAATCGATGGACACACCATGCATGGCAACGGCGTTTGGTATGACACCGATCTGCCGGAGATTACCTTGGACACTCCTTCTGTCTCTTTTGGCAATGTGCCTGAAGGCATGACCCACTATAGAGCCGTTAGGTTTTCGGTACGTACAGCACGCAAGACGAGATTTAGAATTACCTCTACGCCCTCGGGAAACTTTGGATTGACGCCTATGGGCACTGAGTTTGAGGTTGATCCCGATCCCGACAATGACGTAGTGGAAGGATTGGTATGGGTGCAGTTCTTTTCCGCGGGGGGCAACACGCAACAGACATCCAATGTAACCATACAGGCATATATTGTCGACGAAGAGGGGTACTATGCGGCCACCGAAGGGGCGGAATTTTCGAGACCTGTAGAATGGACGTACACTGTCAATCTGACCGCAACCAAAATAGCTCGCGTCGACAATTCTGTCGCGCTGGTATTGGATCGCTCGGGTAGCATGTCAGCTGCTGCGGGAGGCTCTAGCACAAGGAGTGCTCTGATGAGGAGCGCGGCAACCACATTTTTTGATCTGTTGAGAAATAGTGACGAGATCGGGTTGGTAAGTTTTGATGACGTTTCCACTGCTGTATTGGCTATGACACAGAAAAGTGCCGCCAGCAATTTCAATGCATTGATCAATGGATCAGACTTCGATCCGCGTGGTTGGACCTCCGTAGGGGGAGGAATTCAGACGGGAAGAACGCTTCTCAATACCGCTTCAGCTGCCAATCCCAAAGCCATGGTGGTATTGACGGACGGGCACAACAATAGACCTCCCGACATAGCGGCTGCATCTACCGATATCGACGCACGCACTTACGCCATTGGTTTTGGATTGCCCGGTCAGGTCAATACAGCTGCGCTGAATGATATCACCCAAAACACCGGGGGCGATCTGGTCATCACGGGTAATCTGACAGCGCAAGAAGAGGAATTTAAATTGTCGAAATATTTCGTTCAGATTTTGGCCGGGATCACAAAGGACAACATCGTCCTCGATCCACAAGGTGAATTGATCTGGGATACAAACCACCGCATAACCTTCAATTTGACAGAGGCGGATATATCGACCGATGTGATCGCCCTATGCCCGATTCCAGAATTGCTGGATTTTTATCTCATAACTCCGAGCGGCAAAGAGATACATGGTAATTCTGCGACCTCAGAGCCCAATATTGAGTACATCCTAGGGAAACAGGTAGCGTATTTCAGAATGGGGCTGCCAGCATTGGTTGGTGATCCGGCGGGGAGCCATGCTGGCAAATGGCAGGCAGTCTTTAAGTTGGTGGATAGACAGCAGCTGCAAGCATTAATTGAAAAGGATCAAAACTTGATCGAACGTTTGGCCAAATTAAATCGACAGCATGTACCCTATAGCATGATCGTGAAAACATACTCCAATATTGACTTTGAAGCTACCAGTATCCAAAAGAGTAGAGAACCCGGGGCAGTGATCACCGTTTTTGCTTCGCTGAGTGAGTACAGTATCCCGTTGAGGTCATCGGCCTATGTGGTAGCTCAACTAACCGCACCAGACGGTGGCACAGAAAATGTGAGATTGACACCCTCCAAAGCAGGTCACTATAGGGCCGATTATGTCACGACCTTGCCGGGTGTGTATACTTTTAGGGTACGAGCAGAAGGAGCGACACAGGAAGGCAGTAGATTTACAAGAGAAAAGACCGTCACCGCCGGAGTATGGACGGGGGGTGATCGACCGCCAGCACCAACTCCTTCAGACGGAGGCCATGACGATTGTGTATGCAAGCTATTGGAGTGTCTATTATCTGATAAAGTGCTGAGCGCAAGACTGCTCAAGAAACTCCAAGAAATGGGTGTGGACATGAAAGCCCTCAAGAAGTGCATCAAGAAGTACAAGCGCGAGCGGCTATCGGTAGCACCTGCCATCACGACATTTTCCGATGATTTCTCGAAGATCATGGATCTGGCCAGATTAAAAGCGTTGGTGGCAGATGAAAACTTTGGAATACTGAAAGCTGTGGAAGGTGAGAAGATAGAGCAGGCAGAGGCACCAGAGGCGAAGAAGGCAGCCGCGCCGAAGACCGCAAAGATTCAACCATATGCACCAGTGCCCTCCAAGGCGAAGGGCCGACGGGGCAGGAGGAAATAGGTTCGAGCTAGATCGTACCCAAGATTTATATTATATAGAGGCTGGCTCAGCGTGCTGAGTGCAGCCTCTTTGATTTTGGCTATTGACGATTCTAGCGAGAAATGGAGTGAGCTCCTTACCACGGCTTCCGTCTTTTTCTGCTGCGCGAGCGTGGCATGTGCAGCTTTGGTGCCTTAAAGGCAGTAGCGTAGGCCTTGGCCAGTTGAATAGCAAGTTACACTCGACCAATGATCTTGGATGGGCTCTGCCTAGCAGGCAGTTGTCAAACCATTTGACGTTACTTTCCCATATGCGGCAACGGTTGGTATCGAACCAACTACCTCCAGTTCTTCACACTGGTGCTCTACCATTTGAGCTACGTTACCTCTGGTGGAAGCGGTAGGATTCGAACCTACGAGTTCACCCATAGGGAGCAGATTTACAGTCTACTTGCTTCAGCCACTTGCATACGCTTCCATTTATCCATACAGGGTCCATTTGAGTTGAACACAGGATCAACCCATCAATTCAAATATTAATTAAATAGGCATTTCGAGATCTAACCCCGAAAAAACTGATTAATAGCAACTAAAGAAATTCATATCTGGCGTACTTTAAATAAAAAAAGCCCTTGCGAATTAACACAAGGGCTCAGCGGAATAAATATTTTACGACACACTACAGCATTGCCCTTGCTCGAATAGGACGATACGAACTAAAGCAATAGCAGAATATGTTGTTTAATTTTGTCATTTCGAAGGCAAACCTAAATACAAAAATTGGAATTTGCAAATAATTGGATAAAATGGCGACTATTCAACGTAATTCACCAGTATCGAATGCTGCATCTTGCCGGTCAGACCGATCTCGATCTTTGCCATTTTTTGACGAACCATGCGCATCAAGGATATCCCAGACAGGCACATCTTGACTTGGCCCTTTGTTAGTGGAAGCGAGGATCAGGCCAAAAGGAGAGATTCCTTGGGCGAGGCTGAGAGGAGGTTCACCATTCTTAAGGGCGATAAATGTGTTTATACTTCTGTGCCAAAGTGTGTCATTAGAAGCCAGAAGCACTACCATTTCCTAAATTGTCATCATATTAGCAACATATGCTACTGACCATCACCACCACCCATCAACCGGCCACCGATCTGGGCTACCTGCTGCACAAGCATCCCGATCGATTTCAGTCGGTGGATCTGTCCATCGGCCAGGGCCACGTATTTTACCCGGAGAGCACGGAGGCAAGATGCACGATTGCGTTGTTGCTGGATATTGATCCGATCGATATGGTGCGAGGAGCCCGAAATCTCGGTGGGCAAGACTTCACCCTGGGGCAATATGTCAACGACCGACCGTACGTGGCCTCGTCATTTATGAGTGTCGCCCTGTCCAAGGCATTTTCCACGGCGATGAATGGTCGATGCAAGGACCGACCCGAGCTGGTCGATCGGGCGCTGCCGTTTATGGTGCAACTATCGGTGGTACCGGCGCCCAGAGGAGGCGAAGCACTGATCCGAAAGCTCTTTGAGCCCCTAGGCTACGCGGTGCAGGTGGAACGGCATACCCTGGACGACCACTTTCCCGACTGGGGAGAGAGCAAGTACTACACGCTGCAATTGACCCATACGATCACGACCCAGGCGTTGCTTTCTCATTTGTACGTCCTCATTCCTGCGTTGGACAATGACAAACATTATTATGTCGGCCGCAACGAAATAGACAAGCTGCTAAAAAAGGGCAGGGGCTGGTTAGAGACCCATCCGGAGCGGGAGGAGATCAGCGCACGGTATCTGATCAACTTGCGGTCGCTGACCAGGCAAGCGATGGAGCGATTGCAGGAGGGTGAGGACGACGAGGTCGTTCAAGGACTGAGCCCGGAGGTGAGCCAGAGACAACAGACACTTCACGAGCAGCGCCTTGCACTAGTCCTAGAGCAGCTCAAGAAGACGAGTGCAGAAACCGTGATCGATCTGGGGTGTGGAGAGGGCAAGCTGCTGAGAATGCTGCTGAAGGAAAGGCAGTTTACCAAGATCGCCGGGATGGATGTATCGTACCGTCAATTGACGAAGGCTAAGGACCGCCTGCGGTGGGATCAACTCGCCCCCAAGCAGAAGGAGCGCATCGAGTTATTTCACGGAGCTTTGACCTATCGGGATCGCCGGCTGGAGGGCTACGACGCCGCAGCGATCGTCGAGGTCGTGGAGCATCTCGATCCCGATCGCCTAGCTTCTTTTGAGCGGGTCGTATTCGAATTTGCCCGCCCGAAGACGGTATTAATTACTACCCCTAATGCGGAGTACAATAAATTATTTGAGAGCATGTCGCCTGACCAATTACGTCATGCCGATCACCGCTTTGAGTGGACTCGAAAGGAGTTTGAAACTTGGGCATCACAGGTAGCAGAGAAAAATAATTATCAGGTGGCGTTTCTGTCCGTCGGTCCGGAGGATGCGGAGGTCGGAGCCCCGAGCCAGATGAGCATATTTACCCATGGAGCTTAATATACCCGAACTGTCCCTAGTGCTATTGATTGGTCCTTCGGGAGCAGGCAAAAGCACATTTGCCCGCAAATTTTTTGGACCGCACGAGGTCGTTTCATCCGACGAGTGCCGGGCCATGGTGTCGAATGATGAAAACAATTTGGATGCCACAGGCGACGCGTTTGATCTGCTCCATTATATTATTGCCAAACGTCTGAAGAACGGCCATCTGACCGTGGTGGATGCCACTAATGTGCAGCCGGAAGCGCGGCAAAGCCTGCTGCGCCTGGCCAGGGAATATCATGCACTGCCTGTAGCCATCGTACTTGATCTATCAGAACGGGTATGTGGAGATCGGAATGCAGCCCGACCGGATCGGAATTTTGGTCGCCATGTGATCCATCAGCAGAAGCAGCAGCTACGCCGATCACTCAAAAGGCTAAAACGCGAGGGCTTTCGAAGAATATATGTGCTAAAAACACCCGAGGAGGTCGAGGGCATTCAAGGCATAATTCGGGAAAAGCTGTACAGCAACAAGAAGGATATCCAAGGGCCGTTTGACATCATTGGTGACATCCATGGCTGCTTGGAAGAGACTACGCAGTTACTGCGGGCTTTGGGATATCAGGTCAAGAGGGTAGTGGACGATGGAACGAATTTCGGATGGCAGGTGAGTCACGCCGAAAATCGTCAGGTCGTCTTTTTGGGCGATCTGGTGGACCGGGGTCCCGATGCACCGGGCGTCTTAAAATTGGTCATGGGCATGGTGCGGAGCGGCACCGGTTGGTGTGTGCCGGGCAACCATGATATGAAACTGCATCGCAAGCTCAACGGCAAGGACGTGGCCGTGCGACAAGGCCTGGCGCAAACATTAGCACAGCTTGAGGCGGAGCCGCCCGGATTTCTGGCCGCGGTAAAAGAATTTCTTTACAGCCTCGTTAGTCATTACGTTTTTGATGGGGGCAAACTCGTGGTAGCGCATGCGGGTCTCAAGGAAGAAATGCAGGGCCGAGGTTCGGGCGCCGTGCGTTCTTTTTGTCTGTATGGCGAGACGACCGGCGAAACCGACGAGTTTGGCCTGCCCGTACGATACAATTGGGCCTCGGAGTATAGGGGGCGAGCTAAGGTGGTCTATGGGCACACCCCAGTGCCTCAGGCAGAGTGGCTTAATAAAACGATCAATATCGATACCGGTTGTGTCTTCGGCGGCAAATTGACAGCGCTCCGATATCCCGAGGAAACCCTGGTGTCTGTGCCTGCCAGCAAAGTGCACTGCCCACCGATCAAGCCATTTATCGCGCTACCGACTGAGCAACGTACGCAGCAGCAACAATATGACGATCTGCTGAATATCGAGGACGTCACCGGAAAACGCATTGTGCAGACCCGGTTGAGAAATAATTTGACGATTCGCGAAGAGAATTCCATCGCTGCCCTGGAGGTCATGAGTCGATTTGCCGTCGATCCGAGGTGGCTGATTTATCTTCCTCCGACCATGTCGCCCTGTGAGACCAGTGTGCGACCGGATTTTCTCGAGCATATCGATCAGGCCATTAACTATTACAAAAAACGAGGGGTCGACCGCATCGTCTGCGAAGAGAAGCACATGGGGTCGCGGGCGGTGCTGGTCATTTGTCGCAGCAAGGATATTTCAAAAGGCAGATTCGGACTTCTCCGAGAGACCACTGGCATTTGTTACACCCGAACGGGCCGCAACTTTTTTAAAGACACCGACCTCGAAGAAGCTTTTTTGCAAAGGGTACAGGCAGCACTCACCGCTTCGGATTTTTGGGAAAAACACCAAACCGATTGGGTGTGTCTTGACTGCGAGCTGATGCCCTGGTCGGCCAAGGCACAATCGCTGCTCAGAGATCAATATGCCGCGGTCGGTGCGGCTGCGAGAAATGCCTTGACGGAGGTGGAGCAAACGTTGCAACGGGCGATAGATCGAGGAGTGGATGCAGCCCAACCCTCTCTTGAGAAATTTAGCTATAAGCAGTCCGTTATTGCTAAATATGAGCAGGCCTATCGCAATTATTGCTGGGAAGTGCATTCGGTGGAAGACTACAAACTCGCACCATTTCACATCCTGGCCACCGAGGGCAGTGTGCACGTGGACAAGGATCACGTCTGGCACATGGAGAATATTCACACGATCTGTCGGGCGGATGAAAGGGTCTTCCGGGCCACACCCCATAAGGTGGTAGATACCAACGACGAAGAAAGCATAGCCGAGGCTGTAAATTGGTGGCACGAACTGACGAATAAGGGAGGCGAAGGTATTGTGGTAAAACCATACGACTTTCTGGCCTACGCCAAGGAGGGATTGCTGCAGCCCGCGGTCAAGTGCCGAGGCCGGGAGTACCTGCGTATCATCTATGGCCCGGAATATGACCATCCAGCCAACCTGGAGCGACTAAAAAAGCGAGGCCTATCGCGAAAGCGCTCCCTGGCTCTACGCGAATTTGCGCTCGGCATCGAAGCGCTCGAGCGGTTTGTACGTCGAGAGCCGCTACGACGGATTCACGAGAGCGTCTTTGGGGTGTTGGCGCTGGAGAGTGAGGCGGTGGATCCGAGGCTGTGAGTTTGTTTGACCCAGGCGGTAAATGACAAGCAAACGGATATCTGCCCTATTGCAAGAATCAGCAAGACATCCACGAAGGCGATTAGTACCAAAGTGGATCATGGTCTTCGTCTATTTCTTTTTGTTGTGGTCGATTTTACTGCCCGTGGCAGTAGTCTTTAGTCTGGTAGGCATGAATGCGCCGATGAGTATGTATGGACTCGATAGTTCCTCTGCCTTTACCGATGCAGGACCAGTGCTTCTGGGCATCTTTCTGCTAAAATTTATGGTCGCCTGGAAAGTGTTCACTAACCATCGCTTTGCCTTGCGATGGGCAATCGTAGACGCCATCATCGGCATCATAATTTGCAGCTGGATGCTGATCCGTGATTTTGTTATTGGGGCAGACCACGTGGACATCCAGGTGAGATTTGAGCTAATCCCTTTGGTGCTCTATTTGCTATTTGCAATGAGAAATCGAAAGAAATGGGAGGCATCGGAGATACAAAAACAGAGCGCCTCATCTTCAGGAGTCGTTGATTTGGAGCCATGAATAAATGAGATCACGCGGAGCGCGTTCTGAATAATTCATCGAAGTAAGGTATTGCTGCGACTATTTCCGATCATTATCTACTTTTCACCTACTGGCGTTCTCCGTAAATTGCTGCAAAGCCAAAAGAAGAAACCAATGGATCCCCAAGAAAAGTACAAAGCCACGCGCGAGAAATTATTTCAACTGGCAGGTATCGCGCCAGAAAGTAAATATGTAAGGACCAACGGGCCTGTAGAAAAAGTGCACTATCTGCACCTGGGCAGTGGGCCACCCCTGATCATCGTCCATGGTGGCTTAAGTACGTCCAGCGAATGGATAAATGTCATGGGTCCGCTGTCAGAGGTGTATGAATTGTACGTGGTGGATCGACCGGGGCACGGGCTTTCGGACCCCATCGACTATCGCGGCGTGGATTATCGGGAGAGTGCCGTATCCTTTATACGCTCCTTTATGGATGCCGTGGGATTGGAGAAAGCGCGCTTGCTGAGCAATTCGATGGGGGGGGTATTTTACAATTTGCTTCGCGATGGCACATCCGGAGCGAGTGGAGCGGCTGGCCCTGATCGGGGCACCGGCAGGCATGAATCGATACATTCCGGTCCCACTACGGCTGATGGGCGTGCCCGGCTTAAACCGTCTCCTCATGTCGACGGTAGGCAAGCCGAGCCTACAAGGGGCACGGATGGTGCATAGGCAGATGTTGGTCCACAACGTAGAGAATCTTTCGCAAGAATATTTCGAACATGCATTTGCCGGTCACCTTTTGCCAGCAGCCAAGTTGGCATTTAGCACGATGCTGGAGCGGGTGCTAACCCCAGGCGGTTGGCGCAGGCAGCTGTACTTGGGCGACCAACTACATCGGCTTTCTATGCCGGTAGGATTCATCTGGGGCCATCAAGATGCCTTCGAATCGCCCGACACGGGGCGTCCCAAGGCCGCGGCCATCCCCAACCATACCTTTGCCGTGGTGGAGAATGCCGGGCATTGTCCCTGGCTGGACCAGCCCGCGGAGTGCACCAGACTTATACTGGAGATGCTGGGAGATTGAATGCTTGAAGGAATCGTGCTTTGACCGAGCGCTGCATTCCATCAGCCTGAAGGAGGAATGCTACGGGTTTGACATCCATGGAGCCGATTACTTGCACGACATTTTCAGCCGTGTAGTCGGTGCACCCTCCAGGCAAGATTTCTCTTATCCCCTCCAATAATATCTATCCAGACGCAGGGAAGCCCTGCGGATACATTCCAATCGTAAAAGGCAGCGGGTCCAAGGGTTACCTCTTGCGATTGCCAACATTAATTAGGGGGACGACCTTCAAAGTTTCGCAGCGCCTCCATGACCATTTTTTGAAACTCGATTCAATGCATACGTCAGTTTAACGGGCATGCTTCCAAGCCGTGCATCGGCATTGGCAAGCCTAGGATCGAGAGGGTCGCAGTGGACGAATTGAACAAGCTGCTGACTTGAAGTAGAGTGATTGGGTGACCTCCAGCAAGGGTAGATCACTAACCATTAGGACGTCGCGAACTACGACATCACAAAATGCTTTTTCCATGGATCCAAATATTCTACGCACCATCGCCGAGCAAGCTTCGCTAAACTATGAAGGGGCCAGAGGTGACATCGACAAGGTAAAGAGCGCACTGGAGCTCAACCGCAAGGGGCAAGTCCAGCTCTCGGAGATCCAGACCGATATGGAGCGATGGAATAACCGGATGTCCCGAGCGGGCCGGGCGGCCCTGGAGCGCATTAATGGCACGGTCGATTTCCAAGAGATTGCCACGATCACCAAAATGTTAAAACTTTCAGAAAGTGTGTGCAAGGTCAACGTCCGTGATCGATACCGAAGTCGTGGATCGGGCACAGGATTCTTGATAGCCCCCGACCTGCTGATCACTAACAATCACGTCCTGGATAATCCTGAAATGGCCAGCTATTCTACGGCACAATTTAACTATGAACTTGATGCGCTGGGCAATCCAGAGCCGACACATACTTTCCGGCTAGATCCAGACAGGTTCTTTCTTACCTCGAGCTATCAGAAAGTAGATGCTGATCCTTACAGTGGCTTGGACTTTACGGTTGTAGCGGTGCAATCTACCTCGGCAGAGGGCAAACGAATCACAGATATTCCCTACTGCCAACTGGACGGGCAGCTAGGCAAGGTGGTGGATGGGGAGGGATGCGTCATCATTCAGCATCCGCGAGGTGACTTCAAAAAGATCGTATTGAAAGACATCAGAGCACTGATCTGCAAGGAGCACTTTCTAATCTACGAATCGGACACGTTGCCCGGATCATCCGGTAGTATGGTCATTGGTCTGGGCACAGGCGAGGTGGTAGCCCTACACCATAGTGGAGTGCCACGAAAAAACCGACATGGCCAGTGGCTGCGAAAGGATGGATCGGTCGCTCAGCCCGGAGATGCGGACGATTTGATCGACTGGATTGGCAATGAAGGCATTCGGATCAGTAGCATTCTGGCCGCGGTAGCGCAGATCAATCTGCCTTCAGGTATGGATCAGATTAAGAATCAACTGCTCGAAGGTCATCCGATCGACTCCCAATGGGCAGTAGGCAGATCAGAACGAGGGCCCAGCTCTGTCCCCTCACCGCAGCCATCGGTCGGTGGTAATCAATTTTCGGATGAGCAGGTCTGGACATTCGAAATTGAACTCTCCACCGTCGTAGATATGCAGGAGGATTGGAAGCGAAACACGGCCCAACTGGTTTCGGGATTGATATCCGTGGAACCGCTCTATCCATTGTCTACAGACGAGGCACACAAACGATTCTACTATCTGACGGTGCGGTCCGAGGAAAATCCCTGGGAGATCTCGGCGACCTTGGAGGCGTTGCCCCAGGTGGCTACCTGCACCCCGGACCTGCCCATGCTCACAGATATTAGGCCTGGCCACTACCCGCGGTGGCAAAATGGGCAAGAAAGTTTTGAATCTTTCAATGACGGCACCGCCTCCTGGCAAGAAAGTGAAGATGATTTTAGAACCCGGTGGATCTATGGCAAAATGGTCAAAGATGCCGTGCGGCGACAGGACGCGAAGGTCTATCGAGCTTGGAACCGAAGGGTGGTAAACAATCCCTCTAGCCAGGAGCTTAAACGTCTATCCAAGAACTTGGAAAAGATCGACCTGGTACAAATCGACACTGGGTATGATGATCATGCGAAGGTCCTGCACACCTATAATCTCAATAAGGATGAGGACTTTATCGATGGCGAGGACGCCAGAGATGAATTTAGCCGGGGTCCCTTGCGTCAGCCCGGTCATGGCGGCCGGACGGCCAGCATCATAGTGGGCAACCATCCCGAGGACTCAAAGGCCAGCGGAGATATCACTAACGACGGCAACTACGGCTTGCTCGTTGATGCCCAGGGAAATCTTGGTTGCAAGGTCATACCGTATCGTGTGGCCCAGTCCGTGGTTTTGCTCAATCGAGGCCGTAATTTGTTTGATGCGGCACTTCAGGCCATTGATTCAGGAGCCGATATCATATTCATGTGCATGGGTAGCTATCCACGGCCGATGCTATATAGCATTGCCAAGACTGCTTATGAGCGAGGGGTGATTTGGATCTGCGCGGCCGGCAATGAGGTGGAATCTGTCGTCGCCCCGGCCATGTATCCGGGTACGATAGCCGTCGCTGCGTCCAATCCGGACAACCGACCCTGGAAGGGGTCATCCTACGGCCAATCTGTAGACATCGCAGCCCCGGGTGAAGATGTCTACGTCCCCTTTAGGGATAGACGCGGGAGAGACATCATGGCCTTTGGAAGTGGTACCAGTTACGCCACGCCCCATGTAGCAGCTGCGGCTGCCCTCTGGAAGGCCAAACACTATGACGACTTGAAGACGGTAAACGAACAATGGCAAATCGTTGAGCGCTTCAGATTTTGCCTGTGCGAATCAGCGTCGACGGCCCCGGATGACATAAAGATCGGCAAAAATCGTGTGGGACCTAGTCAGTGGGATGAGCGCTATGGGAGCGGAATATTAAATATTGATCGGCTACTCGACGATGGTATCTACCAGCGCTCCAAAAAGGGACTGCAGCATGCCTATCGCGATCAACCAAGCGCTCCCCACTGGGACTTGGGTGTCCGCGAACTGGTGCACTTCCTCTGGGGTACGTTGCGCAGAAAGCTGACACCCGGTGTGGAGAGTTACATGCAGGAGTTAGAACTATCAGAGCGGGCAGACATCAGCTTGGGCGCGTTGCGCCAATCACATGCGAAAGATCCACATGAAGTAAGAGGGCGGACTGATCGGGACAGTGCCGAAGAGATTCTTCGCACCTACTTCGAAAGCTTTGCTGCTAATTAATGAAAAAACTAAGTCATGCCTAATCGTTATTTTGATCTACACGTGCATGCCATTGTCAAGAATTTTCTCACGAAATTCGATGCGGAACTACCTGCCAATCGCTCACTCACAGGGCTGTATGAAGATGTTGAATTATCCAGGAAGTTTATCCGCCTTGCGGACGAAGTGGCAGTGCATCTTTTGGCATCACAAGCCAGCTTCAGACAACTCAATGACGGTCGACTGGGGGTGGGTGTTGCCGCCATTGCTCCTCTTGAGTTAGGCTACGCCGGCAGCCAAGGTATATTCGGAAAACTGTTGCGCAGCAAATTGACGGAGCCGCTTAGTCAACGTTATTTTCAGCGTATAAACGCCGGTGAGATTTCATACCTCAATCTCTTCCTCCGAGAGGTTTCGATGTATCTGCGTCTGGCAGAGCTACAGGACAAGAATAACCCCATTATCCGATTTATTACAAGAAAGGACAACGAAGTTAAGCTGGATGACGACGTTCCCGGCATTATACTCAGTATCGAAGGGGGCCATGCATTGTGTGGATTGAAGGTGGGCAAAACCACTGAAATAGATCCGCTTGATGAATTTGATGAGGATAAAACACTGTTTAAAAAGGTCACAAGTAACGGTACTTTGGGAAAACCCGTGGCAAATTTGAAGG
Organism: Saprospiraceae bacterium; assembly: GCA_965223165.1. Lineage (GTDB taxonomy): Bacteria > Bacteroidota > Bacteroidia > Chitinophagales > Saprospiraceae > JABDMH01. The sequence continues at coordinate 158,583 of CBDCVQ010000001.1, read as the reverse complement.
TCCTCTTTGAATCCATATGGGAGGCCGGGATGGATATTCTCTACCTCACTCTCACACACTTGACCCACATCAGTGAGCAGTATCTGGCCACGCATGCCTACGGGCTTAAGCTGATCAAGCATCCGGCATTCTATCCCAGCGGCTCGGGCATCTCCGATCTGGGACGTGAGGTCATCGACGCTGCCTACACCCTAAATATGGCTGGTAAATTACGACCGGTCTTGATTGATATCAAGCACATGAGTCTACAGTCCAGACTAGACTTCTATGCATATCGGAAAGCACAGAAATATTCGACCAAATATCCCATCATTGCTTCGCACATGGGGGTGACGGGATATTCGATTGACGAATGGAAGGACGCCTTGAACCAGGAGCAGCTTCGGCATAACTACGATCAGGGGGTCCGGACGATTAAGGTGCAGACGGTGCGGAAAACAGCCGGTAAATGGGGTGCGATCAACAATGAATTTACTTTCAATCCGTGGTCCATCAACCTGATGGATGAGGACATCGTGGAGATACTCCACAGCGGGGGCCTGATTGGCCTCAACCTGGATGTGCGTATCTTGGGCTTTCAATCCTTGATAGGACCCAGCTCCAAGGATACCCCTGAATATCTGTCTACGGCGGAATTTGCCACTCATTTCCCCGAGATCGAGACCCAAACGATCAGCAGGACATCTGCGGAAGTCATCCGCCAGGAGGAGGAGTCGTGGTTGGTGCCTACCAAGGAAGATAGACATCCACTGTGTCTGTGCTTCAATATTGTGCATATTCATTGCGTGGGCGTCCTGAAGGCAGGTCATGAAAAGCCGCTGCAACAGGTGTGCCTGGGGACCGATCTCGACGGCCTGATCGAGCCCCTGAAAGTATGTCGCTCCTTTGAATCCATGGACAACTTACGCTACCACCTGTTTAAGTGGCTTCCAATTGCCGCCAAAGCATACCAAGAGGAGAATGGAGGGGCAGATTACCTTTACGAGGCATTCACCAAAAGGGATTCTTTGGATGAGAGCGTGCAAGCAGTGCTGTACAAGAGCGGCCAAAGTTTTATCACTCGTTGGCTAAATGGGAAGTTTGAATAATAGGAAGTTCGGCCTCATGATAATCTGATTTCCGGAGGATAAAGCATACCCAGTGAAATTGAGCTCTAGCATATCCAAGCGCACCTGGATGGTGTTGCTCACCCTACTTACTTTGGCCTCATTTTATGCCATTTTTCTTCTTGGTTACGTGCCTAAGAAGAAAAAGCAATTTATCCAAAATCATTTTCATGCGCTGGAGCAGTTGGCGACCAATATCAAAAACAAATACCGCGATGAGCACAAAAGGAGAGAGTCTGATAGTACACAAAAAGTCAAAGAAGAGGGAGTGGACTCTGTCACCCTTCAAACAGCGGTAGAGTGGGTGCTAGATGATCCTCACAATGTCTTTGACGAACTGCTTGTCCATGACAAAAACACGATAGTCTTTCAGTCGGCTGCTAACCTAAGTGTATCGGATTGTTTGAATCCCAAGATTTCGTCTTTGGACTACCAAGATGGGTATCTCGCCGGAAATCTGCGTCAAATAAAAATCGCGGAGGTAGCGTATCAGAGTTTTAACCTGAGATTTGCTCTTGATGGCCATAGTGACATTGACTATGTGCTGGTCGGCCTGACCAGGAGTGATAGCCTGCAAAGGCACACCAGGCGACTGGATCGCTGGACGATGACACACATTGGATTGGGACTGCTCTTACTTCTGATGAGTATGCCCTGGATAAAGCTCTTGTCAATGAACGCCATAGAGCGCCTCTATCGATCCAACGTGATTTGGTTGGGGATAGCCTCCCTGTTTGGCACTGCCATGATAACGCTAGTCGCTCTTTCGACCTATGGCGAATATCAGCGCAAGAAGGCAATTGAGTATAGGCTAGCAGTCTTATCTGACACCGTCACAGCACAATTTGTAAAGGAGATAGATAAGAAGCTGGACATTTTAGGTGTGTACGAACGCACCGAATTCTCTCCGCAAGCGGATGGCAAAATCGTGGGCTATCCCGGCGGAGATACCCAAGCACAACGAGATTCTTTCGTCATTGGGAATCGCGCAAAAGCAACGCGTACCGCAGCCACCTATGAAGATTTTGGTGTCCTATGGATAGATTCTAGCGGGACCATCAAATTGCATGTGGCAGCCGCTGAGCAGGTAAACAATAACCAGGACTCAATCAATATCAGTGGACGTCAATATTTCAGGAAAGCACTCGACGGGGATCTGTGGTATCTCGAGCGAGACCAGGGCAAGGCCTTTGTACTGCAGTCTATCCGATCCTGGGACGACGGTCAACATGAGGCTGTACTGTCCAAACAAATCACAGATTCGTCTGGTCTTAATCCTTCCAATCCGTCTCGGGTCATTGCCCTCACCTCGCAGTTCGAGTCGGTTATGGATGTGAAGCTTCTCACTGGATATTCCTTCGCGATCGTGGATGGCGATGGCAAGGTGTGGTTTCATTCCGACATGCGAAGGAACCTTCAGGAAAATCTTCTTGTAAGTACCGGTCAAAACCGAAAACTCCGCAGTGCGTTGTGGGGTAGGAGAGCGACTACCTTTAGTACAAGATATCTCGGCGGTGATGTGCGGATGAGAATTAGCCCCTTGTCGGACCTGCCGCTCTACCTCGCTGTGTCTTACGATCAGGCACTGATTGAGGACTATATCTCAGAGGTGATTACCATGGTGCTGGTGTTGATAGCAATCCTGATTGGGATCGTTTCCTTGCATATTGTCCTTCTGTTCTTCTGCAGACATCAGTCCTCCAAACTTAGGAAGCAGCGCTTTCTTCTGCATTTTCTTGCCCCAAACAGGCATACTGTTGATCGCATTCCTGTCATTAATTGGACCCTATTGGGTACTCTTCTACTCCTAGTAGGGATATCGGGATTGACCTATTATTTCCCGGTTTTACTGGGCCTTGAGCAATCTCCTTTTCCACTGCTGATGATCACATCTACTTTATTGTGCTTGGGGGTCTTCCTCTATTACCACTTAGAACACCAGAGCCACGGGAAGGCAAAACTAAATTTCTTCCTCATTTCACTTGCGCTGGTCCTCAGTTTAGATCTATTGTATTGGGTGTGGTTCAAAGTACATGTTTGCCCCCTGATTTTTACGCAGGTGTTGTTGGCGGGTCTCTTGATCGTCATCCCAAAGGTGATCAAGAATCACGTAAGGTTAAAAGAACCAAGGACAAATGGTTTGGTGCTAACCCAAGAGCGTCCAGCGGGACCCAACGACGACGGAGAGAAGATCAATAAAATCACAGGTAAAGCAAGGGAAGGAGTGTCGGGATCTCCTGAAAGTTCCGTGGAGCCCTATAAAGGCAAAGTCAGGGAAAGTCGAAGTGTAATGCGAGAGTATTCTACTATGTACACCTTGCTTTTGTTAATCTTCAGCGTCTGTGCGGTACAATACAGTTACAAGTACTCGATAGCTGATAAGCGATTGCAGTGGATTAAGTACACTCAGCTAGAAAGTGCGCAATCGCCGAGGCAGAATTTTTCCGCAAAAGCCAATCTGATTGGTGTAGTGACACCTGAGAAAGAGATTCCGGATATAGCGCGACCACTCGATGAGTATCGATATGGCAAAAGACATAATATAGATGGCATTCGTATAGTGCGTGATTGGCATCTTGGCTGGTTTACCAATACCGACCCAACCACCATGGAAGTAAATGCCCTTGTGGACGAGAGCGCAGCAGATACTTCCTTTAGGTGGACTGCTACGGCAGACAACGTCTATCTGGAGTACTTGCCTCCAGGCAAGCTAGATACCATCCGTCTATCTACGATGTGGGGAGCGTTTGGTGATACTGGTAAGCGCGCCTCATGGTTTTGGACGATCCTCGTGTTTGGCTTGGTTCTGACCGTGCTGATCCTGGCACTCCACTATGTTATGAGATTCACCGTCCGGCGGATCTTTGCCGAACCATTCCGCAACTTCAGTGGAGCAATGAGGTTTTGTAAGAAAGCCTTAGATAGCAGCGCTTACCGCCGGATTTTTCTCATTGATATGCCTGACTCTGAGGCGGATGCCATTCTGGACGATCACCTCCAACGCCTGAGAGAAAGCGGAGGGAAATATGTCCGCGTAGACCTCCAGCAAGTCGTTGAGGATGTGAGTTCGGTAGACCTGTCGACATTTGCAGAAAAGGACCTGATCGTGGTAGATAATTTTGAAAGCCAAGTCAATAACCACCAGGCATGGGAAGCTAAGCTTCAGGTTCTACTCAAGCTTGACCGATATACAGATAAAAAAATGATCATTAAATCAAGAATCCACCCATTGCTGCATCTGCAATTTTATCAAACGATGATCGAGAAGAGTGATAGTCAGCAATGGAACGATAAATTCCGAGAGGAATATCAAAGCTACCGCCATGCAAAAACGAAATGGAAGCAGCTCTTTGCGAAATTTGTAAAACTATATTCGCCATTGCCCACCTCTCATGGTCAAGAGCCTCCCTCGGACATGGCATTTGATACGCAGAAGGAAGAACGATCCGAGAAGATCGGTCGAGAATCCTGGTGGAAGGAGTTTCTGGCAAGGCTTCTTGGATTGGATCTCCAATCACCGAGCTCCAATGCATTGAAACTGGAGGAAGAACTCTGTAGAAACCAGTATTTACAGGGACTGAAAGAGCTCGTGAAAGCAAATGAAGGAAACACGGAGGATGTCATACTGGAGATTCAAAGTTTGGCGGAGCCATACTACTATGCTATTTGGTCAAACCTCAGCAAGAGAGAGAAATTTTTCATCTACGATCTTGCGACCGACGGATTTGCCAATAGCAAGGACGGCGAAACCGTACGGATGCTGTTGCAGAAGGGCCTCATACGATACGAGAACAATCTCGTGCTCATGAATCAAAGCTTCAATAACTTCGTGCTTTCGATCGTGGATAGAAAATTAGATCGAGCCATGCGGAAAGAAATGCTGCATCAAGGCACCTGGAGTTCATTGCAGATTGTATTGGTCCTGCTCTTAGTGGGGATCGGTGCCTTCGTAGTTTTGGAGCAGAAACAAATCTTGTCAAATTTTCAAGCTACCCTTACTGCACTTGTTGCCCTTGGTGGCGTATTGATACGCTTTAGTGGTCTTTGGGGAAGTTTGGCCACGCGACCAGAGAGTCCTTAGCGTGCTGGACGAAAGAAGTAGGACGACTAGCTGGCATGATCAAGGCCGACTATCCCTGCCAAAAATGTCTTCGAATCCTGATTGTAATGGCAAAGTAGGATAGGCAAGCGGTCGCATTTTGGCTCGTCAGATTCATAGTCCATCGACCGCCGCACTTAGTGCCTATCTTTGCACCGTGCTTTAGTATACCTGGAAAAATGCGAATCGACGTACCGTAAGCTGGGGCCCTGCCCTTTCATCTACAAAGACCACACACCATGCAAACCTCTTCACTTCCCAGTTGACATCAGCTCTTTTATTTGCGTGCACCGAGGACATCGAACTTCGTGCCGACTGCGTCGCAGTGGATTTTTTCCTGTCTGGCTCCGGGAGCAAAGGGTGCATTATCTACTGAATGTCTCGATGACTGGCAGTGTTCTGTTTCATTATGAAATAATGTCCAGGTAGACAGGGATCAACCCTTGGGCCTCTCCAATGGAGACAAGCGTACCTTCAGATGATCCGCAGCGCAGAAGGATATCCGCAGGTATTCGATGATGAGCAGATGGACATCCTGGTGTTTGAGTGGGATATGGACGAGGCTTGTTTTGCAGCCGAAGATCGGGAGTTAGCGCTGTTGAATCTACATTTCCAGCATGTTTGCGTCTGCTCGGAGCTCCGATTCAGGCCAGTGACCTTGGGGTGCTTGCAGGGCGGGAGGGAGGCCGACAGTAGCTGGCGCTACAGGGGCACCTGGAGCGCCTCGAGGACCCACGCCGGGACGTGATCAAATTGGATGCTGTTTTTGCGGAGCGCTCATAGCAGTGGTCCCAATTGATCATTGGAATTTCATATCGATTCGATCAGAACATTGCGAAGACAGATGGCTGCCGGGACCGCCCACTTAGGATATTCACTGGTTGGACCGAGGGCAGGGTCCACTTATTTCGCAGTACACAAAAATGGGGACAATAGGATGAAGGCCAGATCAATATGTAAAGAAAATGCTATTTTCTATACAAAAGGAGTTCTCGTAGTAAAGATTTCTTGGATTCCTCACATCATTGGTTTGGACGAGCTTCGGGAGAGTCAGTCACTGAAGGCGCTTGTGCGCTTGGAGCAGCGGGTCGCGGACAATTACGCCCGACGCTTAGAAGGCATAATTGATGTTTCGAATGGCATGATCAGCCGGCTCGAAAATGAGCTGGGTGAGGGATGACCCGATTGGCCGTATCTGGGCAGCGGAGACGGAAGAGGATCAGGGAGGAGACCATGAAGTTGGGACGTGACGTGAAATATTCTTTGAAGCGGACCACCATGTAGTCGGCAAGGATTAATTTAGAAAGCAAACTATTTTACCACCTAAAGATGATTCCTCCGAAGATTCTCCTCCTCCAAATCATGCTTCTCTGCATCTCCGGCCCTACTTGGGCCCAAGATGGACAGCTATTAAAAAGAGAGCCGGTCATGCTGCCGGACAGTATTCTTCCAGTACACCAGGGCAATCCGACCTACCAGGCCATTAACGAGAGCGTCGACATCTCCAGCATCACATACCTGTCCGATGGCCTGAAGATCAATGGCTATTTGGCTACACCCAAGGAGCCAGGCACCTACCCGGTGGTGGTGTTTAATCGGGGCGGCAATCGAGATTTTGGCGCACTCAACGCAGTGCGGGCCACCTACATATTGGGTAGGATAGCCAGTTGGGGCTACGTGGTCGCTGCCAGCAATTATCGAGGCGGAGGCGGCAGTGAAGGGATGGAGGAATTTGGCGGCAAGGATGTCCGGGATGTGCATCATCTCATCCCGATGTTGGCAAATATGGCGGAGGCGGATACGTCGCGAATGGCGATTTATGGATACAGTAGGGGAGGTCTCATGACCTACCGAGTGCTGGCGGAAACGTGTGCGTTTGAAGCTGCCATCGTAGGGGCAGGGGTGACAAATTCTATTCGCATGATCGCGCAAAGGCCACCCATGGAGGAGCATGTCTACGCCCAGCTGATACCTAATTATTCCAATAACAAGGAGGCTGCTTTGAAAGATCGGTCTCCCATATTTTGGGCGGACCAACTTTGCAAGTCGACACCCATCATGCTACTTCATGGTTCGTCCGACTGGCGGGTCTCACCGGAGGATGCGATGGACATGGTGGCCGAACTCTACCGGCTCAAGCATCCCGTCCGCTTTCACTTTTACGAAGGAGGAGATCATGGACTGAGCAAATATCGCGAACTCACCTCGGCGGATATTAAAGCCTTTTTGGACCATTACGTGCGGGACTTAAACCCCTTGCCTGATATGGAACCTCATGGTAATTGAGGTACCTTAGTGAGACCATCTTTAACCCAAAACATGCATCGGACAATCTATTGCGAAGCCACATTGCCCGCCATCTTTGGCAGTCCTCGATTTTCCGTGCTGCAACGTATGGATGCATATGTCTGTCATCCCATCCGCTTTGCGGTTCAGTCGCTTGGAGGTCCACTGGACCTCCATTCCACCTTTGGTGGAAATCGCTCCCTCATTCAAATCTGCGGGACACCAAATCTGACGAACACTTTGGCTTCTCATAACGAATCTCCAATGCATGATTTGGGTTGCAAAAAAACAACCCAACACCAATCATGACTTACACCGAAAGATACATCCTCGGATTCGATGAATTCCACCCCTGTTTCTTCGCCAGGCCCGCAGTGCACACCATTCGCGTGCTAAAGAAGGAGGGTGACGTCTATGAGCCACAGATTATCATGAAGCTGACGCCCGATGGAAGGATATCCGAATATGATCACATGCCACTGGGCTGGATAGCCTACCCGCAAGGTCACGCTCCCACACTCCAGGTGGATCGGCGGACGAAGATCCACCATACGGAGGAAGGGAGCATACATAGCACAACATGCATGATCGCTGGGGGCGAGGTTGTCCAGACGGTGTTTTACGACGTTTTGGGTGGACGGTTGCTCAGCGATCTGACCGTAAGATATCAAGATCGGATAGCCAGCATGATAAGCAAGCGGTGCTATACGTACGATGGGGAGAATCGCATCATAGGTATCGACTATTTCATGCCGCCGCATCAGCTTGTAGCCCAAAGAGCCTTTGAAAGAGATGCCGCTGGCCGGATCATTCAGCAAGTTCATCATTCCCACATCGATCGAAAACCGATCTCCATGCAGACAGGCATCATCGTGGCGTACCAATATGATCGCTATGGGCTATTGGCCGAGTCGGTTACCATGCGTGCCAAACAGCGGATCGCCACGAAGCGGTTTTTCTATGCCGATGAGGCGGCTAGCCTTTTTTCTAAATGGATTAGGACGTCGGAGGATGAGCCAGACAGCGAAACGTTTTTCGAATATGATGCAGCGAGATTTCTCGTACGACGATGGACCCATCGTGGAGGGCATGTGACCGAGCGCGAGTACCAATACGAAAGCGATACCTAATGGCCATCCATTTGAGCCAGGCATTTTGCAGACGAATAGGTGCAGATGAAGTGTACAATGTCCCGCACCAGCAGTTGCCGGGGCGACCAAGGCTTGTCGATCACCCGCCCATCTCTCAGTAATCGTGCAGATAGTTCCGCGTCGCCGGCTTGGTCGCATCGTTCGGCGTTGCCCAGTTTGATCACCAGAATGCCCGTTTTGTCGGTCATTTAAGGTCGGTGCAAGTTTGGGCTGCAATGATAGAGATATTAGGTGAAATGGGTCGGCGGTGCATTTCCATTTGTTCAAATGAGATATCCTTGCCTTTCCTCATATCATTTTACGACGATACGAGACCAGTCCTTGTCCTTTTGCATACCTTTAACGTGAATCACTTTGCCGGTCAAGTAAGACGTATGATCGGCCAAAGCACCAAATATGTGACAAAGTGAAGCGAACAGCTGAAAGAGAAATTGTGGCCATTGCCAAAGATCCAGCGGCGGTGGAGTCGATCCGTCGGGAAATTCAAGGTACTCCAAGTGATCATCTGGTTGTCCAGGGTGACGCAAGAGATTTGTCCGGTATTGCAGATGGATCCGTCCACTTGGCGATCACATCACCTCCCTACTGGAATCTAAAGGAATATGAACGAGGGAAGGATCAACTGGGCATAATCGCGAACTATGAAGATTTTCTTGGTGAGCTAGAGAAGGTTTGGAGGCAGTGCTTTGAAAAGATTGAGGTAGGTGGAAGATTGATCGTCATTGTAGGCGACGTGCTACTATCGCGTAGGAAATTTGGGAGACATAAAGTAGTGCCATTGCATGCTGATATTCAGGTAATGTGCGAAAGAATCGGGTTTGATAATCTCGCTCCGATCTTCTGGCACAAAATCTCTAATGCCAGTTTTGAGGTATCAGGAAATACGAAATTCTTGGGCAAGCCCTATGAACCCAACGGCATCATTAAGAACGATATGGAGTACATCCTGATGCTTCGAAAACCGGGAGGTTATCGAAAGCCGACTAATAAGCAACGCCGGCTATCGGTGATTTCGGAAGAGAACTTCAATCAGTGGTTTACACAAATTTGGAACGTGACAGGAGCTTCCACTATTAGGCATCCCGCCCCCTATCCTCAAAAGTTATCCTCGAGACTTGTGCGGATGTTTTCATTTTGGGGAGATACGGTTTTGGATCCTTTTGCTGGTTCAGGTACCACCATGATGTCAGCAGCTAAATGGGGTAGGAACTCTATCAGTTTTGAAGTAGAACCTAAATATGTCGAACTAATGCAGAGAAGATTTGACGAAGAGTTTGGATTGTTCAAAAATGAGCGGACACTTAAAGTGCTGACTGAGAATGAACCTTCTTCCGTCGGATCTTGATAAATCCCTTTGCAAGGCTGTAAAACACTTTTGGACGACGAGAAGTGGATCGCGTGTATCTACGCAAGAAGGTAACCGCGGTGCTGTGATCGGTGGCAAGACCTTGGATGGATTTACTGAGGTAATCAGGAAGGTGGCCAAACATTGTGGTTATCGCGATGAAGAAATATTTACAGCTGGCAAGAACGATCTTGTAATTCCGGGTTTCTTCAGACCGTCGAAGATTTGGGATGTATTAGTAATCTCCGACGATCGTTTGATAGCTGTATTCGAACTCAAATCTCAGGTTGGGTCTTTCGGAAATAATTTCAATAATAGAGCAGAGGAGGCGATTGGTTCCGCAACGGATCTATGGACAGCCTTCAGAGAAAATGCCTTTTCACTGGGCGAAAAGAGGCACAACGAGTTGCAGCAGCCATTCCTGGGATTCCTCATGCTGCTTGAAAGGAGCGAAGAGACGATGAGGGTTGTGAAAACTGTTGAGCGGCATTATCAAGTGTTCCCTGAATTTAAGAATACTTCCTACGTGGATCGATACGAGATCTTGTGCCGAAAGTTGATACTTGAGCAGAAATATGACGCCGCAGCCCTAATTGTATCAGATCGAGTTACTGGCGAGAAAACAGGGGCACATCAATGTCCAAATCGCTCCCTTTCACCAGTCAGTTTGCTTACACAATTTGCTGGCCATCTTCTGGCAGCTAAGGAAACCTGGCAATAGAAAAACGTTTCTAAGCTCCCCTTTGCCCAAAAATGCTTACATTTGCCCTACTCTCATGTGAGAATAATTCTCATCTAAGAACACTTGCCCATGGATGAATTGATGTTTGCCCAAAAACTTTCCGCTAAGGGCCTGCGAGTCACCCCACAGCGGATTGCCATCCTGGAGGCCGTCTATCGGCTGGCCAACCATCCCACCGCCGACAACATCATCGAGTACATCAAGACTAAGCATCCCAACATTTCGGTGGGCACGGTGTACAAAGTGCTGGACTTCTTCGTCGAGCACGATCTACTAAACCGGGTCAAGACCGAAGGCGGCATCATGCGGTATGATCAGCTCGTGACCAATCATCACCACCTCTACTGCGCAGAGACCGATCGCATCGAGGACTACGAGGATGCCGAATTGGATCAACTGATTAGCAATTATTTTGAAAAGAAAGGCATAAAGAATTTTAACGTAGAAGACATCAGACTTCAAATCACAGGCACATTTAGAAAGTAACTATCTATGAATCAATCAAGTAATGGCAAATGCCCATTCACCCATGGGGCAAACACACAGACAGAAGCACAGGTCACCCAGTGGTGGCCCAATACCCTCAACCTCGACATCCTGAGCCAGCACGACGGGAAGACCGATCCGCTCGGCGAAGACTTTGACTATCGAGAAGAACTAAAATCCTTGGACGTCGACGCCCTCAAGGCGGATTTGCACGCCCTGATGACCGACAGTCAGGATTGGTGGCCGGCCGACTGGGGCCACTACGGCGGACTGATGATCCGCATGGCCTGGCATGCCGCCGGTACCTACCGCACCAGCGACGGACGGGGAGGCGCAGGTACGGGCAACCAGCGTTTTGCTCCCCTCAATTCCTGGCCGGACAACGCCAGTCTGGACAAGGCGCGGCGTTTACTCTGGCCAGTCAAGAAGAAATATGGAAATAAGATCAGCTGGGCCGACCTGATTATACTGGCCGGCAACATCGCGTACGAAAGCATGGGCCTCAAGATGTTTGGTTTCTCCTTTGGCCGGGAGGATATCTGGCACCCGGAAAAAGACACCTACTGGGGCGCCGAGAAAGAATGGCTGGCGCCCAGCGACGAGCGCTACGAAAATGTGGACGATCCTGCGACGATGGAAAATCCTTTGGCAGCCGTGCAGATGGGACTGATCTACGTCAATCCGCAAGGGGTCAACGGCCAGCCAGATCCGCTAAAGACGGCCGCCCAGGTACGGGAGACGTTCGCCCGCATGGCAATGAACGACGAAGAGACCGTGGCACTGACGGCCGGTGGACATACCGTAGGCAAGGCGCACGGCAATGGCAACGCCGAGATCCTGGGCCCCGACCCAGAAGGTGCCCCCCTGCACGAGCAGGGATTTGGCTGGGCCAATCCCCACGAATCCGGTGTAGGCCGACATGCGGTGACCAGCGGGCTGGAGGGAGCTTGGACGACCCACCCCACCCGTTGGGACAACGGCTTTTTCGATATGCTCTTCAACCACGAGTGGGAGTCGCGCAAGAGTCCGGCTGGAGCCTGGCAGTGGGAGCCTGTCGAGATTGCCGAGGCAGATAAACCGGTCGACGTCGAGGATCCGTCCATCCGGCACAATCCGATCATGACCGATGCAGATATGGCCATGAAAATGGATCCCATCTACCGCGAGATTTCGTTGAAGTTCAAAAATGATCCTGCGTACTTTTCCGAAACCTTTGCACGTGCCTGGTTTAAACTGACCCATCGGGATATGGGGCCAAAGGCCCGCTACGTAGGTCCGGACGTGCCCGAGGAAGACTTGATCTGGCAGGATCCGGTGCCGGCAGGAAACAGCAATTATGACGTTGCCGCCGTGAAGGCTAAGATTGTGGCTGCTGGCCTGTCCGATGCGGATATGATCGCCACCGCCTGGGACAGCGCTCGCACCTTCCGCGGATCCGATATGCGGGGAGGCGCCAATGGCGCCCGCATCCGCCTGGCCCCGCAAAAGGACTGGGCAGGCAATGAGCCTGAACGACTAGGCCGTGTACTATCCGCACTGGAACCCATCGCCTCCGAGTCTGGTGTGAGCCTGGCCGATACCATCGTCCTCGCAGGTAACCTGGGCGTCGAACGAGCCGCCAAAGCCGCAGGCGTGGATGTCGCTGTCCCCTTTACTCCAGGCCGTGGCGACGCGATCGAGGAGCAGACAGACGCTGACTCCTTCGCGCCGCTGGAGCCCCTGGCAGACGGCTATCGCAACTGGATCAAACAAGATTATGTGGTCACCCCGGAGGAGCTGCTCCTTGACCGCACCCAGCTGATGGGCCTCACCGCACCCGAAATGACCGTCCTGGTCGGTGGCATGCGGGTACTGGGCACCAATCATGGGGGTACCCGGCATGGCGTCTTCACCGATCGGGTAGGAGCCTTGACCACCGATTTCTTTGTCAACCTGACCGACATGGACAATCGATGGGAGCCCAGGGGCAAAAATCTCTACGAGATCCGCGACCGCGCCACGGGCGACTTTAAGTGGACCGCTACCCGGGCGGATCTGGTCTTTGGCTCCAACTCCATTTTGCGGGCCTACGCCGAGCTCTACGCGCAGGACGACAGCCACGAGAAATTCGTCCACGACTTTGTGGCCGCGTGGGCCAAAGTGATGGATGCGGATCGGTTTGATGTGAGGTAGGGGCGTTCACTCACATTGATAGTATAGAAGCGGCTGGCCTGAAGCTTTGTGTTTCGGGCCGGCTGCTTAGTTCTACGGACTGGTACGCTGAGGCCCATTACGACAGCTTGGTGCTTCTTATGCGCACTTTCTAGCCGACTTGCCATTTTGCGCGCAGTTATTTGCCCAATAGTTCTATTTATGCGCAATTATTTACCATATTAGAGTTCGATTACCCTTTTATGCGCAGAAATTTGAAATGAGTCAATTGCCCGAAATCATTTTTGCTAGTTCCAACTCAAGTGAGTCGAGACGTATCAGGGGTATGTTGGCAGAGGGTCGGATCCGACCGTTATTCTCACGAGTATACACATCTAATCTAGATGATCCGGTCGAGCAGATTGTTAGGCGAAATATTTGGTTGTTGGTCTCACACGTGTTTCCAGAGGCAATCATCTCACATCGTTCAGCTATAGAATATAGAATTTCACCTCATAGCAATGTCTATCTAACAGCAGGATCCCGGAGAGTCTATCGGTGGCCCGGCGTGAATATTAGAATTGCCGCAGGACCAGGTCCGCTGGCAGACGATGGTATTTATATGCATGAGCTCAAGGTGTCCTCTTTAGAAAGGGCCTGTCTGGAGAATCTATCACCCAGCAGAGCTGTAGACGGTGAAAAACGGACTGTTGAGCAGGCAATCATCGAGGAACGGCTGTTGACGATCTTAACTACAAGGGGAGAAGATGCACTAAATCAAGTCAGAGATAGGGCAAGAGTGATCGCCGAAGAACTTGATATGGCAAAAGCCTTTGATAAATTGAATCTGATTATTGGTTCCATGCTGGCCACAAGGTCAAGTGAAATATTGACTTCCACCCGTGCTACTGCGCAAGCAATTGGGGAACCTTATGATGCTCGCCGACTGGAACTCTTTTCTACTTTGCTAGCTCACTTGAAACAAAGCACTTTTTCGATAAGAGAATCCAAAACGAAAACTGACAAAGCCTTTAGAAACTTTGCATTCTTTGAAGCTTACTTCTCAAATTATATTGAGGGTACCACGTTCCTGGTAGAGGAAGCTAAAGAGATTGTATACGGTGGGAGCGACATTCCACTGCGTACTGCAGATTCACATGATATTCGAGGGACCTACCAGATCGTTGGTGACAAGAGGGAGATGTCGATTCATCCGAATTCGGCAGATGAATTAATCGATCTTTTACGAACTCGCCATGCGGTTGTATTGGCAGGTAGACCTGCAGAAAATCCGGGCACATTCAAGACCAAAGAGAATCGGGCAGGTGATACAGTTTTTGTCGCACCAGAGATGGTCATTGGAACGTTGAAGCAGGGTTTCGCATTGATGGCCTCTTTGGATGACCCAATTGCTCGAGCGATGTATATCATGTTTCTGGTGAGCGAGGTTCATCCGTTTGATGACGGTAATGGACGTGTAGCGAGAATTATGATGAATGCAGAACTGGTTGGGAGAGGAAGTGCGAAGATCATTATCCCAACAGTATACCGTGATGATTATGTGTTGGCCTTGAGAAGATTGACAAGGAAGGCTGATCCGAGCGTATTTGTGCGGGTGATGGAAAGGGCTTCAGCTTTCAGTCATTGGCTTGACCCAGAGGATCTGGATACCATGCATGCACTGCTAGAAGCTTCCAACGCTTTTAAGGAACCGGACCAGGACGGGACCATTTTGGATTGGCCAGAAGGGTAGATTGTGCTCTGAAATAGGGTATTGCGAGAAACAAATATAGAATAGGCCGGCTTGAAGCCTTGTGTTTCGGGCCGGCTGTGCAGTTTCTGCTGTGGGGCTGATGCGATGGCTGGTTTGGCTCCTGGTCTGAGTAGTTTTACGGCAGCCTAGGCAATTGTCGTGGATCGGTCACAAAAGATCCGAGATCTACTTGCATAAGTTAGGACTCCTATCTATATTTGATCTGCAATTATGCAATCACTGTAAAAACATCGTTTAAGATGGCAAAGTCAATTTTCTATCATGCGGGCTGTCCCGTCTGTGTAAGTGCGGAACATGATATCGTGAATCTCGTAGGAGCAAGCCAAGTAGAGGTCGTGCATATTGGTGAAGACCGAAGTCGGATCAACGAAGCCGAAACCGCAGGAGTCCAATCCGTGCCCGCGCTCGTCACACCAAACGGAAATGTGCTGCACATCAATTTTGGTGCTTCCATGGCCGATGTGAAAGGCTAAAATTTTTTGACTCTATAAGTTAGGAGTCCTTACTTTAGCGGATGAAGTAGCACTCGCCTGAAGAGTGGGTGCTGCTTTTCGCTATCCGAAAAAATGTAACGCACAATGCAACGAAAAGTAAATGTTTGGGACACTTACGTCGCCAAGAAAGCAGGGGGTGTCATGCATTTCGACATCATCGCTCCCGCTGAGATAACCGATGCAAATACCATTTACAATTATGGTAGAGCATACCTCAAAACAAAAGGAGAGGAAGGGCAAGCCCTTACTTCCAAGCAATGTAGACTCTGCCACATGGAGGATCTCAGACCTCAGTGGGCGGCAGAGATAGCGAGCAAGGGGTATTTCATCCTTGAAATGGAAGGGTGTCATTAGCCCGGTAAAACTGGGATTGCTACCTTTGGGGTCATCCTGTTTATCTAAGCGTCTTGGCGGTTGAAGTTAGAGCGAAAAATAGTGAACGGTCTCGAAAGGCTGTCAGAGGCATTGAAGTCGCTGCTGTGGGATCAAGCGAAAATCTACCGGATTAGCCCCATCCAGATCCAAATCTTGCTCTTTGTTTCCAATCACCGTACCGATCTTTGCAATGTCAGCTATCTGGCCAAGGAATTTAACATCACCAAGGCGACGGTCAGCGATGCCGTCAGGGTGTTGTTAGAAAAGGAGCTACTGGAGAAGGATTTTTCGCCTGCCGACAACCGGAGATATAATCTGACGATCACCCCCAAAGGAACCAAACTGGTCGATGAATTATCGGAATATGCATCTCCGATTTCCAGCGAATTGTCTTCGTTCAAAAAGGAAGAACTCATCGGAATATTCGACACGTTGACGAAATTGATATTTCAGTTAAATCAACGAGGCATTATCCAAGTACAACGGACTTGCTTTAACTGCAGGTATTATGGCGGTGATAAAATGGATAATCACTATTGCAACCTGATGGAAAAGGGGTTGAAGACGCAGGAGGTGCGACTAGATTGTCATGAATTTGAGGAGGCTGGCAGGTAAACGGCACAGCATAGAATCACCGGAAGTACTTCCTAGGAGTATCTGGTACGTAGGTTAATGAGTGATTACGGGGAAATAATTCTTCTGATCGAGAGAAGAAAGTACGAAGCCGCACTAGAGAGAGTGGAGCAGCTACTGCAGCAAAGTCCTGATGATAGTGAACTGTATTTTCTCGCGAGTATTTGCTCTTTAGCACAGAAGCAATTTTCAAAGGCCAGGACTGAGATCGAGCGATCGTTGGAGCTAGATCCCAACTCAGCATTGAAACTAAACCAGCATGCAACGATCGAGATCGAGGAGAAGAGGTACGTTGCTGCTAGGGATCTGCTGTCCAGGGCCATGGAAATTGACCCAAATAATGAGGAGACCTATGCTCTCCTGTCGCGGATCAATCTGGAGGAAGGCCATATTGAGGAGATGACCCATTCGGCTCAGATTTTATTGAGCCTCGACCCCAGGAGTACCTATGCCCAGAACCTTATCATATTACAGAAGATCATAAATCGTGAGTTTCGCGTGGCTGGAGCACTAGTTACCGAAGTTCTGGCTATCGATCCGATGGATAGTTTCTCTCAGGTTAATTACAGCCTACTCCAATTCTACGAAGGAAAAAGAGAGGAAGCCATACAATCTCTCTTGGATGTCCTTTCAAGTGATCCAGAGAATGAAGGTATCAAGGATGTGTTGAAGCAGGTGATGATTTCAAGGAATCTGATCGCTGACCTGCTCTTTCGCTTAAGTACATTCACGCTCAGGAATCGAACCGCTTTCAAAGTGGCAATTGGAGTGGGCTATCGGGCAGTGTTGATCGTGGGCGCCGTATTGTATTTAGCAATTGGTCATGATGACTTGACTACATTTTTGCTAGTCGTCCTACTGTGCGTTTACGGAATTCTCTTCATACCATACAGGATCTTACCCCAGGGATTTACCTTGCTGCTACTTTCGGATCCGATTGGCAAACATTTGCAATCAAGGAGAGAACTATTGCTTGCCTCCGCTACCCTCACTTTCTTCGCGGTAGGTCTAACCTACTTGGCACTTTATCTCAGTACGTCGACGGTGGAGCTCAACGACAATCTGGTGATTGGTTTGTTCTTTGTCTTCCTGGCTGGCCTACCTACAGATCTCGGCCTTGATCAAGGGAAGTCTCCTCTTCGGATCCACATAGCCTATCTACTGATCGGGATTTTCCTGGCTTCATTATTTCAGATCTTACCGGAGATCAGCGAGCTGGTGAAGTTGCTGATGTTAATAATGGTGTGGAGTTACGCATTGATATTGAAGTACATCAAGTATCTCCTCTGAGCAGCTCCAATCACCTTTATCCGCCAATCACCTGATTAAAAGCCAAATAATAATTGTTGCAGTCACGGATCACAAACGATCGGTCTCCCCAGAATTGGTCCTGGATCGGATCGACGATCTGCACCCCCGCCTTCACTAGGCTCTTGTAGTACGCATCGATATCTTTCTCGTAAAGGCGGATCCACAGATAAATACCTCCTCCCTCTTGCGAGGCCTGGCCTGGGTTAAGGTTGATCATTAGTGTCGACCCCTCGAACGCCAGCTGGGCATCTGTCGACGTACCTTCGGGAGATCGCTGTCGAAAGTTTTCCTGAAAATGTAAGGTCTGTAGATAATAGTCGGCCGTGGCGTCGATGTCTGCCACCGGGAGCACCGGTAGGATGCCTGCGGGAAATCGTCGTGCTTCCATGATAATGATATTTATTTCTGTTTGACAAAAGAGACGGCTCGAAAGTAGTCGCACATTTTTTGCAGAAATTGACATTTTGCGCCAAATTGGAGGAATGTACTTTGCGGCTTCGATCATCAACGATCTGTATTCCTACGCAGCAAAGCGGGGGTTGTCCATGGCTCTGCCTGAAGCAGAAGAGCAAGATTATGTCAGCTATGAGGCAGTGGTGAGAATCTTGATGCAGCTGGGACGGACCCTAAACGATCCATGTTTGGGACTGCATATGGGCGAGCAGATTCAGTACGAGGCGACCGCCATCGTGGATGACATCATGCGGAGTAGTACGTCGCTGGAACAATCCATCCGCCATGCCATCGATTATGCGGCGGTCATCAGTGACGCGCTGCAATGCTCGCTGAGGATTGACCACAATCACTATGCGGTGATTTATGAAGAACATCCTTCTTGGAGGGTCCAACCTACCTATGCCAGACGTCAGATACTAGACATGGCGCTGCTGGCCAACGTCACATCCCTGGCTACTTATACCCGTCAGCATTACTTTCCCCTTCGCATCCATCTTTCTTACCCGAGACCCCGGGTATTGCACGAGTACTATCGCTTATTTAATTGTACCCTCTCGTTCAGTCAGCCCACCACGGAGATCGTCTATAGTCGCACGATACTTAGACGCCATGACCGAAGTGAAGGACTCGGGTTATTGCAGGATTTAAAAAATCGAGCAGCGGATATCATGCAGCGGATGCCGCGAGAAAATGAACTAATTTATCAAGTCAAACGGTGCATTCTCATCGCGAAGCCGGGCAGAATGACGGTGCCTGAGGTGGCGCATGAGCTTCTATTGTCCAGACGGACCCTACAGCGGCGATTGAGCGAATTAGGGACCAGCTTTAAGCAGGTGGAGAGCGAGCTTCTACTCCATCTCGCAAAGACTTACCTGACGGAATCGGATAAATCACTGGATGAGATTAGCTATCTTATGGGACTATCTGAGAGCAGTGCGTTGATACGGTTTTTTAAAGACAACTGCGGACAAACCCCTGCTCGCTATCGACAACAGTTGCAGACAATGATCTAACTTATGCACTTCTACAGTAAGGTCACTGCTGCTCTCCTATCTGCGTGCTATATGCACTCATGCGTACCATCTGACGCGGTCGGACCAAATATTATTTTCGAACGACTCTCCTATCATCAGCCACAGGGCTTTACGGATTCAATTTTGACCGGTACCTATGAAGTCTATGAGGACAGAGCGGCAAAGTCCGGAAGGAAAATACCCCTGCATGTGGTCGTAACCCCGGCGACGGACAGGGAAAATCTATTGCCTCCCATTTTTATGATTGATGGAGGGCCGGGGATCGGCGCCTCGCATTGGAGTTATTTCTATACAGAGTTGGATGACACCTACCGAAGGCGACATGACCTGGTCTACGTGGACGTGCGGGGCACCGGACAATCCCACCCACTACACTGCCTTGAGTTGCAGACCCGGGCAT
Source organism: Saprospiraceae bacterium (assembly GCA_965223165.1). Taxonomy (GTDB): domain Bacteria; phylum Bacteroidota; class Bacteroidia; order Chitinophagales; family Saprospiraceae; genus JABDMH01. The sequence continues at coordinate 138,761 of CBDCVQ010000001.1, read as the reverse complement.
CGATCGAGGAGCAGCTTGGCGCGGCATATCCAGCTGAAGACATAGAAGACTGCCTACGTCAGTACCGTGACAGTATAGACTTCGGTATGTACAACACAAAGCACACCGTGGACGATCTGGAGGAGGTCAGACAATGGCTGGGCTACGACAAGATCAACCTCTACGGCGTGTCTTATGGAGGCAAGGTAGCGCTGACTTTTATCGATAGACATCCGGGATCCATTCATAAGGCAGTGCTCCATGCTCCCTCGTTGCCATGGATCAACAACCACATTAGCCGGGCAGCGTCTGCTCAACAGGCCATGGAAATATTGTTTGCTCGGTGTGCCGGGGACTCCCTTTGTTCGAGTGCATACCCGGATTTTCCGCAGCTCTTCTCGGCGCTACAGGCTCGACTTGAGTCCGCCCCTGCCCGGATCAAAGCACCAGATGGGCAGGGCCAAGAAATCGAGATCACTTGGTCGGATATGGCCTTTAAATTCTTTGGCATGCTGTACAGCGACGCCGAGTACGTTCGCATTCCATACATCGTGTATGAGGCCTATGGTGGTAATTACGATCCCTTTCTTGCGGAATTTGATTTTAATGATATCGGACCCAATTTATTTTTCGCCGATGGATTATTTCTGTCGGTGATCTGCGCTGAAGAAATTGGCTTGCCCACCGCTGAGCAAACTCCCTTTGCCGGATCGTTTTTGGGTGATGTCGTCTATCAAGAACGACGTGAGGCCTGCGGTCGGTGGCCCGTGGTGGATGTAAGTGGTGAGTACGATCAAGTGATCGCCTCCGACGTCCCGGTGTTAATATTTACGGGTGCGCTCGATCCCGTCGTGCCAACAAGCTTTGGAGACGAGTTGGTCGCCCATTTTCCCAACGCGCAGCATATTGTCATTCCCCATATGGGCCATATGCTCGCCAACCTTTCCAATCCTGCCTGTTATGATGACTACGTGGTCGCCTATTTTGACGAAAGAGAGGGAGAAGCGGCGGTGGATTGTTTTCAAGAGATGACCGCCGGGCCCTTCAAGCTGCGGGATTAGGCGAAAGACAAAGTCCAGATATCGAGCGGAGTCTTTGAACAGATGTGCCCTCAGATCGCTTTGGTCGCTAATCGGCTATGAATTAGAAATGGTAGGTATGCCCTAATCGAGGCTGGGTAGGCCTGAAAATGGCTCGGCCCCGCCAGCTCACATCTGCTGGATTGTGTGTACTTTATGCATGCGATCATGGAGAAAGCAAAGATAAATGTCCGTTCGGCGCAGGTGGAAGGCTGTGAGGTCGCCTGGTTTGCCCCCCTATGCAATGGCGATGATGCCAGGTTGGGTGCACACGACATGCGATACAAGAGCAGTTGGAAAAACGCCTCGGATATTGTCCTGGCAGCGGACCGGTTTGGCTATCGAAATATTCTCTGCCCTTCCTCCTATCAGGTGGGGCAAGACACGATGACCTTTGCCTCAGCGGTGGCGCCCCTGACAACGCAAATCAATCTGCTGACCGCCATTCGGTGCGGGGAGTTGCATCCGCCCATGCTTGCACGGGCCATCGCTACCCTTGACCATATCCTTCGCGGCAGGCTGACGATCAATATTATTTCCAGCAATTTACCCGGCACCGATTTGAGTTCGGCGGATCGGTACCAGCGCTCACGCGAGGTCATTGAAATACTCAAGCAGACTTGGAGCCAGGACGAGATCGATTTTCGCGGTCAGTTTTACGATCTGCACCTGCCGGCCGCTCCAGGCAAGCCCTATCAACAAAATGGGGGGCCATTGCTCTACTTTGGGGGCTATTCGCCCGCGGGTGTGGATCTCTGTGCAGAGCATTGTGACGTCTATCTCATGTGGCCGGAGACCGAGGAGCGACTGCGGGATCTGATAGCTACGATGAGTGCAAAGGCAGCCGGCTATGGCCGGTCGGTGGATTTTGGATTACGCGTACACATCATCGTGCGGGAGTCGGAATCGGAGGCGCGTGCGTATGCCCGGCAATTAATGTCGGTCATTGATGCCGATGCCGGACACGGTCAAGAAATTCGAGAAAGAGCCCTGGACGCCAAATCGCTGGGAGTGGCACGTCAGGCCACCATGCGGGACCTGGCAGATGGCGAGGGTTACGCCGAGGCGCAGCTCTGGACGGGCATTGGCCGGGCTCGTTCTGGCTGTGGAGCAGCCCTGGTGGGCAATCCGGATCAGATCCTGGCAAAACTAAACCGGTACATGGACATGGGCATCCGGGCATTTATTTTTTCGGGGTATCCGCATCTGGACGAGTGTGGGCTGTTTGCAAAATATGTACTGCCCCGGTTGAAAACGATTTCTATGCCTCAGGTGCAGGGTCGGATACCGCTGGGTGAACCCCCGACGCCGCTTGCGGCAGGCTTGCGCAACTGACTTCGTGAAAAAACCGGAGACATGCTCGACCTGCTGATCGTCTTAGGCTATTTTATCATCGTATTTTTAGCAGCCGTGTCCGGGCGCGCGGGCAAGGAGGTCACTGCCGAAGAATACTTTTTGAGCAATCGCAATCTGCGCTGGTACTCTGTAGCACTATCCACGATCGCGACCAACATCAATGGCTACCAGTTTTTGGGGATGATGGGGTCGGCCTACCTGTACGGCCTGGCCCAGGCGAGCCTGGAAATTAATGCCATCCAAGGCATCCTGATGGCGGCCTTCCTCTTTGTGCCGATGTACCTGAGCGAGCGCATCATCACCATTACGCAGTTTATCAAGAAACGGCTAGGCGAGACGGTGGGTCTTTTTTACACGATCGCCAATATTGCACTCTTCGCCACCATCACGCTGGGGGCAGCTCTGTTTTGGGGTGCCTATGCGGCCGATCTGGTATTCGCAGAATATCTGGAGTTTATTCACGAGGACCGGATCAAACGCATTGCGATCTTGATCGCGGGACTGGGTGTTTTTTCGGCCACCTACACGTACTTGGGCGGCTTGGCTGCGGTGGTCAAAACGGATATTATTCAATTCACGATTTTGCTGCTGGGTGGATTCGTCGTGATGTTTACGGCGGTCCATCACCTGGGGGGCTGGTCGCAACTCTACGAGAAGACACCGCAGCTCATGCACCTCCATCTGCCCGCCGATCACGAGCAGCTGCCCTGGATCCATATTTTCGGATTGTTCCTGCTCAATATTAATTATTGGTGCGCCAATCAGACGATTGTCCAGCGATCACTGGCGGCCAGAAGTTTGGGCGAGGCGCAGGCAGGGCTGATGGTGGGCGGGCTGATCAAATACGTGATGGCGGCCTTGATCGTGATCCCGGGCATTGCGCTGTATGGCATCCTCCAAGAACAAGGCACCCCGTTGGTCGAGCCGGATCTGGCATTTCCCTATCTGGTAAAAACCTATTTGCCGATTGGCGTCAAGGGCCTTATCCTCTGTGCCCTGTTTGCCTCCCTGATGAGCACGGTGGATTCGACGTTTAATTCACTGGCCACCCTGTTCTCCATTGATATCTACCGGACCTATATCAACAAAGAGGCGACGGAGCGTCAGGTCGTGAATGTGGGACGCCGGACCATCTTAATCACCTTGATCACCGGGGTGTTGATGGGCTTTGTGCTCCTCTATGTCAAATTTGAGAATCCGGGGGCCGCGTTTACCCACACCTTAAATGAACTCCGCTACTACATTAATTGCGGTATTGTGGTTTTAATTTGTGCCGCCGCTTTTCTGATCGCCCCGCATCATAAATTGGCGCTGTTTGCGTTCCTCGCCACGATTCCTCTTCACTTACTATTTCAATATTTCGCGCCCGAGATGAATTATTTTGTTCGCGCGGGCTGGGTGATCGTCATTGCCTTTGTGCTGCTATATACGGGGAGCTGGCGTGGCGGATTTAGAAGGTGGAGCGACCTGATCCAGGTGGAGTCCACGGGTATCCGGCAGATTGGCGTGGGGTTGTTGGTTTCGTTGGTGATGTTGCATTTGGTTTTTCATTGATCAATTGATTTTGTCGATCACCGTGAAATTTAATGCGCACTCAAGGGCCGGTTATTAATTCACAAGGCTTCTTCAAGGCAGTGGTTTCTCCTGCGGCGAGACCCGCGATGCCTTCGGCTCGAGCTACGTCATGCGTAGTGTCAAATGGTATGTTGTGCCGGGAATCTGTGTCGGTCTCCGCCGTAAGCCTTGTTGCAGAAACTTGGAGTGGACGGAAGGGATCGAGTTTCAAGTATCCGAGGAAGGAGGCTATATATAACCATGTCTGTCTTGACTTATCGGCTTATGATCTGACCGCGTTCATGAATAAATAAGATGAAGCAACCTGCACAAGAAGGACACCGAAATTTTCCGATGAGGCATGGACTGCCCTGCTATCTTTGGTGGTAAGGAAAAAAAGTTGTGTTGTAATGAAGATATATGTCATGTTTTACCTACATTGGGAGTGACCATATTATTGCATCCAATGAAACCTGACGCTCCCCCATCTAAGGTGTTGATGTATTGCCATAGCTACACCTACCTGCCTTTCTTTGCGATTTTGTTACTAATATATCTATGGCCTAACAACGTTGCTGGACAAAACTGTAACAACCCTGATTCTGCTGCTTTGATGGCCTTATATGTCAGTGCAGATGGTAGTAACTGGACGAATCGAGATGGATGGGGTGTGGATTGTGACGTCTGTACTTGGTTTGGCGTGTTTTGTTCATCTGGGCGAGTCACCAGGATCTCACTCTTTAGTAATAACATGGTTGGTACAATTCCTGTTGAAATTGGTAATCTTGATCAGTTGGAAGCGCTGGACCTTGCGGGAAATGATCTTAGTGGTACTATTCCAAATGAAATTGGATCTCTTACGAATCTGGAAGTCTTAAATTTGGGCAATAATCTTTTGTCGGGCATAATACCAAATAGTATTTGGGCGTTGTCAAACCTACGCCGACTTCAAATTAGATCTAATGATCTTACCGGATTAATTCCTAGTGAGATAGGCCAGCTTGTCAACTTGGAAATGTTGTCTATTGAGTATAACGATTTGTCTGGCGAAATCCCAACGTCTTTTGGCAACTTGGTGAGCCTGCAAACGGGTAATCTCTCGAATAATAACTTTGTTGGTGAATTGCCAAGTGAGCTAGGTAATCTTGCTAGCGTTATTACTCTGAGTTTTGCACAGAATGCACTTTCGGGTTCCCTCCCGTCAGGCCTTGGAGGTCTAGATAATTTACGAAGTTTAAGTCTGAACAATAATTTATTCACAGGGACGATACCAATATCTTTGGCAGATCTTTTCCAATCTACAAGTTCGGGCCTTTTGCAGGTTCAAAGTAATGATTTGAGCGGATGTGTCCCTCCACAATTTCAGGCTTTCTGTTCGCGTAATGTGGATTTTCGGTACCATGGTAATTCTTGCCTTTGGCAGGGATCTTTTGAAGATTTTTGTAATGGAGATGCTTGCACTTTCGACGATTATCAACTCACTGCCTCGCCATCTCAAGATATTTGTTTGGGTGATTCTACCACCTTGATTGCAGGAGGGGGCATATCCTATGAGTGGAGTACTGGCGAAACCTCTTCTTCGATTGAGGTTGCGCCGATTGCCTCCGAAATGTTCTATGTTTCAATTGTTACGCAGGCGGGATGTGTTAGAAGTGATTCTATTCAGATTAAGGTGAATGATCTACCAGTGCCTCAGGCGACCGGTGTCGATGCGAGTTCCCCTTCAGCAAATGACGGCAGTGCGGACGTATCGATAACTTCGGGTGAGCCACCCTATTCGATCCTATGGAGCAATGGTAGCATGGACACCATTATAACTGGCCTGTCAACTGGTGTGTACTATGTCACTGTATCTGATGCCAACCTTTGCTCAGGTGTGGATTCTGTTGTAATCGGTGCGCTAGGATGTCCTTCGGCGGGTGATAATTGTGACGATGGCGACCCTAACACATATGCAGATCAGGAGGATGGCAATTGTAACTGCGTAGGTACGGTTTGTCCAGACATCCATGTTAATCTTACCCTAGAGCACATCAGTTGTTTTGGTGAACAAGATGGAGGTTCATCGGTGAGTCCAGATGGTGGGACGACACCTTATGATGGGTAGCTCCGGAAACCTATAGAAAAAATCGTAATTTGTTGTAAACAAATCGAGGCAAGATGGCATCTACGCTATATGATGAGGAATTTCGGTTAATGGAACTGTCAAAGATGGGAGACCCGTTGGAGAAATTGAGTAAGCACATAGATTTTGAGGATTACCGGGATTTGGTTGAGCGAGTCTTTAAGAAGGCAGATCCAAGTAAGGGAGGTCGACCTTCGTTTGACAAGATAATGATGTTGAAGGGCTTGATTTTGCGATCAACGTATGGTCTTTCCTTTGAGAAGCTGGAGTATCATATTAAGGATAGATTGAGCTTTCAACGATTTTTGGGACTTAGTTTGGGGGACAGGGTACCAGATGCGAATACATTTTGGGATTTTAACGAATCGTTAGCTCGAGGAGGGATAATCGATGAGCTATTCGTTTTATTGACATCTCAGCTTAGGGATCAGGGATTGATTGTGAATAATGGATCAATAGTGGATGCCAGTATCGTAGATGCGCCGGTACAGCGAAATAGCCGCAAAGAGAATGATGAGATCAAAAAGGGTAAAAAGCCAACAGATTGGTCTATGAACAAGTCACGTCAAAAAGATACGGATGCAGATTGGACCAAGAAGAATAAGCAAAGTCGATATGGTTATAAGAACCACATAAAGGTGGACAAAGGCAGTAAGTTGATTACTAATTTTGAGGTTACGCCGGCGAGCGTCCATGATTCTCAGGTGCTGGAGGATCTATTGGAACAAACAGATAGTCACCATGAGCTATATGGGGATTCTGCCTATAGGAGCAAAGAAATAGAAGATGATTTAAAACGAAGGGATGTAGTAAGTAGAATACACCGAAAGGGCTACCGAAATAAACCACTCAACGAGAATGAAAAAGCAGTAAATACGAGGAAGTCAAAAGTACGATCGAGAGTAGAACACGTCTTCGGGGACATACATCAGCAGCTGGGTCGTGTAATAGTTAGTCAGGTCGGGATAGTTCGAAATACGGCTGCCATTACCTTGATGAATATTTGCTACAACATGCGCAGAGCAACATATCTGAAGGCTATGGCTCACTAGAAAATCAGGTCCTGAAGGGCTCAAACAAGCAAAATACGACCAAATCCGACCGATAGTCGGATGAAAAATCCTAGAATTTGAATGATATCTACACCCGCTCATGTTGATCATGTGCGGATATTTATCCTGAACTCGGAAATATGTCATCGGAAGCGATCTTTATCTCCAAAAAGTAGGTTATTGGAGGTTCCCTGATGTAGTATGGTCCACAGGGGATACGACATCAAATATCGCAGGGTTGTCAGCGGGTTCTTATACTGTTACCATAACAGATGCCAACGGATGTGCTGGTGAGCAGGCCTTCTCCATCGTGGAGCCAGCCGCAATGTTGTCCAACGTGGTGGGGACAAATGAGTCCGTGTTAGGTGCGTCCGATGGGGAAGCCGAACTCACAGTGAGTGGAGGGACAGAGCCATACGCCTATTTTTGGAGTACCCAGGACACTACCGAGGACATCCATGGCCTTGCTGGCAACGGCTCGCAATACTTTGTCACGATTACCGATGCAAACGGTTGTGTCAAGACTGACTCGGTCACGATATTTACTGATTGCTCGCCGGCTGGTACCCCCTGCGATGATGGAAATCCAGATACTTTTAATGACATTGAGGATGGTAACTGCAACTGCAATGGTACTATTTGTCATCCAAGCTTTGAGATTTTGGAGGAGTTGTATTTTGCAACTGGTGGGCCACAGTGGAAAAAAGATGATCTGTGGCTGTCAGATTGCGAACCTTGCGCATGGTTAGGGATTGCTTGTGACCAGCAGGGTAATGTTATCGGCATTGATCTGGCGAATAACAAACTAAGTGGAGGTATACCGGGGTCGATATCAGAATTGGAATCCCTAATGACATTGAGCCTATCTGGAAATAATCTCAGTGATACCCTTCCTTGGGAACTGTTTGATCTCGTAGCCTTGTCTTATTTGGACCTTTCGGCCAATAACCTCTCCGGAGTGCTACCCGATAACATATCAAATTTGCAAGCCCTCTTCTATTTAGATTTGAGATCTAATAATTTGTCGGGCCAGCTGCCCACCACCCTTGGGAATTTAGGAGCATTGACTAACCTCTACCTGGACAGGAATAGTCTAGAAGGGCAATTCCCTGCCTCAATGTCATACCTATGCGGTACGTTGATCGACTATAATTTTAGTCAGAACTCCTTTGCATGTGATTTCGTCGATTTCTGCAACAGAGATTCCACTGAATATGATATTCTAAGCGAATTTTACTATGGCCTGAAGGGAGACAGTTGGACCAACAACACTGGATGGACTATCGATTGCGATCCATGCCGGTGGGTAGGAGTCAAATGCAACAATAAAGGCAAGGTAATCGAAATCTCGCTACCATCTAATAACCTCAGCGGTAACATTCCGAGCGTCGTGGGAAACCTAGCTAGCTTGGAGAAGCTTGATTTATCAGAAAATAACATCAGTGGAACAATACCGAGTACGCTGGTCGACCTTGCAAATCTCAATAGGCTTTATCTGAATAGTAACCAGTTGGTCAGTCCCTATCCCGAAGGCACGGCGTCTCTGTGTGCAAAATTGCAGTCTGCTGATTTGAGCGACAATCTTTTTTATTGTGACTTTGACGCGTACTGCGTTGGGACGTGTGTGGATTGCGAAGGTGCAGATTGTGATCCTCTTAACATCGAAGACTTTGTCGTGACTGCTCTTATCAATCGGTCTGATGATGGATCATCCAATGCGGAAATCGAGCTAATTCTAGATGGTGGTGTAGCTCCTTATTCCGTGACCATTGACGGCCAGTTATACACCACCTATGGCAACCGGTTGATTCTGAGAGACCTAAGTTGCGGATCATATTCGGTAATGGCGGAATCTTCGAAAAGTGAAAATGAACTCGTCGAAATTGATCTTTTCATACCGCAGCAGATAATGTCAGAATATGCCGTACCAGCTGATAGCTGCCTATCTCTAGATTTCAGCTCCGGTTGCTTGATAGGTGTTGATTCCAGTGAAATCGCTTGTGTCATCTGGGCTCCAGAGGAAGCATTTTCGGATCCCTATAGTTTGAGTACTACCATATGTAGAGACACTGGAAGTTGCAGTCTTGTCCTGATAGATACCAATGGAGATGTAATTCTTAGCAGGGAGATCCGCCTACATCCCAAATTGAACCCCTCTGCTTGCGATGACGGCAATGGTTTAGCAGATTTGGAGGACAGTTCCTGCTACTGGACTCCATACTATTATGAGACATTCGACTCATTTCCTCTACGTACCTTACAGCAAGCTCTGATCTCACTGGACAGGGATCACTCCTACTTTGATGATCTATTTAGAGAATACGGAACTCCTGATCTAGGAAGCTCAATAGTCTACTCTGATAAACTAGCCCTTGTCCCATTTGTCAAAAACCCTCAATATCTCACCACTTCTTTTGTACTGGCGCTAGTTGATAGTGCAGATCTGTATCTAAAGTTTGTGACTAGAGATACATTGTATGACAAACTTGAAAATATAGATAGTCTTTCGGATGAAGGTTTTCAAGAGCTATTGGTCGAGATGACTGTGGTTTCAAATCACGATCGAAAAACAAGCGGAGTGGTTGACCCCGAGTTCAATGTCTTCTTAGATGGTAATGGCGAGAGCGCAGAAGCGGTCTGTATTAAAGACTTCACGCGTACAGGAGCAGAGGTAGAAGTGACTCTCGTCAGATGTCTCGGTCAAAAGGGCTGCAAGTCAGACCCATCGTCATACACTAATATCCTTGTCCTCAGATTAACAGAAGTAGGTGTGGAAACAGAATTCTGCCTTGGGGACTCACCGTCTAGGCCTTTTTCACCAGTGAATCGAGGTGGCGGTTCGAACACCAATGTCTCATCGGCCTCCCCAGCATTCCTGGAGCGGATGGAGAACTGTGGCAATTTTCCTGGGCCCGAGCCTGACCCCTCCGAAGATGCACTATGTGCCGCCTGGCAGCAGATCACGCAGTGCGCTCAGGGTAAGTTGGGACAGAAAAACTTCGAGCATGTGCTCGAGTTTTTTGCTAATCGATCTCGTAAAGGCGACGGAAATCACCTGATCGCGGCCAGAGATCAAACCTGCTCCCTGCCCGGCGCAGAACGCGCATCCAGAGGGGATCTGCTGGTCGGATATTATGAAATGACCCTCTTAGGGTATGAGATGTCGATGACTACGTTTGTGGAGGTGGCGGAGTTGTTGGAGGAGTATGGGGTAGTGGACTACGAAACTATTGCATTTGTGGCGGAGAACAGGAGACTTTACCAGGAGGTTAGCAATCTTTTAGGTAGAACTGATTTGCAGGATGACCTCAAGAGAGAGGCAGTGCAAACTTACGTAAATCTGATCAAGGCCGACGAATCGTTAAAAGACTTCTTTTTGATTGAATATCCTAACGCTTCAGATCTGTTTTGGCCTATTCTTCGTTATTCAGGAGCGGTCTGGGCGGGCGAAGTAGGAGCGTCGATAGACGAAACATTCGATCCTGGGATGGTGATTGAAGAATTGCTAATGTCAGATAACTCTGGTCTTTTAGATTTCCTCGCGTCTTCTATTAAATGGCTAGATGGTAATGTGCCTGCAGGAGTCGACGATGGATTTTCGACGATTGCCTTAGAGTCAGCAAAGAGCCTAGGGAGCATTTGGAAGGCTACTTTGTCAAACATTCCAATTGTGTTGGAAAATCTACAGGATACGTACAACAAAGATGTGACTGAGTACACTTTATTGTTATCGTTCGAGGAAATGATGGCAGGTTGCTTGGATTTGACATGTCTTGACGAGCTTTTTGGAAATGTGGCATATATGACGAATCTCGCTCATGTAAGGGACGAACTTGCGAGGGATCCCTTATTTTTAGTAAGAGCATGTGGAGCTTCGAGCATCGACCCAGTAGACTACGCGCATCTCTTCAATCATTCTCTGCCACAAAGCTGTGTAGATAGACTAGATGATCTTGGGACTGATTTCTACTATCAGAATTTGGACAATGCGCACTCACCAGCCATTAACTTGGATCATTTCAGCGTTGAGATCACTGAGATGCCGGACTTTGACAATGATGGATCTCCAGACGATGTTGACCGGTTGTTCCAAGAGATCCGGGAGCACTTCTTAGATCTGGCATCTGGGAAGAAGGATGGCTTTGAAAGTAACTGTGTCTTTGGTGGAACTCCTGATATTTCGTGGGAATTTGAGGATTACCCTGGCCTCAGTCCAGTGTCGTCAGAACAATGGCTTGGGCCGGATCCAACCGCTACAATATTTTACATTGATGCTGGTGCCAGAGGTTTAGCTAGCTTTGTCGCTGATGATGGAGCTGTGATTGTATCTGATATCATGGAATGTTGTTGGATTTTTTCGACTATTGCGACACCTGAAAGCCATAGGCAGCCATTTTCGGGTCATCGACAATTTGGCCTAAGGACGAATGAAAATGGAAATTTGGAGTTTTATACACGAGCGGTGGATAGGGTGAGACTCCCACGACTAATGAAGGCATTGACTAATGATGCATGCTCATATCAAGACTACTTCGATATCGGGTATGAAACATGGTCAAATTTGATGAATGAGGTGAGTCAGTTTGTAGATGACCATAAGGGTAGAACGAACTTGCATGCAAGGGATTTTGTACGGCCGATGTATGGGGGCATAGTGGAGCAGTTGAAGACCAGTGTCCCAATCGAGATTGATTGCAACTAAAAGGTTTTCGATGGGAGGTATTAGATTTTTGCAAAAATTTGGCTTGGGGGTGATTGCTTGGTTCCTCGTGAACCGAATTTCTTCTTTGTCTTATGAGTTATTTAAAGTGCTGATATACTATGACTATGAATTCTTTGAGATAAAGGATAAGTATGTTGGGGAGATGGTGGGCCTGGATGATCTTGTGCTGTATTTCGTTCCACTCAATCCCTTCTTTATCGGATGGTGGTCTCCGATGATGATTCTCAATCTTCTTGTGTTGTTCGTTTATTGGAAGGGGAGGAGTCATTTGCAGGGCCTTAGGGAAAAAATATCATGGTATTGTCTTTCGATGATTTTGGGTTTTTTGATGGCCATCGCAGCATTTGTTTTACTATCATATATTAATAATTTTGATAGCCGGGTTGTTGGTGACCAGTCCTTCTATAAACTGTTTCTTGAGAGCTACGCTCCCTATTCTCCGAGGATGATCTGTGGATACTTGCTAGGTCATTCGACCTTTGCCTTGGTCTTTGTTCTGATAGTCGAGAAGTACATTGAGAGGCAAGGGTCATAAGATGACCTGGTAGTTCTATAGCGTTATGTGGATGAGAGCCGCGGAAATCAACACTGGTCCTTTTTTGTGAATTTATCGAACCATGGATATAAAGTTACACACTATGATTTGGATCACACGCTTTATGACTGCCATCTTGCTGGTCGTAACGAGCTTTGTGGAAGGTTTGGCCTCCCTGGAGGTCTCGGTTGTCACTCAAGGCAGTTCGACTTGCCAAGGAGAAATCTCAGTCACCGCTGATGGTACCGCCGGCCCTTTCGAGATTCGCTTGTCCGCCGATGGCCTGGAGACGCAGACGTTCGCGAACGTAGACGGTACGATTACGATTGGTGGTCTATGTGCGATTGACTATCAGATTGAGGCGGTCAATCGCTTTGGTTGTAGCCATGACCTGGGTCAGCTGCTGTTTGGCTCGGGAACGAATGCCCGAGAAGGACGTGAGCTAGAGATGGCGCAGGCTGCCTCCGAGACATTGAGGGTCGTAGCTATGCCAAATCCTTTCAAGCATGTCTTTGCTCTGCAGGTACGGTCCGAACGCTCAGGTCCGCTTGAAGTCATGATTTATGATGCGCTCGGCTGTCGAGTCTTCAGCCGCCAACAGGATGTGGTGGCCGGCAAAAATGAATTGTCCCTGGATTTGCATGGTATTAAGACCGGTCAGGGTATGCTGATGCTGGAGGTCATTGATGTGCGTTCCGGCTGGCGAAGCTTCCATCGGTTGTTACGGGTAGGCGAGTAGGTGGCCTGTATCCTACCGCACCTCTGGATCATGCCGAACTGGATCAATTCGAACGTTGGGGCTGGCCGATGAGGGGGCTGTTGTGGGTGTCTATTCAGAGCAGCCCTTTTAAGCCGGCAAGCTACCTACGGAGATAAGGGCAACAGCACATTGATGATTTCAAACTGGGACCGGAGGAGGTGCTTCGGCCATAGTTGAATAGCATGAGTATAAAGATAAAATCATGGTCCTCCCCGCGTGCATCAATACGATTTGCATTGAACGAATACACCACGCAATATGGCGCGATAATTTTTGACGGTTCCAAGGGTGGCACCATCTCAGATACGGTTAGATTTCGACTGAACAAGGAGCTGTCCTCACGAATGGACAATGACAATGCAGTTTCGCTGCAATCAGGGGCTTTCATTGATTTATACATAGATAGTCAGACAGAGAGATTTAGGCTAATTGAATTCGTTGCACTGGAGGGTTTCCAAAGGGAGAAGTGCCGAGATAGGATAACTATATCTCTTGACGGACCTTATGAAGAGCCAGTGGTCGACACAAGTGTTTGGGTATCTCCCTATGGAAATATTCCCGATCCGTATGGGCGGAACCTTAGATATCTGAATACTGCGGACCAGGTAGACTTGAGAATTGTATACGATGATTTTGGGAATATTAGATTGGTTTTTGGCCTGGAGAGTCGAGTTTATTCTCTCAGTAAAACTGTTGGCATGGGGGTGGATGAGGATAGTAATTTGGCAAGCCTTGTGGTTTTGCAAGCTGGTGAACTTTGTCAATTGATTTGAGAACTAGTCAATAAATGGTTGTTGGCAAAAAGACGAGGCGTTGGATGTCTGACCCATGAACGATAAACTGATTATTAATAGATGCAATACATGATAGTAGTGTTAATCTATCTTTTCTTGGTTTTTGCCTTTGGAGCCAAATTCATGATTCCCTACTTGGCGCCAATTACCTATACGTATCCGATTATGCTCGGTATTTTCCTTGTTGCAATTATGTGCTTGGTGATTGTTGTGAAATCTATTGTCCGGAAGGTCAGAAGAGAGGACGACACGATAAGCAGCTACCTGCTTTTCTCTGCTTCGATCTACACCTTGTTTTTTCTGTATTTACTGCTGACCGCAAGTTGAGTGTCTGATGATAGATTTGACGGTATGAGACTCAAGAAATTACAAAGGATAGGTGGCTTTGTTGTGGTGTGGTATTGCGTAAATCGATCACCTATCTAGCATATGAGCTAGGTAAATTGCTGATATACTATGACTACGAGTATTTTGAGATAAAGGATCGGTATGTTGGCTTGATGGTGGATCTAGATAATTTTGTGTTGTGTCTTGTGCCACTTAATCCATTTTTTATTGTAGGGTGGTCTCCGTTGATAATTCTTAACCTTATTGTGTTGTTGGTTTATTGGAGGATGAGAAGCCGCTCAGATGGCTTTTACGAGAAAGTGTCATCTTATGCATACGCGATTATGTTGGGATTTCTGTGTTCGATCTTGTTCTTTCTACTATTATCGGTACTCAATGGGTTTGAGGATCATTTTGTGGATTCGAAGTCTCCGCACAAATTATTCCTGGACAGCTTTGCCCCATATTCGCCTAGAATGACCTGCGGATACTTGCTGGGTCATTCGATGTTCGGTGTGCTTTGGATGATAATTATTGAGAGGAGGCTTTTGCAATGAAGAACTTGATGGCCATCCGTTCAAGCATTGACTTCCATTCTTGTGCTAAGGCAAGCATGTATCAATGCTCGTCCTTCCCACTTAACAAACGTTGTTCTTGATGAAATTTGGAAGAACAATTTCTGGCAGATTTAATGCACGTCATGTTCGGTTGCTTAGAGCGGCGGGAATCGAGGTCAAAGAAGGATTTGCAATGTTCGGAATCGAGGAAGATGATGTATACCACGCCATAGTCAACGAGCTAAGGGATGCGCCACATTTCAAGGATAGAAGGACTAATGCAATTTTTTCTACGGAGGAATTGGATTTGGCCGCCTCGTTCATGATGCACAGATCCTCCCCAAATATGGTGTACTCGGCAACGTTTGGTAGCGAGGAGGATGGATATGATTACCTGCGAAGGGCATTTGGTACGCTTTGTGACCGTTGCAATAGACCGATAGGCGAGCAGATTGGTCCTTTGACGCTGCAGAAGGAGCCCAAGTTGACCAAGAGATACTTGTGGGGAAGCTTTCATGGCGTGTCGGGATACTTATTGACCGATCATGCCAGATACAATTTATTAAAGGACACGTGGGGCTTAGAGAAAAGAGAGGTCTTAATAGGGTCGAAAGAAAGAGTCTCTGAGCACTTTGTACAGGTTGATGTTGGAATTTCACCGGCTCCGCTTAAATTTGGGGGATCCCGATTTGGAAGGACTTTCAAATTAGACGGTAGCGGAGAAATCATCGACTCTGTCGAAGAATGCGGAAAGTGTCTCCGACCCAAATACGTAAATAAGATTCTCGACTACTTCCCAGCTTTTGACACGAATATCGAATATGATGTGCTTTTCACCCAAGAGTGGTTTGGTTGGTATCGCAGGATAGTGGTATCGAGAGATTTTGCAGAGTGGATGGTGCGGCACAGATTCATTAAATATCACACTCATTTTCTGATTCCCGTGAAGGATTCTTCCAGGCAATGAGACCGAGATATGTGATCGTTGGGTACGGTATCATCGGACTTTAGGCAATAGTCGTATTAGGAAGGGTTGGTGTGATAGAAGGGGACGTGGTCTAATATTTTTCTTGAAGCATTTGCTCGTCTAGTTTGTATTTGTAATGAAGATTGTATTGACCATTCTGATATATCTTTCACTCTTGATCTCTTTGGCGATGAGATTCGAGATTGCAGGATTGCATTTGTTGGCGGGCCTCTGGCTGGTAGGAAGCATGTTGCTTGTTATCGGTGTGTTGTCCATTACGGTGCTAGTCTTTGCGGGGATGAGAATAGCTAGTGTTAGGAGGGTCATTGGACGTGACAGGTCGCTGGCCATTGCTGCCTTACTTCATACACTGTTTTGGATATATTTAATCATGATCGCCACTTTGATATAGTAGGCAGGCTTTTTTTGAGTTTGATGCTAAAAGATAATTGGCTTGAAGGAGAGGCCTCATATGGAGAGTCCGTCATGAAGATCATGCAGTGGATCGAAGGAAGAAGCCTCGCTCGCTACGAGCTTGGAAGATATACGACGGCGTACGGCCATTTGATCTTTGACTCGTCAAAGGGAGGCACGATCAGGGACACCGTATCGCTTCGATTTAACAAAAATCTGTCCGAGATAGTGGATTTGGGTGGTGGCGCGACACGAGAATCATGCTCCTTTATCAATTTCTACATCGACCGGGAGTCCGGACAGATTAATTTGATAGACTTTGTTATCATGCATGGTTTTAGAGTGATCAGCATGGACGATCTGGTATTTCCCAAGTGTGCTCTTTACCACGAGCCGATCATAGACACGACGACCTGGGTTTCTCCCTTTGGAATGTATCGACATTACGCGAACGATGAGGTTAGGTATCTATATACCGAGTACCAAGTTGACGTATTGATTGAGACGAACGGTGCAGACAAGGTTAGGTTGGTTTTTGGTGAGCTGAAGCATTGGCATTGCCTCAACGAGGAGGTCGTTTTCTATACGGACGATCGTAGCAATCTGACCGCGATTGCCTTCAAGGGCGCAGGAGCGTTCATTCAGAAGGTGCAGAAAGGTTGACAAGGCACCGTGCGTTTACGGGGAATGTCGATGATGTTCTCAGACTAATGATCTGCCACGCCACTTCGAGTGGTAACTGCAAGGAACATGCACTTCGCATCATTTGTCCCAATTGCTCCACCGGGACAGTCCCGTGAAATTGCATATTCGTTGAGAAGAAGCCTCCTTCCCTCTGCACTTCCACCGTTTTAGGTCAATAAAATCATCTACTTGCTAACCAAGGGAATCAACCATGCGTACGCTATCCATCGCTTTATTGTCTACTATGCTCTCGGCACCAGCCGCCCTCGCCCAGACCGAGCTCACCGGCCACATCGGCCGACCAGACATCTCGCCAGATGGGAACAGGATCACCTTTCTCTACACCCCCGATGAGGAGACCCTGGCTAGGGAGATCTACGTCGCCGACATCGACGGCACGAACGTTCGGCAACTGACGGAGTGGCCGGAAGTGCGAATCAAAAAGGGGCCGGTTTGGTCACCCGATGGCCAGCGCATTGCCTTCCATGCCGATGTGGATGGCGGGGCGCAGATCTTTACCATCCATGCAGATGGCACTGACCTGACTCGCATTACGAAGTTGCCAGGCTACAATGTAGAGCCGTACTGGTCTCCGGATGGTCAGCAATTAGTATTTAATGCGATCCCGCCTGACGAGCGTGTGCAGATGTACGTCGTCCGGCTGGACGGGTCGGATCCCCAACCCCTCTCTAATCCGAAGGCCGATAACTGGTATCCTCGGCTGACCCCGAGTGAAGAGATACTTTTTACATCCAACCAAGACCACGACGACTTCTACCACATTTACCTGATGCAGCCAGACGGCTCGGAGCTGCGCAAGCTGACAAAGGTCGACGCCATCAACTGGTTTCCGGAGGTTTCGCTTGATGGCTCGCAGATCGTATTTCATTCCAACCGCGACGATCCCGGGCTCAGTCCATCGGGCAACTACAATCTTTACCTGATGGACATGGATGGCCGGAACCTTCGACGGTTGACCGATCTCCCCGGCCAGGAATTACACCCCAAGTGGTTCCCATCTGGGGAAAAGATCCTCTTTGAATGGCATCATGAGGGGGCCAAAGGTATTCATGTGCTAGACGTGAAGACGCGGAAGATGGAGAAGATTAGGCTGCGGCGGTAGGTAGAGAGGCTGTCAAGCTGTTATCGTGGGTAGACCTTCCACTGGCTAGGTTTGGTCGTCCACGAGGGCAGGCACCGCCACTTGCTTCAGAACAGCGATCGCACCCGTGCGGCCTGCTTCCGTTGTATACATTATGCTGGTTCCAATTACTTGCCCGTTGGGCGATCGAAGATTAAAGTAGTACCGGCCATCTGAGGAGGTCTTGGTCTGATATGCCGCAGTAAGTGGGGCATTTCTTCGCACAGATTCGATCCCGTTCTTACAGCCGGCCTTGGTCGTATAGCCTTCGCTGACCAATATGATTTGTCCCACCTCATTGGTTAGATTAAAACGGAATTCTCCCGCGCGGTCTACCGTAATGCTGAACTTCGGATGCGAGATCGGAGTGATTCCAAGTGCCTTGTCAAAGGTTGGAGTGAGCTCTCGATTTATATCGGCCAATTTTAGCAGTTTTCTTGTGTCGAGGTATGGCGCGCCCGCTGTGTCCTTCTCCAACATTGCCTTCTCCTGCTTCAAGCTGTCATAGTCCTGCTGCACTAGTTTCAAATACTCAGCCCAACCTTTTCGAAGTTTTTTCGATGGTGTGACGGTGGAAAAGAACTGGGCAAGTAGTCTGCGCTCAGAAACCTTCGAGTGGTCAGTAATGATGGGGAGGTGAAATTGATAGGCTTTGATCTCGTCCATACCTAGCTGGCGATCTTTGAAACCTGTGTTGATTAAGAATGCAGCCCACACTAGACTACCTGAGGCTACAATCCATTTTATGAAGTCAAGCCACATTTTGGTTTTGTTCCCACTCATCTTGAAGAGTTAACGTCCTAGGATGATCTTTTCACGGTAGCATTTTTGTGACTTGCCGAGTCGACCATGGGGCATCAACAGCCGCTTAGCACAAGAAAGCTTCTGTCCTTGATGGAATAAAGGCTAATAAGGTAACCCATCGGCAGTCGACTACGCCCTCGATCACGGTACACACACTTCCCAAGCATCACCACACTAAATCCGTTAACTCCCCAGCACTTTCCCTATCTTCTAAGTCAAATCACAAAGGAATTTGACGTTGACCATTTATAGATTGATCAAATCACGAGTACCCCTGCTTGCCTTCCTGCCCTTATGGCTATTCCTAAGCTGCCAGCCGGCGGATGAGACCTATGACTTGGTCATCTACGGAGGGACCTCAGCCGGTATCGCAGCAGCCGTTCAAGCCGCCCGCATGGACCGGTCTGTAATCGTACTAGAGCCATCACAACGAATCGGGGGCCTGACCACCGGTGGCCTTGGACAGACCGATATTGGCAATAAGCAGGCGGTCGGAGGCATTGCCCGGGAGTTTTATGAGGGTATTAAGCAGTACTACGATGATCCGGCACATTGGGACTTTCAGACCCGGGAAGAATATCGGGACGGAGGACAGACGCGAACCTCGCAAGGGGAGGACGCGATGTGGACCTTCGAACCATCTGCTGCCCTGAAGGTCTACGAGGATTTCATTGCCAGCCATTCCATCGAGGTGAAGCTTGGTCAGCAGTTGGATCGGGAGGCAGGGGTAGCGATGGGCGCCGGCCAGATAACGTCGATCACCATGCACTCCGGAGAAGCATATGCTGGCAAAGTGTTCTTAGATGCCACCTACGAAGGGGATCTCCTGGCTGCTGCCGGGGTGTCGTACACCGTGGGACGCGAGGCAAATGACCAGTATGGCGAAACCCTAAATGGCGTCCACACCCGCTTCACCGATACGACCATGACCGGTTATCCGGCCAACAATCAAGTGCACCATCAGTTTGTCGATGGAGTCGATCCGTACATCGTACCCGGCGACGCCAGCAGCGGACTGCTGCCTGGGATTGATCCGGATGGGCCGGGCGAATATGGGGCGGGTGATCATCGGGTGCAGGCCTATTGCTTTCGCATGTGTCTGACCGATCATCCCGACAATCGCATCCCCTTCGACAAGCCCGCGGACTACGACGAACAGCTCTATGAACTACTGCTGCGCAACTACGAGGCAGGCGAAGAAGGCTTTCCCTGGATCAACTCCAACATGCCCAACCGCAAAACAGACACCAACAACCGCACGGGTTTTTCCACGGATTTTATCGGACAGAATTACGATTATGCCGAGGCTTCCTATGCCGAGCGCGAGGACATTCGCCAGCGCCACCGGCAATATCAAAAAGGGCTGATGTGGACACTGGCGTATCATCCGCGCATGTCTGACCATATCCGTGATGAAGTCTCCCGCTGGGGCACCTGTAAAGACGAATTTGCCCGGGAGGATGGCTGGCAAGCCCAGCTGTATGTCCGTGAAGCGCGGCGCATGGTCGGAGAATATGTCATGACCCAGTACAACTGCGAAGGCCTGCATGTCGCCGAGGACCCCGTAGGCATGGGAGCGTATGGCATGGATTCACACCATACCCAGCGCTATGTCTCCCCGGAGGGCTGGGTACGCAATGAGGGCAATGTGGAAGCCCGCGTGCAGGCACCCTATCCGATCAGTTATCGGTCCCTTACTCCTAAGCGCGAGGAATGCACGAACCTTCTGGTGCCCGTGTGCTTGAGTGCTTCGCATATAGCATTCGGGTCGATCCGCATGGAGCCGGTATTTATGGTCCTGGGCCAGTCGGCAGCTACCGCCGCGAGCCTGGCGATTGAAGAGGGCACGGCCGTACAGGATGTGGATTACGCCGCGCTTAAACCGCTGCTCATAGAAGGAAAGCAAGTGTTGAAAAATTAGTCCATCTCAGGGCCTATTTGGTACTTTAGATGGGAGGTGCTGGGCAGGTCCTGGCCACGTTTTTTGTCAATGAGATATCAAAGATGTCAATGATCGCAAGAAGTGCCGTGTCGCATGGCAATGGCAAGTTTTCCATCGAGGAGTTGACTTTGGCACCTCCCGCGGAGGATGAAGTAGTGGTAGCGATGAAGGCCGCTGGACTCTGCCACACGGACTACGACTCACTGTCCTGGGGCAAGCCGATCGTCATGGGCCATGAAGGGGCAGGGATCGTAGCCGAGGTGGGAGCAAAGGTCAAAGATTTTGTCCCAGGCGATCAGGTCATCCTCAACTGGGCCACACCCTGCATGACTTGTTTTCAGTGTCAGGAGGGCAACCAGCACATCTGCGAAAACAACTCCCCGGTGGTGGCCGGAGCGAATGGATACACCCCGGGGCACGCTCACTTGGAGGGTACCCAATGGAAAGGTCAGACGATCGAGCGGTCCTTCAATCTGGGTACCTTGAGCGAGTATGCGCTGGTCAAAGAATCCGCCTTGGTCAAGGTAAATGCTGACAATCTGAATTTTTCCGCCGCCGCGATCGTGAGTTGCGGGGTGATGACCGGCTATGGGTCGGTCGTGAATGCCGCACGACTAACCGCCGGAAGTTCGGCGGTTGTCCTGGGCTGCGGTGGCGTGGGACTGAATGTGATCCAGGCTTGCCGCGTCTCCGGAGCAGCCCGAATTATTGCGGTGGACATCAACGCCCACAAGTTGGAATTGGCCCGGCAATTTGGGGCCACAGATTTTGTCCTGGCCAAAGAAGCTGATCAAGGCCTAAACGGAGCAGCCGAAGAAGTAAAAGCTCGGCTGGGCGGCAGGGGTGCGGACTATGCGTTTGAATGCACAGCCATTCCGGCACTAGGTGCTGCTCCCTTGGCGATGGTTCGCAATGCGGGTACGGCGGTCCAGGTCAGTGGCGTCGAGCAGGAGATTCGAATTGACATGGAATTATTTGAATGGGATAAAATCTACATGAATCCACTGTACGGAAAATGCCGACCCCAGATCGATTTTCCTAAGATTATGGATCTATATGCGGCAGGGCAACTCTTGTTGGATGAGATGGTCACGAAGGAGTATCCGCTCGATAATCTATCGGAGGCATTTGACGATCTTTTAGCAGGCAAAAATGCTAAGGGCGTGATCGTATTTACGTAAATATGATCGCTTAAAAAACTGTACTAGTCACAAGAAATTAAGGGATATCAGCCAATTTCGCACTATAGGAATTAGTGAGCCAGCTTACGAGCACGAAGGCCTGCGTTTTATTGTCGTCAAGACGCCTCATCTGCAAGGGCGCGGTGATATTTGCGTGTTTGTTCCTCAAGTTAGCGACAACGTCACCCTGCCAATCCACATCTTACTGCACGGTGTTTATGGTAGTGCGTGGAGTTGGGCATTACGAGGGGGTGCACACCGCACAGCCCAACGCCTCATCGAGAGAGGGCTCATCCGTCCAGCTATTGTGGCCATGCCCTCTGATGGCCTGTGGGGTGATGGCTCGGCCTACTTCACCCACGACAACAAGCAGTTTGACCGATGGATTGTGGATGACGTACCCTTGGCGATTGTAGAGACGATTGAGGGAGCAAGCACAGATTCCCCTTTGTGCATTGGAGGTTTGTCCATGGGAGGGTACGGTGCCCTGATGCTGGGCATGCGTTTTGCCGACAAATTTCGAGCGATATCAAGCCACAGCGCGATCACGCGTCTGGAGGAAATGATGCATTTTGTGGAGGAACCGCTATGGTCCTATACGTCCGCCACTGATCTGCCTGACGTGATCGATGCCGTACGTGCGGCCCAAGGCAAATTACCTGCGTTGCGATTTGATTGCGGCACGGAGGATCCGCTTCTCGAGGGCAACCGACACTTACATCGGCAGCTGACGGACCTGGGCGTCAGTCACCAATATCACGAATTCGAGGGGGGGCACGAATGGCCTTATTGGCGTCTACACGTGGAGAAGAGTCTGAGGTTCTTCGATCGGCATGTCTAATCTTCTTGCAAGGATTTGCTAATGATCATCTCCCTGCTTCTCCCTTGGCCGCCGAATGGGTCCGGCGACGTCCTTCGAAACGCCGGATGTACTGATAATCCCTGCTTGCGTATTGGTGTGTGAGGCCCCATTCCAAGGCCGCTAGGGGATCCTTTTCCGTGTCGAGGGACCGCACTAGGCCAATAGCGTGCGGAGGGGCCTTGATCACTGACCTGATCTCAAAGTTGATCCCATCCGGCGACCATTGGATCGTATTTTTCTCGGGACCATCGGTAGTGATAAGGGAGGAAATGCCGCCCTGATAATGCCAGACGCAGATTTCGTGTCCGCTGTTGGAGATGGGGTTGAAAGGCGACTTGACGTAGGGTCCTAGCGGGTTGTCGGCGATCGCCACTCCGTGCCTTATCTGGCGGCCACCGAAGGTGATTTCTTCGCCCATCTGCTCCCCCTTGTAGAAGAGGTAAAATTTGTCGCGGTAGTACATGAGGCAAGGGTCATGTACCTTGTGGCTATCAAAGTCCCCTTTCTTGATCACGCGAAAGCGGTTGTCCTCATCGCCGTCCCAGATGCCGTTGTCAGCCGGGCTCAGAATGGGCTCTTCACTTTTTGTCCACGGGCCATGTGGGCTATCTGCCCAAGCGAGTCCAACCTGGTTTTTCACACGTACCACGTAGGGAGATTTGACTGTCTGATAGGTGAGGTAGTATTTTCCCCCATGCTGTAGCACCTCTGTGGTGAATACAGAGCGGTCATCATAGGCACCTGCCGGGCCCCGAGGTACAGCCAATCCCTCCTCCTTCCACGTCCACCCATCGTCGGAACTTGCGTACCAGAGATCACAGCGGTCCCAGGGAAATACCTTTTCGTTTTCAATATCGCCGCCAAATCCATCGGTGGTGCCGGTGCTCTTAGAGTACCAGACATAATACGTGCCATCGACTTGGATGACCGCACTTGGATCCCTGCGCACGACCCCCTCCTCGTAGGCAAGATCTCCCTTAAGATCAGATACCCGAAACTCGCAAAACCACTCATTGCCCAAATCTGGCCATGCCAGCGCTCGTTGAGAAGCGGCACTGAGGGAGTCACGATTTGTGATACCAAGGCGATCGAGGTCTGCATCCGAGATGGTCGTTGCGGCTGCCCTACTTGGTGGGGCATCGGATTGGCAAACGCACAAAAGCAAGCAGAAGGCCATCAGGAAGAATTGCAAAGCCGAATGAAAAAAATGCGCAGTATCTTTTCCTGATTGTGTTTTCCTCCCTCGCATGGAACTGTTCTCAGTTTATTTTGGCAATAAATTCTACCATTAATTGATGAGTTCGATTCTTGGCCAAATAATTAGTTTGAGTGTTCATCATTGTCCCCACTTCCTATTGATCGAAGGGCTAGATCATGAAGTTTAACTACCTGCCCAGCCAACCTCCATCCACTAGGATGACGGCACCGTGCATATAGTCAGAAGCGGGAGAGGCCAAGAAGACTGTAATGCCCTTAAAGTCGTCCGGGGTGCCCCAACGTCCCGCAGGAATCCGGGCGAGAATCGAGGCGCTTCGATTTTCGTCGGCCCGTAGTGCCGTCGTGTTGTCGGTGGCGATGTACCCTGGGGCGATGGCGTTGACATTGACTCCCTTGCTCGCCCATTCGTTGGCCAAGGCCATGGTCAGTTGTCCGATGGCGCCTTTGCTGGCGGCGTATCCGGGGACGGTGATGCCGCCCTGAAAGGTCAATAGTGAAGCTGTGAAAATGATCTTGCCTTTGCCCCGCGCGATCATTTCTTTGCCAAATTCTCGAGAGAGAATAAATTGGGCGCTTTGATTTACCTCGACGATCTTATCCCAATATTCATCGGGATGCTCGGCCGCCGGTTTTCGTAAAATCGCACC
Source organism: Saprospiraceae bacterium (assembly GCA_965223165.1). Classification (GTDB taxonomy): domain Bacteria; phylum Bacteroidota; class Bacteroidia; order Chitinophagales; family Saprospiraceae; genus JABDMH01. The sequence continues at coordinate 114,060 of CBDCVQ010000001.1, read as the reverse complement.
GGCATTATTGACTAAAATGTCGATGGTTGGATGTGCACGCTTGACGGATTGGATGAATGCATAGAGGGAACTTCGGTCCGAAAAATCACATTGGTAGGCGGTGAACTTTCGGCCCATTTCTTCAATGTCCTCGGAGATGTCGCTACCGGCTAATTCCAAGGTGGCGGATACTCCGATGATGTCGGCACCTGCCTCGGCAAGCGCGACGGCCATGGCCCTTCCAATGCCACGCTTACAGCCGGTGACCAGTGCCACTTTGCCATCCAGTTTAAATTGATCCAGAATGCTCATCTTCGTTTTGTTTTTCTATCTCTATTTCTCATCCCATGCCTGACAATCCAGGAGCACCTTCATGCCGCTGGGGTTTTGATCAATCTTTTCAAAAACTCGCTGAATTTGCGAGATCGGCTGTACATCCGTAATTAATCTTTGCAGAGGTAGGTCATTCATTGTTACCAGGTCGATGGCTTGGATGTAGTCCTCTCTTTCATATACTCTAGCTCCAATGAGCTCAAGTTCTTTCCAGAAAAATTGAAATAGATCTACTTCCCGCTTCTGCCCATGGATCGCAACCATCACGATGCGGCTGCGGATACCCGCGATGTCCGTCATCAATTGGACCGTGGCGGGTACACCGGCTACCTCAAAGACGACGTCCGCACCGAATCCATCGGTCTGGTGCTCGATCATGTGCCTCACGTCGGACTCCAGTGGGTCCATTACTTGAAACCCGAGATCGAGGGCTAGGGCTTTTCGCTCCGGGTTGACCTCGCAGACAATGACCCTTGCACCGGTGTGCCGAGCAACCAACGCCACCAGCAGTCCGATCGGACCTCCTCCTAGGACGACTGCTGTCTCGCCCTTTTTTAAGCGTGCTCTGCGGACGTCATGGCAAGCAACAGCCAAAGGCTCGACCAGCGCCGCTAACTGCATGTCGATGTCGTTTGGCAATTTATGCAGGGTAAAGGCGGGCACGTTCCAATACTGCTGCATTGCCCCGGGACTATCAATACCGATAAATTTCAAGTTGCGGCAAATGTGTTTGAATCCCTTGTCAGAGGCCAGGGCTCCACGGTCGTCCAGCGGTCGGACCACCACCTTTTCACCCATGGAAAAACCCACCACTTCTGACCCCACGGCATCGATGGTCCCGGACATTTCATGCCCGATGGTGATAGGTATTTGGACGCGTTTGTCCATCATGCCGTGATAGATGTGTACGTCGGTTCCGCATACACCACAATACGCCACCTTGACTCGGACCTCGTCAGCGGCAGGGGTTTCTGGCGACTTAGATACAACTGAGAAGGTGCGGTCACCATTGTAGGTTGTTGCTTTTGCTGTCATGTTTGGCGCTACTGAGGCCGATAAAAATACGGCTAATTCCTTCAGGCGAGGCCAGATCCCAGCCGATCATCCGCCAAGAACGTAGACCTGATTACTTGTGGTCCGCAGCCGGCCACAGCAGGCGTCGTGTTTTTTGAGGTCTGGTCGCGTCATAAGCTGTATCTTCAGAGAAGACATAAATCTCCCGCACGATATGCCTTTCCTAAATCTGACAAACGCAAGGCTCTACTACGAGGAGGAGGGCCAAGGAACCGAAACGATGGTCTTTGGCCATAGTCTCCTATTCAATTTGCGCATGTTTGATGATCAGGTCGCCTTTTTCAAGGATCGCTATCGCTGTCTGCGCTTGGACTTTCGGGGGCAGGGGCAGAGTGAGATCACGGCCGGGGGCTATGATTTCGAAACACTTACTGAGGATGTCCGCGAATTTATCGAAGTGACGAATGCTGCCCCATGTCATTTCGTTGGGTTTTCCATGGGAGGAATGGTGGCCATGCGGCTGGCGATCAAATATCCTGAGTTGATCAAATCCTTGATCTTAATTGACACCTCCTCTGAGCCCGAACCCACTATGAGCAATGTGCGGAATAAAGCGATGGTATGGGTAGGCAAGAACTTTGGTCTAAAGATCTTAGCTGGTCGTGTACTGAAGATGTTTATGGGCAAAGCAGCTCTGAAGCGCAGCGAATTGCGACAGACCTGGAAAGATCACTTCATAGCCAATGATCGTGCCGGCATCATAAAAGCCATTGGCGGCGTCATGCAAAGAAAAGGTATTACTCATCTGCTTCCACAAATTGACCATCAGACGCTGATCCTGGTCGGGGAGGATGATATCCTCACGGATCCTGAGAAGGCGGAAGTTATGCATCGGCAAATTCAACATTCACATCTCATCAGGATTCCCAGGGCAGGGCATCTTTCCACCGTGGAGGAGCCGGCGTTTGTCAATGAGGCCATGCAAGATTTTCTGAAACAGTTGGACCCATGACCAATCTCTACGATAAATACATTCTACCTAAGGTGACCAATGCGCTATGTGCTTCAGGACCCAACATGAAGCAGAGGCAGAAGCTCGTTCCCCGGGCCTCCGGGACGGTCTTGGAGGTGGGAGTCGGGAGCGGTCTCAACTTCAAATTTTATGATCCCGAGAGGGTAGAGCGTCTTTATGCATTGGATCCGTCGGAGCAGATGTGGGCCATTGCACAATCAAACATCAATCGAGACCAATTGGCGGTAGAATACGTGCGTGGATTTGCCGAGCAAATGCCCGTCGACGATCACTCGATGGACTGCATCGTGATCACCTACACGCTGTGCACGATCAGCGACGTGGCATCCTCCATGCGTGAAATGCATCGAGTGCTTAAGCCTGATGGCAGGCTTCTCTTTTGCGAGCATGGTCTTGCGCCCGACCCGGAAGTGCAAAAGTGGCAACGCCGACTGAATCCGATCTGGAAGCGTCTGGGAGGTGGTTGTCAGTTGATTCGCGATATACCTGCTCTGATCCAAGAGCAATATTTTAGCATGGCTCAGATGGAGACGATGTATATCCCCGGATTCAGACCGGCCTGCTTCAATTTCTGGGGCACCGCGGTGCCTAAGGCCTAGTATCACCACGGTCCCTATCTGGGACGATTCAAGATGTATAGCACGCCTCACTTGGCGGAATCAATCCACCTTTAACAAAAAAAATACTTGATGGGGGGTGACCATCGCGATCCTTCATCCATTACTCTACAGACAGTTTACATTTTTCCGAACACGCATTAAGGCCACTCCCCGTCCACTTAGACCGATGTCGTGGGCGCAGTCGATTATTCGGGCGGCTTGTACCGGAGGCTAGCGCCAACGTCCTGAAACATTTTTTAGTAACCAAAAAAATCAACCGTAATGGCACAACAACGAAACCAGAATGAAGGGGTACTTTTTCCCCCATTGCCCGAAGAGATTAGTGGCATTTTGGAAAGTATGTCCAACGGCGCAGAGACGGTCTCTGCCGGGTTCTATGAGTCGCTGCTCGAATCCCAATGCGGGGCCACCGATGACTCACAACCTGTCGAACAGTACGACGGTACGCTGGGGGTAAGCCGTGCATTTGTAGATGCGCATGAGCGGCCCGTCGGCCAACTCCAGTGGAATGATAATCTTGCCACGATCTACAACGACCCCGGCAATGTCTCGGGCGTGCGTTGGTGTACGGGCACTCTAATCACCCCTAACCTGTTTTTGACCGCCGGTCACTGCTTTGATCAAACGGGGGGTGGATGGCAGCGGCCTCGCATCAACGGCAGCACCGACATCATCCCGGTCGAAGAAATCGCCCGCAACATGCATGTCAATTTTAACTATCAAGTCGATCCGAGTGGCACCCTGCAAACAGCCGACGAATTTGCCATAGAGGAGCTGATCGAATACCGACTGGGCGGGTTGGATTTTGCCATCGTGCGTCTGGCCGGTTCGCCTGGCGACACCTATGGATTTGGTCGGGTGGCCAGGCAAGATGCCAACGTGGGCGACATGATATGTATCATCGGGCATCCGGCAGGTGTGCCTAAGCGGATTGAGGCGGGGCCACTGACATCCTTCAGCGGCGATCGCGTGCGATACAACGATATTGATACTCTGGGAGGAAATTCCGGATCTGCCATCTGGCGGGCTTCGAGCGGCCGAATCATTGGGGTTCATACCAACGGCGGGTGTACCACGGCGGGGACCGGGTCGAATTCGGGCGTGCGGATTGAACGACTCTTGGAGGAATCACCCACCCTCCGAAACCTGGAGGCACCAGCCCTGCAAGGCACCTACACGATCCAACAAAAGGTCAACAATCGGTTTCTCGATGCCTACCAGTCTTCCGGAAAGGACTTTTCGGCGGTGACTCGCACATCGCAAAACAATAATACCCAGCGATGGATCTTGACGCCGATCGGAGCCCTTTACACCATGCAGCAAAAGAGCAGTGACCGCTTTGTGGATGCCCATCAGTCCGGGGCCTTTAATGTGGTGACTCGCACCGTACAAAACAACGATACCCAGCGTTGGGTCTTTCTGCCTGAGACGAAGGACATTTCTACGTACACCATTCAGCAGCTTAGCAGTGGCCGGTACCTGGATGCACATGTGGTGGGTAGTGATTTTTCTGTCGTCACGCGTACGCGCCAAAATAATGACACACAGTGCTGGATCCTATCAAGATTGGCCGACGGATCTTATACTGCCCAGCAGAAAGTGAACGACCGTTTCCTGGATGCGCACCAGACGGCAGCCAGCGACTTTTCGGTGGTGACGCGCACGGCACAAAACAATGACACGCAGCGCTGGATATTGACTCGGGTGGGGGTCGTTTATACGATTCAACAGCGAAGCAGCGGTCGACATCTGGATGCACACGAAAACAGCAGCCGGGATTTTAGTGCCGTGACACGCATCACGCAGAATAATGACACGCAGCGCTGGGTGCTAAAGGACCTGGGCGATGACACCTATACCATTCAGCAACTGAGCAATGCGCGCTTTTTGGATGCCCACACCTCCTCCGCCCGAGACTTCTCGGCGGTGACGCGCACTGCTCAGAACAACGACACGCAGCGCTGGATCATCAAGCCTGTATAGGTGCGGCTCAAAGATCGAAGTAAGTGATGAATACGTGTGCGACAGTCCTCTCTCGGGAGGGCCGTCGCCCTCTTCTTATTTGCCACACAATCGGGCTAGCCAAATGAGCTAGTAGAGTTTCGCATTAGATATGTCGAATAATTCTAATAGGATTTTGTTCGCAGACGAGGCGCGAAACACAGACATAGCCGTAGCTATGGCGAGGCTTTGCAACGAAGTATGCGGACAAAAGACATTAGAATTAACCACAAGATTTAATGCGAAACTCTACTAGTAGCACTCCCCGAGACTTGGGATATCAGTGGCCAGGCCCTTCCAGATGATCGATATCCTTGAGAATCCATTGATGCTCAAATTCGAGCAGCTTGCACCGATCCCCGGCGGCACGGATGACGTTTTTAGCTCCTTGGTCACTGACGGGCAATGCTACCAACTGGTCAAAGTAGGCCGCATCAAAAAGGACCGGATGTCCCTGCCGACCGTCTCTGGTGACCGGTGCTACCATGGTCGTTGAATCATCTTCCACATAGGCTTGTACAATACGATCGTAGTCCTCGGATCGTAGATAGGGCATGTCTCCCAGGCAGATTAAGCAGGCATCACACTTGCCGAGCTGCAAGAGATGACAGACGCCGCAACTGATGGAGGTGCTCATCCCTTGGGCGAAGTCCGGGTTGTGAATGTGAGCTATCTTGTCAGTTTTCGGCATGATCGCTGCCACCTCCCCGGCCTGGTGACCCAGGACGACCACTACTTGGTCTACCCTTGCCTCCTGCAAATGGTCCAGCACGTGGCGCAGCATGGGTTTGCCCTGTATGGAGTGCAGCATCTTGTTGTGTGCACCCATCCGTCGCGAAAGGCCAGCGGCCAAAACGATGGCGGTGACCTTCCTGCTCACGGGAAGTGCAAATATATCGAGTGAATAGGGGGAAGATGATGGGACAAGTTGTGCCAATGCGCACCATCATTGTCGGACACATAGAGGTTGCCCGTCGTGGTGCCAAAAGCCAGGGTCTTGCCACGCCGGTCCAGGGCATGGCGGAAGACGAGGTCAAAATTGGGCCCTTTTGGCAGCCCGGACTCGAGGGGAGCCCAGGTCTCGCCTCCGTCCGCTGTGTAATATACGAGCAGCTGCTGGTCCTTGGCCACTCGTTGCTCGTCGCTCTCAGCCGGCACAATCCAGGCACGCAGCGGATCCTCGGGGTCGATCGCGATGGCAAATCCATAACGCCCGTAGTCATTACTCGGTGTCACATCTTGCCACTTTTCCCCGCCATCGGTGCTGCGAAAAACGCCACAATGGTTTTGTTGCCAGATGACTTGAGGGTTGGCCCGACAGATGCCCATGCTATGTGGATCGTGACCGTATTGGGCAAAGGGATGGGGTAGGTAGTCCGCCCGGAGACCGAGATTCTTGCCGGCCCAGGAAGTCCCACCATCTTCTGTAGCGAAGACACCTCCGCAACTGACGCCGATCATCAGCTTCTGATCATCTTCGGGGTGGACCAACACGGTGTGGATACCGGCCTCGTTGCGACCTCCTCCAAACCAATGATCCACTCGGCTCTCATGCCTCCAAAGGGACTCGACCAAGTGAAAGGAGCGACCCTCGTCGTCGCTGCGAAACAAGCCACCCGGTTCGGTGCCCAGCCAGAGTTGGTTATCTCCATGCCACTCCGTGGTGGCTCCGCTCCAGATCAGCCGAAGCGTGGCGGGCACATTCGGGCGTATCACTGCTCCGTCCGGATATTTGGGGACCCCGCGTTCTTGCCAAGTCTGCAAACCGTCCTCCGACACAAACAGCTTGGGGCCCCAGTGCTTGATCGCCAGGGCGATCCACCATCGGTCACCCGCCGGCTGGTGGTGGATCATGGATACGGGCAAGCCCTTGAAATGCACCGCAGCCAGCCGGCAGTCGGTCCCAGCCCCTTCGTAAACAATCAAACCCTTACTTGTACCGACCAAAATCTTCATCACGCCGGCTATTTTATTAAGAACCCCGGACCTTTCCTAGTGTTGCTCAATAAAATCCACGAGCGCTGGCAGACAGATAGACATTCGATCCGAGGGCATCGCATCCGTCTTCGTCCTTGCGCCAGCGATAAGACAGGTCGACATCCCTGCGCCAAGTCCCTCTCTTTTAGTCAGAATTACCTCTTACCTTTAGTCAACACCAGTCATGAATCGAAGCATTGGAAGCACTTGATGTGGAAGCTATCCGGGCCGACTTTCCCATTTTCGCTCATCATCCGCATGTCTACCTGGATAGCGCTGCCACCGCACACAAGCCACGTCAGGTCATCCACGCGATTTCAGAGTTTTACAGCCAGTCCTATGGCAGCGTACATCGGGGTCTGTATGAGCTCAGTGCTCGTGCTACGCAGGCCTATGAGTCTGCTCGCCAAACCGTGCAATCATTTGTTGGTGCTCAACGGGCCGAAGAGATCGTATTTACCAGCGGGACTACCGAAAGTATCAATTTAGTGGCCGCCGGATTGATGGCCAATCGAATCGGTCCGGCGGATAATATCGTGGTGACGGCCATGGAGCATCATGCCAACTTTGTACCCTGGCAGCAGCTGGCCGACCGAGCTGGGGCTGAACTTCGGATTTTGCCTCTAGATCAGGTGGGTTCCGTCAAAGTGGATGGGCTCCGGCAGGTGATCGATGACAAAACCCAGGTCGTGGCTATGGTCCACGTCTCGAATGTGCTCGGTACGACCACGCCTGTCGAGCCCTTAGTAGCTGCGGCGAAGTCGGTGGGAGCCATCACGGTGTTAGACGCTGCCCAAAGTGCCCCTTATCTGCCGCTGGACGTCGAAGAGCTTGGCTGTGATTTTTTGGCCTTTTCGGGTCATAAACTTTTTGGTCCGACCGGCATTGGGGTGCTCTATGGGCGATATGATCTGCTAGAGCAGATGCAGCCCATCAAATTTGGCGGGGAGATGGTCCGCAAGGTGAGCGTCGGGGAGACCACCTATAAGCCACCCCCGATCCGATTTGAGGGCGGGACTCCTCATGCTGCCGGTGCGGTGGGCTTGGCGGCGGCCATCGGCTATGTCTTGTCGCTGGGTAAAGATCGGATAGCTGGGCACGTGCATGGCTTGGGCCGTCTATTCATGCAGCGGGCCGCGTCGGCCGGTCTGCATGTCTGGTGTCCCTCTCATCAGGATCGATCCCTCGTGTCTTTTAGCGTAGATGACATTCATCCGCATGATGTGGCCTCGGTGCTGGACGGTGCCGGTATTGCCGTACGTGCAGGTCACCACTGCGCCCAACCCCTCATGCGGGTGTTGGGTGTGCCGGGCACCGTGCGGGCCTCCTTTTCGATCTACAATGACGTCGGTGACCTAGATCGCCTGGTGGATGCCATCTTGATGACTAAAAAGATGCTGTCATGACTTCGGATCTCTATCATCCGCTTATCCTGGAGCACAATCGCAATCCCCGTCATTTTGGGGAGCTCAAAGCTGAGGTGCCCAAAATTGAGGCCTACAATCCCATCTGCGGCGACCAGTTTGACATACAGATTAGCTGGGATGCGGGGGACACGGCCTCGGTTGTCTTTCACGGATACGGCTGTGCGGTGTCAAAGGCGGCCACCAGTATGCTTTTGGAAAGGATGGCGGGTCTCTCTGTAGCTGCCGCGAGCGACCTGGTGGCGGACTATCTTTCGCTCCTCGCTAGTGATGCGGCCATGGACATCGAGCAGGACCCTCTTTCCATCTTCAAGGTGGCCAACAAGTATCCTGGCCGGAGCGAGTGCGCCAGGCTCAGCGCTAAGGCCCTGCTAAATTTTTTTAATAATTTGAAATCCGCATAGACAAACTTTATGGACAGAAGAAACTTCGTCAAGCAAAATGCCATCCTGGCTGGATCGCTCTTTACTCCTGGCTCCCTCTCCACGGCCCTATGGAAAAAACGCAAATTTCGGATGTGCCTTAATGCCGGAGCGATAGGGGCTAATCTCGGGCAAAATGACATGCTGGATGCCGCCATCAAATATGGCTATGAGGCGATCATTCCGCTTCCCGAGGATTTGCAAAAGATGAGCAGTGGTGAGCGCAATGATTTGATCGCAAAAATGAAGGAGCACAACATCTCTTGGGGGTCGGCGGGATTACCACTCAACTTTCGCAATGATGCGGTGACCTTCAAAGAAGGACTGTCCAAACTGCCGCTGGCCGCCGCCGCGGTCGAGGCAGTGGGAGGCACGCGCATGAACACCTGGATCATGCCCACCCACGCCGACTTTACTTACAAACACAATTTTCACCTGCACACGGACCGGCTGCGAGAGGTGGCCACCATATTGGGGCACCACGGCATTCGCCTAGGCTTGGAATACGTGGGCCCAAAGACACTGCTGACACTTCGCAAATACTCGTTCATCCGCACGATGACAGAGGCAAAAGAACTGATGGCCTCCATCGACCGCTCGAATGTTGGATTCGTGCTCGATAGTTTTCACTGGTACTGCGCCGGGGAAAGCAAGAAGGACATTCTCACCTTGACGGCGGACGATGTGGTGACGGTGGATCTCAATGATGCCCGCACGGGCTTCGAGGTGGACGATCAAATCGACAGCAAGCGCGAACTGCCCTTGGCGACCGGGGTCATCCCCATTCAGGATTTTCTAGAGGGCCTGGTGCAGATTGGCTACGAAGGCCCGGTGCGTGCAGAGCCCTTCAACCAGCCCCTGCGCGAAATGAGTGCCGATATGGCGGTCAAAACGACCTACGAGGCCATGCGCAAGGCATTTGACCTGGTGGATGGCTAACTGGATGCTAAGTGGATACTAGGTGGATACTAGGTGGATACTAGGTGGATACTAGGTGGATACTAGGTGGATACTAGTGGATACTAGGTGGATACTAGGTGGATACTAGGTGGATACTAGGTGGATACTAGGTGGATACTAGGTGGATACTAGGTGGATACTAGGTGGATACTAGGTGGATACTAAGTGGATACTAGGTGGATACTAGGTGGATACTAGGTGGATACTAGGTGGATACTAGGTGGATACTAGGTGGATACTAGGTGGATACTAGGTGGATACTAGGTGGATACTAATTGGATACTAGGTAGATACTAAGTGACCATAGCTCTGCGGTCTCTGCGAAAACCTTGGCGACCTCTGCGGTGAACAGCAGATACACCAAGATCTATAGTGGAGATACTAAGTGGATACTAAGTGGACCATGCCTTTGCGGTCTTTGCGAGAACCTTGGCGACCTCTGCGGTGAAACGTCGCGTCAGATGTGAAGAGGTTCTATAGTTGGACACATTGGACAATTCTACACCCCGGCGTTTTTCACCTGGACCATCTCCGCCATGATGCTCAGGGCGATTTCCGCCGGAGATTGGGCGTCGATGTCCAGGCCAACGGGGGCATGGATGCGATCGATAAGCTCTTGAGCAACGCCAGCCTCCTGGAGTCGTGCGACTCTTTTTTGATGGGTCTTTCGGCTACCCAGTGCTCCAATGTACTTCACCTTTCTAGGCAGTAGAATATGCAAGGCCTGATCATCTATCTTGGGATCATGCGTGAGCATGACCGCATAGGTGCTACCGTCGAGCGGCAAATCAAGCAGGACCTGCTCCGGCCATGCTCGGATGAGGTCCTGTGGGCGGCAAAGCGCCTTTAAGCTATCGGTAAATATCCCTCGGGGATCGATCACCGTCACTTGAAAACCTTGCTGCTGTGCCAACGTCACCAAGTCGACACTCATGTGTGCGGCTCCGACAATGATCAAATGATTCTTCTTGGGAAAGGCATGAAGGAAGTACGCTGGGTCCCCTTGTTCCAGCAGTGTGCTCTTGCCCAACGGCAAATGCGCCAGGGCTTCCCTCTCTATGGATCGATCCATAGATCCGATGGTAGCGTCGGTGACAGAGAGTAAGGCATGCTGCGGGCGAGATTGAAGCGAGCTGACGAGCAGGCAAGAACGGTCCTCGTCCATGTGTGCTTGCAAGCGTTGCCAGATCTCGGGGCCCGGGGCGGACTGCTGGCCTAGAAAAGGTTGGAGGAACACCTTGATCGCACCCCCACAGCTCAGGCCCACGGTCCAGGCCTGATCGTTGGAGATACCATAGCGCAGTACCCTGGCCTCGCCGGTGGCCAGGACCGCTCGGCTTTGCTTGATGACATCACCCTCCACGCAGCCGCCACTGACCGAGCCGTACACCTGCTGATCTGCCGTGATCAACATAGAAGCGCCAACTGCTCTTGGTGCCGACCGCCATGTGCGAATCACGGTGGCCGTGCAGAAGGGTACCTGGCCACTAGCCAGCTCTTTGACTTGCTCAAATACGTCTTGCAAGGTGGGTTACTTTCTTACAAAAATAACGATCCGGTCAAAAGGGCAGCTTCTCCACGTCAACATTGCCCCCGGAGAGGATGATCCCAATTTTTTGGCCGGCAAATCGATCTGGATCCGATACGATCGCGGCTAGGGGCACGGCCCCTGACGGCTCAACGATGATCTTCATCCGCTCCCAGATCAGGCGCATGGCCTCTACGATCGAGGCCTCACTGACAAGCAGGATTTCGTCCACATACTTTCGAATTACCGCCAGCGTCTTATCGCCTAGCGTCGTCCGTAAGCCATCGGCGATGGTGTCAATCGTGACGTTCGTTTCGATCTGACCACTCTGGTAGGATCGGTAGGCGTCATCCACGGCTTCGGGTTCGACGCCGATCACCTTGATGCCCCGATCGGCATACGCACATGTCAACGCCGTTCCACTGAGGAGACCTCCACCGCCCACGGGCGCCATGACCACCTCCAGATCTGGTACCTCTGCCAGCAGTTCCTTGGCGGCGGTGGCTTGGCCGGCGATAATATTCCAATGGTTGAAGGGGTGAATAAACGTCGCGCCGGTCTCGGCCGTCACTTCCTTGAGCCTGCGGGTGCGATCTTCGATGCTGGGCTGACAGAAATAGATCTTGGCCCCATAGCCACGGACAGCAGCCACTTTGATCGCGGGTGCATCTTCTGGCATCACGATGTGTGCATCGATACCGTGTAGTTTGGCCGCAAGGGCGATGGCCTGCGCATGATTTCCGGAGGAGTGGGTGGCAATTCCACGCGCTTTTTCCTCGGGTGTGAGTGCGGCTACGGCACAACTGCCGCCCCGCATCTTAAAGGCACCAATCTTCTGCAGGTTTTCGCACTTGAAATGTATCTCACACCCCAAAATTTGATTGATACTATGACAGGTCATCACGGGCGTACGGTGAATGTAGGCCTTGATCGCCTCATGGGCCAGCGCAATGTCTTGCTCGGTCGGTTGATGCTCCAGTTTCTTCACCTTCAGGTCGCTTGATGGCCGGCTAATTTAGGGAGAAATTCGGGGGTAACGGCGAGGCATCACCCCCCTTCGAAAGCCCAGCTCTCTGTAACGGACCGCCGGCACCACGGCAGGACATAACTTCGTATTTTGATAGGCAACTCAGAACTACTCCGATGAATGCACGCACCTCTCTTACCCTCAGCCTGTGGACGATCCTTCTCTCGATCTGCCTGCTGGGCTGGTGGGTTGCCACCTCGACGGTAAGCCACTGGGAGACCGCCTCCGAATCCAAGCTGGCGTTGCAGATGATCACCCAAGCACGAGCTTATCCGCATACGTCGGTGCCAATGAAGGGGCTGACTGCGGCATTTGAACAGCACCGGCACCGGATGCAGTCGCGCAGCGGTGCGATTGATGTAGGACCTTGGGAGGCAATGGGACCGACTAACATCGCAGGTCGAACCTTGGCGTTGGGCCTAAACCCGATGGGATCTTCCACATTGTGGGCTGGATCGGCCAGCGGAGGGCTGTGGCGCAGCCGTAGTGGTGGACTGCAGCCGGATTGGGAGCGCATCCGCACAGGCTTTCCGGTCCTGGCGGTCAGCAGCATCACATTTGAACCTCGGGATTCCAATGTGTTGTATATCGGTACGGGTGAAATGTACGGTAGTGCCGAGTCACAGCCGGGCATCACTGGAGAGCGCTTGACCCGAGGTAGCTATGGCATCGGTATTCTCAAATCAGTGGATGGGGGCGTGTCCTGGCACAAGAGCTTGGATTGGAGCCTAGCCCAGAATCGGGGGATACAGGACGTACGGGTTGATCCGCAACGTCCCCAGGTGGTTTGGGCCGCCACGTCGATCGGCGTGTTGAAAACTACGAATGGCGGGATGGACTGGTCCCTCTCGTTGGATGTCGCCATGGCCACCGATGTCAGCATTCATTTTACCCATCCGGACACCTTGCTGGTCGCTTGTGGGGGTATGGGCAGTGCCGGTCGGGGCATTTATCGCACGCTGGATGGTGGCCAAAGCTGGTCCCAGCTCTCGCTGGGTGAGGGCATAGACTTCCAAGGAAAGATCCGGCTGGCGAGATCGGCCAGTCATCCGGACATCGTCTACGCTAGTGTCGGGAGATCCAACGGCTCGTTGATTCACCAAGAGCTAGGCACGTGGCTGCTCCAGACCGTGGACAATGGTGACCACTGGACGATACAGTCTACGCTCGATTATGCACGGGTGCAGGGCTGGTACGCACATGACGTGGCCGTGCACCCGGAAAACCCTTCCAAACTTTGGGCAGCCGGACAATCCTTCAGCCCCCTACAATCGGACTCGGCAGGCATAGATCTTCACTTTGTCGCGGATACCGTCACCTTTGTTTCGGACCAGTACACCCTTGGGGCAGGTTTGCGGGGTACCTGGGCAGATTATCATGTGATCCGCTACCATCCGACCAACCCCAAGATTATCTACTTTGCCAACGACGGAGGCATTTTTCGCACCTCGGACGGAGGCAAGACGGTGCGAAATTGCAATGTAGGATACCAGACCACGCAGTTTTACAATGGGGTCTCCAGCCACAGGCAGGATTCACTATTTATGATTGGAGGACTCCAGGACAACAACACACTTCAATACCTGGGGCATCCTTTTTGGCAGCGGGTGGGCTGTTGTGATGGTTCCTGGACGGCTGTAAATCAGACGGATCCGTCGGATTTTTATACCTCTTCCCAGTTTTTGCGAATCGTGGCCCTACAAGCAGGCAAGGTTTTTTCACCGGATGATCCGAGCCAGGTCAATTTCATCGCCCCCTTTGTACTCAGCCATGCGGATAATGCCACGCTTTATGCCGGCGGCACCAAGATTTATCGCTCGCGTGACAAGGGGCAGCACTGGGAGGTTGTCAACGATGCCAAGCCGCTGGATGGCAACCCCGCCATTGCGATGGCCGCGTCAGAACAATCGGTCGACCGGGTTTATGTGGCTACCAGCGCTGCAGCAGTGCGCCCTCAGCTCTTCACCACTGGCGATGGAGGTGAGCATTGGGTGAATATCACGGGCGACCTGCCAGATCGTATTATGACTGATATCGCTCTGGATCCTGCCGATGACCAGCGCATATACGTCACGCTTGGCGGGTTTGGGTCTAGCCACCTGTATCATTCACCAGATGGAGGAGCTTCCTGGTTTGACGTGGGCGTTGGACTACCCGATGTGCCTACCTGGGCGGTGCTCGTCGACCCCCATGCACCGGACTTCATCTATGTGGGCAACGAGCTGGGCGTATATGTCTCATCGGACGGAGGACTATGCTGGGAGCCGCATGGCGTGGGTCTGACGGATGCGGTGATGGCCATGGATCTTGTTGTGTCCCGGTCCAATCGGATGCTGTTCCTCGCCACGCATGGCAATGGTACTTTCAGAAGTCGATTGCCAGAGGTGCTGCCCACCGCAGCGCAGGGTGTTGATGTGGAGTCGTGGCAGTTTCGCCTTTTCCCTAATCCCGTCTCCGAGATGGCCACCTTCACCTTCCATCTGCCCCGAGCAGCCTGGTCGAAATTGACCTTGTATGACGTGGAGGGACAACGCATACAAGTGCTGTTTGAAGGCAAAGCAGCAGCAGGTGCACATGTGATACACTGGGACCGGACTAGTAATTTTGCTGGACAACTGGTCCTGTGCCAACTGCAAGTGGATGGCGAGGTGGCGACCAAAACTCTCTTATTGATGCCTTAGTCGGTGATAGACGTTGCCGGTGAGATATGGCTCTTTAGTGCCTCCCCTGACCGTGTCGCATGGGGTGTGCCTTGACCATTCTGCCCCGAAAAGCTTAGTTTTAATCTTTGCTCAACACCTCATCTCATGCGGCCATCTGTTCTGCTTTTGGTGTGCGCTGTCCTTTGGTCATGTGTAGATCGCATTGAATTTGACTCTATTGGCAATGACGCAGGACACGTGGCGATCAACGGGCATCTGACCCGATTTGAAGATACGTCACACGTCTTCGTGCAGATCAACCAACTATTTAATTTTCAGTACAACGAGCGATCCACGATTAAGGTGGAGTATGTGCATCTGGTGGATGAAGACGGCGAGCGCTTGCCGTTGGAACCCCTGGACATAGCGAAGTTTGAAACGAAAATCGTCCCAGGTGATGCTTATGCCATTCGGACGGGTGTGTCTTACCATATTGAGATCAAAGATATCGATGGTAAGATCTACCGATCCCTGCCAGAACAAATGCTGGCCTGCCCACCGGAGGGTGAACTGCATGCGGATCTCATCGAGAAACCCATTGCCAGTCCGATTGGCAGTCTGCTAGACCAAGCTTTTGCCTCCATATCCGCTACGTTGCCGGTGCGGGTGGAGGCAGATGGACAGCTGAATCGATTCCGATTTCACTTCAGTCGCACGTGGCGGATCTGCTTTGGCGGGTTGAATGAATGCTTTATCCACGGAGAATTTCAAGTAGATGATATTGTGACCTTTGACGCGAATACGCTGTATCAAAAGACCAGCGTAACCATACCCATCATCGACATTATCAACAGCTACCGATTTGCAGACGGGCTTTATTTTCACGTGACAAAGGAGAGTTTGACCGCTCGCGCTCATCAGTATTTCTCGCGAAGCAAGGAACTATTGGAGCGCACAGGCAACATGTTTGAGCCTCCGGTTGGACAACTCACTGGCAACTGCTATGCCGTGGACACGGACGATCCGGTTTTTGGATATTTTTATGCCACCACGCAACAAATTCATCGCATCTATATCCCTCATGACTTCTTTGCTTATCAGCCCAACGCCTGCGAATTTCTGCTAGATGAATGCTTTTTCTGTGGCAGGAACCCGGATGGCAGCCAGTGGATCAAACCCGACTTCTGGCTGGATAAGACCCGCTGCGCGCAGTGAGGTTTGGGTCGCATGTCGGGCTGATGTCAGGATCTGTCTACTTGGCGGATTCGTTGTGACTGTAGGGCGAGGGCAGAATCCCATCATGCGACCACCCTGGTTGTGACTGCCACACCTTGACCATTCTGCCCCGAAAAGCTTAGTTTTAATCTTTGCTCAACACCTCATCTTATGCGGCCATCTGTTCTGCTTTTGGTGTGCGCTGTCCTTTGGTCATGTATAGATCGCATTGAATTTGACTCTATTGGCAATGACGCAGGGCACGTGGCGATCCATGGACATCTGACCCGATTTGAAGATGCGTCACACGTGTTCGTTCAGATCAACCAACTATTTAATTTTCAGTACAGCGAGCGATCCACGCCTAAGGTGGAGTATGTGCATCTGATGGATGAAGACGGCGAGCGCTTGCCGTTGGAACCCGTGGATATAGCGAAGTTTGAAACGAAAATCGTCCCAGGTGATGATTTTACTATACGAGACGGGTGTGTCTTACCATATTGAGATCAAAGATATCGATGGTAAGATCTACCGATCCCTGCCAGAACAAATGCTGGCCTGCCCCCCGGAGGGCAAACTGCATGCGGATCTCATCGAGAAACCCATTGCCAGTCCGATTGGCAGTCTGCTGGACCAACCTTTTGCCTCCGTATCCGCTACGTTGCCGCTGCGTGTGGAGGCAGATGGACAGCTCAATCGATTCCGATTTCGCTTCAGTCGCACGTGGCGGATTTGCACTAGCGGGTTGAATGAATGCTTTATCCACGAAGAATTTCAAGTGGATGACATTGTGATCTTTGACGCAAATACGCTGTATCAAAAGACCAGCGTAACCATACCCATCATCGACATTATCAACAGCTACCGATTTGCAGACGGGCTTTATTTTCACGTGACGAAGGAGAGTTTGACCGCTCGCGCTCATCAGTATTTCTCGCGAAGCAAGGAACTATTGGAGCGCACAGGCAACATGTTTGAGCCCCCAGTAGGACAACTCACTGGCAACTGCTATGCCGTGGACACGGACGAGCCGGTTTTTGGATACTTTTATGCCACGACCCAGCAGATCCATCGAATCCATATCCCCCACGAATTCTTTGGGGTACAACTCAATGCATGTCAGTTGGGCGTGGGTGCCTGCCGGTCCTGTGTTTTGAATCCAGGTGGCAGTCAATGGATCAAGCCAGAATTCTGGGTGGATGAGACCCGCTGCACGCGGTGAGGTTTGGGTCGTAGTTGTCAGCCTTCAAGCACCGTTCCTTGCTGACTTTCAGCGCTACTAACGGAAAACGCTTTTAACCACCTTTAGGGGAGGAGCGATGCAGAGCTTGATGTCGCATGTCGGGCTGATGTCAGGATCTGTCTACTTGGCGGATTCGTTGTGACTGTAGGCCAAGGGCATTATTAAGGCTTCAGGGCGACAGCGAGCTAGCAAGGGCGTTTGGCGTCCGCGAGAAACGCAGCCTGAGCCGGGCTGCCTGGGTAGAGAATAAAAATCACTCAACAAGCCAACCTGGCCGTGTCTGGCGTCCTCGCCGGACACCTACTAGGAGGACGTTGCACCACTGGCTCCATTGGATCGTGACGTTTATTTTGTGCGCAGGCAGGCCGCAAAACATGACCGAACGATCTCGTAAGGTCGAGCATGACAATGCGAGAAGTGAGGGAACCGCGACAGCGGGTCGTGGCTAGCCGAAGCTCTGGCGAGGCTTTGCAACGAAGTATGCGGACCAAAGACATTAGAATTTGCTACAAGATTTAATGCGAAACTCTACTAGCAAGGTTATACCACCGCGTAGTTGTCGAAAGCGTGCACTCCTACTTGCGAAGGTCATCTTGCCGGCTACCACACCTTAACCATTCTGCCACGAAAACCTTAACTTGGTCCTTTGCTCAACACCTCATCTCATGCGGCCATCTGTTCTCCTTTTAGCGTGCGCTGCCCTTTGGTCATGTGTAGATCGCATTGAATTTGAATCCATTGGCAATGACGCAGGACACGTGGCGATCAACGGGCATCTGACCCGATTTGAAGATACATCGCACGTTTTCGTACAGATCAACCAACTATTTAATTTTCAGTACAACGAGCGATCCACGATTAAGGTGGAGTATGTGCATCTGGTGGATGAAGACGGCGAGCGCTTGCCGTTGGAACCCATGGACATAGCGAAGTTTGAAACGAAAATCGTCCCAGGTGATGATTTTACAATACGGACGGGTGTGTCTTACCATATTGAGATCAAAGATATCGATGGTAAGATCTACCGATCCCTACCAGAACAAATGCTGGCGTGCCCCTCGGAGGGTGAACTGCATGCGGATCTCATCGAGAAACCCATTGCCAGTCCGATTGGCAGTCTGCTGGACCAAGCTTTTGCCTCCATCTCCGCTACGTTGCCGGTGCGGGTGGAGGCAGATGGACAGCTGAATCGATTCCGATTTCGCTTCGATCGCTCATGGCGTATCTGTATCATGGTCTTGTATCAGTGCTACATTCACGAAGAATTTCAGGTGGATGATATTGTGCTTTTTGATGCAAATACGCTTAATCAAAAGACCAGTGTAACCATACCCATCATCGACATTATCAATACTTACCGATTTGCAGACGGGCTTTATTTTCATGTGACGAAGGAAAGTTTGACCGCTCGCGCCTATGAATATTTTGCGAAGAGCAGGGAATTAATTGACCGCACGGGCAATATGTTTGAGCCTCCGGTAGGCCAACTGATTGGCAACTGTTATGCCGTGGACGCAGAAGAGCCGGTCTTTGGATATTTTTATGCCAATACACAACAAATTCATCGCATCTATATCCCCCATGACTTCTTTGCTTATCAGCCCAACGCCTGCGACTTGCCGCTAGATGAATGCTTTTTCTGTGCCAGAAACCCGGATGGCAGCCAGTGGATCAAACCCGACTTCTGGCTGGATGAGACCCGCTGCACGCGGTGAGGTTTGGGTCGCAGGGTCAGCTTTGTAGCACAATTTCTTCGTTAAATTTCTGGGCGATCAACTCAAAACACGTCTTCAACCGGCCGTAAGCGGAGGCGCGATACATTGACCGATGAAATACATATTCACCCTCGACAAAGAGATGTTGTTCGTCCGCTCGATACGTCAATGATATTTTAGCCATTTCATCGTTGTGCTCATGAGACTCCGGCAGATGTATCACCCGGTATCCATCTGGAATCTTTACGGAGACTCGAAATTTCTTTCGCCCGGAATAAATGAAATCGATCGGGTGCGTTCTGCGCTTCTGCTGGAAGATCGGTTCTCTCGATACCAAATGTTGAAACGGTGCAATGATCAGGTTGTTGCCAACTTTTTCTACGTCTGCCTTTGCTTGAAATTGAATCGCATAGGGCTTCGCAGGTTGGTCGAAATTACGCGTCTTAATATTGGCCACGTCCGAAAATGTTTCGTTGGAAAAGGCTTCCTTCAGTTCGGTAGTGTCATCTTCAAATGCCTGCCGATACTTGTAGGCCTCATATTCGGTGAGCAGTACCGTGGCGGCTATCCTTGCCGTGGCCGACTCGGGATCCACGTGCACGGTCAGTTGTCGCTCAATCGAAGACACCAGGTCATTGTAGAGATTGAGCCACTTCACTTCACCTTCGCGCACCACCAGACCCTTATCGTTGATACACCGGGGCGGAATGCGGTTGTGAGCCAGGTGCGGTGCGGTGGCATCTGCCAAAAACATGGGTCCCTCTTCCACGAGGGCGATCACGTAGTTGAAGAAGTGATCAAAGGGATGCTCCTGATGGACCTTGCCATGTCTTCGGGTACTTAGTATAACCGGATCAGCCTGGAGGCCCGCTGCTCGCAACAGTGCAATCAGAAACAAATTAATATCTGCCGAATTTCCGTTTTTCTGATTGATCAGGTCACGGGGAGATTTTGATGCATACTTCCCCCGGTATTCGTCCCAGGTGAATGAAGCCTTCACATGGTCGATGATGGCCTGGGCTCGGTCGGCAGGTGCGAGATGGTTAATGTCCAGCTCCTTGTCAAGTATTTTTTTTGCAGCTCGCTCGCAACCTTTGATATACTTGCCAAATTTCTCATGCTTGAGGAGAGCTTTGTTCATGGCCGGCCAGGTGGTGACAATTTCTTGTGTGCCTCCATAGGGATGATGAAATCTGGCAAGTTGAAAATCCATTTTTATGAGAAAATCTTCCGGCGAGGTGATATATCCCTCATCGATAAATGCCGGGACATCTCGGAGGACATATCGGTGCGTGTAATCTTGAAATTCTACGCCGCTACCGATGTGCTTGCGTTTTCTTTGGGCTAATTGTGATTCCTGGGCATCAAAGGCGTCCACGCCCTGTACCAGATAGACATACTCATAGAAGGGAATCATGCTTACTTCATACTCACTGTGGAGGGTGGGAATCTCATCTTGAAATGTCCAATCGGGGAGGTTGAAGTGAAAGGGACTCTCCAATACATATTTGTACTCTATGATCGAACCAGCTTTTACGTCTGGTAGCACAAATTTCTTTGCACTCCAATGGCGGCTGAGCTTCTCCTCATATACCGTGGAAGGATCCAACGGTTGTTTGCTCGCACGAGCATCCTCGTAGTTGTAGGTGAAGGCTTCGATGGACTCGATGATTTCCGTTTTGCCATATCCATCGACATAAAAGGGTATAGTGACTTCTGCCTCGTCTTCGGCATTTCCCCGGAATATCTTTACCCGCCGGGTACGTTCAAAGCGAATTTTGTAGCCCCCGTCGTCATCCATGAATTTGGTCTTGCCAATGTCAAATAGTACCAACGCATTAGCAGCGGTATCTCGGGTATAGCTAGCTAGTTCGATTTCTTCCTGGGTGACTCGGCCAAATTCTTTGCCAAACTCCTGGCCGTACAAGGAGTTGACCAAGCAGAGGAAGAAAATAATTCTGAAGATCATGTTTTTGATTTAAGGATGATAGTAGATTGTTTTTGAAGCTTGTCGATGGCCTCGATAAAATCAAAAAAGGCCGGATAGTCTGACAGGGGGTAGTCACCTGAAGCAATATATAGCGAGGAGGTGATGATCACCTGGGCACCGTCCTGGCTAATGTTTGCTTCGAAGCGGCCAAAGGGGGTGTCCAAGGATCCCAAAGTCGGTAGCTCCATCGAATACCGATCAAACTCGGCTAAGTTGTAGGCTAGACTCCATTGTTGATGTATGGGACTACATATGCGCAATGGTGCCTCCCGCTTGTCCGGTGTCTCCATCGCTGGTAGGGGCATGGTCGGTGGGTTGAGTAAGAGCAAGGGCCCGACCTGTCGTAGCTGTTCTGTCAGTTGAAGGTCCATATCGAGGGTCAGATGGTGATCCTCCCGATCGCTCGGCTGGAAGCGCCAGGAAGCAATCTCCGTCCCCGGCAAGGGTAACTCCCCGGCGACCGTCTTGTGCAGATCTTGTTCGGACAGCTCTTGAATATAGTATCGGTACGCTTCGAAATCCGATCCACGCATCGTTTTGGTCAGCGATGCCCGTCCTTGTCCGTCTGGTTGAAGTGCCACGTTTAGGTCCAACTCCTGGAGGACCTCGTCGGCCAGGAGTGCCGGTGTCCGAACGATCTTGCTGTGGGGGCCTTCGACGTGAAGGGCATATCTGTTTTGGGTAAAACTACCGAGATAACCGGATGGCAGGTAGTCGGTCGTGTTCTCCAACCAGACCGTATCCGATGCCAATGGTACCGCTAGCACCACGTGGTCGAATTGCTGCCAGGGCAACTCCAATTGAATCCTTCGAGGATTGGTGCCCGAAGCCACGAGCGTGTAGAAGGAGGGAATATCCACGTGATCCAGCATGCTCTTCATAAATATGGTCAGTGCCTTGCAGTCGCCATACTTGTTCTGGCTCACGTAGGAGGCCGGATAGGGTTTGAGTCCGCCGGCATCAATGGCCACGTTGACGTAGCGCGTGTTGTCTTGCAGGTAATGATACAATCGGGTGATGATCTCCCGCTTGTCGTGGGCCCCTGCTACCAGTCGATCGACCGTAGCTTGGTCGGCACTGGGCAGCTCCATGGTACCTTCGATCAACTGTTGATTCCACGCCCCGAATGTCGACCAGGATTGCATACTACCATCGATCACGTAGTGAAAATCCGTGGGGACGACAATGACACGGGGAACCAGTTCGGCCGAGGGTGGCCCCAATGTCTCCTGTGTCGGCCAAGTCTGGTCACGAGCCATCCAGCGATAAATCTGAGAACCGTCAGACTCTGCGGAGGTGTAGACAAACTCGTCGGCGTAATCCACAGTCACCTCGTAGTCCAGCGGCACCGAGACCTCCAACGTTGCCTCCATCGTGGGGACCTGTTCGTAGAGACAGGGATGCCAGATGGCCACATGCAAAAAGTCCTTATCCGTCACACGATAGGCATAGGAGATGTAGTAGGGGTACTGATCCCAGCTCAATTGAAATTCCTTTTCATATCGATCCTGATGAAAGGTGCCCCTGCTGCGATGACTGACGGTGGTCATTTCGTTGCCCTTGAGTTGGCGCAGTACTTTCCCATCGGCACCTGCAATATGCGCGTGCAGCACCTGGATCTTTTGATCGTCCTTGTAAGGTATCCGGATCTGTGACATCCACTTAGTCTTTTGATCGATGCGGAGGGTCACTGTCGTCTCGGTGGTGCGGACCCCCTTGCGGACACCGATGCTGGTATGGTACTCGATTACTTGCCCGAGACACGGGTGTGTCAGTCCCAGGAGGAAGACAAGGAGGTAGCCGATTGGGCCAAGGCTGCGAAGATCCTTTGGAGGGTGCAAAATCATCACTTTCGGGGGCGTACCAAGATTCAGAAGTTGACTCGGGAAGGCCCCTGTTACAATCTTGCGCAAAATATCAAATTGTGGCCAGAGATAGCATTGCAGCCCTACCCGTTGGGCTTTTGAGACTGATTCCAAATAACAAGCGGCTCCAAAGCGTTTCTTTGAGAAATCGGTAATTTTATCCGGCAGGTAAAAAAGCATTTCCAATATTTTACATCTATGAAAACGTCACGGAGAAGATTTCTGGATCAAGCTGCCCGCTTTGGATTGGTGGGGGGTCTAAGTGCCAGCACACTCTACAGTTATGCAGGGGTCAAGACCAGATCGTCGAGACGAAAGCGGCCCTTCGGCGCCAATGATACGGTGCGGCTGGGTGTCATCGGCACCGGTGGCCGTGGGACCAATCTCATTGAAAATCTAAGTCAAATGGACGGCATGGATGTCGTGGCATGCTGCGACATTCTCCCTTTTAGATTGGACAAGGCCCTGAGTCTATCGCACAAGGGCGCCAAGGGCTACTCCGACTATCGAAAGCTGCTCGAAGATCCTTCGATCGACGCCGTGATCCTGGCCACGCCTTTGTACTTGCACTTTGACATGGCCAAAGATGTGATCGATGCCGGCAAGCATCTGTACTGTGAAAAGACAATGACGTTTACCGTGGAGGAGACCAAAGCCCTGGGACCGCTCGTGGACGGAAGTGACAAGGTATTTCAGGTGGGATATCAGCATCGGTACAATCCGCTCTACAAGAAAGTGCAGCAAATCATCCAAGGGGATGAGTTTGGCTCCTTGAGTCATGTGGAGTGCTATTGGAATCGAAATGGCGATTGGCGGCGGCCGGTGCCCAGCCCTGAACTCGAGCGCATCATCAACTGGCGGATGTATCGCGAGTATTCCGGGGGCATGATGGCCGAGCTGTCTTCCCATCAGATCAATATCGTCAACTTTATCAAGGACGATGCGCCCGTGCGCGTGTTTGGATCGGGAGGCATTGATTTCTGGAAGGACGGACGGGAGACCTTTGACAACGTGCATGCCACCTTCATCTACGGCGATGGCACGAAGCTGGATTGCACCTGCCTCACGACCAATGCACATCTGGGTTTTCAACTCAACTTCTATGGCAAGAACGCCAGCATTCAGATCTCACGGGAGGATAACAAATATTTGGCCCGTCTCTATGTGGAGCCCGCCTACCTCCAATCTTTTGAAGAAAAGAAGGAGCAGGTAGATGCCGTCACCAGCGCTACAGAAATGTGGTCCAAGGGCGAGGCCATACCCATCTACAGCAACGAGGCGGGCAAGGAGGATGAAGAGCCTACAGCAGATGCTCTGGCCGCTTTCGGAGATTGCATTCGAGAAAACAAGAAAGCGCTAGTCGGGTACGAGAGCGGACGTGATAGTGCAATCTGCGTGGCGCTAGCGAATAAGGCCATGCAGACCGAGTCCGTGGTCCATTGGAAAGACTATATCTGATCACTCCGGCAGGGGACGCACCATAATATCTTTGTAGAAGACCTTGCTGCCGGGATCGTGTGCCTGCAGGGCAAAGGTGCCGCTTGAGAGGTAGCGCTGGCTGTCTTCATCGCGCAATGGTTGCTCCGGCTCGGTATAATCCACCACCACGATATCGTTGATCTTCACGAGCACCCTTTTGTCCACCACTTTGATGTACTCCGTGTACCATTCGTTGTCGGGCACATAGACTTCCTTCACGTCCTGAATGCCGTAGAGGCTGCCCGTCCGTCTCCAGTCCTTCTGCGAATTATTGACCTGCACCTCGTATCCCTTTTTTGGCCACCCACTCTGCAGAAATTCTGTGTGAAAATAGATCCCGGAATTTGACCCGGGTGTGGTCATAACCTGTGCCTTAAACTCAAAGTTCTTGAAATTGTGCTCCTGAAACTCGCCCATGTAAAACAGATGCGCCCGTGGCCCGTTGACGACGATGCTGCCATCCTCCACGCGTACGGATTCGGGGTTTTCATTGATCTGCCAACCGTCCAGGTCTTGCCCATTGAATAGCGACGTCCATTCCTCTGCCGTCTCGCAACCCAGGTGCAGGCTAAGGGTCAGTAGGAGGGCTAGTGGTTTCATGATTTTCAAGTTTTTAAAGTTAGCATGCGCGTTTTTTGAGTGATCTTGAGTTTCGAGTGATCTTGAGTTTCGAGTGGGATTTGTAGTTGTGCTCTTTGACTAGGGAGTGAGCCAGAGTGACCTAAAGTGACCTAAAGTTTTCTTTTTCTCTGCCTTTAATCCACTGCTCCCACCGGCCTTGTCCCCGTACCTTGTCGCTCGGTCAGTGAATCTCCCATATCTTCGCGCGCTTTTTCCACGTGTTCCATCAACGCTTGGACGACTTTGGGGTGTTGGTCGAGTACATTATGCTGCTCGCCTATGTCGGCCTGGAGGTCGTACAACTCCATGTCCATTTTATTTTGATCATAAGGAATCGGCATACCATCATCTGTGCCGATCCTACCATTTAGGGATCGATACTGGTGAGGCAAGTATAGTTTCCAACGACCATCTCCGCTCAGCACCGCCTGCAGTTGATTGCGATGATAGTAGAAGAAGTAGGCCTCCTGATGCTGCTCATAGTCCGGCTTCCCCAAGAGCAATTGGCTAATATCCCGGCCATCGATGGGGTGCGCCGGAAGCGTGCCCCCTGCCAGCTGGGCGATGGTGGGTAGGATATCGATAGTCATCGCCGGTCGCTCCTCCGTCTTGCCCGCTGGGATGACACCGGGCCATTGGATGACGCAGGGTACGCGCACGCCGCCTTCCCAGGTCGTGCCCTTGCCTTCTCGCAGGGGATGCGCTTCGCCGCTATGGGTACCGTACGAGAGCCACGGGCCGTTGTCCGAGGTGAAGATGACCAGGGTTTGTTCGGTGAGGTCGTGGCGATCTAAGGCCGCCAAAATCTCCCCGACGGACCAGTCGATTTCTTCGATGACGTCGCCGTAGAGGCCGCGCGCGGATTTACCGGCATGCCTGTCGGAAACAAATAACGGCACATGCGGCATGCTATGGGGTACATAGAGGAAGAAAGGCTTGTCCTTGTTTTTATCAATAAAGGAGACGGCCCTTTCGGTGTACCACGTCGTGATCATGGACTGATCGTCCAGGGTGTCTACCACGGCTTCATTTTCTACCAGTGGCAGGGCGGGAAAGTCAAAGACCGTACCCTGCCATGGATGATGGGGCCACATATCATTGGAGTAAGGTATGCCGAGGTACTCGTCAAAGCCTTGCCGGGTGGGCAGCAGCTCCGGCTCCGAGCCCAGGTGCCATTTGCCGTAGATCGCTGTCGCATAGCCCAGTGGCTTGAGCACTTCTGCAATGGTCACCTCCTGTGGATGCAGCCCCTTGCCGGCGCTGGGACCATAGGCGCCATGGATGCCGATACGATTGGAATAACAGCCCGTCAACAGGGAGGCGCGTGACGCCGAGCAGACCGGTTGTGACACGTAGAAATTGGTAAAACGCATACCCCGGTTGGCCATTCCATCGATGTAGGGTGTTCGAATGTCCGGTGAGCCGAAACATCCCAGATCCTCATATCCTTGATCGTCGGTAAAAATGATGACCACGTTGGGTGGCCTATCTTCTGTGGGCGCCTCAGACGGTGCGCAAGATAAAAGGAGACTGACAAGGAGTACGGCGTAAAATTTCATAGGTGGCTAGCAGATCGTCTGGATGAGGTCAAAATAGTGATAATATGTCGGATCACATCGCGCCCGCGATGGGTGTCAATGGGAGATGGGGTTGCCTTTTGGTCAGATTCATCCCCTCCGTCCGTGCTCGAAAAGGTGGCGTCATCCGCAGCACCGCGAATATTCGCTATTTTGCTGGCGAGTGGTCAAACTTTAGATCTCGATGTATACGCTCTTTAAATATCTCCTCGTAGGCTGGATGGCCTTGTCGATGCTCGCTTGCCAACAGCCACTGTCTAACCGCGAGGCGGCGGATCGACCCAATATCATTATCATATATGCCGATGACCTCGGCTACGGCGATCTGGGTGTCTACGGTCATCCGACAATCGCTACGCCATACCTGGACCAAATGGCGGCAGAAGGGCTTAAGTTTAATCAGTTTTACGTGGGGGCGTCTGTTTGTACGCCCAGCCGTGCGGCGCTGCTCACCGGACGCCTGCCCATTCGTTCGGGCATGGTCAGTGATCGCATCCGTGTGCTATTTCCGTTTTCGTTAGAAGGACTTCCGCCTGAGGAAGTGACCCTCGCCGAGGCACTTAAGGAGCAGGGGTATGCTACCGGCATCTTTGGCAAATGGCATCTGGGCCACTTGCCTCCCTATCTGCCGACGCAGCATGGCTTTGATACATATTTTGGACTGCCCTACTCCAATGACATGCGCACGACCCCGGGGTCTGGCTGGTCGGCCGCCCGCAACTACCCGCCGTTGCCATTGATCCAGGACGATAGCGTGCTGCACTGGGGCGTCGATCAGACCCAGCTGACCAAGCAATACACAGAAAAAGCCATCGAATTTATTTCCGCAAATCAGGACGCTCCCTTTTTCGCCTACATCCCGCACAGTTTTCCGCACATTCCCCTTTACGCTTCGGATGATTTCTTGGGCAAGAGTGCCAGAGGGCTTTACGGAGATGTGGTCGAAGAGCTGGACTGGAGCGTGGGTCAGATCTTGCAGACCTTAAGAGACCTTGCGATCGACAAAAATACCTTGGTGTTTTTCACCAGTGACAATGGACCCTGGCTTGTGATGGGCGAAAGGGGCGGATCAGCCGGCCTGCTGCGCGAAGGCAAGGGATGTACCTGGGAAGGGGGCATGCGAGAACCCGCATTAGCTTGGTGGCCCGGTACGATCGAGGCGGGTCGATCCACGCAGCAGATGGCGACGACGATGGATCTCTTTGCCACCGCCGTGGAGCTAGCTGGCGGCCAGCTACCGACCGATCGTACGATGGATGGAACTAGCATGGTCCCCATCTTTGAACAGGACGCTGCCATCCGTGACGAAATCTACTATTATTTAGGTGCTCAACTATTTGCCGTACGCAAGGGCCCGTGGAAGTTGCATTACAAGACACTGACTCCCTATGTGGGTCAGCAGGCCGACAGTCACGATCCGCCGCTCCTGTTTCACATGGGTCATGACCCTTCGGAGCTTAACAATGTGGCCGAGGATCATCCGGAGGTGGTCGAGCAGCTCCATACCGTGGCTCAACAGCACTTGGACGCCTTCGAGCCGCCACCCTCGGTGTTGGAGGTGATCGATACCGCCCTGCGGCAGGGTACCAAGGCCTACACATATTAGCCTGTTTTGGCAGCTCCTGCAAATACTTCCGCCGCCGATGGTGTCCGATTGTCTGCCACCATCATCACCTTCAACGAGGAGAAGCACATCCGCCGGTGCCTGGCGTCGTTGACAGCGGTTGCAGATGAGATCGTGGTGGTGGATTCACATTCGACCGACGAGACGGAGTCTATTTGCCGCTCCTTTGGTGCCACTTTTATCCGGCAGAAATTTCTCGGGCACGTCGAGCAGAAGAATTTCGCCCTGGGGCAGGCCACGTTTGATCATGTGCTCTCGTTGGACGCCGACGAGGTGCTTTCACCGGAGCTGATCAAGGCCATCCAGGAGGTCAAAAAGAGCTGGACGGCCGATGCCTATCGCTGTCGTCGGCGCAATAATTTTTGTGGTCGTTGGATCAGGCACGGCTTGTGGTACCCGGACAAGAAGGTTCGCCTTTGGAAAAAGGATAAAGGCAAGTGGGGTGGGGTTAATCCACATGATCGGATCGAACTTGAGACCGGAGCCCGTGCCATTGATATCGATGGAGATTTGCTGCATTATACAGTCGACACCGTGCAAGCTTACGTGGGGCAGTTGAATAAATTTAGCTCCATCCAAGCCGATAACCTGCGTCAGAAAGGGGTGAAGCCGCACGTGGGTCACCTCTTGCTCAAACCCCTCTACAAGTTTTTTCTGGCATACTTTTTCCGACTGGGTTTTCTGGATGGCTGGCGAGGGTTTTGCATTGCCTCCGGCCAGGCCTGGGGGGTTTATCTCCGCTATGCCAAGCTCAAGGAGAACGACCGATAATCACTTTAGTCCATTTTAGGATTTGGGTTAATACACGCCCACATTGCGGTGGTCACCATACCGGTGCTTGACGGTGCGCTTAAGGGGAATTTGCATCCCACCGGTGGCATCCAGCCAGTCGTAGATCTCTTCCACTAGCTCCCGAATGATGTCTTGGTGCTCCTCACTAGCGATGAGGTTGTTCATCTCATGGGGGTCCTCCTGCAGATCGTAAAATTCATTGGTGTCCCAGATGCCGTGGTAGCGGATGTACTTATATCTGTCGGTACGCACCCCGTGCATCGTCGGCGTATGGGGAAAGTCATATTCCCAATAATATTCGTAGAATATTTTGTCTCTCCAGGCAATTTCCTCTCCTTTCAGCAGCGGGAGGAATGACCTTCCTTGCATATGCTTGGGTGTCTTGAGGCCCATGGCATCCAGTACGGTAGGACCGATATCAATATTCTGAATCATTTTGTGATTGACCTGACCGGGCTGCAGGATGTCAGGACAGCGCGCGA
The DNA here is from genome assembly GCA_965223165.1 of Saprospiraceae bacterium. Lineage (GTDB taxonomy): Bacteria > Bacteroidota > Bacteroidia > Chitinophagales > Saprospiraceae > JABDMH01. Next base: position 84,497 of record CBDCVQ010000001.1, on the reverse strand, counting down.
GAAATGGGACTTTTACGGATTCCTCATAAAAGTGCCTCTTGTCGATCAGGCCGTGCTCGCCAAAGGAAAATCCATTGTCGCCCATGTACATCACCAGGGTCGACGCAGCCGATCCCGCTTCATCCAAGTGGCTGAGTACGGCGCCAATACTTTCATCGATGCCGCGAACGGTTTCGCAATAATTTTTGAAAAAGGTCTCAAAGTCCATACGGCCGTGATACATGTGATCCACTCCATGCCAGCCTTCCCGCTGCATTTTCTGCCAGTCTGGAGGCCGGCCCTCGCCGTAGTAGGTGTCTGAGCCAAAGGGGTTGCCACCGGGATTTTTGCCGCTGACTTGCGGGCTGGACGTTTCAAAGGACGGTGGGTAAAAGATGTCCTGTTTTTCGTATGATCCCTGATGTCTTTGGGCAGGCTGGAAGGAAGCGTGTACCGCCTTGTGTGACAGATACAGAAAAAATGGCTTGTCACTTCTGCGATTGTTCATCCATACGATGGCATGCTCTGTGAGCAGGTCGGAAATATAGGTGCTGCCGGGGTACTCTACCCGCGTTCCATTAATATTCAGCGTGGGCTTGTAGTAGGTGCCTTGGCCCCGAAAACTTTCCCAATGATCAAATCCCGGACGGGGATCGTCGCTGCCATGTCCCATATGCCATTTGCCAAAAAATGCCGTTTCATAGCCGGCCTCCTGCAGATATTGGGGAAAATAGACGAGGTCATCGGGCGCCGGTGCCTGATTGTCTACGACCGTGTGCGTGTGCGTAAATTGCCCTGTCAAAATAGAGGCCCGGCTGGGTGAGCAGAGGGCGGTCGTCACAAATGTATTGGGGAAATAGGCGCCTTCCGCGGCCATGCGATCCATATGGGGAGTTTCCAGCCAGGGCACTTTACCCGTGAAACCCATGAAATCAAAGCGATGATCATCGCTGAGAATAAAAATCACGTTTCGAGGATCGGAGTTGGGCTGCCATTCGACATCCAGGTCGCTTTTTGTCCGGGTGTTAAAGAGTAAGGCGACGGAGGTGATGACTAAGACCGCGGCCAAACTGAGATAATTTATTGTGCGCATGTGCAATTTTTGTATGGGAATTAAATCAATCTAAGGATCGAACAAAAATGTCCTTAAAATATATGTCCGAGGGACCTTTGTCTTTCGAGAAAACCTGAATGCCCGCCTGTAGGCAAATATTACCACGGTGATTGAGGGTCGGGATGTGGGCTTCTGCCGCCTTTTTTCCATTGATATACATGGCCACCTGATCCTCCATCGCATAAATCTCTGCGAAATTCCAATCGTCATAGTCCACCATGTTGCTCCAGGCTCGCGCATGCAGCACAAAGGATCCCGTGGAGAAGGCGTGGGCGTAACCATTGTGGTCATAGATGTTGCATTCGATGCTATTTTGTAAAGTTGGTATGGGGGCCTCGGCCGGCTTTCGGATAAAAATTCCGCTATTGTCTTCTTTGATGATTTTAAATTTCAGCTTCAAATAAAAGTTGTGATATGTTTCATCGCTGACCAGCCAACCTCCCTCCGCACCGGAGTATCCGTGAATGATACCGTCCGACACTTGCCAGGTGGCGTTACCTGCCGGGCGCCAACCGTCTAGGCTCTTGCCGTCAAAAAGACTGGTCAGCGGAAGGTCCATGCGCGCATGAAGGTAGTCCTCCATCAGTGGTCCATGCGTCGGTGGAGTGGAGAGTTCTACCAGGGATACATTCCTGAAGCGCGCACCTGTACCCGTCTGCGCCTTGAGGCCGACGTGTCCGGACCGGCTGCGCCGGGCGTGCACCTCGGCTACCTTGGTCCCGTTGATCGAGACGCTCAAGTGATCTCCATACGCACGGATGACAAAGTCAAACCATCCCGCGGTATCATAGCTGGGTTGCCACAGCCCCCGGGCAATGCCGCGGATAGATCCCGTCGGGTTTTGTTGGTGCTCGTCATGATCCAAAGAGACCTCATACGCCTGGGCGGAAGGAGGCAAGTCATCGACGGACGTATAGCGCAGCAGGATTGCGGTTTCCACGTCCGGACCCAAATAGCATTGTCCGGTCAACTCAAAGTTTTGATAGGCTCGTTTGGATAATAGCCATTGATCCCCATCCGCGTCCGCTTTTGTGACGGTGATCTGGTCTTGCTCAAATGCGACGGTAGGCTCTTCAGTGATCTGCCAGTCACTCCGGGTCATGAGTTGCCCGTGGGCCAGGGTGGTTAGGAAGAGCATTGCTGCGGCGCAGAAAACATGCATGTTCTTATTCATCGAATGGTCGATCTGGTCAAATGCCTATAAGTTACGCAGGATTTTGAGGTGTAGTGGATTCAGATACGTTGGATTCGCCAGAAGCCTCAGCTAGCTTTGCCACGAAATGGTAGCGGTTGATATCCCTATCACTGTCCACTCGCAATCCATGCGGTCTTTGCGAATACTTTGCGCCCTTGGCGGTGATACGCTGAACCGCTGGACGGCCCGAACTGGTGGGGGCGCAGATCTTGTGCCATCTTGGGCGACAGGATTTCATATCTTGCTGTTTTGACACTTCGTCATGGATTTTCTCACGAGCCTGCCTTACTGGGCCATCTTGCTTCTGGTGCTGATTAATGCCCTGGTCGTTTCTCGCATGGACATTACCATTCGAAAAGAGAAGGACTAGATGCAGGCCTACCTCCTCCAACATTGGCCTGTCCTTTCGTTTCTGCTGGTGTACGTGGGTTTTTGCCTGTATGTCGGATGGTATTTCAATCGGCGAGCGAGCAGTGGCGTGCAGGAGTACTATGTGGCAAAGAGGGAGATTCCCGGCTGGGTGGTGTCGCTGGCGTTCTTTAGTACGTTTGCTAGTACGAACACCTACATCGGCCAAGCGGGCATGTCGTTTAAGGTAGGCATGTCCTGGGCTTGGGTGGGGCTTTTTTGGACGGTGTTCTGTATCATTTCCTGGCTGGTGCTCGGGCCCAAGATGCGTAACCAGACAGCCCGACTGAAGTCGTACACGATTCCGGATTATTTTCACTTTAGGTACAAGAGTAGCTTGGCAAAGTCCATTCGGATCATTGCTGCGGTGACGATTCTCTTTGCTACGCTCTGGTATATGACCGGGATCGCCAAAGGGTGTGCACATGTCTTCACTTCCGTCCTGGAGGTGCGCTACGCCTGGGGTGCAGCGATCATCATTTTTATCACTACGGCATACACTATTTGGGGTGGGATGTACAGTGTCTTGTGGACGGATGCCATTCAGGGCATCATGATGTTTGCGGTGGCACTGATCATGTTGGCCATCCCGATCGTCTACGTGGGTGGTGTGGGTGATTTGCTGCACGAAATTGGTTCGACCGATCATGTAGGTGTCGACGGGCAGCCCATCGGCTCGGGCCTGGTCACTTTTGGGGCGCTGACGTCTTTCTTTTATATCCTTGGGATTGGACTGGCTGTGGGCATGAAGCAGATCAGTGAGCCCCGGTGCTTGATTCGATTTTACTCCATCGATAGTGCCAAGGGTATGAAGTTTGCGATGATCTGGACGCCGGTCTTTCTAGGTATTTCGCTCGTCTGCGTGATGGGATTGGGAGCGCTGGTGCACGGCATGGCATCTGCGGAAGAGGCGGCCTACTTGATTCGAAACACCGATGAGGTCATTGGTTTTATGCTATCAAAGTTTGACAACCCGCTGGTTAGCAGTATCTGCGTGGCAGGGCTCTTTGCGGCAGGGATGTCTTCACTGGCCTCGGTCACACTTATAGTGGGTACGGCCTTTGTCAAGGACATCTGGCATGTCTTCAGGCCCATGCGCGAGCAAAAACTGATCCGATATACCAAGTGGACCATGCTCATCTACTCCGTCCTGGTGTTTTTATGTACGCTCTATCCACCCGCGGGGATTGTCGAGCTCACGGCCTTCTCCGGGGCTGTCTTTGCCGCCAGTTTCTTTCCGGCAATCTTCGGTGGCCTGTACTTGAAGTGGGGTACGGACTATGGGGCGCTGGTCTCGATGATCGCTGGCATCGTGGGCAATGTCGTGTGGCGCTTTGGCATCCGGTTTCGTGTGCCTGGTCTCGAAGAGGTACATGAGGTCATTCCCGCTTTTCTGTTTTCCTTCATCGTCTATCTGGTCGTAAGTCGGTTGACCTATCGCCGAATTCCTGACAATATTCATCTCTCACTCGTGTTTGAGGGAACACCGCCCGCCTAAGTTGCGGGCAAAAAAAAGTGCGGTACCTCGACGAGGCCCGCACTTATCATCTGATTACTCAGATTTCTCTTAGTTGGATGCTGCAGCGGAGGCAATGCTAAATGCCACCTTAGTGTGATCCCACTTTAAGTAGACGTAGCTGGAGCCGTCTTTTTCCTTCACTTTGAAGGTTAGTTGTTCTGCAATCTCATCCAGGGCGTGTGGCTTTACTTCCACCCGCAAGACATCTTTGTCCTCGCTGTAGTCATAGGCACCCCATTGGTCGTGTACACTGTTGAAGATTACCGTCCATTTTTCCTGGTTGGGAATGGTAAACAGTGCATACTTGCCAGCCGGCAGTTTTTCGCCTTCGATGAGGACGTCCGCACTCACCTCAAAGGTGGTAGCTTCGTTCGCACCTGTTCTCCATACTTTGTCCCACTTTTCCAACTCGCCAAAGATGGTTCTTCCCTTGACGTAGGGGGCACCATACTTGACGGTTACTTCGGCGTCACCGACTTTGCCCGTGGCCTCCATCGCTGGGCTCTTGCGCGCATTTTGCGCATCGACGGTGGATGTGGTAAATGCCACCAGGCTGAACAGGAACATGCCCTTGATAGCGTTCTTCAAGATTTTCATAGTCTCACTTTTGATTTGAAATTAAATAAGTTGATTCCTACTAAATGGATCGGAATGATCGAAAGGTGTGCACGTAGCGATGCCGAATCCGCATCATACCGCAATAACGGTCGATTCGGGTTTTAGTTCTTGCCCCAACCGTTAAAGAAATCCTAAAATTGGAATCGTCCTATTGTACGACAAACCGACGGATGACGGGTCCTGCATCGCTCATCGATTCGACCAGGTAGATGCCCGGTGCCCATCCTGACAGCCGCATCTCGTGCTGTACTGCCTGGCGTTGCGACGACCACAGGAGCCGCCCCGCTAGGTCTCTGACACAGCATTGACGGGGCGTACCGAGGGAGAAGGTCACCAATTCCTTGGCCGGATTGGGAGATACCGATAGATCATCCGAGGTCTGAAGGCGCTCGATCACGGTGTGCGAGTACGCCTCGGAACCATCCAGATCGACCATGCGCAGGCGGTAGTAGTTGAGTCCAAGTACGGGTTGGGGATCTACAAATCGATATTGGCTACCCTCTATTTGGCCCGAAGCTGCGACCACACCTATTGATTGCCAGACACTGGCATCGGCACTCCGCTCGACGACGAAGCGATCAAATCCGATCTCGGAGGCGGTCTCCCACCGCAAATGTATTTGGGTCTGCTCGAGGTACCCAGTAAAGCTGGTCAACTCGACCGGTAGTAGGGGGGCAGAAACGTTGAGCGCAGGACCATACATATACGCCGCTCCGTCATCGGTGCTGTTGGCATCCTGGTAGTAGGCACCAGCCAAGGCATAGTCACCATCGATATCTACGGCGAGCCCATACCGGTCTCCGCTGCCTCCATCGCTGGCGGAGTGCTTCATATAATGACTCCAGCTGGATCCGCCGCCCTCAAAGAGGTACATGGCTCCCGCGTCGGTGCCTTGGTCGTCATCCAGATGCGCACCTACCGCCACATGCCCCTGAGAAATGCCAATCCCGATGCCAAATTTGTCATGCGGTGCACCATCAAATGCGGTCAATCGTGCCCGCTCGGTCCAAGTACTACCACTACCGGAGAAGACGTAGGCGTGGCCTCGCTTGTCATTGGCAAAGGGTGCACCCACTGCTACATACCCTCCGTCAATATCCACGCTCTCACCAAAGCCGTCAGAAAAATCAGCATCGGAATGGGTCAGCCGGGCCCGTTGGGTCCAGGTGCCATTGACCTTACCAAATATGTACGCTGCCCCGGAATGCTTGCCTGGAACCCCAATATTGGAGGGGGCCCCGACGACAGCATACGATCCATCGACCGACACATCTGTTCCAAATGCGTCACCGGCCGCAGCGTCGGAAGCCAATAACTTCGTCTCCCGCCAAGAACCGCTGTAGTACTCATAGATATAGGCTGCGCCGGTTTTGCTGCCCCAGATCACTCTTTTGAGCGGCGCCCACGATGACGGTGCGTCCAGAGATGCCGACACTGTTGCCAAAATGATCTCCTGACTGTCCATCGCTGGGATACAGTGTGCCGATGTGACCCCAAGATGATCCGCTACCGCTATATACATAGACACCCCCCACGTCAGTGAGTCCATTATGATCATCCTTATAAGCACCAATGGCGATGTAGTTTCCGGAAATGTCAACACTGTAGCCATATTGATCCCCCCGATCTCCATTCCACGGTGGAGTAAGTTTCTTGACATATGTCCAAGTGCCGTTGATGCGTTGAAAGACATAGGCGGCACCCGCCTGAAAAGTGCCGAAGCCATCTTGTAGTGGCGCGCCCACTACGGCATGATCTCCATCTATGGCCACATCAAAACCAAAGAGATCGGCAAATCCACCGTCAAAGGCGGTCAGCTTCATTTCTTGAGCGAGTAGGGAGGAGCAATACAGGCAAAGGGGTAGCAAAAATAGGTTCGGCCTCACGGTGCGATAGTTTTGGTGGTAATGTGCGGTCCAATATAGCTATTCGGAAGTATACTGTGACAGTGACCAGACGTTAAAGAGACACTTTAACTGTCTCATTTGTAGACTTCGTTCAGCAGTTTTTCTCTTGTTGGTTCTTTGATGCGCTCCATTTTGCTGATATTCTTGCTCAGTTGCACCAGTGGAACTAGCAGCGCTATCTTCAGACCGAGGTAAATCAGAGGTGATAGATCATTAAATAGCGAGATGACATTAATCACCTTGACTCCATTGCCCTCAAATAATCCCGGTATTAGTCGATTTGGCAACCCCAGCCCGATTATTTCTGTTGCGAGCACAATGCCATAGATCAGCCAGATGATCTTGCCGCCCCAAAGAAGGATGAAAGGCTTATTGCGATGAGCCAGCAATAAGGCGAATCCTGTGGAAAGGTTCAGAAGGGCAAAAGGAATATTGTTGGATCCGGCTAGTAGGACGGACAAACACATGATTGATCCGACGAACAGTAGTAGCACTCCTGCCAACCTTAATAGCCGGTTAGACCTCGCAAAATCTCTGACTGCATCCTTCTCAGAGAGATGACTTCTTAACGCTTCAACTTGTAATTTGTCTTTTGTCTCAATATGTGAGCTCCGGTCGATATCAAATATTTCATCCAACACTTCAGTGTGTCTGCCCTCCAGTGATTCAATGGAGCGGATATATTTTTGAATGTGTATGGCTGGTATTCCTGTCTCGCGCATACGCTTGCCCTTTCGAATATATTTTAGTCTGCCTCCCTCCCTTTCGCTTTCGAGCTCGGCGATCTGAATCTGGGATCGAATATGCTCCAGTATTTCGGGCAGTTTCGGATCGTCCTTGAATTTGTGGGAGACATGTTTTGCTATGAATTCCGTCGAAAGACCTTGCTGAGACATTTCCAAGGCCTTCTCAATGATCTGGGTGTGCTCTTCCATCTCGTGCGTATCGAATTAACACTTCTTCTGTCGACATGCTTTCCTGGGGACCGAAAACAAGTTTTCTGAGGCGAGGAGGAACTTCGGCAAGTTTCAGCAAAAGATAATATTAAATTTCTTCTTTTGGTCTGTCGCGGTTTGAGTGCTCTCGTCTATTGTACTCGGGATACACGTACGATGGCGTAGAGACGTCCTAACCTTTCGAATGGCTAGTTCTGCCAATGCCGGATCAGACCTGAGGTAGGCCTTGGTCCGCAAAAGAGTCCGCCTTTCGACAAAGGACTTCTGCTATCCAGGCGATCATTTTTTCGCGTACTTTGCTGCCTGGAGAAATGGCGATGTCCGCGCTCTTCACAAATAGACGAATTTGGCTACTCACGGCACTGGCAGTGTTGGGCAGCTTGGCGATCTGGTACTTCTATGGCAAGGGCAGGTCGGCTGAGGTGGAAAGGACCATCCCGACGGAGGCGGTGGAGATTTGTCGAGGCCTGGATGTGCCGTGGCAGCTGGCTTGGCTGGAGTCCGGACACATCCTCTTTACCGAATTGGGTGGGGCTATCAAGCGAGTGGATATCTCGACGGGCACGGTAGACGCGCTTTATCATCAGGCCAACCTGGCCAGGGAGATCCAGGCAGGTTTGATGGGATTGGCTTTGTCCACTTCCTTTGGCGTTGATAGCATGGTGTATGTCAGTTACAGCTACTACCGGCAGGACACTTTGTTTCTCGCCGTGGACCGGTTACAGTTTCGGGGAGATAAGCTGGTGCACGATCAGGTGCTCATTGCGGATATTCCCTCTTTCTCCATTAGCCTGGGAGGACGTCTGTTGGTCCACGACGATCACCTCTTTTTGACCGTCGGCGAGGGAGCTAGTAGCGAGGGGGTCCAAGCCCGAGATAATTTGCAGGGGAAGGTGCTGCGCTACCGCCTTGACGGTACCATTCCACCAGACAATCCGATCCCTGGCAGCCCCGTATGGTCCTTGGGCTTTCGCAACCCCCAGGGCATTTGTCAAGGACCTGGCGGACTATATGCGACGGACCATGGGACCTTTAGCAACGACGAGATCAATCAGTTGACCAAGGGTAGCAACCATGGCTGGCCGGTGCAGGCCGGATTTTGTGAGGGAGATTGCGACACTGCCGACTATCAGGATCCGATGACTAGCTGGACACCGACCGTGGCTCCCAGCGGTGTAGCCTATTGTCCACAGTCTGCCATACCTGGCATCTCCAATGCACTGCTGGTTGCCTGCCTCAAGGGGCAGATGCTCAAAGTCCTGACCCTGGGGGCCGATGGCCGCTCCATAGCGGAGGAGACGGACATCCTGCAGAATCGAGTGGGCCGGATTCGCGACGTGCTGGTCACTCCGGAGGGCCGCATTTTTGTCGCTACCTCCAATGAAGATGTCTATGGTCTGGGCAGGGAGCATGGAGATGTAATCGCGGAGGTGGTGAAAGGGGATAGCGCCGCAGTGGTCAAGATTGAGCCTCCCCAACCGCCATCCATGATCACCCTCGACTCGACCAACATCCGGGTCTCCACCATCGCCGAAGGACTGAGGTTGCCTTGGGAACTGGTCCTGGTGGGATCCCACCACCTGTGGTTTAACGAACGAGGCGGGGCCATCAAGCGATTGGATCTCCGGTCGGGGGAAGTGCGATTGATCCACCAGCTTTCCGATGTCTATCAGTCAAATGACAATTCGGGCATGCATGGTTTTACCGTCCACCCGGACTTTCCGGCAAAACCCTTCCTGTACGGCCACTACACCTATGAACTCTACAAGTCTCGATTGGTCCGACTACAGGTGGACACGTGGCGCTGGTCCGTATCGCAGATGGACACGCTGCTAGCCGAACTGGAGGCCAACAAGTCGCATAATGGATCGAGACTGACCTTTGGTCCGGATGGCAAGTTGTACTTCTGCATCGGAGACGGCTATAAGCGGCGTGCTGCCCAAAAGCTCAATCGCTACAACGGCAAGATTTTAAGACTCAATGAGGATGGATCGGTACCCGACGACAACCCAATTTCGGGCAGTCACATTTGGACTTGGGGGCATCGCAATCCCCAGGGGCTGGCCTGGGGCTCCAATGGACGGCTGTATAGCACGGAGCACGGTTCTTCCAACGACGACGAAGTCAACCTGATCCTGGGCAATCGCAACTATGGATTTCCCAATGTGCAAGGACCCTGTGACGAACGCTCCGAGCAACGCTTCTGCGAGCAAAACCAGGTGGTAGAGCCGATGAAGACCTGGACGCCCACGATCGGACCGGCTGGGATAGATTATTATGGCAGCACCGCGATACCGGAGTGGACCCATTCATTACTAGTCACGACCCTAAAGTCCGGTAGGGGAGAGGTAGGCCAGCGACTGGTAAGATGTGCCCTCAACGCCGACGGTACGGAGATCGTACATACCGAAGACTTCTTGACGTACTCCTTTGGGCGCTTGCGCGATGTGTTGGCGGCTCCGGATGGACGGATCTTCCTATGCACCTCCAACCAAGAATCAAATCAAAATGCCCGCGAAGTGGTGCAGGCCGTCGACGACCGTATCATTGAGCTGCGTGCGGTGCGGGCTCCGACGGGGCGGCCCGATGCCGAGTAACGGCGATTACCTAGAGTAGCGAGGGACGGGACATGACACCTTGTTTTGTGGCCAGACGGACCAATGTCCAAGCACAAAGAGCCCCCGGGCCGACAATCGACTCCGGGGGCTCTCTAAACAAGAGTTTCTTGGGATTATCTGATGGTCCTGTGATGCGCTTCCACAGGTTCTATAATCTTGATGAGTTCAGCTCTATGTCGGCTTCTTTCCAGGCTTGCCTAAAGGCTTTCTCTGTCTTAGCTCGTTCATCCGCTTTGCCCTGTGCCTCGAGCGCCTGCATAAGACCGAAGAGTGCCCATCCGTTGTTTCGGTTCTTACTTAGATCTTTACGGTACACCGCCTCGGCGTCCGCGGCTTTACCCGCAGCCAGTAGCGCGGCCCCGAGTGAGTGTCGACTGGGATAGTGCCATGCGGCGGGCTCTTGGTATACCAGATTGTCTTCGTGTCGTACGGCATCACTGAAGTGCTGGATGGCCTCTTCATAGTTTCCTTGATCCATGGCCATCTCGCCGGCTAGTGCTGCATGGGCTACGAGCGTCACATTGGTGGTCGGATTGTTGTAGGCCGCCAGCAAAGTGTCCGACACGGGATTTTCCATGACCGCGGCCACTTCTGCCAGGGACTGCTTGGCCTCTTCATGCATGCCTTTGCGCGAGAAGGCCATGCCACGGGCATAGTGCCAGATCATGCGCGAATGCACGAGATTTTCCGGAGGAGGTGGTGTGGTCAAGATCTGATTCCACTTGCCAAATCGCACATAGGATTGCAGGGGTACGGAGAGAAAGTCCTGCAGAAAGGGCAGCGCCTCGGCCATGTCATACTGGACCTTAAAGGCCGTCTTTTGGGCGGTGCGGATGGCTTCATCGCTGTTGCCCAGCATGGTGGCTGCCGCCCAGAGGAAATGTAGATTGTGTGGATAGTATACCAGTGGGTACATACCCTGTGCCTGGCATTGGGCGATGTACTCTTCATCGGCTACGATGGCCCTCCGATTGACCTCTGCCGCATCGGCGTAGCGACCCACCGAGATGTAGATATGTGAAGGCATGTGCACGATGTGACCCGCCTTGGGCATCAACGTAGCCAGCGCATCGGCACTGGGCACAGCATCATCCGGCCGGACTGCCTCGATGATGTGGATATAATAGTGATGGGCTCCCGGATGGCCGGGATGCTCCGCTACCACCTTCTCGATGGCAGCGATGGCTTTAGGGGCTTGCCCCTTCGGCTGATTGTTTTCATCATAATAATCCCAGGGCATAGTGTTCATGACCGCCGCGCCATATAGCGTACCCACATCGGGATGGTCACCGTGGGAGGCATACACTTTGGTCATGGCCTCCGCGTAGTTGGCGTTCAGAGTCGCTTGCTCGACCGGCTTGTCGCTATGTCGGTGCATGAGTGCTCCGATGAGATCCTTTTCTATCGCGGTAGCTCCATCCGCCAGTGACTTGGCCTTTTTCATGGCCTTGTACGCCATTTTCTGGCGAGCCATATCCGGGAAGGGGTCGTTGATGTTTGGCCCCAGTGCCAATGCCTCACCCCAGTGAGCCATGGCACACTTGGGATCCAGGCGAGAAACCTCCATGAAGGCCCGATGGGCTTCAGCGTGGTTAAAGGCATAGATCAAACGTAGTCCTTGGTCAAAAAATGCTTGTGCTTCGGCGGATTGCGTCGTGATCGGGAAGTGCAGATCTCCCAATCCCTCAAGCTTGGGCGCGATGGGCTTCGTCTTGTCGAGGATAAGATCGAGGATGTATTGTCCACCCGTGCGGCACATCGCGATACCCTTACCCAGCACGGTCTGCTTGACGGCGGTCTTTCGTCCGGTGATAACTTCCGGGGCCACAAAATTTGAGGTGAGGAGACCTAACGTCAGCAGCATGGTGACTGCCAGAGGCCATTGGATCATTTTCTTCATGATTATCTTTCTATTGGTTTTTTAAGAAGTATTGCACCCCAACGGCCTTAGTCGAGCTCCGAGACGGAAAGCCGCTGGTGCGATGTGCTAAAGATAAGCAGCGCCAAGAGCTCCAACTAGCCAGATGAGTCGTTGCCACCATCCAACAAGTAGTTGGTGGCCTCCTCCTAGTAATTGGGAAATGGGGAATGCCTCTATGAGAGGGTCTGGAGCTCCAGATCTGGTATGCCGAGTTGCATCCGCTGATTCAGTGCTTTGATAAAGTAGTCACACAGCACGATGGTGTGCTCCTCATTCTCCTGGTGCATGTAGAAGTACACTTCCTCAACGCCCGCCTTTCTCCATTCCTCCAGCCGGTCCAGCCAGTCGTCCAAGCGGGTGAAGTCAGAATCGTGCAGGCCATAGCCGTTAAAGCGCACAAAGCCTGTCGGACAGGTCAGGCACATGTGCAAGGCATCCCTACGTAGGGCTACGTCGGTGATGACGGCTCCAATGCCTTTTTTGGTAAATGCAGCCATCATTTGGGAGAAGACCGGTTCTTCAAACCACTCCTCATGACGCAACTCAAGGTGAACGGGGTAACGGTCAGGTATCAACTCCAGGAACGCATTGACCCGATCCTGGTACTTGGCGGCAAAGTTTGGCGGAAGGGTGAGAAAAGTGGCGCCGAGATTGTCGCCAAGTGCAGCCACGGTCTCGATGAAGTACCTGGTATTGTCGCCTACCTCCTTCAGCCTCTGCAGGTGGGTGATACGTCGCGACCACTTGGGCGAGAACTTGAAGCTCTTTCCGGCTGCGGCCTCCGCCCACTTGGCTACGCTGTCGCGGTGGAGGCGGTAAAACGTACCATTTAGCTCAATGCTATTAAACTTTTCGAGATAGGCGTGAAGAAAGTCCTTTTGCTTGGTGCCCTCCGGGTATAGCCGTCCGATCCATTGCTTAATGCCCCATTTGCCACATCCCACGTAGACCTTAAACTGATCTGAAGGAGCGTGGCCTGCCTGGGTATACGATTTCGGATGGTCTGCGGGCAGCGCAAAGTTGACATTTCCAATCTCTTCTGACGTTACATGACCGTATTTCATAGGTGTCTCCGATGGCTTTGCCGAAAATTAGCAAAAGGTAGGCCGTCCTACTAATCATTTCACGGAAGATAGCAGCGGATAAAACATTCTCCGGGCAAATTGCGTACCTCCTTCAAGGTGAATTCTTAGATATTAGCGCACCTTACATCTACTCAACCTAATTAACAAAGTTGCGATGACTCGAATTAGAAATTTTCTGCTCACGACCTTCCTAGGGGGATTCTTCGTCATCCTGCCCTTGGCCATATTCGTGCTACTGATTCAGCTGGTGCTCAATCTGGTGGTCAATTTGCTGGCCCCCCTATCCAACCTGCTGAAGAACGACCTCAATCTGCAGATACCTGAGTTTCTCTTCAGCATTGTCGCCTTTGGCATTGTGATTTTGCTGTGCTTTTTGATCGGCTTATTCATCCGTACCCGGATCGGCAAGAGTCTGCTGGCCAATATCGAGCGCACGTATCTGCTCCGGCTCCCTCTCTATGGAGCGATCAAGGAGACGGTGCAGCAATTCAGCGGAGCCAAGAAAATGCCCTTTTCCGACGTGGTCCTCGTGGATGTCTTCAGCAATGGCACCCGCATGACCGGTTTTATCACCGATGAGCACGCCAGCGGCAATTATACGGTCTTTGTCCCGACGGGTCCCAATCCCACCAACGGCTTCATATTTCACGTGACGGAAGCGCAAATCACACGTGTCGATGACACCAAAACGGATGATGCCATGCGCACCATTATCGGGGTAGGTGTAGGGTCGGCGGGGATTATGAAGTATTAGACGGTGGACGGTGGACGGTTGACGGTGGACGGTGGACGGTTGACGGTTGACGGTTGACGGTTGACGGTGGACGGTGGACGGTTGACGGTTGACGGTTGTGACGAGCTCGCGTGATTTGGATCGTCGAGCTGAGGGAAGCCGGGCGGACAGCAAAGATCGGCGAGCCGCCTACTGGTACCATTGCCATACCTCCTGGCCGCGTGAGTGCGTCCTCGCCTCACGCACTTTTGCCCAGGACCGCCGCAAGTTTGACCTCCTCAACACCTACACACCATTGGCATTGCCATTGAAATTATGGTGGAAAGTGGACGATTGCGGCGAGCTCGCGTCCATAGTCATTTGCGACCAATGCGCACTGATTCCTTGGAGTTGGGACCTTGCCCGTTATCTTGATTGGGGATAGACGATTGTGATTGTGCTGGTGCTTTGGATCGTCGAGCTGAGGGAAGCCGGGCGGATAGCAAAGATCGGCGAGCCGCCCACTGGTACCATTGCCAATACCTCCTGGCCGCGTGAGCGCGTCCTCGCCTCACGCACTTTAGCCCAGGACCAATAGCTAGTTCGACCTCCTCAACACCTACATACCATTGGCATTGCCATTGAAATTATGGTGGAAAGTGGACGATTGCGGCGAGCTCGCGTCCATAGTCATTTGCGACCAATGCGCACTGATTCCTTGGAGTTGGGACCTTGCCCGTTATCTTGATTGGGGATAGACGATTGTGATTGTGCTGGTGCTTTGGATCGTCGAGCTGAGGGAAGCCGGGCGGATAGCAAAGATCGGCGAGCCGCCCACTGGTACCATTGCCAATACCCCCTGGCCGCGTGAGCGCATTCCTCGCCTCATCGCACTTTTGCCAGGTACCCGCTGCTAGTTCGACCTCCTCAACACCTACACAACTGAACAGCTCCGCATATGCGCTGCCTTGTGCGGCTGCAAGCCATTGCCCATACCCCTGGCCGCGTGAGCGCGTCCCCGCCTCACGCACTTTTGCCCAGGACCGCTGCTAGTTCGACCTCCTCAACACCTACACACCATTGGCATTGCCATTGAAATTATGGTGGAAGGTGGACGATTGCGGCGAGCTCGCGTCTATAGTCATTTGCGACCAATGCGCACTGATTCCTTGGAGTTGGGACCTTGCCCGTTATCTTGATTGGGGATAGACGATTGTGATTGTGCTGGTGATTTGGATCGTCGAGCTGAGGGAAGCCGGGCGGATAGCAAAGATCGGCGAGCCGCCCACTGGTACCATTGCCAATACCTCCTGGCCGCGTGAGCGCGTCCTCGCCTCACGCACTTTAGCCCTGGACCCGCTGCTAGTTTGACCTCCTAAACACCTACACAACTAAACACCATTGCCATTGCCATTGAAATTATGGTGGAAGGTGGACGATTGCGGCGAGCTCGCGTCCATAGTCATTTGCGACCAATGCGCACTGATTCCTTGGAGTTGGGACCTTGCCCGGTATCTTGATTGGGGATAGACGATTGTGATTGTGCTGGTGATTTGGATCGTCGAGCTGAGGGAAGCCGGGCGGACAGCAAAGATCGGCGAGCCGCCCACTGGTACCATTGCCCATACCTCCTGGCCGCGTGAGCGCGTCCTCGCCTCACGCACTTTTGCCCGGGACCCGCGCTAGTTCGACCTCCTCAACACCTACACAACTAAACACCATTGGCATTGCCATTGAAATTACGGTGGAAGGTGGACGATTGCGGCGAGCTCGCGTCCATAGTCATTTGCGACCAATGCGCACTGATTCCTTGGAGTTGGGACCCTGCCCGGTATCTTGATTGGGGATAGACGATTGTGATTGTGCTGGTGATTTGGATCGTCGAGCTGAGGGAAGCCGGGCGGACAGCAAAGATCGGCGAGCCGCACACTGGTACCATTGCCATACCTCCTGGCCGCGTGAGCGCGTCCTCGCCTCACGCACTTTTGCCAGGTACCCGCTGCTAGTTCGACCTCCTCAACACCTATACACCATTGGCATTGCCATTGAAATTATGGTGGAAGGTGGACGATTGCGGCGAGCTCGCGTCTATAGTCATTTGCGACCAATGCGCACTGATTCCTTGGAGTTGGGACCCTGCCCGGTATCTTGATCGGGGATAGACGATTGTGATTGTGCTGGTGATTTGGATCGTCGAGCTGAGGGAAGCCGGGCGGATAGCAAAGATCGGCGAGCCGCCCACTGGTACCATTGCCCATACCTCCTGGCCGCGTGAGCGCATCCTCGCCTCATCGCACTTTAGCCCAGGACCGCTGCAAGTTCGACCTCCAAAACACCAAAACACCAAAACACCAAAACACCAAAACACCATCGCCTACCCCCGTAGAATTGGAAAGGTCATGCAGTGCGAACCGCCTCTGGCCCTGGACAGTTCGCTGGATGGGATCTGCACGATGGTATTTGCTAGTTGATCGGCATCGACAGCCTCGCTGAGAAATTCTTCCGCAGACATGCCCTGATAACCAAATTTTTCCATCTCCTTCATCGTGCGAATGTTGCGGTCGTAGGTGATGGCAACTCCCGGTCGGATCGCCACCAGATTGCAGCCATCGGTCCATTGTTCCCGTTCCTGGTAGGGAGAGACACCACCACCGGAAAAGATGAATTCGATGTCGGAATTGATCTCGGCATGGGCAAAGTCCTTCACCGAGTGATACCTCGTCTTACTGCCATTGCGCCGAAAGACCGTCACATACGAACTCAAGCCATCGTACACCAGCGGTCGAAAGCAGACGATATGATTGTGGTGAATGCGGGTAAATATCGTGTCGATGTGCATATACGATCGATCCTTGGGAATGTTTACCTGCACCACATTGTCCACTAGGCGCTTCTCAAAGAGCACATCTTTGAGGCAATGGATGGCATGTTCCGTGGTACGCTCGCTACATCCGATCAGAAAGTGACTTTCCGAAAAGAGCATCATATCCCCGCCCTCGATAGATACACTTTCGCCTCTGCGACTACGTGGGAAGAGATTGACATCATTCATGTTGATAATCCGATCGCCGGAGCGCAAACCTTCAAACATCGGATGGGCAAAGAAGATGAAGCGGGTCAGAAAATTCTCGCGATGACGTGCCTCCTTAGCCGCCCGGGTGATGATGACGTGGTCTTGAATCGTCACGGCGATATCCCGGGTGAAAATGAAATTTGGGATGGGATCAAACAAAAACAAATCTTGATCGGCCAGATACCCGCTGATTAGGGCTTCGGCCAGCTTTTTGTTGTCTAGCTCGCTGAGGATCTTGATATATTTGGTTGCCATCTCCTCAAATTCAATGATCCGAGCGATGATCTCCTCCTGACCCTGCGGATCGGCCTCCAGCGCTTCCAACAAGAGTTGGTCGATGTACAGCACATTTTGCACTCCGAGAAACTTCTTCAGGACGTCCGTAAAGATGTCGTGCTCCTGCTGGATCTTCGGGAGATAGACGATATCGTCGAAAAGGAGCTCATCCGATTCCTTAGGACTGACGCGGGCAATGCCTTGCTCCGGTCGATGTACCACCACTTGCCTCAAGGGCGCGATCTCCGAGTCGACGAAGATTTGGGATGCCAGATGTTGGATGGCCATGGTATTGATTTGTATGAGGGGCTAAGGTAGCAAAGTGGTCTGCTAGTGGCAGGGTTATATAGAAGGGGGAGATTTCCGTCCCGAAAGCTCCCCCATGACCGGTTGGATCAATTGCTTGACTTTACCGCCGTTGGATTTTGAGCGGCATCTCTCCGGGCGGTGGGTGCCCGGCGATCGCGTGTATGGCGCTGCGCCGTGACGGTAGTCCCTTCGATACAAAACCGGAAGGACTCCCGATAGCCATAGTAGCCATCTGAGGCAAAGATGACGGCTCCGTGGTGATCCAAAAGTTGGTACCTGCCTTCGCCATAGTCACAGCAAAGGCCATCGCCGTAGCTGTCACGCATGATGAGACGGTAGCAACCGGCTGGGAGGCAGAATGACTCCTCAATGAGGGTGTGATCAAAGTCGGGGTAACCACCCCCTGACGCTACCGTTTTGCCCGCTTCGTTTTTGATCCTCCAACTGATGTCTGCACCATAGTCATCGGGTTGAATGACGAGATGCATCATCTGACCACCTGTCGAAGACACGGCAGTGGTCATACCATCATTGGCCGGATTGCTGTCGGTGGTACCATTGGGCCTTTCGGTGGTGGCGGATACCGCATGCTCGCCAGGGCCCAGCTGGATGGCAGGCAGCGCGATTTCGCTGCTGGCCCTTGGGGCCAGGCTGCCCTGCCAATCCATCGCCGCGATTGGATGTCCGGCCGTGCTAACAGTCAGGCGGACCCTTCGTAATGTCGTTGACCCAAAGTTTTGCAGACGCGCGATCAGCACCACTTCGCCTCCACAACCGTCTTGTTGACTTTGGGCGCTGACAGCGGCAATACCGGCATCGTTGGTACCCCCGGTCTCGCACGGTGCGCACTCCCGACCTCCACAGTCCACGCCCGTCTCTGTGCCATTTCGGATCCCGTCGTCACAGGTGGACACAGGATCGCTGGGGTCTTCGGGTCCGGCGGAGCAAGCGGTCCTGCCCGGGGAGGTGAGAGTCTGGCGTGCGGTGGCCAGTATGTGTCGCATGTAGGTAGCCTGCCCCGTGCTAAAGGCATTCATGCAGGCATCGTCCGTGTAGTCCATATAATTCATAAACATGTCGCCTCCGTTGCTACAGGAAGGACTGGGATGCTGTGGACACTCGTAGTTCTCCGCTCTTTGCTGGGGGGTGTCGTCTATTCCATCGTCGATTTGACATCCGTCGCCCCAGATGTGATCCAGCCCGAGGTAATGACCGACCTCGTGGGTCAGGGTACGTCCCAGGTTGAAGGGCGCCGACGCACCAGCATTTGGTCCTCCAAAAGCCTCGGTCAAGATAACTACCACGTCCTCATATTCGCCCGGGAGCGATGAAGGAGAAGGCAGCGAGGCATAGCCTAGACCATCAATGTCCGGAGCAACCCAGATGTTCAGGTATAGTCGGTGATCCCATCCCGTATTTCGTACGATGGATAGTTCGTTTTGCTCGAAATTACCATTGTAGGCATAGCGCGTAATGCCGGTGGTAGGAGCGCCATTGGGGCTCACATTGGCAAGGCAAAACTGGATGCGAGTGTTGCTGACGGGAAATACGCCGGGAGTACGTGAAGCATCATTGTTTTGGCGCAGAAAATCCTGGTTGAGTGCTTCTATCTGCGAGTGGATGCGGGCATCAGGGATATTGGTGCCTTGGCCCACGGCGTGTTGGCTACGATGCACGACAATGACATGGACCGGGACCGTCAGCAGTTCCTCGTCCGCCACGGAGCGGCCGTGATTGCGAGACATCCACTGCATGATCTCCTGCCGTCCACGCATGATCTCGGATTTGAGATGTACGTCTCGCTCGTAGATGGACTGCATCTTCTCGTCTGAGAGGCAGCGCCCTTTGCGCGCCGACAAGCCATCAAGAGAAATGGTGTGCTCGAGACTGGTGGATCGATGCTGCGGAAATTCATCTTTGCTACAAGAGGCGAAGATGATTGACAAAGCTGCCGCCAGGCAGCCATAGACTACTTTACGTAACATGAAGAACTTGTTTTGGCAAAGAATTGCCGGTTAAGGAATTAGAAATTAACCGTAGAAATCCTGCTTATCTGGCGCTCTGTTGTCTGGTTCTTATCATCAAGACAAGCCAGTCACCGACATCCCCTACGTCGGTGGGAAAAAATTTTCTTCGTAAAACCCGGAGGAGGCGGATGATCGCTATTTCAGATGCAAGTGATAAGACACACTGGGAATGATGGGAAATCCCTGCGCAAAGCGGATCGATGCGGTGTCATCATCGAAATAGGACAGCTTGGGCTGCGTCAAGTTTTGGCGATCATATGCATTTAGCACCGCCAGTTTGAACTGATGTGCGGACCTGGGGCGATCCAGCCGGTATTGCACGGACACGTCGAGTCGATGATAGGTGGGCAAATAGAGGAGGTCGACCACTCCTTCCGGTACTTCGATTTCCTCTAGGAAAAAATCTTGATTGTCCAGGAGATCGTAGCTGCCGGCACTCAGGGGGAAGGCGAGGCCACTGCCCACCTGCCAGAGCACACCGATACTGATGGATCTGCCCACGGGCCAATAAATCATCAGGTTACCTCCGTGCGGTCGTTCAAATTGATAGGGCATGGTCAACCCTTCATACTTGTCTTCGAAGGTGCGATTGCTCTTTGCAAAGGTGTAGGCCAGGCGCAGGTGGGTCTTCTTTCGCTGCCAATGCAGCACATTTTCCCAACCATAGCTCCGTCCCCAGCCAGATGTCACGTCGTCTTCCCACTGGAGGGCGTCGACGTTTTCCAAGGCACCCAGGCTGAGATAGGAGGGATCGTCGCGGATGGTGAGTAAGCCATTCATCTGCTTGTGGTATAGCGTCGACGTCATGCGCCAGGATTTTGCAAAGGGCGATGACCAGGATAGGGCCACACTGCCCGAGGATTGGGGCCCAAACCTGGCACCGGCCGGCACCCAGAGCTCATTGGGCAAGCCGCTGTCATTGGCTGTGATGACGTGCTGCGGTTGGGTCAAGCTTGCATAGGAAAGTGCCAGATGGCCCTTGCCCACGAGAAGAGACAAAGTGGCTCGAGGCTCCAGCGAAAAGTAGCTAGCCCCGTCCCCAAAGAACTGGCGAGCATAAAAGCCTCCCCGGAGCGCCAGGTGGGAGGTGATCTGCCAATCGTCCTCCAGATACCATTCCATCTGCCAACTGTCGAGCGAAAAGGTGTCAAAAGAGGACTCCGGCAGGCGGTCCAAGCGGACTGTCGGTTCGATAAGGCGACGGAGTCGATCGGGCCGCTCTTCGTAGGCGATGATACCTGGCAAATAATCGTGCTTGCGCATGCCCAGCCCAGCGCTAAATCGATGCTGGTAGCCGGCGATCCAATGGAGATCCATTTTGACACCGTTCTCCACGGTCCGGGATCGAAAGTCGGTGATGTCAGAGGGTTCTACGATATCCATCGTGCCACCCTCCGGCACATCCTGCGATGCCCCCAGGGAGCGATAGCGGAAGCGCGAATGATAGTACCGAGTATGCAGAAATAAGCGCTGACCAAACGTGTGCAACCATTTGATGCCACCGGCTACATTGCCCCAGGAGAACTCATCTCGAAAGCGCGCCCGAAACAGTTGCCCGGCTTGGTCTTCGTAGACAAACTGTCCCGCGTCTACGTAGATGTCTCCTCCCGCGTACAGGTTGATCATCAGCTTGTCGTGCTCACCAAGGTCCAGCATGGCCTTGGCATAATAGTCCTGATACTTGGGTAGTATGAAGCCCTCGATATCTGCTTCTTGCCGGCGCCGGCGGGTGAAGTCACGCACCAGATCACCGGCATGGCTCCGCTCGCCGGCAAGCATTAGCGTGCCGCGCTTGCCAAGAATGGGCATCTCCACGACGGCGTGGGCGGAGAGGAGGCTCACACCCGCCCGGGCCTTCACCGCTTCTCGATGGCCGTCCCGCATTTTGACGTCGAGGACCGAGGATATGCGGCCCGAATACTTAGGGGCGAAGGCGTCTTTGTACAGACGGGCGCGCTGCACAAAATCGCTGTTGAAGATGGATGATGTGCCAAGCATATGGAGTGGATTGTAGATGGGGATATCATCGAGTAGGGTGAGATTTTGATCCGCACCGCCCCCTCGCACATGCAACCCGCCCAGTCCATCACCACCGCTGCTGACCCCAGGTACAAATTGTAGTTGTCTGGCCAGATCGGCCGTGGCGCCGAGCGACGGCAGGTGATGTGCCATACGGCCAAAGTCCAGGCCAAGTGCGGAGCTGAGGTGGAATGACTGGTGAGAGGTGCCCGTGCTGTCGCTAATGGTGACCATGGGTAGGTCAAGCGAAGGTGTCATGCGTAGATCTAATTGCAGATCTGCTTGCAGCTGCAGGGGCAGCAGCTGTGATTGGTAGCCCAGGTAGGAGGCCTGCACCAGAGCGCTACCCCGAGGGACGGCCAATTGATAGTATCCGTAGGCATTCGTAGTCGTGCCCATCGAGTATGATGGTAAGAACACATGACAGCCCGGCAAAGACTCACCCGTATCCTGGTCGTAGACGTATCCGGAGAGTTGGTGGTGTCGCTGGGGGTAGATGATGATATTCTGACCAATGGTCTTGAATGTGAGTGCCCGGCTTTGTAGCACCTCTTTTAGGGCTGCTTTCCATGATAGGCCTGCCGCCAGGTCGTAACGGGTGTCGCTCCCAGACCGTACACTCGATGCGTAGGACACGTGCATGCCTGATCGCTCGCCGATGACGGCGAAGACTGAATCCAGCGAAATGCCCTGCTGCGTCGCCTCTGACGGCTGAGAGGCCAATCGCCCACACATTAGCAGGGAAAAAAGGGGCAGGAGGAGATAGTATCGACCGGTCAGATGTATCGACATCGCAGCGCAGCTAGCAGGATTGCTCTATTGACAACTGGAGCCGCTAATCAAATATTGCGAGGCTGTGGTTTGGGTGATATCTACACCGAGCAACAACTCGAGCGAGGCCAGTGCCTCATCCAGCACGGGGAAGGTCAAGGTAAAGCTCAACGCACACTGGCGTAGGGCGTCATTGGCATAGGTAAACTCCGCTGCGTAGTAGGCGGACAGTACTTCGGTGATGTCTTCGAGATCGGCGTCTTCAAATCGGATCTCCTCCGAGCGCCAGGCGGAGATGGCTTGGTCTTCGGCGTTGCTCGGTGTAAAGGACTGTGCCGACGTCAACACCGCTCCTTCGCCGGGGCCCAGATAAAGTGAGTCCAGACGATCTGCCGTATAAAAAAGGACTTGACCTTCTTGCACCGTCACCCTCAGCGTGTCGACATCAGCTCGCACCTCAAAGGCAGTGCCGGTCACCCGTATCGACCCTAGCTCCGCCTCCACGGTGAAGGGCTGCGTGACTGCAGATGCTACCTGGATGAACATGGTGCCGGCCAACTCGATTACCCTGCGGGAGGCATCCTCCACGTATGAGATTTCACTTCCGTCTTCCAGCCACACTCGCGATCCGTCTGCTAGGGGCTGATCCTGCTGAGGGCCGACCAGGACCATCGCGGAGGATGGGGTTGGCCCCGTCTGCCAAAGCCAAAGCGCCAGTGCAGCCAGGGCAAGAAGCACCGCCACACGGAGCAAAGCCGATCTGCCTAATCGGCGGACCGGGCGCGCTGAGCTGATCCGTTGTTGGAGCTCCTTGTAGGCTTGGTCAAGGTCATCGGTCGCCATAGCTGGCTGGTCCGCAGATCTGTAAGCAGATAGGGCAGCATCAGCCTGGATCCGATTTTCCTCCGAGGCTGACAACCATCGCTCCAGGTCGGCCTGCTCATCAGCGCTGGCTAGCCCATCTTGTTGCTTTAGGAGCAGTTCGATGTATTTTTCGTTATCCATGTGTTCTCTCTTAAGACACTCGTGGTTATGGTTTCCCCTACAGGCATAGCACCAGCATCCACAGGATAAACCAGGCTTTTGCCATCACCTCGGCCAGCACCTTGTGGGCTTTGGTGATTTGATTTTCCACTGTTTTGGTGGATATGTCAAGTTTTTTTGCGATTTCCTTGAGTGATAAGCCTTCCACTCGCTTCAGCAAGTAGACCTCACGACAGCGTTCCGGCAGACCCTCAACGGCCGCAGCGATGATTGCTTTCAGTTCTTGTACGCGTAGCTGTGTGTCCGCGTCCGGCGAGGGATCCTCGATGTGCGCATCCATCTCCACAGGTGCATGCCTTGTTCTGCTCTTTCGCCAATTGTATGACTTATTTCGCACCGCCATCCGCAGATATCCCTCGATCGAGTGCGTAATCTTGATTTCTCGTCTGCGCTTCCAGACTTCAAAAAAGACATCCTGACAAATGTCCTTGGCAGCATCCTCCTCACCGGTCAGGCGCCGAGCAAGCGCCAACATCCAGGGATAGTGCCGATGGAAAAAAAGCCGAAACGAAGGCTCATGTCCCGACCTAATTTTCGACCACAGTGCCTGGCTATCCATCGGTGGTGAATTTACCAATTTTGGCACGTGGGATTCGGAGGCGAATATTGACGGGTCGCGATCGATTTTCAAGCGCAAAAGACATGTTTCCCCGGAGGAGATTTTGGCACAAAAGACGCCGGTTTGTTGGGTAGCCATCGAGCCCGATTTGGCCCTGTGTTGAGTGGCCTGCCGAGATCGCCTGTCAGATTTATTTCCTTAATTTGTAGCAGCTTTGAACTGATCGTCGGAACAGATTGTAGAATAAGAAGTTAACTCTCGATACAATGAGCCAGTTGTTTAAGAATCTCAAGTCAATTTTTGTCGTAGAAGGCGATGAAAAGGCCCAAGAGGAGGAGGCATCTGCACCAAGCGAGAATCCAGAAGAATCGGAGCCGCCAGAGCAGCAGGGACCAGCGATCACGCTGACCGCCGGTGACGGCAAGATCAGCCAGAAATTCACCGATATTCTCCTGCAAGCGATTGAGAAGAACAATCAAGATGGCTTTGATTACATTGAGTTCAAACGCTCACTGCAGAATCTCTTCAAAATGAATCTGCCCGAGCAGACCACGTACCAATCTGCCTATGCCGCGGCACAGACGATGGGTGCGAGCCCGGCAGGCTTGGTGGCCTCGGCACAGCAGTATCTGAGCGTGCTGGAAGGCGAGGAGCAGAAGTTTAAAAAAGCCCTGGAAAATCAGCGGAGGAAGCAGGTGGATTCCAAAGTGGCGGAGCTCCAGCAATTAGAGGACTCGATCAAAGCCAAGGAAGCGGAAATTGCCGCGCTGAGCAAGGAGATCGAAGCCTCTAGAGGAGCACTCGATGAGGTACGCACTGCCATAGAGGAAGCATCGCAGCGGGTGGAGGCCACCGGTCAGGACTTTGTGGCCACGTATGGCAACCTGGTGGCAATGATCGAGAAAGACGTCGAAAACATCAAGAAATATCTAAATTGACCAGCGGATGGACGCCTTGCGAATGACATCGGCAGTGGATACACGGCGCCGTCGTCAGCTCCCGTCCAGCTGCGTCAGCTAAAACCAAAAGGAAGCACTACATGGCATCGAAATCAAGTTTTTGGAAGCGTCCGGAGGGCAAGACCGGTGCGTTGGTCTTGGCAGGTCTGGTGATTGGGGGAGGGTACCTGCTGGTCCAAAGCCTGCCGGTCATCATTGGCCTACTGAACAATACGCTTTATCTGGCCGGACTCTTGCTCGTACTGGGGGCCATCATCTATATGGTACTGGATCCCCGGATGAGAAACCTGGTCTGGTACATGTATAAAAGTGTGATGCGCTGGGTGACCGGGATCTTCATTCAGATGGATCCGATCGGAATACTAAAGAGCTACGTGGACGATCTCAAGGATAATCTGCGCAAAATGAATCGACAGATCAGTCAATTGAGGGGGCAAATGCACAAGCTGCAGGAGATGATCCTCAACAATAAAAAGGAGATCGCGGCTAACCTTGATCTGGCCAG
Organism: Saprospiraceae bacterium; assembly: GCA_965223165.1. Lineage (GTDB taxonomy): Bacteria > Bacteroidota > Bacteroidia > Chitinophagales > Saprospiraceae > JABDMH01. Next base: position 58,923 of record CBDCVQ010000001.1, on the reverse strand, counting down.
CAAAGCCAAACAAAAGAACAAGCAGTCGCAGATGATCCTCAAGTCACGCAAGGCGGGTCGGTTGAAGGAATCCAATATCAAGCTGGAGGATCTGTATGGAAAAATGGAGATCCTCTATCGGGTGCTTCGGAAAATGTACGAGAACTCGGAGATCATGATGGAGGACATCCAAGACCAAGTGATGGTCAAGGAGCAGGAGCGCAAGGCCATCCGTGCCAGTAGTTCAGCCATGCGCTCGGCTATGAGCGTGATCAATGGCAACGCGGATAAACGGGCGATGTTTGATCAGGCGCTGGAGGCGATCGCAGATGATGTCAGTAGTAAAGTAGGGGAGATGGAGCGCTTTATGGATATGTCAGAAAACTTCATGAATTCGGTCGATTTACAAAACGGTGTATTCGAGGAAGAAGGGCTGGCGATGCTAGAGAAATGGGAAAAAGAAGGCGTTTCATTGCTGCTCGGCGAGACCAAGGAAGAACTCTTGCTGGAGGCAGCCGATGACAGCAACGTCCTGGATATCAACGAACCCATCAAAAAACCGGTGAGGGTAGCCAACCACAGCAATCAATACGACGACTTTTTTGAGTAGGCACCCTGCGCGAAAAATCCAACAACAAAATAGATCATGGCAAGGAGATTAACCACCTTTTCAAAGTTTCTGATCACGATGCTGATCATCCTGGGTCTTTTCTTTCTGATCCGGTATGTACTTAATCAAACGGAATTTGGCAACGACCTGAAGCAGACCATCGAACAGACCGACAATGCTTCGGCAGACAACAGCAGGTCGGATGCAGGTACGGCCAGTGTCGATGACGAGGATGTGCTCAATGTGCAATTGGTGACGTGGGGAGGCTATGCCCCGGGGCTTTATTTCAACGAGGGCGCAGCTCCGACTACCAGATCCAGATATTTTAAGGACTACGGCCTCAAAGTCAATTTTATCCTGAACGACAACTTAGAGACGGCGCTCAACGCGTGGGTCGCGGACGAATACGATATTTTGGTGCAGACGGCGGATGCCTTTCCCCTATACACGGCACCGCAAGAGATCAATGCCTACAAACCCAAGGTGATCATGCAGGTAGATTGGTCTCGCGGGGGCGATGTGATCATTGCCAAGCGCGGGATCAACTCGATCAATGATCTCAAGGGAAAACGAGTGGCGGTGGCGGAGCCCTCGCCCTCTCAGACACTTTTGATTACGGCGCTGGAGGCCGCTGGTCTCAGTTACGATGACGTGGAGATAGTGGCCTCTCCGGATCCCGTGGTGGCGGCCACCACTTTCAAGGGCCCTGATGTAGATGCGGCGGTGGTGTGGAGCCCCTTCCATCTGGAGGCCCTGCGCGATATCGCCGGCTCCAAGGAGTTGATCAGCACCCGAGAGCAATCACACATCATCGGCGACATCATGTTTGCCAAAGAGTCCTATATCTTACAGAATCGGGATAAGATCAATGCCTTTTATGAAGGATGGATGAAGGCCGTGGCAGAGCTGCATACCAATGAATCCAATCAGGCCAAGGCGGCGAAGATCCTGGGAGAGTTTCTTGGGTTTCCGGAGGAAGATGCTGCAGGCGCGATGGCCGATGTGCGCTGGGCGTCACACGGCGACAATATGAACTTCTTTGGCCTCAACCCCAATTATCGGGGCATGAAGGGTGCGGACTTGTATACCAAGATGGCACAGACTTTCTACAATCTGGAGCAGGCTGAGCGCGTCGCACCCCCTTGGCGCTCTGTAGTCAATTCCGCGGCCATTTCGGCAGCCAACAATCGGCTGCAAGGTCCCGGTTTTGAGGCAGAGCAGGGTCCGGAATTCACCGCACCCACGCCCGCTGAGCGCACCGCTCCAGCGTTGGCGATCAAGCCGGTTACGATCAACTTTAACACAGGCCAATTTGCCCTGACAGAAAATGCCAAGACCATCATTGACTTGCAGTTGGCCAGCATCGCCAAGTCGTTTGCCAATCTACGCGTACGCGTCGAAGGCAATACCGACAATGTTGGTAGCAAGTCTATGAACGTCGATCTGTCGCAAAAACGAGCCCAGTCTGTGGCCGACTATCTGGCTACGACCTACAACATGGACCGCAACCGCTTTATCATCGTGGGGAACGGACCGGACAATCCGGTGCCGGGATGTGAGAGCAATGCCACGGAGGATTGCCGGGCGAAAAACAGGCGTACGGAATTTCAGCTCCTGGTGGCGCCCTAGGCGCATCGGGATGACCGTCACTTCGCATGTCATTATTTAAACTTAAGGGCAATCTGGGCCGGCGGCAGAGCCTCTTGCTGGGGTTGGCCGGGTTTACCTTGATCCTGGTCGTTTGGGTGCTCCTTACGATGGGTGATTCCCCCGTGTTTCCGGCGTATATTTTGCCCCGACCCGCCAGCGTCTTGTCCTCCTTCGGTGAGCTATATGCAGAGAATGAGATCATCCGGAACACCTGTCTGTCGATCGGTCTCAACTTATCGGGATATTTGGAGGCGATCGCTTTGTCCTTGCCCCTGGGTTTCCTGATCGGACTGTATCCTTTCTTCCGTGGCTTGGCCCAGCGTCAGGTAGACGCCATTCGATATATACCCCTCACGGCGGTGACCGGTCTATTCATCGTCTGGTTTGGGACCAGCACCGGCATGAAAGTGCACTTTCTGGCCTTTGGTATTCTCATCTATCTCCTGCCGGTGGTCATTGTACGCATCAATGAGGTCAAGGATGTGTATCTCAAGACGGTGTACACATTGGGCGCGACCGACTGGCAGACCATCAAGAGTGTCTATATTCCGTCGGTACTGTCGCGTATCACAGACGACATCCGGGTCCTCACGGCCATATCCTGGACGTACATCATCGTGGCTGAGGGCATCGGCAGTACCGGTGGCATCGGTGCCCTCATCTGGCGGGCCGGCATTCGTCAGGGCAGAGTGGATAAGGTCTTCGCTATGCTGATCATCATCATGCTGATCGGCATTGTTCAGGATAAGATCTTTGTGTACTTGGATCGCGTGTTTTTTCCACACAAGTATCAACAGGAGCTGGCCTACAAGCGGGCGGCGCATGAAAAAGTATCCAATCTCGACCTCATCTGGAATTTTGTCAGCGGGATCGGGATTTGGATCTTGATTGGGATCTATGCCATTCTACTGGTAGACAGCCTAGCGCCCGTGCTGGGCAGCGTCAAGATTTTGCCCTACCTCTTTGCGGACACGGCACCCGCCATTCACTTGATCATGTGGTGTGTGATCGCCTATCAGATATATCAGTTTTGGCGAAAGAGATCATCCCCAAATAGACTTACGGCAACCAGCCAATGAAAGGGATCACCATGGATACCGCTGCTGCAAATATTATCGAACTGAAAGGTGTCAGCCAGAGCTACGACGGTGGCAAAACCTGGATTATCCAGGACCTGGATTTTTTGATGGAAGACAAGCCGGGACAAGGGCAGTTTTCTGTCATCCTGGGTATGTCGGGCAGCGGCAAGTCGACCTTGCTGCGATACGTGGCTGGGCTGCAAAAACCCACGCGAGGAGAGGTGTTGGTGCAGGGCAAACCCGTCGGTCGCACCAATCGGGTGAGCATGGTCTTTCAGCAGTACTCGTCGCTGCCGTGGATGACGGTCATGGATAACGTGGCGCTTGGACTAAAGTTTCAGGGAGTTGGCCGCAAGGAGCGAAATGCAAAAGCCATGGAGCTGATCGAGATCGTGGGCCTTAAGGGGCACGAGCAGAAGTATGCCCAGTATCCCAGCCTGTCTGGTGGCCAACTGCAGCGGGTGGCGATCGCCCGGAGTCTCTTGGCCAATCCGGATATCTTGTTGATGGACGAGCCCTTTGGTGCCCTGGATATTCGTACGCGCCTCCAGATGCAGGAGATGCTCATTGATATCTGGCACAAGTTTCACAGTACGATCATCTTTGTCACCCACGACATTCGGGAGGCGGTTTTTCTCGGGGATGATATCCATATCCTCAAGTCGCAACCTTCGCGTTTCGTCGAGCATATCCCTATTGACTTGCCGCTCGAAAGATCCAAGGAGATCAAGCGCGATCCCAAATATGTGGAGCTGGTGCACGAGGTCGAGGACGCCATGCTGCGCGTAGCCGACATGAAGTAGGTAATGGTACTGCTGACCTTTGGATTGTGTATCACCGCAGAAGGACGCCAAGCATTTCGCAAAGACCACATTCCACTAGCGCGGTTGACATCACCTAGGGCTCGCTCAGCATATCATAGCACCCCTGTACTATCCCATGGCGCATCTACTAGTAGAGTTTCGCATTAGATATGTTGAATAATTCTAATAGGATTTTGTTCGCAGACGAGGCAGGACCGAACGATCTCGTAGAGTCGAGCATGACAATGCGAGAAGTGAGGGAACCGCGAAAGCGGGTGGGTGGCTAGACATAGCCGTAGCTATGGCGAGGCTTTGCAACGAAGTATGCGGACCAAAGACATTAGAATTAGCTACAAGATTTAATGCGAAACTCTACTAGCATTGTCGTGCAAGAGATTGGAGGTGAAGGTGATAAACAGGTGCGGTCACTAATATGTGTGGAAATACTATTTTTGTAGCCGTTCAGCCTTTTGGGGTTAATTAAAATTTCAAACTTAAAATTCAACAAAAGATGAAAAGAGCCTTTATGACTAGTTTAGCTTGTATGCTTTGCCTGTGTGTGGTGAGCTTACAGGCACAGATTCGCACGCCTGCGCCGAGCCCGGCATCCAAGACCGTTCAGACGATTGGTTTGACCGAGGTGACGGTCGAGTATTCTCGGCCCGGTGTGAAGGAGCGCGAGATCTTCGGTGGACTGGTACCATACGACCAGCCCTGGAGATTGGGAGCAAACGCTGCGACCAAGATCACTTTTGACAACGACGTCGTCGTTGGTGGAGAAGAAGTAAAAAAAGGATCCTACGCTGTCTTAGCCTCACCAGGAAAAGCCATGTGGACCTTTATGCTGTATCCCTACGCAGGTGGCAATCCGGGCAGCTATGCCGATTCAGATGTAGAACCCATCAAAGTCAAGGGTGAAGTGGCGGATCTGGGAGATGTCCACGTGGAGAATATGTTCATCACTTTTGACCAATTGCGCAACAACGGGGGCGTCATGGTCGTAGCATGGGACAACATCTCTGTGGGCGTACCCATTGAGGTGCACACAGACAAGGCGGTTATGGCCAACATCGAAGAGACCATGGCCGGACCATCCATGTATGACTATCACAATGCTTCCGCATACTTCCTGGCGGAAGGCAAAGACCTCAAGAAAGCATTGAAGTGGTCAAACAAGGCCATAGATATGGGGTATGATCGCTACTGGGTACACCGCAACAAGGCACTGATCCAAGCAAAGCTGGGCGACAAGGAAGCCGCCATAGCTACGGCTAAGCGATCGATGGAGCTCGCCAAAGAGGCCGGCAACATGCAGATGGTAGAAGCCAACGAAGCATCGATCAAGAAGTGGATGATGTAGCCATCATCTGGACCGATAAATCAAAGAAAAGGCCGAAGGAGAGATCCCGGCCTTTTTTTTTATTATCGTTAAATCGTTAAATCGTTAAATCGTTAAATCGTTAAATCGTTAAGCCGTTGAACCGTTAAACCCTTCCCCGTGGTACTGTCAATCTTTTGCCTAGCTTAGCAGCAACAAGCACAAGACCACATGAGATACTATCTGTTACTCGTCGCACTGGCCCTTTTTGCCCTGCCAGCATGCAAGACATCAACAGGCGCCCAAGTCGCCAAAAAGGACAAACCCCAGCGGGAGTACCAAGAGCTGGCCGACATCCTTCGACTGCAGCCCAGTTTGCAAGTGCGTGGTCAAGGCAGCAATGTCACGGTGATTGTACGGGGAGACAAGAGTTTTAGCCAGACGAGTGAGCCCTTGTATGTCCTAGATGGCGTACCCGTAGGCCGTAGCTATAATGATGTGGCCAACACGGTGGATCCGAGAAGGGTCGCTTCGATTGAGGTACTGACCGGAGCACGCGCAAGTCTGTACGGCACGCGAGGCGCCAACGGCATTATCTTGATCAAGATGAAGGACTGAGGACTGCCTCCGGGGCGTCCGAGGGTCTCCGCAGAGTTCGCCAAGGATGCACAAAGGCCGCAGGGGAAAAGTCGAACTGTCTAAGGGTGGAATCGGTGAGCTGGGCATGCAAGAAAACGCGTGGCTAAGTGCGATCGGCAAAATTTCTACTTAGCACCCACTTAGAAACAAGTGTCGAACTGTCTAATCGCGGAATCGTTGAACTGGGCATGCAAGAAAACGCGTGGCTAAGTGCGATCAGCACAATTTGCTACTAGTACCCACTTAGAAACAAGTGTCGAATTGTCTAATCGCGGAATCGTTGAACTGGGCATGCAAGAAAAAGCGTGGCTAAGTGCGATCAGCACAATTTGCTACTTAGTACCCAGTTGGAAACTAGTAACCACCTAGTAACCACCTAGTAACCACCTAGTAACCACCTAGTAACCACCTAGTATCCACCTAGTAACCACCTAGTATCCACCTAGTAACCACCTAGTAACCACCTAGTAACCACCTAGTAACCACCTAGTAACCACCTAGTAACCACCTAGTAACCACCTAGTAACCACCTAGTAACCACCTAGTATCCACCTAGTATCCACCTAGTATCCACCCCACCTAGTATCCACCTAGTATCCACAGCCACCTTCAGCGGTCGCATTCATCCAAGGTGCCTTATTTATACACAGTCTGAACAGACGTTTTCGTCGAAAAAGGTCTTTACAGTCGCCGGGGAAAATTCTAAATTGGGAGCTTTAGGAATCACTTCTACAAATAACTTTCATGGATAACAATCGCAGCGACGCTGACACCAAGCGCGCGAAGAAGGGTCTGAGCCGTCGTGGCTTCATCCGCGGGGCCGGACTTACCACGGCTGGCACGGTGATGTTGACCACCAGTGTGGGCGCCTTCGAAACAAAGCCATCGTATGCCACTGGGACAATGATCCCAGCCTCCGGCGCCGACATCGAGATGCGCATCAATGGCAAGAGCTACGCACTCCGGGTGGAGCCACGGACAACCTTGACCACCGCTCTGCGAGACCACTTGGGCCTGACCGGCGCGAAGGTGGTCTGTGATCGGGGCTCGTGTTCTGCCTGCACGGTCTTCTTGGATGGCCGCCCGGTCAATGCCTGCACCACGATGGCCCTCGATGTAGGAGCCAAAGAGGTGACAACCATCGAAGGAATCGCTGAGGACGATGAACTGCATCCGGTGCAGGAGGCCTTTATCGAGCACGATGCTACGCAGTGCGGCTATTGCACCCCCGGCATGGTCATGTCCTGTGTCCATCTGCTAGAACACAAGAGCGATCCCACCTTGGAAGATGTCAAACACGCGGTGCGAGGCAACCTATGCCGTTGCGGTACGCATCCCCATGTATTCAAGGCAGCGCTAGATGCCGCCGACAAAATGAAATAAGCCATGGAAAAAAGAAAGGAAATATTTCCCCACGGAATACCAGGCCACAATCTGGGTCAGATCGAGCGGGAGATCCCTGCTGATGAGCCGGCTGCTTGGCCAATCAATGATGAGCTCAAAGAAGTGGGCAAGCGTCGACGCCGACTCGATGCCCGAGCTAAGGTGACGGGTAAAGCCAAATTCACGTCAGACATGCGGCTACCGGGCATGCTCTATGCCAAATTTGTACGTTCTACCGTGCCGCACGCCGTGATTCGGTCCATCGATACCAGCGCGGCCGAGCGGATGAAGGGCGTCCATGCCGTACAGCTCATTACCCAGACGAGCGAAGACGGACAAGAATCCTATCCCGATGTCAAGTACGTCGGACAGCCTATAGCTGGCGTCGCAGCGGAGACGCTGGACATTGCGACCGAGGCGGCGGCCTTGATCAAAGTCAATTATGACGAACGATCCTTTGTCATAGATCTGGAGGAGGCGATGCAGTCGGAGGCACCGCTGGTATTTGATGAGCCGATTGCCCAGCAAGAGGACGGAGGTGACGTGGGCGTGGTACACGACGGCAGCGAAGGCCAGGGCAATCTGCGCGGACCCAGTACAAGCAGCTTTTACGGGGGACCGCGCGGCGATGTGGACAAGGGATTTGACGAGGCGGATGTGGTCGTAGAACATACGTATCGCACACAGGTACACACGCATATGCCGCTTGAAACACACGGTGTGGTCATCGACTGGAGTCAAGAGGACATGCTCGTCTATGCCTCGACACAGAATACAGCCAATGTACGCAATGAGCTAGCCGGGCACTTTGGTTTACCCAAGAGTAAGGTGCGCGTCATCTGCGAATTTATGGGCGGAGGCTTTGGAGCGAAGCACAGCGCTGGAAGTTTTGGACCCATGGCCGCCAGATTGTCTAAGAAGACAGGACGGCCGGTGTGGCTCATGATCGACCGTAAGGAAGAACACCTGGCAGAGGGCAATCGACCCAGCTCGATGCAAATGCTCAAGATTGGGGCAAAGAAAGATGGTACCCTGACGGCTATCGATCAGAAATCCTATGGGACCGCCGGCATAGCCTTAGGTGCAGGGGTAGGCCGGGTGGCTCAGGTGCTTTATGAGTGTCCTAACTTCCGCACCGAGCAATACGATGTGCTGACGCATGCCGGGCCGGGTGCCGCCTGGCGGGCACCGGGAAATGTGCAAGGAGCCTTTGGAGTGGAGCAGGCGATCGATGAGCTGGCCGAAAAGCTAGACATGGATCCTCTGGCGCTCCGAGACAAAATTGACAAGAGCGAGGTGCGCAAGGTAGAGCGGCAGCGGGGAGCAGCAAAGTTTGGCTGGAGCAGGCGCAAAAAAGCCGGTTCAAGCGAGGGAATTGTCAAGAAGGGACTGGGTGTAGCTCAGTCTTGCTGGCCTCGATTTGTCACGCTTAACTCCACTGTAGAGGTGAGGATACTCAATGATGGATCGGTCGAAGTACGCTCCAGTGTACAGGATATCGGTACGGGCACAAAGACCATCCTAGCCCAAGTCGTAGCGGAGGAACTTGGCCTGAAAACAACCGATATCACGGTGCGCATTGGAGACACACTGTTTCCCGATGGGCCCGGTAGTGGTGGTAGTGTAGTCACCGGATCAATCACACCGCCGGCGCGGAATGCGGCCTATGAGGCCAAAAAGAAGCTCTTTAAGGAGTTGGCCATCAAATGGGAGGTAGAAGTGGATCAGATCGAGGCGGCGGATGGCCAAATTATGGTCAAGGGCGATGACGAAAAAAAGGTGTCCTTTAAGGAGGCCCAGCGAGGCATGCGGACTGGGCAGATCACCGCCACAGCCAGCCGCTCAAACGACTACGGAGGATTTCAACAGCCTTGGGGCCTGGCTTTTGGTGACCTGGGTTCTGTGCAATTTGCCGAAGTCTCCGTGAATACCCATACGGGGTTTGTCAAAGTGGATCGAATCGTAGCGGCCCACAGTTGTGGACGACCACTAAATATTGGACAGCTAGAAAGCCAAGTCAACGGCGGAGTGATTCAGGGCGTGTCTTATGCACTCTATGAGGATCGAGTGATGGACAAGAGTACGGGCCACTTCATGAATGCCAATGTGGACCAGTACAAGGTGCCCTTTGCCATGGAGATACCGGACATCGACGTGATTCTGGTGGAGGAGTACAATGCAGCCTCGTCGACGGATGCTTACGGCATCGGCGAGCCTGCCAATATCGCTACAGCAGTGGCCATTGCCAATGCAGTCTATAATGCCATTGGCGTACGTATCCTTGAGTTACCCATCACCCCGGCTCGGATTTTAAAAGCACTAAACAAAGTCTACGAATAAAGAACAAGCCATGAATAAATTTAATTGGTACGAAGCTCGATCCATAGAGGACGCGGTGAAGCAGTCCAATAGCACGGTGGCAGACGAGATAAGCAATCCTACGGGCAAAGCGGCTGTCTTCAAGTCCGGGGGTATTGATCTGTGGGATATGGTGAAGGAAGGGTTGATAGAGCCACAGATGGTGGTCAATGTGCGCAATATTCCCGGCTTGGATGACATCGCGTTTGATCCGCAAAATGGACTCTCCATTGGAGCCAATGCTGTGCTGAGTGATATCGAAGCAGATGAGGCGGTAGGCAAGCACTATCCGGCACTGCAACAGGCGATCGCTCATGCCGCCACACCACAGTTGAGAAATATGTCAACCCTGGGAGGCAATCTGGCCCAGCGCACTCGCTGTTGGTATTTTCGATCGGCAGATCACCCCTGCTTACGCAAAGGGGGCGATCGATGCTACGCTCGAAGCCAAGACTCCGGGCAAAATGAGAATCATGCCATCATAAATAATGGATCTTGTGTGAGTCTGCATGCTTCTTCGATTGCTACCGCGCTGCTGGCGTGCCAGGCCGTGGTGAAGATCACAGACAAAGCAGGTGAAACGCGAGAGGTTGCCATCGAAGACTTTTTCGTGTCACCGGCCGTGGATGTCTCCCGAGAAAATGTACTGGAAGCAGGAGATCTGATCACCTCCGTGCGCCTTCCACTACCGGCCGCAAATACCCGGAGCTCTTATATCAAGCAGGTGGCCCGAGAGTCCTATGACTGGTCCTTGGGAGATGTGGCAGTGGTGGCTACAGTCAGTGGAGGTCGATGCGAAAAGGTGGCGATCGCCTTGGGGGCAGCTGCTCCCACGCCCATTCGCTCTTATCGCGCCGAGGAGGCCATGCGTGGCAAACCGATCAACGAGACCACGGCCCAGGCTGCCGCGGAGGCGGCGATGGGTTTTGCACGACCACTTACGATGAATGGCTACAAAGTGCCTCTATTTGAATCCACTATCAAGGCAGCCCTGTTAGCATTGGTCTGATCATGGCTATTAAACCCATTGCCGACAAATATTGCCGGTTTCTCAAGGCGAGGAGCCCCTATGGCCTGACCGAAGGCGGGGACAATCCCTGGTATTTGCTAGACGAGTCCAATACCATCTGCTGGTGTGTCAAATCAGTGAATGGTGTGGGGCCGGACAATGGCATGGTGACACCGAATAAGTGTGTCGAAGGCAGGGGATGCTTTGTGCCTCCCAGCAGCTAACGGCTGGCTTCTGAGTCATTCCTCCGGGACCTTAATGAACGGTCATGCTCCTTTCTGGGAGAGGACGAAAACTGTCGAGCTAAGTAAGGTGGGAATTTCGCGTTGCTCCCTATCGCCTCAATGTCACTGGGGGCTGTTGAACTACTGGCTCCATTTGGATCGCGACGCTAATTTGTCTGCAGGCAAGGCGCAAAAGCATGACTAAACGATCTGGTAGAGTCGAGCATGACATGCGGGAAGTGAGGGAACCGCGACAGCGGGCGGGTGGCTAGCCGTGGGTATGGCGAGGCCTTGCAACAAAGTATGCGGACCAAAGACATTAGAATTTAGCAACAAGATTTAGTGCTAAACTCTACCAAACTCTGCGGTGTTGATACTGCCTATACTTGGAAGTCTTGATTACTCAGCCACCAGCTTTTTTTGGTAAAAGGCCTCGGGATAGAGCAGGGACTATGCGCGGTTTGGCTTCTTCGATCAGGCATAAAATAGCTTAGCCAGGCAGTATCATTATTTATCAAACGACGTACTTGGTCACATTTCTGGTGCCGGCGTAGCTGGCGTCAATTGGAGCACGGTTCCGGGACGATTGAGCACCACATAGATGGCTCCATCCGGGCCGGTAGCGACGTCTCGTACGCGGCCGGCATTCTTGATCAGCGTCTGTTGATACATCACCCGATCGCTTTCCACATCCAATAGCTGAAGTTCCTCAAATTTCAAGGAGCCGACCAGCAGTTGATTTTTCCAGCGGGGGAAAAGATCGCCTCGATAGAAGTCCAGGCCACAGACAGCGATCGATGGCTTCCAATAATAGGTGGGTTGCTCTAGGCCTTCGGCCCGCACCTTTTCTGTGATGATCGTGCCATTGTAATTTATGCCATAGCTGATCACCGGCCATCCGTAGTTGAGACCCGGCTGGACGAGATTAACCTCATCACCACCCAGTGGGCCGTGCTCTGTATCCCACAGTTCATCGGTGACCGGGTGGATGGCGAGGCCCTGGGGATTGCGGTGTCCGTAGGAGTAGATGGATGGCATGGCGTCTGGCAAATGTCGAAAGGGATTGTCAGTCGGAATACGTCCATCTTTGTGTATCCGATGGATCTTGCCGTTGGGTTTGCTGAGATCTTGGGCGTGATCCATGGCTCCCCGATCCCCGATGCTGAAAAATAGATAGCCCTTACTATCGAATACAATCCGACCGCCAAAGTGAGCCCCCGACGTCCGATACGAATCGTGTGGGGCTCAAACAGGATCTGCTGCTCGGTCCATTGCAGATCTTGGATCTTGCCACGTACGATGGAAGTCATGGCCGGTGCGCGCTCTTGGTCTTCCTCCTTGGCGATGGGATGGCTGAAGGCCAAATAGATCCATCCGTTGTTGCTATAATCCGGGTCCACGGTGACGTCCATCAGACCACCCTGTCCACCGACCCGCACTTTGGGTAGGCCACTGACCGAATCACTGAGTAGTACCCCATCCCGCACGATCCGCAGCCGACCGGATCGCTCCGTGATCAAGGCTTCTGTGGTGCTGGTAAAGTCAATGCTCCAGGGAATGTCCAAACCAGAGACAAAGGTCTCCACGTTGACCAGGTAGTCCTGCGTCTCCAGTTGCTCCGGGATGGCTGCTTTGGTGACGCCTAGCCGTTCCTCCTCGGCGATGAGAAAATCCGTGAGGGTGTCTATTTCCGCATCGGATAAGACTAGGCCCCAAGAGGGCATACCGTGATGCGGATGTCCAAATTTGATCGAGCGAAAGATGTCATTGCGACGGGATCCAAATTGCCACGAGCCATCAAGTAGGCTCTGAGCGATTTCACCTTTAAGGTCGACACCATGGCAGCTAGCGCAATGGACATCAAAGGTCTCGGGGTGCGCTGACTGTACCAAGCCCGCCTGGGGCGTCTCACAATGGTACAGCACCAGCGCGGCGCAGAGCGCGGAAACAAACCAAATAGCCTTTTTCATTCTGAAGGATTCTGACGGCCGAACATACAAGATCATATGTCGTACCTGCTAATTGCAATGATAAGGATTTACTAACTGGCCGGTGCGCCTGAGCGCGCTACTGTGGCCCACGAATCTCCGCTGGACGCACATGTCGATCCAGATAGCGAGGTCGCACGCATTTTTGCCAGAAAGTAGGATCGTATTCCCGGGGTTGGGGTGAACATTCTTTCAGAGACGTGGGGCTCAACGATTTTGCCCGCACCGTCGAGATCCCATGCTGCCATGGTTTGTGGGCAAGTGGCTTTCAGTCACCTATCCACCACCATGAATCAACTTGTACAGCTCCACCTGCTGGTCCTGCTCGTATTCGTAATTGCCGGAATTTAGTCTCCATTGGGTCGCTACCGTGTATCCACCCGTCTGGTATCCATCATAGGCCTGCTGAGCGGTCTGGTAGTTGGATTCAAACTTGGCTCCATATGCCAAAAGGTCTTCGTTAATTCCAATATCGGTATAGGCGCCCTTATAAGTGCCGCCATAAAGCTGAAGACTGAGGAAATCGACATTCGGGTTGACAGCAGCGCTCTCCAGATGCTGATTTGTGACGGGTGCAAGCGTGAGGTAGTACTTCTTGGATGTTTCCGCCTGAAACGCTGCCCCGACGGCATCTAGGAGGGCTGACATTCGACTGGCAGAAGTCGCGGAAGAGATGGGATACTCCCAATCGATATCAAAACCATCCAGGTCATAATGCTTCAAGTATGCCACGAGGTTAGCTGCAAAGTTGGCTGCATTCTGCTGTTCCGACACCTGGTCATTGCTAAAAATCTGATTAATGGTATCGGCATTGCCCCACAGTAAGGTCATACCGATTTTAAGTGCAGGATTGACTTTGCGGGCATCCCTGATGATAAAATTCATGTAATCTTGATTGGAGTATTGCGGGGGTGGAGGAGCCCCCTCGGGGTGTGACCCCTGACCCATCTGCAACGTATACGATGAACCATCGCCCACAGGAATCGTGCTGGCAGAAGTGGGTACGGTGACTGCGAAGCAGAGATACAGCATGTCGACCGAGGCATAGATGCGCTTATTGATCAGTCGTTGATACGAACTGGCCGGATTGGTGTATGGGACCTTCTGGCCGTCGACCACGGGCTCGTCCTCATTGAGAAATATCCAGGCGTTACACATTTTGGAGTTTGATTGTGAATTCATTTTTGGTTTTTTTGGATTGATACGTAAATAAGATGTCAATCTTAGTGAAGATTGGGAGGACAAGTCACCCGTATCTAAGAAATCACTGTGGATTTGTTCGATTCCGGGAGTAAGTAGTCAGGGCAATCGCATTATAAGGACATCAGGGCTGTAACGAGCCAGTAATGCATTTGGCGGGGACGCCAAACACGGCCTGATCTATGTAGTATGGCCCATGATCGTAGGCTCTAGTGGAATAACCCAAAGAGAACCACCTCGGACGTGTCAGGCGGGGACGCCTGACACATACCGGCAAGGTCATGCTACGGAGGTGGTCGTCCGAACAGGCATTACACCCCTAAAAAAGGTCATCTTGCCGGCAACTCTTCGGCATGACCAAATAAAGCCAAATCTTATAATGCGATTGCCCTGCTTTGCATCATCAAGTGCCTTACCACCTCCAAGATATTATATAAGATGGGGTTACAAACGTCATAATTTTACATCAATAAACAGCCCCTTCTCCAAAAACAGTGTCATCATGCCAAGATACCTAGCCGACCTGCATTGTCACGTCTCTTTCAAGCCCCACTACAACGAAGGCTACCGGCCTAACATCGATATCTGGGAGCCAGTCCCAGAGGATACCACGCTCTACGATAGTCTCAAGCGCACGGTCAAAAAGTTTATTAAGGAGACGATGCGTAGCTCGCAGTCAAATATGAATGAGCTGCATCGGGGCAAAGTGAGGGGTGTGTTTATGGTCATACATCCGATGGAGAGGGGATGGCTGTATCGCCGATCGAAAAGCAATCGTCCCATTCGAAAGAAGATACTGAAGTGGGTGCTGAGCAAACGCAATGTGCCCATATTGGCGGCCAGCGTTTCCGGAGTTCCCGTCGAGCGCATCAATGATATGCTAGAGGCCGAGCGGACGGATCAGCCGGTGAACTACTATCGGGACGATACCTACCACGAATATGATTTTATCTGTCGGAGTGAGCAAACCAGCGGTAGAAACGGGATCAAGTTTAAGATTGTCTCGTCCTTTGGGCAGTATATGAACATCATCCAAAATCAGCCGGATACCATCGCAGTGATTTTGACGATTGAGGGCGGCCATGCCCTTTTGCAGACCCCCAAGTACTCTACGTACCGAAAGAAATACACCAGTCTGACCAAGGCAGAGCGGACCTTGATCCGCAATAAATATTTGCTCAATATCCAGAAGATCAAGGGCGTGAACAGGGTGAAGGGATTCGCCCCCGGCCACACACCATTTTTTATTACGATAGCTCACTTCTACAATAATTTTCTATTGGGCCATGCCAAGTCCTATGGAGAAGGCACAGGTATTTATCCCGGAATGGATGACTATCTCGATCAGGAAAACGCGATGAATACGGGTCTGACTCCATTGGGGCGTGAGGTGATTGGCCTCCTCCTGCATAAAAGTGCCAACGAACGCAGAATCCTAATAGATATCAAGCATATGAGCCTGAAAGCTAGGGAGGAGTACTACGAGATCTTGGCTAATTTGAAAAAGAATGGCCTTGACATCCCTATCATCTTTAGTCACGGGGGTATAAACGGCTATACAAAAGGTATGTTTCGGGGTTGGGATACCAATGCGGACAATGCCAACGGGTATTTGAGCCATTGGTCCATCAACCTATACGATGAGGACATTAAGGAGATCGTTGACTCTGATGGCATTATCGGATTGGCCCCCCATGAGGGCCGGATGCCCGGCAAAGCGGGCCTCGATATCTTTAATGCCCAGAAAAGGATCATGGGATTTAGGGATCATCGGTATGAAAATGCAGAGACCAGACTTCGACGGGAGTACGTCAAGATGATGCTCTGCAATATGTATCATATCGCCTCGGTCGTTGGTGATGCCACCGCCTGGGATCATATCAGCCTCGGCACCGACTACGATGGCATCATGAATCCCTTTGAGGGCTACGAAACATCGGGCCACCTGCGACGTCTAATGCTAGACATTGAGTCTCTCCTCAGACATCCGCCTAAAGAGATTCAGCACTATCATTACAGTCGACCCGGCATTTTATCCGCCAAGGATCAGAAGAGACTGCAATTTGGTCTATCGCCCCGTACGATTGCAAACAAGATATCCTACGGGAATGTAGAGCGATTTCTTAAGACCTACTTTAACCGCCGCTATCTGGGTGGTCCGGCCGTGGGCAGGGCTTGAGTGGGGAGTTCGAGCATGCTCTAGGCCACAAACTGCTCTTGCCATCCATGCCACTTCGTCGGCCGGTGTGGCAAACCTGCATCGGGACAGTGAGTTCTAATAACCAGATAAATTGGTCTACGACGAAACGGTTGAGATTAAAGCTCAGGTTAGGGTGACATCCTGGGTATTTGTACATTAAGATCAAGGGGCTTGCAATTGTCCACCAAAAATACCTGCCATTTCTAAAATGTCAAGGAACTACATCCATGATTCCCTTAAAGGCTTGCGTCACCTAAGGAATGAAGACGGACTGCTCATCCTTGAAGATCAGGATTGTCAGTTATTCGTAGTTTTTGACGGTTTGAGCAGTGCTGAACATGCGCTTCGAGGTATTGAGGCCACAAAAAACTACCTTACCTTGAAGTACCAGGATTTCCTCACGGATGCAGGCCTGGACTTTCAGTCGATGATGCATCATGCAAATCAAAATATCACGAAGGCGGGTCTAACCATGGCGATGAGTACCTACTGCGCCATCTTTACCTACTCCGATGCGAAATTCTTTAACTACTCGAGTATGGGTGACTCGAGGATATATGAAATCAACTCAGATGGCGTCTGTCGAATGACTGTAGATGATACGCTATTTGATGGCAGCAATGTTCTTAGCAAGTGTCTCGGTCTGAGATCTCTCACCAAAAAGGATTTTCGGTCTTTCACAGCGAGAGCATCAAACTCCAGATATCTCCTCTGCACGGACGGACTTTACAAGCTTTTCGAGGGCAGGCAGCAGGATTTGTATCGAATTCTAAAGGAGCCACTCCTATCCAGTGTAAAGCGTAGTCTTCACGAGCATATCTCGGGTCGAAATTCGGATGATGCGACCTATATACTGATCGACTAGTATACATGCATCATGTGTTTTAGCGACCTTCAAAATAATGAGAAGCTCTAAAGGGATTTTCAGAAATAAGAAGGCTTGACCTATTGTGAAGTCTGATCAGGGTCCTTATCGGTTAGATCAGATTCTCCATCTTTCTCGGGATTCGGATGCATTGTGTCCTCTGGTATCTGATTTGGTTCGACCGGTATTTTGCCAACTTCCGTCGGGCCGCTATCCCTTCCCTCAACTTTGTTTTCCTTCGCGTAGGGCCCGGGTCTCTTTATGCGGACTTCCGAAAAGTGTGAGGCTAAACGTTCGACAAGGCCTTTTCCTTTCGTAGACACATCGACACTAGCCTTGATGGATTTGTGAAAGTCTACGATATTTTCGTATTTGCGAAGGTCTTTTGTGTCAATCGCAGATTTGGGGATGCCATCGACAAGTTCATCTAAAGCCGTTGCTTCCACTTGCACAAACTTTTCAATCATCTCCTGGAGTGTCTTGACGTCCGCATTCACACTCAAAATGCGATCCTCATCCCTATTTCGTTGGCGATAGTAGGATTTTTTATGGAACGGGAAGACGAGTCGGAGATACATCCAGAGAATATGCCTATAGATCTGAGCCAGAAGATCATCACTTTGATTGTCAATTTTTCGGATTTTCACGGGTTCCTGTGCATCTGTTAGTAGGGATGCATGTTGGGCAAATGTCACTAGGAGCGGTTTGTCTCGCGTGATGGGTCTGTTTTGACTCCTTGAGTGCAGACCACTAAAGAATAGGTGGTATATATAAATTCCCAGCATTTGAAGGTAGTAGGAGCAAGGGTCGATATTCTTGTAAAAAATGTACTGTTCTGCTTCATCTTCGTCATCGGTAGCATTTGCCTGGAAATCACTGTTGACTACTGAGGGTTCTGGGCTTAGCTTGAGGATCAAGCCGTCGATCTCGACCACTGAGAAGACCATTCTGTCTCTTACCACCCAATCTCCTGGCTCAATCTTCGATTCGAGCAATGTGCTATCGGTAAAACTGTAACGATATGAGTC
This sequence comes from Saprospiraceae bacterium, assembly GCA_965223165.1. Classification (GTDB taxonomy): domain Bacteria; phylum Bacteroidota; class Bacteroidia; order Chitinophagales; family Saprospiraceae; genus JABDMH01. The sequence goes on along the minus strand of CBDCVQ010000001.1, from coordinate 40,590 downwards.
GGTGCCAACCTTCCTTAGTTGGATCTGTCGTCGTAGGAATGAGAGGTAGTTAGGTACAAAGGGATTGCTGATGTCTCGATCAACCTTCGCATATACCAGATCGTCCTGGAGATCTTGGATCAGCATCCCCCTAGTCTTGTAAGCAATGAAAATGAAATCTAGCTCTTTGTCTTTGACTACGATATTTGTTGGGATGAGTTGACAGAAGTACTTGTCCGATGCTCTACTGATTGAGCCTCTCGTTAGTTCAACCAATTTCTTAAGGTACCATACTCCCCTAGCCAATCTCCAAGGAAGATCCTCAATCTGCGTCTGTTCAAGGCTTGCCAATCTATCCTCAAGCAGATTGGACTGGGTGGCTCCCATATAACCGGGATGGCGCTTGATAATCAGGAGATTGTCAAAATCTTGATGTTCGTACTTTGTTCTGAATTGTTTCAGTTTCTCAAAGACAAGTTGCATGGGTAGAGTGCGTTCTGGCACATATTTTTCTGCCTCGATGCCAACATTCTGTCCACTGTATTCCCTGTAGAAGGTGTTCTCCGCCTTATACATCATACATTTGAGGATCAACTCCACGATTTCCTTGGGTGCGTAATTATTTTCCTCATCGCGGAAGTCGGAGAATAGATGTACTAGTTCCGGATTCGTCACTTGGAAGCTTGAAACTTGTACATATTGCTCCATAATCTTATCAATCCGTTGATCCACTCGATCAAAGCTCCGGATCCGCTCGTAGAACCGCTCAGGCGATCTTCCTCCCGTGAGCATGTCGAAAATTATTGCACCGAAGCCAAAGAGATCAGTTCGCATTCTTTGCTGCTTGTAAAACACAGCTTGGGTTCTCTTGTCGGGATGCAGTAGCTGGCTTGTCTCGGGTGACAGAGTGATACGGATTAGGTCTGGCGCCACACTCTTGTCTGTGATGAAGTGTTTCACTGCTTTAGCATCCTTGCTAAAAACTACGTAGTCGTCCTCTTCTATGATCGTGTCGACAAATTTCGGATCTCTAATATGCAGTTCCTTATCGCTCGTGATTTCCACCTCGCAGATATCAAAATAGTCTTTTTGCTCGGGCGATCGGTAGTGTCGAGTTCCCAAGGGCAGTAGCTCCTGAGCGCTCTTGCGCATGATTGACTCCTGCTGAATATCCTGGGTCATGAAGAAGCCCAGATCCCCAAGGACGGAATTTATTCTGGCTCCCTCAAGCTTTACAAAAATGTTTGCAGGTTTAAGGTCATAATGGTATTGATTCACTAGATGCAATGCTCTGAGACCCTGACTAAGATCGAGTAGATAGGGTAAAATGGTAGCGATGCGGTGTTTGAAACTAGTGGTTCGAAGGAGATCATATCCTCTTAGCTCATAGATGGTGTTGGTGGTATCAATATCGTCCACGAATTTTGCCAATTCATCAGCTGCTGCTGCGGAAGATCTGAAGATTTGCGTCTCTAGTTTTTGAGAGTCTTTGAGTTCTATCTTATTGCTTTCCTGCAATGTGGTCAAAAGTTCCTTAGCGATGACAAAGTTACCGGTGCCGTCCTCCAAAAGATCCTTTAGAGTGTATTTGTAGAGGGGCATTACGATCGCATAGTCTGACACGGATAGACCATTGTCCACAAAGTGGTCTTTAAGATGGAGGTAGGCGTCGGAACTTCTAAAATTCTCCGTACCTGCGATAATTCGGATGACGCCTGTATAGAGATCGGCTTCCCCCATCTCCCGCAGCTTCCTTCTGATCAATGCAGAGGATTGACGTTCATAACTATAATACTGCTCCACCATGGTGTCCTCCTGCCTTTTTCTATCATAGCTATCGATCAGATAGTGAATCTGTTCTAGATTGAGTCCTGTACTGCTGAGACGGTAGACAAACTCGATCTTGCTTTCGTAGCCACCTTGGCATTCCTTAAGCTTTGAAAGTAGCTCAGAATTAGCACGCAGCTTGAATCTTGTCTTGAAGCTTTTTATCTGTGGAGCTGTCAGCGTTATGCTTTCTGAAGAACTTGGTTCACTTTTGTCATACAGAAGCTTGACAGCCAGTTCTTCGTCGTTACTCTTGACCTTGTATACCACGCCAAATGTACCGTCGCCTAACTTGATTGGTGCTTCCTGCTCAATGACAAACTCAAATTCACGTCTATAGCCGTCCTCTTCAATGGTAAAGGTGGGTTTACCCATCTGGTGTTTGTTTATGTATTAAGTAATAATAGTGTTCTTTGGTACCGTCGGCTCTCTGTCGTGTGATCTGGACGATTGACTGAACAATGTCCGTATCGAGTGATACGATGAGCTCCGGAAAATCCGGACACGATATATAGCTGCTCGAATCAGTTTGCCGAATGGACCATTGGGAACCCGACTTTTCAATAAAATAAGCTTCGTTGTTTTCCAATTCTATATGCGCGTGGCTTTGCTCTTGCCAAAACGTCATGAATAGTGAGCCCTTAGACTTGGGCTGGAGCGTAAATTCCCTGTTAGTGCCTACGGACTTAAGGGTACTGACGAGACTCTCCTTGCCATATTCTGCCGGGATTATGGCGACTCGATTCCACCTGATAGCGGACTTCTTAGCCCAAAAATCAAGGTTATCAATAATAATGTGAATGCCCGTGGAGTATGGTGCTATGAGGTCATCATCGGATTCGAGCGTCCCCAGATCAAGGGCAGCTCGTAGCTGGCCACTGCTCCGCTCTTGGGCCGAGATGATACATCTTGGATTCGTGTTGTGTTGGCCTGCGGTTTCTACATGAATATTAATGGTATCTGCAACCTTGATCACCTCAGCCAGCTGCATTCTGTCTGCAAACCGAATGCCCTCAAGGAGACGTAGATTGATGGACGGATTGATGAGTTTTAGGACATTGGTTAAACTGCTAAGATCCATGGCCATAGATTTTGCTGTGTTGCAATGTGAGAGCTAGGTCGATGATCTCCGTGTATAGAATTCCCGCATGAATCGAAGACTCGATAGCTGCACATGGAGGGAGTGTGCCGGTCCGGAGCTTCGACATTCTTGGACATGGGGGAAAAGGCTGCGTGTACGGGTAGCACATACCTATGGCCATCGCTGGAGTGTGTTTGTGATCATAAGTGTATAAGCCCTCTTTTACTGAGCGGCTTCCCTCATTAATGAAATATTCGGTCAAAGGTCACCTCTAGGGATTCAAATAAGTTTGTTGTGTAATGGGTCGGTCACCATAAGATTGAGTTGGTGGGCATCAAGCCATCTGACTACTGATTACCTATGTATCTGATGATAAAATCACGCGGATTCCTCGAGAGTTGGACATCAGGACAGTGCAGGCTCACTACTTTCGGCTGATTCTCGACATTGATAGTAGGTCTCTCACCAGGATGGGCCCACTACATAGGCGCCATCACAAAAAAAGGCCTGATCATCTAACGTGATCAAGCCTCCCAGTGACCCCATCAGGACTTCCCGGCGCTCACTGCGCTGGGCCGGTCCCGACAGCGGTCGTCGGGATTCTCGTCCTGATGGGGTCAAGTTGTTGGAGGCACAACAAAGAAAGAGCCCGACTCTATCTTAGAAATCGGACTCTCGTGGTGACCCCATCAAGACTTCCCGATGTTTCGCTGTCGCTCCAATCGGGATAAACATCTCGTCCTGATGGCTTTGTGGAGATGGGCTCCTTGACAAAAAAAGGCCTGATCATGCGATTATGACCAAGCCTCCTCCGTGACCCCATTAGGACTTCCCGATGTTTCGCTGTCGCTCCAATCGGGATAAACATCTCGTCCTGATGGCTTTGTGGAGATGGGCTCCTTGACAAAAAAAGGCCTGATCATGCGATTATGACCAAGCCTCCTCCGTGACCCCATCAGGACTTCCCGATGTTTCGCTGTCGCTCCAATCGGGATAAACATCTCGTCCTGATGGCTTTGTGGAGATGGGCTCCTTGACAAAAAAAGGCCTGATCATGCGATTATGACCAAGCCTCCTCCGTGACCCCATCAGGACTCGAACCTGAAACCTGCTGCTTAGAAGGCAGCTGCTCTATCCAGTTGAGCTATAGGGCCTTGTGCTCTTACTGGCGGGCAAATTTAGACCATTTTCCAAAAAGTACCAACAAGTAGGGCGCATTCCATATATTTAAAAAAAGGCTAAGATTTTCATGTCGAAGGAAGTACAAATTGAAGACAGTTGGAAGGAAGCCTTAGCTGAGGAGTTTGAAAAGCCCTACTTCCAACTGCTACGTACCAAGCTCCGCGAAGAAAAGCAGAAGGGCAAAACGATCTACCCACCCGGATCGCTGATTTTCAACGCATTCAACTCCACCCCATTCGACCAGGTCAAGGTGGTGATTCTTGGGCAGGATCCCTATCACGGACCCGGACAGGCCATGGGTCTCTCCTTTAGTGTGCCTCGTGATGTGCCTGCCCCTCCTTCACTAAAGAACATCTTTAAGGAGCTGCATATCGATCTGCAGATCCCAGTCTCCTCCCATGGGGATCTTACGTCCTGGGCCACCCAGGGGGTCTTTCTGCTCAACGCCATGCTGACCGTCGAGCACAACAAAGCGGGTTCCCACAAGGCCTTCGGATGGCAGGACTTTACGGATGCCGTCATTGCTAAGCTGTCGGACGATAGGGACGGGTTGATTTTTCTGCTCTGGGGACGTTTTGCCCAGTCCAAGATCCATCTGATCGATGAATTGCGGCACTATGTACTGCAGTCAGCGCATCCGTCACCCTTCACCGGCAACGCATTCTTTAACAATCATCACTTCAGCAAGACCAACGAGATCTTGGTGTCGCAGGGCAAAGAGCCCATCGAATGGGCCTTGCCCCAAGGGTAGCCACCAAGTCCCAAGAGGTTTGGCCACGAAGTCACCAAGTCACAGAGGTTGGTTTTTGGCCACGAAGTCACCAAGTCACAAAGGTTGGTTTTGGCCACGAAGGTGGTATGTTTGAAAAAAGGCATAAGCTGAAATCGGTAAATTAAGAATTGACAAAAGATTAATTGACCGTAAAGTTTCAACTTATGCGAAAGAAAGTTAGCGAGAATTCATTTGAGGGACAAAAGATCTATGTAGGGAATGATTGTCACAAGAAGAGCTGGAAGGTCACCATACTGACCGAGAGTCTAGAACACAGGAGTTATAGTCAGAATCCAGATTCGGAGTTATTGGCCTCATATCTGAAGCGGCATTTTCCTGGAGGCGATTATAAGGCAGTGTATGAAGCGGGTTTCAGCGGCTTTGGAGCCTGTAGACGACTTAGAGATCTGGGTGTGTCATGTGAAGTGGTGCACGCAGCAGATGTACCTACCACACAGAAGGAGAAGGGTCAAAAGACAGATAGGAGCGATAGCCGGAAGTTGGCCAGGATGTTAAGGAGTAGAGAAATGAGCTATGTGGACGTACCTGATCGGCAGCTAGAGGCAGACCGGGCCTTAGTACGTCAGCGATTTAGGATATCCCGAGAGGTTGCGCGGACAAAGCACAGGATAAAGTCTCTACTGATGCAATTTGGTATACAGCTTCCAGATAATTTGACGGGCAACAGGTCACGGCACTGGTCCAAGGCTTACACCCGATGGTTGAAGGAGTTGAGCATAGATCAGCCGAGTTTGCGACAGACCCTGGATAACTATCTGTCATTAGGGGAAGTACAAAGGATGGAGTTGCTGAAGCTGAACAGACAGCTCGGAGAACTATCCCAGCAACCCAGATATCAAAAGAATTTTAAACTACTGTTGACCGTGCCTGGAATCGGTCCAGTGACAGCAATGCACATCTTGGTTCAGTTGGGTGATGTGAGAAGGTTCCGAAGATTGGACCAGTTAAATAATTATATAGGCTTAGTACCCAGTATGCACAATTCGGGGGACAAGATTCGAACAGGTAAACTGCTAAAACGAGGAAGACGAGAATTGAAGATTATGTTAATAGAAGCCTCATGGCAAGCGATCAGAAGGGATCCAGCTCTGTTGCTGAAGTTCAACGAGTTGACAAAGGCTATGGCCAAGAATAAAGCAATCATACGAATAGCGCGAAAGCTTCTCAGTAGGGTACGCTCGATCTTAATCAATGGGCACGGTTACGAAATAGGTATTGTAGTGTAAGGTATCATCCATGGAAGAATAACATCAGAAACCTTGGAAAATGAGAAGGGGAACAAACGGAAGTTTGTGACTGCAGCATCCTATCTGTGATCAGATGGAAAGACCGCTCCACGAAGGTTACGTCCCCCAATCTTTTTGATATGAAGATCGCATTGCAGCCACATTAGATTGTGGACCGCTGATAGAAGATTGATTGAAGAGGTGACTGAGAGGTATCAAAATAAAAGGTAAGAGCAGTAGTTTTTCACTCCCAAGCAAAGCTAGGGGCGCTACTCGTGTTAGTCAAGGCTATATGAACTCCGCTTCGCTCCGGCCTTGACAAAAACTCCTATTGCCCCCTAAACAGCATCTACGAGAGAAAAGCCATAAAATCGCTTAATTTCCGGTCCCTGTGCTTGTTTTTCAACATAGAAGGCACAAAGTCACTAAGTTGGTTTTGCCACGTAGTCACTAAGTCACTAACTCAAGTTTCGGTAGTAAATGCTAGGGACAGTTTCTCAAATTTGGAGTAGAATTCATCCTTCCGCAGTAGATTATCGCGCAGGATGTTGATGGGCAGGTCTACGAATCGGGCAAGTTTTCGGATTAGGCCCATTACTTTGTTCCAAAATCTATTCATGAGAGTGGGACTGAGCCAGTTGCGTGAGATCTCTTTGAATAAACCGCCGATGGTTTGATAATGGTGAATCATCTTATATTTTGACAAGAAATTATAGGCCAGCAGGCATTGGGTAGCATCAGCGATTTGGGCGTCAAAGTCTCTGCTTTGACAAGCGCCAAATTTCAAATGTTGCTTGAGTTCCTTGTAAGACACTTCGATGCTCCACCGATTCTGGTAAATCTGATAAGCCTTTTTGGCTCCAATTTTTAGATTGGTCGTGGCAATAACCTCCCATTTGCTACCTCGTTTGTTCTCTTTGTAAAAGAATAATTGGAGGAGGTGACCCTGGAACTCTACAGTCAATCCTCCGTAATATAGGCCCATCTCTGTCCAATATTTTCTGGAGTTCAACGATCGAAACTTGTTGGATAGGCTGGAAATAGTACGGGGATTCCCCTTCAATATATACTTCCAATTATTGTTCTTCGGCCGGCTAATCAAATGGATCCCATGGCTTACCGCCGCTTCCACCAATGACCTGTTAAAAAACCAGGAATCTACCAGTATATAGGAGGCTCTGAACCCTTTGTTGATAGCTCGTCTCAGCATTTGTACGGCTACCAGTGTCTTCTTCTCAAAGTATTCTGATGTCCTTTTACATCCTGGACTATTCTTATCCCGCCTCTTAGCATATCTTTTCTTTCGATCTTTTTTCCTGATTCCCTGGTCCTTCTTTTTCCCAGCCTCCCCATGTAGGGAGAAGTCAAGATGCAACAGGGTCGCACCTGTCCACAACGCCAGATTCAGCCCCTTATATCCCAGTATGGACCCGCCCTTCACATGGGAATAGATCCGCCCTAATAGTTCCATGCGCTTGCCCGTCTTTGGCATGTCGGTATCATCTATAATAAAGCATCGCGTCTGATCGGCCCTTGAATGGTCTTGTGATATTTCTTCGCCTTCGATATCACAACTCTTTGCTTGTCTCAGCAAGCATTGTCGCCAATTAATCCTCGGACTATTCTTGATCCCATAGAATACGTCTTTGCCATATTGGATCAACCTGCCTAAATCGGATCTAAAATACTGCCCAATTGACTCAATCTTCAACAGCTTTAGCAAGACCATCATCTTGACCACCGAATCTCGACTGGCTAAAGCATGATGATGTGCCTTGATCCCTGATAGAGAACTATTCACTACATCGTTAAATAGTGCGCACGAAATCTGTCCAGAATACATCCAAATTGATTGTATTTCCTCGAAAAAATCTGTATCTTTCATTAAGGAGTTTTGTTTCTTTTGTCAACTCTAAAATACTGATTTACTGTATTTTAGAGAAGTAACTTAACTCCTTTTTTTCTTATTCCTTTACTGCCGAAACTTGAGTCACTAAGTTGGTTTTGCCACGAAGTCACCAAGTCCCGAGAGAGTTTTTGGCCACGAAGTCACAAAGTCACTAAGTTGGTTTTGCCACGTAGTCACTAAGTCACTAAGTTGGTTTTGCCACGAAGTCACCAAGTCCCGAGAGAGTTTTTGGCCACGAAGGTGGTATGTTTGAAAAAAGGCATAAGCTGAAATCGGTAAATTAAGAATTGACAAAAGATTGATTGACCGTAAAGTTTCAACTTATGCGAAAGAAAGTTAGCGAGAATTCATTTGAGGGACAAAAGATCTATGTAGGGATTGATTGTCACAAGAAGAGCTGGAAGGTCACCATACTGACCGAGAGTCTAGAACACAGGAGTTATAGTCAGAATCCAGATTCGGAGTTATTGGCCTCATATCTGAAGCGGCATTTTCCTGGAGGCGATTATAAGGCAGTGTATGAAGCGGGTTTCAGCGGCTTTGGAGCCTGTAGACGACTTAGAGATCTGGGTGTGTCATGTGAAGTGGTGCACGCAGCAGATGTACCTACCACACAGAAGGAGAAGGGTCAAAAGACAGATAGGAGCGATAGCCGGAAGTTGGCCAGGATGTTAAGGAGTAGAGAAATGAGCTATGAGGACGTACCTGATCGGCAGCTAGAGGCAGACCGGGCCTTAGTACGTCAGCGATTTAGGATATCCCGAGAGGTTGCGCGGACAAAGCACAGGATAAAGTCTCTACTGATGCAATTTGGTATACAGCTTCCAGATAATTTGACGGGCAACAGGTCACGGCACTGGTCCAAGGCTTACACCCGATGGTTGAAGGAGTTGAGCATAGATCAGCCGAGTTTGCGACAGACCCTGGATAACTATCTGTCATTAGGGGAAGTACAAAGGATGGAGTTGCTGAAGCTGAACAGACAGCTCGGAGAACTATCCCAGCAACCCAGATATCAAAAGAATTTTAAACTACTGTTGACCGTGCCTGGAATCGGTCCAGTGACAGCAATGCACATCTTGGTTCAGTTGGGTGATGTGAGAAGGTTCCGAAGATTGGACCAGTTAAATAATTATATAGGCTTAGTACCCAGTATGCACAATTCGGGGGACAAGATTCGAACAGGTAAACTGCTAAAACGAGGAAGACGAGAATTGAAGATTATGTTAATAGAAGCCTCATGGCAAGCGATCAGAAGGGATCCAGCTCTGTTGCTGAAGTTCAACGAGTTGACAAAGGCTATGGCCAAGAATAAAGCAATCATACGAATAGCGCGAAAGCTTCTCAGTAGGGTACGCTCGATCTTAATCAATGGGCACGGTTACGAAATAGGTATTGTAGTGTAAGGTATCATCCATGGAAGAATAACATCAGAAACCTTGGAAAATGAGAAGGGGAACAAACGGAAGTTTGTGACTGCAGCATCCTATCTGTGATCAGATGGAAAGACCGCTCCACGAAGGTTACGTCCCCCAATCTTTTTGATATGAAGATCGCATTGCAGCCACATTAGATTGTGGACCGCTGATAGAAGATTGATTGAAGAGGTGACTGAGAGGTATCAAAATAAAAGGTAAGAGCAGTAGTTTTTCACTCCCAAGCAAAGCTAGGGGCGCTACTCGTGTTAGTCAAGGCTATATGAACTCCGCTTCGCTCCGGCCTTGACAAAAACTCCTATTGCCCCCTAAACAGCATCTACGAGAGAAAAGCCATAAAATCGCTTAATTTCCGGTCCCTGTGCTTGTTTTTCAACATAGAAGTCACTAAGTCATTAAGCTGGTTTTTGGCCACGAAGTCGCCAAGTCACAAATGTTGGTTTTGCCATGGAGTCACCAAGTCCCGAGAGAGGTTTTGCCATGAAGTCACCAAGGTGTGCATGGGTGAGCGGCTGTATCTCTGCCCATGAGGGCGCAGAAGACACAAGATTATCGGGACGTCTCATATGCAGAGGAAAAGAGACTGGATTCCCGCACTCCGTGCACGTCGAATCGGGACAAAGCGCTTTAATGCCCTGGTACCTCAAGAGAAAAGGACTTAGTGCTGTTTTGCCTTGGTGGCGAATCACGAGCGCAACTTCGTAAAGACCTCACTTTGGTCTATTTTCACCGATCACCAAACCATCAAGTATGAGTTATCCTCCATTGTCTGAGAAAGAGGAGACCATTGGCCGGGCCATTGTCCATGCAGCCTTTCGGGTTCATTCTGCCCTGGGACCGGGTCTGCTCGAAAGAATCTACGAAGTATGCATGAAGCATGAACTCACCAAGGAAGGGCTGGGGGTGGAGCGACAGGTCAACATACCCATCATCTACGACGGAATCACCTTTGATGAGGGCCTTCGGCTCGATCTACTTGTCGAAAATGAGGTGATCATCGAGTTAAAGGCTGTGGATGAGGTCAATCCTGTCTGGGAGGCTCAACTGATCAGTCACCTCAAGTTGACCAACCGGAAGCTCGGTTACCTCATCAACTTCAATGTCCCCCTCATCAAGCAAGGCATTCGCCGATTCCGAAACTAGTTTGACGTCCAAGCGCCGTAACTTATCGCAAGCCCCTTGGTGCCTTAGAGTCTTAGTGGCCCCAAAAAGCCCATAGTGCCTTAGAGCCTTTGTGGCCCAAAAGAACCTTAATGACTTAGAGCCTTAGTGGCCCTAAAAAGAAACCTTAGTGACTTAGAGCCTTAGAGGCCCTAAAAAGAAATCTTAGTGCCTTAGAGCCTTAGTGGCCCAAAAGAACCTTAATGCCTTAGAGCCTTAGTGGCCCTAAAAAGAATCTTAGTGCCTTAGAGCCTTAGTGGCCCAAAAGAACCTTAATGCCTTAGAGCCTTAGTGGCCCTAAAAAGAAACCTTAGTGCCTTAGAGCCTTAGAGGCCCTAAAAAGAAACCTTAGTGCCTTAGAGCCTTAGTGGCCCAAAAGAACCTTAATGCCTTAGAGCCTTAGTGGCCCTAAAAAGAATCTTAGTGCCTTAGAGCCTTAGTGGCCCAAAAGAACCTTAATGCCTTAGAGCCTTAGTGGCCCTAAAAAGAAACCTTAGTGCCTTAGAGCCTTAGAGGCCCTAAAAAGAAACCTTAGTGCCTTAGAGCCTTAGTGGCCCTAAAAAGAAATCTTAGTGCCTTAGAGTCTTTGTGGCCCAAAGGAACCTTAGTGACTTAGAGCCTTAGTGGCCCTAAAAAGAAATCTTAGTGCCTTAGAGCCTTAGTGGCCCAAAAGAACCTTAATGCCTTAGAGCCTTAGTGGCTACAAAACAATCCTGGTGGCTTCCCGCCCCCCGTGGCACACTAGGAAAAGCTTGCTAACTTAGAAAAAACTCGTGGCCGCTATGAGACGACGCAGATTTCTAAAGGAGACGACGCTCTCCACCGCAGCCCTCCTGGCGCAGTCTCGATGGACGGGATCGCGGCTATCCAAGGTCGGGATCCTCAACCCGCGTATGCGGGTGCCGGTCAGCTTCATTATCGACGATTCGACGGCCTTGGTCAATATGGCGCACTTTGGCATTCCGCAATTTGGCGAGGTCTTTCCGGGCAGATATAAACAGCCATGGCGGCAACTGCCCCGGGAGATCCCTGATTCGTTTGTGTTAGAATTTCTAGAATGGTGTGACCAGCACGGCGTCAAGGGCAAGTATAGCATGGTGCCGTATCCAGCCTGTACCGGCTGGCTCCATCGGTTTATCCCCGGCTGGACAAAAAAAGAACTGGAGGCAAGTATCCAGATCGTGCGAGATCTGGCCCAGCCCAATTGGGATATTCACTCTGAGATGATCAGCCATACCCGAGTGATCGACATTAAGACCGGGCTGCCCTATCCCGACCCAACCCCGGACTACATGGAAAACTGGGAGTGGAGCCAAGCGCGTAGTGCCGATGAACTTGGAGAGTATATTGCCTACTCCCTGCAAATCTTGAAGGATGTTGGATTGCATTGCGACGGGGTCACGACCCCGGGAGGATTTGGTCATCGCAACATTCCCAACCTTGCCTTGGGCACCAAGCGGGCCGTGCAGGAGATCTATGGTGGACGGGTAGCACACTTTTTTCGAGACGTGATCACCGAGCCGGGTAAGAGTGTCGTGCCGCAGGTGATGCATGCCACGGACCTATACACGGATCAAGCGGCCTGCTCCGTGCACATCATCGCATGCACGGGCGACTGGTTTGGTGGATGGGATGGATTGACGCCGGGAGACGCGGACCGCTTTATTACGCCGGATCTTGCTGCGGGCCGGATGGTGGAGGTGATCGATAGGGGCGAGCCCGCCATCTTTATCTGCCACTGGCCAGGAATCTATTACAATGGTGACAAACTGGGATTCAACATTTTCAAGCATGTGGTGGAGCGGTTGCATCAGAAGTACGATCATCTCATCTGGTGGAAGCTCCAGGACATTGCCAAGTATTGGGCAGCCAAAGAACATACCCGCATCGAACAAAGTAATCAGGAAATTCGACTGTTAGCCTCATTTGCGGCAGACTCCTTCACCATCCACTCTGATGTGGTGCTCCGACGACCAGTGCTGCGACACGGACAGTCCCGGCAAGCATTCACCCGTGCCGGATCGTCCCGTGAGCTGGTGCCGGGCACCTGGTGGCCGACCGGGGAAGGGGCTGTGTACTGTTTTGATCTGAGCCAGGGAGAGTCCAGCATAGCGGAGGCAACGGACTGAGCCTCAGCCAGGAGAAGAATCTCCAACATTCTTAGTGGGCATGATCGCGCAACCTGCGCAAGGTGCTGATCGAAATCTATTTGTTAGAATGAAATTTATCTGTTATCTTATTGACGTGGATGGAGGAACCTGACGTGGTGCTTCCTGCCCATTTGAGATTATTCTTTCAACCCCGGATTTCCGATGCAGTATAACATCCTCGGTTACTGGCAACACCTGCAAAATTTGCCAGACGGACATCGTGACAAGCCCAGTCCCAGAATTTGTCGATTGATGTCCGTGCTTTTCGAACGTTGGCAAAACCAGCAACCCTTTCCACGCTGGGAATACTTTGGCCATTTGAAGGACCATTTCATCGAAGAAGATTGGCAGCGCATTCGCCAGCTTTCGGTCATGCGTCGCAAGGGATTGGCAGTGAAAAAAATGTTGGAGATGCTGGGCGAGTCCGGTTGGGCGGATGGGCTTTGCAAAATGCATCCCGACGAATTGATCGTGGGTTCCATGCCCCCGTACTCGGTGGGACAAGGCAAAGAATTAATGCGTTATCTCACGGAGCAGGAAGCCCTGCAGGGTGAGCTGACGTATCTCAATGAGCGATCGCCCTTTGGTCATATCGTGCCCGATCACGAGCGTGTGGTCAAGCAGGGACTGAATAGTCTGATCGCTGAATGCCGTGATCGCGCAGAGCAGACAGATGACCCGGCCAAGAAAGACTTTTATGCTAGCGTAAGATACTGCCTCGAAGGTGCCATTGCCTATGCCCAACATTTTGCCTCCCGGGCCAAAGCCCTCGCCGAGCAGTTTCGAAGATTGCTGGAGCGGAGTCCCTCGCATCCGCAGGCTGCCATATGGGAGGAGAGAGTGCACAATATGCGAGCGGTGCACGAGCGCTTGCAACGGATACCGGCAGAGCCCTGTGAGTCGTTTACCGATGCCGTCCAGTGCATCTTTCTCATGAACTGCTGTCTGCATTATACCGGCGAAATCACCTCCTTAGGTCGGCTGGATCAAATCCTGCAACCTTATTACGCAGCGGATGAACTTTCGGAGGCGGCCGCGCAGGAAGTGATCGATTGCCTTTGGGTCAAACTCGATGAACAGGTCGTCCTGGACCGGCGTCATATCGTCGATCGATTTACCGACTCCGATGGTGCCTTGCTCGGCGCTGGGGGAGCAAGCAACTTTGATCAGGGCGCGCTGACCAACCAGTGGATGCAGCAGGTGACTATCGGTGGGGTGATCGCGGACAACGAGGCGGAGGCCAAAGACGCTTGCAACAAGGTGAGCGAAATGTGTCTCCACGCTGCACGAAAATTGCCGTTCAATTGTCCGACACTCGATCTACGCTTGCACAAGAACTCGCCGAAACCAATCATGGAACTCGCCGCACAAGCACTCCTCAGTGGGGGAGCGCATCCCGTGCTTCTCAACGATGATAAACTAATTCCGGCCCTACAGGAGCGCAGCGGGGGCAAGGTGGAGCTCAAAAGTGCGAGAAACTACGCATGCGATGGGTGCTATGAGACCGTTTTTGCCGGAGAGACGGAATTCAGTTTTGGATATGTGCCGGGACTGGACGTATTGGAAAAGGCACTCAATAGCGGTGCCGGATTTGCGTTTTCCGGCCCCACATATCTCCGTGGCACCAAAGGCTCCTATCGTACGGTACCGGCAGCGGAGATCAAGAGCTGGGACCAGTTTTTGACCATTTTGGAGAGCCACATACAATTAGGTGCGCACCGGTTCATTCATAATATCTTGAATGCCTACGGGTACAAGGCACCGATTTCGCCCTCGCCATTTTTGTCCGCCCTCATTTCAGGTTGTCTGGAAAAGGGGCGCGACCTAGCCGACGGAGGAGCACGATATCACATGTTTGCCCCACTCATGACGGGGATCAGCACGGTGGGCGATTCACTCTATGTGATCAAAACGTTGGTGTTTGACCGGCAACAATTTTCCCTGGAAGAGTTGGTGGCATGCCTGCGCACCAATTGGGGCGCTTCGTCGGAAGTGGTTGGATTAAAATTGAGCGACGAGCGAATCAAGGAAATTCGAGCCCTTTGTATGGAGCAGCCAAAATTTGGTCACGGACAAAAGGAGGTGGATCAGATGGCTTGGCTAATAGCAGAATTATTTGTGAAGTGCATCGGCGTTGCCAAGGACCATCCCATGCACGCGTCGGCCTGGCAAAAACTGAAAGAAAAATATGGTGATGCATTTGAACTGCTATTTACCCCAGGCGTAGGCACCTTCGAGCAATATGTTTTTGGCGGCTCCTTTGCCGGAGCTACGGCAGATGGCCGGGGTGCTTTTGAGACCTCAGCCTCCGACCTGTCCGCATCACCCTACTACGCCTTTCTCGATCCGTTGGAGGAGGTCGAGTCGGCGGATGGCCAGGTTGCTTACAAGCACAAACGTTCGAGCTCGCTGCTGGAGGCCCTAGGCAGTTGGAACAGTGCCGCCTTCGAGGCTTTTTCGGATGGAGGGCCGGCAGACTACAATATCCGCGAGGATTTTCCGGAGGACAAATTGGTGGACGTTATCCAGGCATTTGCCGATGGCAAGGGGGGGAATATTATGACCGTCACCGTTGCCAATCCCGAGACGATGAAGGCTGCAGAAGAACAACCGGAAGATTATAATCTACTCCGGGTGCGCATGGGCGGCTGGACAGAATATTTCTCCGTGCTGTTCCCCAGTCACAAAGCGCAACATCGCAGAAGACCCCTCTATTTACCCTGAATGATCAGACCATGAAGCACAATATCTATATACCAAATCCACTTCCGACCAAACTCTACCAGCAGCCCTATCAAAGCGGCATTACAGACCCCTACTGGCCCCGGTCCTTACCTGAGGACCTAGAGCTTAAGGAGGCAGAGATTATTCGGTACCTGAGGTCCCAGATTGAGGCTGGTAGAATGAATCCCTTTTCGGAGGAGGAATGGGCAGACCTAAAAATGGAAATGAAGGACCTCGCTGGAAAATACGACAGCGACTATGGTGGGCGAGTAGATAAACAAAAATACCTCTGCATCATGCGGGCCAATGTGACCGCCCAATCGAGACGGGAGTTGGAGCAGGTATTGACCATGCTGACCCAGTGGTCCTATGAGGAGATGGAGAAACACCCGTCAAAAAAGCATGTGGCCGTGTTGGAGGAAATTCCAGATTCCTATCGAGTGACGATTACGCTAGGCTTGGGAGCCACACTTTTCGTAGACGGCACGGGGTTTGATCGCTACGGCATCCGGGCGCGCAAACCGACATTTCTCAAAGTGATGCCAAGTTTTGCGGGGGACGATGAAGACTTTGATCCCAAAGATCGAAGCAGCGATTTGATCGTCCTGATTAGCAGTGACCACCCGTATGTCAATGTGGCTGTGGTGCGATTTTTCGCTGAGTATTTTAATAAGCGATTTAGTGAAAAATATCAAGCCGGCGGCAGTCATGATGTGCTCGAATGGATCGGAGTGGAACAGGGGTTTGCACGGAAGGACAAAAGGGAGTATCTAAAATTTGACGATGGTATCGATAATATCCGCATGGGGGATGCGCTGGAGCGTTTGGTTTATGTGGATGAGTCAGATAATGAGCCTCCCTGGTGTCGAAATGGGACGTATCTGGTGTACCGAAAGATCCGCGAACACATGCCGATTTGGGAGGCCTTTAAACCCGAGGCGCAGTCCGGCATGATCGGAAGGCACAAAGGTAGTGGACTGCCGCTATCTCGGGAGCGGGCGGGGCATGATCAGCTCACGCCAGTTTATCCGGATCCCAAGGATGCGCGCGACGGTCCCTTGACCGCACATATCCGAAAGGTACAACCGCGGCGACCCAATCCGGATCTGTTTGGCATCAACGATCAGGAGCGACGATTTTTGCGCCGTCCCTATCCGTTTTTTGATGGCTTAGAGCCGGGCGGTCAGGCCATCAACGGACTCCACTTCTTGGCATTTATGAAGAGCATCCAGCAACAGTTTGAACATGTGGTCAATATGTGGCAGATGAATCCGCATTTTCCCATGGCCGACGTTGGGGTCGATGCGCTGTATGGCCAAGGGGTGCTCTCTACGATTGACGGCGGATATTATTTCTGCCCACCTGCCCCCAAGAATCCAGATGATTTTATTGGCGCTGGAATATTTGTGTGAGGAACCCTACGTATCCAAATCCGTTCCGATCACGCTCGCTCTTGCGCGTAGCTGTCGGAGCTATAATTGCTAATTGAAAAATTCTAATAAAATCCCATGAGAAAACGAAGCAACAATGATCAGATATCGGTCCATGCCGTCGCAGGTACAGCCGTGGTGCTGCTGGGCCTGGACGCGAAAAGAAGTGCAGCGAGGGATCTCCTTGGTTTTACGATTTATAAACGAAAGGGAAGCGGTGCCTTTAGGCCGATGCTGGGAGGAAAAACCTTTCGTGGCGCCGCCCGAAATCGCATTGGCTCGGACGTTGCTCCCATTCAGTCCTTCTTGTGGAGCGACTACGTGGTGACGCCCGATACAAAGTACACCTACAAGGTCGTGCCTAGATACGGTACCCCGACAAAAATGAAAAATGGTCGGTCGGTGCAGGTGACCATTAAGACCGAAGATCCGGAGCACCATAAGCAGGCAGTCTACTTCAATCGAGGCGTGGCTGGTAGTCAGGCATACAGTCGCCGATTTGGCAAGTATCAGCGATACTATATGGTAGAGGATTTTCGAGGTAAGTATCTCAAAGAGTATTTAAAGCCCGAGGATGTGCCGGATCAGAAAGCCTACAAATGGCTCTCTCGAGGTCTGGAGGAGGCGATGCTCGGTTTTATTCGACAAGCCCATGGCCCGGAATACGGAATCCGGGCGGCTGTATACGAGTTTACCCATGAACCTGCGATACAAGCCTTCGTAGATGCACTAGAGAGTGGTTCTGATGTCAAAATCGTACATCATGCAAAGAAGCAGCGCGCCTATCGCATCAAGACCGATAAGAACTCTAATATCTCTTACAAGGTGGATGGGGCCGATGCGGTACTTAAAAAGAAGAGCATCGAGGTGACCCAGGTCAATGATTCGGTCGCAGCGGCGGCGGATCGGGCCGTCAGCAAGATCGGATTAAAAAACCCCGAGATGCTGGATGCCTTCCAACACATGATGATCGAGCGCACGATCACCACTATTTCACATAACAAGTTTATTATTCTGCTCAAAAATGGTCGGCCGATTCAGGTGTGGACAGGCTCCACCAATTTTACGGGCGGAGGCATCTACGGCCAGTCAAATGTGGGGCATATTGTCAGGGATCGCAAAGTGGCCCAAAAATATTTGGATTACTGGAATAAACTGGCGACCGACCCCAAGCGGAAATCCGCTCGCAGCGACCCACCTGACGCCGGCATGCGCAATTGGACCGTGATGCAGCAGCCCGACTTAAGTGGACCCCCACCAGCCAATGCCATCACACCTGTCTTCAGCCCGCGCCTGACCAAAGCTATGCTGGACTGGTATGCCGATCGACTGGATCAGGCCAATCAAAGCGTGTTTTTTACGGCCGCGTTTTCGGTGGCTAATGAGATTTTTGACAAGGTGATCAAGGAGAAGCGCACGTCCACTCCCTATCAGCGTTATCTATTGTTGGAGGGGATCGGTGGCCTCTTGAAACCCAAATATCCAAAGATGGCAGCTTGTCCCCATAATCGAATTGCCTGGGGCGAGATCTTGAAGACGCGAGGGGCGGGTACCGAGCATCAGCAATTGATCGAATCACTCACCGGTCTCAATGACCATGTCAATTTCTTGCACACAAAATATATGTTGATCGATCCGCTCTCTGACGACCCCGTTGTCATCTCAGGCTCGGCTAACTTTAGCGAGGCGTCGACGGTAAATAACGATGAGAATATGTTGATCATCCGTGGCAACACCCGGGTGGCTGACATCTTTCTCGGAGAATTTATGCGGTTGTTCAATCACTTTCATGCCAGAAATGTGAGCAACAGGTTGTCCGATGAAGAAGCGGAGGAAAATCGCTACCTGTCCTCCGATGATAAGTGGACCAAGCCTTACTACGAAGAAGGAAATCAACTGTGTACCGAGCGGCAATTATTTGGTTAAGCCTCAAAAAAATTATAGCGCATGAGCGATCGGCCTTTGAGTTTTTATTTTTTCGATTTTGATGATAATATCATGTTTTTGCAAACAGAGATTTCAATCATCAATACCGAGACCCAGGAGACCATGTATGTATCGACGGGCGAATTTGCTAACATTCATCCACTGCTGGGTCAGCCCGGCCAGTGGTCAGATTACGCGATGTACGACGGTAGTTTTCGCAACTTTCGAGATCTAACGCCCGAAGAAAAGGCAGCAGGCCAACCAGAACACTTTGTCGCCGACATCGAAAAGGCACTGCAGGAAGATCCAAGCAAGTGGCAAGCGCCCTCCTGGCGGTTTTTTGTACATGCTTGTAACACCCAGCGCCCGCTGTCGATCGTCACCGCCAGAGGACATAGCCGCGAGACATTGCGGGCCGGTGTCCGTGTGTTGAAGGATCACGGGCTGATCGAGCGAGAGCCGCACTATCACTCTGTATATCCTGTGGGCAACGATGAGATCAGACGAGATGACCTCGACGATCCCAAATTGCAGGCCACTACGCCGGTGCTGAAACGCCGGGCGATTTTAAAATCGGTCGACAAGGCTGTGGAGGCATACGATCGGGATGATCTGCACTTTGGCATGTCGGATGACGATCCCGCCAATGTCAATTTGATCATCAAAGCGATGAACGCCTGCAAGCGTAAATATCTGGACAAGCGCTTTTATGTGATAAACACCCACTTCGGCGAAATGGTCAAGCTGGAGGTATTGCCCTTTGACGGCTAGTAGAGTTTCGCATTAGATATGTTGAATAATTCTAATAGGATTTTGTTCGCAGACGAGGCGCGAAACATAGACATAGCCGTAGCTATGGCGAGGCTTTGCAGCGAAATATGCGGACAAAAGACATTAGAATTAGCTACAAGATTTAATGCGAAACTCTATTAGTCGCATTTTTGTCACTGGGGTGGGAATAGTTTTTGCTAAAGAAATATCGGGTAGCCCTACTCCGTTTGAAGATATGGGTGTGTCGTCCCAAGGGGCAGGACGGACATCCATATTTGTCACGATCACACCAATGAATTCAAAGACTTTGGCATATGCGTGTGATCTGTACCACATCCTTCCTCGTCTTCTCCCTCGTCTTTTCGGTGGCTGCTACCTTGATGGTGCCCAGCGCCTCCTACCCGGACCTGGAAGCGGCAGCGGCGGCAGCTGCACCGGGTGATACGGTCCTGATCCTAAACGGCACCTACACAGATCGGCAGGACCTGAGCAATATTGCAGGTGCATCAGGCAATTTGATCTACATACTAGCGCAAACAAGTGGCCAGGTGATCTGGCAGGGCGGATCGGAGGCATGGCATCTCTCCGATTGCTCCTACCTGCACATCGAGGGCCTTGTGTTTCAGGGGCAGACGGCCAATGGGGTGAATATTGATGATGCCGGGACGTTTGCCACGCCTACACATCACATCACGATCGAAGACTGCCTTTTCCAAAATTTGGCTGGCACGGGTAATAATGATCTGCTTAAACTTTCGGGCTTGGACAATTTTGCCATTCGCAATTGCACCTTCCTCAATGGTTCTCCTGGCGGTAGCGGAATTGACATGGTAGGCTGTCACATGGGTGTCATCGAAGACAATCTGCTGGATGCGGCTGGTGTATCCGGAATACAGGCAAAGGGGGGCACGCAGTTCGTGCGCATTGAGGGCAACATGCTTAAGAATATGAGTCAACGGGCACTCAACCTGGGCGGTAGTACCGGGCTGTCGTTTTTTCGACCACCCACCGCCAATTTTGAGGCTGCCGATCTGCAGGTGTATTCCAATATATTCATCGGCTCTTGGGCCCCGATCGCATATGTGGGATGTGTACGGGTAGAAGTGATCAACAACACGATCTACCTACCCGACAATTGGATCATCCGAATTCTCCAGGAGAATACCAATCCGGGCTTTCTCACCTGCGCTGATAATACCTTTTCCAACAATCTTGTGGTGCGAAACAATTCACTGAGTACGGATGTAAATATTGGACCCAATACTGCGCCAGCCACGTTCACCTTCTCCAACAATCTGTGGTATCACACTCAGAATCCAAGTTGGACGGGACCCACGCTGCCGGTCGCGGAAACGGGCGCTGTGATCCAGCAAGACCCGCAGCTGGTCAATCCCGGAGCGGAGGACTTTAATCTGAGTGCAGGAAGTGCCGCAGCTGGACAAGGTCTGACGGTGTTGGATCCAGCCCTCGACTATGATAATGACCCCTTCAATGACCCAAGATCGATTGGCGCTCAACGGTCCAATGCGGCATTGCCCGTGAGCTTATTGAGTTTCACCGCTCGAATGACCCTCGAAGGGAGCGTGCACCTGCGGTGGCAGACAGGTTATGAAGAAGGCGTGGAGGCCCTGGTCGTAGAGCACAGTCTCAATCAGGTCGATTGGCAAGTAAAGGCCCGCGTGGCCCCTGCAAACCGGGACCAGGGTGCCTCCTATGATGCCTGGGACGAGCAGCCCAGCGGGGGGGTGAACTTCTACCGGCTGGCCATCGTCGATCTGGACGGTACCCTCGATCACTCCTCGGTTGTTCCCGTGGAGGTGGCAGCAGATGGACCGTGGAGCGCCTACAGCGTTGGCCGTTCGATCTACCTACTGGATATTCCAATCCATACGAGCCAGTTGGACGTTGAACTCTGGGATCTTGCGGGAAGGAAGGTGGCCGAAAGCCGGATGGAATCGCGTACGCAAATGACGTGGGACCTACCAGAGAGCATCACACCGGGACCATATTTGCTACACCTGCGGGCCGATGGCCGATGGGCAGGCAGTAAAAAGGTCGTGCTGGCCCACTAGGGGAGAAGTGACTTGAGTGACTGGAGTTGCGGACGAGCTCGCGACGAATATCAACCGAGTTGGGCTGTACTTTAGTCACTGATAGGCACTCTAGCTCACTCTTAGGCACTCGTAAGTAGAGCTGAAGCGCCGGTGAAGTAAAAAATCATATTCGCGAGCTCGTCAAAACTCAAGCTCACTCGAAACTCAAGCTCACTCGAAACTCAAGCTCACTCGGAACTCAAGCTCACTCGAAACTCAAGCTCACTCCAAACTCAACTCTAGGCACTCGTAAGCAGAGCCTGAGGCCGCAGGTAATGCTACCTTTGTCCCTAGCAGATGTATTCCTCCATGCACTTAGCAGACAAACTACTTTCCAGCCTGGACAGGGCTATACCAAGGCTGGAGCGATTGACCGAAGAGAGGGTAAGTACCCGATCACCGGGCAAGTGGTCAAAGAAGGAGATCCTAGGCCATCTCATTGACTCTGCAGTCAACAATTGCCGTCGGTTTATCTTGGCACAGCATCAGGACTCACTCATCTTTGACGGATACGATCAAGAAAAGTGGGTGGTGGTCCAGCAATACCAAACCGCCCAATGGCCCGATCTGCTAGAGCTGTGGTTACGTCTCAATCAGCAGATCGCCCGATGCATCCACGCCATCCCAGAGGATATCTTGACAAGGCAGCACAAGACCCACAATCTGCATCAGGTCGCCTGGAAGGTCGTCCCCCAAGAGGAGACCACCACACTGGCCTACTTCATCGATGACTATATCAATCACATGAACCATCATCTCCGCCAGATCCTAGATTGAAGCAGTGACTCGAGTGCCTGGAGTGCGCTTGAGTGACACGAGTTGCACACGAGCTCGGGACGAATATCAACCGAGTTGGGCTGTACTTTAGTCACTGATAGGCACTTTAGCTCACTTTAGGCACTCCCCTATTCGCGAGCTCGCCACATCTCAAGCTCACTCGAAACTCAAGCTCACTCGAAACTCAAGCTCACTCCAAACTCAAGCTCACTCGAAACTCAAGCTCACTCGGAACTCAAGCTCACTCGGAACTCAAGCTCCCTCCGAACTCAAGCTCACTCGGAACTCAAGCTCACTCGGAACTCAAGCTCACTCCACCAGGCTCTTCAACTGCTTCCGGGTAAAGGCCTTACCCTCTTCCCACCACATGCGCATCTGCTTGGGGTCGAAAATGAGCGAGTTGTCGGTAAGGACCCGGGGGGTGTGAAAGTATCGGATCTTGATATCGTGATGCATGCTTTCGAGCAGGCCGATGTATTTCTCATCTTTGGCGATTTGCGAGAGCATGAAGTCCAGCGAACTCATGATCACCGAGAAGGCATTGCGGCTGGGAAGCTTCTTGACACGCTTGCGCCGGGGGGTCAGGATGATCACGTCGATTTCGGTGGCGCCGGCATCGATGGCCTCTTCGATGGGGATGAAATTGCCGAATCCGCCGTCGGCATACTCCTGACCATTTTTGATCTGCAGACTCATGAAAGGCACGAAGTTGGCGCTGATCCAGATCCATTCCACGAAGTCTTCATAGGTGCAGTCCTGCAGATACTTGTGCTCGACGGTATTGGCGGAGAAGTTGGATACGGCGATCGCAACCTTTTGCGGCTGGGCTTTGATTCGCTCGTAGTGTTCGCGGGTGAAGGTACGCCCGATCAATTCCTTAAGGGCATTGCTCTCACCAAAGGTCTTCTTGCCCCGGAGGAACATCTGGAGGACCCCAAAGTGGTTGATCCGGATCTTGTAGATGCCCTTCTTTTTCTTGATGATAAACGGATGGGTGGAAAAGATGTCCTGCTGACGGACATTGGTATAGACCTCTCGAGCATGGTCGATCTCTCCAGCGGCCAGGAGCGGAGCGAGGAGTGCCCCCGTCGAGGATCCCGTGAATAGGTCATATCGGATGCCTTGTTCACGGATCAAGCACTCCGCGACACCTCCTGCGTAGGCGCCCTTGGCGCCCCCACCCGATATGACCAGCGCTCTCATAAATCTCTCGTAGTTAGACGATTCGGTTCGACGTTAAGTGGTTTCTAAATTAGCAATTTGCCTTTGCTAGCACAATCCACAGGCGGACCCGGCTGGTTGACTGCTCACAGAGGAAAGCCGTCGACCAACTGTCGGACGAAATCAGCACCCAGCGAGGGTTTGAGCAAAAGCATGTACGCGACACCCAGCAGCGCACCGTAAAAATGAGCCTCATGATCGATGCGATCCTGCACGTTTTTACTGGCATAAGACGAGTACCATAGGTAAAGTACGCCGAACACAATGCCGGGAATCTCGATGAGGGCGAGAAGATAAAGGGATTGCCAGGGATCCAGTAAAATGTAGATAAACACAATGCCGGAGACGGCCCCTGAAGCGCCCACGGAGAGGTAGCTCTCCTTGTCCTTCTTGTTGAAGTGGGTGGGCAGGGATGCCGTCACAATCGTGAGCAGATAGACGATGACAAAGAGCAGCGGTCCAATGGTATTTCCAAAAAAGAAACGGAATTGGTACTCGATGAACTCGCCGAAGCTCCATAAGACGAACATATTAATCAGCAAATGAGCCCAACTCCCGTGTACAAAACCATGGGTAAGCAGCCGGTGATACTCTTTGTTGCCATGCTCCTTGACCGGCCAGTGCGCCAGCCGATAAAATAAGGACTGGTCTTGGAAGGCCCGGTAGCTGACCAGGCCGGTGATGAGCACAATAAGCAGTGTAATCGACATAGATCTTTGTATTGGTGATGTTAAGTGTGGTGGTATGGAAGTCCGGCTATGATGCTAAAGGCCCGGTACAGCTGCTCCATAAAGATGAGGCGGGCCATATCATGGGTGAAGGTCATGGGTGATAGCGACAATAAGTGGTCTGCCCGATCATACATGTGTTGAGCGTACCCATAGGGTCCGCCGACGACAAATATGAGATGGGGCACCGAAGCGACCATCTTTTTTTCGATAAAACCGGCGAACCCGGACGACGAGTATGCCTTGCCTTGCTCGTCCAAAAGGACCAGCTGATCTCCCGGCTTCACCTCCTTGAGAAGCGACTGGGCCTCAAGTAGTTGCATCTGACGGGGATCTTTGACTTTCTTGATCTTCCATTCCCTGATTTGCAGGGGGTGCAGCCGCCCAATCCGTGATCGATACATTTCGATACTATCTGCCCAGCAGGCTTGCTGTGTTTTTCCCGTCCACCATAGCGACAACCTCACGACGGCAAAGGGTATGGGTACTCAACTAGCAGGCAGATCGACTGGTGAGGCATCTATCGGGATACTGAGGTGGAATGATAGTCCCCCCGATGTCGCAGGGCCTTGATGAGGAAGGTGCGCTCTCGGAAGTCCCGGAACACTTGATCCCTCAGTGACTGGCTCAGTGCCGTGCGGCGATGGCGTTCGATTCGGGTGAGGGCTTGGAGCACGTGATCGACGCTTTTTCTACCCACATACCGATGCAAGTAGCTTTGGATGTGCGCATATATCGTGGGCAGCAGCCGATCATCTTCTATGTCTCGCAGGTAACCTAGGTGATCCAGGATCAGGGCAAGATCGCCCCTTTCTTCCAGGAGCTGCCAGAGGGCCTCCAGTCGTTTCGTTTCGCCTAGGACGAAGGCCAGCAGTGTCCAGTCTTGTCGTGCCTCGAGGGTGCCGATCATCTCCGCTGTCATTGCGTCCCAATCGGCAATCTGCAGCTCTTGCAGATGCGCAAAGCTGCCCCGCTCCCCTGACGAAATGAAGTGCGAGCGAAGCCACCTGATCTTGTCTTCCCGTGTGGCCCAATCCGAAGTGAGGTGCTGTAGGCAGATCTGCCTGAGTCGGCGACCCCGACTGTCTTGGTACAAGGTCTCGGCTATGGCAGCGGATAGATCAAATCGGTCTGCTTTGGCCAGCAGCGTGAGTGCGGTCCGGATTAGCTCATGGTTTTGTCGGGCGGACAGCAGCAAGTGGGTGACTTCATCATCGTTTTGATCAGATAATAGGAGGGACATCAACGTGAGTGCTGCGCCGGGCAACTTGGAGGCTTGCCAGCGCAGCCGCAGGTCATCGATTACCTGCTGTTTTCCATCGGTGCCAAAATGTGGGTAAAGGATAGCGTGCAGATTGAGTTGCCAGTTATCCAGTGTATAGCGACGTTCTTCTGCGATCGCCAGGAAGGCAAGCAGCATCTCTTGTCGAAATGACGGGGCCAGATCCATGTCCAGCAAGAAGTCCGTCTTTACGTGTGCCTGCCGCAGCTCTTCCACAAGGTGACCCGGTGGTACTTGGAGACCGACATACCTGATCGTGCCATGCAGTAGGGCGAAGGCCTCTCGATATTCGGCCTCCGACATCAGATCGTCAGCTAGCCCAAGTAGATTGTCTATGTATATCCCCAGTTTTTTAGTGGCAGTCTTGCCCAGCGGCTTGGACCCCAGGGCCTTGCTGTAGGATCTCAATAGATCATAGTACTTGGACAAGTTGTCTTTAAGCTCGACTTTCCAAGCAAATTTGGCCTTGAGCAATAACGCAAAATCGCGGTGATGCCTCGCATAACCCGCTATAAAGGAGCGCAGCTCGTCATCACCCAGCTGGTTGATAAGGGAGGAGATATTGAGTCGCCCGGCTGCCTGACTA
Source organism: Saprospiraceae bacterium (assembly GCA_965223165.1). Lineage (GTDB taxonomy): Bacteria > Bacteroidota > Bacteroidia > Chitinophagales > Saprospiraceae > JABDMH01. The sequence goes on along the minus strand of CBDCVQ010000001.1, from coordinate 14,308 downwards.
GCCTGCTTGGCGGCCCGATCGGCTTCCTCTTTGTCCAGTTCGTCGAGTATGTACTTTAGGGCACCTGCCAGGTGGCCACACAGCTGTTTTTGGCTAAAGGTCTCACAGTCACATGAATAGGATTTAACCTGTCTTCGCTTGGTGACTACCTCAATTTCCAGCATCGCAGGGTTCCGGCATTCCAGACTCCAGTACCCGGTGCTTGCATCGCGTTGCTTCACCACCAGATGGCCGCCTGCCTTCAATGTTTCCCCCTCGTCGAGGAGGCTTTCTTTGAAGTACAGAAAGTAATTATCTAATGGAAAAGACTTAACGCGCATAATGTTTACCAGCCAAACTTTCAAATATAAGCAATCGGACAGGAAGCCTCGAATCTTACGGATGGTTGAAGCTGGGCAATCGCATTATCAAGACTTCAGGGTGACGGCGAGCTAGCCAGTGCGTTTGGCGGGGACGCCAAACGCAGGCTGATCTGGGCAGTATGGCCGGTGAGGTTAGTTGCCGTTGGAATTTACTCAACCAAGAGCTACCCGGCCGTGTCAGCTTGCCCTTGGCAACTGGGGGCCTGCATCCAGGTACCTAAAGAGATGACCTTGCCATGGTCAGCTAGCCCTTGTGCTTTCATAGTAAGATTACCCCTGGGAGCCCTGCCGCGTGGGACAGTATCGTTTGAGTCGCCAATGTACGGGTCATCTGGTTCACTTCCCCGGGCAGTTGGACTCACGGAGCCGTTCCACTGACAAAAATCGGGGGTCGAAGCATCAGCTTTCGATTTGCCGCCTCTACTCCCTGCATGGATCATGGCCAATGCGGCCGAGTCACCGCCCCATTTGCTGATCGCGGTAGCCATGTCTCATGTGAGTCTAATGTAAAGGCTGCCGTTTATGTGCAGTAGTTGTTCGTTAGTGACGGCCCCTTTTTCGTACTTTTATGGCTAATGAAAACCGCCTATTTTGTCCGGCATGCCAAATCCAGTTGGAGCAATCCGATGCTGCCAGACAACCGCAGGCCACTCAATACACGGGGCAAGCGCGATGCGCCGCTGATGGCGCAGATGATGGTACTCAAGGAGAGTTATCCGGATCAGCTGGTTAGTAGCCCGGCCAAACGGGCCTATGCTACAGCCAAACATTTTCGTAAGGCCTTTGACCTGACCAAGAAGAAGCTCTCTCTCGATCCTCGCCTTTACTTGGCATCGGCGCATACTATGCTGGCCCTGCTTGCTGAACTCCCCGCGGACACAGATGTTGTGTATATGTTTGGACACAACCCGGGCATGACGGACTTAGCAAACCTCTTTTCCGATCGATACATCGAAAATGTACCGACCTGCGCCATCGTCAAATTGCAATCGACGGTGGCGGATTGGAGTGATTTTGGTACGTCCAATACCCGATTGGCCGCTTTCTACTATCCTAAACTTTTTGATCTCTCATGATCACACGCTTCACTGGCGTTTGCCTACTGTGTCTGGCCTTGCTGAATGGCTGCACAGGAGGGGGTGACGCCTACGAACTGGAGCTACTGCCAGACTCAGTGATGGTAAATGTGATGACCGATGCCTTCATACTCAATGCTGCTTATGCAGATACGTATGGGCAGGCCAAAGATAGCATGGCGTTGGTGTACAGCAAGCAATTGCTAGAGAAGTATCAATTGACGCAGGAGCAGCTGGACTTTAATGTGGATCGCCTCGTAGAAGATCCCGAGCGTTTCGAGGCCATTTTAAACCGGATGGCAGATCGCGTCGCTGAGTTGGAGAGAGAATTGGAGAATTTTGAAGGCGATCAGAATCCGATGATCGAATAGGCCAGGTTTTGACATGAGCACGGAAAAGATATTGGTGATTGATGACGAGCAAGACGCGCTAGATTTCCTCACTTACAATCTGGAGAACGAAGGATATGAGGTACGTACGGCCACCGATGGGAAGCTGGGCATCAATGCTGCCCGTACATTTAGGCCGGACTTGATCCTGCTTGATGTGATGATGCCCGATCTCGATGGCATTGAGGTCTGTCGCCAACTCAGGGATGATGCCTCCTTTGACGACACGCTCATCGCATTTTTGACCGCAAGGGGGGAGGACTATACCCATGTCGCAGCACTGGACTATGGAGGGGATGATTTCATCGTGAAGCCGATACGTCCTACGGTGCTGAAGAGCCGCATTGCTGCATTGTTGCGTCGGAGCAGATCTGGCCTGCAGAAAGATGGTGATGTGATGGTCTTGGGTGACCTTACTTTGTATCGAGATCGATTTGAAGTAGCGGTCTGCGATCAGATTATTGAATTGGCCAAGAAGGAGTTTCAGGTACTGGAGCTCTTGATGTCTGCACCTGGCAAAGTTTTCTCTCGACAGGAGATTTTTCACAGGGTATGGGGATCAAACATCATCGTAGGAGAGCGCACCATTGACGTGCATGTGCGACGCATTCGCGAAAAAATTGGGGCTAGTTATATCAAGACCCTTAAAGGAGTGGGCTATAAAATCGAGATTTAGATGTTTAAGAACCTGACGCCGCGGCAGATTGCCACCTTTTCCGCCGCCGGCATAGCGACACTCTTCTCCATTTTTGCCGTGTTGGAGAGCCTACTGACACAAGCCCCGGGGGGGCTCAAGTTTGCCATCTACTGGATCGGCCTGGCCGCCATCTCCTACTTCGTGAGTCTGTATTTTTTGAAGAAATACATCTTCCGAAAGATCAAGCTCATCTACAAGAACATCCATCGCCTCAAGCTGGACCCGTCGCAAAAGCAGACGAGTGTGGACAGCGATGATCATATCATAGAAGATGTGGAACAGGAGGTAGCCCGCTGGGCCGAGACGAAGGAAGCGCAGATCGATCAACTCAAGTTACTGGAAAACTATCGCCGAGATTTTATTGGCAATGTATCGCATGAGCTCAAGACGCCCATTTTTAATATTCAGGGGTATGTCCACACATTGATCGATGGCGGACTACATGACCCCACGGTCAACGTAAAGTACCTGCGGCGGACAGCAAAAAATGTAGAAAGGCTGGCAACGATCGTCGACGACCTGGAGATCATCAGCAAACTGGAATCTGGTCGATTGCAACTGGATATGACCCGCTTTGATATCAAGGAGCTGGTCCAAGAGGTCTTTGAGTCGCTGGAGCTGACGGCGATCCAGCATGACGTCCAGCTCATCTTTAAGGACGGTGCCAATCAATCTTATGGGGTTCTAGCCGATCGGGATTACATCCGCCAAGTCTTGGACAATCTCATCATCAATGCGATCAAATACGGCAACAAGGGAGGTGTGTGCAAGGTCAGTTTCTACGATATGGACCGAAATATACTAGTCGAGGTCGCCGACAACGGTATAGGCATGAGCGAGAAACACCTTAATCATGTCTTCGATCGCTTCTATCGAGTCGACAAGAGTCGATCCAGGGAGGCAGGCGGATCCGGCTTAGGCTTGTCCATCGTCAAGCACATTGTGGAGGCCCACCATCAGACGATCAATGTGCGGAGCTCGCCGGGGCTGGGATCTACTTTTGGCTTTACCATGGAGAAAGCGTCCTATCGAAACTGAGGGGATACCTTAAGTTGGCCTTTGCCCCCCTCTCGGTAGTCGTAGAAGCCGATACCCGTCTTCTTGCCGAGATTGCCGGCATGTACCATTTTGACCAGCAAGGGGCAGGGGGCATACTTAGATTGGCCAAAGCCCTCGTGTAGCACATCGAGGATGGAGAGACAAATGTCCAGGCCGATGAAGTCGGCCAACTGCAGAGGCCCCATCGGGTGTGCCATGCCAAGCTTCATGATCTGATCCACGGCCCGTACGGTGGCCACGCCTTCAAAGACGGCAAAAATGGCCTCATTGATCATAGGCATGAGAATGCGATTAGCGACAAAACCGGGATAGTCATTGACGACAACGGGAACCTTGCCGATCTGCTCGGTCAGCTGCAGTACGGCTTCCGTGACAGCTGGATCGGTTTCGTAGCCGTTGATGATTTCTACGAGCTTCATGATCGGGACCGGATTCATAAAGTGCATGCCGATCACACGAGCGGGCTCCTTGACTATGGCAGCGAGCTTGGTGATGGAGATAGAAGACGTGTTGGTAGCCAGGATGGACGCAGGGGGAGCATACTTGTCCAAGTCTTCAAATACTTTGCGCTTGATGGGTTCGCTCTCAGATACCGCCTCCACTACCAAATCGGCCTGGGCCACGCCACTTGAGATCTTGGATGCTGCATGGATGTTGATCAGTGCACTGACCTTGTCCTGGGAGGAAATCCGTCCCTTTTGCACCATTCGATCCAGATTCTTACTGATGGTGGCCAGTGCATGGGTGAGCTGTTTCTCTGATAGGTCGATCAATGTCACCTCATATCCATGCATGGCAAAGACATGTGCGATACCGTTACCCATGGTCCCTGCTCCGACGACAGCGATGTGTTGCATATGCTAAAAGGATGTAAATTATCTTTCTATAATTGCCGGCTATATACCTGCAAAAAGCCGTTTGTACAACGAAAATAACGGATGTCAGCTTCAACCCAAATCATGCATAGGAGATTCGTCGTGCGGAGCCAGAGTGCCCGTCAGATTTGGTGTCCCGCAGATTTGAATGAGGGAGTGATTTCCACCAAAGGTGGAATGGAGGTCGAGTGGACCTCCAAGCGACTGAACCGCAAAGCGGATGGGATGACAAACGTATGCGTCCATACGGTGAAGCACGGAAAATCGAGGACTACCAAAGAGGGCGGGCAATGTGGCTTTGCAACAGAATGTCTAATGTATGATTTGGGTTTAATTAAGGCCATGGCAGTTTTACTTTGTCTGCTGGGCAGGATATGGCATCTGCCAGCGCAGGAGCCGGTGGACCACATTGCCAGCATCGTGTACCTGGACTCCATCGTAGTTACCGCTCAGCAGGAGGGATTCTCGGTCACGGACTTTATCCGCATGGTACGCGACGATCAATCGTTCTATCAAGCCTTTCGCCATCTTCGATCTTCATCGTACCTCATGCGCACCGAGATGCAATACCTCGATCGGAAGGGGAGAAGAAAGGCTACTTACCAGGCACTGCATCAGCAGGACTTTCAAGCGCCCTGTCGAACGATGCAAGTGCTGGAAGAGCAGATCGAGGGCCGCATCCGCAAGCGGGAGGATCGATATAAGCACTATACGACCCGACTCTATGACCGCCTCTTTGTCACCCATGGCCGGGTATGTGCCCAGGAGGCGCCATCGGTCACTGCCCGGCCTACGTCCGGCATGGCCGGCCACGTGGAGGAGCTAAAGAAGCTCATCTTTTCTCCCGGGACCAAATCAGCTATTCCTTTCATTGGCAACAAGACAGCCATATTCTCCCAGCGAATGATCGACCGGTATGATTTTCACATACGCTCCGAGCAATATCTCAATGGCCAGGACGCGTATGTTTTTGAGGTACAACTCAAGCCGGCCTATCGAGATGGAAAGCAGAATAAGACAGTGATCAAGCAGCTCGTCACCTACTTCAGCAAGGAGGATTTTCAGGTGCTGGGTAGGCAGATGCGGTTGGCTCACCGCCAGGCGCTCTATCGCTTTGACGTGCAGTTTGATATTGCCCTGGATCGGCTCGGAGATCACTATGTGCCGAAGACCATAACCTACGACGGTTTCTGGCGAATACCAGCGAGGCGAGAAAAGGCCCGCTTTATGCTGACATTCAGTGCGTTCAATCCATAAGCTGGGTGGTGGGGCAGTGGCGTGCAACGGCAAATATCTCAAAATGGGAAGACCCTCGACTTCAGCTGGCTCAAACTGAGCACGGCGGTCCACTAGCCGTCAAGACTTGATCGGATTCGCTGGTTGCATGCACTTTTGCTAATAATGATCGACATTTGCCTCAGAGTACAGTGTGGTGGCTTATGGCGATACTTATCGGAGACATTGGGGGTAGTAGTGGGCAATGGGCACTCCTGCAGGATGCGGATACGATCCGAATCAAGACCGTCGGTTATAATCCCATATCTCAGTCGCAGGAAACATTGGAGCGGATGCTGGCAGAGCTCGCTGAGCAGCTCCCAGGAAAGCTCCCCGAGGAAATCGTCTATTACGGGGCGGGTACGGCGCACCCGCGGGTGCGCCATGCGTTGGAGCAGGCATTAAGTCAGGTTTGGCCGGCCCCACGCGTATCGATCCACTCTGATATGCTCGCCGCTGCCAGGGCCGTATGTGGCTCGACCGATGGGGTAGTCTGTATCGTGGGCACGGGCAGCAATGTCTGCCACTATAATGGTCGTGAGATTGACTACCAAGCACCGACCTTGGGTTATCCGCTGGGCGACGAGGGGAGTGGTACCGATATTGGCCGTCGGCTCGTACGAGCCTACTACTACGGACAGATGAAGGATCCTGTGCGTGCATCCTTTGCGACGGTGTTGCCTCCGGACCGATACGACTTTCTCCGCATGTTCAAGCGCAGCAGTGCTCCCAACCAATTCCTTGCCTCGTTGGTGCCATTATTGGTGCCCCATCGATCCGAGGACTTGATGCAGGAGGTATTACATGCTGCTTTTAAAGATTTTATACATTATCACCTTTCTATATATCAAAAGGATACGACAATTCATTTGGTAGGATCGATAGCTTTTTATTTTTGCATCGAATTTGAGAAGGAGTTGAAGAAACACGGCCTGCAACTCGGTATTGTAGCCAAAGAGCCCCTGGAGGGCCTGATACGCTATCACGTGGGCCAACAACGAGAAAGCGAATGAGTGATATCAAGCGAATCGCCGTGATGTGCTCGGGTGGGGACGCCCCGGGCATGAATGCGGCCATCCGAGCGGTCGTCCGCACCGGCGCGCATCACGGCCTACACGTTTACGGGATCTACCGGGGATATGAGGGAATGATCGAGGGGGATATTAAGCGTCTCGAAACCGGTGATGTCGCCAACATCATGCACAAGGGAGGTACCATCCTGAAAACGGCCCGCAGCGAGCGTTTTCGCAAGAAGGAAGGACGGAAGTCAGCTTACGAAACGCTCGTAGCCCATGACATTGATGCCGTGGTAGCCATCGGGGGAAACGGGACGTTGGCGGGAGCGAGGATCTTTGAGAAGGAATTTGGTATACCTATGATCGGTGTACCGGGGACCATTGACAATGATCTCTACGGCACGGACTATACGATCGGCTTTGATACTGCCATCAATACGGCCATAAATGCCGTGGATAAAATTAGAGACACCGCGGACTCACACAATCGCCTATTTTTCATCGAGGTGATGGGTCGTCATTCGGGATACATCGCACTTTTCACCGGCTTGGGCAGTGGAGCAGGCGGCATCTTGATACCGGAGTCCAAGACAGATGTCGAGAGCTTGTTTGCCTCCCTGCAGAAGATGATGAAGCGCAAGAAGTTATTTGGCCTTGTGATCGTGGCAGAAGGCAATGAAAATGGGAACGCGGCCAAGCTGGCGGAGCAGGTATCCAAACGGTTTGACGAGTATGAGCCTCGGGTGGCGGTGATCGGACATCTGCAGCGAGGAGGGGCACCCACCGCCATGGATCGCATATTGGCCAGTCGCACCGGCCATGGGGCCGTCGAAGGATTGCTTGCCGGACGGTCCATGGTCCTCTGCGGGATACGCAACAATGAGGTTGTGTATGTCCCGGCGGCCGATGCGATCAAAAAGGGAAAGGCTATTGACAAGGATCTGCTGCGTCTGGCGGAGGTGCTGTCCTAACCGATGTTACGGCGAGGCCCTGCGACGAAGTATGCGGACCAAAGACATTAGAATTAACGACAAGATTTAGTGCAAAACTGCTACTAATATCCGATGGCATTCATCACGGTATACGTCACATTCCCCGATCGGGCAACCGCCGATCGCATATGTCGGCAAGTGCTGGAGGCCAAGCTGGTGGCAGGATGTAACATCTTTGCTATCGAAAGTGCCTACTGGTGGCAGGGTTCGCTGAATCAGCATGACGAATGGGCGGCCATATTGCAGACCCGGTCAGATCTTTGGCCGACCTTGCAGGCGGAGATCAGACACGCGCATCCGTACGAGGTACCCTGTATGATTAAGACCTCTGTGGAAGCAAATCCGGACTACGAAGCCTGGGTCTGGGACCAGACTTTGGATACATAAATCCCAGCCAATTGCTGAATTGGCAACGAAGCCTGGCAGGCAATATCAATTCTTTATGAATGTGGCCGTTTGACACGGCAGGTCTGCAAGCTTTTTTTATTTTGCGAAGCATTTTTGCGATGGGGTTGGAGGACCTCAAAAACTTAACCATTGGGGGGATTCCCCGAGTAGAAAATCAAAGAAAGTAATGGCCAAGAAAAAAACGAAAGGTGTAATCGGTATTCTGACAGGCGGGGGCGACGTACCTGGCCTGAATCCTGCGATTCGAGCAGTGACAGTGCGTGCCATCAGAGAGGGATATAGCGTGATCGGCTTGCGCCGAGGCTGGGGCGGTATCATCGACGTGGTTCGGGATAAGAAAGCCGACAACAGCGCCAACTTTATCGAGCTTACCAAGACCGTGGTGGATCGGGCAGCACGTACCGGGGGTACGTTTCTGCATTCTTCTCGCACCCGACCCAGTCATGTCATCCGGGAGCGCGTGCCCGAGCACCTCAAGGACACCTACACAGAAGAGACGAATGATTTGACTCCGGAGGTCATCGCCAATCTAGAATGGATTGGTATCGACTATCTCATTGCGATTGGAGGCGATGATACCTTGAGCTATGCGGTGCATTTGTTCAAAAAGGGAGTCAACGTCAACGCCATACCCAAGACCATGGACAACGATGTACCTGGCACGGACTACTGTATCGGATTTAGCACCTGTGTCACACGCACCATCAATATGACCAACAACTTGCGTACCTCCGCAGGCAGCCATGAACGCTTTATGGTGCTGGAGGTATTTGGCAGGTATGCCGGCTTTACCGCGATGTTGCCCACGATGGCTGGAGCCGCCCACCGATGCGTTATTCCGGAGTATCCTTTCAATATCGATCATCTGACCGAATTGATGGTGGCGGATCGCATGGCCAACCCCAGCAATTATTCCATCGTGCTGGTGTCAGAGGGAGCGATGTTTGAGGGGGGTGAGATGATGTTTGAAAATGCGGAGAAGGATGCCTATGGACACGCCAAGCTAGGCGGCATCGGAGATATGGTCAGTGCCAAGCTAAAGGAGTTGTCGCCCAAGTACAATCACGGCGTCACGATCAATACCATCACGCAGAAGCTGGGATACCTGGTGCGCTGTGGAGACCCTGATGCGATTGACTCGATCGTGCCTATGGCCTACGGCACCATGGCCTTGGATCTGATCCTACGGGGCATTCACGGGCGATTGGTGGTCTTGCAAAATGGCCGATACGATCATGTGCCCATCGAGGTGGTGACCAGCACAAAGAAGCTCGTCAACGTCGACAAACACTACGATATCGAGCGACTGCATCCGATTTATCGTGATTTTGAGATGCTGCCATTGTTCATCATGGCCAGCGAGTAAAGGAGGCAACCTGCATGGACGACGAGGGCGTCGATCTATGTAGGGTCAAAGGTAGCCGAGGGGCAGTCCACTAGTTGCTGCTCATCATCAGCCAAGCCTTGAGAAAGTCATCGATCTCGCCGTCGAGCACGGCGGTGGTATTCGACGTTTGATGTTGGGATCGATGGTCTTTGACCCGCCGGTCGTCGAGCACATAGCTCCGGATCTGTGATCCCCACTCGTTTTTCATCTTGCCGGCTTCGATCTTGCTGCGTTCCTCTTTTTGCTTCTCCAGTTCCAGCTCGTAGATCCGGGACTTGAGCATTTGGATGGCTTTTTCTCGGTTTAGGTGCTGTGAGCGTTCCTCCTGGCATTCTACCACCAGGCCGGTGGGCAAGTGACGCACCCGCACGGCGGATTCCGTCTTGTTGACATGTTGGCCACCGGCTCCACTGGCACGAAATGTGTCCCAGTCGAGGTCTGCCGGATTGACTTCTACCTCAATGCGATCATCAATCATCGGGTGTACAAATACGGAGGAGAAGGATGTCATGCGTTTGCCCTGGGCGTTAAAAGGGCTGATGCGCACCAGTCGATGTACCCCGTTCTCCCCCTTCAGCAGGCCATAGGCATAGTCTCCCTTGATCTCGATGGAGACTGATTTTAGTCCGGCTACGTCGCCATCGACCCGATGCAGCTCTGATACTTTGTAGCTGTTCTTATCTGCCCACATTTGATACATGCGGAGCAACATCTCGGTCCAATCGCAGCTCTCTGTGCCGCCAGCACCCGCATTGATCTCCAGGATGCATCCCAGCTCATCCTCCGGACGGTTGAGGGTCGAGCGAAATTCGACGTCGTCCAGCTTGCTGACCGCTTTATCGTGCGCCAGGTCAACCTCGCTTTCTGAGGCCTCGCCCTCCTTTTGAAACTCAAACAGGATTTCAACCTCCTCCACAAGGGCTTCCACCTCTTCGTAGGACTTGACCCACAGCTTTAGCAGGCTGATTTCCTTTAGCAAGGCTTCTGCCTTCTTTGGCTCATTCCAAAACTCGGGATCTAGTGTAAGTTGTTCTTTCTCAGTGATCTTCAAGCGTCGCTCATCGACGTCAAAGATACCTCCTTAACGAACCCAGACGGGCCTTCATGTCCTGCAGTTGCTCTATGGTCATGATCTAAAGATTTACGAAAAAAGTAATGAATCGGGGCTTAGATAGAAACAGCTTCTTTCCAATATTAGTTTACCTCGGCGAGCTCCACGTAGAAGTATAGCTCCGCTCCGCCCGGGATATCCTGGTATCCGGACTCTCCATAAGCCAAGTCAGCAGGAATAAAGAGGGAAGCGCTGCCCCCTTTGGCCAGAAGCAGTATGCCCAGATCCCAACCGCGAATCACCCGACCTTGACCCAAGGTAAACGTGTAGGGATTTCCTTTGGCAAAAGAATTGTCGAACGCTTTGCCATCCAAGAAGGCTCCATAGTAGTGTACCGACACTTGATCACCATTCTGCGCCTTGGATCCCTCTCCTTCGTCGTAAATGATATACTTGAGGCCGGAAGGAGCTGTCTGGATATCCGTGAGCTTGCCCGCCGTATAGTCACTGGTGACTTGCTGGACTCTAGCCTCCACTTCGGGGAGTCGAGCTTGCGTGACCTTCATCGCTTCCTCCCGCTCCTGCATCTTTGCCTGCATTTCCTCCTTAAACTGCTCGTCCGTCTTTATCTCGAGCAGCTTCAGATCGTACTTGAGCAACTCAAAGTTGGCAAAGGCAGGGGGTACCTGGGGCAGCGAGTCCAGCGGAAAGTCTAGGGTCAGGCTGTCACCGACAGACATAAGTTTGAGACCATCGACGATTGGGGCTGCCTGATCACTGTTTTGTCCCTCTTCCGGGATGCGAAGGCGCGGGATCTCACTCATGTTGTAGCTGGTATTTAGGATGGAGTCATCCGCCCGCATCACGATATGAAAGTAGGCGTATTCACCGGCCTGCGGAGTGGGACCCGGCAGATCGGTATGGCGTTCGTAGGCGTAGCCACGCTCGGTCTTTTGTTCGGTTTCAGCAGCGCATCCTATCAGGACCAGTGCCAGGGCTAAGGGTAGTAGAATGCTATACTGCATGCAATATGGATTTTTCAATCTTCTCCTTGTACTGCGGGAGGATTGATTTAAACTTGTCAATGGTGGCTGCCAGTCCAGCCTGGATATATCCACCGGAGGCATTGCGGTGGCCACCGCCATTGAAGTATGTCTTGGCGATTTCCTCGACGCTAAAGTCACCCTTGGACCGCAGGGATATCTTGACGATCGTGGGTTGCTGACGTATGAATGCAGCTACGTGCACGTTCTTGAGCTTCAAGAGATAATTGACGATTCCCTCCGTGTCACCGCGCTGGATGTCAAAGACCTGATAGTCGTGCTTATTCAGAAAAATGATGCCTGCGTGGTACTCATCGATGATCTCCATCCGATTGGAGAGGCAATGGCCGAGCAGACGCAGATTCTTTTCACTGAGCGTGTTGAAAATCAGATCCTGGATCGCATTGTTGTTGACCCCTACCTCCTGCAGAGAGGCTACGATGCGAAAGAGGGTAGGAGAGGTGCTATACTGAAAGGAACCGGTATCGGTGAGGATGCCGGTGTAGATACATTCGGCGATTTTCAGATCCATCAGGCGAAGCTCGTCGTAGGCATCCATGAAGCGGTAGACCAGTTCACAGGTGGAGCTCGCACTGCTCTCCGACAGGATAAAGTCACCCAAGTCCTCCGGATACAGATGATGGTCGATCATGATCGTAAATAGGTCCTTGCTCTGGAGCAATGCACCCATCTTGTCAATGCGGCTGAGCGAGTTGTAGTCGAGAATGATCGATATGTCGAGATGCTCGGTAAAGGCGGCGATCGGGCCTGGGTCCAGATCAAAGATCTCGACCTGATCGATGCCCGGCATCCAACTATAGGAACTAGGATATTCGGAGGGGAATGCCACCATCACCCGATGGCCCATCTTCCGGAGCCAATGATACATGGCTAGCGAAGATCCGATGGCGTCTCCGTCTGGGTTTCGGTGACTGGTGATCAGGATGTTTTGGGGGCTCGCTAATTTTTCCCGTACCTGCGCTAATCCTTGCATCTACTTACGAAAATTGAAGTGCGAAATTGGTACTTTTTATCGAGGGTTAAAAATTTATTTTGACGCCGGTGGAGGCGCTTTTTTGGCATTTAATTTTACTTTTGGCAGCGTTTTTACACAGGCACAGGATTTCTTACAAAGACAAAGCAAAATATGGGCAACAGAACCTTCACCATGATAAAGCCGGATGCCGTGCAGGCCGGGCATACAGGCGCTATACTCCAACAGATTGTCGCCGGTGGATTTAAGATCGTGGCGATGAAAATGACCAAGCTATCGGTCGAGAAGGCCGGTGCTTTCTATGCTGTACATAGTGAGCGACCATTCTATCAGGAGCTGGTCGCATTTATGTCATCCGGTCCCATCGTCGCGGCTATCCTGGAGAAGGACAACGCCGTCGAAGACTTTCGGACATTGATCGGTGCTACCAATCCGGCCGAAGCTGCTCCCGGCACGATCCGGGCACTCTACGCCAAGAATGTGGGTGAGAACGCAGTGCATGGATCCGACAGCGATGAGAATGCCCAGATCGAGTCCAATTTTCACTTTGCAGCGGTAGAGACGTACGACTACTAATGCCCCGATTTCTTGGGGGCGCCATCGCCTTGGCGAGATCAGATGGCTAGGGTTCGATCTGGAGTATCGTGACACCGTCGCCTCCACGCTCATGGGCTGGGTGCGACAGCTCAATGGTCTGGGGGTAGTCCTTTGCCTTTTCCTTTACCGCCGCCTTCAGCGTGCCATTTCCCTTACCATGAATGACCTCTAGCTGGCGTAGGTCCGCCATCAAAGCCTGGTCGATAAACTGCTCCAGACGGATCAACGCCTCCTCTCGCCGCAGGCCCCGGATATCGATCTTGCGATGGGCATGGACGGTACGATGTACTTGTGCGCTGACGGATCGTACGGGGTTGAGATCAATGGGTTCTTTGCCGTGCTCGATGTCTTTGAGCAGCGCGTTGACCTTCATATTGCCCATCACTATGGTGACCTTATCCTTCTGCAGCGCGTCGATTCTGCCGGTCATGCCGCCCAGTTTCATACGGACAAAATCTCCCACCCGAAAGGCACCTTTCTTCTTTGCGGCTGGACTCTTCTCTATGATGTCCTGCTGCAGATCCTGGACCACATGCGCGACCTGCTTCTTCTCCGTCTTGAGCTCTTCCGAGAGCTGTTTGGCCTGCTCGAGATTTTGCCGTTCTCTAATCTCCCGGATGACCTTTTCGATCTTCTTGTTGGCATCTGCCAGGGCCTGTAGTTTGAAGGCCTTTTCATCCAGCTTGAGTCGCTTCCGGCGGATATCGAGATTGCGCTTTAGATCTTCGTAGTTTCGGACGAGGCGATCGAGGTCCTTGGCACGAGCCTCGGCATCGGACAGCTTTTGATCCAGCTGCTGCTTGTCCTGCTCGAGCTTAGTCAGCAGGTATTCGAGACGACCCTCCTTTCGGCCCAGTTTTTTCTTGGCCCGCTGAATGATGCCCTGATCGAGCCCGCTTCGGCGGGCCATTTCCATGGCAAAGGAACTACCTGGCACACCGACCCGCAGATGATAGGTAGGTCGCAGGGCCTCCTCGTCAAAACTCATTGAGGCATTGGTGAGCCCCTCGACATTCGAGGCCATAATCTTCAGATTGCCGTAGTGGGTGGTGATGACACCTTGCGCCCGGCGCTTCAGGAGGGTGGT